>NZ_CP199423.1:0-3742798 GCF_052568415.1 Halomonas sp. E14 | reverse complement strand
TCGACCTCACCATCGGTTATTGCATGGCCGGCCATTGTATCCCTCGTCGGCCAGGTTATCCACACGCACACGGGAATCCAGAGGAGCTGTGGAAAACCTTCCTCAAGGACTCCGGCTCGCTGGGGATAACTATATTTTTCGCACCCGCTGTGGGTAACCTGAACCCTTGTCCACAGCCTGCCAACCCCTTGCCCACCTGACATCCGGCGTTTGTGCACAGCGTTTCTTTTTGCACAACTTCCTATAGATAAAGGCAAAAACCCACTTATCAACAAAAAGCATCCCCAGTAATAGTCACAACAGGTTCAAGAAAACCTCTTGTAATTATTGCTCGAACGCGTTCAGGCAGCGAGAAAACAGCGTTCAACAAGAATTGCGTCGGCCCCATGAAATCACTACAATTTCCGGTCTTGAGCCGAATCTCCCTGGGTTCCGACAGGAGCTCAGGACTTCTCTGGAAGACGTTCCGTCCAAATAAACCACGTGGGAATCAAGAGTTATGAAACGCACCTTTCAACCCAGCGTTCTCAAGCGCAAGCGTGTGCACGGCTTCCGTGCTCGCATGGCCACCAAGAACGGTCGCGCCGTCCTGGCTCGCCGCCGTGCCAAGGGCCGCAAGCGTCTGAGCGCCTGATCGCAGACGGCACGTGTCCGGACATGGCTTTTCCAAGCAGCTGCGTCTTCTTGCTGCGAAGGAATATCGATTCGTCTTCGACCATGCTGCATTCAAGGTTCATGGCAAGGGCCTGATGGCCCTGGCGTGCCCCAATGGACTGGACCACCCGCGCCTTGGCCTGGTCTTCAGTAAAAAGAACGTCCGCCGGGCCGTGGACCGCAATCGCCTGAAACGGCTAACGCGCGAGTCCATTCGCCTGCAGCAGCACCAGCTCCCCGCCGTCGATATCGTCGTGTTGGCACGACGCGATGCGGTCGGACTGGACAGCGCCACGCTGCATCGTCAGCTGAGCGGCATGTGGCGTCGCCTCGAGCGGGACGTACGAAAATCGAAGGCACCCTGACCGGATGCGGAGCCCGTCACCGCCATGAAAAGCCTGCCCAGGGCAGGCTTTCGTGTATATCGCACTGGCACCGCCTAGCGTTCCACGGCATGTTCACCACCCATTGGGCAGAACCCTCATGGACGTAAAACGACTCCTTTTACTGATTCCTCTGGCCGTGCTGGCGTACCTGCTCGTTGTCCAGTGGAACCAGGACTACGGCCAGGTCGCCCCTGAGCCGGAAGCTCCCGCCTTCACTACGCCGGCCCCCGGCGAAGAGACTGTCGTTCCCGGCGACGAGGGCCTCACAGTGCCCGCTGCGCCGCGCGCCGAAGGCGACCTTGGCGAAGAGATCGCCGCCGACCCGGCCCGCGCCACGGCCACGCGTGACCTGGTCGCCGTCGTCACCGACGTGCTGGACGTGCGCATCGACCCGCAGGGTGGCGACATCATCTACGCGGCGCTGCCACAGCACCGCATGACGCTCGACTCCGACCGCCCCTACGTCCTGCTGTCGGACAACGAGACGCGCAGCTACGTGGCACGCTCCGGGCTGCAGCTCGACGGCCATTCGGGCCGCATCGCCTTCACGCCCGCCAACACCAGCTACCGCTTGACCGACGGGGACAGCCGACTTGAGGTCGATCTGACCGCCGAAATCGATGGCGTCGACGTCATCAAGCGCTTCACCTTCCACCGCGGTAGCTATGCGGTCGACGTAAGCTACTACCTGGCCAACAACACCGACGAGCCGGTGACCGCCCGCTTCATCGGCCAGCTGGCCCGCGACAACAGCCCGGACCCCTCCAGCGGCGTGGCCATGGGCATGAGCTCCTACCTGGGTGCCGCCTACTCGTCTCCGGACGAGCGCTACCAGAAGGTCGGCTTCGACGATATCCAGCGCGGGCGCTTCAACAACCGTGACGTCCAGGGGGGCTGGGTCGCCATCATCCAGCACTACTTCGTCTCGGCCTGGGCCCCGCCCCAGAACCAGCAGAACCTGCAGTACGCCACCACCGACTCGCGCAACCGCAACGTGGCCGCCTTCGCCGGCCCGGTGACCACGGTGGCGGCAGACGGTGAAGCGCGCCTGGGCGCCACGCTCTACATGGGTCCCAAGGTCCAGAGTTATCTCGAGGAAGTGGCGCCCCACCTACGCCTCACGGTCGACTTCGGCTGGCTATGGTTCATCGCCAACCCGCTGTTCTGGCTGCTCGACCAGATTCACAGCCTGATCGGTAACTGGGGCTGGTCCATCGTCTTCCTGACCATCCTGGTCAAGCTGGCCATGTGGCCGCTCTCCGCCAAGGCCTATAAGTCGATGGCCCGTATGCGCAAGCTGGGGCCGGAGATGCAGCGCCTCAAGGAACAGTACGGCGACGACCGCCAAAAGATGTCCCAGGAGATGATGAAGTTCTACCAGAAGGAGAAGATCAATCCTCTGGGCGGCTGCCTGCCGATCCTGGTGCAGATGCCGGTCTTCATCGCCCTGTACTGGATGCTGCTGGAGTCGGTGGAGCTGCGTCACGCACCGTTCATGTTCTGGATCCAGGATCTCTCGATGAAGGATCCGTTCTTCATCCTGCCGATCCTGATGGGCGTGTCGATGTACGTGCAGCAGCTGCTCAACCCGACGCCTCCCGACCCCATGCAGGCGAAGATCATGAAGATGCTGCCAATCATCTTCACCTTCTTCTTCCTGTGGTTCCCGGCCGGCCTGGTCATCTACTGGGTGGTCAACAACATCATCTCGATCGCGCAGCAGTACGTGATCACCCGCAAGATCGAGAACGACCCCAGCGTCGGCAAGGCCCTGAAGACGAAGAAGTAAGCGTCTCGCGGCACAGCGCCAGACCCCTGCCCAGGCAGGGGTCTGGCGTTTCAGGGCCGCGAAACGGAGAATGCCTGCGTCGGCCCCTTCTCTCACGGTGAGATCCCATGTCCCAGCGTCTCTATTCCGAGGACACCATCGCGGCACTGGCCACCCCGCCCGGTCGCGGCGGCGTCGGCATCGTGCGCGTCTCCGGCCCGCTGTGCGCGAGCATCGCCGAGGCCATGGTAGGGCGCTGCCCTGCACCTCGATACGCCCACTACGGCCCTTTCCATGGCGCCGACACGCTGATCGACGAGGGCATCGCGCTGTTCTTCGCCGGCCCCCAGTCGTTCACCGGCGAAGACGTGCTGGAGCTGCAGGGCCACGGCGGCCCGGTGATCATGGACCTGTTGCTGGAACGCTGCGTTCAGCTAGGCGCTCGCCTGGCCCGCCCGGGCGAGTTCTCGGAACGCGCCTTCCTCAACGACAAGCTCGACCTGGCCCAGGCCGAAGCCATCGCCGATCTGATCGACGCCAGTTCGCGCCAGGCCGCCGAGAATGCCCTGCGCTCGCTGCAGGGTGAGTTCTCCCGCCAGGTCGATGCCCTGGTTCAACGGCTGATCGAACTGCGGATCTATGTGGAAGCAGCGATCGACTTTCCCGAAGAGGAGATCGATTTCCTCGCCGACGGCAAGGTCGCCGAGCAACTACAGGGTGTGAAGGACGAACTGGCCCGGGTGCGCGACGAAGCCGGCCAGGGCGCGCTGATGCGCGAAGGGATGAACGTGGTGATCGCCGGGCGGCCCAACGCAGGCAAATCGAGCCTGCTCAACGCCCTGACCCAGCAGGAAACCGCCATCGTCACCGATATCGCCGGTACCACGCGGGACGTGCTGCGCGAGCACGTTCACCTGGATGGCATGCCGCTGCATATCATCGACACCGCCGGGCTGCGCGACACCCCGGACGCCGTGGAGCAGATCGGCGTGGCCCGCGCCTGGGCCGAGATCGAGCAGGCCGATCGCGTGCTGCTGCTGGTGGACGCCGCCACCACCGAGGCCACCGACCCGATGGCGATCTGGCCCGAATTCGTCGAGCGGCTGCCCGACCCGTCACGCCTGACCCTGGTGCGCAACAAGATCGACGCCAGCCAGGAGCCTGCCGGATTCGACCCGGCGGGTGGCGCCACGCCGGTGGTACGACTGTCGGCCAAGACCGGCGCGGGCATCGAGAGCCTTAAGGGGCACCTCAAGACGATCATGGGGCTTGGCGCGACGGAAGGCCGATTCTCGGCGCGCCGGCGCCATCTCGACGCCCTGGATCGGGCGCAGCGAGCGCTCACCAACGGCGAGGAGCAGCTATCGGGCTACGGGGCCGGCGAACTGCTGGCCGAGGACCTGCGCGACGCCCAGCAGGCGCTGGCCGAGATCACCGGGGAGTTCAGCGCCGACGACCTGCTGGGCGAGATCTTCGGCAGCTTCTGCATCGGCAAGTAAGGCGGTCGCCCTACTCCTCCACCCACCAGCCGGCAGCGTGGCGGCTGGCTTCGCCGAGCAGCGGTGCGATGCGCTGCATGGCGTCGGTGAGCTGTTCGGCCAGCCCCCAGGGCGGATTGATCACCAGCATGCCGCTGCCGTACATGCCGCGCTCCTCGCCAGCCGGGTGCAGGCTCAGCTCGCTGCGCCAGATCTTGCGCAGCCCGCCGTCGCGCAGCGCCTCCAGCAGCGCCAGGTGACGCGCAGCCGGCAGCAGCGGATACCACACCAAGACAACACCATGGCGCACCTTGCGCATCGCCTGGATCACCGTCTCGGCCACCTCGTCGTATTCCGTCTTGCGCTCGTAGCTCGGGTCGATCAGCACGCATAGCCGCGGGGTCGCCACCGGCAGGTTCGCCAGCAGCCCCTTCAACCCATCGCCATGGATGCGCCGGGCATGGGCAGCCACGCCCGCCTGGCGGGCCAGGTGATCATGCTCGCCAGGATGCAGTTCGTAAAGCCACAGCCGGTCCTGCTCGCGCAGCGCCTGGCCCAACCACCAGGGCGACCCCGGATAGCAGGCCAGCGTCTTCGTTTTGCCCTGCGCGCTTTCCAACGCCTGCAGCCAGGCGCCAAGCAGCGTTTCATCGCGCAGCACCGCCCGTTCGTTCCACAGCGGCAGCACGCCCTGGCGATACTCGCCCAAGCGCTGGGTCTCGCTGGCCTGCAGCGGGTAGAGGCCGCGTCCCGCATGGGTATCGACGAAGGTGATGGGCGACGCCTTGCGCTGCAGGTGGCGCAGCACCGCCAGCAGGGTGAGATGCTTGTGCACATCGGCAAAGTTGCCGGCGTGGTAGGCATGCTGGTAGGAGAGCATGAATGGCAACCTCTCGCCGCCGGAGGGCCTCCGGCAAGCTTGGCATGGCCTGTACGCCGAAAGGCCCGCTGACGGCGTCAGCGGGCCTTTCGACGAAACGGGCAGGCGATTACTGGAACTGCGACTCGATCGGCGACAGCGTGATCTCGACGCGACGGTTCTGGGCGCGGCCCTCTTCCGTGGCGTTGCTGGCCACCGGCTGGCTCATGCCGTAACCGGTCATGTAGAGGCGCTGCCGGGCCACGCCCGACTGGGCCAGGTAGTTGCCCACCGCCTGCGCGCGACGCTCGGAAAGGCGCTGGTTGTAGTCGGCGCTGCCGGTGCTGTCGGTGTGCCCGGCAATGTTCACCCGGGTATCGGTGTACTGGGTGAGCACCGCCGCCACGTCGTTGAGCGCGTTGCGGGCGTTCATGGTCAGCTCGCTGGAGTCGAAGCCGAAGGTCACGCCGCTGGGCATGTTGAGCACGATATCGTCGCCGCGGCGGTCGACGTCGACCCCGGTACCGCGCATGCTCTCGCGCAGCTGCTCTTCCTGGCGATCCATGTAGGCGCCGATACCGGCACCGGCGGCCGCACCCACGGCGGCTCCGATCAGCGCACGATCGCGACGGCTGGTGCTGCCACTGCCGGACAGCGCACCGGCGGCCGCACCGACCGCGGCACCCACGCCGGCACCCGTCATGGTGCTGGAACGCTGGGTCTGGCCGGAATAGGGGTCGGTGGTGGCACAGCCCACCAGCAGCAGTGCAGCGGCAACCGGCACGAGGAGGCGATGGGTCTTGGACATGAAGTCTCTCCGAAAACTCAGGGTAACGAGGTCAAGGGGTATCAGGCTGATGGTCAACGAGAGCCAGCAGTTCGTTCAAGAATAATAGACCTTGGGGGGTCGGCTGAAGTCGTTCGTCATCTTCCATGAGAAGTCCTTTTTTACGCGCCTCGCCGAGGCGGCTCTCAAGCGCCATCCAGGCCTGGCCGGTATGCGACGACCAGGCCGAGGCCGGCACGCCGTCGACCAGCCGCAGCGCGTTCATGCAGAACTCCAGCGGCAGCTCTGCCGCTTCGATCGCCCGGCTGCCGGCGATGAACCCTTGGGGGTCGTTGCGCCGGCGCAGATAGGCCTGGGGCTGCCGGCTCTTCCAGCGCCGCTCGATCTGCCAATCGCCCGCCGTATTCCGCCGGCTGAGCTTGCCATGGGCGCCGGCACCGATACCCAGGTAGTCGCCGAACTGCCAGTAATTGAGGTTGTGACGCGAGCGCCGGCCGGCCCTGGCGTAGGCGGAGATCTCGTAGCGCCGCAGACCGGCGGCCTCCAGGTAGGCGTGGCCCTGGTCCTGGATGTCCCACAGCAACTCTTCCTCGGGCAGGACGGGCGGGCTGGTGAAGAAGGCGGTGTTGGGCTCCAGCGTAAGCTGGTACCAGGAGAGATGTTCCGGCTCGAGCGACAGGGCGCGCTCGAGGTCGGCCAGCGCCATGGCCGGGGTCTGCTCGGGCAGGCCGTGCATCAGATCGAGGTTGATGTTGTCGAAGCCGGCCTGGCGCGCTTCACGCATGGCCGTCACGGCGTCCTCGCCTGAATGGATACGCCCAAGCGCGGCAAGCTGGCCATCGTGGAAGCTCTGCACGCCGAGGGAAAGACGATTGATGCCCGCGCGGCGGTAGCCTTGGAAACGGCCGCGCTCAAGCGTGCCGGGGTTGGCTTCCAGGGTGATCTCGATATCGGCTGCCAAGGGCAAGCGCCGGGCGACCGCCGCCAGCAGCTCGAGATAGAACTCGGCCGACATCAGGCTGGGGGTACCGCCACCGATGAACACGCTTGCCAGCGGGCGGCCCTCGCACAGCGGCAGGTCGGCCTCAAGGTCCTGGATCAGCGCCTCGAGATACTCCGCCTCGGGCAGCGCATCGCTACGACCGACCGCGTGTGAATTGAAGTCGCAGTAGGGGCATTTGCGCACGCACCAGGGTACGTGCACATAGAGCGATAGCGGCGGCAAGCTTGCTGTCACAGGTAGCCCGGCGATGCGCGCAGTGCTGCCATCAGCTCGCGCAAGGCGCGACCACGGTGGCTCAAGCGGTTCTTGTCTTCGGCGCTCAGCTCGGCAACGCTCCTGCCCTGCTCCGGCAGCCAGAACAGCGCATCATAGCCGAAGCCGCCTTCACCACGCGGCGCCTCGAGCAGTTGGCCGTCCCAGCGCTGCTGAACGATGAGCGGCACCGGGTCCTCGGCATGGCGCAACAGCACCAGCACGCACCAGTAGCGCCCCGTGCGCTGCGCTGTCGGCACCGCGGCCAGGGCATCGAGCAGTTTCTGGTTGTTGCGCGCATCGCTCTTGGGCTCGCCGGCATAGCGAGCCGAGTAGATGCCCGGCTGGCCGTCCAGCGCATCGACTTCCAGCCCCGAATCGTCAGCCAGCGCCGGCAGGCCGCTGACGCGACTCGCCTCGCGCGCCTTGAGCAGCGCATTTTCGACGAAGGTGAGCCCTGTTTCTTCGACGTCGTGCACCCCGAAGTCCGACTGCGGACGCACCTTGAGCCCAAGCCCGCCCAGCAGTTGGGCAAACTCGCGAAGCTTTCCCGGGTTACCGCTGGCAAGCACCAGTTCGTCTTGGAGGGGCACGGCAGTTCCTTAAGGCTGAGGCATGACGACATGCATGGTACACGAGCACGCAGGCCAGCTGAACTGCCGCCAATAGGGGGCAACCGCAGCCCGTTTGGGCTTAGGCTCCCGTCATGCGCATCGCTCAGGAGCGAGGGTTGTTGCGAACGCTAATGTAACCTATCTTAACAAGGATTTTCCGAAACAGTGTTTTTGCAGCCGGAGCCACTGGAAACGTAGCGTACGTCAGGCACCTCCGCTGCCGCTCAGCCGTAGGGTTGGCCTTAAGACAGCCGGGAATGACGCCAACCAGGCACCCATCGTGAAGCGAAAAAGGAATGCATCGAGATGGAAGACAAGGCCAAACTACTGGTGGTGGGCTCTCTCGGCAGTCACCCGCCAGGCTTCATTGATGACATGAAAGCCAGGGGGTGGGCGGTGGATGCGGTAAGCGACTCGCCCCAGACCCTTCCTCTCTCCTTTGAGGAATACGCTGCCGGCCTGTACTGCCTGAACCCGGCCGACCTTCCCGAACAAAAGGCGCTGGAGCAGCTGGTATTGCGCTCCGACCTGCCGTGGATGGCCCTGGTCGACGGCGACCTCCCCGCCGATGCCGGCCTGCAGGCGGTCATGGCGAACCTGTTCATCGCCTTTCAGCAAGCCCCTTTCCAGCTCGAACAGATCGACTGCCTCATGACGCATGCCGTCGCCATGCGGCGCCTACACACCACGGCACTGCCCCAGGCACGCGCACACCAGGCCGAGACGCTGGGGCTGCTGCGCGCCTCTCCCGCCATGGGCAAGATGCTCGACAGCCTTCCACGCGTGGCCGCCATCGCTGCGCCCGTCTACCTGAGCGGCGAGATTGGCACCGGCAAGGCGCGCGTGGCGCGTGCCATCCATGCATGTTCACCACGGGCAACGGCGCCTTTCATCGCGGTAAGCTGCGCCACCTTGCCTGTCGGCTGGTTGCGCGGCGAAAGCAATACTGCCGCTTCGGGGCCTACCGCCAGCCACGACCAGCCGGCCAAGCCCCTGGCCCAGGCTGCAGGGGGCACGCTCTTTCTCGATGAAGTCAGCGAGCTCTCGGCGCAAGCACAGCACGACCTGCTGCACCTGATCGAGCGCGGCGCCCTGCCGGATCCTGAAACAGGGCGACTCGTCCCCTTCGATGTGCGAGTGATCGCCTCGACCCATGCCGACCTGGAAGTGGCCATGGAAGCGGGCCACTTTCGCCCCGACCTCTACCACCGCTTACGGGTACTCGAAGTGGAAGTACCGCCCTTGAGGGAACGGCAGGAGGATATCGAGCCACTGGCCCACGCCATCTTCCGCGACTATGCACAGGAGAAATCGCCCTGCGTCAGGGGCTTCAGCCAGGAGGCGCTGGTGCTCATGAAGCGGTATGCCTGGCCGGGTAACCTGCGCGAACTGGTCAACCGGGTGCGCCGCGCCATGGTCATGTGCGAGCAGCGACTGATAAAGCCGGCCGATCTTGGCCTGGAAAGACGCAGCTCGAACCGCCACATCATCACGCTGGAAGAGGCACGCAACGTGGCGGAAAGAGAGGTACTGCTGAATGCCCTCAACCGCAGCCAGTACAAGATAAAGAAAGCGGCCGACGAACTCGGGGTCTCGCGTGTGACCCTCTACCGGCTGATGGAGAAGCACGCCTTGGACCGCAGGGGTGAGCCAGAGCCGGGCGCGTCGCCTTGAGCCGGCGACGGCCGCGGACATGCAAGCAGCGTCCGACCCAGGCGGTGAAGGCCCATGGGAACGCGATCTTACCTGCCGTGCGCTGTTCGAAGTGTGACGCTCTCATACTGCTGGCGTTTTGTAACGCTTCAAATATGAATGTAACTAATCAGAAACAAAAAATCGAAACGGCCAATACCAGGGCGTTCATAACCGTCTGATGCGACGAATTCAGAAGAATGAGAAAGCTGGAAGAAAGCAAGTGCAAACCAAATGATACATTGCTTATAAGGGTTGATAAAAACGCTCACCCTTGTATGATCACATTGGAACCGCGGTTTACAGGGATCATGGAAATAATTTAACCATCTGATAAAAATGGATTTTATAGAAAACTGTGCAGCTTTAATAAACTCATGAGGTGGCTTGGCCCTATCATGAAAAAAAGCTATTAGAAAAGTCATTTAATTTAATCGAGACTCAATGAGTCTGCTTACGTATCATTACATAAACAAGAGCGAATATGGGGAAGGAGGTCTAGTATGGGTATCATGGAAGGACAGATTCTGCTCGTTACCGATATCAACCCGCAGTCGAAATTCTTTATCGAACACTTACAGGAAAAGATCGAACACAAGATCGTTGCGGTGTCCGAAGAGGAGTCCAGCCTCATCGATCACGACAACGCCACGCTGATCATTCTCGATCTGGACCACGTTAGTGAAAGCAACATGCAGAAGTGGCAGGCCCTGGCGGAAGAGAAGGAAGCGCTCAGCCTCGCGGCCTTCAATGTGCGTGGCGAAGACCATGCCGTCGAGCTTCTCTCGGCGCTCAACCTGCAGGGTATCTTCTACCGCGACGACAGCATCGACCTGATTTGCAAGGGGATCCAGGCGCTGCAGAAGGACAACCTGTGGATGTCGCGCTCACTCATGTCGCGCATGATCGAGCTGCTGCGCCGCCAGCAGATGAACTCCTACCGCCCGGCCTGCGGGCTGACACAGCGCGAGATGGAGATCATCGGTTTGCTCGGCACCGGCTCGACGAATTCAGAAATCGCCGAAAAGCTGTTCGTCAGCGAGCATACGGTCAAGTCACACCTCTACAACATCTTCCGCAAGATCAAGGTGCACAACCGGTTGCAGGCCATGAACTGGGCCCGACGTAACCTGTTCAGCGTGCCGGTGAGCTTCAAGCGCGAAAACCGGCACGACGAGAAACGCATGGCCTGAACGGCCCGGAGGGGGCCGTTCAGCACAGGCGTCACACCGTAAACACACGCTGCTGTATTAGCGCCGCCAGGGTATCGGTGGCATTCGCGGCCGTGGTGTCGATATGCACCAGGTGCTGGCGCTCTTCGTCGTCGAAGGGTTCGAACAGCCGCTGCTGAAGGCGCAACACCTCCAGGCTGGTGGTTTCATCCACCTCCTGTTGGCGTGCACGCTTGATGATACGCGCCTCGAGGGTGGCATCGTCCGCTTCGAAGCTGACGATCAGCACCGGCAACCCACGCGCTTCACCTTGCTGGCGCAGCAGCCGCCGCTGGGCCCGCGTCAGACAGGTCGCATCGACACAGGTGGCAATGCCGGCATTTAGCAGCACGCCCGAGAGCGCCGCCAGGCGATGGTAGGTGCGCTCGGTGGCTTGCTCGGAAAAGATATCCACAGGAGGATTGGGCACGACCTCCTGTGGATCGATTCCATACAGGCGCCGCCGCTCGGCGTCCGAACTGAGGCGTACCGCTCCCAGCCGCTCGACCACCTCGGCCATGAAACGGCTCTTGCCGCTGCCCGACACGCCGACGCCGATAATCAAGGGAGGGAAGCGGAACTCGGAAACCCGCTCGGCCAGATCAAGGTACTGGCGGCTCTCGGTCAGCATCTCAGCCAAGTGAAAGGCCTGGGTTTCGGCACCCGTATCCCACCGCTGCAACGCCCGGCGCGCGCCACTCAGCGAGCGACAGACGGCGAACACCGAAATCAGCCGCGTCAGTGCGTAATCGCCGGTCAGGCACAGGTAGCGATCCAGTGCATAGTGCGCCAGGCGGGTCTCGCCGCGCACGTAGAGCCCCACCAGCAGCGAGACGATGTCGAAGCCTCGGTCCAGGCGGCGGGTCGCCATTGGATCCGACGGGTCGAGATCCAGCGCATTGACCATCACCAGACGCTGCTGATCACACAGCGACATGAGCGGGCGGCCGGCGACCCAGCTGAACCGCGGTTCGCTGCGCTCGGCAAAGTAGGGCGCCAGTCTCGCCAGTTCCTGCTCCAGCCATACCTTCAACCGCGCGAGCCGTGTGGCATCCTCTTCGCCGCTCAGCCGGCGTTCCAGGGTAGCGAATTCGTCAGCGACCAGGGCACGCGTCGCCGTCAGCGAGCCCGAGGCGCCGGCATAGGGCAGGTCATCGACCAGCGCAAGGTGCGATGCCACCAGCGAATCGATCAGCTCATCCAGGCTGAGCGTATCGGTAGAGTCGCAGTCGGGTTTCGCTGGTCGTTCACTCATGGTCGCTCCTTGCCTGTGCGTGACTTCGTCTACATGGCCGCGAAGGCCTTCTCGGCGGCATCCAGGGTCAGCTGGATGTCCTCCGGCGTATGGGCGCTGGACATGAACCCCGCCTCGTAGGCCGATGGCGCCAGGTAGACGCCTTCCTCAAGCATGGCGGCGAAGAAGCGACGAAACGCCTCGGCATCACAGGCCGTTGCCTGGGCGAAGTTGTCGACCCGCGTCTGCCCGGTGAAGAACAGCCCGAACATGCCGCCGACCCGCTGGGTGATCATGTCGATCCCGGCCGCATCGGCGCGCTCCTGCAGCCCATGACAGAGGGTGTCCACCCGCTGGGCCAGGGCGTTATGGAAGCCGGGTTCGCGCAGCTTGGTCAGCAGGGCGATACCGGCCGCCATGGCCAGCGGGTTACCCGACAGGGTGCCCGCCTGGTACACCGGCCCCAGCGGCGAGATATGCGCCATGATCTCGCGCTTGCCGCCAAAGGCGCCTACCGGCATGCCGCCACCGACGATCTTGCCCAGACAGGTCAGGTCGGGCTCGATGCCGAAGTGCGCCTGGGCACCGCCCATGGCGACCCGGAAGCCCGTCATCACCTCATCAAAGATCAGCACACTGCCATGCTCTGTGCAAACCTGACGCAGGGTTTCCAGGAAACCGGGCTGCGGCGGGATACAGTTCATGTTGCCGGCCACCGGCTCGACGATGATGCAGGCGATCTCGCCGCCCATCTCCTCGAAGCAGGCTTCGACGGCATCGAGATCGTTGTAGGGCAGCGTCAGGGTATGG
Organism: Halomonas sp. E14; assembly: GCF_052568415.1. NCBI lineage: Bacteria > Pseudomonadati > Pseudomonadota > Gammaproteobacteria > Oceanospirillales > Halomonadaceae > Halomonas > Halomonas sp. E14. Next base: position 3,730,050 of record NZ_CP199423.1, on the reverse strand, counting down.
GCGGCAAGCGATGCCGGCACGCCCGGGGAGCTCGGCTCGCCGTGGGTCAGCGCACCCGAACCGGCCTTGACCAGCAGCGAGTCGGAGTGGCCGTGGTAGTTACCTTCGAACTTGACGATCTTGTCACGTCCGGTGAAGCCGCGTGCCAGGCGAATCGCCGACATGGTGGCCTCGGTGCCGGAATTGACCATGCGGACCATCTCGATGGAGGGGATCATCTCGCAGATTAGGTCGGCCATGGTGGTCTCGATGGCCGTCGGCGTGCCGAAGGAGAGCCCGTTGTCCAGCCGGCGACGCACGGCATCCAGTACGTCCGGGTCAGCATGGCCGGTGATCATCGGCCCCCACGAGCCGACGTAGTCGACGTAGCGCTTGCCTTCGACATCGAACAGATAGGCACCCTGGGCACGCTCAATGAACACCGGCGGTCGATGCAGCCCCTTGAAGGCGCGAACCGGGGAGTTGACGCCTCCGGGAATATGCCGGCAGGCCTGTTCGAAGAGCGTTGCGGATGTGGTCATGGAAACCTCGTGGCTGGGTCGAAAATCGCACTCCAAAACGGAGCGGCCTGACGGCTTCAGGCTGTGGATATTTTCTTGGATAACTTCTTGGATAACCTTGTCACTGTCGGTGGAGAAGCGGTGAACTTGCCCACCGCTTGGCGTTTCCATCGACGCTGGCGACATTCTCTGAGCTTGCACCTCGCATGGCCAGCGCCGCAAGGCGGTAGTCGGCGATGTCTTGCCTTCGATCAAGCCGCCCGGGGGCGCAAGGCCACGCCGGGGCAACGCCTGGTCGCGGCCGGGCTGCCAGCCTGCCTCCAGTGCCTGCCAGGTGAAGGCCTGGGCCTGTGCGCAGGCCTCGGACAAGGACTCTCCCGCCGCCAGGCGGGCGGCCAGCGCCGCGGCCAGCGTACAGCCCGAGCCGTGGTAGCTGCCCGGCAGCCGCGGCCAGCGCCAGCGACGCACCTCGCCCTGCCCATAAAGCGCATGCTCGACGCTCTCGGCGGGCACCTCGCTGCCGGGCGTGTCGGTGCCGGTCACCAGCACCCCACCGCACCCCTGCTCGAGCAGGACCGCCGCCCGAGCCGAATCGTCGCCTCCTGCAACGCCGGCAAGGCGCATCAATTCCTGGCGATTGGGCGTGAGAATATCCACAAGCGGCAGCAGGCGGCGGCGAAACGCCTCGAGCAGCGCGGTTGTGGATAACTCTCTTCCCCCCCCGGCCTTGAGCACCGGGTCGACGACCACCGGCACGCCGGGGAAGGCGCCGATGATCTCGGCCACCGCCTCCAGCGTCTCGGGGTGCGTGAGCAGCCCCACCTTGATGGCGGTGACGGGAAAGTCATTCAGCGCGGCGGCCATCTCGCGTATCAGCTCGGGAGTGACCGCCTGCACGCGCTGCACGTCGCGGCAGTTCTGCACCGTCAGCGCGGTCGGCACCGTCAACGCCCAGCCACCGCAGGCGGCAATCGCCTCACTGTCGGCAACCAGCCCCGCCCCGCCTGTCGGGTCATGGCCGGCCAGTACCAGCACCACCGGCGGGTGGTTCGAAGCGCCAGCGTCCAGCGCCATGTCAGAAGGGCTTCAGCACCGCCAGCACCACGATCGCCAGCAGGGCAATGACCGGCAGCTCGTTGAACCAGCGGAAGAACACATGACTCTTGGTGCAGCGCCCCTGGGCGAACTGCTTCAGGTAGATCAGGCAGACATGGTGGTAGGCCACCAGCACCACCACCAGCAGAAGCTTGACATGCATCCAGCCCATGCCGAGCCAATGCGGCATCAGGTAGAGCAGGCCGAAGCCGAGGCCGAGCACCGCCACCATGGAGGGCGTCATGATGCCCCGATAGAGCTTGCGCTCCATGACCAGAAAGTGGTCGATCGCCTGCTGCTCGCCCTTGTCACGCGCCATGGCGTGGTAGACGAACAGGCGCGGCAGGTAGAACAGCGCGGCGAACCAGGTCACCACGGCCACGATATGCAGAGCCTTGAGCCACAGGTACATGTGCTCTCCCAAGCAGCGAAAAAGGAAACAGGCAGCAGACAAAGGTACACCGCCGTCTGGAGAAAGGGCGGCGATCACCTCACTTCAACGACCTCACTTCAACGACCTCACTTCAACGACCTCACTTCAACGACCTCACTTCAACGACCTCACTTCAATGAATAGTACCGTTCGATGGCACCGCGGGTGATGATACCCGAAATTCGCTTCGTCTTCGGGTGGCGCCCCTGCTCCACGTAGAGGGCATCGACCGCACGCTCCTCGATTTGCTCGAAGGCCTCGGAGAGCGTTGCCTGGAGGTGGATCGGCGCCATCTCCAGACGCTGACCCGGTATTTCGAGCAGATCGATCAAGCCCTCCTGCTGTTGCGCCTCCGCCAGCTCGCTCTCGTCCATCAGCGCCCGTGCCAGGTCGGCTGCCTTCAGCGCCAGCGTAGGCTTGTCATCCGTCGAGCGCAGGATCAGGATCCAGGTCGGCTTGGCATTGAGCAAGCGCAGCGCACGCTCGCGCGTCACCATGCGCGGCGTGGTGACCAGGCTGCGCTCCATCACGGCCGGCACAGAGACGCGTGACAGCGCCTGCATCAGTGGCTGCTGCAGGGGGTGCAGTCCATGCCGGGTGACGCTGATGAAAAAGCCCTCGCAGCGGCACAGCTGCCTTGCCGTCAGGCCGGAGACCACCACGGCCAGCATGCCGGGCAGGATGATGTTGGGGTTGTGGGTGAGCTCCAGCAGCGCCATTAGTGCCGCGAGCGGCGCCTGCAGCACCGCGCCCATCATGGCCGCCATACCCAGCATGGCGTAGAAGCCGGTCTCGCCGGCCAGCTGCGGCGACACCCAGGCCGCCACGAGCCCGGCCAGGGCGCCGGCCGCCGCCCCCACCACCAGCATGGGCCCGATGATGCCGATGGGAATGCCGCTGGCCACGGTAAGCGCGGTCAGCAGCAGCTTGGCAACCACCAGCACCAGCAGCACGTCCATGCTCAGCGAATCGGTCAGCGACGCTGCCAGGCTGTCATAGCCGATCCCCTGCACCTGCGGGTACCACCAGGCCACCATGCCGGTGGCCAGCGCCACCAGCGCCAGACGCAGCCACACGGGCAGGCCGGCGATGCGCTCGCTTCGCGCCACATGGATGAAAAGCCCCGCCAGCAGGCCGATGAACAGTGCCGTCACCACGATCCAGGGCAGGTTCCACAGCGAACCGAGGCTCACGCTCGGCACCTGGAAGGCCGGCTCGGAGCCGTAGACCAGCATGGCCACCAGCGCGCCCATGGTGGACGCCAGGATCACCGGCATGAAGCCCGCAATGGTGTACTCCATCATCACCACTTCCATGGCAAAGATGACCCCGGCAATGGGCGTGTTGAACGAGGCCGAGATACCTGCCGCCGTGCCGCACGCCACCAGCACGCGCAGGCTATTGTGGGGTAGCCGGAGACGCTGTCCCATGCCGCTGGCCGCAGCGGCCCCCAGGTGGATCGCGGGTCCCTCGCGGCCGGCGGAGAGCCCACCGAGCACCGACACCGCCCCGACCCACCATTGATTGAGCCAGTTGCGCAGCGGAAAGCGCCCCTGGTGGTAGGTCAGGCGCTCGATCACATGGCCCACGCCCAGCTTGCGCGCCGCCGCCGGCTGGCGCCACAGGCCCACGCCGATGACCAGCACCGCCAGCAGGGGCAGCGCAGCGCGTACCCAGGGAGGCAGCCCCTCGAAGGCCTCATGGTTCCCATTCGGCATGTAGCCCAGGGCGGCGAGATCGAGCAGCAGGCGAAACCCGACCATCAGCGCCCCGGTCAGGATGCCCGACACCACGCCCAGCACGCAGAGCTGGGGCAGCGCATCGACATTGGCCAGCTGACGACGAAAGCCTTCCAGGCTGAAGTCAAGGCGGGGTGGCTGTGGCACGTGGCGTCCTGTACGGCGGTGGCGGTTGGCTGGGTGGTGCCCGGCACTCTTGTGTATCATATCCGGGCAGGGTGGCCCAGTTCCGGCCGCCGTGCTTCAGGCAACCCATGAAGGAGCCCATCGTGATCAAGGTTGGAATCGTTGGTGGTACCGGCTACACCGGGGTCGAGCTGCTCAGGCTGCTGGCCCAGCATCCGCATGTCGAGATCGACGCCATCACTTCCCGATCCGAGGCCGGGGTGCGCGTCTGCGACATGTATCCCAACCTGCGTGGCCATTACGACAGCCTGACCTTCAGCGAACCCGATGCCGAACGCCTGGGCGCCTGCGATGCGGTATTCTTCGCCACCCCCCACGGCGTGGCGCACGCCCTGGCCGGGGAGCTGCTGGCCAAGGGCACCCGGGTGATCGATCTCTCCGCCGACTTCCGCCTGCGTGACGCCGACGAGTGGGCGCAGTGGTACGGCCAGCCGCATGGCGCACCGGAGCTGCTGGGCGAGGCCATCTACGGCCTGCCGGAGATGCACCGTGAGGCCATTCGCCAGGCGCGCCTGATCGCCGTGCCCGGCTGCTACCCCACCGCGGTGCAGCTGGGGCTGCTGCCGCTGCTCGAAGCCGGCCTGATCGACGCCGGGCATCTCATTGCCGACTGCAAGTCCGGCGTCACCGGCGCCGGCCGCGGCGCCAAGGTGCCCTCGCTGCTGGCCGAGGCCAGCGAATCGATGAAGGCCTACGCCGCCGGCGGCCACCGCCACCTGCCGGAGATTCGTCAGGGTCTCGGCGATGCCGCCCAGGGCCCGGTCGGGTTGACCTTCATTCCTCACCTCACGCCGATGATTCGCGGCATTCATGCCACGCTCTACGGTCGCCTGCTGGGCGAGCCGGGCGACCTGCAGGCGCTGTTCGAGCGGCGCTTCGCCAAGGAGCCCTTCGTCGACGTGATGCCCGCCGGCAGCCACCCGGAAACCCGCAGCGTGAAGGGCGCCAACCTGTGCCGCCTGGCGGTGCATCGCCCGGGGGACGGCGACACCGTGGTGGTGCTCTCCGTCATCGACAACCTGGTCAAGGGTGCCTCGGGGCAGGCCATTCAGAACCTCAACCTGATGTTCGGCTTCGACGAGAGCGCCGGGCTCCAGGCGCCGGCCATGATGCCCTGAAGGCGACGCATCCCGAGCAATAGTTGACCCTTTTGCTCGGGTTTGTGGATAATTCACTGTCAGACCATTCATTTTCGGCTCAGGGGAGGATGCCCATGAGCGGCGCAGAAACGTTCACGCCTACGCCCATGATGCTCACTGCAGCCGCACGCCAGCGGCTCCAGGCGCTCATCGCGGAACAAGGCAATCCCGAGCTCAAGCTGCGGGTGTATGTCACGGGAGGCGGCTGCTCCGGCTTCCAGTACGGCTTCGATTTCGCCGACGCCGTGGGCGACGACGACACCGTGATCGCCTTCGGCGACGTCGCCCTGGTGGTCGACGAGCTCTCCTACCAGTACCTCGTCGGCTCCACGGTAAACTACGAGGAGGGGCTCGCCGGGGCGCGTTTCCTGGTCCAGAACCCCAACGCCACCACCACCTGCGGCTGCGGCGCCTCCTTCATGGTGTGAGGGCACTGCCGCATCACCCTGACCAGCGGCAACGCATCCCCGCTCGGCCTACCACCTACGCCGATAGGCCTGGCCAACGCGACACTGTTTAACGCGAATAACGAAAAACCCCGCTCCGGCGGGGTTTTTTTCGTCTGTGGATAACTTTTCGGCTCTGGCAAGTCCAACCTGCCGACAGGACGCATGACCCCGCCGTTTCAGCCGATCTTACGCCGGTGTTCACAGTCGCGGTAACAAGCGCGGTAGGGGGCGGTGGAAAAGCCGGGGACAGCGGCGGCTGTGGGCAAGTCTGCCTTTCATCCACAGGCTGGACACCGGAGACCCAGAGGCAGTCCGCCCTTTTCCAGCGCAAAAGCCAACAAGGCAACTTATTGACTTTAAAAGTTAATTACTCCTTATCCACTGAATCTATCCACACCAGTAGTTACAACCACAACAGAACTTCTCTTTTAACTCTTCTTATTTTATTTGTTTACCGAAGGACGAAAAACGGGGTGTGGAAAACCCCTGACGCTTACCCACAGGGGGTTTATACTGCCAGGCTATTTTCGATCCCCGGCAATATCCGCGCGCAGCGCAACGAGGTGCACCTTGGAGTATCCCGACCGCTTTGACGTCATCGTCATCGGCGGCGGCCATGCGGGAACCGAAGCCGCCCTGGCCTCCGCCCGCATGGGCTGTCAGACCCTGCTGCTGACCCACAACATCGAGACCTTGGGCCAGATGTCCTGCAATCCCGCCATTGGCGGGATCGGCAAGAGTCATCTGGTCAAGGAGATCGATGCACTGGGCGGTGCCATGGGCCTGGCCACCGATCTCGGTGGCATCCAGTTCCGTGTGCTCAACGGCCGCAAGGGCCCTGCCGTGCGCGCCACTCGCGCCCAGGCCGACCGCGTGCGCTACAAGGCAGCGATTCGCGGCATGCTGGAAAACCAGGCCAACCTGACACTATTCCAGCAGGCGGCGGGGGACCTGATCGTCGAAGGCGACAGCGTACGTGGCGTAGTCACCGAAACCGGCATCCGCTTCCTGAGCGAGAGCGTGGTGCTGTGCACCGGCACCTTCCTTGGCGGCGTGATTCATATCGGCCTCGAACAGAGCCGCGGTGGGCGCGCCGGCGATCCGCCCTCGAACGCCCTGGCCGAACGCCTGCGCGCGCTGCCGTTCCGGGTCGACCGGCTCAAGACCGGCACCCCACCGCGGCTGGATGCCAAAAGCGTCGACTTCTCGGTGCTCGAGGAGCAGCCGGGCGACTCGCCCACCCCGGTGATGTCCTACCTGGGCAGCCGCGACATGCACCCGCGCCAGGTGAGCTGCCACATTGCGCACACCAACGAGCGCACCCACGAGATCATCTTCGCCAATCTCGACCGCTCGCCGATGTACTCCGGCGTGATCGAGGGCGTTGGCCCGCGCTACTGTCCGTCGATCGAGGACAAGGTGCACCGCTTCGCCGACAAGGCGAGCCACCAGGTGTTCATCGAGCCCGAAGGCCTCGATACCCACGAGCTCTACCCCAACGGCATCTCCACCTCGCTGCCCTTCGACGTGCAGCTACAGGTGGTGCGCTCGATCAAGGGCCTCGAGAACGCCCATATCACCCGGCCCGGCTACGCCATCGAGTACGATTTCTTCGATCCACGCGATCTCAAACACTCGCTGGAAACCAAATTCATCCACAACCTGTTCTTCGCCGGACAGATCAACGGCACCACCGGCTACGAAGAGGCCGGCGCCCAGGGGCTGCTGGCAGGCCTCAATGCCGCGCGCCGCGCCAAGGGGCTGGTCAGCTGGCATCCGCGCCGCGACGAGGCCTACCTCGGCGTGCTGGTCGATGACCTGATCACGCTAGGCACCAAGGAGCCCTACCGCATGTTCACCTCGCGCGCCGAGTACCGGCTGCTGCTGCGCGAGGACAACGCCGACCTGCGCCTCACCGAGGCCGGCCGCGAGCTGGGGCTGGTCGACGACGTTCGCTGGGCCGCGTTCAGCGCCAAGCGTGAGGCGATCGAGCGCGAGAGCGCCCGGCTCAAGGCCAGCTGGGTACAGCCCGGCACGGCCGCTGCCGAGGCCATCGAGACCAGGACCGGCAAGTCGCTGGCCCGTGAGTACAGCCTGCTCGATCTGCTCAAGCGCCCCGAGCTCGGCTATGCCGACGTGGCCCACCTCGCCGGCGAGCCCGTGGATGATGAAGCGGTGGCTGAACAGGTGCAGATCCAGGCCAAGTACCAGGGCTACATCGACCGTCAGCAGGACGAGATCGACAAGCTCAAGCGCCACGAGGCCACGCCGCTGCCCACCGATCTCGACTACGCCAGGGTCGAGGGCTTGTCCCACGAGATCCGCCAGAAGCTCGCCGAGGCGCGTCCCGAGACGCTGGCCCAGGCCTCGCGGATTTCCGGGGTGACGCCCGCCGCGGTATCGATCCTGCTGATCCACCTGAAGAAGCGCCGCCTGCTCGAGGACAACCGGGTGAGCCAAGCATGAGCCACGCGATCTCGCCCTTGGTGGAAACACGGCTTGACGACGGCCTCGAACAGCTGACGATTCGCGTCGATGCGCAGCAGCGCGAACGGCTGCTGCGGCTGGTCGAACTGTTGCACAAGTGGAATCGCGCCTATAACCTCACCGCGGTACGTTCACCCGACGAGATGGTGGCCAGGCATCTGCTCGACAGCGCTGCGGTGCTGCCCTTCGTCAGCGATGCGCCGCTGCTCGACGTCGGCGCCGGCCCCGGCCTGCCGGGCCTGGTGCTGGCAATCCTCGAGCCGGAGCTCGCGGTCACCCTGCTCGACAGCAACGGCAAGAAGGTGCGCTTCCAGCGCCAGGCGGTCATGGAGCTGGGGCTTGGCAATGTCACCCCCGTGCAGGCCCGGGTCGAAGCGTTTACGCCGCGCTCCGGCGGCTACCTGCAGGTGATCTCGCGCGCCTTCGCCAGCCTGGGCGACTTCCTGCGCCTCACCGAGCCGTTGCTGGCCGCTCAAGGCCGCTGGCTGGCGATGAAGGGGCCGGCGGTCGAGGAGGAGCTGGCCGAACTCCCCGCCGGGACGGTGATTCGAGAGCGCCACGCCTACCGGGTGCCGTTCAGTTCGGGTGAGCGTCAGCTTGTGATTGTCGAGCGATCCGATTCCAACCCAGGCCGTGATTGAGCGGCATCGACGCAAGGATATCGCCGTGACCCGGATAATCGCCTTGACCAACCAGAAGGGTGGCGTGGGCAAGACCACCACCACCGTCAACCTGGCTGCCAGTCTCGCCGCCCTGGATCGCCGCGTGCTGCTGGTCGACCTGGACCCCCAGGGGCACGCGACCATGGGCAGCGGCGTCGACAAGCACAGCCTGGAGGGCAGCGTGCTCGACCTGTTGCTGGGCGAGAAGAGCGCCGCCGAGGTGATGCTCGACTGCCCTGCCGCCGGCTACTCGCTGCTGCCCGGCAACGGCGACCTGACCGCCGCCGAGGTGGAGCTGCTCGAGCTTGCCGAAGGGCGCGAGCGCCGCCTTGCCGAGGCCCTGGCCAGCGTGGCCGGCGAATACGACGTGGTGCTGATCGACTGCCCGCCGTCGCTCAACATGCTCACCGTCAATGCGCTGACCGCCGCCCATGGCGTGCTGATCCCGCTGCAGTGCGAGTTCTACGCCCTGGAAGGGCTCTCGGCGCTGCTTGACACCGTGGAGCAGATCAAGGACAGCGTGAACCCGGCGCTGGCCATCGACGGCATCCTGCGCACCATGTTCGATGCCCGCAACAGCCTCACCCGGGATGTCTCCAAGCAGCTGCGCGACTACTTCGGCGACGCCCTGCTCAAGACCACCATCCCGCGCAACGTGCGGGTGGCCGAGGCCCCCAGCCATGGCTTGCCGGTGACCAAGTACGCGCGCTTCTCGCGCGGCAGCCAGGCCCACCGGGTGCTGGCCAAGGAACTGATTCGTCGCCTGTCGCTGTAGTGCCAGGCCTCCACCTGTCGTGTCCGCTCGTCATGATGAGGGAAAGTAGATGACGCGAAAACGCGCCTTGGGCCGCGGCCTGGACGCCTTGATCGGTGCCGGTTCGCGCCGCCGCGAGAGCCTCGAGCTGCCCGAGCAGGAGGCCTCGCCCGGCGCGGCCCAGGCGCCCGCGGCAGCTCCCGCTCCGGAGCGCCTCGAGCGCCTGCCGCTGGTCCAGCTGTGCCGCGGCAAGTACCAGCCGCGGCGCGATATCCAGCCGGAAGCCCTGGAGGAACTCGCCGACTCCATCCGCGCCCAGGGCGTGATGCAGCCGATCGTGGTACGCCCCATCGGCGAATCGCGCTACGAGATCATCGCCGGCGAGCGGCGCTGGCGCGCCGCTCAGCTGGCCGAGCTCGACACCATCCCGGCGGTGATCCGCGAGGTCAGCGACGAGGTCGCCCTGGCCCTGGCCCTGATCGAGAACATCCAGCGCGAGAACCTCAACCCGGTGGAGGAGGCGCTGGCGCTCAAGCGCCTGCTGGAGGAGTTTGCGCTGACCCAGCAGCAGGTCGCCGATGCGGTCGGCAAGTCCCGCGCCCAGGTGGCCAACCTGCTGCGCCTGCTGGCGCTCGACCCCGAGGTGCAGACGCTGCTCGAGCGCGGCGATCTCGACATGGGCCACGCCAGGGCGCTGCTGGTACTGTCGCCCGCCAAGCAGCGGCGCGCCGCCCATGAGGTGGTCAACAAGGATCTCACCGTGCGCGACACCGAGGCCTTGGTGAAACGCCTGACCCAGGGCGAACCGAAGAAGGGCGAAAGCCCTGCCGTCAGCCCCGATGTGTCGCGCCTGGAGTCTCGCCTCGGCGAGCTGCTGGGTGCGCCGGTCAAGATCCAGCATGGCCGCGGCGGCAAGGGGCGGCTGACGATTCGCTACTCCAGTCTTGACGAGCTGGACGGCATTCTGGAGCACATTCGCTAGGTAGTGCCCGCTGTGTCGACAATTGCGTTCATCTTTGGTCGCAAAGCCACAGCATTCATGCGCAAAAGCTCCTTGTCCGGTTGAAGGGGGTGAGGCGCTTCCCTATAATCCGCCGTTGTTTGCCTGAGTGTCACGCTCGGCTACGCCGGCTCCCAGCCCCTGCCAAGGCAGGGCAGGAATGTCGACAGGATGCACAGAAACATTGCCATGAGGCGCCGGCGCTTGGACTACACCCGCCTGTTCCTGGCTCAGGGTCTGGCAATCCTGATCATCGCATTGCTGGCTGGCCTGCGGCACGGCCCGGAAGGGGGGCTGTCCGCGGTGACGGGTGGACTGGTGGCGCTGCTGCCCTCGCTCTACTTCGTGTGGCGCGGCCAGCGGGTGCGGGATGGGCGGCGGCCACGGGTCAGCGTGATGAACCTCTATCAGGCAGCCATGGGGAAGTTCGGTTTGACGGTGGCACTGTTCGCGATCGTGTTCGTGACAGTGCCCCCTTCAAACCCGGCTTTTTTCTTTGTCGCATATGTGGCGGCGCAACTCATGCACTGGCTGACCCCATGGCTCGTGCGTGACAGGCCGACCCAACGAACCTGAGGTAGCAGCGTATGGCAGCAGCAGATAATGAAATATCCGCGATCTATTACATACAGCACCACCTTCAGAACCTGACCTTCGGCAACCATCCCGAACTCGGCTGGAAGATCGCCAGCAGCTCCACCGAGGCTGCCGAAATGGGCTTCTGGGCGATTCACCTCGACACCATGGGCTGGTCGATCGCCATGGGGGCGCTGTTCCTCTGGTTATTCCGCAAGGCGGGGCAAGTGGCCACCACCGGGGTTCCCGGCGGGCTGCAGAATGCGGTCGAGATGGTCATCGAGTTCATCGAGAACCTGACCCGCGCCACCTTCCACGGCAAGAATCCCCATATCGCGCCGATCGCGCTGACGCTGTTCATGTGGATCCTGCTGATGAACACGCTCAAGATCATTCCGGTCGACTACTTCCCCGAGCTGTTCGCCCGCCTCGGCTTCGAGTACATGAAGATCGTGCCGACCACCGACGTCAACGCCACCCTCGGCATGGCGCTGGGCGTGTTCATCCTGATCGTCTACTACAGCATCAAGGCGAAGGGGGCCAGCGGCTTCGCCAAGGAGCTGTCGCTCACGCCGTTCAACCACTGGCTGCTGATTCCGTTCAACCTGATCCTCGAAATCGTCGGCCTGATCGTCAAGCCGATCAGCCTGGCGCTGCGACTGTTCGGCAACATGTTTGCCGGCGAGGTGATCTTCATCCTGATCGCGCTGCTGCCGTTCTGGGCGATCTGGGTGCTCGACGTGCCGTGGGCCATTTTCCACATCCTGGTGGTGACGCTGCAGGCCTTCATCTTCACGACGCTGACGCTCGTGTACCTGAGTGCCGCGCACGAACACCACTGAACCAAGCAACCTTTGCAAACGCAGTAACTCGAAACCCGACCTCACCATCAAACTAGTAGGAGCAACATCATGGAAATCGTCTACCTTGCCGCCGCCATCATCATCAGCGTTAGCGCCCTGGCTACCGGCATCGGCTTCGCCATGCTGGGCGGCAAGCTGCTCGAGTCCACCGCTCGCCAGCCTGAGCTGGGCGACCAGCTGCAGACTCGTACCTTCATCATGGCCGGTCTGCTTGACGCCGTGCCGATGATCGGCGTCGGTATCGCGATGTACCTGATCTTCGTCGTTGCCGGTTAATGACAGCACCGAGCGCTGAGGCGCTCGGTTCGCTTCTATCCGGTCGCCACGAACCCGTCAGAGGTACATACCCGTGAATATCAACATGACGCTTATCGGGCAGACGATCGCGTTTGCGATCTTTGTCTGGTTCTGCATCAAGTACGTGTGGCCGCCGATCAGCACTGCGCTCCACGAGCGCCAGAAGAAGATCGCCGATGGCCTCGACGCGGCCAGCCGGGCTTCCCGCGACCTCGAGCTTGCTCAGGAGCAGGCGGCTCAGACGCTGCGCGAGAGCAAGGAGCAGGCCTCACAGATTCTCGAGCAGGCGCACAAGCGCTCCACTCAGATGATCGAGGAAGCCCGCGAGCAGGCCCGTGCCGAAGGCGAGCGCCTGGTCGCTGGCGCCCGTGCCGAGATCGACCAGGAAATCAATCGCGCCAAGGAAGAGCTTCGCGCCCAGGTGGCAACCCTTGCCATCGTCGGTGCCGAGCGTGTTCTGGAAGCCTCCATCGACGAGAAGGCACACCGCAAGCTGCTCGACAAGCTTGCTGCCGAACTGTGAAGGAGGTGACCCATGGCGGAAACGTCTACCGTCGCACGCCCCTACGCCAAGGCGGCATTCGAGTACGCGCGTGACCACAAGGCGCTGGAAGCCTGGTCCGATATGCTGCTCAAGCTTGGCCAGGTGGTTGCGCAGCGTGATGCTCAGAAACTGTTCGCCAGCCCCAAGCTGACCAGCGCCCGCAAGGTCGAACTGGTCATCGAACTGGCCGAGGCCAAGGTCGACGACGCGGCGCGTCGCTTCCTGGACACCCTCGCCGACAAGGGGCGGCTGACTGCCCTGGGTGCCATCGCCGAGCAGTTCGAACGGCTGCGCGCCGACCATGACAAGCGTGTCGACGTCACCGTGGTGTCGGCTTTCGCGCTCGACGACAAGCAGCAGAACAAGCTCGCAGGCGCGCTCAAGAAGCGGCTGAATCGCGAAATCTCCATTACCACTCAGGTGGATCCGAAGCTTATCGGGGGCGTCATCCTGCGCGCCGGCGACACCGTCATCGACGGGTCGGTGCGCGGTCGGCTGAACCGCCTCTCCGAAGCCCTTACCGCCTGAGTCTGAGGGACATGGCATGCAGCAACTGAATCCTTCCGAGATCAGCGACATCATCAAGCAGCGTATCGAAAAGCTGGATGTCGCATCCGAAGCCCGCAATCAGGGCACCATCGTCAGCGTCTCCGACGGCATCGTGAAGATTCACGGCCTTGAGGATGCGATGTTCGGTGAGATGATTGAATTCCCCGGCGGTATCTACGGCATGGTGCTCAACCTTGAGCGCGACTCCGTGGGCGCCGTGGTGCTGGGCGACTACCTGCAGCTGGAAGAGGGCATGACCGCCAGCTGTACCGGCCGCATCCTCGAGGTGCCGGTGGGCCCCGAGCTGGTCGGTCGCGTGGTCGACCCGCTGGGCAACCCCATCGACGGCAAGGGCGACGTGGGCGCCAAATTGACCGACGCGGTGGAAAAGGTCGCCCCGGGCGTCATCACCCGTCAGTCGGTCGACCAGCCGATCCAGACCGGCCTCAAGGCGATCGACGCCATGGTGCCGATCGGCCGCGGCCAGCGCGAGCTGATCATCGGCGACCGCCAGATCGGTAAGTCGGCCATCGCCGTCGACGCCATCATCAACCAGAAGGGCAAGGGCGTCACCTGTATCTATGTGGCCATCGGTCAGAAGCAGTCGACCATTGCCAACGTGGTGCGCAAGCTCGAGGAGCACGGCGCGATGGATCACACCATCGTCGTCGCTTCCGGCGCCGCCGACCCGGCCCCGATGCAGTTCCTGGCGCCCTACGCCGGCTGCACCATGGGCGAGTACTTCCGCGACCGCGGTCAGGACGCGCTGATCGTCTATGACGATCTGACCAAGCAGGCCTGGGCCTACCGTCAGGTGTCCCTGCTGCTGCGTCGTCCGCCGGGCCGTGAAGCCTACCCGGGTGACGTCTTCTATCTCCACTCGCGCCTGCTCGAGCGTGCCGCTCGCGTCAACGCCGACTACGTGGAGAAGTTCACCAACGGTGAGGTCAAGGGCAAGACCGGCTCGCTGACCGCGCTGCCGATCATCGAGACCCAGGGCGGCGACGTGTCCGCGTTCGTTCCCACCAACGTGATCTCGATCACCGACGGCCAGATCTTCCTGGAAACCGACCAGTTCAACGCAGGTATCCGTCCGGCCATCAACGCCGGTCTGTCGGTCTCCCGCGTCGGTGGTGCGGCCCAGACCAAGATCATCAAGAAGCTCGGCGGCGGCGTGCGTCTGGCACTCGCCCAGTATCGCGAGCTGGCGGCCTTCTCCCAGTTCGCCTCCGACCTGGACGAAGCCACCCGCAAGCAGCTGGAGCACGGTCAGCGCGTCACCGAGCTGATGAAGCAGAAGCAGTATTCGCCGCTGTCCGTGGCCGAGATGGGCGTGTCGCTGTATGCCGCCAACGAAGGCTTCCTGGATGACGTCGAGGTGAGCAAGGTGCTGGACTTCGAGCGTGCTCTTCACGAGTACATGAAGTCCGAGCACGGTGCGCTGCTTGACAAGATCAACCAGACCGGCGACTACAGCGACGAGATCCAGCAAGGGCTGAAGCAGGGTCTCGAGCAGTTCAAGGCCACTCAGAGCTGGTAATGCCGCAGGCCCGCCCGCCATGGGCGGGCCCAGAAGCTTTCTGAGGGCTACGAACGGAGTAGATCGCTATGGCAGCTGCAAAAGAGATACGCACCCAGATCGGGAGCATCAAGAATACGCAGAAGATCACCAGCGCCATGGAAATGGTCGCTGCGTCGAAGATGCGTAAAGCGCAGGATCTGATGAAGGCCAGCCAGCCTTACGCCCGGCAGATCCGCAACGTGGTAGGCCATATCGCCGACGCCAACCCCGAGTACCGCCACGACTACATGATCGAGCGTGACGAGGTGAAGCGGGTCGGCTACATCGTGGTCTCCACCGATCGCGGCCTGTGTGGCGGCTTGAACGTCAACCTGTTCAAGGCCGTCATCAAGGATGCCATGGCGTGGCGCAGCGAGGGCGCGGAGCTCGACTTCTGCGCCCTGGGCAGCAAGGCCGGCGGCTTCTTCCGCAACTACGGTGGCAACCTGGTGGCGGCGAAGAGCGGCCTGGGCGAATCGCCCGAGGTCGAGGATCTGATCGGCAGCGTCAAGGTGATGCTGGACGCCTACGACGAGGGGCGGGTCGACCGCCTGTTCGTGGTGTACAACGAATTCATCAACACCATGACGCAAAGGCCGGTGGTTCGTCAGCTGTTGCCGCTCTCCCCCGACATGGGGGCCGATGCGGATGACGAGGACAACAAGCGTCCCGGTAGCTGGGACTACCTGTATGAGCCGGATGCCAAGGCGCTGTTGGATAGCCTGCTGGTTCGCTTCATCGAATCGCAGGTCTATCAGGCGGTGGTCGAGAACGGGGCCTGCGAACAGGCGGCCCGGATGATCGCCATGAAGAACGCCACCGACAACGCCGGCGGACTGATCGACGATCTGGAGATGGTGTACAACAAGGCCCGCCAGGCCGCCATCACCCAGGAAATTTCCGAGATCGTCGGCGGTGCCGCCGCCGTATAGCGCCCGGGGAGAGCCGCCGTGCTCTCCCGGTACAGGTTTCATTTGCAGGTATTTGAGAGGATCGCAAGATGAGCGGACGTATCGTACAAATCATCGGCGCGGTGATTGACGTCGAGTTCCCGCGGGACTCGGTTCCCAAGGTCTACGACGCGCTCAACGTCGCCAACTCCGAGACCGTGCTCGAAGTCCAGCAGCAGCTGGGCGACGGCGTGGTGCGTACCATCGCCATGGGCTCCACCGAGGGCCTGAAGCGCGGCATGGAGACCACCAACACCGGGGCACCGATCTCCGTGCCGGTGGGCAAGGAGACCCTGGGTCGCATCATGGACGTGCTGGGTCGGCCGATCGACGAGGCCGGCGATATCGGTGAGCAGGAGCGCATGCCCATTCACCGTCCGGCGCCCACCTATGCCGAGCAGGCGGCTTCCAACGAGCTGCTCGAGACCGGCATCAAGGTCATCGACCTGGTTTGCCCGTTCGCCAAGGGCGGCAAGGTCGGCCTGTTCGGCGGCGCCGGCGTGGGCAAGACGGTCAACATGATGGAGCTGATCCGCAACATCGCCATCGAGCACAGCGGTTACTCTGTGTTCGCCGGCGTGGGTGAGCGGACCCGTGAAGGTAACGACTTCTACCACGAGATGACCGAGTCGAACGTTATCGACAAGGTATCGCTGGTATACGGTCAGATGAACGAACCGCCGGGCAACCGTCTGCGCGTGGCCCTGACCGGCCTAACCATCGCCGAGAAGTTCCGCGATGAAGGCCGCGACGTGCTGCTGTTCGTCGACAACATCTACCGTTACACCCTGGCCGGTACCGAGGTATCCGCCCTGCTGGGCCGTATGCCCTCGGCGGTAGGCTACCAGCCGACCCTGGCTGAGGAGATGGGCGTTCTGCAGGAGCGCATCACCTCCACCAAGGTGGGCTCGATCACCTCCGTGCAGGCCGTCTACGTGCCCGCGGACGACCTGACCGACCCGTCGCCGGCCACTACCTTCGCCCACCTGGACGCCACCGTGGTACTGGCGCGTTCGATCGCCGAACTGGGTATCTACCCGGCCATCGATCCGCTGGACTCCACCTCGCGCCAGCTCGACCCGCTGGTCGTCGGCGAAGAGCACTACAACACCGCTCGCGGTGTGCAGAACGTGCTGCAGCGCTACAAGGAGCTCAAGGACATCATCGCGATCCTGGGCATGGACGAACTGTCCGACGAGGACAAGCAGACCGTGGCCCGCGCGCGTAAGATCCAGCGCTTCCTGTCGCAGCCGTTCTTCGTGGCCGAGGTGTTCACCGGCTCCCCGGGCAAGTACGTGTCGCTGAAGGACACCATCCGTGGTTTCCAGGGCATCCTCAACGGCGAATACGACAACCTGCCGGAGCAGGCCTTCTACATGGTGGGCAGCATCGACGAGGCCGTCGAAAAAGCCAATCAGATGAAGTAAGGCCGTCCACCAGGGGGACTTCGCTATGGCGAACAGCTTCAAGTGCAACATCGTCAGCGCCGAAGAGGCGATCTTCTCGGGTGAGATCGAGCAGCTCATCGCTTCCGGCATCATGGGCGACCTGGGTATCCTGCCCGGGCACGCCCCGCTGCTGACCGAGCTTCAGCCAGGGCCGATCCGGGTGATTCGGGAAGGCGGTACGGAAGAGAACTTCTACGTCTCGGGCGGCTTCCTGGAAGTGCAGCCCGACGTGGTGACCGTACTGGCCGATGCGGCCTCCCGCGCCGGCGACCTCGACGAGGCCGCCGCCGAGGAAGCCCGCCAGCATGCCCTGAAGGCGTTCAACGACAAGTCGGCGGAGCTGGATTACACCCGCGCCGCCGCCGAACTCGCGGAAGCCGTGGCCCAGCTGCGTACCATTCAGCAGCTGCGCAAGAAGGCCGGCAAGGGCTGATTCCAGCCGATTGCCACAAAACGCCCCCCGAACGCTGTTCGGGGGGCGTTTTTGTCTCTGTTATCATGCTATTTGCAATCAGGAAGGTCTGGGGCCGCATGCATGCCACGGCGTCAGCCGGTATCGGAAACTGACGATGTGGGAAAGGAGGTGATCATGTCACTGAGCGAACAGCTGCAGGAGCAGAAGGAAACGCTGCTGGCTGCCCTTGAGCAGGAGGAGCGCCAACGCCTCGATGAGTTGCTGCCCGAGCTGCGGGCCGCGGATCTCTCTGAGATTCTTGAGGAGCTGGTTGAAGAGGAAGATGACCTTCCCACCGTGCTGAAGCTGCTCGATTACCTGTCGCTCGAGCGGCGGGCCAACGTCATCGGCTATCTACCGGGTGAAATCCAGCTTTTGGTAGCCCAGTCCATGGCCGACGAGCTGCTGCTCTCAGTACTCGAGGAGATGGGCTCCGACGAGAGGGCCGACCTGTTCAACCTGCTCGATGAAGATCGCCAGGAGGCGCTGCTGCGACGCATGGCACGCCAGGAGCGCGAGGACCTCAAGCGGCTGGCCAGCTACGAGGAGGGCACCGCTGGGGCGATCATGACCTCGGACTACGTCGCCATTCCCAGCGGCATGACGGTATCCAAGGCGATGATGCGCGTGCGCCAGACCGCGCCCGACGCCGAGACCGTCTATCAGCTCTACATCATCGACCCGGACGGCAAGCTGGCCGGCACCCTGTCGCTGCGCCAGCTGATGGTGGCGCGCCCGGGCGCCCAGGTCGACGACCTGATGATCAAGGACGTGATCCGCATTGCCGTTGATGAAGAGCAGGAAGAAGTGGCCCGGCTGGTGGCGCGCTACGACCTGCTGGCGATGCCGGTGGTGGATCATGACGAGCGCCTGGTGGGCATCGTCACCCACGATGACGCCATGGACGTCGTGGAATCCGAGGCCACCGAGGACTTTCACAAGGGGATGTCCATCGGCCAGTTGGAGGATGGCGTCAGTCGGGTACCGCTTTGGAGCCTCTACCGCAAGCGCGTCACCTGGCTGGTACTGCTGGTGTTCGCCAACCTCTTCTCGGGCGCTGGCATCGCCTACTTCGAGGACACCATTGCCGCGCAGGTGGCACTGGTATTCTTTCTGCCGCTGCTGATCGGGAGTGGCGGCAATGCCGGCGCTCAGGCCGCCACGCTGATGGTGCGCGGCATGGCTACCGGCGACGTGGGCGTCAAGGACTGGAGCAAGTTGCTGGGCCGTGAGCTGCTGGTGGCCGGCTCTCTAGGGCTGACCATGGCGCTCGCGGTGGCACCGATCGGCGTGATGCGCGGCGGTGAGGCCGTGGCCATGGTGGTGGCCACCAGCATGGTGACCATCGTGCTATTCGGCAGCCTGCTCGGCATGTGCCTGCCGTTTCTGCTCAACCGTGTGGGCTGGGACCCGGCCACGGCCTCGGCGCCGCTGGTGACCACCTTGATCGATGCCTGCGGGGTACTGATCTACTTCACGATCGCCACGGCGGTATTGACCGGGCTATAGGCTGGCCGCGGCGCCCACCGCTTCAGTGCGGGCTGGCGCCACGCGTCTCATAGAGTACTTCGACCTGGCCCAGCCAGCCGATGTCTTCGGCCTGGGCCTTCAGCTGGCTGGCCAGGCGCTGGGGAGAGGTGTCGGTCGCGCCGGCAATGACCAGTGCCACGGATACCTTGCCGTCCAAGTAGTGCAGCTCGAGGTGGGTCAGGTTGCGCCAGGCGGGATGATGGTTCCAGCGCGCATCGAGGGCAGAGGTCACCTCCGGCCTCAGCGGCAGGCCCGGGAAGCGGCTGGGATCGCCCTCGCCGGCGTCATCCTCGGGATCGATATGAAAAGTCACGTCGCTGAGCGCAGGATAGGCGAGGCGCAGTCGGCGGCTGACCTCGTTGCCGATCTCATGGGCCTCCGACACGCTAATGCGCGGGCCCACCACCACATGCAGGTCGACGATGGCATGCCCGGCCGACTGGCGGGTACGCAGGTCGTGTACGCCTTCCACGCCGGGTACCTCAAGCGCCACCTGGTGCATCTGCTGCTGGGCATCGGCCGGCAGGGCGGTATCGACCAGCTCGCGGGCCGACTCCCACAGCAGGTCCCAGCCCACCTTGCCCACTAGCAGGCCGACGATCACCGCCGCCACGGCGTCGAGCCAGCCGAAGCCGAACTGGGCGCCGATGAGTGCCACCAGCACCACCGCGGTGGAGAGCACGTCGGAGCGCGAATGCCAGGCGTTGGCCTCGAGCAGCTTCGACTTCACCCGCCTGGCAATGCGCATGGTGTAGTGGAACAGCCACTCCTTGGCCAGCAGGGCGGCCAGTGCCAGCAGCATGGCCCAGAGCCCCGGGGCAGCGATCTCGGTGCCGCCGAGCAGCCGCTGCAGGCTCGACCAGGCGATGCCGCCGGCCACGAAGATCAGCACGCTGCCCAGCAGCAGCGTGGCCAGGGTCTCGATGCGGCCGTGGCCGTAGTGGTGGTCGTGATCGGGGCCCTGGCGGCCATAGTGGGTGGCCGCCAGCACGAAGCCGTCGGTGACCAAGTCGGAGAACGAGTGAATGCCATCGGCCACCAAGGCCGCCGAACCTACCAGCACACCCACTACCACCTTGGCACAGCCGAGCAGGCCGTCCAGCCAGGCGGCAATGTAGGTGGCGCGCTTGGCTTCGCGGTTGTGCACGGCCAGGTCGGGGGTGGTGATCATTTGGGTGGCTCCAGGTCCCGCAGCGCAGGCGGGAGGCGAATAATTCTCTTTCATTGATTCTCGCACTCCCGCCCTGCCAGTTGAAGCGCTAGCCCGGCAGGCCCAGCACCGCGGTGGCGATGGCGAAGTAGATCAGCACCCCTGAGGCATCGGCGATGGAGGTCACCAGCGGCGCCGAGGCGGTGGCCGGGTCCCAGCCCAGGCGATTGAGCAGGAACGGCAGGATCATGCCGATCAGACTGCCGATGATCACGATCAGCACCATGCTCATTGCCACCACCATGGCGATCTCAGTGCCGGCGCGGAACACCCCCACCACCGATACCGCCAGCGCCATGGTCAGCCCCAGCCCGGCGGCCACCAGCACCTCGCGTCCCAGCAGCCGCGTCCAGTCACGGGTGCGCACGTCGCCAGTGGCCATGCCGCGCACCATCAGCGTGGCGGCCTGGGAGCCGGCGTTGCCGCCGCTGTCCACCAGCAGGGGCAGGAAGAACACCAGTGCGATGTAGGCCTCGATGGTCTCCTCGAAGTAGGCGATGCCGGCGCCGGAGAAGATATTGGCGAACACCAGCAGCACCAGCCACACGATCCGCTTGCGGTAGAGTTCGAACAGGCCGGCGTTGCGCAGCCCGCCCTCAAGCTTGCCGATCGACATCCCCTTGTGCATGTCCTCGGTGGCTTCCTCTTCGGCCACGTCCATGGCGTCGTCGTAGGTGACGATCCCTACCAGCCGTTCGCCGCCGTTCACCACCGGCAGCGCCAGCAGGTCGTAGCGCGCCACCAGCCGCGCCACCGCCTCTTGGGTCTCGGCGGCGGTCACGAATACCACCTCCTCGGTCATCAGCTCGGCGACCTGGGTGTCGGGCTCGGCCAGGATCAGCTCGCGCAGCGAGACGGTGCCGAGCAGCCGGCCTTCAGTGTCGATGCAGTAGAGCTGGTAGACCGTCTCGGCGTTGGCGCCGGTGGTGCGCACCTTGTCCAGGGCGCGGGTCACGTCGTAGTAGGCCGGGATCGCCACGTAGTCCGAGGTCATGATCGCCCCGGCGGTGCCCTCTGCGTAGCTGGCCAGCTTGCGCAGGCTCTCCTGCTCGGCGCGCGGCAGCACGTGGAGCAGCGCCTGCTGGCGCGCCTCGTCGAGCTGCTTGAACAGGTCGGTGCGCTCGTCGGCGCTCATGTGGCGCAGCAGTTCCGCCAGCTTGGTATCGCTGAGGCGGAAGGCGAGCTCTTCCTGCAGCGCTTCGCTGAGGTAGCCGAAGGCCACCGCGCGCTGGTCGAGCGGCAGGTGCTGCAATAGCGACAGCACGGTGTCGCTCTGCTCATGCTGGACGAATTCGGCCAGGTCGGCCGGCTGCATGTCGGCGATCAGGCGCTCGATGGTGTCCTGGTCGTCACGCTGCATGGCGCTGCGCAGGGAGGCAGCGAGGATGGCATAGCTCATGGTCAGGCTCCTGGCGCGCATCGCGTACGCGCAGGAACCGCGATCAAGCCTGGGGGATCAGGCCGATGGCGTCCCGAGCGCGCAGCATGCGTCGCCGGTCAGTGGAAAGTCCGTCGTTGTCTGTCGACTCGGAGGTTCCATAACGTCCTCGGTGATGGATGTCGCCGCGATTCGGCGGCGCGCGCATTCTAGGCCCGGAATCGGCAAGACGCAACGTTGGCGGGGTCTGCGGCGAGTTTTGTAACAGGACACGGCGGACAAGAGCCAAGGGGGCGTGTATCCTCTGTGCGTCCTGTCGTGAGTTTGTGTCAAGCGGCGTTTGCCCTTGCCGAAAAGGAGAGTGCCAAATGGATTGGCTGCAGGTCATCGTACTGTCGGTGGTTCAGGGATTGACCGAATTTTTACCGATCTCGAGTTCGGCTCACCTCATTCTGGTTCCGGTGCTGACCGACTGGAGCGATCAGGGGTTGACCTTCGACGTGGCGGTGCACCTAGGCAGCCTGATTGCCGTGGTGGCCTATTTTCGCCACGACCTGCGGCGCATGGGCGCGAGTTTCGCAGCCTCGCTCCGGGGGGGCATGTCAGGCCATGGGACCGACGACCCGGACGCCCGGTTGGCCTGGTGGGTACTGCTGGCGACGATCCCGGTCTGCGTGGCCGGCTTCTTGCTGCACGATGTCATCAGCGACAGCATGCGCTCGCCGATCCTGATCGGCTTCTCGCTGATCGGCTTCGGCCTGCTGCTGGGGTATGCTGACTGGCACAAGCGCCCGGGGCGCAGCGAATACCAGCTTACCCTGCGCGATGCGCTATGGATCGGCGCCGCTCAGGCGCTGGCGCTGATCCCCGGTACTTCGCGTTCCGGCATCACCATGACAGCGGCCCTGCTGCTGGGCATGAGCCGCGAGGGCGCGGCGCGCTTCTCGTTCCTGCTGTCGATCCCGGTCACGGCGCTGGCCTCGGGGCTGGAGATTGTCGGGCTGGTGCAGATGCCGCGGGAGATTGACTGGCAGGCCATGGCGGCAGGCGTGGTGCTTTCCGGGCTGAGCGCCTACCTCTGCATCCATTACTTCCTGGCCTTCATCAAGCGGATCGGCATGCAGCCCTTCGTTATCTACCGCATCGTGCTTGGGCTGTGGCTGCTGTGGATCTTCTGGTAGCCGCGTCTCACTCTATCGAGGAGTCCTGAAACCATGAACTCTGTCCTGCGCCCCGTGGCGGTCTCCATGCTGTGTCTGGGAGGGCTGCTGGCCGGCTGCTCCGAGAGCGACCGGCCGCTGGATTCGCCGGTTCGCCTCGAAGGCGCCATCTTCGGCTCCTATTATCAGGTGTCGATCGCCGACAGCCTGACCCAGGGGCAGGCGCAGCGGCTCGACGAGGGCCTGGTGGACGTGCTGGAACAGGTGGATGCGGCCATGTCGATCTACCGCGACGACTCCGAGCTGATGGCCTTCAATCAGGCCCCGCTGGGCGAATGGCAGCCGCTCTCCAACGAACTGATCGAGGTGCTGGCGATCAGCCAGTCGGTCGCCGAGGCCAGCCACGGTGCCTTCGATATCACCATCGGCGGCTTGGTCAACCTGTGGAGCTTCGGCTCCGAAGCCCGCCCGCGCGAGGTGCCCGACCCCGGCACGCTGCAGCAGCGCCTGAGCGAGGTCGGCCCGGGCAGCATCGAGATCGACGAGCAGGCCATGCAGGCGCGGCGCCTGCGCGACGTCTTCATCGACCTGGGCGGCGTGGCCAAGGGCCACGGCACCGACCGGGTCGCCGCCTACCTGGACGCCCAGGGCCTGGAGCACTACCTGGTCAATCTGGGCGGCGACCTGGTCACCCGCGGCTACCGCGACACCGAGCAGCAGCCGTGGCGAGTCGGCATCGAGGCGCCGCTGACCGACCGCCAGGAGGCCCAGTTCATCCTGCCGCTGCACGCCATTTCGATCGCCACCTCCGGCGACTATCGCAACTATTTCGAGGAGGACGGCCAGCGCTTCTCGCACACTATCGATCCGCGCAGCGGGCGCCCCATCGACCATCGCGTGGCCTCGGTGACGGTGGCGCATCCTTCCAACGCCTGGGCCGACGCCTGGGCCACCGCCATGCTGGTACTGGGCGACGAGGAGGGCCTTGCGCTGGCCCGCGAGGAGGATCTCAAGGTGCTGATGTTGGTACGTGAGGACGAAGGCTGGGCCAGCGTGGCGAGCCCCGCCTTCGCTGACTATCTCGGCGCCGAGCTGATGGAAGAGCTCGGCATCCTGGTGCGCTGAGCGGCGGTGGCGCCGCCCGGCGACAGGGACGCACGGCCCGCCCGGCGGGCCACACCATGGAAACCAGAAGGAACAAGGAGCCAACGATGACCCTCGATGTGGTGGTACTGGCCGCGGGCCAAGGCACGCGGATGCGCTCGGACCTGCCCAAGGTGCTGCATCGCCTGGCCGGCAAGCCGATGGTACGGCATGTGCTCGATACGGCACGCCGGCTGGAGGCCCAGCGCCTGCATGTGGTGATCGGCCACGGCGCCGAGCGGGTGCGCGAGGCGTTGGCGGACTACCCGGTGAGCTTCGCCGTGCAGGCCGAACAGAAGGGCACCGGACATGCCGTGGCCCAGGCGTTGGAGGGCCTTGGCGATGGCCGGGTGCTGGTGCTCTACGGCGACGTGCCGCTGATTCGCCACGAGACCCTGGCTGCGCTGATGGCCCAGGTCGACGAGAGCCGCATGGGCCTGTTGACCGTGACCCTCGACGACCCCAGCGGCTACGGGCGCATTCTGCGCAACGAGGCTGGCGAGGTGGTGGCCATCGTCGAGCAGAAGGATGCCGCCGAGCATGAGCTGGCGATACGCGAATGCAATACCGGCATCATGGCGATGACCGCCGCCCAGCTGAAGCGCTGGCTGCCGCGGCTCTCCGCCGACAACGCCCAGGGCGAGTACTACCTGACCGATGTGATCGCCATGGCCGCCGCCGAAGGAGTCGCCATTGCCACTGCCCAACCGGCCGATGCGCTGGAAGTGGAAGGCGTCAACAACCGCGTGCAGATGGCCAGGCTCGAGCGCGCCCACCAGGCGCGTATCGCCGACGCGCTGATGACCCAGGGGGTTGCCCTGATGGATCCGGCGCGCCTCGACGTGCGCGGCCGGCTGCGCTGCGGCCACGACGTCGAGATCGACGTGGGCTGCGTGTTCGAAGGCGAGGTGGAGCTGGGCGAAGGCGTGCGCATCGGCCCGCACTGTGTGATCCGCGACAGCCACATCGGCGCCGGCACCGTCATCGAGCCGCACAGCGTGCTCGAAGGCGTCGTGGCCGCCGGCCACAATCGCATCGGCCCCTTCGCCCGGCTGCGTCCCGGCACCCGCCTGGCGGTGGGTGCCAAGGTCGGCAACTTCGTCGAGACCAAGAACGCCGAGGTGGGCGAAGGCAGCAAGATCAACCACCTGAGCTACGTGGGCGACGCCCGCCTGGGCCAGGACGTCAACGTGGGCGCCGGCACCATCACCTGCAACTACGATGGCGCCCGCAAGCATGTGACCGAGATCGGCGATGCGGCCTTCATCGGCTCCAACACGGCGCTGGTGGCGCCGGTGAGCATCGGCAAGGGCGCCACCATCGGCGCGGGCTCGACGATCAGCAAGGACGTTGCCGATCACGCCCTGGCGGTGTCCCGGGGCCGCCAAATCAGCAAGCCGGACTGGCAGCGCCCGACCAAGCAACAGGATCAATGATCAGCCAAGGAGGTAGCGTTCATGTGTGGAATCGTGGGGGCCGTCGCCCAGCGTAACGTTCAAGGCATACTGCTCGAAGGACTCAAGCGTCTGGAGTATCGCGGCTACGACTCGGCCGGCATGGCCATTCTCTCGCCCGATGGGCTTCAGCGCAGCCGCGCGGTGGGTAAGGTGGCGGCGCTGGAGGAGCGGCTGGCGACCCAGTCCCTCGTCGGCCGCTGCGGCATCGCCCATACCCGCTGGGCCACGCACGGCAAGCCCAGTGAGATCAACGCGCATCCCCACGTCTCGAACGAGCGCGTGGCGGTGGTGCACAACGGCATCATCGAGAACCACGAGGCGCTGCGCGGCGAGCTGGCCGAGGCCGGCTATGCCTTCACCTCGGAAACCGACACCGAAGTGGTGGCTCACCTGGTCGACCGCGAGTACCGCCGCCACGGTGACCTGCTCGGCGCGGTGCAGGCGGCGCTGGCCCGGCTGCATGGCGCCTATGCGCTGGGCGTGATCCACGCCGACGAGCCCGGCGTGATCGTCGGCGCGCGCAAGGGCAGCCCGCTGGTGGTGGGTGCCGGTATCGACGAAGCCTTCCTCGGCTCCGACCCGCTGGCGCTGCTACAGGTCACCGACCGCTTCATCTACCTGCAGGAGGGCGACGTGGTGCGCCTTTCGGGCGCCGGGCGTATCGAGATCTTCGATGCCGCGGGGGGCACGGCCGAGCGCGAGGTGCACACCTTCGAGCACGGTGACGGCGCAGCCAGCAAGGGCGACTACCGTCACTTCATGCAGAAGGAGATCTTCGAGCAGCCCACGGTGATCACGGCGGCGCTGGAAGGGCGGCTGGGTGAGGGCTCGGTGCCGCCCGAATGCTTCGGCCCCGACGCCGAGGTGCTGTTCCAGCAGGTCAAGCAGATTCACATCGTCGCCTGCGGCACCAGCTACCATGCCGGTATGGTGGCGCGCTACTGGCTGGAGCGCTACGCCGGCGTGCCGGTGCAGGTGGAGGTGGCCTCCGAATATCGCTACCGCACCGTGGTAGTGCCGGAAGGCACGCTGTTCGTGACCCTCTCCCAGTCGGGTGAGACCGCCGACACCCTGGCGGCGCTGCGTTTTGCCCGCGAGCAGGGCTACCTCGGCAGCCTGGCGATCTGCAACGTGCCGGGCAGCTCGCTGGTGCGCGAATCCGACCTGACCCTGATGACCCAGGCCGGCCCCGAGATCGGCGTGGCTTCCACCAAGGCTTTCACCACCCAGCTGACCGCGCTGATGCTGCTGACCCTGGCGCTGGGCCGCGTGAAGGGGCTGGCCGCAGGCACCCAGGCCGAGCTGGTCGATAACCTGCGCCGCCTGCCGCGACTGGTCAACCAGGTGCTGGCGCTGGACGACGCGATCGAGGCGCTCTCCATGGCCTTCGCCGAGAAGCACCACGCGCTGTTCCTCGGCCGCGGCGCTCACTTCCCCATCGCCCTGGAAGGCGCGCTGAAGCTCAAGGAGATCTCCTACATCCACGCCGAGGCCTATCCCGCCGGCGAGCTCAAGCACGGCCCGCTGGCGCTGGTCGACAGCGAGATGCCGGTCATTTCCGTGGCGCCCAACGACGAACTGCTCGACAAGCTGAAGTCCAATCTGCAGGAAGTGCGTGCCCGCGGCGGCGAGCTGTTCGTGTTTGCCGACGAGCAGGTCGGCATCAAGGAGGAGGAAGGCGTGCGCGTGCTGTGCCTGCCTCACGTGCACGAAGCCCTGGCACCGATTCTCTACACCATCCCGCTGCAGCTGCTGAGCTACCACGTCGCCGTGCTGAAGGGCACCGACGTCGACCAGCCGCGCAACCTGGCCAAGTCGGTCACGGTAGAGTAGCCAGGCTCCTTGCCGTAGACATGGCAGCGAGAAGCCGCCGCTGCGGTGGAAGCTGGGCGTATGCCTAGCGTTCCACCCAGCCGCGGCTGATCAGCGGGGCGAACAGGATGTGATAGAGCCGCCTGGCCACGTGATGGTAGAAGGGCAGCACCAGCCAGTGGCGGCTGGCGCCGACCAGCAGCGCCATGGCGGCCGCCAGCACCAGGGCACCGAGCATGTCCTGCGGGAAGTGCACGCCGAGGAACACCCTGGCCCAGGCCACCGGCAGGGCGAGCAGCAGCAGGTAGCGGCCGATGCGGCGAGTGCCCGAGTGCAGCAGCAGGCTGAATGCCATGGTCAGCATGATGGTGGCGTGATTGCTGGGGAAGGCCGGCGTGGGCGAATGGTCGAGGAAATGCTGGCCTATCGGCACCATGAAGGGGCGCGGCGTGGGCCAGAGATAACCGATCACCCAGCTTGCCGCCAGGGCCAGCATGGTGGCGATGAAGGCCTCAAGCAGCGGGCGCTTGAGCCGGTCACTGCCACGCAGCCAGCCGATCACCAGCAGCAGCGGCACCGCCCAGATCAGGCGCTCCGCCAGCTGTTCGGCGATCAGCAGCCAGCGAGGGTCGACGTCCACCGGCGCGTTAAGGCGAGTAAAGAGGGCGAGATTCAGCGTCTGTTCCATGAGCGTGCTGCGCGTATGCGCTTCCTTGTGACTGGCGTAACGCTGCCATCCTGCCATTTGGGCCCGGGGCTTGCCCACCGTTTTTGTGACACCGCGATGACAGCCTGGCCCTTCCCCCTGTGCTCCGGCGATGTGCTGGAAGCGAGCGATTCGGCATCATCTTTTCCACAAGGGGTGCGTGAAAGTCGCGTTCCACCGCCTGTTGATAACTTATGGTGGCCACAGGGAATAGCGAGACGTTCTCCTGTCGTTTGCCACTGCGGCCAGAGTCGGCCCTGTCCGGCTTCACGCGCGGCAAGAAAAGCCACAACTCCCGTTACACGGGATTTCCACGGCTCACAGGCCACCGCTCTCGCGCATCGAAAGGCTTGACGAACGCCGTCGCCTGGCGTATCCAGCAGCCTGGTTTCGGTGCTTGAGGCTGTGGATAAAATAGGGGAAAACCTCTTTCTTCATTGTGCATACCCGCACCATGCCGGCCTCCTCCGTGGCGCTTGCCTGTCGCCACGTTTGGCAGGCTCTTCTTCTTCCGACGGCTGTTATTTGGGGGCTCGCCCTGCCTTGTTCACCGTCACGCCTCGCTCTGGCTCGCTCCCACGCGTTTTCCTGAGCGCGCCAGGCGCCCTCGGGCCGCCTGGCCGCAGTGCACCATCGGCCAAGCCAGCCGCTGGCCTTCTAGCGTTTGATCGGATAGATTTGCCGACAATCAGGCGTAAATGCATCGTTTTTTACTGTATTTCCGTACCTGAAACACCTTAACAACCATCTACAGAACAATAGGTGATACATGTCAAAACACGTCCATGCGCAGTGGTCGTCGAAAATGGGCTTCGTTCTCGCGGCGGCGGGTTCGGCGGTGGGGCTGGGCAATATTTGGCGCTTTTCCTACATGGTGGGCGACAGCGGAGGCGCCGCTTTCGTGCTGGTCTACCTGGCGTGCGTGGCGGTAGTAGGCCTGCCGATCCTGGTGGCGGAATGGCTGATCGGCCGGCGCGGGCAGAAGAACCCGATCAACGCGATGGCGGAGCTGGCCAGCCGCAACGGCCAGCCCAAGGCCTGGGCGCTGGTCGGCGTCAGCGGGGTGTTGGCGGCGTTCCTGATCCTCTCCTTCTATAGCGTGATCGGCGGTTGGTCGCTCTCCTACACCTTGAACTCGGTCACCGGTACCTTTACCGGTCAAGACGCTGACGGCGTCGCCGCCGTCTTCACCGGCCTGCTGGGCAGCCCGGGGGCGCTGCTGCTGTGGCACACCGCGTTCATGGCGCTGGTGGTGTGGATCGTGGCGCGTGGCGTGACCAAGGGGCTGGAAGGCGCGGCGCGTACCCTGATGCCGGCACTGGTGGTGCTGCTGCTGGTGCTGGTGGGCTATGGCATGACCACCGGCCACTTCGGCGAAGCGCTGGCCTTCATGTTCCGCCCAGACTGGAGCGCTTTGACCGGCGGCGTGGTGCTGGCGGCCATGGGGCAGGCGTTCTTCACCCTGTCGCTGGGCATGGGCATCATGATGGCCTACGGCTCCTACCTGGGCGAGGACGTCAACCTGCTGGGTACGGCACGCACGGTGATCATCCTGGATACCGTGATCGCCCTGCTGGCCGGCCTGGCCATCTTCCCTATCGTGTTCGCCAACGGCCTGAGCGCCGGCGAAGGGCCGGGGCTGATCTTTGTCACCCTGCCGCTGGCCTTCGGCAACATTACCGGCGGCATGCTGCTGGGGCTGATGTTCTTCCTGCTGCTGACCTTTGCCGCTCTGACCTCGGCGATCTCGCTGCTCGAGCCGGTGGTGGAGTTCGTCGAGGAGCGCACGCCGCTGACACGGGTGATGGCCACCCTGGTGAGCGCCGTGGCGGTGTGGGTGCTGGGCATCGCGGCGCTGATGTCGTTCAACGTCTGGCCGGGGCCGGTGATGTTTGGCCTGAACGTGTTCGACTTGCTCGACACCTTCACCAGCAAGATCCTGCTGCCGCTGACTGGCCTCGGCGCGATCGTGTTCGTGGCCTGGTGCCTGGAGCGCGGCAGCGTGGCCGCTGAGCTTCGGCTGGCGGGCGGCATGGAGCGGCTGTGGCACCTGGTGGCGCGCTACGTGGCACCGCTGGGCGTCATCGTAGTATTCGTCAACTCGCTGCTCGGCTGAGTCAACGCGTTACCCCGGGCCGCGCCAGGCGGGGCCCGGAAGCCAAACGGCCGCCCTTCGGGGCGGCCGTTTCAATGGGTTTCGTCGTCGACCAGGTCGGCGATGTCGCGCTCCAGGCGCTTGAATTCGTTGTGCAGTTCGATGCCGCGCCGGGCGCGCAGGTTGCGCTGGGCGGCACAGCGTGAGCGTTTCTCGTGCTCGGCGACGTTGAGGCTCATGTAGATATCGAGAAGTTCGTTCTTGACGGAAGTGACCCGTTCGACCTTTCGCATGATCGAATCTCCCTTTTTCTTCTTTTGCCTGACACCTTGTTCCATGGGTTCATGTTGCGTGCCGGCTAACGGCGCGACACTCGACTTTTACTATAACTCACTGACGGAAATGTGACGGACGGGCTGTCCACGCTGGGTGCGAAACTCCCACAGCCGGCGTCGGATGGGGCATACTGGCTGCTGCGTTCGTGAAACCAAGGAGTTCAGCGTGAGCCGCGCCCTGTTCGATGAAATGAGACGCCGCATGGAGCATTTTCGTCGCTCCGAGCAGAAAGTGGCGCGCTTCGTGCTGCGTAACCCCGAGGAAGTGATCCACATGCGCATCGTCGACCTGGCCACCGAGGCCAAGGTGAGCGAGCCGACCGTGGTGCGCTTCTGCCGGGCGCTGGGCTGCAACGGCTTTCAGGACTTCAAGCTCAAGCTGGCGCAGATGCTGGCGTCGGGCAGCCAGTTCGCCCAGTTCTCGATGAACGACGACGACTCCGTCGCCGAGTTCTCGCAAAGCATCTTCGACTCCACCGTGGGTACCCTGCTGTCGGTGCGCGACCGGCTCGACAACGATGCTCTGAGCCGGGCGATCCAGGCACTGGCCATGGCCAACCGGGTGGAGTTCTATGGCTTCGGCGCCTCCGGTGCGGTGGCCTTCGATGCCCAGCACAAGTTCTTCCGCCTGCAGATCTCCACCGCCGCTTATGCCGATCCGCACATGCAGAACATGTCGGCGGTGACGCTCAAGGAGGGCGACGTGGTGGTGGCGATCTCCCAGACCGGCCGCACCCGCGCGCTGGTCGCCAGCGTGCGCCTGGCTCGCGAGGCCGGCGCCACGGTGATCGGGCTGTGCCCCACCGGCTCGCCGCTGGCCGAGGAGGTGACCCTGCCGCTCTATATCGACGTGCATGAGGACACCGAGATCTATACCCCGATGAGCTCGCGCATCGCCCACCTGGTGCTGGTCGACGTGCTCGCCGTGGGGGTGGCCAAGACCCGCGGGCCGAAGCTCGCCGAGCAGCTCAAGGCGGTCAAGAAGAGCCTGACGCCGCTGCGGTTTCCGGAGCAGGAGGGCAAGCCCTAGCGGCCTAGCCCGCGGCTGTTCCGGCGACAGGTCTAGGCGGAGGCGCTGTGAACCCTTCCCTGGGCGCTACATCCTTCATCCCTGAAGGATGACCTCCGCTTCGACCTGTCCCCGGCGCCGCTCGGGTCGAGGATTGGACGGGCGGATATGCTAAGCTGGGCGCTCATTTTTTCCAGCGGCAGACCCCTTCCATGGACGACGTCACGGCGATTCTCGATCAGTTGAACCCGGCCCAGCGCGAGGCGGTGAGCGCCCCCCAGGGCAACATGCTGGTGCTGGCCGGGGCCGGCTCGGGCAAGACCCGGGTGCTGGTGCATCGCATCGCCTGGCTGATGCAGGCCGAGGGGCTGTCGCCCTACGCCGTGCTCGCCGTGACCTTCACCAACAAGGCCGCCCGCGAGATGCGCACGCGGCTCGAGGCGCTGCTGGGGCTGTCGCTGCGCAACGTCTGGGTCGGTACCTTCCACTCCATCGCCCATCGCCTGCTGCGCACCCACTGGCAGGACGCGCGGCTGCCGCAGCATTTCCAGATCATCGACTCCGACGACCAGCTGCGGCTGATCAAGCGGCTGCTCAAGGACCACCGGATCGACGACGAGCGCTACCCGCCGCGCCAGGTGCAGTACTTCATCTCCGGCTGCAAGGAGGAGGGGCTGCGCCCGCACCAGGTCGACGTCCACGGCGACGCCTACCTGGCGCAGATGGTCGAGCTCTACGAGCGCTACCAGCTCACCTGTGAGCGCGGCGGCCTGGTCGACTTCGGCGAGCTGCTGCTGAGAAGCCTGGAGCTGCTGCGTGATACCCCGGCGCTGCTGGCCCACTACCAGGAGCGCTTCGGCCACGTGCTGGTCGACGAATTCCAGGACACCAACACCCTGCAGTACGCCTGGCTCAAGCTGCTCACCGGCGTGAGTACGCCGATGACGGTGGTCGGCGACGACGACCAGTCGATCTACGGCTGGCGCGGGGCGCGGATCGAGAACATTCGCCGCTTCGAGCAGGAGTTCCCTGCCACCAGGACTGTGCGGCTGGAGCAGAACTACCGCTCCACCAGCGCCATCCTCGACGCCGCCAATGCGCTGATCAGCCACAACACCGAGCGCATGGGCAAGCAGCTGTGGACGGCCGGCGCGCGCGGCGAGCCGATCTCGGTGTATGCCGGCTTCAACGACCTGGACGAGGCGCGCTTCATCGTCGACACCATCAAGGAGAAGGTCGACGAGGGCTACCGGCGCCGCGACGTGGCCATCCTTTACCGCTCCAACGCCCAGTCGCGGGTGCTCGAGGAGACCCTGATCCGCCAAGGGATGCCCTACCGCATCTACGGCGGACAGCGCTTCTACGAACGGCTGGAGATCAAGAACGCCCTGGCCTACCTGCGCCTGCTGCTCAACCGCGACGACGACGCCTCGCTCGAGCGCATCATCAACGTGCCGGCCCGCGGTATCGGCACCCGCACCGTGGAGCTGCTGCGCGAGCGGGCGCGAGTCACCGGCGCCTCGCTGTGGCAGGCGCTGCACGATGGCCTGGCCGAGGGCGCGCTGAAGGGGCGCGCCGGGGCGTCGCTGCAGGCCTTCGCCGACCTGGTCGAACGGCTCGACAACGACACCGCGGGCCTGGCGCTGCACGAGATCATCGATCACGTGAACACCATGTCGGGGTTGGTCGAGCACCACCGCAGCGAGAAGGGCGAGAAGGGGCAGGCCCGGGTCGAGAACCTGGAGGAGCTGATCAACGCCGCCCGCGCCTTCACCCAGGGCGAGTCCTTCGAGCCGCCCGAGGTCGGCGAGGGGGCCGTGGCGCTGGAGGCATTCCTGGCCGAGGCGGCGCTCAACGCCGGCGACCACGAGGCCGACGAGTTCGAGGACAGCGTGCAGCTGATGACCCTGCATTCGGCCAAGGGGCTGGAGTTTCCGCTGGTGTTCATCGCCGGGGTGGAAGAGGGGCTGTTCCCGCACAAAATGTCGCTGGAGGAGCCCGGCCGGCTCGAGGAGGAGCGCCGACTGTGCTACGTCGGCCTGACCCGCGCCATGCGCAAGCTCTACCTCACCCACGCCGAGATCCGCCGCCTGCACGGCAAGGAGACCTTCCAGCGGCCGTCGCGGTTCCTGCGCGAGCTGCCCGCCGAGTGCCTGGAAGAGGTGCGCCTGCGTGGGCAGGTCTCGCGCCCGGTCACGGCCATGCGCCCGGCGGTGGGGCTGTCGCGTCAGACCTCGGTCGACGGCGGCGGCGACCTGCCCAGCCTCAGCCTCGGCCAGCGGGTGAGCCACCCGATCTTCGGCGAAGGGGTGATCCTCAACGCCGAAGGGCAGGGCGAGCGCGCCCGGGTGCAGGTCAGCTTCGAAGGGGTCGGCGACAAGTGGCTGGTGCTTGGGTTTGCCAAGCTCACGCCGCTGTAGGCGAGAGGGGTAGCGGTAAGTCAGACAAACGCTTGGCTTGCCGGTGAATTCCCCCTTGTCGCATACTCTGCGGCGGACACATCGCGCAACACAAGACGCGACTCAGAACAACCAGCCGGAGTCATGCCTGCATGCAACGCCGTAACTTCCTCAAGACCGTCGGCCTCGGTGCCGCCGGCGTCGCCGCCGCGCCCTTCGTTTCCACCGCCAAGGCGCAGGACACCATCACCTGGGACATGGTCACCTCCTGGCCGACCAATTTCCCGGCCCTGGGCACGGGTGCCAACGATTTCGCCCGGCGCATCGAACAGCTCTCCAACGGCCGCATGCGCATCCGCGTGCATGGCGCGGGTGAGCTGGTGCCCGCCATGGAGGTGTTCGACGCCGTGGCCGCCGGCACCGCCGAGATGGGTCACTCCGCCGCCTACTACTGGCGCGGCAAGGTCGCTGCCTCGCAGTTCTTCACCGCCGTGCCGTTCGGCATGAACACCACCGAAACCAACGCCTGGCTGTACCACGGCGGCGGCCAGGAGCTGTGGGACGAGATCTACGCCAAGCACAACCTGAAGCCGTTCGCGGTCGGCAACACCGGCACCCAGATGGCCGGCTGGTTCAAGAGGGAGATCAACTCCCTGGAGGACATGCGCGGCATCCGCCTGCGCCTGCCGGGCCTGGCCGGCGAAGCGATGAACGCCATCGGCGTGACCACCGTCAACATGCCGGGCGGCGAGATCTTCACCTCCTTGCAGACCGGCGTGCTCGACGCCGCCGACTGGGTCGGCCCGTACAACGACATGGCCTTTGGCCTGCATCAGGTGGCCGACTACTACTACACCTCGGTGTGGAACGAGCCGTCCGCGGTGCTCGAAGGCACCGTCAACCTGGATGCCTGGAACGCCCTGCCCGACGACCTGAAGGACGTGGTGCGCGAAGCGGCCAAGGCGTCCAACCTGGCCATGATCAGCGAGTTCGCCTTCCGCAACGCCCAGGCGCTCGACACCCTGGTGACCGAGCACGGCGTGCAGCTGCGCACCTTCCCCGAGGACGTCATGCAGGCGCTGTACGACGCCTCGCAGCAGGTGATCCAGAACCAGATCGATAACGACCCGGACTCGAAGAAGGTCTACGAATCCTACGTGGCGTTCCAGAAGGTGGTACGCCCGTTCAGCGACATCGGCGAGTTCAGTTACCTGAAGGCACGCGAAGCGGTGGGTGGCTGAACCTCAGCGATCGCTTCGCCGTGAACGTCAAGGGCGCCCGCGTGGCGCCCTTGGCTTTTGTGCAGGCGGCGGGCATTCGCTGAAATAGCGCACGCCCCGGCGTTTCACAGGCCCGGCTGGCGCACCGCGCGAATCCGGCCCTTGTCGTCAAGCGCCACCATCACGAAGCGCGCTTCGGTGACCTTGTGCAGTTCGCTGTTCTCGCGCTCGTGGGGCTGGCGGATCCACACTTCCACGTCGATCTTGACCGAGCTGTGGCCGATTTCGCGCACGGCGGTGAAGATGTTGACCATCGAGCCGACCCGCACCGGGCACAGGAAATCCATGGTTTCGATGGCCACGGTGGCGGTACGGCCCAGCGCTTCGCGGCCTGCGGCCAGCTCGGCGGCCTGGTCCATGTGGCGCACCAGCCAGCCGCCGGGAATGTCGCCGTAGACGTTGGTGTCCTGGCGCGAGGCCAGCAGCTTGAGCGTCAGTTGGCCCTGGGGAGAGGGAACGTCGTCGAGATCGGTCATGGATTGTCGTAAGCTCGGCTTGTTGTTGTCGGTTGAGAGTATTGCAGTGCAGCGCGGACGATGCGTGCGCCATCATAAACGCCTAATGCGAGCGATCCCAGTACTGCGGCGATCTGCCGTCCCATGCCGATGCAGCGTCGCCGTTGCGATGACCGCGTCGCCGCAGCCGAGCGCCAGGCCTGGATCGCCTTGCCCATCGTTGTCCCCGCTCGCCCTCAGGAGTGAACCATGTTGCCAGTCAGCGCTTCGCCTTACCGCCCGGGCCGCCGCCTGTCGCGCTGGCTCGCCGCCTGCCTGCTGCTGCTGGCTGCGTTGGCGGCACGGGCCGAGGCGCCAGTCGGTACCCTGGGCATCGTCGGCTCCGACACCCTGGCCGGGCTGATGCTGCGCTGGGGCGAGCAGCTCGGCGACGCCCATCCAGGCATTCGTTTGCAGCTGCTGGCCAGCGGCTCGGCCAGTGCGCCGCCCGCGCTGACCGCAGGCACCACGCGGCTGGGACCGATGTCGCGGGCCATGAGCGACCGTGAGCGCGAGGCCTTTATCGCCACCCACGGCTACCCGCCGGTGGAGATCGAGGTGGCGCGGGATGCGCTGGCGGTCATCGTGCATCGCCACCATCCGTTGGACAGCCTGAGCCTGGCACAGCTCGATGCGATCTTCTCGCACACGCGCCGCTGCGGCGGAGAGGCGCCGATCGAGCGCTGGTCCGCGCTGGGGGTGACGGCGCCCGCCGGCAGGATCCAGCTGCATGGGCGCAACCGCGCCTCGGGCAGCTACGGCCTGTTTCGCGAGCGCGCTCTGTGCGGCGGCGAGTATCGGCGCCGCCTCAACGAGCACTCCGGCTCGGCCGCCGTGGTCGCCGCCGTCACCGAGAGCCTGGACGCCCTGGGCTATGCCGGGCTTAATCACCTGACCCCCGGGGTCAAGGTGCTGACGCTGACCGATGCGCAGGGGCGCGTGCACCGGCCCGATGCCGCTTCGGTGCAGCGTGGCGACTACCCGCTGGGGCGCTCGCTGTTCGTCTATGCCAACCTGCCGCCGGGTCAGGGCCTGGCGGGGCCGGAGCGCGCCTTCTTCGAGCTGGTCCTGTCGCCCCGCGGCCAGGCCACGGTGACGGAGCTGGGGTTCGTGGCGCTGCCCGAGACCGTGGTCATGCAGCAGCGGCGCCGGCTGGGGCTGGACGACCCCTAGCACCGGCTGTCATTCAACTGTCATCAAGGCGTCTTACTCTTCTGTTCATGACCGAACCTCCCGCCTTTCCCGCTTCCTCCCGCTTCCGTCGACGCCAGTTGCGCGATCGGCTGGCCGGCGTGCTGATTGCCACCGGCGGCATTGCGGTGATCGCGGCAGTGATGGCCATCGGGGCCTTCCTGGCCGTGGAGGTGCTGCCGGCGCTCTTCGCCGGCAGGCTGGACCCGGCGTCGATCCGCCTGTCGCTGTCGCCGCTGGCTTGGGGCACGCTCAAGGCCGCCTTCTGGGCGCTGGTCTTCGCCATTCCCCTGGCGCTGGGGGCAGCCGTGCATTCGTCGCTGTACATGTCGCAGCGCCTGCGCAGCCACCTGAAGCCGACCCTGGAGCTGATGGAGGCGCTGCCCGGGGTGGTGATCGGTTTCGTCGCGGGGCTGGTGCTTGCGCCCTGGATCGAACGCCACCTGGCCGGGGCGCTGGCGCTGCTGCTGACCCTGCCGTTGACCGTGCTGCTGGTGGCCGGGGTGTGGCGCCGGCTGACAGCGCGGCTGCGCCAGCGCGCACCGCTGGCCTGGGCCGGGCTGTGGCTGCTGCCGTGGCTGGCAGCGGTGGCCTTCGCCACTCTGGCGCTCTCCCCGTGGCTGGAGGCGAGCCTCTTCGGCGGCGATCTGCGCGCCTGGCTCGACAGCCGCTTCGGCCTGGACTACGCCACTCGCAATGCCATGATCGTCGGCCTGGCCATGGGCTTTGCCGTCATGCCCAGCGTCTATGCGCTGAGCGAGGAGGCGCTGTCCGGGGTGCCGGCGAGCCTGGGCGAGGGCGCCCAGGCGCTGGGCGCGACCCGCTGGCAGACCCTGTGCCGGGTGGTGCTGCCGGCCGCGGCACCCGGCGTGTTCGCCGCCGTGATGATCGGCACCGGGCGCGCCGTGGGTGAGACCATGATCGTGCTGATGGCCAGCGGCAATACCGCGCTGATGAGCCTGAGCCCGCTGGAAGGCATGCGTACCATGGCGGCCGGCATCGCCGTGGAGCTGCCCGAGGCGATTCCCGGCAGCCAGCCCTACCTGCTGCTGATCCTGGCGGCGCTGCTGCTTTTCCTGTTCACCTTCCTGGTCAACACCCTGGCCGAAATCGTGCGGACGCGGCTGAGGCGCCGCTATCGCTGGCTGGGCAGCGCACCGTGAAGGGTCGCCTGCCGCGTTCGGAGGGGCCCTGGGCCTGGCTCTGTGCCGCCAGCGTGGCCCTGTCGCTGCTGCTGCTGGGCGGTCTGCTCACGCTGATCGCCGTGCGCGGGCTGGCGCTGTTCTGGCCGGCCCCGGTGGAGCTGGTGGCGCTGCATGACGGCGAGCGCCTGGCTGGGCGCGAGATCCGCGAACTGCCGCTGCCCCTCGGCGAAGGTCGCGAGCGGCTCTACTTCACCGCCAACCGCGACCTGGACGGCCATGTGTGGCGCTGGGTGGCGCTGCACGAGATCGCCCGCACCGAGCGCCCCGAGGCGCTGGTCGTGCTAGAGCGCCAGCGCTACGGCGACTTCATCGGCCGGCTGCTGGCGATCGAGCTGGCCGGCGGTGAGCGCTATGGGCAGGAGGCGGCCTGGCCCGCGCTCGAACGGCGCCTGGCCGCGCTGCAGGCGCTGCGAGATGAACGCGAGCGCCTGCGCCGGGAGGCGCTGCGGCCGCTCGTTGCCCACCTGGAGCGAAACCCCAGCGATCGCCAGGCGCAGCAGGCGCTGGCCGAGCTCGATGCGCGCCTTCAGCGGCTGCAGGAGGCGATGCGCGGCGACGTGGCGGTGCTGGAGAGCGTCGACGGGCGCCGCCTGCACCAGCCGCTGGACGAGGTGCTGGCGGCCACCCGGCCCAACGCCATGAGCGGGGCGGCCAAGCTGGCGGCCTGGACGCGAGGGGTGTGGCGCTTTCTCTCCGAGGGGCCGCGGGCGGCCAACACCGCCGGCGGGGTGTGGCCGGCAATCTTCGGCACGGTGCTGATGGTGATGCTGATGTCGCTGCTGGTGACGCCCTTCGGCGTGCTGGCGGCCATCTATCTCAACGAGGTCGCCCACCAGGGCCGCCTGACCCACCTGGTGCGCATCGCGGTGCGCAACCTGGCGGGGGTGCCGTCGATCGTCTACGGCGTGTTCGGGCTGGGGGTGTTCGTCTACGGCATCGGCGGCACGCTGGACGAGTGGTTCTTCAGCGACACCCTGCCGTCGCCCACCTTCGGCACCGGCGGGCTGCTGTGGGCCTCGCTGACCCTGGCGCTGCTGACCCTGCCGGTGGTGGTGGTGGCCACCGAGGAGGGGCTGGCGCGCATCCCGTCGCACCAGCGCGAGGGTGCCCTGGCGCTGGGCGCCACGCGGCTGGAGACCCTGACCCGGGTGGTGCTGCCGATGACGGTGCCGGCCATGCTGACCGGGGTGATCCTGGCCGTGGCGCGGGCCGCCGGGGAAGTGGCTCCGCTGATGCTGGTCGGCGTGGCCAAACTGGCGCCTCAGGTGCCGGTGGACGGCGACTTTCCTTTCCTCCATCTTGAGCGCAAGTTCATGCACCTGGGCTACCACATCTACGACACGGCCTTCCACGGCGACGACGTGCAGGCCGCCATGCCGGTGGTCTATGCCACGGCGCTGCTGCTGGTGCTGGTGATCCTGGTGCTTAACCTGACTGCCATATTGTTGCGGCATCATTTCAGGGTGCGTCACGGCGTGCAGCCGCGCCGCTGACTCGAGGAGTCGTGCATGACCAAACCGCCTGGGCCGCTGCCTTTCGCCACGGGGTCGATCATCGACTTCCCGGCCGAGGCCAGCTGCCTGCAGATCGAAGGGCTGACGCTGGCCTACGGCGGCAAGCCGGCGCTCAAGGGGCTCACCCTGCGCGTTCCCCGCCACCGCGTCACGGCCTTCATCGGCCCGTCGGGGTGCGGCAAGTCGACCCTGCTGCGTGCGCTCAACCGCCTGCATGACCTCAACGACGAGGTCAGCCACGCCGGGCGGATCCTGCTCGAGGGCCAGGACATCCACGCGCCGGAGGTGGCGGTGGACGAGCTGAGGCGGCGGGTCGGCATGGTGTTCCAGGTGCCCAACCCCTTCCCCATGTCGATCTACGAGAACGTGGCCTTCGGGCTGCGCCTGCTGGGCGGCATGCGCAAGCGGCAGATGGACGATACCGTCGAGTGGGCGCTCAACGCCGCCGCGCTGTGGGACGAGGTGAAGGATCGCCTGCGCGCCTCGGCCTGGTCGCTCTCGGGCGGCCAGCAGCAGCGTCTGGTGATCGCCCGTTCGCTGGCGGTACGCCCCGAGGTGCTGCTGCTCGACGAGCCCGCCTCGGCGCTGGATCCGATCTCGACGCTGAAGGTCGAGGAGCTGATCCGGCGGCTGAAGTCGCAGCTCACCCTGGTGCTGGTCACGCACAACATGCAGCAGGCGGCGCGGGTGTCGGACTACACCGCCTTCCTGCAGCACGGCGAGCTGGTGGAGTACGCCCCCACCGACACGCTGTTCACCAACCCGAGCCTGAAGAGCACCGAGAACTACATCACCGGCCGCATGGCCTGAAGCGGCCGCTACGGCGGCCCGAGGAGGAACCCATGGATATCACCAGCGACACCCATAGCCAGCATATCTCGCGCCAGTTCAACCAAGAGCTGGAGGCGCTCAAGACCCAACTGATGACCATGGGGGGCCTGGTCGAGCAGCAGGTGCAGGAGGCGGTGCAGGCCCTGCTCGAAGGCGACAGCCGCCTGGCGGAGAAGGTCCGCGACCGCGACCGTGAAGTGAACGCCATGCAGCTCAAGATCGACGACGAGTGCACCCGGGTGCTGGCCCGCCGCCAGCCGGCGGCCTCCGACCTGCGCCTGGTGCTGGCGGTGATCCGCGCCACCGCCGACCTGGAGCGGATCGGCGACGAGGCCAGCAAGATCGCACGCAACGCCCTGAGCCTGACCGAAGGCGGCGGCAGCGTACGCGGCCTGGTCGAGGTGCGCCACATCAGCGAGCACGTGCGGCGCATGCTGCGCGATGCGCTGACCGCCTTCGCCCGCTTCGATACCGAGCTGGCGCTGCAGGTGGTGCGCGAGGACGAGTCGGTCGACGATGAGTACAGCAGTGCCATGCGCTCGTTGATGACCTTCATGATGGAGGACAGCCGCGCCATCGGCCCGGTGCTCAGCGTCATGTGGGTACTGCGCGCGCTGGAGCGGGTCGGCGACCACGCCGACAACCTGGCCGAATATGTCATCTACCTGGTGAAGGGGCTCGACATTCGCCATATGGACCCGGGCCAGCTCGACGCCGGCGCCCTGGCCCGCAAGTAAGCCGCCCAAGGGAGAGCCGATGCAAGCACAGACCGCCCTGCTGCGCGGCGTGAAGCTGGTCTACCGCCGCGGCCTGCGCCGCTACGTCTACGCGCCGATTGCCATCAACCTGAGCGTCTACGCGGCCATGCTCTACTACGTGGTCACCCGCTTCGGCGAATGGCTGGCGGCCTGGCTGGCGCTGGTGCCGGCTTGGCTGGTCTGGCTCGAATGGCTGCTCTGGCCGCTGTTCGTGGTCAGCCTGGTGCTGATCGTGTTCTTCACCTTCTCGCTGGTGACCCACCTGATCGCCGCGCCCTTCTACGGCTTTCTGGCCGCCAAGGTGGAGGTCGAGGCCACCGGCCGCCCGCCGCTGGACGACCGCGGCCTGGCGCGTACCGCGGTGGACGCGCTGGGCCGCGAGCTGGTCAAGCTGGGCTACATCCTGCCGCGCATGCTGGCGCTGTTCGCGCTCAGCTGGGTGCCGGGGCTGAACGTCGTCGCGCCGTTCCTCTGGGCGCTGTTCTCGGCCTGGATCATGGCCATCACCTACCTCGACTACCCGATGGACAACAACAAGGTGAGCTTTGCCGACATGCGCCGGCGGCTGGCGGCGCGCTCCTGGCAGACCCTTACCTTCGGCGGCTGGGTTACCCTGATTACCTGGCTGCCGCTGGCCAACCTGCTGCTGCTGCCGGGCGCGGTGGCCGGCGCGGTGCTGATGTGGGAAAGCCACTATCGCGGCCTGCCGAGCGAGCGCTGAACGCCGGCGTTCAGTCGGGCCTGGTGGGGGTGGCGGACGGGCTGAGCGTGCCGGATGCAGGAGCCAGCGCGGCTGTCGGAGCAGGCGGTGTGGCGGGCAGGGCGACCAGCCGCGCGGCGGGAAACACGCAGCGGAACAGGGCGCCCTGGCCGGGGTGCGACTCGATCTCGAGGCTGGCGTCGTGGCGCAGCAGCACGTGCT
This sequence comes from Halomonas sp. E14, assembly GCF_052568415.1. Lineage (NCBI taxonomy): Bacteria > Pseudomonadati > Pseudomonadota > Gammaproteobacteria > Oceanospirillales > Halomonadaceae > Halomonas > Halomonas sp. E14. Next base: position 3,687,935 of record NZ_CP199423.1, on the reverse strand, counting down.
TGACGATGGCCAGCCCCAGGCCGGTGCCGCCGGTGGCGTTGCTGCGGCCCTTGTCGACCCGGTAGAAGCGCTCGGTGAGTCGCGGCAGGTGGATTGGGTCGATGCCTTCGCCGTTGTCCTCGACCTCGAGGCAGGCGCCCAGGGGGTGCGGGCGCCAGCGCAGCTCGATGCGGCAGCCTTCGCCGGTATAGCGCACCGCATTGAACAGCAGATTGGACAGCGCGCTGTGGATCTCCTGCTCGCTGCCGAGCAGGCCCCGCGGCTCGCTGATCGAGAGCGTGATCCGCTGGCGCCCGGCCGACAGCGCTTCGCCGTCGCGCTGGATGCGCGCCAGCAGCTCGGGCATCGCCAGCGCCAGGTGATCCTCGCCGCCCTGGTCGATCTCCAGCCGCGACAGCAGCAGCAGGTCGTTGACCAGGTTCTGCATGCGCGCGGTCTGCTCTTGCATGCGGCCAAGCCCCTTGGCCAGGCGCGGCGGCAGCAGCTCGGCGGTGTCGGCGTAGGTTTCCAGGTAGCCGGCCAGTACGGTCAGCGGCGTCCGCAGCTCGTGGGAGACGTTGGCGACGAAGTCGCGGCGCATCTCCTCGAGGCGGTGCAGGCGGGTGATGTCGCGCGCCATCACCAGGCGCTCGTCGTCGCCGTACAGGGTGATCTGGAACTGCAGCACCCGACGCTCGTCCACCGGCGAGGTCAGCGTCAGCGGCTCCCGGTAGGCCCGGGCGTTGAAGTAGGCCACGAAGCGCGGGTCGCGGATCAGGTTGGTGATGTGCTGGCCGCGGTCGTGGGCGGGCTCCAGCCCCAGCATCGCCTCGGCGGCGCTGTTCCACCACTCAAGGTCGCCGTGGGGGTCGAGCATCACCACGCTGTCGCGCATCGCCTCGGAGGACTCCTGGATGCGCTTGAGGGTCGCCTGCAGGCGGCCCTGGGTGTGGCGCTGACCCTTCTGGTAGCGGTAGAGGCGATCGAACAGGTCGCCCCACAGGCCGGCGGCGGCGGGCGGTTCGTCGTGGGGGCGGCGGATCAGCCAGTTGCGCAGGGCGTGCAGCTGGCGCAGGTGGTAGGCCAGGCAGGCGGCCAGGCCCACCGCGAGCCCCAACCCCGGCGCCGAGAACAGCCAGCCGACCAGGCTGCCGGCGGCTCCCAGCAGGCCGATGCGCCAGACCTCCCGGCTCCAGGGGCGCACGTCAGCCCTTGTTGGAGAAGCGGTAGCCGGTGCCCCGCACAGTCTGGATCAGGTGCTGGTGGGCGTCGCCCAGGGCCTTGCGCAGGCGGCGGATGTGTACGTCCACGGTGCGCTCCTCCACGTAGACGTTACCGCCCCACACCTGGTCGAGCAGCTGGCTGCGGGTGTAGGCGCGCTCCTGGTGGGTCATGAAGAACTGCAGCAGACGGTACTCGGTGGGGCCCATCTCCAGCGCCTGGCCATGGGCGCTGACGCGATGGCTGACGGGGTCGAGCTGCAGGCCGTCGACCTCCACCGGCTCCTCGACGCCGCGCGGCGTGGTGCGCCGCAGCACCGCCTTGAGCCGGGCCACCAGCTCGCGGGGCGAGAACGGCTTGGTGATGTAGTCGTCGGCGCCGGCTTCCAGGCCGAGGATCTTGTTGTCCTCTTCGCTCTTGGCGGTCAGCAGGATGATCGGCAGCTCGCGGGTGGCTTCCTCGCGCTTGAGCCGGCGCGCCAGCTCGATGCCGCTGGTGCCGGGCATCATCCAGTCGAGCAGCAGCAGGTCAGGCTGATGGTCGATGATCATGGCGTGGGCGCTCTGGGCGTTGGCCGCTTCCAGCACGCGGTAGTCTGCCATCTCCAGCGCGACGGCGATCATCTCTCGGATCGGCGCCTCGTCATCGACGATCAAAACGGTCTTGGCAGTCATCCCGTTGCCTCATGTTGCGTGACGTTCGATGACGATATCACCACGTTATCATGACAGTAGGATGACATGGCCGCCAGCGCTCAGCCCAGTTCGGGCCACAGGCTCAGCGCGATCCCGGCGAACAGCAAGAGCCCCGACCAGTGGTTGTTGAGAAAGGCCTGGAAGCAGCGCTCGCGCTCGCGCGTCCTGATCAGGAACTGCTGGTGCACGAAGGTAGCCGCCATGCCTGCCAGGCCCAGCCAGTAGAACAGGCCAAGCCCCAGGCGCACCCCGGCCCAGCCCAGCAGGCCCAGCGTCACCAGCTGCAGCAGGCCGATCATGGCCCGGTCGGCGCGGCCGAACAGCACCGCAGTGGACTTGATGCCGATCTTCAGGTCGTCGTCGCGGTCGACCATGGCGTATTGGGTATCGTAGGCCACCGTCCAGGCCACGTTGGCGGCGAACAGCAGCCACGCTTCGAAGGGCACCTGGCCGAGCACGGCGCCGAAGGCCATGGGAATCGCCCATGAGAAGGCGGCACCCAGGAACAGCTGCGGCAGGTGGGTGTAGCGCTTCATGAAGGGATAGATGAAGGCCAGGGCCACGCCCACCAGCGACAGCAGCACGGTGAACAGGTTGGTGAACAGCACCAGCACGAAGGCGGCGGCGACCAGGGCGGCGAACAGCAGCTTGGCCTCGCGCTCGCTGATGCGCCCGGTGGCCAGGGGGCGGTTTCGCGTGCGCTTGACGTGGCCGTCGAAGTGGCGGTCGGCGTAGTCGTTCACCACGCAGCCGGCCGCACGCATCAGGTAGACCCCGGCGACGAAGATCAGCAGCAGGTGGCGCTCGGGCAGGCCTTCGGCGGCCACCCACAGCGCCCATAGTGTCGGCCACATCAGCAGCCAGGTACCGATGGGGCGATCCAGCCGCATCAGCTGCAGGAAGTCGGGCAAGCGGGCCAGGCCGCTGGGGTGGAGCAACGAGCGATCCATCGAGTCCTCCTTATGCAATGACGTTTATCCTAGCGTGCGGGAAGGCCGAGTTCCTCCGCCATCGCGTCGAGGAAGAACTCCTGCACCAGCACTGCAAAGCGGCCGTGGCGGAACACCGAACGCCGGCCCCAGGGGCCGTCCAGCGCATGGAAGGGGGCGCTGGCGCGGGTGATCTCGATGGGGCTGCGCTCGAGGTCCGGCTGGCGGAACAGCCAGCTGCCCAGCGAGCGCTCGCCCAGCCGGTCAAGGCGCTGGCCGCGCAGCAGCGCCAGGGAGGCCACCGAGCGCGCCACCACCCAGGGGCGCTCGTCGAGGCACAGGGCGACCTCGCGGCGCCATGCCAGGCGGTCGCAGGGCAGGCCGAGGGCCTGGGCTTCGTCGGGCCGCGGCCGGTCGAGGCGCTGGTCGAGCAGGCGCACGCGAAAGCGACGCTCGGCGCCGGCCGCGATCAGGCGGGCGGTGAGCGAATCGCGCGAGGCTACCCACTGCCACCAGCCCGGGCTCATGGCAGGCCGGCTCGCCGCCAGCGGCCGCCAGATGGGGTAACGGTGTGCATGGCCTTGCTGCGCCGTGGGGGTCCGGGCCACCGGCTCTCTCCGGGTCGACTGGGGGCGCATAGTGTAACATGCGGCCTTGCCACGATTCCTCGTGCAGGGCCGCATGTCGCGGTCCCGGCAACCGGCAGGGAGTCCCATGACCGCACCTCTGATCCTCATCGGCTCCGGCATGGCCGCCATCGGCCTGGCGCGCCAGCTGCGCGCCCTCGACCCCGAGCGTGCGCTGACCCTGATCACCGCCGACAGCGGCGACGAGTACGCCAAGCCGCTGCTCTCCACCGGCTTCGCCAAGCGCCTGCCGCCGTCGCGGCTGGCCGTGCGCTCGGCCCTGGCGCTGGCCGACCAGCTGGGGGCGGTGGTGCGCACCCACACCCGCGTCGAGGCCATCGACCCCCAGGCCCGCACCCTGCAGCTTGGCGCCGAGCGGCTGCCCTATGGCACGCTGGTGCTGGCTACCGGAGCCGCGCCCGCGGTGCCGTTCGCCGTGCCCGCTGCCGTCGCTGCTCGCGTGCACACCATCAACGACCTCGATGACTATCGGCGCTTCCATGCCGCCCTGGAGGCGCTGGGGCGGCCGGCCCGGGTCGCCATCATCGGCGCCGGCCTGGTGGGCTGCGAATTCGCCAATGACCTGCTCGTCGGTGGGCATGCGGTGAGCCTGGTGGCGCCAGAGCGCACGCCGCTGCCGCGGCTGCTGCCCGAGCCGCTGGGGCGCGCCCTGGGGAGCGCCTTCGCTGCGGCGGGCATGGCCCTGCGCCTGGGACGTGGCCTTGAGGCATTGGAGAGCGTTGGCGCCGATGTCGTCCTGCGGCTCGACGACGGCACTGGGCTTGAGGCGGACCTGGTGCTGGTGGCCACCGGGCTACGGCCGCGCACCGAGCTGGCGGCAGCGGCGGGGCTGGCGACCTTGCCGGCCGGCATTGTGGTCGACCACTACCTGGCCACCTCGTCGCCCGGCATCTTTGCCCTTGGCGATGCGGCCTGCGTGGCAGGGGTCAACGCCATGTACGTGCCACCGCTGCAGGCTAGCGCCAAGGCGCTGGCCCGTACCCTGGCCGGTACGCCCACCGCCGTGCACTACGCCGCCTGGCCGGTGGTAGTGAAAACCCCGCTGCTGCCGGTGGTGGCCTATCCGCCCGCCGAGGCACCGGCGCGCTGGCGCATCGAAGGGGAGGGAGCCGACCTGGCCGCCTTCGCCGAAACCCAGGACGAGCGTTTGATCGGTTTTGCGTTGACAGGCGCCAGCGTGCGGCGGAAAGTTGAGCTGGCGCGAGCCGTGCCGCCGTTGCTAGGCTAGTCTCGTCGGCGCCGCGGGGCTTTCCCGCGGGCAAACTGACGAACACCTCGCTTGACGCTTTCCAGGAGCAGGGGCGATCTTCACACGCGGATCACCACACGCAAGGGAACGAGCTCTCCGGCAAAGCGGTGGGCGGTTTGCGATCCATTCGACGCGCTGATAACAACACCACGGCATCCATGCCGGCAACCAGCCAATACCAGGAGGGCTTTTATGCGCAAGCCAGAACTTGCAGCGGCCATCGCAGAACGGGCGGAACTTTCAAAGGACAAGGCCAGCCAGGTGCTGAACGTCATTCTCGACGAGATCACCGGCAGCGTGGCCCAGGGCCAGGACGTCTCGCTGATCGGCTTCGGTACCTTCACCGTGCGCGAGCGTGCCGCTCGCACCGGCAAGAACCCGCAGACCGGCCAGCCGCTGGCCATTCCCGCCAGCAAGACCGTGGCCTTCAAGCCGGGCAAGGGGCTCAAGGATGCCGTCGGCAAGGGCTGATGCCCGCCCGCGTGCCGTCACCCTGCGGCCTGCCCCGGCAGGCCGTCGCCCGCCTGCCTGTGAGTCGATCCCATCATGAAGCTGCGACTGATGCTCTGGCTGCTGGGCCTGCTGCTCAAGCGCGCCTCGCGCCGCAAGCCGCAATTTCGCCAGCAGCTGGCCGAGCTGCGACGCCTCGACTGGGGCATCGCCACCGAAGACCTGTCGGTCGCCCGCCACTACCGCATGTCGCCGCACGGCATCCGCAGCGGCGCGGGGCTGCCGGTCGACCTCGACCTGGAGCTGCGCTTCGAGGATGAAGCCACCGCCTTGGCGGTGCTGCGCAAGCCGACCCAGCGGGCCTTCCTTGACGGCATGATGGCCGGCAAGGTGCGCCTGGTCGGTGACTCGGGTGATCTCAACAAGCTGCAAAAGCTGCTCAAGCACCTCTGATGGCGTGCCGTGCGTCTGCTCACCGCGCCCTGCCCGCCTTCCGGGCGGATTCCTGCCATGGCATCCCAGCCGGAATCGACCATGTCGTCCCATGACAGCGTGTGGCAAGCCTCGCTCGAGGACTTCTGCCACGCCATCGAGGCGCGCTCCATGCCGGGCTGCGGCGCGGCGGCAGCGGTGAGTGCCGGGATCGGGCTGGCGCTGGTGCTCAAGGGGCTGCGGCTCGGCGAGGAAACGGCAGAGGCACCCGGGCGCAGCGCCCTGATCGCACGTGGCAATGCGCTGCGCCAGCGGCTTGCGCACCTGGCCGACGACGATATCGCCGGCTTCGAGGCCTACCTGGCGGCGCAGCGGCTGCCCCACCGCACGCCTGGGCAGGCGCGGCAGCGAGACGAGGCGCGCCAGCAGGCGCTGCTGGCGGCCTGCCGCGTGCCGCTGCAGATCGCCCGCGGCTGCTGCGACGGCCTGGCGCTGGGCAGCGAGGCGCTGGCGCATACCGCGGCGGCGCTGCAAAGCGACACCCGCGCCGGGCTGCAGCTGCTGGCTGCCGCCTTCGATGCGGTGCTGGTGGGCCTCGACGACAACCTCCCGGGTCTGGCGGACTCTCAGCAGCGCGCCGACCTCGCCGAAGAGCGCGACCGCCTGCGACAAGAGGCCGAGCGCCGACGACCCTGACCTCCTATGCCTCCTTCACTCTCGCTTTCGCTGCGGCGCCTGTGGACGCTGGACAAGTTCGCCTACAGCCTGCGGGTCTTCCTCGCCTTCAGCGGTGCGCTGTTGCTGAGCTGGTCGCTGGCCGACTTCGCCCTGGTGCTGCCGCTGTTCCTCGGCATCATCGCCAGCGCCCTGTCGGAGACCGACGACAGCTGGCAGGGTCGCCTGCAGGCGCTGGCGGTCACCCTGGTCTGTTTTGCCGTGGCGTCGTTTGCGGTGCGCTGGCTGTTCCCCTGGCCCTGGCTGTTCGCGCTGATGCTGGGGCTGTCGACGTTCGTGCTGGTGATGCTGGGGGCGGTAGGGCAGCGCTACGCCACCATCGCCTCCGGCACGCTGATCCTGGCGATCTATACCATGATCAACATCGAGCAGCAGGGCGGCGGCGCGCACGACAGCTGGGCCCAGACCCTGCTGCTGCTGTCGGGCGCCGCCTGGTACGGGGTGATCTCGGTGGTGTGGTGCGCGCTATTCTCACGCCAGCCGGTCAAGCAGAGCATGGCCCTGCTCTATCGCGAACTGGGCCGCTACCTGATCCTCAAGTCGGCGCTGTTCGAACCGCTGCGCGGGCTCGACCTGGAGGCGCGCCGGCTGGCGCTGGCGCGACAGAACGGCCGCGTGGTGGAGGCCATGAACCAGGCCAAGGAGATGATCTTCCGCCGCCTCGAAGGCCAGCGCGGCAATCGCCAGCTCAATCGCTACCTGCGCGTGTACTTCATCGCCCAGGATATCCACGAGCGGGCCAGCTCGTCGCACTACCCCTATGCGCAGCTGACCGAGGCTTTCTTCCACCACGACGTGCTGTTCCGCTGCCAGCGCCTGCTCGACCAGCAGGGCCAGGCCTGCCGGCGGCTGGGCAAGGCACTGCTGCTCAATCGACCTTTCGAGCATGCCCAGAGCGAACAGGCGCTGGCCGATCTGCGTGCCTCCATCGCTCACCTCAAGGCCATGCGCAACCCGGCCTGGCGTGAACTGATGCCGCCGCTGGGCGGCCTGGCCGACAATCTCGCCACCTTGGAACAGCAGTTGGCCCAGGCCCACAATCCCGACGCCGATGACGGGTTGGGCGATCCCAGTCTGTTCAATCGTTCGCCGGTGACCCTCAAGGAGGCCTGGGAGCGCATCCGCCTCAACCTGACGGTGGGCTCGCCCACCTTCCGCCACGCGGTACGCCTGCCGCTGGCGCTGCTGGCGGGCTACGCGCTGCTGCAGCTGATCCAGCCGAGCCAGGGCTTCTGGATTCTGCTGACCACGCTGTTCGTCTGCCGCCCCAACTTCGCCGCCACGCGCCGCTTTCTGACCCAGCGCATCCTCGGCACCGTGCTCGGCCTGGTGGCAGGCTGGGCGCTGATCAGTCTGTTCCCCGGCATGCTGACCCAGACGCTGATCGCCGTGATGGCCGGGGTGACCTTCTTTGCCAGCCGCGAGAAGCACTACGTACTGGCCACCGCCGCCATCACCCTGATGGCGCTGAGCAGCTTCAACCAGGTCGGGCATGGCTTCGATCTGATCTGGCCGCGGCTGTTCGATACCCTGATCGGCGCGCTGATCGCGGGGGTGGCGGTGTTCTTCATCCTGCCCGACTGGCAGGGGCGGCGGCTGCATCGCCAGGCGGCCGCCACGCTGGAAGCCAGCTGCCATTACCTCGACGAGATTCTGCGCCAGTACGAGAGCGGCAAGCAGGACGACCTCGCCTACCGCCTGGCGCGGCGCAACGCGCATAACGCCGATGCCGCGCTGTCGAGTCTGCTGGCCAACGTGCTGCAGGAACCCGAGCCCTACCGTCGTCACGTGGCTGATGATGGCTTCCGCTTCCTGGTGCTGTCGCACACCCTGCTGGGCTATCTCTCGGCGCTGGGGGCGCACCGCCAGCGGCTGGGCGAGGAGGCCGACGATACCCGGCTGCTGCCGGTGGCACGTGGCATCGTGGCGTACCTGCAGCAGCTGGCGGCAGGTCTGGCCCGGCGCGAGATGAGCGACGGGCTGGCCGAGCAGCGCGAGGCGCTGATGGCGGCGCTGGAACAGGCGACCCAGGCCTTTGCCAGCGATGCGGCGGACGACGGCTACCACCCGCTGCACATGCCGCTGCTGCTGATCGTGCGCCAGCTGGAGCCGCTGACCGAGGCCGCGCAGCGCCTCAGCGTGCGGCGCCAGCGCGGCGACGGGCCCGCTGCGCTGGCGGCCACCGGCTAGCCGGGCGGGCTACACCTGACCGTAGCGCCCCGCCTCCTCACCCAGCCAGCGGCGGATCAGCGGTGCGCTGGCCTGCGGGTGGCTGGCCAGCAGCGCTTCGGCTAGCGGTGGGATGCGTTCCAGCAGGTCGGCGTCGCGCTCCAGGTCGGCGATCTTCATCTGCGCCAGGCCCGTCTGGCGGGTGCCGAGCACCTCGCCCGGCCCGCGCAGCTCGAGGTCCTTCTCGGCGATGCGAAAGCCGTCGGTGGAGTCGCGCATCACCGCCAGGCGCTCCCGCGAGTGGGCCGACAGCGGCCCGTGGTAAAGCAGCACGCAGAAGCTCTCGGTGGCGCCGCGCCCGACCCGGCCGCGCAGCTGGTGCAGCTGGGAGAGCCCCAGCCGCTCAGGGTTCTCGATGATCATCAGGCTGGCGTTGGGCACGTCGACGCCGACCTCGATCACCGTGGTGGCCACCAGCAGGTCGAGCTCGCCGTGCTTGAAGGCGTCCATCACCGCGGTCTTCTCGGCGGCCTTCATGCGGCCGTGGACCAGGCCGATGGCAAGCGCCGGCAGGGCCTCGGTGAGCTCGGTCAGGGTCGCCTCGGCGGCCTGGCACTGCAGCACGTCGGATTCCTCGATCAGGGTGCATACCCAGTAGGCCTGGCGCCCGTCGGCGCAGGCGTGGCGGATGCGTTCGACCACTTCGGGGCGACGCTCGTCGGGCACCACCACCGTTTTCACCGGTGTGCGTCCGGGCGGCAGCTCGTCGATGACCGAGACGTCGAGGTCGGCGTAGGCGCTCATGGCCAGGGTGCGCGGGATCGGCGTGGCGGTCATCACCAGCTGGTGCGGCGTGAGCCCGCCCGCTTCGCCTTTCTCGCGCAGCGCCAGGCGCTGGTGCACGCCGAAGCGGTGCTGCTCGTCGATGATCGCCAGGCCCAGGCGCTGGAAATGCACGTCGCCCTGGAACAGCGCATGGGTACCCACCACCATGCGCGCGCGGCCGTCGAGGATGGCGGCCTTGGCATCGAGCCGCGCCTTGCCCTTGAGCTTGCCGGCCAGCCACGCCACCTCGATGCCCAGCGGCGCGAACCAGGCCTTGAACGTCTGGTAGTGCTGTTCGGCGAGGATCTCGGTGGGGGCCATCATCGCCGCCTGGCAGTCGCCGGCGAGGGCCGATAGCGCGGCCATCGCCGCCACCACCGTCTTGCCCGAGCCAACGTCGCCCTGCACCAGCCGCAGCATGGGCACCTCGCGGGCCAGGTCCGCCCCGATCTCGTCGAGCACGCGGCGCTGGGCGGCGGTCAGCGAGAACGGCAGCTGGGTCAGGAAGCGCGCCTGCAGGCTGCGTCCGGAGGGCAGCGCCGGTGCACCATCCTGCTGAATCTTCAGGCGTACTTGGCGCAGGCTGAGATGGTGCGCCAGCAGCTCCTCCAGCGCCAGGCGGCGGCTGGCCGGGTGCCGGCCGCTGGCCAGCAGCGCCGGGTCGGCGTCGGGCGGCGGCTGGTGCAGCACGTGCAGGGCCTGGTGCAGCTCGGGCAGCTCGAAGCGCTGGCGCAGCGCCGGGGGAATCCAGTCGGGCAGCGCATCGGGGCTGGCCTCGAGCCGCGCCAGGGCCTGTTCGATCAACGGCCGCAGGCGCGCCTGGTGCAGCCCTTCGGTGGTGGGGTAGATCGGCGTCAGGTGGTCCTCCACCGGCGGGGCGTCGGCGCTCAGCAGCCGATACTCGGGATGATAGATCTCGAGCCCCGTGGCCCCGGCGCGGGCTTCGCCGAAGCAGCGCACCCGGGCGCCGGGGCGGAACTGCTGCTGCTGGGCCGGGGAGAAGTGGAAGAAGCGCAGGCTGAGGATGCCCGAGCCGTCGCGCAGGCGCACCAGCAGGCTGCGGCGTCGGCCCTTCACCTCGTCGCTGGCCGAGACCTCGCCCTCCACCACCGCTTCGTGGCCGGCGCGCAGGGTGCCGATCGGCGTGATGCGGGTGCGGTCCTGATAGCGCAGCGGCAGGTGGAAGAGCAGGTCGGCTACCTGCGCGATGCCGAGCCGGGTCAGCTTCAGCGCGACCGCTTCGCCCACGCCCTTGAGCTCGCTGACCGGCGCCTCCAGCGCGTTGGCGTTGGCGCTCATGCCGGTTCGGGCAACTCCACGTGGCACTCGGCGATGGCGTTGGTCACCGCATCGATCGCCTTGGGCCGCGGGAAGCTGGCGCGCCAGGCGATGGCTACGGTGCGTGATGGCGCCGGGGACGCGAAGGGGCGGCTGACGAGCATGCCGCTTTCGTAGTGGCCGGTGCCGATGGCGGAATGGGGCAGGATGGTGATGCCGAGGCGCGAGGCCACCATGTGGCGGATCGTTTCCAGCGAGCCGCCCTCGGCGGTCAGGGTATTGTTCGGGCTGTTGAGCTGATGGCTGATGGCCGGGCAGGCCTCGAGGATCTGGTCGCGGAAGCAGTGGCCTTCACCGAGCAGCAGCAGGCGCTCCTTGAGCAGATCCTCCTTCTCGATGCAGTCACGCTGGGCCCAGGTATGGTCGGCTGGCATCAGCACCTCGAACTCCTCCTCGTAGAGGGCCTTGGTGACCACGTCGGTCTCGGTGAAGGGCAGCGCAATGAGGATGGCGTCGAGCTCGCCGGTCCTCAGCTTGCGCCGCAGGTTGGCGGTGAAGCCTTCTTCGATGTAGAGCGGCATCTGCGGTGCGCTGCGCGTGAGTGCCGGGATCAGGTGCGGAAAGAGGTAGGGGCCGATGGTGTAGATGGCGCCGATACGCAGGGGGCTGGCCAACTGGTCCTTGCCGGCATTGGCCAGTTCCTTGATCATGCTGCTCTGTTCAAGCACGCGCTGGGCCTGCTCCACGATCTTCTCGCCAAGAGGGGTGATCTGCACGGTCGACTTGGAGCGCTCGAACAGGGCCACGCCGAGCTCTTCCTCGAGTTTCTTGACGGCCACCGACAGGGTCGGCTGAGAGACGAAGCAGCGTTCGGCGGCACGGCCGAAGTGACGTTCCTGCGCCAAGGTTACGATGTAGCGAAGTTCTGTTAGAGTCATGTCTGGTGCCCCTTGGGCATCCTCTCGGACGATAGATGACTTTCAATAGGGACTTTTTATCAGGGGGCGAGAGAAAGGTGAAGAAAACCACACTGATTCTGGGCTGCGGTGACATCGGCATGGTGCTGGGTCGCGAGCTGCTGGCCGCCGGCCATCAGGTGATCGGTGCCCGCCGCAACGTGGCGGCGCTGAAGGGTACGGGCATCAAGCCGCTGCCGCTGGACCTGAGCGACGAAGAGGCGCTTGCCGCGCTGCCGGATGCGGACTACGTGGTCTACATCCTCAGTGCCGACCGCTTCGACGAAGCCTCCTATCGCGCCGCCTACGCCGACGGCCTGAAGGCGGTGCTGCGTACCTACGAGGCGCGCGCCAAGTCGCCCCGGCGCATCCTGTTCGTGTCGTCCACCAGCGTGTACGGCCAGAAGGACGGCGAGCAGGTCAACGAGACCAGCCCGGCCGACGCCAAGGGCTTTTCCGGCAAGGTGCTGCGCGAGGGCGAAAGCGCGCTGTTCAAGAGCCCGCTGACCGGCACCGCGGTGCGCTTCTCGGGCATCTACGGCCCGGGGCGCGACCGGCTGATTCGCCAGGTGCTCGAGGGCCGGATCGCGCCCAAGACGCCGCCGATGTACTCCAACCGCATCCATCGCGACGACTGTGCCGGCGTGCTGGCACACCTGATCGCGTTGTGCGAGGCCGGTAAGCCGGTCGATGAACTCTATCTGGCCAGCGACTGCGCGCCGGAGCCGCTCTACGACGTCATGGCGTGGATGGCGAAGCAGCTCAAGGTCGAGCCGACGGAGGTGATCCAGGCGCCGCTGCGCAAGCGCTCCAGCAAGCGCTGCGACAACACCCGCCTGTGCGAGACGGGCTACGCGTTCCGCTTCCCCAGCTATCGCGAGGGCTATGCCCAGGTGATGCAGGAGGGCGGCTTCCTGGCCGAACCGGTTTAATCGCACGGCGCCTGCCGTGCGATCAGCGACAGCCTCACAGCGCCCAACGATAGCCGAGAGATAAGGTCTCGAAGCCGTTGTTGGGCGACTTGATGCCGCCGTTGGAATAGTGGGTGACGCTCAGCGCGAGCTCACCCGGCCCCAACGCCGTACCCAGCGCCAGCCGGTCCTGAAACTGGAAGGCGCTGCCGAGTTCGGTCGCCTCATGGCGCGTATGCAGAAACAGCGCCGCACCTATCCCGCCTTCCACGAATAGACGGCGAGTCTTGCCGAAGCGCCAGCGCAGTGCCGGTGTGACCAGCAGGGCGACGTTGTGACGCTCCTTCTGCCCCTCGAGCAGCAGCAGGCCGCCGCCCAGGCGCACGCCGAGCCGGGAAGGCAGGCGCTCCCAGTGCAACATGCGGTCGAGCTCGATGCGTGCCGTGGCGGTGGACTCGCTGGTGATGCCGCCCGCCACGTAGAGGTTCGCCAGGCTCGCCTGGCTGGCGGCCATGGCCAGACAGGCCAGCAGGCCGGCGGCAATCTTGTGTCGAATCACTGGGCTCTCCTTACGATACTGCCTTTGCGGCCGGTGCCGTCGGCCGGCGCCGTCGGCCGGTGTGGCGTCATGCCTCGTGCTCGCCCGGTGAAGCGGCCAGGATTCGATAGCGCGCACCCCGGGCATCGCGGATCGAATGGATCAGCGTTACCTGATTATAGGCCCAGCTCAGCTCCGTGCGGGGCAGGGGGGCGAGATCTAAGGAGTCGGCGCGGCGCAGCAGCGTCACGTGCGGGATGAAGCGCGCCGGGCGCGACCCCAGGCCCTGTGCTTCAAGGGTGCTCCACAGCCTGGCGTGCAGCGCGGCCAGGGCCGGGCTCGGCCCGCCAACCCAGACGATGCCGGGCTGGCGGAAGTGGCCCCAGCGGTCGAGGTGCCACTCGTCGGGCTCGACGGCCAGGCCCTGCACCCCGTCGACCAGCTCGGTGGCTTGCTTTTCAGTCACCTCGCCGAGGAAAGCCAGCGTCACATGCAGCGTCTCGTCGGGCATGCGCCGCCCGCCGCACTGGGCATGGGCGGCATCTGCCAGTTCGCCGAGCCGCTCGCGTAGCCTGGGCGGCGGCACCAGGGCCAGGAAGAGCCTCATAGCTAATACAGCTGAAAAGGAGGAAGACGCGTCACGAGCAAAGAGAGGCTGATCGCCGCCGGAGCGCAGCTCCCGGAGTATTGCTACATGAGGAGAGCGACGGTCCGGCGCATCGGCACCGCCGGCGGTCAGGATCTCGAGCGCAGTCGCGAATTCGCCTTTTCTAGTCGCCGATTACCATTACTGCTTCCGCTTCCACCTGGGCGCCCTTGGGCAGCGCCTTGACGCCCACCGCGGCGCGGGCCGGGAAGGGCGCGCTGAAGAACTCCTGCATGACCTTGTTGACGATGGCGAAGTTGTCGAGGTCGACGAGGTAGAGGTTGACCTTGACGATCTCGCCCAGCGAGCCGGCGGCTTCTTCACATACGGCTTTCAGGTTGGTGAAGACCTGGCGCGCCTGGGCCTCGAAGTCCTCGGAGACGAGCTCCATGGTGGCCGGGTCGAGGGGAATCTGGCCGGAAAGATAGACGGTGTTGCCGGCCTTGATGGCCTGAGAGTAGGGGCCGATGGCGGCGGGTGCCTTGTCGGTGTTGATGACGGCCTTGTTGCTCATGAGTGCTCCTTGGTGTCAGTTGCGTGCCGGCTGGCAAGGAATGAAAGGCCCGTTCGCCGCGAAAAGCGGCGAACGGGCCGAGAGAAGGCTCAGTTTCCGACGCGGGTGATCTTTCCTACGTGGGAGAGGTTGCGAATGCGCTTGATGATGCGCGCCAGATGCACGCGGTCGCGCACCGCCAGGGTGAGGTGCACGATGGAGAGCCGGGCGTCGCGCTCCTCGATGCCGATGCGCTCGATGTTGGCGTCGGCATCGGTGACCAGGCTGGCGAGCTCGGCCACCAGGCCGCGGCGGCTCTCGATCTCGATGCGCAGGGCCACTGGGAAGTCCTCGGTGATCTCGTCGGACCACTCCAGGGCGAACAGCTTGTCGGGGTCGCTTCTCAGTTCGTCGAGGTTGCGGCACTCGGTGCGGTGCACCACGATGCCCTTGCCCACCGATAGGTGGCCGACCACCGGGTCGCCCGGTAGCGGATGGCAGCAGCGGGCGAACTTGATCACCATGCCCTCGGCGCCGCTGATCTGGATCGGCCCCTGGGACGCCAGCGTGCGCTCGCCGGCCTCGGCGGTGTCGCCATGCAGCAGGTCGACCAGCCGCCGCGCCACCACGTGGGCCACGCGCGTGCCGAGGCCGATCGATTCCAGCAGGACCTCATCGCCCTTGAGCGACAGCTCCGCCACCAGCTCCGGAAGTACGTGCTCGGGCAGCTCCTCCAGGCTGGTCTCGAAGTCTGCCAGCGCCTTGTTGAGCAGGCGCCGGCCGAGCTGCACCGCCTCGGTGTGCTGCTGGTGCTTGAGCGCATGGCGGATCGCCGAGCGCGCCTTGGCGGTGACCACGAAGTTGAGCCAGGCCAGGTTGGGGCGCGCCCCGGGGGCGGTGATGATCTCCAGCGTCTGGCCGCTCTCCAGGCGGGTGGAGAGCGGCGCCAGGTGGCGGTCGATGCGACAGGCGATGCAGCTGTTGCCGATATCGGTGTGCACGGTGTAGGCGAAGTCGATTACCGTGGCGCCCTGGGGCAGCTCCATGATGTCGCCGCGCGGGGTGAACACGTAGATATCGTCGGGGAACAGGTCGTTCTTGACGTGTTCGATGAACTCCAGCGAGTCGCCGGCGTGACGCTGCATCTCGAGCAGGCCCTTGACCCACTGTCGAGCCCGGGCGTGGCTGCCCTCGGCGATAGGGTGGTCGGTCTGGCCGGCCTTGTAGAGCCAGTGGGCGGCGATGCCGTTGTTGGCCATGGCCTCCATCTCGCGGGTGCGAATCTGCACCTCGATGGGCATGCCGCCGCTGCCGAACAGGGTGGTGTGCAGGCTCTGGTAGCCGTTGGCCTTGGGGATGGCAATGTAATCCTTGAAGCGCCCCGGTACCGGCTTGTAGAGGTTGTGCACCACGCCGAGGATGCGGTAGCAGCTGTCGACATCCTCGGTGATGATGCGAAAGCCGAACACGTCCATGATCTCGGCGAACGGCTTGCGCTGGTCGCGCATCTTCTTGTAGATCGACAGCAGGTGCTTCTGGCGACCGACCACGGTGCCGGCCAGCTTCTCGTCGTCGAGGCTCTTCTGCAGCGTGGTCTGGATCTGGCGAATCGCCGAGCGGCGATGGCCGCGGGCGCTGGAGACGGCGCGCTTGATGCGCTCGGCGCGCATGGGATGCAGGGCCTGGAACGACAGGTCCTCGAGCTCCACGCGGATGGTATTGATGCCCAGGCGGCTGGCAATGCGGGCGTAGATCTCCAGTGTCTCGCGGGCGATGCGGCGCTTCTTCTCTGGGCGCAGGGCACCCAGGGTGCGCATGTTGTGCAGGCGGTCGGCGAGTTTGACGATGATGACGCGGATGTCCCGCGACATCGCCAGCACCATCTTCTGGAAGTTCTCGGCCTGGGCGACGGCCTTGTCCTCGAAGGTGATCTGGGTCAGCTTCGAGACGCCGTCGACCAGCTCCGCCACCGGCTTGCCGAACTGCTCGGCCAGCGCTTCCTTGGAGACGCCGGTGTCCTCGATCACGTCATGCAGCATGGCCGACATCAGACTTTGATGGTCCATGTGCATATTGGCGAGGATGTTGGCCACGGCCAGCGGGTGGGTGACGTAGGGCTCGCCCGAGCGCCGGCGCTGGCCGTCGTGGGCCTGTTCGGCGTAATAGAAGGCGCGCTTGACCTGCTGGATCTCGTCGGGGGGGAGGTAGCCGCCGAGACGGTCGGCCAGGTCGTCGATGGTGAACATTAGCGCGCCTTGGTGGACTGCCTTACTCCTCGAGGGCGAGGCCCGGCTCGCCTTCGCGGCGAATGCGTACCGGCGCCTCGATCGGCTCGTCCAGCACGGTGTGGTCGACCAGGCCGGCGGCGATCTCGCGCAGGGCCATCACGGTGGGCTTGTCGTTCTCCCACGGCAGCAGGGCGTCGCGCGAGCCCCGGGCCAGCTGGCGAGCGCGCTGGGTGGAGATCATCACCAGCTTGAAACGGTTTTCGACGTTTTCCAGACAATCTTCGACGGTGACACGCGCCATAGTTGGGTACTTCCCGAAAGCGAAGGAGCTCCGACCGGGGTCGCAGCGCCTAGAAAATGAACAAGACTGACTAGATTACTCGACCCCCCGCGGCCGTGACAAGCGCCGGTGGCGGGTCAGGACAACAGCGCAGCCAGTAGCGGGCCGTGGCTCTCCTGCACTCGCGTCAGGCTCAGGCGGCGGCTGATCACCAGCGCCTGCAGCTCGCGCAGGGCGGTGGTGAAGTCGTCGTTGATCACCAGGTAGTCGTATTCGTCATAGTGCGACATCTCGCTGACCGCATCGCGCATGCGCCGGGCGATGGTGGCATGCTCGTCGGTGCCGCGGCCGGCCAGGCGGCGCTCCAGCTCGTCGCGCGATGGCGGCAGGATGAAGATCGACACCGCCTCGGGCAGCTGCTCGCGGACCTGACGTGCGCCCTGCCAGTCGATCTCCAGGATCACGTCCTGGCCGGCGGCCAGCAGCGTTTCCACCGCCGAGCGCGAGGTGCCGTAGTAGTTGTCGAATACCTGGGCGTATTCGAAGAAGTCGCCATGCTCGATCATCGCCTCGAACTCGGCGACCGCCACGAAGTGGTAGTTGACGCCGTCGACCTCGCCGCGGCGCTGTGTCCGAGTGGTGTGCGACACCGAGACCTGAATGCCGTCGAGGCTTTCGATCAGCTCGCGTACCAGCGTGGTCTTGCCGGCGCCGGAGGGGGCGGAAACGATGAAGAGGGTACCTTGGGGCATGGTCGGCATCCCTGTTGACAGCTGTACGAAGCGGCCTGGGCCGAGAAAACGCGCAGTATCGCACGAATTCCCGCCCGGCTGCAGCGCTACTCGATATTCTGAATTTGCTCGCGCATCTGTTCGATCAATACCTTGAGCTCCACCGCACAGCGGGTGGTGCTGGCCACCACGGACTTGGAGGAGAGGGTGTTGGCCTCGCGGTTGAGCTCCTGCATCAGGAAGTCGAGGCGCCGCCCCTTGGGGCCCTTCTGGCCGAGCTGGCGCGCCACTTCCTCCACGTGGGTCTCGAGCCGGTCGAGCTCTTCGTCCACGTCGGCCTTCTGCGCCATCATGACCAGCTCGGCTTCCAGCCGCTGGGGGTCCAGCTCGGCCTTGACCGCTTCCAGCCGCTCCAGCAGCTGGGCGCGCTGGCGGGTGAGGATCTCCGGCAGCAGGCGGCGCACCTCGGCCACCTGGCCGCGTACGCCGGCCAGCCGGTCACGGATCAGTACCGCCAGCTTTTCGCCTTCGCGGGCGCGGGCCTCGATCAGTTCGTCGAGGGCGGCCGCGAACAGTGCGGCGGCCTCGGCCTTCACCAGGTCCAGGTCGACGCCCTGGGCCTCGAGCACGCCGGGGTGCTCGAGCAGCGACAGGGCGTCGGGCATCGCCACCTGGGGCAGCGCCTCGCGGATCTCGCCCAGCGCGGAGGCCAGGGCGACCAGGCGCGTGTGGTTGACCGCCAGGGTCTCGCTGGTGGCGGAAGGCTCGAAGCGCAGGTGGCACTCGATCTTGCCGCGGGCCAGGCGGTTGCGCAGCGCCTCGCGGAAGCCGGGCTCGAGGTCGCGCAGCGCTTCCGGCAGGCGAAAGAAGGGTTCCAGGTAGCGCTGGTTCACCGAGCGCAGCTCCAGCTGCAGGCTGCCCCAGTCGCCTTCGCGGGTCTGGCGTGCGAAGGCGGTCATGCTGTGAACTCCGTTGCTCTGAACCATGGCGACTCCCGTACTGGCCCGAAGGGCCGTGCCCATTGACGTAACTGGCCTGGAGTGTAACCGATTCCGCTGGGATGCCGTGTAGAATGGCGGGCCATTGCGGTGCCCCTTCGCCTTGGCGAAGGGGCGCCACACTAGCCACGCGTATCCTGAGATGCGCTTGTCCTGAGAGGTGCTATGACCTTCCCCTCCGTACGACCCAGCGGGCGGCGCCCCGACCAGCCCCGCGAGATCCGGCTGACCCGCGAGTTTACCCGCCATGCCGAAGGTTCGGTGCTAGTGGAGTTCGGCGACACCAAGGTACTGTGCAACGCCAGCGTCGAGGCCGGCGTGCCGCGCTGGCTGCGTGGCAAGGGCCAGGGCTGGGTGACGGCGGAGTACGGCATGCTGCCGCGCGCCACCCACACCCGCGGCGGGCGTGAGGCGGCCCGGGGCAAGCAGGGCGGTCGCACGCTGGAGATCCAGCGCCTGATCGGCCGCTCGCTGCGCGCCTCGGTTGACCTCAAGAAGCTGGGCGAATTCACCATCACCGTGGACTGCGACGTGATCCAGGCCGACGGCGGCACCCGTACCGCTTCGATCACCGGCGGCTGTGTGGCGCTGGTGGACGCCATTCGCCACCTGCAGCGCAAGAAGCTGATCAAGGGTGACCCTTTCCTGCAGCTGGTCAGCTCGGTGTCGGTGGGGATGTACAAGGGCGTGGCGGTGGTCGACCTCGACTATCCCGAGGACAGCGGTGCGGAGACCGACATGAACGTGGTCATGGCCGAGTCGGGCGGGCTGATCGAGGTGCAGGGCACCGCCGAGGCGGGCGTGTTCTCGCGTGAGCAGCTCAATGCCATGGTCGACCTGGCCGAGCAGGCCGGCGCCGGGCTGTTCGCCCATCAGCGTGAGGCGCTCGGCATTCCCGGCTGATTCGCCCAAACGCATCGCGCCGGCCCAGGGCCGGCGCGATGCGATCCGGACGCGCCGGCCGCGACGAAAGGAACACGCTCAGAGCGTCAGGTCGTACTCGACGAACAGCGGGGCGAATTCGCTGAAGGTGGCCTCGCGGTCGATCCAGGCATCGGTCACGTGGCGGCGCAGGTTGGGGCCGACGATCTGGTAGTCGATGCGCCAGCCTTCCTGGCGCGAACGCGGTTCGTCCTGATCGAGCTTGGGCCACCAAGTATATTCACCGGCGTCGCGATTGATCTCGCGGAAGGTGTCGATGAAGCCGGTGGGGCCGAACACCTGGTCCATCCAGGCGCGCTCCTCGGGCTTGAAGCCCGGGGTGGCCTGGTTGTCCGCCCAGTTGGCCAGGTCGAGGGTCTTGTGGGCGATGTGCCAGGTGCCGCAGATGATGTACTCGCGGCGCTTGCGTGCCATCTTGCTCAGGTATTCCTGATACTGGGCCATGAAGGCCTGCTTGGCGGCGTAGTCGCTGCCGTCGGGCATCAGGAAGCTGGCGATGCTGAAGCGATCGTAGTCGGCCTGCAGGAAGCGCGCCTCGTTGTCGCACTGGGGGAAGCCGAGACCGTACATGATCGCCTTGGGGATCTTGCGGCAGTAGAGCCCCACGCCGGAGAAGCCGTCTTCCTCGGCATCCAGAAAGTAGCCTTCGTAGCCTTCCGGGTAGAGAATGCTGTCATCGAGTTCGAAGCTCTTGGCCTTGAGGTTCTGAACGCAGATGACGTCGGCATCCTGCTCGGCCAGCCAGTCGAGAAAGCCTCGGCCGACGGCTTCGCGAATACCGTTGACGTTGATGGTGGCAATTTTCATACATGGTCCCTTTGTCGTCGCGCGTGTATGATACCCGACGTTTCGACGTTTGGGTAAATGGCCCGCATGGATAACCATGATAGGACACGCCGATAGCGGGTCCGTGGCGGGTCCGTGAGAAATGAGAGAGGCGCCATGTCGGCCAAGATGCAAGCCTACCAGCGAGACTTCATCGCGTTTGCCATCGAGCAGGGCGTGCTGAAGTTCGGCGAGTTTACCCTCAAGTCCGGCCGCGTCAGCCCCTATTTCTTCAATGCCGGCCTGTTTCGTACCGGCAGCGCCCTGGCGCAGCTGGGCCGCTTCTATGCCAACGCCATCGAAGCCAGCGGTCTGACCTTCGACGTGCTGTTCGGCCCCGCCTACAAGGGTATCCCGCTGGCCGCCACCACCGCGGTGGCAATGGCCGACCACCACGGCCGCGACCTGCCCTTCGCCTTCAACCGCAAGGAGGCGAAGGCGCACGGCGAAGGCGGCAACATTGTTGGCGCCGAGCTGGCCGGACGCATCCTGATCATCGATGACGTGATCACCGCGGGCACCGCCATCCGTGAGGTGATGACGCTGATCGAGGCCGCCGGCGCCGAGGCGGCCGGGGTGGTGATCGCGCTGGACCGCCAGGAGTGCGGCCAGGCCGATGGAGAAACGAAGCGCCACAGCGCCATTCAGGAAGTGCAGATGCGCTACGGTATCCCGGTGGTCAGCATCGTCACGCTGGACATGGTGCTCGCGTATCTCGAAGCGCAGGACGGCGACGCCTTCGCCCGGCACGCCGACGCCATACGCGCCTACCGGGAACGCTATGGCGTGCGCCCCGATTGAGACTTGGACGCGCGATTGCGCATGCAGAAGGAGCGAGTCGATGAACACCCTCATCAGCCACTTTGCCAAGGCCACGCTGCTGGGTACCGTCGTGCTGGCGGCAGCCAGCGCCCAGGCCGGCAGCCTGGACCTCAACCTGGGGCCGGACGCGGTGCAGTTCGAAGCCGCCGGCACCATCACCCACGGCGTGGCGCTGGGCGGCGGTATCCTGCACAGCGACTACCGTGAGGATGCCACCCTCTATCATGCCCAGCTGCTGGGCGTGCAGCGCAACCTGCAGCGCGACGTCGGCATCGGTGCCCGCTGGACCCAGTTCGACACCGACTACGGGAACGGTGGCGGTCTCGGCCTGGGCGGCTATGGCTACGTCTACCTGCCCCAGGCGCCGGCCGTCTCGCTGGGCGGCTACGGCTTCTATACTCCCAGCGTGGTGACCAGCGGCGATCTGGACGACGGCTACGAGGTGGGCGTGCGTGCGCGCTACGCCTTCACGCCCAACGTCGACGGCTACGTCGGCCTGCGCCAGGCGGCGGCCGATTTCGACAATCGCCACGGCAACCGCACCCTGGACCGTGGCGCCCAGGTCGGCGTTCGCCTGAGCTTCTGATTGCTTCTTCATCGAGCCAGCGGGCCCCTGCGGGGGCCCGCGCGCGTTCCGGCAGGCCTGCCATGCTAGACGTCGTGCTTTTCGAACCCGAGATCCCGCCCAACACCGGCAATCTGATCCGGCTGTGTGCAAACAGCGGCTTTCGCCTGCATCTGATCGAGCCGCTGGGCTTCGTGCTCGACGACAAGCGGCTGCGCCGCGCCGGGCTCGACTACCATGAGTGGGCTGCCGTGCGCGTGCACCGCAACTGGCCGGATTTCGTCGAAGCGGTGAGGCCCGAGCGCGTGTTTGCCGTCTCGACCCGCGGCCGCACCGGCTACCACGAGCCGCGCTACCGCTCCGGCGACGTGCTGCTGTTCGGCCCCGAGACCCGCGGCCTGCCCCAGGCCATGCTCGACGCCCTGCCGCCGGAGCAGCGCCTGCGCATTCCCATGCTGCCCGACAGCCGCAGCCTCAACCTTTCAAACGCCTGCGCCATCCTGGTGTTCGAGGCCTGGCGTCAGCTGGGTTTCGCCGGGGCGGCGGCGCTCGACAGGCCAACCGAGGCACGCCCATGAGCATTCGGCAGCGTCTGGCCAAGCTCAACCCCCGCCAGCAGGAAGCGGTGCGCTACATCGACGGCCCCTGCCTGGTGCTGGCCGGCGCCGGCTCGGGGAAGACCAGCGTGATCACCACCAAGATCGCCTACCTGGTGCAGGAGTGCGGCATGAGCGCCCGGCGCATCGCCGCGGTGACCTTCACCAACAAGGCGGCCCGCGAGATGAAGGAGCGGGTGGGGCAGATGCTCAAGGGCAAGGAGGGCCAC
Source organism: Halomonas sp. E14 (assembly GCF_052568415.1). NCBI lineage: Bacteria > Pseudomonadati > Pseudomonadota > Gammaproteobacteria > Oceanospirillales > Halomonadaceae > Halomonas > Halomonas sp. E14. The sequence goes on along the minus strand of NZ_CP199423.1, from coordinate 3,665,565 downwards.
GGGCTCACCGTGTCGACCTTCCACACCCTGGGCCTCAATATCATCCGCGGCGAGCTCAAGGCGCTGGGCTACAAGCCGGGCTTCTCGCTGTTCGACCCCGAGGACGCCAAGGCGCTGCTGCGCGATCTGATGAACAAGGATGCCCAGGTCGACGCCGAGCAGATCAACGCCGTGCAGCACCAGATCTCGGCGTGGAAGAACGACCTGGTGCTGCCGGGCCAGGCGCTGTCCCATGCCGCGGATGAGGACGCGCAGTACGCCGCGAGGATCTACGAGGCCTACGTGCGCCACCTCAAGGCCTACAACGCAGTGGACTTCGACGACCTGATCCTGCTGCCGGTCGTGCTGCTCAAGGACAACCCGGAGGTGCTGGCGCGCTGGCGGCGCAAGATCCACTACATGCTGGTGGACGAGTACCAGGACACCAATGTCTCGCAGTACCTGCTGGTCAAGCTGCTGATGGAGGAGCGCAAGACCTTCACCGTAGTAGGCGACGACGACCAGTCGATCTACGCCTGGCGCGGCGCGCGTCCCGAGAACCTGGTGACCCTGGGCGAGGACTTCCCGCGGCTCAACGTGATCAAGCTGGAGCAGAACTACCGCTCCACCGGCACCATCCTGCGTGCGGCCAACACGCTGATCGCCAACAACCCCCACGTCTACGAGAAGACCCTGTGGTCGGAGATGGGCCAGGGCGCGCCGATCCGCGTGGTGGTCAACCGTCACGAGGAGGCCGAGGCCGAGCGGGTGGCCAGCGAGATCCTCACCCGACGCATCAAGGAGCGCGCCGAGTGGCGCGACTTCGCCGTGCTCTACCGCGGCAACTTCCAGGCCCGCCTGCTGGAGCTGAAGCTCCAGCACTACCAGATTCCCTACAAGCTCTCCGGCGGCACCTCGTTCTTCTCGCGCAACGAGATCAAGGACGCCATGGCCTACCTGCGCCTGCTGATCAACCCGGCCGACGACAACGCCTTCCTGCGCATCGTCAACGTGCCGCGCCGCGAGATCGGCCCCGGCACCCTGGAGAAGCTGGCCAACTACGCCACCGAGCGCGGCGTCTCGCTGTTCGACGCTTGCCACGAGCTGGGCCTGGAGCAGCAGCTGCCGGCGCGGGCGGTGGAGCGCCTTGGCCGCTTCACCCACTTCATCGACGGCGTGCGCCGGCGCATGGACCAGGGCGACGCCCTGGCCGCCATTCGCGGCATGCTGCACGAGATGGACTACGAGGCGTGGCTCTACCAGAACGCCAGCGCGCCGACCATCGCCGAAAAGCGCATGGCCAACGTCTGGACGCTGATCGACCAGCTCGAGAAGTCGATGAAGCCTGCCCTTGGAAACGAGAGCCCCGAAGAGCGTGCGGAGCAGGCCGGCGAAGAAGACGACGCCGAGACCGACGACGTCGAGGCGGCCATCTCGCGGCTGGTGCTGCGCGACATCCTCGAGCAGCAGGCCGAGGAGGACGACACCGACCGGGTGCAGCTGCTGACCATGCACGCTTCCAAGGGGCTCGAGTTTCCCCATGTCTACCTGATGGGCCTGGAGGAGGAGCTATTGCCCCACCGCAACGCCATCGAGGCCGGCACGGTGGAGGAGGAGCGGCGCCTGGCCTACGTCGGCATCACCCGGGCGCGCCAGACCCTGACGTTGACCCTGGCGCGCCAGCGCAAGGCCTTCGGCGAGCTGATGGACTGCGCGCCCAGCCGCTTCCTCGACGAGCTGCCGGCGGATGACCTGGAGTGGATCGGGCGGGCCGACAGGGAAGACCCGGAGAGGAAGCAGGCGCGGGGCCAGGACGCCATTGCCGGGCTGCGTTCGTTGTTGGGCTGAAGGTTCTCTATTGTGGGCTGAAGGCTCTTCACTGAGCTGAGGGCTCTTCACAAGCTGAAGGCTCCTGCCACCAATGCAAACGGGGCGCCACTGGCGCCCCGTTTGCGTTACCGCTCTCGGCTGGATCAGCGCACCGGTTCGACCAGGAAGTCGGTGGCGGCGCGCACGTCGTCGTCGGAAAGACTCATGTTGCCACCCTTGGGCGGCATGGCGCCGATGCCGTTGATGGCGTGGTCATAGAGGGTATCCATGCCCTGGCCCATGCGCTCGGCCCAATGATCGGCATTGCCGCGAATCGGTGCACCGGCGGCACCGGTCATGTGGCACGCCATGCACGCCTGGTTGTAGATGGCTTCGCCGTCGATACCGGCCCATGCCGGCTCGTCATCGCTGGCGGCCGCGTCATCGGCGGCGGCTTCCTCGACGGCTTCGTCTTCCGCCGGGCCTTCCTCGGTGGCCACGGCCGCGGCTTCGGCTTCTTCCTCTACCGGACCGGCCTCGGTCACGGCTTCTTCTTCAGTCGCGGTTTCTTCGGCGGCGGCATCTTCTGCAGGCGCCTCGTCAGCAGCGGCTTCGCCGCCGATGTCGGGAACGTCCATCACCGGTTCGAGCAGGTAGGCGGTGGAAGCGGCGACTTCCTCGTCGGAGAGGCTCGGGTTGCCGCCGCGGGCCGGCATGGCGTTGAAGCCGTTGATGGAGTGATCCAGCAGCGTATCCCACCCCTGGTCGATACGGTCGGCCCACTCGCCTTCGTTGCCACGCCGCGGTGCGCCGGCGGCGCCGGTTTCATGGCAGGCCATGCACACGCGCTGATAGATGGCGCCGCCGTCGATGCCGGCGGAAGCGGGCTCTGCGCTGGCGCCATTGGCCGCAGCGGCGGCGGTGCCGCACTCCTGGCCTTCCAGGCAGAGCTGCCCCACGGGCTTCAGACGTTCGGCCATGGCATCGCGATCCACCTCGGCGTGAACGTACGCGGCACCTGCGGTCAGGCCCAGGGTAGCCAGACACCCCATGATCAGCTTGTTGGATTTCACTCTCACCACCTCTCGACGGTCTGTAATCGTAATCTGTCCGTGGCGACGTCGGCCCATGCCACCCCGGCACCATGGTACGCACAATGGGCGATAGTATACCGAGATAGCAAACCGCTGGAAAACGCCGTTGCCCACGCCTTTCGCATGAGGCGGGGAGGCGCGGCGAGACGGCTGGCCAGCACGGCAACCGGCGGGTATCGTGAAGCGTTTGTTCGCCCTTTCCCTGGCTACGCGAGGCCCGCGTGTACGACTTCATCATCTTGGGTGGCGGCATCCTCGGCCTGTCCACCGCCATGCAGCTCATCGAACGCTATCCCGACAAGAAAATGCTGCTGCTGGAAAAGGAGAGCGGCCCGGCTCGGCACCAGACCGGCCACAACAGCGGCGTGATCCATGCCGGGGTCTACTATGCGCCGGGCAGCCTCAAGGCGCGCTTCTGTCTGGAAGGCAACCGTGCCACCAAGGCGTTCTGCGATCGCCACGCCATCCCCTACGACGTTTGCGGCAAGCTGCTGGTGGCCACCAATGCCCAGGAAATGCAGCGCATGCAGGCGCTGTGGGAGCGCACCGCCGCCAACGGGCTGGAGCGCGAGTGGCTCTCCGCCGGTGAACTGAAGGAGCGCGAACCGCACATCACCGGCCAGGGTGCCATCTTCGTGCCGTCGAGCGGCATCGTCAGCTATGCCCGGGTGGCCGAGGCCATGGCCGACGAGTTCCAGCGGCACGGGGGGCAGATCCGTTACGACCACCCTGTCACCGGCCTCGCCGAGCGCACCGGTGAGGTGATCGTCGGCACCTCCCAGGGCGAGTTCAACAGCCGCTATCTGGTGACCTGCTCCGGCCTGATGGCCGACCGCGTGGTGCGCCTGCTGGGCCGCGACCCCGGGTTCTCCATCTGCCCGTTCCGCGGCGAGTACTACCGCCTGCCCGACCGTCACAGCGATATCGTCAAGCATCTGATCTATCCCATTCCCGACCCCAGCATGCCGTTTCTCGGCGTACACCTGACCCGCATGATCGACGGCTCGGTCACCGTGGGGCCCAACGCGGTGCTGGCCTTCAAGCGCGAGGGCTATCGCAAGGGCGACGTCTCGCTGGCCGACATGGCGCGCATGCTGCGCGACCCCGGCATCCTCAAGGTGCTGGGGCGCAATCTCAGGCCCGGGCTGCATGAAATGAAGAACTCGCTGTGGCGGCGCGGCTACCTGGAAGAGGTACGCAAGTACTGCCCCAGCGTGACGCTGGACGATCTCGAGCCCTGGCCCGCCGGCGTGCGCGCCCAGGCGGTCTCCCGCGACGGCCGGCTGATCGACGACTTCCTGTTCGTCAATACCCGGCGCACCGTCAACGTCTGCAACGCCCCGTCGCCCGCCGCCACCTCGGCGCTACCCATCGGCCGGCATATCCTCGAGAAGGTCGGCGAGATGGTACAGGCGAGCTGAGGCCCCGCCGGCCGGGCTGGACAGTTTCGGCGCTGGCGGTTACGATGTCCGCCGCTTCGCAGCACGCAACGCGCCCGTAGCTCAGCTGGATAGAGTACTGCCCTCCGAAGGCAGGGGTCGCAGGTTCAAATCCTGCCGGGCGCGCCAGAATCCATAGTAAAAACGGTCACTTAGCGAATCATCGCGGTGGCCGTTTTGCGTTGTGCTCAACGCCAGGCTCGCCACTGGCAGCCTGCGTCGGCAGCTCGCCGCCTGCAGTGCCGGTACGCCAACACGGATCAGCGACCGTATGCCGCCGGGGGTGGTCTACACTACCTTCCATCACCCGGGCAGCGGGGCCAACGTGATCACCACCGCTAGCTCCGACTGGGCGACCCACTGCCCGGAATACAAGGTGCCCGCCGTGCAGGTCGAGAAGGTCAGCCAGCCGTCTGCCTGGCAGCGCCAGTTCCAGACCTTCGATCGGCTTCAGCTCGAGCTGCTGCGCGGTGGGAACAAGGACGATGCGACCAAGCCGCCCACAGCGGAGCGTGCCAATGAGTGACGACCACAGCCGCTGCCGAGCCCCCGTGGAGGTATGCCGGGGCGGCAGCGCCGAGCGACTGGAAGACAGCATCGCCGTGGAGACGCCGGTGGCGCTGGTCTACAACGGCATCTCCCACGCCGTGATGATGGCCTCCCCGGCCGACCTCGACGACTTCGCGCTCGGCTTCAGCCTCACCGAACAGATCCTGCACACCCCAGATGAACTCTACGGCATCGAGGTGCGCCAGGAGGATTGCGGCATTGCCGTTCATCTGGAGATCGCCACCCAGCGCTTCATGGCGCTCAAGCAGCGTCGTCGCAGCCTGGCCGGGCGCACCGGCTGCGGGCTGTGCGGCACCGAGTCGCTGGAGCAGGCGATCCGGCCCATCGCACCGGTGTCAGCGCCGCTGGTCTCCGATGCCGCCATCCAGTACGCCCTGGAGGCCTTGCGCTGGCATCAGCCTTTGCAGCGCGAAACCGGCGCCACCCATGGGGCCGCCTGGTGCAATCTGACCGGCCAGGTGCAGCTGGCGCGCGAGGACGTAGGCCGCCACAACGCTCTGGACAAGCTGATCGGTGCCATGCAGAAACGGCGCCTGGATGCCGAGAGCGGTTTCGCCCTGGTCTCCAGCCGGGCCAGCTACGAAATGGTGCAGAAATGCGCTAATGCGGGCATCGGCGGCCTGGTGGCGGTTTCAGCCCCCACCTCGCTGGCCATCGACCAGGCGCGTCAGGCCGGCCTGCTGCTGGTCGGTTTCGCCCGTTCGGGGCGCCACGTCATCTATCATCAGCCGGTCGCCGAGATCGCCCCGGTCGTCCAAGCCAGCGGAGTTTGATGTCAGCATGAGCCGCAGCCAGCTCCTGCCCCGTGCGCTGCCGGCCTAGACGTCGGCGGAATACAGGCCGGCGTTTCCTTGGCGCAAGATGCGCCGGCCTCTCTTTCGGCCTCGCTTCCCTATGCTATATTCGCTCAGCCCTGGCGGGAGTGCGGGCCACTCGGGCGCCCGCCAGGCAGGCAAACAATGATCGACCTGGTCAGGTCGACACGACAAACGCGCGGGCAGGGCTGAATGAACAGGGCACTTTTCCGGGCCGCCGTCCTGATGGCGGGCCTCTTTACCTTCGGGCCGACGGTACAGGCCAACATTCCTTATTCCTCGCACCACCTCGACGGCATGCTGGGCGACACCCCGACCCTGTGGCAGGCGCTGGACGCCATCGCCATGCCCGAAGGGCTGACGCCAGACGAGGTCTGGCTCAGCATCGACCTGCGCAATCGCCTGGTGCGGGTGTTCCGCGGCGAGCATGTCATCAAGCGTATCGATCACCTGGCCTACGGTGCCGGCGGGGCGGCGCCGCTGCGCGCCAAGGGCAGCTCGATGACGCCGATCGGCGAGTTTCGCGTCGATCGCATCAACCGGTCCTCGCGCTTTGCGCTGTTCTTCGGCTTCGACTATCCCAATGCCCAGGTCGCCGAGGAGGCGCTGCGCAGCGGCAAGATCACCCTGCAGGAGTACTGGTACATCGAGGAGTACCGGCGACGCCATGGCCGGGCGCCGCACACCACGGCGCTGGGCGGGCTGATCGGTATCCATGGCCTGGGCCGGGGCGACCCGGAGGTGCATGAGCTGTTCGACTGGACCGAAGGCTGCGTGGCGGTAAACAACGAGCAGATTCGCGCGCTGGACCCCTGGCTGCGCATCGGCACGCGGGTGGTGATCAAGGGCTGACGAACACGGGCGGGGGCGCTGGCGGAAGAGCGTGGGAGTCGAACCCACCAGGGACCGCTGGCAGCCCCTGCCAGATTTGAAGTCTGGCCGCCCCACCGGGGGTCGATCCTCTTCCTTGAGCGGTGTCGTGTGACAGCCTCCGTGGGCCGTTGCCCTACTGCCACATCTCGGCATTGCGTACCACGCGCTCGTCGCCGATGCGGCGCGTGAAGCCTACCTTATCAAAGAATTCGAGCAGGTGTATGGCCAGCTTGCGGCCGGTGCCGATGCGGTCGCGGAAGTCGGCCGCGCGAATGCGGCCATGCTCGCGCTCCAGCGCCTGCACGATGGCGGCCATCTCGGCGACCGTCGCCGCGAGATAGAAGTGGTCGCGGCGTACCTGGTAGAGCCGGCCGAGGCGGGCGCAGGCGTTGAGCACTTCGCGGATGCGCCCTTCGTCGAGGCTTTCGCTTGCTGCCAGGTCGCGTACCCGCGGCGGCTGGAAGGGCGCGGCGGCGATGCGCGGCGCGAGTCGCTGCCACAGCGTCTCGTCGTCCTCACCGAGCACGGCGCGGTGGCCGGGGCGGGCGACGAAGGGGCCCTGGGGCTCAAGCTTGCCGCAGGCTACCAGCCGTTCGATCAGCTGCCGACCCGTTGCCTCGGGCAGCCAGGGGACGGCTTGGCGCGTCAGCCGGCCACGTTCGGTGCCGAGCAGCGAAGGGTCGCGCACGTGGTTGGTGGCTACGGCGTCGAGCAGCCGGGCCTCGAGCGTCGCGATGGCCTCGGCCGAGAAGGCGCGGGCATGCTCCTGTGCCGTCAGAGTTTCGCCGCCCAGCGCGGCCACGGCGTCGACCAGCCCCGACAGCGCGACGTTGGCGTTGTGCGCCAGGGCATGCAGGTCGACGCCGGCAGGCGGCTGGGCCTGGCTCGGCGCCGGCTCCTGTGCCTTGCCTGACCCGTCTTGCGCTCCCTCGCCCGCGTACGGTTCGGCGTCTTGCCCACGCGTTTTCCCAAGCCCCAGCCCTTCGCGCAGCGCCGGGGACAGGTCGAGCGGCGTGTGGGCGGCGCAGCGGCTCAGGGCGCTGAGCCAGGCCAGCCGCTCTGGGCGGCGCTGGCCGCGGCGCGGCGGGTCGCCTTCCAGCACCGTGGCCCCGCCCAGAGTGATGCCGGCCGCGGGGTCGCGGATCACGCAGCGGTCGCCCAGGCAGGCGTGCACCGGTGCATCCAGCACCAGCTGGCCCAGCATGCGTTCGCCCGGGCCGAGGCGCTGGCCTTGCAGCAGCGAGACATGTCCGTTGTAGCGGCCCACGCCCAGGTGCACCTGCACCGGCGACCAGTGCCTGAGCGTGGGGGCGTCATCGAGCAGCCTGAGGTCGATGTCGAAGCGCTGCAGCAGCGGTGCCGCCAGCGCCTCGGCCACCACCCAGTCACCGCGCTGGATGGCGTCGCGGCTGACGGCGCCACCGGCGAGGTTGAGCGCCACGCGATCACCCTGGCGGGCATGGTCGCTCTCGCGGTGCTGGCGGCGCAGGCCGCGCACCCGAGCCGTCAGGCCGGAAGGCGCCAGCTGCACCCTGTCGCCGACCTTCACGCGGCCGGCCAGGGCCGTGCCGGTCACCACCACGCCGGCGCCGCGCTTGGTGAAGACGCGGTCGACGGCGAGGCGGAAGTGGCCCTGCACCGGTGCGGCCTGGCGCCGGGCGGCCAGGGTCCAGAGCCGGTCGCGCAGGGCTTCCACGCCCTCGCCGGTATGGCTCGACACCTCGTGGAGCGGTGCCTCGGCCAGCGCCGTGTCGGCCAGCAGCGTGGCGATCTGTTCGCGCACCTGGCGGCGTCGCGCGGCGTCGACCCGGTCGACCTTGGTCAGCGCCACCACGCCGCGGTCGAGCCCCAGCAAGGTGAGGATCTGCAGATGCTCGACGGTCTGCGGCATCACGCCGTCGTCGGCGGCCACCACCAGCAGCACCGTGTCGACGCCGACGCTGCCGGCCACCATGTGGTGCAGGAAGCGCACGTGGCCGGGCACGTCGACGAAGCCGAGCTCGATGCCCTCGTCCATCTCGGGGTAGGCGAAGCCGGGCTCGATGGTCAGGCCGCGGGCCTTCTCCTCCTTCAACCGGTCGGTGTCGATGCCGGTGAGCTGCTGGATCAGCGCGGTCTTGCCGTGGTCGACGTGGCCGGCGGTGCCGACGATCACGGCGTGCCTCCGTTGTTCGCTCCACCAGGGGCGGCGTAACGCTCGGGCAGTTCGGCAAGCTGTCCGAGGAAGACGGCTTCGTCGGCCGCCGTGGCCAGGCAGCGCAGGTCGAGCAGCAGGGCGGCGTCGCGGATGCGCCCGATGACCGGGCGCGGCAGCCGGCGCAGGGCGCTTTCCAGGCGGCGCAGCTGGCGCTCGCGCTGGCGTCGCGTGTCGGCGCGCGAGCGCCACGCCAGCGCCCGGCTGGGCAGCCGGTCCACCGGCAGCGAGCCGCTGCCGAGCTGGCTGGCGCAGGGGGCGAGCGTGACGTCGAAGTCGGCCAGCAGCTCACGTACGCGTGGCAGCAGGCGCTCGCCCAGGGCGGCGATCTCCGCCTCGCCGCGAGTCAGCAGCGCCAGGGTGGGAATGTCGCGCTCGGGGGCGTCGCTGTCGCGGTAGAGCCGCAGGGTGGCCTCCAGCGCCGCCAGGGTGAGCTTGTCCAGGCGCAGCGCGCGCTTGAGCGGATGGCGCTTGATGGTGGCGATGGCCGTGCGGCGCCCGACGATGATGCCCGCCTGGGGGCCACCGAGCAGCTTGTCGCCGCTGAAGGTGACCACGTCGGCCCCGGCGGCGATGGCGTCACCCGGCTGCGCCTCGTAGGGCAGGCCCAGGGCGCTGAAGTCGGCCAGCGCGCCGCTGCCCAGGTCGACCAGGAAGGGCAGGCCGTGGGCGTGGGCGATCTCGGCCAGCGTGGCTTCCGGCACGCTTTGCGTGAAGCCGGTGATGGCGTAGTTGGAGGTGTGCGCCTTGACGATCAGCCCGGTGTGCTCGCCGATGGCGGACTCGAAGTCGTGCGCATGGGTGCGGTTGGTGGCGCCCACTTCGCGCAGGTGGCAGCCCGCGGCCTGCATGATGTCGGGCATGCGGAAGGCGCCGCCGATCTCGATCAGCTCGCCGCGCGAGATTAGCGCCTCGCGGCCGGCACCCAGCGCACCCAGCGCCAGCAGCACGGCGCCAGCGTTATTGTTGACCACCGTGGCGGCCTCGGCGCCGGTCAGCTCGCACAGCAGCCCTTCGACCAGGCGGTCGCGGTCGCCGCGCCCGCCATCCTCCAGGTCGTACTCCAGCGCCATGGGGTGGCGGGCCGCCTCGGCCATGGCGGCGATGGCGGCCTCGGTCAGCGGCGAGCGCCCCAGGTTGGTGTGGATCACGGTGCCGCTGAGGTTGAACACCGCGCGGCAGGCCGGGCGGGCCAGCTCGGCGAGCCGCTCGACGGCGGCAGCGGCCAGGGTGTCGTGCGGGTTGGCGGAGGGTTCGCTGGGTTGGGAGGCGAGCTCCGAGGCCAGCCCGGCGGAAAGCCGCCGGCGGGCTTCGTCGAGTACCTGGCGCACGGCGCGCCGGGTCAGGCGGTGGCCGTGGTGCAGGCGGGCCGCGTCCACGGCGGGATGCGCCAGCAAGGCATCCACCGCGGGCAGTTGGCGTCGAACGTCCATTGTCGTGCTCATGTCCATGTCGGGGTCAGCCACTCTACTTGCGGGGAGGCGTCGCTGCTTCCCGCGCTCTCTCGTGGTTGGGCTCCCTATGGCATAGCACGTCGGGGCGGTCAGCGTCCAACCGCCGGCTCAGCCCTCGACGATCAGCAGCGGATTGTAGCCGCTGCGCCGGTAGCGCTCTTCCTCGCCGAGCAGCAGGTCCAGCGCCAGGCTGGCCAGGTCGTCGGCCAGCGGCTCGGCGTCGGCATCCAGCGCACGGGAAAAGAGCTTGAGGTAGCCGCCGCAGTCGCCGCAGGCTTCGGCCTGGGCTACGCCGGGGTCGCCGACCGCGGCGGCGTCGGCTTCCGGCGCCAGGCTCAGGTAGTCGAGCTTGCCGCTCTGTTCGCACAGGGTGCACAGCGAGCGCTCGAAGTACCACTGGGTCGCGCACAGGCCGCACTGCAGATAGCGTACCCCGCTGCTCTGGGGGTCGCTCTCGACCAGGCTGGCCACCGGCGGCGAACCGCAGCAGGGGCACAGTGCGCGCAGCTCGCCTTGAGGGCGCTTGGGCGCGTGGGGCAGCGTGGGCACCAGGCGCAGCCAGGCCACCTGCAGGGCGGCGGCGACCAGCGGCATCAGGCCGCGCATGTCGGGCTCGCCGGCCTCGCCGGCCACGACCTGGCCGGCCAGCCGGCGCAGCGCCTGCGGCGGGAGCCGGTGCAGGGCGGCAATCAGTGGGCGCTGGGCCTCGCCGACATGCAGCTCAAGCGCCGCAAGCAGGGCCTCGAGTTCGCCGGGCAGGTCGATGTCGTCCAGCAGGGCCTGGGCGTTGAGCGGCGGCATGCCATGGGCAAGCGCCAGGTCGAAGGCGCCCGGGGCGGGCTGCCAGCTCGGCATCCCGCGTTCCAGCGCCACCTGCTGGGCAGCGGCCAGCCGGGCCATGAAGGCAAGGAACTCGCCCAGCGGCGGATGACGCTCGGCCAGCGTTTCCAGGCGCCGGGCGCGGCGGGCGAAGTGGTCGCCGGTGGGCAGCCGCACTTCTGCCGGGTTCATGATCCCGGTGGGGGCGCTACCGTAAGCGTGGTTCACGGCGTCTCCTGTCCGCTGCTGTCGTGGCGCCGACTGATCGCGCGATGCTTGCGCTCCTTCTCCATCTCGTGCTCGTACCACAGCTTGTGGTGGTGGCGGGCCCAGGCCTTGCTCACCCGGCCGCGTACCATGGCCTGGAACGAACCCTTGACCCAGATGCCCGAGTAGATGTGGATGATCAGCGTGAGGATGGCGAGGAAGGCGAGGTAGGCATGCGCCAGCGAGGCCAGCCGGCGCAGCGTGATCGGCATCGCCTCGCCGACCAGCGGCTGCCAGATCATCACCCCGGTGATCAGCAGCAGGGTGATGCAGCCCAGCATCAGCCAGTACACCAGCTTCTGGCCGGCGTTGTTCTTGCCCACCGGCGGCAGCTTCTCGTCGCGGTTGAACAGCACGTCGTTGATCTGCTTGAGCCACTGGATGTCATGGCGGCGGATCAGGCTCTCCTTAAAGAATCGTACCGCCATGACGGCGAACATCAGCACCATGAACAGGCCGATCCAGGGGTGCAGGATGCGGGTCATGGTGGGGCCGCCAAAGAGCCCCGTCAGCGACCAGAAGAAGGGGTGGAAAAATGGCAGGCCGCTGAGCACCAGCAGCACGAAGCTGATCGCCACCAGCCAATGGTTGATGCGTTCAGCCAGGGTGTAGCGGCGCAGGTGGGGATCGGATTTGGCCAGGCTCATGGTCGCTCCTCCCGTTCACGATCGCGGGCCTCGTCGTCACGAACCGCCTGTTCGTCCTCCTCGCCGTGCTCCTTGGGCCCGGCGGTAACGTAGTGGAAGAAGCCGGTCAGCGCGGCCAGGCCGATCGCCGCCGAGGCCAGCGGCTTGCCCAGCCCCTTCCAGGCGTCCACCATCGGGCTGATGCGAGGGTCCTCGGGCAGGTCGTTGTAGATCTGCGGCTTGTCGGCGTGCTGCAGCACGTAGATCACGTGGGTGCCGTCGACCCCCTCGGGGTTGTAGACCCCGGCGTTGTCGTAGCCGCGGCTGCGGAGGAAGTCGGTGCGGGTCTCGGCCAGGTCGAGCATGTCGTCGCGGGTGCCGAACATGATCGAGCCGGTGGGGCACGACTTGACGCAGGCCGGCTCCAGGCCGTGGAACACCCGATCGGAGCACAGCGTGCACTTGTAGGACTTGCCGTCCACCTCGGAGATGCGCGGCACGTCGAACGGGCAGCCGGTGACGCAGTAGCCGCAGCCGATACAGTGCTCGGAGTTGAAGTCGACGATGCCGTTGGCGTACTGCACGATGGCGCCCGGCGCCGGGCACGCCTCGAGGCAGCCGGGTTCGGCGCAGTGCATGCAGTTGTCCTTGCGGATCAGCCACTCCAGGTTGCCCTGCTCGTTCTCGTACTCGTTGAAGCGCATCACCTGCCAGGTGTTGGGGGTGAGGTCGAGCGGGTTGTCGTAGATCCCCACGTTCTCGCCCACCTCGTCGCGCAGGTCGTTCCACTCGGCGCAGGCGACCTGGCATGCCTTGCAGCCGATGCAGCGCGACACGTCGATCAGCTTGGTCACCCGGTCGACCCCACCGGTGCGCTCCTGGGGCGAGGGCACCGGGGTCGCCGAGCGGGCGATGATGTTCTGCAGGTTGATCTGTTCGCCTCTCATGTCTGGCCTCCTTTCCCTACAGCTTGTCGACGCGCACCAGGAACGACTTGTACTCCGGCGTCTGGGTGTTGGCGTCGCCGACCGACGGCGTCAGGGTATTGGTCAGGTGGGCCTTGCGCGTCTCGCCGAGAAAGCCCCAGTGCAGCGGGATGCCTACCTGGTGCACGGTCTTGCCGGCCACCTGCAGCGGGCGGATGCGTTTGGTCACCACCGCCACGGCGTCGATGTGGCCGCGCTTGGAGCTGACCCGCACGCGGTCGCCCTTGGCAATGCCGAGTTCCTCGGCCAGCGCCTCGCCGATCTCGACGAACTTCTCCGGCTGGGCGATGGCATTCAGACGGTTGTGCATCGTCCAGTAGTGGAAGTGCTCGGTCAGTCGGTAGCTGGTGGCGGCATGCGGAAACTCCTCGAAGGTGCCTAGGTTGGCGCGGTCCTGGGCAAAGATCCGCGCGGCCGGGTTGTGCTTGGCCAGCGGGCTGTCCGGGTGCAGCGGGTTGCTGGCGATCGGCGTCTCGAACGGCTCGTAGTGCTCGGGGAAGGGGCCTTCCTTCATGCGGTCGCGGGCGAACAGCTGGCCGCGGCCGGTCTGGTTCATGATGAACGGGCCCTGGGTCATGCCGGGGGCCGACTCCTCGGGGAAGTCGGGCACGTCGTTGCCGACCCAGCGCTGGCCGTCCCACCACACCACGGCCTTGTTGGCCGCCCAGGGGGTGCCGTCGGGCCGCGCGCTGGCGCGGTTGTAGAGGATGCGGCGGTTGGCTGGCCACGACCAGGCCCAGCCCAGCGTCTGGCCGGTGCCGTAGGGGTCGGAGTTGTCGCGTCGCACCATCTGGTTGCCGGCCTCGGTCCAGCAGCCGGCGAAGATCCAGCAGCCGCAGGCGGTGGAGCCGTCGGCGCGCAGCATGCCGAAGTCCTCGAGCTGCTGGCCGGCGCGGATCACCAGGTTGCGCTCTTCGTCGACGACGTCCTCCAGCGCCCAGCCGTTGTACTCGCGGGCCAGCTCCGCGGGGCTCGGCTCCTCGGGCCGCCGGTAGGGCCAGTGCAGGTTGAGGATGGGATCGGGGAAGGCGCCGCCCTCCTCCTGGTAGAGCCGCTGCAGGCGCAGGAAGATGCCGGCCAGGATCGCCGTGTCGGGCTTGGCCTCGCCCGGCGGCGGAGCGGCCTGCCAGAACCACTGCAGCCAGCGCGAGCTGTTGACGATGGTGCCGTCCTCCTCGGCGAAGCTGGTGGTGGGCAGGCGGAACACCTCGGTGTCGATGGCGGCGGTATCGACGTCGTGGTATTCGCCGTGGTTCATCCAGAACTCCGCCGTCTCGGTGCGCAGCGGGTCGATCACCACCAGGTACCTGAGCCGTGACAATGCCTCGGTGACCTTGGCCTTGTGCGGGAAGGCCGCCAGCGGGTTGAAGCCCTGGCACAGGTAGCCGGTCATTTCGCCGTGATGCATGCGCTCGAAGGTGTGCAGGATGTCGTAGAGGTCCTCGCCCATCTTCGGCAGCCAGTCGTAGCACCAGTTATTGGCTTCGGTGGCGGCGTCGCCGTACCACGCCTTCATCAGGCTGACGTGGAAGCGCTCGTAGTGACGCCAGTAGGAGACCTCTCCGGGCACCAGCGGCGGGCGGGCGCGGTCGCGGATGTACGCCTCGTAGTCCTGCTCGTCGTCGTCGGGCAGGGTCAGGTAGCCCGGCAGCTGGTCGGAGAGTAGTCCCAGGTCGGTCAGCCCCTGGATGTTGGAGTGCCCGCGCAGGGCGTTGACGCCGCCGCCGCGCATGCCCATGTTGCCCAGCAGCAGCTGGACGATGGCCGCGGTGCGGATGATCTGCGCGCCGATCGAGTGCTGGGTCCAGCCCAGCGCGTAGAGGAAGGTCATGGTCTTGTCGGGGGCGGCCGTCTCGGCGGCCATGTTCCAGACGTGCTGGATCTTCTCGCGCGGCGTGCCGCACACCGACGAGACCACGTCGAGGGTGTAGCGGCTGTAGTGCTGGCGCATCAGCTGGAACACGCAGCGCGGGTGCATCAGCGTCTCGTCACGCAGCGCGTGCCCCTCGTCGTCGTATTCGTACTGCCAGGTCTCCGTCTCGTACTCGCCGTTGTCGGCGTCGTAGCCGGTGAACAGGCCGTCCTCGAAGCCGAACTCCTCGCGCACGATCAGGCTGGCATCGGTGTAGGCGAGCACGTAGTCGCGCTGGAAGCGACCGCTCTCGATCAGGTAGTGGATCAGCCCGCCGAGAAAGGCGATATCGGTGCCCGTGCGGATCTCGGCGAAGTAGTCTGCCACCGCCGCCGTGCGGGTGAAGCGCGGGTCGACCACCACCAGCCGGGCGTCGTTGTGCTCGCGTGCCTCCATCACCCAGCGGAAGCCCACGGGATGCGCCTCGGCGGGGTTGCCGCCCATACCGATGATCAGGTCGGCATTGCGAATGTCGACCCAGTGGTTGGTCATGGCACCGCGACCGAATGTTGGGGCAAGACCTGCCACCGTCGGTCCGTGTCAGACGCGCGCCTGGTTGTCGAACGCCACCATGCCGAGGCTGCGGGCGATCTTGTGGGTGCAGTAGGCCGTTTCGTTGGTCGAGGCCGAAGCCGCCAGCATGCCGGTCGTCGTCCAGTGGTTGACGGTGTTGCCCTCGGCGTCCTGGGTGACGAAGTTGGCGTCGCGGTCGTCCTTCATGTGCCGGGCGATGCGGGTGAAGGCCTCGTCCCAGCTGATCCGCTTCCACTCGCTGGCGCCGGCCTCGCGCACCTGCGGGTAGCGCAGCCGGGAGTCGCTGCGGATGTAGTCGAGCAGCCCGGCGCCCTTGGGGCACAGCGAGCCGCGGCTCACCGGATGGTCCGGGTCGCCCTCGACGTGATAAACGTCGTCGATGTTGTTGATCGCCTGGTCGCCCCGGCTGTAGATCAGCACCCCGCAGCCCACCGAGCAGTAGGTGCAGTTGCTGCGGGTGATCTTGGCGCCGGTGAGCTTGAAGTGGCGGATCGAGGCAACGGCGGGCTCCGGGGCGAAGCCCATCATGGCCAGGCTGGATGTGGCCATCCCCGCCGCCCCGAGCTTGAAGAATTGTCTGCGTGTCACCCTGAGGGTCATGAGGCCTCCTGCCAGGTTCCGGTACCCATTGGTGTTGTCATGGTCTGCCTTTAAGCGTAGCGACTTCTGCCCGCCTGCCTGCCGCCGCTTTGTTTCCATCGGTAACGCAGCAGGACGGTGGCTGCTCAGGGCGACTGGTCGGTGCTGGCCTGCGGCTCGCCATCCTCGCGCCGTCCGCTGTCGTCGGCGCCGATCGGCGCATCGGGGAGGGTCTCGGGGTCGCCTTCGTCGGCGCGCTCGGGAGTTTCGACCTCGTAGGCGGGCCCGGCGTGGGCGCCTGCCGCCGGGGTCTGGAACAGTTCGTCGGCCTGAGTCTGGCCGCTGCCGCTGCCCTGGTCCTGCTCGTCCATGTCCGCGCCGGTGATGCCGCTGGTGGTGCCGGCCCGGCCGGTGGTGACATCCGGCGCCTCGGTGATCTCCGCCGGGTCCATGCCGGCAGCGCTCTCGTCGGGAACGGCGGGGGTGGCGCTCGGGCCCTGGTCTTGGGCCTGGGCCGCCCAGGCCAGGCTCAGCGAAAGGGCGATCAGAACGCGGGGGAATCTGCCTGCCATGGCGGCCTCCTTGCATGCGGTGTCGGGTGTCTCTACAGGCTAGCCCCTGGCGAGCGAAGCCGACAGCGAGGCGCAGCGGCTTGCCGGTCGACTGGCAGGGAGCCCGGCGGCCTTTCTACACTTGCCCCAGGCGCCTCGAGAGGCGAGGTGCTGCGCCCGTTTGCGTTCGGCCACGTCAAGGGAGTGACTTCTTGCGCAGTCTACCGGCAACCCTTCCCATCCTTTTCGTCTGTGAAATCAGCTTCCTGCTCGGCCACGGCCTGATCATGACCCTGCTCGGCGTGCGCATGTCGATCGAGGGCTTCCCCTCGCATATGGCGGGCCTGCTGATGTCAAGCTTCTCGCTCGGCTTCGTGCTGGGCAGCTACCTGCTGGAGAAACGCATTCGCGGCGTCGGGCATATCCGCGTATTCGCCGCCTGCGCCGGGATCCTTGCCGTCACCGCCATGCTCCACGGCCTGTGGGTCAACCCCTGGGCCTGGCTGGCCTGGCGCCTGCTCGGCGGGGTGGCCACGGCGGGTATGCTGATGGTGATGGAGTCGTGGGTCTCGGGCGAGTCGACCAACGAGAATCGCGGCCGGGTGCTGGCGATCTACATGATCATCTCGACCCTGTCGCTGGCCGGCGGGCAGTGGATGCTCAACCTGGCCGATCCGGCCGGCCCGGCGCTGTTCTCCATCGTTGGCATGCTGTTTGCCCTGGCGCTGGTGCCGCTGTCGATCGTGCGCATCCACGGCCCGCGCCAGACCCACGACATCCAGCCGCAGAAGATCCGTCTGAAGACCCTGTTCGAGCGCGCCCCGGTAGGGCTGGTGGGGGCTTTTACCGCCGGCCTGATGGTGCAGTCCTTCTTCGCCATGACGCCTTTCTATGGCCAGGAGATCGGTCTGACCACCGGTGAGACGGCGCGCTTCATGGCCATCACCACCATGGTGGCGCTGTTCGCCCAGTGGGGGCTGGGGCGGCTCTCCGACTATATCGACCGGCGCAAGGTGATCCTCGGCATGGCCGTGGTGATGACCATTTCAGGCGCCCTGGTGTCGATGCTGGTGCACATCGATTTCTGGCTGCTGGTGGTGGTGGCCTGTTTCCATACCGCCATGCTGCACACCCTCTACGCCTTGAGCCTGGCGCATACCAACGACTGGCTGGCGCCGGGCGAGATCGTTGCGGCCAACGCCAAGCTGATGATCTGGTACGGCATCGGCTCGATCATCGGGCCGTTCTCGGCGTCGCTGGTGATGCAGGCGATCGGCCCCGATGGGCTGTGGCTGTTCCTCGGCGCGGCCTCGCTGGCGCTGGCGCTGTTCGTGGCGCTGCGCCTGCGTCGACGTGCCGGCGAGCCGATCGAGGCGGTCGAGCAGGAGCCCTTCGTGGCGGTGCCTACGCTTGAAACGCCGCACTTTACCGAGCTCGACCCGCGCCTGGAGCCGACCCAGCTGGAGTTTCATTTCGACGAAGCGCCGTCGTCGGCACAGCCGGGGGCTGCCTGAGGACGGTGAATGGGCCATGATGAGGCAAGCCTGATAGGGAGACGCCGATGCGATACCTGCCCCCCTTGCCCCGCACGCTGCTGCTACTGGCCAGCCTTGCCGCGGCCCTGCCGGCAGCGGCCGATACGTGCCCGGCACCCGGCCAGTGGTACCAGCCCGGCGGCGAGCGCCTCGACTCGGCGGCGCTGTTCACCGAGCTGGCCCGGCGCGACGTGGTGCTGCTCGGCGAGCAGCACGACCGCATGGATCACCACCGCTGGCAGCTCCACGTGCTGGCCGGGCTGCATGCGCGCAACCCGGACATGGCGATTGGCCTGGAGATGCTGCCCCGTGAGGCGCAGCCGGCGCTGGATGCCTGGGTGGCCGGTGAGCTCGACGAGGCGGCCTTCCTCCAGGCCAGTCAGTGGGCTACCGCCTGGGGCTTCGACCCGCAGCTCTACCTGCCGATCCTGCACTTCGCGCGTCTGCACCGGGTGCCGCTTAAGGCCATCAATGTCACCCCCGAGCTGCGCGGCCGGCTGGCCGTCGAGGGTTGGGAGGGCGTACCGGAAGGCGAGCGCTTCGGCATCACTGCACCGGCGGAGGCGCTGCCCGCCTACCGCGAGCGCCTGGCCGTGGTGCACGCCCAGCACCCCTCGCGCGGGGACGAGGAGGAGAGCCTCGAGCGCTTCGTCGCTGCCCAGCTGGTGTGGGACCGTGCCATGGCCGCCGGGCTGGCCGAGGCGTTGGGCGAGGCCGGGCTGGTGGTGGGGCTGATCGGGCAGGGCCATCTGCAGTTCGAGCATGGCGTGCCGCACCAGCTGGCGGACCTGGGCGTGAGCGAGTCCGCTACCCTGCTGCCCTGGACGGTGAACGGCGAGGGCTGCGCGCCGCCTCCGGCGGGCCTGGCGCGGGCCGTGTTCGCCCTGGTCGAAGAGAGCCCGGACCAGGCGCTGCCGCCGATGCAGCTGGGGGTGTATGTCATCCCTCACGACCAGGGGATCGAGATCCACGGCGTACTGGCGGGCTCGGTGGCCGAGCGCGCTGGCCTGATGGCGGGCGACGTGGTCCTGCTGGCGGCCGGCGAGGCGCTGGCCAGACCCGCCGACCTCACCGCCCTGGTGCGGCGCCAGCCGGCCGGCACCCTGCTGCCGCTGCTGGTCAGGCGTGACGGCGGCGAGCGGGAAATCCTCGCGCGCTTCCCGGCACGCAGCGAGAGCCCTTGAGATGGCCGGGCGCGCGTGGCGCTGCCTCCGCCTGGCCGGGCTGCTCGTCCTGCTGGCGCTGCCGGGGCTGGCGGCGCAGGCCGATCCATCGCTGCCCAAGGTCGAGCTGGCGCTCTACCTCGACCCCGCCAAAGGTCGGCTCGAAGGTCGCATGACCATTACCCCACCGCCGAGCTCGCGCCACTTCTCGCTGCTGCCCGGCCTCGAGCTGCTGGGCGCGCGCTCCGGGAACCAGGCGCTGCCGGTGCGCGCCGCCGGCGATGGGCGCCATCGCCTGATCCGGGCGGCCGCGGGTGAGTCGCTGACCCTGCACTGGCAGGGGCGCCTTGACCGGGAGAGCGGCATGGTCTCCCCGCAGGGTAGCTTGCTGCCGGCCCACGGCGGCTGGTATCCGCGCTTCGACGAGCTGGGCCCCTTCTCGCTGGGACTGCAGATCCTGGTTCCGCCGGGTCAGCGGGCGGTGGGCACCGGCTCGCTGGTCGGCGAGCCCCAGGCCGAAGCGACAGGCTATACGGTGCGCCACGTGCATCCGCGCACCGAATGGATCGAAGTGGCGACGGGACCCTGGCAGGAGCGCCGGCGTGAGGTGGACGGGGTGCAGCTGCGCACGCTGTTTCCCGACGCGCTCGATGAGCGCCACGCCGAGACCTACCTCGACCACGCCGCCGACTACCTGCCGCGCTTCGCCCGGCGGGTCGGTCCCTATCCCTTCGACAGCTTCACCATCGCCGCCTCGCCGGCCCCGGTGGGGCTGGCGTTTCCCGGCTTCACCCTGCTCGGCGAGCAGGTCATACCGCTGCCGTTCATCCCGCGCACCTCGCTGGCCCACGAACTGATGCACGCCTGGTGGGGCGCCGGGGTGCTGGTCGACTACTCGGGTCGCCAGCGTGACGCTGGCCAGAGCGGGGCCGGCGGCAACTGGTCCGAGGCGCTGACCACCTACCTGGCCGACTACGCCCTCGACGAGGCCCGCGGCGAAGCGCGCGACACCCGACGGCGCTGGCTGAACGACCTCGCCGCGCTGCCCGACGGCTTCGACCGGCGTCCGATCGACTTTCGCGCCCAGCGCGACCCGGCGCTGCGGCTGCTCGGCTACCAGCACGGTGCCATGCTGCTGCACATGCTGCGTCAGCGCATTGGCGACGACGCCTTCGATGCCGGGCTGCGCCGCTTCGCCGAGGCCTACATGCACCATCCGGCCGGCTGGGAGGACCTTGCTGCGGCGCTCGGCGAGGCTGCCGAGACGCCGCTCGAGGAGATCGTCGCGGCCTGGACCCAGCGCCCCGGGCGACCGGTACTGGCCGTCCAGGCTGAGCGGCGGGCAACTGACGCTGGCTGGCGGCTGTCCGGCACGCTGCGTCAGTCCGGCGGTGCGGCGCCCTGGCCGCTGCTGGTGCCGCTGGTGGTCACCACCGCGGGCGGCGAGCACCGCGAGAGGCTGGCCTTCGAGGGCGAGGCGGCCACCTTCGAGCTGGTGCTGGACGATGAGCCCCTGGCACTGGACGTGGACCCCGACTTCGATGTGCTTCGCGCGCTGTCGCCTGCGCCGGCCATCCTGCGCCGGGCAGCGCTCGACCCCGCGAGCCGTCTGCTGGCGCTGGAACCCTCGCTGGCGCCGCTGGCCGAACAGGCCTTCGCCCGCCCGCTGGCGAGCCACGGTGACGCCCACGTTGAAGCGTCGTCGCCGTTGGTGGTGATCGGCGAGACTCGCGCGGTCGGCGAGTGGCTCACGGCGCAAGGGCTGGGCGATGCCGCCGAGGCGCTTGCAGCGGCGGGTCGGGCGCGGGCCTTGGCCCTGCGCGATGGCACGCTGGTGGCGCTGAGCGGCGACGAGCATGACGCCCTTGCGCAGCTGGCCGGCGGCCTGCGTCACCACCTGGGCGCCAGCCAGGTGGTGCTGACCGCCGAGGCGGGGCTGGAGAGCAGCACCCGGCCGCCGGAGGAGCCGACGCTGCGGGTCGATTTCACCCGCTGAGCGGGTGGGCGCTGCGGCGGCGATGCGCTATCGTACCCGGAGCGCCGGCGTGGCCGGCAGCGCAACATTCGCCCTGCGAGGCAGGGGCAGCGATTTCTGGAGGACGTCTTGGCCATTTCCCGTTTTGCCGATCTGCTTGACGAGGCGCGGCGCCAGCCCGAGCCGCAGCGGCTGCTGTTCGTTTTCACCCGCGCCGAGCTGCCGGAAAATCCCACCGAGGCGCAGCGGCAGCGTTTCGAGCAGGGCGAGGGCGGCGTGCTGACGCCGGTGCTGTGCGTCGACAAGGTGCCCGAGGAACTTAGCGACATGGCGGCGCTGGTGGAGGAGTCGCGGCGCACCGACATCGAGTGGGATATCGTCTTCGTGGCGGCTCTCTCGGGGCATGGCGGCCAGACGCCCGATGAGAACGAGACGGAGCGTCAGCTGCAGCGCATGGTCGAATCGCTGCAGATGGGCAACATCACCAACTTCCTGGCGTTGGACCGCCAGGGCGAGGCGGTGTCCTTCCAATGAGAAGGTGGCAGCCATAGGCAAGGGTTATCAAAACCATGGCTGCTTTCAATTTTCGCCTATCGACGAAGGTGGATAGGATAGGCGTCGTTATCTGGATCAACACTCATTCGACATGGAGCATTACTGAATGTCCCTGATCAACACCGAAGTCCAGCCGTTCAAGGCCACTGCGTTCCATAACGGCGAGTTCGTCGAAGTTTCCAACGAAGACATGAAGGGCCAGTGGTCCGTGGTGATCTTCATGCCGGCCGCGTTCACCTTCAACTGTCCGACCGAAGTCGAGGACGCCGCTGACCATTACGAAGAGTTCAAGAAGGCCGGTGCCGAAGTCTATATCGTCACCACCGACACCCACTTCTCGCACAAGGTGTGGCACGAGACCTCACCGGCAGTGGGTAAGGCCAAGTTCCCGCTGGTCGGCGACCCGACCCACCAGCTGACCCGTGCCTTCGGTGTGCACATCGAGGAAGCCGGTCTGGCCCTGCGCGGCACCTTCGTGATCGACCCGGACGGCGTGATCAAGACCCTGGAGATCCATGACAACGCCATCGCCCGCGACGTCACCGAGACCCTGCGCAAGCTGAAGGCCGCCCAGTACGTCCGCAACAACCCGAACGAAGTCTGCCCTGCCAAGTGGAAGGAAGGCGAACAGACCCTCGCGCCTTCCCTGGACCTGGTCGGCAAGATCTAAGCGATCCTGCGACCCACGAGGCTACCCCCTGACCTCGTGCGAGTCCCCGCCCGGGCAGCTCCTGCCCGGGCCCTCTTTCGAAATGTGCAAGCGCTGCCTGTGCGGACTTCGCGCCGAGGCGGTCGCTTGCCATCGTTCTTGCCAGACATGAAAGGAACCCGCCGTCATGTTGGACGACAATCTGAAAAATCAGCTCAAAGCTTACCTGCAGAAGGTCACGCAGCCGTTCGAGATCGTCGCATCCCTCGATGACGGCGCGAAATCCAAGGAACTTCACGGCCTGCTGAAGGACATCGCCAGCCTCAGCGAGCGGATCACCCTGCGCCTGGATGGCGAGGATGCGCGCAAGCCCTCGTTCGCGCTCAATCGCCCCGGTGAGGAGACCGGCGTGGTCTTCGCCGGCATCCCCATGGGCCACGAGTTCACCTCGCTGGTGCTGGCGCTGCTGCAGGTCGGCGGCCACCCGCCCAAGGTCAGCGACGATACCCTGTCGCAAATCAAGGCGCTCGACGGGGAGTTCCATTTCGAGACCTACTACTCGCTGTCGTGCCAGAACTGCCCCGACGTGGTGCAGGCGCTCAACCTGATGGCCATCTTCAACCCGGGCGTGCGCCACGTCGCCATCGACGGCGCGCTGTTCCAGGATGAGGTGGAAGCGCGCCAGATCATGTCGGTGCCGAGCATCTACCTCAATGGCGAGCCCTTCGACCAGGGGCGCATGAGCCTGGAGCAGATCCTGGCCAAGGTCGACACCGGCGCTGCCCAGCGCGAGGCGGCCAAGCTCAACGAGAAGGACCCGTTCGACGTGCTGGTGGTGGGCGGCGGCCCGGCCGGCGCTGCGGCGGCCATCTACGCCGCGCGCAAGGGCATCCGCACCGGCGTGGCGGCCGAGCGCTTCGGCGGCCAGGTGCTCGATACCATGGCAATCGAGAACTTTATCTCGGTGCCCTACACCGAAGGCCCCAAGCTGGCCGCGGCGCTCGAGCAGCACGTCACGGAATATGAAGCCGACATCATGAACCTGCAGCGCGCCGTGAAGCTGATTCCGGCCGCCGACCAGGGCGGCGAGCACGAGGTGGAGTTCGAATCCGGCGCGCGCCTAAAGAGCAAGACGCTGATTCTCTCTACCGGCGCCCGCTGGCGCGAGATGAACGTGCCCGGCGAAGCCGAGTACCGCAACAAGGGCGTGGCCTACTGCCCCCACTGCGACGGCCCGCTGTTCAAGGGCAAGCGCGTGGCGGTGATCGGCGGCGGCAACTCCGGCGTCGAGGCGGCCATCGACCTGGCCGGCATCGTCGGCCACGTGACGCTGATCGAGTTCATGGACGAGATGCGCGCCGACGCCGTGCTGCAGAAGAAGTTGCGCAGCCTGTCCAACGTCGAGATCATCCTCGGCGCCCGCACCACCGAGGTGAACGGCGACGGCACCCGGGTCAACGGTTTGAGCTACGAAGAGCGGGCCAGCGGCGAGATCAAGCGGCTCGAGCTGGAAGGCATCTTCGTGCAGATCGGCCTGGTGCCCAACACCGAGTGGCTGACCGACTCTTCCATCGAGCTGTCGGAGCGTGGCGAGATTGTCACCGACGCGCGCGGCATGACTTCGGTGCCCGGTATCTTCGCCGCCGGCGACGTCACCACCGTGCCCTACAAGCAGATCATCATCGCCATGGGCGAAGGCTCGAAGGCGGCGCTGGGCGCGTTCGACTACCTTATCCGCAGCTGATACTTGGCCGGCGTTGCCCGGCCTGGTACCCGACGCCCCGGCAGGCTTCCTGCCGGGGCGTCGGCGTGTGGGTCGTCGGGCAGCCTGCACCATGCCGGGGAAGGGTGGCGCGCACTGCACTCCGGCGGGGCATGGGGCTTGGCACGCCCGCTGAGCGTTTTGCTCAATTCTTCGCGTTTCGGCAAGATTTCTTATCGAATTACGTTGAAAAAGTGTGTGGCACTGCCATCTCGCCCTAGTGGAACGAACTTTGCTAGTGTCTGGACGTACGCAGGAAAAGCGGCACGGACTCCTGCATGACCCCACAAGTCACAATAAACACTCGTCAACGAGGGAAAACCTGATGCTGAAGAAGAACAATGTTGTCCTGCTGGCTGCTACCGGTGCGCTGTTGCTGGGCGCCGCCACGACCGCCCAGGCCTCTACGCTCGACGAAACCCGCAATCGCGGCGCGGTGCAGTGCGGTGTCAGCGACGGCCTGCCGGGCTTCTCCGCGCCCGATGATCAGGGCGAATGGCAGGGGCTGGACGTCGACGTCTGCCGTGCCGTGGCCGCAGCGGTATTCGGCGATGCCGAGGCCGTACGCTACATCTCGTTGAACGCGGTAGAGCGCTTCACCGCGCTGCAGTCCGGCGAGGTCGACGTGCTGTCGCGCAATACCACCTGGACCACCACGCGTGACACCACCCTGGGCCTGAACTTCACCGGCGTGACCTTCTACGACGGCATCGGCTTCATGATCAACCGCGATCTCGGCGTCTCCAGCGCCAAGGATCTCGACGGTGCGGCGATCTGCGTACAGTCCGGCACCACCACCGAACTCAACGTGGCCGACTACTTCCGCGCCAACGGCATGACGTTCGACCCCATCGTCTTCGACACCTCCGAGCAGACTGTGGGCGGCTACGAGGCCGGTCGCTGCGACGTGCTGACCTCCGATACCTCCCAGCTGGCGGCGCTGCGCATTCAGCTCTCCGATCCGGATCAGTCCGTGATCCTGCCGGAAGTCATCTCCAAGGAGCCGCTGGGCCCGGTGGTACGCCAGGGCGACGACCAGTGGTTCAACATCGTCAAGTGGTCGCTGTTCGCCATGCTCAACGCCGAGGAGATGGGCATCACCCAGGACAACGTCGACGAGATGCTCGAGTCTGATGACCCGGACATCGCCCGCCTGCTGGGACGTGACGGCAACTACGGCGAAGGTATGGGCCTCTCCGCCGACTGGGCCTACAACATCATCAGCCAGGTCGGTAACTACGGCGAGAGCTTCGAGCGCAACGTCGGCATGGGGTCGCCGCTTGAAATCGAACGCGGCATCAACGCCCTGTGGACCGAAGGCGGCATTCAGTACGCTCCGCCGATCCGCTGAGCCTACCGCCAGGGCGCCACGTCGGCGCCCTGAACCGTTAGTGCCCCGGCCCGGCAACCCCGGGCCGGGTGCCTGATCACCTGCTTGACGGATCCAGGCGGAGAGCTTGTCCATGTCCGTTCGACCCAAGGCCCACTCCATCGGCCCCAAGCCGCCGTTCTGGCGTGATCGTGCCAAACGTGCGCTGATTTTCCAGGTGTTGCTGATCCTCGCGGTGGCCGCCTTCCTGGTGTACATCATCGGCAACACCCAGGCCAACCTGGCCGCCCGAGGCATCACCACCGGCTTCGGCTTCTTGAATAATACTGCTGGCTTCGGCATCGTCCAGAGCCTAATCGACTACTCGTCGCAGAGCACCTACGGGCGTACCTTCGTGGTGGGCCTGCTCAACACGCTGCTTGTCTCCGCTCTCGGCGTGGTGGCCGCCACCGTTATCGGCTTCACCGTGGGCATCGCCCGGCTCTCGCCCAACTGGCTGATCGCCCGGCTGGCCAGCGGCTACATCGAGATCTTCCGCAACATACCGCTGCTGCTGCAGATCTTCTTCTGGTACTTCGCCGTGCTGCGCACCCTGCCATCGGCACGCGACAGCTACTCGCTGGGCGAGGTGATCTTCCTCAACGTGCGCGGGCTCTACCTGCCCGAGCCGCTATTCGAGTCGGGTTTCGGCATGATCCCGCTGGCCTTGGGGGTGGCCGTGGTCGCCAGCATCGTGCTGACGATCTGGAACAAGCGGCGCCATGAAGCCACCGGCAAGCGGCTGCCGGCCGGCTGGATCTCGCTGGGCCTGATCCTGGGCCTGCCGCTGCTGGTGCTGCTGGCCACCGGGGTGCCGATCACCTGGGACGTGCCGGAGCTGCGTGGCTTCAACTTCCGCGGCGGGATCACCGTCATCCCCGAGTTCCTGGCGCTATGGCTGGCGCTGTCGATTTACACGGCGTCGTTCATCGCCGAGATCGTGCGCTCAGGCATCCAGGCCATTCCCCATGGGCAGACCGAGGCGGCCCAGGCGCTGAGCCTGCCCCAAGGTCTGGTACTGCGGCTGGTGGTGATTCCCCAGGCGCTGCGCGTGATCATCCCGCCGCTGACCAGCCAGTACCTCAACCTGATCAAGAACTCCTCGCTGGCCACGGCCATCGGCTATCCCGACCTGGTCTCGGTGTTCGCCGGCACCACGCTCAACCAGACCGGGCAGGCGATCGAGGTGATCGCCATGACCATGGCGGTCTACCTGACCATCAGCCTGCTGGTGTCGATGTTCATGAACTGGTTCAACGCCCGCGTGGCGCTGGTGGAACGCTAGGAGAAGCGCCATGACAATCCAACCCAAGATGATCGAGGCGCGCCCGGCACCGAAGAACACGGTGGGGCCGCTGGCCTGGCTGCGGGCCAACCTGTTCAGCGGGCCGATCAACACGGTCTTCACCCTGCTGGGGCTCTACCTGCTGTATGTGCTGCTGACCCCGACGATCCAGTGGGCCTTCATCAACGCCGACTGGGTGGGCACCAGCCGCGACGACTGCTCGCGGGAGGGGGCCTGCTGGGTGTTCGTCAACGCCCGCCTGACCCAGTTCATCTACGGACTCTACCCGCGCACCGAGCTGTGGCGCGTCGACACCGTATTCGCGTCCTTCGCGGTGCTGATCGCCTGGCTGGCCATCCCCCGGCTGCCCTTCAAGCGCTGGGTGGCCATCGCCACGCTGCTGGTGTTCCCGGTGTTCGCCTACGTCATGCTCTACGGCGGCTATTTCGGCCTGCGGGTGGTGGAAACTCACCGCTGGGGCGGGCTGATGCTGACCCTGATCCTGGCGGTGGTGGGCATGGTGGCGGCACTGCCGCTGGGTATCCTGCTGGCCCTGGGGAGGCGCTCGCAGATGCCCATCGTCAAGAGCTTCTGCGTGGTGTTCATCGAGTTCTGGCGCGGCGTACCGCTGATCACGATCCTGTTCATGGCCTCGGTCATGCTGCCGCTGTTCCTGCCGACCGGGGTGAGCGTCGACCGCCTGGTGCGGGCGCTGATCGGCATCACGCTGTTCCAGAGCGCCTACATGGCCGAGGTCATACGCGGTGGCCTGCAGGCGATCCCGAAGGGCCAGGAGGAGGCTGCCGCGGCACTCGGCATGAGCTACTGGATGCGTATGGGGCTGATCGTGATGCCCCAGGCCCTGAAGATGATGATCCCCGGCATCGTCAACACCTTCATCTCGCTGTTCAAGGACACCACCCTGGTGATGATCATCGGGCTATTCGACCTGCTGGGCATCGTGCAGGCTGCGCTGTCGGATTCGCGCTGGCTCGGGTTCGCCCTGGAAGGCTATGTCTTCGCCGCGTTCATGTTCTGGATCTTTTGCTTCAGCATGTCGCGCTATAGCCAGTATCTGGAGAAGAAACTGAACACCGGCCACAAGCGGTAGCCAGCGGCGCCAACCGAATCGAGGAAAGACGACAATGAATGACCAGGCAACCCAAGCCAAGGCCGGCACCGAGACCCTGATGGTCGAGATGCGCGGCGTCAACAAGTGGTACGGTGAGTTCCACGTGCTGCGCGACATCGACCTGGAAGTGCGGCGCGGCGAGCGGATCGTGATCTGCGGCCCGTCGGGCTCCGGCAAGTCGACGCTGATCCGCTGCATCAACCATCTCGAGGAGCATCAACAGGGGCAGATCGTGGTCGGCGGCATACCGCTGACCCAGGACGTCAAGCGCATCGAGCAGATCCGCCGCAGCGTGGGCATGGTGTTCCAGCACTTCAACCTTTTCCCGCACCTGACGGTGTTGGAAAACTGCTGCCTGGCGCCGATGTGGGTGCAGAAGAAGCCGCGCCGCGAGGCCGAGGCCCAGGCCATGAAGTACCTGGAGCGGGTGCGCATCGCCGAACAGGCGCGCAAGTATCCGGGGCAGCTCTCCGGCGGCCAGCAGCAGCGGGTGGCCATTGCCCGCTCGCTGTGCATGCATCCTGAGGTGATGCTGTTCGACGAGCCGACCTCGGCGCTGGACCCCGAGATGATCAAGGAGGTGCTCGACGTCATGATCGAGCTGGCCCGCGAGGGGATGACCATGCTCTGCGTGACCCACGAGATGGGCTTCGCCAAGACCGTGGCCGACCGGGTGATCTTCATGGACCAGGGCCAGATCATCGAGGAGAACGCGCCGGAACCCTTCTTCAACAACCCACAGTCCGAGCGCACCCAGCTCTTCCTGAGCCAGATCCTCGGTCATTGAGCGATGCCGTCAGCGCCCGCCTCCTCGCGTTAGCGAAGCGGCGGGCAGCGGGGGATGGTCGGGAGACGGGTGAGGGCGCTGCGCGTTCAAGCCGAACTGTTTTGAGGGCGCAGCGGCTTTGCCGGGCGCATGACTCGCGCCTTGCCCAGCACGCTGGGTTCCGTTTCCACTTCGCGCGCTGTGCTGGTCCAGGCGTCCTCTTCACTGTGAACGGCGGGGCGCCGTTCGAAGGAGCGCGTGATCATCTCTTCAGGTGTGAAGCCCGCGCGTTGCTCGGGGCGTTCTCGGGGAGAAAGGCAGAACTCGACAAGTGCGTAGAGGCACATGGCCAGCGCCAGCCAAACGGCCAACGACAAGGCGGCGCTTGGCCAGGCGGTGGCCCAGCCGCTGCCGCCCAGCCAGGGCGACCGGGGAAGCCCCCAGGAAGCGGCAGCCGCCAGCAGGCCGAGCTGTAACGCCAGATGAACGGCCCGTCGTACGCCGGGTGAACGCTGGGACATCAGGAATCGTGGCATCGTCAATCCTCCCTGAACACAGCAGAAGCTGGAATGCGCTTGCCTCCATGGCAAAAGTGTTCGTCAGTACCTGCTGAATAGTAACGTATTTTCATTCGCTGCACAGTGCCTATCGCTGCCAGGCGCCTGACGAGATTCCTGCCGTGCTGAGCGGTTACAGCGCGGTGATGCTTGCCGGCAACAGCGGTTCACGGGCACGATGCTGGGTCAGCAGCCGGCCCTCCAGGGCGGTCAGCAGTATCTGCAGGGGGTCGCCGTGACTCACCAGCAGGATGGTCTCGCCATGCAGCGCGTTTTCCAGCGAAGCGATGACTCCCTGCATGCGGGCCGCCACGCTGGCGACGCTCTCCACGCCATAGGCGCCGTGTTCGGCGCTGTCGGCGTCATGGGCCCAGACGCGTGGATAGTTGTCGTCGGCCTGGCCCTCTAGTTCACCGAAGTGGCGTTCGCGTAACCTGGGCTCGGGCTGCAAGGCGAGCTGGAAGCCATCGGCGATGCGTGCTGCGGTCTCGGTGGTGCGCAGGAAATCGGAGTGGAGGATGCGGGTGGGCGTGGGCCAGCGCCAGTTGTCGAGCAGGGCGTCGAGCTGCCCGTGACCCAGGGGCGAAAGCCCGAAGCCCGCCAAGCCGTTGGCCGGCGTGCTGATGATGAGGTGCCGGGCATTGGCCTCGCTGTGGCCGTGCCGCATCAGCAGATAGCGATTGTGGTACACCGGGGCGGTGTGAATGGGGTTTGACATGCTCTCGCCCTACTACCTAGAGTGAGCTTTAGTTTCGTTTGTGAGCATCGATACGACAAGGAGTTCGTATTCGATCGTTTCTACAGCGTTCTCGATAGATGGCCGCCTGTCCTGGGCCCAGCAATACCCTATAAAACAACAACGTAAGTGAGAGACGCCATGACCGTGCACACCTGCTCCTCCGCTTTCCGCCCGTGCTCCAAAAACCCGCTTTCCACCCTGGCCTTTGCTACCCTGCTGCCGCTGGCCCTGGCGTTGCCTGCGCTGGCCCAGGCCGACTGCCCGCGGGGGGACCTGGATACGCTCTACTGCGACGAGGATGGCGACATGGTCGCCGACCGCCCTGCCGACGAGTCCCAGTGGGCCAACCCCAACACCCTGATCTTCGCCTATACCCCGGTCGAGGATCCGGCGATCTACTCCGATATCTGGCAGCCGTTCATCGACCACCTTGAAGAGGTGACCGGCCGCAACGTGCGCTTCTTTGCCGTGCAGTCCAACTCGGCCCAGGTCGAGGCCATGCGCAGCGGCAGGCTGCACATTGCGGGTTTCTCCACCGGGCCGACGCCGTTCGCCGTCAACCTGGCGGGCGCCGTGCCGTTTGCGCTGATGGGCTCCGACGACGGCCAGTTCGGTTACACCCTGCAGGTCTTCACCCACGTCGACTCCGACATTGAAGAGATGGACGACCTGCGCGGCAAGCGCGTCGCCCACACCTCGCCCACCTCCAATTCGGGCAACCTGGCGCCGCGGGCGCTGTTCCCGGAGCTTGGCATCGTGCCCGATGAAGACTACGAGGTGGTCTACTCCGGCAGCCATGACCAGTCGATGCTGGGCGTGGTGGCACGCGACTACGACGCTGCGCCGGTGGCCTCCGAGGTGGTTGAGCGCATGGCTGCCCGCGGCCTCTACGACGAGGAGGAGGTGCGCTTGATCTATGAGTCGGACCGCTTCCCCACGACCTCCTACAACTATGCCCACAACCTGCATCCGGATCTGGTCGAGAAGATCGAGGAGGCCTTCTTCAGCTTCGACTTTGCGGGCACGGCGCTGGGCGAGGAGTTCGAGGGCGTCGAGAAGTTCATTCCCATCAACTACCAGGAACACTGGGAAGTCATCCGCACCATCCAGGCCGCCAACAACGTGCGCTACACCCGCGAGGACCTGGAGCAGGAATAACCTGGCGAATCCGCCGGCGCCCCCGGCCACGCCGGGGGCGCTCCTGTCTCGTGCTGAGTGAGGTGGAGGGATGCTCGAAATTTCGAAGCTGGTCAAGCGCTACGGCCGGGATGAGCCGGTGCTGAAGGAGCTGAACCTGGTGGTGGAAGGCAGCAGCGTGGTCTCCATCGTCGGTGCCTCGGGGGCCGGCAAGAGCACCATGCTGCGCTGTATCAACCGCCTGGTGGAGCCGACCTCGGGCTCGATCAAGCTCAATGGCATCGAACTGGTCAACCTGAAAGGGCGCGAGTTGCGCCGCGCCCGGCGCAAGATCGGCATGGTCTTCCAGGGCTTCAACCTGATCGACCGGCTGACGGTGATGGAAAACGTGCTGGCCGGAAGGCTCGGCTACGTCAACCTATACCAGGCGATCACCCGGCGCTATCCGCAGGCCGACATCGAGCGCGCCTTCTCCCTGATGGAGCGGGTGGGCATTGCCCACTATGCCAACAAGCGTGCCGATGCGCTCTCTGGCGGCGAGCGCCAGCGCGTCGGCGTGGTGCGAGCGCTGATGCAGGAGCCGGAGATCCTGCTCGCCGACGAGCCCACGGCGTCGCTCGATCCGCGCACTTCCGAGCAGATCATGAAGCTGCTGCAGAGCCTGGCCAGCGAGCTGTCGCTGCCGGTGTTGATCAATATCCACAACGTGGCCCAGGCCAAGACCTACACCGAACGCATTGTCGGGCTGCGCCACGGCCGGATGATCTTCGACGGGACGCCGGCGGAATTCGACAAGCAGGCGCTCGACGCCATCTATGGCGGTATCGAGGCGGCTGACGACGAGATCGGCGTGGAGCCGGGGCAGGAAGCGCGTGGGGTAGCCCATGACTCGACCTGACACTCCCGGCAGCGTTCCGGTGCCCCGGACCTGGCGCAAGCCGCCCTTCATTGCCAACCCGGTGCTGCGCTACGGGCTGTGGATCCTGGTCATCGCCTATCTGGTGTGGGCCTTCGGCTCGCTGCCGTTCAACTGGGCGCGCATCAGCGAGGGCCTGCCGCGCGCCGCACGTATCTTCGGCGGTGGCTTTCCGCCCAGCTTCGAGCGCTGGGGGCTGCTCTTCACCGGTTTCAAGGAGAGCTTCCAGATCGCCATCCTGGCCACCCTGCTGGGAGTGGCGCTGTCGATCCCCTTCGCCGTGATGGCGGCCAAGAACGTCGCGCCCAAGCCCATCTATCTGCTCGGGCGGGCGGTGATCATCGTCTCGCGCAGCTTCCACCCAGTGATTGTCGCCATCCTGTTCGTCGCGGCGGTGGGCTTCGGCCCGCTGGCCGGCATCCTCACCCTGACGCTCTATTCGATCGGCTTCGTCGGCAAGCTGCTGGCGGAGGAGATCGAGGAGATCGACTGGGGGCAGGTCGAGGCGATGAAGGCGGCCGGGGCCGGCTACCTGGCCACGCTGTTCTACGCCGTCTTTCCGCAGATCCTGCCGCGCCAGGTAGGGCTCTCGATGTACCAGCTCGACAGCAACCTGCGCGCCTCGGCGGTGGTGGGCATCGTGGGCGCCGGCGGCATCGGCGGCACGCTGATGAACGCCTTCGGCCGCTACGACTACGATTTCGCCTTCGCCATCCTGTTGATCATCATCGCGGTGATCCTGATCAGCGAAGGCATCAGCGGCTGGGTGAGGAAGAAGATATGGTAGACCAAGCCAGCCTGATCGCCGGCCGCGTCTGGCAGCGCTACGACCGCAAGCAGCGCCTGATCCGCTTCGCCGTGCTGCTGTTCAGCGTGATGGTGGTGTACTGGGCGGTCAGCGACATCGATATCTTCTGGCCCTGGGTGTGGGATGCGCCCAACCAGATCTCGAGCCTGGGCGCACGCATGTGGCCCCCCGACCCCACTGGGCTGGCGCGTATCACCAATGCGCTGATCGAGACGGTGCACATCGCGACGCTCGCCACGCTGCTGACGATCTTCATCGCCCTGCCGGTTTCCTACATCGCCGCGCAGAACACCACCCCCAACCGCGCCTGCCTGTGGCTGGGGCGCTTTATCCTGGTCGCCAGCCGCTCGGTCAATACCATCATCTGGGCGCTGCTGTTCGTGGCGATCTTCGGTCCCGGCGTGCTGGCCGGGATACTTGCCATCATGTTCCGCTCCATCGGTTTCATCGGCAAGCTGATGGGCGAGGCGATCGAGGAGATCGACCGCCGCCCGGTGGAAGCCATGGAGGCCACCGGTGCCTCCAAGGCCAAGGTGATCGCCTACGCTATCGTGCCTCAGGTGATGCCGGCCTTCTTCGCCATCGTCATCCTGCGCTGGGACATCAACATCCGCGAGTCGACGGTGCTCGGCCTGGTCGGCGCCGGCGGCATCGGGGTGATCCTGCAAGGGGCGATTGACACCTTCGCCTGGCCTACCGTGGCCACCATCCTGATCGCCATCGTTGTGCTGGTGCTGATCGGCGAGGCGCTCACCAGCCTGCTGCGCAGCAAGGTGCTTTAGTCGGTTGACCCTGAAGGGTCTGATTGCCATGTTGAAGGCAGAAAGCCTGCAACCGGATGGCGGGCTTTTGCTTCAACCGACCCCAGAAAGCGACACTAAGGAGAGGCTATGACAACCTATATCGTGGTGGCCGATGCGGCGCGGGCGCGGATCTTCACCCGGGATGCGCTCAAGCTGGAGGAGAAGGAGAGCCTGATTCACGCCGAAGGGCGCCTGCACGAGGGAGATCTGGTCACCGGCGAGACGGGGGCGGTCGACGAATCGACTTCGCACACGCGGCGTGCGAGTCGGGGCGACAGCGTCGCACTGGACCGCGAGGCGGAGATTTTCGCCAAGCAGATCGCCGAACGCATCTACAAGGCCCGGGTCGACAACCGCATGGACAAGCTCATTCTGGTCGCGGCGCCCCGCTTCCTGGGCGTACTGCGCGACAAGATCGACGGGCCGACCAGCAAGCTGATCATCCATACCCTGGACAAGGACCTGTCAAAGGCGCCGGTGGATACTATCCAGGAGGCGATCAGCGACATGCGCTGAGGCGCCGTCTCAAGCGCCAGGCGCTCTTGCCGATAAACCAGGCAAGCAAGCGGAACTCTTTTCGCTGCCATGCCCCCATCAGCGAGAGCGCCTCATGTCCCTTACCTCGATCCGCCAGTTCGTCATCCTGCTGGCAGGACCCTGCCTGCTGGCGGTGGTCGTCACTCTGGTTGCCTACGGCCTTTTCTCTTCGGCGCGGACCCAGCAGGCCGTTGAGACTCATACCCACGACTTGGCGGAGCGCGCCATCGACGAGCGCCTGGCGGTGCTGGCGGATGCTGAAGCCGGGCGTATCCGCAATGAGCTCGAACATGCGCTGGCCCTGGCGACCCAGCTGGCCCATACCAATGCGCTGATGGGCCGGCAGGATGCCAGCGGCCGCAGCGCGCTCAGCCTGAGTCGGCGCGAACTCTCCAACCTGGTGCGTGACATGGTAGTACAGCACCCCTCGCTGCTGGATGCCTACATCGGCTGGGAGCCCGATGCCTTCGGCCAAGACGCCCTGTATGCCGATCTCGGCGAGGCCGACGGGTACGACGGTACGGGGCGCTTCATGCCCTGGTGGTATCGCACCGAGGCGGGCAGCGTCGAAGTGCTGCCGCTGGGCGATGACATGGAAAGCACGGCGCTGATCGGCAGCGGCGTGCGCCAAGGCGAGTACTACCTGTGTCCGCGCGAGACGCTCGCGCCCTGCGTCATCGACCCCGCGCCCTACGACTTCGGCGGCGAGACCTTGATGGTGACCTCGTTCAACGTGCCGATCCTGGTCGAGGGTGCGTTTCGCGGCGTGGCTGGGGTCGACCTTGCCGTCGGCTTCATCCAGGAACTGCTGCTGCAGGCCAACGCCGCCCTCTACGACGGCGCGGGCGAGATGGCCCTGGTGGCGGGTGGCGGCGGCCTGGTCGCGCACACCGCCGATGCCGAGCGGCTCGGTACCGCGGCGGGCGAGGCCTTCGGCAGTGAGGTGCTGCAGGCCACCGAGCGGGCACGCCGCGAGGGCAGCAGCGTGAGCCTGACCCGGGACGGCATGCTGGAGCGCTACCAGCCGTTCACCATTGGTGCCAGCGAGCAGCCCTGGACGCTGATAATCCGGCTGCCTGAAGCGGCAGTGATGGCAGAGCTCACGGCGCTGCAGACAATGATGAACGAGCAGCGCCGGGCCGATACCCTAGGCATGACCCTGGTCGGCCTGCTGTTGACGGCGTTGGGGCTCGCCGCCCTGTGGTGGGTCGGCACCCGCGTGTCGCGCCCGCTGCGGCTGTTGG
Organism: Halomonas sp. E14; assembly: GCF_052568415.1. Taxonomy (NCBI): domain Bacteria; kingdom Pseudomonadati; phylum Pseudomonadota; class Gammaproteobacteria; order Oceanospirillales; family Halomonadaceae; genus Halomonas; species Halomonas sp. E14. The sequence continues at coordinate 3,630,132 of NZ_CP199423.1, read as the reverse complement.
CCGACCGCATGCGTGACATCGCCTCCGGCGACGGTGACCTGACCCAGCGCCTGCCGGTACGTGGGCGCGACGAGAGCGCCGAGCTTGCCATCCAGTTCAATGCCTTCGTCGACAAGATCCACGACGTGCTGCTCGACGTGCGCGCCAGCAGCGAATCGGTACGTATAGCGGCCAGCGAGATCGCCAGCGGCGGCGAGGACCTGTCGCGGCGCACCGAGCAGTCGGCCGCCAGCCTGCAGCAGACCTCCGCCTCCATGGAGCAGATCTCGGCCACCGTGGAGCACACCTCGGCCTCCTCGCGGGAGGCCAATGGCCTGTCGAAGTCGGCCGCCGAGGTCGCCCAGCGCTCCGGCGACACGGTCGGCCAGGTGGTGGCGACCATGGACGAAATCAGTCGCTCCTCAGAGAAGATCGGTGAGATCGTCAAGGTCATCGACGGCATCGCCTTCCAGACCAACCTGCTGGCGCTCAACGCCTCCGTCGAGGCGGCGCGGGCCGGCGAGCACGGCCGCGGCTTTGCCGTGGTCGCCGGCGAGGTGCGCCAGCTGGCCACCCGCAGCGCCGAGGCCTCGCGCGATATACGCAGCCTGATCGATGCCTCGACCCAGCGGGTCGCGGCTGGTGCCGAACTGGTGAGCCGGGCAGGCGCCAGCATGGAGGAGCTGGTGGTCAGCGTGAACCGAGTGGCCAGCATGCTCGGCGAGATCAGCATGGCCGCGGGCGAGCAGAGCGACGGCATCGGCCAGGTCAGCGTGGCGGTGGCCGACCTCGACCGCACCATCCAGCAGAATGCTGCGCTGGTCGAGGAGTCGACCACCGCCGCCGAGCAGCTCAGCGAGCAGGCCGACCGCCTGGCCCGGGTCGTCGGCGGCTTCCGCCTGCGCGATCGCTGACGTGAGCCGGCCCTGGAGACGAGAGGGTCAGGACACCGGCGGCAGGTCGATCTGGTCGCTGCGCCGCACGCCCTCGGTCATCTGTCGGCACAGGCGCAGGAACTCGCGCATGCCGGTGGCCAGGTACTTGTGGCGGTGCCAGATGAAGGCGAACTGGCGGCTCAGATCAAGCTCCGGCGTGGGAATCGGCACCAGGCTGCCGCGGCGGAAGGCGTCGCGCAGCGCCAGCTTCGACACGCAGCCGATGCCCAGCCCCGACTCCACCGCCCGCTTGATGCCCTCCGTGTGCTCCAGCTCCAGCAGGGTGTTGAAGCGGCCACGGCGGTGGCGGGCGGCCTGCTCGAGCGTCAGGCGCGTGCCCGAGCCCCGTTCGCGCATGATCCACGCCTCGCGCAGCAGGCGCTCGAGCTCCACCGGACCCTGGCCGGCCAGGGGGTGGCGCGGCGAGCAGAATACCGCCAGCTCGTCCTCCACCCACGGCTGGGTGATCACGTCCTCCTCCTCGCAGTGCCCTTCGATCAGCCCCAGGTCGAGCTCATGGTGTCGCACGCGCTCGACGATCTCCCGCGTGTTGCGCACCGAGAGGCGTACCCGGCTGCCGGGGTGGCGCTGCATGAAGTCGCTGATCAGTAGGGTGGCCAGGTAGTTGCCGATGGTCAGGGTGGCGCCCACGTCGAGCGAGCCGATGCCCTGCTGGCCGTGCAACAGCTCCTCGATCTCCTCGGCCCGGTCGAGCAACGCCACGGCCTTCGGCAGCAGCTGAAAGCCCAGCGCGTTGAGCCGCAGCCGCTTGCCCACGCGGTCGAGCAGCTGGCAGTCGAACTGGCGTTCCAGTTCGGCCAGGGCGGTGCTAGTCGCCGACTGGGAGAGCGAGAGTGCCCGAGCGGCACGCGAGACGCTTTCATGCTGGGCGACCGCGACGAAAACCTCGAGTTGGCGCAGGGTGAAGTGCATCAAACGGCTCGTTGTTGATCTATATCAGTAGACTGGATAAAGGTCATCCATACAATCCAATTAACAGATAAACCCTGTGCTCTTATAATGCAAGCAAATCGATTTGCCCTTTGCGTTATTCGAAATTGGAATAGACAGGAGCCGGCATGAGCAAGTTTGCATTAGAGGAAGTTCTCAGCGTCCACCACTGGAACGATACCCTCTTCAGCTTTCGTACCACCCGTGAGCGCAGCCTGCGCTTCAAGAACGGCCAGTTCGTGATGATCGGCCTCGAAGTGAACGGCAAGCCGCTGATGCGGGCCTACTCCATTGCCAGTCCCAACTACGAGGATCACCTCGAGTTCTTCAGCATCAAGGTGCCCGACGGTCCGCTGACCTCGCGCCTGCAGCACCTCAAGGTGGGCGATCAGATCATGGTCAGCCGCAAGCCCACCGGCACCCTGGTCACCGACGACCTGCTGCCGGGGCGCAACCTCTACTTCCTCTCCACCGGCACCGGCCTGGCACCGTTCATGAGCCTGATCCAGGACCCGGAGGTGTACGAGCGCTACGAGAAGGTGATCCTGGTGCACGGCGTGCGCAGCGTCAGCGAGCTGGCCTATGCCGACTTCATCCAGCAGGAGCTGCCGGCTCACGAATACCTGGGCGACGAGATCCGCGAGAAGCTGGTCTACTACCCCACCGTGACCCGCGAGGCGTTCCACACCATGGGCCGTCTCACCGATCACATTCGCAGTGGCAAGCTGTTCGAGGACACCGGCATCGCACCGATGGACCCCAAGCAGGACCGCGCCATGATCTGCGGCAGCCCGGCGATGCTCGACGAGACCAGCGCCCTGCTGGACGACCTGGGCTTCAACATCTCGCCGCGCATGGGCGAGCCCGGCGATTACGTCATCGAGCGGGCCTTCGTCGAGAAGTAATAAGGGACGCTCGCTCACGTTTCGGTGCTTGCCGAACTTAAAAAAAACCACGGCCTCTCGGTCGTGGTTTTTTTCCTCCTGCCTGACTAGCGGTTACACCGCATCCTTGCCGGTTTCACCGGTGCGGATGCGGATGACCTGCTCCAGCGGGGTGATGAAGATCTTGCCGTCGCCGATCTTTCCGGTGTTCGCGACCTGGGTAATGGCGTCGATCACCTGTTCGGCCATGTCGTCGTCGATGGCGATCTCCACCTTCACCTTGGGCAGGAAGTCGACCACGTATTCGGCGCCGCGGTAGAGCTCGGTATGGCCCTTCTGGCGGCCGAATCCCTTCACCTCGGTCACGGTGATGCCCTGTACGCCGATTTCCGAGAGCGATTCCCGAACGTCGTCGAGCTTGAACGGCTTGATGATGGCGGTCACCAGTTTCATGGCTTGTCTTCCTTATGGTCGAGCCGGGTGCGGGGCAGCCACCCCGGTCATTCGGTATCGGTTGGTCTCAAGCATACACCGCCCATGGCAGGAAGAAAAAAGGCTCCCCGCAGGGAGCCTGATAGGTTGCCTTCGGTTACTCGGGGCGTGGCTGGCCGATCGGTGCCGCGGTGGCGTAGCCGCCGGGCTGCGGACGACCGCCGCTGCCGCCATAGACCTTGGAAATGCTGAACTCGGGATAGGCTTCCATGCCGCACTCGGTGAGGTCGACCCCTTCGTACTCTTCCTCTGCGCTGACCCGTACGCCCATGGTCGCCTTGAGGATCAGCCATACCGCGAGACTGGCCAGGAACACCCAGGCGAAGATGGCCGCTGCGCCGATGAGCTGAGCACCGAAGGTGGCGTCTGCGTTGGTCAGCGGCACGGCCAGCAGCCCCCACAGTCCCACGACACCGTGCACCGAGATGGCCCCGACCGGGTCGTCGATTCTCAGCTTGTCCAGCGCTACGATGGAGACCACCACGATGGCCCCGCCCACGGCGCCGATCAGGGTGGCGCCCAGCGCCGTGGGTGCCAGCGGTTCGGCGGTGATAGCGACCAGGCCGGCCAGGGCGCCGTTCAGGGACATGGTCAGGTCGGCCTTGCGGAACCACAGCTTGGCCAGGATCAGCGCGGCGATCACGCCGCCGGCCGCCGCGGCGTTGGTGTTGACCAGCACCTGGGCCACGTTGTTGGCGGAATCCACGTCGGATACCTTCAGCTCCGAGCCACCGTTGAAGCCGAACCAGCCCATCCACAGGATGAAGGTGCCCAGGGTGGCCAGCGGCAGGTTGGCGCCCGGAATGGCGTGGATGCTGCCGTCTTTGCCGTACTTGCCCTTGCGCGCACCCAGCACCAGCACCCCGGCGAGGGCAGCTGAAGCGCCGGCCATGTGCACAATGCCGGAGCCGGCAAAGTCGGAGAAGCCCATGGCATCCAGCCAGCCTTCACCCCAGGTCCAGTAGCCTGACACCGGGTAGATGAAACCGGTCATCACGACGGCGAAGGCGAGGAAGGCCCACAGCTTCATGCGCTCGGCCACGGCGCCGGACACGATCGACATGGCGGTGGCCACGAACACCACCTGGAAGAAGTAGTCGGCGCGCATGGAGTAGTAGGGCGCATCCTCACCGCCGGCGGTGACCGCCGCCACGCTGTTCTCTCCGCCGATCAGGAAGCCGAGGCTCGGCAGCAGGCCGCCTTCGCTGCTGGAGTACATGAGGTAATAGCCCACCAGCAGGTACATGGTGCAGGCGATGGCGAACAGGGCGATGTTCTTGGTCAGAATCTCGGCGGTGTTCTTGGCACGCACCAGGCCGGCCTCGAGCATCGAGAAACCGGCCGCCATCCACATCACCAGCACGCCGCACATCAGGAAATAGAAGGTATCGAGCGCATAGCTCAACTCGGCAAGTTCATTCATGGCAGGTCTCCACTCTTGTCATTGCGCTTTTCTGGGGACTGTTACACGGCCTCGGCGCCGCGTTCGCCGGTACGAATGCGGATCACGTCTTCCAGCGGGGTCACGAAGACCTTGCCGTCGCCGATCTTGCCGCTGTTGGCCGCGCTGCAGATCGCGTCCAGCACGCTCTCCAGACGCGAGTCATCCACGGCTACCTCGACCTTCACCTTGGGCAGGAAATCGACCACATACTCGGCGCCACGGTAGAGCTCGGTGTGGCCTTTCTGGCGTCCGAAGCCTTTCACCTCGGTGACGGTAATGCCCTGTACGCCGGTGTCGGCCAACGCCTCACGAACGTCGTCGAGCTTGAAGGGCTTGATAATGGCAGTGATGAGCTTCATCGCGTTTCTCCCTGCGGAACGTGCGGCGTGGATGCCGCCTGGGTACGGTGTACCCTGGCTGTGCGAATGCCATGCCATGATCAGAAAAACTTTATTCAAGACAGGGTATTGCCTGGCATGGGTGGGCCAACTTGGTGCTGGCCTCGACGAGCCGTGCACCAGCATGGTGCTGTCTCGGGGTGCAGGCGCTCCAGCGCGGGGCAGTTGAAGTGCATGCGCCTGGGGTGGGGCTTGCGTATCCTGTAGGCACACGTTCTTGAGAAGGAGAGGTGCACTATGGCGGGTCAAGACCCTATCAGCCGGTTGGCACAGCAGCTCGGCGAGCGGCTTCAGGGAGCCTCGCAGGCACCGGAGGAGATCCAGAAGGGAGTCCAGCAGATCGTACGCGGCGCCTTCGATCGCCTCGAGCTGGTGTCGCGGGAGGATTTCGACATTCTGATGGAGGTGCTGCAGCGCACGCGCATTCGGGTCGAGGCGCTGGAACAGCAGGTGGCCGCGCTGGAAGCGGCGCTGGCGACACGCCACGATGCCGCGCCTGCCACGAGCCAGGCCACTCCCCCTGCGGCAGGCCACGATGCCGCTCCGCCGCCGCTCAGCGGCGGCGAGCCGACAGGCGTGGTGGACCCCGCGCCGGGCGGCGCCACGGGCGACCAGAACCGCTGAGCCAGCGTGGAGAGCACCGCCCCGGGAGGTGATATCATCGAGGCCTAATGCATGCCGCTGCGAGGGAGCGCATGATGTTGGCCATCGTCACCACTCGGGCCGCCCTGGGGCTCGATGCCCCTGAAGTCCAGGTCGAGGTCCATCTGGCCAACGGCCTGCCGGGCATGACCCTGGTCGGCTTGCCCGAAGCCGCCGTCAAGGAGAGCCGCGAACGGGTGCGCAGCGCCCTCTCCAATGCCGGCTTCGACTTCCCCAACACCCGCCGTATCGTGCTCAACCTGGCGCCCGCCGACCTGCCCAAGGTCGGCGGGCGCTTCGACCTGCCGATTGCCCTGGGCATCCTGACCGCTTCGGGGCAGGTGCCGGCCGAGGCGCTGGAAGGGATCGAAAGCGTCGGCGAACTGGCGCTGGATGGGCGCCTGCGACCGGTCACGGGCGTGCTGCCGCTGGCGCTGGCGGCGCGCAAGGCCGGGCGCAAGCTGATCGTGCCGCGTGAGAACGCCGACGAGGCGGCCCTGGCCGGCGACCTCCAGGTGCTGCCGGCCGGCCATTTGCTGGAGGTGGTCGCTCACCTGCTGGGACAGACGCCGATTGCCGCGCATCGCCTTGCGGCGCCGCCGGCGCCTGCTGCCTGCCTGGGCGATCTGGCCGAGGTGCGCGGCCAGCACCAGGCGCGCCGCGCGCTGGAAATTGCCGCCGCCGGCTCGCACAACCTGCTATTCGCCGGGCCGCCCGGCACCGGCAAGACCATGCTGGCGAGCCGTCTGCCTGGCATCCTGCCTCGCTTGACCGACGACGAGGCGCTGGAGGTAGCCGCCGTGCGCTCGGTGTGCGGGCTGCCGCTGGCCGAGCAGTGGGGCCAGCGCCCCTTCCGCACGCCGCACCATACCGCCAGCGCCGTGGCGCTGGTAGGCGGCGGCTCCTGGCCGCGCCCCGGCGAGATCTCCCTGGCCCACCATGGCGTGCTGTTCCTCGACGAGTTGCCCGAGTTCAGCCGTCATGTGCTGGAGGTCATGAGGGAGCCCATGGAGTCAGGTCAGATTTTCATCTCGCGGGCCAATCACGAGCGGCGATTCCCGGCTCGCTTCCAGCTGGTCGCGGCCATGAATCCCTGCCCCTGCGGGCACCTGGGCGATCCGCGCCAGGCCTGCCAGTGCACCGCGGCCCAGATCCAGCGCTACCAGTCGCGCCTTTCCGGGCCGCTGCTCGACCGCATCGACCTGCAGGTGGAGGTACCGGCGCTGCCGCCGGAGCAGCTCACCTCGCAGCAGGCCGGTGAGAGTTCGGCCGAGGTGCGTACCCGGGTGCTGGCGGCGCGCGAGCGCCAGTATGCGCGCGGGGCGCTCAATGCTCACCTGGGCGGGCGCGAGCTGGAGACGGCCTGTGCCCTGTCGTCGGCCGATCGCGCCTGGCTGGCCGGCGTGCTAGAACGCCTGCGCCTCTCGGCGCGCGCCTATCATCGCGTGCTGCGGGTGGCGCTGACCGTGGCCGACCTGGCGGCCAAGCCCCATCCGGAGCGCGGCGAGCTAATGGAGGCGATCGGCTACCGGCAGTTGGATCGCCAGCTGCGCCAGGGCTGAGCCGCCGCTACAGTGCGGTGGCGTCGAAGGCGCCCTCGATCTCGGTCTGCCACACGGCCTCGTCGGCATCGGGCCGATGGAGGGCGAGCGTCAGGCGGTAGGGCAGCAGGTCGCGATCGGAGAGCACCAGGCGCGGGGCGGTGGCGTCCAGCCGGCTTTCCAGCCGCCACTGGTGACCGCCGCTCTGCCCGGCCATGGCGGGGCGCCAGTCGAGCACCTGGGGGCCGGGCGATACGCTCAGCAGGCTGCGCGTCAAGGATTCCAGGAACCGACCGCTGTCGATCTCGAGCGTCTGGTCGACCTGCGGGTAGGCCAGCAGCAGCACCTGGCCGTCGGGCGGTTGCAGGGCTTCCACGTTCACTACATGCTCGGCGGCACGCTGGCTGAGGTTGTGCAGCGCGCGGCGAATCGGGTCGGGTTCGGGCGGCTGGGCGGCGCAGCCGGCCAGCACCAGCGCCAGCAGCAGGGTGGCAGGCTTCCTCATTGGCAGGGTTCGCTCGGCGTAGTGGGAGCCATGCCGAGCTCCAGCTCGGCAATGAAGTCGTCCAGGGCCGTGAACAGGGCCGCGCGAATCGGCGCGGCCTCGTTGACCAGGTGATGGCGGGCCTCCGGGTGGCGATGGATATGCGCCTTGGGAAACTTGCGTTCCAGTACGCCGAGGTTCCACTCCCAGTCCACGGTCAGGTCCTGCTCGCCCTGCAGGATCAGCGTGGGCACGTCGCAGGGCGGCAGGGCCAGCAGTTGAGGCATCCAGCGGCGCATGGCGCTGACCCAGCCCAGCGACAAGTGCTCGGGCTGCAGCGGGTCGTGCTCGCGCAGGAAGGCGGCGAAGTCGGCGTCGTTGGAGTTGGGTCGAAAACGCCTGGGCAGGCTGCTGACGAATGGCTCCACCAGCAAATGCAGCAGGCTCGACTGCGGCCAGTTGGTCGGCCTGACCAGCGGGGCCAGCAGCGCCAGACCGGCCCAGTGATTGGCATCCGGGCGGCTCAGCGCATCGGTGGCCAGGATGGCCGCCCCGGTGCTCTGGCCGATGCCGAGCCAGGGCTGCGGCGCCAGGTCGTGGGCCAGCAGGTGGCGCTGCAGCGCATGCAGGCACTCGCCGTACTCGGCGAAGTCGTCGATGCAGGCCCGCCGGCCGCTGGACAGGCCGTGGCCGGGCAAGTCCCATAGCACCACCCGCCAACCGCGCTCCAGCAGCAGCTGCAGCAGGTGGCCGTAGAGCCCCAGGTGATCATAGTAGCCGTGCACCACGAAGGCGGTGCCGATGGCCTGGGCCGGGCTCCAGATCTGGGTCCAGAGCTGATAGCGCGGAGTGTCGAGGTAGCCCACGTAGAGCCCGACATGCTCGGAGAGCAGCGGTGCCAGCCCGTAGTGCTGCAGGTAGTCGGAGAGCGGGGGCTCGGCCGTGCCGAAGGGGGCGATCGGCCCTAGCGCCTGCAGGGCGGTGAAGTCGGTCATGACATCCTCCAGCGGCGTGGTCGACGCCCGGCGACCCGGAGCATGAAGGCAGTATAGCGGGCAGCCATGCGTGTCCTGTTCCTTGTCGAAGCGATCCTGGGTGCCTGGCTGAGGGACAGGCAATATCTAAACCCTTTGTCTAGTATGGGGAGACGTGTGCTGGGTTTACATATGGAACAGTTTTCCACAAAATTGCTCCATATCGCAGTGGTTTCATCCCCACGACCCGAAGAATGGCGGTGGATGGATAGCCGCTATCCGTCTTCCCGCATCAGGAGAGTTTCCATGTCCCAACGCGTGACCCGCCATCGCCTTCAGGTGGCCGCCGAGCTGGACCGCTTCCTCAACGACCAGGCCCTGCCGGGCACCGGCCTCGATGCCGAGAGCTTCTGGGCCGGCGTCGACGCCATCTTCCATGATCTGACACCAAAGAATCGGGAATTGCTCGCCGAGCGCGACCGCCTGCAGGAACAGCTGGACGGCTGGCACCGCGAGAACCCCGGTCCGGTGCGCGATATGAGCGCCTACCGCGGCTTCCTGAAGGAAATCGGCTATCTGGTCGAGGCACCGGCGCAGGTCACCGTTTCAACCGCCAACGTCGACCGCGAAGTGGCCATCCAGGCCGGCCCGCAGCTGGTGGTGCCGGTCAGCAACGCCCGCTATGCGCTGAACGCCGCCAACGCACGCTGGGGCAGCCTCTACGATGCGCTCTACGGCACCGACGCCATCTCCGAGGCGGACGGCGCCGAAAAGGGCGCCGGCTACAACCCCAAGCGCGGCGAGAAAGTCATCGCCTACGCCCGTGACGTGCTCGATCAGGCGGCACCGCTGGCCAGCGGCTCTCACCGCGATGCCGTCAAGTACGCGCTGCGCGATGGTCGCCTCGCGGTTACCCTGGCCGACGGCAGCGAGAGCGAGCTCAAGGCGCCGGGCCAGCTGGTCGGCTTCATCGGTGACGTGGCCAGCCCCGAGTCCCTCCTGCTCTGCAACAACGGCCTGCACCTGGAGATCCAGCTTGATCCCAGCCACCCGATCGGCAAGACCGATCCGGCCGGCGTCAAGGACCTGCTGGTCGAGGCCGCGCTGACCGCGATCATGGACTGCGAGGACTCCGTGGCGGCGGTCGACGCCGAGGACAAGGTCGGCGTCTATCGCAACTGGCTGGGCCTGATGAAAGGCGACCTGGCCGAGGAAGTCGCGAAAGGCGGCAAGACCTTTACCCGTCGTCTGCATGGCGACCGCAGCTACACCACGCTGGACGGCGGCAGCCTGACCCTGCCGGGCCGCTCGCTGATGTTCGTGCGCAACGTCGGCCACCTGATGACCACCCCGGCGGTGCTCGACGCCGACGGCAACGAGCTGCCCGAGGGCATCCTCGACGGCATCGTCACCAGCCTGCTGGCGCTGCACGACCTGAACAAGAGCGAGAACGACCCGCGCAACTCGCGCAGCGGCTCGGTCTACATCGTCAAGCCGAAAATGCACGGGCCGAAGGAAGTCGCCTTCGCCAACGAGCTGTTCGGTCGCGTCGAGGACCTGCTGGGCCTGGCCCGTGACACGCTCAAGATGGGCATCATGGACGAGGAGCGGCGCACTTCGGTCAACCTCAAGGCGTGTATCGCCGAGGCCTCCTCGCGCGTGGTGTTCATCAACACCGGCTTCCTCGACCGCACCGGCGACGAGATGCATACCGCCATGGAGGCGGGCCCGATGATCCGCAAGGGCGACATGAAGAATGCCGCCTGGATCGGCGCCTACGAGCGCAACAACGTGCTGGTCGGCCTGGCCTGCGGCCTGCGCGGCCGCGCCCAGATCGGCAAGGGCATGTGGGCCATGCCGGACCTGATGGCGGCCATGCTCGAGCAGAAGATCGGCCACCCCAAGGCCGGCGCCAATACCGCCTGGGTGCCGTCGCCCACTGCCGCCACGCTGCATGCACTGCACTACCACCAGGTCGACGTCGCCGCCCTCCAGCGCGAGCTGGAAGCCCAGAGTGAGCCCGGCCTGTTGGAAGAACTCCTCGACGGCCTGCTCACCGTGCCGGTGGCCGAGAAGGTGGAGTGGAGCGACGAAGCGATCCAGCAGGAGCTGGACAACAACTGCCAGGGCATCCTCGGCTACGTGGTGCGCTGGGTCGAGCACGGCGTGGGCTGCTCCAAGGTACCGGACATTCACGACGTGGGCCTGATGGAAGACCGCGCCACGCTGCGCATCTCCAGCCAGCACATCGCTAACTGGCTGCATCACGGCGTGGTCGACGCCGAGCGCGTGCAGAAGACCCTGGAACGCATGGCCAAGGTGGTCGACGAGCAGAACGCCGGCGACCCGACCTATACCGCCATGAGCGCCGACTTCGCCGCCTCCACCGCGTTCAAAGCCGCCAGCGACCTGATCTTCAAGGGCCGCGTGCAGCCCTCCGGCTACACCGAGCCGCTGTTGCACCACTGGCGTGCCGTGCACAAGGCCAAGTAAGACGTCGTAAAAGGCGTCGAGACAGGCCCTCACGTCACTCCTAGGCGTCGTAGCGCCCCGGGTATCCGCCCGGGGCGCTTTGGGTTATGTTGATGCCACCCTGACAGTCACCCTCCAACCGCATCCACAAGGAGCCCGCCGATGACCGTGATGACCGCTGCCGCCATCGAGGAATTTCTCGACGAAGTCTTTCCCCAGCGTGCAGGCACCATCGAGGCGGTCGATCACATGCGGGCAACCATGAGCCTGGCCATCGAGGACGAGCACCTGCGGCCCGGCTCCAGCGTCTCCGGCCCCACCATGATGGGCCTGGCCGATGTCTGCCTCTACGTGGCCATCCTGGCGCAGATCGGTCCCGAGCCGATGGCCGTGACCACCGACCTCAACTGCCACTTTTTGCGCCGCGCCCGCGGCGATCGCGACCTGATTGCCAATGCACGCATCATCAAGCTGGGCCGCCGCCTGGCGGTGGGCGAGGTGCAGCTGTTCTCCTCCGGTGACGAGCGCCCGGTGGCCCATGTCACCGCCACCTACGCCATTCCCGACGCCGACTAGCCCCGTCTGGTGCGTCACTCAGGCCGGTCGCGCAGGGCGCAGAGGGCAAGCGCCAGCCAGCCGCCGATCAACAGCACCCCGCCGAGCGGGGTGATCATGCCCAGGCCGCGTGCGCCGCTCAGCGCCATGGCGTAGAGCGAGCCGGAGAACAGCACGATCCCGGCCGTCCACAGCCCCAGCACCAGCACCAGGACCTGGCCTCGCCGGGGCCGCACGCTGCGCCAGGCCAGCACGCCGAGCATCGCCAGGGTGTGCCACATCTGATAGCGCACGCCGGTCTCGAAGGCGGCCAGCAGCCGCTCGGGCAATTGGCCCTGCAGGGCATGGGCGGCAAAGGCGCCGGCCATGACCGCCACTCCGCCCGACAGCGCTGCCAGGCACCACCATCCGCGATCGCGCATCTCTTTCTCCTTCGGGGGATTGGGATTGCCGCCTACCGTACCCCGGGAGGCGTTAAGGGGCTACAATATGGGCCCGCGACACTCGTCAACCTGGAGAAGACGCCATGCAGATCCAGCTCAACGGCGAGGCCCGCGACCTTGCCCCTGGCCTCACCGTGGCGCAGTTGATCGACACCCTTGGTCTGGCCGGGCGGCGTATCGCGGTCGAGCGCAACGAGGAGATCGTGCCCAGAAGCGAGCACGCCACCACCTGCTTGGCCGACGGTGACCGCATCGAGATTGTGCACGCCATCGGGGGCGGCTGACCGCGCGTGCCAACGCAGCCCGACCCTTTCCCGACCCAGAACAAAGGCCCTAGCGATGACAGATTACTTCCAGGACCAGCCGCTGCGGATTGCCGGCCATACCTTCACCTCTCGCCTGCTGGTGGGTACCGGTAAGTACAAGGACTTCGACGAGACCGCCGACGCCATCGCCGCCTCGGGCGCCGAGGTCGTCACCTTCGCCGTGCGCCGCACCAATCTGGGCCAGGAAGACGGCCCCAACCTGCTCGACGTGGTGCCGCCGGAGCGTTTCACCCTGCTGCCCAACACCGCCGGCTGCTACACCGCCAAGGACGCCGTGCGCACCTGCAAGCTGGCGCGTGAACTGCTCGACGGTCACAAGCTGGTCAAGCTCGAGGTGCTCGGCGACGACTCGACCCTCTACCCCAACGTGGTCGAGACGCTCAAGGCGGCGGAGGAGCTGATCCGCGACGGTTTCGACGTGATGGTCTACACCAGTGACGATCCCATCGTGGCTCAGGAGCTGGAACGTCTGGGCTGCTGCGCGATCATGCCGCTGGGCTCGCTGATCGGCTCCGGCCACGGCATCCAGAACCCGCACAACATTCGCCTGATCATCGAGCAGGCGGGCGTGCCGGTGCTGGTGGATGCCGGCATCGGCACCGCCTCCGACGCCGCCATGGCCATGGAGCTGGGCTGCGACGGCGTGCTGATGAACTCCGCCATCGCCCATGCGCGCCAGCCGCTGCTGATGGCCAGCGCCATGAAGAAGGCCGTCGAGGCCGGGCGTGAGGCGTTCCTCGCCGGGCGCATGCCGCGCCGTCAGAGCGCCGATCCTTCCTCTCCCTTTGCCGGCCGCATCAACGGCTGAACCACCGGAGTCGCAACCAATCCATGAGTGACCCGCAACGCGATACCCCCACCACCGGCCCGGAAGGGCCGGATGCCCCGCTGCATCGCCGCGGCATCAAGAGCTACGTGCTGCGCGCCGGGCGCATGACCCAGGCCCAGACCCGCGGCCTGGACGAGGTCTGGCCGCGGCTGGGTCTGACCCTGGCCGAAGGCCGCCAGGATCTCGACGCGCTGTTCGGGCGCCGGGCGCCGCGGGTGGTGGAGGTGGGCTTCGGCATGGGGAGCTCGCTGATCGAGCAGGCTGAGACCCACCCCGACACCGACTTCATCGGCATCGAGGTGCACGCCCCGGGCGTCGGCAAGCTGCTCGACGAGGCCGACAAGCGCGGCTTGACCAACCTGCGGGTCTATCGCGAGGACGCCCTGGCGGTGCTCGAGCAGTGCCTGCCGGAGGCCACCATCGATACCCTGCAGCTGTTCTTCCCCGACCCCTGGCCGAAGAAGAAGCACCACAAGCGGCGCATCGTCCAGCCCGCCTTCGTCGCGCTGATTCGTACGCGGCTCAAGCCCGGCGGCACGCTGCACATGGCTACCGACTGGCAGGCCTACGCGGAGTGGATGGCCGAGGTGATGGAGGCCGCGCCAGGCTACGCCAATACCGCCACGGCCGAGACGAGCCCCTATGTGCCGCGCCCGGACTTCCGACCGCTGACCAAGTTCGAGGCGCGCGGCGAGCGTCTTGGTCACGGCGTGTGGGACCTGATCTACCGGCGCACCGAGTCGTGCGGCTAGACTCGCTTGCCACGGCCCGCTTCGGCGGGCCGTGTCGTCATTAGGGGGCAAGCGGGGCAGCAATGAGGGGGCGAAGTGAAGAAACAAAAAAACGCCCTCGTGGAGGGTGCAGGCAAGACCCTGCCCGGGAAAGAGCAGCAATGAGGGGGCGAAGTGAAGAAACAAAAAACGCCCTCGTGGAGGGTGCAGGCAAGACCCTGCCCGGGAAAGAGCAGCAATGAGGGGGCGAAGTGAAGAAACAAAAAACGCCCTCGTGGAGGGCGCAGGCAAGACCCTGCCCGGGAAAGAGCAGCAATGAGGGGCGAAGTGAAGAAACAAAAAAAACGCCCTCGTGGAGGGCGCAGGCAAGACCGTGACTAGCAATGAGGGGGAGAAACCATATAGGGACGCTGGCACGTTCCCCTATGGGGTGGCGGCTCATCAACGCCACGCTTTCAATGTAAGTCATTCTCATTAGATCGTCAACACGAATGCGAACGTTTTTTATTTCAGTTTCCAGCGAAATGCAGCCACAGCGGCAGGGTGGCCATGGCGAGCAGGGTCTGGCCGGTGATCAGTGCAGCCATCAGCTCGGCATCGCCGCCCAGCTGGCGCGCCAGGATATAGGCGGAGGTGGCAGTGGGCAGGGCGGCGAACAGCAGCGCCACGTCCCGGCTCACCGGGTCGAGCCTCAGCAGCAGGGCGATCGCCACCACCAGCGCGGGCATCAGCCCCAGCTTGAGCAGGTTGGCCGTCCACACCGCACGATCGAGCCGCAGCAGCGCCTGGGGGCGCAGCGCCACCCCCACTGCTACCAGCCCCAGCGGCAGCGCGGCGCGCCCCAGCAGCTCCACGGCGGAGCCGCTCCAGCCGGGTAGGCCGATGTCGGCCAGGTTCAGGCCGATGCCGATCAGGCAGGCAAGGATCAAGGGATTGCGCACCAGTGCCGCCAGGCTCCTGCCCAGGCTTGAAGGGCCGAGCGTGCCGGCGCCGATGAAGCTGGCCACGCACAGCACGTTCACCACCGGCACCATCAGCGCCACCGCCACGGCGGCCACGGTGGCGCCGGCGGTGCCGTGCAGGGCGGCGGCGCCTGCCACGCCGACGTAGGTGTTGAAGCGCAGTGCGCCCTGAAATACGGAGGTGAACGCGGCACCCTCGAGGCCCAGCCGCCGCTGCACCGACCACAGTAGGGCGGCGAAGATCACCAGACTCCCGAGTAGGGCTACGGCCAGGCGCACCACCGGCACCCCGGCCATGTCGGCGGTGGCCAGCGTGGCGACCAGCATGGCGGGAAACAGCACGAAATAGATCAGGCGCTCGAGCTGGGCCCAGAAGGTGGCGTCCGGCTCGCGCAGGCGGCCCAGGGCCACCCCGAGCAGAATCAGCAAGAACAGTGGCCCCAGCGCAGCGGATACCCCTTCCATCATTCCTCCTCAAGTCGGTGACTGGCGGCAAGTTGCCTGGCGATGCCTGCGACATTCCTTCCTCGGTTGACGCCAGGCAAATGCGGTAAGCTTACCCGTTAATTCACCGTACTGGAGTAGCGCTGCGGCGATGAGCCCGACTTCCCGTTTCGACCCCCATGTGTCCCGCTTCCCGGGGATGGCCTTGATGAAACTGGCGACCCTGCTGGCCCTGGGGGTCGCTTTCTGGTACCTGGCCTCGCACCTGCTGCGCGACGAGCAGGCGGTCACCTGGGCGCCTGCCGAGGCGCCTTGCGACCTGCGCCAGGGGCCCTGCATGGCCGAACTGGGCGATGGAGTGCGGCTACACTTCAGCATCGAGGCGGCGGCTGGCATTGCCGCCCTGGAACCGCTAACGTTGAGCGTTCGATTGGAAGGTGCTGACGCCGAGGCTGCGCATGTCGACTTCGTCGGGCGCGACATGAACATGGGGCTGCATCGCTTCCGCCTCGACGCACAGAGCGACGATCTCTTCCAGGGGCTCGCTCAGGTGCCCATCTGCACGAACACCACCATGCCCTGGCAGGCGCAGGTGGTGGTGGATACCGAGCGGGGGCGGCTGGGGAGCCGGTTCGATTTTCTCGTGGAACGGAGCATGCCATGAAGCGACAGGCAATCTGCTGGGTATTCGGTGCCTTGGTGCTGCTGGTGGTCGCCGGTGGCCTGGCCTGGTACCAGCAGCTCACGGGCGAGCCCGAGGGGCCACGCGGCGGGCCGGTGGAACTGGATTCGACCGCTGGGCCGTTCTCGCTCGACCAGCTCGACGAGGACCAGCTGGCGGTGCTCTTTTTCGGCTACACCTACTGTCCCGACGTATGCCCGATGAGCATGGCGGTGATACGTCAGGTCATGCAGGAGCTCGACGAGGCGCAGCGCCGCCGCGTGGTGCCGGTGATGATCACGGTCGATCCGGCGCGTGACACCGTGGAGCGCCTGACCCAGTATGTGGGCTTCTTCGGCGAGGACTTCATCGGCGCTACCGGCACCGAGGCACAGCTGGCGGAGCTGGCGGCGCGCTACGGCGTGGTCTATCGCCGGGTGGAGACGCCGGAATCGGCCATGCCCTACACGGTCGATCACAGCTCTTCGCTCTATCTGGTCGACCGGCACGGGCGCATACGCCAGCGCGTGCTCTACTCGCCCACCCCCTTCCCCCTGCAGTCGGCGCTGGAAAACGAACTGGCCCGCGGTTGAACCGCGGGCCAGTCGAGTCGGGTCACGAACTCCCTCAGGGCGCGGCCGGCGCCTCCAGGCGCTCGATCATCGCCATCAGGGCGCGCACCTGCACCCCTTCGCGGGTGTCGTGCAGGGGGTCGAGCTGCCAGGTGCTTTCGGCAAACCCCCACCAGTCCCAGCAGCCCTGGGGGTTGGCCAGGCTGGTGCCGGCCTGCGGGTAGAGCACCACGCGGTGGTTGGCGCTCGCCCACTCGTTCAGCCCGCTATGCCGCACGAAAGCTTCGTCGATCTGCTCGTGGGCCATGCCGCAGCCGTGCAGGGCGACAGTGAGATCACAGCCGCCCGCCTCGCACGCTTCGGGAATCCATACATAGCCGACCGGCCCGAGCCCCCGTGCGGGAAAATCGGACTGATCGAAGGCCAGCAGGCTGCCTTCGCTTGCCGCGCCCGTGCTGGGCGGCGTCAGCCCGCCATGCAGCCACTGCAGCGCCTCGCCGGCGATGTCCTGCCCACACGCCAGCAGGTGGGTGCCGCCGCCGGTACGACACTGGGCAAGCCAGGTCGGCGGGATGCGCTCGTCGGTGCGCACGGGCCAGCCGTGACCGATATCGGGCGCCAGCACGAATTCGAGCTGGTCGGCGGGGTTGGTCAACCAGTCGGCCAGCTGTTCGGCCAGCGCCCTGCCTAGGGCCGGCGCCACGACACCGTCGTCATCGCCATGCCACACGTAGGCGCGCAGCTCGGCCAGATCCATGGCTTCGCCCACCAGGCCCCGTGCCTGGTAGTCGCGCAGGCGACGGTTGAGGACGTCGAGCTCCGGCGGGCCGCGTCGGGTGCCCATGCACTGGGCCAGGGCGCGCCCCAGGCCGCCCTGGGCGCAGCTCCAGGGTCCGGCCGCCAGCACGGCCAGCCCTTCGAAGCGGTCGGGCCAGGCCACCGCCAGCTGGGTGGCCATGTAGCCTCCGGACGAGACGCCGATCACGCTGATGGCCTCATTGGAGGTTCCCAGGCGTGGCAGGTCCGCGGGGGTGGCGTCGGCCTGGGCGGCGGTGGGCAGCAGCAGGGCGGCGGTAGCAAGCGCGACAGAAGCGTGCATGGCCGGCGCTCAGTCCATCACGTCGAGCAGCTCGACGCGGAACACCAGCGTCTCGTTGGGGCCGATCGGACCCTGGCCCTGGGCGCCGTAGCCAAGCTCGGGCGGAATGAAGAGCATCCAGGTGTCGCCCACGCTCATCAGCTGCAGTGCTTCCTGCCAGCCTTCGATCACCTGATCCACGCGGAAGCTGACCGGCTGGCCACGCTCGAAGGAGCTGTCGAAGACCGTGCCGTCGACCAGGGTGCCCTCGTAGTGCACCGCCACGTGGGAGGAGGGCCCGGGCTGTTCGCCGTCGCCGCTCTCCAGCACTTCGTACTGCAGCCCCGAGCCGGTGGTGGTGACCTCGTCACGTGCTTGGTTTTCTTCCAGGAACGCCTTGCCCTCGGCCAGGTTGGCCTCGGCCATCTCCTGCATCTCGGCCTGGCGTGCGGCTATCGTCGCTTGCTGGAAGCGGCTGAGCGTGTCGGCCATCTCCTCGGTGTCCATGGCCAGCTCGTTGTCTTCGATGATGTCGCGAATCGCCGCGGCGAAGGCGTCGACATCCAGCTCGGGGTACTCCTGGGCGATGCTCTGCCCGTAGGCGATGCCGAGGCTGTAACTGAGGCGCTCGTTCTCGCTTTCCGGCGCGGCCAGCGCCAGCGGCGCCGCTGCCATCAGCGCGACCAGGGAAGCGGAAGTCAGCAGTGTCTTCATGCGGAGTCCTATTGGTGAGGCGTTGGGCCTTGCTAGCTTACAGGCAGTACTCGGACTCTATCAGGGCCCAACCGGTTCCGCATCCGAGCGATTGCCGCAGCCCCTCGGCTACACCACCAGGGTGGGGCAGTAGGCCGAGCCGGCCACCCGTTGCGCCACGCTGCCCAGCAGCAGGCTCTTTTCACCGTTGGTGCCCTGGGCGCCGATCACGATCAGGTCGCACTCGCGCTTGAGTGCGAAGCGCACGATGGTGCGCGACGGGCGCCCACCCTTGACGAAGGCGCGCAGCCGGGCCGGATCGGCGCCCAGCGCCACGGCCTCGCCCTTGGCATGCACGGCGATCTCGGTGGCGTACTCCTTGAGGGCGTCGTCCGGAATGTCGAGCTTGTTGGGCCGCACCATGGAAAGCGAGGCCTCCAGCAGGCTGTGGTGCTTGAACACGCACAGGATGTAGATCTCGGCGCCGGTCAGCAGGTGCAGCCCGACCGCCTTTTCCAGCGCCTTCAGGGCGCCTTTCGAACCGTCCACCGGGACCAGCATCCGATTGAACATGGCGATTCTCTCCTCAGCGGGTGGTGGTGCTCATCAGCGGAAGGCCATGTCGCGCAGGAACAGCGCGATCTGCGGGAACATGATGATCAGGGCGGCCGCCAGGATCAGCATGAAGACGAAGGGCGGTGTGCCGCGAATGACCTCCCAGTAGGGTCGCTTGAAGATCGCGATGGCGGTGAAGATGTCGCAGCCGAAGGGTGGCGTTGCCGAGCCTATCGCCACCTGCAGCGTGATCAGCACGCCGACCAGCACCGGGTCGAGCCCGGAGGCGGCGATGGCCGGGGCGAAGATCGGTGTGAGCACCAGGATCACCACGATGGGATCGACGAACATGCAGGCGATGAAGAAGGCCACGCAGATGGCGATCAGCACGCCCACCGGCCCGGCCTCGTTGATGCCGAATGCCTCGAGCAGGGTCTGGGGGATCTGGGCGAAGGAGATGATCCACGAGAAGCCGTTGCCCACCGCCACCAGGATGAACACCACGGCGGTGATCAAGCCGGTGGACTTGGCGATGGTATAGATGTCCGGCAGCTTCAGCGAACGGAAGATCACGAACTCGAGCAGCACGGCATACAGCACGCAGGCCGCGGCGGCCTCGGTGGGGCTGAAGATGCCGCCGTAGATGCCGCCGACGATGAGCACCGGAAAGCCCAGCGGCCAGAGTGCCTTCTGCACCGCGGTGAGGCGCTCGCGCCAGGTCGATTTGGGCTCGGTGGGCACATCCTTGATCACGGCGTAGGCCACGCAGTAGGCAGAGAACATCAGCAGGATCAGCAGGCCGGGGCCGATACCGGCGATGAACAGCTCGCCGATGGAGGTGCCCGAGATGACCCCGTAGATGATCATGCCGATACTCGGCGGAATCAGGAAGGCGATGTCGCTAGAGTTGATGATCAGCGCCAGGGTGAAGGGATCCTTGTAGCCGGCCTTGAGCATGCGCGGGCGCAGCGGCGAACCCACCGCCACCACGGTGGCCTGGGTAGAGCCGGAAACGGCGCCGAACAGGGTGCAGGAGGCGGCGGTGCTCACCGCCAGCCCGCCCTTGATGTGGCCGACGAAACTCATGACCATGTCGATCAGGCGGTGGGCCGACTGGCCGCGGGTCATGATGTCGGCGGCGAGGATGAACATCGGCACGGCGATCAGCGCCGTGGGCCGGATGCCGCCCATCATCTGCTGGATGAGGGTTTCCATCTGCCCCAGGCCGCCGAAGGTCATGTAGAAGCCGACGAAGGCCGCCGTGGCCAGGGGAATCATCATCGGAAACCCCAGCAGCAGGAGCACGATCATGATGGTGATGATGATGGCTGTCATGGTTGTTATTCCTTTCCCGGCGTCAGACTTCCGTCTCGGTGTCCTTGTAGCCATCGACCACATGGGTCGACAGGTAGACGTCACGCGACGTCAGGTTCTTGAAGGCAGTGAGCAGGTACTGAATGCCGGTGATGGCGAAGCCGATGGGAACCCATAGATAGATCATCCACACCGGGATGCTCAGTGAAGGCAGCACGCGCCCGCGGCTATACAGGGTCTGGATATAGCCGATGGAGTAGTAGCAGAGCACGAACATCACCAGCGCGGTGAACAGGCAGATCAGAATCATCAGGGCGCGCCGGCCGCCGGTGGGCAGGGCGTCGTAGAAGGCCGACATGCGGATATGTCGCCCGTGCCGCGCCGCATAGCCGATCCCGGCAAAGGTGATCATCACGATGAGGATGCGGTTGACCTCCTCGGCGAAATGCAGGCTTTCGCCGAACACGAAACGGCTGATCACGTTGGAGACGGTATTCACGGCCATCAGGATCACGCCGAGCGCCAGGATGGCGGCTTCTGTCTTGCTGATCCAGGTGTCGGCGATACCGAGCGGGCCGGGTAGCGTGGAGCGGTAGTTCTTTTCCGATTCTTCTTCCGTCATGCGACCGGTCTCCTGGGGTGGCTGCCCTGAAGGATGGGTAGCGGTTGTTTCCTGCTGAAAGGGTACGCAACTGAAGCGGGCTGTCGTGCAACGGGCTTCAACGTTGAATGGCCGCAGCTTCGAAGGTCGGCGCAAACGGCAGGGGGGCAGCCGGTGGCCACCCCCCTTGCATGCGCATGCAACAAGCCGCTCGAGGCTTACTCGCCGCCGGACACGGCTTCCAGGTCGGCCTTGAACTGCTCGAGCAGTTCACGGCCGCGATCGCCGGTCATCTCGACGAAGCGCTGCTCGACCTGCGGGGCACGCTCGCGGAAGGCCTGGATCTCATCCTCGTCGAGGCGGGTAACGGTGACCCGATCCGACGACTCCTGGATCTTCTGCAGCGACTCGTCGGCCAGCCCGGAGATATGCTCCATGGTGTGATCGTAGGCGGCCTGGGCCGCATCACGCACCAGCTGCTGCTCCTCCTCGGAGAGGCCGTCGAAGAAGTCCTGGTTGGCCATCATCGCGGTCGTGAACCAGCCATGGCCGGTGAAGACCAGGTGCGGTGACACCTCGTACAAGCCACCCGACTCGATCCAGAAGATCGGGTTCTCCTGGCCCTGGATGATGCCGGTCTGCAGGCCGCCATAGACCTCGCCCCAGGGCAGCGGCGTCGGGGTGGCGCCGAAGGCGCGGTAGGTTTCCGCCAGCAGCGGGTTGGTCATGGTGCGGATGTTCTTGCCGCGCAGGTCTTCGGGGCGGCGGATCGGCTCATCCACGGTGATGACCATCTCGCCTTCCGGGTACATCTTGAGCAGTTCGAGCCCCTGCTCGGCGTAGAGCTCGGGGAACATCTCGTTGATGGCCTGGCTCTCGTCGAAGAACTGCAGCACGGTTTCTTCGTCGGTGGGCAGCAGGTAGGGGATGAAGAAGATCTGGGCTTCGGGGATCAGCGCGCCGGTGAAGCCGGGCGACTGGTTGACGAACTGGAGGATGCCGGCCTGGGTCTGCTCCATGATATCGTCCGATTCACCCAGCTCGCCGAAACGGTAAATCTGAACGGTATTATCGGAGTTTTCCTCGATGTACTCCTTGAAGGCGACGGCGAAAACGTCCTGAACATCACCCTCGAATTCCTCATGCGCGTAACGCCAGTTCGCAGAGTGTGCGGCAGCCGACATGCCGAACAGCAGAGCGCCGATACTGGCAGTGGTCAACAACTGGGTTGCCTTCATTATTATGATCTCCTTACCGGTTTGGCCTGTGAAATGCTCCCATCAGCAGGCGTTAATCAGCCACTTTGGACTGTAAGTCTTTTTTCAGGCTAGCGCGCAGGCCTCAGGTGGTCAAGCTGGCATTCCAGCGTTTCAAGCGCCAAAAGTTGTGATTTTTTCTGTAGTTGATAGCGATCTGCGAGGAAATTCGCCAACCTTGCATGAGGGAGAAAATCCAGCCGGGTGGTGGGTTCGAGCGCCATTTGCTGCAGGCGCAGCAGGGCCTCGCGCTCGGCGGCCA
Source organism: Halomonas sp. E14 (assembly GCF_052568415.1). Taxonomy (NCBI): domain Bacteria; kingdom Pseudomonadati; phylum Pseudomonadota; class Gammaproteobacteria; order Oceanospirillales; family Halomonadaceae; genus Halomonas; species Halomonas sp. E14. The sequence continues at coordinate 3,607,654 of NZ_CP199423.1, read as the reverse complement.
GCTCGGCCCGCTGAACCTCGCCACGCACCTTGGCCACACCGGGACGGGCGCGGGCATCGGGCTTCAACCGGCGACGCAGCTCACGCAGCGGTAGGGTGACCTGGCGCTGCCAGCGGTGTACTTCGTCCAGCGCCACGGGCGCTTCGGCCAGGCTCAGCCCGTGCCGATAGAGCCAGGCGTGCCACAGCAGCTCGCAGACATCGAGGCCCGCCTCGTCCTGCAGCAGCAGGCAGGCCGCCTCCACGCCGGGGCGGGCATACAAGGAGAGGGCGAAGTCCCACAGCGGGTCGGCGGCAAGCCCGGCCCGCAGAGACGCCAGGGTTGCGGTAGAATCGTCGCTCATGTTCCGGATGTCGCCGCCGCTGTCTCGATAGCGAGTCTCGCGCCGCGACCGTACCCTTTTATCGCCAGTTGGAGCCTGCATGATTGCACTGCGCCAGGTTGCCCTGCAACGCGGCACCCAGACCCTGCTCGAGGACGCCGAGCTGACCCTGCATGCCGGCCACAAGGCCGGCATCGTCGGTTCCAACGGCGCCGGCAAGTCCAGCCTGTTCGGCCTGCTGCTCGGTCAGTTTGCCCCCGACCGCGGCGAGATCGAGATGAGCGGGGGGCAGCGCATCGCCCACATGGCCCAGGAGGTCGACGCGCTGGACCGTGCCATCGTCGACTATGTGCTCGACGGCGACCGCGAGCTGCGCCAGACCGAGGCGGACCTGGCAGCGGCTCGCGAGCGCGGCGACGCCCACCGGGAAGCCGAGCTGCATGGCCACATCGAGGCGCTGGATGGCTACAGCGCCCCGGCTCGCGCCGCCCAGCTGCTGATCGGGCTGGGCTTCAGCCAGGCCGATCTGAGCCGCCCGCTGTCGGCCTTCTCCGGCGGCTGGCGCATGCGCGCCAACCTGGCGCGCACCCTATTCATGCCGTCGGATCTGCTGCTGCTCGACGAGCCCACCAACCACCTCGACCTCGACGCCCTGCTGTGGCTCGAGCAGTGGCTGACGCGCTACCCCGGCACGTTGCTGCTGATCTCCCACGACCGCGACTTCCTCGACGCGGTGTGCGACCACATCGTTCACTTCGACCGGCGCCGGCTGGTGCTCTACCGTGGCAACTACTCCATCTTCGAGCGCACCCGTGCCGAGAAACTGGCCCTGCAGCAGGCCGAGGCAGCCAAGCAGCAGGCCCGGCGCGAGGAGATCGAACGCTTCGTGGCGCGCTTCAAGGCCAAGGCGAGCAAGGCGCGCCAGGCCCAGAGCCGCATGAAGATGCTCGAGCGCATGGGCGACATCGCCATGGCCCATGCCGATTCGCCGTTCCACTTCACCATTCCGGCCGCCGACAAGAGCTCCCGGCCGCTGCTGGTGCTGGACCAGGCGCGACTCGGCTACCGCGACGCCGCGGGAGTGGAGAAGGTCCAGCTCGACGAGGTCAAGCTGACCCTGCTGCCGGGGCAGCGCATCGGCCTGCTGGGCCCCAACGGGGCGGGCAAGTCGACCCTGATCAAGACGCTGACCGGCGAGCTGCCGCTGCTGGCGGGCAAGCGAATCCCCGGCGAGCACCTGGCCATCGGCTACTTCGCCCAGCATCAGCTCGAAGGGCTCGACATGAGCGCTACCCCCTTCCTGCACGTGCAGCGGCTCTCGCCTACCGCCAGCGACCAGGCGATCCGCACCTTCCTCGGCGGCTTCGGCTTCCAGGGCGACGACGCCTTCGGCGAAGTGGGGCGCTTCTCCGGCGGCGAGAAGGCGCGCCTGGCGCTGGCGCTGGTGGCGTGGCGCAAGCCCAACCTGCTGCTGCTCGACGAGCCTACCAACCACCTCGACCTGGAGATGCGCGAGGCGCTGACCGAGGCGCTGGCCAGCTTCGAGGGCACGGTGATCCTGGTTTCCCACGACCGCCACCTGCTGCGCGCCACCGTCGACGAGTTCTGGAAGGTCGCCGACCATCGCGTCGAGCCCTTCGACGGCGACCTGGAGGACTACCGCGCCTGGCTCAAGGCGCGGCTGGAGGGCGAGCGGCGCGAGGCACGGGCCGACAAGGTCGAGCGTCAGGCGGAGGGTGCTGCGCCCAAGGAGGACCGCAAGGCGAGCCGCCGTGCCGCCGCCGAGCTGCGCGAGAAGCTGCGTCCGCTGAAGAAGGTGCGCGACCGCGCCGAGCAGGCGCTGGAGCAGGCCCAGGCGGAGCTCGCCGCGGTGGAGGAGGCGCTGGGCGAGGCCGAGCTCTACACCGACCCGGCGCGCAAGGCCGAGCTCACCGAGCGGCTGGCCCGCCAGGGCGAGCTCAAGTCACGGCTGGAGACGCTGGAAGCCGAGTGGTTGGCCGCCGAAGAGGCGCTCGAGGCGATGGAAGCGGAGCTGCTCGAAAGCGGGGCCTGACATGCCCGGATCAGCCGCGGAATGCGGCCAGCCTGGTGCCTTCAGCTCTCCAGCAGAAACGTCACCGGCCCGTCGTTGATCAACTCGACCTGCATGTCGGCGGCGAACTCGCCGCTCTCGACCCGGGGCCAGGCCGCCCGGGCGCGGTCGAGCAGGTAGTGGAACAGCCGCTCGCCGTCGGCCGGCGGCGCGGCGCTGGAGAAGCTCGGCCGCAGCCCCTTGCGGGTATCGGCGGCCAGGGTGAACTGCGAGACCAGCAGCAGCCCGCCGTCGACCTGCTGCAGGTCGAGGTTCATCTTGCCCGCCGCGTCGCTGAACACCCGGTAGCGCAGCAGTTTGTGCAGCAGCCGGTCGGCGGCGGCCTCGTCGTCGCCTTTTTCCACCCCCACCAGCGCCAGCAGGCCGTGCTCGATGGCGCCCACCCTGCGCTCATCCACGGTGACACTGGCGCGGCGCACGCGCTGTATCAGGGCCTTCATCCGGCGAGCTTCCTTTCTAACTCAAGTTGGCCGAAAGAGTATCACGCCTGGCAGAGGCTGTTGACACGCCTGGCACCGTCGCTCGTAGCCTCTCTTTCACCAGGCGCGGCACAGCATGATGTCGCAGTGCGGCTCGGCAAGCAGCGCCTCGGTGATGGGGCTGTGGCGCCCCAGCTGGCCGCGGCTGCTCAGTGCCAGCAGGTCGGGCGGCTGGCGCCGCAGGCGAGTCATCAGCACCTCCAGCGGATCGCCGCGCTCCAGCACCAGCTCCACGTCGGGCACGCTGTCGAGCTCGCTCATCAGCTGGTCCGTTTCACGTTCGAGCAGGCAGCGCAGGCGCTCCACTTCGCGGTCGCGCCAGCGCGCGTATTCGCTGTCCGAGCCCAGCTCGCGCTCGCCGGGAATGTCCCAGGCGTGCAGCAGGGTCAGGTGTGCCTCGGGGAAGCGCTTGAGCGCCTCGCGCAGGGTGTGCCGACTGGCCAGCGAGAAGTCCACCGGCACCAGGATCTCCTGCCAGTCGCGGTTGGCCGGCTGGGTCACCGACAGCACCGGGCAGGGCGCGCTGCGCAGCACCCGGGCCAGGGTGGTGCCGGCCACCAGGTCGGGCTGGCCGCGCTTGCGGTGGGCACCGAGGATGATCATGTCGACCTGGCGGTCGTGGGCCTCGCGGATGATCTCGGCATAGGGGGCGCCGGCCACCGTCTGCACCAGGGTGCGGGGCTCCGGCTGGGCGTAGTCTTCGCGAATATCCGTCAGGGTCCTGTGCAGGTCGGCCACCACGGCCTCCTCCAGGTCGTGCAGCACCCGGCGGGGCAGATAGGGGTCGAGCACGTGGAGTATGTCGAGACGCGCGCCGCCTTCGTTGGCCAGGCGTATGGCCCGGGCGAAGGCGGCGCGGTTCTCGGCAGAGAGATCGCTGGCGAACAGCAGGGTCTGGGTCATGAGGTCTCTCTCCGTGACAGATGGCCTGACGGGGACAGACTTCAGCATGGGCGTCGCTTGGGTCGGGTGCAAGGGGTGAGGTGCTACCACCACTGATGGAAGTGGTGCACCGGTCCGTGGCCTCGACCCACATCCAGCCGCCTGCTCTCGACCAGCGCTGTTTCCAGCCATTGCTTGGCGGCCGTGACCGCCTCGGGCAAGGCGTCGCCGAGCGCCAGCCGGGCAGCGATGGCCGAGGAGAGCGAGCAGCCGGTGCCGTGGAGATTCGAGGTGGAGATCCGGCTGCCTTCCAGCCAGTGGGTGCCGTTCTCGGTCATCAGCAGGTCGGGGCAGGAAGGGCCGGCCAGGTGCCCGCCCTTGAGCAGCACGGCGCCGGTGCCCAGCGCCGCCAGGCGCGGTGCCAGCTCCGCCATCGCCTGCCGCGAGGTGGGAGCTGCCGCATCCAGCAGCACGGCAGCTTCCGGCAGGTTGGGGGTGATCAGGTCGGCCAGTGGCACCAGCACCTCGCGTACGGCGGCGATGCCAACGCGCTCGACCAGGACGTCACCGCTCTTGGCTACCATCACCGGATCCAGCACCACCCAGCGGGGGCGCCTGGCCCCGAGCGCGTCGCGGATGGTCTCGGCGACCTCGCGGCTGGCGACCATGCCGATCTTCACCGCATCGAGCGCCACGTCATCGAGCAGCGTGTCGAGCTGCAGGCGGATGAACTCCACCGGTACCGGATGCACGCCGCGCACGCCGCGGGTGTTCTGCGCGGTCAAGGCGGTGACGACGCTGGTACCATAGGCGCCCAGCGCCGAGAAAGTCTTGAGGTCGGCCTGGATGCCGGCACCGCCGCTGGGGTCGGAGCCGGCGATGGTGAGCACGTTGGGAATGGGGCGGTGGTGCGTCATGGCGTCGTCTCGCAAATGGATACCTAGAGGAGGCGCGGATGCTGAGCCTGTTCCTGGTGGCGCTGGTGAGCGCCACCCTGCTGCCGGGGGGCTCCGAGGTGTGGCTGGCCAGGCTCTGGTGCCTGGGCGAGCCGGCCTTCATGCTGTGGCTGGTGGCCACCAGTGGCAATACCCTGGGCAGCCTGATCAATGTCTGGATGGGTCGCTATGCGCGGCGTTTCCAGGACCGCCGCTGGTTTCCCGCCTCGCCCCAGGGGCTGGTACGCGCCGAGCGCTGGTACCACCGCTTCGGCGAGTGGAGCCTGCTGCTGTCGTGGGCGCCGGTGATCGGCGACCCGCTCACCGTGCTGGCCGGCGTCTTCCGCTTGCCCTGGTGGCGGGCCATCCTGCTGATCAGCGTGGCCAAGGGGGCGCGCTACGCCGTGGTGCTGGTGCTCGCTCAGGCGTGGCTGGCCCCGCTCTGCCAGTAGCCCGCTACAGCACCGAGGGCAGCCAGGTGGCCAGCCCCGGGAACAGGGCCAGCGCCACCAGCATGCCGAGCTGCAGCAGGATGAAGGGCGTCACTCCGCGGTAGATGGCTGAGGTCGGCACCGAGTCCGGGGTAACGCCGCGCAGGTAGAACAGCGCGAAGCCGAACGGCGGGGTCAGGAACGAGGTCTGCAGGTTCACCGCGATCATGATGCCGAGCCAGATCGGGTCGAGCCCCATCATCAGCAGTACCGGGCCGACGATCGGCACCACCACGAAGGTGATCTCGATGAAGTCGAGAATGAAGCCGAGCAGGAAGATCACCAGCATCACCACCAGGGTGGCGCCGAAGACCCCGCCGGGCAGCGCCTCGAACATCGCCTTGACCAGCTCCTCGCCGCCGTAGGCGCGGAACACCAGCGAGAACAGCGCGGCGCCAATCAGGATCAGGAACACCATGCTGGTGACCTTGGCGGTGGTCTGCACCACTTCGCGCAGCATCACCAGGTTGAGGCGACGATTGAGCAGCGCCAGCAGGAAGGCGCCGGTGGCGCCCACCGCAGAGGCCTCGGTGGGGGTGGCGAAGCCGCCCAGGATCGAGCCGAGTACTGCCACGATCAGCAGCACCGGGGGTATCAGCCCCTTGATCAGCAGCGGCCACAGGCTGCCGGTGTGCCCGAGCTCCTGCTTGAGCGCCTCGCGGTCGGCGGCCGGGGCGCTTTCCGGCTTCAGCCAGGCCATTGCGGTCACGTAGACGATATAGGCCACCACCAGCAGCAGGCCAGGGATCAGGGCGCCGACGAACAGATCGCCCACCGACACCGTCTTCGGGCTCCATACGCCCATGGCCAGCTGCGCCCGCTGGTAGGCGTTGGAGAGCACGTCGCCCAGCAGCACCAGGGCGATGGAGGGCGGGATGATCTGCCCCAGGGTGCCGGTGGCACAGATGGTGCCGGTGGCCAGCGCCGGCGAGTAGCCGCGCTTGAGCATGGTTGGCAGCGACAGCAGGCCCATGGTCACCACGGTGGCGCCGACGATGCCGGTGGACGCGGCCAGCAGCATGCCGACCAGGATCACCGAGATGCCAAGCCCGCCGCGCAAGTTACCGAACAGCATGGCCATGGCGTCAAGCAGGGTTTCTGCCACCCGCGACTTCTCCAGCAGCACCCCCATCAGCACGAACAGCGGCACGGCCAGCAGCGTCTGGTTGGTCATGATGCCGTAGAGGCGGTTGGGCATGGCGCCCATCATGCGTGCCTCGAAGGGCACCGGCACGCCCATCTGCAGCAGCAAGTGGCCGAGGCCGGCGAAGATAAGCGCCGTGCCGGCCAGCGCCAGCGCAACCGGGTAGCCCAGCATCAGCACCACGCAGACGCTGAAGAACAGGAACAGTGGCATGAACTCGAGCAATGCTTCCACGTCACACCACCTCATCGTGATCGATTGTATTGCCCGGCGCCTTGCCGCGCAGGATCAGCAGCTGGCGAATCACCTGAGCCACGCCCTGCAGCAGGAGCAGCGCCATCATCACTAGGATCAGTGTCTTGAGCAGGTAGACCCCGGGGATGCCGCCGTCGGGCGAGCGTTCGAGGATCGCCCAACTGCTGCGCACGTAGCCGTAGCTCGACCAGGCGATGAACAGTACCACCGGGAACAGCAGGAACAGGGTGCCCAGCAGGTCGACCCAGGCCCGGCCCTTGGCGGAGAGGCGGCGATAGAAGATGTCGACGCGAACGTGGCCATCGTGACGCAGCGTCCAGGCGGCACCCAGCATGAAGACCATGGCGTGCATGTACATCACCGACTCCTGCATCACGATGCTGTGGATGCTGAAGACGTAGCGCATCACCACGATGGCGAACTGCACTACCATCATGATGACCACCAGCCAGGCGATGGAGCGGCCCACGACCTCGGTAAAGCCGTCAAGCCATGCCAGCAGGACCGGGTCTCGGTTCGCGGTTTGCATGGGTACTGTCCCGTGTCGACACAATTAGGGAACGCATCATCGCCGATTCCATGCCAGGCGTCATCCCCGGGCCGGAGGGAGTGCCCTCAGCGAGTCTGCTGCCTGCGCAGCTCGGCGAGCACCTCGAGGCAGGCGGGCGGCAGCGCCACGTCCACGGCAATCGGCAGGTGATCGGAGAACAGGTGATCGAGCACGCGTACGTCCTGCGCCTCCAGCGAGTCGGAGAGCAGGATGTGGTCCAGCGCGCGGCGCGGCTGCCATGAAGGGTAGCTGAGCAGCGGGCGCACCGGGTGCAGCGGCAGCGAGGCGCAGAAGCGTGAATGCGTGTGCAGCTGATCCGGCGTGCAGTTGAGGTCGCCCATCACCACCACGTGGCGCAGCGGCTGGATGATCTCGCTGAGGTAGTCGAGCTGGCGAACCCGCCCGCGGTGGCTCAGGGCCAGGTGGGCGACGAACAGATGCAGGGCATCGGGGCCTTCGCCGTAGCGGGCGTGGATGGCGCCCCGCCCGGGCAGGGTGCCGGGCAGGCGGTGCTCCTCGATGCCGCTCGGAGCCAGGCGCGAGAGCAGGCCGTTGCTATGCTGGGCAAAGCGGCCCAAGTTGCGGTTGAGCTGCTGGAAATGGTGCGGAAAGCCCCCGCGCATCGCCAGGTATTCCACCTGGTTGATGTGGTTGGAGCGAAAGCTGCCGCCGTCCACCTCCTGCAGCCCGACGATGTCGAAGCGCTTGAGCACGTCGCTGACCATGTCCAGGCGGCGCTGGCGGTGCGGGTGCGGCAGCAGGTGCTGCCAGCTGCGGGTCAGGTAGTGATGGTAGGCCGACGTCTGGATGCCCACCTGCATGTTGAAGGTGAGCAGCTTGAGATGGCCGCCCTCGAGGGGCGGCGTCTTGGCATCGGCCAGGTGCGAAAGCTCGAGCTGGGGATCAGTCTTCACGCTCTTGCCGTACGCGTTCGATGAGGGCATCGGCGATCTGCGGCATGTTGGCCAGGCTGCCGGCGCTGCTCGGCGTCACCAGGTAGCGGCCGTCGATGATCAGCGCCGGCACGCCCATCAGGCGCATGGCGCGCATGCGGGCATGGGCCTGGTTGACCTGGGCCTTCACTGCGAAGGCGTCGAGTGCCTGGCGGGCCTCCTCCTCGCTCACGCCGTACTGGCTGAGGAAGCGGGCGATGCCGTCGGTGCTGTTGAGGCGCTGGCCCTCTTCGTGGATGGCAGCAAAGATATCGGCATGGGCCTCCTCGAGAATGCCCAGCGACTCGGCTGCATAGAACATCACCGCATGGGTGTTCCAGTCGCCGCCCATGGTGGCGGGCAGGTGCACCACGCTGACGTCATCGTCAAGGGTCTCGTACCAGGCGGTCACGCTCTCCTGCAGGTTGTAGCAATGCGGGCAGCCGTACCAGAACGCTTCGGTGACCTCGATCTGGCCCTCCTCGACGCGGGTCTCGACGGGCTGCGGCAGTACTTCGTAGTGCTGGCCCTCGACCAGGTTGGCGCTGGCCAGGGTCGACAGGCCTAGGCCCACCACGGCGAGCAGGGCGGATTGAAGCAGGCGGGAGGGGTTGAGCATTGCGGCTGGACTCCTTGAGAAACGGCGCTTGGCGGGCGCGACAAGATCGACATCGAGCCATTGGAGTGCGCGGCGGGGGTCTGGTTCCCGACGCGCCGGACCGATATGGCAAGGGCGGCCCTAGGGCCGCCCTTGTCGGCGGCCGCGGCCGCGCGCTGCGATGGCGGTGGGTCAGTGCAGGCCGTGAATGTAGTTGGCCACGGCGGTCATGTCGGCATCGCTCATCTTGGAGGCGATATCGCCCATCATGTTGTTCGGATCGTTGCTGCGCTCGCCGGAGGCGAAGTCCTGCAGCGTAGCGATGGTGTATTCGGCGAACTGGCCGGAAAGCGCCGGATAGATGGCGGTGTCGATACCCTGGCCGGTGGGCGTGTGGCAGGCCGCGCAGGCGGGAATGCCCTTGGCCATGTCGCCGGCACGGTAGAGTTCCTCGCCGCGGGCCAGCAGCTCCTCGTCGGGGTTGGCCTGGCCGATGTTGGCGTCCTGCTGGGCATAGTAGGCAGCCACGTCCCAGGCGTCCTGGTCGGAGAAGTCGTCGACCTGGCCGGCCATCTCCGGCACCAGCCGGCGGCCATCGCGAATATCCATGATCTGCTTGGCCGTGTAGGACATCTGCTGCCCGGCCAGGTGCGGGAAGGCGGCCATGGAGCTGATGCCGTTCTGGCCATGGCAGGCCGCACAGCTCTGGGCTCTCTCCCGACCAGCGGCAGCGTCTGCGTCCGCTTGCAGGTCAGCGTGGGCGGCGCCGACGGCGCCCATGGTAAATGCCAGGCTTGCCAGTAACTTTCTCATCGCTGTTTCACTATGCCGTTATGTTGTTTACCGGTACGCATCCTGGGTGCCGCCCAGGCCTCGCAGGTTCCAGGCCGGGTCGCCCTGCTGCCCGTAGCGCCGAGGGTCGGTCGCTGCCGGCAGGAGCACGGTGGTACACTAGCGCGCCCAGGTCGCAGACAAAAGACACGGCATTATAACGAAACAAGCCCGCCTCGGGAATGCAGGTCAATAGGTTGGCGACCAGGGCCTTTCGTCTATTGCGAGGGAAAGGATGCCATGGCATCACTCAACTATCAGATCGCACGCTTCCTCACCAGTGCGCCGACGCTGGCCAAGTGCCCGCCGGACGAGGGCGCCGAGGTGGCGTTTGCCGGGCGTTCCAACGCCGGCAAGTCCAGCGCCATCAACACCTTGACCCGGCAGAAGGCGCTGGCGCGTACCTCGCGCACCCCGGGGCGTACCCAGTTGATCAACTTCTTTACGCTGGGTGACGACACCCAGCGGCGCCTGGTCGACCTGCCTGGCTACGGTTACGCCAAGGTGCCCGAGGCGGTGAAGCGCGAATGGCAGCAGCATCTCGCCGACTACCTGCGCGGCCGTCGCTCGCTGCGCGGCCTGGTGCTGGTGATGGACGTGCGCCACCCGCTCACCGAGTTCGACCAGACCCTGCTGGGCTGGGCCGACGACCAGGAGATGCCGGTGCATATCCTGCTGACCAAGTCCGACAAGCTGAAATCCGGCGCGGCCAAGAACGCCCTGCAGCAGGTGCGCAGCCGCCTGCGCGAGTGGGAGGACTTGGTGACGGTGCAGCTGTTCTCGTCGCTCAAGCGCGAGGGCGTCGACGAGGCCTGCGCACGGCTCGACGGCTGGCTGGGCGAGGCTGACCAAGCCCCCTGAGGCTGACCAAGCCCTCCTGGCAAGACTGGCTAAGCGCCCTGGCCGGAGCCGGCTATGCGCCGGCTTCGGCGGGCGGGTGCGGCCGGCCGGTGAGGTGGGTAAGCAGCGTGGGCAGCTCGCGTACGTGGGCCAGATGGTGCACCCGCTGCGGCAAGGGCGGCTCATCGTCGCGGTGGGGCGAGATCCACGCCACCTGCATGCCCAGTCGCAGGGCCGGCTCCACGTCCTCGCGCCAGGAATCTCCCACGTGCAGCGCCTGGGCAGGGCTGGCGCCCAGGCGCCCCAGGGCTGCCAGGAATGGTCGCGGGTCGGGCTTGGGGGCGAGCATCTCGCCGGCGGCAATGGCCACCGGGAAGAAGCGCCCCAGCGCCAGGCGGTGCACGTCGACATTGCCGTTGGTGATGCTCGCCAGCCGATAGCGCTCGGCCAGCGCCGCCAGCAGCGGCTCCACCTCCGGGTGCGGCGCGACCCGATGGCGCAGCGTCATGAAGCGCGCCATGGCCGCGGCCGCCCAGGTCTCGGCCGCGGCCGGGTCGAGCCCGTACTCGCCGAGCATCTCCCGCAGTGCCCTTTCGCGCAGCCAGGTGAAGTCGCCGCGGCGCAGGGGGTAGGCGCGCGCCAGCGCCCGCCGGCGCAGCTCGAAGGCCTCCAGCGGAAAGCGCTGCCGGAAGCTCGGCGTGGCGGGCTGGCCGCGCATCGTCAGCCAGGCGGCCAGCTCGCGGTCGAGCCAGGCGTAGTGGCCGGTTTCGGTAGCCACCATGACACCGTGGTTGTCCCACAGGGTGTCGTCGAGGTCGAAGGTGATCGCCAGCAGCGGTGTGTTCATGCGTCACCCGGTGTCGATGAATCCTGGCGCCGGCGTGCGCGGGGATGGGCGGCGTCGTAGCTCGCTGCCAGGTGCTGCCAGTCGAGCTGGGTATAGACCTGGGTGGTGGACAGGTTGGCGTGCCCCAGCAGCTCCTGTACTGCACGCAGGTCCTGGCTCGATTCCAGCAGGTGGCTGGCGAAGGAGTGGCGCAGGCGATGGGGGTGCAGGTGCTCGGGCAGACCGCGGCGGCGGGCCACCTCGCCAAGCCGCTTCTGGATGGCGCGGTGGCCCAGGCGCCCGCCGCGCTGGCCGACGAACAGCGCAGTTTCGCCGGGAGCGGCCAGCGCCGGCCGGCTTGCGAGCCAGGCGTCCAGCGCCTGCCGGGCGCGATGCCCCACCGGCACCTGGCGCGGCTTGCCGCCCTTGCCCAGCACCCGCACGCGGCGGTTGTCCAGGTCGCCGAGATCAAGCCCGGCCAGCTCCGCCAGGCGCAGCCCGCTGGAGTAGAACAGCTCAAGCATGGCCTGGTCGCGCAGTGCCAGCGGCGTATCGTCATGGGGCGTGTCAAGCAGCCGGGCCAGCTGGTCGACGTCCAGCGGCTTGGGCAGGTGCGAGGGCTGGCGCGGCGTTGGCACCAGTCGCGCGGGATTGTGCGCCAGCTGCCCCTGCGTGACCAGGTGATCGCCCAGGTGCGCTACCGCAGCACGACGCCGGGCCAGGCTGCGTGGCGCCAGTCCGCGGCTGCGCTCGGCGCCGAGGAAACGGCGCAGCAGGGTGGCGTCCAGCGCGGTGGCGTCCGTGACGTCGAGCGCCTCGAGAAAGGCCGCCAGGGCCTCAAGATCGTGCCGATACGCCGCTACGGTGGCCGGGCTGGCGCTGCGCGCCAGCGCGTCGAGGCAGGCGTCGAGCTGGCGGCGCAGCGGCGTGTCAGCCATGGCGCGCGGCAAGGTGGCGCAACAGCAGCCGGGCCAGCACGTCGCCGAGGTACTCGGTGAACAGGGTGTCCATGCTGGCGCGGAAGTGATCGGGGTCGGGGCTGGCCAGCAGCAGGTAGCCCATGGGCTCGCCCATGCTCAGGCGTGCCAAGGCGCAGGAGCCGGCCTGACGCGGCGGGGTGGCGTGGGGCAGCAGGCGCGCCCAATCGGTGGGGGTGAGGCGGGTGCAGCGGCTGGAGCGGCCGTCGAGCAGCGCGGCCAGGCGCACGCCGGCATGGTCATCGAGCACGTGCCGCGGGGGCTGGGGCGGCAACGGCTCTTGGTCGGTGAGAGAGGCTGGGCACCACAGCGCCAGCGCGGGAACCTGGAAGCGTTCGGCCATCTGCGTGGCCAGCGCCTGGCCCAGGGCATCGGCGTCCTCGGCCTCCAGCAGCGCCAGCACCAGCTCGCGGGTGCGACGGAACTGCGCCTCGTTGTGGCGCGCCGATTCGAGCAGTTGCTCCAGGCGCCACTCGGCCTGCTCAGCGCGCCGGCGCAGGTCGTGGACCAGGCGTTCGAGCAGGGAGGTGGTGCCCTGCGCCTCGGGGTGGGGCACCTTGAGCTGCTGCAGCAGCCCCTCGCGGCCGACGAAGAAGTCAGGGTGGCGGGCCAGCCATTCGGCGACCCGGTCCGGGTCCAGGGTCTTGCGCGGTTCGGGGGCGGCTCGGGTCATGCAAGGCTCCTTCGTTTGTCGGTGGGCCCGGGGGTCAGGTCAGGGCGATGCGCCCCTCGAAGACACGTTCGGCAGGGCCGGTCATGTGCAGTGGGGCGTCGCCACCGGGCCAGTCGATGCGCAGGTCGCCCCCCGGCAGGTGCACGGTCACCGGGCTTTCCAGCAGGCCCTGGCGAATGCCGCTGGCCACCGCCGCGCAGGCGCCGGTGCCGCAGGCCAGGGTCTCGCCGCTGCCGCGCTCGAAGACCCGCAGGCGGATCTCGTGGCGCGTCACCACCTGCATGAAGCCGACGTTGACCCGCCGCGGAAAGCGCGGGTGGCGTTCGATCAGCGGGCCGAGGCGCTCGACCGGGGCCGTCTCCACGCTGTCGACGCGCAGCACCGCGTGAGGGTTGCCCATCGAGACGACGCCGATCTCGTACGTCTCGCCGTCGACCTCGAGCGCGTGCAGCGGACGGTCCTCGGTGGCATCGAAGGGCAGGGCGGCGGGGGCGAAGCGCGGGGCGCCCATGTCAACCGTGACCATGCCCTGGTCGTCGATCACCAGGGTCAGCGGGCCGCCGGCGGTCTCCACGCGGATCTCGTTCTTGTGGGTCAGGCGCTGGTCGCGCACGAAGCGGGCGAAGCAGCGCGCGCCGTTACCGCAGTTCTCCACCTCGCTGCCGTCGGCGTTGAAAATCCGGTAGCGGAAGTCCATGTCGGGGCAGCGCGGCGGCTCGACGATCAGCAGCTGGTCGAAGCCCACCCCGAAGCGGCGGTCGGCCAGGCGACGAACCTGGTCCTCGCGCAGGCGGGCGCGCTGGGTGACCAGGTCGATCACCATGAAGTCGTTGCCGAGGCCATGCATCTTGGTGAAGTGCAGCAGCATCAGCGCGCCTCTCCGTCCGTCGCTGCTGCGGTGGGTAGCAGCGACTCGCCGGCCCACAGCGATGCCATGCTCTCGCGCTGGCGCACCACATGGAAGGCGTCGCCGTCGACCATCACTTCGGCGGGCCGCGGCCGGCTGTTGTAGTTCGAGGCCATGACGAAGCCGTAGGCGCCGGCGGAGCGCACCGCCAGCAGGTCGCCCGGCGCGATGGCCAGCTCGCGCTCCTTGCCGAGGAAGTCGCCGGTCTCACACACCGGGCCGACCACGTCGTAGGTGGCGCGCTCGCGCTCGAGGCGGGTATCGACCGGGATGATCGCCTGCCACGCCTGGTAGAGCGCCGGGCGGATCAGGTCGTTCATGCCGGCATCGACGATGGCGAAGTTCTTGGTTTCGCCGGGCTTGAGGAACTCGACCCGGGTCAGCAGCAGGCCGGCATTGGCGGCGATCGAGCGGCCCGGCTCGAACAGCAGGGTCAGACCCTCGCCGTGCTTCCACTGGGCTAGCCGTTCGAGCAGCGAGGCGGCGTAGTCGAACGGCTGGGGCGGGCGCTCGCCGCGGTAGGGCACGCCGAGCCCGCCGCCGAGGTCGAGGTGCTTCACGGTGATACCGCGCTCGCGCAGGCGCTCGAGCAGTACCAGCAGGCGATCCAGGGCGTCGAGGAAGGGGGCGATCTCGGTGAGCTGCGAGCCGATGTGGCAGTCCAGGCCGACGATCTCGATCCCCGGCAGGGTGGCGGCCAGCTCATAGACGTCGACCGCCTCGTCCACCGGGATGCCGAACTTGTTGTCCTTGAGCCCGGTGGAGATGTAGGGGTGGGTGCCGGCGTCGACGTCGGGATTGACCCGCAGCGACACCGGCGCCACCCGGCCCAGCCGCTCGGCCACGGCGGAGAGGCGCTGGAGCTCGGGGCGCGACTCGACGTTGAAGCACTTGATGCCGACCTCGAGGGCACGGGCCATCTCGCTCTCCTGCTTGGCCACGCCGGAGAACACCACCTTGGCCGGGTCGCCGCCGGCGGCCAGCACGCGTTCGAGCTCGCCCAGTGAGACGATGTCGAAGCCGGCGCCCAGGCGCGCCAAGAGGTTCAGCACCGCCAGGTTGGAGTTGGCCTTCACCGCGTAGCAGATCAGGTGGGGGTGGCCGCCCAGGGCTTCGGTGTAGGCGCGGAAGTGACGCGTCAGGGTGGCCCGGGAGTAGACGTAGCAGGGCGTGCCGACCGCGTCGGCCACCTGGGCCAGCGGGACTTCCTCGCCGTAGAGCACGCCGTCGCGATATTCGAAGTGATCCATGTGGGCTCTGTTAACTCTCGTCGTCGTTGGGGGCGGCAGCGCCCGTGCCGTAGCGCTCGGCGGCGGCCTCGTCGCCGGGCAGATAGAGCGGCCCCTTCTGCCCGCAGCCGGCCAATATCAGCAGGGCGGCGAGTGCCAGGGCGGCCCTCATGCGCGGCGCTCCAGGGCGGCAAGGGCCTGGCGGGCGCGGCTGGCCGCGGCGCGCACCTGGTCGGGGGCGGTGCCGCCGATGTGGTTGCGTGCCGCCACCGAGCCTTCCAGGGTCAGCACCTCGAACACGTCCTGCTCGATGACGTCGGAGAACTGGCGCAGCTCGTCGAGGCTCATCTCGGAGAGATCCTTGCCTTCGCGCAGGCCGAAGGCCACCGACTGGCCGACGATCTCGTGGGCGTCGCGGAATGCCACGCCGCGGCGTACCAGGTAGTCGGCGAGGTCGGTGGCGGTGGAGAAGCCGCGCCGGGCCGCCTCGTACATGCTCGCTTTGCGCGACTCGATGGCCGGTACCATGTCAGCGAACGCCTTGAGACAGTCGCGCACCGTGTCGAGGGTGTCGAACAGCGGCTCCTTGTCCTCCTGGTTGTCCTTGTTGTAGGCCAGCGGCTGCGACTTCATCAGCGTCAGCAGGCCCATCAGGTGGCCGTAGACGCGGCCGGTCTTGCCGCGCACCAGCTCGGGCACGTCGGGGTTCTTCTTCTGCGGCATGATCGAGCTGCCGGTGCAGAAGCGGTCGGGCAGGTCGATGAACTGGAACTGGGCGCTGGTCCACAGCACCAGCTCCTCGCTCATGCGCGACAGGTGCATCAGCAGGATGCTGGCGACGCTGGCGAATTCGATGGCGAAGTCGCGGTCGCTCACCGCGTCGAGCGAGTTCTCGGCCGGGCGCTCGAAGCCCAGCAGCTCGGAGGTGACGTGACGGTCGATGGGATAGGTGGTGCCGGCCAGCGCGGCGGCGCCCAGCGGCATCACGTTGACGCGCTTGCGGCAATCGAGCAGGCGCTCGTGGTCGCGGGCGAGCATCTCCTGCCAGGCCAGCAGGTGGTGGCCAAAGGTCACCGGCTGGGCGGTCTGCAGATGGGTGAAGCCGGGCATGATGGTGTCGGCCTCGCGCTCGGCGAGCGCGATCAGGCCCTGGCGCAGGCGGATCAGCTCGGCCTCGACCACGTCGATCTCGTCGCGCAGGAACAGGCGGATATCGGTGGCCACCTGGTCGTTGCGCGAGCGGCCGGTGTGCAGCTTCTTGCCGGTGATGCCGATCCGGTCGGTCAGGCGCGCCTCGATGTTCATGTGCACGTCTTCGAGCTTCACCGACCACTGGAACTCGCCGCGCTCGATCTCGCCGCGAATCTCGCCGAGGCCGTTGATGATGGCGTCGCGTTCATCGTCGGTCAGTACGCCCACCCGCGCCAGCATGGTGGCATGGGCGATGGAGCCCTGGATGTCCTGCAGGGCAAGGCGCTGGTCGAAGCCGACCGAGGCGGTGAAGCGCTCGACGAAGGCGTCGGTGGGTTCGCTGAAGCGGCCGCCCCAGGACTGATTGGTGCCGGGGGGTGTGGAACGAGAGCTCATCGGCGTGGGCATCCTGCTGGTACATGCGTGACGTTCGTGGGGGAACCATCTGTCAATGGCTCCAGATCATGGTTTCGCAGTGTACCAGAGTCGACGGGAGTGGCGAGGCCCGAGCCGGTGGGGCAGAGTGGGAGGCTGCGATTTTTCCTGCCTCGCCAGGTGCTTTATCATGGAGGCAACGACCATCCTCGGCCGCGATCGGGACGGTCTGCGGCAAATCATACTGCTGAGCAGGGCCCGCTCGGGTCCGCTGCATGGGAGAACCACGTGCGATCCATCTCTACGCTGCGCATTGCCACCCGCAAGAGCCAACTGGCCCTGTGGCAGGCCGAACATGTCCGTGACCTGCTGATGGCTCACCATCCCGATCTCACGGTGGAGCTGGTGGCGCTCTCCACCCGCGGCGACAAGATCCTCGATACGCCGCTGGCCAAGATCGGCGGCAAGGGGCTGTTCGTTAAGGAGCTCGAAGAGGCCATCCTCGACGGCCGCGCCGACATCGCCGTGCACTCCATGAAGGACGTGCCGATGCACTTCCCCGAGGGGCTTGGCCTGTCGGTGATCTTCGCCGGGGCCGAGCCGACC
This sequence comes from Halomonas sp. E14, assembly GCF_052568415.1. NCBI lineage: Bacteria > Pseudomonadati > Pseudomonadota > Gammaproteobacteria > Oceanospirillales > Halomonadaceae > Halomonas > Halomonas sp. E14. Next base: position 3,590,519 of record NZ_CP199423.1, on the reverse strand, counting down.
GATGCCCTGGTGTCCAATCACTACGGCACCCTCGACGAGCTGCCGGAAGGCGCGCGGATCGGCACCTCGAGCCTGCGCCGCGGCCTGCAGATGCGCGAGGCGCGCCCCGACGTGGAGATCGTCTCGCTGCGCGGCAACGTCCAGACCCGCCTGGCCAAGCTCGATGCCGGCGAGTTCGACGCCATCTTGCTGGCTACCTCCGGGCTCCGGCGGCTGGGGCTTGGCGATCGCATTGCCCAGGAGCTGCCGCCCGAGGTGTGCCTGCCGGCCTGCGGCCAGGGTGCGCTCGGCATCGAGTGTCGCATCAACGACCCCGACCTGATCGCACTGCTGGCGCCGCTGGACGACCCGGCCACCGCGACCCGCGTGCGCGCCGAACGGGCCATGAACACCCGCCTGGAAGGCGGCTGCCAGGTGCCGATCGGCGGCTACGCCACCTTCGAGAACGACGGCCAGACCCTGTGGCTGCGCGCCCTGGTCGGCAACCCCGAAGGCACCGAGGTGCTGCGCGCCGAGGGCCGGGGCTCCATTCACGAACCGGAGGCCCTCGGCATCCGCGTGGCCGAGGACCTGCTCGACCAGGGCGCCGGCGAGATCCTGGCCGAGGTCTACGGCGGCTGATGCCCGTCGTGCGGCCGGTATTGATCTGCCGTCCGGGCGAGCGGGCGACGGCGCTGGCGGAAGCCATCGAAGCCACCGGCTTCCCGGTGGCCAACCTCGATGCCATGGCGCTGGAGGCGCTGCCAGAGACGGCGGACATGCGCCAGGCCTGGCTCGACTTCGACCATTTCCACAAGGTGGTGGTGGTCAGCCCCTTCGCCGCCGAATGCCTGCATGAGGCCCTGGATCGCTACTGGCCGCAGCTGCCGCTCGGCACCGCCTGGTACGCGGTGGGGGCGGCCACGGCGCAGGCCTTGCACCAGCGACTCGGGGTGCGCGTGCACATGCCGCCGCATGACGCCGGGGAGGACACCAGCGAAGCCCTGCTACAGCTGGCATCACTGCGCCGGCTCGACGGCGAGCGGATCCTGCTGGTGGCCGGCGAGGGCGGGCGGCCCGTGCTGGCGGAAACTCTGGCCTCTCGGGGCGGCCGTGTCACGCGGCTCGCGCTCTACCGCCGCTGCCTGCAGCCGCCGCCCGCCACGCTGCAGGCGCGGCTCGCCTGCGGCGATTTTCATGCCCTGGTGGTCAGCAGCGGAGAATTACTCGAACATCTGGCAAGATGGTGCACCAGGGCCACCTTGAACCAACCGCTAATCGTGTCCAGTCGGCGTTTGGCTACACTGGCCGAGGATTTGGGCTTTCGCACTTGCGTGGTGGCTATGGGTGCTACACCGGCGGCTCTGGCCAGCGCTGTGGCAGGGCTTCGCGACCTGGGGGGTGCCGATGTCGATCAAGACGATCTCGAAAAGGGCTAGCGACTGATGAGCAAGCAGACTAACGAGCAGGACGAACAAAAATCGCCTTCCGGTGACGCGCGAGGCGACAAGCGACGCGCAGCCGACAGCAAGGGCAATAGCGGTGGTTCGAACCAGGGACGCCCGCAGGGTGGCGGCAAGTCGACCCAGGCCGGCCGGTCCGACAAGCCGGCGGATGCCAGCCCGCCTGTGGCAAACAAGGGCCAGCCCGGCGACACGCAGCCGGAGGCCAAGCCCGGCGGCACCGACACGCTGGCCGCCGAGGACAAGCCCGCCGGTACCGGCACGCCGGCGGCGGCCAAGCCTGCCGTAGACAAGCCCGCTGCCGGCCCCACGCCCGCTTCCGGTGCCCCCGGCAAGAGTACTCCCGGCGCCACGCCTGCCGCAGCCAAGGCGAGCGAGCCTTCTAAACCCGCTGGCGGTGGCACCCCGCCTCCGCCACCACCCAGCGCCGGCGAGCGCAAGGGGGCCGGGCGCGCCGCTGGCGTGCTGGCCCTGATCCTGGTGCTGTTCCTCGGCATCGGGGCGGGCCTGTTCGCCTGGAATGCCTGGGAGCGTCTCGACGAACAGCAGCAGCGCCTGGCCGAGCTCGAGCAGCGTGCCGGTGAGGCGGCCTCGGCCGACGACCTGACCGGCCTGCGCGAGCAGCTCCAGAGCGGCGAGCGTGAGCGCAACACCGAGATGACCCAGGCGGTCGAGGCGATTCGCAGCGAGTTCGCCAGCTATCGCAGCGAAGTCGACGGCACCCTGGATCAGGTGCTCGACGAGCTCTCCCGCGAGCAGGACACCGACGAGCGCGAATGGCTGCACGCCGAGGCCGCCTACCTGCTGCGCCTGGCCAACCAGCGCCTGCAGCTGGAGCGTGACGTGGAGGGCGCGGCGGCACTGCTGCGCACCGCCGATGCCCGCCTCGAGGAGGCGCAGAACCCGGCCCTGACCTCCGTGCGCCGCGCCATCGCCGCGGAGCTGTCGGTGCTTGACGGGGTGCCGCGCGTCGACCGCACCGGCCTCTACCTTGCCCTGCATGCCCAGCAGGAGCGCCTGGGTGGCATGCCGCTGTCGCGTGAGCTCGAAGAGATCCCGGCCCGCTCTGGCCTGCAGGAGGCGCCCACCGGTGCCTGGCAGCAGCAGCTCAGCCGCTTCGGCCAGGAGCTGAAGGATCTGGTGGTGATCCGCCAGCACGACGAAACCCTGGAAACCCTGGTGACGCCCGAGCAGGAAGCCTACCTGCGCCAGAGCGCGCGCCTGGTGCTCGAGCAGGCCCAGCTGGCCCTGCTGCAGGAAGAGCAGGCCCTGTACGAGGCGAGCCTCGACAAGGCGCTAACGCTGATTCGCCACTACTACGACACCGAGCGCAGCGAAGTGCAGGCCGCGATCGAGCGCCTCGAGGAACTCAAGCGCGAGAACATCCAGCCCGAGCTGCCCGATATCAGCGGCTCGCAGCAGGCCCTGGCCGAATTCATCGAGCGGCGTTTCGGTTCGCGCGGCGGCCGGGGAGATGACGCATGAGAAAGCTGCTGCTTATCGTCCTGCTGGGCCTTGCCCTCGGGGCTTTGTTCGGCCAGCTGATGGTCTCGATTCCCGGCTACTGGCTGGTGCGGGTTGGCGATACCTCAGTGCAGACCTCGTTCTGGTTCGGGCTGGTGCTGCTGCTGGCGGCCTTCCTCGTTCTGCACTTCGCCCTGCGCGTGCTGATGCGCATGAGCTACCCGGTCAGCCGGCTCAAGGTGTGGAACCGGCGCACCCGGCATCGCAACGCCATGAAGCGCACCGTGCGCGGCCTGGTGGCGCTGGCCGAAGGCCGCTGGAAGACGGCGGAGAAGTCGCTGGTCAAGGCCGCCGACGACTCCAGCACCCCGCTGGTCAACTATCTCTCGGCCGCGCTGGCCGCCCACTACCAGGGCCGCTACGACCAGGCCGACACCCTGCTCAAGCGTGCCCACCTCTCCACCGAGGGGGCCGACTCGGCGGTGGGGCTGATGCAGGTCCAGCTGATGCTGGATCGCCAGCAGTATGAAGAGGCGCTGGCGATCCTCACCCGGCTCGACCGCCAGATGCCCAACCACCCGCAGGTGCTCAAGCAGCTCAAGCAGGCCTATCTCAGCGTCAGCGATTGGGAAGGCCTGCGTCGCCTGATGCCGCGACTGGCGGCACGCCAGCTGATCTCGCCGCAGGAGCGCAGCCAGCTGGAGCTGCGCGCCTACAAGGAGCTGCTGGTGCACGAGGCGCGCGACCCGGGCAACATCGAGCGGATTCGCAGCCTGTGGGCCGACATGCCCGACGCGCTGCGTACCAACGTCGAGCTGGTGGTGCTCTACACCGAGGCGCTGGTGCGCGGCAACGAGGAAGGCATCGCCGAGCGGCTGCTGCGCCACTCGCTCAAGGAGCATTGGGACAGCCGCCTGGTGCTGCGCTACGGCTTGCTCGACGTCGACCCGGCCCGCCAGCTGGTGCATGCCGAGAAGTGGCTGCAGGAGCGTCCCAACGACCCGGACCTGCTGCTCTCCCTGGGCCGCCTGGCGCTGCGCAACGCCTACTGGGGCAAGGCGCAGGAGTACTTCGAGGCGAGCCAGCGCCAGCGTCCGAGCGGGGTGGTGTGCGCCGAGCTGGCCAGGCTGTTCGCCAACCTCGGCGAGCACAACAAGAGCCAGCTCTACTACCGCCAGAGCGTCGAGCTGCTCGACAAGTCGCTGCCGTCGCTGCCCCAGCCCGCCGAGCCGACGGCGGTGGTGGAGGAGCCGGCGCGCGACAAGTAAGACCAGGCCGACGGCCAGGGTCGATCTGCATTGGCTCGACCCTTAAGAGGGCGCTTCGGCGCCCTCTTTTCGTACGTGGATGGGGCCTACCTGGCTGGTCGTGCCTGGGCGGTTGTACCTGGGTGTTGTATTTGAGCGGTCGTGGCGGCTTGCCGTGCCTGGCGACCGGCAACCCGCTCCTGTTGATGCTACGCCACCATCCTGGGCCCGGAAACGCAGAGAGCCGGCGTGTCGCGCCGGCTCGCGTAGGTGGATGACGACTGTCGCAGCGGGCCGGAGCCTCGCCGCGACGCCAGGGGGCTAGTCCTTCTCCTCGTAGTCTTCGCCGAGAGTCGGGTTGGGCTTGGCACGCGGGTCGTGTTCACCCTCGCGGCTGCTCTGGGCTGAGCGGGGTTGCCCGCCGGGGCGGCCGTCGATGTCGAAGTTCTGCTGCATGAGACGCACGTTGGCCGGCGGTGCTTCGCCCTCCTTGCCCACGCCGAAGTAGAGCGTGGTGTGCGGGAAGGGAATCTCGATGCCCTTGGCGTCGAAGTGCAGCTTCACCAGGCGGTTGTAGGCGCGGCCCACGCCCCACTGGGTGCCCGGCGTGGTCTTGATGCGCACGCGGATGTTGACCGAACTGTCGCCGAGCCCGGTCACGCCGGCTACCTCCAGCGGCGCCACGATGCTCATCTTGTGGGTCTCGTCCGCGGCCAGCTCGTCGAAGGCTTCACGCAGCGCGATGATCGCCTCGTCGATGCTCTCGCGGTAGGCGATGCCGTACTCGCCCACGTGATAGCCAAATTCACGCATGAAGTTGGATACCGTGTCGACGCTGGAGAAGGGCACGATGTGGTAGGTACCGAAAAGATCGCGAATACCTACCGAGCGTATGCTGAGCCGCTCGGCGGTGCCGGTGATGCCACCCACCGAGACTACATCGCCGGTGTTCATGGCGTTCTCCACCTGGATGAAGATCCCGGTGATGATGTCCTGAACAAGTTTCTGCGCGCCGAAGCCGATCGCCAGGCCGAGCACACCGGCACCGGCGATCAGCGGGCCGATATTGATGCCGATTTCAGACAGGATGATCATGCCGGTCATGGTGACCAGGGCGATGGCCAGGGCGTTGCGGAACAGCGAGAGCAGGGTCTTGGCGCGGGCGTCGGGCTCGCCCGTGCCGGTCTCGGGGTTGAGCTTGTGTTCGATCAGGCTAGCCAGGCCCAGCCATACGCCGATCGCCAGCAGCAGGATCATGGCCACGCTGACCAGCATGCCGACCAGTCCACGGCCTGCGTCGGAGGCGTACCAGGCCGTCAGGTCGAAGGCGCCCCAGGCGTCGAGCACCACCAGCACCACGGTGATCAGAATCAGCGTGCGCAGTACCCGCAAAGCGTTGGGCACATAGCTGTTCAGGCGTGGCTCGAGCAGCGGCAGCTTGCGGCGCAGGTCATCGGAGAGACGGATGCGTCGGCCGATGGTCTGCGACAGCAGGCTCGACAGCAGCATGCCTACTACCACGGCGGCGATGGTCTGCAGCGTGGCGACCAACACGTAGGGCAGGGCATCGGCCGGGCGCGTCAGCATCACGATCAGCACCATCAAGAAATAGGCCAGGGCAAACAGGTGCCAGGTGCGGGCGAACAGGTGCAGCGACACGCGCGTGGCGGTCAAATCCGAGCGTGTCGCCAGCAGGTCGAGTTCCACGCGAATCCGCTTGCGGTTCTTGAGGACCACCGTGACGGCGTAGAGGAAGGCGCCGAACATGATCAGCGCCCCAACCCCCTGGCCCAGCGACGGGGCCAGGTAGACGCTGGTCAGCGGGACCACCACCATCAGACCGTAGCCGACCAGGCCGACCAGGCGCGCAAGCCAACGGTTCCAGTAGGAGGCCTCGCCGGCCGAGATCGGCAGCAGGCGTAGCCCCTCGTAGCGGGACGAGAACAGCATGCGCAGGGCGGCCTTGATCAGCTCGATGATCAGAAAGGCGTTGAGGAACAGCGAGGCGCGCGTGGAGAGTTCGCCGGTTTCGCCGATGGCGAAGGTGGCAATCAGGTTGCCGGCGACATAGGCCAGTGCCACCACCAACAGATCGACCACGGCCGCGAGCGCCACGCACAGCACCAGCCGCAGGGTCGGGTTCAGCTCGCTGTCCTTGCGCGACCAGAGACTGAGGCGGCCAAACAGCGGCCGTGACAGGTGGCGGAACAGCATGAACAGGACGAAAGTGGCGATGATGACCAGGCCCAGGTTGATGGCCGCGGTGGTGAAGGCGGCCATGTCGAAGGCGGTGGCATCGGTGCCTGCGCTGAACAGGCTCGACAGGATGCCGCCCAGGTTGCGTACCTCACCGCCGATATCGCTGGCCACGCGGCTGGTCAGTTCGGCCAGTTGCCTGGGAAACGATATCGTCAGGGCGGTGGGTTCGGCCTGGCCCAGCGCTTGCTCCTCGGCGGCCTGCCGGCGCAGATGGTCGATCAGCTGCTGGCGCGCTTCGTCGTTTTCCAGCATGTCGGCCAGCGCCGCGGGGGCAGGAGGGGCGTCGGCAGGCTGGGCCAGCGCCGGGGCCGCTGCGAGCAGGCTCAGGGCCAGCCAGCCCAGCAGCAGGTAAAGCATTCGTTTGGCTATCACGCGTGTCCTCCATCTCGGCGTGTCGTCAAGAAACGATGGTACGTCGATCATGATAACGGCCTTTGGCGATTCGGCACGAATCGAGCGAGAAAAATTCTATGCAACTATTGTACATTAAAGCCAAGTTGTGCCATATTTTATTTGTGCCTATCCCCTAGGCACACCCTGAACGAAGTCCGATATCCCCCTTTGCCACCCTCCCCGGGTGGCTTTTCTTTGTTTCGCCGACCGGCTTGGCTAGTATCGGCCATGAACCGGAGGGGGCAGGCGATGGGAACTTGGTGGCTGGTGGCGGCAGGCGGCGCGCTGGGTGGCATGGCGCGTCTCGCCGTGTCGGAGCTGACGGCACGACGCGTCGGGACCGGGTTTCCCTGGGGCACCCTGGCGGTCAATCTCAGCGGCGCCTTTGCGGCCGGTGTCCTGGCGGGCCTGCTCGGCATGCCGCACGGCGAGCTGTCACCTGCTCCCGCTTGGCTGGGCCTGGTGGTGGGCGGCCTGGGCGGCTATACCACCGTGTCATCGCTGAGCCTGCAGACCCTGGCGCTGTGGCAGAGCGGCCGCACGCACGCCGCGCTGGCCAACCTGGGGGCGACCCTGGGCGCCGGACTGACCCTGGCCGCGCTGGGCTGGTGGCTGGGCGGAGTCGCGGTATGAGCGGCTGGCGTGCCTATGCGGCCGTGGGCCTGGGCAGTGCGCTTGGCAGCCTGCTTCGCTACCTGGTCTCGCTGGCGGCGCTGGTGCTGTTCGGCCCCGGCCTGCCTTGGGGAACGCTGGCGGTCAACGTGCTGGGCTCCTGGCTGATCGCCTTCTTCGCCGCCTATGTGGCAGGCCAGGGCCGGCTGGCCGGCTGGCAGCCCTTCCTAGTGGCCGGCTTCTGCGGCGGCTTCACCACCTTCTCGCTGTTCGGGCTGGAGACGCTGCAGCTGATCGAGCTCGGCCGCCCCGGCCTGGCGCTGCTTTACATGCTGCTCAACGTGCCGCTGTGGCTGTCCGCCGCCTGGCTGGGCGACCGCCTGGTGCGGGTCCGCCAGGGCTGATTGTGCCGGCTTAGTCGGCTCTCTTGCCGCGGCGGTGCGCCTTCGGCTGGCCTGGCGCTGTCGCCGGGCCGGGGGCGCGCGGGAAATGCGCCCGCACCAGTGCCAACAGCCCTTGCGTCGAGGCGTCGAAGTCCTGGCTGTGCTCGTCGATCCGGCTGCTGATCTCGCCGGCGATGCGCTTGCCCAGCTGAACGCCCCACTGGTCGAACGAGTTGATGTTCCAGATCACGCCCTGGACGAACACCTTGTGCTCGTAGAGCGCAATCAGTGCGCCGAGGTTCTTCGGCGTGAGCTCGTCGAGCAGCAGCACGCTGGAGGGGCGATTGCCGGGGCAGCTGTAGGGATCGAGCCGACTGCCGTCGTCGCCCTTGAGGCTGCCTTCCATGAAGGCGTTGGCCTGGGCCAGCATGTTGGTGAGCAGGGCGAAGTGGTGCTCTTCGAAGCCTGGCTCGGGCTTGAGCGAGGCGATGAAGTCGATCGGCACGTAGCGTGTGCCCTGGTGCAACAGCTGGAAGAAGGCGTGCTGCCCGTTGGAGCCGGTCTGGCCCCAGACGATCGGGCCGGTCTTGTAGTCCACCGGGTGGCCGAAGATGTCCACCGACTTGCCGTTGGATTCCATGTCGAGCTGCTGCAGGAAGGCGGGCAGCTGATGCAGCGCCTGGTCGTAGGGCACGATGGCCTGGGTCTCTGCGCCCTGGAAGTTGATATGCCAGATGCCGATCAGCGCCATCAAGACCGGCATGTTCTCGCGGAAAGGGGCCTGGATGAAGTGCTGGTCCATCTCGTAGGCGCCTTCGAGCATGGCCATGAAGCCGTCGAAGCCGATGGAGAGGGCGATAGGCAGCCCGATGGAGGACCACATCGAGTAGCGTCCGCCGACCCAGGCCCAGAACTCGAAGACGTTCTCCTCGCGGATGCCGAAGGCCATGGCGGCCTTCTTGTTGGTGGAGGCGGCCACGAAGTGGGCGCCCACGTCGGCCTCCGCTCCGGCAGTCTCCAGAAACCAGCGGCGCGCCGACTTGGCGTTCAGCAGCGTCTCCTGGGTGGAGAAGGTCTTGGTCGAGACGATGAACAGCGTGGTGGCCGGGTCGAGGCGCGTAAGCACCTTCTGGATGTGGTTGCCGTCGACGTTGGAGACGAAGTGGAAGTTGAGCGCAGGGTGGCGATACTTGAGCAGCGCCCGGCAGGCCATGTTGGGGCCGAGGTCGGAGCCGCCGATGCCGATATTGACTACGTCGCGGATGCGCTTGCCGCTGTAGCCCTTCCAGGCGCCGCTGCGCACGGCCTCGGAGAAATGCTGGATCTGTTCGCGGGTGCGGCGGATCTCGGGCATCACGTCCTTGCCGTCGACGATCACCGGGCTGTTGCCCAGGTTGCGCAGCGCCGTGTGCAGCACCGGGCGGTCCTCGGTGACGTTGATGATGTCGCCGGAGAACATCTGGGCGCGACGCTGCACCAGCGCCGAGTGGTCGGCCAGCTCGATCAGCTTGGCCAGCACGGTCGGCGAGACCGGCTGCTTGGAATAGTCGAGGAACAGGCCGCCGACGCGCAGGCTCATCGCGTCGAAGCGCGCCGGGTCGGCGGCGAAGTACTCCTTGATGCGGTCGTTTGCCGTTTCTTGCTGAAGCTGTTTCAGGGCTTGCCAGGTGACGCTGCGAGTGAGCTGGAACATGGTGGCCTCGGCGCGCGGGCGGTCTACCCGTTTCGTGTTGTTATGTCCGTGCTACTGGTCTTGTGTGGCTTATCTGTGTGGCTTGTCTTGTGGGGCAGTATCCGAGCGGCGGTCAGGCTGTCTCAGCCGCTGCGCGAGGCCACCCAGGCGTCGGCATCGGGGATGGCCATCTCGTAAGGCTGGCCGAGCCAGGGCGAGCTGACCAGGAAATCGGCGCTGGCGGCGTTACATGCCACTGGCACGTTCCACAGTGCCGCCAGGCGCAGCAGCGCCTTGACGTCGGGGTCGTGGGGCTGGGGGGCGAACGGGTCCCAGAAGAAGATCAGCAGGTCCAGGCGCTGCTCGGTGATGCGTGCGCCGATCTGCTGGTCGCCGCCCAGCGGGCCGCTCATCAGGCCTTCGACCGCGAGCCCCAGGCGGACCGAAAGGCGGCCGGCGGTGGTGCCGGTACCCACCAGTTCGTGGGCGGCCAGGGTGTCGCGCCACTGGGTGGCCCATTCGAGCAACTCTGCCTTCTTGCCGTCGTGGGCGATCAGGGCGATGCGTTTGCGTGCCGGCAGGGTGCGGCGCACGCTGCGCCGGGGACGACTGTCGTTCATGGTTGACCTACCTCGAGGATCTTCAGGGTATTGGTGCCGCCGTGGGCGTTCATGTGATCGCCCCGGGTCAGGATGACATGATCCCCCGGTTCGGCAATCCCCTTCTCCACCAGCAGCGCCAGCGCCCGGTCGTTGAGCTCCGTGGCCGCCATGTCGCTGGTGTCGAACGGCAGCGAGACCACCCCGCGATACAGCGCCATGCGCCGCTGGGCCACCGGGCTGTGGGCCAGCCCGACGATGGGCAGCCCCGAGCGGATGCGCGAGGCGATCAGCGGCGTGTAGCCGGTCGAGGTCATGCAGGCGATGGCGGCCACCCCGCTGAGATGGTTGGCGGCGTACATGGCGGAGAGCGCGATGGTCTCGTCGATGCGTGAGAAGCCTTCGTGGATGCGGTGCCCCGACGCCTGAGCCACACGCTCGCGCTCGGCGCCCAGGCACACCCGGCGGATCGCCTCCAGGGTCTCCACCGGGTAGTCGCCGGCGGCGGTCTCGGCCGAGAGCATCACCGCGTCGGTGCCGTCGAGCACCGCATTGGCGACGTCGAACACCTCGGCGCGGGTGGGCAGCGGCGAGGTGATCATCGACTCCATCATCTGGGTGGCGGTGATCACCGCGCGGTTGAGCGTGCGGGCGCGCTTGATGATGCGCTTCTGCATGCCGATCAGCTTTTCGTCGCCGATCTCCACGCCGAGATCGCCGCGGGCCACCATCACCGCCTCGCTGGCCTCGATGATGCCGTCGAGGGTGGCCTCGTCGGCCACCGCCTCGGCGCGCTCGAGCTTGGCGACCAGGCCGATCTCCTGGCCCGCTTCGCCGAGCAGGCGACGTGCTTCGCGCATGTCCTCGGCCGAGCGTGGGAAGGAGACGGCGAGGTAGTCGACGCCGATCTCGATGGCGGTCTTGAGGTCGGCCTTGTCCTTGTCGGTCAGCGCCGGGGCCGAGAGCCCGCCGCCCTGCTTGTTGATGCCCTTGTTGTTGGAGAGCTTGCCGCCGGTGACCACCACGGTGTGCACCTGCTGCCCCTCGATGCGCTCGACGTCGAGCACCAGGCGGCCGTCGTCGAGCAGCAGGCGGTCGCCGGGGGCGACGTCGTCGATCAGCTGCTTGTAGTCGCAGCCGACGCGGCTGGCGTCGCCGGCGTTGCCGTCGAGCGCCATGTCGAGCACGAAGGGCTGGCCCGGGGCGAGCACCACAGGGCCGTCCTTGAAGCGGGCGATGCGGATCTTGGGCCCCTGCAAGTCGCCGAGGGCGGCCACGCTCTTGCCCAGGCGCTCGGCGATCTCGCGCACGGCGCTCAGGCGGCGGCGGTGGTCGTCGGCCGAGCCGTGGGAGAAGTTGAGGCGCACCACGTCGACGCCGGTGCGAAGCATCGCCTCCAGCACGCCCTCGCGGTCGCTGGCCGGACCCAGGGTGGCGACGAGCTTGGTGCGGCGGATGGGGCTGTGGGTCGGCATGGCGATCCTCCGAAGGGGTGGCCTGTTTGGAAGCAATTTTGGGGTAATATTACTACATTATGGCCGCAAGAAAAGGTTCTGCTTGAGTGGAGCGGCCGGGTATTTCAAAGGCTGAAAGTCATATTAGCGTTGGTTGAGTGCGGAAACAGGGCGGTTGAGCAGGGATGCCTATAAGAGAGGCATTGCGTTATGTTGTAAAATTACTAAAAAATGCTTGTGTCCACCGACGGCCTGCGTCACATTTTGTTTATCGCCATGAGCCCTGGCCCAGCGCATGCACGCGCCATCTCCGCCGAGCGGCTCGCTTCATACCCACTCGCTTGCACCCGCTAGGAGGAAGGACCATGACGCTCAAGATCGCCATCAACGGCTTCGGTCGTATCGGCCGCAATGTGCTGCGGGCCCTGTACGAGAACGGCTACCGCCGCCAGGTCCAGGTGGTGGCCATCAACGACCTGGGCGATCCGGCGCTGAATGCCCACCTGCTGCGCCACGATACCGTGCATGGCCACTTCCCCTGCCAGGTCGAGCACGACGAGGCGAGCCTCAGCGTCGATGGGGAGCGTATCGCCATCTTCTCCCAGCGCGATCCGGCCGCATTGCCGTGGAAGACGCTGGGCGTCGACCTGGTGATGGAGTGCACGGGGCTGTTCACCCGGCGCGTTGCCGCTGCCAAGCATCTCGAGGCGGGGGCCGGGCGCGTGCTCATCTCGGCGCCCAGCCCGGACGCCGATGCCACCGTCGTGTTCGGGGTCAACGAGCACGTGCTGAAGCCCGAGCACAAGGTGGTCTCGAACGCTTCCTGCACCACCAACTGCCTGGCGCCGGTGGCCAAGGTGCTCAACGATGCGGTAGGCATCGAGAACGGCCTGATGACCACGGTGCACGCCTACACCAACGACCAGAACCTCTCCGACGTCTACCACAGCGACCCCTACCGGGCGCGTAGCGCCACTCACTCGATGATTCCGACCAAGACCGGTGCTGCCGCCGCGGTGGGCCTGGTGCTGCCGGAACTGGCCGGCAAGTTCGACGGCCTGGCGGTGCGGGTGCCGGTGATCAACGTCTCGCTGGTGGATCTCGTCTTCACTGCCGGGCGCGACACGACCAGGGAAGAGATCAACGCTATCGTGGCCAAGGCCGCCGAAGCCTCGTCGGTGCTTGCGGTCAATGCCCAGCCGCTAGTGTCCATCGACTTCAACCACGACCCCCATTCCTCTACCTTCGATGCCAACCACACCCGTGTCAGCGGTCGCCTGGTCAAGGTGATGGCCTGGTACGACAACGAGTGGGGCTTCTCCAACCGCATGCTCGATACGGCGCTGACCATGCATGCCGCCGGCGATGCCAAGCGCCAGGCGGCCTGACGGCGAAGACTGTTCCAGCGCCGGAAAGGTGCTTGGCGTTGCCCTAGTCGGCCTTCCTTGACTAGGGTTAGGGGTACATCCACGGATCGGGAGGTATCTCATGAAACGTTATGGACTGCGTAGCGCCCTGATGGCCTTTGCTGCATCGCTGATGCTGGCCTTGGCGGGTTGCGGTACCGGTACCGGCGAGCGCGCCGCTTCTGGTGCTGGCGTAGGTGCGGCGACCGGGGCGGCAGCGGGTGCGGCCACGGGCGGCAGCCCGGTCACCGGTGCGGCAATTGGCGCCGGGGCAGGTGCGGTCACCGGGGCTGCGACCGACGAGGACGATATCGACCTCAGCAACTGACGGCATTTCCTGCAAGTGCACGTGCCGCGCTCGCCGACAGGCGGGCGCGGCTTTCTTGTGGCCTGTGTGGCCGGCGGCTACTCGGCTTGCAGGCCCGGAATCCGCCAGGTGGTGGGGCAATCGCGGCTGTGGAACAGGCGCTGGGACGTGGTAGCGTTGCGCCGTTCGGCCAGTGCCTCGCGGCCTTCGCCAAGGGTATCCATCATGCCTTGCCGGGGGTGGCGCACGGTAAGCAGCGTCAGGTCGTCCTCGCGGCTCACCTCATAGTCGGCCTGCAGCGATTCGACTAAGGGGTCGAGCCGTTCGGGCTTGTTGTCGAGGCACAGGGCAAAGCGCATGGCGCCGCTGTCGACCAGGTTGGCGTGCAGGCCGGCCTCCACCAGTCGGCCGAGGATGTCGTGCTGGCGCGGCTCGTCCATAAAAGCGAAGTCGCGCGGCCTGACCTCCAGCCATACTTGGTCCTCGCGCAGAATGCAGGAGGGCACCTCGGCATCGAAGCGCCGCTCGGCGTCGATGACGGTGGGCTCGGCGTCAGGCGTCTCGAAGGAGCGTACCGTCAGCGGAATCGACTTCTCCTGCAGCGGCCCCAGGGTCTTGGGGTGGATCACCTTGGCGCCGTGCCAGGCCAGCTCGGTGGCTTCGGCATAGGAAATGCGCTCGAGCTGTACGGCATTGTCGAAGCGCCGGGGGTCGGCGTTGAACAGGCCGGTGACGTCCTTCCAGATGACTACCTCGCGGGCCTCGAGGCAGTGGGCGAAGATCGCCGCGCTGAAGTCCGAGCCTTCACGGCCCAGGGTGGTGGCCTCGCCCTGCTCGGTGCCGCCGATGAAGCCTTGCGTGAGCGCCACGCGATCGCTGTGCGAGAGGCGTTCGCGGATGTTGTCGAGGGTAGCCGGCCAGTCCAGGTTGGCGGCCTGGTGGCAGGCGTCGGTGCGCACCAGCTTGCGAGCGTCGTGCCACTCGGTGGCGATGCCATGGTGGTTGAGCCAGGCCGCCACAATGGTGGTGGAAAGCAGCTCGCCATAGCACACGGTCTGGTCGTAGTGCTTGGCATGAGGGCCATCGCGGTGCTTGCGATGCTGGGCATCGAGCTCCTCGAACAGGACATCGATGCGCTCGCTCGGTGCATCCGGCGAACCACCCAACAGCGCCTCGAGCACCTCGTGGTGATCGGCTTGCAGGGCCTTGAAGCACTGGCGGTACTCGTCTCCCTGCGTTCCACCCTCACTGCGGGCGGCGGCCAGCAGCGCTTCCAGCTTGTTGGTGGTCTTGCCCATGGCGGAGACCACCACGACCAGCGGGCGGTCGCCGTGCTGCTCGATCAGCGGGGTCAGGTGGCGTATGGCGTCGGCGTCCTTGATCGAGGCGCCGCCGAACTTGAACACAGTCGTCATTCTCGGCTCCCTGGCAAACGTTGGGTGCCCTTCACCATGGGTCAAAATCGTCCGCAGGAAAAGTGTGGGCCGGGTGACGAGAGAAGTTGCGGTGCAGAAACGAAAAAAGCCCCCGCAGGGGCTTCTCGTGCGGCAGCGCCTCAGCTGAGGCGCTCCTTGTAGGCCTCGTAGCCGAAGGTCTTCACCGTGCGCACCTCGCGGCTCGCCTCGTCGACCCGGCAGATCGCCGGCAGGCGAATGCCGTTGAAGGTGGTGGTCTTGACCATGGTGTAGTGGGCCATGTCGGTGAACACCAGCCGGTCGCCGATGGCCAGCGGCGCGTCGAACGAGTAGCTGCCGATCACGTCGCCGGCCAGGCACGTCGTGCCGCCCAGCCGGTAGGTGTGAGCCTTCTCGCCCGGCTCGTCGGCGCCAATAATCTGCGGCCGGTAGGGCATCTCCAGCACATCGGGCATGTGTGCGGTGGCCGAGGTGTCGAGAATCGCATTGAGACCATCGTTCTCGACGATATCCAGCACCGAGCACACCAGGTAGCCGGTATTCAGCGCGATCGCCTCGCCCGGCTCCAGGTACACGGTGAGGTGCGGGTGGCGCTCGCGGAAGCTGCGAATCACCCGTACCAGCCGCTCGATGTCGTAGTCGGCTCGCGTGATGTGGTGCCCGCCGCCGAAGTTGACCCAGCGCAGCCCGGCGAGGAATTGGCCGAACTTCGTCTCGAACGCCGCCAGGGTCTCCTCCAGGGCGTCGCTGTTCTGCTCGCACAGGGTGTGGAAGTGCAGCCCCTCGAGTCCTTCCAGGTCGCCCTCGGCGAGGTCCGACACCCGCGTGCCGAGCCGCGAGCCCGGCGCACAGGGGTCGTAGAGCGGCACCGCCCCGGTGGAGTGCTCAGGGTTGACGCGCAGCCCGCAGGAGACCTGGCGCGGCGCCGCCGCGACGGTGTCGCGGAAGCGGCGCCACTGCCCCGGGGAGTTGAAGCTGATGTGGTCGGCGTACTGCAGCACCACCGCCATCTCCTCGGGGGTGAAGGCCGGCGAGTAGACGTGTACCTCGCCGCCGAAGGTCTCGGCGCCGAGGCGTGCCTCGTCCTGCCCGCTGGCGGTGGTGCCGACCAGGTACTGACTGACCAGCGGGAAGCTGTCCCACATGGCGAAGCCCTTCAGCGCCAGCAGGATGCGCGCGCCGCTCTGCTCCTGGACCTGCCTTAGCAGCTCCAGGTTACGGCGCAGCAGGGCGTCGTCGACCACGTAGGCCGGCGATGGGCAGGCATGGATATCGAATGGATAGACCGCTTGTTGCATGTCGTGAGCCGTCATCTTGGCTCAGGCCAACGGGTCATGGTCGGGGTCGAGTTCGACCATCTGCCACGGCAGGCCCATGTCGCCGATCCGCGCCATGAAGGGGTCAGGGTCGAGCTGTTCGACGTTGAACACGCCGGCGCCCTTCCAGATGCCTTCCAGCATCAGCATGGCGCCGGTGACCGCCGGCACGCCGGTGGTATAGGAGATCGCCTGGGACTGCACCTCGCGGTAGCACGCCTCGTGATCGCAGATGTTGTAGATGTACACCTTGCGCCGCTTGCCGTCCTTGATGCCGTCGGCAATGATGCCGATGTTGGTCTTGCCCTTGGTGCGCGGCCCCAGTGAGGCCGGGTCGGGCAGCACCGCCTTGAGGAACTGCAGTGGAGCGATCTGCTTGCCCTCGAACTCGATCGGCTCGATGCGGGTCATGCCGACGTTCTCGAGCACCTTAAGGTGGGTGATGTACTTCTCGGAGAAGGTCATCCAGAAGCGAATGCGCTCCAGGCCCTTAATGTTCTGGCTGAGCGACTCGAGCTCCTCGTGGTACAGCAGGTAGATGTCCTTCTCGCCGATGCCGTCGAAGTCGAACTTGCGCTTCTCGGCCAGCGGCGGAGTTTCGACCCACTCGCCCTTCTCCCAGTAACGACCATTCGCGGTAATCTCGCGAATGTTGATCTCCGGGTTGAAGTTGGTGGCAAAGGGGTAGCCGTGGTCGCCGCCGTTGGCATCGAGGATGTCGATGCGGTGGATCTCGTCGAACAGGTTCTTCTGCGCATAGGCGCAGTAGATGTTGGTCATGCCCGGGTCGAAGCCGCAGCCCAGGGTGGCCATGTTGCCTGCCTTGACGTAGCGGTCGTGGAAGGCCCACTGCTCCTTGTACTCGAACTTGGCCTCGTCCGGGTGTTCGTAGTTGGCCGTGTCGAGGTAAGGCACGCCGGTCTGCAGGCACGCCTCCATGATGGTCAGGTCCTGATAGGGTAGCGCCACGTGGATCAGCACGTCCGGCTTGAACGACTCGATCAACGCCACCAGGGCTTCAACGCTGTCTGCGTCGACCTGGGCCGTCTGGATCGGGCGGTCTAGTTGGGCCGCGATGGCCTTGCATTTTTCTTCATTGCGGCTGGCCAGGCAGATCTCGCTGAAGACTTCCGGGTGCTGGGCACACTTGTGAGTGACGACGCCTCCGACGCCACCGGCGCCGATAATCAGGACTTTGCTCATGGGCCTCTCGAATCCAGATCGGGAATGTCAATGAAAGGGTAGGGGCTTATCGGATTTTCGGCCATCTCGTCATGCCCGCGCCCGATGCACCCGGTCTTGCGCTGCGCGCTGATGATGGCGCCCCGAGCCCCCGGTATCAAGTGATTTTCGTGAGTGACATGCTACCAAAGCATGAGGAAAACGACCGCGCTGAGCGACTGTTATGGGAGTGGTGAATAAAAAATAAAGCAGGCTAAGCATAACCTGCGTTATGAAAAGTTATATCAGGCAATGGTGTAGTATGGTCGACTAAAAATATCGGGCGGGGTAACGGGGTGATGCTTCTCAACAGTACACCGATCAAGGATTTGATCGGGCGCGGTGCCTTGTCGGAGCAAGCTCAGTCCCTGTTGCTGGGCCTGGAACTGCATCCACGCAAGATCTCGGCTGGCGAAGTGCTCTGGCTGGAGCGATCGGACGTCGACACGTTCGGCGTGCTGAGGGAGGGCTGGGCCTATTCATTCCGCCATCTCGGCAATGGTTCGATGCAGATCCTCAAGCTCTACCTGCCTGGCGATATCATCGGCATGCGCGACTTCGGCTTCTCCAAGCGCCTGGCGGGCGTTGCAATGATCAATGACGGCGTCGTCTGCCCCTTTTCCCACCACCAGTTGTTCGAGCTGCTCGGCCATTCCGCGGCGCTGTCGGCCAGTCTCGTCACCATTGCCGTGCGCCAGCAGGCCATGCTCACCGAGCGCCTGGTCTACCTTGGCCGACACACGGCGCAGCAGCGATTGGCGCATTTCCTCTACGAACTCTACCTGCGCCTCGAACGGATCGGCTGCGTGGAGGACGACAGCTTCTTCATGCCGCTGTCCCAGGAGCAGCTCGGCGATGCGCTGGGGCTGAGTGCGGTGCACGTGAGCCGCACCTTCGCCATGCTGCGCGAAGAGGGGCTGGTACTGCGTGATCGACACCAGGTCTGGCTCCCGGATCGCCAGGCCCTGGCCGATCTGGCAGAGTTCAATCACACCTATCTTGAAGAAGTCACTCCTTCTGCCTTTTTGGAGCTTTAAGCGATACCCGACATGTGCAAGCAAGAGGCGGCATGCCTGGCGGTGCTGCGCTCAGCCGCCATACTCTAGCGACACGCACAGCGACGGAGGCAGGATGCCACGTTCCATCGAGATCAGCGCCGCAGCGGACGTCATCGATCGCATTGTCGAGCAGGCGGGAGGGGTGAGCGGTGTGGTCAGCCTTTCGCGCCAGAAGGGGGCATCGCTGACGCCGCCGGGCGACGTGCTCACCGTGCATGCCACCGATGATGCCACCCGGGCGATGCTTGGCATCCTGACGGACCTCGACGTGCCGAGGAAAGGGACTGTCAGCCTGAGCGAGCCGACCAGCCTGCTTTCGGTCGAGTACCAGAAGCTCATCGACAAGGAGTCGAATGAGACGATCTGGGACGACATGGCCTTCCTGCTGCGCAGGGACACCAATGTGTCGTTCAACTATCTCATGCTGATGGCGTTGGCGGGTGCCATCACGGCGGCGGGGCTGTGGTCCGACACGCTGCATCTGATCATTGGCTCGATGATCATTGCGCCGGCCTTCGAACCGCTGTTGCGGCTGCCGCTGGGCTTGATCACGCGTGCCAAGGAACTGATCCCGAGCGGCCTGGTGTCCATGACAACGGGCTATCTTGCCCTCGCCCTCGGGGCCGTGTTCGCCACCACCGTGCTGAATCTATGGGAGCCGGGTGCCAAGCCGGCCCTCGCCGAGCAGCGCTGGGTGGGGTACTGGTCGTCGCTGAGCTTCGCCGGCGTGCTGATCTCGGCGTTTGGCGCCATTGCTGGGCCGGTCATCGTCAGCGCCCAGCGCTCGGTCATGACCGTCGGCGTCATGATCACGCTGGCGCTCATCCCCAGCATGGGCATCGTGGGCATGGGGCTGGCGACTGGCGACCTTGGGCTGGCCGGCCAGGGCTTCATTCGCTGGCTGGTGGATGCCCTGCTCGTCACCGTCATGAGTGCCGCGGTCTTCGGGCTGAAGAAGCGCTTTCTGCATCATCGCTTGCACGCGCTGAGCTAGGCTGCCGGTGCCTGGCTTTGGCCGTCCTCAAGGGGCAAAACGATGCGGGTAGGAACGAAAAAAGCACCCGTAGGTGCTTGATTCGTATAGTTGATTGGTGGAGGCGGCGGGGATCGAACCCGCGTCCGCCGGTACTCGCTCTTCGGCTCTACATGCTTAGGTCCGTTTTTTGGTTTAACGCATCTGGCTCCAACGGGCAGGATCCAGCTACGCGATTCCTCGAAGGTTTAGCGATTGACGAGAGGACGTCGTCAACCGCGATCCCATCATCTTTAGCTCATATCCCCTCCGCGATGAATGGGCACATCGCTTTGGGGCCGGACTAGAAGCTAACAGCGTTTAAGCTGCCAGCGCGCCCTGAGCGTAGTTGTCGTCGTTTGCGACTATTTAGTCGTGATGTTGGATTTACGAGATACATCACGCTCTCGGCATGCACCTAGGAGGTTGTCACCGGCGTCGAAGCCATGTCGCCCCCGTAGCAGACCCATCTTACCAGCATGGGTACGACTATGACACCTGCCGTTGGCCCGGGTTCCCCGTATTTCGCGTTGGTGGCGATTCGAGTGCCGCCAGCCTGCAGTGTTATCGCTGGGACCGCTCAGGCCTTGGTGTGTTCGCGCATGATCCGGCCCTTCTGGCGCTGCCAGTCGCGATCTTTCTCGGTGGCGCGCTTGTCGTGCAGCTTCTTGCCCGTCACCAGGGCCAGCTCGCACTTCACCTTGTTGCCCTTCCAATAGAGCTTGAGCGGCACGCAAGTGTGGCCCTTCTCCTGGGAGCGCGAGAAGATCTTGGCGATCTCCTTGCGGTGCAGCAGCAGTTTGCGGGTGCGAGAGGGGTCGGCGATCTCGTGGGTGCTGGCGGTATTGAGCGGCGTGAAATGGCTGCCCAGCAGCCATGCCTCGCCGTCCTTGATCAGGATGTAGGTGTCGGTGAGCTGGGCCTTGCCGGCGCGCAGGCTCTTGACCTCCCAGCCGGCCAGCACCAGGCCGGCCTCGAAGACTTCGTCGATGTGATATTCGAAGCGAGCCTTCTTGTTTTGGGCGATGACGTTGCTGCCGGGACCCTTGCCCTTGCCTTTCTTGTTGGCCATGGAACCTCGTGTCATGTTCTGCCTAGGGCGCCTTCCCTTCGATGTGGGGGGAAGCGTGATACCATTCAAGGCGTGAAATAACCGCTCATGATACGCCCTGGGCACTGTGAAGTCAGCGGAGAGCTCAATGCCAACGGTAAACCGGTCCGCCCTGGTGCGGCACACCCCCGAGGAGATGTTCAAACTGGTCAATGACTTCG
Organism: Halomonas sp. E14; assembly: GCF_052568415.1. Taxonomy (NCBI): domain Bacteria; kingdom Pseudomonadati; phylum Pseudomonadota; class Gammaproteobacteria; order Oceanospirillales; family Halomonadaceae; genus Halomonas; species Halomonas sp. E14. The sequence goes on along the minus strand of NZ_CP199423.1, from coordinate 3,569,987 downwards.
AGCGCTATCCGGAATTCCTGCCCGGCTGTCGACGTGCACGCCTGCTGGAGCGCGATGAGTCGCACTTGATCGGTGAAATGACGCTGGGACGCGCGGGCATCGAGCAGAGCTTCACCACGCGCAACGACCTGATCGAGCCCGAGCGCATCGAGATGTCACTGGTCAGCGGTCCCTTCAAGCGGCTGCGCGGGCGCTGGCTGTTCCTGCCAATGGGCGACAATGCCTGCAAAGTCTGCCTGGAACTGGAGTTCGAATTTGCCAACCGCCTGCTGGGCATGGCCTTCGGCAAGTTGTTCCAGCAGGTGGCCGGTCAACTGGTCGATGCCTTCACCCAGCGTGCCGATCAGCTCTATGGCCGCTGAAGAGGGGAGGGTACGCGTCGAGGTCGCCTTTGCCCTGCCGGATCGGCAGGAGGTCGTCATGCTTGAGGTGCCGGTAGGTACCACGGCACGCCAGGCCGTAGACCGCGCGGGGCTGCCGACCCGATTTTCCGAGCTGCCGGCCGAGACCTTCGCCTCGGCCGATCTCGGCCTGTTCGGCAAGCTGCTGCGTGACCCCGAGGGGCAAAGGCTGCGCGACGGCGATCGCGTGGAGGTCTATCGGCCGCTGCTAATCGACCCCAAGGCGGCCCGTGCCCGGCGTGCCGGGCAGGGCTAGGCGGCGCTCACAGCTCCAGCGGCTGGCCGGTGGCGGGCTCGCCACCCTGGGGCAGGGTGCCGCCGGCATCCGGTGCCGACTGCGGTGCCGCTTCCGGCTGGCTGGCAGGCAGGGTGCCCAGCGGGGTGGCGCCTTCGACCGTGGGGCCGATGCTGTCCGGGACGCGCAGCTCGATATCGCGATCGAAGTTGCCGTCGCGCTGCACGTCGACCAGCTGGTCGCCGGCGAAGGTCAGCGTGACGCGGCGCTGCTGCACGCCGCCGTGGGCCTCGTCGAGGCGGAACACGTAGTCCCACTGGTTGGCATCGAAGGGCGCTTCGAGCAGCGGGCGGCCCATGACGCCGACCACCTGGGCACGGCTCATGCCGGGCTGCAGCTGCTGGACCATGCCTTCGGTGATGTAGTTGCCCTGCGGCAGGTCGCGCTTGTAGACGCAGCCGCTGGCCAGCGCCAAGGCAAGGAAAAGGGTGGCGGTTTTGATCAGCTTTTGCATTTGTGTCCGTTCTTCACTATCGTGGATTCGGTCGATCATACCCGACCCTACCTGATACTGCGAAGAGCGAACATGGCGGACCAGAACCATGAACTGCGCAAGGCGGGCCTGAAGGTCACCCTGCCCCGCGTGAAAATCCTCCAGATTCTCGAGAATGCCACGGGACAGCACCACCTGAGCGCGGAAGACGTCTACAAGACGCTGCTCGAAGCCGGTGAAGACGTGGGACTGGCAACCGTCTACCGCGTGCTGACCCAGTTCGAATCGGCAGGCCTGGTGATTCGCCATAATTTTGATGGCGGCCACGCGGTCTTCGAGATCTCCCAGGAGGAGCACCACGACCACATGGTATGCCTGGATACCGGTGAGATCATCGAGTTCTTCGACGACACCATCGAGCGTCGCCAGAAGGAGATCGCCGAGGAGCACGGCTTCGAGCTCGTCGACCATGCGCTGGTGCTGTACGTGCGCCCGCGCGGTTCCAGCACAACCAAACCCTGAGCCCTCGGCCCGCTGGGCCGCCTCATGCAAGTTAAACAAAAGCCCCGTTTGCGGGGCTTTTTGCATTGTATCGCTTGTGTGTCTTTGCTGTATCGCTTGTGAGTCGCCTGCGGCTATCGCCTGGAAGAGATGTGCCCGGGCTCGCTGCCGAGACACCGGGCTCAGTGAGCCGCGCCCTGCTGGCTGGCGTCCAGCATTTCGCGTGCATGGGCCAGGGTGCGGTCGGAGAGATGCACCCCGCCGAGCATGCGAGCGAGCTCGCTGACCCGCCCGGCCTCGTCGAGCAGCGCCATGCGGGTTAGGGTGGTGTCGCGCCTGGCCTGCTTCTCGATATGCAGGTGGTGGTGGGCCTGCGCCGCCACCTGGGGCAGATGGGTCACCGTCATCACCTGGCCGTTCTCGCCCAGTCGGCGCAGCAGCTGGCCGACGATCTCGGCGGTGGCGCCGGAAATGCCGACGTCTACCTCGTCGAACACCAGGCTGGGGATGGTCGAGTGGCGTGCGGCGACCACCTGGATCGCCAGGCTGATGCGCGACAGCTCGCCCCCCGAAGCCACTTTGCTCAGCGGCCGCGGCGGCTGGCCGGGGTTGGCGCTGATCAAGAAGCGTACCCCCTCCATGCCTTCTGGCTGGGGGCTCTGGCGCGTTGCCACCTCTACTTCGAAGCGTGCCTTGCCCATGGCCAGGAAGGCGAGCTGCTCCTGCACCGCCTTGCCAAACCGGCTCGCCGCCTCACGGCGTGTCTCGCCCACGCCGCGTGCCTGTTCGCGCCAGCGGTCGCGCAGGCTCTCGACCTCGCTGCGCAGCGCCTCGAGATCGTGGTCGCCGCCTTCCAGCCCTTCTAGCTCCTGATGAAGCCGGCGGTGCAGTGCGGGCAGCTCGTCGGGCATGACATGGTGCTTGCGGGCGATACGGTGCACCTCGCCCAGGCGCGACTCGACCCAGGTCAGGCGCTCCGGGTCCAGCTCCGTAGCGTCGGCGAAGCGGTGCAGCTCGCGCACGGCTTCCTCGACCTGGATGCGTGCCTCGCCGAGCATGCCGATCACCTCGGCCAGCGCACCGCGATCACTCCCCGGCAGCGGGTCGAGGCGCTGCAGCGCTTGGCTGAGCAGCGCCAGCACGCCGCCGTCATCGCTGTCGCAGCATTCCGCCGCATGCTGCGCCTCGCGCAGCGTCTCCTCGGCGTGGGCGAGCTGCTCCTGCTCGTGCTCCAGGGTAGCAAGCTCGTCCTCGCCCAGGGCAAGGAGGTCCAGCTCCTCGACCTGATAGCGCAGCAGCTGGCGGCGTGCCTGGACTTCGTCACCGTTCTCGGTCAGCTGCTTGAGCCGTTTGCGGGTTGCCTGCCAGCGGCGAAAGGTGTCGGTGAGCTCTGCCACCGCGCTGCGGTGACCGGCAAAGTCGTCGAGCAGGCGCAGGTGGGTCTCCTCCTGCAGCAGTGCCTGGTGCGCATGCTGGCCATGGATCTCGATCAGGCGCTCGCCCAGCATCTTGAGGTCGGCTACGGTGGCCGGCTGGCCGTTGATCCACGCCTTGGAGCGCCCGCCTGCGGTCACCACGCGGCGCAGCAGGCAGTCATCGGCGGGCAGCTCGCGCTCCGCCAGCCATGCCCTGGCTGCCGGCAGGGCGGCAATGTCGAAGCGCGCCGAAAGGTCGGCGCGTTCGGCTCCGTGGCGCACGCTGCCGGCATCGGCGCGCTCGCCCAGGCACAGCCCCAGGGCGCCCAGCAGGATCGATTTGCCGGCCCCGGTCTCGCCGGTGATGGCGGTCATGCCGCCGGCAAGCTCCAGGTCGAGCGTGTCGACGATGGCGTAATCGCGAATGGCAAGCTGAGTCAGCATGGCTCCTCCTGGTGCGAGGCTCTGCAGAGTGCTGGATGGGCATACACGTAATTGGGCTTTTATACAGTAGTCCATGAGTGGGCTCAACGCACCCGGCGATGGCGTGCAAGACACTTGAGTTTGGTCCGATGGCCCCCATATAGGCCGCAGACTGCCAAGGGTTACCGAACCGACACCCGTACGGCCCGCACGGCCGGATCACGCTTCAGGAGATGTGCATGGCTAAAGAATCCCAGACCCCGCTTGACGACGAGCTGGTACGACGCGAAGAGGAAGCCGAGCCGCAGCCGGCACCCCTGGAAGGCCAGCTTGACGAGGCGCCCGATTCGACCGAATCGGTCGAGTTCAGCGACAACCCCGAAGCCGACATGCTGGCGGCCCAGGTCGAGGAGCTCGAGCAGCGCCTGGCCGAGGCCAAGGACCAGGCGCTGCGCGCCGCCGCCGAGGCGCAGAACGTGCGCCGCCGCGCCGAGCAGGAGGCCGAAAAGGCGCGCAAGTTCGCCCTGGAGCGCTTCGTCAAGGAGCTACTGCCGGTGGTCGACAGCCTGGAGAAGGCGCTCGAGGCTATGGGCGAGAGCGCCAGCGACGCCCACCGCGAAGGGGTGGCCATGACGTTGAAGATGCAACACGACGTGCTGGGCAAGTTCGGCGTCGAGACGGTCGACCCGGCCGGCGAGCCCTTCGATCCGCAGTACCACGAGGCGATGGCCATGGTACCCAACCCCGAACTCGAGCCCAACAGCGTGATGGACGTGATCCAGAAGGGCTATCTGCTCAATGGCCGTCTGGTACGCCCGGCCATGGTAGTGGTCAGCCAGGCCGCCGGTTGAGGTAGCGAGAATGAAAGGCAGGGTGGGGCTTGAAAAGTCATCGGCCGCCCCCAGATAGACGTCAACCGCGGCGGTAGCCGCAGCACGACTTCAAGGCAAACGAATTTTTCGAGGATTTCCTATGGGACGCATCATCGGTATTGACCTGGGGACCACCAACTCTTGCGTGGCCGTGCTCGACGGCGACAGCGCCAAGGTGATCGAGAATGCCGAAGGCGCTCGCACCACGCCCTCCATCATCGCCTACACCGATGATGGCGAGACGCTGGTTGGTCAGTCGGCCAAGCGCCAGGCGGTCACCAACCCGCAGAACACCCTGTACGCCATCAAGCGCCTGATCGGCCGTCGCTTCAAGGACGATGTCGTTCAGAAGGACATCAAGATGGTCCCCTACACCATCGCCGAAGCCGACAACGGCGACGCCTGGGTCGAGGTGAAGGGCAAGAAGCTGGCACCGCCGCAGGTCAGCGCCGAAGTGCTGAAGAAGATGAAGAAGACCGCCGAGGACTACCTGGGCGAGCCGGTCACCGAAGCAGTGATCACCGTGCCGGCCTACTTCAACGACAGCCAGCGCCAGGCCACCAAGGACGCCGGGCGCATCGCCGGGCTCGAGGTCAAGCGCATCATCAACGAGCCGACCGCGGCGGCGCTGGCCTACGGCATGGATAAGTCGCGCGGCGACAAGACCATCGCCGTGTACGACCTGGGCGGCGGCACCTTCGACATCTCGATCATCGAGGTGGCCGATGTCGACGGCGAGACCCAGTTCGAGGTGCTGGCCACCAACGGCGACACCTTCCTGGGTGGCGAAGACTTCGACATGGCGCTGATCAACTACCTGGTCGAGCAGTTCAAGGCCGACAGCGGCATCAACCTGTCCGGCGACAACCTGGCCATGCAGCGCCTCAAGGAAGCCGCCGAAAAGGCCAAGATCGAGCTCTCCAGCGCCCAGCAGACCGACGTCAACCTGCCCTACATCACCGCCGACAACACCGGGCCCAAGCACCTCAACGTGAAGGTGAGCCGGGCCAAGCTGGAGTCGCTGGTGGAGGACCTGGTGCAGCGCTCGCTGGGGCCGTGCAAGACTGCGCTCTCCGATGCCGGCCTGTCCGCTTCCGAGATCGACGACGTGATCCTGGTCGGCGGCCAGACCCGTATGCCGTTGGTGCAGAAGAAGGTGGCCGACTTCTTCGGCAAGGAAGCGCGCAAGGACGTCAACCCGGACGAGGCCGTGGCCGTGGGTGCGGCGATCCAGGGCGGCGTGCTGGGCGGCGACGTCAAGGACGTGCTGCTGCTCGACGTCACCCCGCTGACCCTGGGCATCGAGACCCTGGGCGGTGTGATGACCCCGCTGATCGAGAAGAACACCACCATCCCGACCAAGAAGACCCAGACCTTCTCGACCGCGGATGACAACCAGACCGCCGTGACCATCCACGTGCTGCAGGGCGAGCGCAAGCAGGCCGGCCAGAACAAGTCGCTGGGTCGCTTCGACCTGGCCGACATTCCGCCGGCGCCGCGCGGCGTGCCGCAGATCGAGGTGGCGTTCGACCTCGACGCCAACGGCATCCTCAACGTGTCGGCCAAGGACAAGGCCACCGGCAAGGAGCAGTCGATCATCATCAAGGCCTCCAGCGGTCTCTCCGATGAAGAGATCGAGCAGATGGTGCGCGACGCCGAGGCCCACGCCGACGAGGACAAGAAGTTCGAGGAGCTGGTGGCACTGCGCAACCAGGCCGATGGCATGATCCACGCCTCGCGCAAGACCCTCTCCGAAGCGGGCGACAAGGCCAGCGACGAGGAGAAGCAGGCCATCGAGGCCGCCATCGCCGAGCTCGAGGAAGCGCTCAAGGGTGACGACAAGGACGCCATCCAGGCCAAGTTGGACAAGCTGACCGAGGCGTCCGGCAACCTGGCGCAGAAGATGTACGCCGCCCAGGCCGAGGCCGCCCAGCAGGCCGGTGGCGAGCAGGCCGATGCCGGAGGCAAGCAGGACGACGACGTGGTCGACGCCGAGTACGAAGAAGTCAACGACGACCAGAAGAAGCAGTAATCGCCAAGGCGATGCCACGGACGACGGTAGCGCGGGAGGACGACTCCCGCGTTGCCGTTTCCGCGGATCGGGCACAACTGCCTAGACCAGGAGGCGCATGGACCCATGTCCAAACGCGATTATTACGAAGTGCTCGGCGTCGAGCGTGGGGCCGACACCAAAGACATAAAGAAGGCCTACCGGCGGCTGGCGCAGAAGTACCATCCCGATCGCAATCCGGATGACGACACTGCTGCGGAGAAGTTTCGCGAGGTCTCCGAGGCCTATGAAGTTCTCTCCGACGGCGAGAAACGTGCCGCCTACGACCAGTTTGGCCATGCCGGGGTCGACGGCCAGGCCGGCGGCTTCGGTGGCGGCGGCTTCGGCGGCCCCGGCGCCGGCGGCTTCAGCGACATCTTCGGCGACGTGTTCGGCGATATCTTCGGTGGCGGCGGCGGCCGGCGCAGCCCGCATGCGCCGCAGCGTGGCAGCGACCTGCGCTACAACCTCGAGCTCGACCTGGAGAGCGCGGTTTCCGGCACCACGGTCGATATCCGCGTGCCCCGCCACGTGGAGTGCGACCGCTGCGACGGCCAGGGTGCCGAGCCGGGCTCCACCAAGGAGACCTGCCCCACCTGCAACGGCCACGGCCAGGTACGCATGCAGCAGGGCTTCTTCGCCGTACAGCAGACCTGTCCGACCTGCCACGGCAGCGGCGTGCACATCAAGGTGCCGTGCCACAAGTGCCATGGCGAAGGGCGCGTGCGCGAGACCCGCACCCTCTCGGTGAAGATCCCGGCTGGGGTGGACACCGGCGACCGCATTCGCCTCAATGGCGAGGGCGAGTCCGGCGTCAACGGCGGCCCGCCCGGCGACCTCTACGTGCAGGTGGCGATCAAGCCGCACCATATCTTCCAGCGCGACGGCAAGCACCTGCAGTGCGAGGTGCCGATCAACTTCATCGATGCCGCGCTGGGCGGCGAGCTCGAGGTGCCAACCCTCGACGGCCGGGTCAAGCTCAAGATCCCGGCGGAAACCCAGACCGGCAAGCTGTTCCGGCTGCGCGGCAAGGGCGTCAAGCCGGTCCGCGGCGGCCCCCCCGGCGACCTGCTGTGCAAGGTGGTGCTGGAAACCCCGGTCAACCTCAGCGAGGAGCAGAAGGCGCTGCTGCGCCAGCTGCAGGAGAGCCTCGACGGCAGCAACAGCCACAGCCACTCGCCGAAGAAGACCAGCTTCTTCGACGGCGTGAAGAAGTTCTTTGAGGATATGAAGCCGTAATATCGGCAAGCTTCTTTTCCTTTCTCGCTTTTCGGCCCCGGTCACGCCAAGTGCCGGGGCCGATCCTTTGATCCGATCAAGCGAACGTATTGTTCCGAGCGGTGCCCGCCTCGGGGCTGGCGCCGATTCAGCCGCCGTCTTAGTCTGGTAGCTCCGATACGAATGGAGATCGTTGCTATGCCGATGTCGCGTGCCGAGATTGCCACCGAGTCCGGGGCGAGGGTGATGAACCGGCTGTGCAAGCACTGGGCGCACAAGCTGGAGGTGGCGCAGGGCGAGGAGGAGAGCCGGGTGGCGTTCGAGGAGGGTTCCTGCGTGATGCGCGTCGAGCCGGGCAAGCTGGTGGTGGCCGTCGAGGCGCTGGATGAGGAGACCCTGGATCGCCTGGAGGGCGTGGTCGACGCCCACCTGCAGCGCATGGCGGGCGACGAGGAGCTGGCCATCGTCTGGGAAAATTGAGTGCACCCATAGCGCCCCGGCTCGCCCACCTCGGCATGCTGCTGTGGGCGCTGCTGGTGGGGCTGTCGTTTCCCGCTGTGGGGCTGATGAGCGAGCTGCCGCCGCTGTCGCTCACCGCGCTGCGCTTCGCCATCGCCTGCGCCGGCCTGTGGTGGCTGGCGCGGCGTGCCGACGATTTTTGGCCGCCCTGGCGGCTGCTGCCGCTCTACACGCTGATGGGGCTGTGCCTGGCCGGCTTCTTCGGTGCCATGTTCTGGGCCGCCCATCACGCCACCGCGCTCTCCATGGCCACCCTCTACGTCAGCGTGCCGCTGCTGGCCTACCTGCTGGGGTTGGGGTTTCGCGTCGAGCGGCTGGGCTGGCAGCTGCCGGCCATCCTCGCGCTGGGCGCCGCCGGAGCATTGGCGCTCGCCTTCGCCGAGGCCCGCAGCCACGGTGAAGGCATGCGGGTGGGGATCGGCGAGGCGGTGTTCTTCTTCGGCTGCGTGTCGTCGGCGCTCTACCCGGTGCTGAGCAAGTGGGGGCTGGCGCGACAGTGGCTGCCCGAGTCGGCGGCGGTACGCACCTTCTGGAGCCTGGGGCTGGGCGGGCTCGCCATCGGCCTGTTGGGGCTCGCCATCGAGCCGGCTACCCACCTCGTCGCCATGCGCTGGCAGGATCTGGCCCTGGTGGTCTATCTCGGGCTCTTCTCCAGCGCGCTCACCTTCTGGCTGATGCAGCGCGCCACGGCGGTGCTCACCCCAGGAGCCGTGACCGCCTACGGCTACATGGTGCCCTTTGTCTCCATGCTCGTGTTGTTCGCCACCGCCCCCGAGCAGCTCGGCTGGCACTGGCTGCCGGGCAGCGCGCTGGTGCTCGTTGCCATCGGACTACTGCTGCGTCAGGACGGCAAGGCCCGCTGAGCCATCGCTCTGGTATACTCGCGTGATTGTCGTCTTCATCTTCAGGAGTCCGCATGACCCGTATCGCCATCGTCGGTGTCGCCGGCCGCATGGGCCGCACCCTGGTCAACGCCGTGCAGGAGGATGCCGGCGCCACCCTGGCCGGCGGTATCGTCGAGCCGGGCAGTTCGCTGGCCGGGGCCGATATCGGCGAGCTGGCGGGGCTCGGCAAGCTGGGCGTCGCCGCGGTGGACTCGCTCGAGGCCATCGTCGATGACTTCGATGTGCTCATCGATTTCACCGCGCCCCGGGTCACGCTGGCCAACCTGGCCTTCTGCGCGGCGCACGGCAAACGCATGGTGATCGGCACCACCGGCCTGGCCGACGACGAGCTGGCCGAGCTCGACGGCTACCGCGAGCGGCTGCCCTTCGTCTTCGCCCCCAACATGAGCGTGGGCGTGAACTTGACGCTGAAGCTGCTCGAGACCGCGGCCAGGGCGCTGGGCGACGAGGGCTACGACATCGAGGTGATCGAGGCCCACCATCGCCACAAGGTCGACTCGCCCTCCGGCACCGCGCTGAAGATGGGCGAAGTGGTGGCCGAGGCGCTGGGGCGCACGCTCAAGGAGCACGGTGTGTTCGAGCGTGTCGGCCAGTGCGGGCCGCGCAGCGACAAGGAGATCGGCTTCGCCACGGTGCGCGCCGGCGACATCGTCGGCGAACATACGGTGATGTTCGCCACCGAGGGCGAGCGCATCGAGATCACCCACAAGGCCTCGAGCCGCATGACCTTCGCCAAGGGCGCGGTGCGGGCGGCGCGCTGGGTGGCCGACCAGAGTAATGGACGCTACGGCATGCAGGACGTACTCGGGCTGGACTAAGGAAGCGCTTCCCTAAAGGGGGTGGTCGAGAAGGGCAGAATCCTGTAACATCTCTAAAATTTTGGCCGGGCGCCTGAAAACAGCAGTCCTACTGCGCGCTTGTTGCGTGGCCAGCCCCCGAGCAAACAGAGACAACAAGCGGGATGAAACCGGTTTTTTATCGGCTTCGTCCCGCTTTTTTACGAGCCGAATCTGTCGCTATGACGATAGCCGCCGAGCCTGCGCCCCTCGGGCTCGCACCAGCATGGGAGGACCTTGTCTTGAACAGCCCCGCATTGAGCAGACCCGCGATATTGGCCTTGGAAGACGGCAGCGTGTTTCATGGCACCGCCATCGGCGCCGATGGCCAGACCAGCGGCGAGGTGGTGTTCAATACGGCCATGACCGGCTATCAGGAGATCCTCACCGACCTCTCCTACACCCGACAGATCGTGACCCTGACCTATCCGCACATCGGTAACACTGGCGTCAACGCCGAGGACGTCGAGTCCGACGGTATCGCCGCCGCCGGCCTGGTGATCCGCGACCTGCCGCTGATTGCCAGCAACTTCCGCTCCGAGCAGTCGCTCTCCGACTACCTCAAGAGCCGCAACGTGCTCGGCATCGCCGACATCGACACCCGGCGCCTGACCCGCATCCTGCGCGACAAGGGTGCCCAGAACGGTGCCATCCTGGCCGGCAGCGAGGCCGAGGGCGACGACGCCGTCGAGCGTGCGCTGGCGGCGGCCCGCGACTTCCCCGGCCTCAAGGGCATGGACCTGGCCAAGGAGGTCAGCTGCAAGCAGGCCTATGAGTGGAGCGAGGCGGAGTGGGCGCTGGGCCAGGGCAATGTCGATGTCAGTGGCAGCGAACGCCCCTTCCACGTGGTGGTCTACGACTACGGCGTGAAGTACAACATTCTGCGCATGCTGGCCTCCCGCGGCTGTCGCCTCACCGTGGTGCCGGCCCAGACCCCGGCTGGCGAAGTGCTGGCGCGCAACCCGGACGGCATCCTGCTGGCCAACGGCCCCGGCGACCCCGCGCCCTGCGACTACGCCATCGCGGCGATTCAGGAAATCCTCGAGACCAATATCCCGGTGTTCGGCATCTGCCTGGGCCACCAGCTGCTGGCGCTGGCCGCCGGCGCCAGCACGGTGAAGATGAACCACGGCCACCACGGCGCCAACCATCCGGTGCAGGACCTCGATACAGGCCGCGTGATGATCACCAGCCAGAACCACGGCTTCGCCGTCGACGAGGCGAGCCTGCCCGGCAATGTGCGCGCCATCCACCGGTCGCTGTTCGACGGCACCCTGCAGGGCATCGAGTTGACCGACCGCCCGGCCTTCAGCTTCCAGGGTCACCCGGAAGCGAGTCCCGGTCCGCGCGACGTGTCGCCGCTGTTCGATCGGTTTGTCGAGATGATGAAGGCCCGCCGCTAGGCCGAGCCCCGAAAACGTCGCCATTCGTCACCTTATTTTGCGGGGAGCACCATGCCCAAGCGTACCGACATCCAGAGCATCCTGATCATTGGCGCCGGCCCCATCGTCATCGGCCAGGCGTGCGAATTCGACTACTCCGGCGCCCAGGCCTGCAAGGCACTGCGCGAGGAGGGCTTCCGGGTCATCCTGGTCAACTCCAATCCGGCCACCATCATGACCGACCCGGCCATGGCCGACGCCACCTACATCGAGCCGATCACCTGGCAGGCGGTGGAGAAGATCATCGAGGCCGAGCGTCCCGACGCCATCCTGCCCACCATGGGCGGCCAGACCGCGCTCAACTGTGCCCTGGCGCTCGACAAGCACGGCGTGCTGGAAAAGTACGGCGTGGAGATGATCGGCGCCAACGCCGACACCATCGACAAGGCTGAAGACCGCGACCGCTTCGACAAGGCGATGAAGAACATCGGCCTGGAGTGCCCCAAGGCGAAGGTGGCCCACTCCATGGAAGAGGCCTGGGAGATCCAGGCCGAACTCGGCTTCCCGGTGATCATCCGCCCCTCCTTCACCATGGGCGGCTCCGGCGGCGGCGTGGCCTACAACAAGGAGGAGTTCGAGGAGATCTGCGATCGCGGCTTCGACCTCTCGCCCACCAAGGAGCTGCTCATCGACGAGTCGCTGCTGGGCTGGAAGGAGTACGAGATGGAGGTCGTTCGTGACAAGAACGACAACTGCATCATCGTCTGTGCGATCGAGAACTTCGACCCCATGGGCGTGCACACCGGCGACTCGATCACCGTGGCCCCGGCGCAGACGCTGACCGACAAGGAATACCAGATCATGCGCGACGCATCGCTGGCGGTGCTGCGCGAGATCGGCGTCGAGACCGGCGGCTCCAACGTGCAGTTCGGCGTCGACCCCGAGACCGGGCGCATGGTGGTCATCGAGATGAACCCGCGGGTGTCGCGCTCCTCGGCGCTGGCCTCCAAGGCCACCGGCTTCCCGATCGCCAAGATCGCCGCCAAGCTGGCGGTGGGCTACACCCTGGACGAGCTCTCCAACGACATCACCGGCGGGCGCACCCCGGCCTCGTTCGAGCCGTCGATCGACTACGTGGTCACCAAGATTCCGCGCTTCACCTTCGAGAAGTTTCCCCAGGCCAACGACCGCCTCACCACCCAGATGAAGTCGGTGGGCGAGGTGATGGCCATCGGGAGGACCTTCCAGGAGTCGCTGCAGAAGGCGCTGCGCGGGCTCGAGACCGGCAACGACGGCCTCGACCCCAAGTTTCCCGAGTTCAAGGCCGGCGAGTTCAGCGACGACGCCATGGCCCATATCAAGGGCGAGCTGCGGGCGGCCGGCGCCGAGCGCATCTTCTTCATCGCCGACGCCATGCGCGCCGGCATGAGCGTGGAGGAGATCTTCGCCCTGACCAAGGTCGACCCCTGGTTCCTGGTCCAGCTCGAGGAGCTGGTGCAGATCGAGCAGGACGTGGCCCAGCGCTCGCTCTCCGAGCTGACGCCGCAGGCGCTGTTCCGCCTCAAGCGCAAGGGGTTCTCCGATGCGCGCCTGGCCAAGCTGCTCGGCGTCTCCGAGAAGGAGTTCCGCAAGACCCGGCAAAATGCCGGCATCCGCCCAGTCTACAAGCGCGTCGACACCTGTGCCGCCGAGTTCGCCTCGGACACCGCCTACATGTACTCCACCTATGAGGAGGAGTGCGAGGCCGAGGTCAGTGATCGGCAGAAGATCATGGTGCTGGGCGGCGGGCCCAACCGCATCGGCCAGGGCATCGAGTTTGACTACTGCTGCGTCCACGCTGCCTTCGCCATGCGCGATGACGGCTTTGAAACCATCATGGTCAACTGCAACCCGGAAACCGTCTCCACCGACTACGACACCTCCGACCGTCTCTACTTCGAGCCGGTGACCCTGGAGGACGTGCTGGAGATCGCCGACAAGGAGCAGCCGGTCGGCGTGATCGTGCAGTTCGGCGGCCAGACCCCGCTCAAGCTCGCTCGTGAGCTCGAGGCCGCCGGCGTGCCGATCATCGGCACCACCCCGGACGCCATCGACCGCGCCGAGGATCGCGAGCGCTTCCAGCAGATGATCGACAAGCTGGGCCTCAAGCAGCCGCCCAACGCCACCGCGCGCAGCTTCGACGAGGCCTTCGCCAAAGCTGAGGCGATCGGCTACCCGCTGGTGGTGCGGCCGAGCTACGTGCTCGGCGGGCGCGCCATGGAGATCGTCTACTCCGCCGATGAGCTGGAGAACTACATGACCCATGCGGTCAAGGTCTCCAACGACTCGCCGGTGCTGCTCGACCACTTCCTCAACGCCGCCATCGAGATCGACATCGATGCCGTCTCCGACGGCCACGAAGTGGTGATCGGCGGCATCATGCAGCATATCGAGCAGGCTGGCGTGCACTCCGGCGACTCCGCCTGCGCGCTGCCGCCCTACTCGCTGCCGGCAGACGTGCAGGACGAGATGCGCGAGCAGGTCAAGAAGATGGCCGTGGAGCTTGGCGTGGTAGGCCTGATGAACGTGCAGCTGGCGTGGCAGGACGGCGAGATCTACGTCATCGAGGTCAACCCGCGCGCCTCGCGCACCGCGCCCTTCGTCTCCAAGTGCATCGGCACCTCGCTGGCCCAGGTCGCGGCACGCTGCATGGCCGGCAAGACCCTGGCCGAGCAGGGCTTCACTCGCGAGATCGTGCCGCACTTCTACAGCGTCAAGGAAGCGGTGTTCCCGTTCAACAAGTTCCCGGGCGTCGACCCGATCCTGTCGCCGGAGATGAAGTCCACCGGTGAGGTGATGGGCTCCGGCGAGACCTTCGCCGAGGCGTTCTACAAGGCGCAGCTGGGGGCCGGCGAGGCGATCCCGGCGCTGACCGGCGAGCGCAAGGCGTTTCTCTCGGTGCGCGAGCCGGACAAGGCGGGCGTTATCGAGATCGCCCGTTCTCTGCTAGGATTGGGGTTCACGCTGTGCGCGACCCGCGGCACCGCTGCCGCCCTTGAAGCCGCCGGGCTCGAGGTGGAGGTCGTCAACAAGGTCTACGAAGGTCGTCCGCATATCGTCGATCTGCTCAAGAACGACGACATCGCCTATATCGTCAATACCACCGAGGGTCGCCAGGCGATCAACGACTCCTCGGTGATCCGTCGTACCGCGTTGGCCCGCAAGGTGCCTTATGCCACCACCCTGGCAGGGGCGAGCGCCGTTTGCATGGCGCTGGAGTATGGCAACGAGATTACGGTGCGGCGGCTTCAGGAACTGCATGCAGGAGCAACGCAATGAACAAGGTCCCGATGACCGTTGCCGGCGAGGCACGCCTGCGCAAGGAACTCGAGGAGCTCAAGAGCGAGGCGCGCCCCCGGGTGATCGCCGCCATCGCCGAAGCGCGTGAGCATGGCGATCTCAAGGAGAACGCCGAGTACCATGCGGCCCGCGAGCAGCAGGGCTTCATCGAGGGGCGCATCCAGGAGATCGAGAGCAAGCTCTCCAATGCCCAGGTGATCGACGTGGCCAAGCTGCCGAAGACGGGTAAGGTGATCTTCGGCGTCACCGTGGGGCTGATCAACCTCGGCAACGACGAGGAGGTCAGCTACCAGATCGTCGGCGAGGACGAGGCCGACATCAAGAGTGGCAAGATCTCCGTCACCTCGCCCATCGCCCGTGCCCTGATCGGCAAGGAGGAGGGCGACGTGGTGGTGGTCAGCACGCCGGGCGGCGAGGTCGAGTACGAGATCGGCAGCGTCGAGCACCACTGAGCGACAGGCAACACTCAGCAAAAAGCCCGCATCGCGGGCTTTTTGCATTCCAGGGCCTGGCTGGGCCGGATGGAGAGTTCGGGCTGGTTCAGTGCCGGCCGTGGTGATTCTCGAAGCGCTTGACGTTGGAGAGCTTCGGATTGGCCTGGGGGTTCCTGCGGTAGAGCAGGGCCATCTTGCCGATGGTCTGCACGCGTTCGGCGCCGCTGGCTGCCAGCAGTTCTTCGAGCATGGCGGCGCGGTCGTCGCGCTCGGGCAGGGCCAGCTTGATCTTGATCAGCTCGTGATCGGCCAGTGCCCGGTTGAGTTCCGCCAGCACGCCCTCGGAGATCCCGTTCTCCGACACCGTCACCACCGGGTTCAGGTGGTGGCCGATGCTGCGAAATGCTTTCTTTTGTGCCTGTGACAAGCTCATGGTATGTTGCGTCTTCTCGGTTGCGCTTAGCGCACCATGGTACGGTGAATCGCGCGGCAACGAAAGCGCGTGTTTCGCCGCATCTTGCCGTTACAGGCCCAGGCCTGCCAGCTGTCTTCGTTCGTCATCAAGGTGATGCCGTGGCTCGTTCCACCTCCTCTTCACGCGGCGGCGCTTCCGGCGCCTCGGATCGGCAGCGTGCCGCGAAACACGCTGCCAGCAAGACCAGCAAGGGCTGGCTGAAGGAGCACTTCGATGATCGCTTCGTTCAGCAGAGCTGGCAGGATGGCTACCGCAGCCGTGCCAGCTACAAGCTGCTGGCGCTCGACGAGAAGGATCGCCTGTTCCGTCCGGGCATGGCGGTGATCGACCTGGGGGCGGCCCCCGGCGGCTGGAGCCAGGTGGCGGCCGATCGGGTGGGGTCGGAGGGGCTGGTGATCGCCTCCGATATTCTCGAGATGGACGCCCTGGCCGGCGTCGACTTCATCCAGGGCGACTTCACCGAAGAGGCCGTGCTCGAGGCGATTCTGGCCGCGCTTGGCGGTCGCCCGGTGGACCTGGTGATGTCCGACATGGCGCCCAACATGAGCGGCATGAGTGCCATCGACCAGCCCCAGGCCATGTACCTGGTGGAGCTGGCGCTCGACCTGGCGCGCCAGACCCTGCGGCCAGAAGGCCGCTTTCTGGCCAAGGTGTTCCAGGGCGAAGGGTTCGATAGCTACCTCAAGGCGCTGCGGGACAGCTTCGCCCGGGTGGTGACCCGCAAGCCGGAGGCCTCTCGCGCTCGCTCGCGCGAGGTCTACCTGCTGGCGGAAGGATTTCGCGGCTGAGCCACATGGCTTGGTCCACGGCGAGCCGGTTTGCGCGACGCGTCCGGCCCGCCCGAGGTACCGATAGCGTAAGACTAATAGCATGATGGCCAGACACGGCCGTCCAACTGTGCCACAGTAGGGTGTCATGGGCGTGGTGAGCCGAAGGGAACGTGGTCTGCCCACCCATGGTCTTACACCCAGGCATCGTTGGCCCTGAGTAGCTTGCAGTGAGGGTAGTCCCTTGAATGATATGGCGAAGAACTTGATCCTCTGGTTGGTCATCGCGGCGGTGCTGCTGACGGTGTTCAACAACTTCACCGTCGACACGACGCCGCAGACGATGAACTACTCCCAGTTCGTCCAGCAGGTGCAGAACCAGCAGATCCGCAGCGTGACCATCGACGGCTACCGCATCACCGGCGAGCGTGCCGACGGCTCCCAGTTCCAGACCATCCGTCCGGCGGCGGAAGATCCCAAGCTGATCGACGATCTGCTCACCAACAACGTCACCGTGGTCGGCAGGGAGCCGCAGGAGCAGAGCCTGTGGACCCGGCTGCTGATCGCCAGCTTCCCGATCCTGCTGATACTTGCCATCTTCATGTTCTTCATGCGCCAGATGCAGGGCGGTGCCGGCGGCAAGGGCGGGCCGATGAGCTTCGGCAAGTCCAAGGCCAAGCTGCTCTCCCAAGACCAGATCAAGACCACCTTCGCCGATGTCGCCGGCTGCGACGAGGCCAAGGAGGAGGTCGAGGAGCTGGTCGACTTCCTGCGCGATCCCTCCAAGTTCCAGCGCCTGGGCGGCACCATCCCCCGCGGTGTGCTGATGGTGGGCCCGCCGGGTACCGGCAAGACGCTGCTGGCCAAGTCCATCGCCGGCGAGGCCAAGGTGCCGTTCTTCTCGATCTCCGGCTCCGACTTCGTCGAGATGTTCGTCGGCGTGGGTGCCTCGCGCGTGCGCGACATGTTCGAGCAGGCCAAGAAGCAGGCCCCCTGCATCATCTTCATCGACGAGATCGACGCCGTGGGTCGTTCGCGCGGCGCCGGCATGGGCGGCGGCAACGATGAGCGTGAGCAGACCCTCAACCAGCTGCTGGTCGAGATGGACGGCTTCGAGGCCAACGAGGGCATTATCGTCATCGCCGCCACCAACCGTCCCGACGTGCTCGACCCGGCGCTGCTGCGCCCGGGCCGCTTCGACCGCCAGGTGGTGGTACCGCTGCCCGATATCCGCGGCCGCGAGCATATCCTCAACGTTCACCTGCGCAAGGTCCCACTGGCCGACGACGTCAAGCCTTCGTTCATCGCTCGCGGCACGCCGGGCTTCTCCGGCGCCGACCTGGCCAATCTGGTCAACGAGGCGGCGCTGTTTGCCGCGCGGCGCAACAAGCGCCTGGTGGGCATGGAGGAGCTGGAGCTGGCCAAGGACAAGATCATGATGGGCGCCGAACGCCGCTCCATGGTCATGACCGACAAGGAGAAGCTCAACACCGCCTACCACGAGTCGGGCCACGCCATCATCGGCCTGGTGATGCCGGAGCACGACCCGGTCTACAAGGTCACCATCATTCCCCGTGGCCGCGCCCTGGGCGTGACCATGTTCCTGCCCGAGCAGGATCGCTACAGCCTGTCGCGCCAGCAGATCATCAGCCAGATCTGCTCGCTGTTTGGCGGTCGTATCGCCGAGGAGATGACGCTGGGGCCGAGCGGTGTCACCACCGGGGCATCCAACGACATCAAGCGCGCCACCGAGCTGGCCCACAACATGGTCGCCAAGTGGGGGCTCTCCGAGGAGATGGGCCCGATCATGTACGACGAGGACGAGTCGCACCAGTTCCTCGGCGGCCCCGGCCAGGGCGGCGGCAAGCTCAAGTCCGGCGAGACCATCTCGCGGCTTGACAAGGAAGTGCGCAAGGTCATCGACGAATGCTACGCCCGGGCCAAGCACATTCTCGAAGAGAATCGCGACAAGCTCGACGCCATGGCTGAAGCGCTGATGCAGTACGAAACCATCGATGCTGACCAGCTCAAGGACATCATGGAAGGACGCACGCCGCGTCCGCCCAAGGGCTGGGATGACGGCGACTCGGGTGCCGGTTCGCCGGTGGTCGACGAGGTCGAAGCCCCGCGCAGTGACGAGCCGAGTACGGCGCCGACCGATAGCGGTAGCCACGATGGTGGAGATCATGGCGATGAGGACGAGGATGACGAACCCCGCCGTCGTCCTTCCGATCCGCTGGGCGGACCGGCCAGCTGACGCAGCGTGATCCATGCAGGCGCTCCCCGCTCGGGGAGCGCCTTTTGGCGTAAAATGCCCCTTCCTCCTCGATAGCCTCGATTGGATCGACAGGATGACAGACAGCAAAGTGACCTGGTTGCCCTGTGGGCGGCATCGTCTCGATCTCTCCTTTCCCCGTGTGATGGGGATTCTCAACGTCACCCCCGACTCCTTCTCCGATGGCGGCCGCCACCTGGAGCTCGATGACGCCCTGCGCCACGCGGAGCGCATGCTGGCCCAGGGTGCGGCGATCATTGATGTGGGCGGCGAGTCGACGCGCCCCGGCTCGCGGCCGGTCTCTCCCCAGCAGGAGCTGGATCGCGTCGCTCCGGTGGTAGAGCGCCTGGTGCGGGATCTCGATGCGCTGGTCTCGGTCGATACCAGCTGTCCCGCGGTGATGCGCGAAACTGCGGCGCTGGGCGCCGGCATGCTCAACGACGTGCGTGCGCTCACCCGCGAGGGGGCGCTGGAGGCGGCGGTTGGCACCGGCCTGCCGGTGTGCCTGATGCACATGCAGGGCGAGCCGCAGGACATGCAGCAGGCCCCTCGGTACGAGGTGCCCATCGAGACTGCGGTGGGCGACTACCTGCTGGCGCGGGTGGCGGCCTGCGAGGCGGCCGGGCTGCGTCGCGAGCGTTTGCTGATCGACCCGGGCTTCGGTTTCGGCAAGACGGTGGAGCACAACCTGCGCCTGCTCAACCGGATGGAAGGGCTAGCCGCGCTCGAGCTGCCGCTGCTGGTGGGCATGTCGCGCAAGAGCATGATCGGCAAAGTGCTGGATCGCCCGGTGGAGGAGCGCCTGCCCGGTGGGCTGGCGCTGGCGGCACTGGCGGTCGAGCGCGGCGCCCGCATTCTACGTGTCCATGACGTTGGCCCGGTCCTGGATGCGGTGAACATGACCTGGGCCGTACTCAAGGAAGGCTGTGAGCATGACTAGAAAATACTTCGGGACGGATGGCATTCGCGGAACGGTGGGGGAGTACCCCATCACGCCGGACTTTATGCTCAAGCTGGGCTGGGCCATGGGACACGTGCTGAAGCGCGAGTCCGGCCGCGCCCGGGTGCTGATCGGCAAGGACACGCGTATCTCGGGTTACATGTTCGAATCGGCTCTGGAAGCCGGACTGTCGGCGGCCGGTGTCGACGTGGCGCTGCTCGGTCCGATGCCCACCCCGGGGATCGCCTACCTGACGCGCACCTTCCGCGCCGATGCCGGTATCGTCATCTCGGCTTCGCACAATCCTTTTGCCGACAACGGCATCAAGTTCTTCTCCACCCAGGGCACCAAGCTGGCCGACGAGCTCGAGGAGCGCATCGAGACGATGCTCGACGAGCCGCTGACCACCGTGGCGGCCGACCGCCTCGGCAAGGCGGTGCGTATCGACGATGCCGCCGGTCGCTATATCGAGTTCTGCAAGTCGACCATTCCCAACCGGCTGAGCCTGCACGGGATCAAGATGGTGGTCGACTGCGCCCATGGCGCCACCTACCACATCGCACCGAGCGTGTTCCGCGAGCTGGGTGCCGAGGTCAGCCTGATGGGGGCGAGCCCCGACGGCCTCAATATCAACCGTGACGTGGGTTCCACCTCGCCGGCCTGCCTGCGCGCCGCGGTGATCCAGCAGGGCGCCGACCTTGGCGTCGCCTTCGACGGCGACGGCGACCGGGTGCTGATGGTCGACGCCGATGGGCGCGAGGTGGATGGCGACGACATCTTGTACCTGATCGCCCGCGATCGCTTCGAGAGTGGCCGCCTCCAGGGTGGCGTGGTCGGCACCCTGATGACCAATTTCGGCCTGGCCATGGCGCTGCAGCAGCTGGGCATCCCCTTCGAGCGGGCCAAGGTGGGCGATCGCTACGTGGTGGAGCGCCTGCTGGCCAACGGCTGGCAGCTCGGCGGCGAGTCGTCGGGCCATATCGTCTGCTCCGACGTGCAGAGCACCGGCGACGGCATCGTTTCGGCGCTGCAGGTGCTGGCCATCATGGTCAGCGAAGGCCGGCCGCTGCAGGCGCTGCTGTCCGGGCTGGAGAAGGTGCCCCAGGCGCTGGTCAACGTGCGCCTCACGCCGGGAAGCGACGCCAAGGCGCTGATGGCGAGTCCAGCGGTGAAGGATGCCGTAGCCGCCCTTGAGGCCGAGCTTGGCGATGAAGGGCGAGTGCTGCTGCGCCCTTCGGGCACCGAGCCGCTGATTCGGGTCATGGTAGAAGGGCGTGCGCATCTCGATGTCGACGGCCTGGCGCGCAGGCTGGCCGGGGAAGTGCAAAGCCAGCTGGCCTGATGCTGGCGCCGACGGTTGTCTTGACACGGCACCTCCTATACCATTTCGCTCCACTTGGAAAGAGGATCCCGCATGCGAACGCCGCTGATCGCCGGAAACTGGAAGATGAACGGCTCGGCCTCGCTGGTCGAGGATTTCGGTCGCAGCTTTGCCGAAACCGCTCTCCCGCAGGCGCTCGACGTCGTCATCCTGCCGCCCTTCCCCTACCTGGACGCGGCGCGGCGGGCCTTCGCCGACACCCCGCTTCGGCTGGGGGCGCAGACGCTGAATCCGCTGCACTCGGGGGCGCGTACCGGCGAGGTGAGCGGTCGCATGCTCAAGGAATTTGGCGTCGAGTACGCCCTGGTCGGACATTCCGAGCGGCGCCAGCTCTATCGCGAGGATGACGCGGCCGTGCATGATCGGCTGCTGGCGGCACTGAGCGCCGACATCACGCCGATCCTGTGCGTGGGCGAAACCCTGGAAGAGCGGGATGCCGGCAAGACCAAGGAAGTGGTGTTGCGCCAGGTGGGCTATGTCATGGCGCGCCTGGAGCCGGAGCAGCGGCCGCGCGTGGTGATTGCCTATGAACCGGTGTGGGCCATCGGTACGGGGCGGACGGCAACGCCCGAGCAGGCTCAGCAGGTCATGGCCTGGATACGTGAGTACCAGGCCAGCTTCGACCGTGAGCTGGCAGCGGACATGCGCCTGCTCTACGGCGGCAGCATGAATGCGAACAACGCGGCTGAGCTGCTGGCTCAGCCGGACATCGACGGCGGCCTGGTGGGCGGTGCCTCGCTCAAGGTCGGCGATTTCCTAGCCATTTGTCAGTCAGCAGGTTGAACTCATGCAAGTTGCCATTCTCATGATCCACGTGGCGATCGCCATCGCGCTGGTGGTTCTCGTCCTGCTGCAGCAGGGCAAGGGCGCCGAGGCGGGGGCCGCCTTCGGCGGTGGCGCCTCCCAGACCGTATTCGGCTCGCGCGGTACCGGTGGCTTTCTGTCACGCACCACGGCCATTCTGGCGGCGGCTTTCTTCGCCACCTCGCTGACCCTGGCCTACTTCGCCAGCGAAGCCGGCCAGGCGCCGGAAGCGGGCATTCCCGATGCGCGCCTGATCGAGCAGCAGCATGGGCTCCCGACGCTTGACGAAGACGCCCGCGGTGTGGATAATGCTGCGCCAGTGCTGGAAGAAAGCAGCGACTGAGTCGCGTTTCAGCATGCAGTGCAAGCCGAAGTGGTGGAATTGGTAGACACGCTATCTTGAGGGGGTAGTGACCTTACGGTCGTGCGGGTTCAAGTCCCGCCTTCGGCACCATCTGAAACGTTGCGACAATGTCTGTCGCAGATCATCAGACGCAAGATTGGCAGAAACGGTAGGCGTTTCCTCATCTTGGGTGTTGACCCGGGTGATAGGGACGGCCTACAATGG
This sequence comes from Halomonas sp. E14, assembly GCF_052568415.1. Lineage (NCBI taxonomy): Bacteria > Pseudomonadati > Pseudomonadota > Gammaproteobacteria > Oceanospirillales > Halomonadaceae > Halomonas > Halomonas sp. E14. The sequence continues at coordinate 3,547,754 of NZ_CP199423.1, read as the reverse complement.
CCAACTTGGAATGTTGCGGGGTGGAGCAGTCTGGTAGCTCGTCGGGCTCATAACCCGAAGGTCATCGGTTCAAATCCGGTCCCCGCTACCATCTTCGACCAAGCGCTTCGTTGAAGCGACGGGTCCAAGTGGTAACACAGGTTTCTTGTGAAAGGCCCCTTCCTGAGAAGGGGCTTTTTGTTAGCAGCATACTGCCGGCGTCGCCGGTAGCGCTATCCGGGCAACGCCAATCAGCCACCTTGCTTTCCTGCTTTCTCCCGGCCAGGTGCCTGATGCAACGGCTGTAGGAGCTTTCTCTGTGGCACTCAAGGACGCTGCGCTTTATGCGCTGATCGAACCAGTGGTCACCGCCATGGGCTTCGAGCTCTGGGGCATCGACTATCGCCCCCAGGGAAAACACTCGAACCTGGTGATCTACATTGACCATGCCGATGGAATAAGCGTGGACCACTGCGCCGATGTGAGTCGCCAGGTCAGTGCCGTGCTGGACGTGGAGGATCCCATCCCGGGCGAGTATCGCCTGGAGGTGTCATCCCCCGGCATGGACCGCCCGCTGTATACCCTTGATCAGTTCGCGCGTTTCGCGGGGCACCAGGTGTCGCTCAAGCTGCGTGTGCCTTTCGACGGTCGGCGCAAGTTTCAGGGGCTGCTGGCTGGCATCGAGCAGGACGAGGTGCTGCTGCAGCTCGACGGCGAAGAATATTGCTTTCCCATCGAGAGCATCGACCAGGCGCGGGTGGTTCCCCGGTTCGAAGATTGACCGGCGTGGTCGGCGCATAAGGACAGGTTTTCTGGCGAGGCAAAGGCATGAGTAAAGAAATATTGATGGTCGTGGATGCGATCTCAAACGAAAAGGGCGTTCCCCGGCAGGTGATTTTCGAGGCTGTCGAGGCGGCGTTGGCCAGCGCCTCGCGCAAGCGCTTCGAGGGCCGCGAGGTCAGCGTGCGGGTGCACATCGATCGCCAGACCGGAGACTACGAGACCTATCGCCGCTGGGAAGTGGTGGAGGATGACGAGTTCGAGAGCCCCGACGCCGAGATCAAGCTCTCCTACGCCGAGCGGCGCGACCCGCCCCTTGCGCTTGGTGACGTGGTGGAAGAGCGGATCGAAAATGCCGCCTTCGGCCGCATCGCCGCCCAGACCGCCAAGCAGGTCATCGTGCAGAAGGTGCGTGAGGCCGAGCGTGCCGAGGTGGTTCGTCAGTATGCCGAGCGTCAGGGCGAGCTGGTGGCCGGCATTGTCAAGAAGACCACCAGGGAAGGCCTGATCATCGATCTGGGCGAAAACGCCGAGGCGTTCCTGCCGCGCAGCGAAATGATCCCCGGCGAGCGCTACCGCATGAACGATCGGGTGCGAGCGCTGCTGACCAAGGTCGACGCCGAGGCGCGTGGCGCCCAGCTGATCCTGTCGCGTACCTGTCCCGAGCTGATCATCGAACTGTTCAAGATCGAAGTGCCGGAAATCGCCGAGCAGCTCATCGAGATCAAGGGCGCGGCGCGTGATCCCGGCTCGCGGGCCAAGATCGCGGTCAAGACCAACGACCGGCGCATCGACCCGGTGGGTGCCTGCGTCGGCATGCGCGGCTCGCGCGTGCAGGCGGTGTCGAGCGAGCTGCAGAACGAGCGGGTCGACATCATTCTGTGGGACGACAACCCGGCCCAGCTGGTGATCAATGCCATGGCACCGGCCGATGTCGGCTCGATCCTGGTCGACGAAGACGCGCATGCCATGGACGTGGCGGTAGCTGAGGACAACCTGGCCCAGGCCATCGGCCGCAGTGGCCAGAACGTGCGCCTGGCCTCGGAGCTGACCGGCTGGCGCATCAACGTCATGACCGAGAGCGAGGCCGAAGACAAGCGAGAGAAAGAGATCGACAGCCTGGTCGAGCACTTCATTCAGCATCTGGAGATCGAGGACGACCTCGCCCGGCTGCTGGTGGAAGAAGGCTTCACCACGCTGGAAGAGATCGCCTACGTGCCCCTCGAGGAAATTCTCGAGATCGAGGAGCTCGACGAGGAGCTGGTGGAAGAGCTGCGGGCTCGCGCCAAGGATGAGCTGTTGACTATGGCCATTGCCTCCGAGGAGGAGCTGGACGGCGCGCAGCCGGCCGACGACCTGCTCGAGATGGAGGGCATGGAGCGTCACCTGGCCTTCATCCTGGCGAGCCGAGGCATCGTCACCATGGAGGACCTCGCCGAGCAGTCCATCGACGACCTGATGGACATCGAGGGCATGGACGAGGAGCGCGCCGCGGCATTGATCATGACTGCCCGTGCGCCCTGGTTCGATAGCGAACAGTAAACGGGTCACGGCTGAGGAGGGTCAACATGTCAGAGATGACCGTTAAGGATTTTGCAGCAAAGGTAGGGCGCGACGTGCCTCGCCTGCTGGAACAGATGAAAGAAGCCGGACTGGAGCACAAGTCCGAGACCGACGCCGTGTCCGAGGAGGACAAGCGCAAGCTGCTCGACTATCTCACCAAGAGCCACGGCAGCGGCGGGGCCGGCGCGCGCAACCGCATCACCCTGACGCGCAAGACCAAGAGCCGGATCAAGACCGGCGAGCGCGGCAAGACCATCGAAGTGCAGGTGCGCAAGAAGCGCACCTACGTCAAGCGTGAGGAAGAAGCGCCCAAGGCCGAGCCAGTGGAAGAGTCCGGCCCGCGCCAACTGGTGGGCGATATGGCCGACTCCCAGGCCAGGCGCGAGGCCGAGCAGGCCGAGCAGGCCAAGGTGCGTGCCGAGCAGGCCGCACGCGACGAAGCGGCCCGTGAAGAGGCAGCCAAGGTCGAGAAGGTGGCAGCGGAGCCGGTGGTGGCTGTGCCGGAGCTGGTCGAAGTAACTGAAGAAACGACGGCCGAGCCCGAGCCGCCGGCGCCGCCGAAGGAAGGTCGCACCGATCGCCGTACCGCGCCGCCCAAGAAGGCGTCGGCCAAGAAAGGGCGCCATGAGCGCGATGACGATGATCGTGGCGACCGCGAGGAGCGTCGCCGTGGTGGTGGCAAGAAGGTCAAGCGCGCCGAGCGTCGCGGTGGACGCCGTGGCTCCAGCCAGGGCGGCGGCGGCAAGCACGGCTTCCAGAAGCCGACGCAGCCGATCGTGCGCGAAGTCTCGATCCCTGAATCGATCAGCGTCGCCGAGCTGGCCGACAAGATGTCGATCAAGGCGAACGAGGTCATCAAGGCCATGTTCACCATGGGCGCGGCGGTGACCATCAACCAGACCATCGATCAGGACACTGCGGCCATCGTGGTCGAGGAAATGGGTCACAAGCCCAAGCTGATCAAGGATGACGCCCTCGAGACCGAAATGCTCGAAGGCATCTCCTACGAGGGCGAGGAGATCACCCGTTCGCCGGTCGTGACCGTGATGGGCCACGTCGACCACGGCAAGACCTCGCTGCTCGACTACATCCGCAAGGCCAAAGTGGCCACCGGTGAAGCTGGCGGCATCACCCAGCACATCGGTGCCTACCACGTCGAGGACGAGCACGGCGGCGTGACCTTCCTCGACACCCCCGGCCATGCGGCGTTCACCGCCATGCGTGCCCGCGGTGCCAAGGCGACCGACGTGGTCATCCTGGTGGTGGCAGCCGACGACGGCGTCATGCCCCAGACCATCGAGGCCATCGAGCACGCCAAGGCGGCCGAGGTGCCCATCGTGGTGGCGGTGAACAAGATCGACAAGCCGGCGGCCGACCCGGATCGGGTCAAGAACGAGCTGTCCCAGTACGGCGTCATCTCTGAGGAGTGGGGCGGCGACACGCAGTTCGTTCACGTCTCGGCCAAGAGCGGCGAAGGCATCGAGGATCTGCTGGAAGCGATCCAGCTGGTTTCCGAGGTGCTCGAGCTCAAGGCGGTGCCGGAGGCGCCGGGCAAGGGCGTGGTGGTCGAGTCGCGCCTCGACAAGGGTCGCGGCCCGGTGGCCACTGTACTGGTGCAGAACGGCACCCTGAAGAAGGGCGACATCGTGCTGGCCGGCCTGCATTACGGCCGCGTGCGTGCGCTGACCAACGAGCTTGGCCAGCAGGTCGACACGGCCGGCCCCGCCATGCCGGTGGAGATCCAGGGCCTCGACGGTACCCCGGACGCCGGCGACGATTTCATGGTCGTGGCCGACGAGAAGAAGGCCCGCGAGGTCGCCAACTTCCGTCAGGGCAAGTACCGCGAGGTGCGCCTGGCGCGTCAGCAGAAGGCCAAGCTGGAGAACATGTTCAGCCAGATGGGCCAGGACGAGGTGGCCAAGGTCAACATCGTGCTCAAGGCTGACGTGCAGGGCTCGCTGGAAGCGATCAAGGGTGCCCTGGAGGAGCTCTCCACCGATGAAGTCCAGGTGGCCGTGGTTTCCTCCGGCGTCGGCGGCATCACCGGTACCGACGCCAACCTGGCGCTGGCCTCCGAGGCCATCGTAGTCGGCTTCAACGTGCGTGCCGATGCCGCTGCTCGCGAGATCATCGAGCGTGAAGGTCTGGACCTGCGCTACTACAGCGTCATCTACCAGCTGATCGACGAGGTCAAGCAGGCCATGAGCGGCATGCTGGCACCGGAGTGGAAGGAAGAGATCGTCGGCGTGGCCGAGGTTCGCGACGTCTTCCGCGCGCCCAAGATCGGCGCCGTGGCCGGCTGCATGGTGGTCGAGGGGGCGGTCTTCCGCAACAAGAAGATCCGCGTGCTGCGCGACAACGTCGTCATCTACGAAGGCGAGCTCGAATCGCTGCGCCGCTTCAAGGACGACGTCCAGGAAGTGCGCAACGGCATGGAGTGCGGCATCGGCGTCAAGAACTACAATGACGTCCAAGTTGGCGACAAGATCGAGGTCTTCGACCAGGTCAAGGTCGAACGGACGCTGTAATCGCAGCGGGAGTGGAGCATGCGAGAGTTCAAGCGTACCGACCGGGTCGGCGACCAGCTGCAGAAGGAGCTGGCCGTGCTGATCCAGCGCGAGGTCAAGGACCCGCGCCTGGGCATGGTCACCGTCAGCGGGGTCACGGTCAGCCGTGACCTCGGCTATGCCGACGTCTACGTGACCCTGCTGGGCGAGGACAGCCCAGAGCGCGTGAAGGAGAACCTCAAGGTCCTCAAGCAGGCGGCGGGCTTCCTGCGTAGCCAGATCGCCCGGCGCATCAAGCTGCGCCACGTGCCGGAGCTGCGCTTCCACTACGACGAGAGCGTGGTGCGCGGCCAGCGGCTCTCTTCGCTGATCGACGAAGCCGTCTCCAGCGACCGTGCGCGTCACGACGATGAGCAGGGCACGGACGATAGCAACGAAGGAGAGCGCGGCTGATGGCGCGTCGTCGTCGCGGCCTGCCGGTCGACGGGGTGCTGCTGCTTGACAAGCCCAAGGGGGCTTCGAGCAATCACGCCCTGCAGCGCGTGCGGCGTCTGCTGCAGGCGCAGAAGGCGGGTCATACCGGCACGCTGGACCCGATGGCGACCGGGTTGCTCCCGGTGTGCCTGGGCGAGGCGACCAAGTTCTCGGCGCACCTGCTCGAGGCCGATAAGGTCTACCGCACCCGGGTCCAGCTCGGTGCGGTGACCGATACCGGTGACGCCGAGGGCGAGGTGGTGGAGCGCTGCGCGGTGCCGCCGCTGACCGCGGCGGATGTCGAGGCGGTGCTCGAGCGCTTTCGCGGCGAGATCGAGCAGGTGCCGCCGATGTACTCGGCGCTCAAGCACCAAGGGCGCAAGCTCTACGAACTGGCCCGTGAGGGCCGTACGGTGGAGCGTGCAGCGCGACGTGTGACGGTGTATGATGCGCGGCTGCTCGCCTTCGAGGGTGATGCCTTTGACCTCGAGGTGCGTGTCAGCAAGGGCACATACATTCGTACCCTCGCCGAGGATATCGGTCGTACGCTGGGCTGCGGGGCGCATATTACCGCCCTGCGGCGGCTGGCCACCGGCCCCTTCGGCAGCGAGGGCATGCTGCCCCTGGAGGCGCTCGAAGCCTTGGCCGGACAGGAGGAGCGTGAAGCGACGCTACTGTCGGTCGACGTGCTGGTGGTGCATCTGCCGAGACTCGATGTGAGCGAGGTCGCCATGCAGCGCCTCGTGCACGGCCAGTCGGCCGAGGTCGAAAGCCCGGGCGTCGAGGTCGGCGAGATGACAAGACTCTACTGCGCCGAGGCCTTCCTGGGCCTTGGCGTGGTGATCGGGCCACAGGAAGTGGCACCGAAACGGCTGCTGAGTAGCGCAGCGGTTTGAGGAAGCGTACGACTCAAGCGTCGTTAGGTTTCCTAGGGAGCAACGTCGAGACTGCAAATATGCGTGGTCTCACTCATTCACCATTCAGGCATATTGCTTACTGGAGAGACAGATGGCACTGACCGCTGAAAAGAAGGCCGAGATCGTCAAGGAATTCGGCCGTGGCGACAACGACACCGGTTCCCCCGAAGTGCAGGTGGCCCTGCTGAGCGCCAACATTGATGGCCTGCAGGACCACTTCAAGAGCAACAAGCAGGATCACCACTCTCGCCGTGGCCTGATCCGCATGGTCAACCAGCGCCGCAAGCTGCTCGACTACCTGAAGCGCAAGGACTTCGAACGCTATCAGGCACTGATCCAGCGTCTCGGCCTGCGCCGCTGATCGACGCGCGAAGCTGGAAACGCAACGGGCAGCCCATGGGCTGCCCGTTTTGCTATCTGCACGGTTCTTGGCGACTCATAGCTCGGCGCGCCAGGTGGTGGCAGGGAGGCCGTGTGCCGGCAACGCCCCACAGCGCCCGGCAGACGATTCAGTGCGTCTGCGCCGATGCTCCACCGCGCTCGCTCCATGCCGGCGCCTTTGGAGAAAACCGCGGTATCGGTGGCTCTCCTGCGCGTCAACCCCTAAAATGATCGCCGAGTCAAAACGACCCATACATGAGTAGAGACAAGTTGAAGGAAGTCGCCGTGAATCCGGTCAAGAAAACATTTCAATACGGTCGCAGCACCGTCACCCTGGAAACCGGGCGCATCGCTCGTCAGGCCACTGGTGCCGTCATGGTTACCATGGACGAGACCGTGGTGCTGTGCACCGTCGTCGCCCGCAAGGACGCCAAGCCGGGGCAGGACTTCTTCCCGCTCTCCGTCCACTATCAGGAAAAGACCTACGCGGTAGGCAAGATTCCCGGCGGCTTCTTCAAGCGTGAAGGGCGCCCCACGGAGAAGGAAACCCTCACCTCGCGGCTGATCGACCGTCCGATCCGCCCGCTGTTCCCCAAGGGTTTCATGAACGAGGTGCAGGTCGTCTGTACCGTGCTCTCCACCGACCGCAACCATGACCCCGATATCGCGGCGCTGCTTGGCACCTCCGCGGCGCTGGCCATCTCCGGCGTGCCGTTCAACGGCCCGATCGGTGCTGCCCGCGTCGGCTTCAGCGAGGAGAAGGGCTACTTCCTCAATCCCACCGTGGAAGAGCTCACCAGCTCCGAGCTGGACATGGTGGTCGCCGGTACCGAGAAGGCCGTGCTGATGGTCGAGTCCGAGGCCGATGAGCTGCTCGAGGACGAGATGCTCGGCGCGGTGCTGTTCGGCCACGAGGAGATGCAGAAGGCCATTCGCGCGATCAACGAGCTGGTCGCCGAGGCCGGCAAGCCCAAGTGGGACTGGCAGCCGCCGGCAGAGAACACCGCGCTCAAGCAGGCCGTGGCCAGCGCCTTCGAGGCCAAGGTCGGCGAAGCCTATCGCATCATCGACAAGATGGCGCGTCAGGACGCTCTGGCGGCCCTCAAGCAGCAGGCGGTGGAACAGCTCGCCGGCGAAGAGGAGGGCCAGTTCGACGCCGAGGAGGTCAAGAGCGCCTTCGCCGGTCTCGAGAAGCGCGTGGTGCGCTCACGCGTGGTCAAGGGCGAGCCGCGCATCGACGGCCGCGACCACAAGACCGTGCGGCCGCTGGCCATCGAGGTGGGCAGCCTGCCCAAGACCCACGGCTCGGCGATCTTCACCCGTGGCGAGACCCAGGCGATCGTCATCGCCACCCTGGGCACCCTGCGCGATGCTCAGCTGATCGAGTCGCTGGAAGGCGAGCGCAAGGATCGCTTCCTGCTGCATTACAACTTCCCCCCCTACAGCGTGGGTGAAGCCGGCTTCATGGGTGGCCCCAAGCGCCGCGAGATCGGCCACGGCCGCCTGGCGCGCCGCGGCGTGCAGGCGATGCTGCCCGACGACGCCGACTTCCCCTACACCATTCGCGTGGTCTCTGAGATCACCGAGTCCAACGGCTCCAGCTCCATGGCCTCGGTGTGCGGCGCGTCGCTGGCGCTGATGGACGCCGGCGTGCCGATGAAGGCGCCGGTGGCGGGCATTGCCATGGGTCTGGTGAAGGATGACAGCGGCTTCGCCGTGCTCACCGACATCCTTGGCGACGAGGACCACCTGGGAGATATGGACTTCAAGGTGGCCGGCAGCGCCGCCGGTGTCACTGCGCTGCAGATGGACATCAAGATCGAGGGCATCAACGAGGAGATCATGGAGATCGCCCTGCAGCAGGCCTACGAGGCCCGCCTGCACATCCTCGAGCAGATGAACGCGGTGATCGGCCAGAGTCGCGCCGAGGTCTCCGAGAACGCACCCTCCATGGCCACCATCAAGATCGATCCGGAGAAGATCCGCGACGTCATCGGCAAGGGTGGCGCCACCATCCGCAAGATCTGCGAGGACACCGGCGCTTCCATTGATCTCGACGACGACGGCACCGTGCGTATCTACGCCGAGGACAAGGCGGCGGCCAAGAAGGCCATCGATATCGTTCTATCGATCACCGCCGAAGCTGAGATCGGCAAGCTCTACAAGGGCAAGGTGGTGCGGATCGCCGACTTCGGCGCCTTTGTCAACATCATGCCGGGCACCGACGGCCTGGTGCACATCTCGCAGATCGTGCCTGAGCGGGTCAACGACGTGCGTGACTTCCTCAACGAGGGTGACGAGGTGGTGGTCAAGGTGCTCGACATCGACAACCGCAACCGCGTGAAGCTCACCATCAAGGAGATCACCGCGGAAGAGAAGGCTGCGTTCGAAGCCGCCGAGGCCGAAGTCGCGCTGTAAGCCGCACTCGACGCCGTAACGCGAACCGCCCCCATGGCCAGGCCATGGGGGCGGTTTTTTAGTGCTGTCACACTGGCGCCGCGGCGTTACCTCTCGATTGCCAGGGCAACGCCTTGGCCGCCGCCGATACACAGCGTGGCCAGGCCCTTCTTGGCGTCGCGGGCGATCATCTCGTGCAGAAGGGTGATCAGCACGCGGCAGCCGGAGGCACCGATGGGGTGGCCAAGGGCAATGGCGCCGCCGTTGACGTTGACCTTGGAGGTATCCCAGCCGAGCTCCTTGTTGACCGACAGCGCCTGGGCGGCGAAGGCCTCGTTGGCTTCGACCAGATCGAGGTCGTCCAGGCTCCAGCCGGCCTTCTCCAGGCAGCGGCGGGTGGCCGGGGCCGGGCCGATGCCCATGATCGCCGGGTCGACGCCAGCGTTGGAGTAGGCGGCGATGCGCGCCAGCGGCTCGAGGCCAAGTTCACGGGCCTTGTCGGCCGAGCACAGCATCACCACGGCGGCGCCATCATTGATCGAGGAGGCGTTGCCGGCGGTGATGGTGCCATCCTTCTTGAAGGCGGGCTTCATGCCGGCCAGCTTGTCGGCGGAGACTTCGCGAGGGTTCTCGTCGGTATCGAAGACCAGCGGGTCACCCTTACGCTGGGGAATTTCCACCGGGACGATCTGGCTCTTGAAGCGGCCTTCCTTGATGGCGGCGGCTGCCTTCTGCTGGGAGGCGGCGGCGAACTCGTCCATGGCCTCGCGAGTGATGCCGTATTTCTCGGCCAAGTTCTCGGCGGTGATGCCCATGTGATAGTTGTTGAAGGCGTCCCACAGGCCGTCATGCACCATGGTATCGACCGCCTTCCAGTCACCCATGCGCTGACCGTTGCGCGAGTTGGGTAGCACGTGGGGCGAAGCCGACATGTTTTCCTGCCCGCCGGCAAGGATCAGCTCGGCGTCGCCACAGCGGATCGCCTGGGTCGCCAGGTGTAGCGCCTTGAGGCCGGAGCCGCAGACCTTGTTGATGGTCATGGCGGGAACGGAATGAGGCAGGCCGGCCTTGATGGCGGCCTGGCGTGCCGGGTTCTGGCCCACACCGGCGGTCAGCACCTGGCCGAGCAGCACTTCGTCGACCTGATCGGCGGGCACGCCGGTGGAAGCCAGGATGTCCTTGATCACCAGTGCGCCGAGGTCGCTGGCGGGAATGCCGGCAAGCGATCCACCAAAGGCGCCAATGGCAGTACGGCGAGCCGCAACGATCACCACTTCTTTCATGGGGAATTCTCCTGAATCGTTCACTGACGTTAACCGATCCAGCATAGGCGACGTTTGTGCGCTGCGGCAATGCCCTTTTAGGGGAAGCGGCTGCGCCAGGCGTCGCAGCCGCTCAGTGGGCGGTCAGGCGAACTGGACGGGAATGGCGTTGCTGGTGTGGCTGACGACGTTGCCTTCCTGCAGATAGACGAGGCTTGGCTGATGGTTATCCAACTCGGCCTCGCTGTAGTGGGCGTAGCTGCAGATGATCACGCGATCGCCGGGGCCGGCCAGGTGGGCGGCGGCGCCGTTGATCGAGATGAGCCGTGAGCCCTCTTCGCCGCGAATCGCATAGGTGGTGAAGCGCTGGCCGTTTTCCACGTTGTAGATCTGAATCTGCTCGTTCTCGCGAATGCCGGCCATGTCCAGCAGTTCGCCGTCGATGGCGCAGGAGCCCTCGTAGTTGAGAACCGCATGGGTGACACGGGCCATGTGCAGCTTGGCCTTGAGCATGATGGTGAACATGAGGCGCTGGTTTCTCCGGGGTGGCTGGCCTGGCGCGTTAGCGCGGCAGGGTCAGGGTCAGGTTGTCGATCAGGCGGGTCGTGCCCAGGCGGGCGGCGACCAGCAGCACGGCGTCGCGGGTGTCGGCGGCAAGCGGGCCCAGGTCGGCGGCCCGAAGCTCCAGATAGTCGAGCCCGAACCCGGCGCTTTCCAAGTGGGTGCGGGCCGTGTGCAGAGCGGCTGGTGCCGGCTGGCCGGCCTGCAAGGCGTCGCGCAGCTGGCTCAGCGCGCGGTGCAGCTCCGGTGCGGTGGCGCGCTCGGCGGGGGAGAGATAGCCGTTGCGCGATGACAGCGCCAGGCCGTCATTGGCGCGCACGATCGGCACGCCGACGACCTCGACGGGAATGTGCAGGTCGGCCACCAGCTTGCGAATGACCGCCAGCTGCTGGTAATCCTTCTCGCCGAAGCAGGCCACGTCGGGCTGCACTAGGTGGAAAAGAATGCTTACCACCGTGGCCACGCCGTCGAAATGGCCTGGCCGCGAGCCGCCGCACAGGCCTTCGCTGACGACGGGCACGCGAACCTGGGTGAGCTGCTCCAGGCCGTGCGGATAGAGGGTGGCGACGCTGGGCGCGAACAGCAGGTCGCAGCCGCTTGCCTCCAGTTTCGCCTGGTCCTCGGCGAGCGTGCGCGGATAGGCGTCGAGATCCTCGCCGGCGCCGAACTGCAGCGGGTTGACGAAGATGGTGGCCACCACCACGTCGGCGTGCTGCCGGGCGGTCTCCACCAGCGCCAGGTGGCCTTCGTGCAGGTTGCCCATGGTCGGCACCAGCCCGATGCGCTGGCCGCGGTGGCGGAATTCGCCAAGCGCATCGCGCAGGGCGGCTATGTCACGCAGGGTACGCATCTCGCTGTTCCTCGCAGCATCCGGCGTCAGAAGCAGTGCGCTTCGGCGGGGAAGCGCCGGGCCTTGACGTCTTCGTGGTACTGGCGGAAGGCGCCGGCGATGTCGCCCGCCTCCGCCATGAAGTTCTTGACGAAGCGCGGTGTGCGCCCGTGGGTCACGCCGAGCACGTCGTGCATGACCAGAATCTGGCCGTCGGTGTTGGGGCCGGCGCCGATGCCAATCACCGGCACGTCGAGCGCTTCGGTGATCTCGCGCCCCAGGCTTGCCGGCACGCACTCGAGCAGGATTACCGAGGCGCCTGCGTCGACCAGGGTGCGGGCATCGGCGAGGATCTGGGCGGCGCGATCGGCATCGCGGCCCTGCACCTTGTAGCCGCCGAGCTGGTAGACGGTCTGTGGGGTCAGGCCCAGGTGGGCGCACACCGGCACGCCGCGCCGGGTCAGCTCCCTGACGCCTTCGGCCATCCAGGCCTCGCCTTCCACCTTGACCAGTTCGGCGCCGGCGCGCATCAGCTCGCCGGCGTCCTGCAGCATGCGTTCAGTGGTAGCGTTGCTCATGAACGGCAGGTCCACCATCAGCAGGCTGCTACCCTTGGCGCGTGCCACGCAGCGGGTGTGGTAGCAGATGTCGTCGAGGGTCACCGGCAGCGTGCTGGCATGGCCCTGCAGCACCATGCCGAGGGAGTCGCCGACCAGCAGCACCTCGATACCGGCCTCGGTGGCGGTGCGGGCAAAGGAGGCGTCGTAGGCGGTCAGGCAGCTGAAGGTTTCACCTGCGCGCTTGAAGGCCTGCAGCGTGCTTAGCGTGACGGTTTTCATGGCGTGCTCTCGCTGTGTTTCGGGGCGCCAGGCCTGGGGCCGATGACGCCGTGCTGCGCGTGATTGTTACCAGAACAGGAGTGTCGTGTCGACCGGTAACACCTAATGCCGTGTCATGAGTTGTCCGGTAACACTTTAACGTCACCTTCCGCACCGACATGCCGCGCAAGCGCAGCGACGGCCTGGCCATCCGGCAGAGTCAGCTCGGCGGCCAGCTCGGCCAGGGGAATCAGCACGAAGGCGCGACGGCACAGCTCGGGATGTGGCACGCGCAGGCGCGCCACGTCGATGCGCTGTTTTCCGTACAGTAGCAGGTCGAGGTCCAGCGTGCGGGGCCCCCAGTGGCGCTGGCGAACGCGACGATGGCGCTGTTCCAGCGCCTGCAGCTGATCGAGGAGGGCCAGCGGCGAAAGGCGCGTGCGCAGGAGGGCGACGGCGTTGATGAAGTCCGGCTGGTCCTGGGGGCCGACCGGGCGGCTGGCGTAGAGCCGCGACACGCCGAGGCGCTCGGTCAAGGGCAGCTTGCCGAGCGCCTCGGCGGCACGGCGTACCTGGCGGATCGGGTCGTCGAGATTGCTGCCAAGCCCGATGAACGCCTCAACCGGGGCGATCATGATGGGCCTGGCGAACTACGACGGCGGCGCTTGCGCGGGCGGCGGCGCCGAGCACTGTTCCCGGCGGGGCCGGCATCGGTGCCCGCCTTTTCCAGCAGGCGACGCTGCTCGTGTTCGTCGCCTTCCTGATAGGCCGTCCACCAGTCGCCGAGCCCCGGCGCGATCTCGCCGGCCGCTTCGCGCAGCAGCAGGAAGTCGTAGGCGGCACGAAAGCGGGGATGTTCTCGGGTCTGCAGCGCACGCTTGCCGCGACGCTGGGGCAGGCGCTGCTGCAGGTCCCAGATATCGCGTACCGGCAGGCTGAAGCGCTTGGGTATCGAGATATGCTGCAGCTGCCGCGACAGCACCTGCTGGGAAGCCAGCTGAAGTGCCGGGATGGGCGGCATGCCGTTGGCCTCCAGCGCGGTCTGGCGACGCTGCACCGGACCCCACAGCAGGGCGGCAATGAGAAACGCTGGGGTGACCGGGCGCTCCTCGTGGATGCGCTGGTCGGTGCTGGCCAGGGCCTGCTCGATGAGCGGCTCGATCCACGCCAGCTCGGCCATGGCCTCATCGGTTTCGGGAAAGAGCATGGCGAACAGGCCGTATTGGCGCAGCAGTCGGAAGGTGTTCTCCCCATGCCCGGCCATGAACAGCTTGAGCAGCTCATCGAACAGTCGTGCCGGAGGTATCTGCAGCAGCAGCGGTGCCAGTTCGGCAATAGGCCGTTCGGTCTCGGGAGCGATATGGAAGTCGAGCTTGGCCGCGAAGCGCACGGCTCGCAGCATGCGCACCGGATCCTCGCGATAGCGCAGGGCCGGGTCACCGATCAGCCGCAGGGTGCGGGAGGCGATGTCACGCATGCCATCGGCGAAGTCGTGGATGGAGAAGTCCGCAATGCTGTAGTAGATCGCATTGACGGTGAAGTCGCGGCGAATGGCGTCTTCCTGGATGTTGCCCCAGACGTTATCGCGCAGCAGCAGGCCGTGCTCCGATTGCTGGGCGATATGGTCGCCGTGGTCGTCGCCGTGAGTGCCGCGGAAGGTGGTGACCTCGATCACCTCGCGGCCGAAGCGTACGTGCACGATGCGAAAGCGGCGGCCGATGATGCGCGAATTGCGAAACAGTTCGCGCACCTGTTCCGGCGTGGCGTCGGTGGCCACGTCGAAGTCCTTGGGCATCTTGCCGAGCAGCGAGTCGCGTATGCAGCCGCCGACCAGATAGGCCTCGTAGCCGGCATTATGCAAGCGATAGAGTACCTTCAGCGCAGCTTCACTGAAGTGCTGCCGGGAAACGGGATGCTCGCTGCGGGGTATGATGCGGGGGCCAGCGGCTGGTCCGGAGGCCTCCTCGGGACCGAAGAGTGACCGGAGGCGTTCGCCCGGGCCCTGTAGAAAGCGGGTAAATCCTTTGAACATGCGGCGATATCGACTCGCAGTGTGCGAAAGTTGAACAGTGTAGCCGAGCGCCGACACCTTGCAAAGCGGCGTGCGCCGCCAGGAGCGGGCAGACAGCAAAAGAGGAGGCCTTTCGGTCCTCCTCTACAGGCATTTGAGGTGCTGCGTCCATGCGGCTGTTTCTTCTTCGTGATGGCGCATCGCCTTGAATACGCACCACAGTCACCAAGAGTACACAGGCAAACGGTGTTGTTGTGTTTGTTGACGTTCCTGGTTCGCGACCGCCTCGTATTCAAAACAATAATCCAACACGACGGCATCGGTGAGGTATGCCTGCCTTCGGTTTGTCGTTGTTGCCGAAGGTGCGCTCTTGCGGCCATTGTTCTTGTTGGAGGCCGGGGTTGGCGCGTCGCGTCCTGATGGATCCGGTGCTTCGCTCGTCTCTTGTCGTTGTTGGTTCGAGTCGAAGGGCGGTCCTTTCCGGGGGCGAATTGTTCTTGTTGCCCCTGACCGCGTCTAACTCACAGCCCGTGTTGTTATTGTTCGTGCGGGCTCTGCCTCGCCTGCGCCTTGTTCTTGTTGTTGACGTGGGTGGCAGCCGGATGTTGTTTTTCTTGCCATATATATTGCACGGCACATGCCAGCGTTGCGTTTTGTTCTGAATTATCAGCAAGTTGAATCTTGTGTGAGAGAAGGCTTCGTTTGCGGGTCGGCGGGGTGTTACCCGTGCTGCGCCATTTGCGGGCGGTTTCTGGGTGGGATGGTAACACCTGGTGCAATTTGCCCGGTTTGCGAGCCCGGAGGCGCCGAAATAAGGAGGGCGAAGCAGTCTGTAACCTTAGTCGTAGGCGGCGAGGTGCACTTAGCCCAGGCTGCTGCGGCGAGCCTGCTTCTTGCGCGGAATGCCCAGGCGCTGGCGCCGTTCCCACAGACACTTGCGGCTGATTCCCAGCTTCTGGGCGAGTTCGGTCTCGCTCATCTGGTCCTGATGCTCGAGCACGAAGTGCTGGAAATAATCTTCGAGCGACAGGTCCTCGTCTTCGCCGCCGTCGCTCTCGAGCCGCTCCTCGGGCCGTGATACCGGTTCGGGGGCGGGGCGCGGCTTCATGGGGATACCCGGCCGGAGGCCGAGGTCGTCGGGGTGGATCAGGTTGCCTTCAGCAAGGATGACGCCACGCTCGAGGGCGTTCTCCAGTTCGCGCACGTTGCCGGGCCAGGGATAGTCGCGGATTTCCCGGCGTGCAGCGCGCGAGAGCCGCAGTCCCTCGCGCTGATGGCGCTGGCAGGCCTTCTCCAGCAGAACATCGGCGATCAGCAGAATATCGTCCTCGCGGTCGCGCAGCGGCGGCAGGTCGATCTGCATCACGTTGAGGCGATAGTAGAGGTCGAGGCGGAACTCGCCTGATTTGGACAGTGCGCGCAGGTCGCGGTGGGTGGCGGCGATCAGGCGCACGTCCACATGACGCGTCTCCACTGAGCCGATGCGGCGAATCTCGCCCTCCTGCAGCACGCGCAGCAGCCGCGCCTGGGCATCCAGCGGCAGTTCGCCGATCTCGTCGAGGAACAGGGTGCCGCCATCGGCCGCTTCCACCAGGCCGGTGCGCGCGGCGCTGGCGCCGGTGAAGGCGCCCTTCTCGTGGCCGAACAGCTCCGATTCGATCAGGGTCTCGGGGATCGCCGCACAGTTCACGCAGATCAGCGGTGCGCCGGCCCGCTTGCTCTGCTGATGGATGGCGCGCGCCACCAGCTCCTTGCCGGTGCCGGACTCGCCTTGGATCAGCACCGTGACGTCGGCTGGCGCGGTCTTGCGGATGCGGGTATAGACCACCTGCATGGCCGGACAGTCGCCGATCATCTGCTGGCGCGAGCCGCCGGCGTCGGTGATGTCCGGCGGCGAGGGCGCGTGCTGGCGGTGCTGGTGGAGCACCCGGGAGACGGTCTCGAGCAGCTCGTCGTGGTCGAAGGGCTTGGCCACGTAATCCACCGCCCCGAGCTTCAGGGCATCCACCGCCGAGCGCATGCTGGCATAGCTGGTCATGATCAGCACGGGTGCCGGCGAGGCGTGGCCGATCAGGTCGGTGCCGGGCTCGCCGGGCAGGCGCAAGTCGCTGATTACCAGGTCGAAGCCGCGCGGCTCGAGAACCAACGCCTCGTTGACCGACCCGGCTTCGCTGACTTGGTAGTCATGACGCTCCAGCAATCGGCGCAGCGCAGTGCGGATAATGGCTTCGTCCTCAACGATCAAGATCCGACTCATCACTCTTTTCACCCTGCTCTGGTTCAGTTGGCAGCCACAGGCAGATGCGGGTGCCGCGTTCACGTCCTTGCGGCGGCGACTCGATCTCGATCCTGCCGTGGTGTTCCGCCACGATGCTGTAGACGAGGGGCAACCCGAGCCCGGTGCCTTCGCCCGGGGGTTTGGTCGTCGTGAAGGGTTCGAAGAGATGCTCGCGGACCCTGGCGTCGAGGCCGTGTCCCTCGTCGGTGACCGTTACCTTGAGCATAGTGCCGTCCGGCTCGGCGTCGACGATGATCTCTCCGCCGGCCTCGCTGGCGTCGCGTGCGTTGCTCAGCAGGTTGACCATCACCTGCTGCAGCCGCTGGGCGTCGCCGATGACCTGCAGCTCGGCTGCACAGAGGTTGCGGTAGCGGACATCCTCGCCCGAGCGCACCAGGCGGATCAAGTGCAGCGCCTCGTCGACGATGGTCGAGATCGCCACGGCGGCAAGCTGGGTGCCGCCGATGTGCCGCCCGCCGTGAGCAAAGCCCACCAGGGAGCCGACGATGCGCGAGATGCGGTCGGTGAGCTGCTGGATCTGCTGGGCGGTGGCCAGCAGCGTGGGGTCGTCGGTGTCGTAGCGCAGGTTCTGGGCCAGCGACGAGATCCCGGTGACGGGGTTGCCGATTTCATGGGCCACACCGGCGGCAAGCTGGCCGATGGAGGCGAGGCGGGCGGCATGCACCAGCTCGTCTTCCAGCCATTTCATTTCGCTGTGGTCCTCGATCAGGATCACGGTGCCGCCGCGGATGTCCTCGTCGGCCTCGAGCTCGGCGCGGTGCAAGGTGAGGTAGCGGGTGCCGCGCTTGAGTTCCACGGCCTGCTTGTAGAGGTGGTCCGACGGCTCGGTGAGCAGCCGCCCGAGCAGCTCGCCCCAGGGGGCGGGCAAGCCGTCGCGCCGAGCCCCCACCACGCTGGCGCCTTCGATGCCGGAAAGTTCCGCCAGGGCGTCGTTCCACATCAGCACCTCGTCGTCGACGCCGAAGGCGCATAGCCCGACCGGCAGCCGCGTGAGGATGCGCCGATGGTAGCGGCGCAGGCCGTCGAGCTCGCGGGCCAGGCCCGTGAGCCTGGAGCGATAGGCTTCCAGGCGGCTTTCGACAAAATGGATATCATCGGTGGGCACCTGGCCGCTGTGGCGGTAAGGCAAGTAGCGGTCGACAATGTCCTGGGCCACCGAAGGGCCCATCAGGCCGGAGAGGTTGGCCTGGATGCGGTCGCGCAGCCGCCGCAGGGCATAGGGCCGTCCGTCCAGCGGCGACAGGCCGAGATCGGTCAGCGCGCGCTCCACCTCGCGCTCGGCGACCTGGTCGCCCAGCGCGCGGGCCAGCGGCTGCTTGAACTCCTCGCAGGTGGTCGCCACCAGCGGCAGGCGCTTGGGACGAATCACGGCATCAACGGAGCAGGCTTCGGCGGCGGCCCGCTCGCCCTCGGAGGTATGGGTGGCCAGCGAGACCACGATCAGGGTCAGGGTGTTGCAGGCCAGCGCGACCAGCGTCACCACGTACCAGTCCGGCTCGCCGGCCAGCAGCTCCATGCCGGGGGGAATCAATATCCAGGCCGGCAGGCCCGTGAGCAGCGGCAGCCACAGCCCGGCCAGCCAGATCAGCACGCCCACCACCAGCCCCGAGACCATGCCCTTGCGGTTGGCGCCGGGCCAATAGAGCAGGGCCAACAGCCCGGGCAGGCACTGGGCCATGCCAACGAAGGCGGCCAGACCCAGCGTGGTCAGGTCGTGGTGAACGCCCACGGTGCGGTAGAAAAGCCAGCCGCCGAGGATCACCGTGACGATCAGGATGCGGCGCAGCCAGCGCAGCCAGCGGTAGAGGTTGGGCTGGGCCTCGGGTGGGTGGGCGATCAGCAGCACGTGGTTGAGGATCATGCCTGACAGGGCCAGGGCGATCATCACCATGGTGCCGCTCGAGGCGGCCAGCCCGGCGATCAGCGCCAGTGCCTGGACGGCGAAGGTTTCGGACAGGCCGAAGGCCAGGTAGGCAGAGCCCATGGCGGCATCGCTGCCCAGGCGCTGGCCGGCCCACAGGATCAGCGGCACCGGCAGGGCCATGAGCAGCAGAAACAGCGGCAGCGACCAGCTCGCCTGCAGCAGAGTGTGGCGCGACAGCGTCTCGGCAAAGGTGATGTGGAAGATATGCGGCATCAGCAGCGCGGCGGCGAAGAACAGCAGCAGCAAGGTGCGCCAGTGTGCCGGGTCGGGCTGGATCATGCCGGCCTGGTGGGCCTGGCCGGGGCCGTCGAGCCACAGCTGCAGGTCGGCCGGGCCGTCGAACACCACGAACAGCGCCACCGCTCCCAGCGCGAGCATGGCCGCCAGCTTGACCACCGAGGTGAGGGCGATCACGGCCAGCAGGGTGTCGTGGCGCGCCGGGGCGTGGTTGCGGGTACCGAAGATGGTGGCGAACAGCGCGATCAGCGCAGCAAAGGCCAGTGCCAGCAGAGCGGGTGAGGCGGCGCCGGTCATCAGGTAGATGGCGTCGCCCAGGGTCTGGACCTGCAGCGCCAGCAGTGGCATGACGGCTAGCAGGCTGATCATTGTGATCAGCGTGCCCACCCAGCGCGAACGGAAACGGAAGGCGAACAGGTCGGCCAGCGAGGCGAGCTGGTGGGTGCGGGTCATGCGCTGTATCGGCACCAGCAGGACCGGCGCCAGCAGAAACGCCCCCGCCACGCCCAGGTAGTAGGCGAGATAGCCGTAGCCCGAGGTGGAGGCGAGCTCCAGGCTACCGTAGATCGCCCAGGCGCTGGCATAGACGCCGAGCGCCAGGGTGTAGACCACGGGATGGCGGGTGACCCGTCGGCTCAGCCAGCCGCGCTCCACCGCCAGGGCGCAGAGGAACATCAGCAGCAGGTAGCTGGCGCCGAGCGCGAATACGCTGGCCAGGCTAGCGTTCATCGAGCTTCCTCTTCTGCTCCAGCCACAGCGTGAGAGCGATCAGCACGCCCCAGATCACGAAGGGCCGGTACCAGGCCACGCCGGGGCTCGACCAGCCGCTCATCAGCAGCGGCGAGAGCAAATAGCCGCCGAAGACCAGGAACAGCATGATGCGGTAGACGTACACGGCCGGCTCCTCTCATTGCTTGCCGGGAGGGGGTTCCCGGAGGGGGGCGACGTCATGCCGGTGGGGAATACCGGCCACCCGCCAGTGGGCGATGGCCCAGCGCAGCTGCTCGGCCACCGGTGCCGTGGCGAGCGATGGGGGCGGCGCCTGGCCAAGGGTGAGTAGAGCACGATGCAGCAGTGCACGCACCGCCGGCTCATCGAGCGGCAGCGGCGGCGCCAGGTTCTGCTTGGAAAGCTTCTGCCCATCGGGGCCGAGGACCAGCGGCAGGTGCAGGTAGCGCGGCGTCGGCAGGCCCAGCGCGTGCTGTAGCTGGCGCTGCCAGGGCGTGTTGTCGAGCAGGTCGGCGCCGCGCACGATGTCGCTGATGCCCTGTTCGGCGTCGTCCACCACCACCGCGAGCTGGTAGGCCCAGAGGCCGTCCTTGCGCTTGAGTACCACGTCGCCGAGCGCGGCGGGGTCGAGGCACTGCATGCCGAACAGGCGGTCGGACCAGCGGACCGGGCGCAGACCGAGGTCGCTGCGCAGCCGCCAGGCGACTGGCCTGCCGGGCTCGCGCACGCCGTCGCGACACCAGCCGGGATAGACGGCGTGGTCACGCCACTGCTTGCGTGAGCAGCTGCAGGGGTAGGCCAGCCCCAGGCTCTCCAGGCGGGCAAGGGCGTCGGCATAGGCGTTGCCGCGGTCGTGCTGCCAGTAAACCGGGCCGTCCCATTGCAGGCCGAAGGCCTCAAGCTGGCGAAGGATGGTGTCGGCCGCCCCGGGCGGACAGCGCGGTGGGTCGATATCTTCGATGCGCAGCAGCCACTCGCCGCCGACGTGGCGGGCATCGAGAAAGCTGGCCAGGGCGGCCACCAGCGAGCCGAAGTGCAGGGCGCCCGACGGGGTAGGGGCGAAGCGGCCGCGGTAGCTCATGGGATCCTCGTGCCGTGGGGCACCGACACGCAAACGGGCACCCTGAGGTGCCCGTCGCCTGGAGGAGTGAGCCACATCACGCCAGCTCAGCCGCCAAGCTGCTTTTCCTTGAGTTCGGCTAGGGTCTTGCAGTCCACGCAGAGGGTCGCTGTGGGGCGCGCTTCCAGGCGGCGAATGCCGATCTCGACGCCGCAGGCCTCGCAGTAGCCGTAGTCCTCTTCGTCGATCTTCTCGAGGGTCTCGTTGATCTTCTTGAGCAGTTTGCGCTCGCGGTCGCGGGTTCTCAGCTCCAGGCTGAAGCCTTCTTCCTGGGTGGCACGATCGGCGGGGTCGGCGTAGTTGTTCGCCTCTTCCTGCAGATGGCGCACCGTGCGATCCACTTCTTCCATGAGCTCCTGTTTCCAGCCCAGCAGGATCTGTCGGAAGTGCTCAAGCTGCTGTTCATTCATGTACTCTTCACCCGGCGCGGACTCGTACGGGATGAATTTTTTGGGCGCTTCCGTTTTTTGGTCTGCTACTGGCATGGCACTGCCTCATTGCTAGTGTGACTGCTGATCAATACCCCGCAGTGCGGTGTAAGTATCCTACGTCAAAGGCATGCTTGTTTATCGAAAAAACGGCGCCTTTGCAATACCCCGGGCCTGGGGGCGGAACGCCCGCCGAGGGAAAGCGTAGTATCATGGTTGGACCGCAAGGGCGGGAAAAACTTCCCCTGCCATCTCCTCATATCGTGTCCAGGAGCCAGACATGTCGTGGAACTCTCGCGTCGAGCGCGTCGCCCCCTTTCGTGTGATGAGCTTGCTGGAAATTGCCCAGGCGCGCGAGGCGGCCGGACATGATGTGATCCACCTGGAAGTGGGCGAGCCTGACTTCCCTACGCCCGAGCCGGTGGCGGTCGCCGGGCGAGACGCCCTGGCAGCGGGGCAGACCCGCTATACGCCGGCGGCCGGGCTGCCGGCCCTGCGCGAGGCCATCGCCGGCCATTATGCCGACCACTTCGGCGCCGACGTCGACCCGGCGCGCATCCTGGTCACGCCCGGGGCCTCCGGGGCGCTGCTGCTTGCCAGCCAACTGCTGGTCGGCCCCGGCGACCGGGTGCTGATGGCCGACCCCAATTACCCTTGCAACCGCCACTTCATGGCGCTGGCGGGGGCGCAGGTCGACACGGTGCCGGTGGGGCCCGACAGCGGCTGGCAGCTCGATGCCCCGCTGCTGGCGCGTCATTGGCAGGCGGCGACGCGCCTGGCAATGCTGGCCACGCCGTCCAACCCTACCGGGCACATGCTCGACGCCGAGCGGCTGCACGCGCTGGCCGACGCCGTGGCCGTACGTGGTGGCCACCTGTTGGTGGACGAGATCTACCAGGGGCTCTGCTACGACCTCGCGCCGCTGTCGGTGGCCGCGCTGACGCCGGACGCCTTCGTGGTCAATAGCTTCTCGAAGTATTTCGGCATGACTGGATGGCGGCTGGGCTGGTTGCTGGCGCCGGCCGCTGCCGTGGAGCCGCTGACCCGCCTGGCCCAGAACGTGTTCCTGGCCGCCTCGACGCCCGCCCAGCATGCGGCCCTGGCTGCCTTCACACCCGACTGTCGGGAGATTCTCGAAAGTCGCCGCGTCGAGCTCGGCCGCCGCCGCGATACGCTGCTGGCGGGTCTGGCCCGGCTGGGCTTGGCGCCGTCGCTGCCGCCCCAGGGCGCCTTCTACCTATGGCTCGACATCTCCCGCTATAGCCGCGACAGCCAGGCCTTTTGCCAGCGCCTGCTGGAAGAGGAGAACGTGGCCATCACGCCCGGGGTCGATTTTGCCGTCACCGGCGGCGAGTACCACGTACGCATTGCATTCACCACCGGCACGGTGCGCCTGGAAGAGGCCGTGAACCGGCTCGAGCGCTTCCTGGCGCGGCAGTAGCGACGCCATGGAGTATCCCCTTCTCGTTCCCGGCGTGCTGCTGCGCCGCTACAAGCGCTTCCTCGCGGACGTTCGCCTCGACGACGGCCGTGAGGTGGTAGCGCACTGTCCCAATACCGGCTCGATGCGCGCGGTGAACGTGCCGGGCTGTCGGGTGTGGCTGGCGCCAAGCGACAATCCGGCGCGCAAGCTGGCCTGGACCTGGGAGCTGATCGAGTTGCCCCAGCCCGCTGGCGGCGTGGCGCTGGCCTCGGTGCATACCGGGCGGGCCAACCGCATCGTCGAAGAGGCGCTGGAAGGGGGGCGAATTGCTGCGCTTGCCGGTTATGCCCAGTTCCGGCGCGAGGCTAAGGTAGAGGGGGCGCGGCTCGACTTTCGCCTCGACGATCCCGAGCGCGGCTGTGCCTTCGTCGAGGTCAAGCAGGTCACGCTCAAGGAGCGCGATGGGCACGGTTACTTTCCCGACGCGGTGAGCGAGCGCGGGCGCAAGCACCTGCTGGCGCTGGCGGCCTTGGCCGAGCAGGGGCAGCGTGCGGTGCTGCTGTTCTGCATCGCCCACGCCGGCATTCGCGACGTGGCGCCGGCAGCACACCTCGACCCGGCCTACGCCGCCACGCTCGAGGCCGTGGCAGCGCGGGGAGTGGAAGTGCTGGCCTACGGCTGCGAGTTCGGCTGGCACGATTCACGGCCGGTGTCGGTGGCGCTGGGTGGTCAACTTCCGGTGTCACTCACTCGCCAAGTGAATGTTGCCCTCGGCATCGACTGAGATCGGCAGCGGCTCGAGAAAGCGCCCCTGGCAGGGGCCGAACACGCATTCCCCCGTCTCCGGCAGGAACAGCGCGCCGTGCACGCCGCACTGGATCAGCTCACCGCCGGCCTCGAGAAAGCTGGCATCGTCCCAGTTCAGCGGCACCTGCTGATGCGGGCAGCGATTGACGAAGGCGCTGACTACGCCGTGCACGGAGACGAGAAAGAGGCGCCTGCCGTCGGGCAGGGTCACGCCCAGCGACGGCTGGGTCTCCAGCTGGCTCAGCCGGGCAATCCGCATCGGCATGCGGTTCAGCGCTCGATATAGAAGCGCTGGATGAAGCGCAGGTCCGCTGGCTCCCGGTTGCGGTCGTAGCTGACCTGGAGGTCGAAGTGCATCGGCTCGTCCTCCTGGATGCGGAATACCGCGACCTGCGACTGGGTGTCGCCATCCCGCAGGGTGCGGAATGCCAGCGGGGTCTGGCTGCCGCCGCGCACCACACCGACGCTGCCGCTGACCGGTGCATTGACGGGGCGCAGGGCGCCGTCGGCTTCCGCCTGGAGCACGCTGACATTGACCAGGGCCATGGCCGGGCTGCGCTGGATGCCGTGGGCATCGGCCACCGACTGGGGGATGAACTGGGTACTGACGGCACTGTAGTGGATCTGGTAGTCGCCGATCTGTTCGAATTGCTGCGCCTTGAGCGGACCGGATACAGCCAGCAGGGCCAGGCTCAGCGTGGCAAGGGCGTGCTTCAGGCGGCGTGTTGCAGTGTGGCGTGGCATGGGCAAGTCTCCCGTTGGCGTCGGTTAGCGTGACAGGCTGCGGTCTTGGCCCGGCTTGCGGCTGACGCGAAAGATCGCTGTTTCGCCGAACAGGTTGGGCCAGTGCCGCGTGGTCCAGCCTCCCGCGGCGTCGCCGACGCCGACGGCCCGGTCGGTGATCACCAGGCCTTTTTCATGGCACAGGTGCTCGAAGTCGTTGAAGGTCGACAGGTGGATGTTGGGGGTGTCGTACCAGGCATGGGGCAGCGACTTGGAGACCGGCATGTAGCCGCGAATGCCGAGGTGCACCCGATGTCGCCAGTAGGCGAAGTTGGGGAAGGTGATGATGCACTCCTTGGCGACCCGCAGCATCTCGTCAAGCATGCGGTCGGGCCGGCGCAGCGCCTGCAGCGCCTGGGTCATGATCACCAGGTCGTAGGCGTCGTCCTCGAAGTTGACCAGGCCCTCGTCCAGGTTCTGCTCGATCACGCAGACCCCCTTGGCGACACAGGCGGTGATGCCTGCCGGGTCAATCTCCAGGCCGTAGCCGGTGACGCCCTTGTCGCGTGCCAGCACCTCCAGCAGCGTGCCGTCCCCGCACGCCAGGTCGAGGATATGGGCGCCCTCGGGTACCCAGCGATGAATCACTTTCAGGTCGGCGCGCATCATGCGGGGGTCTCCAGGCCGAGCTCACGGGCCGCGCGGGCCATAAAGGCCGAGAATATCGCCTGGTAGCGTGGCTCAGGCAGCAGGAAGGCATCGTGACCGTGGGGCGAATCGATATTGGCGTAGCTCACCGGCTTGCCGGCACGGATCAGGGCGTTCACCAGCTCCCGCGATCGCGAAGGCGGGAAGCGCCAGTCGGTGGTGAAGCTGACCACCAGGAACGGGCACTGCGAGGGGCCCACGGCGGCGGCGAGCTCGCCACCGTGGGCCGCCGCCGGGTCGAAGTAGTCCAGCGCCTTGGTCATCAGCAGGTAGGTGTTGGCGTCGAAGGCAGTGGAGAAGGTGTCGCCCTGATAGCGCAGATACGACTCGACCTGGAACTCCACGTCGTAGCCGAAGTTGAACTCCTCGCTGCGCAGGTCGCGGCCGAACTTGCTGCCCATGGCGTCTTCCGACAGGTAAGTGATATGACCCACCATGCGGGCCAGCTTCAGACCGCGGCGCGGTGCCGTGCCGTGCTCGGTGTACCAGCCTTCGTGGAAATCGGGGTCGGAGCGTATCGCCTGGCGCGCCACCTCGTTGAAGGCGATGTTCTGCGCCGAGAGCTTGGGCGTGGCGGCGATAATGGCGGCGTTGGCGACCCGCTCGGGATAGGCGAGGGTCCACTGCAACACCTGCATGCCGCCGAGGCTGCCGCCGATCACCGCGGCGAAGCGCTGGATGCCGAGTCGGTCGGCCAGGCGGGCCTGGCTGTTCACCCAGTCGCTCACGGTGACCATGGGGAAGTCGGGCCCCCACAGGCGCCCGGTGGCCGGGTTCTCGCTGGTCGGGCCGGTGCTGCCGTGGCAGCCGCCCAGGTTGTTCAGCGACACCACGAAGAAGCGCTGGGTGTCGATCGACTTGCCCGGTCCGATATGGGCGTCCCACCAGCCTGGCTTGCGTTCGTCCGGGTCATGGTAGCCCGCGGCGTGGTGATGGCCGGACAGGGCATGACAGACCAGCACCGCGTTGGTGCGCTCGGCATTGAGGGTGCCGTAGGTCTCGTAGACGAGATCGTAGGCCGGCAGCGTCTTGCCGCAGGCCAGCTCCAGAGGGTCGTCGAAGTGCGCTGTTTGCGGCGTCACCAGTCCGACGGAGTCGCAGGGAAACTCGGGCATGTGTCGTCAGGAGTCCAGTCGTTGTAAGGCTGCCTTGGGCGGCGTCGATTCAGAGTCCGACCAGGGCGCCGGCGATACCTGCGGCCTGGGTCAGCGCGCCTACCACGATGCCGTCGATCATACTGATGGCGATGAACACCACGATCGGTGACAGGTCGATCATGCCCAGCGGCGGGATGACGCGACGAACCGGCGCCATGATCGGTTCCACCAGCTGCATCACCAGCAGCGCACCGGGGTGGCTGGCGTTGGGGGCTACCCAGCTGAGAATGATCATCACGATCAGAGCGAAGAAGTAGATCTTGAGGATGGCATTGGCGATGGCCGCCACGGCGCCGAGCACCACCTGCGTGACCGGCGGCATGCCGATGCCGGCGATCTGCAGGATTACCACGATGCTGACCAGCTTGAGCACAAAGGCGGCGGCCAGGGTGGCCAGATCGAAGCGACCCAGCACCGGGCCGAGGAAGCCCTGGAAGGGACGCACCACCGGCTGGGTGATCTTCACCACCGACTGGCTGATGGGATTGTAGTAGTCGGCCTGTGACGCCTGCAGCAGGAAGCGCAGCATCATCAGAAACAGGTAGATGTTGATCAGGGTGTTGACCAGCAACAGGCCGGCATTTCCCAGTTGGCCCATGAGGGCTCCTCCTATCAATCGTCGAGTGGGTCGCGTCAAATGGGCGCGACCGGAAAGGCTAACGCTTGCCGAGCTCCTCGGCCATTTCTCGGGCGCGAGCGGCGCAGGCATCCATGGCGTCGAGCACGGACCGGCGCAGGCCGGCCTGCTCCAGCGCTTCGATGGCGCGTTCGGTGGTGCCGCCCGGCGACATCACGTTGCGCTTGAGTTGCTCCGGCGGATATTCACTCTGCTGCGCCATGCGCGCCGCACCCAGAGCGGTCTGCAGCGCCAGGCGGCGTGCAGTATCGGCGGGCAGCCCGAGCTTCACGCCCGCCTCTTCCATGGCTTCGAACATCAGGAAGAAGTAGGCCGGGCCGCTGCCGG
Organism: Halomonas sp. E14; assembly: GCF_052568415.1. Classification (NCBI taxonomy): domain Bacteria; kingdom Pseudomonadati; phylum Pseudomonadota; class Gammaproteobacteria; order Oceanospirillales; family Halomonadaceae; genus Halomonas; species Halomonas sp. E14. Next base: position 3,520,756 of record NZ_CP199423.1, on the reverse strand, counting down.
ATACCGCAGTGACCGCATCCAACTGGGCCTCTTCGCTAACCCACTCGACGATGCCCACCGCTTCGAGCAGGGTGGCAGCCAGCGTGCGCTGATGATCATCGACGGCTTCGGTGGCATACAGCCCGGCGGCCCCGGCACCTACCAGCGACGGCGTGTTGGGCATGCAGCGCACCAGCGGTAGCCCTTCGCCCAGCCATGCTTCCAGCGTGGCGGCATCGATACCGGCGGCCACCGAGATGATCAGCGGCCGCTGCCGCTGCAGGGTGTCACGCAGCCCTTCGCAGACCTCACGCATCACCTGCGGCTTCACGGCCAGCACGACCACGTCGGCACCACGCACCGCCGCGGCATTGTCGGTATTGGTGCGAATGCCGTAGCGCTCATGGATCGGTGCCAAGAAGGCATCACTGGGTGACGTGGCAGTAATGGCGGTGGCGGGATAGCCGGTGTCGATCAACCCGCCGATGATGGCGCTGGCCATGTTGCCGGCGCCGATAAAGGTGACTCTGCTGGCCATTGCGATCCTTTCCTTTTGTGTTGTGCGGCACACTGGGCTGACGTCGTGCGCGAGGGTCTATCGGGTCGGAGTGTCTCGGCTGCCAAAGATGGCGCTGCCCAGACGAACCAGCGTGGCGCCTTCCAGAACGGCGGCTTCCAGATCGTCGCTCATGCCCATTGACAGCGTATCCAGCGGCGCCTTGGGGTAGCGGGCTTGCAGCTCCTCGAATGCCTGGCGCAGGCGGGCCAGCGGTTCACGCTGGGCCGCAAGCCCCTCGGCGGGTGCGGGAATCGCCATCAGCCCGCGCAGGCGCAGCCGCGGCAGCGCCTGCACGGCCTGTGCCAGCGTTGCCAGGTCGGCGAGGTGAACCCCGGACTTGGTCGCCTCGTCGCTGACGTTGACCTGCAGGCAGACGTTGAGCGGCCCGAGCCCCGCGGGACGCTGGTCGTTCAGCCGGCGCGCCACCTTCTCGCGATCTACGCTGTGCACCCAGGCGAAATGCTCGGCGACCGCGCGGGTCTTGTTGGATTGTAGCGGCCCGATGAAATGCCAGACGATATCGGGCAGGTCGACCAGCGCCGCCTGCTTGTCCAGCGCTTCCTGGACGTAGTTTTCGCCGAACTCCCGCTGCCCTAGCTGCCAGGCCTCGCGAATCCGCTCCGCCGGCTTGGTTTTGCTGACCGCAAGCAGGCGCACCGATTCGGCGGGCCGGCCGGCGCGGGCGGCGGCATCGGCCAGGCGCTGTCGGGCGCTGGCCAGTGACTCGCAAAGCATGGTATCCGTCATCTCAGTTACATAAAGTTCGTAATGTCAAAAGCTCTGGCATACTGGAACAAACCATCATCGCGAGCAGGGAGTTGCATGGATATTACCGAACTGCTGGCGTTCTCGGCAAAGCAGAACGCCTCCGACCTGCACCTGTCGGCCGGCCTGCCGCCCATGATCCGGGTGGATGGCGATATCCGGCGGCTCAACGTGCCTGCCATGGAAGATCGGGAAGTCCGCAAGCTGATCTACGACATCATGGGCGATCGTCAGCGGCGTGACTACGAAGAGTTTTTTGAAACGGACTTTTCCTTCGAAGTGCCGGGCGTGGCGCGCTTCCGTGTCAACGCCTTCAACCAGGCACGCGGTGCCGGTGCGGTCTTCCGTACCATTCCCAGCGAAGTGCTGACCATGGATGATCTCGGTCTTGGCGAGGTCTTCCGTCGCCTGGCGCTGCTGCCGCGAGGCCTGGTGTTGGTCACCGGGCCGACCGGCTCGGGCAAGAGCACCACCCTGGCCGCGATGATCGACTACATCAACGATCACCGCTACGACCACATCCTCACCATCGAGGATCCGGTGGAGTTCATTCACCGCAGCAAGCGCAGCCTGGTCAACCAGCGCGAGGTGCATCGCGACACCCACGGTTTTGCCCAGGCGCTGCGCAGCGCCCTGCGTGAAGACCCCGATGTCATCCTGGTAGGCGAACTACGCGATCTGGAAACGATTCGGCTGGCGCTCACCGCGGCGGAGACCGGCCACCTGGTGCTTGGCACCCTGCACACCACCTCGGCGGCCAAGACCATCGACCGTATCATCGACGTCTTCCCCGGCGAGGAAAAAGCCATGGTGCGCTCGATGCTGTCGGAGTCGCTGCAGGGCGTCATTTCCCAAACCCTGCTCAAGCGCCGCAGCGGCGGGCGAGTGGCGGCGCACGAGATCCTCATCGCCAACGCCGCGGTGCGCAACCTGATTCGCGAGGACAAGGTGGCGCAAATCTACTCGGCCATCCAGACCGGTGGCAGCTTGGGCATGCAGACGCTGGATGCGGCCTTGAACAAGTTGATCACCGACAACATCGTCACGCGTGAAGAGGCCCAGGCCAGGGCCAAGGGTGTGCTGACGCAGTGATGGGCGCTAGGCAAGCGAGGCGGGGAACACGAATATGACGGCACAAGAATGGCTGCAGCAACTGCTGACCATCATGGCACAGCAGGAAGCATCGGACCTGCTGATTTCGGTACAGGCGCCCCCCACCCTGAAGCTGGCGGGCAAGCTGACGGCGCTAGGTGAGCAGCGGCTGACGGTGGAGCAGGTGCGCGAGCTGGTTCAGGGGGCCATTCCGGATGGCCTGCGCGAGCGCTTCGAGCAGGAGCGTGAAGCCAATTTTGCGCTCAGCATTACCGGGCTCGGGCGGTTTCGCGTCAGTGCCTTCCAGCAGCGCAACCAGTGGGCCATGGTCATACGCCGCATCGCCTACGATATTCCGCACCTCGAGGAGCTCTCGCTGCCGCCCCAACTGGGTGAGCTGGCCAACCTCAAGCGAGGCCTGGTCTTCGTGGTGGGCGGTACCGGCACCGGCAAGTCCACTACGCTGGCGTCGATGATCCAGCAGCGCAACGAGACCGTGGGCGGTCACATCATCAGCGTCGAGGATCCCATCGAGTACGTGCACCCCCACAAGAAGGCAATCATCAACCAGCGTGAGGTCGGCATCGATACCGAGTCCTTCGAAGTGGCGCTGAAGAATACCCTGCGCCAGGCGCCCGACGTCATCCTGATCGGTGAGGTGCGCACGCGGGAAACCATGGAGCATGCCCTGACCTTCGCCGAAACGGGCCACCTGTGCTTGGCCACGCTGCACGCCAACAACGCCAACCAGGCGCTGGACCGCATCATTCACTTCTTCCCCCATGAGCGCCACGAGCAGATCTGGTTGGACCTGTCGCTCAACCTTCATGCCGTCGTCGCCCAGCAGCTGCTGCCCACTCGCGACGGCGGGCGCTGCCCGGCCATCGAAATTCTGCTGAAAACCCCCTTGATCGCCGACCTGATCCGTAAGGGCGATGTGAGTGAAATCAAGAATGTCATGGCCCGTTCGCGCGACCTGGGCATGCAGACCTTCGACCAGGCGCTGTTCGAACTCTTCAAGGCAGGCAAAATCAGCGAGGAAATTGCCATGGTGCACGCTGATTCGGCCAATGAGCTGCGCATGATGATCAAGTACGGCGATGAAAAGAGTGACGTTGTGGCCAAGGCTCGGGATTCGGCGCAACGGCTGACGCTGCGCGATGAGGACGACTTCTAGCAAGTGCTCTCACTCCGCTGATTGCGTCTACCCATGTTGCTGGCTAGGGAGCATAGACACCGCCAAGTACGCGTGGCCCCTGAGCGCCGGTGACGCTGGGCAGGTTGCCTGCCAGCCCCTCGAGGCGGCGCCAGGCGAGCCAGGCGAAGGCGCCGGCTTCCAGCCAGTCGGCCGGCCAACCCCAGTCGCTGCTGGGAACCAGCGCGGTTTCCGGCAGATGGCGAGCCAGGCGACCGAGCAGATCACCGTTGTGGGCGCCGCCGCCACACGGGATCAGCGCTGAGGCCGGAGGCGCGCCGGCCAGCTCGCGTGCCATCTCGATGCCCAGGGCTACGCTGGTCGCGGTCAGCTCGGCCAGCGTCGCCTGCACGTCCTGGGGCTCTTCCTTCCCCGTAAGATGGCCTTCAAGCCAGTCGAGGTGGAACACCTCGCGCCCGGTGCTGCGCGGCGGCGGGCGATGGAAGAAGGGCTCGGCGAGCAGGCGCTCCAGCAGAATCTCGTCCACGCGCCCCGATGCCGCCCAGGCGCCGTCGGGGTCGTAGCGGCCGCCGCGATGGCGGGCGTGCCAGGCATCCAGCAGCGCGTTGGCCGGGCCGGTATCGAAGCCGATCACCTCGGCCTCGCTTTCCGCGGGTGGCAGCAGGGTCAGGTTGGCGAAACCGCCCAGGTTGAGCACCAGCTGCCACTGCCCCGCACGCCGGAACAGCGCCTCGTGAAAGGCCGGCGCCAGCGGCGCCGCCTGACCGCCGGCGGCGAGGTCGCGGCGACGGAAGTCCGCCACCACCGTGCAGCCGGTCAGCTCGGCCAGCAGGCTGGGGTTGTCGAGCTGCAGGGTATAGGCCGGCCCTTCGGCGTGGCCCCAGGGCGCGTGCTCGATGGTCTGGCCATGACTGCCGATGGCGATGATCTGGTCGGTGGTGATGTCGTTTTCCACCAGCAGCCGCCGAACGGCGTTGGCCTGGAGCCGGCAGAACGCCGCCTCGGCGCCGGCCAGCTCGGCGAAGGCGATCCGCTCGGCTTGGCATAGCCTCAGCAGGAGCTCACGCAGCGCTTCGGGCATCGGCTCGGCGTGGCTGGCGAGCAGGCGCGCCCTCCCCGCAGCGTCGATCTCGACCAGGGCGGCATCGATGCCGTCCAGGCTGGTGCCGGACATCAATCCCACGAACCGTGCCATCTACTCTCTCCTTAGTACGGTAGCCCCAGCGGGCCTCAAGTCATGCTACCATCGTGCCCCATTCGATGGACCCTGCCCGCACGGGCGATCAACGTTTTTGGAGTGGGAGAGATGAGCGAGGTCGCAAGCGCGCTGGCGCTGCTGAAACGAGGCACCCAGGAGATCCTGCTGGAGGACGAGCTGATCAAGAAGCTCGAGTCCGGCCGCAAGCTGCGCATCAAGGCAGGCTTCGATCCCACCGCTCCCGACCTGCACCTCGGCCATAGCGTGCTGCTGACCAAGATGCGCCAGTTTCAGGATCTCGGCCACCAGATCATCTTCCTGATCGGCGACTTCACCGGGCGCATCGGCGATCCCACCGGGAAGAATGTCACCCGCAAGCCGCTCACCGAGGAAGAGGTCCGTGCCAACGCCCAGACCTACAAGGAGCAGGTGTTCAAGATCCTCGATCCCGACAAGACCGAGGTGCGCTTCAACTCCGAGTGGTTCGGCGAGCTCACCGCGGCCAAGATGATCGAGCTGGCCGCTCAGAGCACCGTGGCGCGCATGCTAGAGCGCGACGACTTCGACAAGCGCTACAAGTCGGGTCAGCCGATCTCCATCCATGAGTTCCTCTACCCGCTGGTGCAGGGCTACGACTCCGTGGCGCTCGAAGCCGATGTCGAGATGGGCGGCACCGACCAGAAGTTCAACCTGCTGATGGGGCGCGAGATTCAGAAGCACTTCGGCATGGAGCCGCAGGTGGTCATCACCATGCCGCTGCTCGAAGGGCTCGACGGCGTGCAGAAGATGTCGAAGTCGCTGGGCAACTACGTCGGTGTCGACGAGGCGCCGGGCTCGATGTTCAACAAGCTCGTCTCCATGCCCGACAGCCTGATGTGGCGCTACTTCGGGCTGCTCTCGTTGAAGTCGAACGAAGAGATCGAAGCGCTCAAGCGCGACGTCGAGGCCGGTGCCAACCCGCGCGACATCAAGATGATCCTCGCCCGCGAACTGATCGGCCGCTACCACGGCGAAGAGGCTGCGGCCAATGCCCACAAGTCGGCCGGCAACCGCCTGGCCGAAGGCGAGCTGCCCGAAGACCTGCCCGAGGTGGAGGTCGACTTCGAGGGCAGCGCCCAGGCGCCCATCGCCGCGGTGCTCAACCGGGCGGGTCTGGCCAACAACAGCGCCCAGGCCAAGGACATGCTGGGCAACGGCCGGGTCAAGGTCGAAGGCGAGGTCGTCGCCAAGGATGCCATGCTCGATACCGGCAAGAGCTACGTGATCCAGGCCGGCAAGAAGCGCTATGCCCGGGTGACGCTACGCTGAGTCATTCCACCGGCTCTCAGACCAACCGATGTCAAGTCAGTTGCTCTACCGACGCCCGCCTCGTGCGGGCGTCGTCGTCTTCGCCCCGGGGGCAAACCATCCACAGCCGTTCGCCTGCAAGCGGCTGTGGATAGCTCGTTCGCTGCGTATCGTCACCCGCTCGGTCACGCGGCTGAAATATTTTTACCGCCGCCCCTTGCGGGGGTCGGGGGAAAGCCGTAAAGTACGCATCCGCTGCCGGTGACGGGCAACGTCATCAGCGGTGAAGAGGGTGGTAAGTGGTTGTCCTGATTTGAATTTTCCGGCTCGCTTCGCAAAATTCTCACTTGACGCCCACGGCGGATTCGGTAGAATGCGCCCCACTCGACAGCAGGTCCGCAAGCGGGCTTGCGGTTGCCGGCTCCGGCTGGCCTTCGATGCGAAAGACGCTGCGGCGGGCATCGAAGAGCGCTTGACAGCGCGGGCCGATTGAGTAGAATACGCCTTCCTCGCAGGGCGCTGACGGGGTCCGGGATCGACACGATCCACGGCCGCGACAGCAAGCGAGACGCTCCGCGCTTCAGGCTGAGGCTTGAAGAGAAAAGGAGCCGCTCTTTAACAATCGATCAGGTAATTCATGTGGGCGCTTGTCGATGAGGTGGTGAGAAGTCACACCATTTCAAGGCAAGCGACTCGTCGAGACCTTCGGGTCTTTTGAGAAGCTTTGACCTTGAGCCAAGTTTGGTCCGCCTCCTTCCTTGGAAGGGTAAGGACTATATGATCTTAAACTGAAGAGTTTGATCATGGCTCAGATTGAACGCTGGCGGCAGGCCTAACACATGCAAGTCGAGCGGCAGCACGGGAAGCTTGCTTCCTGGTGGCGAGCGGCGGACGGGTGAGTAATGCATAGGAATCTGCCCGGTAGTGGGGGATAACCTGGGGAAACCCAGGCTAATACCGCATACGTCCTACGGGAGAAAGCAGGGGCTCTTCGGACCTTGCGCTATCGGATGAGCCTATGTCGGATTAGCTAGTTGGTGAGGTAAAGGCTCACCAAGGCGACGATCCGTAGCTGGTCTGAGAGGATGATCAGCCACATCGGGACTGAGACACGGCCCGAACTCCTACGGGAGGCAGCAGTGGGGAATATTGGACAATGGGCGCAAGCCTGATCCAGCCATGCCGCGTGTGTGAAGAAGGCCTTCGGGTTGTAAAGCACTTTCAGTGGGGAAGAAAGCCTCGCGGCTAATATCCGCGAGGAAGGACATCACCCACAGAAGAAGCACCGGCTAACTCCGTGCCAGCAGCCGCGGTAATACGGAGGGTGCGAGCGTTAATCGGAATTACTGGGCGTAAAGCGCGCGTAGGTGGCTTGATAAGCCGGTTGTGAAAGCCCCGGGCTCAACCTGGGAACGGCATCCGGAACTGTCAGGCTAGAGTGCAGGAGAGGAAGGTAGAATTCCCGGTGTAGCGGTGAAATGCGTAGAGATCGGGAGGAATACCAGTGGCGAAGGCGGCCTTCTGGACTGACACTGACACTGAGGTGCGAAAGCGTGGGTAGCAAACAGGATTAGATACCCTGGTAGTCCACGCCGTAAACGATGTCGACTAGCCGTTGGGTCCTTCGCGGACTTTGTGGCGCAGTTAACGCGATAAGTCGACCGCCTGGGGAGTACGGCCGCAAGGTTAAAACTCAAATGAATTGACGGGGGCCCGCACAAGCGGTGGAGCATGTGGTTTAATTCGATGCAACGCGAAGAACCTTACCTACCCTTGACATCCTGCGAACCCTTCGGAGACGAAGGGGTGCCTTCGGGAACGCAGAGACAGGTGCTGCATGGCTGTCGTCAGCTCGTGTTGTGAAATGTTGGGTTAAGTCCCGTAACGAGCGCAACCCTTGTCCTTATTTGCCAGCGAGTAAAGTCGGGAACTCTAAGGAGACTGCCGGTGACAAACCGGAGGAAGGTGGGGACGACGTCAAGTCATCATGGCCCTTACGGGTAGGGCTACACACGTGCTACAATGGTCAGTACAAAGGGTTGCGAACTCGCGAGAGCAAGCCAATCCCAGAAAGCTGATCTCAGTCCGGATCGGAGTCTGCAACTCGACTCCGTGAAGTCGGAATCGCTAGTAATCGTGAATCAGAATGTCACGGTGAATACGTTCCCGGGCCTTGTACACACCGCCCGTCACACCATGGGAGTGGACTGCACCAGAAGTGGTTAGCCTAACCTTCGGGAGGGCGATCACCACGGTGTGGTTCATGACTGGGGTGAAGTCGTAACAAGGTAGCCGTAGGGGAACCTGCGGCTGGATCACCTCCTTAAACGACATATCACGCCTCGCGGCAAGTGCTCACAATGAATTACCTGATCGGCCAGAGCAAAGACTGTTTGGGTCGCCGACCCAGTGGTTAGCCGGGTCTGTAGCTCAGTTGGTTAGAGCGCACCCCTGATAAGGGTGAGGTCGGCAGTTCAAATCTGCCCAGACCCACCATTCTCGAGCTTCGGCCGGGTCTGTCGCACAGTTGGTGAGAGCGCACCCCCGGAAGTTCTGTAAAGAGAAGGGTGAGGTCGCCGGGTTTGTTTCAAATCTGCCCAGACCCACCAAATTTGCGTGATACGGCGTTGCTTTGAGCCTCGCATAGCGAGCTATGCGTCGGCCCAAAGCGCCTTGACTCCGACGAAATTCACCGCCAATGAGAACGCGGTGATCAGTGGGGCCATAGCTCAGCTGGGAGAGCGCCTGCCTTGCACGCAGGAGGTCAGCGGTTCGATCCCGCTTGGCTCCACCATTACGCTCCATCGTATCCACAGTCTTACCTGATCGGATCCGCAGTCATAAGCCATCCTCGCAGCACGCGATGAGCGGTTTATGACTGTCGATTGACAGTCTGCTCTTTAACAATGTGAATCATGCTGACAGTTCCTTTCCGACAGGAAAGGAAACGAAGATACGTCTCAAGCGTATCCGGCAATGTCGTACGTGATCGCAGACCAGACCCCTTCGGGTTATATGGTCAAGCGATTAAGCGCATACGGTGGATGCCTTGGCAGCCAGAGGCGATGAAGGACGCGGTAGCCTGCGATAAGGCTCGGTGAGGTGGCAAACAACCTGTGACCCGGGCATTTCCGAATGGGGAAACCCACCCAGCACAAGCTGGGTATCCCACACTGAATCCATAGGTGTTGGGAGGCGAACCGGGGGAACTGAAACATCTAAGTACCCCGAGGAAAAGAAATCAACCGAGATTCCCCTAGTAGCGGCGAGCGAACGGGGACTAGCCCTTAAGCGGCACAACTGATAGGCGAACAGGCTGGGAAGCCTGACCATAGCGGGTGATAGTCCCGTAGCCGAAATCTGAGTGTCGTGAAATCGAGTAGGTCGGGGCACGTGAAACCTTGACTGAATATGGGGGGACCATCCTCCAAGGCTAAATACTCCTGGCTGACCGATAGTGAACCAGTACCGTGAGGGAAAGGCGAAAAGAACCCCGGAGAGGGGAGTGAAATAGATCCTGAAACCGTATGCGTACAAGCAGTGGGAGCATGCTAGTCATGTGACCGCGTACCTTTTGTATAATGGGTCAGCGACTTATTTTCAGTGGCGAGCTTAACCGTATAGGGGAGGCGTAGGGAAACCGAGTCTTAACTGGGCGACCAGTCGCTGGAAATAGACCCGAAACCGGGCGATCTATCCATGAGCAGGTTGAAGGTTGAGTAACATCAACTGGAGGACCGAACCAGGATCTGTTGAAAAAGATTTGGATGACTTGTGGATCGGAGTGAAAGGCTAATCAAGCTCGGAGATAGCTGGTTCTCCTCGAAAGCTATTTAGGTAGCGCCTCACGTATCACCGCCGGGGGTAGAGCACTGTTTCGGCTAGGGGGTCATCCCGACTTACCAACCCGAGGCAAACTCCGAATACCGGTGAGTGCAGCGTGGGAGACACACGGCGGGTGCTAACGTCCGTCGTGAAAAGGGAAACAACCCAGACCGTCAGCTAAGGTCCCGAAATCCTGGTTAAGTGGGAAACGATGTGGGAAGGCTCAGACAGCTAGGAGGTTGGCTTAGAAGCAGCCATCCTTTAAAGAAAGCGTAATAGCTCACTAGTCGAGTCGGCCTGCGCGGAAGATGTAACGGGGCTAAACCAGGTACCGAAGCTACGGGTTCATCCTCTGGATGAGCGGTAGAGGAGCGTCGTGTAAGCCGATGAAGGTGGATTGAGAAGTCTGCTGGAGGTATCACGAGTGCGAATGCTGACATGAGTAACGACAAGGGGAGTGAAAAACTCCCCCGCCGGAAGACCAAGGGTTTCTGTTCGACGCTAATCGGAGCAGAGTGAGTCGGCCCCTAAGGCGAGGCCGAAAGGCGTAGTCGATGGGAAACGGGTTAATATTCCCGTACCTCATAGAGTTGCGATGGGGGGACGAAGAAGGCTAGGTGGGCCAGGCGTTGGTTGTCCTGGTGAAAGCCAGTAGGCTGGGATCTTAGGCAAATCCGGGATCCCAAGGCCGAGAGGTGAGACGAAGGCACTACGGTGCCGAAGTCATCGATGCCACGCTTCCAGGAAAAGCCTCTAAGCTTCAGACTCTATGGGACCGTACCCCAAACCGACACAGGTGGTCAGGTAGAGAATACCAAGGCGCTTGAGAGAACTCGGGTGAAGGAACTAGGCAAAATGGTGCCGTAACTTCGGGAGAAGGCACGCCGCACTAGTGTGAAGGCCCTCGCGGCCGGAGCACGAAGCGGTCGAAGATACCAGGTGGCTGCAACTGTTTATTAAAAACACAGCACTCTGCAAACGCGCAAGCGGACGTATAGGGTGTGACGCCTGCCCGGTGCCGGAAGGTTAAGTGATGGTGTTAGCCCTCGGGCGAAGCTCTTGATCGAAGCCCCGGTAAACGGCGGCCGTAACTATAACGGTCCTAAGGTAGCGAAATTCCTTGTCGGGTAAGTTCCGACCTGCACGAATGGCGTAATGATGGCCACGCTGTCTCCACCCGAGACTCAGTGAAATTGAAATCGCAGTGAAGATGCTGTGTACCCGCGGCTAGACGGAAAGACCCCGTGAACCTTTACTATAGCTTCACACTGGACGCTGATGTTGCTTGTGTAGGATAGCTGGGAGGCTAGGAAACCCGGACGCCAGTTCGGGTGGAGCCAACCTTGAAATACCAGCCTGGCATCATTGGCGTTCTAACTCAGGTCCGTGATCCGGATCGAGGACAGTGTGTGGTGGGTAGTTTGACTGGGGCGGTCTCCTCCCAAAGCGTAACGGAGGAGCACGAAGGTACCCTCAGCACGGTCGGAAATCGTGCGTTGAGTGCAAGAGCATAAGGGTGCTTAACTGCGAGACAGACACGTCGAGCAGATACGAAAGTAGGTTCTAGTGATCCGGTGGTTCTGTATGGAAGGGCCATCGCTCAACGGATAAAAGGTACTCCGGGGATAACAGGCTGATACCGCCCAAGAGTTCACATCGACGGCGGTGTTTGGCACCTCGATGTCGGCTCATCACATCCTGGGGCTGAAGTCGGTCCCAAGGGTATGGCTGTTCGCCATTTAAAGTGGTACGCGAGCTGGGTTTAGAACGTCGTGAGACAGTTCGGTCCCTATCTGCCGTGGGCGTTGGAGATTTGAGAAGAGCTGCTCCTAGTACGAGAGGACCGGAGTGGACGCACCTCTGGTGTTCCGGTTGTCACGCCAGTGGCATTGCCGGGTAGCTACGTGCGGACGGGATAACCGCTGAAAGCATCTAAGCGGGAAGCCCCCTTCAAGATGAGATCTCCCCGAGGCCTTGAGCCTCCTGAAGGGCCCAGCGAGACCAGCTGGTTGATAGGTCGGGTGTGGAAGCGCTGCAAGGCGTTGAGCTAACCGATACTAATGGCCCGTGAGGCTTGACCATATAACCCCAAGGGGTCTGCGCATCGCGCACATTGACGGATACGACGAGACGATCGCGTCAGCATGATTCCAACCGTTTTCGCCTGACGACCATAGCGAGTGGGAACCACCTGATCCCATGCCGAACTCAGCAGTGAAACCGCTCAGCGCCGATGGTAGTGTGGGGTCTCCCCATGTGAGAGTAGGTCATCGTCAGGCATCTTTTCAGAAACCCCGGCCAATTGGTCGGGGTTTCGTCGTTTGGGCGGCAGGAAACGGCAGGCGATGAAAGCCGGCAGGAGTGGGGCGGGATGGGCCGAGGTACTGCTCGCCGAGCTCGTGCCAGGCGGGCGCCGACGAAAGTGGCCTAGGCGGGCCCGCCGCCGGCCGGCCATGGGCAAGACACAAAAAAAACCCCGAGCACGAACGTGCTCGGGGTTTTTTTTGTGCGCTTACTGCAGGCGTCGACGGCGCCCGCGGAATGGTTCAACGACACAGCAGCTCGAAGGCTTCGATGAGGCTGTCCATCTCGTCGTCGGTACCGATCGAGATGCGCAGGAAGTCGCGCAGTGCCGACGTATTGAAATGGCGTACCAGGATGCCACGCTCGCGCAGGCCGACGAACAGCTGCGCGGCATCGTGCTGGGCGTGACGCGCCAGCACGAAGTTGGCCTGGGAGGGCAGCACCTCGAAGCCGAGCTCGCTGAGGCGGCGGACGGTACGCTCGCGTGTGGTCATGACGCGCTCGCGACAGGCATCGAAGTGCGCTTTATCCTCGAGGGCGGCTATGCCCAGGGCGCTGGCCAGGCTGTCGATGGGGTAGGAATTGAAGGAGTCCTTGACCCGCTCGAGCCCTTCGATCAATTCGCGTGACCCGATCGCATAGCCAAGGCGAAGGCCTGCCAGGCTGCGGGACTTGGAGAAGGTCCCGGTGACCAGCAGGTTCGGATAGCGACCAATCAAGGGCACGGCGCTCTCGCCACCGAAGTCGACGTAGGCTTCGTCGACCAGCACTACCTGCCCGCCGAGGCGATCGAGCAGCGTGGCGATGGCCTGGCGCCCATGGCCGTGGCCGGTCGGGGCGTTGGGGTTGGCGAAGATCGTCCCGCTGCTGTCGCTGCTGAAGGCGTCGAGATCGACGCGCCACTGCGCGTCGAGCGCCAGGCTGCGCTGTTCGATGCCATACAGCCGGCAGTAGACCGGATAGAAGCTGTAGGTGATCTCGGGCATCTCGAGCGGGCGGCCGTGGCAGAAGAAGGCCTGGAACGCCAGTGCCAGCACCTCGTCGGAACCATTGCCAACGAAGACCTGCTCCACCTCCACGCCATGCTCATGGGCAAGCGCTGTGCGCAGGGCGAGCGACTGCGGGTCGGGATAGCGCCGCAGATGATCGGCCGGGAACTCACGCAGCCTGGCTTCGACGCCAGGCGCCGGAGGGTAGGGGTTCTCGTTGGTGTTCAGCTTGATCAGCTTCTCGCGCGGTTGCTCCCCTGGAACATAAGGGGTCAGCCCGCGCACCGCCGGGCTCCAGAACTGGCTCATGGTGTCTCGTTTCTCGCAAGGCAGAACGTCAGGCCATGTTGACTGCTGCGGACTGACCGCGCAAGCCGATAGCGTGCTAGCCTAAGCGCTTTCGCATGGACCTCGGTGCCCGACATGACCGCCCAGATCATCGCCACCCTGCTGCCGGTATTTCTCATCGCCGGCTGCGGTACGCTTTATGGCCGTTTTCGCACGCCGGACATACGCAGCATCAACACGCTCAACATGGAGCTGTTCGTGCCGATGCTGGTGTTTGCCGTGCTGGCCGATGGCCAGGCGCCGCTCGAAGAGTATGTCGGCCTGGCTGCGGCGGGCGGCGTGGTAGTGCTGGGGTCAGGGCTACTGCTGTGGCCGCTGGTGAAGTGGCTGCGACTGGAGCCGAAGACCTTCCTGCCGCCCATGATGTTCAACAACTCTGGCAACATGGGCATCCCCTTGCTGCTGCTGGCGTTCGGTGAAGCTGCGCTACCGGCGGCGATCGTGCTGTTCATCGTCGAAATGCTGCTGCACTTCTCGGTGGGGCTCTACATGCTGAGCCCGCAAACGCCACTTTGGCGGCTGCTGCGCATGCCAATCGTACTGGCGAGCCTGGCGGGTCTTGGGGTCAACCTGGCGGGAGTGCCCTTGCCCGGCTGGCTGCTGGAAGCGTTGCATATGCTCGGCGGGGTCTGCATCCCGCTGCTGCTGTTTGCCCTCGGCGTGCGAATGCTCGAGATCGACTTCAGCGACTGGAAGACCGGCCTGCTCGGTGCCCTGCTGTGCCCGCTTTCGGGCTTGCTGCTGGCCGCCCCGTTGATCTGGCTGCTCGGGCTCACCGGACTGCAGGCAGCGGCACTATGGGTCTTTGCCGCGCTGCCGCCGGCGGTGCTCAATTACCTGGTGGCGGAGCAGTACCGCCAGGAGCCGCACAAGGTGGCTTCCCTGGTGCTGATAGGCAACCTGGGCAGCCTGGTAGTGATGCCGATCGTGCTGGCTCTGGTATTCCTCCACGTCTATCCTGGCGCCGGCTGAACTGAGGGAACCTCAGGAGCACAGAGGCTGTCTGCATGAGCCGTAAGGGTTTATGCTGTGACACAAGCGGCCAAATATTTCTGCGTAAACCCCAAGGTTAGGAGTGAGCTAATGCGTATGAGGACACTGCTGGCGGGTTCGGCCATGCTGGCCCTGCTGGCCGGTTGTGCGGCTGGCCCGATGGATGACGGCGCCGCCCCGATGGCGGATGATCGCGAAGCGGTCTATCAGGGCACGCTGCCCTGCCGCAACTGTGCCGGTATCGACCTCGATGTGCGGATGCTCGGTACGGAGCAGAGTGCACTGGAAGAGCGTACCTTCACCCTGCGTGCCAGCTATCGCGAGCATCCCCAGGATCCGCCCGACGAGAACTACGCCGGTAACTGGGAAGTGCTGAGCGGTACCGCGGTCGACCCGGATGCCACGGTGTACGAACTCACGCCGGACGGTGAGGGCCAGGTCTACTACTTCCTGCGCGTCGACGAGCGCACCCTGGAGCTGATCGACCCCCAGCGGCGTCGCTTCCAGAACAACGAGTCCCTGCAGCTGCGGCGCCAGTAACGGCGCTGCGGTGCGCAAGAAGGCGGCCAGCAGGCCGCCTTCTTGCGTCTGGGCGTCAACGGACCTGATAGAATGAGCCTTCTGCGGCAGGAGAGGGGCCGGCATGGCCAAGGCTAAGAGCGCGTTCGTCTGCACTGAGTGCGGGGCGGAGTATCGCAAGTGGCAGGGGCAGTGCTCGAGCTGCCTGGAATGGAACACGCTGAGCGAGGTTCGACTGAGTGCGCCCCGCCCGGGTACCGGCACCGCCACGGCGTCCGTGGCGCGTGGGGGCTATGCCGGGGCCCTGTCGCGCGAGGTGGTGGACCTGGCCAACATCGACCTCACCGAAGTGCCGCGCCTCTCATCCACGTTCGGCGAGTTCGACCGAGTGCTGGGCGGCGGCCTGGTCCCTGGCTCGGCGGTGCTGCTGGGTGGGCACCCGGGAGCGGGCAAGTCCACCCTGCTGCTGCAGACCGCCTGCAAGCTGGCGCAGGCGCGCAAGGTGCTCTACGTCACCGGCGAGGAGTCGCTCTCCCAGGTGGCGATGCGGGCGCACCGCCTGCAGCTCCCGGCGCAGGGGCTGAAGATGCTGGCCGAGACGAGCGTCGAGACGATTCTTGCCGTGGCTGAGCGCGAGCGCCCGGAGATCCTGGTGATCGACTCGATCCAGACCATGCATCTGGAGGACATCGCCTCGGCGCCCGGCGGCGTGGCCCAAGTGCGGGAGTCCGCGGCGGCCCTGACCCGCTTTGCCAAGCAGAGCAATACGGTACTGCTGCTGGTCGGCCATGTGACCAAGGACGGCACCCTGGCCGGCCCCAAGGTGCTGGAGCACATGATCGACGCTTCGCTACTGCTCGAAGGCGGCGCCGATTCCCGCTTCCGTACCCTTCGCGGGCAGAAGAACCGCTTCGGCGCGGTCAATGAGCTGGGCGTGTTCGCGATGCTCGAGCACGGCCTGAAGGAGGTGAAGAACCCCAGCGCCATCTTCCTCTCGCGCGGAGAGGAGCAGGCGCCAGGCAGCCTGGTGATGGTGGTGTGGGAGGGCACGCGGCCGTTGCTGGTGGAGGTGCAGGCGCTGCTCGACGAGTCGGCGCTGGGCAACCCGCGGCGCGTCGCCGTGGGCCTCGACCAGAACCGCTTGGCCATGCTGCTGGCGGTGCTGCACCGCCATGGGGGCCTGTTCACCGGCGATCAGGACGTCTTTCTTAACGTGGTGGGCGGCGTCAAGGTGCTGGAGACCAGCGCCGACCTCGCGGTGCTGCTGGCGGTGGTGTCGAGCCTGCAGAATCGGCCTTTGCCGCGCGAGCTGGTGGCCTTCGGCGAGGTGGGCCTTTCCGGCGAGATTCGCCCGGTTCCCAGCGGGCAGGAGCGGATCGTCGAGGCGGCCAAGCATGGCTTCACCCGGGCCATCGTGCCGCGGGCCAATGCGCCGAAGCATGCCCCCGGCGGCATGGAGGTCGTCGCAGTTGACAAGCTGGCCGATGCCATCGAGGCGCTGTAAGTCGCTGTAACCGCGCTGTTCTAGACTGCCAAGAAATGCAACCCAAGGAGACTGTGATGAGCGCGATCCGCCTGACCCAATATAGCCACGGCGCAGGCTGCGGCTGCAAGATCGCTCCCGATGTGCTGGATGGCATCCTGGCCAAGGCTGGGCCCGGCGCCACCCACGCCCGGCTGATCGTCGGCAATGAGGGGCGTGAAGACGCGGCGGTCTATGACCTGGGCGATGGTCGCGGCATGATCGCCACGACAGATTTCTTCATGCCGATTGTCGACGATCCCTTCGATTTCGGCCGGATCGCCGCCACCAACGCCATCAGCGACATCTACGCCATGGGCGGAACGCCGGTGCTCGCGCTCGGCATCCTCGGCTGGCCGCTGGACAAGCTGGGCCCGGAAATCGCCAGTGACGTAGTGGCCGGCGCCCAGGCGGTGTGCCGCGAGCTGGGCCTGGCGCTGGCCGGCGGCCACTCCATCGACGCGCCGGAGCCTATCTTCGGCCTGGCCGTCAACGGCCTCGTCGACCTCAAGCACCTCAAGCTCAACAAGGGCGCCCAGGTAGGCGACCTGCTGTTCCTGACCAAGCCGCTGGGGGTGGGCATGCTGACCACCGCTGAAAAGCAGGGGCTGCTGGAGTCGGGTCACCAGAACCTGGCCCGCGAGACCATGCTGGCCTCCAACCAGATCGGGGTGGAGCTGGCCAGGGTAGAGGGCGTGCATGCCATGACCGACGTGACCGGCTTTGGCCTGGCCGGCCACCTGGCCGAAGTTTGCCAGGCCAGCGGCGTGGCGGCGCGCATCGACTTTCGCCGCCTGCCGCGGCTGGCCGAGGCCGAAGCCTATCGGCGCCGTGGTGCGGTGCCCGGCGGAACGCAGCGCAACCGCCAGGCCCTCGGCGATGCGCTCAAGCCGATGGACGAGCCGCACTGGCAGTGGCTGTGCGACCCGCAGACCTCGGGGGGGCTGCTGCTGTCCGTGCACCCCTCATGGGAAGATGACGTCGAGCGCATCGGCCGTGCCCATGGCATCGAGCTGGTGCCGTTCGGCGAGATCGTCAAGGCCAGCGGCCCTGCGCTGATCGAGGTGCTGGGGTGACATTGCCGCAGGTAGAACCCGAGCTGACGTTGCTGCAGCAGGGGCGCGCGCTGATCGATGTGCGGGCCCCGGTGGAATTTGCCCAGGGGGGGCTTCCCGGGGCGATCAACCTACCCTTGATGGACGACGACGAGCGCCGCCTGGTGGGCACCGCCTACAAGCAGCACGGTCAGCAGGCCGCCATTGCGCTCGGCCAGCGCCTGGTCAGCGGCAGCATTCGCCAGCAGCGCATCGCCGCCTGGCGGCAGGCGGTCGTGGAGAATCCCGACGCGATCCTCTACTGCTTTCGCGGCGGGCTGCGCTCGCAGATCGCCCAGCAGTGGCTGGCCGAGACCGGTGTGGAGCGGCCACGCATCCGCGGCGGCTGGAAGGCCATGCGCCATGCGCTATGCCAGCGCATCGAGACGGCATCCGAGCAGCCCCTGCTGGTGGTGGGTGGTCTCACCGGCTGCGCCAAGACCGCGCTGGTGCAGCAGCTGGCCAACGGGCTCGACCTGGAGGGCTGCGCCCGCCACAAGGGTTCGGCCTTCGGTCGTCACCCCTTGCCGGCGCCCAGTCAGATCGACTTCGAGCACTCCATGGGGCTGCGTCTGCTGGCACTGTCAGGTCCGCTGGTGGTGGAGGACGAGTCGCGCCATATCGGCACGGCCAACGTGCCGCTGGCCTTCTGGCGGAGCATGGAGCAGGCGCCCAGGGTGCGGGTGGAAATGCCGCTCGACTGGCGCCTGGCCCAGATCCACAAGGACTACATCGACGATCTGTGGGCGATCTATCGCCAGCAGTTCGGCGAGTGGCTGGGCTGGGCGCTGATGCGCAAGCAGCTTGCGGGCGCGCTGGCACGGCTGAAGAAACGCCTGGGCCATGCCCGCCTGGCCAGGCTGCAGCGCCTTCAGCAGCTTGCCTTCCGTGAGCACGAGCGCGGCAATCGGCAGGCGCACGAGGCCTGGCTGGCCCCGTTGCTCACCGAATACTACGACCCCATGTATCGCTACCAGCTTGAGCGGCGCGATCCGGGGCGCTTCCTGCACGTCGGCGACTGGGACAGCTGCCTGGCGGCGGCGAAAGCCTGGTCGCAGGAGCGCTCGCGGCAGCTCGATACGCAGCCGCAGCCGGCGTGAGATGCCTTACGCCGGGGCGCTGCGGATCCACTGGCTGAGCAGGCGGTCGAGCAGCGGGGCCAGGCGGTCGAACCGCCGGCTGTCGGCCAGGATGCTCTCGTTGGGCTGCGCATGGGGGCTGGCCTCGCTGCCCTCGGGGCGCGCCTGGTGTTCGAGCAGCCGGGAAACCCCGGCGCGCGTGACCTCGAGGTGGCACAGCAGCCCCAGCGCCCGGCCGGCGTCCCAGGCGAAGCCCTGTACCGGGCTGCCGGGGCTGCCGCCCAGGGGTAGGGCATCGTCGGGCAGGGCGAAGACATGGCGGTGCCACATGAAGGCGGTGAACTGCTCGGGCAGGTCGAACGGACTGTCGGGCGCCAGGGTCACCTCATGCCAGCCCACCTCGGCGTAGGTGCCGCGACCCACCGTGGCGCCGAGTTCGGTGGCGATCATTCGGGCGCCAAGGCCGATCCCGAGCAGCGGTTTGCGGCCGTCCAGCGCCTTGGCGATCAGCTTGCGCTCAGGCTTGAGCCAGGGGTGGTGCGCGTCGTCGTCGAGTGCCATGGGGCCGTCGAGCACGATCAGCGCATCGCCGTCGCCAAGGCTTGGCGGCGCCTCGCCGGCGTAGAGATGAAACACGGTATGGCTGTGCCCCATGCTGGACAGCCAGTCGGCAATCCGTTCCGGCCCGTGGTCCGGGCTGTGTTGAAGCAGATGCAGGTGCATGGAATCCTCGCCATTGAAAGGTGACACGAAGCAGGGGAGCGGAGCGTACATGAAACCGGCGCTGCGGGAACAGATACTGACCATCATGGCGGCTATACCGCCAGGGCGGGTGACCACCTACGGGCGCATTGCCGCCATGACCGAGGGCGGCACGCCGCGGCTCGTCGCCCGGGCGCTGCGTGAGCTGCCCGACGACCACGGGCTGCCGTGGTTCCGCGTGATTACCGCATCGCGCCGGGTGGCCGAGCATCCCGGTGCCATCAAGCAGCGCGAGCGGCTGGAGGCCGAGGGCGTGCTCTTTGATAGCCGGGGACGCGTGCCGCCCGAAGCCATGTGGCCATGAGCCATCCGCTTCCTGATCCTTTCTTCTGACCGTCGAAACACGAGGAGAATCCATGAGCCAGCCAAAAGGGGGCTTCCATGAGCGACTGCAGGCACTCTCGTCGCGTCAGCAACAGGCCTTCATGGCGGCGCTGTGCGAGCGGATGCTGCCCAACTATTCGCTCTATGCCCAGATGACGGGGACCGGCAATCCGGCCGGCCTGCGTGTGATGCTCGATCTGGTGTGGGAGCAGCTCGCCGTACGCGAGGCGCGTATCGACTTCGAGCGTCAGGCGGAAAAGCTGGCCGAGCTCGAACCGCCGGAGGACGACGACAGCTTCGGTGCCCGGCGCGCGGTGGAGGTGGTCGTGGCGATGTCCTCGCTGTTCGATACGCTGCGGGGTGAGTCCCCCGAGGCTGTGCTCGAGGTCAGCCGCATCTCCAAGGGAGGCGTGCGCGCCTTCGTCGAGCTGACCGAAGGCGAGGAGGATGCCGGCAAGCTGGCCAAGCTGGTACGTGAGCACCCACTCATGGCCGACGAGAACGACTTTCAGGATGCGGTGCTGGAAGCGGCGGAAGGTCCGCTCGACCGGGACTCGCTCAAGGCGCTGCGCCGGCTGGGGCGCAACGATGGCGTGAGCAATCTCGGCCTGGCGCTGGAGTGATGGGGGCGAAGCGGGCGCCCACGCCCGTTTCGCCAGGCTTCCTTCGTACAGCCTAGCCTAGAAGCGGAAGCCGCCTATTATCATCGCCCCGGCGGTGCCGAACACGATTAGGTCGGTCTCGAAGCGCCCCCACTGCACACCCACGCTGGGCAAGGCCGCCGGGGCAGTGCCGTAGCGGTTAAACGGAATATTGTCCTGGTACTCGCCGCGGTAGCCGTGCAGCAGGCCGGCGGTGAGCTTGGCGCGCACGGTGACGTTGTCACCAGGCTGCCAGAAGGGAAACTCGCGCCCGGCGTAGAGGTAGACCGTTTCCTGGTCGAAGGAGTTGAGGAAGCGGGCGCCGCCGACCAGCCAGCGCTGGGGGTTGTGCAGTTCGAGGCTGATCAGCTCCTGGGTGTTGTTGTGGTCGGGCTGGGGGTTGAAGTGGCGCGTGTAGAGGCTGGTTTGCAGCAGCACGTGCTCGACTTCCAGCACGGGTGGCCAGATTGACGGCGAGGCCTGCCCGGACGGCTGGGCCTGGGCTGCGGGCACCGCCAGGGTGGCGGACAGCGAGGCCAGGATGAGCTGGCGGACCGCCTGCCTTGCTGTCGCTACTTGGCGGCCTGCTGGAGTTGTCAAAGACGCATCTCGATGCCGCGCTCGGCCATGTAGCGCTTGGCCTCGGGGATGGTGTACTCGCCGAAGTGGAAGATGCTGGCGGCCAGCACTGCGTCGGCGCCGCCCTTGATCACACCGTCGACCAGGTGATCGAGGGTGCCGACGCCGCCTGAGGCGATCACCGGCACTGTCACCGCATCGCTAATCGCCCGGGTCACACCGAGGTCGAAGCCGGCCTTGGTGCCGTCGCGGTCCATGCTGGTCAGCAGCAGCTCGCCGGCGCCGTATTCGACCATTTTCTTCGCCCACTCCACGGCATCCAGCCCGGTGGGGCGGCGCCCGCCGTGGGTAAATATCTCCCAGCGCGGCGTTTCGCCTTCGGCTGAGACCCGCTTGGCGTCGATGGCCACCACGATGCACTGGCTGCCGAAGCGCTCGGCGGCCTCGCGCACGAACTCGGGGTTGGTCACCGCCGCGGTGTTGATCGAGACCTTGTCGGCGCCGGCGTTGAGCATGGTGCGGATGTCGTCGCAGCTGCGAATGCCGCCGCCCACCGTCAGCGGAATGAACACCTCGCCGGCAATACGCTCGACCATCTCTACCGTGGTGTCACGGTCCTCGTGGCTGGCCGTGATGTCGAGGAAGGTGATCTCGTCGGCGCCCTGCTGGTTGTAACGCTGGGCGATCTCCACCGGGTCGCCGGCGTCGCGGATGCCGATGAAGTTGACGCCCTTGACCACGCGGCCAGCGTCGACGTCGAGACAGGGAATGATGCGTTTGGCCAGGCCCATGTCAGCCTCCCGCCCGGTTGTCGGTGAGTTCGTCGCACAGCCGCTGCCCTTCGGCGACGTCCAGGCTGCCTTCGTAGATGGCGCGCCCGGTGATGGCGCCGAGGATGCCGGGCTCGCCTGCGGCCACCAGCGCGCGCAGGTCGTCGAGGTTGGTGACCCCGCCGGAGGCGATCACCGGCAGGCCCCCTTCGCGGGCCAGCTCGGCGGTGGCCTCGACGTTGACCCCGTTCATCATGCCGTCGCGGGCGATATCGGTGTACACGATGCTGGAGACGCCGTCGTCGGCGAAGCGCTTGGCCAGATCCACCGCCTTGACCTGGGAGACCTCGGCCCAGCCGTCGGTGGCGACAAAGCCGTCGCGGGCGTCCAGGCCGACGATCACGTGGCCGGGGAAGGCGCGGCACATCTCACCGACGAACGCCGGCTCCTTGACCGCCTTGGTACCGATGATCACGTAGGAGACCCCGGCGGCCAGGTAGTGCTCGATGGTTTCCGCGCTGCGGATGCCGCCGCCGATCTGGATGGGCAGTTCGGGCCAGCGCCGGGCGATGGCGGTCACCGCCTCGCCGTTGATCGGCTTGCCTTCGAAGGCGCCGTTGAGGTCGACCAGGTGCAGCCGGCGTGCGCCGGCCTCGACCCAGCGAGCCGCCATGGCCACCGGGTCGTCGCCGTAAGTGGTGGCGTCGTCCATTCGGCCCTGCTTGAGGCGGACGCACTTGCCGTCCTTCAGATCGATGGCGGGAATTACCAGCATGTCGTGTCCTCTCGGGTGCACTTGCGGCACCGGGTTGTCATCTTGGCTTCTGCGGGCGACGCGTGGCCAGGGTTCAGGGCGCCCACTCGACGAAGTTTTCCAGCAGCTTGAGGCCGGAGCGGGAGCTCTTCTCGGGGTGGAACTGCACCGCGAAGGTAGCGTCGTAGCCTACGGCCACGTGGGCCTCAATGCGGCCATAGCGCGTGGTGCCGAAAACGCAGGCATCGTTCTCCGCCGTCACGTAGTAGCTGTGCACGAAGTAAAAGTGCTCATCCTGGTCGATGCCGGCCCACAGCGGATGGTCGTGGTGCTGGCGAACGATGTTCCAGCCCATGTGCGGCACCTTCAGGCGCTGGCCCTGCTCGTCGACCATGTCGAGCGGGAAGCGCTTCACGGTGCCGGTCAGGAAGCCAAGGCAGGGCACGCCGCCGCTCTCTTCGCTGTGGTCGAGCAGCATCTGCTGCCCCACGCAGATGCCCAGCAGTGGCTTGCTCTGGTTGGCCAGCAGTTCCTGCACCAGGCCGCGCAGCTCGGTGCGCTCGAGTTCGCCCATGCAGTCGCGGATGGCGCCCTGGCCGGGCAGCACCAGGCGAGTGGCACCGAGGATGCAGCGGGCGTCGCGGGTGATGATCACCTTCTCGTGGGTCACGTGCTCCAAGGCCTTGGCAACCGAGTGCAGATTACCCATTCCATAGTCGATGACGGCGATGGTCATGGAAACTCCTCTGGTATCGGTTACAGGCAGCCCTTGGTCGATGGCATCTGGCCGGCCATGCGCGGGTCGGCCTCCACGGCCATGCGCAGGGCGCGGCCGAAGGCCTTGAAGATGGTCTCGGCCTGATGGTGGGCGTTGAAGCCCTTCAGGTTGTCGATGTGCAGCGTAACCCGCGCATGGTTGACGAAGCCCTGGAAGAACTCCCAGAACAACTGGGTGTCGAGGCGGCCGATGGTGGCGCGGGTGAAGTCGGCGTCCATGAACAGGCCCGGGCGGCCGGAGAAGTCGACCACCACGCGGGACAGCGCCTCGTCCAGCGGCACGTAGGCGTGGCCGTAGCGGCGAATGCCGCGCTTGTCGCCTATCGCCTGGTCGAAGGCCTGGCCGAGGGTGATGCCGAGATCTTCCACCGTGTGGTGATCGTCGATGTGCAGGTCGCCCACCGCCTTGATGTCCAGGTCGATCAGGCCGTGGCGTGCCACCTGGTCGAGCATGTGATCGAGAAAGGGAACGCCGGTTTCGCAGTTGAGGCGGCCTTCGCCGTCGAGGTTCACTGTGACCGTGATCCGGGTTTCTTGGGTATCACGGGTAACCGTGGCGATTCGCTCGGACATGTCGGACTCTCTCTGCGCGTGCGCGCGTCGCTGGGTATGACCCCGGGCTAGCTGCCGGGCGGGCTAGGCGCTGGGCCTGCCGTCATGGGCCGACCATTATAGAGAATCGCCCCCCCCATCCGCTACAATGCGCCCACGTCTACGGCGGCCCCGGCCGCTGCCCGGGGAGGCCGCCATGCCGGTAACGCTTCAGTTCGTCGATCATTCCCGCTGGGCCTGCGAATCGCAGGTGCAACATGACCTCAAGCGCATCTACGACGATGCCCCTGCCGAGCGCCTGCCCCTGCCGGCGGGCGCCTTCATCGAAACCTGGCTCCAGGCCGGCCGCCGCTTCGGCTGCGCCCACTTCAACGATCGCCTGATCGGCGCGGTGGCCATCGCCACCGACGACCAGGCCTGGTGGCTGTCGCACTTCTGCATACGCAAGGCCACGCGGCGTCGGGGGGTTGGCTCACGGCTGCTGGCCCTGATCGGCGATGCCGCGCGTGAAGAGGGGCGCACGCTGCGCGTCAGCGTCGCCGAGCTCCCGCTGGCCGACCAGCTGCTGCTCTCTCGGCTGGGCTACCGGCTGCATGCCGCCGACGACTATTTCGAGCTAAGACCACCGCTGTAAGGAGGCGGTACACATGAAGCGACTGTTGCAAACGCTGCTTGCAGCCATTGGAGTTCTCGGCGTGGCGGTGGTGGCCGCGGTGGTCTATGTCACGACCTTTCTCGACCCCGAGGACTTCAAGCCGCGGCTCATCGAGGTAGTGCGCGAACACAGCGGCCTCGAGCTGACGCTGGATGGACCTCTCTCGTGGTCGTTCTACCCGCGCCTGGGCGTGAGCGTCGAGCGCGCCGAGGCGCGGCTGCAGGAACAGGCGCTCGACTCACCCCCCTTCCTCGCCTTCGAGCGCGCCGAGGTCAGCCTGGCATTTGCCCCGCTACTGAGGGGGGAGGTCGCCATCGAAGGGCTGACCCTCGATGGCATGCAGCTGCGGCTGGTGCGCGATGAGCACGGCCAAGGCAACTGGGAGACGCTGCTGGAGCGCCTCGACGAGCGGCGCGAGGGCGCGGAATCGGCGCTGGCGCCCGCCACTGCCGGCCCCAGCCTCGAAGGCAGCAACCTGGTGGTGGCGCTCAATATCGCCAGCGTGCAGGTGCGCAACGGCGCGGTGCGCTTACGCGACCACGAGGCCGAGCGCGAGTGGATGCTCGAAAACCTCAACCTCTCTGGCACCAACGTCAATCCCGAGCGCGCCTTCCCGGTCAAGAGCGCCTTCCGGCTCTCCTCCTACGGTGCGCTGGACTGGCGCGAGCTGGAGCGCCCGCCTGGCCTGGCCAGTGAGATTGCCCTGGAAGGGCGAGTGCGTCTGGCGCTGGCCGAGCGCCGCTACGTGATCGAAGGGGTGCGGCTCAATACCGCGACCACGCTCGAAGGCATCGACGGTCGGCAGCAGGCCGACCTGAGCGGCCAGCAGCTGCTGCTTGACCTCTCACAGCAGCGCCTGCAGCTGCAGGAAGGGCGCCTGGAGGCCAATCTGCAGCATCCCGCGTTGGGCCCGAGGCCGCTGCCGCTGGCGCTGACCTTCCAGCTTGAAGGCGACCTTGGCGAGGCCTCTGCCCAGTTGCGCGATCTGCA
Organism: Halomonas sp. E14; assembly: GCF_052568415.1. NCBI lineage: Bacteria > Pseudomonadati > Pseudomonadota > Gammaproteobacteria > Oceanospirillales > Halomonadaceae > Halomonas > Halomonas sp. E14. The sequence goes on along the minus strand of NZ_CP199423.1, from coordinate 3,495,243 downwards.
GCTGACCGGCCCCGACGACCTGAGGCTCAGCGGCAATCTCAACCTGGCGGGGCTTGACGGAGCGCCGAGCTACGGGGGGCAGCTGAGTCTGGCGCCCTTTTCGCTACGGGCCTGGCTGACACGCACCGGCAACTTGCCGCCCACGGCGTCGGCGCGGGCGCTGACCGATGTGGCCCTGACCAGCCCGGTACGCGGCGACCTGGCGCGCGCCGAACTGCCCGGGCTCACGCTAGTGTTGGACGGCAGTACCTTTACCGGTCGCATGGCCTATGGCTTCGGCGGGCAGGCGCTCAGCTTCGACCTGCATGGCGACAGGCTCAATCTGGACGACTACCTGCCGCCTCCGACCTCTGCCGGGCAGAGCGCATCGCGCCAGCGGCTAGGTATCGGCATCGCCCACGCGGAAGAGGAGGCCACCCTGGTGCCGGAAGAGTGGCTGACCGCCCTTGCCCTGGAGGGCGCGCTGGAGGTCGAGCGCCTGCGCATGAGCGGACTCGACTTCACCCAGGTGGCGATCGCCCTGGCCGGTAGCGACGGCCGCCAACGCCTGGAGCGTTTCACCGCGAATTTCTACGGGGGTGAGCTGGGCGCGAGCGGCGCGCTCGACCTGACGCGCGATCCCATTCACTGGCAGCTGGCCCCGCGGCTGTCGCGGGTGCGCCTGGAGCCGCTGCTGCAGGCGCTGGCCGACGACGAAGGCCCGGCCCCGCTGCGCGGCCGCCTGAGCCTCGAGGGCCAGCTCGAAGCGCGCCACAACACCTTGCCGGCGCTCAAGCGCAGCCTGGCCGGCCAGCTGGCCGGGCGCATCGACGAGGGGGCCATCCTTGAGGTCAATCTCTCCCAGGAGCTCTGCACGCTGGCCGCGCTGCTCGACGGCCAGGAAACGACGCGTGAGTGGAGCGCCGACACCCGCTTCGAACGGGCCGAAGCGAGCCTGCAGATCACTGAAGGGGTGGCGCGCAGCGAGGATATTCTGGTCACCCTTCCCGGCATTGCGCTGCGCGGTGCCGGTGAACTCGACCTGGTGACCGAGCGCTTCGACCTGCGCGCCGCCGCGCGCTTCGTCGACGGCGCCGATGCGGCCTGTCCGGTCAATCCACGGCTCGAACGCATCCCGCTGCCGATGCGCTGTAGCGGCGACTACACCGGCGACAGCGGCGAATGGTGCCGCTTCGATCGCGAAGCCTTCCAGGCCACGCTGGCCGAGCTGCTGCGTGAGGAGGTTTCCCAGCGCACTGGTGACGAGATCGAGCGCCGCCTCGAGCGTCCGCTGGAGCGTCTCGAGGAACGCCTGGGCGAGGACCTGAGCCGGGAACTTCGCGACACCCTGCGCGGTCTGTTCAATTGACTACCTAGTAAGTCAGTCCCTGCGCCGGCTCCTCCAGTCGGCGCTTTTTTTGATGGGACACCGGCGCCTTGCGTCGGCGCGCCCATGCCTTTCGGTGGTACGCCATGTCGTCGAACAAGCAAGCCAACGTGAAGTCCGGCATCGAGCCGGTCTTGCCTCCCGATGAGTTTCAGCACCGGCTGCTGGCCTGGTTCGATGCCTGCGGCCGCCACGACCTGCCGTGGCAGCGTGAGCGCACCCCCTACCGCGTGTGGGTGTCGGAAATCATGCTGCAGCAGACCCAGGTGGCCACCGTCATTCCCTATTTCGAACGTTTCATGGTGCGTTTCCCCGACCTCGCCAGCCTTGCTGCCGCCGAACTGGATGACGTGCTGCATCTCTGGACCGGCCTTGGCTACTATGCGCGTGGCCGCAATCTGCACAAGGCAGCGCAGCAGGTGCAGCAGGAGCACCATGGCGAGCTGCCGGTGGCCAGCGTCGAGGCCCTGGCCGAGCTGCCGGGCATCGGACGCTCCACCGCCGGGGCGATCATCGCCCAGAGTACCGGGCGGCGAGCCGTGATCCTGGATGGCAACGTCAAGCGCAGCCTGGCCCGGCTGCACGCCGTGGCGGGCTGGCCGGGCCGACCGGCGGTAGAGCGCCAACTGTGGGCGCTGGCCGAGCACTATACCCCCGAGCGTCGCGTGGCCGACTACACCCAGGCCATGATGGACTTCGGTGCGACGCTGTGTCGGCGCGGCACGCCCGAATGCGAGCGCTGCCCGTTCGAGCGCGTCTGCGTGGCCCACGGCCGGGGCGAGGAGCGCCGCTTCCCTGAATCGAAGCCGAAAAGGGTGCTGCCGATGCGCACTACCCTGATGCTGGTGCTGCAGGATGCCCAGGGCCGCGTACTGCTCGAGCGGCGCCCTTCTCATGGGCTTTGGGGCGGGCTATGGGGGCTGCCCCAGTTCGACGACCTCGAGGCCCTGCGCCATTGGCTCGATGCCCATGCGCCGGGGGCGCGGCTTGCGCCGGCCTGGCCCGCCTTCGGCCATGTCTTCAGCCACTTTCACCTAGAGATCACGCCGCAACCTGTCTACGTCGAGAGACTCGATGCGGTGGGGGAGGCGCGTTGCTGGTACGATCCAGGCAACCCGGGGCGTATCGGCCTGGCGGCGCCCGTAAAGTCGCTGCTCGCCTCGCTCACGCCATTCATCCTGGAGGCGCCGAAGGGGCCCTGACGTCCAACCAATGACCATAAAGGAGATCGATATGGGCCAGACCGTGTTCTGCCGCAAGTACCAGCAAGAGCTGGAGGCTCTGCCCTTCCCGCCGCTGCCCGGCAAGAAGGGGCAGGACATCCAGGCCAGCGTGTCGAAGCAGGCCTGGGAAGAGTGGCAGGCGCTGCAGACGCGCCTGATCAATGAAAAGCACCTGAATCTGCTCGAGCCCGAGGCGCGGGCCTATCTCAACGAGCAGATGGAGCGCTTTTTCGATAACCAGGAAACCGATCAGGCGCAGGGCTATGTACCGCCGAACCCCTAGGTTCGTGACCTTGAGCGCGGCGCGCCAACTTCATGAAAAGAAGGGGTTGACGCAAGCGAGCGCATTTAGTTAAATACGCACCGTTGGCAGCGGCCAGATAGCTCAGTTGGTAGAGCAGGGGATTGAAAATCCCCGTGTCGGCGGTTCGATTCCGTCTCTGGCCACCACACTGCTGGGGTATCGCCAAGTGGTAAGGCACCGGTTTTTGGTATCGGCATTCCCAGGTTCGAATCCTGGTACCCCAGCCACGCCAACCCTATCCGATCTGCAGTTTCCCTGGATCGGTCCCGAGCCGGCATAGCTCAGTTGGTAGAGCAACTGACTTGTAATCAGTAGGTCCCGGGTTCGACTCCTGGTGCCGGCACCAACGGGATCAGCGCCGAATTGCAGAACAAGAAACCGCCTATCAGGCGGTTTTTTTGTGCTTGCTGGTTGCCCACCGTCACCATTCTGTTGTCTGGGCTCCGACGCTTGGCGTCGGAGCGGTGGGCGAAGATTGGTGCATGAGCAGTATCAGCCCAGGCAATTGGCACGTTGGTAGGCTGGCCTCTGGGTATCATTACATGGCGATATAGCCATTCAGAATCAGTAGCCCGGGAATCCAGCCGGTGAAGATGGCGCAAAATAGCGTATAGCCCCCCACCCTTTTCTGCACATCCTTCTTGAGAGCCAGCAGAATAAAAAAGCTAAACCAGAGCGCCGCCCAGGCGAGCCAGTTGAACAGGTTCCACAACCCGAAATTCGCCCCCAGGCCATCGAGCGTGGAGAGACCGACAGCCAGCGCCGTGATGCTGACAAATAGACAGAACCACCCCAGGCCGCTGCCATCGGCGTCGAGGAATTGGTTGGTGCCGACCCACAGGTAGGTGAAGGCAAACAGGAAGGTGAAGGCGCCGGTGCTGATGGCGCGAGCATCCTGGGGGTCATGGAAGACGAGGTAGCAGGCGATTAAAAAGCTGAGAAAGCCCACCAGAAAGTTCAGCACGGCGACTTCCTTGTTGGCGATCCTGTTGCAAAGCCATATGCCATTCACAAAAAGCACGGCTCCCACGTAGAGCAGAGTCAGACCCAGCAGCATGACGCATCCTTCGAGTTGTTCTTTGAATTACTTGTGTTCTCAATGTCGTTGTTAGTTTGTTCCGTCCGTACTGCTACCTCTTACGATTAGATCGGTCTTGTCGTGCTCTTTCCTCGCCCTTTGCGTGCCTCCGTGCTCCCAGTGTGGCTGGCAGCCGAAGCGCCGTTGTCGTAGGCGGCTTGCTCTAAGGGCTAGGGTAAAGCAAGAATGTACAGGAAATCGACTTTTATTGTATACAATTTATGTCGCCTCCCTCGACAAAGTGAGAGGGCATTCAGGTTATGAGCGTGAAGGCCGCCTACAGCGCTGCCTGGCCTAGGCGGCACCATGTGCCCGTTGCCTGCCGAGCGGTCGGCTGCCGCAGGTGGGCGGAAGAGGTGGAACAGGGCGCATGGTGCGGTAGACTGTGAGGCTTGTCGTTGGAAAGCGGCACGCATAACGAGAAGGAGAAGATCCGCCATGCGCTTTGTTCCCCGTTTCACCGATGGCCAGGCGTTTCCCCATTCGCTCGGCAAGATCGTGTGCATTGGCCGCAACTATGCCGATCATGCCAAGGAGCTGGATAATCCGGTGCCCAGCGAGCCGCTGCTGTTCATCAAGCCGGCCACCAGCGCGGTGCGCTTCGATGAGCCCCTGGAGGCCCCTTTCTCGCGGGGCGAAGTGCATTACGAGGCGGAGCTGGCGCTGCTGATCGGCGCAACGCTGACCCACGCCACCACGGACGAAGCCGAGCGCGCCATCGTCGGCATCGGCCTGGCGCTGGATCTCACCCTGCGCGACGTGCAGACCCGCCTGAAGGAGAAAGGGCATCCCTGGGAAATCGCCAAGGCGTTCGACGGGGCCTGCCCGCTATCGGACTTTCTCCCGCTGAGTCGCGTCCCCAACTGGAATGCGCTGAGCTTCGAGCTGGAGATCGACGGGGAGCTGCGCCAGCACGGGGAGGGTTCCGACATGCTGTTCCCTATTCCCATGCTGGTGTCGGAGATGAGCCAGCACTTTACCCTCGAGCCGGGCGATGTGATCCTGACCGGCACGCCGCAGGGCGTGGGCGAGCTGCCTCGTGGCGCCAAGCTGCGCCTGACCCTGACCGGCGGGCTGGAAGTGACCGGCCAGGTCAGCGAGTGAGGCCCAGGCGCGTTTCTCTCAGGCTTGGGTGAGTCGCCGGCTGGTCCAGACAGAAAACGCCCCTTCGGCCAGGCCGAAGGGGCGTTTCTCATCTTGGGGCTCGCCTCATTCCAGGTAGGTGTAGCCCTGCAGCCCGGCCGAAAGGTCGTCGAGGAAATGCGCCTGCTCTTCGGCCGGCAGGCCGCTGTCGGCCAGCTGGCCGGCGAGCCGGTCGCGCAGTACCTTGGCGTCGAAGTTGACATAGGCCAGCACGTCGGCCACCCGGTCGCCCTGCTGGGCGTGGCTCAGCACCCACTGGCCGTCTTCCCCCAGGGCGGCGTCCACTGAATCGGTATCGCCGAACAGATTGTGCAGGTCGCCGAGTATCTCCTGGTAGGCGCCGACCAGGAAGAAGCCCAGCAGGCGCTCCTCGTCCTCGTGCCACTCCGGCAGGGGCAGGGTGGTCTCCACGCCCTGGCCGTCGACGTAGCCGTCGATGCGGCCATCGCTGTCGCAGGTGATGTCCTGGATCACGCCGCGGCGAGTCGGCTCGCGGTGCAGGCCCGTCAGCGGCAGTACGGGGAATATCTGGTCGATGCCCCAGACATCGGGCACCGACTGGAACAGCGAGAAGTTGACGAACAGCTTGTCGGCGAGCTTTTCCGCCAGCTCGTCGATGATCTCCCGGTGGGCCCGATTGCGGCTGTCGAGCCGTTCGCGCAGGCGCGCGCAGGCGGCGAAGTAGACGCCCTCGGCCTCGGCGCGCACGGTGATGTCGGCCAGCCCCATGATGAAGCGGTCGTGCAGTTCGCTGACTGCCTGCAGCAGGTCGTGCCAGGCCTCGACCAGCTCGCGCGGCTCCACTTCTCCCTGCACCAGGTCATGAACCCGCCATAGCTCGTCGAGCTGGGGGTCGTCCTCGGCCTGGCGTGCAGGCGCCTCGTCGTTGACCCGCTCCTCGCCGATCACGTTGGCGATCAGCACCGCATGGTGGGCGGTCAGGGCTCGCCCTGACTCGCTGATCAAATGCGGGTGGGGGATCTCTGCCTCGCTGCAGGCCTGGGCGAAAGCGCTGACCACGTTGCGCGCATACTCGCGCATGGAATAGTTGATCGAGCAGAAGCTGCGCGAGCGAGTGCCTTCGTAGTCGATGCCCAGGCCGCCGCCGACGTCAACGGTATCGATGGGCGCGCCCAGGCTCAGCAGGCTCTGGTAGAAGCGGGCGCATTCACGCAGGCCGAACTGGATGTCGCGGATGTTGGCGATCTGCGAGCCCAGGTGGAAATGCACCAGCTGCAGGCTGGCCAGCGAACCGGCCTCGCGCAGGCGCTCCACCACGGCGAGCATCTGGCTGGCGGTGAGACCGAACTTGGACTTCTCGCCGCCGGTGTCCTGCCACTTGCCCATGCCCACCGAGGCCAGGCGGGCACGCAGGCCGATACGCGGGGTGACGCCGAGATTCTCGGCCTCCTCGAGGATCAGCGGCAGCTCAGAGAACTTTTCCACCACCAGGTAGACGCGATGGCCGAGCTTCTCGCCCATCAGCGCCAGGCGGATGTACTCGCGGTCCTTGTAGCCGTTGCAGACGATCAACGAGGGGCCGTCGCCGGAGAGTGCCAGCACGGCGAGCAGCTCCGGTTTGCTGCCGGCTTCGAGGCCGACCCGGCCGTGGCCGCGCTCGCGGGTGGCGAGGATCTCCTCGACCACGCGGCGCTGCTGGTTGACCTTGATCGGGTACACGGCGGTATAGCCACCCTCGTACTCTTCTTCGCGCATGGCCAGATCGAAGGCGTCGCACAGCTGCTCGACGCGGTCATGGAGGATGTCGCTGAAGCGTACCAGTACCGGCAGGCGCAGGCCGGCTTCGCGCAGCTGGTCCACCAGCGGGGCGAGCGGCAGGGCCGGCCCTTCGGCTTCGCTGCCAAGGGGGCGAACCAGGGCATGGCCACTGTCATCGACGTCGAAGTATCCGCTCCCCCACTGGTCGATGTTCCAGGTGCGGCGCGCACGCTGGGCAGGACCATTGGTCGTTCCCGTGGTTAGGCTCATGTGTGACTCGCTTCGGGCAGGGGCAGGGCGCCGTGGTGCAGGCGTGCCGTGAGGATGGTATGGAACTGCGCCGGGTCGTGGGGGGTCAGGTCGTGGGCCGGCGGGTCCACGTAGACCACCAGCAGCCGCGACAGCCAGTAGCGCAGGGCGGTCATGCGCAGCATCGTCGGCCATGCCTCGCGCTCGGCGCTGGTCAGCGGCCGGCGTGCCTGGTAGGCGCTCAGCAGCGTGTCGTGTCGCGCGGGGTCGAGGCGGCCGTCGGGGCCGGAGGCCCAGTCGTTGATCACGATGGCCAGGTCGAACAGCAGGTCGCCGGTGCAGCCGTTATAGAAGTCGATGATGCCGCCCAGGCGGTCATCCTCGAACAGGGTGTTGTCGCGGAACAGGTCGCCGTGTAGCGCGCCCTGGGGCAGCTCGGGGGCGCTGCCGAACACCTCCTGGTAGAGCTCCACCTCGTCCTTCATCAGGGCCTGGTCCTCGGGCGAGAGGTAGCCCAGCACCTTGTGATGCATGGCCGTCAGCCAGTTCAGGTCACGCGGATTGGGGCGATGTCCGGGGAAGTGCTGCGAGACCAGGTGCAGGCGGCCGAGGGTGTCTCCCAGGATGCGGCACTGCGCCAGGCTGGGCGCCATGGGGTGCTTGCCGGGCAGGCGCGGGAACAGCAGTGAGGGCTTGCCAGCCAGGCTGTGCAGGGCGACGCCTTCCCGGTCATGCACCGGCCCCGGCACCGGCAGGCGGTGCTCGTCGAGATAGTCGAGCAGTTCGACGAAGAACGGCAGCTCCTCGTGCTCGCCCTGCTCGAATAGGGTCAGCACCAGCTCGCGCCGGTCAGTGGTGATGAAGAAGGTGCTGTTCTCGGTGCCGCCGGCGACCCCCTGCAGGGACACCAGGCTGCCGACATCGAAACGCCTGAGAAACTCCGCGACCTGTGCGTCGCTCAACGGGGTGAATACGGCCATGTGTCTCTCGCCCAGGTTGCCAAGCCGCCTATTGTAGCGACTTGGCTCATCGATGCACGCCCGTGGACATGTTTCGACGTACCTGGAACCGCCAGACGGTGCCGGGGCTCACCAGCGGATCAGCACCCAGTGCGGCACCGCCACTCGATCACCCTCCTGACGCACGAAATTGCCGTCACCGTCGTGGTCGACGAGGAAATAGCCGGGCCCTTGGCTTGGGCGTATCTCGATGGCGTAGAGCTGGCCGTTGACCCGGTATTCGCGGATGGTGCGGTCCTGCTCCTGGCGAATGGTGATATCGGGCGTGATATCGGTCGAGCTCTGGGCCAGGGCGGGTGCGGTCGATGCCAGGCCAAGCCCGAGGGCAAGCAGGGTGACAGCCAGAATGCGAGGATAGGCGTTCATGTTGGCCTCCGAAGACCATGCGGCGATCGTGACACCGGCAGGCGCTGGCCTGATCCCCTCACGAAGCGTTCGTCCGCGAGAGTTTCATCAGCCCGCCGGGCCAATGCCTCCCAGTGTATGCCGTTGGACAGCACGATCCCATCGATGGCGGCATTTGCGATGCGCAATGCGTATCATGGCTGATCAGGATCACATTTTCTTGCACAGACCCAACGGATGCCCGATACATGGCCGACACGCCTATCGTTCTCGTCGACGGTTCGTCCTATCTCTACCGCGCCTTCCATGCCCTGCCGCCGCTGACCACTTCCAGCGGCCAGCCCACCGGTGCGATCAAGGGCGTGCTCAACATGCTCAAGCGGCTGATCAAGGACTACCCCGACAGCCCCATGGCGGTGGTTTTCGACGCCAAGGGCAAGACCTTCCGGGATGAGCTTTTCGAGCAGTACAAGGCGCAGCGTCCGCCGATGCCAGACGACCTGCGCAGCCAGGTGGAGCCGCTTTACGCCTGCGTGCGTGCGCTGGGCCTGCCGCTGCTGTGCGTCGAGGGCGTGGAGGCCGACGACGTGATCGGTACCCTGGCACGGCTTGCCACCGAGGCCGGCCGCGACGCGGTGATCTCCACCGGCGACAAGGACATGGCGCAACTGGTGAATGCGCACATCACCCTGGTCAACACCATGAAGGACGAGACTCTAGACGTGGCCGGGGTCGAGGCGAAGTTCGGCCTGCCACCGGCGCTGATCATCGACTTCCTGGCGCTGATGGGCGACAAGGTCGACAACATCCCCGGGGTGCCGGGGGTGGGCGAGAAGACCGCGCTGGGCCTGCTGCAAGGCATCGGCGGTGGGCTCGATGCCATCTACGCCGACCTGGAGCGAGTCAAGACGCTCGACTTTCGCGGTGCCAAGACGCTGCCCAAGAAGCTGGAGGAGCATCGCGAGATGGCCTATCTCTCCTACCAGCTGGCGACGATCAAGACCGACTGTGAGCTGCCGGTGGGACTCGACGACCTCGACATTGCCCACCCCGACCGCGAGGCGCTCAAGCGGCTCTATGCCGAGCTCGAATTCAAGGCCTGGCTGTCGGAGCTGCTCGAAGGGCGTGACGAAGGCGTCGACGACGTGGCCGGCGGTACGGCCCCCGGCGCATCGGCCGATAGCCCGCCGATGGTCTCGCAGGCTGCGGGCGACGATGTGCCGGCCGGCGTGCCGCTGTGCCACAACCACCTGATACTGACCCAGGCCGAACTCGACGAGTGGCTGGCGCGGCTAGGTAAATGCGAGGCCTTCTGCTTCGACCTCGAGACCAACAGCCTCAACTACATGGACGCCGAGATCGTCGGCGTGGGGCTGGCGCTCGCGCCTGGCGAGGCGGCCTACGTGCCGCTGGCCCACGACTATCTCGACGTGCCCGACCAGCTCGACCGAGCTGCGGTGCTCGCCGCCCTAAAGCCGCTGCTGGAGGACCCCTGCCGCGGCAAGATCGGCCAGAACCTCAAGTACGACATCTCGGTGCTGGCCAACTATGACATCCAGGTGCGCGGGCCGCTGACCGACACCATGCTCGAATCCTACGTGCTCAACTCCACTGCCACCCGCCACGATATGGATTCACTGGCGCTGAAGTACCTCGGGCACAAGACGGTGAGCTTCGAGGAGATCGCCGGCAAGGGGGCGGGCCAGCTCACCTTCAACCAGATCGCCTTCGAACAGGCCGTGCCCTACGCCTGCGAGGACGTCGACGTGACCCTGCGGCTGCACTGTGCGCTGCGCCCGCGCATCGAGGCAGAGGGGCGCCTGGCCGAGGTGCTGGACACCCTCGAGCGGCCGCTGATCCCGGTGTTGTCGCGCATCGAGCGTACCGGCGTGGCGATCGACCCGGAGCGCCTGCATGCCCAGAGCCGCGAGCTGGCCGAGCGTATCCGCGAGCTGGAGAGTCGCGCTTTCGAGCTGGCCGGGCGCGAGTTCAACCTCGGCTCACCCAAGCAGCTCGGCGAGATCCTGTTCGAGGAGCAGAAGATCCCGGTGCTCAAGAAGACGCCCAAGGGAGCGCCCTCCACCGCCGAGGCGGTGCTCGAGGAACTGGCGCTGGACTACCCGCTGCCCAAGGTGATCATGGCGCATCGCGGCCTGGCCAAGCTCAAGTCGACCTATACCGACAAATTGCCGCGGCTGGTCAACAGGCGCACCGGCCGGCTGCACACCAGCTATCACCAGGCGGTCACCGCCACCGGGCGACTGTCGTCGAGCGACCCCAACCTGCAGAATATTCCCATCCGCACCGAGGAGGGGCGCAGAATTCGCCAGGCCTTCATCGCCCGGCCCGGCTACCGCATCGTCGCCGCCGACTACTCGCAGATCGAGCTGCGCATCATGGCGCATCTGTCCGAGGACGCGGGGCTGCTCACCGCCTTCGCCGAAGGGCGCGACATCCACACCGCCACCGCCGCAGAAGTGTTTGGCGTGGCGCTGGAGAGGGTCTCGGGCGAGCAGCGGCGCAGCGCCAAGGCGATCAACTTCGGGCTGATCTACGGCATGAGCGCCTGGGGCCTGGGCAAGCAGCTGCACATTGAGCGCAACCAGGCACAGACCTATATCGACCGCTACTTCGACCGCTACCCCGGCGTGGCCCGCTACATGGACCGCATTCGCGCCCAGGCCGCCGAGGACGGCTTCGTCGAAACCGTGTTCGGTCGGCGTCTCTACCTGCCGGAGATCCGCTCGCAAAACCGCGCCCGGCGCCAGGGCGCCGAGCGCACCGCGATCAACGCGCCGATGCAGGGTACCGCGGCGGACATCATCAAGCGTGCCATGATCGAGGTCGACGGCTGGCTGCAGGAGAGCGCCTTCGATGCCTGCATGGTCATGCAGGTCCACGACGAGCTGGTGTTCGAGGTGGCGGAGGGGCAGGTCGATGAGTTTATCGGTGAAGTGAAGGCGCGCATGCAGGCTGCCGCCGAACTCAGCGTGCCGCTGATCGTCGAGGCCGAGAGTGGAGTGAACTGGGACGAAGCCCACTAGCCCTTCCGCTTGTGACGCTGCTCTCTCCTTCCCCATGCTAGTTCAATAAAAAACGCCACCGCGGCTGCGGTGGCGTTTTCGTTTCAGGCTTGCCGGCTAAGGCTTAGCGCCAGCCGGCGCGGTCGGAGACGCGTACCGCCTCCGGGTTGTTCTCGCCCAGGATGCTGATGTTGAGCTCGTCCATCTTCAGTTCGCCCCAGGACTTGAGCGTCTCGTCCATGTTCACGCCGCTGACCACCGGGTACTCGTAGTTGCCGGCAGCGAAGATCTCCTGCGCCTCGTCGGAGGCCAGGAACTCGAGGAAGCGGATCGCATTCTCGCGGTTCGGTGCCGTGGCGACGACGCCGGCGCCGCCGACGTTGACGTGGATGCCGCGGTCATCCTGGTTGGGGAACAGGATGCCGACCTTGGCCGCGACCTCGCGGTCGGCCTCGTTATCGGAATTGATCAGGCGTACGTAGTAGTAGTGGTTGGCCACGGCCAGGTCGCACTCGCCGGCGGCGACGGCGCGAATCTGGTCGGTGTCGCCGCCCTCGGGCTGGCGTGCCAGGTTGTTGACGATGCCCTTGGCCCACTCCTCGGCGCCTTCCACGCCGTGGTGCTCGATCATGGCGGCCATCAGCGACTGGTTGTAGATGTTGTTCGACGAGCGAATGCACACCTCGCCCTGCCAGCGCGGATCGGTCAGATCCTCGTACGTGCTGATCTCGCTGGGGTCGACGTTCTCCGGGTTGTAGAAGATCGCCCGCACGCGCTGGCTGAAGCCGAACCACTTGCCTTCCGGGTGTCGCATGGATTCCGGCAGGCGCTCGGCGAGCACCTCGGATTCGACGCCCTGGAAGATGCCTTCCTGCTCGGCGCGCCACAGGCGGCCAGCGTCGACGGTGATCATCACGTCGGCGGGGCTGGCCACGCCCTCGCGCTGGATGCGCTCGATCAGCTGATCGGAGTCGCCTTCCAGCAGGTTGATCTTGATTCCGGTCCGCTCGGTGAAGGCCTGGTAGAGCTGCTCGTCGACATCGTAGTGGCGTGCCGAGTAGAGGTTGACCTCGTTGGCTGCTACGGTAGTGGCAAAGGCCGAGCCGGCCAGTACGGCGGCGAGCGGAGCGACGAGACGATGATGACGCATGGAGTGACCTCGCGGACCTGATGGAGTGGGTGAGTCGAGTTAATGATAATGCTTTGTATTACGTTGAGCGCTATTGAAGCGCTTCCCGATTTGGCCGTCAAGCCTCCAGCGCAGAGTTCCAGGCGTCCGCATGCAAGCCGCTCACGCCGGACTGACCCGAAGCAAGAAAATGTGGAAAAGGTGGCAAATGCGATTAAATTTCAAACGTGTTTGCTGGACATTTCGGGTAGGATAAGGCCTACCCATTCTTGACCAAGTCGCCTGCCCTATGACTAGCCAATCGAAGCCAATGGACGTTGCACACTCACCCTACCGTCAGCCCTCCGCGCTGACCATGGAAGGCGTGCATCACACTTTCGGAAGCCTCGCTGCCGTCAAGGGCGTCGACCTGGACGTGGCGCCGGGCGAGGTGGTCTGCCTGCTGGGGCCCTCGGGCTGCGGCAAGACGACCCTGCTGCGCATCGCGGCGGGGCTTGAGGTCCTGCAGCAGGGCCGGGTGACCCTGAACGGCGGCGAGATCGCCGTGCCCAAGGGGCGCCACGTGCCGCCGGAGAAGCGCAATGTCGGCCTGGCCTTCCAGGACTCGGCGCTGTTTCCGCACCTCACGGTGCTCGAGAACGTCACCTTCGGGCTGAAGCACGAGCCGGCGCGCCAGCGCCGCGAGCGAGCCCTTGCCCTGCTCGAGCAGCTTGGCATGGCGGCCTATGCCGACACCTACCCGCACATGCTCTCCGGCGGGCAGCAGCAGCGCGTGGCGCTGGCGCGCGCGCTGGCACCGGCCCCGCAGCTGATGCTGCTCGACGAACCCTTCTCCAGCCTCGATGCTCGCCTGCGCGATCGCATCCGCGACGACACCCTGCACGTGCTCAAGAAAGTCGGCGCTGCCACCCTGCTGGTCACTCACGACCCCGAGGAGGCCATGTTCATGGCCGACAGAATCGCGCTGATGCGCGACGGACGAGTGGTCCAGATGGGTACGCCGCGCGAGCTCTACTGCGCGCCCTGCGACCCCTTCGTGGTGGCTTTCTTCGGTGAGGTGAACGAGCTTGAAGGCGTCGTGCAGGGAGGGCGGGTGCAGACCCCGGTGGGGTCGGTGGAGGCCGGCTGGCTAGCGGAGGGAAGCCGGGCGCAGGTGATGATCCGCCCCGAGGCGCTGCGCATCACCGAGCACTTCGAGCCTTCGCCGGAGCACCGCTATAGCCATGTGATCATGGCCAAGCTGCTCGGGCGCAGCAGTCTGCTGCATATCTGCGCCCACGGCGAGGATGGCAGCGAAGCCCACCTGCACGCCCGCGTTCCCGGCGTGTTCCTGCCCGCCGAGGGGCAGCGGGTGGACATTCACCTCGATCTCTCCCAGGTCTTCGTCTTCCCGTCACCGGCTGCCTGAGCCGGGTCGGGAGCGGCGCATCGCCATGCTCAGCAGGATCACCGGCAGGATGCCGACGATGACGATGGCCAGCGACGCCGTCGACGCCTCGGCGAGGCGCTCGTCCGACGCCAGGCTGTAGGCCCGCACCGCCAGGGTGTCGAAGTTGAAGGGGCGCAGGATGATGGTTGCCGGCAGCTCCTTCATCACATCGACGAAGACCAGGATGCCGGCGGCGATCAGGCTGCCGCGCATGATCGGCGTATGCACGCGCTTGAGCGTGCCGGCCGGGGTCTGACCCAGGGTGCGCGAGGCGGCGTCCATGCTCGGCGTTACCTTGCCCAGGCTCGCCTCCACCGTATTGAACGACACCGCCAGGAAGCGCACCACGTAGGCGTAGACCAGGATGAACGCCGTGCCGCTGAAGATCAGCCCCACGATCTTGCCGTAATTGGCGTGCAGCCAGGTGTTGAGGGTGCTGTCGAGCCAGGCGAAGGGAATCAGGATGCCCACCGCGATCACCGAACCCGGAATGGCATAGCCCATCGAGGCGATCCGCGTGGCGATGCGGGTCAGCGGGCTGTCGTGCAGGCGTACGCCGTAGCTCAGTATCACCGCCAGCCCCACCGCGACCACCGAAGCGATCACCGCCAGCAACAGGCTGTTCCAGGCAAAGTCGAGGAAGCGAGTGCCCAACAGGGCGTCGCCCTTGGCGATGGCCATCTGCAGCAGCAGGCCGCTGGGAATCAGGAAGCCGATCAGCACCGGCAGCACGCAGGCCAGGAAAGCGCCGGCGGCGCGCCAGCCGTGCAGGCGATACTCCGGCAGCTGCTGATAGCGGTTGGTGGTGTGGAAGTACTTGCGCTTGCCGCGCGACCAGCGTTCGAGCAGCACCAGCAGGATCACGAACAGCAGCAGGCAGGCGGCTAGCTGGGCGGCGGCCACGGGTTCGCCCAGGCCGAACCAGGTGCGATAGATGCCGGTAGTGAAGGTGTCGACGCCGAAGAACTGTACCGCGCCGAACTCGTTGAGCGTCTCCATCAACACCAGCGAGACCCCGCCGACGATGGCCGGGCGCGCCAGCGGTACGGCCACGGTGGCGAACAGTCGCCAGGGTCCGCGCCCCAAGGTACGGCCGACGTCGAGCACGCATACCGATTGCTCGAGGAAGGCGGCCCGGGCCAGCAGGTAGACGTAGGGGTAGAGCACCAGGGTGATCAGCGTGGCGGCACCGCCGAGCGAGCGGATGTTGGGGAAGTAGTAGTCGCCGCGCCCCCACTCGAAGAACTCACGCAGCCAGGTCTGCAGCGGCCCCGAGAACTGCAGGAAATCGGTATAGGCATAGGCGATCACGTAGGTGGGTACCGCGAGCGGCAGCAGCAGCGCCCATTCGAAGATCCGTCGCCCGGGGAAGCGGCACATCACCACCAGCCAGGCGGTGCCGGTGCCGATCACCATGGTGCCTAGCCCCACCGTCACGGCCAGATAGAAGGTGTTGCCCAGATAGCGTCCCAGCACGGTACTGACGAGATGCTGCCAGACGCCCTCGGTCGGCATGAAGATATGCGCCAGCACCACGATCACCGGCAGGGCGACGAACAGGGCGACAGTGAGGATCAGCAGCGTCCAGGGGCTGAGTCGACGTGACACGCCGGCAAGCGCGGTAGTTGCGGGTCGGAACAAGCGAGAACTCCTTCACTGGCCGGGGTGACAGCGCAGTAATGCGAGGCGGTGACGATTGGAAATGATATCAGTTGCTGCATTTGGCTGCAGCTCGGCCAGCTGACGGACATCAATAAAAAGGCGCCCGCATCGAGCGATGCGGGCGCCAGTGGCCGGCGGCAGTGGCGGTGTGCTACGAGCTACGAGTAGCCGAGCAGCGTCGAAGGCAGACCCGTCACCAGCACCGGGAAGAACGCCATCAGCAGGCACGCCAGCAGGATCAGCGCCACGAAGGGCACCACCGCCTTGTACAGGTCGACGATCTCCACTCCCTTGGGCGCCACCCCTTTCAGGTAGAACAGCGCGTAGCCGAACGGCGGGGTCAGGAACGAGGTCTGCAGCACCACCGCCACCATCACCACGAACCACAGCACGTCGACGCCCATCTGGCTGACGATCGGCAGCATGATCGGGAAGCTCAGCAGCACGATGCCGGTCCAGTCGAGGAACATCCCCAGCAGGAACACCAGGAACAGCATCAGGATCAGCGCACCCACGGTGCCGCCGGGCATCGCCAGCACCAGGTCGCTGATCACCGTCATGCCGCCGCCGCGGGAGAACACCCCGGTGAAGGCGGTGGCGCCGACCAGCACCAGCATCACCATGGTGGTGGTCTTGCTCGCCTCGATCAGGGTGTTGAAGCAGGTCTTGAGCTTGCGGTCGCCGAAGATCAGGAACAGCAGGAAGGCGATGCCCACGCCGATGGCCGAGGCCTCGGTGGCGGTGGCCACCCCGGTGAACAGCGCCCCGAGCACGCCCAGGATCAGCGTCATCGGCGGCAGCACGTACTTCACCAGCATCATCAGCAGCTGGCCGGTGGAGACGTCGGCACGCTCCTCGGCGGGCACCACCGGGCCATATGCCGGCTTGATCAAGCAGATCACCAGCACATAGAGGGCGTACATGGCGCCCAGCATCAGCCCCGGCACCAGGGCGCCGGCGAACAGTGCGCCCACCGACACCGGCGAGTAGCTGGCCATCAGGATCAGCATGATGCTGGGCGGAATCAGGATGCCCAGACAGCCGCTGGCCATGATCACCCCGGTGCTGAGCTCCTTGTTGTAGCCGTACTTGAGCATCGGGGCCAGCGCGATCATGCCCATCACCGCGATGGAAGCGCCGACAATGCCGGTGGTGGCGGCAAGCAGCACCGAGACGATGACCACCGTCAGCGCCAGGCCGCCGCGCAGGTTGGCCAATAGCAGGCGCATCGCCTCGAACATCTTCTCGGTCACGCCCGAGTCGTTGAGGAAGCGTGCCATCAGCACGAACAGCGGAATGGCGACCAGGACGTAGTTGTCCATGGCGTTGCCGTAGATATTGTTGATGATGGTGCCGAGCACGCGCTCGCCGGGGCCCAGGTAGGCGCCGATCACGGCCACGCCGCCCAGCACGAAGGCCAGCGGATGGCCCATGAACAGGCCAATCAGCAGCCCGCCGAACATCACCAGGGTGAGCAGTTCGGGACTCAGGTTCATGCGGCTCTCTCCTCCCGCAGCTGCTGGATGGCACGAATCACGATGGCAACGGCCTGGAGCAGGATCAGGAAGGCCGCCACCACGATGACGCCCTTGACCGGATAGACCGGTAGCGACACCACGCCGTAGGTGGTCTCGAGGCGGCTGTAGGAGCGCATGAAGAAGCTCCAGCCGAACGTCAGCAGCATCCAGATGAACGGCACGAAGAAAATCAGGTAGCCGAGGATCTCGAGCACCGCCTGCTTGCGCCGCGCGAGCAGGCGCTTGAGCACGTCGACCTCGACGTGGGCGTGATGGCGCAGGCCGTAGGCGGCCATCAGCATGAAATGGGCGCCGAACAGCATCTTGGTGATGTCGAAGGCCCAGTCGCTGGGGCGACCGGTGAAGAAGCGCAGCGCTATGTCATAGAGAACGATCAGCGTGATGACGGCGATCAGGGGCGCGATGAGCCGCCCGAACAGCTCGTTGAGCGTATCGATCGCCTTGGCAATCGCATTCATGGAAAGTCTCCGACGTCGGAACGAAAGCCGCCCCGGCAGTGGGGGGCCGGGGCGGCAGGCATGTGCCTTACAGGCAGGCTTCGATCTCTTCCAGAGACGGCAGGTTGTCCATGGTGCGGCTCATGTTGAACGGTGCCGAGATGTCACGCCAGCTAGCGTAGTGCTCCAGGTAACTGATCATGGAGTGGTAGACCTTGGCGTGGTCCGGGTGCTCGCAGGCGCCGCGCACGATTACCTGGTTGGTGATCTCCTGGATGCGCGCCAGCTCTTCGTCGGCCAGCTGGTTGATCTGCACCCCGGCTTCGATGAAGTTTTCAGTGCCTTCGGTGGAGCCGCGCTCCGACCAGGCCAGCGACCAGGCCATGGTGGCATCGGCGGCGATCTTCAGCTTCTCCTGAGTCTCCTCGGAGAGGGCGTCCCAGGCATCCTTGTTGATCATCACCCCGAACACGCTGGCTGACTGGTGCCAGCCGGGTACGCTCCAATGCTCGACCACCTCGGCGAAGCCGGCGTTGTAGTCGACGCCCGGCGTGGAGAATTCGGCGGCATCCACCACGCCGCGCTCCACCGCCTGATAGATCTCGCCGCCGGCCAGGTTGACCTGGGAGCCGCCGAGCTGCTCGAGCACGCGGCCCTGGTCACGCCCGGAAAGGCGCAGGCGCTTGCCGTCGAGGTCGGCCAGGCTCTGGATCGGCGTGCGGCCCATGAAGCCGGACTCATTGTTGGTGATGCCGTAGGGCAGGTAGACCATGTTGTACTGGCCGTAAATCTCCTGGTAGAGATCGAAGCCACCCCACTGCTGGATCCAGTTCAGGTAGTCCACCCCGTTGAACAGCATGGTGGTGGTGGCCAGCGGAGAAAATGCCGGGTTGCGGCCGGCCCAGTAGCCGGGCCAGTCGCCGGCGGCTTCGATGCTGCCGGTCTCGGTGGCGTCGAACACTTCGGTTGCGGGCATCAGCGTGCCGCCGGCGCGGAATTCGATCCGCACTTCGTCACCGGCCAGCTTGTTGACCAGGTCCGCCCAGTGGCGGTCGATCTGGATCAGATCCAGATTGTCGGGCCAGGTGGAGGTCATGGTCCAGCGCTCCTGCGCCTGGGCGGAAGTAGCGAAAGCCGCCAGGGCAATACCGGCGGCCAGGCCGGTCAGCGCAAACCTTGTCTTTATCGTCATGTCATGCTCCCGTTGTGGATCTTGTTGTGCGTATGGCAAGGACAGCCCGCGAACTGCATCGGCATGGCGGCGAGCCGGCGCGGCACCGTGCAGCCTGCGGTGGCAAGAACAAGCTAGCATGGCCAAGCCGCCGGTAGCGATATCTTGCACGGGCCGCTGTTCAACCCTGGTGCGCTCCGCCGTGCAAGTGGTCAGACCACCATGTGCCCAATGAAAATCAACATGTTGCTGTATTTTAAGAAAACCTGTGATGAACTGGCACAGGGCAGGGTGGTGTGTCGAGCGCAGAGGCTAAGACCAAAGTCTAGGCGGTACGGCAGGAACGCCGTTGCTGCTCCCTGTCGGCCGGAAAAAAGACAACCCAAGCGTATGGGAGGGCGTGGATGACCCCACGGGCTTGCGCCGACATCCTGCAGTGGGCGGGCGAGCTGGCGTCTCGCGGCTGGCGCGGCCTGCTGTGGCTGGCTGCCGACGAAGAAGAGGCCGAGCGACGGGCGGCGGCGCTGTGGCAGGCCGGTGGCTGGCGCTCGCCCTGCTGGATCGCAGCGCAACCGCCCGCGACGATGCCGTCGGTGCAGTGGCTGCCGCCCGGCAAGGCTCGCTCCCGGCTGGGCGGGGAGCACGACCTGCTCGTGTTCGATGCCCAGGCGGCGTCTCCCTTCGATGCGGACGCCTTCGGTGCCCTGAGCGGAACGCTGCGGGCCGGCGGCCTGCTGGTGCTGCTGACGCCGCCCGGCTGGGCCCTGGAGGGTGCCGCCCAGCAGGCGGCCAAGCTGACCCCCTACCACCGCCGGCTTGCCCGGCGGCTAGCCGAAGCCGAAGCGGTGGCGCACTGGCACGGCGATGCGCCCCTGCGGCTGCCTGCGCTGTCCGCCGGCGTGGCGCCGCCGGCATCGACGCCGCCGGGCGACTGCGCCACGCCCGACCAGGCTGAGGCGGTGCGCGGGCTGGTCGGGCTGAAGCGCCGCCGTCCGCTGGTAATCACTGCCGACCGCGGGCGTGGCAAGACTGCGGCGCTGGGCATCGCCTGCGCCCGGCTGCTCGAGGCTGGCGAACGCGAGATCCTTGTCACCGCGCCGCGGCTCGAATCGCTGGCCGCCCTGTTCGAACGCCTGGCGGTGCTGCGCCCCGAGGGCGCCTGGCAGCCCCCGTGCTTTGTCGATGCCGGCGGCGGGCGGGTGGTATTCGTCGCCCCCGATGCGTTGACCGCCCGGGTTGAGTGTGGCGAGGCCGGAGGGGCGGGTACGCGGCTGCTGGTCGACGAGGCCGCTGCCATTCCCGCTGCGCTGCTGGGGCAGTGGCTGGCGGCATTTCCACGCATCGCCTTTGCCACCACCGTGCACGGCTACGAAGGGTCGGGGCGCGGCTTTGCCCTGCGCTTCCGCGACCGTCTTGCCCGCCAGGCTCCCGACTGGCGTGAGCTGCACCTCGACACCTCGGTGCGCTGGGCGCCCGGCGACCCGCTCGAACGCCTGGTGGCGCGGCTGCTGCTGCTCGACGCCGAGCCGCCGCCCGCCGCCGACGCCGCGGAGCCGCTGGCCTGCCGCCAGTGGCGCGGTGCGGAGCTGGTGCGTGAGGAGGCGACCCTGCAGGCACTGTTCGGCCTGCTGGTGCAGGCCCACTACCGCACCACCCCCGGCGACCTGTGCCGCCTGCTCGACGCGCCCGACCTGAGCCTGACGACCCTGAGTGCGGCCGGGCAGGTCCAGGGTGTGATGGCCTGCAGCGACGAGGGGGGCTTCGACAGCCGGCTGGCGGATCAGGTGGCCCGCGGTGAGCGCCGCCTGCCGGGGCACCTGCTGGCGCAGTCGCTGGCGGCCCATGCCGGCTGCCGCGATGCGCTGACCGCCCGGCTGCGGCGCATTCAGCGCATTGCCGTACATCCGGCGCGGCGCCGTGAGGGGCTTGGTGCACGCCTGCTGCAGGAGGCCGGCGAGGCGGCCCGGCATGAAGGCATCGATTTGTTGGGGGCGAGCTTCGGTGCCGAACCGGGGCTGATCGCCTTCTGGCAGGCCCAAGGTTTTCGTGCGGTACGGTTGGGGCTCTCGCGCGAAACCTCTACCGGCGAGCACGCCCTGATGGTGGTGCGGCCGACCAGTGCCGGCGGTAAGGCCCTGGCCGAGCGGCTGGCCGAGCGCTTCCACCGCCTGCTGCCGGCGCTGCTGGCGTTCGAACTGCGCGGGCTGGAGCCTCGGGTGGCGGCGGCTCTGCTGGGCGAAGGGCCGGCGCCCGAATTGAGCGACGTCGACCGCGAGGCGATCGCCGACGTCGCCTGGGGGCGGCGCGAACCGGCGCTGGCACGCCCGGCGCTGCAGACACTGCTGCAACACGCGGCGCGGCGCGGCGAGTGCGACCCGGTGCTGCCCTGGCTGGTGGCCTGGGCCTTCCAGGGGCGCGATACCGACTGGCTGGGCGCACGGCTGGGCGCGAAAGGGCGCCGCGACGTGCACGATCGGCTGCGTGCCGGTATCGCCCACCTGGCCGAGCCACAAGGCATCGTGCGGGCTTTCCCAGCGCGCGGCGGCTAGGTAAGGTAAGCCGGATACCCTGCTGAAGAGTCGTCATGAACGAGCATCTCGAACACCTGAACCCTCAGCCGCTGTGGCGCCATTTCCGTACGCTGTGCAACACGCCGCGCCCTTCCGGCCATGAAGCCGAGCTGGTCGAAAAGCTCGAGCGCTGGGCTGAGTCCCGCGGGCTGGCCCATGACCGTGACGCCTTCGGCAACCTGCGGCTGCGCAAGCCGGCCAGCCCCGGGCATGAGCAGGCGCCGGGCGTGATCCTGCAGGGCCACCTCGACATGGTGGCCCAGGCCAACGCCGATGCGCCCCACGACTTCACCCGTGACCCCGTCGAGACCTACGTGGCGAACGGCTGGCTGCATGCCCGCCACACCACGCTGGGTGCCGACAACGGCCTGGGCGTGGCTGCGGCCCTGGCGCTCCTCGAGGACGACAGCCTGGTCCACGGTCCGCTGGAGGCGCTCTTCACCCTGGAAGAAGAAACCTCCATGGGCGGAGCGCTCAACCTGGCTGAAGGCTGGCTCGAAGGCCAGGTGCTGCTAAATCTCGACTCCGAGGATCGGGGCGAGGTCTTCATCGGCTGTGCCGGCGGCGCCGATATCGTGGTCGAGGTGCAGCTGCCCACCGCCGCGCTGGCCGGCGATGAAATGGCGGTGAGCCTGGCGCTGACCGGCTTGGTCGGCGGCCATTCGGGGATCGACATCCACCGCGGGCGCGGCAATGCCAACCGCCTGCTGGTGCGCGTGCTGCGGGCGCTGGAAGCCTTCGATGCCCGGCTGGTGGCCTATCGCGGCGGCACGCTGCGCAACGCCATCCCGCGCGAGGCCTTCGCTACCCTGGCGATTCCGGCCGCCGAGTTCGCAGGCGTCCAGGCCCGCGTGGCCGCCCTGGAGGAGACGCTGCGCGCCGAGCTGAGCGGCGTCGACGAGGGGCTTGCGCTGTGCGTGACGGCGGAGCCGCACCAGCCGGAGCAGGCGCTCAACGCGCATGCCAGCAGCATGCTGCTGGCGGCGCTCCACGCCGCCCCCTGCGGCGTGGAGCGCATGAGCCAGGCGATGCCCGGCGTGGTCGAGACCTCCAACAACCTGGGGGTGGTGACGCTGGAGAAGGGGCGCTTCCACCTCTGCGCCCTGGTGCGCTCGCTGCGCGACAGCGCCGCGGCGGATATCGCCGAGCGCTTTCGTGGCCTGTTCCAGCTGATTGGAGCGCGCACCCGCGTCGAGCACGCCTACCCCGGCTGGACGCCCGACCCCGGCAACCCGCTGCTGGCGCGCTTCTGTGCGCTGCATCGCCAGCGGCTGGGCAGCGATCCGGCGGTGAAGGTGATCCACGCCGGGCTCGAGTGCGGCATCCTGGCCGGCAAGTACCCTGGGCTCGAGATGATCTCCTTCGGCCCGCTGATCCGTGGCGCGCACTCGCCGGACGAGCGCGTGGAGCTGGCGTCGGTGGAGGAGTTCTGGGAGCTGCTGCGAGCGCTGGTGGCCGACCTGGCCGGTTCGCCCCGCCAGGCTTGAAACCGGCGTGCCGCCCGGGCGGGCGGCACGCGCAAGCCCTGGTCAGGCCCGCTGGCGGCGGTGCGGGCCTTCGGCGACTTCCTCGACCAGCTTGGCGCAGAAGGCGTCCAGGTCGTCGGGCTTACGGCTGGTCACCAGCCCGCTGTCGACGACCACCTCCTGGTCGACCCACTCGGCGCCGGCGTTGCGCAGGTCCTGCTTGACCGAAGGGTAGGAGGTCATGCGGCGTCCCTTGGCCACGCCGGCGTCGATCAGCACCCAGGGGCCGTGGCAGATGGCGCCGACCGGCTTGTGCGCTTCGAAGAAGCCGCGGGTGAAGGCGAGCGCCTGGTCGTCCTGGCGCAGCGTATCGGGGTTGAACAGGCCGCCGGGCAGCACCAGGGCGTCGTAGTCGTCGACCCTGGCGTCGGCGAGCTGCCTGTCGACAGCATGGCGCTCGCCCCAGTCGCTGCCGGCCCAGGCCCGAATGTTCGACTTGTCCGGTGCAATCACATGCACCGTGGCGCCTTCGCGCGCCAGTGCCGCCTTGGGTTCGGTGAGCTCCGACTCCTCGAAGCCGTCGGTTGCCAGGATGGCGACGCTCTTGCCTTTCAGTTTCTCGCTCATGGGCTACCTCCTTGCAAGCAGTGTGAGCCGGCTTGGCCGGCCTGGTGGCGAGTGGCCTTCGCCTGCTTCTTCAAGCGTCGTGGCGGACGGCGCGGGTCACAAGGGGGCGAGCGTTGCGAAACGTCAAGGCACGATGACGATGTGTGACAGAATGTGGCCGTAGCCGGGTGCGGCCCGGCTACGAAAGCGAATCAGCCCAGGTAGGCGTTGAGCATCCAGACCGTCTTTTCCTGCTCGCGAATGTAGTCGCCGGCCTGGGCGGCGGTGCCTTCGTCGTCGGCATCGGAGGCCAGCGCCAGGATCTCGCGCTGCAGTTCAATCAGGGTCTGATACCCCTTGAGCACGCCGCGCACGCAGGTCTCGCCGTCCGACACGTGCTTCTCTTCCTGAATCTGCGCCATGGCCACATAGTCGCTGTAGGCGTGCACCGGCTGGTGGCCCAGAGTGAGGATGCGCTCGGCGACCTCGTCGACCTTGGTCAGCAGGTCGGTGTAGAACTCCTCGAACTTGGTGTGCAGCTCGAAGAACTGCGGGCCCTTCACGTTCCAATGGTAGCCGCGCACGTTCATGTAGAAGATCTGGTAGTTGGCCAGCAGTACGTTGAGCTTCTCGGCCAGCTGGCTGGCGCTGCCCTTGTGCAGGCCGATGGGGTTGGTATCACTCATGCTTGTCTCCTCTTCGGTAGGGAAGCGGTCATTGTAGGGAAGCTGGCACCAGTGTAAGCGGACCGGGCCCGGGGGCTAAGCAAAAATTGGCCATGGCCGCCATAGGCCCAGCCCATGAGGTGGCCGCGCCGGCGAGCCGTTCAAGGCCCGCCCTTGCGGGAACCCAGGGCGCTGGCGAGACTCTGAGTGAGGCGCAGGCGCCGCCCGGTGTCGCTTGCGCTGCTCTACGCTGTGCGTAGACTCGAGCAACCTGGATGGGAGATGGCTCAATGCGCCTGTGGTGGCTCACCCCTTGGCTGATCATGCTGGCAGGCTGCCAGGCGGCGCCCAGCGTGCTGCCTGCGGCCGAACCGCGGCCGGCGCCGGAGTGCCGCTGGGAGGCGGGCGATACGCCCGCGCCCGACTGGGTGCGGCGAGCGCTGACGGCGCTGGAGAACGAAGGCTTCGTGGTGCGCCACACCGCGCTGGGCCTCGGCTTGGTCAGCGCCGATCGCACCCAGGTGCTGCCCGCCTACGGCGACTTCCACGACGACTGGGAGGGCAGCGGCTTCTATGGCGGCTACGGTGTGGGCGTGGGCGGTGGGCGCGGCGGCTTCTCCACCGGGCTGATGATCGGCTTCGGTGGCGGTGTCGGCAGCGTCACCCGCGATGCCACCCGCCTGGAGCGGGTCTCGCTGGTGGCCGACGCCGACTGGGTGCGCCTCACCCGTGACATCCAGGTCATCGACTGGCGCGGCGACCTGCGCGAGACCCGCAGCGCCAGCGATGCCGACTTCTGCCTGCGCCTGCGTCAGGTCATGACCGCCACGGCCGCGCCTGCGGTCGGGGAGGGGCCATGAGAGCCCTGCTGGCCCCCCTGGCGCTGCTGCTGACGCTGTGGCTGAGCGGCTGCGCCGCGACTGGCGCCCCGGCGGCCGAAACGCGCGAGCTCTCGCTGGCCGCACCTCCCGAGCAGGCCATGCAGGCCACTCTTGGCCTGCTGATGGAGCAAGGCTATGTCATTCGCCATGCCGACCCGGGGCTTGGGCGGGCGGATGCCGCACTGGCGCGCTGGCCGGGCTATCGGGTGCGGCTGAGCGTGATACCCGAAGGCGAAGGGGCCCGCGTCGCCCTGAGCGCCACCCGGGGCGGGCAGGCCCTGCCGCCCCATCTGCTGGACCCCCTGCTGGCGGCGCTCCAGGTCAGGCTCGGACTCGCTCCGGGCTTCGCCGACGCCCCTCCGTGACACGATGAGTAGGCAACACATGAATAGACGGAACTGCCTGGTTTCTTGTGCCCGGCGCTGGTCGGGAAAGCGGCTTGCCCTGTCACTCGGCCTGCTGGCTCTGCTGGGGCCGCCGAGCCTCGCGCTGGCCCATCCGCATGGCTGGATCGACGTGCGCGTGCGGCTGCTGGTCGACGATGAAGGCCGCCTTGAGGGCCTGCACCAGGCCTGGCGGATGGACCCCTTCTACAGCCTGGTGCTGCTTGAGGAGCTCGGCCGCGCCGACGAGGGCCTGGAGGCGGCCCTGGACCAGCTTGGCGGCGAGATACGCGGCAACCTGGCGCCGTTCGATTATTTCACCGAGCTGCACCTCGACGGCGAGCGCATCGCCTTGGGCGAGGTCAGCGAGTACACCGCGATGGAACGCGGCGGGCGCATCGAGTTCGTCTTCCTGCTGCCGCTGGCCTCGGCGCAGCCACTTGCGCAGCGTAGCCTGAGCTACCAGATCTTCGATCCCACCTATTACCTGGAAATGGTGCACGAGGCGGAGGGCGAGACGCCGCAGGAGACGGCCCTGACGGTGAGTGGCTCGTTGGCCTGCAGCACGCGGATCGTCCCGGCCCGCCCCGACCCGGAGCGGGTCATGGCGGCCGCCATGCTCGACGTGACCGACGAGGCCGAGCCCGGCCTTGGCCGCTACTTCGCCGAGACCGGGGAGGTGGCATGCGAGTGACCCTGAGAGCCGCGCTGCTGGGCGGTGTGCTGCTGCTGGCGCTGCTGCTCTATTACCTGGTCGTGATGGGAGGGCTGCAGGCGCTGAGCTTCCAGCTGGTGGTCTGGCAGCGTGAGCTGCACCGTGCGCTGACCCTGGCCATTACCAA
This sequence comes from Halomonas sp. E14, assembly GCF_052568415.1. Classification (NCBI taxonomy): domain Bacteria; kingdom Pseudomonadati; phylum Pseudomonadota; class Gammaproteobacteria; order Oceanospirillales; family Halomonadaceae; genus Halomonas; species Halomonas sp. E14. The sequence continues at coordinate 3,468,995 of NZ_CP199423.1, read as the reverse complement.
CTTCTCGGGCACCCCGTCACCGGCTGCCTGGGCCGCACTGCTGGGCGTCAGCTTCGGCTACGGGGTCTTCCATGCCGCCGGGCCCGGCCACGGCAAGGCGGTGCTGGCCACCTACCTGGTGTCCCAGGGCGGGGCGCTGCGCCGGGCGCTGACGCTCTCCTTCGCCGCCTCGCTGCTGCAGGGGCTGGTGGCCATCGCGCTGGTCGTGGTGCTGGTGCATGGACTGGGCTGGGTGACCCGCCAGGCCATGGGCAGCGTGGTCTGGGTGGAGCAGGCCAGCTTCCTGATGGTGGCGCTGTTGGGCGCTTGGCTGTGTTTGCGGGCGATTCGCCAGCTGCGCCGGTCGGCGGCCTACTCCGCATCGGCGCCCGCGTTCCAGCCCGTGGCGGCAACGTCGTTCGCCCCGGTGGCCCACGGACATGCGCATGTACACGGGCATGGTCACGATGGCCACTGCTGCGGCGGGCATCATCACGTCGCGCCGGAGCAGGCACGCGACTGGCGTACGGCGCTGGCCACGGTGGTGGCCATCGGCATGCGCCCCTGCAGCGGGGGTGTGCTGCTGCTGGGCGCGGCTACGCTGCTGGGGAAATTTGCGGTGGGGGTGGCTGCCGTGATGGTGATGGCGCTGGGCACGGCGCTCACGGTCTCCGCCCTGGCGCTGGCCAGCGTGGTAGCGCGGGGCTGGGCCGAGCGCCGCCTGGTGCGCCAGCACAATGCCCAGCGTGCCGGGCGCCTGCTGGGCTGGGCGGCGCTGGGCGGTGGCCTGGCGATCTTCGCGCTGGGTATATCGCTGTCGATCACCGGGGTCAGCCAGCCCACCTCCGTTCCGCTGCTGGGGGAACCGCCTGCGCGCAGCGCGAACGGCGAAGCACCCCGGCCGTCGCCGTTCGGGGGCGGCTGATCAGCGCAGCAGGTCGCTGCCATCGAGCTGCGCCAGCAGCGGATCGCGCACCTCGGCCAGGGTATCCAGGTCGTAGGGCTCTGCCTGGCCGTGGCCCCACACCGGGCCGGGCCAGGCGGGATCGTCACGCCGCCGGGCGACGACATGCACATGCAGCTGGGCGACCACGTTGCCCAGCGTGGCGATGTTGATCTTGTCGCAGTCGGTCATTTCCTTGAGCAGCGCCCCGAGTCGGGTGGCCTCATGCCAAAGCTGGCGCTGGTCGGCGTCGTCGAGGTCGAAGACTTCGCTTACGTGGTCGCGGCGTGGAATCAATAGCAGCCAGCAGTAGCGGCGGTCGTTCATCACCCGCAGCTGGCACAGCGGCAGCTCGGTGACCGGGTAGCTATCCTGCGCCAGGCGTTCGTCCAGGGCGAGATCGTGCATGGTGCTTTCCTTCTCATGGGTCGTGTTGGTTCATCATGGCACAGCGGGCGGACGGCCCCGCTGCCTCGCGTCGCGTTACTGGGTGCTAGATTGAAGGGGTGGGAAGCGTTCCATCACCGAGGAGTGAACCATGAAACGGATGCTGCTGCTCTTGCTGGTTGTACTGGTCGGCCTCTCGCTGCTGAGCGGCTGCAATACCATGCGCGGCATGGGGGAGGACATCGAACGTGGGGGCGAGGCCATTCAGCGGCAGGCGAGCTGACCTGGTTGTGCAAACTCGGGAATTCGCTGTTACGCTTGAGTAGGCCCTTGCTTTTGCCAAGGAATGGATACCCGACTCTTTCAAGGAGAATGAACCATGAAAAAAGCGATCGCCCTCAGCTTCGCCCTGCTGATGACCGCCGGTGCCCTGGCAGGCTGCAACACGATGGAAGGTGCCGGCCAGGACGTCGAGCGCGGCGGTCAAGCCGTACAGGATGCCGCCCGCTGATACGTCGCCTTGGCCTGGCTATTTAAGGGCGCGCCGCTTCGGCGCGCCCTTTGCTGCCTGTTACACTTCCCTCCCTTTCCCTCCTCGAGACACTCCAATGCTCCTGCCTTTCCGGTTCTCCCTGGCCAGTGCCAGCCTGGTTTTGCTGGTCGGCTGTACGTCTGCCACCTCCTCCTCCGTTCCGCATGAGCCGGCGCCGCTGCCGCCGCGGGTCGAGGCGCGCGAAGATAGCTGCGGTGCGGGCCGCGTGCAGGATCGGGTCGGCCGCGCGTATGACGAAGGCCTGGGCCAGGCGATTCTCGAGGAGAGTGGGGCCGCCACGCTGCGCGTGATGCGCCCGGGGCACGCCTATACCCTGGAGTACCGCGACGACCGTATCAATGTGCGCGTCGACGACAACGAAGTGATCAGCGACATCGGCTGCGGCTGACGCTCGCCGAGCGGAGAGCGTGCCTCAGGCGGAGCGGTGCTCGGCCTGGGTGCGGCGCTCGGCTTCCTCGGCCTGCTTGCGCAGGGTCTTGCGCAGCGCCGCCTTCTCGAAGCGCAGCTTCTGCAGCGGGGTCGTCAGTTCAAGCGGCGGCACCGGCGCGGGCTGGCCGTTGGCGTCCACGGCGACCATCGTCAGGTAGCAGCTGTTGGTGTGGCGGATCACCTTGTCGCGGATGTTCTCCGCCACCACCTTGATGCCGATCTCCATCGACGAGCGGCCCACGTGGTTCACACTGGCCAGGAAGGTGACCAGCTCGCCGACGTGGATCGGCTGCTTGAACAGCACCTGGTCGACGGAGAGGGTCACCACGTAGTGGCCCGAATAGCGGCTGGCACAGGCATAGGCCACTTCGTCAAGCTTCTTCAGGATGGCGCCGCCATGCACCTTGCCGCTGAAGTTGGCCATGTCGGGGGTCATCAGCACGGTCATGATCAGCTCGTGCTGTCCGGGCAGCGGCGTATCTTCCATGGCGTTCTCCTCATTGAAGGGGTTGCCTCCCGCGCCGAAGCGCGGCGCGGGAGGCGGCGGCTCAGAACCAGGTCAGACCCACCGAGATGATGATGCCGGTCAGGAACAGCTGGATCAGGCAGAAGCCCATGATGTCCTTGGCTTTCAGCCCGGCGATGGCCAGCACCGGTAGCGCCCAGAACGGCTGCAGCAGGTTGGTCCAGGCGTCGCCCCAGGCCACGGCCATGGCCACGCGAGCGACATCGACGCCGAGCGCCTCGGCCGCCGGCAGCATAACCGGCGCCTGTACCGCCCACTGGCCGCCGCCGGAGGGCACGAACAGATTGACGATGCCGGCGCTGATGAACGACCAGAAGGGCAGCGAGGTTTCGGTGGCGAACGAGATCAGCGCCTGGGACATGGATTCTGCCAGGCCAGACTGCACCATGATGGCCATGATCCCGGCATAGAAGGGGAACTGGATCACGATCCCGGCGCCGCCCTTGATCGCCTCGTTCAGGCTCTCCAGCAGGCTGCGCGGGGTGCGGTGCAGCACGATGGCCAGGAACAGGAACATGAAGTTGACGATGTTCAGATTCAGCCCGCCGCCGCGCAGCATGAAGTGGTCGAGCAGGAAAATCACCCCCGGGATGCCCACCAGCCAGGCCAGCGTCACGCTATTTTCCAGGCGCTCGGCTGGCCGGCCAATGCGCACCCGCGTGGCGGGAGCGTCGTCCAGCAGCTTGGGATCGACGTAAACGCTGTCCTTCTCATCGGGCAGCATCATGCGGTTGACCAGCGGGATGGCCACGAACAGGCACACCACGATGGCGAGGTTGAAGAAGGCGAAGATGGTGGAGCCGGTGCCGATCACGCCGATCTGTTCGGCGCTGAAGTGGCCGTCGGTGGCGATGGTCAGCGGGATTGAGCCGGCCAGGCCGCCATGCCATACCACGAAGCCCGAGTAGGCGCTGGCCACCAGCAGGCGATAGTCGACCCGCACCAGGCGCGCCAGCTCCTTGGCGAACAGCGCCCCCACCACCAGGCCGAAGCCCCAGTTGATCCAGCTGGCCAGCAGCGAGACCAGGGTGACCAGCAGGATCGCCTGGCCGGCGTTGTTCGCCAGCGCGGCGATGCGCTGCAGCAGGCGCTTGACCGGCGGCGAGCTGGCCAGCATGAAGCCGGTCACCAGCACCAGCAGCATCTGCATGGAGAAGGTCAGCAGGTTCCAGAAGCCGTCGCCCCAGAAGCGCATCACCGCCAGCGGTGTCTGGCGCTCCACGGCAATGGCCGCCACCGCGGCAATCACGGTCAGCAGCAACACGAAGATGAAGGGGTCAGGCAGGTAGCGCTCGACAAGCCGTACGGCCGGCCGGGAAAGGAACTTGAGCATGGCGGTATTCGCTTCTTCTAGTGAGGTTGTTGAGGCGTTTGGCGAAGCTACAGGAAAAAGTAGCGCAGGCCTGGGGCCTTGCGCTGCTTTCGATCAACGGTGCCGACCCCGCCGGGGATTGTCAAAGCCTAACGCCAGCGGCTGCGACGATAGGCGAGGTAGTAGGCGCTCAGCACGCTGGAGCGCACCAGGGCGAAGGCCAGGAACGACAGCCATAGGCCGTGGTTGCCGAGACCCTGGGTCAGCCACCAGAGCGGCAGGAAGACCGCGAGGCCCGCGAAGATGCTGTTGCGCATCTCGCGGATCGCCGTGGCACCAATGAAGACCCCGTCGAACAGGTAGCTCCACACCGCGATCAGCGGCATCAGTACCATCCATGGCAGGAACTCGGCCGCGGCCGTGCGCACCTCTGCCAACCCCGTCAGTAGCGCGATCAGGTAGCCGCCGCCCAGGGCGAAGGCCAGGGCCGCGGCGCCTGCGGTCAGCAGCGAGAACTCGGCGGCGGTGCGCACCGCCAGGGCGAACTCGTCCCAGCGCCGGCGACCCACGGCGCGCCCGGCGATCGCCTCGGCGGCGTGGGCAAAGCCGTCCAGGGCATAGGAGGTCAGCATGATGAACTGCAACAGCACCGCGTTGGCCGCCAGCACCGTGTCGCCCTGGGCAGCCCCGCGCGATGTGAAGAAGGCCATGGCGAAGAGCAGCCCCAAGGTGCGCACGAACAGGTTGGCGTTGACCCGGAACAGCTCGGCATAGGCGGTGAGCCTGAGCAGTTTCTCGCGCAGGAAGCGTCCTTCCAGGCGCCGGAGCCGGCGGCTCACCAGCCAGCCGCCGAACGCCAGGGCGGTGTAGTCGGCGATCACCGTGGCCCAGGCCACGCCGTCGCTGGTCATGCCCAGCCCCACCACGAACAGCAGGTCCAGCACGATGTTGACGCTGTTGGTCAGCACCAGGATGGCCAGCGTTACCCGCGAATTCTGCTGGCCCAGGAACCAGCCGAGGATGGCGTAGTTGGCCAGCACCGCCGGCGCCGAGAGGATGCGGATCTGGGCATACTCCGCGGCCAGGGCCGAGGCGGCCTCGCTGCCGCCGAGCAGCCACAGGCCCAGCGAAATCAGCGGCTGCGAGAACAGGATCAGCAGCGTGCCGATGGCCGCGGCCAGCAGCAGCGACTGCCCCAGCAGGTGGCGCACCTCGCTGTCGTTCTCGCGACCCACGGCCTGGGACGTCAGCCCGGTGGTGCCCATGCGCAGGAAGCCGAAGCCCCAGTAGAGAAAGCTGAACAGCGTCGCGCCCAGGGTGACCGCCGCCAGGTAGCGCGAATCCGGCAGGTGGCCGACCACGGCGGTATCCACCAGCCCGAGCAGCGGTACGGTGATGTTGGAAAGGATGATCGGCCAGGCCAGCGCCCCGAGGCGTCGCCGGGCGGTCGCAGGTGTCTCGGTGGGCTGGGTCGCCACGTCTTGCCCCGGTGGTGAACGAGCCGAGCAGCATGGCGGGCGTGCCGATGCAATGCAACCGTGATAAGCCGCGACTGGATACCGGCTCGCCGCCGTGGGATGTTAGCCCCGTCGGTGCACGATCGAGCCAATAACCCTATTCATCAAGATAGCCAGAAAAAAAGTGGGAGACAGGCATGAAGCGCATGGGAAGAGTGGCGGTGGCAGTGGGCGTGGCGGCGACACTGCTGCTGGGAGGAGGGCAGGCGCTGGCGCAGGAGTCGCGCCTGGAGGCCAGGCCGAGCGGTGCGGCGATGATCGCCGATGCCCTGATCGCCCGACCGCTGCTGCTGGTGGCCACCGTTGGCGGCACGGCCCTGTTTGCGGTTACGCTGCCATTTTCCGCGATGGGCGGCAATGTCGATGCGGTTGCCGATACACTGGTCAAGACGCCCGCCGAGGCAACGTTCCGCCGCTGCCTGGGCTGTACCGCAACCAACCCGCCCCGCGCTCGCTGAGTCGAGCGGATACGCCCGAAACGCCCAGCCCCGCAGGCGCGGGGCTGGAGACGTGGCATGGCGCTACGGTGTCAGGCCGCGGTAATCAGCCGATACTTGGCCATCAATTCGTCTTGGGTTTCCTGGCGCGCCGGGTCGAGCGGGATGCAGTCCACCGGACACACCTGCTGGCACTGGGGTTCGTCGTAGTGGCCGACGCACTCCGTGCACAGGTTGGGGTCGATCACGTAGATCTCTTCCCCGGCGGAGATGGCGCCGTTGGGGCATTCCGGTTCGCAGACGTCGCAGTTGATGCACTCGTCGGTGATCATCAAGGCCATAGGGCTACCTCGCGATTGGGCGGCCGCACGGTGGCGGGGCCCAGGGGCAATGCGGCTCGGCTAATCGCCGAGTAATTCGGTCAGGTATTGTAATGGCTGCGCAGCGTTTCGGCGACCCTGGGATGCACCAGGCGCGACACGTCGCCGCCGAGCTTGGCGATCTCGCGCACGATGGTGGAAGAGATGTAGGAGTTCTCCACCGCCGGGGTGAGGAACACGCTTTCGAGCTCGGGGGCCTGGGCGCGGTACATGTTGGCCAGCTGCAGCTCGTACTCGAAGTCGGACACGGCGCGCAGGCCGCGCAGGATGATATGGGCGTTCTGCTCGGTCATCATGTCGGTGAGCAGGCCCGAGAAACCGATCACCTCGACGTTGTCGAGGCCCGCCGAGACCTCCCGGGCCAGGGCGATGCGGGTATCGAGGTCCAGCGCCGGGCCCTTGCCGGGGCTGGCGGAGATCGCTACCACCACTTTGTCGAACAGCTGCGAGGCGCGCTCGATCAGGTCGAAATGGCCGTGGGTGATGGGATCGAAGGTGCCGGGATAGACCGCAATTTTCATGGCGCTGGGCTCTGCTGATGCGTCGAGGGGCTCAGGGTAACGCCGACAGGGCAGGGCGACAATGCCGACCTGCCCGTGTCGTCAGTCGTCCAGGCGGCCGAAGGGGTTGTCCACCTTGAGCGAGACTGGCCTGGCGTAGCCGGGGATGTGAATGGCGGTGTCGCTGACCTCGAGCTCGGGACCTTCCAGCACCCCTTCGCCAAAGCGGTAGCGCGCCTGGTAGTGGCCGCGGTCGGCGGCGTCCAGGTAGGCCTGGCTGGCCTGGCGCGTGGCTTCGCGGCGCTCGCGCCAGGCAGCCACGGCGGCCTCGCCATGGCGCTGGGCCAGCAGCCGCTCGGTTACCGCCGGCGATAGCACCACGCCGGTGGCGTTGTTGCCGCCGAAGCCCTTGGCGTTGATGAAGGCGGCGTCGGCCGCGAACGGCTGCGACTCACGAGAGAAGCGCAGCCGCTCGGCGTGGACGTCGTCGGCCACGGCATCGAGGGTAGGAATGCCCGGCAGCAGGCCGTGGGCGAAGCTGCCCAGCGCGCTGACCAGCTGATCCCCCGCCGCGCTGCCCTGGGAGTGGCCGACGAAGGCCTTCACCGCTACCACCGGCCACTGGTCGATGCCGTGGGCACGGGCCACCAGGTCGAAAACATGGGACTCGGTGACGCGGTTCTTCGGCGTGCTGGTGCCGTGGGCATGCAGGAAGGTGCGCTCCTTCAGAGCCTGCTCGCCCAGCATGTCGTGCACCAGCGCCGCCGCCTTGCCCAGGGTGATGTAGTTGCCGATGCCGGGCGCGGAGATGGAGCGCTTCCAGCCGTCGGCGTTGACGAAGACCCCCGGCACGCTGCCGAGGATTTCGGCTCCCACTTCCAGCGCCAGGGCGTCGTCGAGCAGCAGGATGAACTGGCTGGCCTCGGCGATGGTGAAGCCGCAGTTGCGGGCGAAGGGGCGGCAGGCGCGCTGGTAGTCGGCGTCGGTGAGCAGCTCCAGGGCGTCCAGCGCCTTGAGGCTGTCGTCGTCGGCCAGCGCGCCCATGGCGCGAAAGCCCTCGATGATCTCCGGCGTCACGGGGGCGTCGGAGGTGCCGACCATCACGGCGCGCCGCTGGCCGCTGCGGATGTCCTCGATGCCCAGGCGCAGGTTGTAAAGAAAGCTGGCGCAGGCGCCGAGGGCGGCGCCGGTGCCGCCGACGCTGCCGAGCACATAGGCGTTGAGGAAATCGGCGGGCATCTGCCCGTAGCCCAGCGGCATCTGCTTGGAGGTGGCGCGGTTGCCCGAGACGAAGCTCTTGAGCAGGCCACCCCAGCCCTCGTCGTCGAGCTGGCCGATGGAGTTGCCGGCGTACACCGCTACTTCGTCGGGGTCGAGGCGGTCACGCAGTGCCTCCCACGCAAGCCCGCTGCTGCCCAAGCAGTCGCTGGCGGCGAAGATGGCCATCGACAGCCCGCGGGGGTGGTGCACGCTGCGGTAGTGGGAGCTCGGGTCGAAGCCGCTGGGAAGCTGGCCGGCCGCCCTCACCTGGGCCTGGCGTACCTCCGGCAGCATCACTTCCAGCTCGCCGGGAGGCACCGAAACCTCCAGCGTGTGGCGGTCGATCTCACGGATCTGCCAGGTGGGCGGCACCTGGTCGGGCAGCTGGCGGCGGCGAATGTGAAACACCAGGCTGTGGGGCAGGTCGAGCTGGGCGCGGCGGTTGGCCGGCAGGCCGGCATCGTTGAAGCGGGGGTCTTCGATGCGGCGGATCAGGGTGTGGTCGAGAATTCGCCCGCGACACTCGGCAACGAGCTGCTCGGCGGCAACCGGCTCCTGAGCGGTGTTGTACCAGCTTCCGTCCCGGTGGTGGCCAAGGCCCATCAGCGCGGCCAGGCTGAGCAACAGGGCCTGCTGTTCCACTTGGGGCAGGGAGTTGATCACGGTGCGTCGAAACGCCTGATGGCCTGATGTGCGGCCGGCGGCATTGATGCCGCCCATGCCGACGATCACCGGTAAGTGTGACAAGCCGCTTTCCTCGTTGTGCTGTTTGTGCGAGTCGGTGTTATAGGGATATGTGCCGCGATCATAGCACCCGTCTCTGGACCCCGTCATGGCCGCCTTGCCGAGAAAAAACGCTGTTTTTCATGAAACGAACGTTTGAAATATCGTGCTGCCAGGGCTATGCTAGGCGGGCTGTTTGAGTCATACGAGTGGGTATGTGGGCGCGCTTCTTCGGGAGTGCGCCATTTTTTTTCACACTCGCAAGGCCAGGCATGGCTGGTAGAATGGCGGCGTTTTCCGCCACGCCGTGACGCCCATGCACGCCACTTCGCGCTCCATCACGAGCAATCAGGACGGCCCGCACCAGGACCTGGCGCGGCGCGTCGAGCGTGCCCTGGCGGCGCCCCTTCGCAAGCCTGTCGCCGAGCATACCCGGCACGCCTTCGCCCGGGCGCAGGCCTGGCGCGAGCGACACATGACCGGGCCCGCTGCCCCGCCGCTGATCCTCGATGCTGGCTGCGGGGTGGGGCTCTCTACGCGTGCGCTGGCCGAACGCTTTGCCGACCACCTGGTCATCGGGGTGGATCGCAGCGAAAGCCGGCTGTCGCGCAACCATGGCGCGCTGCCCGGCAACGCGCTGCTGGTCAGGGCCGACCTGGTCGACTTCTGGCGGCTGGCGCTGAGCGCTGGCTGGCAGCCGGCCCGCCACTACCTGCTCTACCCGAACCCCTATCCCAAGTCGGCCCACCTCAAGCAGCGCTGGCACGGCCACCCGGTGTTCCCGGTGATCCTGGCGCTGGGAGGGCGGCTCGAGCTGCGCTCCAACTGGCGGCTCTACGTGGAGGAGTTCGCCCTGGCGGTGGCCCAGGTGGTCGGCACGCTGCCCAGCGTCGAGCGCCATTCGCCGGGCGACGCCTTCCTGACGCCCTTCGAACGCAAGTACGCGCTCAGCGGTCAGGAACTGTGGCGGCTGAGGATCGCGCTGCCGCCCGCGCCGGAGGCGCTGGCCCGCTTCAAGGAGATTTGATGGCCTGCGTCGGCCCATTGGGGCGAGGTGGCCAGAGTGGGGTGATTCAACTCTTTTCATGGCCTGGCGCCCACTGAGAGGCGCTGGCCGTAACACCTAGCGAGGTGCCTTCATGCTGCGTTGCGTTGTCCTGCTGTGCGGACTTGCGCTCACTTTTCCGGCCTGGGGCTCGGGGTTCGCCGAACTCGGGCGCCTGGCCGAGCGCGGGTACCAGATCGGGGCCGAAGCCCGGCTGCTGGGCGACGGAGCCGCCCCAGGCGAGCTGCTGGGCGCCATCGAACCGGCGCGCCAGCTCTCGCCGGCCTCGGTGACCAAGGCCTACCTGGCGGCGGCCGCGCTCGACCGCTGGGGCCCCCAGCACCGCTTCACCACGCACCTGGTGAGCGAGGCGCAGGTGGATGCGCAGGGCGTGCTGCAGGGCGATCTGGTGCTGGACGGCGGCGGCGACCCGGGGCTGGTCACCGAGGATTTGTGGCGCCTGGCCCAGCGCCTGCACCAGGCCGGGGTGCGCCGGGTGGAGGGGCAGCTGGTGGTGAGCCAGTGGCGCTTCGGCCCGGTGGCGTGCATCACCACCGACCGCTGCCAGGCCCAGACCCGGGTGGGCAATTCCTACAGCGCCCTGCTCTCGTCCGCCGGCGTCAACCATGGCAACTGGTGCGTCAACGTCGCCCCTGGGGCCGCGGCCGGCGAGCCCGCCCGGGTCACCAGCTGTGACAGCCAGGCGCTGGTGCTGGGCGTGGACAACGGGATCGAGACGCGCGCGGCCGACGGCGGCACCGAATTCAGCGCCGAGCGGGTGACGCGCGAGGAGGGCGACGTGATGCTGCTGCGCGGCCACATCGCGCTCGGCGCCTCGCCCCGCGACGTCTACCGGGCCAGCGGCGACCCCGCGCGACAGACGGCGCGCACCCTGATGGCCATGCTCGAGCAGAGTGGCATCGGCGTGGGGCAGGGCTATGTCACCAGCATCGAGCCGCCGCCGGCTTCCGCCCGCGTGCTGGCGCAGGTGCAGGGCAGGCCGCTGCAGGAGCTGCTGCTGCACGTCATGAACTACTCGAACAATTTCATGGCCGACGTGCTGGCGCTCAACCTGGTCGACAGGCCGCGGGCCAGCCTGCTGGAAGGCGGCGAGGCGCTGCAGGACTACGTGGCCGGCGTGCCCGACCACGGCCCCTTGATCATGCTCAGCGGCAGCGGGTTGACCACCGAGAACCGCACCTCGGCCCAGGGGGCCAACGTGCTACTCGAAAGCATGTTCCACCGCACCGCGCTGTTTCCCAGCTTCGTCGCCAGCTTCCAGTCGCCGGGCAACGGGGTGTCGCGCTTCATCCGGCGCGGCTCGCCGGTGTTCCAGGAGCACGTGATGCTCAAGACCGGTACGCTCAACCAGCCGATTGCCGTGCGCGCCGCAAGCGGCTACTTTCGAACACGGTCGGGGCGCTGGGGCGTATTCACCGTGCTGGTCAACGGCACCTCCAGCACGCCCTGGCTCAACTGGGCCCAGGTGCTCGACCCCCTGGCACTGGACCTCGAGCGCATGATCGAGGCTCACTGAGGCGCGTCTCGTCACGCCACTACCGCAAGGCATCAGGATGAAGGAAGGACTTACCGGGTGGCGCCATCTGGTGGCCGCTACCGGCTACTCCCTTAAGGGGCTGCGCTATGCCTTTCGCCACGAAACGGCGTTCCGCCAGGAGCTGGCGCTGTGCGTGCCGCTGCTGCCCCTGGCCTGGTGGATCGGCGCCGGGCCGGTGGAGTGGATCCTGCTGCTCGGCAGCTGCCTGCTGGTGCTGATCGTGGAGCTGGTCAACAGCGCCATCGAAAGCGTGGTGGACCGGATCGGCACCGAGCACCACGAGCTTTCGGGGCGAGCCAAGGACATCGGTTCGGCGGCGGTGATGCTGGCACTGGTGGCGGCCGGGCTGACCTGGGGCCTGCTGCTGTGGCAGAAGCTGTTCGGCTGAGGGCCGACGCCGAGGGGTGCCGTCGCACCGCGGGCTTCGCTATGCTGGAGCCTTTCGAGCCATGTAAAGAGGTGTGCGGCGATGCCCCTGCCCGATGACTTCCTGCCTGCCGAGGATCTGCCCGCCGCGCTCGTTGCGGTGCGCGACAAGGCGTGGCAGCGGCTCAGTGCCAGCCTGGCCCAGGCCGACAACCTGGCCGAGATGACCGGCCGAGAGCCTCCCTCGCTCGACTGGGAGGGGCTTGGTGAGGCGCGTCGCCGCCAGCTGGCCAGGGTGGTGGTGGTCTCCGACTTCGCCCTCGACACCCTGGTTCGCTACCCCGACTGGTTTTTGCACCTGGATGCCGGCGGCGAGCTCGACGCCGCGCCCGAGCCCGACACCCTCGCCGCCTGGCTGGAGGAGCGGCTGGAGGCCGCCGAGGGCGAGGCCGCGCTGCATGCCGCGCTGCGGCGCTTTCGCCGCGCGCGCATGCTGGGCATCGTGTGGCGCGACCTGACCCGCCCTGCCGGCATCGACATGTGGGCCACCGCCGCCGCCGTGTCGCGGCTCGCCGAGGTGTGCCTGGAGGGCGCGCTGGGCTGGCTCGAGCGCCATCATGCGCCGCGCTGGGGGCGGCCGGCGCCGTGCGGTGACGGCAGCGAGCAGCGCCTGGTGGTGCTGGGGATGGGCAAGCTCGGCGCCGGCGAGCTCAATCTCTCGTCCGATATCGACCTGATCTTCGCCTTTCCCGAAAAGGGCGAGACCGTGGGCGGGCGCACCGCGCTCGCGCACCAGGAGTATTTCACCAAGCTGGGCCAGAAGCTGATCGCCGCGCTGGATGCCATGACCGCCGACGGCTTCGTGTTCCGCGTCGACATGCGCCTGCGTCCGCTGGGCGATGGCGGCCCGCTGGTCGGCAGCTTCAGCTCGCTGGCCGCCTACTACCAGGACCAGGGTCGCGAGTGGGAGCGCTACGCCCTGCTCAAGGCGCGGCCGGTGGCCGGCGATTGCCAGGCCGGGCGGGAGCTGCTGGCCCAGCTGCGCCCCTTCGTCTATCGCCGCTATCTCGATTTCGGCGCCATCGAGTCGCTGCGCGAGCTCAAGGCCCTGATCAACCGGGAAGTGAAGCGTCGTGGCATGCAGGCCAACATCAAGCTCGGCTCCGGCGGCATTCGCGAGGTGGAGTTCGTGGTGCAGGCGTTCCAGCTGATCCGCGGCGGGCGCGATACCGAACTGCAGGTCACGTCGCTGCGCACCGCGCTGTCGCGGCTGCCCGAGCTGGGGCTGCTGCCCCAGGCGGTGGTCGAGGAGCTGGAGCCCGACTATGTCTTCCTGCGCGACCTCGAGCATGTGCTGCAGGCGCGCGAGGATCGCCAGACCCAGAGCCTGCCCGACGATGCGCTGGACCGCGAGCGGGTGGCGCTGGCGCTCGACCAGGACGGCTGGCCGGCGCTGATGGCACGCCTGGACGAGGCGCGCGAGCGCGTCAGGCGCCATTTCGATGCGGTGATCGCCGACCCCGAGGACGGGGCCGCGGAGAGCGACGAGGGCGCCGCGCCTGGCGGGCGAACGCTGGACGACTGGCGCACCCTGTGGAGCGGCGAGCTCGACGCCGACGAGGCCCAGGCCATGCTGGCCGAGGCGGGCTTCAGCGAGGCCGAGACGGCGCTGCGCCGCCTCTCGGGGCTGCGCCAGTCGCGCCAGGTGCAGAGCATGCAGCAGATCGGCCACGACCGCCTGAGCGCTCTGATGCCGCTGCTGCTCGACGCCGTGGCCCAGAGCGATGCGCCCGACACGGCGCTCGAGCGGGTGCTGCCGCTGATCGAGGCCGTGCTGCGGCGCACCGCCTACCTGGCGCTGCTGCGCGAGAATCCCGAGGCGCTGAGCCACCTGATGGGGCTGTGCGGCGCCAGCCCCTGGATCGCCGAGCAGCTGGCGCGCTACCCGCTGCTGCTCGACGAGCTGCTGACCCCGGCAACGCTCTACACGCCGGCCGACAAGGTGCGCCTGGCCGACGAGCTGCGCCAGGCCCTGGCGCGCCTGCCCGAGGATGACGAGGAGGCGCAGCTGGAGGCGCTGCGGGTGTTCAAGCACGCCCATGTGCTGCGCGTGGCCGCCTCGGACATCGCCGGCACCCGCCACCTGATGAAGGTCAGCGACTACCTCACCTATATCGCGGAAGTACTGCTCGATGCCGTGCTGGCCATGGCCTGGCGCCACCTGGTGCGCAAGCACGGCTACCCGCTGCGCCACGACGGCTCGCGCGCCGGGGCCGAGCCGGAGTTCCTCATCGTCGGCTACGGCAAGCTCGGCGGGATCGAGCTGGGCTACGGTTCGGACCTGGACCTGGTGTTCATCCACGACGCCGACACCCAGGGCAGCACCGACGGGGCAAGGCCCATCGAAACGGCGCTGTTCTTCACCCGCCTGGGCCAGCGCATCATCCACCTGCTCACCGCGGTGACCCCGGCCGGCACGCTTTACGAGGTCGACATGCGCCTGCGTCCTTCCGGCAACGCCGGGCTGCTGGTCAGCTCGCTGGCCGCCTTCGGCGACTATCAGCGCCGCGAGGCCTGGACCTGGGAGCACCAGGCGCTGGTCCGGGCTCGCGCCGTGGCGGGCCACGCCGGCCTGGCCGAAGGCTTCGATGCCATTCGCCGGGAGATCCTGGGCCGCCGGCGCGACCCCGAGGCGCTGCGCGAGGAAGTGGTGAAGATGCGCCACAAGATGCGCGAGCATCTGGGCGGCAAGGCGCAAGCGGGCGAGTTCGATATCAAGCACGATCCCGGCGGCATGGTCGACATCGAGTTCCTGTGCCAATTCGCGGTGCTCTCGCTGGGCCACGAGACGCCGGAGCTGCTGCACTGGAGCGACAACATGCGCATCCTCGAAACCCTGGAGGCGACGCAGCGCCTGCCGGCCGAGGCGTGCCGGCGCCTGCGCGAGGCCTACCTGGCCCTGCGCAGCGCGGCCCACCGTGCCTCGCTGACCCGCGACACCACCCGCGGGCGCGATGCCGACTTCGCTGCTCACCGCCAGGCGGTGCGCGATGCCTGGCAGCAGCTGCTGGAGCCCAGCGCCTGAGCCTTTCCACGCCACCCAGAGAGATGCCATGAACAAGGTCCTGATCCTGCACGGCCCCAACCTCAACCTGCTGGGCACCCGCCAGCCGGAGATCTACGGCCACCAGACCCTCGACGACGTCAACCACGCGTTGTACGAGAAGGCGGCCATCAACGGCTGGGACATCAAGGCGCTGCAGAGCAACCACGAAGGGCAGCTGATCGACTGGATACAGGAGGCGCGGCTCGACGGCACGGCGGCGATCATCATCAACCCCGCCGCCTACACCCACACCTCGGTGGCCATCCTCGATGCGCTCAACGCCTTCGAGGGCAAGGTGATCGAGGTGCACCTTTCCAACGTGCACAAGCGCGAGGCGTTTCGCCACCACTCCTATGTCTCGCTGCGCGCCGACGGCGTGATCGCGGGGCTCGGCAGCCAGGGTTACCTGGCGGCGCTGGAGGCCGTGATCCGCGCCACCGAGGCCTGAGCGCCGGTGCTTCCTCGCGGGGTCTCCTTGATCGTGGCTCCCCCGGGCTTCTGCCGGGCGCCTGGCCGGTGCGGTTCGCTGCGCCGGCCAGGCGCAGGCGCTTGCTTTAGTCCTGGCGCTCGGGCGCGCTGAGGCGCTCGATCAGGGCAAGGTGGGTGTGCAGCGTTTCGTGGGTCACCATCAGGTGATTGTTGAACTCATTCATGCGCGCGGCTTCCGCCGGCAGATTGCGCTCCAGGTAGGCGATCGCGGCCTGGTGTAGCCGGGCCTGGTAGGTCAGGTAAGCGTCGTCGAAAGCCTCGTCCTCCTGCTGTCGCAGCGCCTCATGGGCCTCCTGGTCGAAGGCCTCGGCCGGCCCCGCTTCGCCCGACCTCGGGTCTTCCTCGGCTTCTTCAAGCCATTCGGCAAGGATGCCATGGTTGCGTCGCAGGGTGTTGGCCAGCGCCCCGATCTCGTCTCGCTCCGCCCGCTCCTCGGCCAGTTCGGCAAGCTCCGCCTGGTGCTGATGCAGCGCATACAGGGCAGCGGCCACCTCGCGGCGATCGACCTCCGCCAGCGCTTGCAGGGGGAGGGCCAGCAGAAGGGCGCAGGCACAAAATGCTGCCGTTCGTGCCATTGCTGAAAAATTACGTTTCATTCCCGCTCTCCTGGGACAAAAACGATTCCGGTGGGTGACGTACCTCATTCAGGTTGCGTAACCCGCTGATGCTTCCTACGGTAGTACATGACGCCACGCTTCGGTGTAGTTTTATGGAACGAACAATGCAAAAGATCGGCAGACCTCCCAAGCCGGAAACGCTGGAACAGCGGCAGGAAAAACGGCGGGAATTGGCCGTATTCCTCTTCCTGGCGGGCATTCTTTTTCCGATTCTTGCGGTCATCCTGGTTTCCGGCTACGGCTTTGCGGTGTGGATGCTGCAGCTGGTGACCGGCCCGCCCGGACCGCCTGGTTGAGTACGATTGGCTGGTGAAGAAGCACGAATAATCAAGATCATGATAATAGGCCAGGATGGCCACCCCTGACGAATCGAGATCCTTGCCATGTCAGCCATCGATCCGTCGCGCCGCGCCTTCCTGCGCGGTCACCCAAGGCCTGAGCCGGCGCTGCGGCCGCCCTGGGCACGCGACGAAGCCTCCTTCGTCCGACACTGCGTGCAGTGCGGCGACTGCCTAAAGGCCTGCGAGATGCAGGTGCTGCGCGCCGGCGACGGCGGTTTCCCCGAGGTCGACTTCAGCCGCGGCGAATGCACCTTCTGTCGTGCCTGCGTCGACGCCTGCCACGCTCCTGCCTTCGACCTTTCACCCGATGCCTCACCCTGGCAGGTTGTGGCCACGATCGGCGATGCCTGCCTAGGGCGCCAGGGCGTCTATTGCAAGAATTGTGGTGAGGCCTGCGAGACTGGGGCCATTCACTTCGTCTTCAATCAACGGCGCATGCCGGAGCCCATCGTGGAGAGCGACGCCTGTACCGGCTGTGGTGCCTGTGTGGCCCACTGTCCGGTTCAGGCGGTGAAAATCGAGCCATATGGTCTGGCTGTGGCGGGATAAAAGGGAACCCTCATGCAAGAACAACAGCATATTTCAAGCCTAATCGCCCAGGTAAAGCCGGAGGTTGTCGAGGCCATCGTCACCCAGTGCAAGGTGCTCGAGAATGTCGATGTGCCTGTCGTCGACCCGCTGGGGAAGCTGGTGGTGTTGCTTGAAATGCCATCGCAACGAAGGATTGTCGAGTTCATCGACTGGCTGCAGGAGAGGCCGGGCGTGCTGTCGGTCAACCTGGTTTACCACCATGTCGAATCGGCCGAAGAACTGGATCGGGAGATAGGGGAGATAGCGGGATGACGCTCACAAGACGCGATTTCATCAAGACTTCGGCCGTGGCCACGGCAGTAACGGCGGCAGGCATGTCGGGTGCGACCCAGGCCCAGAACATCGTCACCGATGCGCAGCAGACCCAGCTCAAGTGGTCGAAGGCGCCGTGCCGCTTCTGCGGCGTGGGCTGCGGTGTCAACGTGGCGGTGCGCGACAACCAGGTGGTGGCGACCCACGGTGACATGCAGTCGCCGGTCAACCGTGGCGTCAACTGCATCAAGGGCTACTTCCTGTCGAAGATCATGTACGGCGAGGATCGCCTGACTCAGCCGCTGCTGCGTAAGCGCAACGGCGAGTACCACAAGGAGGGCGAGTTCACCCCGGTGAGCTGGGACGAGGCCTTCGATGTCATGGCCGAGAAGTACAAGGCCGCGCTGCGCGAGAAGGGCCCCAACGCCATCGGCATGTTTGGTTCGGGACAGTGGACGATCTGGGAAGGCTACGCCGCCAACAAGCTGATGAAGGCGGGCTTTCGCTCCAACAACATTGATCCCAACGCACGCCACTGCATGGCCTCCGCGGTGTTCGGCTTCATGCGTACCTTCGGCTCCGACGAACCGATGGGCTGCTACGAAGACATCGAGGCGGCAGATGCCTTCGTGCTGTGGGGCGCCAACATGGCCGAGATGCACCCGATCCTGTGGACCCGCATCACCGACCGGCGGCTCTCTTTCCCCCACGTTCGGGTGTCGGTGCTCTCCACCTTCGAGCATCGCTCCTTCGAGCTGGCCGACCAGCCGATCATCTTCACCCCCCAGGCCGACCTCGCCATCCTCAACTACATCCAGCGCTACATCATCGAGAACGACCGGGTGAACTGGGATTTCGTCAACGAGCACGTGCGCTTCATGGAGGGCAATGTCGACATCGGCTACGGCCTGCGCCCCGAGCATCGCCTGGAGCTGGCGGCGGCCAATGCCCGCGACAGTGCGGGTGCGCGCGACATCGACTTCGAGCGCTATCGGGAGTTTCTGCAGCAGTACGATGCCGAGATGGTGACCGCGCTTTCCGGTGTGCCCAAGCGCCAGCTCGATGCCCTGGCCGAACTCTATGCCGACCCCGATACCAAGGTGATGTCGTTCTGGACCATGGGCTTCAACCAGCACACCCGCGGGGTGTGGGCGAACAACATGATCTACAACATCCACCTGCTGACCGGGAAGATCTCCACCCCGGGCAACAGCCCCTTCTCGCTCACCGGCCAGCCCTCGGCCTGTGGCACGGCGCGCGAGGTGGGCACCTTCTCGCACCGCCTGCCCGCCGACATGGTGGTCACCAACGACTACCACCGGCGCTACGCCGAGGAGATCTGGCGGGTGCCGGAGGGCACCATCCAGGCGCAGCCCGGGGCGCATGCGGTACTGCAGAATCGCATGCTCAAGGATGGCGAGATCAACGTCTACTGGGTGCAGTGCAACAACAACGTCCAGGCGGCAGCCAATCTGGTCGAAGAGACCTATCCGGGCTATCGCAACCCGGACAACTTCATCATCGTCTCCGACGCCTACCCCACCGTGACCGCCGAGGTGGCCGACCTGATCCTGCCCGCCGCCATGTGGGTGGAAAAGGAGGGTGCCTACGGCAACGCCGAGCGGCGCACGCAGTTCTGGCAGCAGATGGTCACCGCGCCCGGTGAGGCGCGCTCCGACCTGTGGCAGCTGATGGAATTTTCCAAACGCTTCGACATCGAGGAGGTGTGGCCGCAGGAGTTCCTCAACGCCAATCCGGATTTCCGCGGCAAGACCCTCTATGAAGTGCTGTTCCGCAACGGCCAGGTGGACGCCTTCGGACTCGATGAGCTGAATCCCGAGTTCGACAACGACGAGTCCCACCACTTCGGCTTCTACGTGCAGAAGGGCCTGTTCGAGGAGTACGCCCGCTTCGGCCGCGGCAAGGGCAAGGACCTGGATTATTTCGACAGCTACCACCAGAGCCGCGGCAAGCTGTGGCCGGTGGTCGATGGCCAGGAGACCCGCTGGCGCTACAACGGTGACCACGACCCGTACGTGGAGGAGGGGCGCCAGTTCCACTTCTATGCCCAGCCCGACGGCCGCGCGATCATCTATGCCGTGCCCTACGAGCCGCCCGCCGAGGCGCCGAGCGAAGAGTTTCCTCTGTGGCTGGTGACGGGGCGCGTGCTGGAACACTGGCACTCCGGCTCGATGACCCGGCGGGTGCCCGAGCTGCACCGGGCCTACCCGCAGGCGGTGGTCTACATGCATCCTGAGGATGCGCAGGCGCTCGGCGTCAGGCGCGGCAGCGAGGTGCGCATCGTCAGCCCGCGCGGCGACATGCATACCAGGGTCGAGACGCGCGGGCGCAACCGCATGCCCCGCGGCGTGGTGTACGTGCCCTGGTTCGATGCCAGCCAGCTGATCAACAAGGTCACGCTGGATGCCACCGATCCCATCTCCAAGCAGACGGACTTCAAGAAGTGCGCCTGCCGAATCGAGGCCGTCTAAGGGGGAGGTGATCATGAGACTGCTGACGATAGTGGTGTGTGCGAGCGCTTTCTTCCTGCTCGCCCTCAACAGCGTAGCGGCGGAAGGTGAGCTTGACGCCCTGCGCGCCAATGTACCGCTGCTGCAGGAGCCGACGCCGGAGCCGCTGTACCAGGTGCAGGACCGCAGCCGGCGGCCGGCGCGCGAGTACCCCATGCAGCCACCGACCATTCCGCACCGCATCGACAACTACCAGGTAGACCTGAATGCCAATCGCTGCATGGCCTGCCATGCGCGCAGCCGCGTTGGCGAGACTCAGGCCATTATGGTTAGCGTCACGCACTACATGGACCGGGAAGGCAACTTCCTCGGCGAGCTGTCGCCGCGCCGCTACTTCTGCATGCAGTGCCATGTGCCGCAGACGGATGCGCCCTCACGGGTCGGCAACACCTTCGTGGACATGGACGAACTGATCCGTGGCCAACGCGCCAGAAGCGAGTGAGGAGAGACCATGTTCAAGCGGATCGGCGGCTTTCTCAGGGGTTTCTGGCGAGTCTTCCGCTCGCCGAGCGGCTACTACAGCCTGGGCTTTCTCACCGTGGGCGGCTTCATCGGCGGCGTGCTGTTCTGGGGCGGCTTCAACACCGCCATGGAGGCCACCAATACCGAGCAGTTCTGCATCAGCTGCCATGAGATGGAGTCGAACGTCTACCAGGAGATCATGCCTACCATCCACTACACCAACCGCTCGGGCGTGCGTGCGATCTGTTCGGATTGCCACGTGCCGCACAACTGGACCGACAAGATGGCGCGCAAGATGCAGGCCTCCAAGGAAGTGTGGGGACACATCTTCGGCGTCATCGATACCCGCGAGAAGTTCCTCGACCACCGGCTCGAGATGGCCTCGCGCGAGTGGCGGCGGCTCGAGGCTAACGACTCGCTGGAGTGTCGCAACTGCCACGATGAGCAGGCCATGGACTTCACCCGGCAGAGCCCGCGGGCGGCGGCGGCGCACCAGCGCGGACTGGTGGAGGGCGACGCGACCTGTATCACCTGCCACAAGGGCATCGCCCATGAGCTGCCGGACATGGCCGGCGTACACGGCTGGTAATCAGCGGCAGGATGCCGCAGGAGGGTAGGGAGATGTGCAATCGCAAGGGAAAGATGGCGCTGGCCGCCGTGCTGGCGCTAGGGGCCGCGCCGTTCGCCTTCGGCCAGGACCCGTTCCCCGAGCCGGGCCAGCCGGGCTCGGTGGCCGATGAAGCGCAGATCGGCACCATCGAAGCGCGCACCGATGGGCTTGGGGTCGAGCGGCTTGATCCGCAGCAGGACATGCATGGTGCCGCGCAGCGCGACGAGCGGATTTCCGGTGACGGCACCGGGCCGGGCTTCGACCCGCAGCAAGGCCGGGCGGGAAGCGGCCATGGCGGTAACGACCGGGATGTGAACGACCGGGGCGGTAACGAGCAGGGTGGAGGCGGCCAGGGAGAAAATGGCCAGCAACGCCCGCCGCATTCCAACGGCGACGACGCGTCGCCCTACCGCGATCTGGAGCCGGATGACCCTGGCCTGGAGGAGCCCCGCCGGCCGATCCGGCCGGGGCAGAGGGAGCAGACCGAGGACCGGAACCGCTCCTCGTGAACGACCCGCGCCACCCGAGGCCTTCTCGGCGTGGTGCGTCCCCTTCCCTGCCGCCATCACCTTAGCCGGACCTTCACCTGCAGGGTGCTCGCCGCCAGGCCTTGCTGACCGGCCTTGCTGCCGATCTTTCCGCAAGCTCGTTTCTGGCGAGAGCTGCTCTGTCAGAAAGTCGGCGTCTAGCGGCGCATTGCGCTCAGCTCACCGTCAGGCGCACCTGGCGTGCCTTCTCCTGCAGCAGCGGCAGGTAGCGCTGCAGCAGGGTCGGGTAGTCGACCCGCGCCGCGTTGGTGCTGATGTTGATCCCGCCCAGCAGCTTGCCGTTGGCGTCGAAGGCGGGCACCGCCAGCGAACGCAGCCCCGGATCCAGCTCCTGGTCGACGATGGCGTAGCCCTGCTGGCGCACTTCGACGATGCGCCGCCTGAGCTCCGCCTTGTCCACCACGGTGTGCTCGGTGAAGCGTTCGAGCCGCGTACGTTCAAGGAATCGTTCCAGCTCCGGCTCCGGCAGCTGCGCCAGCAGCACGCGGCCCAGCGAAGTGTGGGCGGCCGGCAGGCGGCTGCCCACCGACAGGGTGATTGCCAGCAGGCGGTGGCTCGCCGCCGAGCGCGCCACGTAGATCACCTCGTCGCCCTCCAGTACGCCCAGCGAGGCGGACTCGCCGATCTCCGCGGTGATCTCCTCAAGCATCTGCTGGATGACGCTGCGGTAATTGTTGGCTGAAAGGTAGGCGTAGCCGAGCTGGAGCACCTTGGGGGCCAGCTCGAAGTCGCGCCCCTGCTTTCGCATGTAGCCCAGGGCATGCAGGGTCAGCAGGAAGCGACGTGCCTTGGCGCGGTTCATGCCGGTGCGTGTGGCTACCTCGCTCAGCGTCATGCGCGGGTGCGCCTCGTCAAAGGCCTGAATCACCTCCAGCCCGCTGGCCAGGGCGGCCACGAAGTCTCGATCGTCCGGGCTCAATACGTCGTCTTGCATAGGGAGAGATCCTCTTCTCGTCTGGCGGATGGCATGGCGTGCGCGGCGAGACGATAACGCATTGATGTTCGATATGCGAACTACACGGCGAGTGGCAAATAGTCAGATAGCACCATGAAATACTCAATCGTTGTCGACTAAAGTCGGGGTTATGGCGGCGCGAGAGAAAGCAGTAACCTCGTTATGTATTGCGAATATGTGTACGAATAGCGAACAAATAACCAGCACATAAGGTGGCGTCAATGAAGAACATGGTAAAAGCAGCGTGCCTGGCAGCTTGCAGCAGCAGCTTGGTTCTGGGAGTTTCCCTCTCGACAGCCAGTGCGAACGAGTGGCCCACCGATGACGTACGCCTGGTTGTGCCTTACGCTCCTGGCGGCACGACCGATGTCCTCTCACGCCGCGTTGCGGACCTGCTGCAAGACGAGCTCGGTGCCAATGTCATCGTAGAGAACCGCCCCGGTGCAGGTTCCACGGTGGCCACCGGTCGTCTGGCACGTGGCGGTCGCGATGCGAGCCATACCATTCTTATGGCCTCGCCCGGGCACACCATCGGAGCGGCGATCTATCCCGACCTGACCTACGATCCGGTCGAGGATTTCGTCTTCCTGCAGAATCTGATCGATATTCCCAACGTGATGGTGGTGCCGGCCAGCAGCCCCTATGACAGCGTCGAGGCGTTTATCGAGGCGGCACGCGAGCAGAACATGACCTTCAGCCACAGCGGCGTGGGCAGCTCCATTCATATGTCGGGCGAGCTGTTCAAGACGCTGACCGAGACCAACCTGACCGCCGTGCCGTTTGCCGGCAGCGGTGCGGCGCTTCCGGCCCTGCTCGGGGGCGATGTCGACGTCTCCTTCGAGAACATGCCGACCGTGCTCTCCCATATTCGTTCCGGTGATCTGCGAGCTTTGGCCGTGACATCTGCCGAGCGCTCCGAGCACCTTCCTGACGTCCCGACCCTAGCCGAAATTGGCGAATACAACCTCGATCAGTTCGTGACCACCGCCTGGTTTGGCTTGATTGCCCATGAATCCTTCTCCCAGGCCGCCCAGGACGCCATGCATGAGGCGCTTGGTGGCGTCATGCAGCGCGAAGAATTCCTCAATTTTGCCAACCAACTGGGGGCCGAGCCCGGCCAAGTGGCCGACGAAGAGTTCAAGCAGTTCATCGCCCAAGAAGTGGAACGCTGGCAAGAGGTGGCTGAGCAAGCAGGCATCAGCCAGTAAGAGTTGAACTGTTGTGACGCTTCGTCGAGGCGGGGTTCCCACCCCGCCTCGACCGTCCACTCTGGAGGGGCTTATGTCGACCTCGTTTCCCTCGCGTATCAGGGCGATTCGTGATCCCGTCGATGTGCTCTCGGGATGCGTTCTGCTGTCTGCTTCCGCCTTTCTTCTCTTCTACCTTGTGCCGAATTACATCAGCGAACCGCCTTTCTTACAAAGCCCGATGATGTCGCCTCGGTGGCTGCCTCGTATCGTCGGCTGGATGCTGCTCGGTTTTTCCTTGCTGCTGATCGTGCAGGGGCTGCTGGTGGACAACACCGACAAGGAGGATGGGCGCCGCATCGAGAAGGGGCCCCGGCTGCGTTTCGCCATGATGGCAGCGGCGCTGGTCGTCTACGTGACGCTGTTCGAGGCGCTGGGGGCGGTGATCAGCGGCATCCTGGCCACCTTGATCCTGTTTGCGGCTCACCCGGTCAGGACCTGGTGGGTCTACAGCCTGGCGTTCGTGTTCCCTGCTGCCGTCGCCTTTGTCTTCGTGAAGGTCATGAACGTGCCGCTGCCGCTGATGCCGTTTTGACGGCAGGCGCCACCACCCTTGGGTGATTTATGGATATGTTCTCGGAAGTCCTGCATCTCTTTTTCAGCCTGGACAACTTCCTGGCCATTGCGCTGGGGGTCGTCATCGGCGTCGTGGTCGGCTCGATTCCGGGGCTAACCGCCACCATGGCAGTCGCGCTGGCGCTGCCGTTCACCTTCACCATGGAGCCGGTGGCGGCCATTCTGTTGCTGGTGGGCATCTACAAGGGCGGCATGTACGGCGGCTCCATCACGGCCATCCTGATCCGCACCCCGGGCTCGCCGGCATCCGCCTGTACGCTGCTCGACGGCTACCCCATGGCCCAGCAGGGCCACGCCAAGAAGGCGCTCAAGACGGCGCTCTACTCCTCGGTGATTGCCGACTTCATCTCCAACATCGCGCTGATCTTCTTCGCCGCCTATCTGGCCAAGATCGCGCTCAACTTCGGTGCGCCGGAGTTCTTCTGGCTGATCTGCTTCTCGCTGACCATCATCATCTCGCTGGCCAGCGGCTCGATGATCAAGGGCCTGCTCGCCGCCTTGATGGGCATCCTGCTCTCACTGGTGGGACTGGACGAGGTCTACGGCTCCCAGCGGTTGACCTTCGGCAACTACAACCTGATGGATTCGATCTCGTTCATTCCGCTGCTGATCGGGCTGTTCGCCATTCCCGAGATCATCGAGTTCTATCGCAAGAAGGCGCTGCCGCACCTCAAGGCCAAGGCCAGCGGGGTGGGCATGACCCTGGCCGAGCTCAAGCGCTGCCTGAAGAGCATCATTCGCGGCAGCCTGATCGGCGTGATCATCGGCGCGATTCCCGGTACCGGGGCCACCGCCGCGGCCTTCATCTCCTACAGCGACGCCCGCCGCCGCTCGCCCAACCGCGACAACTTCGGCAAGGGCGAGGTGGAAGGCGTGGCCGCCTCGGAGGCGGGCAACAACGGGGTGGCCGGGGCGACCCTGATTCCGCTGCTGTCGCTGGGCATTCCCGGCGACGTGATCACCGCCATCATTCTCGGCGCCTTCATGGTCCACGGCCTGACCCCGGGCCCGATCATGTTCCAGGAGAACCTGACGCTGATCTACGCGCTGTTCGTCGGCATCATGTTCAGTTCGCTGGTGCTGCTGGTTGTGGGCAACGGGGCGATCAAGTACTTCTCGCTGATCGCCGACATTCCCAAGTCGATCCTCTTCCCCATCGTGCTGATGTTCTGCGTCTACGGCGCCTACGCGGTGAACAACGACACCTTCGACGTGTGGCTGATGCTGGGCTTCGGCGTGCTCGGCTACATCTTCAACCGGGCGGCGATTCCGGCGGCACCGTTCTTGATCGGCTTCATTCTCGGGCCGATGTTCGAGGACAACCTGCGCCGCTCGCTGCTGATCGGGCACAACGATCTCGCGATCTTCGTGCGCGGTCCGATCACCTGGTTCTTCATCGCCCTGACGCTGGGCTCGATCCTGCTGGCGATCTATCGCTATGTCGCGGCGCGCCGCCAGTCCGTCAGCGCCGGCGCGACGCAGGAGAGCCCGTGAGCAATATTGAACCCACGGGCGCAACGCAAGGATCGGGAGAGGTAATATGGCAGGACCGCTGACAGGCCTGCGCGTGCTCGACCTGAGCCGGGTGATGGCCGGGCCTTGGTGCACCCAGATACTCGCCGACATGGGCGCCGAGGTGATCAAGATCGAGCGCCCGGTAAGCGGCGACGATACGCGCCACTGGGGACCGCCCTGGCTCAAGGATCGCGACGGCAACGAGACCCGCGAATCCGCCTACTATCTCTCGGCCAACCGCGGCAAGCACTCGGTGACCGTGGACATGGGCCAGCCCGAAGGGCAGGCGCTGATCCGTGAGCTGGCCGCCCAGAGCGACATCCTGGTGGAGAACTTCAAGCGCGGCGGGCTGGCGCGCAAGGGGCTCGACTACGCCACCCTGGAAGCGATCAATCC
Source organism: Halomonas sp. E14 (assembly GCF_052568415.1). NCBI lineage: Bacteria > Pseudomonadati > Pseudomonadota > Gammaproteobacteria > Oceanospirillales > Halomonadaceae > Halomonas > Halomonas sp. E14. The sequence goes on along the minus strand of NZ_CP199423.1, from coordinate 3,442,844 downwards.
CGGACTGATCTACTGCTCCATCACCGGCTTCGGCCAGACCGGGCCGATGGCCGCCCTGGCCGGCTACGACTACCTGATCCAGGCCCAGGGCGGCCTGATGAGCATCACCGGCGCCGCCGACGGCGAACCCGGCGCGGGACCGCAGCGAGTCGGCATGGCCGTAGCGGACCTTACCACCGGCATGAACGCGACCATCGCCATTCTCGGCGCGCTGCATCATCGTCACCTGACCGGCGAAGGGCAGTACATCGACATGGCCCTGCTCGACGTGCAGGTGAGCTGGCTGGCCAACCAGGCACAGAACTACTTCTGCAGCGGTACGCCACCCAGCCGCACCGGCGAGTATCACCCCAACCTGGTGCCCTATCAGCCGTTTCCCACCGCCGACGGTGAGAAGGTGATCATCGCCATCGGCAACGACGGCCAGTTCCAGCGCTTCTGCCAGGCGGTGGGGCGGCCGGAGCTGGCCGAGGACCCGCGCTTTGCGACCAATCCCGAGCGGGTCCGGCATCGCCTCGAGCTGGTGCCGATCATGGTCGAGATCACCCGCAGCCGTACCGCCGCCGAATGGATCTCACTGCTGGGCGAGATCGCCGTGCCCTGCGGGCCAATCCAGAACATCGCCCAGGTCTTCGACGACCCACAGGTCAAGGCGCGGGAAATGAAGATCGAGCTGGAGTCGCGCCACGGGCCGGTGCCCGGCGTGGCCAACCCAATCAAGTACTCGCGTACGCAGCTGGAGTATCGCAAGGCACCGCCGGCACTGGGCGAGGATACCGAGGCCGTGCTGGCGCGGCTGCTCGGCAAGGCGCCGGCGGAGATCGCCGAGTTGCGCCAGCGCGGAGTGATCTAGCGCGGATCAGCAGACGCTGACGCCGCCGCAGACGAACAGGGTCTGGCCGGTGACGAAACCGCTGCGCTCGTCGCAGAAGAAGCTCACCGCCTGGGCCACGTCTTCGGGCTGGCCCATGCGCCGCGCCGGGATGTTGTCGATGATGCGCCGCGCGCGCTCGGAGTCGGGGGGGTTGTTCTCCCAGAAGACGCTGGTGGCGATGGGACCGGGGGCGACGCAGTTGACCGTGATGCCGTCGCCGGCCAGCTCCAGCGCCCAGGTGCGGGCCATGGATTGCAGCGCACCCTTGGTCGCGCTGTAGAGGCTGCGGGCCTCCTTGCCCAGCACCACGCGGCTGGCATTGATCACGATGCGCCCGTGGCGCCGCTCGCGCATGCCCGGCAGCAGTGCCTGGGTGCACACCAGCGCCGAGCGCACGTTGAGGTGCATCAGGCGATCGAAGTCCTCCACTCGCGTATCGTCGAGCAGCGCCGGCGCGACGATCCCCACGTTATTGACCAGGCAGCCTACGCTGTGAGCCGCGACGATCTCGGCCAGCACCGCGCGGGTGGCCTCCACGTCGCTTAGATCGACGCGGCGTGCATCGGCCTTCAGCGACTCGGCCTCGGGCTCGACGATGTCCAGCACGAGGGTGCGATAGCCGTCACGCTGCAGGCGCAGGGCGATGGCCTGGCCGATGTTGCGGCCCCCCCCGGTGACGACGGCGCAGGATTCGGTCATGTCGGGTCCTTACAGAGCTGGGGAAGGGGTAATGCATCGCCATTCATGTGCGTAATGCGTACATTAGTTCGTTTTCGTTTAGACATTGCGCTCTGCCTCGATTCCCCTCAATGCGACCTTCGTCTCAGGTGGCCAGTGCCGTCACCTTAAATAACCCTCTACCGTCGCGGTGGGTGCCGGCACTATGGGCGTGAGGCCGAACAAGATGTCCTTTTTTCACGTAACTTATTGACGCTAAAAAGTGCTTGAGAGCAAGGCCTGCCAGAGGCCAGTAATTTTCCAAGCGGAGGTTTGACGCTGCCGGCTCGGCGCAGTATTTTGTTCGTTATACAAATCATTGTTCGTATCACGAACAATGAGCGTCGAACAAAAGACCCAACCGAAGAGGGCACAGTCATGGCCGAGTTCCTGAGCCTGCATGACGCGGTGGCGCGCTACGTCGAAGACGGCGCCACCGTGGCCATGGAGGGCTTCACCCACCTGATTCCGTTCGCCGCCGGTCACGAAGTGATCCGCCAGAAGAAGCGCGACCTCACCCTGATCCGCATGACCCCGGACCTGGTCTACGACCAGATGATCGGCGCTGGCTGCGCCAGGAAGGTGATCTTCTCCTGGGGTGGCAACCCCGGCGTGGGCTCGCTGCACCGCCTGCGCGACGCGGTGGAGAAGGGCTGGCCGCACAAGGTCGAGATCCTCGAGCACAGCCACGCCGCCATGGCCTGCGCCTTCGAGGCCGGCGCCGCCGGGCTGCCGCTGGCCGTGCTGCGCGGCTACGTGGGCAGCGAGCTGCCCAGCGTCAACGACCAGATCAAGTTCATCGAGTGCCCCTTCACCGGCGAGCGCCTGGCCGCGGTGCCGGCGGTTCGCCCGGACGTCTCCATCGTCCACGCGCAGAAGGCCGACCGCGCCGGTAACGTGCTGGTGGAAGGCATCGTCGGCGTGCAGAAGGAGGCGGTGCTGGCGGCCAAGCAGAGCATCGTCACCGTCGAAGAGATCGTCGACGACCTGCGCGCTGAGGCCGACTATCACCCCAACGCCTGCATCATTCCGGGCTGGGCCATCAGCGCCATCGCCGTGGCCGAGAAGGGCTCGCTGCCCTCCTATGCCCACGGCTACTACCCGCGCAACAACGCCTTCTACAAGGAGTGGGACGGCATCGCCCGCGACCGCGACACCTTCACCCGGTGGATCGAAGAGAACGTCATGAAAGCAGGGGGGAACGCCTGATGAGTAGCGTCGATAAGTGCCTGGACTACACCTCGGCGGAGATGATGACCGTCACCGCGGCCCGCGCGCTGGAGAACGGCATGACCTGCTTCGTCGGCATCGGCCTGCCCAGTGAGGCGGCCAACCTGGCGCGCCTGACCCACGCACCGGACGTGGTGCTGATCTACGAATCCGGCACCCTGCAGACCAAGCCCGACGTGCTGCCGCTCTCCATCGGCGACGGCGAGCTGGCCGAGACCGCGCTCACCACCGTTTCCGTGCCTGAAATGTTTCGCTACTGGCTGCAGGGCGGCAAGATCGACGTGGGCTTTCTCGGCACCGCTCAGATCGACCGCTACTGCAACCTCAACACCACCCTGATCGGCGATTACCGAGAGCCCAAGGTGCGCCTGCCGGGCGGCGGCGGTGCGCCGGAAATCGCGACGAACGCGGGTGAGGTATTCATCACCCTGAAGCACTCCAAGCGCGCCTTCGTCGACCGGGTCGACTTCGTCACCACCCTGGGCTTCGGCCGCGACGGCAAGGGCCGCGACGGCGTGCCCAACATCGGCAAGGGGCCGACCCGGGTCATCACCGACCTGTGCGTGATGAAGCCCGACCCCGAGACCAAGGAGCTGGTGGTGGTCTCGCTGCACCCGGGCGTGAGCCGTGAGGACGTGATCGAGGCCACCGGCTGGGAGATCCGCTTCGCCGAGACGCTGGAAAGCACGCCGGAGCCGAGCGCCAACGAACTCGAGATCCTGCGTGAATTGAAGGCTCGCACCGAGCGCGCCCATAGCGTTCAGTAAGCCGAACAGGAGAGTTCCATGACCGACGTATTCCTTTGCCATCCGCGGCGCACCGCCATCGGCCGCTTCGGCGGCACCCTGGCCAGCGTACGCCCCGACGACTTCGCCGCCACCATCTTCAAGGCGGTGCTGGCCGAGGCTCCGGACCTCGACCCGGCCGCCATCGAAGAGGTCTTCATGGGCTGCGCCAACCAGGCCGGTGAGGACAACCGCAACGTGGCGCGCATGTCCGCCCTGCTGGCGGGCCTGCCCACCTCGGTGCCCGGCACCACCATGAACCGCCTGTGCGGCTCCGGCATGGACGCGGTAGGCACCGCCTTCCGCGCCATCAAGGCCGGCGAGATGGAGCTGGCCCTGGCCGGCGGCGTGGAGTCCATGTCCCGCGCGCCCTATGTGCTGGGCAAGGCCGACGGCGCCTTCTCCCGCGGCCAGAAGATCGAGGACACCACCATCGGCTGGCGCTTCGTCAACCCGCTGATGAAGAAGGCCTACGGCATCGACTCCATGCCGGAGACCGCCGAGAACGTGGCCGAGCAGTTCAACATCTCCCGCGAGGATCAGGACGCCTTCGCCCTGCGCTCCCAGCAGAAGGCCGCCGCCGCGCAGAAAGCGGGTCGCTTCGCCATCGAGATCACGCCCATCGAGATCCCCCGGCGCAAGCAGGAGCCGCTGGTATTCGATACCGACGAGCACCCGCGCGAGACCACCCTGGAGACGCTGGCCGGGCTGCCGACGCCGTTCCGCGAGGGTGGCAGCATCACCGCCGGCAACGCCTCCGGCGTCAACGACGGCGCCTCCGCCATGCTGGTGGCAAGCCGGGCCGCGGTGGAGCAGCATGGGCTCACGCCCATGGCCCGCATCATCGGCATGGCCACGGCCGGCGTCGAGCCGCGCATCATGGGCTATGGCCCGGTGCCGGCGGTACGCAAGCTGCTCGAACGCACCGGCGTGACCCTGGACGAGATCGACGTGTTCGAGTTCAACGAGGCCTTCGCCGCCCAGGCGCTCGCCTGCACGCGGGAGCTGGGGCTCGCCGACGACGACCCGCGGGTCAACCCCAACGGCGGCGCCATTGCACTCGGCCACCCGCTGGGCATGTCCGGCGCCCGCCTGCTGCTCACCGCCGCCCACGAGCTGCAGCGCACCGGCAAGCGCTATGCGCTGTGCACCATGTGCGTGGGCGTGGGGCAGGGGATCGCGACGCTTATCGAGCGCGCATAACGGGAGATATGTCATGGCTTTCTTAATGAATCAGGGCCGCAGCGTCGCCTATCGCCTGCTTGGCAGCGAGGCCAACCCGCTGGTGCTGCTGGCGCATCCGCTGGGCATGAGCCAGGCGGTATGGGACGAGCTGCTGCCGGCGCTGCTGCCGCGCTACCGCGTGCTGACCTGGGACCTGCCCGGCCACGGCGCCAGTCAGGCATGGGGGGCGGCTCCGATCACCCCGGCCGACCTGGCCGCTGAGGCGCTGGCACTGGTCGAACATGCCGGCGCCTCGCGCTTCCACTTCGCCGGTACTTCGATCGGCGGCGTGGTCGGCCAGCAGCTGATCAGCGAGCACGCCGAGCGCCTGCTCTCGGTCACCCTGACCAATACCGGCGCGGTGATCGGCAATGCCGAACTGTGGCGCACCCGCGCCGAGCGCATTCGTCAGGAAGGCCTGGCGGCCATGGCCGAGGAGATCGTGCCGCGCTGGTTCGCGCCGGCCTGCTTCGAGGCCGAGCCGGCGCTCAAGGCCGGCTGGTGCACCCAGATGGGGCGCGGCGAAGACGACTCCTACGCCCGCCTGTGCGAGATGCTCGGCAGCCACGCCTTCACCGGCAAGCTCGCCGGCAAGCCGGTGAGGGTGCAACTGCTGGGCGGCAGCGAGGACCTGGCCACACCGCCGGCGACCCTCGCCGCCCTGGCTGCCGAACTCGGCGGCGCTTCCCTGGAAATTCTCGAAGGGACCGGCCACGTGCCTTCCGTCGAGGCGCCGGGGCTGTTTGCCGACAAGCTGCTGGCCTTCCTCCAGGCGGCCTAGCGCTTTTCTTTCCCACCCTGACAACAACAGCAAACGCCACGCCCGGGCCTCTCTGGCGTGAAGCGAGGACACCATGACGAACCCCTGCATCATCTGCGTCGCCATTACCGGCAGCCTGCCGCGCAAGGAAAACAACCCCGACGTTCCGATCACCATCGCGGAGCAGGTCGAGAGCACCCAGGCCGCCTTCGAGGCCGGCGCCACCATCGCCCACTGCCACGTGCGCAACGACGACCAGACGCCGACCTCGGACCCCGAGAAGTTCGCCCGGCTGATGGAAGGGCTGCAGAAGCACTGCCCGGGCATGATCATCCAGCTCTCCACCGGAGGGCGCTCCGGCGCCGGCAAGGAGCGCGGCGGCATGCTGCCGCTACGGCCGGACATGGCCAGCCTGTCGGTGGGCTCGAACAACTTCCCCAATCGGGTCTACGAGAATCCGCCGCAGCTGGTGGAGTGGCTGGCCGGCGAGATGCTCAAGTACGAGGTCAAGCCGGAGATCGAGGCCTTCGACCTGTCGCACATTCACCAGGCGGTGGCGCTTTCCCGGCAGGGCAAGCTCAAGGCGCCGCTCTACGTGCAGTTCGTGATGGGGGTGAAGAACGCCATGCCGGCCGACAAGCCCACCTTCGAGGTCTATATCGAGACGCTCAAGCGGCTCGCGCCGGATGCCCAATGGTGCGGCGCCGGCATCGGCCCCAACCAGATCCTGCTCAACGAGTGGTCGATCGCGGCGGGTGGGCATACCCGTACCGGCCTTGAGGACAACGTGCGCCTCGACCACGACACCCTGGCCCCCTCCAATGCGGCCCTGGTCGAGCGCGTCGCGGCGCTGTGCGAGAAGTACGAGCGCCCGGTGGCCACCTGGCAGCAGGCGCGCGAAATCCTCGGCCTGCGCCCGCCGCAGGCGCCCGCCGCGGTCTCTGGGGAGGTGGCGCATGGCTAGCATGGTGGGCGCGGACCAGGTGCCCGAGCGCGACGCGATCGTGCAGGCGGTGCAGGGCTATATCGAAGGGTTCCAGGGGCGCCGTGACAAGCTCGAGGCCGCCTTTCACGGGGATGCCTGGATCTTTGCCGTGGATGCGCAGGGCGAGCTCAGCCGGGAGCCGGTCAGCCACCGCTTCGAACGCTGGGCGGCCAGCCACCGGAAGGTTGAGGGTCGCGTGATCCAGGTAACCCAGGCCGGCGAGGTGGCCAGCGTGCTGCTCGGCTTCGACAATGCCGAGAACCTGGCGGACTCCTGGGTCGACGTACTGGCCCTGCTCAAGCTCGACGGCGCCTGGAAGATCACCCACAAGAGCGCCGTGCACGGCAGCCGGGCGGCCTGGGCCAGGCCTCAGTAACGCTGCTGTTCCGTCGGGCTTCGCTGATTCGTCAATCGACCTGCGCTATTCGGCAAACATCGAAAAGAGCAGGCCGCGTAGCCAGCGGTTGCCGGCGTCGCGGTGGAAGCGGCGGTGCCAGAAGAGGTTGATCGGGATCGCGGGGAAGGGCAGGGGGAGCTCACGCACGGCCAGGTCGAAGCGCTCTCGTGTCGCCTCGGCAAACTTACCGGTCACCGTGACCACCAGGTCGCTCTCGCTGATGATGTAGGGCACGGCGGCGAAGTGGGGCAACTGCAGCCGGACCGGGCGCTCGATGCCCGCCCGGGCGAGCTGCTCCTCGACGACGCCGTGCCCGGTGCCCTCCGCCACCACCACCGCGTGGGTGGCCGCCGTGAAGGCCTCCCTGTCGAAGTCGCCTGCTGCCAGCGGGTGACCCGCCCGCATCAGGCAGACATAGCGCTGCACGAATAGCCGTTGCTGGTAGAACCCGGCCCCCAGCTGGGGGATCAGTCCGACGGCCAGGTCGATCCGCCCCTCCTCCATCTCTCGCTTCAGATCCTCGCGATGGCTGCGCACCGTGCTGAGCCGGATGCCCGGCGCCTCCCTGGCCAGGAGTTCCAGCAGCCGCGGCAGGAAGACGATCTCACCGATATCGGTCATCGCCAGCTGGAAGGTGCGCTCGCTGCTGGCCGCTTCGAAGTCATCGCCCAGGTTGAGGGTCTCATGCAGTCGGGCCAGCGCCTCGGCGATACCGGGGTGCAGCTGATCCGCCCGCGGCGTCGGCGACAGCCCCCGCGAGGTGCGTTCGAACAGCTCATCGCCGAGCAGCCGGCGCAGGCGCTTGAGCGCGTGGCTGACGGCGGGCTGGGTCACGCCGAGCCGCTCGGCAACCCGCTGGGTGTTGCCCTCGCGATAGAGCAGGTCGAAGACCACCAGCAGATTGACATCGATATCCACCAGCCGAAGCATGCCTCTCCTTACCTAATTATCTGTATTCATTAAAATATTAATTCTATTTATGCAGAAAATGAAGGTGGCTGTGTTGTGTGAATATCAGTGGAGCCCTAGCCTGCGCCTCATCACCTGTCGCCATTCCAACAACAGCATCCGTGACGGAGCACGCACCATGCCCAATCGCACTACCGCGTCCCCTTCTGCCTCTCGCCTGTCCATTGCCATCATCGGCGGCGGCATCGGCGGCGTGGCCTTTGCCGTCGCCCTTTCCCGCCATGCCGACCTCGACGTGCAACTCTTCGAGGCGGCGCCGCAGTTTTCCGAGATCGGCGCCGGAGTCTCCTTCGGCCCCAACGCGGTGCGCGCCATCCAGCGGCTCGGTCTCGAAGCGGCCTACCGCCGCATCGCCGATTCCTCGCCGGCACCCTTCGAGGATGTCTGGTTCGAGTGGCGGCGCGGCAGCGACGACGGCTTCCTGACCGCCACCCTGGCCCCGGGCTGTGGGCAGTCCTCGGTGCATCGGGCGGACTTCCTAGACGCGATCGTGGCCCAGCTGCCTGCCGGCATCGCCCATTTCAGCAAGCGCTGCGTCGAGGTCACCCAGGAGGCCGATAGCGCCACCGCCCACTTCGCCGACGGTACCGCCTTCACCGCGGATATCCTGATCGGCTTCGACGGCATCAAGTCGGCGGTGCGCGCCAGCGTGCTGCCCGCCGAGAAGCACGGCGAGATCACGCCCCTCTGGAGCGGTACCTATGCCTATCGTGGCATGATCCCCACTGCCCGGCTGGAAGCGGCCCTGGAGAACCGGGGCGCCGATCGGCGCCTGGCCCTGGTGCCCCAGATGTACCTGGGCCAGGATCGCCATATCCTTACCTTCCCGGTCAAGCAGTCGCAGCTGATCAACGTGGTGGCCTTCATCACCGACCGCTCCACCGCCGCGCCGAAACTGCCCGAGGGGGCGGAGTGGGTCCAGGCGGTGACTCAGCAGGAGATGCAGGAGGTCTTCGTCGGCTGGGGTGCAGCCTCCCAGGCGATCCTCGCGTGCATTCCCGAGCCAACCCGATGGGCGCTTCACGAGCTGCCCGAACTGCCGCGCTACCACCGCGGCCGCGTGCTGCTGGTGGGCGACGCCGCCCACGCGCTGGTGCCCCATCAGGGCGCCGGTGCCGGCCAGGCGCTGGAAGACGCCTACGTGCTGGCCAGCCTGCTGGGCGACGAGGCCTGCACCAGAGACAGCGTGGAGCCGGTGCTGGCGGCCTTCGAGGCGGTTCGCCACGGGCGCACCTGCCGGGCGCAGCGCACCTCCCACGAAGCAGGGAACGTCTACGAGTATGCCGGCGAAGGCATCGGCGACGACGAGGCGAAGCTGATCGAGAACCTCGAGACCCGCTTCGACTGGCTGTGGAACCACGATCCCCAAGAGGATGTGGCAGCGGCGCGCCGGCGCCTGGCCCGGGAGGTTGTGGGGGAGCCGGCGGAGGACTGAGGCGACCTCTGCCGGCTGGTCTCAGGGATAGCGCCCGCTGCGCCGGTTCTCCACCAGCACCTCAAGAATGGCGTTGGCCTCGCGCATGATCGGCGAGGGCGTCTCGCCGCGGCGGCGGCTGCAGATCACCGGAGTGCTGAGCGAGCGGTCCGCCAGGTAGATGTAGCTGATGCCGTCGCGGCGCAGCCGGCGCACCTGCTCGGGCACCAGGGTGATGCCGATCTCCGAGGCCACCAGGCTCAGCGCCGTCTGCAGCTCGTTGGCTTCCTGTACCACCTCGACCTTGAGCCCCTGGCGGCGAAACATGCCGAGCATCAGGTCGGCCATGCTGGGGCGGGGCTTGGAGGGGAACAGGATCAGCGGATAGCGGGCCAGCTCAGCCAGGGTGGGCGTGGTGCCTTCCAGCGGGTGGCCGCAGGGCACGGCGGCCATGATCGGCTCGTCGAACAGGATCTCCTGCTCTACCTCCGGGTCGTCGATGCGCAGGCGCCCGAAACCCATGTCGATGCGCCCCGCCTTGAGCGCCTGGATCTGCTGCACGGTGGTCAGCTCGGACAGGCTCAGCTCGACATTATCCTTTTGTCGTAAATCGCGCACCAGCAGCGGCAGCTGGCCGTAGAACACCGAAGCCACGAAGCCGATGCCGAACATGACTCGCTTGCTGCGGGCCATGCGTCGCGTTGCCTCCAGGGTGGCGTCCACCTTCTCCAAGATCTGCAGGGCATTCTGCTGGAAGAACTGGCCGGTAACCGTCAGGCGCAGGCCGCGCGGCCCGCGCTCGAACAGTTCGGCCCCCACTTCCTGTTCCAACTGCTTGATCTGGCGGGATAAAGGGGGCTGCGACATGTGCAGTCGCTCGGCTGCACTGGTCAGGTTCAACTCCTCCGCGACCACGCAGAAGTACCTCAAATGGCGCAGCTCCATGATACCTCCTGGGTATGGCAGGGCACTCAAACAATATTGGTTCCGCCGTTTCGCTGCAATCAGACTGCCATTCAATCGCCATCTGCCCGTACCGGGAGCCCCCATGACAACTGTGATCCACTCCATCGAGACGCTGCTGGTCGACCTGCCGACCATCCGTCCCCACAAGCTCTCCATGACCACCATGGCCTGCCAGACGATGGTTATCGTGCGCATGCGCCACAGCGACGGCATCGAGGGGTTGGGCGAGGGGACCACCATCGGCGGCCTGGCCTACGGCCCGGAGAGCCCGGAGAGCATCAAGCGCAACATCGACACCTACCTGGCCCCGCTGCTGGTGGGCCAGCCGTCCGACAACCTCAATGCCCTGCGCGCCCGCATGGCCCGGCATGCGCGCGGCAACACCATCGCCAAGTCAGCGCTGGAGACCGCGCTGCTCGACGCCCAGGGCAAGCGCCTGGGGCTGCCGGTGGCGGCGCTGCTGGGCGGTGCCCGCCAGCAGCACCTGCCGGTGCTGTGGACCCTGGCCAGCGGCGATACCGCCAAAGACATCGACGAGGCGCTGCTGCGTCTCGAACAGCGTCGCCACGGCGACTTCAAGCTGAAGATCGGCGCCCATTCGGTGGAGCACGACGTGCGTCACGTGGCCGCGATCAAGCAGGCGCTGGGCGACCGCGCCGGGGTGCGGGTCGACGTCAACCAGGCCTGGGACGAAGCCACCGCGGTGCGCGGCATCCAGGCCCTGCAGGACGCCGGCATCGAGCTGATCGAGCAGGCCCTGCCGGCGCGTGAGCACGCCGGCCTGATCCGCCTGGCCAACCGCTTCAACGTGCCGATGCTGGCCGACGAGGCCGTGCAGGACGCCCGCGACGGCTTCGACCTGGCCTGCGGCGGCTTCAGCGGCGCCTTTGCGCTGAAGATTGCCAAGTCCGGCGGCCTGCAGGGGGTGCTGGAGCTGGCCCACGTGGCCCAGGCCGCGGGCATCGGCCTGTATGGCGGCACCCTGCTGGAAGGCACCATCGGCACCGCCGCCTCGCTGCACGCCTGGGCGACGCTGCCCGAGATGGCCTGGGGCACCGAGATGTTCGGTCCGCTGCTGCTCAAGGACGACATCGTCGCCGAGCCGCTGCAGTACCACGAGTTCGGCGTCGACTTGCCGAACGGCCCTGGGCTGGGCATCGCCCTCGATGAAGACAAGCTGGCCCACTATTCGCGCCAATAACGCGAGTCGCACTAGCACGACCGTTATTCAAGCGCAGCGAGATTGCGGAGGAGAGACACATGCTGTTCCAGGTGGAAATGACCGTCAAGCTGCCCCCCGACATGCCGGCCGAGCAGGCCGCCGACATCAAGGCCACCGAGAAGGCCTACGCCCAGGGGCTGCAGCGCTCCGGCAAGTGGCGTCACCTGTGGCGGGTGGCCGGCAGCTACGCCAACGTCAGCATCTTCGACGTCAAGGACAACGCCGAGCTGCAGGAGATCATCTCGGGCCTGCCCCTCTTCCCTTACATGGAGATCAGCGTCAAGCCGCTGTGTCGCCATCCGTCCTCGATCCGCGAGGACGACTCCTGAGTCGCCGACCAGGCACGCCAGACCCCTCATCGTGAGGCATTACCATAACAACCGAGGACACCACCATGACCGTCAAGATTTTCGATACCCCTGAAGTGCAGGATTTCCTCAAGACCGTTGCCGGCTTCGACCAGGAGGGCGGCAACGAGCGCGCCAAGCAGCTCATGCATCGCCTGCTCTCCGACCTCTACAAGCTGATCGACGATTTCGATGTCACCCCCGAGGAGTACTGGTCTGCCGTCAGCATGCTCAACGCCCTGGGTGGCCAGACTCAGTTCGGCCTGCTCTCGCCGGGCCTCGGCTTCGACCACTACCTGGACATGCGCCAGGACGCTATCGACGCCGAAGCCAAGCGCACCGGCGGCACCCCGCGCACCATCGAGGGCCCGCTCTATGTGGCCGGCGCCCCGGAAGCTGAAGGCTTCGCGCGCATGGATGACGGCAGTGATCCCGACGCCGAGGTCATGTGGCTGACCGGCCAGGTGCGCGACGTGAACGGCAACCCGATCCCCGGCGCCAAGGTCGAGATCTGGCACTGCAACTCCAAGGGCGGCTACTCGTTCTTCGACCCGACCCAGTCCGAGTACAACATGCGCCGCACCATTTATGCCGACAGCGAAGGCCGCTACAGCGCGCGCAGCATCATTCCCTCCGGCTACGGCGTGCCGGAAGGCGCCCCGACCGACGTGGTGCTCAAGTCGCTGGGTCGTCACGGCGAGCGTCCGGCGCACATCCATTACTTCATCTCCGCGCCGGGCTACCAGCACCTGACCACCCAGATCAACCTGGCCGGCGACCCGTACACCTTCGACGACTTCGCCTTCGCCACCCGCGAGGAGCTGGTGGTCCCGGCCAACCGCATCGAGGATCCGGCCGTGATCGACCAGCGCGAGCTGGACGGGCCGTTCTCCGAAGTGGTGTTCGACATCGAGCTGGCCAAGACCGACGTGGCCGAGCTGCAGACGCGCCACGCCCGCCCGCGGGCCAAGGAGAAGGCGCAGGACCAGCACAGCGAGCTGGCCGGCACCGCCAAAGTCTGAGCTGGCGACTGCCCCTGACGCCCCGCGAGCCGCGCCGGGGGCAGGGCGAGGAAGAGGCCGTTTGCCAGGGAAGGCAAGATCAGCGCCCAGGAAAGGCGCTACGGACCTCCTCGCCGGCCTGCCCCGGCAACGCTCCCACCACAGAATGACAAGATAGCGAGGACCTGGATCATGACCAGCAAGCTTGATCAACTCGAGAAGCGTGTCCGCGGCGCCGTCATCGACGACGCCGAGGCCGGCATCTTCCGCTGCCACCGCAGCATGTTCACCGACCGTGACTTCTTCGACCTCGAGATGAAGCACATCTTCGAGGGCAACTGGCTGTTCCTGGCCCACGAGAGCCAGGTGGCCGAGCCGGGCGACTACATGACCGTGACCATGGGTCGCCAGCCTGTCGTCATCACCCGCGACAAGGGCGGCGAGCTGCACGCGCTGATCAACGCCTGCGCGCACCGCGGCGCCACCCTGTGCCGGCGCAAGCGCGGCAACAAGGGCACCTTCACCTGCCCGTTCCACGGCTGGACGTTCAAGAACGACGGCAAGCTGCTCAAGGCCAAGAACGAGAAGACCGGTGCCTATCCGGACGGCTTCAAGCAGGACGGCAGCCACGACCTCAAGCGCGTACCGCGCTTCGAGAGCTACAAGGGCTTCCTGTTCGGCAGCCTCAACGAAGACGTGAAGCCGCTCGCGGAGTACCTGGGCGAAACCACCAAGATCATCGACAACATCGTTGACCAGGCCCCGGAAGGGCTGGAAGTGCTGCGCGGCACCTCCTCCTACACCTTCAAGGGCAACTGGAAGCTGCAGGCCGAGAACGGCGCCGACGGCTACCACGTCAGCACCGTGCACTGGAACTATGCCTCCACCATGGAGCGGCGCAACTACGACGCCGGCGGCACCAAGGCGGTCGACGCCGACGGCTGGTCGAAGAGCCAGGGCGGCTTCTACTCCTACGAGAACGGCCACATGTTGCTGTGGACCCGTCTGATCAACCCCGAGGTGCGCCCGGTCTACCAGAACCGCGAGTGGATCGAGGAGACGTTCGGCGCTGCCCGGGCCGACTCCATCGTCAACCAGACCCGTAACCTCTGCCTCTACCCCAACGTCTACCTGATGGACCAGTTCTCCACGCAGATCCGCGTGCTGCGCCCGATCAGCGTCGACGAGACCGAAGTCACCATCTACTGCTTCGCGCCCAAGGGCGAGTCCGCCGAGAACCGCCGCGTGCGCATCCGCCAGTACGAAGACTTCTTCAACGTCTCCGGCATGGGCACCCCGGACGACCTCGAGGAGTTCCGCGGCTGCCAGACCGGCTATGAAGGTGCGCTGGCCGAGTGGAACGACCTCTCGCGCGGTGCCAAGCAGTGGATCGAGGGCGCCGACGACAACGCCAAGGCCATCGACATGCAGCCGCTGATGAGCGGTGCCTCCCCCGAGGACGAAGGCCTCTACGTGCTGCACCACAAGCACTGGGTCGAGGAGATGCTGCGCGCCATCGACAAGGAGCGCAGCCAGTTCATTCCAATTGAGCGTGCCACCGCCTCGGCGTGAGCCGAGCGACCTGACAGGGGAGAGACACCATGAGCCTTAGCTATCACGACATCCAGGCCTTCCTGTACCGCGAAGCGCGGCTGCTTGACGACCGCGAGTGGGACGAATGGCTGACCTGCTATAGCAAGGACGTCGAATACTGGATGCCGGCGTGGGACGACGACGACCAGCTGACCCGCGACCCGCACAGCGAGATATCGCTGATCTATTACCCCAGCCGCGAAGGGCTGGAGGACCGCGTCTACCGGATCAAGACCGAGCGTTCCGGCGCCAGCACGCCGGAGCCGCGCACCACCCACCAGATCACCAACCTCGAAATTCTCAAGGAGGAGGGCGGCAAGGTGGAGCTGCGCTTCAACTGGCAGACGCTGAGCCACCGCTACAAGGAGACCCAGACCTTCTTCGGCACCTCCTTCTATACGCTGGACGTGTCGGGAGAGCGGCCGCTGATCACGCGCAAGGTGATCCAACTCAACAACGACTACATCCACCAGGTCATCGATATCTATCACGTCTGACCGATAGATGGGGACCGGGTGTCCGAGGAGAACGACCATGAGCTACACCATTGCCCTCAACTTCGAGGACGGCGTCACTCGCTTCATCGGCTGCAAGGAAGGTGAAACGGTACTCGACGCCGCCTACCGCCAGAAGGTCAACCTGCCGATGGACTGCTCCGACGGCGTCTGCGGCACCTGCAAGGGCCGCTGCGAGCAGGGCGCGTTCGACATGGGCGACGAATACATTGAAGAGGCGCTCTCCGACGAGGAGGCCGCCGAAGGCATGGTGCTGACCTGTCAGATGGTGCCGTCCTCCGACTGTGTCATCCAGGTGCCGGTGGCCTCCACCCTGTGCAAGACCCAGGTCGGCAAGGTCGAGGGCACCGTGGCCGTGGTCGACTCGCTCTCCGAGGACAGCATCGAGCTGGTAGTGGAGCTGGACGAGCAGGCCGAGATCGCCTTCCTGCCCGGCCAGTACGTGCACATCGACGTGCCGGGCACCGAGCTGTATCGCTCCTACTCGTTCAGCTCGCTGCCCGGCGAGAAGCATGCCACCTTCCTGATTCGCAACATTCCCGATGGGGTGATGAGCCGCTACCTCTCGAGCCGGGCCCAGGCGGGCGACCGCCTGACCCTGACCGGCCCGCTGGGGAGCTTCTACCTGCGTGAGGTCACGCGGCCGGTGCTGATGCTGGCCGGCGGCACTGGCCTCGCGCCGTTCCTCTCGATGCTGGCGCAGCTGGTGGAGAAGGGCTGCGAGGCGCCGATTCACCTGATCTACGGCGTCAACAAGGACGATCACCTGGTCAAGGTGGACGCCCTGGAGGCCTTCGCGCAGCAGCTGCCCCGCTTCACCTACGCCACCGTGGTGGTGGACGAGGCCAGCGCCCACCCGCGCAAAGGTTACGTGACCCACCACATGGACGCCGAGGTGATGCACGACGGCGACGTTGACGTCTACCTGTGCGGCCCGCCCCCCATGGTCGATGCAGTGCTCAGGCACTTCGACGCCGAGGGCATCACGCCGCAGAGCTTCCACTACGAGAAGTTCACGCCGAACCAGGCGGGGGAGGCCGCATGAGCCGCCAAGCCACCCCGCACGATCAGGAAGGCCGTTCCCAGGGCGGCCGTTTCCATGACAAGGTGATGGTGATCACCGGCGCCGCCCAGGGCATCGGCAAGCGGGTCGCCGAGCGGGCCGGCGCCGAGGGCGCCCGCCTGGCGCTGGTCGATCGTGCCGACCTGATCCATGAGGTGGTGGCCGAGCTGGCGGCGCAGGGCATCGACGCCATCGCCCTGCAGGCCGACCTGGAGCGCTGGGACGGCGCCGCCGAGGTAATGGCGAAGGCCGCCGAGCACTTCGGCCGCATCGACATTCTGATCAACAACGTGGGCGGAGCGATCAACTTCAAGCCGTTCACCGAGTTCAGCGACAGCGAGATCAGCGCCGAGATCAACCGCTCGCTGATGCCGACCCTGTGGTGCTGCCGCGCCGTGCTGCCCACCCTGGAAGCCCAGGGCGCCGGAGTGATCGTCAACATCTCCTCGGTGGCGACCCGCGGCATCCACAGGATTCCCTATTCGGCGGCCAAGGGTGGGGTGAATGCGCTGACGGCGTCGCTGGCCTTCGAATACGCCGACCGCGGCATCCGAGTGGTGGCGGCCGGCGTCGGTGGCACCGAGGCGCCGCCGCGCAAGATCTCCCGCGGCACGCCCGAGCCGCGCAACGACACGGAGCGGGCCTGGTTCCAGGCGCATATCGACCAGACCAAGCAGAGCTGCCTGATGGACCGCTACGGCACGCTGGATGAGATGGCCGAGCCCATCCTGTTCCTGGCCTCCGATCACGCCAGCTACATCACCGGCAGCGTGTTGCCGGTGGGCGGCGGCGACCAAGGCTAGACAAACCCGCGCCGGCTCGGATAATGCCGGGCCGGCGGATCAGCGACATCCCTCCGCACAATACCAACGATAACAACCCTCTGGAGCCACCATGAAGCATATCGAGAAGGGCGTCAGCCTCCGGTACGCCCCCCGAGACTTTGTGCGAGACCTCAACCTCGACAATGCCAGCGCCGGCCTGGTGGCCGGTATCTTCGGCCTCAGCGCCGGCATCATCCACATCAGCGCCGGCACCGCGGCCGGCCTCGACTCCTCCTTCATCATGATCTGGGTCATCAGCTACCTGATGATCAACGGCCTGTTCGGCCTCTTCATGCCGGCCTACTACCGGCTGCCGCTGCCCATGGCCAACTCCATTCCCGGCGCGCTGCTGTTCGCCGCAGTGATTCCTGTGGTGGGCCTCGAGGCGGCGCTGGGTGCGACGCTGATCGCCGGCGCCATCGCGCTGGTCGCCGGCCTGACCGGGGTGATGTCCATCGTCATGCGGCTGATCCCGATGCCGATCGTGATGGGCATGATTGGCGGCATCCTGCTCAGCTTCGGCCTCAACATGGTGCGCCCGCTGGAAAACGCCATGCTGCCCGCGGCGATCATGATCCTAGCCTTCTTCCTCTCGGCGCGGCTGCTGCGCAAGGTGCCGCCGCTGATCGTTGCCATGTTGGCCGGCATCCTCTACCTGTCGGTGACCGGGGTCGATTTCTCCGGCGTGCAGGCCACCATCCGTTTCCCCGAATTCATCGTTCCCGAGTTCACCCTGGGCGCCTTCCTCGCCTACGGCCTGCCGCTGGCGCTGATCCTGGTCGGCATGGAAACGCCCGCCGGCGTCGGCCTGGTGAAGGGCATGGGCTACAAGGAGGTGCCGGCCAACGCGATCACCGCCGTGGGCGGCTTTGGCACCATGATCTCCGCCTTCTTCAACCTGCACAGCACCTGCATCGCTGCGCCCATGACCGGCATCTGCTCGTCACCGGAAGCAGGCGAGCGCGACAAGCGCTGGGTGGCGGCGGTGATCGCCGGGGCCATCTTCGTTGTCGGGGCGCCCTTCTACGGTTATGTGGTGAGCCTGATCGAAGCGACCCCGCGCTACTTCATCGCCATCATCGCCGGCCTGGCGCTGATCCGCGTCATCACTTCGGCCATGGCCATTGCCTTTTCCGGCAAGAAGCACGAGATGGGTGCGCTGTTCGCCTTCCTGATCGCCGCCTCGGGCATTCAGATACTGGAGATCGGCGCCTCGTTCTGGGCCCTGGTGCTGGGCGTCTTCATCTCGCTGATCTTCGAAACCAAGGACTTTGAATTTGCCACCAGCCGCAACGTGCTGAAGCGCGAGCCGGCTAAGTGAGGCGCTAGGGCACACGCGCCAGGCCCGTCTCCGCGTACGCGAGTGTGGGTGACGATCAGCGCGGGAGTCGCCGTCGGGGATCCTCGGACCCAAGGGTTCCACGAGCTGTTCGCGGATGCGGACAGCCGCCTGTATGCCGCCAAGGCAAGCGGCCGCAAACGGGTGGTGGGGCAGTAGTCGCCATTATGCCGTTTCTGGCTCTGCGGGTTTTCACCCTTTGTCTTCCACAAGTCCGACGGCACCGCTCACCATTGCTGCGGCGAGGGTGAGCCAGGCCACCCGGGCGGGACGTTGCCGGACCGCTTGTGGAGCGGTCCGGCAGGCGCTCAGGAATTGACCAGGTGACAGCCGCTCTGCTCCAGCGGCAGGAAGGCCTCGTCTCCCGGGATGGTGCGCAGGATGCGGTAGAGGTCCCATTCGCCCTGAGACTCCTCCGGCGACTTCACTTCCACCAGATACATGTCGTGGACCATGCGGCCGTCCTCGCGGATCACGCCGTTGGAGGTGAACATGTCGTTGACCGGCGTTTCGCCCATCCAGGCGCGCAGCGTCCCGGCATCGTCGGTGCCGGTGGCCTCGATGGCGTCGAGATAGTGCTTCACGCTGGAGTAGACACCGGCCTGGACCATGGTGGGCATGCTGCCCATGCGCGCATAGTAGCGCTCGGCCCACTCCCGGGCCTCGTCGTTCATGTCCCAGTACCAGCCGGTGGTGAGCTGCATGCCTTGGGTGGTCTCCAGCCCCAGGGCATGGATGTCGTTGAGGAACACCATCAGCCCCGCCAGCGCCTGGCCCGATTCGGCCAGGCCGAACTGCCCTGCGGTACTAATGGCATTGACGGTATCGGCGCCGGCGTTGGCCAGGCCGATGATCTTCGCCCCGGATCCCTGGGCCTGCAGCATGTACGAGGAGAAATCGGCTGTATTGAGCGGGTGGCGTACCTTGCCCAGCACCTGGCCGCCGCTCTCCACCACCACTTTCTCCACGTCGGCCTCCAGCGAGTGGCCGAAGGCGTAGTCGGCGGCAAGGATGAACCAGCTGTCGCCGCCCTCCTCGATGATGGCGCGGGCCGCGCCGTTGGACATGGCATGGGTGTCGTAGACCCACTGGATGTGGTTGGGCGTGCAGTGCTCGTTGGTCACGCTCAGCGCGGCGGCACCGGCGACCATGCCGATCTTGTCGTGCTCGGCCAGCAGCCGGGTGGCGGCGATGGTCACCGACGAGGCGACCAGCCCCGCCACCATGTCGACGTTGCGCTGGTCGATCCACTCGCGCACGGTGTTGGCGCCCACGTCGGCGCTGTTGCGATCATCGGCGCTGAATACCTCGATGGGAGCGCCATGAATGCTGCCGCCGTGGTCTTCCACGGCCATGCGCAGCGCCTCCAGCCCGCCGGGGCCGGCCAGGTCGCGGTAGGGGCCGGACATGTCGGCCAGGTAGCCAATGCGTATCGCGCTATCGCTGATCTCGGCATGGGCGCCGGTGGCGGCAAGCGCCACGCACAGGCCCAGCAGGCCGCTTTTCAGGGTGAAGGGGTGTTTTATGGACATGCGAACTCTCCTGCCTCGTCGCTGGACGAAGCCATTGTTGTTGTGATTCGTAAGGGGTGTAGCGCTAGCGGTTGGTTTAGTGGTGGGGGCTCAGCTCTCCTCGCGTCTGGCAGTCGGGGTGTCCGGCATATCGATGGCTTCCAGGTCTTTCTGAAGCTTGTTCAGGTAATGCAGCAGGCTAATCGCCTCATCGAAACTCAGGCTCTCCAGGCCTTGGGCATAGAAGTCATGAATCTTCGGCTGCAGGCTCTCCCAGTAGGCGCGCCCCTCATCGGTGAGCAGAATCAGGCGGGCGCGGCCATCGTCGGGGTGAGGGATGCGCCTCACGTGGCCTTCCCGTTCGAGGCGCTTGAGCACACCGTCGAGGCTCTGGCGGCTGACGATCAGGTACTCGGTGAGGTCGTTGAAGGCAATGCCGTCCTCATAGCCGCGGCGTGAGAGCGCCCCCAGTACCGCCCACTGCACCGTGGTCAGTCCCACGGCGCTCACCGTCTGCTTCTGCAGGATGTTGCTGGCCTGGAAGAGGCGGAAGAACAGACGGTTGGCGACGCTTCTGTCGTCCTGGGCAGCCATCGGTAGCACTCCTGTGTCGTAAAGCGGTGGCGCCAGGCCGGGAGCGGTGTTCCGAGCCCCGACGATGGCATTCACCGGGGTACCGACTGGCGCGCGATGATGTTCTTCATGATCTGGGCGGTGCCGTCGCCGATCTGCAGCCCCAGCACGTCACGCATGCGCTGTGAGAAGGGCAGGTCCTCGCCCCAGCCAGTGTGGCCGTGGGCCAGCATGCACTGCTTGATCACATCGAAGGCGAGCTTGGGGCCCCACCACTTGTTCATGGCCGCCTCGGCCGTGTGGGGCAGGTCGTTGTCCTTCAGCCACAGGGCGTAGTAGCACTGCAGGCGGGCGGCCTGAACGTAGGTCTGGTATTCGGCCAGCGGGTGCGTCAGCCCTTGGAAGGCTGCCAGCGGCTGGCCGAAAGCCTCGCGCTCGGTGAGCCACTGCCAGGTCTCGTCCAGCGACTGTTGCGCCACTGCCAGGCACTGCAGGCCGATCAGCGCCCGGCTATAGTCGAAGCCCTGCATCACCTGCTTGAACCCCTGTCCCTCCTCGCCAAGCATGTGATCGGCGGGCACCGCCACATTGTCGAAGAAAATCGAGCCGCGGCCAATGGCGCGTTGGCCGGAATCCTCGAAACGACTGGTGGTGATGCCGGGCAGGTCCATGGGCACCAGGAAGGCGCTGATGCCGCTGGCGCGCTGCTCCTGAGTGCCGGTGCGGGCGAAGACCACCGCCACGTCGGCCTGGTCGGCCATCGAGATGGAGGTCTTCTCACCATTGAGCACGAAGTGCTCGCCGTTGCGGCTTGCCTTCAGCTTCAGATTGGCGGCGTCACTGCCACCATGGGGCTCGGTCAGGGCGATGCAGCAGATCTTCTTGCCAGCGGTGATGCCGCCGAGCCATTCGCGGGCCAGCTCGGGACGTGCATGCTGGGCGATGATCTGGCCGTTGAGCGAGGCCAGCAGCGGCAGGTAGCCAACGTTGAAGTCGCCGCGGGCGATCTCCTCGATGATCACGCCGCTGGTCACGCAGTCCAGGCCGCTGCCGCCGTACTCTTCTGGCAGCTCGCCGCCCAGGCAGCCCATCTCGCCGAGCAGTTCGACGATTTCGCGTTCGATGAGCGCCTCTTCCTCGCGCTGGCGGTAGCGGGGGGCCAGCCTGTCGGCGGACAGCTTGGCCACGCTCTCGCGAATGGCATCCTGTTGTTCGGTAAAGGCAAAGTTCATGGCCATTTCCATCCTTATCGGGTGGCCGCCGACCCGCGGGGAGGCCGGCGGCGACTGTCGTCGGTGCGTGGGTCAGCGCCTTGGGGCACCAGGAGTTGTAGTACTGGCGGAACTAGCGGTTGTAGAACCTGCGAAACTCGGGCTTGCGCTTCTCCTTGAACGCCGCGACCCCTTCCCTGGACTCCTCTGTGTCGTAGTAGAGGCTCAGCGCCTGCATGCCCAGGCTGCCGATGCCGGCGATGTTCTCGCTGTCGGCATTGAACGAGCGCTTGGCGATGGACAGTGCGGTAGGGCTCTTCTCGAGGATCTCGTCGCACCACTTGCGCACCTCTTCGTCGAGCTGCTCGGGCGGCACCACGGCGTTGACCAGCCCCCACTCCAGCGCCTGCTGGGCGGTGTACTTGCGACACAGGTACCAGATCTCGCGGGCGCGCTTCTCGCCGATGACGCGGGAGAGGTAGGCGGTGCCGAAGCCTGGGTCGACGGAGCCCACCTTGGGGCCCACCTGGCCAAAGATGGCGGTTTCGGATGCGATGGAGAGGTCGCACACCACGTGCAGCACATGGCCGCCGCCGATGGCGAAGCCGTTGACCCGAGCGATGACCGGCTTGGGCACCTGGCGGATCAGGGTCTGCAGCTCCTCCACCGGCAGGCCGATGATGCCGCGGCCGTCGTACTGGCCCTCGTGGGCGCCCTGGTCGCCGCCGGTGCAGAAGGCCTTGTCGCCGGCGCCGGTCAGCACGATCACGCCCACCGACTTGTCCCAGCCGGCGCGGTTGAAGGCGTCGAGCAGCTCCATGCAGGTCTGGCTGCGGAAGGCGTTGTAACGTTCGGGGCGGTTGATGGTGATGGTGGCGACACCGTCGGTCACGTCGTAGAGGATGTCTTCGTAGTTCATTGTCGAGCTCCTAGAGGTCCGTGCAGATATGTGCGGTGGCGGCGCTTAGCCGGCCATGGTCAGGCCGCCGGAAACGCTGATCACCTGGCCGGTGATGAAGCTGGCTTCGTCGCTGGCGAGCATCGTGATGATGCCGGGGTAGTCCTCTGGCTGGCCGAGGCGGCGCATGGGCACGGCGTTGCGGAAGGCCTCGAGGAGCTTCTCCGGGTCGCGGGCGGTATCGGCCACTTCCTTGAGCAGGGCGGTGTCGGTGGGGCCGGGGCAGACCACGTTGAGGGTGACGTTCTTGCTGGCGAGTTCGCGGGCCAGGGTCTTGCTCAGGCCCAGCATGCCGGCCTTGCAGGCGGCGTAGACGGCCTCGCCGGAGGAGCCCACCCGTGCCGCATCGGAGGCGATGTTGATCACCCGGCCGCCGCCGGCCTCGACCATCTTGGGCAGTACCACGTGATGCATGTTGAGCGCGCCGGTCAGATTGACGGCGATCAGCGACTCCCACATGGCCGGCTCGGTCTTGAGGAACGGCATGAAGCGGTCGAAGCCAGCGTTGTTGACCAGTACGGTGGGGGTGCCGAGATCCTGCTCGATGCTTGCCACTGTGGTGACGATGGCGGCGTAGTCGGTGATGTCAGCGGCGTAGGCCTGGGCCTTGCCGCCGGCCTCGGCGATCAGTTCGACGGTGGCCTGGGCGGCGCCCTCGTCGCGGTCGAGTACGGCGACCTTGGCGCCATGCTCGGCGAAGCGCTTGCACACGGCCTGGCCGATGCCGCCGCCGCCGCCGGTCACGATCACGGTTCTGTTCTCAAGTCCTTTCATGTCGTCTCTCCGCTCGGGTAGTGGGGAATAGGGAGGGCTGTCTCAGGCGCCTTGGAGGGGCTGCTCGCGAAGCTTGAATTTCTGGATCTTGCCGGAGGGGGTGCGCGGCAGCTCGTCGAGCACCTCCAGGAATTCCGGCTGGTACTGGCGGGTCACCTTGCGCTCGTTCAGGAAGGCGCAGACCTCGTCGAGGGTCAGCGACTCCACGCCTTCCTTCAGGGTCACGTAGGCGCACAGCCGCTCGCCAAGGCGCTCATCGGGCTTGCCTACCAGCGCCAGGGTCTGGATCTTCGGGTGCTGGTAGAGGGTGTTCTCGATGTCGACGATGGGAATGTTCTCGCCGCCGCGGATCACCACGTCCTTGGAGCGCCCGGTGATGCGTACGTAGCCCTGCGCGTCGAGGCGCGCCAGGTCGCCGGTGGGGAACCAGCCCTCGTCATCCACTCCATAGAGTTCCGGCTGCTTGAAGTAGCCGACGAAGAGGCTGGCGCCGCGCATGTAGAGCGGCCCCTCCTGGCCGGCAGGCAGGGGGTTGCCCTCCATGTCGGTGACCTTGAGTTCGATATAGGGCAGCGGCACGCCGTCGGTGTGCACGGCTCGCTCGGGGTCGTCCTCGGGCAGGGTGGTGGTGACCGCGCCGTTCTCGGTCATGCCCCAGGCGGAGAGGATGCGGGTTGGCAGGTTTTTTGCGGCCTTCTCCACCAGCGGGCTGGGGATTGGCGCGCCGGCGCACAGGAACAGCTTCAGCGACTGCAGGTCCGGGCCATGTTCGGTGGCCTGCTCGGCGATATCGGCAAGGAAGGGCGTCGAGCCGAGCATCAGGCTGGGTCGTTCGGCGCGGATGATGGCCACGGCCTCTTCCGGCAGCCAGGTGTCCTGCAGCACGGCGCTGCTCTTGAGATAGACGGGCAGCATCAGGCCGTAGAGAAAGCCCAGCTGGTGGGCCAGCGGGGAGGGCATGAACACGGTGTCCGCCTCGCCCAGGGCCAGGCGCTCGGTGAAGGGGCGAAGATGGCTGAACAGGGTGTTGGAGGTGTGCATCACCCCCTTGGGCTTCCCGGTGGTGCCGGAGGTATAGAGGATCTGCACCACGTCATCCCCGGTTGGGCGGCGCTCGTGGAACAGGGCGGCGGTGTCGATCTCGGTTTCCCAGGCGCGCTCCAGCAGTGCCCGCTCGAAGCTGTCCTCTCCCTCGCTGCCGATCACCAGCACATGCGCCAGCTTGGGCAACGAGCGCTGCAGCTCATGGGCCATGGCGCCATGGTCGAACTTGCGGAAGGTCTGGGGGACGACCAGCACCTTGCTCTCGGCCATGCCGAGCATGAACGAGAGCTCATGCTCGCGGAAGATCGGCATCAGCGGGTTGAGCACGGCGCCGATGCGTACGCAGGCCAGATGCAGCGCGGTCGTCTGCCACCAGTTGGGCAGCTGGCAGGAGACGATGTCGCCTCTGCCGACGCCGAGTCCGGCCAGCCCCGCGGCGATACGTGTGACCCTCTCGTTGAGTTCACGGTAGCTCAGTTCGGTGCGGCTGCCGTCGGCCATGCAATAGGTGATGATGGCGGCCTTGTGGCCAGCGCTGGTCACCGCCTCGTCCAGATAGTCCGTAATGATCCTGTCATTCCAGGCACCTAGCTCGACCATGGCTTTTCTGCGCTCGGGCGTCAGATTTGTATGGATTGGCATATAAGCTCCTGAAAAAGAATTTATTTTTGGGAAGTTGGCTGCTCGAAGGCCGGCTCATGCCTCGCCGTGCGCCTGATGAAAAGCTAGG
Source organism: Halomonas sp. E14 (assembly GCF_052568415.1). Taxonomy (NCBI): domain Bacteria; kingdom Pseudomonadati; phylum Pseudomonadota; class Gammaproteobacteria; order Oceanospirillales; family Halomonadaceae; genus Halomonas; species Halomonas sp. E14. The sequence continues at coordinate 3,417,818 of NZ_CP199423.1, read as the reverse complement.
GCACGGGAAAATTTATGTCAATACATTGTCTTTTATTTTGAGGCTGGCTAGACTCGAAACCAGGTCGATCAGGCTCGCTTTCGGTAACAGCGTGACATCCCGTTGTCACGAATTGCGGCGGCCTGGCGATATCGCTGGCACGCCAGCTCGAATAGCCACAACGATTCGGAGAGTCGCCATGTGCAACCCTGTCACCCTGACCCGACATGGAAACTGTGGCCTGGTCACACTCTTCAGCCCGCCGGTCAATGCCCTGAGCCAGCCCGTGCGGTCGGGGTTGGCGGCGGCCATGAACGCCGCCCTGGAGGATGCTCGGGTGGAGTGGGTCCTGCTGCAGTCTGGCGGGCGCTGCTTCAGCGCCGGGGCCGATATCAAGGAGTTCGGCAAGCCCCCCCAGGCGCCGCTGCTGCCCGATGTGATCCGGGCCATAGAGAGTTCGGCCAAGCCGGTAGTGGCCTGGCTTCACGGCGTCTCCCTGGGGGGAGGGCTGGAGCTAGCCATGGCCTGCCACTACCGCCTCGCCGCGCCCGATGCTCGCTTCGGCCTGCCGGAGGTCAAGCTGGGGCTGATTCCCGGTGCCGGCGGCACCCAGCGCCTGCCGCGCCTGATCGGGCTGGAAGCGGCACTCGACATGATCCTCTCCGGTGAGCCCATCGGTACCCGCGAGGCCCGCAAGCTGGGGTTGGTGGATGGTGTGGCCGACGAGGGGCATACCCCCGAGGCGATGCGCCTCGTCATGGCGGCGGAACTGGCCGGGCAGGGCGTACGCCCGACGCGTGAGCGTGAACTTGTCGCCACCAGCGAGGCGCCGCTCGCCTGGCTGGCGGCCCAGCGTGAGGCGCTGACGCTGCCCATCTCGGGCGACCTGGCCCCCCTCAAGGCCGTCGAGGCACTTGAGGCTGCCATGACCCATTCCTTTGACAAGGCGCTCGCCTGCGAGCGCGAGCTCTTCCTGGAGTGCCTGGCCTCGCCCCAGCGCCAGGCCAAAGTCGAGGCCTTCCTGGCGCGCGGCCGCGACAGCCGGTTGCTCAACGCGGGCGGCGGTGGAGATGCCGCAAGAGGGACCACCGCATGAATATTCATTTCAGCCCACAGGAGCTGGCCTTCCGCGATGAGGTCAGGGCCTTCCTCAAGGCCGAGCTGCCCGCCGATATCGCCGCCAAGGTGCGGCTCGGCAAGCAACTCGCCAAGCAGGATCACCAGCGCTGGCAGGCGATTCTCCACCGCCGCGGCTGGTACGCCGCCAACTGGCCGCTGGAGTACGGCGGCACCGGCTGGAGCGTGGTGGAGAAGCACATCTTCGAGGAGGAGTGTGCGGCGGCGGGCGCGCCGCGGTTGATCTCGTTCGGCGTCAACATGGTGGCGCCGGTGATCATCAAGTTCGGTACCCCCGAGCAGAAGGCCCGTTATCTGCCGCGCATTCTCGACGGCAGCGACTGGTGGTGCCAGGGCTACTCCGAGCCGGGCGCCGGCTCCGACCTGGCCGCAGTGAAGACCCGCGCGGTGCGCGAGGGCGACCACTACATCGTCAACGGACAGAAGACCTGGACCACCCTGGGCCAGCACGCCAACGGGATTTTCTGCCTGGTGCGCACCGACCCCGAGGCCAAGCCCCAGGCCGGCATCTCCTTCCTGCTAATCGACATGGCGAGTCCCGGCATCTCGGTGCGGCCGATCATCACCCTGGACGGCGCCCACGAGGTCAACGAGGTGTTCTTCGACAACGTTCACGTACCGGTGGCGAATCGGGTGGGCGAGGAGAACGACGGCTGGACCTGCGCCAAGTACCTGCTGACCCACGAGCGCACCGGGCAGGCCGGCATCGGCATCTCCAAGGCGGCCCTGGCCCACCTCAAGGCGATCGCCGCCCGCGAGGTGATCGACGGCCGGCCGGCACTGGCGGACCCGCTGCTGCGCCAGCGTATCGCCGCGGTGGAGATGCGCCTGATGGCGGTGGAGATGAGCACCCTGCGCATCCTTGCCCGGGCCCAGGCCGGCGGGGTGCCGGGGGCGGAGAGCTCGATCCTCAAGATCACCGGCTCCGAGATCCGCCAGGCGATCAGCGATCTCGCCCGCCGGGTGCTGGGCCCCCATGCCCTGCCGTTCCTGGCTGACGAGATGCAGCTCGAACACGACGGCGAGCTTCGGCACGCCGACTACAGCGCAGCGCCGGCCGCCCAGTATCTGAACCTGCGCAAGCTGTCGATCTACGGCGGCTCCAATGAGATCCAGAAGAACATCCTGGCGAAGGCCCAGCTGGGCTTATAGGAGGCCACCATGGACTTTTCCTTCAGTGACGAGCAGCAGATGCTGCAGGACATGCTGGTCCGACTGGTCAGGGAGCACTATGGCTTCGAGCAGCGCGACCAGGTGCAGCGCAGCGCACCGGGCTTCAGCGAGGCCTTCCAGGCCCAGCTGGCCGAGCTGGGCGTGCTGGCGGTACCCATCGACGAGGCCCATGGCGGCATGGGCGGCAGCGGCGTCGAAAACCTGGTGGTGATGCAGGCGCTCGGTCACGGCCTTTGCCTGGAGCCCTTTCTGGAGTCGCAGATCCTCGGCGGCGGCCTGGTGCAGGCCCTGGGCAGCGAGGCCCAGCGAGAGGCGCTGCTGCCGGCCCTGGCTGCCGGCGAGCTCTTGCTTGCGGTGGCCAGCGAGGAGCCTCGCACCCACTATCGGCCGGAGTGGACCGAGACTCGGGCCGAGCGCGCTGCCGATGGCTGGCGGCTCTCGGGCCGCAAGTCGGTGGTGATCGGCGGCCAGGCCGCGCACCGGGTCCTGGTGGTGGCACGCACCGCGGGGGAGCCCGGTGAGTGCGATGGCCTCTCGCTATTCCTGGTCGACCCGGCCGCAAGCGGCGTGCAGCGCCGTAGCTATCCCACCATGGCGGGCCCCTGGGCCTGCGACCTTTCCTTCGATGACGTGCTCCTGGCCGACGACGCCCTGCTGGGCGAGCCCGGTGGCGCCTTCAAGGCTCTAGATCATCAGCTGGGTCGCGCGATGGCGGCTCAGTGCGCCGAGGCGGTGGGCAGCATGCAGCAGGCCTGCGAGCTGACCCTGTACTACCTCAAGACCCGCCAGCAGTTCGGCAAGCCCATCGGCCGCTTCCAGGTGCTCCAGCATCGCATGGTGGACATGACCACCGAGCTGGAATTGGCCACCTCCATGGCGATTCTCGCCGCCTGCGTGGCCGACGAGCCGGCAAGCCTCGAGCGCAGCCGCCAGCTGATCGCCGCCCAGCATGTGGTCAAGCGTGCGGCGCAGTTCATCGCCGAGCAGGCGATCCAGCTTCACGGCGGCATCGGCATGACCTGGGAGTACCGCCTTGCCCACCATGCCCGCCACCTGGTGATGCTCGGCCACCGCTTTGGCGATGACGACCGCCAGCTCAAGGCCTATGCCGATCTTCTCGCGGTCAGTTGACGCGACCAGCGTCCCCACAACAAGTACAGGAGCCTTCGACATGTCCCAGTTGCTCGCCTTTCACCGCCAAGATCCGCTGTTTCTCTTGGGAGGTACGCCATGAAAGTGCTCGTCGCGATCAAGCGCGTGCTGGATTACAACGTCAAGATCCGGGTCAAGCCCGATCACTCCGACGTCGACCTCACCAACGTCAAGATGGCCCTGAACCCCTTCTGCGAGATCGCCGTGGAAGAAGCGGTGCGGCTGAAGGAAACAGGCATCGCCTCCGAAGTGATCGCCGTTACCGTCGGCCCCAAGGCGGCCCAGGAGCAGCTGCGCACTGCGCTGGCGCTGGGCGCCGACCGGGCCATTCATGTCGAGACTGACGAGCGCGTCGAGTCGCTGGGCGTCGCCAAGGCGCTGGCCAGGCTGGTCGAAGAAGAACGGCCGGGCCTGGTCATTCTCGGCAAGCAGGCCATCGACACCGACAACAACCAGACCGGCCAGATGCTCGCTGCGCTGACCGATCTGCCCCAGGGCACCTTCGCTTCGCAGGTGAGGGTCGAGGGGGAGAAGGCGGTCGTAACCCGCGAGGTCGACGGCGGCCTGCAGACCGTCGAGCTGACCCTGCCCGCCATCGTCACCACCGACCTGCGCCTCAACGAGCCGCGCTACGCCAAGCTGCCGGACATCATGAAGGCCAAGAAGAAGCCGCTCTCTGTCACGACCCCGGCGGATCTCGGCGTCGAGGTGGCCTCCAAGGTCAAGCTGCTCAAGGTCGAGCCGCCGGCCGAGCGCCAGGGCGGCATCAAGGTGGGCTCCGTGGATGAGCTGGTCGACAAACTGAAGAACGAAGCGAAGGTGGTCGCATGAGCATTCTGATCCTGGCCGAACATCACGACGGCGCCCTGGCCGGCGCCACCGCCCATGTGGTGGCCGCCGCCCGGCAGATTGCCCAGCACGGCGGCGGGGAGATCCACGTGCTGGTGGCAGGCCGAGATGTCTTCGCCATCGCCGAGGCCGCCGCCAGGCTGGACGGCGTGAGCAAGGTGCGCGTGGCCGACCACGTCGCCTACGCCCACCTGCTGGCCGAGCCCACCGCGGCGCTGCTCAACGAGCTGGCCGGTGACTACACCCACCTGCTGGCGGCTGCCTCCACCACCGGCAAGAACGTGCTGCCCCGCGTGGCCGCCCTGCGCGACGTGGCCCAGATCTCCGAGATCGTCGACGTGGTCGATGCCGACACCTTCAAGCGCCCGATCTACGCCGGCAACGCCATCGCCACGGTGCAGAGCGAGGACCCCCTCAAGGTGATCACGGTGCGCACCACCGGCTTCGATGCGGTCGGCGCTCAACAAGGTCAGGGCGGCGGTGCCGTCGAGGCGGTCGACTTCGTCGCTCACAGCGCCCAGTCCACCTTCCTCAAGGAGGTGCTGGCCAAGTCCGACCGCCCCGAGCTGGGCGCCGCCCGGGTGGTGATCTCCGGCGGCCGCGGCATGGGCAGCGGCGAGAACTTCACGCTGCTCGACGGCATTGCCGACAAGCTGGGCGCGGCCATTGGCGCCTCGCGCGCCGCGGTGGACGCCGGCTTCGTGCCCAACGACATGCAGGTGGGCCAGACCGGCAAGATCGTCGCGCCCGAGCTCTACATCGCCGTGGGCATCAGCGGGGCCATTCAGCACCTGGCCGGCATGAAGGACGCCAAGGTGATCGTGGCCATCAACAAGGACGAGGAGGCGCCGATCTTCCAGGTGGCGGACTACGGGCTGGTCGGCGACCTGTTCGAGGTGCTGCCCGAGCTGGAAAGCAAGCTCTGAGGAGGTGAGGCGTGGCGCAGTCAGCGAGACCGTCACCGAGCGTGGCCTGCTTCATGACCGCTATGGCGAGTCGCGCTATCGCGTCAGCTCCCAGCTGAAGCAGCGTATCGCACTGGGGCTGCCTCTAGTCTGCGGAGCGAGGCCCCTGACGATATCGCCCTGGCGCCTGATCACGCAGGGGTGTCGGCATGCCTGCGTGAATGGGGTGGTTGGTCATTAAGACAATTGCTTGTCACTAGTTATTAAATTTTATGCGGAAAAACTGCCATTACGAGGGGCTTTTTCCTCTTTCTAAAAAATATATGTATATATATTGACATATATTGGCGTGGTTCTACACTCAACTAACAATCCTGCCGAACGTTAGACAATGACAAAGGTGGCATGATGAGCAGTGCAATCCTCGAAGTGCGCAGCCTGACCAAGGAGTTTCGCGGCTTCACCGCCGTGGACGATGTCAACCTGCAGGTCCAGGAGGGGCATATCCATGCCCTGATCGGTCCCAACGGGGCGGGCAAGACCACCGTCTTCAATCTGCTCACCAAGTTCTTGCCGCCCACCCGCGGTGAGATCCTCTACCGTGGCAAGCCGATCACCGGCATGAAGGCCAACGAGATCGCCCGCCTGGGCCTGGTGCGCTCCTTCCAAATCTCCGCGGTGTTCGGCCACATGACCGCCATGGAGAACGTGCGCGTGGCGCTGCAGCGTCCCATGGGCACCTCCTTCCACTTCTGGAAATCTGAACGCACCCTCGACCATCTTAACGACCGCGCCATCGAGCTGCTCGAGGAAGTGGGCCTGCGTGAATACGCGGACGTGCTCACCGTGGAGATGCCGTATGGGCGCAAGCGCGCCTTGGAAGTGGCTACCACCCTGGCGATGGAACCGACCCTGATGCTGCTCGATGAGCCGACCCAGGGCATGGGCGCCGAGGACGTCGACCGCATCGTCGCGCTGATCCGCCGGGTCGCCAAGGGCCGCACCGTGCTGATGGTGGAGCACAACCTCAGCGTCGTGAGCCGGCTGTGCGATCGCATCACCGTGCTGGCTCGCGGTGCGGTGCTGGCCGAGGGTGACTACGCCACCGTCTCCGCCGACCCACGGGTCAAGGAGGCCTACATGGGCAGCGAAGCGACACAGGAGGCGACGCCATGAACCAGCCAGTGGCCGCACGCGAGAAGGGGGTGTTCGAGTACCGCGACAGCCATGGCGGCGAGATGCTCAGGGTCAGCGACCTGCATGCCTTCTACGGCGAATCGCACATCCTCCACGGCGTCGACTTCAACGTGAAGCGCGGTGAGCTGGTGACCCTGCTGGGGCGCAACGGCGCCGGGCGCAGCACCACCCTCAAGGCGATCATGAACATGGTCGGCCGACGTACCGGCTCGATCATGATCAACGGCAACGAGACGCTGGGTATGAAGGCTCACCACATCCCACGTCTGGGGATCGGCTACTGCCCCGAGGAGCGCGGCATCTTTGCCAGCCTTGACGTCGAGGAGAACCTGCTGCTGCCGCCCACGGTGCGCTCCGGCGGCATGTCGATCGATGAGATCTACGCGATGTTTCCCAACCTCTACGAGCGGCGGCGCAGCCAGGGCACGCGGCTCTCCGGGGGCGAGCAGCAGATGCTGGCCATGGCGCGGATCCTGCGCACCGGGGCACGGCTCTTGCTGCTCGACGAGATCACCGAGGGGTTGGCACCGGTCATCGTCCAGACGCTGGGCGAGGTGCTGGTCAAGCTCAAGGAGCGTGGCATGACCATCGTGCTGGTGGAGCAGAACTTCCGCTTCGCAGCACCCTTGGCCGATCGCCACTTCGTGATGGATCACGGCCTGATCGTCGAGGAGATCTCGGCGGCCGAGCTGCCGAGCCGGCGCGAGCATCTGCACACCCTCTTGGGGGTCTGATCCGCGTCCATCGGCGGTGTGTCACCGCATTACCCACACCCTTTTCGTTACGTCCTGCATGCCATAACAACAAGCGCCTCGAAGTCGAGGCAGAGGAGACGGGTATGACTCACAGCAAGCGCCTCACCGGGAAGAGCTTCATCAGGAAGAGCCTCGCCGCCGCCGTTGGTCTGGCCGCCAGCGCCGCCCTGGCTACCACCGCCCAGGCCGCGATCAGCGACGGCAAGGTCGTGATCGGCTACATGGATGACATGAACGGCCCCTACAGCGACTTGGCCGGCCCCGCGGGGCGTACCGCCGTCGAGATGGCCATCGAGGACTTCGGCGGCAGTGTCAACGGCGTTCCCATCGAGCTGATCAGCGCCGATCACCGCAACGATGCCGCCGTGGCCTCCAACCTGGCCAGGGAGTGGATGGATCGCTATGCCGTGGACATGATCACCGGCCTGAACTCCTCCGCCGTGGCCATCGCGGTCTCGCGGCTGGTGGAGCAGGAGGATCGCTTTGCCATGATCACCACGGCCGCCGCCGCGAGCATCACCGGTGAGCACTGCACGCCGAACCATGTCCACTGGGTCTACGACACCTTCGCCGTTTCCGATGCCGCGGCGCGTGCCATCGTGGATCAGGGCGGCGACACCTGGTTCCTGCTAAGCGCCGACTACGCCTTCGGCCATGCCATGGAGGCCGACATGGCGCATGCGGTGCTCGACAGCGGCGGTAACGTCGTGGCCAAGGCGCGCCATCCCTTCCCCAGTGACGATTTTGCCTCCTATGTGCTCCAGGCCCAGGCGTCGGGCGCCCAGATCATCGGCCTGGCCAGCGCCGGGTCGGATCTCGTCAACGCCATCTCGACTGCCTACCAGTTCGGTGTTCCGCAGAGCGGGCAGATCCTGGCGCCGCTGATGGTCTTCATCACCGACGTGAAGTCGCTGGGCCTGGAAGTCGCCCAGGGCGCCCAGTTCGTGACGGCTTGGTACTGGGACATGGACGATGAGTCCAGAGAGTGGGCGGAGCGCTTCTACCAGCGCGAAGGCCGCATGCCGACCATGGTGCAGGCGGGCAACTACTCGGCAGTCACCAGCTACCTGAAGGCCGTCGAGGCCACCGGCAGTGATGCCCCGGCAGACGTACGTGCCTACCTGATGGAGAACCCCGTCGAGGACTTCTTCGCCCGTAATGGCCGCCTGCGCGAGGATGGCCGTATGGTTCACGACATGTACCTGGCTCGCGTGAAGTCTCCCGACCAGTCGCAGGGTGAGTGGGACCTCTACGACATCCTTTCCACCATCCCCGCTGAGGAAGCGTTCCGTCCGCTTTCCGAGAGCCAGTGCAAGCTGGTGCAGAACTGAGGCAGGTAAGTCCGGCGGCGGCGCAAGCCGCCGTCTCTGCAATGGGAGATTCCTGACATGACGATGATATTCGGGGTGCCGCTGGCGGTGTTCATGGGTCAGCTGCTGCTGGGCCTGATCAACGGCGCCTTCTATGCCCTGCTGAGCCTTGGGCTGGCGGTAATCTTCGGCCTGCTGAAGATCGTCAACTTTGCCCATGGCGCCATGTACATGCTGGGGGCGTTCGCCACCCTGCTGGGAATGCGCTATCTGGGCATCAACTACTGGACGGCCCTGCTGCTGGCGCCGCTGTTCGTCGGCCTGTTCGGCATGCTGCTGGAACGCACCATGCTGCGCCGCATCGCTCACTTGGATCACCTTTACGGCCTGCTGCTGACCTTCGGCCTGGTGTTGATCTTCGAGGGCTCGCTGGTCAACTTCTTCGGTGTCTCTGGTGCTCGCTACCCGACGCCCGAGGCGCTCTCGGGCGGTTTCCAGACCGGCTTCATGTTCCTGCCCAAGTACCGTGCCTGGGTACTGGTGGCGGCCATCGCCGTTTGCCTGGTGACCTGGTACATCATCGAGCGCACGCGGCTCGGCGCCTACCTGCGGGCCGGTACCGAGAACCCGGCGCTGATGCAGGCCTTCGGCGTCAACGTGCCGCTGCTGATCACGCTCACCTACGGCTTCGGTGTGGCCCTGGCCGCCTTCGCCGGGGTGCTGGCCGCGCCGCTCTACCCGGTGTCGCCGACCATGGGCTCCAACCTGCTGATCGTGGTCTTCGCCGTGGTGGTCATCGGCGGCATGGGCTCGATCCTGGGAGCCGTGATCACGGGCCTTAGCATGGGCCTGATCGAGGGCCTGACCAAGGTGTACTACCCCGAGGCCGCCAACACCGTGATCTTTCTGGTGATGATCCTGGTGCTGCTGCTCAGACCCGCCGGCCTGTTCGGCAAGGAGGCTTGATCATGTCCATGTCCCAGACCCAGTCGCTGCCTCTTTCTCTGCGGCGCCAGCGCCGTGCCGATATGCGCCGCAATGCCTTTTACCTGGCGCTGATTGTGGTGGGCATCGCCGCGCCCTTCGTTGCCTACCCGGTGTTCCTGATGAAGGTGCTGTGCTTCGCGCTGTTCGCCTGCGCCTTCAACCTGCTGCTGGGCTACGCCGGGCTGCTTTCGTTCGGCCATGCGGCCTTCCTGGCCACCGGCGGCTACGTCACCGGCTACCTGCTGGCCAGCCATCCGGGGCTGACCCCGGAACTCGGTATCATCGCCGGCACCCTGGTCGCCGTGGCGATGGGGGCGGTGTTCGGTGCGCTGTCGATACGCCGCCAGGGGATCTACTTCGCCATGGTGACCCTGGCGCTGTCTCAGCTGGTCTATTTCCTTTACCTGCAGTCGCCCTTCACCGGCGGCGAGGATGGCCTGCATGGGGTGCCGCGGGGCGAGCTGTTCGGCGTGATCAGCCTGCGCAGCAACCTGGCGATGTACTACTTCGTGTTCGCCGTCTTTCTGATCGGCTTCGCCATTATCCAGCGTGCGGTGCACTCGCCCTATGGCCAGGTGCTCAAGGCGATCCGCGAGAACGAGCCGCGGGCGGTGTCGCTGGGCTACAACGTCGACGCCTACAAGTGGGTGGCCTTCGTCCTCTCCGCGGGCCTGGCCGGCCTGGCCGGTTCCACCAAGACGGTGGTGTTCCAGCTTGCCTCGCTGACCGACGCCCACTGGCACATGTCCGGCGAGGTGGTCCTGATGACCCTGTTGGGCGGGGTGGGCACTTTGCTCGGCCCGGTGGTAGGGGCCGGCATCGTGGTCAGCCTGCAGCATCTGCTGGCCCAATCGCCGCTGGGCAACTGGGTGGACGTGATCCTCGGGGCTATCTTCGTGATCTGCGTGCTGAGCTTCCGCAGCGGTATCGTTGGCGAGATCCTCAAGTCCTACCGCAAGAACGTCAAGTGATGCCGATGCGGCCAACGCATACAGGAGCGAGAGCATGACCAAGCCAACCATCTGGGCACCCGACAGCGCCTACTGCCAGGCGACTCGTCTGCAGCGGTGGATCGAGACGCTGGGGCTTGAGGGCTACGACGACCTCCTGGTCCGAAGTACCGATGACATCGCCTGGTTCTGGGGGGCGCTGGAGCAGAAGCTGGGCGTCCGGTGGCGCGCCCCCTACGCCTCGGTCATCGCGGATCCCGACGAGATCATGCACCCCGACTGGTTTCCCGAGGGGCGTCTCAACATCATCGACTCGATCCTGGAGCGCTGGGCGACGAGCCCCGCGCATGCCGGCCGGCTGGCGCTGATCGCCGAGGCCGAGGATGGCCGTCAGCGGCGCTACACCTACGCCGAGCTCGCCCGGGAAGTGGCACGCTGTGCCGAGATGCTGCGCAGCCTCGGCGTGGGGCGTGGCGACGTGGTCTCGCTTTATCTGCCCATGATTCCCGAGGCCGTCGTGTGCATGCTGGGGGCGATTCGCCTTGGCGCCATCTACGCCCCGGCCTTCTCCGGCTACAACGCCGACGCCCTGGCCGTGCGCCTGGCGGATTCCGGCTCGCGTTTCCTGGTGACCGCCGACGGCTACCATCGGCGCGGCCGCTTCATCGACATGAAGGGCAAGGCCGACGAGGCGCTGGCCTCGGGCAGCGCCGTGGAGACCGTCATCGTGGTCAACAACGCCGGCTCCGACATCTCCCGGCTGGCGGCCCACGAGCATGACTGGGCGTCGCTGATGGCGGCCACGCCGGTGGCCGAGACGCGCGAACCCGCCTGCGAGATGGCAAGCGATGATCCGCTGCTGCTCATCTACACCTCGGGCACCTCGGGCAAGCCCAAGGGCGCCGTGCACACCCACGCAGGCCTGCCGCTCAAGGCCGCGCTGGATCTTGGGCTGTGCATGGACCTTGGCGAGGGCGACACCCTGTTCTGGATCACCGACATGGGCTGGCTGACGGCCCCGGTGGCGGTGTTCGGGGCCTTCATGAACGGCGCCACCCTGGCGATCTACGACGGCGCGCCGAACTATCCGCAGGAGGATCGGCTGTGGACCCTGGTCGATGGGTTCGAGGCGACCCACGTGGGCCTCTCCCCGACCTTCACCCGTAGCCTGATGAAGAGCGATATCTCGCCGGAGCGGCTGGACGAGCGCGTGCGCCTGTTCCTCTCCACCGGCGAGCCCTGGGATGACGAGAGCTGGCACTGGCTGTTCGGGACGGTGGGCCAGGGCCGCGTGCCGATCATCAACTACGCCGGTGGCACCGAGATTGGCGGCGGCATCCTGGCCAACGTGCTGCTGCGCCCCATCGGGGCCTCCTGCTTCAACAGCGCCGTGCCGGGCATGGCGGCCGGCGTGGTCAATCCCGACGGCGAGCGCGTCGTGAATGAGCTCGGGGAGCTGGTGATCGACCGGCCCTGGGTCGGCATGACCAGGAGCTTCTGGCGCGACGATGCCAAGTATGAGGGCGAGTACTTCGCCCGCTGGCCGGGGCGCTGGGTGCATGGCGACATGGCCATTGCCTATGCCGATGGCCAGCTGGAGATCCGCGGGCGCTCGGACGACACCATGAATGTCGCCGGCAAGCGCGTGGGGCCGGCAGAGATCGAGAGCATCGTGGTGGCCTATCCCCAGGTAGCGGAAGCCGCGGTGGTCGGCGTGGCCGACCCCATGAAGGGCGAGGTGCCGCTGTGCTTCGTGGTGCTCAAGCCCGAGGCAGCGCGCGATGGCGTAGAGGCGCTCCTTAAGGCTCTGGTGGGCGAAAAGCTGGGCCAGGCCTTCGCCCCGCGGGAGGTGTTCATCGTCGACGAACTGCCCAAGACCAAGAACGGCAAGCTGCTGCGCCGCGTGGTGAAGAACGCCTATACCGGCGGCGAGGTGGGCGACCTCTCGGCGCTGGAGAGCTATTCGGCGGTAGAGGGCATCGCCCGCCTGGGCAAGCGCGGCGCCGCCTCGGTATGAGGCGGATGTAGAGGCAGAGGCGTCACCGATACAACACACAAGGATCCTGACATGACCGATATCTCTCTGTGCCATCCGCGGCGCAGCGCCATCGGCCGCTTCGGCGGCACCCTGGCCAGCGTGCCCCCCGGCGACTTCGCCACCCCCATCTTCAAGGCGGTGCTGGATGAGCCATGGGATCTTGACCCGGCCGCCATCGAAGAGGGCTTCATGGGCGGCGCCTCGCTGCAGGAGAGGGCCCAGCCATGACGGAACCCATGCAGAGCGTCGTGATCACCGGCCACGGCGGCAACGAGGTGGTCGAAGTCAGGCAGGGGGAGCGGCCTCGGCGACGGCCGGGCGAGGCGCTGGTGCGCCTGGTGGCGGGCACCCTCAATCAGGTCGATCTCTACATGCGCAACAGCGGCGCGGGCATCACCCATGAGTTGCCGCTGGTGATGGGGCTGGACGGCGCCGGCGTGGTGGAGGCCATCGAAGAGGGCGAGACGCGCCTGACGGTGGGCCAGCGGGTGGTGGTCTTTCCCAACCTGACCTGCGGGCGGTGCGAATTCTGCCAGCGCGGCGACGATGTGCTCTGCAGCCGCATGAAGCTGATGGGCGAGCATGTGGACGGCACCTTTGCGCAGTGGCTCAGCGTGCCGGTGGAGAACCTTTACCCCATGCCCGCGCACCTGGAGTTCGTGCAGGCCGCGGCCCTGGGGGTCAACTACCTCACCGCCTGGCGGATGCTCTTCACCCGGGCGCAGCTGAAGCCCTGGGAGACCGTGCTGGTGTTCGGCGTCGGCGGCGGGGTGTCGCTCGCCGCCATGCAGCTGGCCGCCAGCATCGGCGCCAGGGTGATCGTCACCTCCCGGGAGGATGACAAGCTTGAGCGGGCCCTGGCGCTGGGCGCCCACGAGGCGATCAATGGCAGGACCGAGGAGGTGGCCCGGCGCGTGATGGCACTGACCGATGGCCGCGGCGTGGATGTGGTGGTCGAGAACGTCGGCGAGGCCGTCTGGGCCTCGGCCATGAAGTCGCTGGTGCGCGGTGGGCGCCTGGTGACCTGCGGGGCGACTTCGGGGGACCAGCCCCCGGCCGATATCAGGCGCCTCTTTATCCGCCAGCTGCAGGTCATCGGCTCCACCAGCGGCAATGCCGCGGAGTTCCGGGAACTGCTCGCCTACGTGGAGCGCCACGGGATCACCCCCGTCATCGACAGCGTCTATCCGCTGCAGGCCATTCACGCGGCGCTGGATCGCCTCGAGTCGGGTAGCCGGATGGGCAAGGTGGGGCTGGAGATGGGCACTGAACCCCGTCAGCACCCCGACAAGAGATAGCGTCATCCCCTGATTTCGGAGCCTGCGATGAGTACCACCCCGGCGACCCTCGTAAATATTACTTACGACGAATTGAAGGAAGGCGATACCGCGACCTTTTCCCGCACCCTGACCCACGACGAGCTGGTGCTGTTCGCGGCGGTTTCCGGCGACGTGAACCCCCTGCATCTGGATGCCGACTTCGCTGCGACGAGCCTGTTCAAGGAGCGCATTGCCCACGGCATGTGGAGCGGCTCGCTGATTTCTGCCGCTCTCGCCACCGTGATGCCCGGCCCCGGTACCATCTACCTGGAGCAGAGCCTGGCCTTCAGGCGGCCGGTCAAGCTAGGCGATACCCTGAGCATCACGTTGACGGTACTCAGCAAGGAGCCCCGCCACCGTGTGCGGCTCGAGTGCGCCATACGCAACCAGCACGGTCAGCCAGTCGTGGTCGGAGAGGCGAAGGTGATCGCTCCCACCGAGAAGCTCTCCGTGCCGAAACCGACCCTGCCAAAGATCTCCATAGCCAGCTGAACAGTCTGCAACCGGCAGCCAGAGGGGCTGGCAGCGCTGCGGGTAATAGCCAGATGGTCTCTCGGTCGGAAACGGCCACTTATGGCGACAGGGCCTCCCGTCGCCTTTTTTATCTGCGCCCCGCCATTATGCTTTTGTCGCACCTCAGCGGTGAAGCCAAGTCGATGACGTTGGCCTCGCCAGTTCCCCGGTGGGCGCCACTTCTGGTCGTACCGCGCTGCCGGTATACCGCCCTTACGCAGAGGGAATGGTTCCTGGCGCCTGGGGGGTGGCATGCCTCTCGGCTAGTTAACTAAAAATCATGACTTTTTTGATCGAATCGGGCCGAAGCGCGGCCCGGTCGGCTGGGCCTGTCGATACCTCCAGGGTATGGCGGGGTACCCATTCGATATTGGTTGGCGCCGTTGGCGAGCGCCAGAATCGCTACGACATGCCAATCAGTAAAGGCTTCACCCTCTGTCGACTCGGCAGCGTCGACAGCCCATGTCACCGATAGGTTTCACGTCGGGACATGACCCAGGATGAGCGAGCGGCAAGGACGCCAACCCAACAACAACCTGCCGGCGGCCGGCGATGCCAATGGCGCAACCTCAATAACAACACCCCCTGGAACCCACCATGAAAACGATCAAGCAGTACGCCCTCACCTCGATGTTCGTCGCCGGGCTGGCGGCAGGCAGCGTTGCCCAGGCCAGCAGTGATCCGGTCAAGCTGGGCCTGATGCTGCCCTATACCGGCACCTACACCGCGCTGGGCGAAGCGATCACCAACGGCCTGGAGCTGGCCCTCTCCCAGCACGGCAACCAGCTCGGCGGGCGCGATGTGCAGTACGTGAAGCTCGACTCCGAGGCCAACCCTTCGCGCGCCCCGCAGAACATGAGCCGCCTGGTGCGCGGCGACAAGGTGGACTTCGTGATCGGCCCGGTGCACTCGGGCGTGGCCATGGGCATGCTGCGCGTGGCCCAGCAAACCGGCGCCATCACCATCATCCCCAACGCCGGCCTGGGAGCGGCCACCAACGAGCTGTGCCAGCCCAACGTCTTCCGCACCTCCTTCAGCATGTGGCAGGACAGCTACCCCATGGGCAAGGTGGCCTATGACAGGGGGCATCGTCGCGTCGTGACCATCACCTGGGACTACGCCGGCGGTAAGGAGGACATCGCCGGCTTCGAGGAGTCCTTCACCGCGGCCGGCGGCGAGATCGTGCGCCAGATCCTGGTACCGTTCCCCAACACCGAGTTCCAGAGCTACCTTGCCCAGATCGCCAGCGACCGGCCGGATGCGGTTTACACCTTCTTTGCCGGCGGCGGCGGTGTCAGCTTCGTGCGCGACTACGCGGCATCGGGGCTAAAGGACAGCATCCCGCTGCTCGGCTCGGGCTTCCTCACCGACGGCAATCTGGCGGCTATCGGCGAGGCGGGCGAAGGCGTGCTGACCACCCTGCACTACGCCGAGACCCTGGATACCCCGCAGAACCGCGCCTTCGTCGAGGCCTATCAGGCGGCCTATGGTCAGTTGCCGGACACCTACGCGGTGCAGGGCTACGACACCGGCATGATGCTGATCCAGGCGATGGAGGCCGTGGGCGGCGACACCTCCGACCGCGAGCAACTGATTGAGGCGCTGGCCAGCGTGGAGCTGGACAGCCCGCGGGGGCCGCTGAGCTTCTCGCGCTCGCACCACCCCATCCAGAACGTCTACCTGCGCGAGATTCGCGACGGCAGGCACGAAGTCATCGACATTGCCTACGAGAACCTTGAGGTGCCCGACGAAGCCTGCCGGATGTAACGGCCTGCCTCACTGATCACGGGGCGGGTATGCCCGCCCCTCAATCGCGATTCTCGGAGGGGGTTTCATGGATCTTGCATTCTTCGGCGTGCAGCTGCTCAACGGGCTGCAGTACGGCCTGCTGCTGTTCCTGATCGCCAGCGGGCTCACGCTCATCTTCGGCATCATGGGCATCATCAACCTGGCCCATGGCGCCATGTACATGATCGGGGCCTACCTGGTCTACGACCTGACGTTCCGCCTCGGCAGCTTCTGGCTGGCCATCGTGGTGGCCATTCCGCTGGCCGTGGCGCTGGGCCTGGTCATCGAGCGGCTGTTCCTCGACACGCTCTACAAGCGTGACCATCTCTACCAGGTGCTGCTCACCTTCGGGCTGATCCTGGTGCTCAACGAGATGCAGCGCATCATCTGGGGCGGCGACGTGCACAGCGTGCCGGTGCCGGAGCTGTTCAACGGGCGCATCCAGCTCACCGACAACCTGCAGTATTCCCACTACCGGCTGTTCGTGATGGGCGTCTGCCTGGCGCTGGCCGGCGTCATCTACTGGGTCATCCGGCATACCCGGCTGGGCATCATCATTCGTGCCGGTGCGGTCAACCGCGACATGGTGGAGGGGCTGGGCATCAACGTACGCACCCTGTTCACGCTGATCTTCAGCGTCGGCGTCGCGCTCACCGCCTTTGCCGGCATGATCGCCGCGCCGCTCACCTCCATCACCCCGGGCATGGGGGACAGCATCCTGATCACCTGCTTCGTGGTGGTCGTCATCGGGGGCATCGGCTCGATCAAGGGCGCCTTCTGGGGCGCGATCCTGATCGGCATGGCCGAGACCTTCGGCTCGGTGCTGATTCCCAGCCTGGCCAGCATGGTCATCTATCTGATCATGGCCGCCGTGCTGCTGGTCAAGCCACGCGGGCTGTTCGCCTGAGGGAGAATTGACATGTTGCATCGCTATCCCAAGCGCGTCGTCGTCATCATGCTGGTGATGACCGCCATCGTTGCCGTCTTTCCGCTGTGGGGCCCCGCCGTGTTCGGCGCCCAGAGCGAGTTCATGATGGAAAAGATGACCCTGATGCTGATCCTGGCGCTGTTCGCCATGAGCCTGGATTTGCTGGTGGGCATCGTCGGCCTGGTCAGCCTCGGCCACGCCCTGTTCTTCGGTCTCGGTGCCTACACCCTGGCGCTGGCCAGCCCCTCGTTCAGCCCGGCCGCCATCTGGTGGATGATGCCGCTGGTGATGCTGATCGCGGCGGTGGCAGCGCTGGTGGTGGGCTTCCTGGTGATCCGCACCAAGGGCATCTTCTTCATCATGACCACCCTGGCCTTCGGTCAGATGCTCTACTACTTCGTCAACACCTCGCGGCATACCGGGGGGACCGACGGGGTCTTCATCATGTTCCGGCCCAGCGTGGAGATCGGCGGGACCGTGCTGCTCGACCTCGACAACCCGCTGACCTTCTTCTACGTCTGCCTGGCCATGGTGGTGGTGGGCTATCTGTTCCTGCGCTGGCTGACCCGCTCCTTCTATGGCCAGGTGCTCGACGGCATCCATGACAACGAGCACCGCATGGAGGCGCTGGGCTACGCCACCAGCCACTACAAGCTGGTCGCCTTCGTGATCTCGGGGGTGATGGCCTCCGTCGCCGGCATGCTGGCGGCCATGCAGTACGGCTTCGCCAACCCGGCCCAGCTCGGCTGGCACACCTCCGGCGAGGTGCTGATGATGCTGATCCTGGGCGGCATGGGCACCATCTTCGGCCCGATCCTCGGCGCCTTCGCCTACGAGATCCTGCAGCACATCTTCGAGCACCTGACCATCCACTGGCCGATCCTGATGGGCATCACCATCATCCTCGCCGTGCTGATGCTGCCGCGCGGCATCGCCGGGCTGATCATCGACCCGCCCAACCGCACCACGTTGGCCAAGTCGCCGCTGCTCAAATGGCTGAAGCGGGAGCCGACCGCCCCGCCCACCGAGGCGGCGAAGCCGGCCGTCTCTGCTACCAGCAAGGAGGGCTGAGCATGAGCACCACGACACGGCACGACGTTCTGCTCGAGACTCGCGGCCTGACCCGCCGCTTTGGCGGCCTGGTGGCGGTCAACAATGTCGATTTCACGCTCCGCCAGGGTGAGATCCACGCCATCCTCGGCCCCAACGGGGCGGGCAAGAGCACCCTGATCAACCTGCTCTCGGGTGAGTTTCCACCCAGCGAGGGAGAGATCCTCTTCCAGGGTCAGCCGATCCAGGGCAGGAAGGCGCGCCAGATCGCCCGGATGGGCATCGGCCGCAGCCACCAGAAGACCAACATCTTCCCGCGCCTGACCTGCCTGCAGAACTGCCAGCTGGCGGCGCGCATCCACCTGGGCGGTGTCTTCGGCAGCTGGCGCTCGCGCCAGCGCGCCAGCGAGGTCGACGAGCGCGCCCTGGCAGTGCTGGAGACCTGCCAGCTGACGCAGCGCGCCCATACCCCGGCCGCGGCGATGAGCTACGGCGAGCAGCGCCAGCTGCAGATCGCCATGGTGCTGGCCACCGCGCCCCGGCTGATGCTGCTCGATGAGCCCATGGCCGGCATGGGCCGCGAGGAAACCGCCCAGGTCACTAAGCTGCTCAAGGGGCTGGCCGAGCGTTACCCGCTGGTGCTGATCGAGCACGACATGGATTCGGTGTTCCGCCTGGCCGACCGCATCACCGTGATGGTCGACGGCTGCGTGCTGGAAACCGGCTCCACCGCCCAGATCCGCGCCAGCGAACGGGTGCGGGACGTCTATCTTGGCCGTCACCACGAGGAGGCCGCCGCATGAGCGCTGCACTCGCTTCCGCCCCGCTGATCGATGCGCGGGGCCTGCACACCTACTATGGCGAGAGCCATGTGCTGCATGGCGTTGACCTGCGTCTGATGCCCGGCGAGACCCTGAGCCTGATGGGGCGCAACGGCATGGGCAAGACCACCACGCTCAAGTCGATCCTGGGCTTCGTACCGCCGCGCCGGGGAGAGGTCAGCATCAAGGGCCAGCCCACCGCCAAGCGGCGCCCCTGGCAGCTGATCCGCCAGGGCATCGGCTACGTGCCGGAGGGGCGCGGCATCTTCCCCGGCATCAGCGTGCGCGAGCACCTGGTGATGGCCGCACGCCCCAACGAGCGCGGCGAGTCGCCCTGGACCCTGGAGCGGGTGCTGGACACCTTTCCGCGCCTCGGCCAGCGCATCAACCACGACGGCTCCTTCCTCTCCGGTGGCGAGCAGCAGATGCTCTCCATCGGCCGGGCGCTGACCACCAACCCCGACATGATCATCCTGGATGAGGCCACCGAGGGCCTGGCGCCGCTGATCCGCGACGAAATCTGGAAGATCATCCGCGAGATCAAGGCCTCCGGCATCGCCAGCATCATCGTCGACAAGAACATCGACAACCTGCTGGAGGTGGCCGACCGCCATCTGCTGCTGGTCAAGGGCGAGGTGGTCTACAGCGGCGACTCTCAGGGGCTGAGGGAGGAACCCTCAATCCTCGACACCCATCTCGGCGTCGCCTGACGCCTTGCCGCGCCCGGCCCCGCGCAGCAGTGGCCGGGCGAAACCTGCCTTCAAGGGATGACGGAGCCAACCATGCAACTGCACAAGGACTGGTCGATCCCCGCCGTGACGGCGGGCTTCGTGGCGGTGCTGATCTCCTATTCGGGGCCCCTGGCAATCTTCTTCCAGGCGGCCCAGAGCGCGGAAATCTCCGCCGCCATGATGACCTCCTGGGTCTGGGCGATCTCCATCGGCGCCGCGACCTCGGGCATCCTGCTCAGCCTGTGGCTGAAGGTGCCGGTGGTGACGGCCTGGTCGGCGCCGGGCACGGCGCTGCTGGTCACGCTGTTCCCGGGGCTGTCGCTGGGCGAGGCGGTGGGCGCCTACCTGACGGCGGCGGCGATCCTCTTCGTGGTGGGCATCACCGGCTCCTTCGACCGCATCGTGCAGGCGATACCGCCGGGCATCGCCAGCGCCATGATGGCCGGCATCCTGTTCCAGTTCGGGGTCGGGGTCTTCGAGTCCCTGGCGACGGTGCCGGCGCTGGCCATCGGCATGCTGGTGGCCTACCTGGCCTTCAAGCGGCTCAACCCGCGCTACAGCCTGGTCCTGCTGCTGGTGGTCGGCGTGGCGCTGGCGGTGGTGCTGGAGGGGGCGAGCCTGCGCGGCGTCTCGCTGCAGCTGGCCCAGCCGCAGTTCATCCGCCCCGAATGGACCTGGAATGCCACGCTCAGCCTGGCCATCCCGCTGGTGCTGGTCAGCCTGACCGGGCAGTTCCTGCCGGGCATGGCGATCCTGCGTACCTCGGGCTACGCCACGCCGGCCCGGCCGATCATCGGCGTGACCAGCCTGACCTCCTTCGCCACCGCCTTCTTCGGCGGCATCACCACGGTGGTGGCGGCGATCACCGCGGCGATCTGTACCGGCAAGGAGGCCCACGAGGACCCCGGCAAGCGCTACGTGGCCGGGGTGGCCAACGGCCTGTTCTACCTGGTGGGGGGCGCCTTCGCCGGCACCATCGTGGCGCTGTTCACCTCGCTGCCCGGCGAGTTCGTGGCGATCCTGGCCGGGCTGGCGCTGCTCGGCGCGATCACCAGCAACATCGGGGCCTTTGCCGCCGAGAAGGACCATCTGGAGGCTTCGGTCATCACCTTCATTGCCACGGCGTCGGGCATCAGCTTCCTGGGCCTCGGCTCCGCCTTCTGGGGCGTGGTGGCGGGGGGGCTGGCCTATCAGCTGCTGCATCGCGGCTTCAGGCTGCCGGGACGGCGTGCCGCTCCCGCGGTCGGTGAAAAACAACCCTAGGCGCCAGGCGCCGATCACGCAGGCACCGGCGCGGCCACGCGACTCGCCCGGGCCTCGAGGAGACAATCCATGCAAACATTGCATGTCGCCATGGACGAGAGCGACGACTCACTGCGCGGCCTGCTGCTGGGCCGCAACCTGGCGGCCCAGCTTGGTGCCGCCCTGTCCATCGTGTCGGTGGTGGCCTCGCCGCAGCGCAGCGAGCCCCGGCGACAGGCGCTGCAAGCGCGCCTGGAGGCGTCACCGGACCCTGCGCTGGCCGACGTGCCGGTCGAGGTGGTGGTGGCCGACAGCGCCAAGGATGCCCTGGCCAGGCTGGCCGACCAGCCCGACGCCGGCCTGTGCATGGGCGCCCACGGTCGGCGTCCGGTGCCGGAGATGCTGATTGGCAGCGTCACCGCCGGGGTGGTGCGGCGTGCCGCGCGCCCGGTGCTGCTGTGCGGCCCGCGCTATGTGCCCGAGCGCCACGCCCGGGTGGAGGTCGTCATGGTGTGCGTCGACGGCTCCCCGCTCTCCGAGGCGATGCTGCCCCACGCCGTGACGCTGGCCGCCACCTTCGGCGCGCGGCTGCAGCTGCTGCAGGTGCTCGACGCCGGCGCCCTGTCGTCCGCCGGCGGGGAGGCGCGCAGCGACGTGATGGAGTCCGGCTACGTGCACGGGCTGGCGCGCCGCCTGGAGGGGGAGCACCGTACCGAGGTGGACTGGGAGGTGCTGCACGGCGATCCGGCGGATGCCATCGTCAGCTACCTGGCCGACAGCCGCAATGTGATGCTGGCGATGACCACCCACGGGCGCAGCGGGCTGTCGCAGGTGGTGGCCGGCAGCGTCAGCCACGAGGTGCTGCACGAGGCCTGCTGCCCGGTGGCGGTGCTGCGGCCGAAGGCGTGATGTCGATCAAAGGAAGAGTCGCTGCGCTGGGCTAAGGTGGGAGGGACCTACAACAAGCGGAGGCTCCTCCATGCAATTTCTCAGCGCAGCGGTAAGACAGATGGCCCAGGCCTGGCGTAGCAGCCGGTACCGCCGGGAGTGGCAGGCGCTCGATGCCGACGGCCAGGAGGCACGCCTGCGCGACCTCGGCCTGGCGCGCCTCGACGAGTCGCTGTTCTGGCGCGGCGACCGTGCGCCGCTGGAGCAGCTTCCGCGCATGATGGCACTGCATGGCGTCGAGCCGGCCGATGCCATTCTTGCCGGCCCCGGCGTTCGCCGTGACCTGGAACGGGTCTGCTCGCTGTGCCCGCAGAAGGCGCGCTGTCGCCGGGCGCTGGCCGGCGAACCCGAGCTCTCGGCCTGCGGCTTCTGCCCCAACACGCCCACCCTGGAGGTGCTGCGCCGCCACTGAGCGCGGCGCGTTACCCCCGTCACCTCGGCGGCGCGCTGAGGTGCCCCCCTCGCCGTCGCTGACCGCCATGCCACCCCGTGCCACCCTCGCCGCCCTGAGCCGTCACGGTGCATCCCTGGCGACGCTTGACGGGTCGACCAGGGCGATCAGGTTGCGCAGGGCCGGCGAGTCGTTGTCACGGCGCCAGGCGAACCACAGCGGCATGTCGCAGCGGTCCAGCTCCGGCAGGTGCAGGAAGCGGATGCCGGGCATGGGGTGGCAGCTGCTGGCGGAGGGGAGGATGGCGACGCCGAGGCCCGCCGCCACCATGCTCAGGATGGCAATGTTGTCGGCGCCGTATTGCACCACCCGGGGATGGAAGCCCAGGCGCTGGAAGTGGCTCTGCACGCGGTCGTAGTAGACCGGAGAAGCGCTGCGAAAGCCCCAGATGAAGTCGGTGTCGGCCAGCGCCTCGAGGGAGGTCGGCGGGGCCGCGGCCCAGGGCGAGGCCTCCGGCACGGCGAGGATCAGGCAGTTGTGCTGCAGCAGGCGGGTCTCGAGCCCTGGGTGGCCGGTGTCGTCGAGGTAGAGGATGCCGGCGTCCAAGCTGCCCTCCTGCAGCCGCTCCAACTGCGGCCCCGACAGCAGCGGGTAGATCTCGAAGGCGACCTCGGGGTAGCGGTCGCGATAGCGACGCATGATGCCCGCCACCTCGCTGACCCACAGATGAGTCACCGTCACGCCCAGGCTGACCTTGCCGACCACGCCCTGGCCTAGCGCCGTGAGCCGGGCGCGGATCTGCGCGCGGGCATCCAGCAGCGCCAGGGCTTCCTCGTAGAGCTTGCGGCCCGCCACTGTGAGCTGCATGCCACGCGCATGGCGCTCGAACAGCCGCGTGTCGAGATCCTCTTCCAGCAGCTTGATCTGGCGCGTCAGGGCCGGCTGTGCGATGTGCACCCGGCGGCTGGCAGCGGAGATAGAGCCGGCCTCGACCACGGCCACGAAATAGCTGAGCTGGCGGAATTCCATGGCAGTCGATACCTGAATGGCATGGTGGTTATGCATTATTGATATTTTTGCTATGAGCGCCAAGGCGAGATAGTGGCAGGGTGCTATCGCGACAGCGGGAGAGTTCGGTCCGCCTCTGGCGGCACCGGCGCCGAAGGAGCAACCGCCCCGGAATCTCTCAGGCCACCGGACCGCTGTCGTGTCTCCGATTTCCGAAGAGCGGCCGGCGTCTGCGTCTCCCGGCACACCGAAGGAGCAAGCGGGCGGTGGTGCCGCGAATCTCTCAGGTTCCATGACGGAAGGGGTGCTGGCTGCCGCGTGGCGGCGAGCTCACCCTGGCGCGTCTGGAGAACCACGATGCAACGAATCGCCGTCATCGGAGGGGGCATTACCGGTGTCACCGCCGCCTACGCCCTGGCCAAGCGTGGCCTGGAGGTCACCCTCTACGAACGCGCCCGCTACGCGGCCATGGAGACCTCCTTCGCCAACGGGGGCCAGCTCTCGGCCTCCAATGCCGAGGTCTGGACCCACTGGCCCACCGTGCTGAAGGGGCTGCGCTGGATGCTGCGCCCCGACGCCCCGCTGCTGGTGAACCCCAAGCCTACCTGGCACAAGCTGAGCTGGTTCGCCGAGTTCATCGCCGCCATTCCCCGCTATGCCGACAACACCACGGCCACGGCCCGCCTGGCCATTGCCGCGCGTGACACGCTCTACCGGTGGGCGCGGGAGGAGGGCATCGACTTCGACCTGGAGCGCCGCGGCATCCTGCATATCTACCGCGACAAGGCGAGCTTCGAGCATGCGGCCCGAGTCTCGACGCTGCTGGCCAAGGGCGGGCTCGAACGCCGTGCGGTGACGCCCGCCGAGATGTGCACCCTGGAACCCAGCCTGGCCGGCGACTACTACGGTGGGTTCTTCACCGAGAGCGACGCCACGGGTGACATCCACAAGTTCACCCAAGGCCTGGCCGCCGCCGCCGGGCGCCGTGGGGTGACGCTGCGTTTCGGCCAGCAGGTGGATGACCTCGGCGCTTCTGCTGAAGGGGCCTGGGTGGATACTCCGGAAGGGCGGGAGGCCTACGACGGCCTGGTGGTGTGCGCCGGGGTTGGCAGCCGCCACCTGGCGGCCAAGCTCGGCGATCGGGTGAATATCTACCCGGTGAAGGGCTATTCGATCACCGTGCACCTGGACGAGCCCGCCTCGCGCCAGGCGGCGCCGTGGGTGAGTCTGCTCGACGATGAGACCAAGCTGGTTACCAGCCGGCTGGGCGAGGACCGCTTCCGCGTCGCCGGCACCGCGGAATTCAACGGCGTCAACCGCGACATCCGCCACGACCGCATTCGTCCGCTCATCGACTGGGTCGAGCAGTGCTTCCCCGGGGTCAGCACGCGCCGGGTGGTGCCCTGGGCGGGGCTGCGCCCAATGCTGCCCGACATGATGCCGCGCGTCGCCCGGGGGCGGCTGCCGAGCGTCTTCTACAACACCGGGCACGGCCACCTGGGCTGGACCCTGTCGGCCGTCACCGCCGAGATGGTCGCCGATGCGGTGGTGGCCGCGGGCGCCCGCTCGGCCAGGCCGATCCTGGTCCGCTAAGGCTTCTTTCTACCACTCCCACTGGAGGCTCCCGGCGGGCATGCCGGGAGCTTTTAGCGGCCGCTCATGCTGAAAAAATATGGCTGGCATCTAAAAGCCATATTTTTGCTATCGAAATGCCTGCGCCATAGTTCAAGCACAACCCCAACAAGACTCGCTGTGTCGAGCAGGTACTCCCATGACCAAGACCTATCACCTCCTCACGGGGCTGCATTTCGCGCTCTGTACCCTGGCCATGATCTGGCCCGGCGCCCTGATCGCCAACCGCATCGAACCCATGGTGCTGGGGCTGCCCTTCCTGTTCTTCTGGTATGCCCTGTGGATGCTGGTGCTGTTCGCCGGCATGTGGGTGGCCTACGTGGTTCGCCATGGAGGACGCCGCCATGACTGACTCCCTGATCGTGGTCGGCATCACCCTGACCTATCTTGCCGCGGTGCTGTGGGTGGGCCTGCGCGCCCGCGACCAGGCGAGCTCTAGCCTGGAGGGCTATGTGGCCGGCGGGCGCCATGTCGGCGTGGTCATCCTGTTCTTCATCCTCGGTGCGGAGATCTTCTCGGCCTTCGCCTTCCTCGGTGCCCCCGGCTGGGCCTACCAGCACGGCTCGCCGGCCTTCTACATCCTTGCCTACCTGGCGCTGGTGCCCATCACCATCTGGGCGCTAGGCCCGCGGGTGGCGGAGCTGGGTCGCCGGAAGGGTTACCTTACCCAGGGCGACATGATCGCCGACCACTACCAGAGCAAGCCGCTGGGCATGCTGGCGGGGGTGATCGGCGTGCTGGCCCTGGTGCCCTACCTGACCATTCAGATCGCCGGCGCCGGCCTGCTGTTTCAGGCCGCCACCGACGGCCTGGTACCCTTCTGGCTGGGCGCGCTGATGGCCTTCGTGGTGGTGGCGGCCTACGTGTTCTGCAGCGGGCTGAGCGGCATCGGCTGGACCAACCTGGTGCAGGGCATCATGATGGTGGCCATCGCCTGGTTCCTCGGCCTTTCGGTCTCTGAGCGCCTCTACGGCGGCGTCGGCGAGATGTTCGTGCAGCTCCAGCAGACGGCCCCCGAGTACCTCACCATGCCCGGTGCCACCGGCATGGGCTGGGGCTACTTCAGCACCGCGGTGCTGATCAGCGCCTTCGGCGGCGCCATGTGGCCCCACCTGTTCATGAAGTTCTACTCCGCCGACAGCGGCAAGACCCTGCGCAAGGTCAGCGTGTTCTATCCGCTGTATGCCTACCTGCTGGTGCCGCTGCTGTTCATCGGCTTTGCCGGCATTCTGGTGTTTGCCGACGAGCCGCTGGCCCGCTCGGACACGGTGCTGCTGCGCATGGTCATGGACGTGGCCAACTTCTCGCCCTGGGTCATCGGCCTGATGCTCTCCGGCGCCCTGGCCGCGGCCATGTCCACCGGGGCCAACCTGGCCCACACCGCCGCCATCGTGCTGGTGCGCGACGTGCTTGCGCCTACCGTGATGCAGCGGGCCAGCGACCGGGCCATGGTTGCCGCCACGCGCTGGAGCGTGATCGGCCTGTCGCTGCTTGCCTACGGCTTCGCCCTGCTCAACCCCGCTTCGCTGGTGCTGCTGCTGCTCGGTGCCTACGGGTTGATCGTCCAGCTGTTCCCGATGGTCATGGGCGCCCTGTTCCTGCCCAGGCTGCGTCGCGCCAGCGTCATGCTCGGCGCTCTGGTGGGCAGTATCGCCTACCTGCTGATGGACTTCGTGTGGTCTTCGCCGCTGGGCTGGCATGCCGGCGTCTGGGCCATGCTGCTCAACGTCGCTGTGGTCGCGCTCTGTCAGGTGTGCCTGCAGCCCCGCGCCCAGGGGCATGCCGTGGCGGGGCAAGAGCAATGAATGCAAGGAGCAAGACGATGACGATGAATTCGGAGGGGCTTCCCCTCAAGCAGGCCATCGAGGCCGGCGTCGATGCGGCCTTCGGCGAGGTGCAGGCGCTCTATCGCCACCTGCACCAGTATCCTGAATTGCCCTTCCAGGAACATGAGACCGCCGCTCGGCTGGCCGCCGCGCTGGAGGCGCTGGGCTTCGAGGTGACCCGCGGGGTCGGCGGCACGGGCGTGGTGGCGCTGCTGCGTAATGGCGAAGGCCCCACCGTGCTGCTGCGCGGCGACATGGACGCCCTGCCCATCGAGGAGCAGACCGGCCTCGACTACGCCAGCCGGGTGACGGCCATGGGCGTCGACGGCAAGCCGGTGCCGGTGATGCACGCCTGCGGCCACGACCTGCACAGCAGCTGCGCGGTCGGGGCGGGTGCCGTGCTGGCCGGGCTGCAGGCGCGCTGGCGCGGCACGCTGATGGTGGTCTGCCAGCCCGCCGAAGAGATCTTCGGCGGGGCCCGGGCCATGCTCGACGACGGCCTTTATACACGCTTCGCGCGGCCCGACGTGGTGCTGGGCCAGCACAACATGCCGGCGCTGGCCGGTACGGTCGGGCATATCGCCGGCAGCGCCATGGCGGCGGCCACCACCCTGGGCGTGACCGTCCACGGAGCCGGCGGGCACGGCTCGATGCCGGCGCAAACCGTGGACCCGGTGGTCATCGCCGCCCATGTGGTCACCCGCCTGCAGAGCATCGTCGCCCGCGAGGTGCCGCCGGAAGAGACCGTGGTAGTCACGGTGGGCAAGCTGCACGCGGGGACCCAGGGCAACATTATCCCGCATTCGGCCGAGCTGGAGATCAACGTGCGCAGCTTCGACGACGCCCTGCACCGCCAGGTGCTGGCCGCCATCGAGCGCATCATCCGGGCCGAGTGCGAGGCGGGGCGCTCGCCCCGGCCGCCCGAGTTCCGCGTGCTCTCCGAAACCGTCGCCATGCACAACGATCCGGTGAGCACGGCGCGGGTCCGCGAGGCACACCGGCAATGCTTCGGCGAGGCGCGGCTGTTCGCCATGCCGCGTCTCAACGGCAGCGAGGACTTTCCCTACTTCGGCAAGGCCGAGGCGGGGGGCTTCGGCGGTGACGATATTCCCTGCGTCTACTGGTTTATCGGCATGACGCCGGCGGAGCGCTGGCAGGCCACGCCGGGGGAGAGCGTAGCGGAGAAGATGCGCCACCTCGAGATGCCGCACTCGCCCTACTATTTTCCCGGGCACGCCGAAACCCTCAGGACCGGCATGGCGGCCCTGGCCGCAGGTGCGCTGGCCTACCTGGCGACATGATGCGAGGCACCGGCGGCGTGGCCGTTAGCGACCTCATTACTTTTTTCTTATGATGAGGTCAGGCCACGACCCTCAGGAGAACTCTCATGGCGACCCAGATCACCCAGACCCGGCAGCCAGGCGGCATCCGGGTGCTGGCGTTCAGCTGCCCCGAGCGGCGTAATATTCTGGACGAGGCGAGCTACGCCCAGCTGATCGAGCTGCTCGACGCCTGTGCCACCGACGAGGCGGTCAAGGTGGTGATCATCACCGGCAGCGTGAACTGCTTCACCGCCGGCAACGACCTGGCCAACTACAAGGCGCTGGCCGAGGCCAGCCAGGTGCCGGCCATCGCCTTCCTGCGCCGGCTGCACGCCTTCCCCAAGCCGGTGATCGCCGCGGCCGAAGGCCTGGCGCTGGGCCTGGGCACCTCCATCCTGCTGCACTGCGATTTCGCCTACGCCGGCAGTTCGACGCGCTTCTTCCTGCCCTTCACCCATTTCGCCCTGACCCCGCTCGGCGCCACGACCCACCTGCTGCCCAAACTGGCCGGCAACAAGGCGGCCACGGAGCTGCTGATGCTGGGCCGCCCCTTCCCGGCGTCGCGGGCGCTGGCGCTGGGCCTGCTCACCGACACCACGCCCGACGGCAAGGCGCTGGACCAGGCGCTGGACTGCGCCGAGCGCCTGCTGGCCAAGCCCCAGGCGGCGCTGCTGGCTACCAAGGCGCTGCTGCGCGAGGCCGACGCCGAGGCCGTCGAGCGGGCCTTCGCCCGCGAGGAGCAGCGCCTGCTGGAGCGCTGCCGGGCGCCCGAAGCCCAGGCGGCGATCGACGCCTTCTTCGCCGGCAAGCGCGGCTGCTGAGGGCGGTACGTCCCTGCTGAGCGGAGGCCGGCCATGTGGCGAAGCGCCGTCTACGATTTCTTGATCCTGCGGCTGACCGCACGCTGGTACGCCGAGGTGCTGGCCAGCCTGCCGGAAGGGGCCGGCGTGCTGGACGTCGGCATTGGCACCGCCGGCGCGCTGCTGGCCAACGCTGACCTGGTGCGGCGCAAGCGGCTGCGCGTCACCGGCATCGACATCGACGCCGACTACGTGCACCGCGCGCGGCGCAGGCTGCACGGCACGCCGCTTGCCGACCAGGTGCAGGTGCACCTGGAGTCGGTCTACGACCACTGCGGCGGGCCTTATGCGGCGATCTACTTCTCGGGCAGCTTCATGCTGCTGCCCGAACCCGAAGGGGCGCTGCGCCACTGTTGCACGCTGCTCGAGCCGCAAGGCCGGCTCTACTTCACCCAGACCTTGCAGCAGCGCCCTTCACCCGCCATGGAGCGGCTCAAGCCCCTGCTCAAGCGGCTGACCAGTATCGACTTCGGGCGGGTGACCTACGAGACGACCTTCCGCGCGCAGCTGCACGCGGCCGGCCTGAGCGTGGAACGCTTCGAGGTGCTGGCGCGGCATGGCCAGCGGGCGTCCTGCCTGGTGGTGGCCAGGCCCGGCGCTACGGCGGGCCTGGCGCGCTAAGCCGCGGGGAGGTGCTGCCACCAGCGCCGCGGCGTGGTGCCGTCGGCCAGCGCCAGGGCGGCGGCGGCAAGCTCGTCGGGCTGCAGCGCCGCCAGCGCTTGGGCCTCCGCTTCCCACGGCAGCGGTGGCCAGGGCGGGTTGGCCCGGCAGGGCGCCTGGCGCAGCGCCTGCCACAGCCGCCGATGGGCCTCGACGGCGGTTTCGGGCGGCCCCGCCTGTGCCGCCAGGGCATGCCGGCGGCGGCGGAAGGCGGCGACGTCGAGCGTGGCCAGTGCGGCGCTCTCGCCGCTGACGAAGGCGGCAATGGCATCGCGTAGCGCCGCGGCCGGGGTGTGCGGCGACTGCACCACGTAGCCCAGGCGCGGTACGCCTGAGGCCTCGCGATAGCGCACCACGGCCACATAGCCGAGGCCCCGCCGCTGGCGCATCTCCTGCTGGAAGGCCGCATCGTGGCACTGCGCCAGCAGCTGGAACAGCCAGCGCCCGCGGGGCGAGGCCTCGCCGATCATTTCGAGCATCACGACCTGATCATCGCCCTGGGGCGTGACCAGGATGTCACCGTCGCCTGCTTCCGGGCAGCCCCGGCTCGTTTTCCCTGCGTGCACGCCTTCCTGGCTGCCGGCGTTTTCCCGCTTGGGGTTGCGATACAGTGCAGCCAGGTGCGGGCGCAGTGCGGCGACGGCATCGTCCGGTGCCAGGCGGCCGCTGACCCAGCAGCGCAGCGGCTGCGCCCCGTCCGATGACGGGGCCTCGGGCGGAAGCTGGCGCTCCAGCTGCGCCAGCAGCCGCTGGGCGATCAGGCCGACGGCGGCAGGGGCGGCGGTCCTCGGTGCATCGGCCTTTGCCGGCCAGGCGGCCAGCGCCCGGCTCAGCAGGGCGGGTAGGCGTTCGGCGTTGCCGCTCGCCATCAGCCAGTCGCCGCGGGCATCGCCGCCGAGCGCCAGCCGCATGCCGTGGCGAGCGGCCGCCTGGCGCAGGGCCAGGGTGGTGCGCTGCCAGTGCGCCAGCCGCGCCGGCTGGTCGCTGGCGTTAGCCGGCCAGCCGAGACAGCCGCTGGCCATGGGCGCATCGGTGCGTGCGCTGGGGTCGCCCTGCCATAGCAGCAGGTCGCTCTCAGACGGCGCGTCCGCACGGCCGGTGGCCCGGCGCGTTTCGTGGGAGCGTGGCAGTGCGGGCGGGCGGCGGGGTGGTGGCGGTGCGCAGGGCGCTGGCCACGCCTCGCTGCGCCAGCGGGTGTTGGTCTCGTTCAGGGTGCACCAGGGGCCGGCGTGCGCCGGGGCCTGCCACAGCAGCCGGCAGCGCTCGGGTGCCAGCCATGTTTCCAGCTCCTTAGCCGGTGCCTTTCCCTGCCGCTCTGTCGGCTCCTTCGTCAGCCGCCGGGGGAGCGGCGCTGCGTCGGGCAGCGCCTGCCCGGCCAGGCGGCAGGCATGGTGGCGCGGCCAGGCATCGAGGCACGCCGGGGGCGGCGCCACGCTGGCGGCGGGGCCCCCCGCCGCCCGGGCGACGGCCTGGCGACAGCCGGCCAGCAGGGCGCCGAGCGCGGCGCCCTCGGGCACGGGGGCGAGGCGCAGCGCCAGGGCCGGGCCGGTGCCGGCGGGGCTGAGCGTTACGTCGAGGCTGGCCAGTTCGGTGACCCCCTGCAGCGTGGCGGCAAGCTGGCCATCGTTGAGGCGGGCGGTCACGGCGGCCAGGCGCTCGGCTTCGGCTGCGGCGAGGGCGCCGGGCAGCGGCCAGAACAGCTCCAGCGCGCTGGCGCTGGCGCTGTCGTCGGGGGCGCACCAGGCGACCGCCCCCGGTGCGCCCCAGCGCCAGCGGCCGGTGCGCTTGGGCGCCCGGCCTGGCGGCAGCCCGGCGCCATGGCGTGCCAGCAGGGCGAGCTGCTGCTCCAGCGGCAGCGGTCCCAGCATGACCAGCGCCATGCTCCCGGCGCGGTAGTGGCGGTGGTGGAAGGCGGCGAGGCGCCCGGCCAGGCGGGCCGGGTCGTGGCCCAGCGTGCTGCGGTTGCCGGCATGGCAGCGGCGGGCCGGATGCCCTTCGTGACAGAGCCGGCCGAGTGCCGCCAGCCGGTGCAGGTCGGGGTCGGCCAGCCGGGCGCGGAACTCCGCGTCGAGCACTGCTACCTCGTGGGCGATGCGCTCGTGGGCCAGGCGTGGCGCGGCGAGCATGTCCACCAGCCGCGCCAGACCCTCGTCGGCGTCGGCGGGCGGCAGGTGCAGGTGGACATCGGTAACGCTTTCGTCGGTGCGGGCGTTGTAGCGCCCGCCCCGTTCACCCACCCAGCCAGAGAGCTCGCCGGGATCGGGGAAGCGGCACGAGCCCTGGAAGAGCATGTGCTCGAGCAGGTGGGCCAGGCCCAGGCAGTCGTCGGGCTCGTCCAGGTAGCCTACTCCCACCGCGGCGACCAGGCGCTGCAGGCGCGCGTTGGGCACTTCCGCCGCAGCGATCCACAGCCCGCTTGGCAGTTGCACCTCCTGCAAGCGGCTGCCCGGCGGCAGCCCCGCGCGGCGGGCCGCGTCGTCGTCGAGAGGGGGCGGGGCGTTCATTGGCGGCAGAACACTCGCGACTCATGCACGTTGCGCAGGGTCAGCGCCTCGATGGCACGGGTGGCTGTGTCGGCCTCGCGGCGGGCAGCCTCGATCAAATGGTGATCCGGCGACAGCGAGCAGACCGGGTCGGTGGCCGCGGCATCGCCGGTGAGCAGGTAGGCCTGGCAGCGGCAGCCGCCGACGTCCTTGTGGCGCTCGTCACAGCTGCGACAGGGCTCCTGCATCCAGGCGTCGCCGCGGTAGCGGTTGAACGGCTCGCTGTCGTACCAGATCTCCCTGAGACCCAGGTCGCGCACGTTGGGAAACGTCATCGGCAGCATGCGCGCGCTGTGACAGGGCAGCACCGCGCCGTCCGGGGCCACGGTCATGAAGATCGAGCCCCAGCCGCCCATGCACGCCTTGGGGCGCTCGCCGTAGTAGTCGGGCACCACGAACAGCAGGCGCATGTCACGACCGCGCTCGGCCAGACGCTCGCGCCAGCGCGCGGTGGTGGCCTCGGCGGCCTCGAGCTGGGCGCGGCTCGGCAGCAGGCCCTCGCGGTTGAGGTGGGCCCAGCCGTACATCTGGCAGTTGGCCAGCTCCACCGCGTCGGCACCCAGCTCGTCGCACAGGGCGATGATGTCGTCGATGCGGTCGATGTTGTGCCGGTGCAGCACCACGTTGAGCACCATGGGGTAGCCGGCGGCTTTCACCGCCCGCGCCATGGCGAGCTTCTTGGCATGGGCCTTGGGCGAGCCGGCCACGGCTGCGGCCACGTCCGGGTCGGCGGCCTGCAGGCTGATCTGGATATGGTCGAGGCCGGCCTCGCGCAGCGCCTCGATGCGCGCCTCGTCGAGACCGAGCCCGGAGGTGATCAGGTTGGTATAGAAGCCGAGCCGGCGTGCCTCGGCTACCAGTTCTTCCAGGTCGCGCCGCACCAGCGGCTCGCCGCCGGAAAACCCCATCTGCACCGCGCCCATGGCGCGGGCCTGGGCCAGTACGTCGATCCACTCCGCGGTGGTGAGCTCCTCCTGCACCGCGGCGAAGTCCAGCGGGTTGGAGCAGTAGGCGCACTGTAGCGGGCAGCGGTAGGTGAGCTCGGCGAGCAGCCACAGCGGCGCGCCGGTGGCGCCGTTGACGGCGGCGGTATCGGTTCGGTCAGTCATGCTGGATCCACCCTTGTCGGGCGGCATCGAGCAGGAACTCGTGGACGTCCTGCTCGATCGCCGCGTCGGGGGCATCGGGGAACTGCGCCTGCAGGTTGGCCACCAGGCTGGCCACGTCGCGCTGGCCGTCGAGCTGATTCAGGATGGCACCGGCGCTGTCGTTGAGCTGCACCATGCCTTCGGGATAGAGCAGCACGTGGCGGCCCTGGGCCTGTTCCCACTGCAGGCGCCAGCCGGGGCGCAGACGATAGACGGTGGCGGAGTCGATCGTGGCCATCACAGCCCCCTGTGGTAGACGCGCCGGTCGGTGACCGAGTGGTAGGGCGGCCGCCCGAGCTGGTAGGCCAGGCTCATGGCGTCGAGCATGCTCCACAGCACGTCGAGCTTGAACTGCAGGATCTCCAGCGCGCGCTGCTGGGCAGCGGCGGTAGTGCACACCGCCAGCGCCACCTCCAGGCCGTGCTCGACGTCGCGGCGGGCCTCCTTCAAGCGCTTGCGGAAGTAGCCGTAGCCGGCCTCGTCGATCCAGGGATAGTGGGTCGGCCAGGTGTCGAGCCGGCTCTGATGTGCCTGAGGGGCGAACAGCTCGGTGAGCGAGGAGATCGCCGCCTCGCGCCAGTCGGCCCGACGCACGAAGTTGACGTAGGCGTCCACCGCGAAGCGCACGCCGGGCAGCACGTGTTCCTGCGACCAGAGCTCGTCGCGGGTCAGGCCCACCGCCTCGCCCAGGGTCAGCCAGGCCTCGATGCCGCCGCCGTCGGCGTCATGGCCGTCGTGGTCGAGCAGGCGCTGGATCCAGCGGCGGCGGGTGGCGGCGTCGGGACAGTTGGCCAGCAGCGCGGCGTCCTTCTGCGGGATGTTGACCTGGTAGTAGAAGCGGTTGGCGACCCAGCCGCGAAGCTGCTCCGGCGTGGCGCGGCCCTCGGCCATGTCGACCTGGTAGGGGTGGTGGATGTGGTAGTAGGCGCCCTTGGCCAGCAGCGCTTCGCGGAACGCCTCGGGGGAAAGCGCCGGGGTGTCGGGGGTGGGCGCTGGGTCGGTGAGGGGTGATGCGATTGAACTCATGAGGCGATTCCTTCCCATTGCATGGCGTACGTGTGCGTTGTAGTGACGTCGCTCCGATGTTGCGGTTCGGCGCGGCTCAGATCTCCAGGCGCATGCCGTCGAAGGCCACCTCGATGCCGGCCTCGGCCAGGGTGGCGCGCTGCGGCGAGCCTTCGTCGAGGATCGGGTTGGTGTTGTTGATATGGATCAGCACCCGGCGGGTGGCAGGCGACAAGCGGTCGAGCTCCTCCAGCAGGCCGCCCGCCCCGGCCAGGGCCAGGTGCCCCATGTCGGTACCGGTCGACTTGCCCACGCCGGCGCGAATCAGCTCGTCGTCGTGCCACAGGGTGCCGTCGACCAGTACGCAGTCGGCCTGGGCGAGGTAGGCGCGCACCCGGTCGTCCAGCCGGCCGAGCCCCGGGCCGTAGAACAGCCGCGTGCCGCGGGTGCGGTCCTCGATCAGCAGGCCGATGTTGTCGCCCGGGGTCGGCGCGCCGCGGCGCGGCGAGTAGGGCGGGGCGTTGCTGCTCAGTGCCACGGCGGTGAACGCCAGGCCGGGGCAGGCGGGAATCTCGAAGGCGGCTTCCAGGTGGTTGTCGTCGATGGCAATCGGCTGCCAGTTCAGCCCGCCCCAGTGCTCGAGCATGGTGAACAGTGGAAAGCCACTGCTCAGGTCCTGGTGTACGTTGGGCGTGCACCACACGTCGAAGGGACAGCCTTCGCGCAGCGACAGCAGGCCGGTGGTGTGATCGATCTGGGCGTCCACCAGCAGCACGCCCGAAATGCCGCTGTCGCGGGGAATCTTGCGCGGGTGCAGCTCGGGATTGGCGTTCAGCTGGGCGCGGATGTCCGGCGAGGCGTTGCACAGCAGCCAGCGCTCGCCGTCGCTGCTGATGGCGATCGACGATTGGGTGCGCGGGGTGGCCTCAAGGCTTCCTTCCCGTTGGCCGCGGCACAGCGGGCAATTGCAGTTCCACTGGGGAAAGCCGCCGCCAGCGGCAGCCCCCAGAACCAGTACATGCATGGTTGGCTCCGTGCCTGAGGGTGAAGGTATCGGGTCGTGGCAGGGGCCGACGCTGCGCCAGCGCCAGCCCAGGGGCAGGAGTGCCGGTTCAGCGGTTGGAGATGTACAGGGTAACTTCGAAGCCGAGGCGCAGGTCGGTGTAGGCGGGTTTGGTCCACATAGGAAATTCTCCACGTCGTCAGGTGATAAGACAGATTGCCGCTTCCAGTTAAGCAGTTCGAGAGTTGCCTGCCTTCCTACCTAAGTCGTAGCAGACCTGCGACCTTGGCGCTGCACCGCGGGAGAATTGCCGATAAGAAAAGCGGCTATTGATACCATCAGCAAAAGCTATTGGTGGTGGGAATCGTTTTTGTTCTACTCTGTAGCGGTGTCGGCTTGGCCGACCCCCCTTCATTTGTCTGCATCCCTGCATGACACTTTTTGACCCGCCCTCGTGGCGGGTCTTTTTTAATCCAGCCTGTTGCGTCAACCCAGGCTCACGTTGAGAGAGCCGCTCAGGGCTTGCGCTCGTCGCGCACCTCGTAATCCCCTTCCAGCAGCTCGTGTTCGCCGTTGCCGTAGCGGGTTTCGCGATAGTGGGTCTCGTGCGCGTAGTAGCCGTTGCCGGCCTCTCTGGCCTGCTCGGCACGCAGCTGCTCGAGGCGCTTCTTCATGCGGTAGCGCACGATCGGCAGCATGGCCCAGCCGAGCAGCAGGAAGAACAGGCCGAGCACGGTGCCGACGATCAGCAGCACGCCGAACAGCAGCCAGGTCAGGATCAGCTTGAGCCCGCCCAGCGGGCCACGAGGAGACTGGCTGGCCCGGGCGCGCCACTGCTGGGCTGCCTGCCAGGCGGCGTTGCGGCGTGGGTCGTTGGGATCGAACATTGACATCTCCGGCGGAGTGGCTCCGCTTGCGGGTGGGTCGGTATCTGTTGGAGAGCGAGGTGCGCCAAACGTTCCAGGGTTGCAGGCTATCACAGCCATAGCCGCCACAGGGCGGCGGCGAGGATACCGGCGGCGATGGCGGCGAGCGCCTTCTGCGTCGTCAGCATCACGCCGAGTGTGGCAACCAGCGCCACGCGCGCCCCCCAGTCGCCCTGGATGGCCAGCGGGGTGATTACCGCGATCAGCACCGAGCCCGCCATGGCGTTGATGAAGCGCTCGACCTTTGGCCCGATCGGCACGTGCGCCATCACGAACACGCCGCCGGCACGGGTGAGGTAGGTGACGAGTGCCATGATGAGGATGGCGGCGACGACGCCGGCTGCGGTGGCGGGAAGCGTCATGGCGCTGCCTCCCCGGTGCGCTTGGGCGGCAGCAGTACGCCCGCCAGACCGCCGGCAACGGCGCCGACGATGACATGGGCATGCGGCGGCAGCCAGGCCATGGCGGCCACCGCCGCGATGGCAGCTGCTGCCCAGGGCAGCAGCATGGAGAGGTCGCGGCGCCCGCCAACCAGCATCGCCAGCAGGAAGCAGCCCATGATGACGTCCAGACCGAAGCGCTCCGGCTGCTCGATGCCGCTGCCGAAGATCACGCCAAGCAGGGTGCCGGCCAGCCAGGTCAACCACAGGGTGATGCCGCCGCCGACCAGCATGCCGAGGTTGGTCTCGCCGCGCTGGCGGTCGGCGACCGCCATGGCCCAGTTGGAGTCGCTCATCAGCACCACGCTGCCGTAGCGCTGGCCCGGCGGCAGGTGGGCCAGCCAGGGTTGGATGGCGGCGCCCATCAGCAGGTGGCGGGCGTTGATGGCGAAGGTAATGGCAATTAGCGGCAGCAGCGGAATCTCGGGCCCCCACAGCTCCAGGGCGGCGAACTGGGAGGCGCCGGCGAACACCAGCGCACTCATCAGCAGCGCCTCGTGGCCCGACAGGCCGCGCGAAAGCGCGGCGACACCGAAGGCCAGGCCGAACACCACCACGAACAGCGACAGTGGTGCCATGCGGCGGATGCCAACCAGGATGCCGGCGAGATCGAGCCTGGCGCCAGGAGGTGAGGGGGTCATGCGTGCCATATCTCCGACACGATCTCATAGCTGCGCAGGCGGTCGGCGCTGGCATAGGTGTCGGTATTGAGCATCAGCTCGTCGGCGCCGGTCTGTTCGAGGAAGTGCTCGAGCCCTTCGCGCACGGTGTCGGGTCCGCCGATCACCGCGGCACCGAGGAACTGCTCCACCTGGGTGCGCTCCATGGGGGTCCAGTCGAGGCTCTCCTTCGGCGGCAGCGAACGGGTGCGCTGGCCGCGAACCATGCCGAGGAATTTCTGGCGGGTGGTGGAGGCGAGG
Source organism: Halomonas sp. E14 (assembly GCF_052568415.1). Classification (NCBI taxonomy): domain Bacteria; kingdom Pseudomonadati; phylum Pseudomonadota; class Gammaproteobacteria; order Oceanospirillales; family Halomonadaceae; genus Halomonas; species Halomonas sp. E14. The sequence continues at coordinate 3,380,362 of NZ_CP199423.1, read as the reverse complement.
AACTGGGCGCGTGCGTCGCTCTCGGCAGCAATGACCGGCAGGCCGACCATGGCGTAGGGCTGCGCCAGGACGTCCGACGGGCGGAAGTTGTCGCGATACAGCCGCAGCGCCTCGTGCAGGTAGCCGGGGGCGAACTGGGCGGCAAAGGCGAACGGCAGCCCCTCGCGAGCGGCAAGCTGGGCGCTGTAGCCGCTGGAGCCGAGCAGCCAGATCGGCACCCGGGTGCCCTGGCCCGGCACCGCGCGCACCCGCTGGCCGGGCTGCTCCTCGCTGAGAAAGGCCTGCAGTTCGGCCAGCTGGTCGGGGAAGTCGTTGACCCCGGCATAGGGGTCGCGGCGCAGTGCGGCCATGGTCGCGGCATCGGAGCCCGGGGCGCGGCCCAGCCCCAGGTCGATGCGCCCGGGGAAGAGGGTTGCGAGGGTGCCGAACTGCTCGGCGATCACCAGCGGCGGGTGGTTGGGCAGCATGATGCCGCCGCTGCCCACGCGGATGCGCGAGGTGGCGCCGGCAACATGGCCGATCAGCACCGCGGTGGCGGCACTGGCGATACCGTCGAGGCTGTGGTGCTCGGCCAGCCAGTAGCGAGTGAAGCCCAGGCGCTCGGTCAGTTGGGCCAGGGCCACGCTTTCGGCGAAGCTGTCGGCGATGGTGCCGCCCTGGCGGATCGGCGCCAGGTCGAGCACGGAGAGAGGGGTCGTGGCGAGTCGGGACATGGTGCGACGCTCGTGAATTGTTTAGCCTGCTTTGCATCAGCATCGTCGCAGATGCGATGGGATGCAATGCTCTTGCTGCGAATTTGCCGGTTGGCTGTGTGTCCGTGGGGGCAGCTGCTAGGCTGAAGGCGTTCACGAACGAAGCGAAAGGAATCCAATATGGCCAACCATGGAGGGCAGCGGGTCTTTGCCGCCTCGGCACTGATCATTTTCGGGCTGGTGCTCGTCGGTGCCGGCTTTCCCGATCAGTTCGCAGCGGCGGCGGATGCCGCCCTTGCCGGCGTGACGCGCCTGTTCGGCTGGTTCTATCTCATTTCGGTATTCGGTTTCGTGATCTTCCTGCTGGTGCTGGCCTTCAGCAAGTACGGCAAGATTCGGCTGGGCCCGCAGGACAGTACGCCGAGCTTTAGCTTTTTCTCCTGGATCAGCATGCTGCTGGCGGCAGGGTTCGGCGTGGGGCTGGTGTTCTACGGCATGGCCGAGCCGATGTTCCACTACATCGACCCGCCCTACGGCGACGTGCCGGCGGAAACCACCGCCTCGGCGCGCTATGCCATCCAGTACAGCTACTTCAATTGGGGTGTGCACCAGTGGGCGGCGTTCGCGGTAGTGGGGTTGATCATCGCCTACTTCCAGTTCCGCAAGGGGCAGGCCGGGCTGGTCTCCTCGGTGCTCTCCTCGGTGGCGGCGAAATACCCGCGGGTGCGGCCCTATGCGCCCACGCTGGACGTGTTCGCGGTGGTGGCCACGGTGATGGGGGTGGCTACCTCGCTGGGCCTGGGCGTGCTGCAGATGAACGGGGGGCTCAATGCCGTGTTCGGCCTGCCGGAAAATGTGCTGTGGCAGTTCATCATCCTGTTCGTGATGTTCCTGGCCTACATGGCCTCGACCTGGTCGGGGCTGGACAAAGGCATCCGGCGGCTCTCCAACCTCAACATGATCCTATGCATCGGGCTAATGCTCTATGTGCTGATCACCGGGCCCACGGTGATGATTCTTGAGACCATCACCCTGGGCATCGGCGACTACCTGCAGAACTTCATCGGCATGAGCCTGCGCATCTCGCCCTTCACCGACAACACCTGGGCCGCCAGCTGGACCATCTTCTACTGGGCCTGGGTCATCGCCTGGTCGCCGTTCGTGGGCACCTTCGTGGCTCGCGTGTCGCGCGGGCGCACCATCAAGCAGTACGTGTTCGGCGTGCTCATCGTGCCGCCGCTGCTGGCCTGCCTGTGGATCGGTGTGTTCGGTGGCGCGGCGCTGCACATGGAGCTGAACGGCGATGTCGGCCTGGCCGCGGCCACTGAAGCCAACATCACCGTGGCGCTGTTCGAGATGTTCGACCTCATGCCCTTCACCGGCGTGCTGTCGGTGATCGCGATGCTGCTCATCTTTATCTTCCTAGTCACCTCGGCCGACTCGGCCTCCTATATCGTGGCGCAGATGACCGACAACGGCTCGATCAACCCGCCGCTGTTCAAGCGCGTGGTCTGGGGGGTGCTGATCGCCGCCATCTGTCTCACGCTGATCGCCGCGGGCGGGCTCTCGGGCCTGCAGTCGGCGTCGGTGCTCTCGGCGCTGCCGTTCACCTTCATTCTCTACGGCATGATCGTGGTGCTGGTACGCGAGCTTCGCGCCGACCGCCAGGCCATGCTGACCCAGCTCTACCGCCGTCATGGCGAGACGCCGGTGGGCGCCGACGCCTTCGAGGCCGAGGCGCTGGGCGAGCAGGAGCGGCTGCGGCGGGCGCCCAACGTGGTCAATCGGCGTATTCATCGGCGTGAAGGAGGCTAGATGGTTGACAACGGCGGTAGCCAGGCGTGGTGACAGGTCGTAAGCTTGAGAAAGAATCGGGTATCGGATGCCTACCATGTCTCTCATCGGCTCACGCCAACGCCCGCTGCAGCGCGGCGCCACCCGGCGCCGCCAGCCGCGTCGCCATTCTCCGGGCGGCTTCGATCGCTGGCTCGATCGTGCGGTGGATGTCGCCGTGATCACCGCGCTGCTGGTGGGTGGCGTGGCGCTGATCCTCACGCTGCTGCTCTGACCCCCGCCTCGCGATGCGCATGCTGCTGATCGTGCTGCTGCTGCTCGCCCTCGGGGCGGCGGCCTGGTGGCACTTCGAGGAGGCGATCCCCCGTCACTGGCACCCCTGGGCACCGCTGCACGTCGACGACCCGCTGACGCCGGTGACGAAATGGAAGCTGCACCTTCTGGCCGATGATCGCGAGGGCTGCCTGGCGGCGCTGGACACCGTTCCCGACGGCGCGCTGCGCATGACCCCGCTGGAGGATCACGAGCCGGTGGCGGGCTGCCCGCTGCACAACGTGGTGCGCATGCAGCGCAGCGAGGTCACCTTCAACGCCAGCTTCGTCGCTGCCTGCCCGCTGGCACTGGCCTGGGTCATGTACGAACGCCAGCGGCTCCAGCCCGCGGCGCTGGCCCATCTCGACAGCCGCGTGGTGCAGGTGGAGCATTACGGCAGCTTTGCCTGTCGAAACATCTACGGACGCGAGGCCGGCCGGCGCAGCGAGCACGCCACCGCCGAGGCGCTGGACGTGGCGGCCTTCCACCTTGAGGATGGACGGCGCGTCAGCCTGCTGCAGCACTGGGATGCCGAGGATGCGCGCGGCGCTTTCCTGCGCGAGGCGCGCGACGGCGCCTGCGAGCTGTTCGGCAACGTGCTGGGCCCCGACTACAACCAGGCCCACGCCGACCACTTCCACTTCGGCATGCGCGGCTTTCGCCTGTGCCGTTGATGAGCCGGCAGGCTCGCACAGGATCACCGACCCCCATACACTCAAAGGCAGTCATTCGTCGCCGTTTGCTGAGAGACAAGGCTTATGCTGGGATTTCTGCAGGGGTTTGCCTACGGCCTCTTCCTTACCTGCCTGCCCTGGGCGCTGGTGGGGCTGGTCAATCCTCGGCTGGCGGTGCCCACCGAGAACCCCGGCCGGCTGCAGGTAGTGTTTCGCTACGGTCTGCTGGTGCCCTTCCTCAGCATGCTGCTGTGGCTGACCTCGCTGTGGGGGGGCTTCGGGCCGAGCCTGGGCGGCTGGCTCGCCGGGCTGGCGGCGATCGGCATTGCGCTGCCGCTGGAGCGCGGCTGGCGGCGCTGGCGGACGCGGCGCCACCAGCAGCGGCTGAAGGCCAAGCTCGACGCCGAGGCGCAGCGCCAGCGGGCCGCGCACGAGCGGCAGGCGCGCGAGGCCGGTGTCGCCGAACTCGACCCCAGCCGGCCGCCGGTGGATGCCGACGACCTGGTGCTGGCCCTGTGCCGGGCCAAGCAGGGGCTGCTCGAGGTGCAGCGGCCCGACCTGGCGGCCCAGGTCGATCGCTTCTATACCCGCTACAGCCATGTCATGACGCTGCTCGGCGCGCGCTTCGACCCCGGCGAGCTGGCCTACGAGCGCTCGCGTCGCCTGGTCACCGAGGTGTGCCTGGGGGCGGTGGATGCCTTCGGCTCGATGGCGGGCCAGGCTCGCGGGGTGGCGGGGCTGGACGGCGACTACGTGCGCCGCCGCCTGGCCCAGGAGGAGGCGGGGCTCGCGGTGGAAGAGCGCATCGCCCTGAAGCGGCGCCTGGAGCTGATCGAGGAGACCGACAAGCGGCTGCGGCGGCTGGCGGCGCGCAACGAGTCGGCGCTGACCCTGCTCGACGACGCCGCGGTGGCCCTGGCGCGAATCGAGACCGGCCGCCCCCAGGCCTCGCTGGCCACCGACCAGGCGCTGGAAGAGCTGCGCCGTTTCATTGGCGGGGCGGAGCGCTACAGTCGCAGCGAGCGGCGCTGAGCCCGGCGCCGCTTCGCCTGATCTTGTAAAGGCATTGTGAACGACCTCGTGAATGATCCAGAAGGGGAAGACGCTTATGAACTCGCCGTTGGAAACTGGCTCGCCGCTCTCCCTGCCGCCGGTGGAGGAGATCGCCAGGGAGCTGGGGCAGGCCGACCCCGAGCCGACGCCCGAGGTCGACGACCCGCAGCTGCAGCGCATGGCCGACGCCTTTGTCGACGAGGTGCTCTCCGGCGACGATGGCAGCCTGGCGCGCCAGCGCCGGGCGGTGGACGAAATGGGCCTGGAGCTGCAGCAGCAGGCCGCCCATCACAGCGAGATGCTGCAGACCCCGCTGCGCAAGCTGGCGCACCAGGGCGACGAAGGCGGCCCGGTGGCCAAGGCGCTGCTCGACCTGCGCGGCCACATGCAGACCCTCGACCCCCAGCAGCACCGCCTGGCGTCGGGTCCGTTCGACCGCCTGCTGGCGCGGATTCCCGGCGCCGGCGGCCGCGTGCAGCGCTACTTCCGCAAGTTCGAGAACGCCCAGCAGGCGCTCGACGCCATCATCGCCGACCTCGAGGCGGGGCGTGACATGCTGCGCCGCGACAACATCACCCTCGGTGACGACCAGGAGAGCCTGCGTAGCCTGCTGGCCCGGCTCACGCGCCAGATCGACCTCGGCCGCCTGATCGACCGGCGCCTTGGCCAGGCGCTGGAACAGCGGGGCGGTGAGCACCCCCAGCGCGCCTTCATCGAAGAGGAGCTGCGCTTTCCGCTGCGCCAGCGCATCGTCGACCTGCAGCAGCAGATGGCGGTGAGCCAGCAGGGCGTGCTGGCGCTGGAAGTGATCATTCGCAACAACCGCGAGCTGATCCGCGGCGTCGACCGGGCGATTCATGTCACCGTCTCGGCGCTGACGGTGGCGGTCGCCGTGGCGCTGGCGCTGGCCAACCAGCGGCTGGTGCTGGATCGCGTCGAGTCGCTCAATACCACCACCTCCGACCTGATCGCCGGCACCGCCAGGGCGCTGCGCCAGCAGGGGGTGGAGATCCAGACCCGCGCGGCTTCCGCGCAGCTCGACATGCAGGCGCTGGAAGAAGCCTTTGGCGAGGTGATGGGTGCCATCGACGACCTGTCGCGCTACCGCCAGGAGGCGCTGCCGCAGCTCGACGCCCAGATCGATCGCCTGGCGGCGCTGGCGCGCCGTGGCGACGAGGCCATCGATAGGCTGCAGCGCGGCAGCGAGGCGCACGCCACGCCGCTGGAGGCGAACGTACGCCCGTCCGACGATACGCCGCGCGGCGGCTAGGCGGGTGGATGCCGCCCGGGAGGGCCGCGAGTGAAACTCCCGCTAGGTGTAAACCCCGCTAGGGCGAGCCCCCGGGCGGGCGGTGCGACGGCGGCGCGTCCGGGGGCGTGGCGTCACGCGTCTCGCGCTCATGGGCGCTGGCATCGCGCCAGGCCTTGCGCATCAGCTCCCAGGCCTCCTCCACGCCCTGCTGCAGCGAGTCCCAGGCCGCCTCGCCGGCCGTCTGCAGCGCCTCGAGGCGGCGGCGGGTCTCGTCGCGGCGCTGCTTGAGCCGCTCGATATCCTCCCGGTAGCGCGTCTGGGCCTCGGCCCCGGCGCGGCGTGCCCGTTCGGAAAGGGCGTCGATTTCGGCATTCCACTCGTCCAGTCGCGCCTTCATCTGCTCGACGAACTCATCGCGTCTGTTCATGGCGTCTCTCCATTGGCGGATCTTCTTCTATCGAGTACGCCTGGCCCGGGCGGTTCCCCGGGCTCAGCTGTGCGCTACCACCCGATCGCGGCCCTGATGCTTGGCCTGATAGAGCTGCGCATCGGCCTGGGCCAGCAGCTCGGCACAGTTCAGCCCATCGGCCGGGGTCGCGCTGGCCACGCCGAGGCTTGCAGTGATCCGGTCGCTGCCTGCGGCGTAGGCGTGGGGGATGTTCAGCTCGCTGATGCCGTGGCGGATCTGTTCGGCGACCTGCAGGGCACCCTGCAGATCGGTGTCGGGCAGCACGCAGACGAACTCCTCGCCGCCGTAGCGTGCCACCAGGTCCGCGGCGCGATGCACCACGCCGGTCAGGACATCGGCCACGCTGCGCAGAGTGTCGTCGCCGGCCAGATGGCCGTAGTGGTCGTTGTACTCCTTGAAGTGGTCGATATCGATGAAGATGATCGACAGGGCGCTGCCCGAGCGCATGGCGCGCTGCCACTCGGCTTCGAGGAAATCGTCGAAGCGGCGGCGATTGGCGATGCCGGTCAGGCCATCCATGGTGGAGATGTGCCGCAGCCGGTCGCGCTGGTCGAGGCCGCTCTGGAAGGCGACCAGCAGCTCGTCGAGACTGTGCACCAGGTCGCCCAACTCGTCGTTGGAGTGGTGCCTGAGCCGGGGCTTGGGCCACTGGCCCGGCCGGCGCGGATCGGTGGCCACGATGGCGGCGTGGACCCTGAGCAGCGGGCGCGTGATGAAACCGTGGAACAGGGCGACGACCAGCGCGGCGATGAGCAGGGCCTTGAGCACGCCCAAGGTAAAGACGAAGCGGCTCTGGCCGAGGAAGTCGCGGTACAGGGTGCTGAGCGCCAGGGTCATGTGCAGCTCACCGACCGGCTGCGGCGCGCCGTCGTCCTGAGTGCCGTAGTAGAGGGTACGCTGGTAGTGCAGGATGTCGCCGAACAGGGCGTCGGCCAGTCGGCCGGAGGGTGGCTCCCAGGCCAGGCTGCGCGAGGCCATGGTGCGTCCGAAGTCGTCGCGCATGATGACGCGGGCAGCACGGCCGCCGCCATACAGCCCTTCCACCACCTGCGAGGCGAGGTCAGGGTTGAGCTGGAAGGCGGCTTCGGCGGCGGTGCCCAGCACCAGGTCGAGGCGGTACTCGGTCCGCTGCTCGATTTGCTGGCGCATCTGGCGGGTGTCGAGCGCCAGCTCTAACGCGCCGGCCAAGACGCTCAGCAGCAGCACGAGCGGCAGGGTCAGCATGGCCTGCTTGACGGTCAGGCTGCGGCGTTCTCCCGGTCGACGTTCCTTGTCGGGGTGGGGTATCACGGTGGTGCGTCTCCTTGGACGGCGGGCTGTCGATCCAGCGCCGCCTGCAAGCGTGCCACGAAAGGCTCCGGCACCGAAGGGTGACAGGCCAGGTAGAGGTCAACTTCATGAAAATCAAAGAGGTGGCGCAGGTCGACGCCGGCTTCCTGGGCCAGGGTGTGCGCCGCCTGTGCCCCGGTGACCCAGACGTCGATCAGCCCGGCGCGCAGGCGCCCCAGGTTCTCGCGCTCGGCCGTGGCCATGATCACCGGAACGCCCTGTTCGATGACGTATTCCCCCACCGCATCGGCGCGGAACCCCCCCACGCGCAGGCCGGAAAGCTCGTCGAGCGTGGCCGCTCGTACGCGGGAGCCAGGCCGGGTAAAGGCGGCCCAGGTGCTGGTCGCCAGCGGGCCGATCCAGATGAACAGCGGCTCACGCTCAGGGGTGCGGGTGGTGGAGTAGACGCAGTGGCGCTCGCGCAGCTGGGCCTCGGTGAAGGCGCGGGCCCAGGGCAGCAGGCGGAAATGCGCGGACAGTCCGGCGGATTTCAGGGCCTGGCGCAGGCGCTCGGTCGAGCGCCCGGTGATGCTGCCGTCCGCGGCGCGATGGTTGTAGGGCGGGTAGTCCTCGGTGTTGAACACGATGTTGCTGCCGAGGATATCGCCCAGCACGCCGTGGCGGTTCAGCGCATCCAGGGCCTGCTGCATCTGGTCGACCAGCGCCGGGTCGGTGTGGCGGTGCAGGGCGTAGTAGAGGTCCGATTCGCTGATCGTCAGCACCGGCATGTAGTCGGTGGTGGGCAGGCCATGCTCCTGCATCAGCCAGAAGGCCACGTCCTCGCTGTAGGCCCATAGCTCGACCCGCCCGTGCTCCAGCATGTGCATGGCGCTGACGTTGGAAATGGCCACCTGCAGCTGGCGCGGCGGTACGCCGGCCTCTTCAAGGCGCTGAGCGCCGATGTCCTCGCGAATCACGGCGACGCGGTAGTCGGCGTCGATCAGTTCGTCGAGGTTCTCCAGCGTGATGCCGCTGTCGCGCCGCGCGATCAGCGTGACGCGGTCGGTGGCGATGGGCCCGACCCACTGGAACAGCGCTTCGCGCTGCTCGGTGCGGGTGGTGGAGAACAGTACCGTGCCAGGTTCGGTCAGCGCCGTATCGTAGCCGCGCGCCCAGGGGTAGTAGCGGATGTCGTCACGCGACAGGGTCGCACCGGTCAGCGCGAAGATGCGCTCGAGTATCTCGATGGAGATGCCCTCGAGATGGCTCTCGCGCAGGTAGTTGTAGGGGGGGTACTCTTCGGTAATGAAAGTCAGTCCTTCCAGGCCGGCATGGGTCGGCGCCGCAAGCCAAAAACCGAGCGCCGCCAGCCATCCTCTCTTGCGCATGCGCAGCCCTCTTGCCGTGTTCGCCGTGCTGACTCATCGCGGCAATGTGCTGCACCGCTGTCGGCGCTCCTTGCCGAATGTATCAGCGCATGGCCTCAAGCAACGATAATGCAACGGCCCGCAGGAGAAGGGAAGATGATGTCCCTGCCCCCGGGGGATGAGGCGCTATCGGGCTTTGTGGGCACGGTGCCTGGCGCTCATGGCGCGGGTTCCAGGCGGAAGACGCGGCCGCTGTCGCCGCCGATCAGCACGTAGAGCAGGCCGTCGGGTCCCTGGCGTACGTCGCGTACCGGCCCGAGGGAGGCGTCGAGCAGTGCTTCCGCCTCGGCCACCTCGCCGGCCGCGATCTCGAGGCGATAGAGCTGCCCGCTCTCCATGCCGCCCACCAGCAGGTGCCCTTCCCAGGCCGGATAGTGCCGCCCGTCGACCACCGCCAGCCCTGAGGGCGAGCCCTCCTCGGCGAAGCGATAGGTGGGCGCGATCGCCTCGTCGTCAGCGAACAGCTCGCCGCTGGCCAGGTCGTCGAGGAAGTCGGCGCCGGCGGCTTCGGCATCGTCGCTGCCCTCCGGCCAGCCGTGATTCTCGCCCGCGCGAAGCCGCAGCAGCTCGGCGGGACCGCTGTCGCGCGCCTCTACCGCCCAGACGTCGCCGCGCGCGTCGACGGCCAGTCCCTGCACCTGGCGGTGCCCCCAGGAGTAGAGTTCGGGCAGGTAGCCGGCCTGCTCCAGCAGCGGGTTGTCCTCGGGGGCCAGGCCCTGCGGGCCCAGGCGCAGCACGGCTCCGGCGTGGTCCTGGGTGTCCTGGGCCCGCGCCGGTTCGCCGCGGTCGCCGATGGACATCAACAGGGTGTCGTCGCCCAGCCAGGCCAGGCGGGCGCCGTCGTGCGGGCCGGGTTCGGAGCGCCGGTTCTGTTCGAACAGCGACTCCACCTCCACCAGCCGGTCGCCGGCCAGGCGCCCGCGGCCCAGCGCCGTGGCGGTGGACGCCGCGTCGCCGCTGGAATAGGTGAAGTAGAGCCAGCCGGTGTCGGCGTAGTCGGGCGATGCCACGATATCGAACAGCCCGCCCTGGCCCGCCGTCTGGATCTCGGGCAGCCCTTCGACCGCCTGGCGCTCGCCGTTGTAGAACGTCTGCAGCCGGCCCGTGCGCTCGCCGACCACCAGCAGCTCCCCGGGCAGCACGGCCAGGCTCGAAGGGTCGTCGAGACCCTCGGCCATGGGCACCAGGCGCAGGTCCAGGTGCTCGGTGCGCACGGCCGTTTCCTCGGCCTGGGCCGCCGTGGCGACGAGGGCCAGCGCCAGCAGCGTGGCGCCCTTCAAGGCACGTATCATCGGTGTCCCTCCTGTCGGACTGTTCTCCCAGTGTAGTGAACGAGGCTCGAACGTCATGGCGAAACGAATACCTGCTAGGCTAGGCGCCTTCGGGCAGGGCCCTTGGCTCAAGGAGAACGGCAAATGGGCGTGATTCCTGTGGTGGGCAGCAAGCCCCGGCAACGCGCGTCAAACAAGGAAATCTTCGGCTGGGCGATGTTCGACTTCGCCAACCAGGCTTATACGCTGCTGATCATCACGGTAGTGTTCGGCGAGCTGTTCACCACCGCCGTGGTCGGTGACCGCGGTGACGACTTCCGACTGGCCAACCTGCTGTGGAGCCTGGCGCTGGCGCTGAGCTACCTGCTGGTGGTGCTGACCGGCCCGCTGTGCGGGGCGGTGATGGACTACCAGGCGTCGAAGAAGCGCTTCCTGTTCGCCAGCTACCTGGCGACCGTGTTCACCACGGCGATGCTCTACTTCGTGGCGCCGGGCTATGTGGTGCTGGGGCTGCTGTTGATCGTGGTGTCCAACTACGCCTACTCCATGGGCGAGTCGTTCATCGCCGCCTTCCTGCCCGACCTGGGTCCGCCCGAGGACCTGGGCAAAATCTCCGGCTTCGGCTGGGCGCTGGGCTACGTGGGTGGGCTGTTTGCCGCCGGCTTCACCCTGGTGGCGCTGGGCGAGGCCACGCTGGAGAACTACGAGCGCATTCGCTGGGTGGGTCCCTTCGCCGCGGCGTTCTTCCTGGTCACCGCCATTCCCACCTTCCTGTGGGTGCGCGAGCGCGGCACGCCCCAGCCGCCGGGCAAGCCCTATCACCGCATCGCCTGGGAGCGGGTATCGACCACGCTGCACGAGCTGCGCCACTTCCGTGACCTGGGTATCTTCCTGGTGTCGCTGCTGTTCTCCATGGCCGGGGTCTACATCATCATCGCCTTCGCCTTCATCTACGGCGCCCAGGTCATCGGCTGGGACGAGCCGATTCGCAACCTGATGTTCATCATCGTGCAGATCACGGCGGCGGCGGGGGCGCTGGGCTTCGGCTTCATCCAGGACCGTATCGGCACCAAGGTCACCTACCAGCTGACGCTGCTGCTGTGGGTGGCGGCGGTGCTGGCGATCTGGGCGACGCCGGAGGTGACGGCCTGGCTCAACGCGGCCTTCGGCCTGGCCTGGGAGCCGCAGCACCTGTTCCTGTTCGTCGGCTGCTTGGCGGGGCTTTCGCTGGGGTCCAGCCAGTCGGCCAGCCGCGCCTTGGTGGGGCTGTTCTCGCCCACCCGCAAGGCGGCCGAGTTCTTCGGCTTCTGGGGCCTGGCCAACAAGCTGGCCGGGGTGCTCGGCATCGTCGGCCTGGGCCTGCTGCAGGCGGTAGTGGGGCTGCAGGCCTCGATCCTGCTGTGTGCGGCGCTGTTCCTGGTGGCCATGACGATCTGCCTGGCGGTGAACCAAGCCCGCGGCCAGCGGGCGGCAGCCGAGTGGGAGGCGCGCAACGGCCAGGCCGTGCCGCCGGAGGGGGCAGCATGATGCTCGACCCCTGGCTGGTACTGTTGGTGGCGGCAACCTTTCTGCTGGCCGGCACCGTCAAGGGTGTGGTCGGCATGGGCATGCCGACGGTCTCGCTGGCCCTGCTGGCGGCCACGGTGGGGCTGCCGGCGGGCATGGCCCTGCTGCTGGCGCCGACCATCGTCACCAACGTCTGGCAGGCGCTGGTGGGCGGGTACCTGCGCCGGATCGTGCAGCGTCTATGGCCGTTTCTGCTCGCCTCTGTGGTTACCGTGTGGCTCGGCGTGAACGTGCTGGCGCGGGTCGAGGTGCGCTGGCTCACCGGCCTGCTGGGTGCGCTGATCGTCTTCTACGCGCTGGCGGGGTTGCTGGAGCTTGGCCTGGCCAAGTGGGTCAGCCGCGGCCGTCATGCGGCCCCGGTGAACGGGGCGCTGACCGGCCTGCTCACCGGTATGACCGGGTCGTCGGTGTTTCCCGGCGTCGCCTACCTGCAGTCGCTCGGGCTGCCGCGCGACATGCTGATCCAGGCCATGGGGGTGCTGTTCGTCGTTACCACCCTGGCGCTGGGGCTGGCCATGGGCGAGCAGCGCCTGCTCAGCCTGGAGCTGGCGGCGCTGTCGCTGGGGGCGGTGGTGCCGGCCCTGCTCGGTATGCAGCTTGGCCAGCGGCTGCGCCGACGGCTCTCCGAGGCGACCTTCCGGCGCGTTTTCCTCAGCGGCCTGCTGGCCATGGGGCTCTACCTGCTGGGCCGCGCCCTGCTCGGCTAGGCCGGCCGTTACTCGGCGAGGAAGGCGCGGATCCTCTCGCCGGCCTGCTCGATGCCCATTACCCCGTCGAGATGCCCCCGGCCACCTTCCAGCGTGACCCGCTCGACGCGGGCGCCGCCGGCCTCGATCAGCTCGGCCGTGCGGCGCACTCCCTCCGGGGTGAAGACGAGGTCGTTCTCGCTGTAGATCACCAGCGTGGGGGCGTCGATGCGGGCCAGCCCCTCTTCGAGGCTCTCGCCGTGGCCGGTGATGAAGGCCTGGTTGGCCTTGACCAGGTAGAGCAGGTGGTTGGCATCGGCCTGCTCGGCGCGGGCCATGGCCAGGTCATCCAGGGTCTGTTCGATGGCGTAGCGTGCGTCGAGCTCGCGGGTGGGGTCGGCGCTCGCGTCGGCCGGGCTGCGATCGAAGGTGGCGTTGGCCCATTGCCAGTGGTTGGCATTGAGTGTCACCAGCTTGAGCGCTTCACGCAGGCCGTCGAGCGGCGGTTCGCCGTCGTAGTAGTCGCCCTGGTTCCAGCGGGAATCCAGGCGGATCGGCGCGGCCCAGGTGTTAAGCACCGCCAGCAGCCAGGGGTCGGCCATGCCGCTGCCGATCACTGGGATCAGCCGTTCGACCCGCTCGGGGTAGGCGCTGGCCCATTCATAGGCCTGCAGCGCGCCCATGGAGGGGCCCATTACCGCATGCAGCCGCTCGATGCCGCGGCTTTCCAGCAGGGCCTTCTGCACCTCGACGAAGTCGCGGATGGTGATGAGCGGGAAGGCGGTGCCCCAGGGCTTGCCGGTCTCCGGGTGGGGGGTGGCGGGTCCGGTGGTGATCACGTTGGGGTCATGGGCGTTGAGGTTGACCAGCGTGTCCGAGGCGATGATGTAGTAGCGGTCGGTGTCGAGCGGCTTGCCCGGGCCGATGATGGCATCCCAGTAGCCGGGGGCGGGGTCGTCCTCGGCATAGCGCCCGGCGGCATGGCTGGTGCCGGAGAAGAAGTGGGTGATCAGGATGGCGTTGTCCTTTGCCTCGTTGAGCGTGCCGTAGGCTTCCCAGCCGATGCGCAGCGGGGCGATGGTGTCGCCGCCGACGGTGGTGTAGCTGTCCATCTCGAACACCTGCTTTTCGACCAGGCCGTCCCAGCCCCAGGCCGGCAGGGCGACGAGCAGGGCGCCGGAGAGCGCCCCGGCGAGGCTCGTGCGGCGCAGGGAATGGTGGCGGGAATCGGCAGTCAAACCTGCATGACACTCTTGCATGGGGCTATCCTTGTGTATGCCTTGTTCTTGTGGGGCCCGGAGGGCTGCCGCCTTCCATGGAGGCAGGACGAAAGGACGGCGCTTCCCATTACAGTCAGCCCGCCGGCGGGCGTCAATGCGCGGGGGCGCGCCAACAGCCAGGGGAGGCCGCTATGAAACGACAGACAGGCGCCGTGCGCGGCGCCGCACTGAGCATGATGCTGCTGTTCTGGCTGCTGTTCATCGCGGGAGGCAGCTGGTGGCTCCACGGCTTTCTCGAACAGCAGCGCAACCCCAACGCCCACTTGGTCAATGCCACCAGCGGCCAGGAGGGGCCGATCGTGCTGGAGCGCAACCGTTCGGGCCACTTCATGGCGACCGGGCGCATCAACGGCGAGCCGGTGGAGTTCCTGCTCGATACCGGCGCCACCTACGTGGCCGTACCGGCGGAATTCGCCGAGCGGCTCGGTCTGGAGCGGGCCGGCTCGGCCTGGTTCAACACCGCCAACGGGCGGGTGCGCGGCGACCTCACCCTGCTTGATGAAGTGAGCCTGGGCGGCTTTACTGCAGCCCAGGTGCGCGGCTCCATCAGTCCTGGCCTCGAGGGCGATGTCGCCCTGCTGGGCATGAGCTTCCTGAATCGCTTCGATATCGAGATTCGCGGCACCCAGATGCGGCTGCAGCCGGCCGGCGAGTGATTGCCCCTGGGCGGCGGCCCGCCTCCTGGCGCACCTGGTCCGCGCCGGGCATCCAGCAACCACCCGAGGCGTAGATGGCGAAACAAGCCCGAGGGCGCAAGGCCGAGAGGCCCCACGAGATTCCCCGGCCGGGATGGCTGGACGTGGTGTGGCGAGTGAAGCAGCAGCTGAGCGACGACCGGGTCAACATGCTGGCCGCGGGCATCGCCTTCTATGCGCTGCTCTCGCTGTTTCCCGCCCTGGCGGCTGCCATCTCCCTGTGGGCGCTGGTGCTCGACCCCGGTGACATCGCTCGGCAGATTGGCGAGATCAGCCGCTTCATGCCGCCGGGGGGCGCCCGGCTGATCCGCGAGCAGGCCAGCGAGGTCAGCGCCAATACCGATACCGGACTGAGCCTCACCGCCCTGTTCTCGCTGGCGGTGGCGCTGTTCGTGGCCTCCAAGGGGGTGCGGGGCCTGCTGGTGGGCCTCAACGTCGTCTACGGCGAAGAGGAGCGGCGCGGCTGGCTGTTGCGCCTGCTGGTGGTGGCGACCCTGACCGTGGGGCTGATCGTCATGATCCTGGTCGGCACCGGCTTCGTGGCCTTCTTTCCGCTGCTCACCGGGATGCTCGGGCTGGAGGGCCCCGCCGTCAGGGTGATCAACTGGCTACGCTGGCCGGGGCTGCTGCTGATGATGATGTTCGTCATCGCGGTGCTCTACCGCTACGGCCCCTACCGCACCTCGCCGCGCTGGGAGTGGGTCAGCGTAGGCACCGTGGTGGCCACGCTGCTGTGGCTGCTCGGCTCGGGGGGGCTCTCCTTCTACGTCGGTTACATGGCCAACATCGATGAGCTCTACGGCTCGCTGGCCGCCGTGGTGATCCTGCTGCTGTGGTTCTGGCTTTCTGCCTTCGTCGTATTGTTGGGCGCAGAGATCAATGCCGAAATGGAGCGCCAGACCCGCCATGACACCACCGTAGGTGCGCCCAAGCCGATGGGCCATCGCGGCGCCTATGCTGCCGACACCCTGGGCGAAAAGCGCCCTTGGCGTCAGGACGACACCGACAAGGGAGATTCATCATGACGCTGCTTCACCGCCTGGGCATCGATTACCCCGTGTTCCAGGCGCCCATGGCCGGCGTGCAGGGTGCCGCGCTGGCAGCGGCCGTGTCGCAGGCCGGCGGGCTTGGCGCCCTGCCTTGTGCCATGCTGTCCCCCGACGCCATGGTCGAGGAGATCGCCCGCATCCGGGCCTGCACGACACGGCCGCTCAACGTCAACTTCTTCTGCCACACCCCGCCGTGGGTCGAGCCGGCGGCGCTGGCGCGCTGGCAGGATGCCCTCGCCCCCTACTACGCGGAGCTTGGTCTCACGCCCGATACCTCGCCCGGGGTCGGGCGGCGGCCCTTCGATGCGGCGGCCTGCGAGGCGCTGGCGCCGTTTCGCCCCGAGGTGGTGAGCTTCCATTTCGGTCTGCCGAGCCGCGAGCTGGTGGAACGGGTCAAGGCGTGGGGCGCGCTGGTGGTGTCCTCGGCCACCACGGTCGAGGAGGCGCGCTGGCTCGAGGCCAACGGTGCCGATGCGATCATCGCCCAAGGACTGGAGGCGGGCGGTCACCGCGGCATGTTCCTGACCGACGACCTCACCACCCAGCTCGGCACCTTCGCGCTGCTGCCCCAGGTGGCGGCGGCGGTGAAGGTGCCAGTCATCGCCGCCGGGGGTATCGCCGACGCCCGTGGCGTGCAGGCGGCGCTGGCGCTGGGCGCCCAGGCGGTGCAGGTCGGCACGGCCTTCCTGTGCTGCCCCGAGGCCACCACCGCCAGGCTGCATCGCCAGGCGCTGCAAAGCCAGGCGGCCGCGCATACCGCACTGACCAACCTCTACAGCGGCCGTCCGGCGCGTGGCATCGTCACCCGGCTGATGCGCGAGCTAGGCCCGCTCAGCGCGGCGGCGCCGCCGTTCCCCCTGGCCGCCGCCGCCATCGCCCCGCTGCGCAGTGCCGCCGAGGCGGCGGGCAGCACGGACTTCTCGCCCCTGTGGGCCGGGCAGAACGCCTCGGGCTGTCGCGAGGAGCCGGCGGCTAGCGTGCTGCGCGCCCTCGTCGCCGGGCTGGACTGAACCTGCTGCCCGGCAGGCGAGGGGCTGTTATCATGGATGCATGAACAGTATCCCGCCTGCCGCGGCGCCGACCGCAGCGCTCGACGACCCCTACTATTACTTGGTGAACTTCCGCTTCGTGCTGCGCTGGGTGGAAGCGCGCCATGCTGCGCTGCTGATTGACGCCGAGCGCGACTTCCTTGGCACCTTCGCGCGCCTGCCCCAGCCGGCCCAGGCCCTGCTGGTGCGCATGGTGATGCGCAAAGGCGAGCTGTTTCGCACCGCCCGGCTCGGCTATGCCGAGATCGGCGACCCGGCCGCGGCGTTGGCGCCGCTGGTCGAAGCCGGCCTGGTCGAGGACGACCCCGCGCTTTCCCTGGCCGACCTGTTCCGCCTGCTGCGCCTGGCCGAGCTGCGTCGACTGCTGGCGGAAGAGATGGCTACCTTGGGGCTTGCAGCCTCCGCCAGCAAGGGGGTGCTGCAGGCCGCGCTTGCGTCCCAGTTGGCACAGGTGCGGCGGCTGTCCGAGTGGCGGTCGCAGGCGCCGGGGCTGCTCGAAGGTGAGCAGCTGGTCCGGCTGCGGATCCAAGCGCACTGCGACCGGCTGCGGCTGATGTTCTTCGGCAACCTGCGCCAGGACTGGGCGGAGTTCGTGCTCACTGAGCTTGGCCGGCAGCGCTTCGAACCGGTCACCTTCGGCCCCGAGTCGCGGGCCTTCCATCACCGCTGCGAGGTCGATGGGTACCTGGCCCTGCATCGCCTGCGCGAGCGCCTGGAGGCGGGAGAGGTCGCGGCCACGCTGGCCTCTGAAGTGCCGGCGGTGCCTACCGACAGCTCCTGGCTGCAGTCACGTCGCGCCCGGCTATGCCTGCATTTGGCACGACAGGCCGAGCGTGACGGCGAGGAGGTGTTGGCGCTGACGCTCTACCAGCAGGCCGGCGACGGCCCGAGCGGGCTGGCCGAGGCGCGCATACGCCGGCTGCGGCTGATGGAGCGACGCGGCGACTTTGCAGCGGCATTTGCGCTGGCCGCGTCTGCCGAGTCGCCGGGCGAACAGGAAGCCCAGGCCCTCGGTCGGCTGCTGCCCCGGCTGAGGCGGCGGCTGGGCCTGGCGGCGCAGCCGCCCGAGCCGGAACCCGAGACCCCGCGCTGGCGGCTCGAACTGCCCCGGGCGGCGTGCGTCGAGCGGGCCGTCTGCGAGCACCTGGGCCGACCCGAGGCTCCGGTGGTCTACGTGGAAAATCTGCTGCTCAACGGCCTGTTCGGGCTGCTCTGCTGGCCGGCCCTGTTCGCGCCGCTGCCCGGCGCCTTTTTTCACCCCTTCCATGCCGGGCCGGCGGATCTCTATCGCGACGACTTCGTGTCTCGCCGGCGTGCGCTGTTCGAGACCTGCCTGGCGCATCTGGACGACGGCAGCCACGCCCAGGCCATCCTCGCCACCTGGCGTGACAAGCAGGGGATCGCCTCGCCGTTCGTGCACTGGGAGGGGCTTAGCGCCGAGCTGCTCGAACGTGCCCTGGCGGCCATCCCCGCGGCCCACCTGCGCGCCTGCTTCGAGCGCTTCCTGGGTGACCTGCGCGTCAACCGCGCGGGGCTGCCCGACCTGATCCAGTTCCTGCCGCCGGGCGAGGAGGGGGCGCTGCGCTACCGCTTCATCGAGGTGAAGGGCCCCGGCGATCGGCTGCAGGACAACCAGCGCCGCTGGCTGGCCCACTTCCATGCCCACGGCATTCCGGTGGCGGTGTGCCACGTGGTCTGGTCTGCAGCCTTGCCCGCGCCGTGACTTCCCTACCTGCTGCGCCGCGCTATCGTCTTGCCGTGCGCACCCTGTGCGACTTCACGGCGCGCGAGGGCGACCTCGACCACCGTTTCACCCCGGCGCCCACGGCGCGGGAGGGCATCGCTGGGCATGCCCGGGTGGCGGCACGCCGGGGTGAGTCCTACCAGCGCGAGCTGCCGCTCTGCGGCACCTGGGAGGGGCTTGCGCTGAGCGGGCGTGCCGACGGCTACGACCCCGTGGCCAATCGGCTGGAGGAGATCAAGACCTACCGCGGCGACCTGTCGCGCATGGCCGCCAACCAGCGGGCGCTGCACTGGGCGCAGGTGCGGGTCTACGGCGCCCTGCTATGCGCCGAGCGCGGGCTTGCCACGGTCACCCTGGCGCTGGTCTACCTGGATATTGCCAGCGAGCAGGAAACGGTGCTCACCGAGCAGGCTACGGCGGAAGAGCTGGCCGGCTACCTGGCCGGCCTGTGCCGGCGCTTCCTGGCCTGGGCCGAGCAGGAGGTGCGCCACCAGGCAGGCCGTGACGACGCCTTGGAGCGGCTGGCCTTCCCCCACGCGGCGTTTCGTTCGGGTCAGCGCGAGCTGGCCGAGAGCGCCTACAAGGCGGCCGCCACGGGGCGCTGTCTGCTGGCGCAGGCCCCGACCGGCATCGGCAAGACGCTGGCCACCCTGTTCCCTTTGCTCAAGGCGATGCCGCGCCACAAGATCGATCGCGTCGCTTTCCTGACCATGAAGACGCCGGGGCGCCGCCTGGCCCTGGCGGCCCTGCAGCAGCTGGGTGCGCAAGACCCGGCCGAGCGGCTGCCGCTGCGGGTGCTGGAGCTGGTGGCGCGGACCAAGGCCTGCGAGCATCCCGGCCGCGCCTGCCATGGCGAGGCCTGCCCGCTGGCCCGTGGCTTCTACGACAAGCTGCCCGCCGCGCGCCAGGCCGCGGTGGCACACGGCTGGCTCGACCGTGAGGCGCTGCGCGAGGTGGCGCTCGCCCATGGCGTCTGTCCCTATTACCTGGGCCAGGAGCTGGCGCGCTGGTGCGATGTGGTGGTCGGCGACGTCAACCACTACTTCGATGCCTCGGCCCTGCTGCATGGCCTGGCCCAGGCCAACGGCTGGCGCCTGGCGCTGCTGGTGGACGAGGCGCACAACCTGGTGGAGCGTGCGCGCGGCATGTACAGCGCCGAGCTGTTGCAGCGCCACTTCAGCCGCCTGCAGCGCCATTCGCCCCCGGCGGTGGCAAGCCCGCTGAAGCGGCTGATTCGCCAGTGGCAGGCGCTGCTGCGGGCCGAGCCGGGGCAGGGGCAGGGGGGGAGCGATGCCTTCGAGGCTGACTATTGCCTGCTGCCGGGCCTGCCGGAAAAGTTGATCGCTGCGCTGCAGCGGCTGGTCGCGGCCATCACCGACCACCTGGCGGCGCACCCGGCAGACGCCGACCCGGCCCTGCAGGAGTGCCTGTTCGAGGCGCTGGCCTTTCTGCGGCTGGCGGAAACCTTCGGCGAGCATTCGCTGGTGGACCTAGCCCGCCGGGGGCGCGGCGACAGCCGGCTCGGCCTGCGCAACCTGGTGCCGGCAGATTTCCTGGCCGCGCGTTTCGCCGCGGCTCGCTGCGTGGTGCTGTTCTCGGCGACCTTGGCGCCGCCGGCCTACCACCGCGACCTGCTGGGGCTGCCGCCCGATACCGCCTGGCAGTCGGTGGCGTCGCCGTTCCAGCCCGAACAGCTCGAGGTGCGCCTGGTTACCGACCTCTCGACGCGGCTGGCCGACCGCAGCGCTTCGCACGGACGCATCGTCGCCGAACTGGCCGGGCAGTACGCCGCACGTCCCGGCCTCTATCTCGCCTTCTTCAGCAGCTTCGCCTATCTCGACAGCGTGCTGGAGCGCTTTCGCGAGGCACACCCCGCCATTCCCGCCTGGGCGCAGCAGCGCGGCATGCAGGAAGCTGAGCGCGACGCCTTCCTGGCGCGCTTCCGGCTCGGCGAGCAGGGCATCGGCTTCGCCGTGCTGGGCGGCGCCTTCGGCGAGGGCATCGACCTGCCCGGCGAGCGGCTCATCGGCGCCTTCATCGCCACCCTCGGGCTGCCGCCCTTCAGCCCCTTTCAGGAGGCGCTGAGGGCCCGGCTCGATGCCCGCTTCGGCCGCGGTTACGACTACGCCTACCGTATTCCCGGCCTGGTCAAGGTCATCCAGGCGGCTGGCCGGGTCATTCGCGGGCCCGAGGATCATGGTACGCTGCTGCTGCTCGACGATCGATTCGCCCGCCGCGAAAACCGGGCGCTGATGCCCGACTGGTGGCGGCTGCCCTGAAGCAGTACTTACTCCACGTCAACATTTCGCTACAGTTTCGGTTTGTTACCCGCCGGGCTCGCATGCTAGTCCTATAAGGACACACCGTTTGGACAAGGAGACGTCTGATGGGAATTGAAGTAGGCGGCCTGCTGGGCCTTATCTGGCTGATCATTCTGGTCTGGGCCATCGTCAAGGTGGCCAAGAGCGGAGCGGGGCCGATTGCCAAGCTGCTATGGATCCTGGTGCTGCTGCTGTTCCCGCTGCTGGGGTTGATCATCTGGCTGCTGATGGGGCCGAAGGGTTAGCCGGCCGGGGTAGGGTTGGCCCGGGGTTCGCCCCGGCCGCTCTGGCCTCTACGCCCTGCCCCCTTCACTCTTGGCGTCTTCCACGACCTGCCGCTTGCAACCCGCTGTCGCTTTCCAGAACTTGCCCTTGGCAAGAAGCGTTAGGGGCAACGGGGTGGGTCACCCACTCGCACGCGACCGAAGTTGCTCAACACCAGCTGGCTACCCTGACCGTGGCGGCCACAGAGACGAAAGGTGCCATTGTAGCCCGTGGGCCTGCCCAGTGGGCCATAGCGCACGCGCTTGCTGTTGCGGCTGTAGCTGATGCTGACGCCGCGGCCGGCGTCGACCACGCGCAGCAGCGCGTCCGCCTGGTAGGCCTCGCCGACAAGCGGGCCGAGCACGATGGCCAGCGGTGCGCTCCAGTCGTTGCTGCTGCAATGGGTGAGATCGGGGCTGGGGCAGACGAAGACCTCGGTGCGCCGGGTGATGGCCGTGTTGCGCGCC
Source organism: Halomonas sp. E14 (assembly GCF_052568415.1). Lineage (NCBI taxonomy): Bacteria > Pseudomonadati > Pseudomonadota > Gammaproteobacteria > Oceanospirillales > Halomonadaceae > Halomonas > Halomonas sp. E14. The sequence continues at coordinate 3,359,028 of NZ_CP199423.1, read as the reverse complement.
AGCGCCAGAGCGACCCGGATCCGGTGGGCTTCGGCCACCACTTCCTGGCGAGCCGTCAGCGACTGGTAGCCGGGGGCGGCCCAGCCGAGCAGCACGCTGGCGATGACCAGTACCACCAGCAGTTCGACCAGCGTCAGCCCAGCCTGGCGGTGGGCAGCACGACGGCATGCGCTGCGCAGGGCGGCGAGGGGGATTCGACGCATCACGGCCTCCTTGAGTGAGGGGCTCGGGAAAGCTTCACTCTAGCCGAGATGCGGCGGCGCTCTATCAGCCATTGCTGATAGGGGCGTGCGTCAACCGCCCCTTGTGCTGCCCGCTTATTCCGAGGGCTTCTGCTCTTCCAGGAAGCGGTCGCGGTGGGCGCTGCTGCAGAACCACTCGCCCTGTTCGCGCAGGGCGTCGGCTTCAGGCACGTGCACCTTGCACCAAGTGCAGCGCACCATCTGGCCGCCCTCCTGGTGGCTGCCATCTTCCAGCTGCCCCTCCTGGCCGAGCTTCCATTCGCGATACATGCGATAGAGCTTTAGGCCGGCGAAGAACAGCGCGGCGAAGATGATCAGGCGAATGATCAATAGGTTCATCCTTTTCTGGCTCCCTGGTGGGGGCTAGCGGCTTTGCCAGCCGGACGCCCTTGCGGGACAATGGCATGACTTCGAATTCTCAAGAGATTTCTACGCCCATGCAAGACTTGACGCTGGTGATGGCGCAGCTGGACCCGCTGGTCGGGGACATCCCCGGCAACGCCGATCGTGCCATCGAGGCCGTTCGCGAGGCACGCATCGAGCATGGTGCCGATATCGTGGTATTCCCCGAACTCTTCCTCAGCGGCTATCCGCCCGAGGATCTGCTGCTGCGCCCTTCCATGGAGACCCGCCTGCGCGAGGCGCGTTCCCGCATGGCGGCCAAAATGTCCCGCGATGTGCTGGTGATCATCGGCTATCCAGGACGCCGCGAGGGCCAGAACTACAACCTGGCCGGACTGCTCTACAACGGCGAGTGGATCGGCGAGTACGCCAAGCAGGTGCTGCCCAACTACCAGGTGTTCGACGAGCGCCGCTATTTCGCCACCGGCGAGCAGCCGCTCGTGCTGGAACACAAGGGTGCCAGGCTTGGCGTGCTGATCTGTGAGGATCTGTGGGAAGGCGGGCCGGTCAGGCGCGCACGGGATGCTGGCGCCGAGATCATCGTGACCCTGAACGCGTCGCCCTACCACCAGGACAAGCCGGCCGAGCGCCTGCGCCTGCTCGAGCAGCGTGCCGCCGAGGTGGCGCTGCCGCTGGTCTACGTCAACACCATCGGCGGCCAGGACGAGCTGGTGTTCGACGGCGGCTCGGCCTGCGTCGATGCGCAGGGCCAGGTGCGCGTGGTGGCACCCTACTGGCAGGCGGGGCTGATGCCGGTGCAGTTCGTGCAGGAGAATGACGAGTGGACGCCGGTCGAGGGCGAGATCGAACCCCTCGAGTCGCCCGAGGAGAGCCTCTACTGCGCGCTGGTCAGCGGCGTGCGCGACTACGTCAACAAGAGCGGCTTCGAAGGCGTGGTGCTCGGGCTTTCCGGCGGCATCGATTCGGCGCTGTCGCTGGCCATCGCCGTGGATGCGCTGGGGCCCCAGCGGGTGCATGCGGTGATGATGCCCTACCGCTATACCGCCGATATCTCCCAGGCCGACGCCGCCGAGCAGGCGCAACTGCTCGGCGTGCACTATGAGGTGCTGCCGATCGAGCCGATGGTAGATGCCTTCATGGCCACGCTGGCCGATACCTTCGCCGGCACCGAGCGCGACACCACCGAGGAGAACCTGCAGTCGCGCTGCCGCGGCGTGCTGCTGATGGCGATCTCCAACAAGAAGGGCCTGATGGTGCTGACCACCGGCAACAAGAGCGAGATGGCGGTGGGCTATGCCACGCTCTACGGCGACATGGTGGGCGGCTTCAATGCGCTCAAGGATGTCTACAAGACCTGGGTCTATCGCCTGGCCCGCTGGCGCAACGAGCAGGCGCCGGCCATTCCCGAGCGGGTGATCACCCGGCCGCCCTCGGCCGAGCTGGCGCCGGACCAGAAGGACAGCGACTCGCTGCCCGACTACGACACCCTCGACGCCATCCTGATGCGCTACATCGAGGGTGACATGAGCGCCGAGGCGATCATCGAGGCCGGCTTTGGCGGCGACGACGTGTACAAGGTGGTCAAGCTGGTCGATCGCAGCGAGTACAAGCGGCGCCAGGCGCCGGTCGGGGTGCGGGTGACGCCACGGGGCTTCGGCCGCGACCGGCGCTATCCCATCGTCAACGGCTGGCAGCCCGGCGACTGAGGTGATCCCATAAGAAGAAACCCGCGAGCAGGCTCGCGGGTTTCCGGTCTGGTGGCGGTGGCAAATCAGGCGGAGAGCGGCTGCGCCCTGACGTGCTGCGGCTGGAAGGTCCGGCCGCGCAGGCGGTCGTTACGCGGGTCGTTCTCGATCAGCACCTGCAGCACTTCGCGGGCGCGGTCGCGCATGTCGAGCCCCAGGTAGCCCTCGACCATCACCGCCAGCGCATCGCGGGTGGCTTCCGTCTGGGGGTAGTTCTCGATCACCCAGCGACCGCGCTCGACGGCGGCGAGGTAGGCGCCCTTGCGCAGGTAGAAGTCGGCCACGTGCAGCTCGTGGCGTGCCAGCAGGTTGCGCAGGTAGACGATACGCTGCTCGGCGTCGGGAGCGTACTCGCTCTGCGGATAGCGGCTGACCAGCTCGCGGAAGTCGGCGTAGGCATCGCGCGAGGCGCCCAGGTCGCGCTTGGAGATGTCGATCAGGCGCAGGCGTTCGAGGCTGAAGCGGCCTGCCTGCCATGAGGCCAACCCGCGCATGTAGAGCGCATAGTCGGCCTGGGGGTGAGTCGGGTGCAGGCGGATGAAGCGGCTGGCGGCGGCGCGAGTCGCCTCCCAGTCGCGAGTCTCGTAGTAAGCGTAGATCAGCTCGAGCTGCGCCTGTTCGGCGTGGCGGCCGAAGGGAAAGCGCGTGTCGATGGCTTCGAGCCGGTTGATGGCCGTGGTGAAGCGCCTTGCGTCGAGCGCCTCCCGGGCCTCTTCGTACAGCTCCTGCTCGGCCACGCCGGCAAATTCGTCCTCGTCATCCGTGGCGCCCCTGCCGGCACAGCCGGTGATCAGTGCAGCGGTGAGCAGCAAGGCGACAAGGCGTGTGGCGATGGGGGAAACGCGCATCGTGATCCTCGTATCTAACAACCCGGGTCGGCCATGGTAGAATCGACCGTAACCCGTCCACTATAAAGCACCCGGCGTCAAAACGCAGTCCTGCGGTGCCGACCAGCGATGACCCTATGCCCCAGACCGTCGAAGCTCAGCAGCGCATCCCTCTCACCCTTGCCGGCGCGCGCCTCGATCAGGCGGCGGCCGAGCTTTTCGCCGAGCACTCGCGCGAGCGGCTGAAGGGCTGGATCAAGGAGGGCGCGCTGACCGTAGATGGCCGTCCCGGCAAGCCCAAGGATAAGGTGGCGGGAGGCGAGTGGCTGTGCCTGGCCGCCACCATCGAGGAGGACACTCGCTTCGAGCCCGAGGCGATGCCGCTCGACATCGTGCATGAAGACGATGACGTGCTGGTTCTCGACAAGCCGGCCGGCCTGGTCGTTCACCCGGCCGCCGGCAATCCCGACGGCACCCTGCTCAACGCGCTGCTTTACCACTGCCCAAGCCTCGCCGGGGTGCCGCGGGCCGGCATCGTGCACCGACTGGACAAGGACACCACCGGGCTGATGGTGGTCGCCAAGACGCTGGCTGCCCAGACCGCGCTGGTCGAGCAGCTCCAGGCGCGCACCGTCTCGCGTGAGTACGATGCGGTGTGCCTGGGGGTGATGACCTCCGGTGGTACGGTGGACGCTCCCATCGGCCGCCATCCCAAGGACCGCAAGCGCCAGGCGGTGCATGCCGGTGGCAAACCGGCGGTGACCCACTACCGCGTAGTGGAGCGTTTCCGCGCCCATACCCACGTGCGATGTCGGCTCGAGACCGGGCGCACTCACCAAATCCGGGTCCATCTTGCCCATCGGCGCTTTCCGCTGGTGGGCGATCCCCTTTACGGCGGCCGGCTCAAGCTGCCTGCGGGGGCCGGCGAGGAGCTCAAGACGCTGCTGCGGGAGTTTCCCCGCCAGGCCCTGCATGCGCGCAGGCTGGCCTTCCTGCATCCCGGCAGCGGCGAGTCGGTCGAATTCCGGGCGCCACTGCCCGACGATCTGCTGCTGCTGATCGACTACCTGCGTGACGACCGCGAGGGCTTCGCATGAGTGACGTGCTGCATCTGCGCCCCACCCGGGTGGTGCCGGACTGGCCGGCCCCGGCCAGCGTCGGCGCCTTCGTCACCACCCGTGAGTCCGGGCCTAGCCAGGGCGACTATGCCTGCTTCAATCCGGCCGACCAGGTGGGTGACAACCCGGCCCACGTGTCGCTGTGCCGCCGACTGATTGCCGCCGAACTCAACGACGACCGGCCGCTGCTGTGGCTCAAACAGGTGCACGGCGCGCGGGTGCAGCCGCACTACAGCGATGGCGTACCCGAGGCCGATGCTTCGGTGGCCTTCGATCGCGGCCATGCCTGCGTGGTGCTCACCGCCGACTGCCTGCCGGTGTTCTTCTGCAACCGCGAAGGCACCCGCGTGGGGGTGGCTCATGCCGGCTGGCGCGGCCTGGCCGGCGGCGTGCTGGAGGCCACCGTGGCGGCGTTGGGCGTGCCGTCGGAAGAGCTGATGGCCTGGCTGGGGCCGGCGATCTCCAACGCCCAGTTCGAAGTCGGACCCGAGGTGCAGCAGGCCTTCGTCGGCGTGCATCCCGAGGCGGCGGCGGCGTTCGATCCCAGCCCCTATCGCCTGGGTCATTACATGGCCGACCTCTACAAGCTCGCCCGCCTGCGCCTCGAACGGCTCGGCGTCGCCCATATCAGCGGCGGCCATTTCTGTACCGCCTGCGAGCCGCGCTTCTACTCCTACCGCCGCGACAACGGCCATACCGGGCGCATGGCCAGCGTGATCTGGCTACGCTGATCCAGATCAAGGACGGTTCGCTTTCCCGTGCCGGCGACTTGAAAGCCGGCCACGCTGACTCCATTGAATCTGTCAACGATACGACAGGGCCAAGCGGCGCGTCCGACCGCGCCGTCACCCCGATGGAGGAAAGCGAATGCGTTTCGACAAGTTCACCACCACGCTGCAGAACGCCGTAGCCGATGCCCAGTCCCTGGCCGTGGGTCGCGGGCACAATCAGCTCGAACCGGGCCACCTGCTGCTGGCACTGCTGGAAGCCCGTGACACCGGCACCAAGGCGCTGGTGCAGAAGGCTGGCGGCGACGCCGCCCGGCTGCGCGACGCCCTGGTCGGGCATCTCGACGACCTGCCCAAGGTGGCCCAGTTCACCGGCGAGGTGCAGCCCTCGCGGGACTTCGTGAAGCTGTTCAACCTCACCGACCGCGAGGCGCAGCAGCGCGGCGACCAGTACATCGCCTGTGAGCTGGTGCTGCTGGCCGCGCTCGAGATGGGGCACGCCGTGACCCGGCTGTTGACCCAGGCCGGCGTAACGCGCAAGGCGCTGGAGCAGGCTATCGACAGCGTGCGCGGTGGCGAGCGGGTCGATGACCCCAACGCCGAGGAGAGCCGCGAGGCGCTGGAGAAATATACCCTCGACCTCACCGCACGGGCCGCCGAGGGCAAGCTCGACCCGGTGATCGGCCGCGACGACGAGATCCGTCGTACCATTCAGGTGCTGCAGCGGCGCACCAAGAACAACCCGGTGCTGATCGGCGAGCCCGGCGTGGGCAAGACCGCCATCGTCGAGGGCCTGGCCCAGCGCATCGTCAATGGTGAGGTGCCGGAAGGCCTCAAGGACAAGCGCGTGCTGTCGCTGGACATGGGCTCGCTGCTGGCGGGCGCCAAGTTTCGCGGCGAGTTCGAGGAGCGCCTGAAGTCGGTGCTCAAGGAGCTGGCCCAGGAGGAGGGCCGGGTGATTCTGTTCATCGACGAACTGCACACCATGGTCGGCGCCGGCAAGGCCGAGGGCGCCATGGACGCTGGCAACATGCTCAAGCCGGCGCTGGCCCGCGGCGAGCTGCACTGCGTGGGCGCTACCACCCTCGATGAGTACCGCAAGTACATCGAGAAGGACGCCGCGCTGGAGCGGCGCTTTCAGAAGGTACTGGTCGACGAGCCCAGCGAAGAGGATACCGTGGCGATCCTGCGCGGGCTCAAGGAGCGCTACGAGGTGCACCATAACGTCGACATCACCGACGGTGCCATCATCGCTGCCGCCAAGCTCTCGACCCGCTATATCACCGACCGCCAGCTGCCCGACAAGGCCATCGACCTGATCGACGAGGCGTCGTCGCGCATTCGCATGGAGCTCGACTCCAAGCCTGAGGTAATGGACCGCCTCGACCGCCGCCTGATCCAGCTCAAGATGGAGCGCGAACACCTCAAGAAGGAGACCGACGAAGCCTCAAAGAAGCGCCTCGAAAGCCTGCAGGAGCAGATCGATGAGCTCGAGCGCGAGTATGCCGACCTCGACGAGATATGGAAGGCCGAGAAGGCCAGCATCCAGGGGGCAGGGCAGTTCAAGGAGGAGCTCGAAAAAGCCAAGATCGAGCTGGAGCAGGCACGCCGTCAGGGCGATCTCGGCCGCATGTCGGAGCTGCAGTACGGCGTGATCCCCGAGCTGGAGAAGAAGATCGCCGAGTCCAGCGAAGCCGAGGCCGATACCTCCAAGCACAAGCTGCTGCGCTCCAACGTCACCGAGGAGGAGATTGCCGAGGTGGTGTCGCGCTGGACCGGGATTCCAGTTTCCAAGATGCTCGAGGGCGAGCGCGCCAAGCTGCTGCGCATGGAGGAGGCGCTGCACCAGCGCGTGATCGGCCAGGAGGAGGCGGTCACCGCGGTGGCCAACGCCGTGCGTCGCTCCCGTGCCGGGCTCGCCGATCCCAACCGGCCCAACGGTTCGTTCCTGTTCCTCGGCCCCACCGGAGTGGGCAAGACCGAGCTGTGCAAGGCGCTGGCGAGCTTCCTGTTCGATACCGAAGAGGCGATGGTGCGCATCGACATGTCGGAGTTCATGGAGAAGCACTCCGTGGCCCGGCTGATTGGCGCACCCCCCGGCTACGTGGGCTACGAGGAGGGCGGTTACCTGACCGAGGCGGTGCGGCGCAAGCCCTACTCGGTGCTGCTGCTCGACGAGGTGGAGAAGGCCCATCCCGATGTCTTCAATATCCTGCTGCAGGTGCTGGAGGACGGACGTCTCACCGACGGCCAGGGGCGTACGGTGGACTTCCGCAACACCGTGATCGTGATGACCTCCAACATGGGCTCGGACATCATCCAGCGCTTGGGCGGCGACGACGGGCAGTACGAGGCGATGAAGCAGGCCGTGATGGATGTCGTCGGCATGCACTTCCGCCCCGAGCTGATCAACCGCATCGACGAGGTGGTGGTGTTCCACGCCCTGCGCCAGTCGCAGATCGAGGCCATCGCCGGTATCCAGCTCGACCGCCTGCGCGGCCGCCTGGCCGAGCACGGTATGCAGCTCCAAGTCAGCCCCGCGGCCATGGCCCAACTGGCCCAGGTGGGTTTCGATCCGGTGTTCGGCGCACGGCCTCTCAAGCGTGCCATCCAGAGCCGCATCGAGAACCCGCTGGCGCAGGATCTGCTGGCCGGACGCTTTGTGCCCGGCGATGTCATACACGTCGAGGTGGAAGAGGACAACCTGGCGTTTCGTACCTGATACAAGACCCAACGCCTTAGATCAGTGCAACAGGGGCGTAGGGTCTACACTGCTTGATAGGTTGCGTCCTGTAACCCCCCTTGCCCGCTCCGCCTCAACCGGAGCGGGTTTTTTTGTGATCACCTATCGCCCAAGGTCGGGTTCATTAGCGGTTGACACTGCTGCAGGCCTATTGGAATCTTGAGCGTTCCTGATTTGCGGGCGCGGAATTTAGCGGGCAACCCCCCATACCCGCGCGAAGGGTAGGCGCATGCCTCTACCCGCCGAAGGACTCCGGAGCACGGCCAACCGCCGGTTCCGGCCAATGCCCCGACGCGGCGATCCGCCGTGCTAGGGAAAGCGTTTGCAGGCAGCCTGTTAGGCCTTGCTGCGCGTTCCCGATGAGAGTGCAGGCCCCAACAGGGCTAAATGCCAGGGTTTGGCATCAGGTGTCGGCTCGGCCGACAGCGGCATACCGCCGCACTCGAACCCGTGCCCCAAAGGGCGCGGATCGCACTCGAGACCTCCAGGGGAGAGACACACGTGGAATTGCTTTCCGGCGCGGATATGATCGCCCGATTCCTGCAGGATGAAGGCGTCGAATACATCTATGGTTACCCGGGCGGCGCAGCCCTGCACATTTACGATGCGCTGTTCCGCCAGGACAAGGTCAAGCACATCCTGGTACGCCATGAACAGGCCGCCACCCATGCCGCCGACGGCTACGCCCGGGCCTCCGGCAAGCCCGGCGTGGTACTGGTCACCTCCGGCCCCGGCGCCACCAACGCCGTCACCGGCATCGCCACCGCCTACATGGATTCGATTCCCATGGTGGTACTGTGCGGCCAGGTGATGAGCCACCTGATCGGCGACGACGCCTTCCAGGAAACCGACATCATCGGCGTGACCCGTCCGATCGTGAAGCACAGCTTCTCGATCAAGCACCCGACCGAGATTCCGGAAGTCCTTAAGAAAGCCTTCTATCTGGCCGCGACGGGGCGTCCCGGCCCGGTGGTGGTGGACATTCCCAAGGACATGACTGCCCCCACCGAGCGCTACGAGTACGTCTACCCCAAGAAGGTCAAGATGCGCTCCTACAACCCGGTGGCGCGGGGTCATACCGGACAGATCAAGAAGGCCGTGGAGATGATGCTCAAGGCCAAGCGGCCGGTCTTCTATACCGGTGGCGGGGTCATCACGGGGCGTGCCTGCGAAGGGCTCACCGATCTGGTCAAGCGGCTCGGCTATCCCATCACCACCACGCTGATGGGTATCGGCGCCTACCCGCAGAGCGACCGGCAGTGCCTGGGCTGGCTCGGCATGCACGGCTCCTACGAGTCGAACATGGCCATGCACCATGCCGACCTGATCATCGCCATCGGCGCGCGCTTCGACGACCGCGTGACCAACAACACCTCCAAGTTCTGTCCCACGGCCAAGATCATCCATGTCGACATCGACCCCAGCTCCGTCTCCAAGACGGTGCGCGCCGACGTGCCCATCGTCGGGCCGGCGGCCAGCGTCATCGACGAGATGATCAGCCTGGTGCAAGGCAAGGAAATCGCTCACCCCGAGGCACTGACCGAGTGGTGGCAGAAGATCGACGGCTGGCGCGAGGAGCGCCGCGGCAAGCTCTACGAGCCCTCGAAGCCCGGCGAGCAGCTCAAGCCGCAGGAGGTGATCGAGGCGCTGTGCGACATCACCCGCGGTGAGGCCTATGTGACCACCGACGTGGGCCAGCATCAGATGTTCGCCGCCCAGTACTACAAGTTCGACAAGCCCAACCGCTTCATCACCTCGGGCGGGCTCGGCACCATGGGCTTCGGCTTCCCGGCGGCCATGGGCATCAAGCAGAACTTCCCCGAGGAGACGGTGGTCTGCGTCACCGGCGAAGGCAGCTTCCAGATGATGATGCAGGAGCTCTCCACCTGTAAGCAGTTCGGCGGTGGGGTCAAGATCATCAATCTGAACAACGCCTCGCTGGGCATGGTGCGCCAGTGGCAGGACCTCAACTACAAGTCCCGCCACGCCCACTCCTACATGGAGTCGCTGCCAGATTTCGCCAAGCTGATCGAGGCCTATGGCTTCACCGCGCTGCGGGTGGAGACGATGGACGAGCTGCGCCCGGCGCTGGAACGCACCTTCGCCGACAAGCACGAGCTGGTGTTCGTCGATGTCATCGTCGACCCGCGCGAGCACGTTTATCCGATGCAGGTGCCCCTTGGCTCCATGCGTGACATGCTGCTTTCCAAGACGGAGCGGACCTGATGCGCCATATCATCTCGATTCTCATGGAAAACGAACCGGGCGCACTGTCTCGCGTGGTAGGGCTGTTCTCGCAGCGCAACTTCAACATCGAGACGCTCAACGTGGCGCCCACCGAGGACCCGTCGCTGTCGCGGCTGACCGTGACCACCGTCGGTGACGACCGGGTGATCGAGCAGATCACCAAGCACCTCAACAAGCTGATCGACGTGATCAAGCTGGTCGACCTCACCGAGGGCAACCACATCGAGCGAGAGCTGATGCTGGTGAAGGTCAAGGCGCTGGGGGCGGCCCGCGACGAGGTCAAGCGCACTGTCGACATCTTCCGCGCCCAGATCGTCGACGTCACGCCGAGCCTCTACACGGTGCAGATCACCGGCGATGCGCCCAAGCTCGATGCGTTCCTGCAGGCCATGGGGCCGGTGGGTATCCTCGAGGTGGCGCGGACCGGGGTGTCGGGTATTGCCCGCGGCGATAAAGTGCTCAGCCTTTGAGCTACCGCCGGTCGTATCGACTAGCCGCCCTTCGGGGCGGCTTTTTGTTGTCTGGCTTTGTCAGCGCTCCACGACCTCGTCCCACAGCGCCTGGATCAACGGGCGTTTCAGCTGCCGGTCCAGCACGCAAAGCCCGACGTCGTAATGTGGCAGTTCGGGCTTGACCGCTAGAACCCTCACCCGCTCAGCCAGGGGGCTGTTGTCGAGCACGATCTTTGGTACCACGCCGATACCGAAGCCGAGGCCGACCATGCTGACGATCGCCTCGTGACCCGCGACCTGGGCATAGATGGTGGGCCTCACGCCCAGTGCCCGAAACCAGGTGTCGGCGTACTCCCGTGAAAGCCCCGCCTCCGAGAGTACCATTGGTACGCCCTGCCACTGCGCGGCGGAGGGCGAGTCGGGGGTGAGCGGGATCCAGGGGGCCTGCTCTTCCGGGGCGATGAAGACCAGCGGCGAGCGGGTCAGCGACTTGAAGGCCAGGCCTCCGGGAGCACTGCGCGGACGGGGTGTAATGGCCATGTCCTCGTCGCCGGCCAGCACCCGGTTCATCGCTTCCGCCGGGTCGCCGGTGTGCAGCTTGAGCTCGATGCGCGGGTGATGCAGGCGAAAATCGCTGAGCAGGTCGTAGAGGAAGCTGTAGCTGGCGGTGACCGAGCAGTAGATGCTGATCTCGCCGGCGAGCTCGCCGTCCTGGCGGCTCAGCGCATGACGCAGCAGCTCCCACTGGCCCAGCGCTTCGCGGGCGTACTCCTGGAAGACCTTGCCTTGGCGGGTCAGGGCCACATGGCGGTTGTCACGCACGAACAGCGGCGCGTCGAGGCTCTCCTCGAGCTGCCGGATGGTCCTCGATAGCGTCGAAGGGCTGACGTGGCACAGCTCGCTGGCACGACCGAAGTGCAGCGTATCGGCCAGGGCGAGAAACTGCTTGAGAGGGCGCATGTCCATGCGACCATTATTGCATGATACGGCACATCGTGTTGCAAATATCGCGTTTTACGCAACACTGGCTTCGCGTTAAGGTGTCTCCATCGAATGTCCGACGCCCAGTGCCGCGACAGACGGCGCGGGTGGCCATCAATGCTGACACACTCTCACTTTTGCTTTTAGGAGCCTGCCATGCACGTGTATTACGACAAGGACTGCGACCTCTCCCTCATCCAGGGCAAGAAAGTCACCATCGTGGGCTACGGCTCCCAGGGCCATGCCCATGCCAACAACCTGAAGGAGTCCGGGGTGGATGTCACCGTCGCCCTGCGCGCCGGTTCTTCTTCCGCGGCCAAGGCGGAAGGGGCCGGCCTCAAGGTGGCCTCGGTCGAAGAGGCGTGCAAGAACGCCGATGTGGTCATGATCCTGGCGCCGGACGAAAACCAGAAGGCGATCTATGAGAACCAGGTCGAGCCTAACCTCAAGCAGGGTGCCACCCTGGCCTTTGCCCACGGCTTCAATATCCACTACAACCAGATCGAGCCGCGCAAGGATCTGGACGTGATCATGATCGCCCCCAAGGCCCCGGGCCATACTGTGCGCTCCGAGTTCGTCAAGGGTGGCGGCATCCCCGACCTGATCGCTATCCATCAGGACGCCTCCGGCAAGGCCAAGGAGCTCGCGCTCTCCTATGCCGCAGCCATCGGCGGCGGTCGCAGCGGCATTATCGAGACCACCTTCAAGGACGAGACCGAGACCGATCTGTTCGGTGAGCAGGCGGTGCTCTGCGGCGGTGCAGTCGAGCTGGTCAAGGCCGGTTTCGAGACTCTGACCGAGGCAGGCTATGCGCCGGAGATGGCTTACTTCGAGTGCTTGCACGAGCTCAAGCTGATCGTCGATCTGATGTACGAGGGCGGTATCGCCAACATGAACTACTCCATCTCCAACAATGCGGAGTATGGCGAGTACGTGACCGGTCCCGAGGTAATCAACGAGCAGTCTCGCCAGGCCATGCGCAATGCGCTCAAGCGCATCCAGACCGGCGAGTACGCCAAGATGTTCATCCAGGAAGGCAACACCAACTACCCCTCGATGACTGCACGGCGTCGCCTCAATGCTGAGCATGAGATCGAGCAGGTAGGTGCCAAGCTGCGCGGCATGATGCCGTGGATCACCGCCAACCAGCTGGTCGACAAGAGCAAGAACTGATCGGGTGAGGCGGTTTCGACGAGGGCGCGTATCAACGCGCCCTCGTTGCGTTTGGGCCGGCTTCGCTTTTCGCTCGAACGCCACGGTGTAGAATGGTACCTAGCACCTTTGGGTGAACCTTCTCTGGCAATGGACGACACGCATGAGTCAGGACCCCCGTAGCAGTGAGCATTCTTCTCGCCCCGACAGTGCCGAACCAGGGCCGGCCGAGCACGACAGGGCGCCCCCGGCCGAGGAGGACCTTGCCTCGGCATTCGTGCGCGAAACCGAAGTGATCGAAGAGGCGATCGAGAATGGCAAGAAGGTCAGGCGCAAAGGTATCTACCTGCTGCCCAACCTTTTCACTACCTCGGCGCTGTTTGCCGGCTTCTTCTCGGTGGTGGCGGGAATCAATGGAGACTTCACTGCCGCGGCCGTGGCGATCTTCATTGCTATGGTGCTCGATGGCTTGGATGGGCGTGTGGCCCGTCTCACCAATACCCAGAGCGCCTTCGGTGCCGAGTATGACAGCCTTTCCGATATGCTCTCCTTCGGTGTGGCGCCGGCGCTTGTGGCGTTCACCTGGATTCTTCAGGACATCGGTAAGACCGGCTGGGTGGTGGCCTTTCTTTACGTGGCCTGTGCGGCGCTGCGCCTGGCGCGTTTTAATGTGCAGATCGGCAGTGTGGACAAGAAGTGGTTCATCGGCCTGCCGAGCCCTTCGGCCGCGGCCTTCGTCGCCGCCAGCGTGTGGACCTTCCACAGCTTCGATGCCGAGGCCTTCGGCTTCAAGCTGCTGATGATGATCGTGGTTGCGGCGGCCGGCATCCTGATGGTCAGCAATATCCGTTACTACAGCTTCAAGGACATTGATCTCAAAGGGCCGGTGCCCTTCGTGGTGCTGCTCGCGATCGTGCTTGGCTTCGTGGTGATCTCGGTGGAACCTTCGGTCATGCTGCTGCTGCTGTTCGGCGCCTACGTTGCCTCAGGGCCAACCTTGGCCATTATGCGCAAGATGAAGCATGCCCCTCCTGCCGCATAAGCCTCTTGGCTTCCGTAAGAAAGCGCCCGCCTCGTGCGGGCGTCGTCGCCTTCGCCCTGCGAACAAAACCATCCACAGCCCCTGGCCGCCGAGCGCCTGTGGATAGCTCGTCCGCCCGCGTCTCGTCACCGCGTTGCCATCATCCTGAAATTTTTTTACAGCCGCCCCTTGCAGGGGTCGGGGGAAAGCCGTAAAGTACGCATCCGCTGCCGGTGACGGGCAACGTCATCAGCGGTGGGAAGAGTGGTAAGTGGCTGTCTTGTTTTGGTTTTTTCGATTCGTTTCGCAAAAATCGCCCTTGACGCCCACGGCGAATTCGGTAGAATGCGCCCCACTCGAAAGCAAGTCCGGCAGCGGTCTTGCGGTCGCCCGCTCCGGCGGGTCTTCGCGGTCAGGGTCACCTCGGTGACGGCCACGAAGAGAGTTGACAAACTCCGGCACTTGAGTAGAATACGCCTTCCTCGCAGGGCGCTGGTGAGGCCCCTCGATCACAGGATCGACGGCCGCGACAGCAAGCGAGACGCTCCACTCTCTATAGAGCCCGGAGCCGCTCTTTAACAATCGATCAGGTAATTCATGTGGGCGCTTGTCGATGAGGTGGTGAGAAGTCACACCATTATCAAGGCAAGCGACTCGTCGAGACCTTCGGGTCTTTTGAGAAGCTTTAACCTTGAGCCAAGTTTGGTCCGCTTAACGGACTACTGATCTTAAACTGAAGAGTTTGATCATGGCTCAGATTGAACGCTGGCGGCAGGCCTAACACATGCAAGTCGAGCGGCAGCACGGGAAGCTTGCTTCCTGGTGGCGAGCGGCGGACGGGTGAGTAATGCATAGGAATCTGCCCGGTAGTGGGGGATAACCTGGGGAAACCCAGGCTAATACCGCATACGTCCTACGGGAGAAAGCAGGGGCTCTTCGGACCTTGCGCTATCGGATGAGCCTATGTCGGATTAGCTAGTTGGTGAGGTAAAGGCTCACCAAGGCGACGATCCGTAGCTGGTCTGAGAGGATGATCAGCCACATCGGGACTGAGACACGGCCCGAACTCCTACGGGAGGCAGCAGTGGGGAATATTGGACAATGGGCGCAAGCCTGATCCAGCCATGCCGCGTGTGTGAAGAAGGCCCTCGGGTTGTAAAGCACTTTCAGTGGGGAAGAAAGCCTCGCGGCTAATATCCGCGAGGAAGGACATCACCCACAGAAGAAGCACCGGCTAACTCCGTGCCAGCAGCCGCGGTAATACGGAGGGTGCGAGCGTTAATCGGAATTACTGGGCGTAAAGCGCGCGTAGGTGGCTTGATAAGCCGGTTGTGAAAGCCCCGGGCTCAACCTGGGAACGGCATCCGGAACTGTCAGGCTAGAGTGCAGGAGAGGAAGGTAGAATTCCCGGTGTAGCGGTGAAATGCGTAGAGATCGGGAGGAATACCAGTGGCGAAGGCGGCCTTCTGGACTGACACTGACACTGAGGTGCGAAAGCGTGGGTAGCAAACAGGATTAGATACCCTGGTAGTCCACGCCGTAAACGATGTCGACTAGCCGTTGGGTCCTTCGCGGACTTTGTGGCGCAGTTAACGCGATAAGTCGACCGCCTGGGGAGTACGGCCGCAAGGTTAAAACTCAAATGAATTGACGGGGGCCCGCACAAGCGGTGGAGCATGTGGTTTAATTCGATGCAACGCGAAGAACCTTACCTACCCTTGACATCCTGCGAACCCTTCGGAGACGAAGGGGTGCCTTCGGGAACGCAGAGACAGGTGCTGCATGGCTGTCGTCAGCTCGTGTTGTGAAATGTTGGGTTAAGTCCCGTAACGAGCGCAACCCTTGTCCTTATTTGCCAGCGAGTAAAGTCGGGAACTCTAAGGAGACTGCCGGTGACAAACCGGAGGAAGGTGGGGACGACGTCAAGTCATCATGGCCCTTACGGGTAGGGCTACACACGTGCTACAATGGTCAGTACAAAGGGTTGCGAACTCGCGAGAGCAAGCCAATCCCAGAAAGCTGATCTCAGTCCGGATCGGAGTCTGCAACTCGACTCCGTGAAGTCGGAATCGCTAGTAATCGTGAATCAGAATGTCACGGTGAATACGTTCCCGGGCCTTGTACACACCGCCCGTCACACCATGGGAGTGGACTGCACCAGAAGTGGTTAGCCTAACCTTCGGGAGGGCGATCACCACGGTGTGGTTCATGACTGGGGTGAAGTCGTAACAAGGTAGCCGTAGGGGAACCTGCGGCTGGATCACCTCCTTAAACGACATATCACGCCTCGCGGCAAGTGCTCACAATGAATTACCTGATCGGCCAGAGCAAAGACTGTTTGGGTATAGGCCCAGCGTGACCAATGGGTCTGTAGCTCAGTTGGTTAGAGCGCACCCCTGATAAGGGTGAGGTCGGCAGTTCAAATCTGCCCAGACCCACCATTCTCGAGCTTCGGCCGGGTCTGTCGCTCAGTTGGTGAGAGCGCACCCCCGGAAGTTCTATAAAGAGAAGGGTGAGGTCGCCGGGTTTGTTTCAAATCTGCCCAGACCCACCAATTTTATTCAGTCCTGCGTTATTTCGTGACTCGCATAGCGAGCTATGCGTCGCCCCGAAATGCCTTGACCTGAATAAAATTAACCGAACCGCCCCTTGAGGGAAGGTCGGAATCAGTGGGGCCATAGCTCAGCTGGGAGAGCGCCTGCCTTGCACGCAGGAGGTCAGCGGTTCGATCCCGCTTGGCTCCACCATCTACTCCAAGCCAGTCTTTATCTGCAGAGACCAGCGGCAAGTCGATAGACTTTCCACTGTTCTCTGAACAGTCTGCTCTTTAACAATGTGAATCATGCTGACAGTTCCTTTCCGACAGGAAAGGAAACGAAGATACGTCTCAAGCGTATCCGGCAATGTCGTACGTGATCGCAGACCAGACCCCTTCGGGTTATATGGTCAAGCGATTAAGCGCATACGGTGGATGCCTTGGCAGCCAGAGGCGATGAAGGACGCGGTAGCCTGCGATAAGGCTCGGTGAGGTGGCAAACAACCTGTGACCCGGGCATTTCCGAATGGGGAAACCCACCCAGCACAAGCTGGGTATCCCACACTGAATCCATAGGTGTTGGGAGGCGAACCGGGGGAACTGAAACATCTAAGTACCCCGAGGAAAAGAAATCAACCGAGATTCCCCTAGTAGCGGCGAGCGAACGGGGACTAGCCCTTAAGCGGCACAACTGATAGGCGAACAGGCTGGGAAGCCTGACCATAGCGGGTGATAGTCCCGTAGCCGAAATCTGAGTGTCGTGAAATCGAGTAGGTCGGGGCACGTGAAACCTTGACTGAATATGGGGGGACCATCCTCCAAGGCTAAATACTCCTGGCTGACCGATAGTGAACCAGTACCGTGAGGGAAAGGCGAAAAGAACCCCGGAGAGGGGAGTGAAATAGATCCTGAAACCGTATGCGTACAAGCAGTGGGAGCATGCTAGTCATGTGACCGCGTACCTTTTGTATAATGGGTCAGCGACTTATTTTCAGTGGCGAGCTTAACCGTATAGGGGAGGCGTAGGGAAACCGAGTCTTAACTGGGCGACCAGTCGCTGGAAATAGACCCGAAACCGGGCGATCTATCCATGAGCAGGTTGAAGGTTGAGTAACATCAACTGGAGGACCGAACCAGGATCTGTTGAAAAAGATTTGGATGACTTGTGGATCGGAGTGAAAGGCTAATCAAGCTCGGAGATAGCTGGTTCTCCTCGAAAGCTATTTAGGTAGCGCCTCACGTATCACCGCCGGGGGTAGAGCACTGTTTCGGCTAGGGGGTCATCCCGACTTACCAACCCGAGGCAAACTCCGAATACCGGTGAGTGCAGCGTGGGAGACACACGGCGGGTGCTAACGTCCGTCGTGAAAAGGGAAACAACCCAGACCGTCAGCTAAGGTCCCGAAATCCTGGTTAAGTGGGAAACGATGTGGGAAGGCTCAGACAGCTAGGAGGTTGGCTTAGAAGCAGCCATCCTTTAAAGAAAGCGTAATAGCTCACTAGTCGAGTCGGCCTGCGCGGAAGATGTAACGGGGCTAAACCAGGTACCGAAGCTACGGGTTCATCCTCTGGATGAGCGGTAGAGGAGCGTCGTGTAAGCCGATGAAGGTGGATTGAGAAGTCTGCTGGAGGTATCACGAGTGCGAATGCTGACATGAGTAACGACAAGGGGAGTGAAAAACTCCCCCGCCGGAAGACCAAGGGTTTCTGTTCGACGCTAATCGGAGCAGAGTGAGTCGGCCCCTAAGGCGAGGCCGAAAGGCGTAGTCGATGGGAAACGGGTTAATATTCCCGTACCTCATAGAGTTGCGATGGGGGGACGAAGAAGGCTAGGTGGGCCAGGCGTTGGTTGTCCTGGTGAAAGCCAGTAGGCTGGGATCTTAGGCAAATCCGGGATCCCAAGGCCGAGAGGTGAGACGAAGGCACTACGGTGCCGAAGTCATCGATGCCACGCTTCCAGGAAAAGCCTCTAAGCTTCAGACTCTATGGGACCGTACCCCAAACCGACACAGGTGGTCAGGTAGAGAATACCAAGGCGCTTGAGAGAACTCGGGTGAAGGAACTAGGCAAAATGGTGCCGTAACTTCGGGAGAAGGCACGCCGCACTAGTGTGAAGGCCCTCGCGGCCGGAGCACGAAGCGGTCGAAGATACCAGGTGGCTGCAACTGTTTATTAAAAACACAGCACTCTGCAAACGCGCAAGCGGACGTATAGGGTGTGACGCCTGCCCGGTGCCGGAAGGTTAAGTGATGGTGTTAGCCCTCGGGCGAAGCTCTTGATCGAAGCCCCGGTAAACGGCGGCCGTAACTATAACGGTCCTAAGGTAGCGAAATTCCTTGTCGGGTAAGTTCCGACCTGCACGAATGGCGTAATGATGGCCACGCTGTCTCCACCCGAGACTCAGTGAAATTGAAATCGCAGTGAAGATGCTGTGTACCCGCGGCTAGACGGAAAGACCCCGTGAACCTTTACTATAGCTTCACACTGGACGCTGATGTTGCTTGTGTAGGATAGCTGGGAGGCTAGGAAACCCGGACGCCAGTTCGGGTGGAGCCAACCTTGAAATACCAGCCTGGCATCATTGGCGTTCTAACTCAGGTCCGTGATCCGGATCGAGGACAGTGTGTGGTGGGTAGTTTGACTGGGGCGGTCTCCTCCCAAAGCGTAACGGAGGAGCACGAAGGTACCCTCAGCACGGTCGGAAATCGTGCGTTGAGTGCAAGAGCATAAGGGTGCTTAACTGCGAGACAGACACGTCGAGCAGATACGAAAGTAGGTTCTAGTGATCCGGTGGTTCTGTATGGAAGGGCCATCGCTCAACGGATAAAAGGTACTCCGGGGATAACAGGCTGATACCGCCCAAGAGTTCACATCGACGGCGGTGTTTGGCACCTCGATGTCGGCTCATCACATCCTGGGGCTGAAGTCGGTCCCAAGGGTATGGCTGTTCGCCATTTAAAGTGGTACGCGAGCTGGGTTTAGAACGTCGTGAGACAGTTCGGTCCCTATCTGCCGTGGGCGTTGGAGATTTGAGAAGAGCTGCTCCTAGTACGAGAGGACCGGAGTGGACGCACCTCTGGTGTTCCGGTTGTCACGCCAGTGGCATTGCCGGGTAGCTACGTGCGGACGGGATAACCGCTGAAAGCATCTAAGCGGGAAGCCCCCTTCAAGATGAGATCTCCCCGAGGCCTTGAGCCTCCTGAAGGGCCCAGCGAGACCAGCTGGTTGATAGGTCGGGTGTGGAAGCGCTGCAAGGCGTTGAGCTAACCGATACTAATGGCCCGTGAGGCTTGACCATATAACCCCAAGGGGTCTGCGCATCGCGCACATTGACGGATACGACGAGACGATCGCGTCAGCATGATTCCAACCGTTTTCGCCTGACGACCATAGCGAGTGGGAACCACCTGATCCCATGCCGAACTCAGCAGTGAAACCGCTCAGCGCCGATGGTAGTGTGGGGTCTCCCCATGTGAGAGTAGGTCATCGTCAGGCACTTCTTCAGAAACCCCGGCCAACTGGTCGGGGTTTCGTCGTTTGGGGGTGATGAAAAACAGCAGGTCGCGCGGTGAGCCAGCGTCGGCAGCTTGGCTGCGCCTACTCTCCCGATACCACAACACCCCGAAGCCCCGAGCGCAAAAGCGCTCGGGGTTTTTTGTTTAGCGGATTCAGGCGTTTCCGTGCCTGCGGCAGTTCCGCTAGAATGACTCCTTTCCCAGTTGGGGCAAGTGGCATGACCATCGGCGATCTGATTCGACTGCTGAGCGACGGTGAGTTCCATTCCGGCGAGCAGTTGGGAGAGCGTATGGGCGTATCCCGCACTGCGGTCTGGAAACAGTTGAAGAAACTTGAGGCGCTCGATATTCCGCTCGAGGCCGTCAAGGGGCAGGGCTATCGCTTGACCAGGCCGCTGGAGCTGCTTAATGGCAACGCTATTGTTGCTGGTCTCGCGCGTTCGGGCAGGCAGCATGTGACCAGGCTATTCGTTGAGGAAACACTACCGTCCAGCAATGAGTTCATTCGGCAGCGCTTCGCTCAAGGTGCTGGGCACGGCGAGGTCTGTCTCGTCGAGCAGCAGAGTGCGGGGCGAGGGCGTCGTGGTCGCTCCTGGACGACGCCTTGGGGCCGAGCCCTGATGCTTTCCATAGGCTGGCGTTTCGAGTCGGGTGTGGCAGCTCTGGAAGGCCTGAGCCTGGCGGTTGGTGTGGCCTTGGCACGCGTGTTGGAGCGGCATGGGGTGGCGCCTCGGCTGAAGTGGCCCAATGATGTGTTGCTCGACGAGGGGGGGGGGCTTGGTAAGTTAGCAGGCATCCTGATCGAGATCAGCGGTGATGCGGCAGGCCCTTGTGAGGTTGTGGTGGGCCTGGGCATCAACTTCGACCTGTCCCCAGGCTTCCGTCAGCAGATCGAGCAGCGTGTCGCGGCCGTGCAGGATCAGGCCCCAACGCTATCGCGCAATCTACTGGCCTCTGAGCTGCTCGGAGAATTGATGCCGCTGCTGGCCGGTTACGAGAACGCCGGGTTTGCTGCCTGGCAGGAGGAATGGAATGCACGCCATGCCTACCAGGGCTGTGAGGTCGAGGTGACAAGAGGTCAGCAGCGGCTGGTGGCAACAGCAGAAGGGGTGGATAAGGCGGGCAATCTATGGATTCGGCGTGGCGAGCAGCGTGAACGCCTGTCAGGGGGGGAGATCAGCGTGCGTGGACGTACATGATCCTGGATCTGGATATCGGCAATACGCTATCGAAATGGCGGTTGAAGGATGCCGACAGTAGCGAGATACGCTCGCGTGGTGCCGTCTGGACCCGGGAAGAGTGGAAGCCCGGATCAGATATCCCGGACCTGGATGTCGTGGAGGCAGTGCGCATCTCAAGCGTCGCACGCGAAGCGGTGCTGGAGCAGACCGTGGCTCTGCTCCAGCACCGCGTCAGCAATGTGCATGTGGCACGTTCTGCGCCTGAGTCGCTGGGGGTGGTCAATGGGTATGATGAGCCGCACCGCCTGGGTGTCGATCGCTGGATGGGCGTGCTGGCAGGCTATCAATTGGCCGGCGGGTGCTGTGCGGTGGATTGTGGCAGTGCGATTACCATTGATTTCGTGCTGCCGGGCGGGCGGCACTTGGGAGGATACATTCTCCCTGGCCTGCGGCTAATGAAGGAGAGCCTTAAACTCGGCACCCGCAATGTGGCGATCGACCCTGATAGTGAGGCCGAGGAGCTGCTTTTGCCCGGCAGGCGCACCGTGGAGGCGGTCAATCACGGTATCTATCTGGCAGCGGTCAGCGCCGTGAACAGGATCTACAGCGAAGTCTGCGACCGTGAGGGCATCGCCCTGCCCATGCTGTTGACCGGAGGTGATGCGCGGGTTGTCGCGCGCGGAGTCCATTGCCCTCATGCCGTGTGGCCTGACATGGTCTACGGGGGGCTTGAGGCCTGCTTTCCGCTGACGGCGGCCGAACGAGCGGGAAGAATGTCGGGTGCGCCCCAGGTGCCGCAGCCTCCGAGCCTGGAAAAAATACGTGCTGGCCTTGCATTCTCCATGCTGCTTTGAAATAATGCAGCGCGTTCCGCAGGCAAGCAATCGTCATGTGGAGCAAGCTAAAGGCAAGTCCATGAAAAATAAGGGCTTGACAAGGCTGAAGAGGGCGGTAAAATTGGCCGCCAGTTGGAGGGGTTCCCGAGTGGCCAAAGGGAGCAGACTGTAAATCTGCCGCGAAAGCTTCGAAGGTTCGAATCCTTCCCCCTCCACCAGATTTCGCCAGGCCCAGTATGCTGGGCGGGGCAGCAAGAGTGGGTAGGCGGGCATAGTTCAATGGTAGAACCTCAGCCTTCCAAGCTGATGGTGCGGGTTCGATTCCCGCTGCCCGCTCCAGATATCGCGGCGAAGGCCTAGGTATCATGTGTTTGTGCTCATGTAGCTCAGGGGTAGAGCACACCCTTGGTAAGGGTGAGGTCGACGGTTCAAATCCGTCCATGAGCTCCATATAGCGAAAGGCGGGCCAAGGCTCGCCTTTTTCTTGCCCTTCTGGCAGCAAGTTGCAGAAGGGGGTTGTCAGTAGGCGAGCTCTTCGCTATCATGACGCCCGCTGTCGCGCATGCACAGATAGTAGTGTGTGGCGGCAAGTTCAGGCCAGTAGCTCAATTGGCAGAGCAGCGGTCTCCAAAACCGCAGGTTGGGGGTTCGATTCCCTCCTGGCCTGCCAACCTCCCTCAGGTTGGCATCTTTTTTCCGCAGTTGCGCAAGTTCGATTGCCGCGCCTTGAGGAGTCTCGTTTTCATGAAACATAACGCCGAGGTGCAAGAGTCGCGCCACGACGGGCTCAAGTGGGCGGTGGTCGTCACTCTGCTGGTCGTAGCGGTGGTGGGAAACACCTACTTTGCCGATCAGGCTCTTCTTTATCGCGTGCTGGGTGTTGTGGTGCTTTGTGTTCTGGCTGGCGTGATCGCGCTGACCACTGCCAGGGGGCGAGATCTCGCCGAGCTGGCGAAGAGCTCCAAGAAAGAGATCCAGCGCGTAGTGTGGCCGACCCGTCCCGAAACCGTGCAGACCACCGCCATCGTGCTTGTTGCCGTGTTGGTGGTGGGGCTGATGCTGTGGCTGATCGACACCCTTCTTAGCTGGGCGATGTCCGGCGTCATCGGTTAGGAGTCTTCATGTCCAAGCGTTGGTACGTCGTGCACGCCTATTCAGGTTTTGAGAAACATGTCATGCGCTCCCTCAAGGAGCGGGTGAAGCTATATGGCATGGAGGATCGCTTCGGCGAGATCTTGGTGCCCACGGAAGAAGTCGTCGAAATGCGCGATGGCAAGCGCCGCAAGAGCGAACGCAAGTTCTATCCCGGCTATGTGCTGGTCGAGATGGAAATGGATGATGCGACCTGGCACCTGGTCAACGAGACGCCGCGTGTGATGGGCTTCATCGGTGGTACCAAGGAAAAGCCGGCGCCCATCACCCAGCGCGAGGCTGATGCAATCTTGCGCCGCGTAAAGGATGGCAGCGACAAGCCGCGGCCCAAGACCATGTTCGAGCCTGGGCAGTCAGTGCGTGTCGTCGACGGTCCTTTTGCCGATTTCAATGGCGTCGTGGAAGAGGTCAACTACGACAAGAGTCGCTTGCAGGTCAGCGTATTGATCTTCGGGCGCTCAACGCCTGTAGAGCTGGAATTCGCGCAGGTCGAGAAAGAGTAAGTCTTCGCGTCCTGCTGCATATCGAGGCCGCCGTCAGGCGGCCGTTTGATCAGGGGAGCCGCAAGGCGTTATTACCCAACTGGAGTGAATCATGGCCAAGAAAGTACAGGCTTACATCAAGCTGCAGGTGGCAGCTGGTAAGGCCAACCCGAGTCCCCCCGTTGGCCCGGCGCTGGGTCAGCATGGTGTGAACATCATGGAGTTCTGTAAGGCATTCAATGCCGCGACTCAGGACATGGAGCCGGGTCTGCCGACTCCCGTGGTCATCACCGTTTATTCCGACCGCAGTTTCACCTTCATCACCAAGACGCCCCCTGCGGCCGTCCTGCTGAAGAAGGCGGCTGGCATCAAGTCCGGCTCCGGTGAGCCGAACAAGAAGAAGGTCGGTACCGTGACCCGTGAGCAGCTCGAAGAGATCGCCAAGACCAAGGAGCCGGACCTGACGGCTGCCGACCTCGACGCCGCGGTGCGCACCGTTGCTGGTACTGCCCGTAGCATGGGCCTCAACGTGGAGGGTCTCTGATCATGGCCAAGCTGTCCAAGCGCGCGCAGATGATTCGCGAGAAGGTTGACGCTACCAAGGCGTACAGCCTGGAAGAGGCCGTGGCCCTGCTCGCCGAACTCTCTACTGTCAAGTTCAAGGAGTCGCTGGACGTCGCCATCAATCTGGGCGTCGATCCGCGTAAATCCGACCAGGTGGTGCGTGGCGCCACCGTGATGCCCAACGGAACTGGCAAGGACGTCCGCGTCGCCGTGTTCACTCAGGGTGCCAGCGCCGACGCTGCCAAGGAAGCCGGTGCCGACATCGTCGGCATGGACGATCTGGCCGAGCAGGTCAAGAAAGGCCAGCTCGACTTCGACGTTGTGATCGCCTCGCCGGACGCCATGCGCGTGGTCGGCCAGCTCGGCCAGATCCTCGGTCCGCGTGGACTGATGCCGAACCCCAAGGTCGGTACCGTGACGCCCGACGTCGCCACTGCGGTGAAAAACGCCAAGGCGGGTCAGGTGCGCTTCCGTACTGACAAGAACGGTATCATCCATACCACCCTGGGCAAGGTCGATTTCGAGGCCGATGCCATCCGTGGCAACCTGGAAGCGCTGATTTCAGACCTCAAGCGTCTGAAGCCGAGCACCTCCAAGGGCATCTATTTCAAGAAGGTCACCCTGTCCACCACCATGGGCCCCGGGCTGACCGTCGACCACTCCGCGCTGGTCTGACGAGTTAGGTCGAGTCAAGAGCAATAACTTTGCGGTCCCCGGTGCTGTGAAAGGCATCGGGCGCCGTCAAAGACCGCAGGCGCCGCCCTCTTTCGAGTGGGCGGCTTAATACCCCTCGGGGAGCCTGCGCAGATGGTGTGGCCGCCAGCTAGCTGGTGAGCACCATCACCCAGGACTTCCCCCGCGCCCGCCAAGGCATCGGGAGGAAGAGATGGTAACCCCCGGAGCCTGCCTTGCATGGTTCCGGCACGAAGGAGTGATCACTGTGCCACTAGCACTCGAAGGCAAGAAGGCGATTGTTGCCGAGGTCAGTGAAGCCGCCAAGAGCGCTCTCTCCGTCGTCGTTGCCGATTCTCGTGGCGTGACGGTCGAGAAGATGACCGCCCTGCGCAAGCAGGCCCGTGAGAATGGCGTCCAGCTGCGTGTTGTTCGCAACACCCTGGCGCGTCGCGCCCTCTCCGGCACTCAGTGGGAGTGTCTGAACGAGAGCTTCGTTGGTCCTTCTCTGCTGGCTTTCTCCGTTGAGCATCCGGGCGCTGCTGCCCGTCTGTTCAAGGATTTTGCCAAGGACGAGAAGAACTTCGAAGTCAAGGCGCTGGCCTACGAAGGCGAGCTGATCCCGGCTGGCGACATCGACCGTCTGGCGACACTGCCGACCTATGACGAAGCCATCGCCAAGCTGATGTCCGTCATGAAAGAAGCATCCGCCGGCAAGCTGGTTCGCACCCTGGCCGCCCTGCGCGACCAGAAGCAGGAAGCCGCCGCCTAATCGGCGAACCCCTTTCTGCAGCCTTAGTCGAACACTGAATCCGAGCGCTCGGTGCGCCGAGGCTCCCGCAAAGTTAGGAATATCGAAATGGCACTGACCAAAGAAGACATCATCAACGCCGTCGCCGACATGTCCGTCATGGAAGTCGTCGAGCTGATCGAAGCGATGGAAGAGAAGTTCGGCGTTTCTGCCGCTGCTGCCGTTGTGGCCGGCCCGGCTGCCGCTGGCGAAGTCGCTGAAGAGCAGACCGAGTTCGACCTGGTGCTGGCCAGCGCTGGCGACAAGAAGGTTAACGTGATCAAGGCGGTGCGCGAGATCACCGGCCTGGGCCTGAAGGAAGCCAAGGCAGCCGTCGACGGCGCTCCGGCAACCCTGAAGGAAGCCATGTCCAAGGACGACGCCGAAGCGGCCAAGAAGAAGCTGGAAGAAGCTGGCGCTACCGTGGAGCTCAAGTAACTCTTGTGCCCATGGCTTTGCGCGCTGCGTAAGCTTCCACGGCTGGTGGCGGGCCCTCCCGCTGCCGGCCTTTTTCTGTTGCACTAGCGCCTTGCTGACGCAGCGACGCTAGAAGAATCCCGACGGCGAGCTTCCCCCTGTGGAGCTTGCCGTCAGCGCCTGACGGGGCGACCCGTCGGGTGGCGCCGACCACGCATCGGTCACCCATGGTGAACAAGCTGGGGAATACAGATGGCTTACTCATACACTGAGAAAAAACGCATCCGCAAGGATTTCGGCAAACTGCCCCAAGTGATGGATGTGCCCTACCTGCTGGCGATCCAGCTTGATTCCTATTACGACTTCCTCCAGCAGGACCGCTCACCCGAGGAGCGTCTCGAGGTCGGCCTGCATGCGGCGTTCAAGTCCGTGTTCCCGATCGAGAGCTTCTCCGGCAACGCCGCGCTCGAATACGTTAGCTACCGTTTCGGCACCCCGGCGTTCGATGTCAAGGAGTGCCAGCTGCGCGGCGTCACCTATTCGGCGCCCCTGCGGGTCAAGGTTCGCTTGATCATCTACGATCGCGACTCCTCGAACAAGGCCATCAAGGACATCAAGGAGCAGGAAGTCTACATGGGGGAAATCCCCCTGATGACCGAGAACGGTACCTTCGTGGTCAACGGCACCGAGCGGGTCATCGTCTCCCAGCTGCACCGTTCGCCGGGTGTGTTCTTCGATCATGACAAGGGCAAGAGCCACTCCTCTGGCAAGCTGCTCTATTCCGCCCGCGTGATTCCCTATCGTGGTTCCTGGCTCGACTTCGAGTTCGATCCCAAGGACAACGTCTTCGTGCGTATCGACCGTCGCCGCAAGCTGCCGGCCACGGTATTGCTGCGTGCGCTGGGCATGAGCGCCGAGGAGATCCTCGACGAATTCTTCGACACCAGCACCTTCCACATCGAGAAAAGCGGCTTTTCCGTGGAGCTGGTGCCTTCTCGTCTGCGCGGCGAGACCGCCACCTTCGACATCAAGGATGCCGACGGCAGCCTGATCGTTGAGGAGGGGCGCCGTATCACCCAGAAGCATATCCGTCAGCTGGAGAAGGCCGGCCTCGAGCGCCTCGAGGTGCCGATGGACTACCTGTTCGGCAAGACCCTGGCCAAGGACCAGGTCGATGCCAGCACTGGCGAGCTGATCTGCCCCTGCAACACCGCCATCACCCCCGAACTGCTCGAAAAAATCGGCCAGGCCGGTATCACCAAGGTCGAGACGCTTTACACCAATGACCTGGACTGCGGTCCGTTCGTCTCCGAGACCCTGCGCCTGGATACCACCAGCTCGCAGCTCGAGGCGCTGGTCGAAATCTATCGTATGATGCGCCCCGGCGAGCCGCCCACCAAGGAAGCTGCCGAGACGCTGTTCCACAACCTGTTCTTCACCGAAGACCGCTACGACCTCTCCGGCGTCGGTCGCATGAAGTTCAACCGTCGTCTGCGCCGCGAGTCTGACACCGGCTCCGGCGTGCTCGACAACCGCGACATTCTCGACGTGCTCAAGGAGCTGATCTACATCCGTAACGGCTTCGGTGAAGTCGACGATATCGATCACCTGGGCAACCGTCGCATCCGCTGCGTCGGCGAGATGGCCGAGAACCAGTTCCGTGTTGGCCTGGTGCGCGTCGAGCGTGCGGTCAAGGAGCGTCTCTCCATGGCCGAGAGCGAAGGCCTGATGCCGCAGGACCTGATCAACGCCAAGCCCGTGGCCGCGGCGGTCAAGGAGTTCTTCGGTTCCAGCCAGCTGTCGCAGTTCATGGACCAGAACAACCCGCTCTCCGAGGTCACCCACAAGCGCCGTGTCTCCGCGCTTGGTCCGGGCGGCCTGACTCGTGAGCGGGCCGGCTTCGAGGTGCGTGACGTTCACGCTACTCACTATGGCCGCCTGTGTCCGATCGAGACCCCGGAAGGTCCGAACATCGGTCTGATCAACTCGCTGGCCACCTACAGCCACACCAACAGCTACGGTTTCCTCGAGACGCCGTACCGCAAGGTGGTGGATCGCCAGCTCACCGACGAGGTGGTGCATCTCTCGGCCATCGAGGAGGGCGACTACATCATCGCCCAGGCCTCGGCGACCGTGGACGAGACCAACAAGCTGGTCGACGACCTGGTGCAGGTACGCCACAAGGGCGAGACCACCTTCATGCGCCCCGAGCAGGTGACCCTGATGGACGTGTCACCGCGGCAGGTCGTCTCCGTGGCCGCGGCGCTGATTCCGTTCCTCGAGCACGACGACGCCAACCGCGCACTGATGGGCTCGAACATGCAGCGTCAGGCGGTGCCGACCCTGCGCGCTGAGAAGCCGCTGGTGGGTACCGGCATGGAGCGCTTCGTCGCCCGTGACTCCGGCGTCTGCGCCGTGGCCCGGCGTGGCGGTGTGATCGACTCTGTCGACGCCAAGCGCATCGTGGTACGCATCAACGAGGACGAGATCATCGGCGGCGAGGCCGGCGTCGACATCTACAACCTCACCAAGTACGTGCGTTCCAACCAGAACACCTGCATGAACCAGCGTCCGATCGTGCGGCCTGGTGACGTCGTGGCGCGTGGTGACATCCTGGCC
This sequence comes from Halomonas sp. E14, assembly GCF_052568415.1. Classification (NCBI taxonomy): domain Bacteria; kingdom Pseudomonadati; phylum Pseudomonadota; class Gammaproteobacteria; order Oceanospirillales; family Halomonadaceae; genus Halomonas; species Halomonas sp. E14. Next base: position 3,330,645 of record NZ_CP199423.1, on the reverse strand, counting down.
GACGGTCCCTCCGTCGACATGGGCGACCTGGCGCTTGGCCAGAACATGCGCATCGCCTTCATGCCCTGGAACGGCTATAACTTCGAGGACTCGATCCTGCTTTCGGAGCGCGTGGTGCAGGAGGATCGATTCACCACCATCCACATCCAGGAGCTGACCTGCGTTTCCCGCGACACCAAGCTGGGGCCGGAGGAGATCACCTCCGATATTCCCAACGTCGGCGAGTCCGCGCTGGCCAAGCTCGACGAGGCCGGCGTGGTCTACATCGGTGCCGATGTCGGGCCGGGCGATATCCTGGTCGGCAAGGTCACGCCTAAGGGCGAGACCCAGCTGACGCCGGAAGAGAAGCTGCTGCGGGCGATCTTCGGCGAGAAGGCCTCCGACGTGAAGGACACCTCGCTGCGTGCGCCCACCGGGATGCGCGGCACCGTCATCGACGTGCAGGTGTTCACCCGCGACGGCGTGGAGAAGGACTCGCGGGCGCTGGCTATCGAACAGATGCAGCTCGACGAGGTCCGCAAGGACCTGCAGGAGACCTACCGCATCGCCGAGGAAGCCACCTTCGAGCGCCTCAAGCGCACCTTGTCCGGCGAGCCGGTCAACGGTGGGCCCAAGCTGAAGAAGGGCGACGTGCTCTCCGATAGCTACCTCGAGGAACTGCCGCGCCAGCAGTGGTTCAAGCTGCGTCTTCAGGACGAGTCGCTCAACGAGCTGCTGGCCCAGGCCGACGAGCAGCTGGAGAATCGCCGCAAGGAGATGGAAGAGCGCTTCGAGGACAAGAAGCGCAAGCTGACCCAGGGCGACGACCTGGCGCCGGGCGTGCTCAAGATCGTCAAGGTCTACCTGGCGGTCAAGCGGCGCATCCAGCCGGGTGACAAGATGGCCGGTCGTCACGGTAACAAGGGGGTCATCTCCGCCATCATGCCGGTCGAGGACATGCCCTTCGATGGCAAGGGTGAGCCGGTGGATATCGTCCTCAACCCGCTGGGCGTACCGTCGCGCATGAACGTCGGTCAGATCCTCGAGACCCACCTGGGCCTGGCGGCCTGGGGCCTGGGCCAGAAGATCGATGCCATGCTGCGCGAGGCGCGCGAGCAGCAGATCGCCCAGCTGCGGGAGTTCCTCGGCCAGGTCTACAACACTACCGAAGGTACGCGGATCGAAGATCTCGACTCGCTCACCGACGAGGAGATCATCGCACTGGCCAAGAACCTGCGTGGTGGCGTGCCGATGGCCTCGCCGGTATTCGACGGTGCCGCGGAAGGCGAGATCAAGCAACTGCTGCGCCTGGCCGACCTGCCGGATTCCGGACAGATGGCCCTGTATGACGGGCGTACCGGCGATGCCTTCGACCGCTCGGTGACGGTGGGCTACATGTACATGCTCAAGCTCAACCACCTGGTAGACGACAAGATGCACGCCCGTTCCACTGGCTCCTATTCGCTCGTCACCCAGCAGCCGCTGGGCGGCAAGGCGCAGTTCGGCGGCCAGCGCTTCGGTGAGATGGAGGTGTGGGCACTGGAAGCCTACGGTGCCGCCTACACCCTCCAGGAGATGCTCACGGTGAAGTCCGACGACGTGGAAGGTCGCACCAAGATGTACAAGAGCATTGTCGACGGCGACCACACCATGCATGCCGGCATGCCGGAGTCCTTCAACGTACTGGTGAAGGAAATCCGTTCGCTGGGCATCGATATCGAGTTAGAGAGCTAGGAGCCGACTCCATGAAAGATTTGGTGAAAGTCCTCAAGTCGCAGTCACAGTCCGAAGAGTTCGATGCGATCAAGATCTCGCTCGCCTCGCCGGACATGATCCGCTCCTGGTCCTATGGTGAGGTCAAGAAGCCCGAGACCATCAACTACCGCACCTTCAAGCCGGAGCGGGATGGCCTGTTCTGCGCTAAGATTTTCGGTCCGGTGAAGGACTACGAGTGCCTGTGCGGCAAGTACAAGCGCATGAAGCACCGCGGCATCATCTGCGAGAAGTGCGGCGTCGAGGTGACCAAGGCCGCCGTGCGCCGCGAGCGCATGGGCCACATCGAGCTGGCCTCGCCGGTGGCACACATCTGGTTCCTCAAGTCGCTGCCGTCGCGTATCGGCATGTTCCTCGACATGACCCTGCGCGACATCGAGCGGGTGCTCTATTTCGAGAGCTTCGTGGTCATCGATCCGGGTATGACCACCTTGGAGCGCGGCCAGCTGCTCAACGACGAGCAGTACTTCGAGGCCCTCGAGGAGTTCGGTGACGACTTCGACGCCCGCATGGGCGCCGAGGCGATCCAGGCGCTGCTCAAGGACATCGACCTCGCCGAGGAGGTCGACCGCCTGCGCGAGGAGATCCCGCAGACCAACTCCGAGACCAAGATCAAGAAGCTCTCCAAGCGGCTCAAGCTGCTCGAGGCCTTCCTCAACTCCGGCAACGACCCGGCGTGGATGGTCATGGAAGTGCTGCCGGTGCTGCCGCCGGACCTGCGTCCGCTGGTGCCGCTGGACGGCGGCCGCTTTGCCACCTCCGACCTCAACGATCTGTACCGCCGGGTGATCAACCGCAACAACCGACTGAAGCGGCTGCTCGACCTCAATGCGCCGGACATCATTGTGCGTAACGAGAAGCGCATGCTGCAGGAGGCGGTGGATGCGCTGCTCGACAACGGCCGTCGCGGCCGGGCCATCACCGGCTCCAACAAGCGTCCGCTGAAGTCGCTGGCCGACATGATCAAGGGCAAGCAGGGGCGCTTCCGCCAGAACCTGCTGGGCAAGCGCGTCGACTACTCCGGCCGTTCGGTCATCACCGTCGGCCCGACCCTGCGCCTGCACCAGTGCGGTCTGCCGAAGAAGATGGCGCTGGAGCTGTTCAAGCCGTTCATCTACTCGAAGCTGCAGTCGCTGGGCCACGCCTCCACCATCAAGGCGGCCAAGAAGATGGTCGAGCGCGAGCTGCCCGAGGTGTGGGACATCCTCGCCGACGTCATTCGCGAGCATCCGGTGCTGCTCAACCGTGCGCCGACCCTGCACCGCCTCGGCATCCAGGCCTTCGAGCCGCTGCTGATCGAAGGCAAGGCGATCCAGCTGCACCCGCTGGTGTGTGCCGCCTACAACGCCGACTTCGACGGTGACCAGATGGCGGTCCACGTGCCGCTGACGCTGGAAGCCCAGCTCGAGGCGCGGGCGCTGATGATGGCCACCAACAACGTGCTGTCGCCGGCCAACGGTGACCCGATCATCGTGCCGTCGCAGGACGTCGTTCTGGGTCTGTACTACATGACCCGCGAGAAGATCAACGCCAAGGGCGAGGGCATGGTGTTCTCCGACCTCAATGAGGTGGAGCGCGCCTTCGGCACCCAGAATGTGTCGCTGCATGCCCGCGTCAAGGTGCGCCTGACTGAGATTCTGATCGACGAGGAGAGCGGCGAGCAGAGCACCGCGCGCACCCTCTACGACACCACCGTGGGCCGTGCGCTGCTGTTCCGCATCCTGCCCGACGGCGTGCCCTTCGAGCTGGTCGATCAGCCGATGAAGAAGAAGGCGATCTCCAGGCTGCTCAACGAGGTCTATCGCCGTGCCGGCCTCAAGCCGACGGTCATCTTTGCCGACCAGCTGATGTACACCGGCTTTCGCATGGCGACCTGGTCGGGCGCGTCTATCGGCGTCAACGACTTCGTCATTCCCGATGAGAAGAGCGAGATCGTCGAAGCCGCCGAGGCCGAGGTCAAGGAGATCGAGGACCAGTTCTCCTCCGGCCTCGTCACCGCGGGCGAGAAGTACAACAAGGTCATCGACATCTGGTCCAAGGCCAACGACAAGGTGGCCAAGGCGATGATGGCGGGCATCTCCAAGGAGACCGTGGTCGACCGCGACGGCAACGAGGTGGAGCAGGACTCGTTCAACAGCGTGTTCATCATGGCCGACTCCGGCGCCCGGGGTAGCGCCGCCCAGATTCGCCAGTTGGCAGGGATGCGCGGCCTGATGGCCAAGCCCGACGGCTCAATCATCGAGACGCCGATCGTGGCCAACTTCCGCGAGGGCCTGAACGTACTGCAGTACTTCATCTCGACCCACGGCGCCCGGAAGGGTCTGGCGGATACCGCTCTCAAGACCGCCAACTCCGGTTACCTGACCCGTCGTCTGGTCGATGTGGCTCAGGACATGGTGATTACCGAGATCGACTGCGGTACCGAGCAGGGCCTCACCCTGCACCCGGTCATCGAGGGTGGCGACATCATCGTCTCGCTGGCCCAGCGCGTGCTGGGCCGCGTGGTGGCGCAGGATGTCATCGATCCGGCCACCGACGAGGTGCTGATCGAGAAGGGCACCCTGCTCGACGAGGCCTGGTGCGAGCGCCTCGATACCATGGGCGTCGACGAGATCGTGGTGCGCAGCGCCATCACCTGTGAATCGACCCACGGCGTCTGTTCGTCCTGTTATGGCCGCGACCTGGCTCGCGGGCATCAGGTCAACATCGGCGAGGCCGTGGGCGTTATTGCCGCCCAGTCGATCGGTGAGCCGGGTACCCAGCTGACCATGCGGACCTTCCACATCGGTGGTGCCGCTTCACGTGCTTCGGCAGTGGACAGCGTGCAGGTCAAGCACGGTGGTAAAGTCCGCCTGCACAACATGAAGTTCGTGGAGCGCGCCGACGGCAAGCTGGTGGTGGTGTCCCGCTCCAGCGCCCTGGCGGTGGCCGACGAGCATGGCCGCGAGCGCGAGTATTACAAGCTTCCCTACGGTGCCGAGCTGTCGGTCAAGGACGGCGAGGCGGTGGATGCCGGCCAGGCCGTGGCGAAGTGGGACCCGCACACCCACCCGATCATCGCCGAGGCGGCGGGTAAGGTGCAGTACGTCGACATGGACGAAGGGGTCACGATCCACCGCAGCGTGGACGAGATGACCGGTCTCTCCTCCATCGAGGTGATCGAGTCGGCGGCGCGTCCCCAGGCGGGCCGTGACAAGCGCCCGATGATTCTGCTCACTGACGAAAGCGGTGAGCCGGTCAGCGTGGCGGGTTCCAATACGCCGGTGCAGTACCTGCTGCCGGGCAACGCCATTGTCTCGGTGGATGATGGCTCGCAGATCGGCGTCGGCGAGATCGTCGCGCGTATCCCGGTGGAGGCGTCCGGTACCAAGGACATCACCGGGGGTCTGCCGCGTGTGGCCGATTTGTTCGAGGCGCGTAAGCCGAAGGAGCCGGCCATCCTCGCCGACATCAGCGGTACGGTCAGCTTCGGCAAGGAGACCAAGGGCAAGCGTCGCCTGACGATCACGCCGGACGACAACAGCGACCCGTTCGAGATGCTGATTCCCAAGTGGCGCCAGATCGCCGTCTTTGAGGGGGAGAGCGTCGAGAAAGGCGAGGTGATCTCGGACGGCCCGAGCAACCCGCACGACATCCTGCGTCTGTTGGGCGTGGCGGAGCTGGCCAAATACATCACCGCCGAGATCCAGGAGGTCTACCGTCTGCAGGGCGTAGGTATCAACGACAAGCACATCGAGGTGATCGTGCGTCAGATGCTGCGCAAGGTGGAGATCACCGACGCCGGCGACTCCGACTTTATCCCGGGCGACCAGGTCGAACTGGTCCGGGTGCTGGAGCAGAATGCGCGGTTGACCCAGGCCGACAAGTTCCCAGCTAAGTACCAGCGTGTGCTGCTGGGTATCACCAAGGCCAGCCTGGCCACCGAGTCGTTTATCTCCGCGGCCTCCTTCCAGGAGACCACGCGGGTGCTGACCGAGGCAGCGGTGACCGGCAAGCGCGACTACCTGCGCGGCCTGAAGGAGAACGTGGTGGTGGGTCGCCTGATCCCGGCGGGTACGGGTCTGGCTCACCATCAGGAGCGCCGCCGCAAGCGGGACGACACCGAGCGTCTGCTCCACCCGTCGGCCTTCGACGTCGAGCAGGAGCTGGGTGCCCAGCTCACCGCACTCGATTCGGACGACGACGAACTGTAGCAGGTCGGCGGACGTCAGGCGGGGTTCCCCGCTTGACGTCTTGCCTGCTAACCCTTAGAATGCGCAGCCTTTAACAGTGGGGTGGGTGCGCCCGCGTCCGCTGGAAAGGCAAGGCAACCATTGGAGTCAGCTACACAACATGGCAACGATCAATCAGCTCGTGCGCAAGCCGCGCAAGCGCCCCGTCGCCAAGAGCGACGTGCCGGCGCTGCAGGCCTGTCCGCAGAAGCGCGGTGTCTGTACCCGCGTCTACACTACCACCCCGAAGAAGCCGAACTCGGCCCTGCGTAAGGTCTGCCGTGTGCGCCTGACCAACGGGTTCGAAGTGTCGTCCTATATCGGTGGTGAAGGCCACAACCTTCAGGAACACTCTGTCGTGCTGATCCGCGGCGGTCGTGTCAAGGACTTGCCGGGTGTGCGTTACCACACCGTGCGCGGCGCCCTGGATACCTCCGGCGTGCAGAACCGCAAGCAGGCCCGTTCCAAGTACGGTACCAAGCGTCCGAAGTCCTAATAGGCCTCGGTACGTAACAGAATCAATTCGGTCTGATAAGAGTAAGGTCGGGCGTCGCGGGTTCGTTACGAGCGTGCGGGAGTTCCGGGTTTGCCTGAAAGACCCTTCGCTAGAGGGCTTGTCATGCCTAGAAGAAGAGTTGTTGCCAAGCGCGAGATCCTGCCGGATCCCAAGTTCGGAAGTGAGCGTTTGGCCAAGTTCATGAACCACCTGATGGTCAGCGGCAAGAAGTCCACAGCTGAGCGCATCGTCTATGGTGCGCTGGACACGGTTGCCGAGCGTAGCAAGGAAGAGCCGCTGGAGATTTTCGATCGCGCGCTGGAAGCCATCCAGCCGATGGTCGAGGTCAAGTCCCGCCGCGTCGGCGGTGCAACCTATCAGGTGCCGGTAGAAGTTCGTCCGTCGCGTCGCCAGGCGTTGGCCATGCGCTGGCTGGTGGATGCGGCGCGCAAGCGTGGTGAGAAGACCATGGTGCAGCGCCTCGCCGGCGAAATGCTCGATGCCGCGGAAGGCAAGGGCTCAGCGGTGAAGAAGCGTGAAGACGTGCATCGCATGGCGGAAGCCAACAAGGCGTTCTCGCACTACCGTTTCTAAGCGCAGCGCTTCTAAACGCATCGCCAACCAACGGGGAGTTCCACCGTGGCACGCAAGACACCTCTCAACCGCTATCGCAACATCGGGATCTGTGCCCACGTCGACGCGGGCAAGACCACTACTACCGAGCGTGTGCTGTTCTACACCGGCTTGTCCCACAAGCTGGGTGAAGTGCACGACGGTGCTGCCACCACCGACTGGATGGAGCAGGAGCAGGAGCGGGGCATTACCATTACCTCAGCTGCTGTCACCACCTTCTGGAAGGGCATGAGTCAGCAGTTCGACGAGCACCGCATCAACATCATCGACACCCCCGGGCACGTCGACTTCACCGTCGAGGTTGAGCGTTCCCTGCGCGTGCTCGACGGTGCCGTCGTGGTGCTGTGCGGCAGCTCCGGCGTTCAGCCGCAGACCGAGACCGTCTGGCGCCAGGCCAACAAGTACGAAGTGCCGCGCATGGTGTTCGTCAATAAGATGGACCGTACCGGCGCCGACTTCTTCATGGTTGTCAGCCAGCTCAAGGACCGCCTGAACGCCAATGCGGTGCCGATCCAGATCAACTGGGGCACCGAGGAAGAGTTCAAAGGCGTCATCGACCTGATCGAGATGAAGGCCATTCTCTGGAATGAAGCCGATCAGGGCATGAGCTACCAGCTGGTCGAAATCCCGGAAGAGCTTCAGGAAACTGCCGCCGAGTATCGCGAGCAGATGATGGAAGCCGCCGCGGAAGCCTCCGAAGAGCTGATGGATAAGTACCTCGAAGAGGGCGAGCTCTCTAACGAGGAGATCAAGGCCGGCCTGCGTCGCCGCACCCTGGACAACGAGATCGTGCTGGTCACCTGCGGTTCGGCGTTCAAGAACAAGGGCGTGCAGGCGGTACTGGATGCCATCGTCGAGTACATGCCGTCCCCGGTCGAGGTCAAGGCCATTGAGGGCGAGCTGGACGATAAGGACGGCACCATCGCCACCCGCGAGGCTGACGACAACGCGCCGTTCGCTGCGCTGGCGTTCAAGATTGCTACCGACCCCTTCGTCGGTACCCTGACCTTCATCCGCGTCTACTCGGGCGTGCTGAATTCCGGCGACAGCGTCTACAACTCCGTCAAGCAGAAGAAGGAGCGCATCGGCCGTATCGTGCAGATGCACGCCAACTCGCGCGAGGAGATCAAGCAGGTCTACGCTGGCGATATCGCCGCCTGTATCGGCTTGAAGGACGTCACTACCGGTGACACCCTGTGTGATCTCGAGAACAAGATCGTGCTCGAGCGCATGGAATTCCCTGAGCCGGTTATCTCGGTCGCCGTCGAGCCGAAGTCCAAGGCCGATCAGGAGAAGATGGGCGTGGCGCTGGGCAAGCTGGCCCAGGAGGATCCGTCCTTCCGCGTCAAGACCGATGAAGAAACCGGCCAGACCATCATCTCCGGCATGGGCGAGCTGCACCTGGACATCATCGTCGACCGCATGCGTCGCGAGTTTAAGGTCGAAGCGAACATCGGCAAGCCGCAGGTCGCCTACCGCGAAACCATCCGCGGCAAGGTCGAGCAGGAAGGCAAGTTCGTGCGTCAGTCCGGTGGTCGTGGCCAGTACGGTCATGTCTGGCTGCGCATCGAGCCGCTCACCGAGGCGGACAAGGGCGACGACGAAGAAATGCACTTCAAGTTCGCGTCCGAGATCGTCGGCGGTGTGGTACCCAAGGAGTACGTGGGTGCCGTCGAGAAAGGGGCCTACGAGCAGCTGCAGAACGGCGTCATCGCGGGTTATCCGATGATTGACGTCAAGGTCACGCTGTACGATGGCTCCTACCATGACGTGGACTCGAACGAGAACGCGTTCAAGGTCGCCTCTTCCATGGCTGTCAAGGAAGGGGCGCGCAAGGCCAAGGCCGTGCTGCTGGAACCGGTGATGAAGGTCGAAGTCGTGACCCCCGAGGATTTCATGGGTGACGTCATGGGCGACCTCAACCGTCGCCGCGGTCTGGTACAAGGCATGGATGACTCTTCCTCCGGAAAGATCATCCGCGCGATGGTGCCGCTGGGTGAGATGTTCGGTTATGCGACCGATCTGCGCTCACAGACCCAGGGTCGTGCGAGCTACGTTATGGAGTTCGCGAAGTACGAAGAGGCGCCCTCCAGCATCGTTGAAGCCGTCATCAATCAGAAAGGCTAACCGCTAGCAAACGTTAAAGAGGTTATCGAAGTGGCTAAGGAAAAATTCGAACGTTCCAAACCGCACGTCAACGTCGGCACCATCGGTCACGTCGACCACGGCAAGACCACTCTGACTGCGGCCCTGACTCGCGTTTCTGCTGAGGTGTTTGGTGGCGAGATGCGTGCTTTCGACACCATCGACAATGCCCCGGAAGAGCGTGAGCGCGGTATCACCATCGCGACGTCTCACGTCGAGTACCAGTCCGAAGCGCGTCACTACGCGCACGTCGACTGCCCGGGACACGCCGACTACGTCAAGAACATGATCACCGGTGCCGCGCAGATGGACGGCGCCATCCTGGTCTGTTCCGCAGCTGACGGCCCCATGCCGCAGACTCGCGAGCACATCCTGCTGTCTCGCCAGGTTGGCGTTCCGTACATCGTCGTGTTCCTGAACAAGGCCGACATGGTCGACGACGAAGAGCTGCTTGAGCTGGTCGAGATGGAAGTTCGCGAGCTGCTCAACGAGTACGACTTCCCGGGCGACGACACGCCGATCATCATTGGCTCCGCGCTGATGGCCCTGAACGGCGAAGACGACAACGGCATGGGCACCACCGCCGTTGCCAACCTGATCAAGGCGCTGGACGACTATATCCCCGAGCCGGAGCGTGCCATCGATCAGCCGTTCCTGATGCCGATCGAGGACGTGTTCTCCATCTCCGGCCGTGGCACCGTGGTTACCGGTCGTATCGAGCGCGGTATCGTCAAGTCTGGCGAGGAAGTCGAGATCGTCGGTATCCGTGACACCACCAAGACCACCGTTACCGGTGTCGAGATGTTCCGCAAGCTGCTCGACGAAGGTCGTGCCGGTGAGAACGTCGGCGCCCTGCTGCGCGGCACCAAGCGTGATGAAGTCGAGCGTGGTCAGGTTCTGGCCAAGCCGGGCACCATCAAGCCGCACACCGTCTTCGAAGCCGAAGTTTACGTGCTGTCCAAGGAAGAAGGTGGTCGTCACACCCCGTTCTTCAAGGGCTACCGTCCGCAGTTCTACTTCCGTACCACTGACGTGACCGGTACCTGTGAACTGCCGGAAGGCGTTGAGATGGTCATGCCGGGCGACAACGTCAAGATGGTTGTCACCCTGATCGCTCCGATCGCCATGGACGATGGCCTGCGTTTCGCCATCCGCGAGGGCGGTCGTACCGTCGGCGCCGGCGTCGTGGCCAAGATCGTTCAGTAAGCCGCTGGCTGCTGACTGATCGAAGGGGGCTCCGCAAGGAGCCCCCTTTCTGCGCACCTGAAGCAGAGTGTTTGACTCTCGTCTTGGGGGTGCATATAATGCGCATCCTTTGAATGCGTGGGTAGGCGGCTTGTGCCGTCGCCATCCATTGGAGTTTAGGGCAAATGCAGAACCAGAAGATTCGCATTCGGTTGAAGGCGTTCGACCATCGCCTGATCGACCAGTCCGCCGCGGAGATCGTCGATACCGCCAAGCGTACCGGTGCTCAGGTTCGGGGTCCGATCCCGCTGCCGACCAATCGTGAGCGCTACACGGTGCTGATTTCGCCGCACGTCAACAAGGACGCGCGCGACCAGTACGAGATTCGCACTCACAAGCGTGTGCTCGACATCGTCGAGCCGACCGAAAAAACCGTCGATGCGCTGATGAAGCTCGACCTCGCCGCCGGCGTGGACGTGCAGATCAAACTCGACTAACCACACTAGACACCCCGCGGCCCAGCGCTTCACGTGATGATCAGTTGAAGCAGCAGCCGCCACGCCGTGATGGCGTCATACAACGTGCTAGTGGAATGCTCTGGAAAGGGCAGCCATAGCGGGTGATAGCCCCGTACACTAAAGGAGACTGAGAATGACTATCGGTTTGGTCGGTAGAAAGGCCGGTATGACCCGTGTCTTTACCGAGGAGGGCGCTTCCGTGCCCGTGACCGTTATCGAGGTTGCGCCGAATCGCGTCACTAGCGTGAAGAGCGTCGAAAGCGACGGTTACGCTGCGATTCAGGTGACAGCCGGCTCCCGCAAGGCCAAGCACCTTACCAAGGCGCAAGCCGGGCTTTATGCCAAGGCTGGTGTCGAGGCCGGTCGTTCGCTGATGGAGTTCCGCCTCGCTGAAGGCGATGAAGCTCCGGAAGTGGGCGGCGAACTCACCGTATCCCTTTTCGAAGCTGGTCAGAAGGTCGATGTGACCGGCACCTCCAAGGGCAAGGGCTTCCAGGGCGCCGTCAAGCGCTGGAACTTCCGCACCCAGGACGCCACTCACGGCAACTCCCTGTCGCACCGTGCGCCGGGTTCCATCGGTATGTGCCAGACGCCGGGCCGTGTCTTCAAAGGCAAGAAAATGGCCGGCCAGATGGGCAATGTCCGCTGCACCGTGCAGAGCCTCGAAGTCGTTCGCGTTGATGCCGAGCGTAACCTGCTGCTGATCAAGGGTGCCGTGCCCGGCGCTACCGGTAGCGAAGTCATCGTGCGCAGCGCCGTCAAAGCTGGCTGAAGGGGATAACACCGATGAATCTGAATCTTGCTGCAGGCGCGGGTACTGTCGAAGTCGCCGACGCCACCTTTGGCAAAGAATTCAACGAAGCGCTGGTTCACCAGGTCGTCACCGCCTATCTGGCCGGTGCGCGTCAGGGGACTCGTGCTCAGAAGACCCGTTCTGACGTCAGCGGCGGTGGCAAGAAGCCGTGGCGCCAGAAGGGTACCGGCCGCGCTCGCGCCGGCACCATCCGTTCGCCGCTGTGGCGCAGCGGTGGCGTGACCTTCGCGGCTCGCCCGCAGGATCACTCCCAAAAAGTCAACCGCAAGATGTACCGTGCGGCGATGCGCGCCATTCTCTCTGAGCTGGTTCGTCAGGAACGCCTGATTGCCATCGACGAGTTCACGGTGGATGCGCCGAAGACCAAGCAGCTGGTCGCCAAGCTGGCTGAGCTGGGCCTGGAGAAAGCGCTGATCGTCACCGAGGAAGTCGACGAGAAGCTCTACCTGGCCGCTCGCAATATCCCCAACGTGGCGGTGGTGGATGTGGCTGCTGCCGATCCGGTGAGCCTGATCGCCTTCGACAAGGTGCTGGTCACCGTCTCTGCTCTGCGCAAATTCGAGGAGAAGCTGGCATGAACCAGGAGCGCGTATTCAAGGTTCTGCTTGGTCCGCACGTGACCGAGAAGGCCGCTTTCGCCGCCGAGCGCAACCAGTATGTGTTCAAAGTGGCCAGCGACGCGACCAAGCCGGAAATCAAGCAGGCCGTGCAGGTGCTGTTTGGCAAGAAGGTTGACCGCGTCCAGGTGCTGAACATGAAGGGCAAGACCAAGCGCACCGCGCACGGTCTGGGCCGCCGCCAGGGCTACCGCAAGGCCTACGTGACCCTGGCTGCTGGTGAAACGCTCGAAGACTTCACTGGCGCCGAATAAGGGCAGGAGTACGGATCATGGCAATCGTCAAGACTAAACCCACATCCGCCGGTCGTCGCCACGTCGTCAAGGTCGTCAGCGAAGATCTGCACAAGGGCAAGCCCTACGCACCCCTGCTCGAGAAGCAGTCGCGCAGCGGCGGTCGCAACAACTACGGTCGCATCACCACCCGTCACGTGGGCGGCGGTCACCGTCAGCACTACCGTCTGATCGACTTCAAGCGCACCAAGGATGGCGTTCCCGCCATCGTCGAGCGCCTCGAATACGATCCGAATCGTAGCGCCAACATTGCGCTGCTGAAGTACCTGGACGGCGAGCGTCGCTACATCATCGCGCCCAAAGGCGTGAGCGCTGGCGACAAGCTCGAGTCCGGTGTGAATGCGGCGATCAAGAAGGGCAACACCCTGCCGCTGCGCAACATTCCGCTGGGTTCCACCGTGCACTGCATCGAGCTCAAGCCCGGCAAGGGCGCGCAGATTGCTCGCAGCGCCGGAACCAGCGCTCAGCTGGTGGCGCGCGATGGCAACTACGCCACCCTGCGTTTGCGCTCCGGCGAGATGCGCAAGGTGCTGTCGGAGTGCCGTGCGACTCTGGGTGAAGTGAGCAATTCCGAGCACAGCCTGCGTCAGCTTGGCAAGGCCGGTGCAAAGCGCTGGAGAGGTGTACGACCGACCGTTCGTGGTGTGGCCATGAACCCGGTTGACCACCCGCATGGTGGCGGTGAAGGCCGCACCAGCGGAGGCCGTCATCCGGTGACCCCGTGGGGCGTACCCACCAAGGGCCACAAGACCCGCAAGAACAAGCGCACTGACGCGCTGATCGTTCGTCGCCGTAAGGCCAAGTAACAGACATTGAGGGGTAACGGCTGTGCCACGTTCACTGAAGAAAGGTCCTTTTATCGACCTTCATCTGCTGAAGAAGGTTGAGGCTGCAGTGGAAAAGAACGACCGCAAACCGATCAAGACTTGGTCGCGTCGTTCCATGATCCTGCCGAACATGGTGGGACTCACCATTGCAGTCCATAACGGTCGCCAACACGTCCCGGTGCATGTCTCCGAGGAAATGGTTGGCCACAAGCTGGGCGAATTCGCTGCCACCCGCACCTATCGCGGTCATGCGGCGGACAAGAAAGCCAAACGGTAAGCCAGAGAGGATTGAGAGATGGAAGTCACAGCTAAGCTGCGTGGCGCTCGTTTATCCGCCCAGAAGGCCCGTTTGGTGGCTGACCAGGTGCGCGGTAAGCCTGTCGCCGAGGCGCTCGACCTGCTGACCTTCTCCCCGAAGAAGGCTGCCAAGCTGGTCAAGAAGGTGCTGCAGTCCGCCATCGCGAATGCGGAAGAAAACAACGGCATGGATATCGACGAGCTGCGTGTCTCGACCATCTGCGTCGATGAGGGCATGACGCTCAAGCGCATCAAGCCGCGGGCCAAGGGTCGTGCGGATCGCATTCTGAAGCGCACTTGCCACATCACCGTCAAGGTAGCCGAGAAGTAGGAGTCGACCAGATGGGTCAGAAAGTCAATCCGACAGGTATTCGGCTGGGTATCGTCAAGGATCACACCTCGGTGTGGTACGCCGAACGCGGTGCTTATGCCGACAAGCTGAACAATGATCTCGAGGTACGTCGCTTCCTCGAGGAGCGCCTGAAGAACGCTTCGGTGAGTAAGATTACCATCGAGCGTCCGGCGAACAACGCTCGTATCACCATTCACACTGCCCGTCCGGGTATCGTGATCGGCAAGAAGGGCGAGGACGTCGACAAGCTGCGTCGTGACGTCACCGCGATGATGGGCGTGCCCGTGCACGTCAACATCGAGGAAGTCCGCAAGCCGGAACTCGACGCCAAGCTCGTCGCGCAGAATATCGCCGGCCAGCTCGAACGTCGCGTGATGTTCCGTCGCGCCATGAAGCGTTCCGTGCAGAACGCCATGCGCCTGGGTGCAGGTGGTATCAAGGTGATGCTGTCAGGTCGCCTGGGTGGTGCCGAAATCGCACGTACCGAGTGGTACCGCGAAGGCCGCGTGCCGCTTCATACCCTGCGTGCGGACATCGATTACGCCACCTACGAAGCAAAAACCACCTACGGCATCATCGGTGTCAAGGTTTGGGTCTTCAAGGGTGAAATCCTCGGGGGCATCGAAGAGGTCCGCGCCAAGGCCAAGCAACAGCCGCAGGCCGCGCCCTCCAAGAAGAAAGGTTCCAGGTAAGGGGAGAGCGAGTCGATGTTACAGCCCAAGCGCATGAAATTCCGCAAGATGATGAAGGGCCGCAACCGCGGTCTGGCCCATCGCGGAAGCAAGATCAGCTTCGGGGAATACGGCCTCAAAGCTACCGGTCGTGGCCGCCTCACCGCGCGTCAGATCGAAGCCGGCCGTCGCGCAATCACCCGCCACGTCAAGCGTGGCGGCAAGATCTGGATTCGCGTATTCCCTGATAAGCCGATTTCCAAGAAGCCTCTCGAAGTCCGTATGGGTAAGGGCAAGGGCTCCGTCGAGTACTGGGTCGCGCAGATCCAGCCGGGTCGGGTCCTGTATGAAATCGAAGGCGTGTCCGAAGAGCTGGCTCGTGAAGCCTTCACTCTCGCCGCCCAGAAAATGCCCGTATCCACCACCTTTGTGAAGCGGACGGTGATGTGATGAAAGCCCAGGAAATTCGTGAAAAGTCAGTCGAGCAGCTCCAGGAGCAGCTCTTCGAACTCCTCCGCGAGCAGTTCAACCTGCGCATGCAGAAGGCCACCGGCCAACTGAGCCAGACTCATCTGCTCAAGCAGGTTCGTCGGGACATCGCCCGGGTGAAGACTGTGCTCAACGAGAAGGCAGGTGACTGAGATGGCCGAAGAAAAGAAAGCCCGTACGCTCACCGGCAAGGTGGTGAGCGACAAGATGGAGAAGTCCATCGTCGTCATGATCGAGCGTCGCGAGCGTCATCCGATCTATGGCAAGTACGTCAAGCGCTCCACCAAGCTGCACGCCCATGACGAGGCGAACCAGGCGAAGACCGGCGATCTGGTTGCTATTCAGGAGTGCCGTCCGCTGTCCAAGAAGAAATCTTGGACCTTGGTCGAAGTGCTTGAGCAGGCCAAGGGCTAAGCTCGGCGTGAGCAGTCAGATTAGGTTTGGAGAAAACCGATGATTCAGACTCAGACAATGCTGGATGTCGCCGACAACAGCGGAGCGCGCCGGGTGCAGTGCATCAAGGTGCTCGGTGGTTCACACCGCCGTTACGCCCACGTTGGTGACATCATCAAGGTCACGGTGAAGGAAGCTATTCCCCGTGGCAAGGTCAAGAAGGGCCAGGTGCTCAAGGCAGTGGTCGTTCGCACCAGAAGTGGCGTGCGTCGTGCCGACGGCTCGCTGATTCGCTTCGACGGAAATGCGGCCGTTCTGTTGAACAACACCAACGAACAGCCGATCGGGACCCGTATCTTCGGGCCGGTGACCCGTGAACTTCGTAACGAGAAGTTCATGAAGATCATTTCCCTGGCGCCCGAAGTGCTGTAAGGAGCGAGGCGGATATGCAAAAGATCAAACGTGACGATCAAGTCATCGTCATCGCCGGCAAGGATAAGGGCAAGCGTGGCACCGTCAAGCGCGTCCTCAGGGACGACCGCTTCGTCGTGTCCGGTGTGAACATGATCAAGCGTCACACCAAGCCCAATCCTATGGCGGGCAATCAGGGCGGTATCGTCGAGCGCGAGGCTCCGATTCACGCGTCCAACGTGGCGATCTTCAATTCGGAGACCGGTAAGGCGGATCGCGTCGGCTTCCAGGTGAAGGAAGACGGTACCAAGGTACGCATCTACAAGTCGACGCAGACGCAGATCGACGCCTAACGCGAGTCGGGTAGCAAAATGGCGAACTTGAAAGAACGTTATCAGAACGAGGTGGTGGCTCAGCTCCAAGAGCAGTTCAGCTACGCCAACGTGATGCAGGTGCCGCGGATCACCAAGGTGACCCTCAACATGGGCATCGGTGACGCGACCAGCGACAAGAAGCTGATCGAGAATGCCATCGGCGACTTGGAGAAGCTCTCCGGTCAGAAGCCGCTGGTGACCAATGCGCGCAAGTCCGTCGCGGGCTTCAAGGTGCGCGAAGGTTGGCCGATCGGCATCAAGGTGACCCTGCGCGCCGAGCGCATGTGGGATTTCCTCGATCGCCTGGTCAACATCGCGATTCCCCGCGTACGTGACTTCCGTGGTCTCAACCCGAAGTCCTTCGACGGTCGCGGCAACTACTCCATGGGTGTACGTGAGCAGATCATCTTCCCCGAGATCGAGTATGATAAGATCGATCGGATTCGTGGTCTGGATGTCACCATCACCACTACTGCCAACACCGACGACGAAGGTCGTGCGCTGCTGAGCGCGCTGAACTTCCCGTTCAAGAAATAAGGGTGGGATCATGGCAAAGAAAAGCATGATGGAGCGTGAGCTCAAGCGCACCAAGCTGGTCGAGAAATATGCGGCCCGCCGTGCCGAGCTCAAGGCGATCATCCAGAGCGTGAACTCTTCCGATGAAGAGCGCTTCGAGGCGACGCTGAAGCTGCAGCAGTTGCCGCGCGACTCCAGTCCGGTACGCCAGCGTAACCGCTGTCGCATCACCGGTCGTCCGCACGGCTACTACAACAAGTTCGGCCTTGGCCGTAACAAGCTGCGTGAAGCCGCCATGCGTGGCGAGGTCCCTGGGCTGAAGAAGTCCAGCTGGTAAGCCGCCACGGAAACATCAGGAGCGCAACGTAAATGAGCATGCAAGACACTCTGGCGGATATGTTCACCCGTATCCGCAATGCGCAGATGGCCACCAAGGAGACGGTTACCATGCCGTCTTCCAAACTCAAGGTCGAGGTGGCCCGCGTATTGAAGGAAGAGGGCTACATTACCGACTTCGCGGTTGCTGAAGGCGCCAAGCCCGAGCTGACCGTGACCCTCAAGTATTTCGAGGGCAGGCCGGTCATCGAGCATCTGCAGCGGGTCTCCAAGCCCTCACTGCGCCAGTACAAGGGCAAGGATGCACTGCCCAAGGTAGCCGATGGTCTGGGTGTGGCGATCGTCAGCACTTCCAAGGGCGTGATGACCGACCGCGCCGCTCGCCAAGCGGGCGTCGGTGGCGAAGTCATCTGCACCGTATTCTAGGAGTCTGGAATGTCCCGCGTAGCCAAATATCCGGTTAAAGTGCCCGCCGGCGTCGAGATCAAGCTCGACGGCGACCAGCTGACCGCCAAGGGTGGTCAGGGCACGCTGTCCTTGACCGTTCACCCGGACGTGGTCATCAGCCAGGGCGATGGTCAGCTGACCTTCACCCCGAGCGAGACCGCTAAGTCCTGGGCCATGGTCGGCACCACTCGTGCTCTGGTCCAGAACCTGGTCACCGGCGTCTCCGAGGGTTTCACCAAGACTCTCGAAATCGTTGGCGTCGGCTATCGTGCCCAGGCAAATGGCCAGACGCTGAATCTGTCACTGGGCTTCTCCCACCCGGTCGAGTATTCCCTGCCTGAAGGTGTCTCGGCGGAAACGCCGAAGAATACCGTCATCGTGCTGAAAAGCGCGGACAAGCAGAAGCTGGGCCAGGTCGCCGCCGAGGTTCGTGCTTTCCGTCCGCCTGAGCCCTACAAGGGGAAGGGTGTTCGGTATGCCGACGAGCAGGTGCGTCGTAAAGAAGCCAAGAAGAAGTAAGGCAGGGTTATGAACGCGAAGAAAGAATCTCGTCTCCGTCGTGCCCGCCGTGCTCGCGCCAAGATGCGCGAGCTGGGCGTGTATCGCCTGTGCGTCAACCGTACCCCGCGTCACATCTACGCGCAGATCATCTCGCCGGATGGTGGCAAGGTGCTGGCCAGCGCTTCCACGCTGGACAAGGACCTGCGCGAGGGTGCCACGGGCAATGCCGACGCCGCCGCCAAGGTGGGTGCGCTGATTGCCGAGCGTGCCAAGCAGGCTGGCATCACCCAGGTGGCCTTCGATCGTGCCGGTTACAAGTACCACGGTCGTGTGAAGGCCCTGGCCGACGCCGCACGTGAAGGCGGCCTGGAATTCTAAAGGGTTTAACGATGGCGAAGAACGAACAGAACACCGGCGATCTGCAGGAAAAGCTCGTGCAGGTCAACCGCGTCGCCAAGGTGGTCAAGGGTGGCCGTATTTTCGGCTTCACCGCGCTGACCGTCGTGGGCGACGGCAATGGTCGTGTGGGCTTCGGCCGCGGCAAAGCACGTGAAGTGCCGGTCGCGATCCAGAAGGCCATGGACCAGGCCCGCCGCAACATGGTCAAGGTGAGCCTGAAGGGCCATACGCTGCAGTACCCGGTCAAGGCCCGTCACGGCGCCTCCAAGGTCTACATGCAGCCGGCTTCCGAAGGTACCGGGATCATCGCCGGTGGCGCCATGCGCTCCGTGCTCGAGCTGGCTGGCGTCCAGGACGTCCTGGCCAAGTGCTACGGTTCTACCAATCCGGTCAACGTGGTGCGGGCCACCGTGAAGGGTCTTACCGCCATGCAGTCGCCGGAAGACATCGCCGCCAAGCGCGGTTTGTCTGTCGCAGCGATTACGGGGTAACCACCATGGCAGCAACACTCAAGGTAACCCAGGTCCGCAGCACCATCGGCACCCTGCCCACGCACAAGGCCACCATGAAGGGCCTCGGGCTGCGCCGTATCGGTCACACGGTCGAACTGGAAGACACCCCTGCCGTGCGCGGCATGATCCACAAGGTCAATTACCTTGTGCGGGTAGAGGGAGAGTAATCCATGAAACTCAACACGCTGAGCCCGGCTCCGGGCTCCAAGCATGCTGAAAAGCGCGTGGGTCGTGGTATCGGTTCCGGTCTGGGCAAGACCGGCGGCCGTGGCCACAAGGGCCAGAAGTCGCGCAGCGGCGGCACCGTGAAGCCTGGTTTCGAGGGTGGTCAGATGCCGCTGCAGCGGCGTCTGCCGAAGTTCGGCTTTACGTCGGCCAAGTCGCTGGTTTCCGAAGAGGTACGTCTGAGCGAACTGGCCAAGGTCAGCGGCGAGGAAGTCACCCTGGAAACTCTGAAGCAGGCCAATGTGCTGAAGGATGCCACGCAATTCGCGAAGATCATCCTGTCCGGCGACGTCAACAAGGCGGTCACCGTGCGCGGTCTGAAGGTCACCAAGGGTGCCCGTGCCGCAATCGAAGCCGCTGGTGGCAAGGTAGAGGACTAAATGGCCAAGTCAGGAAACATGCCGGCGATGGGCAGCGGTCTGAGTGAACTGTGGGCGCGTCTGCGCTTCGTGCTCCTCGCCATTGTGGTGTACCGTATCGGTGCCCATATCCCCGTTCCCGGTATCAATCCTGACCAGCTTGCTGCCTTGTTCAGGGAGCAGCAGGGCACCATCCTGGGCATGTTCAACATGTTCTCGGGTGGCGCCCTGGAGCGCATGAGCATCATGGCGCTGGGCATCATGCCCTACATCTCGGCGTCGATCATCATGCAGCTGCTGACTGCCGTCTCGCCCCACCTTGAGCAGTTGAAGAAGGAGGGCGAGGCAGGCCGCCGTAAGATCAGCCAGTACACCCGCTACGGTACCGTGCTGCTGGCCTTCGTCCAGGGCACCGGCATGTCGGTGGGCCTGGCGAGCCAGGGCATCGCCTATACCGCTGACTTCAGCTTCTATTTCACTGCCATCGTCACCTTTGTGTCGGGTGCAGTGTTCCTGATGTGGCTGGGTGAGCAGATCACCGAGAAGGGAATCGGCAACGGCATCTCGCTGCTGATCTTCGCCGGTATCGTTGCCGGCCTGCCGGGTGCGGTGGGTCAGGCGTTCGAGCTGGCCCGCAACGAAGGTGCGTGGAACGTGCTGCCGCTGCTGGCCCTCTCCGTGCTGGGTGTGGCGACCGTGGCCTTCGTGGTGTTCATCGAGCGCGGCCAGCGCCGTATCACGGTGAACTACCCGCGGCGTCAGGTGGGCAACAAGATGTATGCCGGGCAGAGCAGCTATCTGCCGCTGAAGGTGAACATGGCGGGCGTCATTCCGCCGATCTTTGCCTCCAGTATCCTGCTGTTCCCCGCCTCCCTTGGCCAATGGGTCGGGGCGGGCGACGGCATGGAGTGGCTGCAGCGGGCTTCACAGGCTCTTGGGCCGGGACAACCGCTGTACATCTTGCTTTTCGCCGCGGCGGTGATATTCTTCTGCTTCTTTTACACAGCACTGGTCTTCAATCCCAAGGATGTCGCTGACAACCTCAAGAAGTCAGGGGCTTTCCTGCCGGGCATTCGTCCTGGCGAGCAGACCGCTCGCTATGTCGACAAGGTCATGACCCGTCTGACCCTGTGCGGCGCCCTGTACATCACTGCGGTTTCCCTGATGCCCCAGTTCTTGATCGTGGCGTGGAACGTGCCGTTCTTCTTCGGCGGTACCGCGCTGCTGATCATTGTGGTGGTCATCATGGACTTCATGGCCCAGGTGCAGTCGCATCTCATGTCGCACCAATACGAATCGGTGATGAAGAAGTCCAACCTGAAAGGCTACGGCAGCGGCGGTATCATGCGCTGAGCTGCGCTGCCGCTGATGTGGCGCGCCGCGTGCCGATTTTGGAGAAGGAACGATGAAAGTTCGAGCTTCCGTCAAGAAGATGTGCCGCAACTGCAAGATCATTCGCCGCAATGGCGCGGTTCGCGTCATCTGCATCGAGCCGCGGCACAAGCAGCGCCAGGGCTGAACCTGGCGTCTGGAAAGCGGTGCCGGCATACCCCTTGCCCCGGAAAGGGTAAAGGGGTATGCTGTTGCGCCTTTTGTAGTGACTAATCGAGCAAGCCGCTCAAATTTCGGAGAAAGCTGATGGCCCGTATTGCAGGCGTCAATATCCCGGACAACAAGCATGCGGCGATCTCGCTGACCTATATCTTCGGGATTGGCCGCACGCGCGCGCAGGACATCTGTGCCGCTGCCGGCATCGCGCCGACTACCAAGATTCAGGAGCTGTCCAGCGATGAGCTGGATACCCTGCGTAATGAAGTCGGTAAGTACACCGTGGAAGGTGACCTTCGTCGTGATGTAACGCTGAACATCAAGCGTCTCATGGACCTGGGTTGCTATCGTGGTCTGCGTCATCGTCGTAGTCTTCCGCTGCGTGGTCAGCGGACCAAGACTAACGCGCGTACCCGTAAGGGCCCGCGTAAGCCGATCCGCAAGTAACACGCACGTTCTGGCGTAAAGACAGGAATAGACATCAACATGGCTAACCCGCGTAGCAACCGTAAAAAGGTTAAAAAGCAGGTTGTGGATGCCGTTGCGCATATCCACGCCTCTTTTAACAACACGATCGTGACGATCACAGACCGCCAGGGCAACGCTCTTTCCTGGGCAACTGCCGGTGGTTCGGGTTTTCGTGGTTCTCGCAAGAGCACCCCGTTCGCTGCTCAAGTGGCAAGCGAACGTGCAGCGACCGCTGCAGCCGAGTATGGTGTGAAAAACGTCGACGTGCTGGTCAAGGGCCCCGGTCCTGGCCGTGAATCCGCCGTGCGCGCCCTGAGCGCCGCTGGCTTCCGCGTGCAGAGCATCACTGACGCGACGCCCATTCCCCACAATGGCTGCCGTCCGCCGAAGAAACGCCGCGTTTAAGGAGACAGATTCATGGCTCGTTATATTGGACCGAAGTGCAAACTGTCTCGTCGTGAAGGCACCGACCTCTTTCTGAAGAGCGGTGTGACTCCCTTCGAGAAGAAGTGCAAATCCGAGCAGATTCCGGGTGTGCACGGCCAGCGCCGTCAGCGTCTTTCCGACTACGGCTTGCAGCTTCGTGAGAAGCAGAAAGTACGCCGCATCTACGGTGTGCTCGAGAAGCAGTTCCGCAGCTACTACAAGGAAGCCGCCCGTCGCTCCGGCGCTACCGGCGAAGTCCTTCTGCAGCTGCTGGAGTCCCGACTGGACAACGTCGTCTACCGCATGGGCTTCGGCTCCACGCGTGCCGAAGCTCGCCAGCTGGTCAGCCACAAGGCGATTGCGGTCAATGGCCGTACCGTCAACGTGGCCTCCTTCCAGGTGAAGCCGGGTGACGTGATCACTATTCGCGAGAAGGCGAAGAACCAGGCGCGCATCCAGAGTGCGCTTTCCATCGCGGCCAATCGTGGCGACGTTGCCTGGATCGAGGTGGACGCGAAGAAGATGGAAGGCACCTTCAAGGCTATCCCGGAACGCGGCGACCTGTCTGCCGACATCAACGAAAACCTGATCGTCGAGCTGTACTCGAAGTAAGCGTCGCTGAATGCGCCGTGCCGACCCCCTTGGGGTCGGCCAGAGTACCGAGTAACCGTTAGGCAGCCTCAAAGGTGTAGTTATGCAGCGTTCAGTGACAGAGTTTCTCCGTCCGCGCGATATCAAGGTCGAAGAGATCAGTGCGCATCACGCTAAGATCGTGCTCGAGCCGTTCGAGCGTGGCTTTGGCCACACTCTGGGCAATGCGCTGCGCCGCATTCTGCTCTCGTCCATGCCCGGCTGTGCCGTGGTGGAAGTCGAGATTGCCGGCGTAGAGCATGAGTACAGCGCGATCGAGGGTGTTCAGGAAGATGTCATCGAGATCCTCCTCAACCTCAAGGACGTGGCCATCCGCATGCACAGTCGCGACGAGGCGGTGCTCTCGCTGAACAAGCAGGGCCCGGCCGTGGTGACTGCGGGTGACATCGCTCTCGATCATGATGTCGAGATCGTCAACCCGGATCACGTCATCGCTCACGTCAACGAAGGTGCCGAGCTCAAGATGCAGCTCAAGGTCGCGCGCGGTCGTGGCTACGAGCCGGCGGATGCTCGCCTGAGTGCCGACGATGAGTCACGTGCCATCGGTCGCCTGCAGCTGGATGCTACGTTCAGCCCCGTGCGCCGTGTCTCGTATGCCGTCGATGCCGCGCGTGTCGAACAGCGTACCGACCTCGACAAGCTGATCATTGATCTGGAAACCGACGGCACCCTGGATCCTGAAGAGGCCATCCGTCGCAGCGCGACCATCCTGCAGGAGCAGCTGTCCGCGTTCGTCGACCTGGAAGCCGACAAGGAGCAGGAGATCGAGGAAGAAGAGGATCATGTCGATCCGATTCTTCTGCGCCCCGTAGACGATCTCGAATTGACCGTCCGCAGCGCCAACTGCCTGAAGGCCGAGAATATCTACTACATCGGCGATCTGATCCAGCGCACAGAAGTCGAGCTGCTGAAGACCCCGAACCTCGGCAAGAAATCCTTGAATGAAATCAAGGATGTGCTGGCGGCGCGCGGTCTTTCCCTTGGCATGCGGCTGGAAAACTGGCCGCCGGCGAGCCTGAAGGACGACAAGGCCTCTGCGTGAGCGTCGATTCGAGTCCCAGTTTGGTAAGGAATTGCAACCATGCGTCATCGTAAGAGTGGTCGTCATCTGAATCGTACCAGCTCGCATCGCCAGGCCATGTTCAAGAACATGAGCGTGTCGCTGATCGAGCATGAAGTGATCAAGACAACCCTGCCCAAGGCCAAGGAACTGCGTCGCGTTATCGAGCCGCTGATCACCCTGGCCAAGCAGGACAGCGTTGCCAACCGGCGTCTGGCCTTCAGCCGCACCCGCTCCAAGGAAGCGGTCGGTAAGCTCTTCAACGAGCTGGGTCCGCGTTACGTCGAGCGTCCGGGCGGCTATGTCCGTATCCTCAAGTGCGGCTTCCGCACCGGCGACAACGCCCCCATGGCCTTCGTCGAGCTCGTCGACCGTCCGGTCGTCGAGGCAGAGGAAGTCGCTACCGAGGAGTGATCCTCGGCGGCGGGCCTGGTCCGGCAGTGCTGTAGCAATACGAAAAACCCGGCTTCTCGCGAAGCCGGGTTTTTTATTGGCATGCGACCCTACTTGGACGTTGCTGGCTCGGCCTGTCTGCGTTTGGCCCGCTCCAGCAGCGGTTTGAGGAAGCGACCGGTATGCGAGACTTCCATTGCCGCCACCTGCTCGGGGGTGCCTTCGGCGATGATCCGCCCGCCCCCGGAGCCGCCCTCTGGGCCGAGGTCGACGATCCAGTCGGCGGTCTTGATCACGTCCAGGTTATGCTCGATCACCACGATGGTATTGCCGTGGTCGCGCAGGCGGTGGAGAACCGCGAGCAGCTGGCGTATGTCCTCGAAGTGCAGCCCGGTGGTGGGCTCGTCGAGGATATAGAGGGTCTTGCCGGTGTCGCGCTTGGCCAGCTCGCGCGCCAGCTTGACGCGCTGGGCCTCGCCGCCGGAAAGCGTGGTGGCGCTCTGTCCCAGCCGGATGTAGGAGAGGCCGACGTCGAGCAGGGTCTGCAGGCGCCGGGCGATGGCCGGTACCGGGCTGAAAAACGCCAGCGCTTCCTCCACGGTCATCTCGAGCACCTCGTCGATGCTCTTGCCCTTGTATTCGATTTCCAGCGTCTCGCGGTTGTATCGCTTGCCTTTGCAAACGTCGCAGGGCACGTAGATATCGGGCAGGAAGTGCATCTCGACCTTGATCATGCCTTCGCCCTGACACGCTTCGCAGCGGCCTCCTTTGACGTTGAAGGAGAAGCGCCCCGGCTTGTAGCCGCGTGAGCGAGCCTCTTGGGTGCCGGCGAAAAGCTCGCGGATCGGGGTGAAGATGCCGGTGTAGGTGGCCGGGTTGGAGCGCGGTGTGCGACCAATGGGGCTCTGATCGATGTCGATTACCTTGTCGAGCTGGTCGAGCCCCTCGATGCGGTCGAAGGGCGCGGGTGTCAGGGTTGTGGCGTGGTTGAGCTCGCGTGCGGCGATCGGCATCAGCGTGGCGTTGATCAGCGTCGATTTGCCTGAACCTGAGACCCCGGTGACGCAGATGAACAGCCCCAGCGGCAGGCTCAGGGTGACGTCATGCAGGTTGTTGCCGCGTGCGCCGCTGAGCACGAGCCGCTTTTCGGGGTTGCCGGGGATGCGCCACTTGGGTACCTCGATGCGGCGCTTGCCCGACAGGTACTGGCCGGTGAGCGAGTCATCACTGGCCATCACCGCTTCCGGCGTGCCCTGGGCCACGATGCGGCCCCCATGCACCCCGGCGCCGGGGCCGATGTCGAGCACGTGGTCGGCGGCGCGGATGGCGTCTTCGTCGTGCTCGACGACGATCACCGTATTGCCCAGGTCGCGCAGGTGAACCAGCGTCTTGAGCAGGCGGTCGTTGTCGCGCTGGTGCAGGCCGATGGAAGGCTCGTCGAGGATGTACATGACGCCGACCAGGCCGGCGCCGATCTGGCTTGCCAGGCGAATGCGCTGGGCCTCGCCGCCGGAAAGCGTCTCGGCGCTGCGTTCCAAGTTGAGGTAGTCGAGCCCGACGTTGACGAGGAATTCCAGGCGCGCCTGGATCTCGTTGACCACCTTCTGGGCAATCTCGCCCTTGCGTCCAGGCAGGGCAAGCTGCTGAAAGTAATGCCAGGCCTCGCCGATGGGCAGCTGAACGATCTGCGGTAGGGTGTGGTCGTCGACAAAGACATGACGGGACTCCTTGCGCAGGCGCGAGCCCTGGCAGGTGGGGCAGGGGCGGTCGGCGATGTAGCGCGCCAGTTCCTCGCGCACCATGCTCGACTCGGTCTCGCGATAGCGACGCTGCATGTTGGGCAGCACGCCTTCGAAAGCGTGTTCACGGGTCACGCGGCGGCCACGGTCGTTGACGTAGCTGAAGGCGATCTCGTCCTCGCCGCTGCCGTGCAGGATGATCTCACGCTCGTGACGGGCAAGCTCCTGCCAAGGTGTCTCCAGGGTGAAGCGATAGTGATCGGCCACCGCCTGTAGCTGGCTGAAGTAGTAGACGCTGCGCCGGTCCCAGCCTTTGATCACGCCCTCGGCCAGCGACAGCTGAGGGTGGCTGATCAGCTTGTCGGGGTCGAACACCTGCTGCACGCCCAGGCCGTCGCAGGTGGGGCAGGCGCCGGCGGGGTTGTTGAACGAGAACATGCGTGGCTCGAGCTCGGCAATGGCGTAGCCGCAAACCGGGCAGGCGAAGCGCGCCGAGAAGGTGATGTCCTCGGCATCGCCGTCCATGAAGTGCACCACGGCGATGCCGTCGGCCAGGTTGAGCGCGGTTTCGAACGATTCCGCCAGGCGCTGGGCCAGCCCCTCGCGAACCTTGATCCGGTCGACCACCACGCTGATGTCGTGCTTCTTGTGCTTGTCCAGCGGGGCGATGTCATCGAGCTCCAGCGCTTGGCCGTTGATCATGACCCGCACGAAGCCCTGGGCGCGCAGCTCGGCAAGCAGCTGCAGATGCTCGCCCTTGCGCCCTTTGACCACCGGAGCCAGCAGCATCAGCTTGCTACCCTCGGGAAGGGCCAGCACCTGATCGACCATCTGGGAGATGGTGCTGGCCTCGAGCTCCTCGTCGTGTTCCGGGCAGCGCGGCGTGCCGGCGCGGGCGAACAGCAGGCGCAGGTAGTCGTAAATTTCGGTGATGGTGCCGACCGTGGAGCGAGGATTGTGAGAAGTCGATTTCTGCTCGATGGAGATCGCCGGTGACAGACCCTCGATATGGTCGACGTCGGGCTTCTCCATCATCGACAGGAACTGGCGGGCGTAGGTGGAGAGCGATTCCACGTAGCGTCGCTGGCCTTCGGCATAGAGGGTGTCGAAGGCCAGCGATGACTTGCCCGACCCTGAGAGCCCGGTGACCACGATCAGCCTGTCGCGGGGCAGCTCGACATCGATCTGCTTGAGGTTGTGGGTGCGGGCACCCCTGACCAGAATCCTGTCCATTCCCACCTCATGGCGCTCGGCAAAACCTTCATTATACGTGTGAGCCGAGGCGCGCGCCAAAGCGCCACCGGTCCGGCCGTTCCCTGTGTGGCTGGGAATCGTTAGAATAGGCGATTCATTCGATGGGGCTCAGCCCTACCACCCATGGAAGCCTCTCCCCCATGCGCAAGGTCTCGGGTCTGCTGCTAGCCACTGAACGGCGCGCCATTACCGGCCTGGCGAGCCTGTATGCCACGCGCATGCTGGGACTGTTCATGGTGCTGCCGGTGCTGGCGCTTTATGCTGATGACCTGGTGGGCGCTACACCGCTGATGGTGGGCCTGGCATTGGGCGTCTATGGGCTGACCCAGGCCATCCTGCAGATCCCCTTCGGCGTGCTGTCCGATCGGCTCGGGCGCAAGCCTGTCATTGCCGGTGGCCTTTTGCTCTTCGTGGTGGGCAGCGTGGTCGCGGCCAGCGCGGAGAGCATCCAAGGCGTCATTCTGGGCCGCGCCCTGCAGGGCAGCGGGGCGGTGGCGGCGGCGATCATGGCGCTGCTGGCCGATCAGACCCGCGAGCAGGTGCGCACGGCTGCGATGGCCACCATCGGGTTGTCCATCGGCGTGGCCTTTGCGGTGGCCATGGTGCTTGGCCCGTGGCTGGCGGCGACGTTCGGCCTCGCCGCGGTATTCTGGTTCACCGCCCTGCTTGCCGCCCTGGGCTTGGTCGTGCTGTGGAAGCTGGTACCTCCCGCGCCACGCCGGATGCGTCATCGCGACGTTGGCATCGATCGCCAGCAGGTGACGACCATCCTCACCCGCAGCGATCTGTGGCGGCTCGACCTGTCGATCTTCGCCCTGCACTTGGTGCTTATGGCGATCTTCCTGGCCGTGCCGTTTCGCCTGGTCGAGGTCGGGATCGGCGCCGAGCGGCATGGTGTCACCTATCTCGGTGTCATGGCGCTGGCGTTCATCGGCATGGTGCCGCTGGTAGTGATTGCGGAAAAACGCCAGCGCATGAAAGGCATGAGTCTGCTGGCCATCGCCTTGATGGCGGCCAGCCTTGGCGGGCTTGCCGGTCTCGATGGCATCTGGGCGCTGTTTGCCTGTCTGCTGCTATTCTTCATCGGTTTCAACCTGCTGGAGGCCATGCTGCCCTCGATGCTCAGTAAGCTGGCGCCGGCTGGGGCGAAGGGCACCGCCATGGGCATCTATTCGACCAGCCAGTTTTTGGGCGCCTTCCTCGGCGGCGTGCTGGGCGGCTTCATCGTGCAGCAGTGGGGCCTGGGGGCGGTGTTCATCGTCAGCGCCGTGGTGGTCGGCGGCTGGTGGCTGGTGATGCTGGGCATGCCGACCCCGCCGCACCTGTCGAGCGAAGTGGTGGCACTCGACGAGGAGCACCAGGGCGATGCCCTAGAAGCACTGATGGCAAATTTTGCCGACGTGGCCGGCGTCGAAGATGTGCTGGTGGTCCCCGAGGAGCGGCTGGCCTATCTCAAGGTCGACCGTCGTCATCTCGACGAGGAAGCGCTCGGTCGCTTGATTCGATCACGCCGTCACGAAGGCTAGCCGGCTATGCCCGGGCTAGCGCACGAACTATCACCGAATTCATGACGAGTTCACGACAACACACAGGGAGTCTCCTATGGCCCGCGGCGTCAACAAGGTCATCCTCATCGGCAACCTGGGGCAGGACCCCGAGGTGCGCTTCATGCCGTCCGGCAGTCCCGTCGCCAATCTGCGCGTCGCGACGACCGACACCTGGACCGACAAGCAGAGCGGCCAGCGCCAGGAGCGCACGGAGTGGCATTCGGTGGTGCTGTTCAACCGCCTGGCTGAGATCGCTCAGCAGTTCCTGAAGAAGGGCTCTCGGGTCTATCTCGAAGGGCGGCTGCAGACGCGCAAGTGGCAGGGGCAGGACGGCCAGGACCGCTACACTACCGAGATTGTCTGCAATGACATGCAGATGCTCGACTCCCGCAGCGGAGGCGACTTCGGCGGCCAGCCCGGTGCAGGCATGGGCCAGCAGGGCGGCTATGGTGCGGCGCCGCAGGGCGGCGGCTATGGTGCGCCGTCGCAAGGCGGTGGCTACGGCCAAGCTCCCCAGCAGGGCGGTCATGGCGGCGGTCAGCCGCAGCGTTCGGCGCCGGCTGGCCAGCCCCAGCAGCAGGGCGGACAGCACCAGCAGCCTCAGCAGGGAGGGCAGCGGCAGGGCAATTACGGTGCGCCGGACCCGGGTAGCTTCGACGATTTCGATGACGAAATCCCGTTCTAGGCATTACCGGCCCACGGAGGCTGTCGAGTGAAGCTGTTGATTCTGGATGCCGGCCACTGCCTCAATCTGGCGATGGCGCGGCTGGCCCATCGGCGCAGTGACACCGAGCTGGTGATCGAGGCGGGTCTGTCGCTGGATGCTGTGCGACTGCGGGAGCTGGCGCCGGATGCCGTCATCATCCCGCCGCTGTCGGCGCCGATGGAGATCGAGCCGGCCGCCGTGGTGGCGCATGGCGAAGGCGTCGACGCCTGCCTGGCGGCCTGTCGCGAAACCGATACGCCCCTGGTCTGGTGCGTTTCCGACCAGCTCTACCAGGACGGCTTCGACGTTCCCATTGACGAGCATGTCATCCCGGCGCCGCGTGACGAGAGCCTGCGTCGATTGATCGCCGTCGGCGACCGCATCCGCAGCACGCACCCGCGCCACCTGATCGTGCGGCTGGGCCCGCTGTTTGCTCTGGAAGGCGGCCATGCCTGGCTCAGCGGCATCATCGACAGCCTGGTCGGTGGAGAGGATGTCCGTGCCGCCCAGGATGTGATCTTCTGCCCCACCTCGGCCGATGCGGTGGCCATGGCGCTGGTAGGCATGCTGCACCAGCTCGGCTGCGGGTCCGGTGCCTGGGGTTCCTATCACCTGGCGGGCACTGAGCCGGTCAGTGCCTATACCTTCACCTCCATGGTGCGCACGCAGCTGCTGACCCGCCTGGAAGGAATCGGCGAGCAGGTGGCGCTCGGCGAGGTGAAGCCGCTCAAGCATCACCATGACCAGCCGCTGCGTCGCGTGCTCAACTGCCGACGGGTGCTTGAGGCCTTTGGTGTGCACCAGAAGCCCTGGCGGCTGGAGGTGGGGCGCCTGCTCGACGACTGGTGTCAGGCGCGCTGCGCTCCCGACCCCGATGATGATAGCGGAACCCTGTGATGAACCTGTTGCGCAGCCTGCTGTTCTACCTGGGCTATTTCTTCGCCATTCTGGTCAGCGGCGTACTGTTCCTGCCAGTGGCGCCGTTCCTGCCGCTGGCGAGCCGTTACCGCCTGCTCAATCTCTATAACCACTTCATCACCGCCTGGTTTCGCTGGACCTGTGGCGTGCGCTATCGCATCAGCGGGCGCGAGAACCTGCCCGCTGGGCCCTGCGTGGTCCTGGCCAACCACCAGTGCGAATGGGAAACCGTCTACCTGCAGATCCTCAAGCCACCGGTCTGTACGGTGCTCAAGCAGGAGCTGCTGCGCATCCCCGTGTTCGGCTGGGGCCTGCGGTTGCTGCATCCCATTGCGCTTGACCGCTCGAAGCCGGCCCGCGCCATGCGGCAGGTACTGTCGCAGGGCGTCGCACGGCTGCAGGAGGGCTTGTCGGTGCTGATCTTTCCCGAAGGGACTCGCGTGGCTCCTGGGCAGCGGCGGCGCTACAACAAGAGCGGTGCAGTGATTGCCTGCCGCGCCGGGGTGCCGGTGGTGCCGGTGGCACACAATGCGGGCGAGCGCTGGCCAGGACGGCACTGGATCAAGAATCCTGGGGTGCTGCATCTGGTGGTGGGCCAGCCGATCGATACCGTTGGCCGCACGCCGGAAGAGGTGCTGGTCGAGGTCGAGGCGTGGATCGAGGCGCGGCTGGCCGAGATCTCCGAGGTGCCGCGTCCGACCGTGGCCAAGCCCGCGGTGGAGGCCGGCGCGGAGTGAGCGGCGGCTTACGCACAGGCAGGCCTATGCGTGCATGTAAGTTAGCGTGAAGGAAGTCGTGGCCACGCAAAAGGCGCCCCATGGGGCGCCTTTTGCGTGGGGCGGGGTCGCCTAGTCGCGATAGCGCTGCAGCACCAGGCAGGCGTTGGTACCGCCGAAGCCGAAGCTGTTGGAGAGCACGCGATCGACGCTGACGTTGTCGCGGCGCTGGGTGACGATATCGAAGCCGGCCGCCTGCTCGTCGAGGGTTTCGACGTTGGCGGAAGCGGCGATGAAGTCGTTCTCCATCATCAGCAGTGAGTAGATGGTTTCCTGCACGCCGGTGGCACCCAGCGAGTGGCCGGTCAGGGATTTGGTGGAACTCATCGGCGGCGTGCTGCTGCCGAACACCTCGCGGATCGCCTTGAGTTCGGCGACATCGCCCACCGGCGTGGAGGTGCCGTGGGTATTGATGTAGTCGATCTTGCCTTCCACGGTGGCCAGGGCCTGGCGCATGCAGCGGGCAGCCCCTTCGCCAGACGGCGCGACCATGTCATGGCCATCGGAGGTGGCGCCGTAGCCCACCAGCTCGGCGTAGATCTTCGCGCCGCGGGCACGGGCGTGCTCGAGCTCCTCGAGCACCAGCATGCCGCCACCGCCAGCGATGACGAAACCGTCGCGAGCCTGGTCGTAGGGGCGCGAGGCCTTGTCCGGCGTGTCGTTGTAGCGGGTCGAGAGCGCGCCCATGGCATCGAACAGACAAGACAAGGTCCAGTGCTCTTCCTCGCCGCCGCCAGCAAAGACGATGTCCTGCTTGCCCATCTGGATCTGCTCCATGGCGTTGCCGATGCAGTGGGCCGAGGTGGCGCAGGCCGAGGAGATCGAGTAGTTGACGCCCTTGATCTTGAACGGCGTGGCAAGGCAGGCGGAGACGGTGCTGCCCATGGTGCGAGTGACGCGGTAGGGGCCGACGCGGCGCAGGCCTTTGTCGCGCATGGCGTCGGCGGCCTCAACCTGGTTGGCGCTGGAGGCGCCGCCTGAGCCGGCGATCAGGCCGGTGCGCTCGCTGGAGACCTGCTCGGGCGTCAGGCCCGCGTCCTCGATGGCCTGGGCCATGCTGACGTAAGCGTAAGCGGCGGCGTCGCCCATGAAGCGGCGCAGCTTGCGATCGATCAGCGCATCGAGGTCGATGTCCACGACGCCGGCCACCTGGCTGCGAAAGCCGCGCTCGGCATACTCCTCCTTGAAGCGAATACCCGAGCGCCCGTCCTTGAGGGCATCGAGGACCGCCTGACGGTCATTGCCGAGGCAGGATACGATGCCCAGGCCGGTGACTACCACTCGTCGCATGGAAGCCTCCTGAATCAGAAATTCGCAGTAGAGGTGAACAGGCCGACACGGAGGTCATGAGCCTGATAGATTTCACGCCCATCGACCGTCACGGTGCCGTCGGCCATGCCGAGAATCAGACGTCGGCTGATGATGCGCTTGATATGGATATGGTAGGTGACCTTCTTGGCCTCGGGCAGGATCTGGCCGGTGAACTTCACCTCGCCGCAGCCCAGGGCGCGACCGCGGCCCGGATGGCCGAGCCAGCCCAGATAGAAGCCCACCAACTGCCACATGGCGTCTAGCCCCAGACAGCCGGGCATGACCGGGTCGCCCGGGAAGTGGCAGTCGAAGAACCACAGGTCCGGATGGATATCCAGCTCCGCAATCAGCTCGCCCTTGCTGAACTGGCCACCCTGTTCGTTGATCTGGGTGATGCGGTCGAGCATCAGCATGTTGGGAGCCGGCAGCTGTGCGTTGCCAGGGCCGAAGAGCTCACCGCGGCTGCATGCCAGCAGTTCTTCACGTTCGAAGGAGTGTTGCTTGGTCACTGAGTCGTTCCGAGTCGCTGTTATCGTGAGCCTTCCCGCACGCATCGCAAATGCGGCATGGCACTGACGGCCGACCTGCCCGGGCGGCCCCGCCTAGTCTACTGGCCGAGGACGGTGAATGCACGTCAGGCATGACGCTGTGCGCGCAACGGATTAAAGTGTCGTGTCAATGTGTCGATACACTTAACCGGGTCGATGCATCGCATGGGCACAATTCGTTTTTTTTCTAGCCGTCGGACCGGGACAAGACATGTGGGCTTCCTTTGCGATCAACCGCCCGTTGACCTGGGCCTCGCTGGCGGCGCTGCTGGCCTGTATCTGGCTGCCCAATCCTGGCCTCAGGCTGGTGGCGGTCGGCATCGCCGCGTTCGGCATCATCGACGCCTGGCGCCAGGTGCAGCGCGACCGCCAGCATGCCGAGCTGATGCAGCAGGCGCTGATGCTCTCCGAGGAGGGCGTGCAGATCACCGACGCCGAGAACCGCATCCTGGCCGTCAATCCCGCCTTCACGCGAATCACCGGCTTCACCGAAGACGAGGTGCGGGGGCTCAATGCCGCTAGCCTGGCGGCGGCTCGGCATGATACCGCCTTCTTCAAGCGCTTCTGGCAGACCCTGGAGAGCAAGGGGCGCTGGGAGGGCGAGATCTGGAACCGGCGCAAGCAGGGCGATGAATTTCCCGAGTGGCTGCGGGTCAAGGCGGTAACCGGCGCGCGCGGCAAGGTCAGCCACTATGTCGGCACCTTCACCGATATTTCCGTGCACAAGGCCCGTGAGCAGGATCTGCGGCGCATCGGCTTCGAGGACCCGCTGACCGGACTGCCCAACCGCCGCCGGCTGCATGACCTGATGACCTCGCGGGTACGTCACCTGCGTGCTGGCGAGAGCCTCGACATGGCCATCATCGACATCGATGGCTTCAAGTCGGTTAATGATAGCCTGGGGGTGGAGCAGGGCGATCGTCTGCTGGCGCGCTTCGGCCAGCGCCTGGCGCGGCATGTGGCCGGCGGGGTCGTCGGGCGGCTGGGAGGGGATGAGTTCCTGGTCATTCGCACGACCACTTTCGACGACCATGAGCAGTGGGTTGCCGGGCTGCGCCAGCACATGGGCGAACCCTTCGAGGTGGGCAACCATTCGTTGCGCCTGGGGCTGTCCATCGGCAGCTGCCGGGCGCCCGAGGACGGCCACGACTCCGGCGTGCTGTTCCAGCGCCTGGAGTCGGCGCTCTACTCGGCCAAGCGTCACGGGCGCAACGTCAGCCAGCGCTTTCGTCCGGCGCTCGATGTGCAGAATGCGCCGCACATGGCGCTGGTATACAGCCTGCGCGACGCGCTGGCCAAGGGCGAGCAGCTGGAGCTGCACTACCAGACCCAGCATCGGGTGCAGGATGGAACGGTGGTGGGCATGGAGGCGCTGCTGCGCTGGCGTCACCCCGAGCATGGCATGGTCTCGCCGGGCGACTTCATTCCCCTGGCCGAGCGCCATGGCCTGATGGGGCCGCTCGGCAACTGGGTGATCGACGAGGCGCTGGCCCAGATGGCTCGCTGGCGTGAGCTGGGCATGCCCAAGCTTCCTGTGTGGATCAACATCTCGGCCATTCAGATGTTCCAGGGCGAGCTCGAGGCCGCGCTGTCGGCGGGGCTGGCGCGCCACGGCATTACCCCCGGCCAGCTCGGACTGGAGCTGACCGAGTCGGTGCTGCTCGACGAGCGTGCCGGCGATATCGTGCCTCGCCTTGAGGCGCTGCGTGCCAAGGGGCACCGGATCGCCATCGATGACTTCGGCATGGGCTATTCGTCGCTGAGCTATTTGAAGAATCTGCCGCTGGACAAGCTTAAGCTCGACCGCGCCTTCATCAACTCCCTGCCCGGCGATGCGGCGGATGCCGCCATCGTCAGTGCCGTGCTGGCCATGGCGCGCGGGCTGGGGCTCGACGTGGTGGCCGAGGGTGTGGAGACCCAGGAGCAGCTCGACTTTCTGCAAAAGGCGGGCTGCCGCCTGGTGCAGGGTTATCTGTTCGCCCGCCCCATGTCGGCACAGATGCTCGAGACCACCTGGCAGGGCGAGGCTACGCAGGCCTCGGCCACGCTGGGTCCAAGCCCCGCCGCCTGAACCCCCGTTTCTACGCGTGTCATGGTGCCGCTTGCATGCCTGGCGAAGCCGGGCGTGCGCCAGGCTTCGCCAGCAGCAGCTGGCAGGTGCCGATGGCGCGCTCCATGAAGGCACCTTCGCAGTAGCAAAGGTAATAGCGCCACAGCCGAATGAAGCGTTCGTCGTAGCCGAGCCGGCGCACCGTATCCAGGCGCGCTTCGAAGCGGTGGCGCCACTCGCGCAGGGTGCGGGCATAGTGGGGGCCGATCTCCTCCAGGCCGATCATGTTGAGCGAGGTGCAGCGTGCCAGTCCGCGCAGGATGGCGTGATGGGATGGCAGGAAGCCGCCGGGAAAAACATGGCGCTTGATGAAGTCCACCTCGCGTTTGGCCGCCTCGTAGCGTTGGTCGCGGATGGTGATTGCCTGCAGCAGCGCCAGGCCGTCCTCGCTTAGCAGGCGGTCGAGGGTGGCAAGGTAGGTATCGAGGTACTGGTGCCCCACGGCCTCGATCATCTCCACCGAGACCAGCCGGTCGTAGCGGCCCTGCAGCTCCCTGTAGTCCTGGTTGAGCAATGTGATGCGCTTGCCCAGTCCCGCCTGGGCGATGCGCCGGGCGGTATAGGCATATTGCTCGGCCGACAGGGTGGTGGTGGTCACGCGGCAGCCGCGGGTGCGGGCGGCATGCAGCGCCAGGCCGCCCCAGCCGGTGCCGATCTCCAGCAGGTGATGCTCGGGGCGCACCTCGAGCTTGTCGAGCAGCAGGTCGAGCTTGTGGGTGGAGGCTTCCTCCAGCGTGGCGTCGGGGTGGGGAAACACCGCGCTCGAATACATCAGGTGTTCACGGTCGAGGA
This sequence comes from Halomonas sp. E14, assembly GCF_052568415.1. Taxonomy (NCBI): domain Bacteria; kingdom Pseudomonadati; phylum Pseudomonadota; class Gammaproteobacteria; order Oceanospirillales; family Halomonadaceae; genus Halomonas; species Halomonas sp. E14. The sequence continues at coordinate 3,294,625 of NZ_CP199423.1, read as the reverse complement.
ATAGCGCGAACAGGTCATTGCCCAGGTCGTAGTGGGCGGCGATGTTGCGTCGCGCGCGGTTCTGCGTATTGCGCTTTAGCCCTTGCAGGGTGCCGAGCAGCCAGCGTCCGATTCCCGCCGGCCCGCGTTCCAGCTCCCCGTTGAGCCGCTCGAGGTTGCGCGCCAGCAGGCGTACCAGGCCGACCAGGTCGTCCACGTCCCAGTCCGCATCGACGTAGGCCTCCGCGGCGCCGACGCTGCCGCCCAGCGATAGGCGGCGCCACGCACGCATGCGGCGCACCACCAGGGTCAGCTGCAGCGGGCCGCCCTGGCCCAGGTGGTGGCACTGGCTGCCTTCTATCAGCGTGATTCTGCCGCCCTCCAGGGCATCGAGCTGGGCCAGCAGGCGCTGCCGGAGCCAGCGCGTCAGCGCGTCCGTAGCCTCCGCGAGCGGCGGATGGGGGCTGGTGCGAAGCGTGTTCACGACGAGGACTCCTTGCGCAGGGGGTGGTCATGGATCGGTACGCCCTTGACCCACAGCTTCAGTGCCTCCAGGTGGATGGCGGCCTGGCTCTTCAGGTTCATCAGGGGCTGGCGTGCCAGGGCCGCGAGCAGGGCGCCACGCGTGGCGGGCGTTCCGCTGAGCCGTAGCGAGGCGTCCAGATGGCACTGCTGCTCGCGCCACACCTCCATGTGCATCGACAGGCGCTCGCCCGGGGTGTCGAAGCGCCAGCGGTATGTCATGTCCATGGCGTTGAAGGGCGAGACATGCAGGCGCTTGTCGAACCGTGCCGCGTGCCAGTGCCGCCCAGGCTCGACGCCGCAGGCGTAGCGAGCCCGCTCCCGCCACGGCGTGTTGGTTACTTCGCCCAGTACCGCACGCAGCCCGCCCCCTTCGCTGTCGGGGTCATGCAGGTAATAGAGCGAAATGGGGTTGAAGCCGGCACCGAAGGTGCGCAGCTGGGTCAGCAGGCAGACCCGGCCCTGGGGCGCCCAGCCCAACTGGCGGGCGACCTCGTCGCGCGCCACCTCGGCTAGGGGCTGGTCGTGGGGTGCCAGGTAGTCCTGGCGTCGAAATCTCGCCGGCGTCGGGTGCCGAAGGCTGAAGCCGGGCACCCCGTCGAACAGGCCGGGCAACTCATCGAGATCGAGCCAGACCATCCACACCCGGTAGGTGAAGACGTGAGCGCGGGGCAGGAAGCGACGATGGCGCAGCGTGCCGCGATAGACCCGAGAACGGGGCGTCGTGCTCATGCGGGCGCTGCCTCGGGGGTGGCATCCGTGGGCGAGACTAGCACCGTCTCGCCGCAGCCAAGCGCCTGGGCCACCCGCAGGGCGCTCCAGACGCCGTCCTCGTGAAAACCGTTGCGCCAGTAGGCGCCGCAGTAGTGGGTGCGCCGGGCGTAGCCCGAGATCTCGGCGTGGCGGGCCTGGGCAAGATGACCGGCGGGGGTGAAGCGGGGGTGCGCGTAGTGGTAGCGCCCCAGCACCTTCGCCGGGTCGATGGCAGCGCTGTCATTGAGCGTCACACAGAAGGTCTGGGGCGCCTCGATGCGCTGCAGCAGGTTCATGTTGTAGGTCACGGCCACCCGTGCCTCTTCGCTGCGCCCGTCCAGCCGGTAGTTCCAGCTTGCCCAGGCGCGTCGGCGGCGCGGCAGCAGGCGGGTGTCGGTATGCAGCACGACCTCGTTTGGCTCGTACGGCAGCGCGCCGAGCACCTCGCGCTCCGCCGCCGAGGCGTCTTCCAGCAGGGCCAGCGCCTGGTCAGCATGGCAGGCCAGCACCACCTGGTCGAACGACTCCTGGCCGTGCGCGGAGGTGATCGCCACGCCGTCGCGATAGCGACGCAGCCCGCTTACCGGGCAGGCGAGCCGGATGCGGTTGGCATAGGGCGCCGTCAAGGCCGGGATATAGCGGTGGGAGCCGCCCACCAGGGTGTACCACTGCGGGCGGTCGTTCACCGCCAGCAGGCCGTGGTGGCGGAAAAAGCGCACGAAGAACAGCACCGAGAATTCGCTCAGCTGACGGATGCTGGCCGACCAGATCGCCGCTCCCATCGGCAACAGGTAGTGATACATGAAGTCGGCACTGTAGCCGCCGGCCTTCAGGTAGTCCCCAAGCGACTGGTCGAGCGGCAGGCGGCCGGCGTCGAGGTCGGCCGTGGCGCGGCGGTTGAAGCGCAGGATCTCCCCAAGCAGGCGATAGAAGCCGGGGCGCAGCAGGTTGCGGCGCTGGGCGAACAGGCTGGCCAGCGTGTGGCCGTTGTATTCGAAGTCGCGATCGGTCCGGTGTACCGAGAAGCTCATCTCCGTGGGCTGAACGGCGACGCCAAGCTGTGCCAGCAGCCCCTGGAAATGGGGGTAGGTGCGGTCGTTGAAGACGATGAAGCCGGTGTCGATGGCGTAGGAGGCGCCGTTGAGCGGGACTTCCACCGTAGCCGTATGCCCGCCCAGGCGCGCGCTGGATTCGAACAGCGTTACCCAGTGGCGGCGGCTCAGGTACCAGGCGGCGGCCATGCCGCTGATGCCGCTGCCGATCACGGCGATGCGCTGCCCGATCGGCAGCACGGGTTGGCTGGTTGACAGGGTGCTGTTCATCGGGGCTCCGGCGCGGCGGTGCGTGTCAGGCGCAGGCCCAGGCGGTGGCGCAGGGCGGCGGGCAGCGCCCCGAGCAGGCGCACCCCGCAGGTAAGGCGCTTGGGGAAATGGATATCGAGCTGGCGTTTCTCCAGCCCGCGCAGGATGGCGGTGGCGGCCTGCTCCGCACTCAACCGCATTGGCATGGCGAAGTCGTTGCGGTCGGTCAGCGGTGTCTTGACGAAGCCTGGATGGATCACGCTGACATCGATTGCCTCGGCGTGCAGGTCCAGCCGCAGCGACTCCAGGAAATAGCTCAAGGCCGCCTTGGAGGCGCCATAGGCCTCGGCGCGCGGGAGGGCGGCGTAGGCCGACGCGCTGGACGTGGCCGCCAGCAGCGGTCGGCCATGGCGGCGGTTCGAGCGACGCAGCAGCGGCAGGGCCGCCTCGATGCAGTGCAGTGCACCGAAGAAGTTGACCGCCAGCACCCGCTCCACCAGCTGGGTGTCGAACTGGCGCACGTCCACGTATTCGCATACCCCGGCGTTGAGGATGGCCACGTCCAGCTGGCCGAAGAGGTCGTTCAGGTGTGCCCCGGTTTCGCGCACGGCGTCGCGGTCGCGTACGTCCAGCGGCAGCAGCAGGGCATTGCTGTACTGGCCTGCAAGCGCCTGCAGGTGCGCCTCGCGCCGCGCACTCAGCGCCACATGGTGGCCCTGCTCGAGCAGGGCAACGGCCAGGGCGCGCCCGATGCCCGACGTGGCGCCGGTCAGCCAGATGCGTCGCGTGCCGCTCAGTACCGCCATGTTTCTCTCCTCGGGGTGGGGTCGTGGGGGCTCAGCTGCCCGCTCGCCGTTTCACTCCTTTCACCAGCGGGCCCAGCAGCGGCAGGTTTTCGTAGAGCAGGGCGCCCAGGTCGAAGTGGTCCCGATGTCGGCTGGCGCGCCCCTCGGCATGGGCCGGGAAGCAAAGCACCGAGCACCCTTCCAGGCTGATCTGCCGGCCGCTGGCCAGGCGACGGTGGCTCAGGTGCATCGTCCAGCTGACGAAGGCGGCCTCGCCCTGCAGGGCCTGCTGATGGAACTCGAACCGACAGCCTGTCACGTTTTCGTACAATGCCTTGAAGTACTTTTCCAGCGATTCCAGCCCTTCGATCCGATGCAAGGGGTCTTGGAAGATCACGTCGTCAGTATATAACTCGCACAATATTTCTGTACAGTTTTTGTCTAGTTTATTGAAGCGGGCGCAGAATGCCGCCAGGGCGGTATCCCTGTTCATGCCATGCCTCCTGTCAGGCGCCAGCGGCGCCGTTAGGTCAGAGTTTCGCCTTGAGCGACGCGAAGGCGTCCAAGGCGCGCGCACGTGCGGCGCGATGGTCGACGATGGGAGGGGGGTAACCGATGGCGGCTCGCTGCGCATCGCTGGGCGCGTGCCGGTCTCGGGACGGCAGGGCCTGGAACGCCGGCAGGTAGGTAGCGATGAAATGGCCGTCCGGGTCGAAGCGCTGCGACTGGGTGGTTGGGTTGAAGATACGGAAATAGGGAGCGGCATCGGTGCCGGTGGAGGCGGCCCACTGCCAGCCGCCGTTGTTGGCACAGAACTCTCCGTCGACCAGGTGTTGCAGGAAGAAGGCCTCGCCCCGGCGCCAGTCGATCAGCAGGTGCTTGCTGAGGAACATGGCGACTACCATGCGCAGGCGATTGTGCAGCCAGCCTGTCTGCACCAGCTGGCGCATGCCGGCATCGACCAGCGGGTAGCCGGTGCGTCCCTCGCACCAGGCGCGGAAGGCGGTGTCGTCGTCGCGCCAGGCCATCGCCTCGGTGTGGCGCTGAAAGGGCCGATGGCGGCATACCTGCGGGAAGCCGGCAGCCACGTGCTGGTAGAACTCGCGCCACACCAGCTCGTTGACCCACGACGCCAGTCCGGCATTGCCTTCGCTTAGGCTGCCGTCGTTGTCGCTCAGCACGGCCTGCAGGCACTGGCGGTACGACAGCATGCCCAGGGCCAGGTAGGGCGAGAGTTCGCTGGTGCCCGGCGTGGCGGGGAAGTCGCGCTGGGCGGCGTAGTGGCGGGCGCGAAAGCGCAGGAAGCGCGACAGGCGCTCGGCGGCGGCTGCCTCTCCGGCAGGCCAGTGCTTCGCCTCGACGGGGGCGGTGTCGAGGGGCGGCAGCGAGGGTATCGCATCGGCGCTGATCGCCAGTCTGGCCTGGGGCGCCGGGCTGGCGCGCAGCGCCAGGCGCTGCGCCGTGAGCTGGCGATGCCAGGCGCGTGAGAACGGCGTGAAGACCCCATAGGGTTCCCCCTTGCCCGTCAGCAGCTCCCCCGGGGCAAAGGCCAGGCTGTCGTGATAACCAAGGGCGCCAAGACCGGTGGCGTGGAAGGCGGCCTGTACGGCATGGTCGCGGCGCTGCTCGTCGAGCGGGTATTCGTGGTTGAAGTGCAGCGCCGTGGCGCCGACCTCACGGGCGATGGCGAGCAGGGCGGCTGGGGCCTGGTCGAAATGATCGATGTCACGATGCAGCAGGAGAATGTTGAGTCCCGCCAGGGCGTCACCCAGTGCGACCACTCCGCGCCGCCAGAAGTCGAGCTTGTTGGCGCCATGGCCATGGCGTTGCCAGTGCGGAAGGCAGCGCAGGAACACGCCCACCACCGGGCCGCGGCGAGCGGCTGCGGCCAGGGCGGTGTTGTCATGCACTCGCAGGTCGCTGCGAAACCAGACCAGGGTCGTCATCTCGGCTCGCCCTAGCTGTCGCGCAGCAGCGAGCGCAGCCGTGCCAGCGCCTGTGGCAGGTCATCGCCAAGCAGCTCGACCAGGCTGTCGGCCAGGTCGGCTTCGCGGATGCGCGACACCGGGCCGCACAGGCCCAAGGGGGCATCTAGCTGTTCGGCCAGCCGCGGCAGCTGGCGGCGGATCAGGTCGGTGCGCTCGGCGCGACCGCTGACCAGCAGCACTGCGCTGGCCTGCAGACGCTCGACGGCCAGCGGCAGCTCGCTGAAGGGCAAGGGGGCGTCGAGCAACTGGATGCGATAGCCGGCCTCGCTGCCGGCCAGGGCGGCCAGCAGCAGCCACAGCGGACCGGGGTCGTCGGGCAGCGGCATGAGCAGCAGGTTGGCGCCCTTGGCCACCTGGTTGGCATGGTACAGGCGCACGCCGATGCGGGTGCGCAGGAACGATTCGAGGCAGCGGCGCTGCAGGGCCGCGCCGAGCTGGTCGTCCCAGCGCTCCTCGAGTTCGCGTAGGCTGGGCAGCCACAGCTCGGTCAGGCAGGTGGTGATCGGGTAGAGCGCCAGGCTCTGGGCGTAGAGGGCGTCAAGCTGTGCCAGGTCCAGCGCCTCTACCGCGGCCACCAGGCGGCGGCACTGGCTCGGCCAGTCGTCGGAAGCAGGCTCCGGGGCCGGCGCGGTGACAGGCTGGTCGAGCAGCTCCTTGACCTGGCTGACCGGCACGCCGCGGCTCAGCCACTGCAGGATGCGTTCGATGCGCGAGATGTCATCGCGCGCGTAGAGGCGGTGGCCCTTGGGCGTGCGCTGTGGGCAGATCAGCCCATAGCGCCTCTCCCAGGCACGCAGCGTGACCGAGTTGACGCCAGTGATGCGCGACACCTCGCGAATGGGGTAGAGCGGTGTGTCGGCTGGGTGGGTCGCCTTGTCGGTCATGCGCGCGCTTGCCTCTTCATGGGTCGTGGCTCATGGGTCGTGGCTGGCCAAGCCGACGATCGGTGGTTTTTGTCCTTCAATATTGTACATAAAATGAGCGCTGTACAACGAGCCTGGAAGTCATCCACGCGAACTCTTTTCGCCCGCCCGTTCGGCAATCACGGCCGCTAGTGCTTCGACGAAGGCGGGATGCTCGCCCACGGGCGGCAGCAGGGTCAGCTCGAGGCCAGGATGGGCGGCGCGCAGTGCTTCGATCTGAGCCGGTACATCCTTGCGCAGATGGCGGCCGGCGGCGAAGAACAGCGGCAGCACCTCGGCGCGCGTGGCGCCCTGCTGCGCCAGTTCAGCCACGCTGGACTCCAGCGAGGGTTCGCTAAGCTCCATGTAGGCCAGGCGCAGCGGGGTCTGCATGCGCTGCGCCAAGGCGTAGTGCAGCTGCTCGAAGGGGGCGCGCCAGTGGGGGTCGCTGGAACCGTGGGCCAGCAGGATCAGGCTATAGGTCATGGGAATCTCCCGGAGCGGTGGGTTGAGCGTGGGGTGCGGCCAGGGCCAGGCCCAGGTGATGGCCCGAGAGCCAGGCGTCCTCGATGCGCGGACCGCGCCAGGCGTCGCCGCACAGCGCAAGCCCGGCTGCCGTGACGCGGTAGTCCCCGTCCGGAGCGGGCGCGTTGATCGTCGAATGCTCGGGATGGGCAAAGCGCCAGCGGTGGGCGCCCAGCCGACCGACCCGGGGCAGCGCGGTGCCAGGCGGCAGGGTCTGGGCCAGGGCTTCCAGCAGCCGGCATGCAACAATCTGCGGTTCGTCCTCCAGGTGCTGGTCGCTCCAGTCGGGGTGGGCCAACAGCGTCAGCGTTTCGCCTTGGGGTGCTCGTCCAGGCTTGTACTGGTTGCGCGCGACGAAGCGCAGCGGGCCTTGGGCCAGCTGGGCCGCCTGCCAGTCGTGCTCCACCCCCGGCACGGCAGGCAGGGGAGTTTCCAGGCAGGCCCAGCCTGCCCAGCAGCTGCGCTGTACCACCGACCGGCAGGCCGCGGCTAGCGTCTCGTCGTGGTCTTCCACTAGCGCCAGCGCCTGAGGCGAGGGAGCGCTGATAGCTACGCAATCGAAGGGGCCATGGCACGCGCCATGCGGGTCATGCAGCCACCAGGCGTGGTCGCGCCGGCTCAGGCCGTCGATGCGGCACTCGGTGTGCAGCGCCACCCCTTCGGCCAGGTGTCGGGTGATGGCGCTCATGCGTGGCTGGCCGCAGTAGCGCTCGCGTCCGTCGTGCTGGTAGTGCCATGTTTTCCCGTCGATGTGCCAGAGCTTCCATGGCCAGGGCGCTGCCACGCCGGCCGCCAGCCAGCGGGTCACTTCGCGGCGAAAGCTTTCATGACGTACGCTGAAGAACTGGGCGCCGAGATCCAGAGTGGCTTCGTCGAACCGGCGGCTGGTCATGCGCCCCCCGGGGCCGCGCGACTTCTCAAACACGGTGACCGCAAGTCCGGCATTCTGAAGCGTGCGTGCACAGGCCAGGCCAGCGATGCCGGCGCCGATGACGGCAATACTGAGCGTTGACGATGCGGACATGCCCAAGCCTCGCGCAGGGGGAGAATAGCCCTTACAATAGCAGAAGTGTACAACGATTGTATAATGCTGTTCGCCGCTGAAGAGGAGAGGGTGCCATGCGTGTGCTGATCACGGGGGGCAGCGGTTTCGTGGGGCAGCGGCTGTGCCTGCGCCTGAAGGAGGCGGGGCATCGTCTACTGGTGGTATCTCGTGACCCGCAGGCCGCCAGGTCCAAGCTGCCCGAGTCGGCCGATGTGCGCCGCTCGGTGCTCGACTTCATCGATACGCCGCCGGATGCCATTGTCAACCTTGCCGGGGAGTCGATCGCTGCCAGACGCTGGAGCGATGCGCAGAAGCATCGCCTGATCGAGTCGAGGGTCAATGTCACGCGCGACCTGGTGATGCTCTGCGAACAGCTCAAGTCGACCCACGGCAGGGCGCCGCGAACGATGATTTCGGGCTCGGCCATGGGCTATTACGGTGATCAGAGCAGCCGCGAGGTGACCGAGCAGACCCCGCCCCATGATGAATTCGCCCACCGCCTGTGCCAGCGCTGGGAAGAAGTCGCCAGGGAGGCGGCGGGTTTCGGTACCCGCGTGGTTCTGCTGAGGATTGGCCTGGTGCTGGACCAGGGAGGCGGCAGCCTGGAGAAGATGCTGCCGCCGTTCCGCCTGGGGCTCGGCGGGCGTTTCGGCGACGGGCGCCAATTCATGCCTTGGGTGCATCGCGAGGATCTGGTGCGCAGCATCCTGTTCCTGCTCGAGCGCGGCGACCTCGACGGCCCGTTCAATGCCAGCGCGCCGCACCCGGTGACCAACGCCGAGTTCACTCGTACCCTGGCCAGCCAGCTCAAGCGGCCCGCCTGCCTGCCGGTACCGGCCTTCGTGCTGGAGACGGCGTTCGGCGAGATGGCCAGGCTGCTGCTGACGGGTGCCGACATGCGCCCGGCGCGCCTGCTCGAGGCGGGGTTCGAGTTTCGCTTCCCCACCCTCGAGCTGGCGCTGGCGGATATCTTCAGTCGCCCACGGTGACGATGACGCGCACCGAATCCAGCCGTAGCCGGGTACCTTCGATGGCGGCGTCGAGTTCGCGGCGTTCGCGGCGCAGGGCCTCGAGTTCTTCCTCCCGCACCGCCGGGTTGAGGCGCGCCAGCGCCTCCAGCCGGGCCAGCTCCGCATCGAGGCTGCGGCGCATGCGCACCTGAGCAGCCTCGACGATGCTCGGCAGTTCGCGCTCGGCTTCCTGTTCGCCCTGGCCGAGCAGCTCGCGCAGCTGGTCATGGCGGCTGCGGATCAGGTCGCGCGCCATGGCCTTCTTGACCTTCTGCAGATTCTTCGACAGTCCGGTGAAGGAAACCTTGTCGGTAAGCACGGCGCCGGACTCGTCGAGCAGCACGCGTACCGCCGTGGGCGGCAGGAAGCGATTGACGTGCAGCCGCCGGGGCGCCGGGCAGTGGGTGCGGAACACCAGCTCTGCCATCAGCCGCCCGGGCGCTATGGCCGGATGCTTGAGCAGCGCCAGCGCGGTATTGCCCATGGTGCCGTCGAGGATGCGCCCCATCATCTCGCGCAGCAGCGGGTGCTCCCAGGAGAGTCGCTGCACGTCGTCGCGGGCCAGCGCCCGCGCCCGCGACAGGGTGGCGGTGAAGCCCTCCTCGCCCTTGGCCAGGCCGGGCAGGCCGTCGAGCATCTGCGGGCTGGGCTGCAGGTGCAGCAGGCCGCCGCCGAGCTCCTGGCTGTCGACGCCGAAGATATCCAGTGCCTGCTCCAGGTAGCGCGGCAGGGCAGGGTCATGGTCGAGCTCGCGGATCGCCCTGGCCACGGCCTCGGCTTGCGCCGGGCGGCAGGCGTTGAGCTCCAGCAGCCGGTTGCGCCCGGCGTCGCGGGCGGCCAGGCGGTTTTCGAATAGCGCGCGCGTCTCGCCGATGATCTCGTCGAGGCTCTCCTCGTCGAGCAGGGCCTCGGCCACGGCGTCGCCGAAGGCAGCGAACAGTTCGTTGCCGATGCCGTGGGGCGCCTGGAAGGCGGCCATACCGTCGCGGAACCAGCGCAGCAGGCGCTCGCCGGGACTGGCTTCGAACATCGGTACATGGATCTCGATGGCATGCCGCTGGCCGATGCGATCGAGGCGGCCGATGCGCTGCTCGAGCTGGTCGGGATGCTGCGGCAGGTCGAACATCACCAGGTGGCGGCAGAACTGGAAGTTGCGCCCCTCCGAGCCGATTTCCGAGCACACCAGGACCTGGCAGCCCTCTTCCTCGTCGGCGAAGGCGGCAGCGGCGCGGTCGCGTTCCACCAGGGTGAGCCCTTCGTGGAACACCGGCGCGTGGAACCCGCCCAGCACGCGCAGCGCCTCGGCCAGCCCCTGGGCGGTCTCGCGTCCATGTGCGATCACCAGCACCTTGTCGTTGGCGAAGCCGTCCTCGCCGTCGTCGGCGAGGCGCTCGAGCAGCCAGCTCACGCGCGGGTCGAACTGCCACCAGGGCTCGGTATTGAGTGGGTCGTCGGACAGAGCGCTGTAGGTCGCGTCGGGGTAGATCAGCACGTCGGGGTGATCGAGGCCGGTCTCGATCAGCAGTTCGTCGAGGTAGTCCTCGTCGCGTTCGAGCTTGCGCAGTACCCGGCGATAGGCCGAGGGCAGCGGCAGCGTGGCCTGGTGCAGGCGGCGTTCGGGGAAGCCGCCCACGTGGCGACGGCTGTTGCGGAACATCACCCGGCCGGTGCCGTGGCGGTCCAGCAGCTGGTCGCGCAGCTGATCGCGTGCGCTGGCGCGCTGCGCTTCACTGCTCTCGGGGTTGGCCAGGGTGGCGAGCAGGGCGAGGCTGTCGGGCTCGCGGATGACGGCACCGACGGTATCACGGTCGGCAGCGCCGCCGCCGGGCAGCCGCTCCAGCGCGTCGATGGCGGCGGCCACCTCGATGTAGTGCTGCTCCTCCTCGCGGAAGGCTGCCAGGTTGTGGTAGCGGTCGGGGTCGAGCAGGCGCAGCCGGGCGAAGTGGCTCTCCAGGCCCATCTGCTCCGGCGTGGCGGTCAGCAGCAGCACCCCCGGTACGGCGCCGGCCAGGCGCTCGACGCAGGCGTAGCCGGGCCCCACCTGCTCCTCGTGCCAGTCGAGGTGGTGGGCTTCGTCGACGATCAGCAGGTCCCAGACGCAGGCCTGAGCCTGCTCCTGCCGGCGCGGGTTGGCGAACAGCCAGTCCTGGCTGGCCAGGATCAGCTGGCCCGACTCGAACGGGTTGCTCTCGGCCTGGGCCAGGCTCTGCTGTTCGTCAAGCAGCGTCACGTTGAGAGCGAAGCGGCGTAGTAGCTCGACCAGCCACTGGTGGGTCAGGCTGGCCGGTACCAGGATCAGCGCCCGCTCGGCGCGGCCGGTGAGCAGCAGGCGATGCAGGATCAGCCCCGCTTCGATGGTCTTGCCGAGCCCCACCTCGTCGGCCAGCAGCACGCGCGGGGCGTGGCGGCGGGCCACTTCGTCGGCGATGTAGAGCTGATGCGGAATCAGGTCGATGCGCGGCCCGGCGAGTCCCAGCGTGGGATTCTGCTCGATCCGGTGGTAGTGATGCAGGGTGCGAAAACGCAGGTCGAACCAGTCGTTGCGGTCCACCTGGCCGGTCATCAGGCGATCCCGGGCCTGGTCGAACTGCATGCTGTCGGCCAGCTTGGCCTCGGGCAGCTCGCGCAGCTCGCCCTGGTCGTCCTCGCCGATGTAGACGATCAGCCCGCCGACCTCCTTGCTGTCGTCGACGGTCAGGCTCCAGCCCTCGGCGGACTGGATGCGGTCGCCGCTGCCGAACGCCACACGGGTCAGCGGCGCCTGTCGGCTGCTGTAGGTGCGGGTTTCCTGGCTGGCGGCGAACAGGACGGTGACGCTGCGATTGTCGCAGCTGAGGATGGTGCCCAGGCCCAGGTCGGCCTCGCCGTCGCTGATCCAGCGCTGGCCGGGTGAAAAGTCGCTCATGATGCCTCGGTCGAAACGGAACACGGTGTGCCGGCGCCGTTCAGGCGCCGGCAGCAGGGCGGGCGATTCTAACGCAAAGCCCGCCGCGGCTTAAGCGCGGCGGCGCAGGGCGGGCAAATGAAGCGCGAGGTCAGTGGCGGCGCAGCCAGCCGTCGAGCTGGGCGCGTGAGAGTTCTCCCACGTGGCGCTCGACGGCCTGGCCCGAGGCGTCGAACAGCACCGTGGTGGGCAGCCCCGGCGCCTCCAGCGTCATCAGCAGCGACTGGCTCGGATCGAGCAGGGGGTAGCGAAACACCAGGCCCTGCTCGTCCAGGTAGCGAGCCACCTGCAGCAGCGTCTCCCCCTGATTGACCACCACCACGGTGACGCCTTCGCGGGTGTCGGCTTCGGCCAGCAACGGCATCTCGCGCAGGCAGGGTGGGCACCAGGTGGCCCACAGGTTGACCACCACGCGTTCGCCGCGCAGCGCCTGCAGGTTGACCGGCTCGCCGTCGAGATTCTCCAGGGTGAGGTCGGGCAGCGCCTGCAGCGGCATGCCGCCCAGCGGCGAGAGCGTGACCAGCACCAGCCACAGCGCCGAGGCGCCGATAGTGAGCCCCATGGCGCCGATCATGCTCAGCAGCCGGGCGCGCAGCGACCAGGCGGTCCAGATCAGCGCCGCCAGCAGCCCCCACAGGCCGTGGTAGCCGGGCTGCCATAGCTTGAGCACATCCAGCGGCGCGGCGGCGTAGGCGTCGAGATGCATGGCCACGTGGCCGAGGCGGGCGCCGAGCACCCAGGCCAGCACCAGGCCGTTGAACCAGCGGGCGCGCTCCGTGGGAGAGAGCCCCAGCAGCAGCCAGGCCGCCAGCAGCAGCAGCAGGGCGCAGCCGATGGTGTAGAGGCGCGGCAGGGAGATCAGTACGGGGCCCAGGGCGAAGGCGTCCATCGGTTCGGCTCCAAGAACAAGGTCGGCGCAAGCGGCAAGACCGGGTAGAATCACACACTTGCTCATCGCAGTGCATCAGGCAGACCAAGCCTACTGCGCACTGGCAGCACTGTCATCCGGCGGGAGCCCTCCATGGTCAACACCTCCTTCGACACCCTGCGCGCCCTGGCCATCGCCAGCCAGGCGCTGGGCTTCATCCTGATCATCACGCTGGAAACCCTGATGGGCGGCGAGGCCGCCCGGCCCTGGCAGGGCGTCACGCTGGCCGTGATGATCGCGTTTGCCCTGGGGATCGCGCTGGCCCGACTGTATCGGCGCAACCAGGCGCGCAAGGCGATGGATCGCCGCCTGTCGGATGACGATGACCACCCCTGAGTCCTGCCGCCGCCACCGGGCAAGGAAAATCACTTGGCAGGCTGTCTGGCTGCTGACTAGCCTGCTGCTGGCCGGTTGTGCCGGCCACCCTGCGGCGCGTCCTCATGGTGCACCGCTGACCCCGGCCGAGATCGAGGCCACCTGGCTTGGCCAGTGGGCGGCGGTCACCGCGTCGCCGTATCCCGGCAAGAGCGGCTTCACCCTGCTCTCCCGCGGCCAGGACGCCTTTCGCCTGCGGGTGCTGCTCGCCGAGCAGGCCGACCGCCGCCTCGATATCCAGACCTACCTGATGGGCGATGGCCTGACTACCCGCGTGCTGCTGCTTCGCCTGCTGGCCGCCGCCGAGCGCGGCGTCGAGGTGCGCCTACTGATCGACGACATCGGCGCGGTGGGCCAGGGTGCGCAGCTGGCGGCGCTCGACAGTCATCCCAACATCCAGGTGCGCGTCTACAATGCGTTGGGGTTGGCGCGGGGCACCCTGACCGGCCGGGTGCTGGCCTCGGCGCCGCAGGCCGCCCGCCAGCATCGCCGCATGCACAACAAGCTGTGGGTGGCCGATGGGGCGCTCGGCATCGTCGGCGGGCGCAACCTGGGCGACGAGTACTACAGCGCCGGCGAGCCGCGCAACTTCACCGATCTCGACCTGCTGGCCCTCGGCCCGGTGGTCGCCCCCCTGTCGCAGAGCTTTCACCTCTACTGGAACCACGGCCTGGCACAGCCGATCGGGCGCTACCACGCCGTTACCGACGACGCCTGGCAGACGCTGCAGGCTGCGCTGGCCGAGTGGTTCGACAGCGAGGCCGACTCGCCCTATTTCGCCGATCTCAGGCAGCGCTATGCCGATGCGACGCAGGGGCCGCTGGTGGGGCGGCTGCACTGGGGCGAGGGCGTGGCGCTGTGGGACCCGCCCGGCAAGCCGGCCTGGCGGGGCCGGCCGGCGCTGGCGCATACCATGGCGGGCCAGCTGCTGGCTCAGGCGGGCGAGCCGACCCGGCGGCTGACGCTGATCTCCGCCTATTTCGTGCCCGGCCGCCAAGGCAGCCAGTGGCTGCGAGCGCTCGCCGAGTCGGGGGTCGAAGTGGAGGTGTTCACCAACTCGCTGGAAGCGACCGATGTGCCGCTGGTCCACGGCGCCTACCAGCGCTATCGTCCTGCGCTGCTGGCCAGCGGGGTCGCGCTCTATGAGCTGCGTGCCGAGTTCGAGCCCGATGATGAGGCGAGCCTTGCGGTGGGGATGTCGGCCTCGGCCCTGCACATCAAGGCGCTCGGCCTTGATGAGGAGCGGGTCTTCGTCGGTTCCGCCAACGCCGACCCGCGCTCCGTGTGGTGGAATACCGAAGTGGGGGTGCTGGTCGAAAGTCCGGGGCTGGCCGCGCAGCTGCATGGCCTGGCCGAAGTCGGCAAGACACCCACCCTGAGCTATCGGGTCGGACGCGACGAGACAGGCCGACTCTACTGGGAAACCTTGCGGGACCAGGGCCCGGTGCGGCTGACCCAGGAGCCCGGCGGCTTCTGGCGCCATGTGGGGGCCGGGTTGAGTCGGTGGCTGCCGCTAGAGCCTCTGCTGTAGCGCAAGGGAGCGCCAGCCTCGACATGGCGCGCCCGGGTTGGAGTCTCGTCCGGGGGCTCGTCTATGGTGAAGGGTGTCAACCCTGGGCATCAAGGAGGACGCCATGAACCGCTACCTGGCAGGAGCCATCGGTGGGCTGCTGGCCACCGTTCCCATGACGCTGGCGATGGAGGCGCTCTATCGGCGCCTACCCCGCGAAGAGCGCTACCCGCTGCCGCCACGCGAAATCACCGAGGATATGCTGCACAAGGCCGGGCTGGACGACGCCTTAGATGACAAGCGGCAAGGCGAGCTGAGCCTGCTCAGTCACTTTGGCTATGGCGCCATTACCGGGGCGCTGTACCCGGTCGTGTGCGAAAAGGTGGAGCACCCGCTGATCTACGGCAGCGGCTACGGCGTGCTCGTGTGGGCGGCCAGCTACTTCGGCTGGATTCCGGCGCTGCATATCCTGGCGCCGCCGAATCGACACCCGGCCCAGCGCCGCCGCTTGATGATTACCGCCCATCTGGTATGGGGGGCAAGCACCGTGTGGCTCGGCGAGCGCCTGGCTCGGTCTGCGGGAAGGGGGCGTGAGGCGCCGCGCCTCGAGGCATTCTGTGAGGCATCGGCCGTGCCGAGGCGACCGCACAGCTAGCAGCATGCTATGCGGGGCTGTCATTTGCGCTAGGATTGTCGCTTGGCCTGGCCCAGGAGGGCGCAATGCAAAACCGCCACCCGGTATGATCCGTAAGTGGCGGTTTTGACTGTATTCTTTGGTCGGAGTAGCAGGATTCGAACCTACGACCTCTGCCTCCCGAAGGATTTTTTGCCCTGTAAGCCGAGCGTCAACGAGCGCCAATGATACGATAAAAAGCGTTTTTATATCAGCTGCTTGTCGTTCATTTTCGAGGCGGCTCACAATCGTCGTTGACGTTGGTTTATCATGCAGTTTGTTGACCATGTGTTGACCCGGAGAAACTGCATGACCCTACGCCAGCCTCGCCACAAGGCCAAGATTGCCGCCCGATCAGCGGCGGATTTTCACGCCACGGCAGAGTCCGGGGACCGCCTCTGGGACACGCTGCTTGGCGGTTTTCACCTCATCCGCCGTGCGTCGGCTACCAGCTGGCGCGTCACCTATCGCACAGAGGCCGGCAAGCAGCGGACGATCACACTCGGTCGTTATCCCGGGCTCACCGCGGACCAGGCGCGTAAGCTGGCCCACCAGAAGCTGGGCGAGATCTACCAGGGGGCGGATCCGGTCAAGGAACGTCAGTTGGCCCGGCAGCAGGAAAAGCACCGGGAGCAGCAGACGGTCGAGGCCTACCTCGATGGCCCCTACAAGCTCTACCAAGCCCGCCGCAAGAACGGAGGCGAGACCCTGAAGCGTATCCGTCGAGACTTCGCGGCCTGGCTGGCCAAGCCGATGAGTGAGCTCACTCGCGCTGATGTGGACCGGTGGCAGGCGGAGATGGAAGCCCGCGGCCTGGCCTTCAGCTCCCTGAAGCGGGCGTATGGCGCGCTGAACACTATGCTCAACGTGGCGGCAGAGCGTGGAGCCATCTCAGCGAATCCGCTGAAGGGGATCCGGCTTGAGCGGCCGGCGCTGACCGAGGAAGAGCTGGCCGAGGCCACCACCTCGCGCCGGTACCTGGAGGGTGCCGAGGTGATGGCGCTGTTCGCTGGGATCGAGGCCTACCAGGCGCAACGACGCGAGGAGCGCCGCCGCAGCCGCTACCATGGCAAGCCCTGGTTGCCAGACCTCGATCAGGCGACCTACGTCGACTATGCGCCTCCGCTGATCCTGCTGCTCTACTACACCGGTATGCGCCCGGGAGATCTGAATGGGCTGCGCTGGGAGCACGTCAACCTGACTTTCGGTACCATCCGCAAGGTCATCGAGAAGACCGCGCACACTCGCCCCGAGCCTCAGACCTTTCCGCTGGCGCCGGAGGCGGTCGAGGTGCTCAAGGCATGGCACCGGCAACACGACCTGCCGGCCAGTGGCTATGTCTTCACGAACCCAGTTACCACGGGGCGTTATTCCTCGACGGCCATTCACGGCCCCTGGCGGCGCATCAAGGCGCACACCGGGAACCTGGTCGAGCAGGGCCGGCTTGAGGCCTCGCTCCCGCCCGACCTCGATCTTTACACCCTGCGCCACAACTTCGCCTCCCAGTTGATCATGAAGGGCGCCGATCTGCTGGCGGTGAGCCGGCTGATGGGGCATGCCGACATCCAGACCACCATTGAGCACTACGGCCACCTGGCGCCCGATCACAAGCGCGACATCGTAATGCGCTTTGCCGCCGATACGCAGGCCCTGCTGACTGGGAAGCCTGCGGAGCACGACGACCAGGTCGAGAGCAACGCGGCTGACGTAGAGCTGCCCGTGGTGTCGCCATCACCCGTGGGATGATGCTACCGGGATCACTAGCAGCCGATCTCCGCGTGCGGGGGCAGATCGGTGGGGAAATCCCACCTTTTACAGACGACGAAAGCCGATCTCCGCGTGCGGGGGCAGATCTATACATGCGCGGGGCAGACATGACGAAAGGGTGGGCACAAATTGCCCACCCTTTCGCCCACACGTGCGCGGCAATGCCGGAAAATCCGGTAACGGGGTGACCGAATCGTTCACCCCTACGGCCGGCGAATCACTCCTGCGCGTGCGGGGCAAACGGGGTCACCGAAACGGTGACCCCCACCCCTGGCTGCTGTCTGGCCCCATAGCCTGCGTGCGCTGGGCAAGCTCCCTCCGATTGGAGGTTTGGGTGCCTGGCCCCCATCGCTCCGCGTGTGCAGTCGCGAAACCCCGTTGCTGGCGCTACTGGTACCCAGTAGATGATAAAGCTGGCGCCGACGCGCTACACTGACAGCAACCCCAAGGCCTGGAGCGCATGCTATGACCACGCGGCTGGATCCCATCGTCTCCGAATTCGAGACTCAGGAACAGGCAGATGCCTATGACCATTGGCTGTGCGCCAAGGTCCAGGCCAGCCTGGCCGAGCCGGGCCTAGGCGTGCCGCACGATGAGGCCATGGCAATGATGGATGCGATCATTGAGGATGCCGAGCGCCGACAGCGCGGCCGTGCCTGATGTTGCCAATCGTTTGGCTCGACGGCGCCCTTGCCGATCTCTCCGCCATCGTCAGCTTCATTGCCGAGGAGAATCCCGGCGCAGCCCGGCGTTTGAAGGCTCGCTTGGCAACGGCCCCTCTGGCACTGTCTGAACACCCCTATCTCTACCCAGCCGGCCGCGTGTCCGGTACTCGTGAGCTTGTCGCTCACCCCAACTACCTGATCGTCTACCGTGTCACCTCAACCAGGATCGAGGTCATAAGCGTGGTCCACACCCGCCGCCAATATCCACCCGCCGAATAGGCCTTGGCATACACAGCCTATTGCGGCATGCTGACTCCACCAGCCGGCTAGGGCCGTACACCCGAAACGCGCCGCCCCAGCGCTCGCCGGCTGACTTATCTGCCTGGGGCTCACACTGGGGAGTGTGAGACATGGCCCACCACGATGAAGCCGGCGATCCGTCCGCCGCACTCGATAAACTCGACGAAGCGCTTTCGACTGCAGTCGAACAGCTGGAGATTTATCTCAACCTCAACCACCCGTCAGACGAAAGATCCGCGCCAGCTGACTTCCTGGCCGCGGTTCTACATCGCTATGCCCAACGGCAGCACTCCCAGGGCGACCTGCCGCTGGCCTCACTGGCAGAGATCATCAACGAGGTGCGAGAGGCGCGCGAAGACTCTAATCAACGGCGTGCTGAGTACCACGAAGAATATGGAGAGCGAGCTGGGGGCCTACTGGCCTCTATGAGGGATGCTGCCGGCCCCATCCCGCCTCGTCTCTATGATCGCGGCGACATTGACCTGGCGGTAGACCGGTATCGAGCGCGACTTGACCATCACTTGGGCGAAGGGGCTGGATTGCCAGCCAAGCAAAAGACCCTGAAGAACGCCGACGCGCTGCAGAAGTACGATGCGGCGATACAAGAGTGCATCATGCTGTACTGGAAAAATCCTGAGCGATATGTGGTGAACCCGAACACTGCCGAGATTGATAGAGAAAGTGTTTTCGATTACGTGGCTCCGAAGTACGGCCTCAACTCGAAGACTCTCTTCAATCGATATAACGATAAGCTCAGCAGCGAATTAAAAGCTCGACTCGCCAGAAGGGCCCGCGAGAAAAGACGTCACCTATAACGTCACACCGATGTTCCCAGCAAGTGGCACTTTTCTGGGAATGTTGTTGCGACTGCAACCGGCCATCCTCCTCCTGAACGTCAACCACGACGCTGGAGGCAAGATGGCAACCACAGCCCATACCGAAACCACCCACCCCACCCCTGAAACGTACCAGACCGAGCGCGGCCGCGTGCTCGCCGAGATCCTCGAGTCGCAGCGTGCGGGGCTGGCGCCGCACCTGATCGAACTAACCGAGCGCCAGGTCTTCCCCTACCTGATCCCCTGTTCGATTCGGACCGGGCGCGATGCGCGCCGAACTGGTGTCCTGCTCGGGAGCCCGGCTCCTGCCTTCGTGAAGCGTGGCCGATCGATCCGCTACCGCTTCAGTGATATTCAGAGTTGGCTCGAAGGTGCCGATGCCTATCCCTCCACCGCGGCCGCCCTGGCCAGCGAAAGCCGCTGAGGAGGGCCGCACATGTCACGCCCAACCGTACTGGAGCGCGCCCTCCACCATCTCCTCGAGGTCGAATCGACCACCGGGCAATATGCCAGTCGTGTGCTCGAAGTCGGCCACTGGAACACCGTGGTGTCCGATCTGAAGCGCCGCTGCGGCATCCAGGTTCGCAGCGAGTGGCGCCGTCTGACCAACCGCCACGGGCAGGAGTACAACGCGAAGAGCTACTGGCTGGCGCCGGAGGATCGCGGGGCAGCCGCCGAGGCCCTGACTCAGCTCGAGGCTCGCCGCTTGGCACGCGACGATGGCGGGGCTTCCTGATGCTGACCCTATCACCATACTTGCAAAGCATGCAGCCGGTATTGACGTGCCGGTTTGGCACGGGCTACGCTTCATCGGCCACCGCAAATTCGGTGGCCGGGATTAGCAGCCCGGAATCACAAAGGCGCACAAGCGCCGCCATCCAGCTCGGCGCTTTTTTGATGCCGTTATGGCGGCTGTGCGTGGGAGGCTTCGGCCTGCCGGGTTCCTTTGTGTCCGGTCTGCTAACCCGCGTACAGTCGCCCCCATTGATTAGCAGCGATGCGGGCGACTCCAATCACAAAGGAGTCCCCACCATGGCATCATTCCGCCTGTTCCTTACCCGTAATCCGTCTGCCCGTGCCGCCGCACATCGTGCAATGGCCCGCGCCGCCCTGTTCGCTGATTCCAGCGCCAGCACCCGCCTTCGCAGATACAACTACCACACCGAGAAAGCCCGTCACCTGGAAGCCCGCGCCAGCGAGCAGGAGGTGGCGTCATGACTACCCGCCTTGAACAGCTCGCGCAGAACGACCCCAGCCTGACCCCGTTGCTGGCGCATATCGTGACCGAGTTTTGCCGCCGTGCCGCCAACCGTACCGGACTGGATAATGCCCGGCCGAGGCGCCCGATAGAGCTTCATCCGGACACTCGGTTGGCGCTGGCTCTCTGTGCCGAGGGATGGAGTTTGGAAGATGTTGAGCAGCACCTGGCCGCCCGAACGAAGCTAGATTCTCAAGAGCTTTCCAGTAGAGGGCCTGTCAATTTTTCAGACCCCTGCGGTGAGCCGGTACCCGGCGGCATCAGCCGTAATCAGAACCCCTGGCTTGCAGAAGCATGCGATGACATGAAGAGCGGTGCGATGCCCAGCAAGGAAGTCGGGACATCACACGTCGTCTACCTGGCCCTCACTGGCACTCGCATCGAAGCTTTGGCCCCAACTTGGCAAGAAGCCCTCCTCCACACTGGCCGTTCCGATGCCTGCTGTGTTGAACAGACCGACAAGCGAACCCTTCAGGTGACATTCGATCCAGAGTCGCCGCAGATCATCGACTACCACCTACGGTGCGGCAATTACAATGACGCTCTTCGGGACGTGCTAAGCCATGTTCTCCTCAATCTGGATGCCTCCGCACGCAGTGGAGGTGAGTCATGAGACACGTTTCACTCGCCAATATCGCCAGTGGTGTGCAGGGCATTGCTCAACTGGTGCAAGAGGATCTTAGCCGCGCTGCCTGCGAGGATGGGAAGCCCTACCTGAACCAATATCGACTTGGCTGCCTGATGTCGGCCCTCGAAGAGCTTGCTTCTCGAGCAGACGAGATGGCCGAAGCCATGGCGGACGAATGGGAGGCCATGCGATGACGCCAACCGACATCACCATGGACATTGGTGCTCGATCTCTCGGAGATGCCATTGACCGCACGCAGTGGTCCCTGCGCGAGCAACTGCCTTGCCTCGGCCAAGTAGCGACCAGCCACGGAATGCTGGCGCTCACGAAACGCGAGAAAGCAGAGCTCCGCGCCTTCCTGGAAAGGTTGCTCAATCACCGCTTGCAGATTCTGTCCAGCTTGGAGGGGCCGCTATGACGCCACAAACGAAAGCGCCCCACCACAAGGGCGGGGCACCGAAAGCGAGCTTGGCAGGGGCTCACCAGCAGGGTAGCGCACTGGGCGCCGATGTTCACCGGCTGCTGGCGCGATGTGATCTTGCGCAAGGCCAAGCTGTGCCGGCTGTCCGGCCAGTTCCGGCAGCTGGCCGGTGCGGCCGAAGCCACCTGATCGAGGCCATCTCTGATGGCCGGGAGGTGGATCGGTGACCATCGAAATGCTGACACCGGCATGGGGCAAGCGGCACCTGGCAGGCACCCTGGCCGGCGATCCTGATGCCGCGTCCCGCCTATGCACTGCCATGGGCAATGATCAGCGAGGGAAGGCCGTTGCGGTGCTGTGGCAGATGGCGATCCCCGCCCCGGCCTACCGCGCGTTTCTCCTCGGAGCATGGGAACACGATCACCAGCACGTGCTCGCAACGGCGGATTATGACGCCGGCCGTCTGCGATCCATGTTCGAGCATGCCGCCTTCGATACAGGCGCCCTTCCACAGACCCTGACTGTCTGGCGGGGCACCGCCGGTATCGGCCACCACGAAGCCGCCGCAGGGCTATCCTGGACGACCAGCCGCCCTATGGCCTGCTGGTTTGCCATGCGCCACGCTGACCGTCTGGGCAATCCCCTGGTGCTCAGGCGGGAGGTTCACCGCTCCGAGGCGGCGCTCTACACCGACGAGCGCAACGAGGCCGAGGTGGTGCTCTTCGAGGATGCCGACGTGCTGCCTGAGGTTGACGGGATGCCGGATGATTGGCGCCGGCATTTCGAGGCGGAGGAAGCGCGTATTCGGCAGAGGTCGGAGGTGCTTCTATGAGCAAGGTGATTCATCTCCGCGATCGGTTCGGGGCGGCCAGGGCGCCGTCTCGGCCCAAGGGGGCCCAGGTGGAACATGGCTACGTGCGCACCGCCAACGAGATCGTCGAGGCACTGATGCGGGCCCCGCTTACCAGTCGCGAGGCCCGCATCGTGCGAGCCGTGGAGCGTGCCACCTTCGGCTGGCAGCGCTCCACGGCCCGGCTCTCACAGGACGCCCTGGCCAAGATGACAGGCATGACGCCGAAGCGTTGCAGCGAAGCGCTGAACAGCCTGCTACGCAAGCGGGTGCTGATCCGTGAAGGCGGAAGCCGTTCGCCGGTCGGCATCAACACTCGCGTCGACGACTGGAATTTCGAGGCTGAGCAGGCGCGAGTGACCCCAAAACGGCCGCCTGTGCCAAACCAGGGTCACAGACCCCAAGATGGGGACGTTCAACGCCCCCAAAATGGGGACGCATATAAAGACAGGAAAGACAGTTCTTCCCCTTACGGGGAAGAGTCGACGGCTGATGCCGACGACGCGAACCCTGTCGACCAGGATTTCCTCGGCGAGCCTAAGAAACCGAAAACGGCTTCGGCCAAGCGCACTGGCCTATCGCCCTGCCCCCACCAGGCGATCCTCGACCTGTGGGCCGAGATCATGCCCGACAAGCGCCAGCCGGTGCGCAGCCTATGGCCTAACAGCGCCAGGGCTCGCAACCTGACTGCCCGCTGGAAGTCCGGGTTCGTGATCCTCAACGAGCAGACCGGAGAACCGCTGTACACCGACACAGCCAGTGGTATCGAGTGGTGGGGCCGGTTCATCCGGTTCCTGCGCCGCTCCGAGTTCTTGATGCGTGATGACTCCAGCTGGTTCGGGCTGGACTGGGTCGCCAAGGCCGAGAACTTCGAAAAGATTCTGTCCATGAAATACCATGGGGGTGACGCATGAGTCTGCACAGCCTTGAGGCCGAGCAGAGCGTCATCGGCGCCTGTCTGCTCGATAATGCACTGATTGACCGCTTGGCCGATGCGGTAACCCACCAGGACTTCCACACCCTCGAGCACGCGGTAATCTGGTCTGCGATGACCCGCCTGCGTTCTGGCGGCCAGGACGTGGACGTGGTGACCGTCGCAGAGCGTATGGAACACGAGCATGCCAGCGACGACGTGGGCGGCTTGGCCTACCTGGCCGAGATTGCACGCAATACGCCCAGCACCGCCAATGCGATGACCTACGCCGAGATCGTGGTCGACCTCGCCGGCCGCCGTCGGCTGCTCGATGAACTGACCAACCTCGAGTCGATGACCCGGGACAAGCAGCAAACCCTTACCGGCATCGTGGATTCCGCTCAGGACCGTCTGCTGCGCTTGCTTCGCAATGATGGCCAGCAGGGTGCTGCCATCGGTGCCGACCTCGGCGACATGCTCGACGAGATCGACCGGCGTTGGAACGGCGAGGAAAGCCCCATGGGGGTTTCCTTCGGCCTCACCGATCTGGATGAGCGTACGCTGGGCATGCACCCGGGGCAGTTGGTCCTGGTCGGCGGGCGGCCCGCCGCCGGCAAGACTGCCTTCGCGCTGAACGTGCTACGCGCCTGTTGCGTCCGCGACCGGCGTCCGGCGGTGGTGTTCTCGATGGAAATGGATCGTCGAGCACTGCGCAATCGCATGACCGCCGCCGTCTGCGATGTGCCGCTGCGTGCGATCCGCGACCCCAAGGCGCACATGACGCCGGAGCACTTCGATCGTATGGCAGGGATACATCTGCTCAAGGATGCCCCGTTGATCATTGATGACCGGGCCGGTATGACCCCGGCACAGATCAGGCGGTCGGCCAAGCGCTGGCGCGACCACTACGGTGACCTGGGGGTGGTGATGGTCGACTATCTGCAGTTGGCGCGACCCGACCGCAAGCATGGCAGCCGAGAGCAGGAAGTTTCCGAGCTGTCGCGCTCGATGAAGTTGCTTGCCAAGGAGCTCCACTGCCCGGTGCTGGCGCTGTCGCAGCTCAACCGCGGCCTCGAAACCCGCCAAGACAAGCGCCCCCTCATGGCAGACCTACGAGAATCCGGCTCGCTGGAGCAGGATGCTGACTTGATTTTGTTCCTGTACCGGCACGAGGCCTACGAACCCGACGACGAGCTGACCCAAGGCGTTGCCGAAATCATCATCGCCAAGCAGCGGGAGGGCGAGACCGGCACGATCTACGTCGCTGCCAGGCTCGCCAACGCCCGCTTCGAAGACCTCGATCGCGTTCGCATCTCCCAGTTGATGGATGCCGCCAAGACCAAGAACACGGCGATGCGCAAGCCCAAGTCCGCCATGGAGATGATCTGATGCGCGACATCCACCAGCGACTGGGCAGCACCCACGGCCTGCTGGCAACCCTTTCAGTCTCAGGCGAGGAAAGGCGTGAGCAGCTCGCTCACGTCCCTGCTTAGAAACCATCGAATGCTCAATCTGGACTTCCACCTTGATGGGGCTATGAAACGCTCCGCGGCCTGACTAAGGACTCAAGGTTGGGACATTCCACTCCAGCCTTGCTGTTCATCGCCTCCATATTTTGTCGCTTAAAGACGTTCCAGCGGCAGATAACGGCAATCTGAATAGAAAAAGCACAATATGTGGCAATTTGGTCCATGATGAATACAATATACGGTATCACTGTATGGATGGACAGCTACCATGCCAATCACAGAGAGCAAGAATCGCGGCACTCAAGCCCGGCCATCTCGCCGCCGTCGGGTCGAACTCTATCGTCAGCTTGATGAGCTCGCTCGCAGTGGTGATCCCCATGCCGCTGGCTGGCTATTGCTGCTGAGCAAACCTACACGAGCCCCCGCCCGGCCTCTCAACGACTGACAGGAGGCCGCTGTGGCCTACAACGCAATGCGAAGCGAGAGCCTGCCCCATCGCACTGATACTCGATGGTTCCATGCCGAAACCGTATCGGATGCGACCAGCGCCCCCTTGATTCTCCCCAGCCTTGAGCGAGACCGCATCGCGGTATCAGTGGTGCCCGGCACAGAAGCCCGCGTCGAGTTCACGTTGAGCAGCTACGCCGAGATCGAGGCTGGCACAGCGGCCTGGTACCCATGGCCATCAGGTGACGTAACCGAGGAAACGACTGACAGCGTAGCCAGCGCTATTGCTGCCCCGCGCCTGGTGAGTGCTGGCGCAAGCCGGTGGGAAGTAACGGCATGAGCCTGTAGGCCCCGCCCAACGAACATGACAAGGAGCCGCCGTGGCCGATCTCGAAAAATCCGTTGCCATCATCTTCGAGGGCGTGGACCAAATGGGGGCTGGTGTATCGTCAGTGACGCGCCAGCTCGATAGCGTGAGCGGAAGCGTTCAACAGGCTGCGCAACCCCTGGCCGACTTCACTACCGCTGTTCTGAAGGCAGAGGCGGCACTGCTGGCAACCGGCGTGGCTGTCACCGGCCTGGCTATCAAGGTGGCCGGCGATTTCGACAGCCAGTGGCGAATGATCACGACGATGATCAATGAGCCGGTAGAGGCGCTTGGGGGGTTCAGGCGTGAGATTCTGGACTTCGCTAGCACCTCATCTTCGTCGCTTTCTGATATTGGGGATGCGGTCTACCAAGCGCTTTCTCTCGGGGTCGATCGTGACGATGTGTTAGGGTTGATTTCGGTTATCGACCAGCTTGCTATTGCTGGCGGGTCAACCCTGAACCAAGCATTCATGGCGGTGGTGCCTACGCTCAACTCCTACGGCGCCGGCATTGATGAGGCTCAGGAATACTCCGATCTGTTGTTTTCGACCATCCAGAACGGCGCCACTACTCTTCCTGAACTCTCCAACCATATCAGCAAGGCCGCTGGCCTGGCATCAACTGCCGGTATTGATTTCAGCGAACTGTCAGCTTCTGTTAGCGCCCTGACTTTTGTTGGCACAGACACCGGCACTGCTTTCACGCAGTTGGTAAACATCATTAGCTCAATCATCAATCCGACACAGCAGGCGAGAAGGCTGGCCGAAGACTTGGGCCTTGAGTTTGATGCTACAGCGCTGAAGACACGGGGGCTTGAGGGTGTACTGCTTGACGTCAAGGAGGCGACTGGCGGCAGTGAAGAGCAGATGTCGATTCTGTTCGGCACTACTCAAGGCTTGGTTGGTGCGTTAGATCTGACTGGGAACGCTGCCGAGCAGTTTTCAAAGGCATTGGATGACAACGCCAACTCAGCGGGAAAGGTCTCGGAAGCCGTCGAGAAGATGCGCGGCGATATAGACCGGGGTAGCCAGCAAATCAGGAACGCAGTAAGCGTCGCGCTGATCAACCTGGGTGACCCGCTACTTGATGCGTTCGGTGGCATCCAGCAGGCCATTGCCGAGATATTCAACGCGATTGGCGTGTCACTCAATGATGGCCAGCTCAATCAGTTTGTGGCGATGCTCGAGGGGGTTTTCCAGAGCATTGAGCAGGCCCTGCTCGACGTGGCCGCTAACCTGCCGGCTGCCCTAGAAATGGCTGATTGGTCCGGCTTCCTGGATGGCATGAACGCGATGCGCCAAGCCGTCTCCCAGCTTTTCAGCGGTGCGGATCTTACAAGCGCCGAAGGACTTGTCTCGGTCATCGGCACCTTGGGTACCGCATTCAACATGTTCGCCCAGTACACCGCTGGGGCTATCGGCGCCATAGGACCTTTCATTGAGAAGCTGGCCGATCTTGCCGAGTGGGTTATGAAGATCGACCCCGAGTGGATGGAGCTGATGGGCACTCTAGGCGGCGGTGCTGTCGTGCTGACCATTGTGCTAGGAATATTCAGCAATCTACTGAGCATCGTTAACAACCTGGCTGGCGCCAAAGGGGCCATTCCGGCCATGACGGCGGCAACGAACAATCTCACCACCGCACTAGGTACATCAGGATTGGGGCTTGTGGGCAGTGCTGGCGCTGCTGCTTTTGCTATCTATCAACTCTACCAAGAGATCAAGCAGTTCAATGATTTCCGCTTCGGCTTCAGCGATGAGCTGAAAGAAGAGCTCGACAAGACTACCGGGGCCCAGCGAGTTGCCACCGAGTACAGCTTGTTCCAAGTAGAGAAAATCGCCATCGCCTACAACCGGCTGTCCGATTATTTCGGGTGGGGTGAGAACGCCGCCCGGGACTTCAATGTCGTGTCCGCTGAGGCGATCGATGCTGCCGTTAAGGTGAGCAGCTTTGGCGATGCGGCCGAAGAGGCGGATCGGGGGATAAGCGAGGCAGGTGCCGCCATGCTGGAAGGCTTCACCGCTTTTCAGGAGTGGGGCCGCGCCGCCGAAACGGCACGTATCCAAATCGAAGCCCATGAAAGCGCGATCAACACCAACAGCAGCACCCTATGGGACTACATCAACTCGCTGGAAAGCACAGCGATCGCCTGGGAGAAGGTAGGCGATAACACCTATCAGGCAGCCACACGAACCGAAGAAGTCGATGCCGCCCTGGCCAAGGTGAAAAGTCAGTTCGAGGCGGGAATGATCGATGAGGCGGCTTTCCACGAAATGACAGCGGCCCTGGAGGGCATGCGGAAGAAAAGCGGCCTGGCCGGCGATTCCCTCAGCATCATGGGCGGCAATGCCGACGACGCAGCCAAGAAGCTCGACCTCACCTCTGACCAGCTATTCGAGCTCGAAAAGCAGATGAACCAGCTGGCAAGCAACGAACGCATCAAGGCCATGGAGTTCACCGCCAGCATCAAGGTGGCGGAACTTGAGGCGGACGCCAAGAAAGTCGAAGCCATCCTGGGTGCGACCAGTACCACCGTCTCAAGCCTGGCCGAAGCATCCGCCGATATGTGGAGCACCCTGGCTGGGGGCGATCTCTCCATGAGCCAGCGCTGGAACCTTGAGCGAGCGATACAGCAGCAGCTCGACATTCAGAAGGATGCCGCCGAGCAGCAGAAGAGAGTGATTGATGCGCAGATCGACAACCTGAGGGCGCGTACCGATGCGCTGCGCAGCGGCGATGGCCTGATCAAAATCTCAAGCGATGGGCTTGAGCCCGCCCTCGAAATGATCATGTGGCAGATCATCGAGAAGGTTCAGCTCCGAGCCAATGCGGAAGCGACCGAGTTCCTGGTGGGTATTAACGGAGGCGCAGCATGATGAAGAGCAGCCAGTACCCGGGGGGTATCGAGTCCCTGTTTTCCAAGGATTGGCCACCGGAGGTGAAGCGCCTGATTGTCCAGATGGGGATTGCCTACCGCGAGCAGAGCTGCCGGCACGCAGAGTACGAAAAGGAGCTGGCCACACTTCATGAGCTCGCCCGTCAGTGCGCTGGCATTGCCTGCCCAAAAGTGAGGGAGGCTGGCCAGGCGCTAGCAAAGGCCCCCCGGGGGGGTATCCATGCGCCATTTACCGCCTTTGCGGATGCCCTGCTTGCCCGTTCGCACGAGTCCTTGGGTGCGGCTGAAGAGCAGGCGGTTCTACTGCTTGCCAACCAATCGATGTGGCAGATGAAAAAGCTGGCCCAGCTGGTACAGCGGGAACAAGTCGCGCAAGAGAGGGCCATGCGCTGTAAGGCGCAGGCGCAGCGGCTGCTCGAGGCCGGCCAGAACGGTACCGGGGGGCTCCACTGATGGGCGGTCCTGCAGTTGCTTTGGCTCCTGGTGCGGCAGGGCAAGTTGCTGGTTGCCAGTATCGAACCTCGACTTCCTCACGGCGAAAGGGGAAACGCTACAGCGCCGCTCTGCTCCTGTCCGCTGGAAAAAAATCGCGGGTCCTTCCTGGCGACAAACCCCCATCCACGGGGACGCCGAGTCCCGGAATTCGACAAATTTTCACGGTCCCTGGCTGCTCCACCGCAGGTGGTCAGGATCCCAGCGGCGCCGCGAGTTTCGACCTGTGCGAGTTGTGCATCAAGGGGCGCTGAAATAGGCCGCTGATGTACAGGTGAGAGGTTGCGATGGGAGAGGTGGTCAGCACGGAGCAAGCGTATGTGTGGAGCGTTTCGCGCATCGCCGAAGCGATTGGCCGAGACCGGCGCACCGTGTCCGCTGTGATCAAGGACGCGGGTATCTCGCCGGCCGGTTCACGCCGGGGGAATGCCGTGTATCGCCTGGCAGATGTGGTCAATGCGCTGGCCGCCGATCACCGCCCATCAGCTGCCGGAGGCATCGACGTTGACGAGCTGATGCCACTGGACCGCAAGGCCTGGTTTCAGTCGGAAAACGAACGCGTGAAGTTGGAGAGCGCACTCCGCAACTTGGTGCCCGTGGATGAGGTACAGCGGGAAATGGCGAGTCTCGCCAAAGCCGTGGCCAGCGGCCTCGACTCCCTGGCTGACATGCTCGAGCGGGACGCCGGCCTACCGCCGGAGGCTATCGAGCTGGTGGAGCGCGTGACGGATGCGCTGAGAGAGCAGATGTATCAGGCCATCGTGGCCGATGAGGACGACGAAGCCGCCGCCGAGGCGTGACGGCACACCGCCGGCACGGCCGGCAACCGAAGAGGAGAGATGCGATGTTGGCAGCATTCAAGAACAAGTCGGCGGCGAGCTGGAGCACCTGGCTTAAGCAGTTGGATGAGATCCAGGCCGAGCGCGAGGAGATCACCGGCTTGGAAGAAGCCCGAAAAGACTTGGAGCGGGCCGAGAACCATGCTCGATTCGTGATTGGCCTGGCTAATCAGTCTCCAGCGATGGGCAATTTCTACCACACGTCTGACGAGCAGGACCGCGCCACCCTGCTGGATCTGATGGGGCAGATAGCCGGAATGGCCAGCAAGGTTCGTTCCTTCTCGGCGTTCAGCTCGCAGACGCGGGAATATCAGGAAAGCGTCATTGCTCTGGATACTCGCTCCCGGCAGGCGGCCGCCAGTATCCGAGAGGCCGCCGCCACGGTGGAAGAGCTAGAGGGGGTGCGAGCTGAAGTCGAGGAGCGCCTTGAAGCACTGAAACAGAAGGCGCCCAAGGCATCGGCCAGCGGTCTTGCAGAGCTGCGCAAGGAGCGCGACACCGTGGCCACCGAGCGTGATCGAATCGCCGCGGCGCTCGACAACTTCACCGCCGATGACAGCCCGCTGGCACTGGCCCGTGAAGCTGAGCGAGCAGCTACCGAGCGTCTCGAGGAAGCGGAGGCCCTGCTGGCGCTGGGTGAGGCCGATGGCGAGGAGGTGAAGGCAGCCAAGGCAGCCGCCGAGAAGGCCCGCCAGGCCCTGGAGAAGCGCCAGGCGGAGCACCGCAGCCAGGAAGCCGCCCGCCGAGGGATGGCCCGCAAGCTGGAGCAGGCAGACAGCCACCTGGACGCTCTGAATCGCTCCTATCGTGAAGTGCTGGCCCGCGTTCGTGATGCCGAGCTGGCCGCCCTGGAGAGTGAGCTGGTCACCGAACTGGAGAGAGTTGCTGGCGATCGGCTCAAGAAGCTGGCCGAGATCTATGCCGACCTGGAGGAAGCTTTCCCGGGCAGCAGCTATGGCCGTGCTCTCCTCGAAATCAGGCTGCCGCACCTCTACCACCACGCCGAACGGGACCTGCTGAATCGGGGCCTGACAATCACCGCTTATGGGCGGGAGGAGTAACCCATGCTGAAGCACAGCCCGTATCAGAGCGCCTCCTATCGCAAGGCTGCCCACGCCGCCGCCATGAATCGCATCAGAGCAGAGGAAAAGCGCACGCCGGAGCGCATCGAAGAGGATCTTTCCTCCGCTCGCCGGCGAGTCGAAGAGCTGGAGCGCGAGCTGGAAGACGCCAAGCGCACAGGCGAAGAGCCGGAGGAGAAGGAGAGTGTAGAGGCCCGGCTGTCTCCTCGGCGCATCTACGCCCGCCAGAACGCCAGCAAGAGAGGGGCCCATGGCCGTTAACCGCTACGCCGACAGGCCCGCCGCGATGAACCTGGAGCACGCCCAGACGTTGGCACGCTGCTGCCGGGTGGAGATATACAGCCGCAAGGGCCGCCGCCTGGGCATCCTGGTCGGCGAAGACCGGCAGACCCTGGAAAAGCGGGTGGAGCGCTGGCGCGAGTGTATCGCGCCGAACCTTCAGGCCCGCTGGACTGAACCCTGAAGATGCCCATGAACTCAGGGCGCCCGGCTTCCTCTTCGTCGGGCATTGGCGCTCCTATCGGGGCGCCTTTTTTGTATCCTGCATGCGTATGTTTTCTATGCGATTGAGCCGGTTATACTGTATGTGCCGACAGTGAACAGTGATAAGCGAAGGCGCAAGATGTTGATCCGAGCCCGACTGGCACGCGCAGCCGACCCCATGGATGCCGAGCGCCTCGAGAAAGAGTTGGTCGGGGTCGAGGGTGCGCTCGAGCTGCCGGCGGAGGCCCTGGAGGGGAACGGCCGTTCTATCGATCTCCTCCGTCGCTGGGTGGCGAGATGACCGGCACTATGGGCTGGTAAATGCGATACCCCACAGGTGGACACCGACTTCCCTTTCCCGCCTTGATTCCCCAACGAACTTCTATTGCTGGAGGCTATGTGAGCAAATCCCGATACGTCTGGATGAAGCGCTTGGGGCTGGTGAAGTTGATCCGCCTCGCCACCGAACATGCCAGCACGGAGGCCGGAGAAGCCGCGCTTGCCTATGCGCTCGATGAGCTGATGGTCGTGGAGGTTGAGCATCGCATGGTTGCCGGAGAGCGGGCGCTGGGCTTCTCCTCAAGGAGCAGCATCGCCAATGCTGGCGAAAGTAGATCGCCGACATTTGACCGCGCCAGTCGAGTAGAAATCGCCGCTGAGCATCTCGAACGCACCAACCCATGGCGCCCTCTCGCCCTGGAGCTGCTGGCGCAGGTGAGTGAGCGCCAGCAGCGTGCCGCGTTGATCAATGCTTTTCTGATTCCCCGTGCCGGCATCGGGTCCCGCTCGTTGCAGATGCTGCCCACGCACGAGGCCACCGAGCCAGAGAACCAGCGGAAAATTTACCAGGTGCTGGGCTGGCACCCGAACGGGAAACTGCTGTTCAAGGACAGTGACGCCCTTAGGAACGCTGCCTGGACTGCAAAGAAGAAGATGCGTGCCGCGCTGCTCGATAAGCTGGTGACTGCCGCCCTCGCCTGATGACCCAAATCTGGGGAATCCCCCCGCGGAGGGTTGGCGACTGCTGGGTCGTAAATCCAACCCCACACCACGTCCTGGTCCGAATGTTGTGCTTCACGCACCCGCGCTTGATCGCCACGCCGCGCCGAAGGCATCCATTTCGAATGTGACCCTTCGGGCTGGGTGACCCCGAGCAGGCTTTCGCAGCTTGTTGACCATGTGTTGACCCGGTGGCCGGCAACGCAAAACCGCCACCCGGCATAATCCGTAAGTGGCGGTTTTGACTGCATTCTTTGGTCGGAGTAGCAGGATTCGAACCTACGACCTCTGCCTCCCGAAGGCAGCGCTCTACCAAGCTGAGCTATACTCCGTGTCTTGCTTGTCGAACCCTGACGCAACGCTGCCTGTTCAGCGGCTCGATGTCGGCCTCTGGCCAACGGATGGGCATTATACGCAAAAGCCTACGTCATGCAAGCCCTGCCGCTTTAACTTCAGTTCTTGCGCTCCACCGCCAGTCGGGCCAGCTCGGCCATGCTGTCGCGGTAGCGGCTGGGAGGCAGTTTATCCAGCTGTGCCAGGGCCTTGTCGGCCATCTCCTCGGCGCGGGCGCGGGTATAGTCCAGCGCGCCGGTGTCGCGCACGATGGCCAGCACTTCGTCGAGATGGTCCAGCCCGCCCTGGCGGATCGCCTGGCGTATCGTCTCGGCCTGCTCGTGGGTGCCGGCCACCATCGCCTGGATCAACGGCAGAGTCGGCTTGCCTTCGGCCAGGTCGTCGCCGACATTCTTGCCCATGGCCTCAGCATCGCCCTGATAGTCGAGAAGGTCGTCGATCAGCTGAAACGCCAGGCCCAGGTAGCGGCCGTAAAGCTGCAGTGCGGCCTCCTGCTCGGGCTCGGCCTCGGCCAGGATGGCGCCGCTGTGCGAGGCGGCTTCGAACAGCATGGCAGTCTTGCCCTGGATGGTCTCGAAGTAGACCGCCTCGTCGATGTCGGGGTTGCCGACGTTGGTCAGCTGCTGAACTTCGCCTTCGGCAATGACGCAGGTGGCGCTGGAGAGCACGTCCATGATCCTCAGCGAGCCGATCTGCACCATCATCTGGAAGGAGCGCGAATAGAGGAAGTCGCCGACCAGTACCGAGGGGGCGTTGCCCCAGGCGTCGTTGGCAGTGGCCTTGCCGCGGCGCATGTGCGATTCGTCGACCACGTCATCGTGCAGCAGCGTCGAGGTGTGCATGAACTCGATCAGCGTGGCCAGCCCGATGTGCTTGTCGCCCTGGTAGCCCAGCGAACGCGCCGCCAGCAGCACCAGGAGCGGGCGCAGCCGTTTGCCGCCGCTGGCAATGATGTACTGGCCAATGGTGGCGACGAGGGGGACGCGGGAGACCAGCTGGTCCATGATGGTCTGGTTCACCGCGGCGAAATCGTCGGCGACCGCCGCATGGATGGACGAGGCGGCGCTGGATGAGGCGGGCGAATTCGAAGAGACGTTGGCTGGCATGGGTCACAGTCGTCGGGCGGTTGGGCCGGCACGCCGTGGCGTCGCTCTGGCCTTGGGTTGCGGCTCATGCTATGGGGCCCCCATGGGGGCGTCAAGCAATGCCGAGCGTACCGGACGCCTGCGCCGGCCCGGCGCAAGGGGCGCTTGAACACGCGCGGTGGCATCGTTATAATGCGCGGCCCACTCATCATGCTCCCTGTCAGATGGTACCAAGAGGGGTGCCACTCGAAGCAGGCCGACGAAGAGCCAACCCCGATGAGTTCTGGAGAGACAGACATGTACGCAGTCATCAAGAGCGGCGGTAAGCAGTACCGCGTTCAGGAAGGTCAGACGCTCAAGCTCGAGAAGCTCGAGATTCCGACCGGCGAAACCGTCGAGTTCGACCAAGTGCTGCTGGTAGCCGACGGCGACAACGTGACCGTCGGTGCGCCGCTGGTCGACGGGGCCAAGGTGGCCGCCGAGATCGTCTCCCACGGCCGTGGCGAGAAGATCCGCATCATCAAGTTCCGTCGTCGCAAGCATCACATGAAGCGTCAGGGCCACCGTCAGTGGTTCACTGAAGTCAAGATCACCGGGATTTCCGCCTAAGCGGCTTCCCCTTAACGAGCGAGGACTTTGCAATGGCTCATAAGAAGGCAGCCGGCTCTACCCGTAACGGCCGCGATTCAGAATCCAAGCGCCTTGGTGTCAAGCTGTACGGTGGCCAGGTCGTCACCGCCGGCAACATCATCGTGCGTCAGCGCGGCACCCGCTTCCACGCCGGCACCGGCGTGGGCATCGGCCGCGACCACACCCTGTTCGCCCTGAGCGATGGCGTGGTCAAGTTCGAGACCAAGGGTCCGCGGAACCGCAAGTTCGTCAGCGTCGTCTCTGCCTGAGACCGCTCGAGCCGGTAAAAGGGAAGGCCCCGCCCAGGCGGGGCCTTCTTGTATCATGACGGTAGCAACCGTCGGGAGAGTCACACATGCAGTTCGTCGACGAAGCCTCGATCATCGTGGAAGCCGGCAGGGGCGGCAATGGCTGCCTGAGCTTCCGCCGCGAGAAATATGTGCCCAAGGGTGGTCCCGATGGCGGCGACGGCGGGCATGGTGGCAGCGTCTACCTGGTCGGTGACGACGCGCTCAATACCCTGATTGACTTCAAGTACCAGCGCTTCTACCAGGCCGAGAGCGGCCGCCCCGGCCAGGGCCGGCAGATGAGCGGCCGTGCCGGCGGCGACCTGGTGGTCAAGGTGCCGGTGGGCACCACGGTGATCGACGAGGACACCCTCGAGGTGATCGCCGACGTCACTGAGGTCGGCCAGCAGGTGCTGGTGGCCCAGGGCGGCAGGCGCGGGCTTGGCAACATCCACTTCAAGTCGTCGACCAACCGGGCGCCGCGGCGGACCACGCCGGGCACCGACGGCGAGCGCCGCAACCTGCGCCTGGAGATGAAGGTGATGGCCGACGTCGGCCTGCTGGGCATGCCCAATGCCGGCAAGTCGACCCTGATCCGCGCCGTCTCGGCGGCCAAGCCCAAGGTGGCCGACTACCCCTTCACCACCCTGGTGCCCAACCTCGGCGTGGTGAAGCTGGGCATGCACGAGCATTTCGTGATGGCCGACGTGCCGGGGCTGATCGAAGGAGCCTCTGACGGCGCCGGGCTAGGCCTGCGCTTCCTCAAGCACCTGACCCGCACCCGCCTGCTGTTCCATGTGGTCGACGTGGCCCCCTTCGACGAGTCCGACCCGGTGGAGGTGGCGCGTGCCATTGCCCTCGAGCTCGAGCAGTTCTCGCCGACCCTGGCCGAGCGCCCGCGCTGGCTGGTGCTCAACAAGCTCGACCTGGTGCCGGAAGCGGAGCGCGAGGCGCGTATTCAGGCGATCGTCGATGGCCTGGCCTGGGAAGGGCCGGTGTTTCGTATCTCGGCGATCAGCGGCGAAGGCACCGACGTCCTGGTGCAGGCAGCCCACCGCTGGCTCACCGAGCAGCGCCGGCTGGAGAACGAGGACGAGGAGGCCGCCGAGCGCGAGCGCGAGATGCGCGAGCGGATGGAGGCCGAGGCGGTGGCGCGCACCGAGGCGCGCCTGGGTCGTCGGCGCAAGCGCCGCGATCAGGACGACGATGACGACTTCGACGACGATGATTACGACGTCGAGGTCGAATATGTAGAGTGAGCTGCTCAGTTTCTCTGGGTTTGAGGTTCAGCCTTGTTGGAGAGTGCATAGGTGAGCAACGAGCGGGTACCGGGTCGTGATGCGCTGCGTGGCGCACGCAGGGTGGTGGTGAAGATCGGCAGCGCGCTGCTGACCAACGACGGGCGGGGGCTCGACGAGGCGGCTATCGGCGGCTGGGTGGACCAGATTGCCGCGCTGCATCGCCAGGGCATCGAGGTGGTGCTGGTGTCGTCGGGCGCCGTGGCCGCCGGCATGGTGCGCTTGGGCTGGCAGGTGCGCCCTTCGGCGGTGCATGAGTTGCAGGCCGCCGCGGCGGTGGGCCAGAACGGCCTGACCCAGTGCTACGAGTATCACTTCGCGCGCCATGGCCTGGTCACCGCGCAGGTCCTGCTCACCCACGACGACCTCTCCAACCGCAAGCGCTACCTCAACGCCCGCTCGGCGCTGCGCACCCTGGTCGACCTGCGCGTGGTGCCGGTGATCAACGAGAACGACACCGTGGTCACCGACGAGATCCGCTTCGGCGACAACGACACCCTGGGCGCGCTGGTGGCCAACCTGCTCGAGGCCGAGGCGCTGGTGATCCTCACCGACCAGGAGGGGTTGTTCGACGCCGATCCGCGCCACAATCCCGAGGCCTCTCTCATCAGCGAAGGGCGTGCCGACGACCCGGCGCTGGCCGCCATGGCCGGCGGCGGCGGTGCGCTGGGGCGCGGCGGCATGACCACCAAGGTCCAGGCGGCTCGCCTGGCGGCACGCTCCGGTGCCGTCACGGTGATCGCCAGCGGGCGCCAGCCCGAGGTGCTGACCCGGCTGGCCGAAGGGGAGCCGCTGGGCACGCTGCTGCGTCCCGAAGAGGCGCCCATGGCGGCGCGCAAGCGCTGGCTGGCCGGCCAACTGCAGGTGCGCGGCAGCCTCACGCTGGACGCCGGGGCGGTGAAGGTGCTGCGTGGCAGTGGCTCGAGCCTGCTGGCGGTGGGGGTCAAGGCGCTGTCGGGCGACTTCGTGCGCGGTGACATGGTGCTGTGCGTCGACGAACAGGGCCAGCGTATCGCCAAGGGACTGGTCAACTACGGTGCCGACGAGGCGCGCCGCCTGCTCGGCCAGCCCAGCCATCAGATCGAGGCGATCCTCGGCTACATGGAAGCGCCGGAGTTGATTCATCGGGACAACCTGGTGGTGCTGTGAGTCAGGCCGTTCGCGGCCTGTAGCATGAAGCGGTGCAGCTGTGATAGTATGCGCCATCCTCTCAGACACGGCCCGTCGACAACCTTCGCGTTGGCGCAATGGCCAGGCCGGCTGGAAGGCAAAACTTCCAGGCCGGACAAATTGTTATCGATGCCGCTCTCACCGGGCGGCGTTAACGTTTTCCAGGAGATAGTCAGTGGCAAACAGCAAGCAAGCTCGTAAGCGTGCCCGCCAGGCAGAAGGCCGCCGTGTACTGAAGGCCGGTCAGCGTTCCATGGTGCGTACCTACGTCAAGCGCGTCCTCAAGGCCATCAACGGCGGCGACCACGCCACCGCCATGTCCGAGTTCCAGAAGGCGCAGCCGGTCATCGACCGCATCGCCGACAAGGACGTGCTCTCCAAGAAGAAGGCCGCTCGCCTGAAGAGCCGCCTGAACAAGCGCATCAAGGCGCTGGCTGCATAAGGCCGGACGCACAGGGGTCCCGCCAGCGCCATCACCTTCGATGCCTGCGCGACGATCTCGAAAAAACCGGCTGCGGCCGGTTTTTTTGTGCCTGTGTGAGTCCCGTGCATAAGGTAGGGCTGAGGAAATGAAACGGTGACGGAACCCGAAAAGCTGCCCAAGAGCACCCGGTCTCGCGCACCATCGGTGGCCGACGATGACCGGGCGGTGGCGCCCAAGGCCGGCGGGCTGATGCGCTCCGGTCTGGTGGTGGGGGCCATGACCATGCTGTCGCGGGTGATGGGGCTTGCGCGCGACGTGGTGGTGGCGACCCTGTTCGGGGCCGGCAGCGGCGCCGATGCCTTCTTCGTGGCGTTCAAGATTCCCAACTTCATGCGCCGGCTGTTTGCCGAGGGCGCCTTCAACCAGGCCTTCGTGCCGGTGCTCTCCGAGTACGCCACGCGCGGCAGCAAGCGCGAGGTGCGCGAGCTGCTCGACGCCGTGGCCGGCAGCCTGACCGCGGTGCTGGCGCTGATCACTGCGCTGGCGATGCTCGCCGCACCCTGGCTGGTGTGGGTCTTCGCCCCGGGCTTCGGCCGCGACCCGGCCAAGCTGGCGCTGACCGCCGACATGCTGAGGCTCACCTTTCCCTACCTGCTGCTGATCTCGCTGACCGCCTTTGCCGGCAGCGTGCTCAACACCTGGAACCGTTTCGCCGTGCCGGCCTTCACGCCGGTGCTGCTCAACCTGTCGCTGATCGGCGCCGCCGTGCTGCTCACCCCCATGATGAGCGAGCCCGCCATGGCGCTGGCCTGGGGCGTGCTGATTGCCGGTGTCGCCCAGCTCGCCTTCCAGGTGCCGTTCCTGGTGCGCCTGGGGCTGATGCCGCGGCCCTGGCCCAATTTCGCCCACAGCGGGGTGAAGCGCATCCTGGTGCTGATGGCGCCGGCGCTGTTCGGCGTCTCGGTGTCGCAGATCAACCTGCTGCTGGATACCGTGCTGGCCTCGCTGCTCGCGCCCGGCAGCGTCTCCTGGCTCTACTATTCCGATCGCCTGGTCGAGCTGCCGCTGGGGGTGTTCGGCATCGCCATCGGCACGGTGATCTTGCCGGCGCTCTCCCGGCGCCATGCCGAACAGTCGGGGCAGCACTTCGCCGCCATGCTCGACTGGGCGGTGCGCGCGGTGCTGCTGCTGGGGCTGCCGGCGGCGCTAGCGCTGGCCATCCTGGCCGAGCCGCTGCTGATCTCGCTGTTCCACTACGGCGCCATGACCGAGCACGACATCGTCATGGCGGCCATGAGCCTGCGCGCCTATGCCTTCGGCCTGGTCGCCTTCATGCTGATCAAGGTGCTGGCCCCGGGCTTCTTCGCCCGCCAGAACACCAAGACCCCGGTCAAGGTCGGCATCATTGCCATGGTCGCCAACATGGTGTTCAACCTGATCCTGATCTGGCCGCTGGCCCACGCCGGCCTGGCCCTGGCCACGGCGCTGTCGGCCTTCCTCAACGCCGGTCTGCTGGGCTGGCTGCTCTACAAGCAGGGCGTGCTGGTGTTCCAGCCCGGCTGGGGGCGCTACGCGGTGCAGCTGATTGGCGGCTGCACGGTGATGAGCCTGGGGCTGGTCTGGCTGTCGCCCGACTGGCAGCAGTGGCTCGGCTGGGGCGTGTGGAGCCGCGTGCAGTGGCTTGCGCTGCTGGTGGTGGCCGGTGCGGCGGTCTACTTCGCCTGGCTGGCGGCGCTGGGCGTCAGGCCGAGCCAGTTCCGGATGCGAGGGTGAGCGCTGTGCGTGTAGCCACGCGCCGGGGCTGATGCGAGGGCGAAGGTCGCCGAGAAGGCGCTGTGAATCCTTCCCTGGACGCGACATTTGCCATCCATGGCAAGTGACCTTCTCATCGACCTGCCCTCGGCGCCCCTCGCTGTGAGGAGTCGGGACAGCCTGCTGTCAAGGGGGCGGGGGTCCGCTATAATCCACCCCTTTACCTGTTTTCAACCCGAGGCATGGCGACGACCCGATGGAAGTCATTCGAGGACTGCACAATCTGCGCGACGAGCATCGCGGCTGCGTGGCCACCATCGGCAATTTCGATGGTGTGCACCGCGGCCACCAGGCGATTCTCGACCAGTGCCGCGAGCAGGCCTCGAAGCTGCGCCTGCCGGTCACGGTAGTGGTGTTCGAGCCCCAGCCACGCGAGTTCTTCGCCGGCGACCAGGCGCCGCCGCGGCTGACCCGGCTGCGCGAGAAGGTGCGCCTGCTCGGTGAGAGCGGGGTGGACTACGTGCTCTGCCTGCCGTTCAACGACCGCCTGCGCAGCCTTACCGCGGTGGAATTCATCGACCGCGTGCTGGTCGAAGGACTTGGCGTGCGCCACCTGGTGGTCGGTGATGACTTCCGCTTCGGCTGCGACCGCAGCGGTGATTTCGGCCTGCTGGCCGAAGAGGGCGAGCGGCGTGGCCGCGAGGGCTACAGCGTCGAACATACGCGCACCTTCGCGCTCGACGACGAGCGGGTCTCCAGCACCCGGGTACGCACGCTGCTGGCCAGCGGCAATTTCGCCCAGGCGGCGCGGATGCTGGGCCGCCCCTATCGCCTCGGTGGCCGCGTGGTCGCCGACCAGAAGCTGGGGCGCACCATCGGCGTGCCCACCGCCAACCTGCCGCTACCGCGCCTGCCGCTGGCGCTGCGCGGCGTCTATGCGGTGATGACCGAATTGCCCGATGGGCGATGCCTGGCCGGGGTGGCCAACATCGGCTGGCGGCCCACGGTCGGCAGCGACCGACCGGTGCTCGAAGTGCACCTGTTCGACTTCGACGGCGACCTCTACGGCCAGCGACTCACGGTGTTCCCCTGCGCCAGGCTGCGCGGCGAGGTGAAGTTCGATGATTTCAATGCGCTGAAGCAGCAGATCCAGGCCGACCAGGCGCGCGCGCGGGGCTACTTTGCCTCACCGTGCCAGGCCGCCAGGGAGCCAGACCTGGCGGATGACTCTCTTCCCTTGGCATCGGCGCCGTTGGCGCGCGAGGCCGCGACTTTCGAATCCTCGGCGGGACGCTCCGCCGACCAAGACGACGGCTGACTCCCAGGCTATGAGCGACTACAAGCACACACTGAACCTGCCCGAAACCGACTTCCCCATGCGCGGCAACCTGCCCCAGCGCGAGCCCGGTCGGGTGTCGCAGTGGCAGGACATGAAGCTCTACCAGCGCCTGCGTGAAGAGCGCCGCGGCCGCGAGACCTTCGTGCTGCACGACGGCCCTCCCTACGCCAACGGCAGCATCCACATCGGTCACGCCGTCAACAAGATCCTCAAGGACATCATCGTCAAGTCGAAGAACCTGGCCGGCTTCGACGCCCCCTACGTGCCCGGCTGGGACTGCCACGGCCTGCCCATCGAGCACAAGGTGGAGACCACCCACGGCAAGCACCTCGAGCCCGAACAGGCGCGGGCCCTGTGTCGCGAGTACGCCGCTTCGCAGATCCAGACCCAGCTCGCCGACTTCGTGCGCCTGGGCGTGATCGGCGATTGGGACCACCCCTACCGCACGATGGACTACGCCAACGAGGCGGGCGAGATCCGCGCCCTGGCCGACATGGTCGCCGCCGGCTACGTGTTCAAGGGGCTCAAGCCGGTCAACTGGTGCTTCGACTGCGGCTCGGCGCTGGCCGAGGCCGAGGTGGAGTACCAGGACAAGAAGTCCGACGCCATCGACGTGGCCTTCCCGGCCGCCGACGAGGCCAAGCTGGCGGCCGCCTTCGGCCTGGCGTCGCTGCCCAAGCCCGCCGCCATCGTGATCTGGACCACCACGCCCTGGACCGTGCCGGCCAACCAGGCGCTCAACGTGCATCCCGAGTTCACTTATGCCCTGGTCGATACCGGCAGCCGCCTGCTGGTGCTGGCCGAAGAGCTGGTCGAGAGCTGTCTGGAGCGCTACGAACTCCAGGGTGAGGTGATCGCCACCGCCAAGGGCCAGGCACTCGACCTGATCGAGTTCCGCCACCCGTTCTACGATCGCCTCTCGCCGGTCTATCTGGCCGACTACGTCGAGTCCGAGGTGGGCAGCACGGGTATCGTCCACTCCGCCCCGGCCTACGGCGTCGACGACTTCGTCACCTGCCGCGCCCATGGCATGGCGTTCGAGGAGATCAAGAGCCCGGTGCAGGGTGA
Source organism: Halomonas sp. E14 (assembly GCF_052568415.1). NCBI lineage: Bacteria > Pseudomonadati > Pseudomonadota > Gammaproteobacteria > Oceanospirillales > Halomonadaceae > Halomonas > Halomonas sp. E14. Next base: position 3,253,264 of record NZ_CP199423.1, on the reverse strand, counting down.
CGGCGTCTACGCCGACGACCTGCCGTTCTTCGGCGGCCAGCTGATCTGGAAGGCCAACCCGCAGATCGTCGCCAAGCTGGAGGAAGTGGGCGCGCTGCTGGCGCACAAGGTCATCACCCACAGCTACATGCACTGCTGGCGCCACAAGACGCCGGTGATCTACCGCGCCACGGCACAGTGGTTCGTGGGCATGGACGTGAAAGGGCACGACGGCCGCACCCTGCGCGAGCGGGCGCTGGAGGGCATCCATGCCACCCAGTTCACCCCGGCCTGGGGCCAGGCGCGCCTGCACGCCATGATCGCCAACCGCCCCGACTGGTGCATCTCGCGCCAGCGCAACTGGGGCGTGCCGATCCCGTTCTTCCTGCACAAGGCCAGCGGCGAGCTGCACCCGCGCACCGTCGAGCTGATGGAAGAGGCCGCCAAGCGCGTCGAGCGCGAGGGCATCGACGCCTGGTTCCGTCTCGACCCGGTCGAGCTGCTGGGCGACGAGGCGGCCCAGTACGAGAAGGTCACCGACACGCTGGACGTGTGGTTCGACTCCGGCACCACCCATCGCCACGTGCTGCGCGGCTCGCACCCGCATGGCCACGAGGGCGGCCCGCGCGCCGACCTCTACCTGGAGGGCTCCGACCAGCACCGCGGCTGGTTCCACTCCTCGCTGCTGACCGGCTGCGCCATCGACGGCCACCCGCCGTACCGCGGCCTGCTGACTCATGGCTTCACCGTAGACGCCCAGGGCCGCAAGATGTCCAAGTCGATGGGCAACGTGGTGGCGCCGCAGGAGGTGATGGACAAGCTCGGCGCCGACATCCTGCGGCTATGGGTCGCCTCCACCGACTATTCTGGCGAAATGGCGGTCTCCGACGAGATCCTCAAGCGCACCGCCGACGTCTACCGCCGCATCCGCAACACCGCGCGGTTCCTGCTCAGCAACCTGAATGGCTTCGACCCAGAGCGTGATGTGGTGGCCTTTGACAATATGCTGGCGCTGGACCAATGGGTGGTGGACCGCGCCGCCCAGCTGCAGGCGCGCATCGAGAAGGCCTACGAGGAGTATCGCTTCCTCGATGTCTACCAGCAGGTGCACACCTTCTGCTCGCGGGAGCTCGGCGGCTTCTACCTCGACGTGATCAAGGACCGCCAGTACACCACCCCGGCCGATTCCCTGGCTCGGCGCAGCTGCCAGACCGCGCTTTACCACGTGGTCGAGGCGATGTCGCGCTGGGTGGCGCCGATCCTTAGTTTCACCGCCGAGGAGATCTACGAGCACATTCCCGGCAGCCAGGGCGACAGCGTGCTGCTCGAGACCTACTACGACGGCCTCTCCACGCTGGCGCCCGACGCCGAGCTGGGCCGCGGGTTCTGGGAGCAGGTGCTCGAGGTCAAGCAGGCGGTCAACAAGTGCCTGGAGGATGCCCGCAACGCCAAGGTGATCAAGGGCAGCCTGGCCGCCGAGGTGACCCTGTTCGTCGACGACGCCCTGCACGCCACCCTGGCCAAGCTGGGCGAGGAGCTGCGCTTCGTGATGCTGACCAGCGAAGTGCGTCTGGCGCCCCTGGCCGAGGGTAGCGCCGCCGAGGCCACCGAACTCGACGGCCTCAAGGTGGCCGTCTCGGCAAGCTCGCACCAGAAGTGCGAGCGCTGCTGGCACCATCGCGAAGACGTGGGCAGCCACGCCGAGCACCCCGACCTTTGTGGTCGCTGCATCATCAACCTGCCGGAGGGGCCGGGTGAGACTCGCCACTATGCGTAACAAGCAGGATGACAGCGGCACTTCGGTGCCGCCGATGAGCAAGCCGCTGCGCTGGCTGTGGCTGGCCGCCGCGGTGGTGGTGCTGGACCTGGCTACCAAGGCACTGATGTCCAGCGTGCTGAGCTACGGCCAGCCGGTGGAGGTGCTGCCATTCTTCAACCTCACGCTGCTGCACAACACCGGAGCGGCGTTCAGCTTCCTGGCCGGCCATCCCGGCTGGCAGCGCTGGTTCTTCGCCATCATCGCGGTGGGCGCCACGGTGGGCCTGACGATCTGGATGAGCCGGCTCAAGGCCGACGAGAAGCTGCTTGGCGCCTCGCTGGCGCTGATCATCGGCGGTGCCCTCGGCAACCTCTACGATCGCCTGGTGCACGGCTACGTGGTCGATTTTCTCTCCTTCCACGTGGCCGGCTGGTACTACCCGGCCTTCAACGTGGCGGACATCGGCATCACCCTGGGCGCCATCGGCCTGATCTGGGAATCCGTCTTCGAAGGGCGCAAGCAGGCTCGCCGGCGCGGCTGAGCCCGGCGCCTGTGCATGAGCCCACCAACGAGAGCACCATCATGAGCGAATACCGCATCGACGAAGGCATGGAAGTGACGCTGCACTTCACCCTCAAGCTGGAGGACGGCACCGTGGTCGACTCCACCCGCGATAAGCAGCCGGCCACCTTTCAGGTGGGCGACGGCAACCTGCCGCCGGGCTTCGAGCGTCCGCTGAAGGGCCTGGCGAAAGGCGAGAGCGGTAGCTTCGAGATCACGCCGGAGCACGCCTTCGGCCAGCGCAACCCGCAGAACGTACAGCGGCTCAGCCGCGACGACTTCAAGGAGATCGAGCCGGAGGTGGGCACCATGATGTCGTTTGCCGACCCTGCCGGCGGTGAGCTGCCGGGCGTGGTCGTTGCGGTCGACGAGCGGCATGTGGAAGTGGACTTCAATCACCCGCTCTCGGGGCGTACCCTGACCTTCGAGGTCGAGGTGCTGGACGTGAAGCCCGCGCAGACACATTGACCGCCAGCGCGAGGGTCGACTGCCGTAAGGGCTTCGAGATAACCCTGACTTGACTCCATTATCGGATGCCCCGACGCATCAAGGCGACGTAACCATGCAAGCTAACCCCGTGCGAATCCGGCTGGCCAATCCCCGCGGCTTCTGCGCCGGCGTCGATCGCGCCATCGAGATCGTCAATAGCGCGCTGGATGTCTTCGGCCCGCCCATCTACGTGCGTCATGAAGTGGTCCACAACCGCTTCGTGGTCGATACCCTGCGCAGCCGTGGCGCCATCTTCGTCGAGGAGCTCGACGAGGTGCCCGACGACGTCATCGTGATCTTCTCCGCCCACGGCGTGTCGCGAGCGGTGCAGGACGATGCCGAGCGGCGCGGGCTTAAGGTGTTCGACGCCACCTGCCCCCTGGTGACCAAGGTGCACATGGAGGTGCTGCGCTACGCCCGCCGCGGCCAGGAGTGCATCCTGATCGGCCACGCTGGCCACCCCGAGGTGGAAGGCACCATGGGGCGCTACGACACGTCCCATGGCGGCGCCATCTATCTGGTCGAGGACGAGGATGACGTAGCGCGGCTTGAGGTCAATGACCCAAGCCAGCTCGCCTTCGTCACCCAGACCACGCTTTCGATGGACGACACCGCTCGGGTGATCGACGCCCTGCGCGCCAAGTTTCCCGAGATCCAGGGGCCGCGCAAGGACGACATCTGCTACGCCACCCAGAACCGCCAGGACGCCGTGCGCGAGCTGGCTGCCGGCTGCGACCTGCTGCTGGTGGTGGGCAGCCCCAACAGCTCCAACTCCAATCGCCTGCGCGAGCTGGCCGAGCGGGTCGGCACCCCGGCCTACCTGATCGACGACGCCAGCCAGATCGACCCGGCCTGGCTTGAAGGCGTCGGCGCGGTAGGCATCACCGCCGGGGCCAGCGCCCCTGAAGTGCTGGTCAAGGGCGTGATCGAGCGCCTGCAGGGCCTGGGCGCCCAAGCCCCCGAAGAGCTGGCCGGTCGTGAGGAGACCATCACCTTCTCCATGCCCCGCGAACTGCGCGAACGGGTGATCGCCAGCGACGGCTGAGCCAGGCGCCGCGCGCCTTCCGGCGTGAGCGCCGGCTCACGTTCCCCGTGCTGAATCGCCGGACCCTCGGGTCCGGCTTTTTTGTCGCCGCACCTAGCGAGGGGCGGTGTCATGCGACATACTGAAACCAAATGTAACCAAATGTGGGGATGTGCCGAGTGAAGACGTGCGCCAGCCTGGACCAACTGCGGCCCCGGCATGCCAGGCTCCATCGTGAGCGAGGCTTCACCCTGATCGAGCTGCTGATCGCCGTGGCCGTGATAGGCATTCTGGCGTCGATCGCGGTGCCGAGTTATCGGGGGTATGTGGAGCGGGCTAATTTGGCCGAGGCCAAGTCGGCGCTTTTGCATATCGCAGGGCAACTGGAGAGGCATTATACCGCCAATAATTCTTACTCGGGTTTCTCGCCGAGCCTAAGTATTTCCGATGGTAATCCTTACTCTCTTAATGCGGATGGAACCACAGTCGAAGCTTCAAGTTTCTCCATTACTCTTATTGCATCTGAGAGGCATCCTGATGGCTGTGGCGAAATATCTGTGGACCAGCTAGGGCAACAGGAGCCTAAAAATTGTTGGTAAAGGTATGAAAAATTATTCTGGCTTCACCCTGATTGAGTTGCTGGTCACCATCGCGGTGATGGCCATCATAGCGACGATAGCCGTGCCGGGCTTTCAGGGCATGATGGCCAGAAACCAGTTGGCAAGTGACTACAACGTGGTATTGGTAGGTCTTAATCATGCTCGTAGCGAGGCCATCAAGCGGCGTGAGGAGGTGACATTTCGAGTCATGCCGGAAACTCCTTGGGAGTACAGAGTCACCACAGCAGGCGGTAGCGACATCTCAATTCGTTCTGGCCGGAGTGAGCAGGTCACTCTTACCAATACGAATATCACCTTCAATGCGCTGGGGCGCCGGGCCAGTTGCAGTGGCGGCTGTGATATTTCTGTTACCCATGCCAAAGCTGGTAGTCACGAGTTGCAGGTAAGCACCACCGGCCGCATCGGCAAGCCGACGGGGTAAGGATCGCCATGAAACATCACGACCAATCGGGTTTTACGCTGGTGGAAGCACTGATCGCTCTACTGGTGCTCTCCATCGGCTTGCTGGGTGTGGCAGCGATGCAGGTCAAAGCGCTACAAAGCGCGCATATGGGCTATCAGCGTGCAGTGGTGAGTCTGGCTGCCATAGATGCACAGGAGCAGGCCTGGGCTGCGTTGTCTGAGTCAGATCCAAAGAATTGTCCCGATAACGCAACTCTTTCGGAAATTGAAGGCGAATGGATAGGCGAATGGTTCGGTACGGGAAAGATTTTGATTAATGACGGGAGTGGTTTATCCCTTGGTGCTTCGAATTGTGAGTATACCGTATCGATAGAGTGGCAGGAGGGGCGCTACTCAGATGGCGAGAGTGATAATGCCTTCGTTTACCAGTTCCGGCTGCCAGAGCTATGAGAGGCTGTCCCTCGATGTTTTCATTCCCTGCGGCTAAAAATACGCCGCGCCAGACAGGATTTACCTTAATTGAGCTGATGGTTGCGCTGGTGATCGGCCTGATCATCATTCTGGGTGCCGGGCAGCTGTTTTTAATGGGGTTTCAATCATTTCGTCAGATTGAGTTGTTGAGCAACAAGCAGGCGGCGTTGACTTTTGCAACCGAAATATTAATACGGGATGTTCGTCGAGCAAATTATATCGACTTTGTTGATAATGAATTAATCATTAAGTTCCCAAATAACGGTGATATGCAAAGCTGTAACTCAGCGGTGGAGCGGACCTATAGGCTGAGTGAGTCCGCAGTGAGCGTTTTTGAAGGCTGGTCCCTGAATATGAAACAAAAATGCGAAGGAAGTACTGTCGAGCCTAATTTTGAGCCTTTAGTTGCTGGGTTTTCACAAAATGGGTTCGGCTATGATGATGACAAAACCGATAAGGAAAATGGTGTTTGGTTGATCAGGTTTGACTTGTTAGCGAGTCTTGATGGAAGCCAGGCTGATACGTTTTATTTTTGGGCGGTCAACCGATGGCTAGCTGTCAAAGATCCTTAAAGGCCGAGGTGGGAAGTATGAAAAAGCAACGAGGTGCGGCACTCGTGGTGGTGCTTTCGATGTTGGCAATGTCGCTAATGCTGGGGCTTTCAGGTATGCAGTCAGCCCAGATAGATGAGCGCTTGGCGGGCAACTATCGTTCTTCTTCTTTGGCTCAGATGGCTGCAGAAAAAGCCGTGTCGAGAGCTTATAAAGAAGATGAGCAGGGCATCAGTAGCGATGTGAATTTTTATCCGGTCAGTAGAAGTTTGGTAGAATCAGCTTCATGGGATTCTTTTGTGTCTGGGCATCCAAGTTATGGTGGAAGTTATAGCGAAGGAAGTATTTCTTACGCTTACCGGAGGTATAGGATTGATGGGGCAAGCTATATTGTTGGACTTGGGGCTGTTTTGGATAGTGATGGAGCGGTGATTTCAAAAAGTCATCCCGTTTATGCAAGGCTAAGGTCGACTTTACCACCCCCTCCGAGTGTTAATGGTGCTTTTACCTGCTTTGGAACCCTTTGTGATCACAAGGTGTCTGGCAATGCCAGTGTAAGCGGAAGCGATTATATGTTGCCAGGAGATTTTAACTGTAGCGGCAGTGGCTGTAGTACGGGCGTGGCTATTGATGGGCAGAGTGTGCATGGGATTTACTATCCGCACAAAAATGGAGCGGGTGAGGCTGGCGATGCTGAAAAAGCTTCTTGGGCCAGCTATTTGCAAGCAATAGAGCAGATTGGGTATGATAAGATTTTTACTGGAGGGCAAAATTTTACTTCCAATATCGGGGGAAGAGGTTCTCCGGCCTTGATAAAAATTTCCAGTGGGATGGTGACAAATTCTTCAAATCACAATACCTCGGGAATTATTGTGGTCAAGGCGGGGGCTACCTACAAAATGACAGGCACTGGTCATCATGAAGGCTTAATCATTGTCGAGGAGGGCGGAACTGTTGAGGAAGGTGGTGTTTTTGAAATGAGCTCTGGCACTCCGAGAGTATATGGTGCAGTGATAAAAATGAACGGGTCGAGTGGTTACGATCTCCAGCTTACAGGAAATATCAGTCTGCGTTATAGCAGTGCAGCGATTTCTTTATTGAGCAATATTGGTGGTGGGGCAAGTGGAAGTAAAAGGAAGATAATGGATTGGTTCTGATTTTTTATAACAATTTATATGTTTTAAGACGTTGATTAATTTATAACCTTGAGCTGAATGGTTTACGCCTTGCGCCGTGTCGCCTAGCTTAGAGAAGGGGTTGGCAAGGAGCGCAAGGAGTCGGCATGGATCAGCTGAACATGGGCCTCGCCGTGGTGGGCGGCTTGGTGCTGGTGGCCGGGCTGCTGTCGAGCCCGCTGGACCGCTCCGTGCTTTCGGGCCCCATGCTGGCCTTTCTCATCGGTGTGCTGCTGGGGCCGCATGGTGCGGCCTGGCTGGACCCTTCGGCCTGGGGCGATGCCAGGCAGATCCTTGAACACACCGCACGCATCACCCTCGGTATCAGCCTGATGGGCATCGCGTTGCGGCTGCCGCCGGACTATCCCTTCGCCCACTGGCGTTCGCTGCTGCTGCTGCTGGGCATCGGCATGCCGTCTATGTTCCTGATCAGTTCGCTGTTGACCCACTGGGTGCTGGGCCTGCCGTTGCTGCTGGCCCTGCTGGTGGGCGGTACGGTGTGTGCGACAGATCCGGTCGTGGCGTCCTCCATCGTGACAGGCGGGGTGGCGAAGGAGAACCTGCCCGAGTCGTTCCGCTACCTGCTGTCGAGCGAGTCCGGTGCCAACGATGGCCTGGCCTACCCGTTGGTGCTGCTGCCGATCCTGCTGATGACGCTACCTGGCCAGGACGCTTGGCTCGACTGGCTCGGCAAGGTCTGGCTGTGGGAGGTTGGGGCCGGCCTGGTGGCGGGCGGCGTGATGGGCTGGGCGGCGGGCCATGCCCTGCGCTGGTCCGAAAGGCACAGGTTTCTCGACCAGCCTTCGTTTCTCTCTATTACCGTGGCCTTGACCCTGCTGGTGCTGGGAGTTGGAGAGCTCATCGGTACCAATAGCATTCTTGGGGTATTCGCTGCTGGGCTGGCCTTCGACCAGCAGGTGGGCGGCAAGGACCGCAGCGAGGAGGACAACGTGCAGGAGGCGGTCAACATCCTGCTGACCTTACCGGTGTTCGTGCTGTTCGGCCTGATTGCGCCTTGGGCGGCGTGGTGGGCGCTGGGCGTCGAAGGGCTGCTGCTGGCGGTGTTGGTGCTGCTGCTGCGCCGCCTGCCGCTGTTGCTGTTGCTGCGCCGCGGACTCCCGTCGCTGCGCGACTGGCCGATCACCTGGATCATGGGTTGGTTCGGGCCCATTGGGGCGTCGGCGCTCTACTACGGCAGCTTCGTGTCGAGCCGCACCGGGCTGGACCTGGCCTGGACAGCCGGCAGCCTCATCGTGCTGGCCTCGATGCTGGCGCACGGCATGACGGCAGCGCCCCTGGCCAGGCGCTATGGCCGCTGGCAACGCCAGCGGCGCTAGTCTGGCCGACAGACAGCCGACAGCCGACAGTCGTCAGCGTACCTGGCGGAAGCGCTCGCGCAGCCGCTCCAGCTCGTCTTCGGTCCAGCCTTCAGGCTCCGTCAGCGCCACCCAGGCGTCGAGGTAGTGCTCTGCGGCAATGCTGTGGCCGAAGCCGGGCGGTGCCCGGCCTACGGCGAGATCGCCGAGCAGCTGCAGCATGGTGACCACCGGGTACCAGCGGAATTCGGGCAGCACGTCCGGGGCGCGTGGTTCACGCATCCAGCCGGGCTCGCGATAGAGGATGCGAGGGTTGAAGAAGGTGATCGGATCGCTGCCGTACTGCAGGTAGGCGATGCGGAAGTCGCCCCACTCGCCCGGCGGGGCATCCAGGCTTTGGTGCTGGTTCATGAAGCGCACCACGGCGCCGCCGCGGAAGGTGGGCAGCCAGGCCGGGGAGCCGGGATCTCGCTCGCGGGTCACAGTGCGCCACGTCTCGCTGCGAAAGGGAGGGCCGCTCCACAGGGCGCCGTGGAAGGGGTCGTCGATAATGTCGTAGAAGTCGAACGACAGGTCCGAGTTCAGCGAGCCGAGGCTCAGTCCGTGCAGGTAGAGTCGCGGACGGCTCTCCTCGGGCAGCGTGGTCCAGTAGGTATAGACGGCGCGGAACAGCGCGCGTGCGTTCTCGGCGCCATAGTCGCCTTCCGTCAACAATGCGAGGTGGCTGGGCAGGTAGGAGTACTGCATGGCGACGGTGGCGATGTCGCCGCGGTGCAGGTATTCCACCGTGTTCTGTGCTGCGGGGTCGATCCAGCCCCGGCCGGTGGGCGTGGCCACCAGCAGCACGGCACGCTCGAAGGCGCCGACCCGCTGCAGCTCGGCCAGGGCGAGTTCGGCGCGCTCCCTTGGGGTCTCCGCGGCCCCCAGCCCTACGTAGACCCGAATCGGTGCCGGCGTGGGTGCGTCGAAGAAGGCGCTGAGGCTGTCCGCGCCGGGGCCCTGGGTCACGAAGCGCCGGCCTCGGCCGCCCAGCGCCTCCCAGTCGATCAGGGAGTGGGCGCTGCCCGCCATCATGGGGTCGTCGGGGGGCGCCAGGTCGTCGAGGATCAGCTCGTCGATCTGCTGGAAGGAGTTGTCCGCGGTGCGCAGGGCCAGGGTGAACAGTACGCCGTCGATGATCGACCAGAACAGCGCCGCCGCCAGGATCACCCCCAGGAGATTGGAGATGCGGTGCGGAATGAAGCGCTGCATCTTGCGCGACAGAAACTGGAAGGTTCGACGGAACAGGCGCACCAGCAGTAGCAGGACGGCGAACAGCGCCAGCGCGATCACGGCGATGCTGATGGGGCGAATGCCGCTGACCGCTTCCATGCCCATCAGCTCGCGCACGCTGTTCTGCCATGCCGAGGCCTGCCACAGGAACAGCGCGGCGATGACGGCGCAGATTCCTGCCGCCGTGAGCTTGATGATCCGTTCCACCTTGGGGCCGGGGCGAGGTAGCTGCAGGTAGTCCCAAAGCCAGTGCGCAGTGAAGCCGAGCGCATAGCCGGCGCCGAAGGAGAGCCCCGAAACGATGCCCTGGGCGTAGGTTGGCCGCGGCAGCAGGCTGGGCGTGAGGGAGAAAGCGAACAGCAGGGTGCCCAGCAGCAGGCCGGTGGTGGAAAAGTGTCTGAGGGCTCGGCGAAGAGTCGAGTGCATTACCATACCTGAAGTGCGAAATGGCCAGGCGCAGCGGCTACAAGGCCCGCCTGGGGCGACTAGCGAAGCCCCGCCAGCCAGGAGCTCACCAGGGAGGAGATGCGCTCGCGATAGCGCTGGGCCTTCGGGCGCTGTTCCCAGCGGTTGGCGAGTATCGGCTTGCTGTCACCTATGTGCTGTTCGAACAGTTCGACCATGCGGGCGGCGAAGTCTGCATTCTCCACCTCAAGGTTGGCTTCCAGGTTCCAGTGCAGGCTCCAGTGGTCGAAATTGCATGAGCCGACCGTGACCCAGTCGTCGACGATACAGAACTTGGCGTGGGTGAAGCGAGGCAGATATTCGTAAATCTTGATGCCGGCGTCCAGTAGCTGGGCGTAATGACGTTGCCCGGCGTAGCGCACGCTGGGATGGTCATGACCCTTGCCGGCGACCAGTAGGCGCACGTCCACGCCGCGGGCTGCCGCATCGGTGATCAATCGACGTAGCTGGCGCGAAGGCAGGAAATAGGGCGTGTACATCCATAGCCGCTGCCTGGCCATGCCCAGGCGCCGATGCAGCGAGTGGCGGATCGTCTGGTTGTCGGGGCCTTCGTTGTGTACCACGCGCGCCGTCATGCCGTGCGGCTGTGCGTCGAGGGACGGGGCGGCGGGAAGCTCGCGCCGCAGCGTCGCCTTGTCGCCGCGGGTATGGGAGGATTCCCACAGGTCGACGAACAGGCCGATCCAGTCCTCCACCACGGGGCCCTGCGCCTTCACCACCAGATCGAACCAGTCACCGAGGTAGTCGTCGGTCATGCAGTAGCCGCCGGTGTAGGCCGTGCGGCGGTCGACCAGGATCAGCTTGCGGTGGTTGCGGTTAAGGTTGCGGCGCAGGCGGCGCATCATGAAGGGGTTGTAGTGGCGCAGCGCCACGCCTGCCGCGGCGAGGCGCGCCCGATCCCGCTGGCCCAAACCCACGGCGCCGAAGCTGTCGAGCAGTACCCGCACCTCCACGCCGCGCTGTGCTGCGCGAGTCAGGGCATCGAAGAAGCGCCGAGTCACCCGTCCCGATTCGATCAGGTATTGCTCGAACCACACCGATTCCTCGGCCTTGTCGATGGCTTCGAGCAGCGCCGGCACGAAGCAGCGGCTGTCAGGCAGAAGGGTGATACGGTTGCCCTCTTTCCATGTCGTTTCCATCCCTGGCTCTCCTTGCCGTATGGGACATCCTCACCCTTGAGGGTAGGGGCAGAAAGGAGATGCGGCAAAAGGGCGGCCATGGCCGCCCTTTTGCATGTGCCGGGTGGCTCAATCCCAGCTCAGCGCGCCGCCGACCTGGTACTCGGTGACCCGGGTCTCGAAGAAGTTCTTCTCCTTGCGCAAGTCGATGATTTCGCTCATCCACGGGAAGGGGTTCTGCGCCCCGGGGAACTGCTCCTTCAGGCCGATCTGGGCCAGGCGGCGGTTGCAGATGAAGTGCAGGTACTCCTCCATGATCGCCGCGTTCATGCCCAGCACGCCGCGGGGCATGGTGTCGCGGGCGTAGGCGATCTCGAGCTCGGTGCCCTCGAGGATCATCTGGGTCACTTCGTCCTGGAACTCGGGCGTCCACAGGTGCGGGTTCTCGATCTTGATCTGGTTGATCATGTCGACCCCGAAGTTCAGGTGCATCGACTCGTCGCGCAGGATGTACTGGAACTGCTCTGCAACGCCGGTCATCTTGTTGCGCCGACCCATGGAGAGGATCTGGCTGAAGCCGCAGTAGAAGAAGATGCCTTCGGTCACGCAGTAGAAGGCCACCAGGTTACGCAGCAGCTCCTGGTCGGTCTCCGGTGTGCCGGTATTGAAGTCCGGGCGCGCCAGCGACTGGGTGTGCTTGAGGCTCCAGGCCGACTTGGCGGCCACCGACGGCACCTCGCGGTACATGTTGAAGACCTCGCCTTCATCCATGCCCAGCGACTCCACGCAGTACTGGTAGGCGTGGGTGTGGATCGCCTCCTCGAAGGCCTGGCGCAGCAGGTACTGGCGGCACTCGGGGTTGGTGATCAGGCGATAGAGTGCCAGCACCAGGTTGTTGGCCACCAGCGAGTCGGCGGTGGAGAAGTAGCCCAGGCTGCGCTCGACGATGCGCCGCTCGTCCGGTGTCAGGCCGTCCTGGCTCTTCCACAGGGCGATATCGGCGTTCATGTTCACTTCCTGGGGCATCCAGTGGTTGGCGCTGCCGTCCAGGTATTTCTGCCACGCCCACTCGTACTTGAAGGGCACGAGCTGGTTGAGGTCGGCGCGAGCGTTGATCATCTGCTTGTCGTCGACCTGAATGCGTGCCGCGCCCATCTCCAGCTCCTCGAGACCGGCGGCCACGTCGAGCTCTTCAAGCGACTTGCGTGCCCGTGCCAGGCGGTCGCTGTCGGCCACCCGGTAGTTGCCGCCGGACTCCTTGACCTCGTCGGCCGGTGCGGGCTGTGGCTTGGCGGCAGGTGCCGGCGCGGCCTTGGCCGGCTGCTCGGCGACGGTGGTTTCGTCCTCGTGGAACTCGTCCCAGTTCAGCATGGCTTCACCTTTATTTGGCTCGATCCGATATCGTTCGGATCAGGAATAATCTCGTTGCGGATGAAGCTGAGCGAGCGATGGCCAGACAAGGCGGAAATTGGTAAGGAAGCGGAGTTTACGTGTTTGTAAATGAGCATTCCGAACCAATTTCCAACGCCGTATGGCCGAGCGCAGCCAGCTTGTTAACCTACTGGCAGGCCTCGCAGCCCAGGTCGTCTATTTCCGCAGCACTGGGCGCTCGCGAGCCGCTGCCCGCCTTGCCGGTGAGGAAGTCCTCCACCCCGCGCGGCTCGCTGGCCGGTGTCGCGGAAGCTGCCGGGGCCACCGGGGGCGCCTGGTTGCTCACCGCGTTGAGGTTGCCGCGGTCCACGGTGGACTTCTCCACCGAGGTGGCGCCCAGGGCGCGCAGGTAGTAGGTGGTCTTGAGGCCGCGGAACCACGCCATGCGGTAGGTCACGTCGAGCTTCTTGCCGGAAACGCCCTTGATGTAGAGGTTCAGCGACTGGGCCTGGTCGATCCACTTCTGGCGCCGTGAGGCGGCTTCCACCAGCCACTTCGGTTCCACCTCGAAGGCGGTGGCGTACTTGGCCTTGAGGTCCTCCGGGATGCGCTCGATGGGCTGGGCCGAGCCGTCGTAGTACTTGAGGTCGTTGATCATCACCTCGTCCCACAGGCCGCGCGCCTTGAGGTCGTGTACCAGGTAGGCGTTGACCACGGTGAACTCGCCGGAGAGGTTCGACTTCACGTAGAGGTTCTGATACGTGGGCTCGATCGACTGCGACACGCCGCAGATGTTGGAGATCGTCGCGGTAGGGGCGATGGCCATCACGTTGGAGTTGCGCATGCCCTGCTCGGCAATCTTCTTGCGGATGCGGTCCCAGTCCTGGGTGGCGCTGGTGTCCACCTCGATGTACTTCTCGCCGCGCTCCGTCACCAGCTTGTCGATGGAGTCGATGGGCAGAATGCCCTGGCTCCACAGCGAGCCCTCGAAGCTCTCGTAGCGGCCACGCTCGGCGGCCAGGTCGCTGGACGCCTCGATGGCGTGATAGCTGACCAGCTCCATGGAGCGGTCGGCGAACTCCACTGCCGCCTCGGAGGCGTAGGCGATGTCCTGGGCGTAGAGGGCATCCTGGAAGCCCATGATGCCGAGCCCCACCGGGCGATGCTTGAGGTTGGAGTTCCGCGCCTGGGGCACCGCGTAGTAGTTGATGTCGATGACGTTGTCGAGCATGCGCACGGCGGTACGCACGGTCTTTTTGAGCTTGGCGTCGTCGAGCTTGCCGTCGACCACGTGCTGCGCCAGGTTGATCGAGCCCAGGTTGCACACCGCGATCTCGTCGACGCTGGTGTTCAGGGTGATCTCGGTGCACAGGTTGGAGGAGTGCACCACGCCGGCGTGCTGCTGCGGGCTGCGCAGGTTGCACGGGTCCTTGAAGGTGATCCACGGGTGGCCGGTCTCGAACAGCATCGAGAGCATCTTGCGCCACAGGTCCTTGGCGCGCACGCGCTTGAACAGCTTGAGCTGGCCCGAGCGGGTCATCGCCTCGTACTCCTCGTAGCGCTGCTCGAAGGCGGCGCCGTAGAGGTCGTGCAGGTCGGGACAGGTGGCGGGCGAGAACAGCGTCCACTCCTTGTCGTCGAAGACCCGCTTCATGAACAGGTCGGGCACCCAGTTGGCGGTGTTCATGTCGTGGGTACGGCGGCGGTCGTCGCCGGTGTTCTTGCGCAGCTCGAGGAACTCCTCGACGTCCAGGTGCCAGGTCTCCAGGTAGGCGCACACCGCCCCCTTGCGCTTGCCGCCCTGGTTCACCGCCACGGCGGTGTCGTTGACCACCTTGAGGAACGGCACCACGCCCTGGCTCTTGCCGTTGGTGCCCTTGATGTAGGAGCCCAGGGCGCGCACCGGGGTCCAGTCGTTGCCCAGGCCGCCGGCCCACTTGGAGAGCAGGGCGTTGTCGCGGATGGCGCTGTAGATGGCATCGAGATCGTCGGGCACGGTGGTGAGATAACACGAGGAGAGCTGGCTCCTGACGGTGCCCGAGTTGAACAGGGTCGGCGTCGAGGCCATGTAGTCGAAGCTGGAGAGCAGCTCGTAGAACTCGATGGCGCGCGCTTCGCGGTCGTCCTCGTTCAGCGCCAGGCCCATGGCCACGCGCATGAACATCACCTGGGGCAGCTCGTAGCGCACGTCATCCCTGTGGATGAAGTAGCGGTCGTAGAGGGTCTGCAGGCCCAGATAGGTGAAGGCGTTGTCGCGGGTGTGGTCCAGCGCCTCGCCGAGTCGTTCGAGATCGAACTCGGCAAGCTTGGGGTCGAGCTGCTCATACTCGATGCCGCGGGCGACATAGGCCTGGAAGGCGGGCTTGTAGAGTTCGGCCATCTCGCCGAACGTGGCCTCCTCGGCAATCTCGAGGAAGGAAAGCGCCTCGCGGCGCAGGCTGTCCTGCAGCAGCCGCGCGGTGACGTAGGTGTAGTTGGGCTCCTTCTCCACCAGGGTGCGCGCGGTCATCATCAGCGCCTGGGAGACACCTTCCACCGAGACGCCGTCGTAGAGGTTCTTCAGCGATGCCTCGACGATGCGGTTGGGGTCGACGTTCTCGAGCCCGGCGCAGGCGTCGAACACCAGCGTCTCGATGCGGCCGAGGTCCAGCGGGCGGCGGCTGCCGTCGGCCAGGGTCACGTTGAGGGTGGGATGCGGCTTCTGGATATCACCGCCGGCGGCGGCGCGGGCGCGGGCGTGCTCCTCGCGGTAGAGCACGTAGGCGCGAGCCACTTTCTGCTCGCCGGCGCGCATCAGTGCCAGCTCCACCTGATCCTGAATGTCCTCGATGTGGACGGTGCCGCCGTCGGGCATGCGGCGCTGGAAGGCGAGCACAATGGCCTGGCAGGCCTGGTCGACGAACTCGCGCACCCGCGAGGAGGCGTCGGCGTTATCACCCTCCACGGCGATGAAGGCCTTGCGCATGGCCACGGCGATCTTGCTGGCGTCGAACGCGACGACGTCACCGGTACGCTTGATCACCCGCAGAGCCCGGGGAGCGGTGATGGCCAGGTCGGGGGCGGTGGGCTGGAGCTGTTCCATGGATCGGATTCCCTTCTTCTGTCGGGCAGACGTCAGGTGGACGATGGGCGTTGACAGCAGCGGAGTCGCTTGCTAGGAGCACATCATCTTGTGGTTATCTTGAGGGTGGGCACAAGATAGAGTGGTTTGCCCCCGTCATCAAGTGGATAACCTGTGAGTGAGCTGTGTCTCTTCGGTGGGCTTTTTTGGTTGTTGGTTGGTTACCGAGCTATGCTTCGCTGGCTGACCGCGCGGCAACGGAATGCAAACGGCATGCAATCGCGGGCAGGCGAACTACGCTAATTCGGGTATCCTTGATTTAGCGAAGGAGGGACAGGGTGTCCCGAATCACAAAGAAATGCCCAGCACGGGGAAACTAGGATGGATGACAACCTGGAAAGCAGCGACATGGAACACGTGCTGATTATCGAGGATGACGTTCGCTTGGCCGAGCTCACTCGCGACTACCTTGAAGGAAATGGCTTCAAGGTCACCGTGGAGTCCGAAGGCTCGCGCGGCGTGGAAAAAATCTTGGCGCTGCAGCCGGATCTGGTGATTCTCGATCTGATGCTACCCGGAGAGGACGGATTGTCGATCTGTCGCCGGGCGCGGCCCGAGTACGCGGGGCCGATACTGATGCTGACCGCCCGCACCGACGACATGGATCAGGTGCTGGGACTGGAGATGGGCGCCGACGACTACGTGCCCAAGCCGGTGCAGCCGCGGGTGCTGCTGGCCCGTATGCGGGCGCTGCTGCGGCGTGCCGACAACACCGAGCAGACCGGCGATGCACGGCTCTCCTTCGGCAACCTGGAAGTCGACAGCGCCACGCGAGAGGCTTGGCTCGAGGGCGAACGGATCGACCTCACCAGCGCAGAATTCGACCTGCTGTGGCTGCTGGCCAGCAATGCCGGGCGTGTGCTCACCCGCGAAGAGATCTTCAGCGACCTGCGCGGCATCAAATACGACGGCCAGGACCGCTCCATCGACGTGCGCGTGTCGCGGATACGCCCCAAGATCGGCGACGACCCCAACCATCCGCATCGCATCAAGACGGTACGCAGCAAGGGGTATCTGTTCGTCAAGGACGCCTGATCCATGCAGCGGTTCCTGGCTGATGGCACCTTCCTGCGGGTCTACCTGGCCCTGGCCCTGGCGCTGCTGCTCACCTTCGCTCTGGCCCTGATGGGCCTGGCGCTGGTCGACCGAATCCGTGTAGAGCAGTACCGCGAGCAGCTGGCGGAAGCCCCGATGCAGTTGCTCGCCCGCAAGGTTTCCGCGCTGCCGCCCAATGCCCGGGGCGACTGGCTGACCCAGCAGGGCGACCTGCTTGACATGCGGCTGTCGCTGCGCGAACCGGCCAATGCCAACCTGGGGTGGTTTGCCCAGCGCCGTCTGGAGCGGGGCAGCGTGCTGGTCGTCATGGAGGGTGAGGAGACGTGGCGCATGTTCCTGCGGCTGCCGGGCGAAGAGCGGATTCTCGAGGCACGGCTCTCCGGGCTCAACGAGCGCCAGCTGCGCGGGCTGGCGCAGATGCTGGGCGACTGGCTGGCCGAGGTTGACGGCGAGGCTCGCCAGCAGCGGCTGGAAAGCGTGACCAGCCAGGCCCTGGCGATTCGCCTCAGCCACCTGGCCCCCGACGGCCTGGACAGCCACCAATTGACCCGGCTACGCGAAGGCGAGCTGGTGATCCGCCTGCTGCCAGGGCATTGGGCGCTCACGGTTTATCTGGCGGTGCCCTCCGCGGATGGTACCCGGCAGTGGCTGTCGATCGGACCAGTGTCGGCGCTGGAACCGACGCCGATCTCGCTGCTGCTGCTGGTGCTGTTGATCATGCTCGGCGTGCTGGCGGCGATCATCTACCTGATCGTGCGCGGCGTAGAAGCCCGGTTGGCGCGCCTGGAGCTGGCGGCCGGGCGCATCGCGGGCGGGCGGCTCGATACGCGGGTCAAGGTCGACGGCGGCGGCTTCATCGGCCGGGTCGGCATGGCCTTCAACGCCATGGCGGCTCAGGTGCAGTCGCTGCTTCGTTCGCAGCAGGAGATGATCCGCGCCGTTTCCCATGAGCTGCGCACGCCGGTGGCGCGCATTCGCTTCGCCATGCAGATGGTCGAGGACATGACCGAGGACCCGGCCATTCGCCGCCAACTGCGAGGCATCGACGGCGACATCGAGGAGCTCGATCAGCTGATCGACGAGATTCTCACCTATGCCCGCCTCGACAGCGGTATCGTCAACGGGGCCAACCTGGAGCGCAGTCGGATCGACTGTCGCGCCATGGCCATGCGCGTGATCGACACGCTGGCGCCGCTGCATGCCCACCTGCAGCTCGAACTGGCACCTGGCCCCGACGTCGAGGTGCTGGCCGATCCGCGCTACCTGCAGCGCGCCCTGCAGAACCTGGTGGCCAACGCCTGCCGTCACGCCCAGTCGCGGGTGCGAGTCCAGGTCACTGAGGAAACCCGGTTGGTGCGCCTGGATATTGAGGACGACGGTCCCGGCGTGCCGGACACCGAGCGCCAGATGATCTTCAAGCCGTTCGCCCGCCTGGACGATAGCCGCACGCGCCGCTCCGGTGGTTACGGCCTGGGACTCTCCATCGTGCAGAAGGTCATGGCCTGGCATGGCGGCAGCGTGGTGGTCGACGACAGCCAGGAGCTGGGCGGCGCGCGGTTCTCGCTGCTGCTGCCGATCGTGCCGCCTAAGCGGGCCTGATGCCGTCGAGTACGGCGAAGGAGGTCTCCCGCGCGGTGCGCAGGAAATCCTCCATCCAGGGCTGGCTGCGGCTCTCTTCGCGTATGGCGGCAAACAGCGTGCCCCAGGTTCCCTCCGCGCCGAGCCTGACGGCCTTCACGTAGTCGCGTTCGAGATACTCCGTCAGCGCCCAGTTGGGCAGGGCGCAGACGCCGCGTCCGCTGGCCACCAGCTGCATCATCATGATCGTCAGCTCCGCGGTGCGCACCTCGCGGGGGCGTACCCCGGCGGGAGTCAGGAACTGGGTGAAGATATCCAGCCGACTGTGCTCCACCGGGTAAGTGATCAGCGTCTCGTCGGCCAGCTCGTCGGGGGTGACGGCGCTGTGGTTGGCCAGGCGATGCTGGCGCGACACGGCCAGCAGACTCTGGTAGCGAAACAGCGGCTCGTAGGTGACGCCGGCCAGGGGCTGGGGGTCGGCGGTGATCACCAGGTCGAGCTGCTCGCGGGACAGCGCGGGAAGAGGGTCGAAATGGTGGCCGCCGGGAATATCGACCTCCACTTCCGGCCAGTGATCGCGGAAGCGGTCGATGGTGGGCATCAGCCACTGGAAGCAGCTATGGCATTCGATCGCCATATGCAGGCGACCTGGCTCCTGGCCGTTGAGCCGCGCCACGTCGCGCTCGGCCATCCGCACCTGCGGCAGCACTTGTTCGGCCAGCGCCAGCAGCCGCTGGCCTGCGCGGGTGAACTCGACCGGGCGCGTCTTGCGTACGAACAGCGGTGTATTCAGCCTGTCTTCCAGATCCTTGATCTGATGGGAAAGCGCCGACTGGGTCAGGTGCACGCGCTCGGCAGCTTCCACCAGGGAGCCGGCGTCGCGCAGCGCGACTAGGGTGCGTAAATGGCGAAGTTCGATCATGAATGAGCTGTTTTCATGTTTTGAATTAGAAAGTTTAGTTTGATTCAATTGATCCGGCCAAGCGAGACTCTACTGCATCATTCATGCAGAAGAGGCGTCATCATGACATTGGCTCATGTTTCTGGCTATCCACGTATCGGCGCCCAGCGCGAACTCAAGCACGCACTGGAAGCCTACTGGCGCGGCGACATCGACCAGGCCGCGCTGCTGGAAACTGGCCGCGAGCTGCGTGCGCGCCACTGGCAGGACCAACGTGACGCCGGCCTCGATCTCGTCACCGTGGGTGACTTTGCTTTCTATGACCAGGTACTCAATGTCTCGCTGCTGCTCGGCGCGGTGCCGCCGCGCTTCGGCGCCGAGGAAGAGCTCGCTCGCGGCGAGGTGTCGCTCGACACCCTGTTTCGCATGGCCCGCGGCCGCGCGCCCAGCGGCACGCCGGCGGCCGCCTGCGAGATGACCAAGTACTTCGATACCAACTATCACTACCTGGTGCCGGAGCTGCACCCGGGCCAGACCTTCCGTCTGGCCAGCACCCGCCTGTTCGACGAGGTGAAAGAGGCCCGTGCCGCCGGGCACGCGGTCAAGGTCGTGCTCACCGGCCCCTTGACCTGGCTGTGGCTGGGCAAGGCACAAGAGGAAGGCTTCGACCGGCTGTCGCTGCTGGCCGACTTGCTGCCGGTCTACGGCGAGCTTCTGGCCCGCCTGGCCGACCTGGGGGTGACCTGGGTGCAGCTCGACGAGCCGGCGCTGGTGCAGGACCTGCCCCAGGCGTGGCGGCAAGCCTACGAGGCGGCCTACAACGCCCTGCGCTCGGCGCCGGTGAAGCTGCTGGTGGCCACCTACTTCGGCGCACTGGGCGACAATCTCCAGCTGGCGGTAAGCCTGCCGGTGGACGGCCTTCATATCGATGCGGTACGCGCCCCGGCGCAGTTGGCCACGGTGCTCGATAACCTGCCGGGCTACAAGGTGCTCTCGGTGGGCGCCATCGACGGCCGCAACATCTGGCGCGCCGACCTCGCCGCGCTGCGTGAGCGCCTGGCTGATGCCCGCATGCGTTTGGGCGAGCGGCTGTGGCTGGCGCCCTCCTGTTCGCTGCTGCATGTGCCGGTCGATCTCGACGCCGAGCCGGAGCTGGACGCCGAGCTGAAAGGCTGGCTCGCCTTCGCCCGCCAGAAGCTCGACGAGACCGTGACCCTGGCGCGGCTTCTCGATGGGCGCGCCACCGCCGGGGATCGCGCCCAGGTGGCAGCGGCCACGGCCGCCCTCGATGCGCGCCGCGAATCGCCCCGGCTGCATCGCCCCGAGGTCGACGAGCGGTTGCGCCGCATCGGCGACAACGACCTTGTGCGCGACAACCCCTACGCCGTGCGGGTGAAGGCCCAGCAGCGTGCGCTCGGGCTGCCGCTGTTTCCCACCACCACCATCGGCTCCTTTCCACAGACCGCGGAGATTCGCACCGCCCGTCGCGCCTTCAAGCAGGGCGAGCTGACCCAGGACGCCTACGAGGCGCAGATGCGCGCCGAGATCGCCGATGCCGTGGTGCGCCAGGAGGCGCTGGGGCTGGACATGCTGGTGCACGGCGAGGCCGAACGCAACGACATGGTGGAGTACTTCGGCGAGCAGCTCGACGGCTTTGCCTTCACCCGCAACGGCTGGGTGCAGAGCTACGGCTCGCGCTGCGTCAAGCCGCCGATCATCGTCGGCGACGTGGCCCGTGCAGCGCCCATGACAGTGGCCTGGAGCCGCTATGCCCAGTCACTCACCAAGCGGCCCATGAAGGGCATGCTGACCGGGCCGGTGACCATGCTGCAGTGGGCCTTCGTGCGTGACGACCAGCCGCGCGACTTGACCTGCCGGCAGATCGCCCTGGCCCTGCGCGACGAGGTGATCGACCTGGAGGCTGCCGGCATCCCGGCGATCCAGATCGACGAGCCGGCGCTGCGCGAGGGGCTGCCGCTGCGCCAGGGCGAGTGGCAGGCCTATCTCGACTGGGCGGTGGAGTGTTTCCGTCTGACCGCATCGGGCGTGCGCGACGCCACCCAGATTCATACCCACATGTGCTATTCCGAGTTCAACGACATCATCGCCGCTATCGCCGCGCTGGATGCCGACGTCATTACCATCGAGACTTCGCGTTCGAACATGGAACTGCTCGACGCCTTCCAGGACTTCGCCTATCCCAACGAGATCGGCCCGGGCGTCTACGACATCCATACCCCCAATCTGCCCGAGGTGGCGTGGATGGTGCGGCTGATGGAGAAAGCGGCCGAGCGCATTCCCGTCGAGCGGCTGTGGGTCAACCCCGACTGCGGCCTCAAGACCCGCGGCTGGGCCGAGGTGGAGCCGGCCCTGGCCAACATGGTCCAGGCGGCACGCGAGCTGCGCCGCCGCTACGGTTGACGTCAGCACCCCGCCTGACACCAGGCGCCGGCCCGCAGGGGCCGGTGCCTGGTATGCTGTGGTGTCCGACTGCTCGAGGAATAGCCCCATGCTCCGACCGTTCGCCTCCCTTCGTGCGGCGCTTCTCGCCGCCGGCTCGCTGCTGCTGATCGGCTGTGCTTCCGCTCCCATCGACGGGCCGCGCTCTGCAGGCGGGCAGGGGGCCAGCACGGCGCCGCTGCTGCCCTCGCTGCTGTTTCCCGGCGGTGCCGAGCGCTTCGAGGCCTGGCGCTGCACGCCGCAGCAGGATCTGGTGACCGCCTTCGGTGAGCGCGAGTTGCGGCTGTGGTCGGCCCACGGCGGCTATCGTCTGGCGCCGGCGGTGGTCGCCAGCGGAGCGCGCTACCAGCAGGGCGAGCTCAGCTTCTGGAACAAGGGGGGAGAAGCCGTGGTAGAAAGCGCCAACGGCCGACTCGACTGTACTGCCGCCATGGCGCGTTCGGCGCTGACCCGCGAGCAGCGCCCCGGCGTGATGTTTCACGGGCGTGGCAACGAGCCGGGCTGGCACGTCAACCTGCGACATGACGCCCCCGAGCTGAGGCTGGTGCTTGATTATGGCGCTCGCGAGCTGTCCTTGCCCTATCGTGTCGTGGCGATGGACAACGCCGGCGGGCGGGTCAGGCTTGCCAGCGGGCGTGGCGAAGCGCCGTTCGAGCTGCGCCTGGAGGCGCGTGCCTGCTTCGACGACATGAGCGGCGAGCCGTTCCCGGCCCGGGTTACGCTGACCTTTGAAGGGCAAACCTACAGAGGCTGTGGCCAAGGCATCGCGCCTCAAAGCTCCTCAATCCGATAGACGCAGCGTCGTGCGCCGGCCAGCACGTGATCGGTGCGCTCGACGCTGGCGCTCTCTCCCAGCACGGTGCGGAACACCGCCAGCTCCGAGCGGCAGAGATCCGGGCAGGTGCTGGCGGCACGGCAGATCGGACAGTGGTTCTCGATCAGCAGCAGGCTGCCGTCCGCCTCGCGCTGCCACTCCGCCATGTAGCCTTCCCGCGAGCGAATCTCGGCCAGCCGCTGCACCCTGGCTTCCAGGCTGTCGCTGCCGGCCAGGGCCTGACGATACTGCGCCAGGGTCTCGGCCTGGCGCGCCTCGATCAGACGTGCCAGCGCCTCGTCGCCCAGGGTATCGCGCACGCTGACGATCAGGCGCGAGGCCAGCTCTGCATGCCCATCGGCAAAGCGAGCATGACCGGCTTCGCTGAGCCGCCACTCGATCGTCGGCCGACCGACGCCGCCTGGCAGCGGGCGTTGGGCCACCAGACCTTGGCGGGCCAGCTTGGCGAGCTGCTGGCGGGCGTTCTCGCCGCTAGTGCCAAGCCGTTCACCCAGGGCGGCAGCCGACTGTGGGCCGCGGATCTTGAGCTGGTACAGCAGGCGCTCGGCGGTGTCGGTGGCGGGCGTGGACTCATCGTTGCTTGACATGACGTGGCTCGGAATTAATCTAGTGTCTTCTTGGAAAATACCGGCGGGGCGGCGCTCAGGCAAGTCGAGGGGAATTGGGGCCTGGCCTGAGAGACAGGCCAGGCCCCTGACAGGCCTGGATCGCCCCGTCATTCACCGTGAACAGCAAGGAGCCACAACAATGGCATTTGAACTGCCGGCACTGCCCTACGAGAAGAACGCGCTCGAGCCGCACATTTCTGCCGAGACGCTCGAGTATCACTACGGCAAGCACCACCAGGCCTATGTCACCAAGCTCAACGAGCTGACTGACGGCACTGAGGACGCCAACAAGTCCCTGGAAGAGATCATCCAGTCCTCTTCCGGTGGCCTGTTCAACCAGGCGGCCCAGGTATGGAACCACACCTTCTACTGGCACTGCCTGGCGCCGAATGGTGGCGGTGAGCCGAGCGGTGCGCTGGCCGAGGCGATCAACGCCAAGTTCGGCTCCTTCGCTAAGTTCAAGGAAACCTTCAACGCCAATGCCGTGGCCAACTTCGGCTCCGGATGGACCTGGCTGATCAAGACCGCCGACGGCGGCGTCGACATCGTCAACACCAGCAATGCGGACACTCCCATTGCCCACGGCCAGACCCCGCTGCTGACCATCGACGTATGGGAGCATGCCTACTACATCGACTACCGCAACGCCCGCCCCAAGTATCTCGAGAACGTCTGGAATGTGCTGAACTGGGACTTCGTCGCCCAGAACTTCGGCGGCTGATCGACGACGCCGTTAGCGGGTCGTTTCTGTCGCCAGCTCGGCCCCGCCAACCGGCGGGGCTTTTTTGCTGGTGCGTCCCCGGCTGTTGCGGCCTTTATTTTCGTTTTTTTAGAAAGAAAAACGCAAAACTATGCGCTTTTCGTTGTAAAAAATAAACGTAACATGGCGTTCATCACCTTACCCATCGAGGGAGACCGTCATGGCAAACCGCATTCTGCTCCTTACCTCTTCCATTCTCGGCGAGCACGGCCAATCCAACGTCCTGGCCAGCCATTTCCGCCAGCGCGCGGCGGAGCGCGACGACCTCGCCGTCACCCAGCGCGACCTGGCCGCCGAATCGCTGCCCCACCTGGGGCTCGAGGAGCTCTCCAGCTGGCAGGTCGCCGCCGCAGAACGCTCCGCCGAACAGCAGGTGCTGGTACAGCGCTCCGATGCGCTGATCGATGAGCTGCAGGCCCACGACGTGCTGGTGCTGGCGGTGCCGATGTACAACTTCGGCATTCCGAGCCAGCTCAAGGCCTGGTTCGACCGCGTGATGCGTGCCGGTGTCACCTTCCGCTACACCGAGCAGGGGCCCGAGGGGCTGGTGCAGGGCAAGCGCGCCGTGATCCTGGCCGCTCGCGGCGGCCAGTACGCCGGCACCGCGCTCGACACCCAGACCCCGCACCTGAAGGCGATGCTGGGCATGATCGGCATCAGCGACGTGTCGGTGGTCTATGCCGAAGGGCTTGCCATGGGCGAGGGTCGGCGCGATGCCGCGCTCAAGGAGGCCCGCCAGGCCATTGATGGCCTGGTGGCCGGGCTGTAGGGCTCAGCACGCCTCGGGCACCTCTGCCACCCAGCGGTCGGTGACGAAGTCGCTGGTGCATAGCCTGGCCTCGGGGGTCAGGATGCGGGCCGCCAGCTGGCCCAGGGCGTCCAGGTCGGCGCGTGCATCGGGCGTGATCATCTCGGTGGGCGCCAGCGCCTGCCACGTCTCACCCTCGCGGGTCGCCAGCGCATAGCTGAAGGCATAGAAGCCGGGGAACCCCAGTCGCACATCGGTGGCGACCAGGGTTTCCCGGCCGTCGCGTTGGCGGACTTCATAGCGCAGGTAAGGCCCGGCGAACCAGTGGAGCCGCTCGCCTTTCTCCAGTTCCAGGGCGGCGGGCTCGAGCTCGGCGCCGCGGCGAAACGTTTCCACGACCGGCGGCGTATCGCCGTCGAGCAGGCCGATCAGGGTCTCATGGTGGTCGTCGCCGTCGATGATGGTGACTCGCCACAGCAGGGTATTGAACGGGGTAGGCTGTACCAGCCGGGGCGCATCCTCGAGCCCGCGCTCCGCCAGTACCGGCGTCAGTCGGTGCTCGATCACGCCCTTGGCGACCATGGCAAACAGCAGGTAGGCACAGGAGAGCGCCAGCCCCCAGGCCGGCGCGCGGAAACCGTTGCCGGTGATCAGTGCGATACCGATGCCCACCAGTAGCGGCAGGGTATAGAGCGGGTCGATGATAAAGACCACCGGCCAGGCGCTGGGGCGCACGTCCAGCGGCCACCAGATCTGGGTGCCGTAGGTGGTCAGCACGTCGAGCAGCGGGTGGGTGACCAAGGCGAGCACGAAGAACGCCCACCAGCGCCTGAGCGTGATGTCCCGCGCCGGGGCGAAGCGCCACGCCAGCAGTGCCAGCAGCGTGCCGAGCCCGGTGAGGACGAAGAGTGAGTGCGTGAACCCCCTGTGCTCGGTGACGTTGAGCACGGCGTCGCCGTAGTCGAGGAAGACGTCGAGGTCGGGCAGGGTGCCCAGCGCCGCGCCGATCACTACCGCCTTGCGGCCCAGCCGCCGCCCCAGCACGGCGCCCCCGACGGCGGCGCCCAGCGCGGCCTGTGTCAAGGTATCCATTCCAAAGACCTCCTCCTGTTCCTGCGTAAGGCGACTTGTGTTTCAGGCCCGGCACCAGGCGGGACCGGCGGCAAGGATTCGCGCCTGCACGGGGCAATCCTCGCGATGAGCCCCCGGCAGGTAGCCTGAGCTCATGAGGAATTCACCGACGATTTCCGGGCCGGTGAAGCGAAAGGTACGGCGGAACAGCTTGACCCACGCCTCTTTCGTCAGCGGGTGGTGGTGATCGAGCCAGGCGGCGAAGCTGCCGTGGCGCTCGCGTAGCTCGCGTATCACGCCGGCGTTGTGGATCACGGCCTCGATCTTGCGTCGGTTGCGAATGATGGCGCTGTTCTGCAGCAGCCGCTCGCGCTCGGCGTCGCCGTAGTCGGCAACTCGATCGACGTCGAAGTGGTCAAAGGCCCGAGAGAAAGCGTCGCGCTTCTTCAGCACGGTCAGCCAGGACAGGCCGGCCTGGTTGATCTCCAGCGCCAGGCGCTCGAACAGCGCCGGGTCGTGGGAGACAGGGAAGCCGTATTCCGTGTCGTGGTAGGGGCCGTGAAAGGGGTGGCCGGGTGCCAGATCACAATAGTGCGACATTTCCGCTCTCTTTCCCTTCGTGGGTATTGGCAAGCCCTCGGGGGCTTGTCACGATTCCATTATCCGGCGTCAACGCTTCAGGAGCCACCCAGCATGAAAAGCCTACCCATGAATCGCAAGACGAAAAAGGTGACCGTCCTCTCCCTGCTGGGCGGCGGTGCCTTGGCCCTCTATCTCGCCTTTACACCCGGTGCCAGCTCCCAGGCCGGGCTGGTGGTGGAGATGTACCAGGATCCCAACTGCGGCTGCTGCACCGACTGGGCCGATCACCTCAGGGACTCGGGTTTCGAGGTGCGCCAGCACAAGACCCGCGACATGCGAGCGATCAAGCAGGAGCACGGCGTGACGCCGGAGCTCGCCTCTTGCCACACCGCGCTGGTCGACGGCTACGTGATCGAGGGCCATGTGCCGGCCGCCGATATCCATCGCCTGCTGCAGGAGCGCCCCGATGTGGTGGGCCTCACCGTGCCGGGCATGCCGCATGGCTCGCCGGGCATGGAAACGGGGCGCTATGATGACTATTCGGTGCTGACCTGGCAGCACGCGGATCGTACTCCGCAGATTTTCAGCGAGTACACTTTCGACTGATTCCCCCGACGAAACGGAACGAGGTGGCCATGCAATACCTGCACACCATGGTGCGCGTCAGCGACCTGGAGGCGTCCCTTCACTTCTACTGCGACCTGCTGGGCCTGCGTGAAGTGCGGCGCAAGGAGAACGAGAAGGGCCGCTTCACCCTGGTGTTCCTGGCGGCGCCCGAGGATGCGGCGCGCTCGGAGCGGCTCAAGGCTCCCGAGCTCGAGCTGACCTACAACTGGGATCCGGAACACTACGGCGGCGGACGCAACTTCGGCCACCTGGCCTACCGCGTCGACGATATCTATGCGCTGTGCGATCGGCTGCAGGCGGGTGGGGTGGCCATCCTTCGCCCACCGCGTGACGGCCACATGGCCTTCGTGCGCAGCCCCGACGGCATCTCGGTGGAGCTGCTGCAAAAGGGCGACCCGCTAGCGCCCAGGGAGCCCTGGGCCTCCATGGAAAATACCGGCACCTGGTAGAACGAGAAGGAATCCTGAGTGACAACGACCAAGACACGCCTTGGCCGGGCGCTGCTGCTGGTGCTGGCGGCAGCGACCCTGGCCGCCTGCGGCAGCCAGCCTGCCGATACGACCCGCCGCGATGGCCCGGCGGTGGCATCCGACCATCCCGTGGTGGGGCAGCGCTGGAACCTGTTGCTGGTCGGCACCGACGAGCGCCTTGCCATGCCCAGTACGCCGCACTTCATCGTCTCGCCCGATGGACGGGTGACGGGCAGCGACGGCTGCAACACGCTCAATGGCCGGGTGCAGCTCGATGAGGGCAACCGCATCCAGTTCAGCCAGCTGAGTACCACCCGCATGGCCTGCCCGCAGCTCGATGATGCCCGGCGCGTCACCGGGATGATGGAAAATGCCTATCGCTTTCTGATCGACCACGACCGTTTGGTGTTCTTCGGTCCGGATCAGCGCGTGTTGGGAGGCTGGCGCAAGGCCAATTGAGCAAAACCCAGCAGAAAAACCAAAAAAAAGCGCGGATCGTCTCCGCGCTTTTTTGCTGCTTGCATGCCGCGTTTCAGCGCCCCGGCAGGGCGTTGCGCACCTTGATCAAGCCCGACGTGATCAGCCTTGCCAGGCCGGGCCCCACCGGGGTGAGCAAAATCCAGGGTGTGACAATCAAGTTGATGGCCAGGGCGGCAAAGTAGACGTCGCTGAACCAGTGGGCGCCGCTGAGGATGCGCGGTGCGCTGAGCAGTACGGCAAACAGGGTGCTGACCAGCATGACCCGGAAGCCCGCGAAGCGCCACATGAAGGCGGTGAAGAGAATCAGGTTGACGCCGTGGTCGCCGGGGAAACTGCTGCCGGAGCTGTCCTTGGTGGCAAAGTCGACCATCTGGGTCACCAGGTTGGCATTCTCATACACCAGGGTGGGGCTCGGGTGGGTGTAGGGCACTGCCATGCGCACGCCCTGGGCGATAAAGACCGCCGACAGCAGCATGGTTAGACCGATGCCGCCCCAGCGCAGCAGGCGATGCCGGGTGTTGGAATCGCGGCTGATGGCCCAGAGGTAGATTGCCAGCAGCACGAACAGGCTGAAGACATCGAACAGTCGATTGTTGGTGGCAGCCACGAACAGCACCCAGGCTTCGTTCTCTTCGGTCAGCCAGGCGTTGGTGGTGAAGAAGACCGCGTCGTCCAGTTCGGTCCAGAACAACAGCCCCGGGGAGAGCCACGACAGGACCAGAAAGGCTCCAAGAAGGTTGAACAGCAGGATGCGGCCAAGCGCTAAGGTGGAATCGGTCTGAGGCATCGGGACGACACGAGGTGATGAGTGAGTGCCACCATTCTAGGCGAAACGCGCATATCAGAACAGTGTTCCCTAATGCGCATCAAGCCAGTGGCCCGCAGCGGCACATAGCCGCTGCCTGCCTTGCCAAGGGCCACTTAGGTCGCGTTCCCTGGCTTCCGGTCGGCCGCGGTATGCGGCCGACCGGAAGGGGGCTAACCCTGCGGCGGTTGCGGGCCGCTGAAAGTCACCACGCGGCGGTTGCGGGCCGCTGAAAAGTCACCGCGCGGCGGTTGCGGGCCGCTGAAAAGTCACCACGCGGCGGTTGCGGGCCGCTGTCACAGCGCGGCGATCTTGTCGCGCTGTTCGAGCAGTACGGCGCGAGCCGCCTGGTACTCCTTGAGCTTGCCGCGCTCCTTCTCGACCACCGCCTCCGGCGCCTTGGCCACGAAGCTCTCGTTGCCGAGCTTGTTCTCGATGCCGCCGATCAGCTTGTCCTGCTTGTCGATCTCCTTGGCCAGGCGGGCGAGCTCGGCGTCCTTGTCGATCAGGTCGGCCATGGGCACCAGCACCTCCATGTCGCCGACCAGCTGCGTGGCACACAGCGGGGCCTGGCTGGGGTCGTCGAGCCAGGTGGCGCTTTCCAGCTTGGCCAGCTTGGCGAGGAACAGGCGGTTGGCCTCCAGGCGCTCGCGATCGGCTGCCGAGCCCTTGGTCAGCAGCACCTCGAGCGGCTTGCCCGGAGCGATGTTCATCTCGGCGCGAATGTTGCGCACCGCGACGATCACGCCCTTGAGCCACTCGATGTCGCGGGTGGCCTGCTCATCGAGCTTGTCGTCTTCCGGCTGCGGCCAAGGCAGCGCCATGATCGAGTTGCCCTGAATGCCGGCCAGCGGGGCCACGCGCTGCCAGATCTCCTCGGAAATGAACGGCATCATCGGGTGGGCCAGGCGCAGGATCGCCTCCAGCACCCGCACCAGGGTGCGGCGGGTGCCGCGCTTGGCCGCCTCGCTGGCGCCGTCGTCCCACAGCACCGGCTTGGAGAGCTCCAGGTACCAGTCGCAGTACTCGTTCCAGACGAACTCGTAGAGCGCCTGGGAGGCGTGGTCGAAGCGGAACTCCTCCATCGCCCTGGTCACCTGGGCTTCGGTCTGCTGCAGCCGCGAGACGATCCAGCGGTCGGCCAGCGACAGCTCGACCTCGCCGCCGGCTGAACCGCAGTCCTGGTCCTCGGCGTTCATCAGCACGTAGCGCGAGGCGTTCCACAGCTTGTTGCAGAAGTTGCGGTAGCCGTCGAGGCGGCCCATGTCGAACTTGATGTCGCGCCCGGTGGTGGCCTGGGAGAGGAAGGTGAAGCGCAGCGCGTCGGTGCCGTGGGGCTCGATGCCCTCGGGGAACTCGTCGCGGGTGGCCTTGGCGATGGCCTTGGCCTTCTGCGGCTGCATCATGTTGCCGGTGCGCTTCTCCAGCAGCGCGTCCAGGGTAATGCCGTCGATCAGGTCGATGGGGTCGAGCACGTTGCCCTTCGACTTGGACATCTTCTGGCCCTGGCCGTCGCGTACCAGGCCGTGCACGTAGACGGTCTTGAACGGCACCTCGTCCATGAACTTGAGGGTCAGCATGATCATCCGCGCGACCCAGAAGAAGATGATGTCGAAGCCGGTGACCAGCACGCTGGAGGGGTGGAAGGTCGCCAGCTCCGGGGTCTGCTCCGGCCAGCCCAGGGTGCCGAAGGTCCACAGGCCCGAGCTGAACCAGGTGTCGAGAACGTCCTCGTCCTGGGTCAGGGCGACGTCGGCGCCAAGGCCGTGCTTCTTGCGCGCCTCGGCCTCGCTGCGGGCGACATAAACGTTGCCGGCTTCGTCGTACCAGGCGGGAATGCGGTGGCCCCACCACAGCTGGCGCGAGATGCACCAGTCCTGCAGGTCGCGCATCCACGAGAAGTACATGTTCTCGTAGTTCTTGGGCACGAACTGGATGTCGCCGTTCTCCACCGCGGCGATGGCGGGCTTGGCCAGGCTCTCCACGGCGACGAACCACTGGTCCGTGAGCAGCGGCTCGATGACGTCGCCGGAGCGGTCACCAAAGGGCAGGGTATTGTTGACCGTCTCGATCTGCTCGAGCAGCCCGGCGGCCTCCATGTCGGCGACGATCTGCTTGCGCGCCTCGAAGCGGTCGAGGCCGGCGTAGGCCTGGGGCAGGCTCGGGTCGATCTCGGGCAGCGGGCGGCCCTGGATGTCGAAGGCCTCGGCCTGGGGCAGGATCGCTGCGTCCTGGGTGAAGACGTTGATCAGCGGTAGGCCGTGGCGACGACCCACCTCGTAGTCGTTGAAGTCATGAGCCGGGGTGATCTTCACGCAGCCGGAGCCCTTCTCCATGTCGGCGTGCTCGTCGGCGACGATGGGGATGCGCCGGCCGACCAAGGGCAGCTCGACGAACTTGCCGATCAGCGAGGCGTAGCGTGGGTCCTCGGGATTCACCGCCACGCCGGTATCGCCGAGCATCGTCTCGGGGCGGGTGGTGGCGACCACCAGGTAGTCGAGGCCGGCGTCGGTCTTCACGCCGTCGGCCAGCGGATAGCGGAAGTGCCAGAACTGGCCCTGCTGCTCGCGGTTCTCGACCTCGAGGTCGGAGATGGCGGTGTGCAGGGTGGGGTCCCAGTTGACCAGGCGCTTGCCGCGATAGATCAGGTTCTCTTCATAGAGCCGCACGAAGACTTCCTGCACCGCCTTGTAGAAGCCGTCGTCCATGGTGAAGCGTTCGCGCGACCAGTCGACGCTGGCGCCCATGCGGCGCAGCTGGCGGGTGATGTGGCCGCCGGATTCGTGCTTCCACTCCCACACCCTGTCGATGAACGCCTCGCGGCCCAGGTCGTGGCGGCTCTTGCCCTCTTCCGCGGCGACCTTGCGCTCGACCAGCATCTGGGTGGCGATGCCGGCGTGGTCGGTGCCCACCTGCCACAGGGTGTTGTGGCCCTGCATGCGCCGCCAGCGGATCAGCGTGTCCATAATGGTGTCCTGGAACGCGTGGCCCATGTGCAGGCTGCCGGTGACGTTGGGCGGCGGGATCATGATCGAGTAGGGTTCGCCCTCGCCCGAGGGGGCGAAGCGGCCGTCGGCCTCCCAGCGCTCGTACCAGCGGGATTCGATCTGCTCGGGTTGGTAGGTCTTGTCCATGGGGCGTTCCGGGTCCAGAAATGATCGCCGCCGGGTCGTGGGCCGGGCGGCGGGAAGTCGTCGAAAGCGTGCGAAAAATGGGCTCGATTATAGCGCGATGGGGGAGTGGGCGTCAGCCAGGTGTGTTAACACTTCAGAGGGGCGCCGGGGGCAGGACTCACCCCTTGAGCTGATGTGCCTTGACGGGATAACCGCGCTGCTTGTAGGTCTGCCAGCACTCGCGCTTGGCGACGAGCACCTGCTGATGCTGGTTGATGATCTCGGCGACCCGCTCGAAGCGCGAGAACCACTCAGGGATGCCCGGGTCGAGGTTGAGCAGCGCCATGGGCGCTTCGGCGCTGGGCTCGGGCGGCTGTTCCCAGCCGATGGTCACCGCCACGCTCTCGGCCATCTCGCTGCCGAGCAGGGCGTGGGGCAGGTAGGCCTCGGGGCGGAAGGTCCACAGCCGCTCGTCGAGATCACTGGCCATGGCCTCGTCCTCGGCGTGCAGGTGCAGCCGGTAGCCCTTGCCGGCGATGGTCTCGGCCAGTCGACAGGCGAAGTCGAGCCGCGCTTCCAGCGTGGTGTCGGGGAGAATGTAGAAGTCGACCTGGGTCATGGAAGGCTCTCTGACCTCGGTGGCAGAGGGGCTTTGCCGGCGACAGGGTTACGAGGAGGCGCTGTGAACCCATCCCTGGGCGCTACTTTTGCCATCCATGGCAAAAGACCTCCTCTTCACCCTGTCCCCGACGCCCCTCGTCTAGGTAGCAGACTCAAATGTCATTAACGAAGCGTGGATTCCCGTCGCGAGCGATGAGAGGCTGGCCGCCGCCGGAGCGGAGCGACCGGAGTTGACTGTTGCTCAATGAGGATCGTGAGCACCGCCGGCGGCCAGGATCTCGAGCGCAGCAGGGAATCCTTGTCAGATCAGCTTGGTCAACCAACCGTGCTTGTCTTCGGCGCGACCGTACTGCAGATCGAGCAGCTTGCCGCGCAGGCGCTTGGCGATCTCGTTGCCGGCGTCGGGCATCTGCACGGTGCCGTCTTCGGTGACCAGCTGACCCACCGGAGTGATCACCGCCGCGGTGCCGCAGGCGAAGACCTCGGCGATCTCGCCTGAGGCCACACCGTCGCGCCACTCGTCGATGCTGATGGCGCGCTCTTCCGGCGTCAGGCCTTCGTCGCGGCCGAGGGTCAGCACCGAGTCGCGAGTCACGCCCTCGAGAATGGTGTCGGTCAGGCGCGGGGTGACCAGGCGGCCGTCCTTGTAGACGAAGAACAGGTTCATGCCGCCCAGCTCCTCAATCCACTTGTTCTCGGTGGCGTCGAGGAAGGCGACCTGGCTGCAGCCGTACTTCTCGGCTTCCTTCTGGGCAGCCAAAGAGGCCGCGTAGTTGCCGCCGCACTTGGCGAAGCCGGTGCCGCCGGGGGCAGCGCGCTTGTAGTGCGAGGAGAGCCAGATCGACACTGGGGCGATACCGCCCTTGAAGTAGGCGCCGGCCGGGGAGGCGATGACGTAATAGTCGACCTCATGGGCGGGGCGCACGCCGAGGAACTTCTCGCTGGCGATCATGAACGGGCGCAGGTAGAGGCTGGATTCATCGGCCTCGTCGCGGGGTGTCGGCACCCAGGCGTGGTCCTGGGCGAGCAGGGCCTGGAGCGAGCCGACGAAGTCTTCGTCGCTGAGTTCGGGCAGCGCCAGGCGACGGGCGCTGCGGCGGAAGCGCTCGGCGTTCTTCTCCGGGCGGAACGACCAGATCGAGCCGTCGGCGTGGCGGTAGGCCTTGATGCCTTCGAAGATCTCCTGGCCGTAGTGCAGGACGGCGGCCGCCGGGTCGAGGGTCAGCGGGCCGTAGGGGCGGACTTCATGGCCGTGCCAGCCGGCCTCGGCCGTCCAGCGCACGTGGGCCATGTGGTCGCTGAAGTAGCGGCCGAAGCCGGGGTTGGCAAGGATGTCGTCGCGAAGGTTGGCTGCCGTGGGAACGGTCGTGGGCAGCATCTTGAAGGTGGCGTTGGGCACGGCAAAAGGGTCTCCGCTATGCCGGGATTCCGGCGTTTTCTTGGGGTTCTTCGACGCCTCGGGCCGGCGGCCCGAGGCGTGCATGGCGTCAGATGTAACGGTTGGCGCCCGTGTTGGCAACCTTGGCGGCGTCAGGCGTTGCCATCGACCTGGCGCGACTCTTCCTCGCGGTCGAGCAGATACTGGGTCAGCAGCCCCACCGGGCGGCCGCTGGCGCCCTTCTGCTTGCCCGAGGTCCAGGCGGTGCCGGCGATGTCCAGGTGCGCCCAGGGGAACTTGTCGGCGAAGCGCGAGAGGAAGCAGGCCGCGGTGATGGTGCCGGCCGGGCGGCCGCCGATATTGGCCATGTCAGCGAAGTTGGAGTCGAGCTGCTCCTTGTACTCGTCCCACAGCGGCAGGTGCCAGGCGCGATCCCAGGCCGCCTCGCCGGCTTCCAGCAGATCCAGCGCCAGATCGTCGTCATTGGAGAGCAGGCCGGTGGCGTGGTGGCCCAGGGCGATGATCGCCGCGCCGGTGAGGGTGGCGATGTCGACCACGCTGGCAGGCTCGAAGCGCTCGGCGTAGGTCAGGGCGTCGCACAGCACCAGGCGCCCCTCGGCGTCGGTGTTGAGCACTTCCACGGTGAGGCCCTTGAGCGTCTTGATGATGTCGCCGGGCTTGGTGGCGCGACCGTCGGGCATGTTCTCGGCGGCGGCGACGATGAACACCAAATTGAGCTTGGGGCGAATGCCGAGCACAGCTTTGGCGGTGCCGAACACGCTGGCCGCGCCGCACATGTCGAACTTCATCTCGTCCATGCCTTCGCCGGGCTTGAGCGAGATGCCGCCGGTATCGAAGGTGATGCCCTTGCCGACCAGTACGTGGGGGGCCTCGTCGGCGTTCTCGGCGCCCTGGTACTTCATCACGATCAGCCGCGAGGGCTGCTCGCTGCCGCGGCCCACCGAGAGCAGGCTGTGGGCGCCGAGCTCCTCCAGCGCGGCTTCGTCGAGGATCTCGACCTCGAGGGTGCCGCCCGACTCACGGCCGAGCTGCTCGGCCTGGTCGGCCAGGTAGCTCGGTGTGCAGACGTTGCCCGGCAGGTTGCCCAGGGTGCGGGTATAGGCCACGCCCTGGCCCACGGCGTTGCCGATGCGGGCGCCTTCGCGGGTTTCGTCGGCGGCATCGGCCTCGCCAAGCAGCAGGGTGACGCGCTCGAGCCGCGGGCGCGGCGCTTTTTCCGACTTGAACTCGTCGAAGCGGTAGACCGCACGCTGTACTGCCTCGGCGGTCATGCGCGCCTTCCACGCCACGCCGCGCTCGGCCACCGGCACGTCGACAAAGGCCACCGCGGCGTCTTCCACCGCAAGCCCGGCCACGGCGGTGAAGGCGGCGTCCAGGGCCTTGATGAAGGCGCGCTCCTGACACTTGTCGCGCTCGCCCAGGCCCACCAGCAGCAGGCGCTCGGCGCCGAGGCCGGGGGCGAAGGGAATCAGCTGCACACTGCCGAGCTTGGCATCGAAGTCGCCCCGTGCAATCAGCTGGCCGATCAGCCCCTCGCTGGCATTGTCGAGCTTGGCGGCGGCGGGCAGCAGGTCGCCGCCCTTGAAGACCGGGACCACGAGACAGGCCGATTCGGCCTTGGCAGGGTTGGCCGTGTGAACTGGGAATTCCATGGTGACTCCACAAGACAAGCGATGGGGGATTCTGGATAATGCCGGCACGGCTCCGGGCCACTGCCGAATCACCCCAGTGTACTCAAGGCATGGCGCCATTGCATGGAAGACGCCGCATGATCATCTTTCGATATCTGACCCGCGAGATCCTGCTGACCATGGCCGCCGTCGCCGGCGTGCTGCTGCTGGTCATCATGGGCAGCCGGTTCATTCGCTACTTCACCGACGCCGCCGAGGGCGACATCCCGGCCACCATTCTCGGCAACCTGATGCTCTTTCACCTGCCGGGCTTTCTCGAACTGATTCTGCCGCTGGCCTTCTTTCTCGGCATTTTGCTGGCCTACGGGCAGCTCTATCTCAACAGCGAGATCACCGTACTGGTGGCCTGCGGCATCAGCCCCGCCCGGCTGTTCCAGGTGAGCCTGGTGCCGGCCACCCTGGTGGCGCTGCTGGTGGGGCTGTGCAGCCTGTGGCTGACCCCGGCCGGGGCGCTGCACAACGCGGTGATGCTGGAGGACCAGCGCAGCCGGCTCGACTTCACCGCCCTGGCGCCGGGGCGTTTCCAGGACTTCGGCGGCGGTCGCACCGCCTACACCGAGTCGTTCAGCGATGACGGCAGCCGCATGCAGGAGGTGTTCATCAGTGAGCGCCAGCGGCGCCGCGACGGCTCGCCGGAAACCGCCGTGACCCGCGCCGGCAGCGGCTACCAGACCGTCGACCCCGACACCGGCAGCCGCTTCCTGGTGCTGGCCGACGGCGAACGCTACAGCGTCGACCCGGGGCGCTTCGAGGCCGAGCGGCTGGAGTTCGACACCTACGCCGTGCGCCTGTCGCTCGGCGGCGAGCGGCGCGAGCTGGAGTCCACCGAGTACGCCACCACGGCGGAGCTGCTGCGCGACGACTCCGACCGCGCCCGCGCCCAGCTGCAGTGGCGGGTCTCGCTGCCGCTGATGGTGTTCATCCTGACCCTGATGGCGATGCCGCTCTCGCGGGTCAATCCGCGCCAGGGGCGTTTCGCCAAGCTGCTGCCCGCCATCTTCCTGCATATCTGCTACCTCAGCCTGCTGCTGGCGGCGCTGGACGCGATCGGGCGCGGCACGCTGCCGGCGGCGATCGGCATGTGGCCGATCCACCTGGTGTTCCTGGCGCTTGGGCTTGGGCTGTTGATGCACAACCAGCGCAGGGGGATGCGTTGATGGTGGCTGATCGTCTCGACCGCTACATCGCCCGCAACGTGCTGGGGGCGATCATCGTCGTGCAAGTGGTGCTGCTGGGGCTCGATCTGGTGATCTCCTACATCAACGACCTGGATGACGTGGAAGGCAACTACGGCGCCTTCCAGGTGCTGCTCTATCTGCTCATGCGCCTGCCTTGGCGCTTCTATCAGTATGCCCCGGTGGGAGTGCTGATCGGCGCGCTGATCGGCCTGGGCAGCATGGCGTCGAGCAACGAGCTGACGGTGATGCGCGCCGCCGGCCGCTCGCTGGCCCGCATCCTGTGGGGGGTGATGAAGCCGATCATCCTGGTGGTGGCCGTGGTGCTGTTGACTTCGGAGTACGTCAGCCCACGCACCGAGCAGTTCGCCA
Source organism: Halomonas sp. E14 (assembly GCF_052568415.1). Classification (NCBI taxonomy): domain Bacteria; kingdom Pseudomonadati; phylum Pseudomonadota; class Gammaproteobacteria; order Oceanospirillales; family Halomonadaceae; genus Halomonas; species Halomonas sp. E14. The sequence continues at coordinate 3,216,218 of NZ_CP199423.1, read as the reverse complement.
GCGCCTGGCGCCTGGAACAGCTGCAGGGCGAGGGCGCGGTGCTGACTCAGCGCGGCGGCTGGCAGCGCGAAGGCGACAGCGTCTACCGCTTTGGTGCCATCCGCGCCGACGATACCGTGCTCGACCTGACCCGCTACCGCTTCGAGGGGCGCGAGCTGCGCGAGGCCGTGGTAGCCGAGCGCGCCGTGTGGCGCGACGGCAGCTGGCAGCTGGAAGAGGTGGGCATCACGCGCTTTTTCGACGACCGCACCGAAGCGGAGCACCGTGCCCAGCACCCCTGGGAGACCAGCCTGACCCCGGCCCAGCTCAACCGCTTGCTGCTGCCGATCAACAGTCAGGCGCCCAGCGAGCTGTGGGCCTATGCCCGTTTCCTCCAGGGCCAGGGGCTGCAGGCCACCCAGCCGCTGCTCTACTTCTGGCAGAAGATGCTGATGCCGCTGACCATGGCCTCGCTGGTGCTGGTGGCGGCGTCGTTCGTGTTCGGGCCGCTGCGCACCGTGGCGGCCGGGACGCGGGTCTTCTACGGCGTGATCGTGGGGCTATCGTTCAAGTACCTGCAGGACCTGCTGGCGCCGGCCTCCACCGTGTTCGGCTTCTCGCCGGTGTGGGCGGTACTGTCGCCGATCGTGCTGTGTGCGGCCGTAGGCTTTTACCTGCTGCGCCGCTCGGGATGAGGACGTGCGCCCTGTGCCGCGTCACGCTGCGATGCAATTGAGCGAGGTTTCGATGCAACGACGTTTCACCCAACTCGACGATGTGTGGCCGGCGCCACTCGGAAGGCGGCTCGGCGCGATGCTCTACGACGCCTTCCTGGTTCTCGCAATCTGGATCCTGCTCGGCATCGCCCACGTGGCGTTCCTGCGCTTCATCCTTGGCCTGGCGGCGGAGGAGGTGGGCAGCGGCGTGCTGGAGCGCATCACGCTGCAACTGCTGCTGCTGGCGGGCGCCTTCGCGTTCTTCGCCTATTCGTGGACGCGTGGCGGCATGACGCTGGGCATGCAGGCCTGGCGGCTGCGGGTTCAGACCCGTGACGGCCGCACCATCACGCTGGGGCAGAGCCTGGTGCGCTATCTCGTGGCCTGGCTTTCACTGGCGGCCTTCGGTCTGGGCTACCTGTGGGTGTTGCTCGACGCCGAGCGGCGCAGCTGGCCCGATATCGTCTCGGGAACGCAGGTGGTGGTGGTGCCCAAGCGCTGACTTCGGCGAGGCGAACCCTGACGCTGGTCAAAAAATAAGCGCTTTTCTCTTGCGATAGGCTATGCGAATCATTTACATTAAACCTCGTAAGCACAGCGAGGTGATGCCGATGTACGTATGTCTCTGCAAGGGCGTGTCAGACCGCAAGATCCGCGAGAGCGTGGCGGATGGCGCTCGCAGCTGGCGTGACGTCCAGCGCGATACTGGCTGCGGTACCCAATGCGGAAAATGCGCGTGCGTCGGTAAGACCATCGCCCGCGAGGCGATCAAGAGCGAGCTGATGGCTTCCACCGACGACCTTGCTTACGCCGTCTAGCATCACGGCCGCTCGGCTCCGGCAGGTGCGCTGCCGCTGCGATGCCAATCACTCCCGTTCTTTTTTCGAAGAATCCAACCGATTGTCCCGGTTGGATTTTTTGCATTCTTGCGTTAATACTGTCTAACATGTCTAGTTGGACGTGACGTGGTGTGTTGGGAACTCCGAAGGCCAGACACACAAACAGGCAAGACACCCAGACAGCCAAGAATGGGAGACAGCAATGAAAGGCGACGCCAAGGTCATCGAATACCTCAACAAATCCCTCGGCAACGAGCTGGTGGCGATCAATCAGTACTTTCTGCATGCCAAGATGTACAAGGACTGGGGTCTGAAGGCGCTGGCCAAGTGGGAGTACGACGAGTCCATCGACGAGATGAAGCATGCCGACAAGCTGATCGAGCGCATCCTGTTCCTCGAGGGCGTGCCCAACCTGCAGGACCTCGGCAAGCTGCATATCGGCGAGAACGTGCGCGAGATGCTCGAGAGCGATCTCAAGATCGAGCACGATGGCCGCAACGACTATATCGAAGCCATCTCCTACTGTGAGCAGGTCAAGGACTACGTCACCCGTGACCTGTTCCGCGAGATTCTGGCCGACGAGGAAGACCACATCGACCACATCGAGACCGAGCTCGGCCTGATCGACAAGGTCGGCATCGAGAACTACATGCTCAAGCAGATGCAGGAAGCCGGCGACGAGTAACGTAGCCGGCGCTCGTACTGCCAAGACCCACGGCACCGGCTCTCGTCGGTGCCGTTTTCATTTGCGTTGTCTACGACAGTTACGCCGGCCTCGGTATTGGTGCGCATGGACTGCGGCATCGAGTCGCCGGCCGACCTGGCCGGCAGGTCGCTCACCGCCCCGGCCTTCGACACCCGCTATCGGGCTTGGGGGGGTGCCATTCCGGAGAAGCAGATTACGGGGGTGGTCGCATCACGGCTAGCGTCAAGGGGAGAAGCTAAAACGCTTTTTCCAGCTCGAAGCGCGGCACCGGCTCGCCGCGCACTTCGACGGTCTCGGTGAACATGGCGAGCGGGCGCACCCACAGGCCGTAATCGCCGTACAGCGCGCGGTAGACCACCAGCGGCTCTTCGGTCTCGCTGTGGTGGGCCACGCCGAGCACCTCGTAGCGGTTGCCCTTGTAATGGCTGTAGATGCCGGGAACGGGAAGAGAGTGAGACATCACGCACGACTCCAGGTCAGGGGGCGAAGTTGTCAGGGGCGACATTGCCAGGTGCGTCGACGCTCTCAGCTTGGCGTGCCAGGCGCGCCAGCACCCGGGAGGCAGCGACGAAGCCGAAGCTGCCAGTGACGAAGGTGGCGGCGCCGAAGCCGGAGGCGCAATCGAGCCGGGTCGATTCGCCGCCGGCCGGCTTCTGCAGGCAGACTTCCCCGTCCGCGCTTGGATAGACCAGCTGTTCATCGGAATAGACGCACTCCACGGCGAAGCGCCGCTTGGGGTTGCGCGAGAAGCCGTAATCCCGGCGCAGCCGGGCGCGCACCTTGGCCAGCAGCGGGTCGTGCTCGGTACGGGTGAGGTCGGCCACCATGATGCGCGTGGGATCGGTCTGGCCGCCGGCGGCGCCAGCCACCACGATAGGCAGCTTGCGCCGTCGGCACCAGGCGATCAGCGCTGCCTTGGCCGCCACGCTGTCGATGGCGTCGACCACGTAGTCGGCGTCGTCGGGGATGCGCTCGGCCAGGTTGGTCGGGGTGACGAAGGCGGCGTCGGCCACCACCTCGATGCCGGGCTGGATGGCTCGGCAGCGCTCGGCCAGCACTGCCACCTTGGGGCGGCCAATCTGGCCGTCCAGCGCGTGCAGCTGGCGGTTGACGTTGGAGACACACACATCGTCGAGGTCGATCAGCGTGAGCCGGCCGATGCCGGAGCGGGCCAGCGCCTCCACGGTCCAACTGCCGACGCCGCCCACGCCCACCACCACCACATGGGCGGTGCGGAAGCGCTCGAACGCGCGGTTGCCGTAAAGGCGGCGAATGCCGCCGAAGCGCAGCGCATGGTCGTCCTGCGCGGCGGGCGAAACGGGGGGGAGGGCAGACGGGGCGGTCATGGGGGTGCGGGGCGTCTCCGGGTTGAAACGGGTGAACTCAGGCCGGGCAAGGCGCAGGGGTTGCCGGCCAGCTGGCGCGGTCGACCGGCAGGTGGCCGGCCCAGCCGAAGCGCTCGAACAGCGCCGTCATGGGCGCGTCCAGGCGGCAGCTCAGGCTCAGCCACGCGCCGTTTTCCGGGTGGGCGAAGCCCAGTTCGACGGCGGCCAGCAGCAGCCGCGGGCAGGCCAGGCGTTCAGCGAAGAAGCGGTTGTGGTTGCCCTTGCCGTGCTTGGCATCGCCGATGATCGGATAGCCGCGCCGCGAGAGGTGGCGGCGAATCTGATGGCGCCGTCCGGTCTGCGGGCGCACCTCCATCAGTGAATAGCGGCTCATGGGGTAGCGGTCCACCTGCACCGGCAGCTCTACGCTGTCGAGCCGGCGCACCTCGGTCACGGCCTCCAGCGCCGGCATCTCCGCCTTGGGCCGGCGGCCGTCCTCCTCGCGCAGGGCGTAGTCGAGCCGCTCCTGGGCGGGCCCAACGCCGCGCACCACGGCAAGGTAGCGCTTGGCCACGTGGCGCTCGGTGAAAGCCTCGCCCAGCCGCGCCGCAGTGGCGGGCTCGAGGGCAAAGACCATCACGCCGGAGGTAGGGCGGTCCAGCCGGTGAACTGGATAGACGCGTTGGCCCAGCTGGTCGCGCAGGCGCTGCAGCAGGAATTCGCGCTCGCCGCCGGCCAGCGGCGAGCGATGCACCAGCAGGCCCGCCGGCTTGTGCACGGCAACCAGCCAGTCGTCCTGGTAAAGCAGCGGCAGCGCTTGTGCCATCGGGCCCGTCTCCTGTCGGCGAGGGGCGCCATTGTCGCCGCCCGGCCCGGGATTGTCACCCCGCGCCGGGTGGCGCTCATTCGCTGTCCTGGCACTGGCCGCGTAGCTGAATGGCATGGGCGATGCGCTCGATGCCCTGGCGATAGGCGGCCTTGCGATAGGAGATGCCGTCACGCTCGGCGCGCTCGAACACCTTGTCGCTCTGCGCCTTCAGGCGCTTGGCCAGCCGCTTGTTGATATCCTCTTCGGCCCAGCGCTCGCCGCTACGGTTCTGGACCCACTCGTAATAGCTGACGATCACCCCGCCGGTGTTGGCCAGTACGTCGGGCAGCACCGGTACGCCGCGCTCTTCCAGGCGCACATCGGCCTGACCGGTGACCGGGCCGTTGGCGATCTCCAGCACGGCGCCGCAGCGCAGCTGGTCGACGTTCTCCTCATGTACTTGGTTCTCCAGCGCAGCCAGGGCGAGCACGTCGACCTTGAGGGTGAGCAGCTCGTCGCGCTCCAATTTTTCCACGTTCTCGGCGATGCACACGGAATCGTCGCAGTAGACCATGTCATGCAGCCGCTTATTGCGCTCTTTCTGCTCCATGATGGCGTCGGGGTCGAGGCCTTCGCGGCTGTAGATCGTGCCCTTGGAGTCGGACACCGCGACGATCCGATAGCCCCGCTCATGGGCCAGGCGGGCGAAGTGGTAGGCGGCGTTGCCGAAGCCCTGGATGGCCACCGTGGTCTGTTCGGGCTTGCGCTGTTCACGCTCGGCCCACAGGTCGAGCACGTGCAGGGCGCCGCGTCCGGTGGCGGCTACCCGGCCCTTCGAGCCGCCCAGCGCCGGCGGCTTGCCGGTGATGGCGGCCGGCACCTTGCCGCGCGCAAGGTGATCGAACTCGTCGGCCATCCAGCCCATCACGGTGGCGTTGGTATTGACGTCCGGTGCGGGAATGTCGCGCTCAGGGCCTACCACATCGGCGATGGCGCGAATGTAGCTGCGTGCCAGCCGCTCCAGCTCCAGCTTAGACAGCTGCTTGGGGTCCACCTTCACGCCCCCCTTGCCGCCGCCGTAGGGTAGGTCGACCACGGCGCACTTCACCGCCATCCAGAAGCTCAGCGTGGTCACTTCGGCCTGGCTTACGTCGGGATGAAAGCGAATGCCGCCCTTGGCCGGTCCCAGGGTGGTGTCGTACTGCACCCGCCAGCCGGGAAAGACCTTGAGGCTGCCGTCATCCATGCGCACCGGCACGCTGACCTGCAGCGACAGGTTGGGCTGCATCAGGCGTTCCCTGGCGTCACCAGGCACGTCGATGGCGGCGAAGACGTCCTCCAAGTGCGAGCGCGCATCCTCGAACAGGTTGGCATGTTCCATCTGCCCTGACATGGCTTCCTCCTCCAGCGGGGTGAACGAGCCTCCTGCTTCAGCGTAGCAGCAACGCCGCGGGGCGGACCAAAAGCCGGAATAACATAATGTTTCAGCTGGTTGCGTGTTGACGCACTATCTTGAGCAGACACGCGTACAAGGAGGGTCCGCATGCATCGACTGGCTCGAAGCGCGCTGCTCTGGAGCGGTGCCTATCTGCTGCTGGCACTGCTGCCCATTGCCGTGGTGCTGCTCACGCGCCCACCCGCCGGGCGTGAGCTGGGTGCCGAACTCGGTGCGCTGCTGGGGCTGCTGGCCCTTGGCGTACTGGCCAGCCAGGCGGTGATCTCGGGGCGCCATCGCTGGTTTGCCGCGACCCTCGGCTACGACAACCTTCTGCAGTTTCATCGCCAGACCGGCATCTTCGCCCTGCTACTGGTGCTGGCGCATCCCATCGTCATGCTCTCGACGCGTCCCGGCTGGCTCGAGTATCTCGACCCGCGAGAGGACACCCTGCGTGCGGTGACGCTGATCCTGCTGGTCGCGGCCACGCTGGTACTGGTGGCCAGCTCGCTGTGGCGCACTCGCTTCGGGCTCTCCTATGAAGCGTGGCGCGCGCTGCACGGCGCGCTGACGCTGTTCATCGTGGCCGGCGGGCTGGGGCATGCCGTCATGGTGCAGCACTACACCGAGGGGGCGGTCGCCACGCTGCTGCTCGGGGCGGTAGTGGGGCTTTCGCTGCTGCTCGTCGTCGAATCGCGTCTGTTGCGGCCCTGGCGCCTGCGCAGGCGCCCCTGGCGAATCGTGGCCAACGAGCCCGAACGCGGCGACGCCGCCACCCTGACCCTGCAGGCCGAAGGCGACCACCGGCTAAACTTCGCCCCCGGCCAGTTCATCTGGATCACTCTGGGCGACACGCCCTTCTCGCTGCAGCAACACCCGTTCTCGGTGGCCTCCTCGGCCAGTGACGGCAAGCGCTTCGCCTTCACCGCCAAGCGCCTAGGCGATTTCACCAACTCCCTGCCCGAGGTGGCGCCGGGTACGTGCGCCTTCGTCGAAGGCCCCTACGGCACCTTCGTGCCCGACCCGGAGAATGCTTCCGGCGCAGTGCTGATCGCCGGCGGCATCGGCGTTACCCCGATCATGAGCATCCTGCGCTCGCTGCGCGACCAGGGCGATACGCGCCCACTGTGGCTGCTGTATGCCAACAAGACCTGGGAGGACGCCACCTTCCGCGACGAGCTGGCTGAGCTGGAGGAGTGCCTCGACCTCGACGTCATCCATGTGATCAGCGATCCCGAGCCCGAGTGGAAAGGCGAGAGCGGCAAGATCGACGAGGCGCTGGTGAAACGGCGGCTGCCACGCGACGACGGGCGCCGGCAGTACTTCATCTGCGGCCCGGAGCCGCTGATGAATGCCGCCGAAAAGGCCCTGATTGCCCAGGGTGTGGCCCCCACCCACATCTTTTCCGACCGCTTCGATATCGTCTAGGAGGTGCCATGCTGCATGTGATTGCCAAGTGGGCGGGGACCCTGGCCAGCGTGATCCTGCTGCTGATCGTCCTGACGCTGGCGCTGTGGTTGGCGGCATGATGCCGCACGGCGCCGGCTCGGGCTGGCCATGACCCGCTGGCGTCGGGCATGATCAAACCCCGGCTCCCCGCGGTGAGATCCCCATGACCCCCGAAAGCGCGCTGCTCTACTTCCTGGCCATCTTCGTCTTTGCCGTGACCCCGGGCCCCGGCATCTTCGCCATCCTGGCCCGCGGCATGGCCTCGGGGGCGCGTGCCTGCTGGCCCCTGGCGCTAGGCATGACGCTCAGCGACCTGTTCTACCTGCTGCTGGCCTTCCACGGCCTGGCGGTGCTGGCCGAGCATTACAGCGAGGCGTTCACGCTGATCCGCTATGCCGGTGCCGCTTACCTCTTCTACCTGGCCTGGAAGCTGTGGCGCTCGCCGGTCGGCGCCGCCGCCGCGCTGGCCGTGGTGCCCCGTCGCAGCGACATCGTGAAGGGGTTCCTGCAGGGCTTCCTCATCTCCGCCTCCAACCCCAAAGTCATCCTGTTCTACATCGCCTTCCTGCCGACCTTCGTCGACCTGACCGCCCTGGCCGCGGGGGACATGCCGCTGACCGTCGCCCTGACCTTCGCCGGGCTGATGCTCGGCCTGATGCTGGTGGCCGCGGGAGCCGGCGGTGCCCGCCGCTTCCTGCAGACCGAGCGCGCCATGCGGGGCGCCAACCGCTCCGCCGGGGCGCTGATGGCGGCTGCCGGGGCTTTTCTCGTCGCCAAGGGGTGAGGCGGGTCGGTTGGCCGACGGAGTTGACCCACGCTACTCCGCGCTGAGCAGCAGCGTATAGTGCCCGCTTTCGCTGTTGCCGTAGGCGCGGGCCGTGGTGCGGTAGGTGCCTGCCGCCAGGTGGGCGCTGATACGGGCGTTGAGCTCGCCGCCGCCGTCGTCGTCGCTGAGCGCTAGGCCTTCGCCTTCCAACTCCAGGAAGGCGTCGAAATCCTTCGAATGCAGGTCCAGGCGATAGTGGCCGGGTTCCTCGATCACTACCTCGTAGACGCTGCGGGAGCCCGGTTCGAGCCAGGCCTGAACGGCGCTGCCGATGCCGAGCCGGCCATTGCCGGGCTGGGCCTCCAGGGGGATCGCCGCGGCGCGCAGCTCGAACAGGCCGCTGCCGCTGCCGCTATGGCTGCGCGCCGCCACCTCGTAGCGCCCCGCCGGCAGCGGCTGCAGCAGCCGGGCGTTCAGCCCTTCGCCGCCGTCGTCATCGCTGACGAAGAGGTCGTCGCCGCGCAGCTCCAGGAAGGCATCGAAGTCGGCGGAGAGCAGGTCGAGGGTGACCGCGGCGGGCGTCTCCAGCGCCAGGCGATACACTAGCGGCGAGCCGCTGAACCACCCGTGCAGGGGTTCGTCGATCCGCAGCTCGCCGCTGTTGCGCAGGGCTTCGCCAGAGGCGGTTTCGTGCGGGCCTAGCCGCAGGGTGTAGAGGCCGCTGGCCTGGCCATAGGCCGCGCGCGCGGTGAGGTGATACTCGCCGGCTTCGAGGAAGTCGGCGATGCGTGCATCAAGCTGGCCGACGCTGTCGTCATCCTCGCGGCGGTAGCCGTTGGGGCCTTCCAGCACCAGGTAGGCATCCAGGTCGCTCGAACGCATCTCGAACTGGTACAGGCCGCTCTCCTCGATGGTCACCGTATAGGTGTCGCCGCCCTCCTGCAGCCAGCCGTCGGCCTGGGACGGCATGGCCAGGGTGTCGCTTGTGGTGAGCGTCATCTGCCGGCTGGCCAGGGTGTAGGGGCCGTAGCTGTGCACATCCTGCCCGCTGATCACCACCAGGTAGTCGCCGCTCTCGTCGATGCGCCGGCGCAGTGAGGTGGCGGCCGGAGCGACATGGCTGTCCTGCGCCGGGCCGGCGACCAGCAGCTGTTGGTGGGCATCGTAGAGCGCCAGGGCGCCCTGCAGCGGGCCGTCGAGCTCGAGTTCGAGCAGTGTGCCCCGCTCCAGCGGCAGCAGGTAGCGTTCGAAGCGGCTGCCGTCCTTGCCGTTGAGTTCGCTGGCGGTGGTGATCTCGCCGCGCTGGCGCTCGCCGAGCACCAGCCGCGGCGGGGAGGCAACCTCGGCCTGGGCCTCGTCGACGACCGGCAGGGCGGCGGGCGAGGCGGCGGGCAGCTGCCAGCCAACGACGAAGCCGACGGCGGCGCCACCCAGGGCGGCGAGGGGGACGGAATAGGCGCGAGTGGCCATGGGCGCTTCCTTGGTGAAGGGCAGGGGGCGAGGCGGACCCGCCGGCAGAAGGTGACATCGTGTAACCATTATATGGCGCGCCGCCGCCGAGCGGTATGCGCCCGGCCGGCGCTTGCACTCTGTGCGCGCTTGGCCACACTGGTGAGCGACATTCATTCGCGACAGAGGAAACGCCATGGCTTCCTGCGTAGTGATCACCGGCGCCAATCGCGGCATCGGCCTGGCCCTGGCCCGCCACTATCACGATGAGGGCTGGCACGTCATCGGTGTGTGCCGCGCCGCGTCGAGCGAGCTCGAGGAGGTGGCCGACCAGGTGATCGAGGGAATCGACGTGACCCAGCCCGAGCACGCCGCCCGGCTGGCGGAAGCGTTGCGGGGGCAGGCGATCGATCTGCTGATCAACAATGCCGGCCTGCTGCGCGACGAGTCACTGGGTACGCTCGACTTCGACTCGATACGCGAGCAGATGGAGGTCAACGCCTATGGTCCGCTGCGCGTGACCGAGGCGCTGCTGGACAACCTTGGCCAGGGCAGCAAGGTCGCCAACGTCACCAGCCGCATGGGCTCGATCGCCGACAACGACTCCGGCGGGCGCTACGGCTACCGTGCCTCCAAGGCGGCGCTCAACGCCTTCGGCAAGTCGCTGGCCATCGACCTCAAGCCCAGGGGCATCGCGGTGGCCCAGCTCCATCCCGGCTACGTGCAGACCCGCATGGTCAACTTCGGTGGGCTGATCCCGCCCGAGGAAGCGGCCTCCGGCATCACGGCGCGCATCGCAGCGCTGACGCTCGAGACCAGCGGCGGCTTCTGGCACAGCAACGGCGAAGCGCTGCCCTGGTAGGCTTGCCGTGCGAGGCGGTATCAGCTGGCCAGTTAAAGGTCATTCCAGCAAGTCGAGTCAGTCAAACACCATAGGCGCGCGCTGACGCATGGGGCATCTCCCGAGCCTGGTCGAGGGTGGAAAGGAAAGTGTCGGCAACGGCCGGCCAGCCGCAGGCCTGCACGCGCAGGCGCGCCGCGCGGCCCATCTGGGCGTAGCGGGCAGGCAGCTGGCATAGCGCAACGGCGGTGTCGCGGAAGCCCTCGGCGTCGTCGATGGGCAAGGTGACGCCACCGACGCCGCTCTCGATCAGTTCGGCGGCAGCAGCATGGCGAAAGGCCACCACCGCCAGACCGCTGGCCATCGCTTCCGGCACCACGTTGCCCCAGGTTTCGGAGAGCGAGGGGAACAGGAACAGGTCGGCGCTGGCGTAGTGGCGCGCCAGCGCATCCGGTGGAATGAATCCGGTGAAATGCGCCCGCGGCAGGGCCTTCTCCAGCGAGCGCCGCGACGGGCCGTCGCCGACGATCACCTGCGCCATGTCGGGCCGGGCAGCGCGCATGGCGTGCAGCGTCTCGCACAGCAGACCGAGGTTTTTTTCCGGGGCCAGCCGCCCGACGTGGAGCGCCACCGGGCTATGCGCATCGGCGCCCCAGCGCTGGCGCAGCGCCTGGCAGCGCAGCGTCGGCGAGAAGCGGGCGGGGTCGACGCCGCGGCCCATCACGGCCAGGCGCTTGAAGCCGAGCCGGGCGAGCGCCTGGGCCTGGCGCTGGGTAGGCACCAGCGTGGCGTGGCAGGCGTCGTGGAACTGGCGCAGGCCGTGTAGCAGCAGCGGGGCCAGCCAGGGCACGCCGTAGTTACGGCAGTAGTGGTCGAAGTTGGTGTGCCAGCCGGCCACCAGGGGAATACCCAGGCGCCGTGCGGCGCGGCGAGCCGACCAGCCCAGCGGGCCCTGGGTGGCCAGGTAGACCACGTCGGGGCGTTGCTGTCGCCACAGCGCCTGGATGCGCCGCGTGGCGGGCAGTCCCAGGCGCACGGCGGGGTAGCCGGGCATGCCAATCCCTTTCACCTGCAGCTCGGCCTGCATGCCGGGGGTGCGCCGCCCGGGCGTACCCTCAGCCGGCCGGGGCCGAATCAGCTGCAGCGCTACGCCGCGCCCGAGCAGTTCCCGGCTCAGGTGGTCGAGCGTATGGGCGACACCGTTGATGTCGGGCGCCCAAGTTTCGCTGACAAGACAGATGCGCATGGCAACCTCGCGTCCGTGGATCTGCCAGGAGTGTGCGCGACGCGAATGACGGCGTGGTGGCAGTGCGATGATGAGTCGATGACGGGCCTGGCAACGAGATCACAAGCGACCTGTCGCCGAGCTGGAATGCGCTCCACCATGGTCGGCTCGCGTTGCCCGCGTGAATCCGCGAAGCTAGTGGCTTCGCTGCCCGGAGCCCACCATGAAGCACTCGCCTGCCTATCGTCTCGCTGCCACCATCCTGCACGGCTTCGACGAATACCGTACCCGCTTCAAGGAGATCACCGCCGACGCCAGCCGGCGCTTCCGCGATGCGGCCTGGCGCGAGGCGCAGCAGGCCTCGGCGGAGCGGATCAATCTCTACGAGGAGAAGGTCGGCGAGACCCTGGCGCGGCTCAAGCGGGCGCTGAGCGATGAGGACCTGACCCACTGCGAGTGCTGGCGCGAGGCACGCCAGCACTACGCGCAACTGATCAGCGAGCGGCTCGACTACGAGCTGGCCGAGACCTACTTCAACTCGCTGTTCTGCTCGATCTTCCATCACCGCCACATCCGCAACGACTGGATGTTCGTCTACAGCTCGCGGGACGCCGCGGCCCACCACTCGGGCCTGGAGCCCTGGCGGCGGCTGCCGGTGAACGGCGACTGGGAGGCGGTGATCCGCTGGGGGCTCACCGAGGCGCCGTTCGAGAATCCCTTCGATGATCTCGAGCGCGACGTGCGCCTGGGCGGCGAGTTCCTGCGCAACCACCTGCCCCAGGCGATTCTCGACGCGCCGGACGCCGAGGCGGAGCTGCTCAAGAGCGTGTTCTACCGCAACAAGGGGGCCTACCTGGTGGGGCGGATTCGCGGCGGTGGCCAGCAGCTGCCGCTGGTGCTGCCGGTGCTCCACGACGAGGGCAAGGGGCTGCACCTGGATACGGTGCTGATCGAGTCGGATGAGGTCTCGATCATCTTCTCCTTCACCCGTGCCTACTTTCAGGTCGAGGTGCAGGTGCCCGGGGAGTTTGTCGATTACCTGCAGGAGCTGATGCCCGACAAGCCCGAGGGCGAACTCTACTCGGCGATCGGCTTCTTCAAGCACGGCAAGACCGAATTCTTCCGTGCGCTCAACCGCCAGGTGGCCAAGCGCGAGGATCAGTTCATCATCGCCCCCGGGGTGCGCGGCATGGTCATGGCGGTATTCGTGCTGCCGTCGTCGCGCACCGTGTTCAAGATCATCAAGGACCGCTTCGACCCCTCCAAGCAGATGAGCCATGACACCGTGCGCGAGAAGTACCGCCTGGTGAAGCGCCACGACAGGGTCGGGCGCATGGCCGACACCCAGGAATTCTCGAACTTCATCGCACGCCGGGACCACTTCGCCCCGGAGTGCCTCGCACACCTGCTGGAGGTGGCGCCCGCCACCGTGCAGCTCAAGGGCGACAAGGTGATCATCAGGCACTGCTACACCGAGCGCATGATGACCCCGCTCAACCTCTACCTGGAGCAGTGCGACGAGGCGGAGACCCGCGCGGTGCTCAAGGATTATGGCAACGCCATCAAGCAGATGGCCGCGGCCAATATCTTCCCCGGCGACATGCTGCTGAAGAACTTCGGTGTGACCCGCCACGGCCGGGTGATCTTCTACGACTATGACGAAGTGTGCTACCTCACCGAGTGCAACTTCCGCCACATTCCCGAGCCGATGTACCCGGAGCAGGAGCTCTCCGGCGAGCCCTGGTACTCGGTGGGGCCGAATGATATTTTCCCCGAGGAATTCGGCCCGTTCCTGTTCGCCGACATCAGGCTACGCAAGCTCTTCTATCAGCTGCACGGCGAGCTGTTCGACGCCGACTACTGGAAGTCGCTGCAGCAGGCGATCGTCGATGGACGGGTGATCGACGTCTATCCCTATCGCAACAAGCAGCGTTTCGGGGCAAGCGAGGGGAACGGCCTGGTCTACTGATGTCCAACCCGGTAACGGGTGGGTGATGGCGAGGCGAAGCATGGCAGAAGCGAAGCGACCGCATCTGGTGGTCTTCACCGGCTCCGGCATCAGCGCCGAGAGCGGTATCCAGACCTTTCGCGCCAGCGACGGGCTGTGGGCCGACCACCCCATCGAGGAGGTTGCGACCCCCCAGGCCTGGCGGCGCGACCCCGCGCGGGTGCTGCACTTCTATAACCAGCGCCGCGACCAGGTGCGCCGGGCGCGACCCAACGCCGCCCACAAGGCGCTGGCGGCGCTGGAGAAGCAGGGCTTTCGCGTCAGCATCATCACCCAGAACATCGACGACCTGCACGAGCGGGCCGGCTCACGCAACGTGCTGCACCTGCACGGCGAGATCCTCAAGGCGCGCTCCACGGTCGACAACCGCATGCAGTACCCGCTGCCCCGCGGCGGAATCGAACTGGGCGACATCTGCGACAAGGGCAGCCAGCTGCGTCCCGACGTGGTGTGGTTCGGCGAGAGCGTGCCGCACTTCGAGGAGGCCTGTGAGTTGGTCACCGAGGCCGATCTGCTGCTGGTGGTGGGTACTTCGCTGGCCGTGATGCCGGCGGCCTCGCTGCTCGACCACGCGCCGCTCGACGCTCCCAGCGTGCTGGTGGACCCGGCCGCCGAACACCTGGCCCCGCCGGGCGTGACCCGGCTGGCCCAGCCGGCCAGCCAGGGGGTGCCGGCCCTGGTGCGCTACTGGAAGCGCGAAGGGCGGCTGTGGCTGCCGGAAACGCTGCTGGCATGAGTCCAGGCGCCTGCGTAGGCGCCGTACCCCGTGTTAGAATGCCGCCCCTTTTTCGTTCGGTGGCGCCCCATGTCGCATGATCTTGGCCAAGCCGGCCCGCACTCGTCCCTTTTCCGCTGCGACGCCACCACGGCGTGCGACCCGGCCACCGGGCATCCGCGCCCGCCGCGGCGCGAATTCAAGGCGCGGGGCAGCTTCACCGAACGCTGCCCCAGCTGCCAGCTGCCGGTGCTCAACTGCCTGTGCCCCTACCAGGCCGACGCCGAGAGCGAGGCGCGCATCTGGCTGATCACCCATCCGCTGGAGCACCACAAGCCCACCAACACCGGGCGGCTGATCCGCGACGTGCTGCCGGCCACCGAGGTCTTCACCTGGTATCGCACCGCACCGGACGCGCGCCTGCTGGCGCTGCTTGATGACGTGCGCTTCGCGCCCTTTGTGATCTTCCCCGACGACCAGCCCGACTACGCCGAGCGCGTGGTGGGCATGGAGGCGGTGCACGAGGTCAAGGCCGGGGGACGGATCCCGGTGTTCATCCTGCTCGATGGCACCTGGCGCCAGGCGCGGCGCATCTTCCGTAAGAGCCCCTACCTCGACCGGCTGCCGGTGCTGCCCCTGGCTACCGAGCGGCTGACGCGCTATCGCCTGCGCAAGCCGGCCTCGGCGGCGCACCTGTGCACCGCAGAAGTGGGCGCCGAACTGCTGCGCCAGAGCGGCGACGAAGACGCCGCCCAGGTGCTCGACGACTACTTCGATGCCTTCAACGTGAGCTACGACGCCAGCCGGCGCTACGAGAAGCTGGAGATGCCCACCGCGGCGATGAAGCGGCTGCTGGCCCGGCGCGGCGCCGCCTAGCCAGGCGGCACCGTGCGCGCAGCTGGCGCCATGCGGTCAGTTGGCAGAACCGAACAGGGCGCCGGCGATGCGGAAGCCGGCGATCCAGGTACCCGCCGCCGAGCCCAGGGTGGCCAGCAGGAACACCAGCAGGGTGCGCGAGACCCGGTTGCGCCACCAGCCTTTCAGCTCGGTGACGTCATGGCGCAGGGTGGCGAAGTCGCGCACCTTGGGCTTGCGCATGAACAGCTCCACCCCCGCGGCGACGAAACCGGCGCCGATGGTGGGGTTGAGCGAGGTGAGCGGAGCGGCAAAGAAGGTCGCCGCCACCGTGACCGGGTGGGCCAGTGCGATGAGCGTGGCCAGTGCCGACAGTACCCCGTTGATCAGGAACCATTCGCCCACCAGCTGCCAGCCCAGCTCGGTGTTGCGCGAGAAGCCGATGGCGAAGCCGGTCAGCACCAGCGCGGTGATGATCCAGGGGATGGCGCGCCACAGTGGCGACGGCGGCGGCGTTACCTCCAGCGCTTCCCGCTCCGCCCGGGGCGAGGCGGGCAGCGGCTGCTCCAGCCGTTCGACCATGCCCTTCAGGTGGCCGGCGCCGATCACCACCAGCACGTTGCGAAACTCCCCCGGCGGGGCCTGCTCGGCCAGGCGCAGCACCATGTAGCGGTCGCGCTCGGTGATCAGCGGGGTGAACAGCGCCTCGGACTCGGTGGCGAACTCGCTGAAGGTGGACTCCAGTACGTCGCCCTCCTTGAGCCGCTCGATCTCCTCGGGCTTTACCTCCTCGCGTGACAGCAGGCTGCCGAGCAGGCCGGTGAATAGCGAGAAGCGCTGCCACCAGGGCACGTTGTGGTAGATGCGCTTGAGCGTGATGCCCACGTCGCGGTCGATCAGCAGCAGCGGCAGTTCGTGCCGGCCGGCCTCCTCCAGGGCGGCGCGCATCTCGGCGCCGGGTTCGATGCCCGACTGCTCGGCCAGGCGCTGCTGGAAGGCGCCCAGTGCCAGGCTCGCCGCCACCATGCCGGCCTTGCCCTGGCGGAAGATCTCAAACAGGTCCTGCTGGCCCAGGGCGTCCGGGTTGCTGAGGTTCTGATGCCGCGAATCGCAAAGCTCGATGGCCACGGCGTCGAAGTCACCGGAGCGAATCAGCCGCCGCACGTCCTCGGCGCTTTCGGCCGAGACATGGGCGGTACCCAGCAGCGTGTAGCGGGTGCCGTTCAGCTCGACGACTCGGCATGGGCCGCTGAACTCGCCTTCGCGGTACGGGTCGATCAGAGGGTCCTGGGGGTCGGTCATGGAGGCATCGCTTTGCTTGAGTGAGAGGCCCGATTATCCATGATGACCCGGGTCGGACCAAACCCTGCCTGCTCAGGCGTCTGCCGCTTGCCAGCTCGGGTATGGCTGCCACTCCTGGTACCAGGCGAGCATGGCGTCGCTCGGCATCGGCCGGCCGATGCCGAAGCCCTGGGCCTGCCGGCAGCCCAGCTCGATCAGGCGGGCGCCCTGGGCCTCGTTTTCCACCCCCTCGGCGATGACCTGGTAGCCGAAGGCGTCGGCCAGGGCGATGATGCCCTTGACGATGGCCAGGTCGCCGCCGTCGACCAGCATGTCGCCGATGAAGGTGCGGTCGATCTTGAGCCGCTCGGCGGGCAGGTACTTGAGGTATTCGAGCGCCGCGTAGCCGGTACCGAAGTCATCCAGCGAGACTCCCACGCCCAGGGCGCGGCACTCGGCGATGACGGTGCCGGCACGTCGTATGTCGCCGATGGCGGCGCTCTCGAGAATCTCCAGCTCCAGCGCCTCGGGGGGCAGCTCGGGGTAGGCTGCCAGGCTGGTGCGAAGACGGGCGATGAAATCGGGCTGCTGCAGCTGCAGGGCGCCGATATTGACGCTCACGCGGATGTCGGCTCCCTGGTCTCGCCAGGCCTTGATCTGGGCCAGCGCCGTCTCAATGACCCATTGGCCTATCGTGACCGAAACGGGGTGGTGCTCGATGGCTGGCAGGAAATCGCCGGGCGGCACCAGGCCGCGCTTGGGATCATGCCAGCGCAGCAGGGCTTCGGCGCCCACCAGTGCGCCGCTGACCATGTCGACCTTGGGCTGGTAGTGGAGCTGCAGCTCGCTGTCGGCCAGGGCTGCCTCCAGGCGGCTGACCAGCTGCGACAGCTCCGACTGGTGGCGATCCTGCTGGGGGTCGAACCACTGCAGTCGGTTGCGTCCGTTGAGCTTGGCCAGGTGCAGGGCCTGGCTGGCGTGGCGCAGCAGGATGTCGGCATCGCCTGCGTCCTCGGGGAACCGCGTGGCGCCCATGCTGGCCGAACAGAGCAGGGTGGTGCCGCCGACGTGCAGCGGGGCGCAGGCCTCCTGCTGCAGGCGCTGCATGATGAGGGCCACCTGCTCGCTTGACTCCAGCCCTTCGATGACCACCGTGAATTCGTCGCCACCCAGCCGGGCCAGGGTGTCGCCCTCACGCAGCGATAGGCGAAAGCGCTTGGCCAGGATCTTCAGCACCTGATCGCCCACGGCATGGCCGTGGCGCTCGTTGAGCGCCTTGAAGTTGTCCAGGTCGAGCGCTGCCACCACCACCGACTGCTGATTGCGCCGGCTCAGGTTCAGCGCATGTTCGAGCCGGTCGGCCAGCAGCATGCGGTTGGGCAGACCGGTCAGGGGGTCGTGATAGGCGCTATGCTTCAGCTGGCGCTGATGTTCGCTGACGCGCTCGGTGATGTCGGAGAATACCGCCACGTAGTTTTGCGTCTGCCCGCGCTTGTCGTAGACGGCGCTGATGCTTAGCAGCTCGGCATAGACCTCGCCGTTCTTGCGTCGATTCCAGATCTCGCCCTGCCAGGTGCCGGACGTCAGCAGCTGTTGCCACAGCGTCTTGTAGAAGGTCTTGCTCTGGTGGCCGGACTGCAGCAAGCGCGGGTTC
This sequence comes from Halomonas sp. E14, assembly GCF_052568415.1. Taxonomy (NCBI): domain Bacteria; kingdom Pseudomonadati; phylum Pseudomonadota; class Gammaproteobacteria; order Oceanospirillales; family Halomonadaceae; genus Halomonas; species Halomonas sp. E14. The sequence continues at coordinate 3,198,167 of NZ_CP199423.1, read as the reverse complement.
TGGCCCAGGACCTCGTCACGTGAGTAGCCGGTGATATCGGAAAAGGCCTGGTTCAGTTCGAGGATATTGGCCTCGCTGTCGGTGACCGTGATGCCGTCGTGGGTGTGGTTGAAGATGGTGGCGGCCATCTGCAGCCGCGCGTGCAGCTGGCGAATGATCAGGTAAGCGAGCAGCAGGGCGATCGCCACGGCCAGCGGTGACAGCGTCAGGTAGCGGAACAGGTCGAAGCGGGCGCTCTCCTGCAGCGCCTGTGCCTTGGCGATGATGGCGGTGGCCAGGCCGTCTTCCACTTCCTTGATCGCCTCGATGTGGCGGCTCTTCCAGGCGAACCACTGCTCGGGCGTCGGCAGGGCGAGATTGGCCGGCAGGTCCGCCCCGGGCGATTCGGCGTCGTTGGCGCGCGCCAGCAGCGCGTCGCGAAAGGTCGTCAGCTGCAGCAGGTTGCTGCTCTCCAGCGTGGTGGAGAGATGGGCGGCGACGGGGCTGTCGGCCAGGCGTTGAAAGGTGGTGTGGTAAGCCTCCTGCTGCCCCGCGAGGCGCAGCAGATAGCGGTGCATCTCGTTGCTGAACTCGCCGCTGGCGAGGATGTGGGAAACGGCGGCCCGCTCCAGCCCCGCCAGCTCCTTCAGCATCATCAGCGCATGGTAGGCGACCAGCTGGCGCTGGATCTCGCTCTGGTGGGAAAGGTGCGCCAGTTGGATGACGAGCGCATGCAGTTGCAGGTTGATCTGGGTGTAGTAGTCGGTCGCTTCGCGGTGGCCGATGGCCAGGGCGTCGATGCGCTGGCGCATGGGTGCCAGCTCCCGGAGCTGTTCCGCGATGTCGCTCAGCCCGCGCAGCGTGGTCAGGTAGCGGCCTGATACCTCATGGAAAGTGCCCGGCGCTTCGTCCGGCAGCGAAAGCTGGCGAATGGCGTCCTGCTGGCGATGGTGAGTCTCGAGGTGGGGCAGGTCGAAGCGCTGCAGGTGGACCAGGAAGCGTTGCGCCTGGGCATCGGTGGCCTCGCGCGCGGCCGGCAGGGTCTCGGCAAAGTTCGCGCCCCGGCTGCCGATGAAGCCCACCCCCATGCCGCGTTCGATCTGCAGGTGATGCACCAGGCCGCCCGCCTGCACCGCCACGCGGGTCAGGCTCTGCAGTTCACGCATGTTGACGACGACCTTCTGGCGCTCCAGTGCGCCGAAGGTCGTCATCCAGGCGATCACCACCAGGGGCAGGGCGAACGCGAGGAAAAAGCGTGCCTCCAGCGAGAGTCGATCGAAGCAGCGCAGCATGGGCGGTCTCTCAGCAGTCTATTGTTGGCAGGGCTGCGCTGGGAAGGCTTAGAAGGCCTCCCACTCCGGCTCCCTGGCTGGTGCGCGATGGCCCTGTGGCGCGTAGGTCCTCGGGTCGTCGCGGCGTGCCGGACGCGGGTCGATTTGCCTGGCCTGGGCCGTCTCGTGGTTGGCGGCTTCGGCGGGTGGCGCCAGCGCCACCGTTGCGGCTTCGCCGACCTTGAAGAAGGCTGCCGCCTGGCCGAGCGACCTGGCCTGGCGCTCCAGCGAGGCCGAGGCGTTGGCGGTCTGCTCCACCAAGGCGGCATTCTGCTGGGTGGCTTGGTCCATCTGGCTGACCGCGACGCTGACCTGGTCGACTGCCGAGCTCTGCTCGTGGGAGCCGCGGGTCACCTCCTCCATGAGTGCCGTGACCTTGTCGACGTCGCTGACGATGCCCTGCATGGCGTGTCCGGCCTGTTCAACGAACTGGCTGCCGTCCTTGACGATGTCGGCATTGAGATTGACCAGCTGCTGGATCTCCTTGGCGGCGTCGGCCGAGCGCTGTGCCAGGGTACGCACTTCCTGGGCCACCACGGCGAAGCCGCGGCCCTGCTCGCCGGCGCGGGCGGCCTCCACCGAGGCGTTCAGTGCCAGGATGTTGGTTTGGAAGGCGATGCTGTCGATCACGCTGATGATGCCGCTGATCTTCTCAGAGCTGGCGCTGAGCTCCTGCATCTTGGCCATGGCCTGGCGCGCCTTTCCCCCACCGGCGGTGGCCGAGTCGGCCGCCTCCCGGGCCAGTCGGTTGGCCTGGGTGGTGTTGTCGGTGTTGTGTTTCACCGTGGCCGCCACCTGCTCCATGCTGCTGGCCGTTTCCTGCAGGGCGGAGGCCTGTTCCTCGGTGCGTCGGGCCAGGTCGGTATTGCCGGCGGCGATCTCGCTGGCGCCGGTGGTGATGTTGTCCACGGAACGTTGGATGGAGACCACCAGTTCGCGGATCTTGGACTGGGTGCCCTGCAGGCTCTCGAGGGTCTGGCCGATCTCGTCGCGCCGCCCGATCTCGATGCGACTGGTCAGGTTGCCCTCGGACATGGCGGCGAAGTAGCCCATCATGCGCTGCAGTGGCCGATCGATGGAGCGTACCAGCCAGTAGCCATAGGCCAGGGCGCCCAGCAGCGCCAGCAGCAGCGTGGCCAGCGTCAGGTTGCGGCTGATATCGGCCTGGGCCTGGGCGGTGGTGAACTCTTGCCGCGCTACCCGATCCTGCAGGTCGAGCAGTGCCAGCGCCGTGCCGTTGGCCTGGCGGTACAGCGGCATCACGGCCTGGCTGATGTGCCGGCGCGCCTCGGCGAAGCGGCCGCCCTCGTAGAGTGTCATGGCAGGTTGCAGCCCTTCCTGAACAAACTGGCTGCGCTGGCCGATGAATCGCTCGGCGAGCATTGCCTCTTCCGCGGTCAAGGTGGTGGCCATGTAGACGGCCCAGAGTTCGGTGATTTCCGCGGCATTGTCCTGGATAACCTGCAGCAGCGCGGCCGTCTCGGCCAGGCCATCGTCCTGCCGGGTGCCGGTGCCGGCTAGGACTGGATCGAAGTTGGCTAGCAGCCCCAGTTGGATGATGTTGTCGCGCATCAGCTGGTCGATCTGGCTGAGCTGGCGAGTGGGAATGAGCCGGTCTTCGTAGATGGTGTCGATGGCGGCTTCCATGCGGCTCATGCCGACGATTGCCAGGGTGCCGACGCCGGTCAGCATGGCCAGGAGAACGGCGAGCAGCACGAAGAGCCTCGCCTTGATAGTCAGTGTCATGTGGGGCTCCAGCGGGTATCGTCAGGGGGGGGGGGCTATACAATAATTGGACAATTAGTCGTCTAATATAACAGAATGAGAAAGGTAAGTAACTTGTAAAAAATTTTTACTTCTTGTCGTCTTTATGTAATTGACGGTGGTCAAGCCTGGGGCTAGCCAGCCTCAGGCATGGCGAAAAGGGCGTGATTCAGCACAGGAAGGGGGCACCGCTGAGGGGACGGCGCCTCAGCGGCGCCAGAAGGCGGGAGTGAACAGCACCAGCACGGTGAAAATTTCCAGGCGTCCGAGCAGCATGGCCATGACCAGGATCCATTTGGCCATCGCCGGCAGTTCACCATAGTGCGCCGCGGCCTCACCCAAGGCCGGGCCCAGGTTGTTCAAGGCCGAAGCCACCGTCGACCAGGCGGTGACCTGATCGACGCCGGTGGCCATGACTCCCACCAGCATCAGGAAGAACAGCATCAGGTAGGCCGAGAAGAAGCCCCATACCGCCTGGGCGATGCCGTCGGGCACGCTGACTCGGCCCACCTTGACCGCGATCACCGCGTTGGGGTGGATCAGGCGCATCACCTCGCGCATGCCCTGCTTGAAGATCAGGATGATGCGGATCACCTTCATGCCGCCGCCGGTGGAGCCCGAGCAGCCGCCGATGAAAGCGGCGATGAACAGCAAAAAGGGCAATGCGCCTGGCCAGGCGGCGAAATCGGCCACGCCGAAGCCGGCCGTGGTGGCGATGGATACCACCTGGAACAGGCCGTGGCGCAGCCCGCGCTCGGTGTCGTAGGTGCCGGTCAGCCACAGCGAGACCACGGTGATCACGCCCAGCCCAGCGAGAAACAGCAGCAGGAAGCGTGCCTCCGGGTCCTGCACGTAATGGCGTAGCTGTCTGCCGCGCCAGGCCAGGAAATGCAGGCTGAAGCTCATCGCCGAAATGATCAGGAAGGCCATGCAGATCAGTTCGATCAGGGCGCTGTCGAAGTGGCCGATACTGGCGTCGTAGGTGGAGAAGCCGCCGATGGCCACGGTGGAGAAGCTGTGCCCCAGGGCATCGAACCAGTTCATGCCGGCGGCCATGTAGGCCAGCATGCAGGTGACGGTGAGGGCGGCGTAGATGTACCACAGTGCCTTGGCTGTCTCGGTGATGCGCGGCGTCAGCTTGGAGTCCTTGAGCGGCCCCGGGATTTCGGTGCGGTACAGGGCCATGCCGCCGACCCCGAGCGTCGGCAGGATCGCCACGGCCAGCACCACGATCCCCATGCCACCCAGCCACTGCAGCTGCTGGCGGTAATAGAGGATCGATTCGGGCAGGAACTCGATGCCGGTGATCACCGTGGCGCCGGTAGTGGTCAGCCCCGAGAAGGATTCGAACACGGCGTCGGTGATCGACAGTGCGGCATCGCCGGTCAGCATCAGCGGCAGCGAGCCGAACAGCCCCAGCACGCTCCAGAACAGCGCGGCGATCAGGAAGCCGTCGCGGGTGCGCAGCTCCTTGCGCGCGCGGCGGTTCGGCAGGTACATCAGCAGGCCGGTCAGCACGGTGATCAGGATGGCGATGGCGAAGGCGTCCCACTGGCCGTCGCCGAACAGCAGCGAGATGAGGATCGGTGGCACCATGGTCAGGCTGAACATCATCAGCAGCAGTCCCAGGATACGCAGGATGATGCGCAGGCTCATCGGGCGGCGCTCCTTGCTTCGCCTGGCAGCGTAGATAGCGCCGGGCAACGAGCCGAGGCCAGCGTCGTGGCCGGGGGCGTGGCTAGCGTCGTGGACAGGGTCGAGGATCGCGTCATCAGAAGAACGTCAGCCCGACCTGGAACAGCCGCTCCACCTCGCGGATACGCCGCTTGTCGATCACGAACAGGATCAGGTGGTCGCCGGACTCCACCACCACGTCGTCGTGGGCGATCAGCACCTCCTTGCCGCGGACCAGGGCGCCGATGGTGGTGCCACGCGGCAGGTCAATCTCGCCGATGGCGCGGCCCACCACCTTCGACGACTGCTTGTCGCCATGGGCGATCGCCTCGATCGCCTCGGCGGCGCCGCGACGCAGCGAGTGCACATTGACGATGTCACCGCGGCGCACGTGGGTCAGCAGGCTGCCGATGGTGGCCTGCTGCGGCGAGATGGCAATGTCGATCTCGCCGCCCTGCACCAGGTCGACGTAGGCGGCGTTGTTGATCAGCGTCAGCACCTTCTTGGCGCCCATGCGCTTGGCCAGCATCGACGACATGATGTTGACCTCGTCGTCGTTGGTCAGCGCGCAGAAGATATCGCAGTCCTCGATGTTCTCCTCTTCCAGCAGCCGCTTGTTGGTGGCGCTGCCGTGCAGCACCACGGTGCGGTCAAGCCGCTCGGAAAGCACGGTGCAGCGCTCCAGGCCGTGCTCGATGATCTTGACCTGATGGCTGTGCTCGAGATGCTCGGCGAGGCGCTCGCCGATGTTGCCGCCCCCGGCGATCATGATCCGGCGAAAGTCGCGCTCGACCCGGCGCAGCTCGCTCATCACCGCGCGGATATCGCGCCGGGCGGCGATGAAGAAGACTTCGTCGTCGGCCTCGATCACGGTGTCGCCGCGCGGGATGATCGGTCGGTTGCGGCGGTAGATGGCCGCCACGCGGGTATCCACGCTGGGCATGTGGCGGCGCAGGAAGCCAAGGTCCTGGCCCACCAGCGGGCCGCCGTAGTAGGCCTTCACCGCCACCAGCTGCACCAGGCCGCCGGCGAACTCCAGCACCTGCAGCGCGCCGGGGTGCTCGATCAGGCGGCGGATGTGGTCGGTGACCACCTGCTCGGGGCTGATCAGCACGTCGATGGGCACCGCCTCGTGGGCGAACAGCCCCTTGCGGGTGAGGTAGGCGGTGGCGCGGACCCGGGCGATCTTGGTGGGGGTGCGAAACAGGGTGTGGGCGACCTGGCAGGCGATCATATTGACTTCATCGGCGCTGGTCACGGCGATCAACATGTCGGCATCTTCGCAGCCGGCCTGGCGCAGGATGGCCGGGTAAGAGCCGGGACCGGTCACGGTCCGGATGTCGAGCTTGGTGTGGAGTTCGCGCAGCTTCTCGCTATCGGTGTCGACGACCGTGATGTCGTTCTCTTCTCGCGCCAGATGCTCGGCCAGGGTGCCACCCACCTGGCCGGCGCCAAGAATGATGATCTTCATGGCTAACGGGTCCGTAACGGCTGGCGACGCCGTTATGGCGCCGCAGCATTAGCGACTAGCATAAACCAGCCGCCGAATGGGGCATAGGCCCCGCGCCTGGTGTCAGTCCAGGGTGAAGCCGACCTTCACCGTTACCTGCCAGTGAGCGACCCGGCCGTTCTCGATGTGCCCCCGGGTCTCGGTGACCTCGAACCAGCGCATGTCGTGCAGGCTGGCCGACGCCTTGCTGATGGCCCGCTGGATGGCGTCCTCGATGCTCGTTTCCGATGAGCCGGTCAGTTCGACCTGCTTGTAGACGTGATCGCTCATGCGTCCTCCTTGTCGTCCGTCGATTCGATGACAGGGCCTCAGCCCTGCCGCCTCAGTCTGGCATAAAAGAAGCCGTCGTGATGCTCTGCCTCCGGCAGCAGCTGCCGCCCGTCGCCGGCCGGTCGCCCCCAGTTCACCTCGCGGGGGGTGGTGACCTCGGCGTCCGGGGTGCGCTGCAGGAAGGCCTTGAGCTGTTCGTCGTTCTCTTCGCGCAGCACCGAGCAGGTGGCGTAGACCAGCGAGCCGCCGGGGCGCAGCAGCGGCCAGAGGTTGTCGAGCAGGCGGGCCTGCAGCTCGGCGAGCCTGGGGATGTCCGAGGAGCGGCGCAGTCGCTTGATGTCGGGGTGGCGACGGATCACCCCGGTGCCGGAGCAGGGGGCGTCGAGCAGGATGGCGTCGAACGGCGTGCCGTCCCACCAGTCGCGGCGAGTGGCATCGGCGTGCACCAGCGTGGCCGTGAGGCCGAGGCGCGCCAGGGTGTCCTCCACGCGGGCCAGGCGCACGGCGTCGCTGTCCAGCGCCAGCAGCTCGATGTCGAACAGTTCGAGCAGATGCGCCGTCTTGCCGCCGGGTGCGCAGCAGGCGTCCAGCACGCGCCCGCCGGGGCGCGGGGCCAGCACCGGCCCCAGCAGCTCGGCGGCGAGCTGGGCGGCTTCGTCCTGCACGCTGACGTCGCCCTCGGCGAACCCCGGCAGCACATGCACATCGCAGGGCTTCTCCAGCACCAGCCCGTCGGGTGAGTGCAGGCAGAGCCGCGCCTGGATGCCGCTCTCGACCAGTCGCGCCAGGTAGGCCTCGCGGTCGCCGTGGCGGCGGTTGATGCGTAGCGTCATCGGGCCGGGCTCGTTGTTCGCCGCCGCAATGGCGCGCCAGTCGTCGGGCCAGGCCTGGCGCAGCGCCTTGAGCAGCCAGCGCGGATGCAGCAGGGCCACGGCGGGATCCTGGTCGACTTCGGCCTGCAGCGCCGTGGCTTCACGAGTCAGCCGGCGCAGGCAGCCGTTGAGTACCTTGGTCGCCCACTCCTTGCCCAACTGGCGGGCCGCACCGGCGGTCTCACCCACCGCGGCGTGGGCCGGGATGCGCAGATAGAGCAGCTGGTGAATGCCCAGCAGCAGCAGCGCCTGCACGTCGGCATCGCGGCTCTTGAACGGCGTCTTGAGCAGCAGCGCGGCCAGGGCCTCGAGTCGCGGCAGGGTGCGACAGACGCCGTAGCACATGGCGCGAAACAGCGCGCGGTCGCGGATGACGACCTGATGGTCGTCGAGCTCGGCCAGCGAACCCTTGCCCGTGATCACCGGCACCAGGGCGCGTGCCGCGCTGACGCGCACGGCCTGGCCGCCGTCCTGAACGGCCTTGCCGGCGGCGCGGGAAGCAGGCGTGGAACGATGCATCAGCGGCTCTCCTCGTGGCCGGTGGCCAGCAGTACGCCCGGCGCCAGGCGCTGGCGGTGCGCGTTGAGCAGGTCGCGGGCCGCCAGCGGCTTGCCGCCCGGCAGCTGCGCCTGGGTTACCCGCAGCACCTCGCTGCCGGCCTCGCCGCAGGCGATGCGCAGGGCGTCGGGGTCGTGGCCGAGCAGGGTGCCCGGCGCGGCGTTGGGGTCCTCGGCGCGGCGCGGCGCCGCTTCGGCCATCAACAGCCGCAGCCGTTCGTCGCCCAGTTGGCACCAGGCCACCGGCCAGGGATTGAAGGCGCGTACCTTGGCGGCCAGCGCGGCGGCGGGTTGGCCAAAGTCCAGCTCGGCTTCGGCCTTGGAGAGCTTGGCGGCATAGGTCACGCCCGCCTCGGGCTGGGGAGTGGCGGCCAGGCGGCCCGCGGCGAGCGCATCCAGCGCCTCGACGACGGCCTCGCCGCCGAGGGCGGCAAGGGTGTCGTGCAGCTCGCCGCCGGTGGTGGTCGCGGTGATCGGGGTGCGCCGCGTCAGCAGCATGGCGCCGGTGTCCAGGCCGGCGTCCATCTGCATGATGGTCACGCCGCTCTCGCGGTCGCCGGCTTCGATGGCGCGCTGGATCGGCGCCGCGCCGCGCCAGCGCGGCAGCAGCGAGGCGTGGACGTTGAGGCAGCCGAGCCGCGGAATGTCCAGCACCGCCTGGGGCAGCAGCAGCCCGTAGGCTACCACCACCATGATGTCGGCCTCGAAGGCGGCCAGCTCGGCCTGAACCTCGGCGCTCTTGAGCGTCTCGGGCTGCAGCACCGGCAGTCCGTGCTGCAGCGCCAGCGCCTTGACCGGGCTGGCGGTGAGCTTGCGCCCGCGCCCGGCGGGGCGATCGGGCTGGGTGTAGGCGGCGACGGTGCGGTGTGGGCTGGCGAGCAGCGCCTTGAGGCTTTCGGCGGCGAAGTCGGGGGTTCCGGCGAAGATGACGCGCAGGGGTCGAGACATGTTGGCGAGGCCTTGCCAGTGGGCGATGCCTGCATGATAACGGAGCCGGCGCCAAACGACGAAGGCCGACGTGTCGACGTCGGCCTTCGGTCAGCGGCGGGCAGGGCTAGGCCGACTGTAGCTTGTGGCGCTTCTGCATCTTCTTCAGCACCCGGTCGCGCTTGAGCGGCGACAGATAGTCGACGAACAGAACCCCTTCGAGGTGATCGTATTCGTGCTGAATGCAGTGGGCCAGCAGGCCATCGGCTTCCAGCTCGTAGGGGTTGCCGTCGCGGTCGAGCGCCTTGAGCTGCACCTTCAATGCGCGCGGCACTTCGGCGTAATATTCCGGGATCGACAGGCAGCCCTCGGACATCAGCTCGCGGGCGTCGCCGAGCGGGGTGTAGCTTGGGTTGATCAGTACCAGCGGGCTGGCGCGGTCGTCGCTGACGTCCATGACGATGACGCGGCGGTGTACGTCCACCTGGGTGGCGGCCAGCCCGATGCCGGAAGCGTCGTACATGGTTTCGAGCATGTCGTCGACCAGCTGGCGAACCTCGTCATCCACCACATCGACCGGTGCTGCCTTGGTGCGCAGCCGCTCGTCGGGAAACTCGAGGATGGGTAATTTGGCCATGGCGTTGGAATCACCGTTGTGCTGTCATGCGTGAATTGCCCTTATTCTAGAGGGCGCTAGGCCTGGGCGAAACCGCCTGGCCTCATATCGTACTCATAGCAAGAGACTATAACACGCCGTGCGGGTTCCCAGTGCGCCGTGCGTTGAACCAGAGCGCATTGAACCAGAGCGCGAAGAACCGGAGAGTGCTGATCCGGAGCGCGATAAACCGGAGCGCAATGAACCGGGTCGATAAACCGGAGCGCGACGAACCGCAGGCAAGGCGAGGGCAGGGACATGGCGGGAATAATCACGCGAGCGAGGCGCGCCTGGCGCCTTGCCGGGGCCGGCGGCATGGCTGCGCTGGCAGGCATGGGGCTATTACTGGCGGCCACCCAGGCACAGGCCCAGGGGCTCGGCTGGGACCAAGGCCTGCGTGCGGATGCGCCGGAGCGCTACACCGTGGTGCGCGGCGACACCCTGTGGGGGATTTCCGGGCGCTTCCTGCAGCAGCCCTGGCAGTGGCCCGAGGTGTGGCAGGTCAATCCTCACATCCGTAATCCCCACCTGATCTACCCCGGCGACGTCGTCTACCTGTACGACTGCAACGGCCGGCCCTGCCTCGGGCTGGAGCGCGGCCAGGGCGAGGTGCGGCTCTCGCCCGAGGTGCGCCGCGTGCCGGCCCGCGAGGCGATCGAGCCGATCCCGCTGGACGTCGTGCGCCACTTCCTGCGTGACCACCGCGTGGTCGACGACCCCGATGCCCTTAACGAGCTGGCCTACGTGGTCGCCGGCAACGATCGCCGTATCATCAGCGGTGCCGGCGACCGTCTCTATGCGCGCGGCGAACTGCAGCGCGGCATGCGCTACGGCATCTACCGCCGCGGCGAGCGCTACCAGGACCCGGTCACGGGCGAGCTGCTGGGGCTCGAGCTGGAGAGCCTCGGCCAGGCGCGCGTCGAGCGCCTGGAGGACGGCATTGCGGTGCTCGAGGTGCTCTCCTCAAGCCAGGAGATCCGCAACAACGATATCGTGCTGCCGCTGGAGTCGCGCGAGCTGGCCACCGACTTCCTGCCCCGGGCGCCGCAGCACGATGTCGACGGCACCCTGCTCGCGGTACCGGGGGGCGTGCGCTTCATCGGCCGGCTGCAGGTGGTCGCCCTGGACCGTGGCCTGCGCGACGGCCTCGAGGTGGGCCACGTGCTGCAGGTCGAGCAACTGGGCGAGCGGGTGGTCGACCCGCGTACCGGCGAATCGCTGCGCCTGCCCGGCAGCGAGGCCGGCCTGGTCATGGTCTTCCGGCCTTACCAAAAGATGAGCTATGGGCTGGTGATGCGTGCCAGCCGCACCCTCGAGGTGGGCGACCGCCTGCACTCGCCTGGCCGCGGGAGGGGGGTGGCCCAGCGATGAGCGTTGCGGCAGTGGTGCAACCGGCGCTGCGCGACTGGCTGGCGCTGGTGCGCCTGCCGGGGCTGGGGGCCGCGCGGCTGGCTGAGGTGAGAGCAGCCCAGCCGGCCTGGCCCGCCGGCTGGTTGGCCTGCCTACCGCGGGATGCCGCGCTGTCGCTGCGGCTGTGGCTCGACCATCCGCAGCGCAGCCCGCTGACGGCAGAGGTCGAGGCCGACCTGGCCTGGCAGGCCGCCGCACCGGGGCGCTACCTGTTGTACCCGGGTCACCCCGCCTGGCCGGCCCTGCTGGAGCAGATCGCCGATCCGCCGCCGCTGCTGTGGGGCCTGGGCGACCTGGCGGCGCTCGAGCCGCCCGGGCTTGCCATCGTCGGTTCGCGTCGGCCGACCCGCGAGGGTCTGGCCAACGCCGCCCGCTTCGCCCGCGAGCTGGCCGGGCGCGACTGGTGCGTGGTCAGCGGCCTGGCGCTGGGCGTCGACGGGGCGGCCCAGCAGGCCGCGCTCGATGCCGGGGGGCGCAGCGTGGCGGTGCTGGGCTGCGCGGTCGACGTCATCTACCCGCCGCGCCATGCGCGGCTCTATCATCAGCTGCTCGGCCAAGGCGGGTTGATCCTTGCCGAGCACCCGCCCGGCACCCGGGCCCACCCCGGCTTCTTTCCCCGGCGCAACCGCATCATCACCGGGCTCTCGCTGGGGGTGCTGGTGGTGGAGGCCGCCGAGAAGAGCGGCTCGCTGGTCAGTGCGCGGCTGGCCATGGAGCAGAACCGCGAAGTCTTCGCCCTGCCGGGCTCGATCCACAACCCCCAGGCGCGTGGCTGCCTGCAGCTGATCCGCCAGGGGGCGGTGCTGGTGCGCCACCTCGACGACCTGCTCGAGGAGCTAAGCCAGTGGGCCGCGGCGTCTCCGGCCGCGCTTGGGTTGCCAGGGGTGGGTGCTGCCCTCAGCGCCGGCATCCATTCCAGCACTAGCCCCAGCGCCAGTGCCAAGGTCGACCCGCTGCTGCGCTGGCTCAGCGATGCGCCGTCGCCCCTCGATGCGCTGGTCCATCTGACCGGACTGAGCGTGCCCGAATGCCAGCGCCGCCTGCTCGAACTCGAACTCGATGGCCGCGTGGCCCAGGCGCCGGGCGGCTGGGTGCGCCTGCCGGAAAACGCCCAGGCGTGCTAGCATGGCGGCCCCAAGCGCGCCGCGGCAACCGGGCCGTGGCGTAAGCGGCTTACCGCCCTGCAGGAGATTGAACAACGTGGCCGACTCTCTCGATGCTGCCGTCGCTGCGCTGCGTGCCGGCGGTGTAATTGCCTACCCCACCGAAGGCGTCTGGGGCCTGGGCTGTGACCCCGACAACGACGAGGCCGTGGCGCGCCTGCTGCGGCTCAAGGAGCGCGACCCCGCCAAGGGGTTGATCCTGGTAGCGGCCACCATCGAGCAGTTCGCTCCCTGGCTCGAGGGGCTGCCGCCCGAGCTGCATGCGCCGCTGGTCGCGAGCTGGCCGGGGCCCAACACCTGGCTGGTGCCCGACAACGGCCGCACCCACGCGCTGGTGCGCGGCGCCCATGACTGCGTGGCGCTGCGCGTCAGTGCGCATGCCGGCGTGGCGGCCCTGTGCCAGGCCTACGGTGGACCGGTGGTGTCGACCTCGGCCAACAAGGCCAGCGAGCCTTCGGCCATGAGCGCCGCCGAGGTGCGCGAGATCTTCGGCGATGAGCTCGACGCCATCCTGGCGGGTGAGCTCGGCGGGCTGGATCGCCCCAGTACCATTCGCGACCTGCGCACGGGGCAGGTGCTGCGCGCCTGAACCGGCCAACGACCTGGGGAGACGGAACATGGCGCGTGCCAATCTCGACACGGTGAAACACTATCTGCTCGACCTGCAGGATCGGCTTTGCGCCGGCCTCGCCGCCGAGGATGGCGGCGCCGAGTTTCGCGAGGAGCACTGGCAGCGCGAGGGCGGTGGCGGCGGCCGCTCCCGGGTCATGGAGCAGGGGCGGGTATTCGAGAAGGGCGGCGTCAACTTCTCCCATGTCTACGGCGACCAGCTGCCGCCCTCGGCCACCGCAGCAAGGCCTCAGCTGGCCGGGCGCGGCTTCCATGCGGTGGGAGTGTCCTGGGTGCTGCACCCCGAGAATCCCCACGTGCCGACCAGCCACGGCAACGTGCGCTTCTTCATCGCCGAGAAGGCGGGCGAGGCGCCGGTGTGGTGGTTCGGTGGCGGCTTCGACCTCACTCCCTACTACCCGGTGCACGAGGATGTGGTGCACTGGCACCGGATTGCCCGCGACGCCTGCGCGCCCTTCGGCGACGAAGTCTACCCGCGCTTCAAGGCCTGGTGCGACGAGTACTTCTACCTCAAGCACCGCGAGGAGACCCGCGGCGTAGGCGGGCTGTTCTTCGACGATTTCAACGAGTGGGACTTCGACGCCAGCTTCGCCTTCCAGCGTGCGGTGGGCGATGCCTTCCTCGACGCCTACCTGCCGATCGTGCGGCGGCGCCGCGCGACGCCGTGGAGCGAACGCGAGCGGACCTTCCAGCTCTACCGCCGCGGGCGCTACGTCGAGTTCAACCTGGTGTGGGACCGCGGCACCCTGTTCGGACTGCAGAGCGGCGGGCGCACCGAGTCGATCCTGATGTCGATGCCGCCGCTGGCGAGCTGGTCCTATGGCTGGACGCCGGAACCGGGCAGCGCCGAAGAGGTGCTGTATCGGGAGTATCTGCGCCCTCGCGACTGGCTGGGCGAAATGGCAGGGGGAGGAGCCTCTTCATGACCGACCGTTACTGCGTCTTCGGCAACCCCATCTCTCACTCGAAGTCGCCGCTGATCCATGCCGCCTTTGCCGAACAGACCGGCGAGGCCATCGAGTACACCGCCATTGCCGCGCCGCTGGATGACTTTACCGGTGCCTGGCACAGGTTCACGGCCGAAGCCGGGCGGGGCGCCAACGTCACCGTGCCGTTCAAAGAAGAGGCCTTCCGGCTCTGCGACACCCTGAGCGAGCGCGCCCGGCGGGCCGGCGCGGTCAATACGCTGGTGCTGGGCAAGAATGCTCTCACCTACGGCGATACCACCGACGGCGTCGGCCTGGTGCGCGATCTTGAGCACCATGGGGTGACGCTGGAAGGGGCGCGTATTCTGGTGCTCGGTGCAGGCGGGGCGGTGCGCGGCGTGCTTGAGCCGCTGCTGGCCGGCCAGCCCCGCTACGTGGTCATCGCCAACCGCACCGCGGCCAAGGCGGCGGCGCTGGCGCAGGACTTCGCCGATCTGGGCGAGGTGCGGGGGGGCGGCTTCGAGACGCTGGACGGGCCGTTCGACCTGGTGATCAATGGTACCAGCGCGAGCCTTTCGGGCGAGCTTCCGCCACTGCCCGATGCGCTTTTCGCCCCGCACGCCACCGCCTACGACATGATGTACGGCGCCGAGCCCACCGTGTTCCTGCGCTGGGCCGCAGCGCGCGGGGCGCGCACCCTCGACGGCTTGGGCATGCTGGTCGAGCAGGCCGCCGAGTCGTTCTTCCAGTGGCGTGGCAAGCGCCCCGACACCGGACCGGTGCGCGAGCGGCTCAGACGAGCTCTGTAAGGCTCAGCGGCGCTTGACGTAGAGGCCGAGCATGCACATCACCATGCCGGCCACCGACAGCAGCATGCCGCCATTGACCAGCCAGGGCATACGCTCCATCCAAGACACGAAGGGCTGGGGCGTGTCGCGGCAGGCCCCCGCCAGGTAGTCCCAGTGCCCATTCTGGACCAGGGTGCACTCGCGCACGCTGCTCAGCTCCCAGAAATAGAGCCCCATCAGCACCAGCAGGGGCAGGACCAGCAGCAGCAGACCAAGACGCAACATCACGGATTCCTGTCGAAAGATCGGCACGCGGCAGACGCCGCGTGCGGTAAGGGTGGCTGCGCCTCAGGGACGCGGGCAGTTGGGCTGACGCCCCGCCTGGCGGGCCTGCTCGTAGCGCGCCAGGGCGTCGGGCATCTCGGCCTGCAGGCCCTGCATGCGCTGGCCGTGGCTGGGGTGGGTGGACATCCAGGCCGGTGGTCGGGCGCCACCGGCCTGGGCGCTCATGTTCTCCCACAGCTCGAGGCTGGCGCGCGGGTCGAAGCCGGCATCGGCCATCAGCCGCAGGCCGATGATGTCGGCCTCGCTCTCGTGGCGGCGCGAGAAGGGCAGCAGCACGCCGTACTGGGCACCGAGGCCCAGCGCGCCCATCAGCTGCTCGCCGCCAGGGCCCTGCATGCCGGCCGCCGAGGAGAGCACCGACAGCGCCAGCTGGGTCGAAGCCTGGGTCGAGACGCGCTCGTTGGCGTGGCGGGCCAGCACGTGACCGATCTCGTGGCCGATCACCGAGGCGAGCTGGTCCGGGGACCTGGCGATGGCCAGCAGCCCGGTATTGACGCCCATGTAGCCACCGGGCAGCGCGAAGGCGTTGGCCTGCTCCGATTCGAACACGCGAATCTGCCAGTCCTGCTGGCGCTCGCGCTCCGGCAGCACGGCAATGATGGCGTCGGCAACGCACTGCGCATAGCGCTGCTGTGCCGGGCCCGCCGGCGGCAGATCCTGCTGGTACTGCTGGAAGGCTTCGCGGCCCATCTGGTTGAGCTGTGCATCCGACATCAGGGTGAGCTGTTGGCGGCCGGTCGGCGACGTCGTGCAGGCGGTTAGGGTCAAGGCCAGGGTGGCCACGGCAACACAGCGAATCCAGCGCATGTTCGATACCTCTTCGAGCAGATCCCTTGAGACCCTGGACGGGAGTGGCGGTTCGCCACAAGATACCCCGAAGCGTAACAAGGTCAACCGTGAACCGTGAAAGTCTCGAGGAGACGCCGATGGATGCCGAGCTGAGCAGACGCCTGAGCCGCTTGCTGGATCATGTGGAGCACTGGCTGCCGCCCGCCCCGCAGGAGGTGGACTGGGAGCGCGACGTGGCGGCGCTGTGGCAGCGCCATCCGCTGGGCGGCCGGCTGCTGCCGGTGCCGCCGCGCGATGCGCTCAGCCTGGATGACCTGCTGGGCATCGAGCGCCAGAAGCTGGCGCTGGTCGACAATACCCGTGCGTTCCTGCAGGGGCTGCCGGCCAACCATGCGCTGCTGTGGGGTTCGCGCGGCAGCGGCAAGTCGTCGCTGATCCGGGCGCTGCTCAACAGCCTGGCGGAAGAGAGGCTGCGCCTGGTGCAGGTCGATCGTCACGACCTGGCCGGGCTGCCGCTGCTGGTCGAACAGCTGCGCCGGCAGCCGCAGCGCTTCGTGGTCTACTGTGACGATCTCTCCTTCGAGGGCCACGACGATGCCTACAAGGCGCTCAAGAGCGTGCTCGACGGCGCGCTGACCGGCCCGCCGCCCAACGTGCTGCTCTACGCGACCTCGAACCGCCGCCACCTGCTGCCGGAGTCCATGGCCGACAACCAGGGCTCGCGCCTGGTGGGAGAGGAGCTGCACCACGGCGATGCGGTGGAGGAGAAGATTTCGCTCTCCGACCGCTTCGGCCTATGGCTTGGCTTCTATCCATTCAGCCAGGACACCTACCTGGAGGCGTGCTGCCATTGGGTTACCCAACTGGGCAGCGCGGCGGACTGGGGCGCCGAGGCCCGCGCCGAGGCGATCCGCTACGCCACGCTGCGCGGCGGGCGCAGCGGGCGGGGCGCCTGGCAGTTCGCCTGTCAGTGGATCGGCCGTCGCCGGCTGCACGGCGAGTAGCCGCCAGGCGCGCCGGCCTCAGCGCTGCGGTGTCAGCTCGCCGTTTTCACCCACCCCGAAGCGCAGGGTCGGTGTCCAAAGTCCGGCAGGCAGGGTTACGCCCAGGCCGCGCAGGCTGCCCGGCGTGATCGCCAGTTCGCTGCCGGCGGGCAGCTCGCCCTGGCTAGCGAGCTGGCTGGCCAGCTCCACCATGGGGGCCAGGCGGCGGCGATCCGTTGCCAGCACGTCGAAGGCGACCGGCAGGCGCAGGCGGGCATCGTCACCTGAGGTCAGCGTCACGTCCTGCTGGTAGTTGCCGCTGACCGGCTCGGCGCCGGGTACGTCGAGGGTCCAGCGAAAGCCCGCCATTTCCACCGGCGGCATCCCGGCCGGCAGCGACAGGCCCATGGCCAGGGTGGCCTGCACCGGCAGGCTGCCCATGCCGAGGCTGGAGGCGATCAGCGAGGCGACGTCGCTGGTATCCAGCCCGGCCTGGACCGAATAGGGGCCGATGCGCACATCCTCCACGCCCAGCGAGGTCACCGCGAGGCGGAAGGCGAACAGCCCGGTCTGGGGCAGGGCCAGGCAGCCGGTAAGCAGCATCGCCAGGCTCAGCGGAGCGATCAGGCGCCAGCGGCGGCGCGGGTTGAAGAACGACAGCACGCGAGTCGAAAACATCGGCTCCTCCCGTTGGATGAAGCGGTTTGTCAGGGTGGGGTGGCACGATCGCCCAGGACGGGCGACCGGGTATTGCTCGGCCGGGCGGCCGGTGTGGGTCAGCGGCGCTTCTTGCGCGCCTCCTTGGTGCGTCCCAGTTCGCGCTGCTTGGCCTTTTCCCGGTCGCTGGCGCCGGCCAGCGGGTTGAAGGGGTTCTGGCCGGAGCGGAACTCGAAGCGGATCGGCGTTCCGCGCACCTTGAGTACCTTGCGGAAAGTGTTGGTCAGGAAACGCTTGTAGGCTTCGGGCAGCGCCTCGGTCTGGTTGCCGTGCACCACGATGATCGGCGGGTTGGTGCCGCCCTGGTGGGCCATGCGCAGCTTGATCCGGCGGCCATGCACCAGCGGCGGCGGATGCTGGCTCACGGCGTCCTGCAGCAGCGTGGTGAGGCGGTTGGTCGACCAGCGGGAGTGGGCCGAGGCGAAGGCGCGCTCGATCGAGGGGTAGAGATCGCCCACCGCGGTGCCATGCAGCGCTGAGATAAAGTGCAGCTCGGCGTAGTCAGCGAAGCCCAGGCGCCGCTTGAGCTCGGCGCGCATGTCCTCCTTGGCCTCGCTCTCCAGGCCGTCCCACTTGTTGACCGCCAGCACCAGCGCGCGTCCCGAGGTCAGCACGAAGTCGAGCAGGTGCAGGTCCTGCTCAACCAGCCCGGTCCTGGCATCAAGCACCATGACCGCGACATGGCACTCCTTGATCGCTTCCAGGGTCTTGATGATCGAGAACTTCTCGGCGATCAGGCTGACGTTCTTGCGTCGCCTGACGCCTGCGGTATCGATCAGCACGTAGGGCTTGCCGCGCCGTTCGAAGGGGATCTCGATGGCGTCGCGGGTGGTGCCGGCCTCGTCGAAGACCACGACCCGCTCCTCGCCCAGCAGACGATTGACCAGCGTCGACTTGCCCACGTTGGGCCGACCGATGACGCCGATGCGGATGCCCTTGGTGCCGACGTCCGCCGGGATGCTCTCGTCGCGCTCGGGGAAGGGCGCCAGCACTTCCTCGATCAGGGTGGTGACGTTGCGTCCATGGGCGGCGGCGATGGGGTGAGGGTCGCCCAGCCCCAGCGTCCAGAAGTCGGCCATAGCCGAATGTTCTTCGAGGCCGTCGGTCTTGTTGACCACCAGCCAGGTCTTCTTCTGGTTGACGCGCAGGTGGTTGGCGATGGCCTCGTCGGCCACGTGGAGCCCGGCACGGGCGTCCACCATGAACAGCACGATGTCCGCCTCGTCGATGGCGACCAGCGACTGCTCGGCCATGGCGGCGTCGATCCCTTCTTCGTCGCCGCTGATGCCGCCGGTGTCGATCACCGTGTAGGCCTTGCCGCCGAGCAACCCGTTACCGTACTTGCGGTCGCGGGTGAGCCCGGGGAAGTCCGCGACCAGAGCGTCGCGGGTGCGGGTCAGGCGGTTGAAGAGGGTCGACTTGCCCACGTTGGGGCGGCCGACCAGGGCAATCACAGGGGTCATCGGCGAAGTTCCAGAGCCTCGAGGCGGCCGTTGTTGGCCAGCACGTAGATGCGGCGGAAGTCGGTCATCGGCCTGATGCTGATGCCGGAGCTATCGATACGGGTGCGAGCGGTGAAGCGGCCAGTCTGGATGTCGAGCAGGTGCAGGTAGCCTTCGAAGTCGCCCACCACCAGCTGGCCGTCGGCAAACGCCGGCGCGGTCAGCCAGCGCCCTTCGAGATCGCGGTTGCGCCACAGCTCCTCGCCGCTGCGGGCGTCGAAAGCGGTGACGTGGCTGGCCTCGCTGACCGTGAACAGGCGATCGCCGACCAGGACCGGGGTCTGGTGGCTGGAATGCTCGCGGTCCCACAGGGTCTCGCCGCTGGTGGCGTCGAGCGCGACCAGGCGGCCGTTGTAGCTGGTGACGAACAGGCGACCGTCCGGCGTCAGCACCGGCTGGCCAGCGAGGTCGACCAGGCGGTCGACCTCGCTGCGCCCGCGCGGCACGGCGATGCGGCGCTCCCACAGCGGCTGGCCGCTGCGGTTGTCCAGGGTGACCAGGCGGCCGCTGGCAAGGCCGACGAAGGTGACCGGGTCGATCACCGACGGCGTGCCGGTGCCGCGCAGGGTCAGGGCGGGCTCGGTGGTGGTGTGCACCCAGCGCTCCTGGCCGGTGCGGCGGTCGAGCGCCGTGACGGAGCCGTCGACGCTCTTGACCACCAGCAGCTGCTGGTTGGGCTGCGGCGGGGCCAGCACTTCGCTGGCGACCCGCGAGCGCCAGGCGATCTCGCCGTCGCGCTGGTTCAGGGCCAGCACTTCACCGTTGCGGGTGCCGAAGTAGACCTGGTTGGCCACGGCGGTGAGGCCGCTGGAAACGCCTACGCCGAGCTCCTTCTGCCACAGGCGCTCGCCGCTGGTGGCATCCACGGCCATGATGCGGCCGCGCTCGTCGGCGGCAAAGATCGTGCCGCCGTCGAGGCTTGGAGCGATGGGGTAGTGCGCCCGCCCGAGGCCCTGGCCGACGCGTTGGCGCCAGTCGGTCGCCAGCGTGGCCGTGGCCTCGAAGCGCTGCAGATCCTTGGGGGCGTAGCGAGGCTCGGCCTTGTTGGCACAGCCGGCCAGCAGGCCCAGGGCGAAGGTGGCGGCAAGGGCGCAGGCGGCCCTGCGGAGCGTGACGCGGTTCATAGGGTGGCCTCCTCGATGCCGAGCGCTTCGAGCTTGAGCTGCACGCCGTAGACCGGCTGGTTGCGCTGCTCGGCGTAAGTCAGGGCGTCCTGCCAGGCCTGGCGCGCTTCGTCCTCGCGGCCGAGCGCCAGGTGCGCGTCGCCGCGCACGTCGGCCTGCTGGGCGGCGAGCGAGGAGGGGATGGCGCCGGAAAGAGTGTCCAGCGCGGCTTCCGCCGCGCCCTCTTCCAGCTGCAGCCGGGCCAGGCGCAGGCGGGCCAGCCCCTGGATGTAGTCGCGGCGGCTGGCGTCGATCAGTGATTCGAGGGTGTCGCGGGCCTGTCCCAGCTCACCCTGGCTGACGGCCAGGCGTGCGTCGATCAGGCGCGCCAGGTCGGCATACAGGGTGCGCGAATGGCTGTCGGTGATCTCGGCCACCAGTGCCTGCGCCTCGCTGACCCGGGTGGCGTCCAGCTCGGCCTCGGCGGTGAGGTTGACCAGGTGCTGATAGCGCATCGAGGCCGCCTGTGCCTGGTTCTCCTGGTAGCTCTGCCAGGCGTTCCAGCCCACCACGGCAGCGATGGCAATGGCCACCCCGGCGATCAGCGCGGTGCCGTTCTCCTTCCACCAGCGCTTGATGGCATCCAGCTGCTCTTCTTCGGTTCTCAGCTCCGCCACGGGCGGCCTCCTTTAAAACGGCAAGATCTTGGCAGTTCGGTTCGGGACTCAGGCGCCGGTCGACAGCAGGTCGCCGAGCGCCTGGCCCAGCGTGGCCTTCGGCAGGCGCTGCTGGTCGCGCGCTTCGCGCAGGAATTTCAGCGTGACCTCGCCCTTGGCCAGCTCGTCTTCGCCGAGCAGCAGGGCCAGGCGGGCACCGCTCTTGTCGGCCTTCTTGATCCGGCTCTTGAAGCTGCCGCCGCCGCAGTGAAGCTGCAGACGCAGCTCGGGCAGCGCTTCGCGCAGGTTTTCGCCAAGCAGCAGGGCGTCGCGCTCGGCGCTATCATCCATGGCCATGAGATAGACGTCCAGCTCGGCCAGTGCGGCGCTGGGGACCAGCCCCAGGGTGTCGAGCAGCAGCACCAGCCGCTCGATGCCCATGGCGAAGCCGACCGCCGGGGTCGGCTTGCCGCCGAGCTGCTCGACCAGGCCGTCGTAGCGGCCGCCGGCGCACACGGTGCCCTGGCTGCCCAGCGCGGTGGTGGTCCACTCGAACACCGTGCGGCCGTAGTAGTCGAGGCCGCGTACCAGGCGCGGATTGATCACGTAGTCGATGCCGGCGGCCTCGAGCAGGGCGGTGAGCCCGGCGAAATGCTCGCGGGAGGCATCGTCGAGGTGATCCATCAGCTTGGGGGCATCGGCGAGCATCGCCGCCATGTCCGGATTCTTGGAGTCGAGAATGCGCAGCGGGTTGCTCGTGAGACGGCGCAGCGAGTCCTCGTCGAGCTGGTCGCGATGGCGCTCGAAGTAGGCCACCAGGGTGTCGCGGTAGGCGGCCCGGGCCTCGGAGGAGCCGAGCGAGTTGAGCTCGAGGGTGACGTGCTCGAGCAGCCCCAGCTCCTTCCACAGCCGCGCCGAGAGGAGGATGACTTCGGCGTCGATATCCGGCCCTTCGAGGCCGAAGGCCTCCACGCCGACCTGGTGGAACTGCCGATAGCGCCCCTTCTGCGGCCGCTCGTGGCGGAACATCGGCCCCTGGTACCACAGCCGCTGGGTCTGGTTGTGCAGCAGGCCGTGCTCCATGGCGGCGCGTACGCAGCTCGCCGTGCCTTCGGGGCGCAGGGTCAGGCTATCGCCGTTGCGGTCCTCGAAAGTGTACATCTCCTTCTCGACGATGTCGGTCACTTCGCCGATGGAGCGGGCGAACAGCGCAGTCTGCTCGACGATGGGCGTGCGGATCTCGGCGTAGCCGTAGCGGCGCAGCAGCGTGGCCACCTTGCCTTCGAAGTACTGCCACAGGGCGGACTGGTCCGGCAGCAGGTCGTTCATGCCGCGAATCGCCTGGAGTTTCTTCATGCTGCTTGATGAGGGCTTGCTCAACGGTGGCTCCTTGTGGGTCGGCGGCCGGTCAGGCCCCGCGGGCGATCACATTCTGCTCGGCGGCTTCCTTCTCGCGAACCTTCTCGCGGATCAGGCGCTCCAGGTCGTCGATCAGGTGGTCGTTGGTCAGCTTGGTGGCCGGCTTGCCGTCGATGTAGACCAGGTTGTTGGGGCTGCCGCCGGTCAGGCCGATGTCGCTCTCCTTGGCTTCGCCGGGGCCGTTGACGATGCAGCCGATCACCGAGACGTCGAGCGGGGTCATGATGTCCTCGAGGCGCTCCTCGAGGGCGTTCATGGTGCCGATCACGTCGAAGTTCTGGCGTGAGCAGCTCGGGCAGGCAATGAAATTGATGCCCTTGCTGCGCAGCCGCAGGCTCTTGAGCATGTCGTAGCCGACCTTGATCTCCTCCACCGGGTCGGCGGCCAGCGAGACGCGAAGGGTGTCGCCGATGCCGTCCATCAGCAGCATGCCGAGGCCAATGGAGGATTTCACCGTGCCGGAGCGCAGGCCGCCGGCCTCGGTGATGCCCAGGTGCAGCGGCTGTTCGATCAGCTTGGCCAGTTGGCGATAGGCGGCCACGGCCATGAACACGTCGCTGGCCTTGACGCTGACCTTGTACTCCTGGAAGTCGAGGCGGTCGAGGTGATCGATGTGGCGCATGGCCGACTCCACCAGCGCCTCCGGCGTGGGCTCGCCGTACTTGCGCTGCAGGTCCTTTTCCAGCGAACCGGCGTTGACCCCGATGCGAATCGGGATGCCGTTGTCGCGGGCGGCGGCGACCACGGCGCGCACGCGCTCTTCCTTGCCGATGTTGCCGGGGTTGATGCGCAGGCAGTCAACGCCCAGCTCGGCCACGCGCAGGGCGATCTTGTAGTCGAAGTGGATATCGGCAACCAGCGGCACCTGAACTTGCTGCTTGATGCGGCCGAAGGCCTCGGCGGCATCCATGCAGGGTACCGAGACGCGCACGATGTCGGCGCCAGCATCTTCGAGCCGGCGAATCTGGGCCACGGTGGCGTCCACGTCCAGGGTATTGGTGTTGGTCATGCTCTGTACGGAAATGGGGGCATCGCCCCCGACAGGCACCTGGCCAACGAAGATCTGACGGGACTTGCGGCGAATGATAGGCGATGGGGAATGCATGGCGGCGGTATCAATCTCCCAGAGTGAAGCGGGCCACGTTGTTGGCTCCCGCACGGGCACGCAGGTCGACGCGCTCGCCGCCCCAGCTCAGTTCGACGCCGGTGGCGTTGCCGATGGTCAGGCGGAACGGCGGCTCTCCTTCGACGCGTGCGGAGGTGCCGGGTTCCTGCAGGCCGACGAAGACACGGCGATTGTTGGCATCGAAGATCTCGGTCCAGGACTGCTCGTTGAAGGTCAGCTGCAGCACGCTGCGATCGGCCGTGGCGGCAGGCGCCTCGTCCGGCTCGGCGGCTTCCTCGGCGGCGGGCGCTTCGGGTTCCGGCGCGGCCTCGACGACTGCACCGTCGAGCTCGGCCTCGTCCTGCAGCGCCGGCTCGCCTGCTCCCACCAGCCTTACGGCCCCGGTGGGGTCGACCTCGGTGGCCGGTGCCTCGGCGTCCGCGGCGTCCGTGCGAAGCGGGTCGACGCCTTCGGCCGGCAGCGGTGGCAGGGCTTCCTGGATCTCGGCTGCAGGCTCCTCCTCGACCACGGTGGTGCCGTCGAGCCGCTCCACCGATACCGGGCCGCTGTCGCCGAGCTCCGGTGCCTGGGTGCCGTCGCGGCTCTGCCACCATGCCAAGGTCAAGCCGATCAGACCGGCGATCACCAGCAGGGTGACCAGCTTGAACAGCCAGGCGGCGATGCGCGACGGCGGCCGGGTCACTTGCACCGGGGTCACGCGGTGCTCCGTCTCCTGGCCGCCGAAGCTGTGGCGATAGGCGGCGAGTATCGGCCCGTCATCGATGCCGAGCAGGCGTGCATAGGCGCGCAGGTAGCCGCGTCGGTAGGCGGCGATGGGTACCTGCTCGTAGTTGTCGGCTTCCAGGCCCACCACCACGGCGGGGCGAAGATTGAGAGCCGTCGCCACTTCTTCCACGGAAAGGCCCTGGGTCTCGCGTTCGCGGCGCAGCAGCTCCCCGGGGGAGGACGTGGAACTGAAATCGACGGCGTCGTTGTCGTGGTTGTCGCTCATGGATGAGCATCCTTCGTCATGAATTCGTGGGTCAAGGTACGTCAACGCAGGCCGTCGGGGCCGGGGGTGACAAGCCTGGTGTCGCCGCCGGCCCGGGCGATGTCGCGGGCCAGCGCCTGGGCGTCGGGCGTCATGCCCGCCAGCCTGATGTAAAGGTTCAGCTGCTGCTGCGCCGCGTCGAGATTGCCCTGGGCAAGCTCGAGTTCGGCCAGCATGAAATAGGGCGCTGGGCTGCGTGGGTCGAGATTCTTGGCGCGCTCCAGGCTCTGCCTGGCCTGCGGCACGTGGCCCATCTCCCATTGACACTGGCCCAGGTTGACGAACAGCTGGGCGCGGCTGGCGTACTGGGTGTCGTGCGACGCCTGCTCGAGCTGGCGGCAGGCCTTCTCGACCTGGCCGCGTGAATAGAGGAAGGCCGCATAGTTGTTGCGTGCCCGGCTGAAGCCGGGGTCGGCCTGCAGGGCGCGCTGAAAGGTGCTGTCGGCCAGGGCATGCTCGCCCTGCCGCTGGTAGACGATAGCCATGGCCTGCAGCGCCTCGGGGTTATCCGGCGAGAACTGCAGCGCGCGGTCCAGGGCCGCCATGGCACGGGCCAGGTTGTTGCGCTCGAGGTAGGCGATGCCCAGTTCGGTGAACGCCGCGGCCGGATCGTGCGCAGCACCCGCCCGCTCTTCCGGCTGCGCGGCGCAGCCGCCGAGCCACAGCGAGCCGGCGACGATGGCCACCAGCGGCAGCGGCGTGCGTCGGCTAGGCAACCAGGGGAAGCGCGTCATGGCAACCTCATGAAAGGCGTTACGAAAAAACGGCCGGTTGCTGCTGGCATCAGGCGGGTGCAGCAGCCCCGAAAAAAGCCTGACCATCAAAGCGCCGTGACGGGTTGAAGTCAAGGCGACGGGTGCTTCAGTCCGCGTCGATCTGGATCGAGCGGATGTAGCGCTCGTGGCGCTTGGTGCGGTCCTTCACCCGGCCGACCAGCTGGCCGCAGGCGGCGTCGATGTCATCGCCGCGGGTGGTGCGAATCGGCGCCGTGTAGCCAAGTTCATAGAGCCACTGCTGGAAGCGCATCACCTGATTGCGCGACGGTTTCTCGTAGCCCGAATGGGGGAACGGGTTGAACGGAATCAGGTTGATCTTGCACGGCAGTTCGCGCAGCAGTTCGGCCAGCTGGGTGGCATGTTCCTGCTGGTCGTTGACGTCCTTGATCACCGTATATTCCACGGTGATCATGCGCGTGTCGTCGCACTTGGCCAGGTAGCGCTGGCAGGCGTCGAGCAGGGCGCGGATGTTGTACTTGCGGTTGAGCGGTACCAGCTCGCTGCGCAGCTCGTCGGTGGCGGCGTGCAGCGAGATCGCCAGACTCACGTCGAGTTCGTCGCCGAGCCTGTCGAGCATCGGCACCACGCCGGAGGTTGATAGCGTGACGCGGCGCTTGGACAGTCCGTAGCCGTTGTCGTCGAGCATCAGCTTCATGGCCGGCACGACGTTGTCGTAGTTCATCAGCGGCTCGCCCATGCCCATCATCACCACGTTGGTCACCGGCCGATTGGCGGTATCCTTGCGTGGCCCCACGCTGCGCTGGGCGACCCACACCTGGCCGATGATCTCGGCGGCGGTGAGGTTACGCTGGAAGCCCTGCTTGCCGGTGGAGCAGAAGCTGCAATCGAGCGAACAGCCGACCTGGGACGACACGCACAGGGTGCGGCGCTTGCCGTTGTCGGCCGGGATCAGCACCGTCTCCACGTAGCTGCCGTCCTCCACCTCCAGCACCCACTTGCGGGTGCCGTCGCTGGAGGTGCCTTCGTAGACCACGCCGGGCCCGCGGATCTCGGCCACCTCGCAGAGCCGCTGACGCAACGCCTTGGAGAGGTTGGTCATGGTCATGAAGTCGTCACACCCCTCGTGATGAATCCATTTCATCACCTGGGCGGCACGGAACTTCTTCTCGCCGATCGAGAGGAAGAAGGCTTCCATCTCCTCGCGGGACAAGCCGAGCAGATTGGTGCGTTGGACGGTGTTGGTGGTCATGGCTTCACGTAGGTCGGGGCAGGGCGAGAGCGGGGGCGAGAGCGCCCCCGCGAAGTGCAGGGCAGGTGCGGCGATCAGCGCGGGCAGATCTCGTCGGCGCTAAAGAAGTAGGCCACTTCACGCTCGGCGGAAGCCGGGGAGTCGGAGCCGTGCACGGCGTTGGCGTCGATGGTCTCGGCGAAGTCGGCGCGGATGGTGCCCGGCGCAGCTTCCTTGGGGTTGGTGGCGCCCATCAGCTCGCGATTCTTGGCAATGGCGTCTTCACCTTCCAGCACCTGAACGACCACCGGGCCCGAGGTCATGAAGCCGACCAGGTCCTTGAAGAAGGGACGCTCCTTGTGCTCGGCGTAGAAGCCGCCGGCCTTCTCGTCGTCGAGCTGCAGCATCTTGGCGGCAACGACCTTGAGGCCGGCCTTCTCGAAGCGCGCGATGATCTCGCCGATGGCGTTCTTGGCGACAGCGTCGGGCTTGATGATGGAAAGGGTGCGTTCGGTTGCCATGGGGCCTGTCTCCGTTGAGGTTCGTAGGGGGATCGCGTCACGCTGCGATGATGCCGCCGTGGCGGGTTTTCAGGGCGTGGCGCTGCGGATCGTGGTGCAGTCGCATCGCCCCGTCGGCCAGGCCGGCAGGGCGATGCGTCAGCGCGAGAAAACGTTGGGCGCAGAGTATACCGCTGCCGGTGGGCGTTGAACAATCGTCGTCCCGCGCGGCGGGCCTGGTACCTGGTATCAGACGGTGAAGCTCTCGCCGCAGCCGCACTGGTCCTTGACGTTGGGGTTGTTGAAGCGGAAGAAGCGGTTGAGCCCCTCCGAGACATAGTCGACCTCGCTGCCGTCGAGCATCTCAAGCGCCTCGGGGGCGACGAAGACGGTGGCGCCGTGGGCCTCGAAGACAGCGTCGTCGTTGGCGGCCTCGTCGGCGAAGTCGAGCACGTAGCTGTAGCCGGAGCAGCCGCTGGGCTTGACCGTCACGCGCAGTCCCAGGCCATGGCCACGCTCGTCGAGCGCGCGCTGGATCTGCTCGGCGGCGGCGGCGGTAATCGAGAGTTGCGCCATGTTCATTCTCCTGCAGCGAAGGTGGCTGGCGCGATGCTGCCGTCCGTGCGGCAGTTGCGCCAGTCGATGGTAAGGCCAATGCACGAACCCGCGGGTGCGTGCGTCGAGGACTGGTGTCGTACCCTAGCGCCGCAGCCCCGGCAGGGCATGGCGCACGGCCTCGAGGGCGGCGTCGATGTCGGCTTCGGTGGTGAAGCGGCCGAAGCTGAAGCGCAGCGAGGCCAGTGCCAGCGCGCGCGGCACGCCGATCCCCTTCAGTACATAGGATGGCTCGACGCTGGCGGAGTTGCACGCCGAGCCGGTCGATAGGGCGATGCGGCGCAGGGCCATGAGCAGTGATTCACCGTCCACGCCCTCGAACGCCAGGTTGAGGATGTGCGGGACAGCCACTTCGACCCGCGTATTGCGGTGAATGCCGTTCAGCTCGGACAGCCCCTCGAGCAGGCGGTTCCGCAGGGCCAGGATGCGCGCCTGCTCGGCGCTGCCTTCGGTCGCGGCCAGGGCGAAGGCCTCGCCCATGCCGACGATCTGGTGCGTGGCCAGGGTGCCGGAGCGCATGCCGCGCTCGTGTCCGCCGCCGTGGATCAGCGGCTCGAGGCGGAGGTCGGGGCTTCTGCGCACATAGAGCGCGCCGATGCCCTTGGGGCCGTAGGCCTTGTGGCCCGACAGCGACATCAGGTCGATGCCCAGGCGACTCACGTCGAGGTCGATGCGCCCGGTGGCCTGGGCTGCGTCGACATGGAACAGCGCGCCGCCGGCATGCGCCACCTCGGCCAGCGCCGCCAGGTCGTGGATGCAGCCCAGCTCGTTGTTCACCGCCATCAGCGACACCAGCGCGGTGTCGGGGCGCAGCGCCTGGCGCAGCTGCTCGGGCGTGACGCGGCCATCGGCGCCGGGCGTCAGCCAGGTCACCTCGAAGCCTTCGCGCTCCAGCGCCAGGGCCGTGTCCACCACCGCCTTGTGCTCGATGACCGAGGTCACCAGGTGCCGGCCGCGCTCCCGGTTGGCGCGCATGTAGCCGATCAAGGCCAGGTTGTCGGCCTCGGTGGCGCCGCTGGTCCAGACGATTTCGCGCGGGTCGGCGCCGATCAGGTCGGCGACCTGGCGACGCGCTTGCTCCACCGCCTGCTCCGCCTGCCAGCCCAGCATGTGGCTGCGCGAAGCGGGGTTGGCGAACAGGCCGTCCGGGGTCAGGTAGCGGCTCATCGCCGCGGCGACGCGAGGATCGACCGGAGTGGTGGCGGCGTAATCGAGATAGACGAGATCGCTCATGGGGGCGCGGGGGGTCTCCAGGCCGAGCGGCGAGGCGGGTCGCGGCTCAGGGTGAGGTCAGGATGGTGTTGTCGCTGCTGCGGCTGCGCTGGCGGGCGGCGATGCGGCGAACGTCGCCGTGCTCGACCAGCTGCCCCAGGGTGATGTTGTTCAGGAAGCCGCGAATCTGCTCGGAGAGGTCGCACCACAGGTGGTGGGTCAGGCAGGTGTCGCCCTGCTGGCAGTCTGACAGCCCCTGGCAGCGGGTGGCGTCGACGCTCTCATCGACCGCGTCGATGACCCGGGCGATGGAGATTTCGGCGGGAGACAGGGCCAGCAGGTAGCCGCCGCCGGGGCCGCGCACGCTCGTGACCAGACTGGCACGACGTAGGCGGGCGAAGAGCTGTTCCAGGTAGGGCAGCGAGATCTCCTGGCGACGCGAGATATCCGCCAGGCTGGTCGGCCCCTTTTCGGCATTGAGCGCCAGGTCGAGCATGGCGGTGACGGCGTAGCGTCCCTTGGTGGTCAAACGCATGGCGGGCTCATCAGACGCAGGATGGACATCACTACTCGACTCCCGTGGCGCCGGCCATTTGCCGGGCGGCGTGTCGCGGCGATCAGGCGTCCATTATGGTAAAACCCGACGATTAAGGTCAACCATTGCCGCGGCTGTCGGGGTCCGGCCGCGTGCCGCGTGTGCGCGGCGTGCTGCCCTTCGGGTGCGGCCCGCAGCAGGCGTCGATATCCGAGAGCATGTCGGCGAAGTCCTCGTCGCGCAGCTCGGGCAGTTTGCCTTCGCGGTAGTTGGCATCGAGCTTGCGCAGCGTCGAGCACATGCGCTCGATGCGCTCGTCCACCGCGTGCATGTGATCGAGCATGGCCTGGATCGAGCGCGCCACCGGGTCGGGCATGTCCTCGCTGATGCCGTAGGCGTCGAAGCCGAACTTCTGGCGCATCGCCTCGCGGCGCTCCGGGTCCACGTCGAGCACCGCGGCGGCGTCCGGGTCGCTGCGCTTGACGATCTTGCCGGGGATGCCGACCACCGTGGCGCCCGCCGGCACCTCCTTGGTGACCACGGCGTTAGAGCCGATCTTGGCGCCGGCGCCAACGGTGAAGGGCCCGAGGATCTTGGCGCCGGCGCCGACGATGACGCCGGCTTCCAGCGTGGGGTGGCGCTTGCCCTTGTTCCAACTGGTGCCGCCCAGGGTGACGCCCTGGTAGAGCGTGACGTCGTCGCCTACCTCGGCGGTCTCGCCGATCACCACGCCCATGCCGTGGTCGATGAAGAAGCGCCGGCCGATCTTCGCCCCGGGATGGATCTCGATGCCGGTGAGCCAGCGCGAGAAGGTCGACAGGCTGCGCGCCAGCCATTTGAGGTTCTTCTGCCACAGCCAGTGGCCCAGGCGGTGCAGCAGCAGCGCATGCAGGCCCGGGTAGTTGGTCAGCACTTCCAGGAAGTTGCGTGCCGCCGGGTCGCGGGCGAACACGCTATTGATGTCCTCGCGCAGTCGTTGAAACATGCAGCGGTCCTTGGTGGCGGTGAGCGGCCTGGGCGGCGCAGGAGGCAGTGTCTGCGATATGGGGGTGCGGCGGGTGGCGTTCAAGGCTCCCGCCGCGCTTCCTCCGGCGACTGCAGCGGGGCGGCGTCGGGCCGCTGCGCGGCGGCTCCCTTTTCGGTCGCCGCCAGGATGCCGCGCAGGATGTTGAGTTCCATGCGCTCGGGACGGGCGCGCAGGGTGAAGCGCCGCAGCCGGGCCATCAGCTGGCGCGGCAGCGCCGGATCATGGAAGCCGATGGCGATCAGGGTGCGTTCCAGGTGGGCGAAGTAGTGCTCGAGCTCGTCATGGCTGGCCAGCGGCTGGTGCGGCTCCTCTTCCTGCTCCGTCTCGGCTCCAGCGGCGGCGAGCCAGGCCAGGCGGCACTCGTAGGCCAGCACCTGCACGGCGGCGGCCAGGTTGAGCGAGCTGAAGTCCGGATTGGTGGGGATGTGCACATGGGCGTGGCAGCGCTGCAGCTCGGCGTTGGAGAGGCCGCTGTCCTCGCGACCGAACACCAGCGCCACGCGGGCGTCGGCCCCTGCCAGCTCCTGGGGCAGCCGTTCACCCAGCGCCCGCGGCGTGATCATCGGCCAGGGCAGGGTGCGCGAGCGGGCGCTGGCGCCCACGGCCAGGGTGCAGTCGGCCACGGCCTGCTCGAGGGTATCGACCACCTTGGCCTGGTGCACCAGGTGATCGGCGCCGGACGCCCGCGAGATGCTCTCGCTCGTCAGCGGTTCGCAGCGCGGCGCCACCAGCACCAGGTCGGTCAGGCCCATGTTGTGCATGGCACGGGCGGTGGCGCCGATATTGCCGGGGTGGCTGGTGCCGATCAGCACGATGCGGATGCGGTCGAGCATGCGATGTAGCCTCTGCCGTTGAATGCCCAGGAAAGGAGGGCGAGTCTACCATGCCGTCACCGGCCATGGCGCCCATGCAGCGACTCTGCTAGGATGCGCGCCACGCGTTCGACCGAATCGCGTTGACATTTCGCTCGAACCCGCCCGTTCTTTAACATCACCGACGCTCCAAGGCCCGATCATGCATCCGATGGTCCAATACGCCCTGCGCGCCACGCGCAGCGCCGCTGAACAGTTCTTGCGCATTCGTGAGCGCATCGAAAATGCTCACGAGGAACACAACCTCGAGCGCCTGCTCGAAGATACGGCCCGCAATGCCGAGACCCTGATCGTTCGTCAGCTCAGCCGCGGCTATCCCCAGCACGGGGTGGTTGGCCGCTTCACTCCCTACCGCGCCGGCGAAGGCGAAGGTCGCGACATCGAATGGCGGATCGAGCCCTTCCATGGCTACTCCAGCCTGGGCGTGGCCGGCAAGGGCTTTGCCCTGTCGGTGGTCTGCCTGGTGAAGGGCCGTCCGGAGCATGCGGTGGTGATCTGCCCCTTCAGCGACGACGAATACCTGACCAGCCGCGGCCGCGGTGCCCAGCACAACGGCAAGCGCATTCGCGTGCCCAAGACCACCAGCATTCTCGGTTCGCGGATGGCCCTGAGCCTGCCGGAAAGCTGGCAGCGCTCGCGCTACCTGCCTGCCTACCTGACCCTGGTCCAGCAGATCGGCCCCCAGGTCGAGACCCAGCTGGCCACCGGCAGCGGCCTGCTCGATATGGCCGAACTGGCCGCGGGCCGCGTCGACTTCGCCTTCGTGCTCGGGCTGGAAGAGCAGGACCGCCTGGTCGGCACCCTGCTGCTCAAGGAAACCGGCGCGCTGCTGGGCACC
The DNA here is from genome assembly GCF_052568415.1 of Halomonas sp. E14. NCBI lineage: Bacteria > Pseudomonadati > Pseudomonadota > Gammaproteobacteria > Oceanospirillales > Halomonadaceae > Halomonas > Halomonas sp. E14. Next base: position 3,166,477 of record NZ_CP199423.1, on the reverse strand, counting down.
CCCGACGGCCAGCCCGGCATCGAGACCGAAGGCCCGCTGATGGCGGCCGGCCCGCGCCTGTTCAAGGCGCTGGTGCAGCAGCTCAAACCGCACTTCTGAGTCCTGCTTCAGGCATTGAATGACAACCGCCCCCGCAGCGCTGCTGCGGGGGCGGTGTCGTTTCTAGCGCAGAGAACGGTGCATCGGCGGGCTTATGGCAGCTGCTCCTCCTCCTCGTGTGCTTCCTTCTTCGGCGGAATCAGGTCCTTGCGCTCCAGCTTCACGGCAAGCAGCAGGGCGGCGGCCACGTAGATGGAGGAAAAGGTGCCCACCACCACGCCAATGATCAGCGCGATCGAGAAGTAGTGGATCATGTCGCCGCCCAGCAGCAGCAGGGCCAGCAGCACCAGCAGGGTAGTGCCAGACGTGGCCAGCGTGCGCGACAGAGTGAGGTTGATTGCTTCGTTGAAGATCGCCGGCATGTCGTCGATGCGCGAGGTGCGAATCGTTTCGCGGATGCGGTCGTAGACGACGATGGTGTCGTTGAGCGAATAGCCGATCACCGCCAGCAGGGCCGCCAGCACGGTGAGATCGAAGTCGAGCTGGAACAGCGAAAAGATACCGACCACGATGACCACGTCGTGCATCAGCGCCAGCAGGGCGCCGATGGCGAACTTGTACTGGAAGCGGAAGGCCACGTAGAGCATCACGATGCCCAGCGCCACCAGCATGCCGAGGCCGCTCTGGTCGCGCAGCTGTTCGCCGACCTGGGCGCCGACGAACTCGGCGCGCACCAGCTGCACCGCATCGCCTTCGGCGCGCAGCAGGCCGACCACCTGGTCGCCTACGTCGGGGTCGAAGGCCTGCTGCAGGCGGATCAGCACCTCGGTGGAGGCGCCGAAGGTCTGCACCGAAACGTCACGAAAGCCGGCCTGTTCGAGCACCTGGCGAATGGCATCCAGCGAGGGCGCCACGGCGTAGCGCACTTCCACCAGCGTGCCGCCGGTGAAGTCGAGCCCCAGATTCAACTGCTGAAACAGCAGCGAGACGATCGACGCCAGGATCAGCGCCGCCGAGACCGTAAAGGCGATCCGGCGCTTGCCCATGAAGTCGAACTGTCGATTGACGAGGGTTTTCATAAGCACCTCATGTTGGAATGCCTTAGATCCATAGCTTCTTGACCGGTTTGCCGCCGTAAGTGAGGTTCACCATGGCGCGGGTCACCAGCAGCGCGGTGAACAGCGAGGTGAGAATCCCCAGCGACAGCGTCACGGCGAAGCCCTTGACCGGCCCGGTGCCGATCGAGAACAGGATGACCGCCACCAGCAGCGTGGTGATGTTGGCATCGACGATCGAGGTGAAGGCGCGCTCGTAGCCGGCATGGATCGCCTGCTGGATCGACAGCCCTCCGCGCAGCTCTTCGCGTATTCGCTCGAAGATCAGCACGTTGGCATCCACCGCCATGCCCAGGGTGAGCACGATGCCGGCGATGCCCGGTAGCGTCAGGGTGGCCCCGAGCATCGACATGGCGGCGACCAGCAGGGTCAGGTTCAGCGCCAGCGCCACGTTGGCGAAGATGCCGAACACCTTGTAACGGATCAGCATGAACAGCACGACCAGCAACAGGCCGATCTGCACCGACAGCACGCCGCGGGCGATGTTCTCGGCGCCCAGGCTTGGGCCGATGGTGCGCTCCTGCACGAAGTAGATCGGTGCCGCCAGCGAGCCGGAGCGCAGCAGCAGGGCCAGTTCCGCCGCCTCGGTGGGCGAGTCGAGCCCGGTGATGCGGAAGCTGTTGCCCAGCGCGCTCTGGATGGTGGCCAGGCTGATCAGGCCGCGCTCGGTATAGGGCTCGCGAATGACGACCTCCTCGCCATCCTCCAGCACTACGCGGTCACGGGTCTTGTGCTCGATGAACAGCACCGCCATGTTGCGGCCGATGTTGGTGCGCGTGGCGCGGTTCATCAAGGTGCCGCCGGTGCCGTCCAGGTTGATATTGACCTGGGGGCGGCCGTTCTCGTCGAAGCTGCGGCTGGCGCTGGAGACGCTGTCACCGGTGATGATCACGTCACGCATCAAATCGGCGGTGCGCCCCGGGTTGTTGCGGAAGGCGAAGGTCTCGGTCTCGGCGTCCGGCGTGTCCGGGCGCGCTTCGAGGCGGAACTCGAGGTTGGCGGTGGCGCCCACTACGCGCTTGGCGGCGACGGTGTCCTGCACGCCGGGCAGCTCGACCACGATGCGGTCGGGGCCCTGGCGCTGCACCAGCGGCTCGGCCACGCCCAGCTCGTCGACCCGGTTGCGCAGGGTGGTGAGGTTCTGGTTGACGGCGTAGTCCTGGATCTCGGCCACTGCCTGCTCGCTCAGCGTCATCACCAGCAGCGAGGCTCGCCCCTCCTGGGCGCTGCTGTATTCGAAGTCGCGGAACTCGCGGCTGATCAAGCGCCGCGCGGTGTCACGATCCTCCTCGCTGGCGAAGGTGATGGTCAGCGTGCGGCCGTCGATGTCGGTGCCGCGGTAGCGGATGCGCTCGCTGCGTAGCTGTTCGCGCATGGCGCTGGCATTGACTTCGAGGCGCTGGGTCACGGCCGCAGCCATGTCGACTTCCAAAAGGAAGTGCACGCCGCCGCGTAGGTCGAGGCCCAGGGTCATGGGGGAGGCGGCGAGGGCCTGCAGCCAGCCCGGGGTGGACTCGGCCAGGTTCAGTGCCACCACGAACTCGTTGCCGAGCTGTTCGGCGACCAGATCGCGGGTGCGCAGCTGGTGGTCGGCGTCGTCGAGGCGGATCAGCACGCTGGCTGCGTCGCGCTCGATGGCCTTGATGCCGATGCCGGCATCGCGAAGGGTCTGCTGAACGCGGTCGAGCTGCGCCTCATCGAGGGTGGAGTCGCCCTGGGCGCTGCTGATCTGTACCGCGGGGTCTTCCGGATAGAGGTTGGGCAGCGAGTAGACCAGGCCGACAAGCAGCACGATGAGTATCAGCAGATACTTCCACAAGGGGTAACGGTTGAGCATGGGAGCCCTGCCTAGGTTGCGTAAGAAGGCTACAGGACGGCAGTGCGACCGGGCGTCACCGCCGGTAAGGCGGCGGGACGCCCGGTCGTCATGCAACCCTCGCCGTCACCCGGCCCGGGTGGGGCCAGCTGGCAAGGGCGAGGCGCATCGACGTCAGATGGACTTGATGGTGCCCTTGGGCAGGACGTTGGCCACGGCGCTCTTCTGCACGTGAACTTCGGTGTTGTCGGCCACTTCCAGGGTGATGAACTCGTCGCTCACCTTGGTGATACGACCCACCAGGCCGCCGCCGATCACCACTTCGTCGCCCTTGGACAGGCCGCCGACCAGCTCGCGGTGCTGCTTGGCCCGCTTGGCCTGGGGGCGCCACAGCAGGAAGTAGAAGATCAGTACGAAGCCGACCAGCATGATGATCTGGGCCATGCCGCCGCCTGCGGCGCCTGCGTCCTGGGCCATGGCCGGGGAGATGAAGAAGTCCAGCATGAGAAGCGTGTCTCCTGAGAGGGTAAGTGGGGTCGCGAATAAAAAAAGCGTTGCCGGCCGGCGCGCAGCGAGTGCGCCACCGACCGGAGTGTCAATGGGGTGCGTCAGGTACCGGCAGCCCGCGCTGCGCATAGAAGCCTGCCACGAAGTCAGCCAATGTACCCGCTTCGATGGCACCGCGCAAACCGGCCATCAGGCGCTGATAATAGCGCAAGTTATGGATGGTATTGAGCATCGAGCCAAGCATCTCGCCGCAGCGGTCCAGGTGGTGCAGGTAGCTGCGGGAGAAGTTCTGGCAGGTGTAGCAGTCGCAGCCGACTTCCAGCGGGCGGGTGTCGTGGCGGTGCTTGGCATTGCGGATCTTGATCGTGCCCTCTGAGGTGAACAGGTGGCCGTTGCGCGCATTGCGAGTCGGCATCACGCAGTCGAACATGTCGACGCCGCGGCGCACGCCCTCGACCAGGTCCTCGGGCTTGCCCACGCCCATCAGGTAGCGCGGGGTCGCCTCCGGCATCCACTCGGGCAGGTAGTCCAGCACTCCGATCATCTCTGCCTTGGGTTCGCCCACCGAGAGCCCGCCGATGGCCAGGCCGTCGAAGCCGATCTCCAGCAGGCCTTCCAGCGAGCGACGGCGCAGCTCTGGGTACATGCCGCCCTGGATGATGCCGAACAGCGCCGAGGGCGAGCTGCCATGAGCATCCCGCGAACGCTTGGCCCAGCGCAGCGAGCGTTCCATGGACAGTTCCGCTTCCTTCTCGGTGGCCGGGTAGGGCGTGCACTCGTCGAAGATCATCACCACGTCCGAGCCTAGTGAGCGCTGCACCGCCATCGACTCCTCGGGGCCCATGAAGACCTTGGCACCATCCACCGGCGAGCGGAAGTGCACGCCCTGCTCGGTGATCTTGCGCATCTCGCCCAGCGAGAAGACCTGGAAGCCACCGGAATCGGTGAGGATCGGCTTGTGCCACTGGGCAAAGTCATGCAGGTCGCCGTGGGCCTCGATCACCTCGGTGCCCGGGCGCAGCCATAGGTGGAAGGTGTTGCCGAGGATGATCTCGGCGCCGATCTGCTCCACCGAGGCGGGCGTCATGCCCTTGACCGTGCCGTAGGTGCCCACCGGCATGAACGCCGGCGTTTCCACCGTGCCGCGGGGGAAGGTGAGGCGCCCGCGACGGGCCCGGCCGTCGCTGGCCAGCCGCTCGAAGGACATGAAGCATTCGTTACGCATGGAGTTCTCTTCTCTACTGCAAGACGACGATTCGGTGGTCGTCTTGCGGGTCAGCCATTCTTGGGTTCAGCAACGTTTCGGCTCAGGAGCGCTTGCGGTGCAAGAACATCGCATCGCCGTAGCTAAAAAAGGCATAGCGCTCGGCCACGGCTTGGCGATAGGCCGCCATGGTGGTCTCATAGCCGGCGAACGAGGCGACCAGCATCATCAGGGTCGATTCGGGCAGGTGGAAGTTGGTGATCAGGGCATCCACACAGCGCCACGCGTAGCCGGGGTAGATGTAGATGTCGGTTTCGCCGCTGTAGGGAGCGATCTGGCCGTCGGCGCTCTTCAGGCAGGCGCTTTCCAGGCTGCGCACGCTGGTGGTGCCCACCGCCACGACCCGGCGCCCGGCAGCCTGGGCGGCGCGCACCTTGGCACAGGCTTCCTCGCTCACCTCGATCCATTCGCTGTGCATCTTGTGCTCGCGGATATCGTCGGCACGCACCGGCTGGAAGGTGCCGGCGCCCACGTGCAGGGTGACGAAGGCGCTTTCGATGCCCTTCGCCGCCAGGCGCTCCAGCAGCGGCTCGTCGAAGTGCAGCCCGGCGGTGGGCGCGGCCACCGCGCCGTTGCGCCGGGCGTAAACGGTCTGGTAGCGGTCGCGGTCGGCCAGTTCATCTTCGCGATCGATGTAGGGCGGCAGCGGCATATGGCCGTGGCGCTCCAGCAGCTCGATCAGCGGCGTGTCGCCCAGAAAGCGCAGCTCGAATAGCGCCTCGCGGCGGCCTTCGACCACGCAGCGCACGCCCCCTTCCAGTTCCAGCTCCATGCCCGGCTTGGGCGACTTGCTGGAACGAATGTGCGCCAGGCCGCGGTGGGCGTCCAGCGGGCGTTCCAGCAACATCTCCACCTTCCCGCCGCTGGCCTTGTGGCCGTGCAGCCGCGCCGGGATCACCCGGGTGTCGTTGAACACCAGCAGGTCGCCGGGCTCGAGCATTTCCAGCAGGTCGGTAAAACGGCGGTGGGCCAGTTCGCCGCTTTGGCCATCCACGCACAGCAAGCGACAGTCGCTGCGCCGCTCTGACGGATAGCGGGCGATCAGCTCCTCGGGAAGCTCATAATGAAAGTCGGCGCGCTGCATGGCTGATGGGTCCGCAGATAGAGGGGTCGACAGGGCCGCCGGAGCAGCCGAAAACAGCCGGCAAGGATACCCAAAATCGCGCGGCGCGTCAGGTGCGGCGATTGACCTGCCGCACCGGCCACGTATAATGCTCGGCGCTGCCGGCGTGGCGGAATTGGTAGACGCAGCGGATTCAAAATCCGCCGGGTGCAAGCCCTTGTCGGTTCGAGTCCGACCGCCGGTACCATCGTTAAGTTGATATTTAAAACAGCCGCTTACGAGCGGCTGTTTGCGTTTCCGGGTGGCCTTTCCTTCGCGTTGGATCGCCGTCTGAGCGCTGCGCGCCTACCCGAACCACCTGGCCAGCGTGGCCCGGGCCTTCTCCCGGTGCGTGTCGTTGATATGCACGGCCACGATGGCAAGCGCGCCGGCCAGCACGCCCATGTCGTCGGTGTAGCCGAGCAGGGGGGTGAGGTCGGGAATGGCGTCGATGGGGGAGATGAAGTACCCCAGCGCACCGTAGATAGTGGCCTTGGCCCAGCGCGGGGTGCTGGGGTCCTGGGCCGAGTAGTACATCTTGAAGGCGGGCTCCAGGGTGCGGCTGCCCGCCTTGCCGGCGCTGTGGCGTATCTTGTTCCAGAAGCCGGTGTCGGAGTAGTGGCGTTCGTTGGCTTCCAGGGTGGCCGTGAGCGGCTCGCAGGCGTCGGTGGTGTGCATGCTGTTTCCGGTTGGCAGAGGCTACTACTTCGACCGGCCCGGGCTGGCAGCGTTCACTGTTACGGTGCCCCGGCACGGCCAGGCGAAGCGCTACGCATGACTTGATGCCAGGCTGCCTTCGGCGGCATGCTGAGTGAAGTTGGCAAAAGAACCCGAATACACAAGCTTTTCTCAAGACAAGGAAGCGGCACATGGGCGTGAAGGGGTTTGCCTTGGCATTGATCGTGCTGGGCGCGGGGCTGGCGCTCTACGGGTGGCAGGCGTGGAACCCGGCGGCGTTCGTGGGGCTGGCGCTGGCGGTGGTGGGTGCGGTGGTGCTGGCAACGTCGGGCCGGCGCCCGAGCTAGTGCTGCCTGGCGGCCGCCGGGCCTGACTTTCTCCCAGCTTGGGCTTATGATAGGCGCAGTCACAGTCCTTCTCCCCCACCGGGGCGAAGGGCTGTTTTCGTTGCATGGCCGGCAGTGCGCAGCGCTGACGGTGCCAAGGAGGTCGTATGTCGTCCCGTCCCACCATCATCATCAACCGCCTGGATGCGGAGCGGCTGCAGCGCCTGATCGACCAGGCCAGCGACAAGGATCGCTTCGTGGCCGACTGCCTCGAGGAGGAGCTCGAACGAGGAGAAGTGATCGATCCGGAGGAGATCCCGGCGGACGTGGTCAGCATGAACAGTCAGGTGCAGTTCACCGATCTGACGCGCAATCGCCAGATGATCCGCACCCTGGTCTACCCCCATGCGCTGGCCACCACCGAGGATGGCATCTCGGTGATGGCGCCCATCGGTGCGGGGCTGATCGGGCTGCGTATCGGCGACGAGATTGACTGGCCGCTGCCCGGTGGCGCCTCGGTGCGGCTGCGTATCGATGCCATTCTTTGGCAGCCCGAACGCGAAGGGCAGTTCCACCGCTGAGCCGGTGCATGGCGCATCGAGTCCACAGGAGCCTACTATGCCGCTTTCGCTTTGGATGTCCCTGGTCGCCGTATGCGCCATGGGGGCGATGTCGCCGGGGCCGAGCCTGGCGCTGGTGCTGCGGCATACGCTGGGCGGCGGTCGTGCCCCCGGCATTGCCGCGGCGCTGTCCCACGCGCTGGGCGTGGGCTTCTATGCCCTGCTGACGGTGCTGGGGCTGGGGGCGCTGATCGTGCGCTTTCCGATGCTGTTCCAGGCCATTACCTGGGCCGGCGCGGCGTACCTGGCCTGGCTCGGCATCAAGGCGCTGCGCGCCGGCCGGTCGGCGGTGCTCGACGCTGTCGGCATGGCCACCAGCCGCCGCCAGGCGGCCCGCGAAGGGATGCTGGTGGCGCTGGGCAATCCCAAGCTGATTCTCTTCTTCATCGCGCTGCTCAGCCAGTTTGTCACCCCCGACATGAGCCTGTTCGCCAAGGCGGTCATTGTGCTCACCGCCATGATTATCGACGGGGCCTGGTACGTGCTGGTGGCGGTCTCGCTGACGCACTCCCGGGTGCTGCCCTGGCTGCAGGCGCGCGCCCACTGGCTCCATCGCATTACCGGCATGATGCTGCTGGCCTTGGCGCTGCGCGTGGTGATTGGCCCGCTGGGCTGAGCCCGGTGGGGCGGAGGGGGAGCTGCCGGCGCCGGTGAAGCGGATACGGGGTGGTGTCATGCGCTTCGACGTGGCATCGTGAATGCCGATACCGAGGCAGGCACTGCATGGCCATACATGAGCACGAATGCCGCACCCATCGCGGCGAACCCTTCAATCTCGGCGCCCTGCAGGGGCAGGTGCTGCTGATCGTCAACGTGGCGAGCCGCTGTGGCTATACCCCTCAGCTTGGCGAGCTGGAGCGGCTGTACCGGCGGCACCGCGACCGCGGCTTTACCGTGCTGGCCTTCCCCTGCAATCAGTTTGCGCGCCAGTCGCCGGAAACGGCGCTGGACTTCTGCGCCTTCAGCAGCAGCCAGTACGGGGTCACTTTTCCCGTGATGCAGAAGGTCAAGGTCAACGGCGCCGGTGCTCACCCGCTGTTCAAGGAGCTCAAGCGCCAGGCGCCGGGGATGCTGGGCACCACCCTCATCAAGTGGAACTTCACCAAGTTCCTGGTCGGCAGGGACGGGCGGGTCATTCGCCGCTTCGCTCCGGGCGAAAAGCGCGAGGCGCTGGAGCCGGTGCTCGAGCAGGTGCTCGACGAGCCTTTCGGCGGCTGAAGCGAGTCGCTAATCGCTCGCCAACTCGCCGCGGGCCATCATCACGCGGGCGATCAGCTCGTTCCAGCGGTGGCGGGTCATCATCGTGGTCAGCCCCGAGAACAGCGCCCAGCTCTTGCGCCGCCATCCGTTGAGCCGCAGGTTGTGCGCCACCAGCCGCTTCATCAGCCGATAGTCGTCGAAGGCGCGCCATTCGCTGGCCAGCGACAGCTGGTTGCGCGCCAGCACCGGCGCCAGCTCCAGCCGAAAGATCCACTCCAGCTCGTGCAGCGTCAGGTCGTGGCGCTGGATCACATCGACCATCTGGGCGTACTGGCGTTCGCTGGGCTCGCGGTCGAGCCACAGCGGGGCAAGTGCCAGCCACAGTTCGCCGCGTTCATCCACCAGCGTCTGTGCATCCATGGTTCTCTCCTGCGCGGGGTCAGGGGTGCATCGTGCCCCAGGCGCCTCCCGTGCTCAAGTGCGGACAGACGCCCGAGTGGCCGCTAGAATGTCGCCACTGCCCATTCGTATCGTCAAGGCGCTCGAAGCGGCGCTGCATTACCTATAACGAGGTCTGTCGTGATCATCAAACCCAAGGTTCGTGGTTTCATTTGCACCACCACCCATCCGCTCGGCTGCGAGAAGAACGTGCTCGAGCAGATCGAGGCCACTCGTGCGCGCCGGTTCGACAAGGCCAACGGGCCGAAGAAGGTGCTGGTGGTAGGGGCCTCCAGCGGCTATGGCCTGGCGGCGCGCATCACCGCGGCATTCGGTTACGGTGCCGATACTCTGGGCGTGTTCTTCGAGAAGCCCGGCAGCGAGACGAAGCCCGGCACCGCCGGCTGGTACAACGCCGCTGCCTTCGACAAGTTCGCCAAGGCCGAGGGGCTCTACAGCAAGTCGATCAACGGTGATGCCTTCTCCCACGAGGCGCGCGAGAAGGCCATCGAGCTGATCAAGCAGGACCTGGGCCAGGTCGACCTGGTGGTCTACTCGCTGGCCTCGCCGGTGCGCAAGCTGCCCGACAGCGGTGAGCTGAAGCGCTCCAGCCTCAAGCCGATCGGCGAGACCTACCGCGCCACCGCCATCGACACCAACAAGGACACCATCATCGAGGCCGAGGTCGAGCCCGCCACCGAGCAGGAGATCGAGGATACCAAGGCGGTGATGGGCGGCGAGGATTGGGAGCTGTGGATCGATGCTCTGGACAAGGCTGGCGTGCTGGCCCCCGGTGCGCGCAGCGTGGCGTTCAGCTATATCGGCACCGAGATCACCTGGCCGATCTACTGGCACGGCGCCCTGGGCAAGGCCAAGGAGGATCTCGACCGCGCCGCCGGTGAGATCGACGCCAGGCTCAAGGCCAGTGGCGGCGGTGCCAACGTGGCGGTGCTCAAGTCGGTGGTGACCCAGGCCAGCGCGGCGATCCCGGTCATGCCGCTCTACATCGCCATGGTCTACAAGGTGATGAAGGAGAAGGGCCTGCACGAGGGCACCATCGAGCAGCTCAATCGCCTGTTCGGCGAGCGCCTCTACTCCTCTCAAGGGCAGGGTGGTGAACTCACCACCGACGAGGCCGGCCGCCTGCGGCTGGATGACTGGGAGCTGCGCGACGACGTGCAGCAGGCGTGCAAGGACCTGTGGCCCCAGGTGACCACCGAGAACCTGTTCGCCATCACCGACTATGCTGGTTATAAGCACGACTTCCTGAAGCTGTTCGGGTTCGAGCGCGACGACGTCGATTACGACGCCGAAGTGAACCCGAACGTGCAGTTTGATGTCGTCACCTTATAGGCCCGCTGCAACGGAACGCGATCCGGCGGGCGAATCCAGCGTCAAAAGGAGGTGCCCATGGATACCCGGGAGAGTAAGACGCCGCAGGAAGAATACGAGCATATGAAGGAAGTGAGGATGCCCGAGGACTTCGAGCACCGCGAGCCGGATGCCGAGCAGCCCGAGGCCAAGCGTCCCGCCAAGGGCTGGCACTGGCTGGTGCTGGGCGTGGCCATTGCGGCAGGCCTGTTCCTGGCATATCGGCTGATGTCGGCCGCCTGGGTCTGATCCGCAACTTCGTTGAGTACAGCACCCCCGTGGTTTCGCCACGGGGGTGCTCGTTTCTGCGGTATTGCCACCGCTGCCGATCGAGTACCATTTCCGTTTCTTTCCGGCACATGGCGTTGCGCAATGCCCGACACTTTCCGACTCGATCCGCATGTCACCCCGACCCGCTGGGTAGGGGTGCTCACGCTGTCGGGTTTTTCACTGCTGGCCCAGGCCTGTGCCCTGGAGCCACTGGTGGTGGCCAACCTGCTGGCCGGGAAGCGGCTCTACCGGCTGCAGCCCTTTACCCCTGAAGGCGGCGAGGTGGCCAGCATGGCCGAGCTCAGTCTGTCGGCCTGCACGCCCTTCGCGCTGGCCTCGACCGAGCTGGACATGCTGATCGTCTGTGCACCGAGCCCGCTGCCTGCCATGCATGACAGTGCGCTGCCGAGTAAGCTGCGCCAGCTCGGAGGCAGCGGCGTGGTGCTGGTGGGCGTGGGCGGCGGCACCGAGCTGCTGGCCCGTGCCGGGGTGCTGGACGGCCACCGTGCCACGCTGCCCTGGCAGCGCTTTGCCGCCTTCACCCGCGACTTTCCCCGCGTGCGCCTCACCCAGCAGCTGTTCGAGATCGACCGCGACCGCCTCACCTGCGGGGGTGGCACCGCGGCGATGGACATGATGATGACGCTGATCGCCTCTCACCACGGCAGCGAGCTGGCCGAGCGAGTGTCCGAGCACTTCGTGATGGAGCGGGTACGCATGGCCGACGAGCCGCAGCAGGTGCCGCTGCGTGCCCGGCTGGGCCATGCGCCGGCGCCGCTGGTGGACGCCGTGATGCTGATGGAAGCCAACATCGAGGAGCCCCTGGCCACCCACGAGCTGGCCGAGCACCTCGGTATCTCGCGGCGCCAGCTCGAGCGCCTGTTCAAGAAATACCTGCAGGCGGTGCCCGGCCGCTACTATCTCGACCTGCGCCTGAAGGAGGCGCGGCGCCTGCTGCGCGAGAGCGACCTTCCTGCCGGCGAGATCGCCATGAAGACCGGCTTCTCCTCGCCCGCGCACTTCTCCACGGCCTATCGCAACCACTTTGGCGTCACGCCTCGCGAGGAGCGCCTCTAGCGCGGCGAAGGCCGGTCATGCCGGGCGCGCCAGCAGCGCACGGAACAGCGAGCCCAGCATGACCGGACGATCACGCTCGATGGCGAAGCCGGCCTGCTCCAGCAGCGGGCGGGCCTGGCGCGTGATGTCGGTGGCCACGGCGCTGGTCGCCACGTTGAGCAGGCGGCGCAAGAGCCCGGCCGGCCGCTCGTCGCACTGGAACTTGTCCATTACGCAGAGCTGGCCGCCTGGCGCCAGCACGCGCCTGGCTTCGGCCAGGCCGCGCTCGGGGCGAGGCATCACCGCCAGGATCAGGTGCATCACCACCACGTCGAAGTGGGCGTCGGGGTAGTCGAGCGCCTCGGCGTCCATGACCCGGCAAGTGGCGTTGCGCCCCAGCTGCTCGGCCCGCTCCTGCATGCGTCCTACCATGCGCGGCGAGAGGTCAGTGGCATGCACCTCGACATCGCAGGGCAGCCAGGGCAGGTCCAGCCCGGTGCCGGCCCCTACCAGCAGCACCCGCATGCCGGGCTGCCATGCCACCGCGTCGAGCGACAGCTGGCGCGCGCGGCGAAAGGTGCGGTCGGCTACGAGGTCGTAGATGGGCGCGTAGAGCCCGTAGCGGATTCGATTCCAGGCGGTGGTGTTGATCATGGCCGCCTCCCCTTTCGTACAGCCTTTGGCATCGTGAACAGCCTTTTGTAGAAGTCGGGGTCCCATTGCTGAAAGCCGGCGCCGGCCAGGCTCCTTATACTCGATTGACATGCTACCACCCCAGCCGCAATGGAGATCGAGATGAGCCATACCCCGACCCGCGCCGACTTCGACCAGTACATGGTGCCCAACTACTCCCCCCAGAAGGTCATCCCGGTGCGCGGCGACGGCAGCCGACTGTGGGACCAGGAAGGGCGCGAGTACATCGATTTTGCCGGCGGCATCGCCGTGAACTCCCTGGGTCACTGCCATCCGGTGCTGGTCAAGGCCCTCACCGAGCAGGGCAACAAGCTTTGGCATCTCTCCAACGTCTACACCAACGAACCCTCGCTCAAGCTGGCCAAGACTCTGGTGGAGCGCACCTTCGCCGACAAGGCCTACTTCTGCTCCTCCGGCGGCGAGGCCAATGAGGCGGCGCTCAAGCTGGCGCGGCGTTGGGCGCACGACAACTTCGGCGAGCACAAGCATCGCATCGTCTCGTTCTACCAGTCGTTCCACGGCCGCACCTTCTTCACCGTCAGCGTCGGCGGGCAGCCCAAGTACTCCCAGGGCTTCGGTCCGGTGCCGGGCGGCATCGTCCACGGCGAGTTCAACAATCTCGACAGCGTGCGCGACCTGATCAACGACGACACCTGCGCGGTGATGGTCGAGCCGATGCAGGGCGAGGGCGGCATCACGCCGGCCACCCAGGAGTTCCTGCAGGGCCTGCGCGACCTGTGCGATGCCCACGATGCGCTGCTGATCTTCGACGAGGTGCAGACCGGCGTGGGCCGTACCGGCTCGCTCTACGCCTATATGGAGTACGGCATCACGCCCGACATCCTCACCAGTGCCAAGGCACTGGGCGGCGGCTTCCCCATCGGTGCCATGCTCACCACCGACCGGGTCGCCCCGGCGCTGGCCATCGGCACCCACGGCTCCACCTACGGCGGCAACGCCCTGGCCTCGGCGGTGGCCCTGGCCGCGGTGGAACACATCGACACGCCGGACGTGCTCGGCGGCGTCAAGCAGCGTCACGACCTGTTCCGCGAGCATCTCGAGGCGATCAACCGCAAGCATGGGGTGTTCAGGGAAATCCGCGGCATGGGGCTGCTGATCGGCGCCGAAATGACGCCCGAGTATCAGGACCGGGCCAAGGACATTCTGCCGCTGGCCATCGAGGAAGGCCTGATGGCGCTGATCGCCGGTCCCAACGTGCTGCGCATGGCGCCGTCGCTGGTGATTCCCGAGGCCGACATCGCCGAGGGCATGGCGCGGCTGGAGCGTGCCATCGAGCGGCTGGTGGCGGCCGGGTGAAGGCTGGCCGAGCCATGCGCGACACCGCCCATCGACCAGGAGATCCCGCCATGATGGTCGTACGCCCCGTTCGGCCGGCCGACCTGCCGGCCCTGGAGCGGCTGGCGGGCTTGGCCACGCCGAGCCTGACCAACCTGCCGGCCCATCGCGACCGCCTCGAGGAGCGCATTGCCCGCTCGCGGCAGTCGTTCGGGCGCGAGGTGGACTTTCCCGGCGACGAACACTACACCTTCGTGCTCGAGGACCTCGAGCGCGACGAGGTCGTGGGTACCGCCACCCTGCGCGCCGAAGCCGGTGCGCGGGAGGCCTACTACACCTACCGCCAGGAAACCCTGATCCACGCCTCGCAGCAGCTCAACGTACGCCGCGAGGTGCAGACCCTCTCGCTCTCCCACGAGGTGTCCGAGACCACTCAGCTGTGCGCGCTGTCGCTGGATCCGCGCTATCGCGGCACCAGCGCCGAGAGTCTGCTGCGCCGCTCGCGGCTGATGTTCATCGCCCAGTACCCGGAGCGCTTTGCCGAGGTGCTGGCGATGGCGTTCCCGGGCTATCTCGACGAACAGGGCGAATCGCCGTTCTGGAACAGCGTGGGGCGCCACTTCTTCGTGCGCGACTATCACGACATCAACTACCTGGCCGGGGTGCGCTCGAAGAGCTTCATCGCCGAGGTGATGCCGCAGTTCCCGCTCTACCTGGCGCTGCTCACCCCCCAGGCCAGGGCCGCCATCGGTCGCGAGCACCCCGCCCACGAGGCGGCCATGGCCGAGATGCTGGCCGAGGGCTTCATGCGCTCGCGTCACGTCGATCTGTTCGACGCCGGCCCGGTGATCAAGGGCGAGCGCAATCGCCTGCACACCTTCCGCCATGCCGCCTGGCATCCGGTGCGGGTACGCCCGGCCCATGCGCTGCCCGACGCCGAGCCGGCGATGGTCGCCAACCAGCGCCTGGCAGATTTCCGCTGCGTGGTGGCGCGCTATGCACTGTCGCCCACCGGCCAGCTGATGCTCTCGCCGGAGCACGCCGAGCTGCTCGGCGCGGAGGAGGGCCGGGCAGTGCTGGCCGCACCGCTGACGCTGCCGTCCAACGGCGAAGAGGAAGCGGGCTTCGACGAGGGGGAGCTGTGATGCGTATTCGACCGATTGCCGAGGGCGACCTGGACGAACTGCAGAAGATCGCCCGCGAGACCGGGGTCGGCTTCACCTCGCTGCCCGACAACCGCGAGTTCCTGGCGGCCAAGATCGCCGCCGCGGTGGCCGCCTTCGAGCAGCGTACCCCGGCCGACCGGCGCAACTACTTCTTCGTGCTGGAAGATGAGCAGAGCGGCGAGCTGGCCGGTTGCTGCGCCATCGAGGGTCAGGTGGGACGCGAGGTGCCGTTCTATCACTACCGCCTGGGCACGCTGGCCCACTCCTCGGTGCAGCTCGACCTGCACCGGACCATCGACACTCTGTTCCTCAGCTCCGATCACACCGGCGATGCCGAGGTGGCCTCGCTGTTCCTGCGCCCCGGTTTCCGTGGCAAGGAGCGCCGGCACCAGCGCAACGGCGCGCTGCTGTCGATGATGCGCTGGCTGTTCATGGCCGAGTTCCGCGACCAGTTCCCCGACAAGGTGTTGGCGGAGATGCGCGGGGTGTTCGACGAGCGTGGCAAGAGTCCGTTCTGGGAGTGTCTGGGTAGCCACTTCTTCCCCCTGGACTTCGACGAGGCCGATCGCCTCACCGGGCTGGGGCAGAAGAGCTTCATCGGCGAGCTGATGCCCAAGTTTCCGATCTACACGCCGTTTCTCTCCGACGAGGCGCGGGACTGCATCGGCCAGGTGCACCGCGACACGCGCCCGGCGCTGGCCATGCTCAAGAAGGAGGGCCTGCGCTGGGAAGGTTACATCGACATCTTCGATGGCGGACCGACGGTGGAGGCCTATATCGACGACGTACGCGCGGTGCGCAAGTCGCACTGCTGTCGGGTGGAGATCCGCAGCGGCAGTGACACGCCGCCGGCCCGACCGCGCTGGCTGGCGGCCAGCACGACCATGGCCGAGTTCCGCGCTGCCTGGGTGGCCTGTGGCCCCGACGAGGAGGGCACCCTCACCCTGAGCGAGACGGAGGCACAGCGGCTGGGCGTGGCGGCCGGCGACTCCCTGCGCGTCCTGGATACCGAGGAGACATCATGAACGCAAAGCAACAGCTGATGATCGGCGGGCGCTGGCAGCCGGGCGATGCCATGAGCTTCACCAAGCGCGATCCGGTCTCCGGCGAGACCCTGTGGCAGGGCGCGGCGGCCAGCGACAGCCAGGTGGCGGCAGCGGTGCAGGCCGCCCGCGACGCCTTCCCGGGCTGGGCCCGGCTGGGCTTCGCCGAGCGCCTGGGCGTGGTGGAGCGCTTCCGCGAGGCGCTCGAGATCCACCGCGAGGACCTGGCCCACGCGATTGCCGGCGAGACCGGCAAGCCGCTGTGGGAGGCGCGTACCGAAGTGGGCGCCATGATCGGCAAGGTGGCGATCTCGGCGCGCGCCTACCAGGAACGCACCGGCGAGCGCAGCCGCGACCTCGGCGACACCACCGCCGTGCTGCGCCATCGCCCCCACGGGGTGATGGCCGTGTTCGGCCCCTACAACTTTCCCGGCCACCTGCCCAACGGCCACATGGTGCCGGCGCTGCTGGCCGGCAATACCCTGGTGTTCAAGCCCAGCGAGCAGACCCCGCTGACCGCCGATCTCACCCTGCAGTGCTGGCAAGAGGCGGGTCTGCCCGCCGGGGTGATCAACCTGGTGCAGGGGGCCGCCCCGGTGGGGCAGGCGCTCTCCTCGCACCCGGGCATCGACGGCCTGCTGTTCACCGGCAGCGCCCGGGTCGGCGGCCTGCTCAACCGCCAGTTCGCCGACCAGTTGGAGAAGATCCTGGCACTGGAGCTCGGCGGCAACAACCCGCTGGTGGTCAAGGACGTGCACGATCAGGACGCCACGGTGCTGACCATCCTGCAGTCCGCCTTCCTTTCCGGCGGCCAGCGCTGCACCTGTGCACGGCGGCTGATCGTGCCCGAGGGGCAGGTCGGCGATCACCTGCTCGATGCCCTGGTCGATGCCATCGCCCGCCTGCGCGTGGCAGGGCAGTTCGAGGAACCGGCGCCGTTCTACGGTGGCCTGGTCAGCCAGGAGGCGGCCCAGGGGCTGCTCAAGGCCCAGGACGAGCTGGAGGCGCTGGGCGGTGTGGTGCTGGCGCGCATGGCCTGTCTTGAGGAGGGCACCAGCCTGCTGTCGCCGGCGCTGATCGACGTCACCGGGCTCGACGTGCCCGACGAGGAGCATTTCGGTCCGCTGCTCAAGGTCTACCGCTATCGCGACTGGGATGAGGCCCTGCGCCTGGCCAACGATACCCGTTACGGCCTGGCCGCCGGTCTGATCGGCGGTGAGCGCGCCGACTGGGACGATTTCCTGCTGCGCATCCGCGCCGGCATCGTCAACTGGAACCGCCAGACCACCGGCGCTTCCGGCGATGCGCCCTTCGGCGGCGTGGGCATCAGCGGCAACCATCGCCCCAGTGCCTATTACGCGGCCGACTACTGCGCCTACCCGGTGGCTTCCATGGAGGCCGAGACCCTGACCCTGCCCGACAACCTGCCGCCGGGAGTCACGTTATGATCGCAAGGGTTGTAACGCTGCCGCGTGTGGCGCTGCCAGCGCGCTCTTTACTTGGCACCGCCGACTACTGCGCCTACCCGGTGGCCTCGATGGAGGCCGAGACCCTGACCCTGCCCGACAACCTGCCGCCGGGAGTGGTGTTATGAGCCAAGCGACGAACACCGACTACCGGGAAGTCAACTTCGACGGCCTGGTGGGGCCCACCCACAACTACTCGGGGCTGGCCCACGGCAACGTGGCCTCGATGCGCCACGGTGGGCTGGTCTCCAACCCCCGCGAGGCGGCGCTGCAGGGCCTGGCCAAGATGAAGGCGCTGATGGATGCCGGCTACGCCCAGGGCGTGCTGCCGCCCCAGCAGCGCCCCGACCTCGGCGCGCTGCGCTCGCTCGGCTTCACCGGCAGCAATCGCGAGGTGCTGGCGCGGGCGGCCAAGGAAGCGCCCCAGGTGCTGCGCGCGGTGTGCTCGGCCTCGAGCATGTGGACGGCCAACGCCGCCACGGTGACCCCGAGTCGTGACGCCGCGGACGGCCGCGTGCACTTCACCCCGGCCAACCTGCAGTCGAGCTTTCATCGCTATCTGGAGCCGGAGACCACCGGCCGCGTGCTGGCGGCGATCTTCCGCCACGAGTCGCACTTCGCTCACCACCCGGCGCTGCCGGCCACGCCGGCCTTCTCCGACGAGGGGGCGGCCAACCATACCCGCCTGTGCGGCGAACACGGCGAGGCCGGCGTTCACCTCTACGTCTATGGCCGCCAGGCTTTCGGTGGCGAGGTGGGGCCCAAGCGCTTCCCCGCGCGCCAGACCCTTGAGGCGAGCCAGGCGGTGGCACGTCAGCATGGGCTCGCCGTGGCGCAGACGGTATTCGCCCAGCAGCACCCCGAGGCCATCGACGCCGGCGTGTTCCACAACGACGTGATCGCGGTGGGCAACGGGCCGGTGCTGCTCTACCACGAGATGGCCTTCCTCGACGAGCAGGCCACGCTCGATGAGCTACGCGCCAAGATGACCACGCCCCTGATCCCGGTGCGCGTGCCCAGCGAGGCGGTGAGCATGGAGGATGCCGTGGCGTCGTATCTGTTCAATTCGCAGCTGCTGAGCAACCCCGACGGCAGCATGACCCTGGTGGTGCCCGGCGAGTGCCAGGAGCGCGAGGCGGTGTGGCGCACCATCCAGGACCTGCTGCTGGCCGGCCACAACCCCATCGGCGAGGTGATCGTCAAGGACGTCAAGCAGAGCATGCGCAACGGCGGCGGCCCCGCCTGCCTGCGCCTGAGGGTGGTGCTCTCCGCCGAGGAGCGCGCCGCGCTGACCGGCCGCGTGCTGCTCGGCGACGCGCTGTACGGCGAACTCAGCGCCTGGGTCGAGCGCCACTACCGCGACCGCCTGGCCCCGGACGACCTGGCCGACCCGCAGCTGGCCGACGAGACTCTCACTGCGCTGGACGAGCTGACCCGCATCCTGCAGATTGGATCGGTCTATCCCTTCCAACTGGGTTAGCCCAGGCCTGCGCTTTTCGTCCCAGGGCTGGTTGCTCGGCGCGACAGTGAGAGCCAATGGATAAGGACGTCGTCATGCGCGATATCACCATCGTACGTTTGATTCCCGAGTCGGACCACGTTGATACGGTGGCGAGCTGGACCTTCGCCGAGTGGGGCCACCTGCACCCCGGCAGCACCGCCGACTCCTATCGCGAGGCCTTTCGTCGCGAGTGCGGCGAGGGCGGCGTGCCCTCGGTGTTCGTGGCCATGCAGGGCAATCGGCCGGTAGGCACGGCGGCGCTGTTGGCCGAGGACATGGACAGTCGGCCCGAACTGACCCCCTGGCTGGCCTCGGTGTTCGTGCTGCCGGAGTGGCGCGGGCAGGGCATCGCCGCCCGCCTGATTCGTCGCGTCGAGGAGGAAGCCGTGGACAGCGGCTTCAGTCAGTTCTACCTCTACACCCCCGACCAGCAGGGGCTCTATCGCCGCCTCGGCTGGCAGAACCTCGAGGAGCTGAACTACCGGGGTGAGGCGGTCACCATCATGCTGCGCCAGCTCGAGGCATGACGGCGGCCTCGCCGCTGACGCTCTATCGCGAGGCGGTGGAGCGCCAAGGCTTCGCCCCGGACGCAGCCCAGCAGCGCGCTGCGGTACGGCTCGATGCCTGTTTCCAGGCGCTGTACGACAAGGGGGGCGCGCAGTCGCGCAGGGTCGTACCCGGCGTCTATCTATGGGGGCCGGTGGGGCGCGGCAAGACCTGGCTGATGGACGGTTTCCACCACCACCTGCGCGTGCCTTCCCGGCGCCTGCATTTTCATCACTTCATGCGCTGGGTGCACCAGCGCCAGTTCCAGCTGAGCGGCACCGCCGATCCTCTCTCCGCACTGGCGCGGGAGCTGGCATCCGAGGTGCGCGTGCTCTGCCTCGATGAGCTGTTCGTCAGCGACATCGCCGATGCCATGCTGCTCGGTCGCCTGTTGCAGGCGATCTTCGAGCATGGCGTGGTATTGGTGTGCACCTCCAATCAGGCGCCGAGCCAGCTCTATGCCGACGGCTTCAACCGCGAGCGCTTGCTGCCGGCCATTGCCGCCATCGAACGCTGTATGGAGGTGGTGGAGCTGGACGGCGGCTTCGATCACCGCCTGCATCCCGGTCGGGGGTGCCAGCGCTATTGGGTGGCTGAGCCCGGCCGGCCGAGCGCCCTCACCAGCGTTTTCGCGCGCCTGAGCGAGGGCCAGCCGACGAGCGACGAGCCCATCGAGCTGGGCCATCGCCGCATTGCGGTGGAACGGCGCAGCCAGCGCGTGGTGTGGTGTCGCTACGCCGAGCTGTGCGAGCAGCCGCTGGCCGCGCTCGACTTCATCGCCCTGGCCGACGAGTTCGATCACGTTCTGCTCAGCGACGTGCCGCGACTGAGCGACGTCGCCGCAGCGGGGCGTATCGCCCGTGGCACCGAGGATGGCGCCGAGCGCATCGAAACCGGGGAGCGGGAGCTGCCGCCGCTGTCGCGACGCGACGATGGCGTGCGCCGCTTCATCGCCCTGGTCGACGAGTGCTACGACCGCCGCGTGCCGCTCCATATCGAAGCCGAGGTCGCCATGGACGAACTCTATGCCGATGGCTACCTGGCCTTCGCCTTCCGGCGCACCCTCAGCCGGCTGCAGGAAATGCAGCTGGCGAGGTTTGGTGGGCTACCTGCAAACGAATGAACCGGCTTCTTCATTCGGCAAGCGGTGCCCCGATACACTGCCTGAAAACCGCGACCATGAGGTCGTAATCGCAGTAGTAAGCCGCGATGTTGGCTCGAATCCACTCGTCCCGATCCAGCCCGGCCCATGAAATCTCATAGCCGCAATTGATGATCAGGTGCTCGAAGAGAATACGCTGCGCCCTGCCGTTGCCATCTGACTTCCGGCTCGATGCGGTCGCAATGACAAAAGCGCGTATCGCCTTTGGAAATGTCGATGGCACGGATCTCGCCGGCCCAAGGATAAAGGTCACGGAAGAGTTGCCTGTGCAGCGACTTGAGATAGTCAAAATCGTAGGGCGGGAGAGAGAAAGGAATCCCGTCGGCAGCGATGGTCGTCAGCTCGCGTTCGGCTTCCTGCAGGATTGCATCGTCACGAATCTCGAGGAGATTCCATCGCCAGCCGCTGTCGTGGACCCGTCACTGTCGTGGAAAGGTGCCGGGACATCGGCCTGACAGCCGATGCCCGGCTTGGCCTCTAGCTACTGGCCGCTCCCCCGACGATGCCGCTGCGAAAGCCACCCTGGCGCTCACTGTCGCGCAGGTGCTTCGCCACGGTGTCTTCCGGCGAGCCGGCCATTTCGCGGAACATGCCCATGGAACCGAGCAGGGCGGAGGATTCGTAGGGCACGAACACCCGCTCGCCGTTCTGGGCCATGGTCGGCAGCGCCTTGATGTAGCTCTGGCCGAGCAGGTAGCCCACCACGGTGCGCTTGTGCTCGTCGCTGTCGCCGATGGCGCTCAGCACCAGCTTGATCGACTCCTGCTCGCCCTGGGCGCGCAGAATGGCCGACTCCTTGTCGCCCTGGGCATTGAGGATCGCCGATTCGCGCTGGCCCTGGGCCTTGGCGATGGCGGCGGCCTTCTCGCCCTCGGCTTCGGTCACGGTGGCGCGGCGCTTGCGTTCGGCGGCCATCTGCAGGCGCATGGCCGTCTCGACCTCGTCCGGCATGGCGATGTCCTGCACCTCGACCCGCGAGATCTTGACCCCCCACTTGGAGGCGGGCTCCTCCATGGCGGTCTGGATCTCGTTGTTGACCTCGGCGCGGGACTCGAACAGCTTATCGAGTTCCATCTTGCCCACCACCGAGCGCAGGGTGGTCTTGGCCAGCACCTCCACCGCCTGGCTCATGTTCTCCACCTCGTAGACGGCGCGGCGCGGGTCGATGATCTGGAAGTAGAGTGCGCCGTTGATGCGCACGGTGACGTTGTCGGTGGTCACCACCGGCTGGCCGGGGAAGTCCATCACCGTCTCGCGGCGGTCGATGCGTACTTCGCTGGTGGTGATGGGAAGGTACTCCTCGCCGCGCTTCTGGTAGCGGATCATGGTGATGGCGCGGGGCTGCTCGATGAACGGAATGATGATGTTGATACCGCTCTCCAGCAGGCGATTGAACGAGCCGAGGCGCTCGATCACCATCACTTCCGACTGACGCACGATCACCAGCCCCTTGGCGATGATCAGGATGCCGATGACGACGACGATAAGGGCGATCAGCAGCCCGGGGTTGATGGGAAGGTCCATGTCCATGTTGACTCCTTGCAGTAGGTGCGATGAAACGGGTGAGGCTGGCCGGCGCCAGGCCCGCTGTGCTTGTGCCGGCTTTACCGCGGCTGCGGGCGACGGACGATAGCGGTGGTGCCGTCGAAGCGCTCGAAGGTCACCAGGCTGCCTTCTGGCAGCTCGGTTTCGCCGGTTTCGGCCACGCGCAGGCGATAGAAGTCGCCGTTGATCTTGACGCCGCTGGCGCCGTCGAAGTCGCGCTGGAGCGTGGTGTAGGTATGGCCTTTCTCCACGCCCGTGCCGGTGGTGCCGTAGGCCACCCCTCTAGGCGAGAACCAAGGGCGGATCACCTTGACCGCGAGCGGGATGAAGATGCCCGAGAACACCCCCATGGCGAGTAGCTGCCAGGGCAGCGTAAGGCCGAGTGCCGCCAGCGCCGAGGTCAGGGCGGCGGCCACCCCCAGCGACAGCAGCACCAGGCCGCCGGAGGAGAGTTCGGCCAGACCCAGCAGCAGGGCGATGGCCAGCCAGATCAAGGCGGGGTTCCAGTCCATGGTAGCCTCGGTAATGAATTGTTTCCCGATGCGTCGCTGCAACGCACTGCGCGGCGCTTGGTTCTATCGTAGTCGTACGACCCACATGGTAAAGGAGAGCAGCATGTCGCACATCCTCACGATACGTACCTGGTCGGCGCTGGCCGTCGTGCTGGCCGGCAGTGCCCTGCTGGCCGCTCCGGCCCTGGCGGCGGAAGAGGAGGCTCAGGCCCAGCAGCAGATCGAGCAGGCCGAGCCGCAGCAGGACGCTGAGATCGATGACGAGAACGAAGCCGCCGATGACGACGAGGCCAACGGTGACGAGGCCGATGAGGTCAACGGCGACGAGGAGGAGGCAACCGAGGAGGACCACGCCCACGTTCATGAGCCCGACGAGCATACCGACAATGAGGCCGTGCAGGCCTACCGTGAGGTCAATCGGCGTATGCACGAGGACATGGCAGTCGAGTTCACCGGCAACCCCGACGCCGATTTTGCCCGCGGCATGATCCCGCATCACCAGGGGGCCATCGACATGGCCAATGTCGTCCTGATGCACGGCGAGGACGAGGCGATTCGCGACCTCGCTCGCGAGATCATCGAGGCCCAGGAGGAGGAGATCGCTTTCCTGCGCGACTGGCTGGCCAAGCACGGCTACGACGCTGAATAGACTCCTGGCCTCACAACCTGGCCAAGGCTGGACGGGCCCAGGCCCGTCCCGTTGTCTTCCGCACCTGTGGGTTATAGCCCCAGGCGCTCCTTGACCCGGCCGAAGGCGGCCAGCGCAAACTCCAGGTCGTCGCGGCTTAGCGCGGCGGACATCTGGGTGCGGATGCGCGCCTTGCCCTGGGGCACTACCGGGTAGGAGAAGGCGATCACGTAGACGCCCTCCTTGAGCATCTCCTCGGCGAAGCGGGCGGCAAGGCCCGCGTCGTGCAGCATCACCGGCACGATGGGGTGCTCGCCGGGCAGCAGCTCGAAGCCCAGCCGCTCGAGGCCCTCGCGGAAGAAGGCCGTGTTGTCGCTGAGCCGACGGCGCAGCTCGCGGGACTCGGCGGCCAGCTCGATCGCCTTGAGGGCGCCGGCCACCACCGGCGGCGCCACGGTGTTGGAGAACAGATAGGGCCGCGAGCGCTGGCGCAGCAGCTCGATCACCTCACGCTTGCCGCTGGTATAGCCGCCGCTGGCGCCGCCCAGCGCCTTGCCCAGGGTGCCGGTGGTGATGTCGATGCGGTCCATGCAGCCGCGGTACTCATGGGTGCCGCGGCCGCCCTCGCCGAGAAAGCCGGTGGCGTGGCAGTCGTCGAAGTGCACCAGGGCGTCATAGCGTTCGGCCAGGTCGCAGATCTCGTCGAGCCGGGCGATGTAGCCGTCCATGGAGAACACACCGTCGGTGGTGATCAGCTTGAAGCGCGCGCCGTCGCGGTCGGCGGCTTTCAACTGCTCCTCCAGGTCGGCCATGTCGTTGTTGCGGTAGCGGTAGCGCCGCGCCTTGGAGAGCCGCACGCCGTCGATGATGCTGGCATGGTTGAGCTCGTCGGAGATCACCGCGTCCTCGGCGCCCAGCAGGGTCTCGAACAGCCCGCCGTTGGCATCGAAGCAGGAGGGGTAGAGGATGGTGTCCTCGGTGCCGAGGAAGTCGGTCAGGCGCTGCTCGAGCTGCTTGTGCAGGCTCTGGGTGCCGCAGATGAAGCGCACCGAGGCCAGGCCGTAGCCCCACTCTTCCAGACCCGCTTTGGCGGCCGCGTTGACCTCGGGGTGCTGGGCCAGCCCCAGGTAGTTGTTGGCGCACAGGTTGAGCACCTCGGTGCCGGCATTGATGCCGACATGGGCCCCCTGGGGGGTGGTCAGCTGGCGCTCGTGCTTGTAAAGCCCGGCCTGGCGAATGGCGTCGAGCTCGCCCCTCAGGTGCTGCTTGAAGGCTCCGTACATGTCATGACTCCCAGTTGAGGACGACCTTGCTCGCTTCGCCGCTGAGCATGGCGTCGAAGCCTTGCTGGTACTCGGTGTAGGGCAGGCGATGGGTGATCACCGGCGAGATGTCGAGGCCGGAGTCGATCATCACCGACATCTTGTACCAGGTCTCGTACATCTCGCGGCCGTAGATCCCCTTGAGCGTCAGCATGTTGAAGATCACCGTGTTCCAGTCGATGGCCATCTCCTCGGTGGGAATGCCGAGCATGGCCACCTTGCCGCCGTGGCACATGTTGGCCAGCATGTCGCGGAAGGCGGCGGGGCTGCCGGACATCTCCAGGCCTACGTCGAAGCCTTCGGTCAGCCCCAGTTCGCGCTGCACGTCGGGGAGCGTTTCGTGACGTACGTCCACGGTGCGGGTGGCGCCCAGGCGCCTGGCCAGCTCGAGGCGCCCTGGGTTGAGGTCGGTGACCACCACGTGGCGCGCCCCGGCATGCCGACACACCGCCGCGGCCATGGCGCCGATCGGTCCGGCCCCGGTGATCAGCACATCCTCGCCGAGCAGGTCGAACTGCAGCGCGGTATGCACGGCGTTGCCCAGCGGGTCGAAGATGGCGGCCACGTCGAGGTCGATGCCGGGCTTGTGCTCCCACACGTTGGACATGGGCAGGGCGACGTACTCGGCGAAGGCGCCCGGGCGATTGACCCCCACGCCGCTGGTATGGGCGCACAGGTGGCGGCGCCCGGCCAGGCAGTTGCGGCAGCGTCCGCACACCACGTGCCCCTCGCCGGAAACGATCTGCCCCGGGTGGAAATCGTTGACGTTGGAGCCGACCTCGACGATCTCGCCGACGAACTCATGGCCCACCACCATGGGTACAGGGATGGTCTTCTGGGCCCAGCTGTCCCAGTGGTAGATGTGCACGTCGGTGCCGCAGATGGCGGTACGCTTCACCTTGATCAGCACGTCGTTGATGCCAACCTGTGGGTCGGGCACCTCGTCCAGCCAGAGGCCGGGTGCGGCCTCCTTCTTGATCAGTGCTTTCATATCGCTCTCTTCCTGTCATCCAGGGTGGCAATGGGCGCTAGCAATCCGTATCACGATACTTACTATATACACAGGATGCGCTTGACGGCCGGGAAGACGGGCGGGCATTGCATCAACGATGTTTGTGGAAGGAGGCAGCAGGTGACGGCACTGGTGTACTGGCTGGATATGGCCGGCGTGGTGGTGTTCGCCCTGTCGGGTGTGATCCTGGCGTGTCGTTCGCGCATGGACCCGTTCGGCATGCTGGTGCTGGCCGCTGTCACTGGCATCGGTGGCGGCACCCTGCGCGATCTGGTGCTCGGCGTACGGCCGGTGTTCTGGGTTGCCGACCCGACCTACCTATGGGTGATCCTGGCCACCGTGGGGCTCTCCATCGTTGGCTTCCACTATATCCATCGCCTCTCGCGGGTATTCCTGCCGGTGGCCGACGCCTTCGGCCTGGCGCTTTTTACCGTGATCGGAGCGCACAAGGCGCTGCTGCTGGAGGCGCCCGGCGTGGTGGCGGTGCTGATGGGGCTGTTGACCGGCGTGGCCGGCGGCATGGTGCGCGACGTGCTGGCTCGCCGTGTGCCGATGGTGCTGCGCGAGGAGGTGTACGCCACCGCCTCCATCGCCGGCGGTATCACCTATGTGGGGCTGGGGGCCCTGGGCGTGCCGGTCGGTTTCGCCATCGGCCTGGCGCTGGCGGTCACGCTGGGGCTGCGCCTGGCCGCCATCCACTGGGGGCTGGCGCTGCCGGTGTTTGCCTGGGTGATCATTCCGCCTCCGCCGGAGCCGCCTGCGTCCGGCGAAGCTCCGGCAGCCAATGCCGGCGACGAGGCGCCGCGCCGGCGGCGCGGCAAGGCTCGCGTGCGCATGATCCCGCCGCAGCGGCGGCGCAAGCGCGGCAGTGAGCCCCAGGGCTAGGTGGCAGGCGTCTGAGGCTTAGCCCGTGGTGCCGGGAGACGTCGCATCGACGACGGGCAGCGTCTGGGTCTGCTGCGAAACCAGCACCGCCTGGATGTGGCGATACAGCGGGGTCAGGTTGGCCTTCATGTCGCGTTCGGCCTGCTGCTGGTCGATGTAGTAGGCCGCGCGCGGCCCGCAGTAGTCGATGATCTCTCCGGCCTGCTGGAAGCGCAGCCCGGCCAGCTGCAGCAGCCGGGCGAAGCGCGGCTCCATCATGGCGAAGACGTGACGCCGCCCGGCAAGCCCGACCAGCGCGGTGGCGGCGAGAAACAGGCTGAGGCTGACCAGCGGGGAAGGCACCGGCAGTGCCTCGCCGCCCTGCGGCGAGGCTGGCACCTCGCTTCCCGGGGTGCGGCGAAAGTGCCGGTGCACGGCCAGGCGAGAGACTTCGCAGACCTCACTCCTGGCGAAGGCGGCAGGATGCAGGGTCGGATGGGACAATCCATGGGCGCAGCTCTCTTCCAGCGGCAACCGGCGCGGTTCGCCGTCGCTGTCGGCGCCCAGCACCACCCGCAGGCAGCCGACGTCGAGGCCGCTGTCGCGGTGAGTCAGCAGGCAGAGCAGGGCCTCGGCGTCGTAGGCATCGCGCTCGAACGTGGGTTCGGCGGCGTCGCCGAGACGGTAGTGCATCTCTTCGCGAAACACCTGGTGGCGCAGCGCGTAGGCACGATAGCGGCTGGCATGATCCAGCGCGAGGGTGAAGCGGTACTGCGCGATGAACTCGGTGATACGGGTATCGATGTCGTGCGGGCTGGCGTCCTTGCCGTACCTTGTCAGGCTTGGCTCAGGACGGCTTGTCCTGGCTGTGTTCATGCAGCACTCCTGGGAAGGCCTCCAGCAGTGGCATCGGTCGGCCCAGGTGATAGCCCTGGCCATACGCGATGCCGTAGGAGGCGAGAATCGGTATGAGCTCTTCCTGATCGACGAATTCGGCGATCGCCTGCTTGCCGAAGCCGGCGGCAATGTCGGCGATGGCCTTGACGATGACCCGCGTCTCCGGATTGGTGATCAAGCTGCGGATGAAGGCGCCGTCGATCTTGATGAAGTCGACCGGCAGCTCGCCCAGATAGTGGAAACTGCTGAAGCCGACGCCGAAGTCGTCCAGTGCGGTACGACAGCCTAGGTCGCGCAGGGCCTGCAGTACGCCGCGTGCGGTGGCAAAGTCGGTGACCGCGGCCGTTTCGGTAACCTCCAGCACCAGCTGGTGCGGGTCGGCGCCGCTGGCGCGCAGCTCGTCGACGAGAAACTGCTTGAGTCCTTCATCGTGAAGGGTCTGACCGGAGAGGTTCACCGCCAGCGAGATCCCTTGGTCTTGGACTTGTTGCAGTGCCCGCAGGCTGTGGCGCAGCACCCAGCGGTCGAGCTGAACGATCTGGCCGCTGCGCTCGGCAATCGGGATGAAGTGCACCGGGGCGATGTGAGCGCCCTTGGAGCCGCGCATGCGCAGCAGGATCTCATAGTGGCGAATGTCGCGGTCGCCCAGGCGAACGATCGGCTGCACCAGCAGCTCGAAGCTGTCCTCTGCGATCGCCTCGCGGATTCGCTCGACCCAGTAGACGCGCTCCTGCAGCTCGTCCTTGGCGCGTTCGGGCGTGGAGAGCAGGTGCCAGCGCTGCACGCTGCTCTCCTTGGCCTTGTACATCGCCAGGTCGGCGCTGGCCATGAGGTCGGCGGGGTTGCTGCCGTGGGCGGGGAACAGCGCGATGCCCAGGCTGGCCCTGGCCCGGTGGCGCTGGCCGCCGGCATCGAGCCCGGTGCTCTCCAGCAGGGGGATGATCTGCTTGGCCACGCAGGTCGCCTGCTTGGCATCCGCGCCCTCCAGCAGCAGCGCGAACTCGTCGCCGCCCAGCCGGGCGATCATGCCGCGGTGGCCGAAGGTGTCGAACAGCGTATCTGCCACCATGCGCAGCAGCCGGTCGCCGTTGTGGTGCCCGCTGAGTTCGTTGACGTCCTTGAACTGGTCGAGGTCGAGCAGCACCACCGCGCCGCTACGCCCGCGCTGCATGACGTTGCCAAGCGTTTCCTGGAAGTAGCGGCGGTTGTAGAGCTCGGTGAGCGGGTCGCGCTCGGCCAGCCAGGTCAGGCGAGCCTCGGCCACCTTCCGCTCGGTGACGTCGAGGCCCACCGAGATGCGCGCACTGCGGTTGGCGTCGCGCCTGGGCAGCGGGGCGTGATACCAGGCGATGGTGCGCTGGTGACCGTCGGCCGATACCAGAACGCGCTCCTCCTGGGAGGCAAGGCCATGCAGATCGCCTTCGGCATTGCGCGACGAAAAGACATCGTCGAACAGGCGGCCGAGCAGCTTTTCCTCCTGCAGCGCCAGGATCGCCTGGGCATAGGCGTTGACGAGGGTGATCCGCCCTTCGGCATCGTGGGTGACGATCAGTACGCGGGCCGTGTTCAGCAGGCTGCCAACGAAGTCGCGCTCCTCGGCGAGCTCCTCGACCCGCTCGGCAAGCTGGGCGCCGCGCAACTTGACCTCGTGCTCCAGCGATTCCAGCTGGTCGGAGAGCGCCAGGGTGGTGCCTTCGAGTACGTCGATCTCATCCGTCAGGCGGCGGCGGGGCAGGGGAATGGCGCGGCGCGTCTTGAGAAAGCCGCCGTGGGCCAGGGCCGGCAGCACGCCGGCCAGGCGGCGCAGGCGCGCCATCGGGCGCAGCAGAATGCCCAGCACCAGCAGCAGGGCGGCCAGCCAGCCGCCGATGCCGGCCAGCAGCAGCACGCGCGTGTCGTGCTGAATGGCACGAATCTGGGCGGTGATGTCGGTGGCCAGCAGGAAATAGCCCGTGTTGCGGCGATCCTCGTCCTCCGTCATGCGTACCGAGGAGAGTTCGATGTCGCGCCCGGCGAAGTGCAGTTGGAGCGGGGCATGGAGCAGGTCGTCCAGGGTGGTCATCCGGCTGGCCTGCTGTAGCAGGGCTAGATACTCCTCGGGGCGGGTCATGGCGACCAGGCGCCCGTTCCACGCATCCAGCCAGCGCTCCGGCATGTCCTCTTCCGTCAGCGCGCCGGTGATCATCAGCGCCACGGCGCTGTCCGACACCTGCTGCACCTGGCGCGTCACGTCGGCCAGCGAACGCGACAGGATTGCCAGGCCGACGCTGCGGCCCTCCTCCAGAATCGGCACCGCGGCGTACTGGCGGCAGTCCTTAGAGCAGCGCAGCACCGAGAGCGGATGTTCGCTCTCCATGACCCTGGCCACCCAGTCCTGCACCGGGCGCTCATGATCGGCCTGGCCGTGGCCCCAGGCCGCCAGCTCGCGACCGTCGGCGTCGAACACCAGCACCTCGTCGACGCCCGACTCCAGCTGCAGCGTTGGCCATTGAGAGGCCAGCGAGCCGATCAGCGCGGCGGTATCACCGCCGGCTAGGGCCGGGCCCAGCTCCGGCGAGGCTGCAGTCAGGGCGGCAAGCTGCTGCAGGCCGGCTTCGGAGCGCTGCAGGGCGAGGCGAATCTCCCGGGCTTCGCGCTGGTTGCTCTCATAGCGGCTCTGGTCGAACTGACGCGACAGGTTGCTGTGGCCAAGCCAGGTGAACAGAGCCACCAGCAGCAGCAGCAGCAGGCCGCTCATGGCGAGCACCCGCCAGGTCAGGCTCAGGCGGGGGCGCGGGTCGGGCGTCGAGGCGATGGACATGGCGGCCGCCTCAGAAGCGCAGGGAAAGCTGCAACAGCAGCATGTTCCAGCGTCGCTGCGTCTCCCAGGGGTCTGGCTCGTCGCGCAGCGGCAGCCAGCCCGTGCCATTGATGTGGTGGTATTCGGCGGCCAGCAGCACCCGCGGATTGACGCGCCACTGCAGCCCCAGGGTGATGTCGTCGGCATAGCGGGCGTGGGCGGGGCCTCGGCCCTGGGCGGCGTAGTGGCTGCCCGAGCGGTCGCTGCGGTCGTTGACCAGGCTGTCGTAGCGCACCAGCCACTGCCAGTCGTCGAGGAAGCGCCGGCTGTACTGCACGTACCAGCTCTCGCCGGTGGTCTCGGCGCTGCGGATCGGGCCGGTCTCGGTGGTCGAGACCCGCCGCAGCGCATACTCGCCGGTCAGCGCCCACTTCTCCTTGTCGTACTGCAGCGAGAGAATCACGGGCTGGAAGTTGAGCTCGCCCTCATGGGCACCAACGCCAAGGTCGAGATTGACATCCGCGGCGCTGACGGCGGCGGTGAAGTTGCCGTCGCCATGGGTATACAGCAGCTGCGCGATGGACGAGAGGTTGCCATCGAGCCTCACCCCCAGGCGGGAGGGGAACAGCTGGCTGTCGAGGTCGCGGGTCGTGGGCAGGCCGATCCCGCCCTTGAAGTGCAGCGTGCCGCTTGGCAGGCGCTCCTCGGCGTAGAAGCTCATGCCATCGGCGGACAGCCCCAGGGCGCGGGTTCGATCGAAGTAGATCGATTGTGGCAGCAGGATGCTGGAGCGCGTGAAAGCGACGTCGCGGGTCTGGTTGTAGAAGCCGAAGGGGTTCTTGAAGCGTCCGACCTGCAGGCCCAGGGTGCGCTGCTGATTGGAGATCGGCTGGTAGTCGATGATGCCGTAGTCCAGCGCCGGTCGCGCATCGCTGCCGTCGCCTCCGGCACGCCGGCTGAGTACCTGGGCGGCGATCAGCACGTCCTGGTGGGGCCGGAATGAAGCGTTGGCGCCGATCTCGGTGTACTGCAGGCTGCCCTTGCCGCTGCCGCTGCCGCTGCTGCTGGGGCCGAAGAAGTTGTTTTCGTCGGTGATGACGAGTGCCTGGCTCAGGAACCCATGCACTTGCAGCGTGTCCAGAACCTCTTGCCCCCGGGCGACCTGGGTCCAGGCAACGGCTACGGCCAGCAGGAAGAGCGAACCACGCTTACTCCATGTTGATGACTTGGACACGATCATCCAGGTACTCCCTTTCCAGATATCCCAAGGCACCGGGCGTAGTAGCGATGCGTTCCAGCATCTCGGCCTGAGTGTCGACCCGCCCGGGTGCCTGACCGGTGCCGGAAAACACCAGGCGGTCCCAGGCGAGTTGAAGTTGGTGCGGGTAGACGTTGAGGCGCTCCTTGGCGAAGCGCGCATGGACCGGATGGTCGTTGGGCAGCACGAAGACACGCGCGGCCTGGCCATCCGGCCAGGTACGCTGGCGCATGGCAAACAGCGCCCGCGTGGTATCGCGCGTCAGTGACGTCCCGGCCGAGTCGGCATTGGCGACAAGCAGCACCTGTCGCTCGCTTGTCGCCCCAAGCCCGGGTGCCATGACCAAGAACAGCGCCATCAGCAGGCGTCGCATCATGGTCACGTGATGGTTTTCCCAAGGCCGGTTGCAACAGGCGCAGCCGGCCGAAGCCTGGCTCCCGCCCCGCGCGGCAATGCCGTACGACCGGCGCCCAGCTCCTTGGCAGCTATGTCCTGCCAGGCTCTATCGAGCATGACGATTGACCCCCAGATTCCCTTGCCGTATCAGCCGGCGTCCCGGCGTTTTTCTGCTCCGAGTTCTTGCGTTCGTTATTCTTGGTCGGTGTAATCTCTGCACAATATACGCAAGGAACCGTAACGATGAGAAGCGTGTCGTGATCGTTACAGTGTAACAACCCGGCGTCGGTGAGCGAGTCTTCATATGCCGCATGCCTACCTAGGCCCGCTTGCGTGAGCGTGCTGCCGCCCCCACCGTTGGCCCGGTGGCGGGAGTGGCCCCGACCTGGGGAAGGTGGCATCATCGAAGCCTTCGTGGCAAATCACCCAGGACAGGCCAGAGCACGCATGTTTCTCGACCCCTACCATACGCAGACGGACACGCACCTTCACATCAGCGCCCAGCAGGCCAGTGATTTCGCCAAGCGCATTGCCGGTGACTTCAACCCTATCCACGACGTCGAAGCGCGCCGCTTCTGCGTCCCGGGCGACCTGCTCTTCGCGCTGGTCCTGAGCCGCTTCGGGCTCTGCCACCACATGGATTTTCACTTCCGCAACATGGTGGGGGACGGCACACCGCTATGTTTCCACGAGCCCGACGGCGGCGGTCTGCAGGTGCAGGACGACGAGCGCAAGTGCTACCTCGAGGTCGTTCGCGAGGGCGACTGTACTCATGACCCGGCGGTGATCGAGGCCTTCTCACGCTGCTATGTCGCCTTTTCCGGCAAGAACTTCCCGCACGTGCTCAAGCCGCTGCTGGAGGAGCAGGGCGTGATGTTCAACCCGCGCCGCCCGCTGGTGATCTACGATAGCATGGGCTTCACGCTGGAGCGGCTTGACCTTCGTCAGCCCCGGCTGGAGCTGGTCGACTCCTCGCTGGACGTCAAGGGCAAGCGCGGCGACGTGCTGCTGCAGTTCCGCATCTCGGATGGTGACGAGCCCGTCGGTCAGGGCTCGAAGAAGCTAGTGGTCAGCGGCCTGTGCGACTACGACGATGCGGCCATGGACGAGATCGTCGCCGAGTTCTATCGCCTCAAGGCCGCCTACGAAGCCGGAACGCCCTAAGCCGTCCCGCTACACCACTACCGTTACGGGGCAGTGCGCCAGGTCGATGACCCGGTGGCTGACGCTGCCCATCAGCTTCTCCCGCCAGGCCCCGAGCCCCCGCCGCCCCATCACGATTACCGGATAGGGCGCCTGATCATGCGCGTGGCCGACGATCGCCTCGGCATAGTCGTCGCCGTCGAGCACCTGCTCACGAATACCGGCCTCGACCGGGCCCAGCCGCTGGCGGGCCTGGTCCAGCACCCGCCTGGCTTCCTCCACTTGGGCCTCGGTGTCGCCCGAGCCGGGCGTGAGGGGGCGGCAGAACAGCAGGTCGACCGGGGCCTCGGCGCTGCGAGCCAGATCGCCGGCCAGCAAAGCCGCCTCGTCGCTGTGCCGTGAACCGTCCACCGGCAGTACCACGCGGCCGATCCGGGCGATGTCCCGCGGGGCCGCCTCGGGATGGACCACCGTGACCGGGCAGTTGGCCTTGTGCACCACCTCGTCGCTGACGCTGCCTTCAATGAACTTGCCCAGGTCGCTGAGATGCCGTGCGCCGATCACCAGCAGGCAGTTCGACTGGCGGTTGGCGTACGCCGCGATGGTGCGTCCGGGATGGCGCACGAAGCCCTCCTCCTCGAGCGAGACCTCACGCAGCGGTGGCTCGAAGTCGTCGCCAATGAGCCGGCGGGCGTGGGCGAAGGCGTCGGCTGCCACCTTCAGGCGCTGGGCTCGGTCGTGGTCGGCCTCGGTCTGCCGGTTGGCCGGCAGGTCGCTGAGTTCGGCGGGGTTGAGCGGCATGACGTGCACTAGCTGCAGCGACGCCTGGAGCAGGCGCGCCAGCAGGGCCGCATGGCAGGTGGCGGCGTCTGCCGCGGGCGAGCGGTTGACCGGCACGAGCACGAGTGAAATGCGCTCACTCATGGGGAATCTCCTGGGCAGCGTATTCGTTCCGTCAGGTTAACGCACTTGACCGAAGGCCGTCTGCCGTCGGCTTGGCACCTGCAGCGTCTTGCCCAACAGCATTCCGCCCCAGGGCAGGCGGTTGGCGACCCGATTGAGCCAGATCGAGCCGGCCATCCCCACGCTGACCAGCAGCAGCGCATAGAGCCAGAGCGGCAGCTGCCAGTACGCGTTGCCGACGTCGACCAGGGCGAAGAACATTGGATGCGCCAGGTAGATGCCGAACGAATAGCGATTGATCGTCTTGACCAGCGCTGGGGCGGGCACCTGGCGCAGCCGGGTCACGGCGACCAGGGTGAACAGGATGAACAGCGGTACCACCCAGGTCTCCTTGGAGGAGTAGGCGAGCGAGCCACGCAGGGTGAACAGCACGATCACCCCGACGTAGACGAGCAGCAGCGCCGGGTGCGCCAGTCGCTGCAGGATCGGCACCTCGTGCAGCCGGTCGGGGCTCAGCTGCGGGTAGCGCCGCACCACCAGCATGGCGAGGAAGAACAGGTAGATCCAGCCGAGGGGGGCGATCCACAGCAGATAGCCGGGCGGTTCGAGGCCGAAGCGGCGGGTCAGCCCCCAGTAGGCGATGGCGACGAGACTGCTGATCACCAGCCATGGGCCGGGCGTCAGCCAGCGCTCCAGGTCATGGCGGGCATAGAGCCAGTAGAACGCATAGAACTGCATGGCGATGATCAGGAAATAGCCGTGCCAGCCGGCATACACCAGGTACTGGACCAGATTGTCGAAAAAGCCGATGGCAGTGCCCTGGTGCTGAAGGCTCGCGTAGTTGGCCAGTGCGTAGATCAGCCCGTAGACCAGGTAGGGCACCATCACGTACTGCAGGCGCTTGGGCAGGAAGCCGGGCGGCGGCTGCTTGCCGTAGCGGGCCGAGAACAAGAAGATCGAAATGAAGATGAACAGGGGCGTGCCGAGCACGGTGGGAATGCGCGCCAGGTCGAGATAGACATTCTCGACCTGCAGGTTGATGCGATCGAGGAAGTGGTAGGCAAACACGGCCAGGCAACCGTAGAAACGCAGCCAGTAGATTTCTTCGATCCGCTTCATGAACGCTCCGCGCCTTCCCTGGTTCGAGGAACATCACTCATCGATACGCTGTCCGACCATGGCGAGAGGGATTGATTCCATGCGATGTCGGGGCCATGCCGCGCCGTGGCGGCACAAGGAGACGTGCCATGACGCTGAAGAACCTCCTGGCCGCGCTGCTGGGCGTGGCGCTGCTGTGGGAAGGCAGGGCCCAGGCGGCGGGCGAGGTGACCTTTCACCGCTTCGCTTCTGAGCTGCTGGGACGGGACTACCCCTATGCCCTCTATCTGCCGGAAGGCTACCGCGAGTCGAACCTGGCCTATCCGGTACTCTACCTGCTGCATGGCTCGGCCGGCAGCGAGCGCGACTGGGTGGAGCGCGGCGGGCTCGCACACACCGTCGACCGCATGATTGCCGAAGGGCGGCTTCCCCCCGTGGTGATCGTCATGCCGGGCAGCAGCAGTTGGTGGATCGACGGGCACAACGAGGCGGCGCGCTCGGCCTTTCTCGAGGAACTCCTGCCCCACGTGGAGGCGACCTGGCAGGTCGTGCCGCGGCGTGAGTGGCGAGCGGTGGCCGGGCTTTCCGCCGGGGGATATGGCGCGCTCAATTTTGCCCTGGAACGCCCCGAGCTGTTTGCCGCCGCCGCGGCCCTGAGCCCTGCCAGCTACCATCCGCTGCCGCCGCGTCACTCCGCGGCTCGGCGCCATCCGGCCTTCCTGGATGCCGCCGGGCGCTTCGATACCGAGCTGTGGCAGCGGCGCAACTACACCGCCCACCTTCCCGCTTACCTGGAGCGCGACGAGGTGGTGCCGCTCTATCTCAGCGCCGGTCATCGCGATGCCTACAACGCCGCCCACCATGCGTGGCTGGTGCGCCAGGCGCTGGCTCCGCATCAGCCGGACCGAGTGGTCATGGAGGTGCTCAACGGTGGGCATACCTGGCGGGTGTGGCGTGCCAGCCTGCCCAGTGCCCTGGCCTGGATGAACCGCTTTCTGCAGGGGCCGGTGGCGCTGGAGCGGCTGATCGAGGAGACAGCCGTGCAGGCACCGGCAGCGCACGGCGACGAGGCAGTGCGACCAAGCGACGAGACAGGCTAGTCGAAAGCGGGCTTGGCGATGGGGTGTTCAGACTTTAGTCTCGGAGGTCCACTCTTCTCAGGCCCCTGACATGCACCCACAGCGCGAACGCCTGCACAACGAGCTGCACGCCCGCCCGTCGATCTACTTCTCCGAGCCGGCCCACCTCTACCACTACGCCTTCCTGGCCGAAGCCGAGCAGCACGCCGACCTGCTGCTGCAGCTGAGCGAGACCAGCGGCCTTGCCTTCGACACCGAGCGAGTCCAGCAGATCGTCACCCTCGACGGCGGGGTGCTGAAGTGGGAGCGCCATACCGAGTTCTCCACCCTGACCCTGATGGCACCCAAGGGGCAGGGCAGCGATCCCTGGCTGCCACCGCCGGCCTGGCTGGCCCAGGTCGTCGAGGCCTACGATGCCACTCTGATCAGCGCCACGCTGGTGCTGGTGGAGGGCGGCGAGAGCTGGCGGGGCAGCGCCGAGGCCTACGGCTTCATCGATCCTGCCGGCTCGCAGGTGGGCGGTGGCGATGCCACGGTGTGGAGCGACTTCCACCTCGATGCAGGCGGCGTCAACCGCCTGCTGCTGCTCAACCACGGGCTCAACGACTTCCGCCTCGGGCGCATGGTGCGCCGACTGCTGGAGATCGAGACCTACCGCATGATGGCCTCGCTGTCGCTGCCCCTGGCCAAGGAGCTGGCGCTTGAACTGCACGCCTACGAGCTGGAGCTGGGCGAGCTGTCGGACCGCAACGCCGAACAGGAGGACACCAACCCGCGCCCGCTGCTGACCGCCCTGTCCCGGCTCTCGGCGCGGCTGGAGCGCAGCGGCGCGCGTTCGCGGCAGCGCTTCAGCGCGACCGACGCCTATGCGCGCATCGTCGTCTCGCGCATCGAGGAGCTGCGGGAGCAGCGAGTCGACCACTGCCCGCAGCTCGGCACCTTCATCCTGCGGCGCTTCCACCCCACGGTGCACTACTGTGCCGCCATTCATCGCCGTCAGGAGAGCCTGGCCGAAAGCGCGGCCCGGCTGAACGACCTGCTGCGCACCCGGGCCCAGGTTGAGATCGAGGAGCAGAATTCGAGCATCCTGGGCAGCCTCAACGAGCGCGCCAGCAGCCAGCTCAAGATCCAGAAGGCGGTGGAAGGGCTCTCGATCATCGTCATCAGCTACTACATCTTCAGCCTGTTCAAGCTGGGCCTGGAGAGCCTGGGCGCCCTGGGGGTCGAGGTGCATCCGCCGACCGCAGCGGCCGTGCTCGGGCCGCTGGGGGCGACGATCATCGCCCTGCTGGCCTGGCGCATCTGGCGAGTGAAGCGGCACTGAGCCGCCGCCGTGGGCGGCTCACGCCTCGCCGTCGATCCGCTCGAGCAGGTCGAATACCGCCCGTTCGAGCTGGCGGTCGTGGCCTTCCACCTCGTCCTCCGGCCGCTGCTCCACCAGGATATCCGGCACCGCGCCGTTGTGCTCCATGTCGGTGCCGTCGGGCAGGTACCAGCCGCGGAACGGGCGGCGCACGGTGGCGCCGTCGACCAGGGTATGGCTGTTGGTCGAGATTACCCCGCCGTAGGTCTGCTGGCCGATCAGCCTGCCGCGCTCCAGCGTCGTGAACGCGTGCGCCAGGATCTCGGCGTTGGAGTAGCTCTTCTCGTTGGCCAGCATGTTGATCGGCAGGGTATAGCGCGGTGCGTCGAGGCGGTCCTGTGGGTAATGGCCTACGGCGTCGGGATCGGCGCCGGCGGGAATCGTGTAGGCGTGCTCCCCGGCCATGATCGAGGTCAGGATGCGGTCGGTGGTGTGGCCGCCGCCGTTGTTGCGCACGTCGATGATCAACCCGTCCTTGTCCACCGCCGCGGCATAGAGGTCGGCCTGGAAGCCTTCCAGCGAGGTCTGGTTCATGGCCTGGATGTGCAGATAGCCCAGGCGCCCGTCGGAGAGCTCTTCGACGAAGCGGCGGCTCTGCGCCCGGAAGGCGTCGTATTTCAGTCGCGCCAGCTCGGTGAGCCCCACCGTCAGCAGCATGGTGCGAAACTCGTCGTAGCCGTCGCTGCCGGGCCGCTCGAAGGTCACGATCACTTCGCGCTCGACCTGCCCGCGCAGGCGTTCGCGCAGGGTGTCGGTCTCACCGAAGGGCTGCAGGTCGATCTCGGTGATCACATCGCCGGGCCGCAGCGGCATCGGGCCGCGGCTGGCCGGCCCCTCGGGCGTGATGGCGGTGACCCGATAGCCATGGCGGCCGTTCTCCTGCGAGACGATGCGCTCGTGCTCGATGCCCAGCCTCCCCGAGGGCTCGCGCAGCGCCGAGACCGGGCCGGGGTTGGAGACCCCCATGTGCGATGCCGCCAGCTCGCCCATCAGGCGATTGGTGATATCGCTGAATTCGCTGGGGGTGCGCGAGCGCCGAACCAGGGTGGCGTACTCCTCCACCACGGCGGGCCAGTCGAGCCCCTTCATGTCCTGGCGGTAGAAGTGCTCGCCGATGACTCGCGCCGCCTCGTGAAACTTCTGCAGCGCCTCTTGCTGCAGGTCCACGCGGATGCGGTCGGAGATGTCCAGGTACTGTGGCGAGCCGCTGCCCGACAGATTGGCCAGGCCCACCCGGCCGTTGGCGATGAACACCACTTGGTCGCCGCTAAGGCTTAGGTGCTGCACGTCCGCCACCGGGCCCAGGCGTGTACGCTGGCCGCCGTCCCAGTTCATCGCCACCAGGCCTTCGCGACCGGCGTTGAACACGTAGCGATCGCCGCCCGGGGACATCTCGTTGGCGCTCTGGTGCGACGGCGAGGCCGTCACGCGCTCGATTCGGCGCCAGGCGTTTTCCAGGTCGAGCTCCGCCACCTGATCGTCGGCACGCGGCGTGCGCTCCGCCGGCAGCGGTGACAGCGGCCGCTGCTGGGCGGCGGCCTGGCGCGCATCGCGGTAGTAGCCGGTGCGCTCGCGCGGGGTCTGGCCCTGCAGGCTGCGGTCGAGATAGACGCGATAGAGATCGTAGCTCTCTTCCGCACGGTTGGAGATGAAAGTCAGCTTGCGACCGTCCGCCGACCAGCGCGGGTTGAGGTCGTTGCGCGGGTGGCGGGTGATGTTGACTGGCTCGGCCGAACCGTCGGCGGGCACCACATAGATGTTGGCGCTGAAGTCGAGGTCATTCTGCGAGTAGGCGAGGTAGCGGCTGTCCGGCGACCAGCGCCACTGCAAGTAGAAATCCCAGCCTTCTACCAGGGTGCGCTCCTCGCCGCTGCGCAGGTCGCGGACCACCAGGTCGCCGCGCCCGCGACGGAAGGCCAGCGCATTGCCGTCCGGTGAGGGCGAGGCGTCGCGGTCGTTGTGCTCGGTGGCCACCACGGGGCGGATCTCGAACTGCACCGCATCGTGCCAGCGGGTGGGGTCGAGGGCGGTCGGCATGTCGTCGGGCAGCTCCTCGTCGAGCGCCTCCTCCGGAATGCTCTCGAGTTCCACCGCCGGCTCCTGCGCGCCCGGCTCGGGCTCGTTCATCGGTGCGGCAGGCCGGGGCAGCAGCAGCGGTTCGAAGATGAACCCCGGGTCCT
This sequence comes from Halomonas sp. E14, assembly GCF_052568415.1. NCBI lineage: Bacteria > Pseudomonadati > Pseudomonadota > Gammaproteobacteria > Oceanospirillales > Halomonadaceae > Halomonas > Halomonas sp. E14. Next base: position 3,126,823 of record NZ_CP199423.1, on the reverse strand, counting down.
GCGGGGCGAAGGGGTCCTCAGGGTCCGTGCCGCGCACGAGGATGTCCGGTTCGCCGGACTCGGCGTAGGGGATCTGCGGATGGTCCCCCTCCGGCGAGGTCGCGCTGGGCTGGGAGGTGTCCCAGTCCCGCGCGGGCTGGCGGCCGGTGGCCAACTGGCGCTCATGGGTGCGGCGAATCTCGTCGCGGGTCAGCGCCACCCGTGCCGCCTGGATCGACTCGGTGCCGTCGGCGTCGCTGGTGAAGTAAAGCCTAACCCCGTCCGGCGACCAGGCCAGGCCGTGGTGGCGGGCATGGGAGCCGGGCGTCACCGGCAGCGTCGGGCTCAGTTCGTCGACATGGCGCACATAGACGCGCCCGTAGGCGACGTAGGCCATGGTCTGGCCATCAGGGCTCAGGGCTGCCTCGCTGACGTTGCGGTCGACGCGGCGCAGCGCATGGCTGTCGCGGCCGTCGTCGGGCGCACGCAGCGACAGCGGCTCGGGCTCGGCCTGCGGGTCGGTCAGGTCGAGCGTGAGCAGCCGGTCCCAGACCTGCAGCACCGCGGTGGTGCCGTTGCGCGAGATATCGAAATGCTGCAGGTCATGCTCGCTGAAGTGGGTCAGGCGTTCGACGTTCGAGGGGTCGTCGAGGTGCAGGCGGTAGAGGTTGACCGTCCGATCCTCGCGGTCGGACATGAACAGCAGGGTGTCGGAGTCGAGCCAGCGCGCCTGGCCGTCGTCACCGTCGCGCTCGGTGAGCGCGGTGAAGCGCTCCGTGCGCTTGTCGTACAGCCAGATGTCCATGGCATCCGGGCCGCGGTAGTGACGACGGTTCCAGTCGTGGTAGGCGCCGCCGCGCGTGAACACCACCTGGCTGCCGTCCGGCGACAGCTGCGGCTCGGAGCCGAAGGCATCGTGCAGGCGGGTGAAATCGCCGCCCTGCGGCGACAGCCGGTAGGGGCGCTGGTCGCGGTAGACGTCGGCTTCGAGCATGCCGGAAAAGGTGATCACCGGCTCGCCGTCGGCGCCGATGCCGAAGGCCGGCGTGCGCAGGTGCTGGTCGCCGTGGGTGAGCTGGGTGAGCTGGCTGCCGTCGGCGCGCATGCGCCACAGGTTGAGATAGCCGTCGCGCATGGAGGCGAACACCACCCATTCGCCGTCTGGGCTCCAGCTGGAATGCAGGTCATCCAGGTGGTGGCGCGTCAGGCGGATGGCCTGGCCGCCCTCGATACCGCTACGCCACAGGTCGCCGCGCCAGCTGAAGATCAGCTGCGTGCCGTCAGGGCTGATGGAGGGGAAGCGGGGCAGGCCGACTTCGCCGGCCTGGGCCTGGGTGGCAACGGGCACGCCCGCCATCGTGCCTGCCAACACCAGGAAGGAGACGCCACGTGCCGCGGCACGCAGGGCGCGTTGCGTCGTGGATGTCACTGCCATGTGTGAAGCCTTTCCGTTTGCCAATTCCATGCCTTGCCAACGTAGCAGCTAAGCCTGCCGGGTTCGAACGTCGTTGGTTGGCCGTTTCAGCATCGGCTAGGCTACTGGCGGCAGTGGCATGCATTGTCTCGCCCCGCAGGAGGTGCCGTTGAGCGATACCCGCGACCCTTATCCCGATGCGCTACGCGCCCTGGCGCTGCTGATCGTGGTGTTAGGCCACTGGGTGGCCACGCTGCCGCGCCTCGAGGGCGGCCAACTGGTTGCAACCGGCCATATCCTGGATGCCTGGGCGCCTGCCGGCTACTTCACCTGGATCGTCCAGGTCGTGCCGCTATTCATCTTCGTCTCGGCGGCGGTCAGCGCCGATGGGGTGAGACAGCGGCTCGCCGATGCCGAGCCGCATCGCCACTGGTGGGCGGAGCGGGCGCTGGGGCTGGCGCGGCCGTCCGCCACCTACCTGGCGGTGCTGACGGCGTTCGTCGGCATCGCCTTCATCACGCGCGATGGCGTGCTCGGCCCGCTCAACGCCTCGCTGACCGTGCACCTCTGGTTCCTGCTGGTACTGCTGGGCGTCCAGCTGCTGCTGCCGCTGTGCGTCTGGCTCGACCGCCGCTGCGGCCTGTGGGTGTCGGCCGCCATGGTAGCGGGTATCGTCCTGGTCGACCTGCTGCGCGCCCGTCCGGGTGAAGCGGCCGAGTGGCTAGCGCTGGGCCAGCGAGTCACCGAGGACCACGACCTGTTCGCCTGGGTCAATGCCGCGCTGTTCTGGCTGCTACCCCAGCAGCTCGGTATCGCCTGGTGGCAGGGTCGCCTGGCCGGCCGCGCCACCGGGGCGGGCCTGCTGCTGCTTGGCCTGGCCTGGCTGGTCGCGGCGGTGGCGTTGGGCTATCCGCCGTCGATGGTCAACGGTAACGTGGGCGGCGAGACCAACCTGCTGCCGCCCACCCTGGCCCTGCTGGGCGTGCTGTGGTGCCAGGCCGGGCTGGTGGTGCTGTTCGAAACGCCGGTGCGGCGCTTTCTCGAACGGCGCCACTTGGGGCGCTGGATGGCGATGACCGGCGCCCTGGGACTGCAGCTCTACCTGTGGCACAAGCTGGCCGAGCTGCCGGCGGCCTGGCTCGGCCAGCGGCTGGGCTGGCCGATCGACGCCGGCATGCCGGGCGAACCGGGATTCTGGATCGGCCGCCTGGAGTGGGTCGGGCTGTGTGCCCTGATGACCGTACCGATCATGCTCGCGGCGGTGGGCTTCGAACGCTATCGCCGCCGCCAGGTGCCTCCCACGCGCCACTTCGGCGCCATTGCCGGCGGCGGGCTGGCGCTACTGTTGGGGCTGGCTGCCGCCTTGGCTCTCGGCGCCTTTCCCGGGGCGCTGATCGGGCTGGTGGGGGTGGGGCTTGCGGCCTGGCTGCTGCGCGAGAGGCGCTCCGCCTGAGGCGGCCAGCCAGGCGCGGATCTGCTCGATGACCCAGTCAGGGGCGTCCAGCGGCAGGTCGTGCCCGGCGCTGGCGTGATAGACGATGGGCCAGCCCCAGCGTTCGGCCATGCGCTGGGAGCAGCGGCACGAGACCATCTGGTCGGCCCGCGAGGCCAGCAGCAGCGTGGGGCAGGGCGGGGCGGCCTCCGGCGGGGCGAAGCCGCGTGCCGCCGCCAGCAGCTGGCGCAGCAGGTTGGCCTTCGACACGGGCGCCTGTGCCTGCCACTGGGCGTGCCGGCGCGCTACGCTGTCGGGGTCCTGCTGCAGCCGGGTGGTCATCTTGAGGATCAGCCGTTCGCGGCGCTCGTGCCCCACCGGCCCCAGGGCCAGCAGCAGGCGGCCGTATTGGCGTGGGCGCAGACGCTCGTAGAAAGGCGCAACGCCGCGCAGACTGGCGTTGACCAGCACCAGGCCCGCCACCTCGGCGGGATAGCGCTGGGCCCAGCGCAGCGCCACCATGCCCCCCAGCGAAAGCGCCAGCACCCGGTGCGGCCCTGGGCGTTCGGCTTTCACCAGCTGGTCACGCAGCGCCTCGACCATGGCATCAATGCGGGTCGGGCTGCTTTCGTGCCAGCGCGCGCCGTTGCCCGGCAGGTCCACCGCCCACACCGGCGCCTGCAGCACAAGCGCCAGCTTCTCCGGCAACCCTTCCCAGTGACGTGCCTCGCGCACCAGACCGCGCAGCAGGATCCAGCCGTGGGGAGCGTCGCCAGCGCTAGCCGTGTTCATGGTTCGCCCTGCCCGGCGAGCACCACCGCCAGCGGCAGTGTGCCCAGCAGATGCCAGGCTCTCGAATCCCTTCTCGTCATGGTGCGTTCCTTTTGAATTGTTCGCGTGGGCGTGGCTGGGCCTCGTTTGTCAAGCTAGCAGCCGGGTAGGGCGCGTCAAACCCCGGGCACGCCCGGTTTGATACGCCGGGTTGGGATCGCTATGGTTCCTTCACGCACGCCGCGGCAACGCAGGAGGAACGGGGACGTGGTGATCGAGAAAGGCGGTGACGCCCTGGAGGTGGCGGGCCCCATCGGGGTGATCGCCGATACCCACGGCCTGCTGCGGGATGAGGCATTGGCCCTGTTGGATGGCTGCGAGCTGATCGTGCACCTGGGCGATGTAGGCGCCCGGGAGCAGGATGCCGCTATTCTCGAACGCCTGGCCGAGCGTGCCGCGCTGTATGCCGTACGAGGCAATGTCGATACCGCCGCCTGGGCGCAGGCCTTGCCCCTGCGGCAGGATTTGGTGGTCAATAGCTGGCGCCTGCTCCTGGTGCACAAGCTGGCCGACGTTGACGAGGCCACGCCCTGCGATGCCGTGCTGCACGGTCATTCGCACAAACCGCGCAACGAGTGGCAGCAGGGGCGGCTGCTGTTCAACCCCGGGGCGGCCGGCCGGCGCCGGTTTCGCCTGCCGATCACCCTGGGCAAGCTGTGGGCGGATCGCCGCGGGCTGCGCGGCGCGGTGGTGCATTTGCCGCTTGCCTAGTGGCGTCTGGGCTCAGAGCGGGGCAGGCCTCGGCTGGGCTGCCAAGGGTTCCAGGCGCGAGAAGCGTAGCCGTGGTGAGGCTTCCGGGCGACCGGCGACCTGCAGCACGCCATGGCGGGTGAAGGCTTCGACCTGCTGCGTCTGGCCCAGGTCTTCGCCATCTGCCGTCAGGGTGTGCGGGTGCTTCAAGGTGACGCGACAGCTCGGTGCCTGAAAATGCACCAGGGTGTCGTCGGTATCGCTCGTCATTCGCAGTAGTCGGGTGGTGACGAAGGCCACCAGCAGGCGCCACCAGGAGCGCTTGCGTACCGCCACCACGTCCAGCTTGCCGTCATCAATATAGGCTTCGTCGATGGTGTGGCCGCCACCGAAATAGGCGCCGGAGGCGATGGCGATCGTCAGCCACTGGCCGGTGGCGCTCTGCTCGCCGCACTCGATGCGGGCATGAATGCCGTTCTGCATGCCGATGCGCTGCGCCAGGGTCAGCAAGTAGCTGAAGCGGCCCAGGTGGCGCTTCTGTTCCTGTGAGGCTTCCCTGGCCGGCAGAGTGCCGAGCCCGAGATGCGCCACGTTGAGAAAGAGCCAGTCGTTGATCCAGGCGACATCGACCGCCAGGGTTGCCTCGCCGGTGGCGATGCGGCACAGCGTCGCGGGGTCGTCCGGCAGGTCCAGATTGCGCGCGAAGTCGTTGGCGGTACCCGACGGCAGCACGCCGAGCACCGCCTGACGCTCCACGCACACCGTTGCGACCCGGTTGACGGAACCGTCGCCCCCCGCCACCAGCACCCGGTCACCGATGGCGACGTCGCCCTCCCACTCGGTATCGGCCAGATCGCGAACCTTGAGCCCCTCGACGCCGGCGGCCTGGAGGTGCTCGCGCCAATAGCTTTCTCCGCGGCTGCCGTCGCCGGCACCGGTATTGACGATCAGCCAGTAGTTCATGGTGTCTCCTTCACCTGGGCGTGTCCTGCCAGAAAGAATAGTGAGCCTTGCCATAGCGCGCCTCCCTTGCCTGTGAGCAAGGAAGAAAGAACCTTCGCTCAAGCCGGGAAAAACAGAAAAAAAGCTCACTGATCAACGGTATGCAGCGCCGCTTTGGGCGTGCTTCAATCGCTGGCATTGCCGTGAGCTTGCCTGCCGTCTCTCCTCTCCTCCCACTGCCAGCCGCTCCGGCTTGCCTAACGCGGTGAGGACACAAGCGACGAGGCGCCTGGCTCGGCGCAGGCAGCCGTTACTACAGCCCAGGAGGACCCAGGTGTCGAACGACAACATGCCGCAGATTCCGGCCACCATGCACGCCATGCTGTTGACCGGCCATGGCGATCTCGACCGGCTGGTGTATCGAAGCGACGTCGCCACACCGCGCCCCGGGCCGGGCGACGTGCTGGTGCAGGTCACCGCCACCGCCAAGAACAACACCGACCGCAAGGCCCGCGAGGGGCTCTACCCGACCAAGGACAAGGGTGAGGTGACCTCCTTCGCCATGGGTGGCGAGGCCACGCTGACCTTCCCGCGCATCCAGGGTGCCGACGTGGCCGGCCGCGTGGTGGCGGTGGGTGAGGGGGTGAGCGCCTCGCGCATCGGCGAGCGCGGCCTGCTCGACTTCAACCTCTACCCCGACGACCGTCGCGACATCAACCTGACGCCGGACTACTACGGCCACGGTGCCGACGGTGGCTTCGCTGAGTACATCGCCGTGCCGTCGGACCAGTTCCATCATGTGCCCAACCCCGAGCTGGCCGATGCCGAGCTGGCGGCGATGGGCATGTGCTCCTACCAGACCGGTTACCACATGATGACCGTCGCCAACATCGCGGCCGGCGAGCGTGTACTGGTCAGCGGCGCCAGCGGAGGCGTAGGCACTGCGCTGATTCAGCTGTGCCGCATCGTGGGGGCGATTCCCTATGCAGTGAGCCAGCCCGACAAGGCCGAAGCGCTGCTGGCGCTGGGCGCCGAAGCGGTGATCGACCGTGGTGAGCTGCCCACTTTCGTCGAGCGGGTGCTGCAGGCGACCGGCGGCGCGCCCATCGACGCGGTGATGGACCTGGTCGGCGGCGAGATGACCGACCTGTTCATCGACACCATGACCGGCGACATGCAGGCGCGCACCACCTATCCGCGGCTCTCCATCGCCGGGGCCAGCGGCGGCAACCTCAGCGAGATCATGTGGACGCGCATCTACCTCTATCAGGTGCAGATCTTTGGCGTTTCCCACGGCACCCGCGAGGAGGCCGAGCAGCTCATCGAGTGGATTCGCGGCGGCCAGCTCAAGCCGGTGCTTCACGCGGCGTTCCCGCTTTCCGAGCTGCACGCGGCGGAGCGCTACTTCGTCAACCGCGGCAGCCACTTCCTGGGCAAGATCGTGATCGTGCCCGATGCCCAGTGGGCCGAGCATGGCGCTCGCTTTGCCCTGAAGGGCGACGCTTCCAAGGGTGATATTTCCAAGGGCGATGCTTTCAAGGACACTCCATGAGCCACGAACTCAGGCTGCAACTGCTCGACACCCATGCTGGCGGCGACGTCAGTCGCATCGTGATCGGCGGCATCGACCCGCTGCCGGGCGACACCGTGCGCCAGCAGATGGAGTACCTGGAAAACGATGCCGATGGCCTGCGCAAGCTGCTGTTGAATGAGCCCTACGGCATCCCCGAGATGTCGGTGGACCTGATCGTGCCGGCCTGCGACCCGCGGGCACAGATGGGCTACATCATTATGGAAGTGATGGGCTACCCCATCTATTCCGGCTCCAACACGCTGTGTACCGCCACCGCGCTGCTCGAGACCGGGCTGATTCCCAAGCGCGAGGGTCTCCAGCACTTCACGCTGGAATCGCCCGCCGGGCTGGTGCAGATCGAGGCGCGGGTGGAGAACGGTGTGGTCGAGGCGATCACCTGCGGTGGCCTGCCGAGCTACATCGACACCTACCGCGAGCGCATCCACGTGCCCTCGATCGGCAACGTGACCTACAGCATCGCCTACAGCGGCGGCTTCTACGCCCTGGTGGACGCCACCGAGCTGGGCTTTTCGCTCAAGCGCGAGGAGGAGCGGGCGCTGGCCGAATGCGCTCATCGCATCGTCGAGGCGATTCAGGCGCGCAGCGGCTTCTCCCACTACACGCTGGGCGACGTCGGGCCGCTGCCGTTCCTCCACTTCATGGGGCCGGTGGAGCGCATCGCCGAGGATTTCTACCGCTCGCGTTCAGCCACCTACGTGCATCCCGGCGTGATCTGCCGCAGCACCACCGGCACCGGCACCTCGGCGCGGCTGGCGTTGATGCACTACGAGGGCACCATCAAGCCCGGCGACCGGCTGGAAACCGTGTCGCTGCGCGAAACCGGTTTCATCGGCCAGTTCATCGAAGCCCGCGAAGCTGGCGGCAGGCACCAGGTGGTGGAGAACACCATCACCGGCAAGAGCTACGTGCTGGCGCGCTCCGAGATCGTGATCAACTGCGACGATCCGCTGGTGGAGTGTGGCGGGCTGCATCACATCCTGACCAGCCGCCATCAATCGTAGCGACGCCGCCACTGCTTGACGGCGATCTGCTCCTTGACCAGCTCGAGCATGTCGTCGAGCACCTGCTCGGTCACTCGATCGGTGTGCTCGTCGACCTGCAGCCAGGTGTCGATGCCGCTGTCGGCCATGCGCTCCACCAGGGCGGTGAACTCGGGCGAGCGCAGCCCCTCCATGGCTTCATGGACCAGCCGACAGGCCAGGTCGCTGATGCTCGACTCCATGCTGCGAGCCATCAGATCGCCCATCGGCAGGCGCCGCAGGCGCCTGACCTCCTGGCTGTCGGCCACCGTCCGGTTCACCAGCGAACGAACGTAGCGCATGGTCTCCTCGCGGTTGCGCGCATAGGCGTTGCCGGTCATTTCCTCCAGCCGCCGGGTGATTTCGTGGATCAGCTGCTGCTTGCGCGGCATCACCACCCGATCGACGACCCGCGTGGAGAGCGAGTCGTTGGAGCGGATCTGCTCCTGCATGTTGCCCAGCAGGCGAATCGCCACGCGATCAGAGAGCTCCTCGAAGAAGATGTCGTAGTACTTGACGTAGAAGGCGTAGAGCTGCCAGCCGCGTACGTCGATCAGCCCCAGCCGCTGCAGCCGGTTCAGCAGCCCGATGATGCGCAGGACGCGCAGCAGGCGGAAGCCGCCCACCGGGATGCAGCCCAGCACGTCATACCAGTGCACGAAGGGGTAGAAGAACCAGCGGTGGTAGCGCCGCTCGGCGATGGCTGCCGCCCAGCCGAGCAGCACGTCGAGCACGAAGATGGCGACGAAGATGAGGTCGATACGGACGAAGTTGGCGTGGATAGTGTCGTCGTAGGCAGCATGCAGGCCCGGCGCCACGGCGGCGAAGGCGTCATTCAGGGGGTCCAGCAGGAACAGGCTGTCGAACAGCAGTAGCGCCAGGTTGGCAACCACCAGCACCATGATCACAACGTCCCAGACCAGGTGAAGGCGTTCCAGCCCCGGGCTCAGCGGACGCGCCACGCTTCTCGATGGCGTCTGGCTCGATGGCATATCGCTTGAAGACGGGGCTCTCGACGGCCTGGCTCGCGTTGGCATGACGGCTCCTTGGCTCGGGTACGCACTCGTTGCGTTAAGCCTAGCAGTCGCTTGCCCGAGGCGTTTCGCAGTTGCCTAGAGCTTCACCTTGCCGCGCAGTGCCTTGGTCTGCCCCTTCTTGGTCTTGCGATCCACCCGCTTGCGCTGCGAGGCGCGGCTCGGCTTGGTGGGCTGGCGCGACTTGCGGGTCTTCACCGCCTCGAGGATCAGCGCCTTGAGCCTGGCCAGGGCATCCTCGCGGTTCAGCTCCAAGGTGCGAAAGCTCTGCGCCTTGATCACCACCACCCCTTCCTTGCTGATGCGGCTGTCGCAAAGCGCCAGCAGCCGCTCCTTGTAGAAGGGCGGCAGGCTGGAGGCGGGAATGTCGAAACGCAGGTGTACCGCCGAGGCCACCTTGTTGACGTTCTGCCCGCCGGCGCCCTGGGCGCGGATCTGGCTGATCTCGATCTCATGCGCGGCAAGCGTCACGTTATTGGAAATGCGCAGCATGTCGTCCTCGTGTGCCGGCCGTAAAGGCCAGCCCCAGGCTAGCACACTCGCCCGCGGTCGGGCTGGGTGTGCAGCGGTGTAAGTGAATGAAGTCCTGCGTAGTGAAGCGTAACGCCGGGCGGGCCGCCACGCGCCGCAGCCCAGCCGCTGCTATCGTTGCCTTAGGCCCGTCGAATGTGGGACGTCACCAACCGGCGCGGAAGCCGCTACCCAGGAGGCAATGGATATGCCGACTCACTCCGATGCTGATCGCTACGGCAGCGCCAAGCGCCACAATCTGCTGGGCGTGCCCGTTCACCGTGCGGTCTTCCTCACGGCCGCCGCCGTCATCCTGCTGCTGGTCATCGTCGGGGTGACAGTGCCGGACAGGATGCAGCAGGGCGCCGAGGCGGTGCAGGAGGCCATCGCCGACTACTTCGGCTGGTTCTACCTGCTGGCGATGAACGCCTTCCTGGTGCTGGCGCTTTATCTGATCTTCAGCCGCTACGGCAGCGTGCGGCTCGGCGGCGAGGACGAGCGCCCGGAATTCTCCAACTGGGGCTGGTTTTCCATGCTGTTTGCCGCCGGTACCGGGGTAGGGCTGCTGTTCTACGGCGTGGCCGAGCCGCTCTCCTTCTTCTCCGAGCCACCCTTCGGCGAGGCCGAGAGCGAGCAGGCCGCCCGCGATGCCCTGGTCCACAGCTACTTCCACTGGGGCTTGCACGGCTGGTCCATGTACGGGCTGGTGGGGCTTTCGCTGTGCTACTTCTGTTTCAATCGGGGCCTGCCGCTGACCATCCGCTCGGCCTTCACGCCGCTGCTGGGGCGCAAGCGCGTGGAAGGGCCGATCGGCAACGGTATCGATGCCCTGGCCGCCGCCGGTACCCTGATCGGCGTTGCGGTCTCGCTGGGTCTGGGCGTGCGCCAGATCAACACCGGGCTCGAGCATGCCTACAATATTCCATCCAACCTCGGTGTGCAGATTGCGCTGATTGCCGGCATCACCTCGGTAGCGCTGATCTCGGTACTGACGGGCCTGGCCAAGGGCATCCAGCGGCTGTCGAAGCTGGCGCTGCTGTTCGGTGCGCTGCTGGTGCTCTACGTGTTGGTGCTTGGGCCCACGGCATTCATCTTCAACGCCATGCTGGAGAGCCTGGGCAGTTACCTCAACCAGATTCCCAGCCGCGGTACCTATACCGAGGCCTTCAATCCCCCCGATGCCGAGCGCTGGCAGAATGACTGGACCCTGTTCTACTTCGCCTGGTGGATCTCCTGGTCGCCCTTCGTCGGCCTGTTCATCGCCAGGGTGTCGCGCGGCCGCACGCTGCGCGAATACCTGCTGGGGGTGCTGCTGGTGCCGACCCTCACTTCGATACTGTGGCTGACCGTGATGGGGGGCTCGGCGATCTACCGGGAGCTGTACGAGGCGAGCGGGCTGGCCAATATCGTGCACGACGAGCCGGAGCTGGCCTTCTTTCTGTTCCTCGACAACTTCCAGGTGCCCGACTGGCTCGTGCTGACCAGCATGACGCTGATGATCGCCACCGTGGCGATCTTCTTCGTCACCTCGTCGGACTCCGGCTCGCTGATCATCGACATCATCACCTCCGGAGGCGACCCGCACCCATCCAGGGTCACGCGGGTGTTCTGGGCGATCATGGAGGGGCTGGTGGCGTCGATCCTGCTCACCGCGGGTGGTCTGGAGGCGTTGCAGGCGGTGGCCACCATCTCGGGCCTGCCGTTTGCCGTGATCCTGCTGCTCATGTGTGCCGGGCTCTATGTCGGTCTGCGTCGATGCGAGCACCCGGGGCGTTCGGCGTCGGTGGAACCCGGCGCCCGCCGCGATCGTGCATGACTCCCGCAGCGGCCGGGTTGAGCGCAGCGGGTATGGCCTCCTAAAGTTGTGCACAGGCAAGCAACGCGTGTGCGAGACACCGCAGGAGGGACGTCATGCCCATGCAAGAGCGCTATCTCGCCGAGGAGCCGAGCCTGGCGGAGGTCACGGCCATGGCCGGGCCGCTGCTGCTCGAATTCGGCACGCCCTGGTGCGGCTACTGCATTTCGGTGCAGTCCTCGCTGGCCATGGCCCTGGCTGAGTACGACGAGGTTCTCCACCTGAAGATCGAGGACGGTCGCGGCCGGCGTCTGGGCCGGGCCTTTCGCGTCAAGCTGTGGCCCACGTTGGTCTTTCTTCGCGACGGCGAGGAGCTGGAACGCCTGGTACGTCCCACTGGCAGTGCCGTGATCAGGGCGGCGCTTTCGCGTATCGCGGCCTGAACGGCGTGCGCTTGACGCCAGCCCAGCGGCAGGCCAGCTTGAAGGAGCAGCGTTAACCATTGGCAATGCCAAGGAGGTCATGACATGGAGCGTGAACGCAACGCGGAAGTGATCGAAGCGGAGATTCAGGCGACAAGGGCGCACCTCGACGATACCTTGCATGCGCTGGAGCACCGTCTCTCACCGGCACAGCTTCAAAGGGAAGCCCGGGCGCTGCTGCCCAGTGGCGGTTCCCGCCGGTTTCTTTCCAACCTGAGCCAGGCGATCAAGCAGAACCCGGTGCCAGTGCTGCTTACCGGGGTGGGCCTGAGCTGGCTGATCGTCTCCCATCTCAGGTCGCAGCGGCGCCCGGCCCGCCACGCCCAGGCGGGCTACGAGCCCCGCAGAATCCCTGCCTGGCAGGAAGCGCCGCAACGCATGGTGGCCACCCACCTGGGCACCCAGCAAGGGCGCTCGCGCATGTCGCAGCATCGGCCGGACGTGATCGGGATTGCGACGCACCTGGGCACCACTCAGGGCTGGCGCGGCTACGTCCACCCCGGACTCTGAGCGGGCCATGGCGCGTGGTGGCGGGGGCGTCCTCCAAGGGCGAGCCTCGCTCGTCCTGCTGGCCTGGCTAGCGCTGACGCTACCGCCGGTCAACGCCCTGGCAGCGGGTGTCCAACTGGTCGACAGCGTGCCGGAAGATGGTGCGCGGCTCGATGCGCCCCCTGCCCAGCTCGAGATCCGCCTCAGCGAGCCGGTGCGCCTTTCTCATTTCGTGGTTTCTGGCCCGGGGGGGATGGTGGCGCTTAGCGAAAGCCCGGAAGGTCAGCTGGGCGAGCATCATCGTGCCGTGCCGGCCGAGCCACTGGCACCGGGTGAGCACCGCATCGCCTGGCGCGGCATGGCCGGCGGCGGCACCGAGACGGCCGGTGGCTATCGCTTCGAAATTGCGCCGTGAAGTTGGGGCTTTCTTGCAAATAATTGCTTTTCGTTACGCAACGCTGCGCAATGTTGCTGGAAGCGAAACGGGGCGGCCCTATGCTAAGGGTAGACGCTAGGGACAGTCGCAAGTACAGGCCCGGAAAGCGGGCGCTTACTCAAGGAGGAAGTGACATGAAGATGAAAAGAACCCTGCTGGCCGTTGCCATTGGGGCGATTTCTGCCGGTCTCGCCGGCGGTGCCCTGGCTCAGGCCACTGAGAATGAGGCTGCGAACGACGAGCAGCAGCAGGAGCAGCTGCTCGACAACCAGGAGGCTCAGGGCGGCCAGGAGGACCATAACGGCAACCAGGGTGAGGCGACCGCCGTCGACCAGGATACCGAGGAGGAGGATGCCAACCTCGATGACCTTGATGCCGAAAGCGAGCTGCCCGATGAGGGCGACGACGCCGAGGACTACGAGGAAGTCGATGATGACCTGGATGGCGACCGGGCCGATGCCGACGCCGCAGGGGACACCGAGGCCGGGCAGGCCGAGGATGATGCGGCTGCTCAGGACGATGCGATACAGGCCGACGACGTCGCAGCCCAGCCGGGTGCCGAAGGGCAAACCGCGCAAGGGGGACAGGCCGGTGCGGCGGATGGCTTTGCGGCAACGGGTCCGGCCGACGTGGGCCAGGGTGCCCAGCTGCACGATTCGCTGAGTGGGCTGATGGTCAGCGAAGTAGAGGGCATGACCGTGGTCAACCAGAACGGCGAGAACCTGGGCCGGGTCGAGAATGTGGTGCGCCACGATGATGCCGGCGACCTGCATGCGATCATTACGGTGGGCGGCTTCTGGATCTTCGGCGGCTCCGAGGTGGCGCTGCCGCTGGCCGACATGCAGATGGAAGGTGAGCAGCTGGTGCTGCAGGACATCCTCGGCGAAGACGAGCTTGACGGCATGGCCAGCGACTACGACGAAGACCGCTACAGCGACGTTGACGGCAACCTGATGCTGGGTGAAGCCGCCGGGCGCTGACAAGTCGCCGCGTTAAGCGGCGCTTGCCCGGCAAGCATCGCGGCAACGAAAGGCAAGGCCAGGGGCCTTGCCTTTCGTGTTTCCGGCGCGGGTGCATGGGCGGCATGCGCTCATCCTGCGGGCATGGCGCCATGTCATGTCCGCTTCATGCCAAAGCATGGTTCGGCATCCCCTGCTACGCTTTTTCTGACTGGCTGGCCAGGCAGGCCTTCATCGTCAACGCAGGAAAAGGATGTCAGCAGTGAAAGTGACGGACAGGACGCCGCAGCAGGCGATTGCCCAAGCAGCGCCGGTGAGTTCGCTGCAGGTCATGACGATCAACGTGCACAAGGGCTTCAACGTCTTCAACCGACGCCATATCCTGCCGGAACTGCGTGATGCCGTGACCACGCTGTCGGCGGACATGGTGTTCCTGCAGGAAGTGCTCGGCGAACACCGCAAGCACGCGCTGCGCTTTCGCGACTGGCCGGGCGTGCCCCAGTACGAATACCTGGCCGACACCATGTGGCCCGAGTTTGCCTATGGCCGCAATGCGGTCTACCCCGATGGCGACCATGGCAATGCGCTGCTGTCGCGCTTTCCGATTCGGCACTATGAAAACCGCGACGTATCCATTCATGGCACCGAGAAACGCGGGCTGCTGCACTGTCAGCTCGATGTCCCGGGCCAGCCGCCCGTGCATGCCGTGTGCGTGCACCTGGGGCTGCGTCAGGGGCACCGCCTGGAACAGATGAAGCTGCTTTGCCAGCTGCTTGACGAGCTACCGGGCGATGAGCCGGTGATCGTGGCGGGTGATTTCAACGACTGGCGGCTGCGGGCCGATGCGGTGCTCGCCGAGTGCGGCCTGCACGAGGCCTTTGTGCACTGCCATGGGCGCCCGGCGAAGACCTTTCCGGCGCACTGGCCCCTGCTGCGCCTCGACCGCATCTACGTGCGCAACGCCAGCGTGCACAACCCCCGCGCCCTCTCGCGCAAGCCATGGTCGCATCTGTCCGACCATGTTCCCCTCATCGCAGAGATAGGCCTGTGAAATTCCAATGGAAGGAAGGCAACCGCGCCGACCTCTTGATCAATGGAAGCGAATACTTTCCCGCCGTGTTCGACGCCATCCGGGCGGCGCGGCGAGAGATCCTGATCGAGACCTTCATCATCTTCAATGACGAGGTCGGCCAGGCGCTCAAGGCGGCACTGATCGATGCCGCATCGCGCGGGGTGCGCATCGAAGTGACGGTGGATGGCTACGGCACGGCGGACCTGGACGGCGACTACATCGCCGAGCTGGCTGCCGCCGGCGTGCACATGCACAGCTACGACCCGCAGCCGCGGCGGCTCGGCGTGCGCACCAACCTGTTTCGCCGCCTGCACCGCAAGATTGTGGTAGTGGATGGCGAGCTGGCCTTCATCAGTGGCATCAACTACGGCTGGGACCACCTGCCCGAGAAGTACGCCATGGGCAAGCAGGATTACGGCGTGCGCGTGCGCGGGCCGATCGTCGGCGACATCCGCCGTGCCGCCCGGGCGCTGCTGGTGGAGCACCAGGCCGTGCAAGACCTGCCCGACAGCCAAGGCGAGACTGCGCCCGCGGGCGACGCTCCCATGCGCCTGGCCATCCGCGACAACTACCGCCACCGCACCGATATCGAGGATCACTATGTCGCGGCGATTCGTGCGGCCAGGCGTCGGCTGCTGATCGCCAACGCCTATTTCTTCCCCAGCTACCGGCTCTGGCACGAGCTGCGCACGGCGGCGCGTCGTGGGGTCGACGTCATTTTGATCCTGCAGGGCCGGCCCGACATGCCGTGGGCCCGGGTGCTTTCCAGCTCGCTCTACAGCTACCTGCTGAAGGATGGCATCCGTATCTACGAGTACAAGGAGCGCCCGCTGCACGCCAAGATCGCCATCGCCGACGAGGAGTGGGCCACGGTGGGCTCGAGCAATCTCGACCCGCTGAGCCTGTCGCTGAACCTGGAGGCCAACCTGTTCATCCGCGATGCCGAACTCAACCGGCAGCTCCACGCGCACCTGACGGGGTTGATCGACGACAGCTGCCACCTGATCACCCCGGAAGTGGCGGAACGCGGGCGCTGGTGGCGAGCCCCGCTGATGTTCATGAGCTACCACTTCCTGCGTCACTTTCCCGTCAGCATGGGCTGGCAGCCGGGGCACACGCCGCGGCTGGAACCGTTGACCGACAAGCCGCCAGGGAAACAGCAGGCGCTCGACGACGCCGACAAGGAGGGGTATGAAAGCGAACGCAACGGCTAATTCACTGACCCGCCAGCGCTGGCTCGGCTGGGCCAAGCGCGCCGTTACCCTGGTGTTCTTCGTGCTGGTGGCGGCCCTGCTGGTGACGCTGATGCGCAACGTGGACTGGCCCGCCGTGGCGGAAACGCTGCGCGGCTACGCTGTGCTGACGCTGCTGGCCGGTGCCGGTATCGCCGCGGCCAGCTACCTCGTATTCAGCAGCTATGACCTGCTCGGCAAGGCCTACACCGGCCATGCGCTGCCGGCCAGGCGGGTGATGCTGGTGGCCTTCGTGTGCTACGCCTTCAACCTTAACCTGGGCGCCTGGGTCGGCAGCCTGGCCATGCGCTATCGGCTCTACACGCGCCTGGGCCTGGGTGTGGCTACCGTAACGCGGGTGCTCAGCGTGAGCCTGATCGCCAACTGGTTGGGCTACATGCTTCTGGCCGGCGCGATCTTTGCGTTTCGCCTGCTCGAGCTGCCGCAGAGCTGGGAGATCGGCGCCGCAGGGCTGCAGGTGGTCGGCGTCGGGCTGCTCGTCGTTTCCTTCGCCTACCTGGCTGCCTGTCGCTTTTCCCGCCGGCGCCTGTGGCAGGTGCGCGGCCATGAGATCGTACTGCCGCCTTTGCGGCTGGCGCTGCTGCAGGCCGCCCTGGGCGCGCTGAACTGGACGCTGATGGCGGCGCTGATCTACCTGCTGCTGCCGCCGGGGCTGTTCTTCCCCGGCATTCTCGGCATCCTGCTGATCAGCGCCATCGCCGGGGTGATTACCCACATACCCGCCGGTCTCGGGGTGCTGGAAGCAGTGTTCCTGGCGCTGCTGCAGCATCAGGTGGCGCCCAGCGTGGTGCTTGCCGCGCTGATCGGCTACCGGGCGCTCTATTTTCTGCTGCCGCTGGTTGTGGCCTGCCTGGCGTACCTGGCGCTCGAACGGCGCGGGCGCAAGCGCAAGCGTGAGGCCCGGCGAGACACCCTGGCAGCGCCAGGCCGGGCCGAGACCAAGGCGGAAGACGACTGAGCCGCCGGTCGCCCTAACCGAACAGCTCGGGAAAGGCACGCTCCATGCGCCGCTCCAGCATCTCGCTCAGGTACATCACGTAGGGCACGTGGACGTGGTCGGTGTCGCGGTAGATCAAAAACCCCTCGTAGGTGACGGGGCACAGGCCGTCGGCACAGAAAGCGTCCGTCATGTCGATCGAAGTGATCAGCGCCGCATACTCACGCGCCGGGTCCTGTTCGGCGAGCACCTCCTCCTGGGCGACCGCGCATTCCAGATAATCGAGGCGATTGCGATGCAGACACTCGGGCACGTCGAAGTCGAAGCGCGGGTTGTCGCGAATGCCGAGCACCGGAATACCGTGCCGGGCAAGGGCACGCCAGTTTTCCACGTAGCCTTCCGGCACGCTCTCCTCGCCGGGCTCGGTGCGGGTGGAGTTGGTGATCACGGCCACCGGATCCAGCTGCACGATCGCCTCCAGGGCGTTTGCGTTCCACGCCACGCAGGAGGCGTTCGAGTCCTCGACCACGCCGAACGGACATGACGACTTGGTCATGTTGACGATCTTGAAACCGTTGTCCTCGCCGATCTCCTCCAGCGCCGGCAGCCACTGGGTGGCATGCGAGCCACCGACGAGCACCACTACCCGCTCCGAGCTTAGGTCACCGAACTCGCAGGTGATCGCCTCGTCATCCTCCTGCGATTGGTGGCAGTCCATCTCATAGGGCGCTGGCAGGGTGTCGCGTGCGGCGATGAGCTCCGCCCGGTCCACGGCAATGGGGTCTTCCTCCAGCCGTATGCCGGCCTCTTCCCGAGGGGCGATCTCCCCCTTTTCCAAGGCCACCATCACGCTGCTTTGTATCTGATTGAGTTCGCTTCGGTAAAAGGAGGCAAGGGTAGCCACCGGGGCGAGAAATAGCGCGCCGATGACATAGCCAGAGACCGCCTTGCGGCGGGGTATCAGCAGGGTGGGGCTTTCGACCAGCGTCTTGGTCAGGTAGGACAGGCCGAAGGAGAGCAGAATGATGAGCAGGCCCGGCACCAGGCCGACCGTGCCGGCGTTGAAGAGCTCGCGGTAGAACACCAGCAGCGGCCAGTGCCACAGGTACAGGGTGAAGGACATGCCGCCGATGAACACCAGCGGCCGAGACGCCAGCAGCCTGTTTCGATGGCTGCCCAGGCCCGAGAGAATCACCAGCAGGGCGGCGGCCACCGGGAACAGCGCGACCGGGCCGGGAAAATGCGCGCCCCGTGGGATGAGGGCGGCGCTGGCCGCGACCAGCGCCAGGCCCAGCACGCTCAGCCAAGGCGCCAGCCCATTGCGCAGCCTTGCCCATGGGGAAAGCAGGAATAGCAGCCCGCCGGCCAGGAACTCCCACCCCCTGGCGAAGGTGTTGAAGTAGGTCGAGACGGGGTCGCGGGCCACGGCGGCGGTGGCGTAGAGGAAAGAGGCGGCCAGCAGCAGCGCAAAGCCAAGCACCAGCGGCAGGGGCGAACGCACCTTGCGCGCCCACAGGGCCAGCGGCAGCAGCACGAAGGGCAGCAGCGCATAGAACTGCACCTGTACGGAGAGTGCCCAGAATTGCTGCACGGGGCTGGCCGGAATATCGGAGGCCAGGTAGTCGACCGAACGCCGCATCAGCAGGAAGTTCTCCAGGTGCAGCATCGCCGCGATCACTTCGTTCACGAACCCCTTGATCAGGGAGGGCGGCACAAGATAAAAGCCCGCCGCCAGCGTACCCAGCAGCACGACATAGGCCGAAGGTGCGATCCTCACGATAATTCGGGACCAGAAGCGCCATACGCTGCTCATCCCTTCGCCGAGGAAGCCTCGCATCAGCAGGGCGGTCATCAGGAAACCGGAGACGACGATGAAGATGTCTACGCCGCCGGACACCTTGTTGAACCAAATATGAAACACCATGATCGTGATGGCGCCGACGGCTCTCAGGCCCTGAATGTCTTCCCGGTAGCCGGCTGCACCATAGTGGCGTTCGAGCGTGAAGTCCTCTCCTTTCGCAAGCAAAGCGCTGCCCTCCTTGAGCATGTTTACCGATGACGTTCACGATGATTTTGGGTCGGATGATGCTACCTTGGGAGGGGTTTTTCTGGCGACTTCACGTCAGTTACAAAACTTCTTTAGCGTAAGAATTAGAAATTTTTTATCTCTTTTGTGTGGCTGCGTAAAAATGGGTAAGGGGCGCCTTGCGGGAGACAATCGCTGGCTGAGGCTTCGGAATGTGCCGTAAGGGTCAGCAGCGTGGGCAGCGAGGCTGAGTCGAACGGGCAGAAATTCCGGTTAACTGTGCGGCAAGCGTAGCACATGGCAGCAGCGTTCAGCGGCAGGCATGCAATATCGCGCAGGCTGAATGATAATAAGCAGGTTAATGAACGACACGCACTTCGCGAGGCGACATGAACCCCACCATCGAACTGCTGAAATCCCATCGCTCGATCCGCAAGTTCACCGAACGCAAGATCCCCCACGAGCTGCTGCGGGAATTGATCAGCGCCGGCCAGGCTGCGGCGACCTCCAACCACGTGCAGGCCTACAGCGTCATTCACGTCACCAACCCGGTCAACCGCGAGAAGATCGCCGAGCTGACCGGCGGCCAGGGGTATGTCGCCAGCGCCTCCGATTTTCTGGTGTTCTGTGCCGACATGAAGCGACCCACCGAGGCCGCCGAGCGCATCGGTGCCCATGTCGTGCGCGGCATGACCGAGCAGCTGCTGGTGGCCAGCATCGACGCCGCGCTGATGGCTCAGAACGTCGCCATCGCCGCCGAATCCGAAGGGCTCGGCATCTGCTACATCGGTGGCATTCGCAACAACCCTCAGGCGGTCAGCGACCTGCTGCACCTCCCTGAGCACGTTTACCCGGTGTTCGGCATGTGCCTCGGCTACCCGGCGCACGAGCCGGACATCAAGCCGCGCCTGCCGGTGGAGGCGGTCCTCAAGGAGGACGCCTACTGCGACGACAGCGAGCTGGTGGCCGCCTACGACGACGCCATGCAGACCTACTACGGCCAGCGCAAGGGGGGCAACAAGGACACCAACTGGTCGAAGAGCCTCACCCCGCTGTTCACCAGCAAGCTGCGGGCCCATATGCGCGAATTCCTGACCAGGCGCGGCTTCGAGATGAAGTGACGGCTGCCGCCCGCACCCTCTCTGCCGCACCTTCTGGGCGGGCTGCCCAAGGCCGCGGTCACTGGCGCTCGCAACTCGCCTGGCGGCACTTCGCCCCCGCTACGCGCAGCCACCACACTCCCAGCCCGGCAACGGCCAGCCCCAGGGCGGAGAAGAGCCAGAAGGTGGTGGTGTGGCCTTCAGCTTCGACCAGCCAGCCGGCCAGCGGCGAACCGATGACCTGGCCGACCGACGTGGCAAGCAGCGGCAGCACCGGGCCGAAGGCGGGCGATTCGGCCATGATCTCGATGCTCCTGACCAGGTGGAAACCGGTCAGGGTCATGTAGCCGATGCCGAACAGGGCCGCCGATACCAGCGCCAGGACGAAGCTGCCGGGCGCAACGGCCAGCAGGACCAGGCCGGCGGACAGCACCACTAGCCCTACCGCGTGGCTGGCAGCCTGACCGATGCGCGCGATGAGATCGCCGGCGCCGCCGCCTGCCAGCCCCCCAACGCCCACCGCCAGCCACATCCAGGCGGTCTGGCTCGGCCCCAGCCCGCCGGCGGCGATCGCCGCATCGGGCGCGAATACCCAGTAGGCCGCGCTCACACAGCCCATGCCGGCGGCCAGGCCACTCAGCCGGGCGATGGCGTGCCACTGGTCTCGGCTCACCGGCAGGGCCGCAAGAGAAAGCCGCGGTGGCTGGGTTGTGCGATCCTCATGGGGCAGGAGCAGGCAGGCAGCCAGGGCGCCCAGGGCCGCCAGGGCGGCAAACCCGAGATAGGCGCTGCGCCAGGCCTCGGCCCAGATCAGCACCGCGGGCATGGCCAGCGCAATGCCCACACTGGTGCCAGCGTTGATGGTGGCATTAACCCGCCCGCGCAGCCGGGAGGGCACCGTTCGGGATACCGCCTGTGCCATTGCCGGCGAGGAGAGGCCGGTGCTGACGCCGCAGACCAGCACGCCCGCGGCCAGCAGCAGCGAGGAGGGTGCCACGGCAATGGCGACCAGCCCGACCCCGGCCAGGCCGGCGGCGGCGATGCCGGCACGGCGAACCCCCAGGCGCTGGGTAACCCAGGGAGCGGCCAGGATGGCGAAGACGAAGCTCAAAAACGGCAGGGCGCCGATGACTCCGGCCATGGTGGAAGAGATCGTCAGCTCATCGCGCATGGCAGGCAGAAACAGGCCGAACACGAAGCGCGCCAGCCCATAGGTGATAGCGATGATCCCGCTGCCGAGCGCCGCCATGCCGAGGGGTGAGAGGCGCATCATGGTGTCTCGCTGCGGGCCGCGGCGAGCAGGGCGTCGACCACTGCCCGAGTGTCCGTCAGGCCCGCCCGCATGCCCAGCAGCACCACCGCCGTGTTGCTGCCTTCCAGCACCAGGAAGAGACGGCGCGCCAGGTCGGTGGCGTGCGCCAGGCCATCGCGTGCTACCGCGACTTCGAGGCGGGCCAGCAGCTCGCGCTTGGCGGCTGTTGCCAGGGCATGGATCTCGGCGCTGTGCCCGGCGAACTCGCCCATCGCCTTGACCAGGATGCAGCCCTGCTGGCTGCACTGCGCCAGCCAGCGGCCGTGAGCCTCGACCAGCGCCAGGGTCGCCTCGCCCGGCAGTGCGGCGGCACTGGCCGCCTCCAGGCTGGCCATGAAGCGTTCATGGCGGGCCTGCAGCACCGCCGCGACCAGCGCCTCCTTGGAGTCAAAGTGATTGTAGAGCGTCATGCGCACCACTCCGGCCGCCGCCACGATGCGGTCGATGCCGGTGGCGTGAAATCCCTCCTCGTAAAAGAGTCGCTCGGCCGTGGCGAGCAGCGCGTCGCGCTTCGAAGCTGGCATTCGCATGTGCTCCTGTTTCTCAATGTTTATATAGACCGGTCTATCTAAATATGACTCTATCTAAGACCACGAAGGGGAGCGTGTCAAAAGCGTCATGCCTAGGAGTGTCTGCGACGAGCAGCCTGACGTTCTGGTCTTTTTCCCGGGTGGTTAGCCGCTAAACTGAGGCAAGCAGGGGACTTCGGCAGCGGCGTGGGCAGGGTGGGACGAGCGATGAACTACGAACAGGTAGTGGCGAGTCTGTGGCGTCATGGCAGTGGGCAAGCAACCGATCGAGCCGCGCGGCTGAACGAACTCATTCGCTATGCCACCCTGGCCCCTTCGGGGCATAACACCCAGTGCTGGCGCTTCAGAGTCGCGGATGAGGCCATCACCATCCTGCCGGATCTCACGCGGCGCACCCCAGTGGTCGATCCGGACGACCACCATCTCTACGTTTCGTTGGGCTGCGCCGCCGAGAATCTTAGCCTGGCTGCGCAGGCGCTCGGCATGCAGGGCGAGGTCTCGTTTCATGCAGAAGGCGATGGAGAAGTACGCGTCACGTTGGCACCCTGCCCACCGGAGCGCTCCCCACTGTTCGAGGCTATCCCGGCCCGCCAGTGCAGCCGCAGCGACTACGACGGCTTGCCCGTTACCGACCAGGAGCTCTACCTCCTTCAGGGCGCCGGAACAGGAAAAGGGGTATCCATCAGCCTGCTGACCGAACGGCCGGCGATAGAGCAAGTCCTAGCCTTTGTGCTTCAGGCCAATGGCCGGCAAATTGCGAACCGGGCATTCCGAGAGGAGCTAGAAGCCTGGATCCGCTTCGGTGAGCGCGAGGCCCTCGAAGCCGGGGATGGGCTCTTTGCGCGTGCGATGGGGAGCCCGCCGACTCCGCGCTGGCTCGGCAGATGGCTATTCCGCGCCCTGTTTCGACAAGGCGCCGAAAGCGCCAAGGTGGCCCGCCAGGTACGCAGCTCCGCCGGCATTGCCGTGTTCATCTCGGAGAGCGATGACAAGGCCCACTGGGTGGAAGCCGGGCGCTGCTATCAGCGTTTCGCCCTGCAGGCCACGGCACTCGGCATCTGCAACGCCTTCATTAACCAGCCGGTAGAGGAGGCCAGCGTACGCCCGGCGTTCGCCGAAGCCTTGGGCATCGTAGGCGGGCGCCCCGACCTGGTGGTGAGGTTCGGCCGGGGCAAGGCAATGCCGCGCTCCCTACGGCGACCGGTGGAAGCGGTTCTCATGCCCGGGGGCATGGCATGAAGCGGGGGCTCAGCCGCCGAACTTCTCGTTCTCGCCCACGTTGGGCTTGGCGTCCTTCTTGAGGTTGGCCTTGGCGAACTCATAGAGCTGGAACACCTTGCTCTCCTTGGCCTTCCAGTGCTCGCCCATGGTCACCTTTACCTCCAGCATGGCGACGTCCGGGTCGTCCTTGCCTTCGGTGAACCAGGCGGCCACGAACGGGTTCCAGTACTTCTCGATCAGCTCGCGATCATCGGTCAGGTTGGCGGTGCCGGAGAGCGAAACGTACACGCCCTTGTCGGGGTCGGCAAAGCTCAGGCAGACCTCATGGTCGCGGTCGGTTTCCGACACTTTTTCGGCGCTGCGCCGGGTGAAGAACCACAGGGTGCCGTCGTACTCCTTCTGCACCAGATGCATCGGTCGCGCGCGCGGCATCTCGCCGTCCAGGGTAACCAGCATGCCGACCTGAATCTCCTCGATCAGCTTCCATATCTTCTGTTTGTGCTCCGGGCTGGACATGTGTCGACCTCCTGTCGAATCGCGTGGGTAACAGGGTTTCAGCCTAGCTAGCCGGGCCAACCCCGGCAAACGGAGCAATGAATCGAATTCGCTTCCTATCGGCGCATGGGAAGCGCCGAATGCCTCTACCGTTCGGCTCACCGGAACCTGCCGGCAAGACCCTGCTTGGCTTTACTTTGCGGCCAGAAGCCTCCATATCCATACTTATCCCACCTATCCGGAGCCCCACCATGTCCGACTCCCTGCACCTGGCCTGCCCCCACTGCCAGGCGATCAACCGCGTGGCCACGGCGCGCCTGGCCGCCTCGCGCTGTGGCAAGTGCAAGCAGCCCATGTTCACCGGCGCGCCGCTTGAGCTCACTGGCGCCAACTACACGGCGCTGATCGAGCGCAGCGAGCTGCCGGTGGTGGTGGACTTCTGGGCCGGCTGGTGCGGCCCGTGCAAGATGATGGCGCCGGTGTTCGCCCAGGCCGCCGCCGAGCTGGAGCCGCGCATCCGCTTCGCCAAGCTCGACACCGAGGCGGAGCCGACCCTGGCTGGGCGCTTCGGCATTCGCAGCATTCCCACCCTGATCGTGTTCCAGCAGGGGCGTGAGATCGCCCGCCAGGCCGGGCTGATGCAAGGGCCGCAGCTCAAGCACTGGCTTAAACCCTTCCTGGCCTGATACCCCAAAGGTCAGCGATCCAGCAGGCCTTCGGCCAGCGCCTCGCCAAGCCGGTCCACGGCGGTGGCCAGCTTCTCGTCGATGACATGCAGGTACTCCGTCCAGTCATCCACGTGGTGCAGCTCCGCCTTGCCGTCTGAGATACCGCGCAGCGCCACCAGCAGCACCCCGAAGCGGGTGCAGGCGCGCAGGCAGGCGTAGCTCTCCATGTCCACCATGTCGGCGGCGATGGCGGCATAGGCCTCGCCCGAAACGATGTTGGCGCCGGTGGAGAGCGTGGCCTCGGCAATGCCGGGGATGCGCAGCGGCAGCGGAACGATCGCGGGCAGGTCGAGAAAGGGCGTGGAGCCCTTCTCGAAGCCCAGCGGCGAGGCGTCCATGTCGCGGTAAGCCACGGAGGTCGCCTGATAGACCTCGGCCTGCTCCAGCTTTCGGCTGCCCGCCGAGCCCAGCGACACCACCAGATCCGGCAGCCGCCCTTGCTGGGCAAGAGTGGCCAACGCCGCGGTGAGTTCCACCGCCGCCTCCACCGGGCCAATGCCGGTCATGAGCGGCGTGAAACGCTGCCTGAGGTGTGGGCCGTACTCGGCCTCGGCCGCCATCACGAAAAGCACGTGGCGGCTGCCGAGAGCCGTCAGCCTGTGCTCGTCGTGGTCATCGGTTCGGTTATCTGACGTCATGGAGTTGCTCATCGACGCTGTACGCCTTGGCATGGGGGTGGGTGTTCCACTGTACTGGCTCGCCATGCGATATGCCGCTGTCGGGCAGGGCTTGGCCATGCATGGCGCCTTCCCGGTGGGCAAATCTCGCTCGACCTTGCCAAGGATCAATATCACCAAGTGGGAAAAGGCCGATAAACGAGCGAAGGCGAGGCTCGCCGACGCCGGGCAAAGCCCTGGGCTGCGCTGGCCCTGTCGTGCCACCGTTGCTGACCCCTTCGTTCCCGTCGCCCCTGCTTCTGGGCACGGCTTCCCACTTGAAAAGGTAAGTGCTGTGAATAAAACCGTCTTGATCACTGGCGCAGCGTCGGGCATGGGCAAGGCCACTGCGCTGCTGCTCGCCGAGCATGGTTATACCGTCTATGCCGGCATCCGTAATGACAGCCAGGCGCTGCTCGACGAGGCCGGCCAGCGCGGCCTGACTGTCCATACCGTTCCGCTGGATGTGCAGGAGACTGCGTCGATTCGAAACGCCGTGCAGCACGTTATCGAAAAAGAAGGGAAGCTCGATGTACTGGTTAACAATGCCGGCTTCGGACTTCTTGCCAGCCTGGAAGAAGGTACCGACGAGGAAATCTTCAAGCAGTTCGACGTGAATGTCTTCGGCTTGATCAAGACGACCCGTGAAGTTCTGCCGCATATGCGCAATGCCGGCAGCGGCGTGATCATCAACATTTCCTCCTTCCTGGGCAAAATGGGCCTGCCCCTGCTCTCGCACTACAATGCCAGCAAGTACGCGGTCGAAGGCATCACCGACTCGCTGAGGTTCGAGGTTGCCCCCTTCGGCATTCGAGTACATTCCGTTCTGGCCGGCCTGTTCGGCACCAACTTCGTGAAGAAAGGCCTTGTCGCCAACAGCCGCACGACCGGCGAAGACTCCCCCTACCAGGCGCTGGTCTCCCATCTCGTGCCGATCGTGGCCAAGGCCATCAATGAAGGCCCCGACCCGCTGCCGATCGCGCAGGCCGTGAAGTCGATCATCGAGAACGAGGAGAGCGAGATCGCCGTCAAGGTTGGCCAGGAGGCGGAGCTGTTCGTGCCCATGCGCAAGGAGATGGACGACAAGGCTTTCGAAGCGAAGATAAAGGAAACCTTCGGACTATAAGCCGCCTGTCGGCGGCGCCTCGACGATGTCGATACGCCCGCGGGAGAGGTGTGGCCATCCTCGGCGCTCGAACTCCTTGAGCAGGCGGCTCACCACTTCCCTGGCCGTGCCCAGCTCCACGGCCAGGGTCTGGTGGGTGATGTGCAGCGGGCTCTGGGCGGCGCGTTCGGCGTCCAGTGCGGCCATGCAGCCCATGCCGGCAGACGTGTCGCCTGGCGGTAGACGTGATCCGTCACGTCGCCCGCCGCGAACACGCCGGGCACCGAGGAGGCCGTGGCGTTGCCGGCAAGCCCGCTGCGTACGCGGATGTTGCTGTCGATCATGGCCAGCTACCGCGAAACAGCTCAGTGTTGGGCTTGTGGCCGATGGCCCCCGGCCGCAGCGGAACCCCTTGTCGCGTTTGCCGGAAGCGTGCCGCCCGGGGGCTGCCTGAACTACGCTTCACTCCGTTGAACCCTTTTCGTCATGAGGTGAACCATGGCCAAGCGATTCAAGGTGGGTGACCACGTGAGCTGGAACTCCGAGGCGGGGCGTGTCAGCGGCAAGATCATCCGCGTCCATACCCAGGACACGGAGTACAAGGGACACCGGCGCCACGCCAGCGAGGATGAACCGCAATACGAGATCAAGAGCGACAAGACCGAACACATTGCCATGCACAAGGACTCGGCGCTGACCAAGAAGGACGACTGACAAGTGGGATGAGGGGCGGTCCCAGGCAAGTGATCGCCACACAAGGCGCTGCGCTTCCCCAATGCTCAAGGTCGAGCGAGTGGGGAAGGGCTCAGGCGCAGTGGGGCTGAATGGATGACATGGAACAATACTAGAGTGAAATGTTCGGGTATTGCGCTCGGCGCCAGTGACCATCGTAGTACCATGCGCCCTCTTATTGAGCCCCAGGTGAGCATCATGACTTCCAATCTTAACAGCCGTTATGGCCTGAGCCCTGCGCATAGCGAAGTGGTAGAAGCGTGCAAGTTGATCGCGCCATGCAGCGCCCTGGATATGGGCTGCTCCAACGGGCGTAATGCGCTATACCTGAGCGAGCTTGGCTTTGACGTGACGGCAGTCGACAACAATCCCGGTGCCATCAGCATGCTGCAGCAAATTGTGAGCGCTGAAGCGATTGCCAACATCTCGGTTCGGGTATACGACATCCACACGGCGGCGTTGGAAGCGGATTACGACTTCATTGTTTGCACCGTCACCTTGATGTTTCTCAACCCAGCAAGCGTTACCGCCGTGCTTGCCGATATGCAGGCACACACTCGTCCCGGCGGCTATAACCTGATTGTGTGTGCCATGAGTACGCAAGAGCACCCGTGCCCGGTGCCTTTCCCGTTTACTCTTCAGGAAGCCCAACTGCGTGACGCCTACACGGGATGGGAGCTGATCAAATACAACGAAGACTTGGGCACCATGCACAACGGTGTAAAGCTCCAGTTTGCCACCATGCTGGCGCGTAAGCCGGCGTAGAGGCTCTATCTTGTTGCGCTTCAACCTGTGGCGCGTCGGCTGAAGGCTAAAATCTGAAGGCAACGCCGAGAACGGCTGCGGAGCGAAGGAGCAGGCGAATGGCATATCTGGCAGTGGCCGTTACCCTGCTGCTGGCGCTGGTACTCACCGGCGTACTGGCCATGCAGGCCTGGCGAGTGGCCGATAACCGCGCGATGGAGAATTCCTGGGCATGGCTGCAAGCCCAGGCGCCTGCCAGCGTCGACGTGTTCGACCCCGCCATGGTGGAAGGCCTTCCCGACGCCGCCCGGCGCTACTTCCGCTACACCATCGCCCTAGGTACGCCGCTTCACGTGGTCAGCGAAATCCACATGACGGGAGAGATCGGCCTCGGTAGCAAGGAGGCACCCGGCTATCGTCCCATGCAGGCACGCCAGCTACTCGCCCCGCCGCACGGCTTCATTTGGCGGCTCGAACGAGCCGGCGCCGGCCTGATGCAAATGAGTGGCTCGGACGGCATGGCGAACGGCCGCTCCTGGACGCGCTTCTGGCTCAACGCCACGCTGCCCGTCGCCAGGGCCGGGGGCGACGACAACCACCTGCGCGCCTCGTTCGGCCGAGCCGTGGCGGAAGCCGCCTTCTGGGCCCCGGCAGCGCTGCTGCCCCAGCACGGAGTGCGCTTGGAAGAGGCCGGAGTGCGCTGGGAAGAGACCGGCGAGCCCAATCTGGCGCGTGCGATCATCACCCACGGCTCCCTGGAACAAGCCATAGAGATCGCCGTGGCCGAGAACGGCCAACCGCGCTGGGTACAGTTCCAGCGCTGGAGCGATGCCAACCCCGAGAAGGAGTGGCGACTCCAGCCCTTCGGCGGCTACCTCGACGACTTCCAAAACTTCGAAGGCTTCACCCTGCCCACCCAGGTCGAGGCGGGCAATCACTTCGGCACCGAGGCGTACTTTCCGTTCTTTCGGGTTAGTGTGGAGGCGGTGCGGTTTTCGGTGCCGTAGCGAGCCCCAGCCTCACTCCACTAATCGCAGCTCGAGGACATGGCGAATCCGCTCGCCGTCCCACTCGTAGCCTAGGTGCCGGCCCTGCCATGTAGCCGACAATACCGGTGGGCGTAGCACCGCCGCACACTCACCGTCCGGATCACGCACGCTTGGGTAGACAATCCCATCGGCATGGGACGCCCAGGCCTTGCGGCCAAACGCCTGGCCCGCACTCCAGTCATCAGGATCCAGCAGAGGGGCGGCCCCCGGTGGGTTGTCGCGCAAGCCGAAGAGTTCGCCCTGTAGGTCTGCCAGGTAGACCCGCTGCTGGAGCTGCATGGGCGGCTCATTGGATTCCTGCATGAAGCGCTCGGCACGATAGCGGGTTTCCGCGATGGCCGTGGCCTCGGTCAAGGCACAGTAATAGGCGCCAAAGGTGCCATCGGTGAAGCGGGAACCGTGTTCGCTGAAGTGACAGAACGCCGCCATCACCGGCGTCCAGCCGGGGCCGTATCGGCGGTCATCATCGCGTACCAGGTGAATCGCCCCGGCCTGCTCTCGCAGGCGTGCCGAGGTTTCTCCCTCGAGTTCCTGAAGCAGCTCCCAATCGTCAGGTGCCGCGACGCGCTCGAACAAGTCGATAGGCGGGAAACGCGAAGGAATGATTCGGTAGCAGGGGCGCCAGCTGACGGGGGAGAGCGGAAACGTCACGCATGGCCCCCGCCTCGGGCCGTATCGAGGTGCTGGCGGACCACATAGAGATCCTGCACCAGGCCGCTGCGCAGCCGATCAAGGGGCGACTGGCCCGCAAACAGGGGATTGTGATTGGGCCGGCGCAGCCAGGAATCCGCCGCGTCGGCTCGCGGCAGCAGGATCTGCAGCGCCTTGTAGATCCCCAGGATCAGCGACATGCGCTCGAGCTGATTGACGTCGAGGCGGGCCGCCGTGGGCTGCTTGCGCCAGCGCCGATAGGTCGACTCCGGCACGCCAAGCAGCAAGGCGGCTTCCTGCTCCTTCAGCCCCCAGTCGTTGGCGATGTTGGGGTAGGTACGCATCGCCGCAGCGCTCATGTGCTGGCGTTTTGCGGCGGGTAGTTGAGGTAGGGCCATGATGACCTCCTTCGCCAAATGGCGGATATAAGAGATTATCGACCAAATGGCGATGGCCTGCCACTGACCGAGTAGGTGTCGAAAGCCACCGCGACAACGATGCTGCGGCAACCTATCCCTAAAGCAGCCCTAGGCCGCCACCCATGCTAGGCTAGGCTGAGCCATGGGCTGCCATAGTTATCGTTGCCGAAGGCACAACGCTGTTGAGGTAGCGCAAAATGAACAGAACCGAGACGTTACAGCTGTTGCGAGAACACCTGCCGTCGCTATCCAGCGAGTATGGCGTCACCTCGTTGGCGCTTTTTGGTTCCATGTCGCGTGATGAGGCTCGCGATGACAGCGATATCGATATCCTGGTGAGCTTCGACGGCCCGGCTACCTCGGCGCGTTATTTCGGTGTGCAGTTCTACCTGGAGGATCTGCTAGGTCATCCTGTAGATCTTGTGACCGATAAGGCGCTGCGCCCTGAGCTAAGACCCCATGTGGAGCGTGAGGCAGTGCGTGTCTGATTCTCGTCTCAAGCGTGAATGGCGCTTCTATATCGATGACATGATCGGCTTTGCTGAGAAGGTCCTGTCCTATACTGAGGGCTTGGATCAGGATAGCTTCACCGTCCATGACCTCACCTACGACGCCACACTGCGAAATCTCGAACTGATCGGCGAAGCGGCGACCCATATCCCACTTACAGTTCGTCAGCAGTATCCGGACATTCCCTGGCGGATGATCATCGCTACCAGAAATCGATTGATCCATGCCTATCTTGGGATTGACGACGATACCGTATGGAGCATCATTCAGGACAATATTCCCGAATTATTGGAACAGCTACGTGAAGTCAAAGGCTCCAAGGAAGCCGAATAGCAGTGTAGTGCCTGCTCCATGTTCTACGCAGCTTGATCGTCATGGATGGCGTCGGCCTTTTGGTATCCTTTCCTCCCGATCCCGCTTTTGCTGAGGTTCAGGCTTATGCCTGGCGCAATACGGATGCGCCGACGAAATCGAAGTGCCATTCTCCGCTCCTTGTCTTGTCACTTGTTGTTGTTGTTTTCAGACTGCTCCCGACGCTTCTGCATGACATCGCTGAATGCTGCGGCCAGGATGCCGGTCGGCATGGCAATCATGCCAATGCCGACGATGGCGGTCAGGCCTGCAAACAGCTGCCCAGCCGCGGTTATCGGTGTCACTTCTCCATAGCCCACCGTAGTGAGGGTGGCCACGCTCCACCACAGCGCCCTGGGAATGCTGCCGAAGGCCTCGGGTTGGTGGCTGGCTTCCAGGACATAGATCACGCTGCTGGTGACGATCAGCAGCGCCACCGCCACCATCAGGCTTACCGTGAGTTCATAGCGCCGCCCGCGCACCGCTGAATAGAGATCGCCGATCGCGTTGGAGAAGCGCCCCAGGCGCGCGAGCCTGAGCAGCCGGATCAGCTTGAGCAGACGCAAGGCGAAGGCGTTGACTGCCCCCATGGTCAGGAAGAAAGGCAAGATAGCGAGTAGATCGAAGATCGCCCATGGGCTGACCATGAAGCGTAAGCGCCCAGCCAGCCCTCGATAGCGAGGATCTTCACCAGCCGCGATCACGCGCGCGACGTACTCCACCAGAAAAGCCAAGGCCAGCACTGCCTCAGCGGTGACGAAGAGGCTTGGCGCAAGCGCTCGGACAACTGGCTCCGTCTCCAAAATGGTCAGTGCTGTTGCGAGGACTATCAGAACGGCGATGAAGCGGTTGGTGATCGACAGCCCAGGGGCTTGGCGAGCGGTGGGCTCGAGCATCAGGTAAAGGCGACGGCGCCAACCCGCATAGGGGCTGGCCTTCTGGCTATCTAATTGCTGCATGCGTCCCCCTATCCCGTCGCCAGCTGACCAGTACAAGGCTCTCAGCCCCATTGCAAAAACGAATGGGAACGCAGCTTTTTTAACATACTGCTCATACGCAAGAGTTAGCGCTATGCCAACGCTTCCGCCGAGCCCTATGCGGCTCGGATGGCATGTCGGAAGGCCGCTTCTGGCTCAGCGTCACACTACTCGTCGCCAGGGTTGGGTCGAAGACAGCCAACCGCGCTGGGTGCAGTTCCAGCGCTGGAGCGACGCCAACCCCGAGAAGGAGTGGTGACTCCAGCCCTTCGGCGGCTATCTCGACGACTTCCAAACTTCGAAGGCTTCACCCTCCCCACCAGAGTCGATGGTGGCAATCATTTCGGCACGGATGCGTACTTTCCTTTCTTCCGGGTGGGGGTGGAGGAAGTGCGGTTTGCGATGCCGTAGCGAGCCCCAGCCTCACTCCACCAGTCGCAGCTCGAGGACATGACGAATCCGCTCACCGTCCCACTCATAGCCGAGGTGCCGGCCCTGCCATGTGGCCGACAATACCTGCGGGCGTAACACCGCGGCACACTCAGCACCCGGCTCACGCACACTTGGTTAGACGATCCCATCGGCGTGGGGACTCCCAAGCCTTGCGGCCAAACGCCTGGCCCGCGCTCCAGTCATCCGGGACCTCAGGGCTGGTCGAAGTCGGTTTTAAGTGCTATTTTTGACAAAATATGTCAAAAACGCTGTCCAGTTAGAGGGCGGGTGGTATGTTAATTGAATTCAGTGCGGCTAATTTCCGCTCAGTGCGTGAGAGGCAAACCTTAAGCTTGACCAAAGCAAAGGGTGATGAACTACTTGAAAAGAATACTTTTCAAGTTAAGGCGGCCAATGATTTTTCTTTGTTAAGGTCCGCAGTTCTTTATGGCGCAAATGCTAGCGGTAAAACTAATTTTTTTCGCGCTTTGCAAATCATGAAGAGAGTAGTGGTGGAGTCAGCCTCAAGCCAGCAGCGCGGTGATCCTTTACCTGTTTCCTCTTTTTTATTAAGTGAGAAAACAAAGGATAAGCCTAGTGAGTTTGAGGCTGTCTTTATTGTAGAAGGTGTCAGGTATCAATATGGATTTTCCGCTACTACAGAAAGGATTCATGAGGAATGGTTATTAGCTTATCCCAGAGGGCGAGCACAGAGATGGTTCGGTAGGGAATGGGATGGCAAGAGAGAAAAATATAATTGGGAGTTTGGCGGACACTTGCTCGGCGAAAAACAGGTGTGGCAAAAATCGACCAGAGATAATGCTCTTTTTCTATCCACAGCCGTGCAGCTAAATAGCCATCAACTGCAGCCGATTTATGATTGGTTCAAAGAAACGTTAAGAATGGGTGATGTTGGAGGGTGGGGTTTAGGATATAGCGCGACTTTGTGTGAAAAAGAAGACAAAGATAAGATTTTGAACTTCCTCAAGGCTGCGGACTTAGGGATTGAAGACGTGAAGGTGGAGGCAAATCCATTTGATCCTGATTCTTTGCCGAATGATATGCCTCAAGGGTTGAAAGAGCAAATTGCTAAAGAGATGAAGGATAAAAAAATCCTTGATATTAGAACAATTCATAAAACGGTCGAAGGTAAGGATGTGGCTTTTGATATTGATGAGGAATCTGATGGGACTCAGCGGCTATTTGGCTTCGCGGGGCCATGGATTGATTGCCTTGAAAATGGGTATGTGCTGTTTATTGATGAGCTTCATGACAGTTTGCATCCTAAGTTAGTGCGTTTTTTAGTTGATCTTTTTAATAGCGGAGTTTCAAATCCTAAGAATGCGCAGCTGGTTTTTACTACGCATGAAACCTCTATTTTGAGTCAAGATGTTTTTAGGCGGGATCAGATTTGGTTTTGTGAGAAGACGGCTGATTACTCTACTGAATTGTATCCGCTTACAGATTTTAGTCCTCGAAAAGGTAGGGAAAATCTTGAGATTTCTTACCTATCGGGGCGTTACGGAGCAGTGCCTTATGTTAAGAGCTTGATTAACTCCTTTGGCATCGGTGCGAGTTGATATCATGGGGACAGATAATATTTTCCATAAGCGCAAGGCGAAGTCGGCAAAGAATCTGTCACGAAAAAAGCCTAGGCGAGATCCATACGAGAAAATTCTTATCGTATGTGAAGGTGAGAAAACCGAGCCAAACTATTTTCGCGGTATCTTGGAATACTACAAGCTAAGTTCTGCAAATATTGAAATCACTAGCGAGGGCGGGTCGAGTCCAATGGGGATTTGGCGATTTGCACAGCAACGCTACAGAGAGGATAAGGACTTAGGCGATGCTTTTGATAAAGTGTATTGTGTTTTTGATAAGGATAGTCATGCGAGTTATTATGATGCCTGTCGGGCTATTAGTGAGTCATCGCCAGAAGAAACATTTTACGCTATTACCTCTGTTCCTTGCTTTGAATACTGGTTGTTGTTACATTATGTTTACACAACTAAGCCTTATGTTTGCCAGAAAGGTAAAAGCGCTGCCGTCCAGTTAGAAGAAGAGCTGAAGAAATATATTCCTAATTACAAGAAGGGTGGGGAAGGATATTTCCTTGATTTGCTTGAGCAGTTGGAGCAAGCAAAGGCATTTTCTAAACGTTCTTATGAAGATGCAAAAAGGGCTAAAATTGACAACCCCTCTACGAATATTCATGAATTGGTTAGTTTTCTACAGAATATCAAGAGGTGAGGAGATTTGTCGCATGGAGCTTAAGTGGCATGTGAGGTGATGTAGTTTGGTTGGAATTGTATCTCGTTAAATGGTGGTTTTATAAAGGATTGTGTTAGCTTGTATGTTTACACTAAAGCCCGTCAGGCCATAGTCGTTTTTTAGGTGTTACAGCCGAGCGTCAGACACACGTTCTATAACCCACCGGGGGCACTATGACCACTTTGCTTTCAGCAGCCGACTGTCAGGTAAATACCGTCACACTTCAGTTAGTGTGGAACATCGGCTTACCTACAACCACCCCAACCCACTCACCCTCACCACCTCCCTCGTCACCGCCTCATCCAGCATCCCGCGGCCCGTCTCCACCAGCGTGAGCCAGTCCCTTGCGCGGGTGATGCCGGTGTAGACCAGCTCCCGGGTGAGGATGGGGTTGGGGGCGTCGGGAAGCAGCAGGGCGGTGTGGGTGAATTCCGAGCCCTGAGATTTGTGTACGGTCATGGCGAAGACGGTTTCCACCGCTTGCAGGCGGCTGGGCAGTACCCACTTGATGTCGCCGCTGCCGTCGCTGGCGGGGAAGGCGACGCGCAGCAGGGTGCGGCCGGGTGTGTCGGTGGCGCTGCGGGCTTCGGGCACGGCGAGGGTGATTCCGATATCGCCGTTCATCAGCCCCAGGCCGTAGTCGTTGCGAGTGACGAGCACCGGGCGGCCTTCGAACCAGCCCTGTTCCAGTTCCAGGTCGCTGGCCTTGAGCCAGCCGGCGCGGCGCAGTGCCCGGCCGATGCGCGGGTTCAGCCCTTCGATTCCCCAGGGGCCTTTCCTGAGCGCACACAGCAACTGGAAATGGCCATGGGCGGCGAGTACCTGGCGGGCCCAGTCGTCGTAGGATTGGCGCGCTTCGCCTTCGCCGAAGTAGGGCTGCGTGGGACGTACCGCCTGCATCACGTCCAGGTAGTGGGCGTAGCCTCGGGGCGGGGCGATGGGCTCGCCGCGGCGGTCGTGGCGGCTTTCGCCGCTGTTGATGAAACCGGCCGGGTTGCCGTTCACCACCAGGCGATCCAGCGCCGGGTCTTCGGCGTCCGCCAGGGCGAGGCGGGCGATGTCGGCGTACCCCTGCTGTAAGATCTCCCGTACCGCGCGTTTCTTCTCTTTCTGGCCCTCTTTCTCATTCTGACCGGAACCGAGCGGGCGATTGACCGCTTCGGCGAGCTGGCCGATGCCGCTCTTGGTATCGAAGCGGTGGCTCACCCGCAGCATGGCGATGGCCTGGTCCAGCGGCTGGCCGGTTTCGTCGTGGTAGCGTTCTGGAATCGGCGTGCCGGTCACCCGTTGCAGCCAGTCGCAGGTGGCCGGGGTGTAGTGGCCGCCTTCGGCGCGCTGGCACAGGTCGCCGAGCACGGCGCCGGCCTCCACCGAGGCGAGCTGGTCCTTGTCACCGAGCAGGATCAGCCGCGCCTTGGGCGGCAGGGCGGTGAGCACGGCGGCCATCATCTCGATATCCACCATCGAGGCTTCGTCGATCACCAGGGCGTCCAGCGCCAGCGGGTTGCCGGCATGATGGCGGAAGTGGCGGGTATCCGGGCGCGAGCCGAGCAATCTATGCAGCGTAGTCACTTCGGTGGGAATGTTGTCGCGCAGGGTTGAGATATCCACACCCTGTTGGCCCACGGCGGCGGCCAGTTCCACCAGCGAAAGCCCCTGCACCTGCTTGGCGATGGATTCGTTGAGCCGGGCGGCGGCCTTGCCGGTGGGGGCGGCCAGGCGGATGCGCAGCGGGCGCGGGGCGGTGCCGGCGGGTGCGGTTTCGCCCAGGGCCAAGGCCTGCAGCAGGGCGAGCAGCTTGACCACGGTGGTGGTCTTGCCGGTGCCGGGGCCGCCGGTGATCACGGCGAAGCGCGAGCGGCTGGCCAGCGCACAGGCGGCCTGCTGCCAGTCGAGTTCATGCCCCGGGGTGAAGAGTGCCGCCAGCGCCCGGGCCAGGGTGACGGTATCGGCTTCTGCCTCGGTGGTGGCAGTAAGTCGGCTGCCGATCAGGCCGCGAATGTCCTGCTCGTACTGCCAGTAGCGGCGCAGGTAGAGCCGCACGTTGCCGTCGCGCTCGCTGCGCACCAGCGGAGTGTTTCCCGGTGGTTCGCTTCCATCCGCCACCAGGGCAGGGTGGTGCAGGGCAGCATGCCAGGTGGCAAGATCCAGCTCGGCCAGCAGGTCGCTGGGCAGCGGCGGCGGGTCGCTCAGGTCGTCGCCTTCCGGCGGCAGCGAGAGCGCCAGGTCGGGGGCGGCGAGAGTCTGGGCGAGATCGAGGCACACGTGGCCGCGGCCAAGCTGATGGCTGGCCAGCGCCGCGGCGAGCAGCAGCAGGGGCGGGGCGTCGCTCACCTCGCGCTGGAAGAAGCTCGCCAGTGCACGATCCAGTGCGCGCAGCCAGCCGCGCTCCACCCAGCGGTCGAGCAGGGCGAACAGCGCCTGGGTGTCGTGAAGCGCGGCTTGGGCGTTGCCCTGCGTGGCTTGGTGCGGTTCCGGCTCGGCTTGGAGCGGTTCAGGTTCGGCGCCCTCGTCGGCTGCCTGGTGGCTGCCTGCGGGTTCCTCTCCGAGATCGGCGAACAGGTCCGGGGTAGCGTCGTCGTGGTGCTTGCTGCGCTTGCTCATGCCGGCGCCTCCGTGGTGGTGCGGGTGCCTGCCGCCCGGGCGTCGCCCTGGAACAGTGCATCCAGCGCTTCGATCAGCTCCCGCGGGGGGCGCTCGGCGTGTACGCCGCGGCTCTCCGCATTGGCGCCCCGGAGAAAGACGGTGAGCGAGCCGCCGATATGGCGGTCGTAATCGTAGCCCGGCAGGCGCGCCTTGAGCAGCCGGTGCAGGGCCAGCAGGTAGAGCGCGTACTGCAGGTCGTAGCGCTTGGCGGCCACCGCCTGGCGCATGGCCTCCTGGCTGTAGGCGCTGTCGTCCGGCCCCAGGTGGTTCGATTTCCAGTCGGCCACGTAGTAGCGCCCATCAAATTCGAACACCAGATCGATGAAGCCCTTGAGCATGCCGTTGAGGGTGTCGGCATCCAGCGCGGGGCGGGGCAGGCCGGCACCCGAGCCGTTATCCGGGCTTGCCAGTGTGTAAGCACTTACGAGGGCGTCCAGCCGACGGGTGTCGACCTGGCGCGAGGCGAACCAGAACTCCATCTCGACCTGATAGCTCGTCAGCGCTTCGAGCCTGAGGCTGCCCGCGCCGTTGGGCAGCGGCAGCGGGGCGGCGAGCAGGGTGCCGAACCAGGCGTGCAGGGTGTTCAGCCACGGTTGCCAGCCGCGCACCTGGCAGCGCCGCGCCAGGGTCTCCTCGCGCAGGGCCGGGTCGCGGGCCACGCGGGCGAAGCCGTGCTCGCCGGCCCATTCCAGAATGCCGTGCAAGAATGTCCCAGGCCCGGGACCTCTGGGGAACCGATGTAAGGAAGGCAACGGTTCGCTCTGGCCGCTGTCGCGGGGCTCCTCCAGCACCTCCAGTGCGGTGGCCTCCATGGCGGTGGCGGGTTCCGGCAGGCTGCCGCTCCGCTGCGCTTCGCTGTCATGGGGCTTAACAGGTGAGTCAGTCCTTACTGGGGCGCTGGCCGATTCGACGCTGACGATCTCACCGGAGAGTCGCAGCGCCGAGTAGCTGGCAATCCACCAGTGTTCCCGGGCGGGGCGCGTAGGGGTGCGCGCTTCGCCAAGGGCGTCGTCGCGCTCGGTACGGGTAACGATCTGGGCGTGGGCCGGCGGCGCCGGGGCGATCTCGATGGCGGCGCAGTCGCCCTTGAGCCGGATAAGCGCCTCGCTGAATCCGGTGGGGCCGAGCAGGTCGCCGTTGGCCAGCAGCTGGCCGATGGCGCTCCCTTCGCCGCCCTTGAGCGGGGCCATGCCGAGCCAGGTGGCGTGGCGCGCACGGGTCAGCGCCACGTAGAGCTTGCGCAGGTCCTCGCCCAGGCGTTCGCGGTCGACGGTGGCCAGGGTCTCCTCGTCGGCTTCCAGGCTGATGCGCAGGCGGCCCTCGGCGTCGTGCCAGCGCAGCGGCGAGTCGTCCTTCTTCGTCGGGCGGTGGTTACAGATGAAGGGCAGGAACACCAGCGGGTACTCCAGCCCCTTGGACTTGTGAATGGTGATGACCTGCACCAGGTCGGCGTCGCTCTCCAGGCGCAGCTTATGGGTGTCGCCGTGGTCTTCGGGGTTGGCGATGGCCTCGGCGAGAAAGCGGATCAGCGCGTGTTCACCGTCGAGTTCCTGGCTGGCGTGTTGCAATAATTCCCCTAAGTGCAGCAGGTCGGTAAGTGCTCTCTCACCGTCGCTGGCAGGCCCCCAGGCGAGCAGACGCGTAGCCACGTCGAAGTCGTGGATGATCTTGCGCACCAATGGCAGCACACCCTGGCGCTGCCACAGCCGATGGTAGTCGCGGAACTGCAGCACGCGGCCTTCCCAGGCCAGTTCGTCTTCGTTCAACCTGTCCAGCGTAGCGATATCGAGTCCCAGCACCGAGGTGGCCAGGGCGGTACGCAGTAGCCTGTCGTCGTCGGGCGCCGCACAGGCACGCAGCCAGGCGTCGAGCTGGGGGGCGACCGGCGAGGCGAACACCTTGTCCTTGTCCGAGAGGTAGACGCTCTTCACCCCGCGCCGGGCCAGCGCCTGGCGGATCGAGCGCGCCTCGCCCAGGCCGTTGACCAGCACCGCCATGTCGGAAGGCTTGAGCGGCTGCAATTCACCCTGCTCGTTGCGGAAGCCGGCACTGCCGCTTAGCCCCTCGTTGAGCAGCTCCACCATGGTGGAGGCGCAGCGCTCGGCCATCTCCTGCTGGTAGGCGGTCTTGGAGAGCGGCTCGTCGCATTCGAGCTGCCACAGGGTCATGGCCGGCAGCGGCTGGCCCTGGCGGGTGAGTGAGTCCTTGCGTCCTTTGGCGCCAACCGCATTGAAAGGAACGGGGTTTCCCTCGGGCGAGTTGAACAGGAAGGCGCCGGGCGGGTGCGCTTCGGCAAATGCGAAGCAGCGGTTCACCGCTTCGACCATCTCGCGGCTGGAGCGGAAGTTGGTGCCCAGGGTGACGTGGCGGCCTTGGGTGTCGCGGCGAGCGCGCAGGTAGGTATGGATGTCGGCGCCGCGGAAGGCGTAGATCGCCTGCTTGGGGTCGCCGATCAGAAAGACGCCGCACTCCGGGCGGTTCTCGCGGATGCGGTACACGCAGTCGAAGATGCGGTACTGCACCGGGTCGGTGTCCTGGAACTCGTCGACCAGGGCGACCGGGAACTGGCGGCGGATCTGTGCGCCCAGCGCCTCGCCGTTGGGGCCGGTGAGCGCCCGGTCGAGATGGGTGAGCAGCTCGTTGGGGCCCATCTCGGCGCGGCGCTCCTGCTCGCGGTCGAGCCGCGCCCGGCACCAGTGCACGGCGTGGGTGAGCAGGTCGGCGTAGGGATCGGGCAGGGCGTTGAGTTCGTCCTGGAGCTTTTCCAGCGCAGCCAGCGCCGGGTGATCCGGCGGCTCGCCCTTGAGCCAGATATCGGCCATGCCCTGGGGCGTGAGGCGCTTCCAGGCGGCCTCGGTCAGGCCGGGCCAGGTGGCCTCCCCTTGGCACCATTCACGCAGGGCACCGAGCCAGTTGGTGCGGCTTCTGGCGTTGAAGCTCTGGCCCTTGAAGGCCTTCTGCTGGGCGGCCTCTTCGAACAGCGCCTCGCACTCGTCCACCCACTTGGGCCAGGGGGCCTTGAGCTGGGCCAGGCGCTCGGCGGTTTCGCGGCTGGCGTTGGCGATGGTCTCGGCCGGGGGCGGGGCGTGCTTGTTCAGTGCCTCGGCTTCGGGCATCAGGCCGCGCACGGCGGCGTGGAGCTGCTCGGGCGTGCTCCAGTGGCGCACCACGCTGGCCAGCTCGTCGATGCTGAGTGGGTAGTAGAAGCTGCGCCAGTAGTCGCGCACCACCTCGAGCTCCAGCTCGCTCTGGTCGTTTTCCAGGTTGAGCGAGAACAGGCTGCCGCTGTCGAAGGCGTGCTCGCGCAGCATGCGATAGCACCAGCTGTGGATGGTGGAGACGGCGGCCTCGTCCATCCATTCGGCGGCAAGCTGCAGGCGCCGGGCGCAGGCGGGCCAGGAGGCGGGATCGTATTGAGCGCGTAATTGAAGCAGCAGATCGTCGCCCTCGGCACCTTGCGCCGGTTGCAGAAAAACATTAGCCGCCTCCACCAGCCGCGCACGGATACGCTCGCGCAGCTCCTGGGTGGCGGCGTTGGTGAAGGTGACGACGAGGATCTCGGGCGGCGTGAGCGGGCGTTCGAAGGCGGCCTCGTCGTTGGCCGAGCGGGCGCCGAGTACCAGGCGCACGTAGAGCAGGGCGATGGTGAAGGTCTTGCCTGTGCCCGCGCTGGCTTCGATCAGCCTGCTGCCATGAAGCGGAAACGACAATGGATCCAGCTGCGTGACCTCGCTCATGCCTGGCTCCCCGTTGCCTTCTTCCCGCTCTGTTTCTTGTCACTCTCTTTCTTGTCGCCTTTCACGGCCAGATGCACCGGGGCGAGCAAGCGCTCGGTGAGTTCGGCGAAGCCGAGCCTGTCCTGGCGGGCTTCATAGAGCGCGGTGAAGCTGGGCCAGCGGTGGGCGAGGTAGGCGTTGCGGCCCGCCTCGCCGGCGTTGAAGGCGTCGCCGTTGTAGGTGCTGGCGGCGGCGCGCCAGGCGTCGCTGTCACGCTCGCTCTCCGGGGTGCCCAGCTTGCTCAGCCACACGAAGGCGGTGTCGCAGGCCAGCGGCAGCGGCACCTGCATGCCGGCCTGCCAGGTACGGACGATCTCGCGCAGGTGGCCACGAGCGGCTTCCGGATCGAGGGGCGGCAGGGTGACTTCGCCGGCCTTGGAAAGCAGCAGGCTGGTCATGGGCCGGTCGTTCAGATGCCCGGCCAGGTGCGCGACCCAGTGGCGCAGGATGTGCGACCAGCGGTACTTGCCCTTCTTGACCAGGCTGCTGCTGGCGAGCACCAGGCGGCAGCGCTCGCCCGACTCACTCTCGCGCAGT
Source organism: Halomonas sp. E14 (assembly GCF_052568415.1). Classification (NCBI taxonomy): domain Bacteria; kingdom Pseudomonadati; phylum Pseudomonadota; class Gammaproteobacteria; order Oceanospirillales; family Halomonadaceae; genus Halomonas; species Halomonas sp. E14. The sequence continues at coordinate 3,085,687 of NZ_CP199423.1, read as the reverse complement.
TCGTCGAGCCAGTCTTCGATGGGCGGGGCGCCGGGCGCGTCGAGCTGCACCGGCTCGGGCTCCTCGATGGCGCGGGGCCAGGCGTCCAGCGCTTCCTCGTAGGCTTCGAACAGTGCGTCCATCGGTTCGCTGAGCTGTTCGCGCATGCGCTCGCCGAAGGCGCCCATGGCCAGCACGCCTTGGCCCTGCAAACGGTCGAGGGTGTCGAGCAGCACGGGCAGGCGCTCGCGGCCTTCATCCACGGCACGGCGCTGCTCGCGGATCAGCAGGTCCTGTAGCTGCCAGTTGGCGAGGCCGTCCAGGTCGAAGGGCTCGTGGTCGAGACTGACGATGCCTTCGCGTTCCAGGAAGACCTTGAGGCGCGTGGTGAAGAAGGCGCGGGCCGGGTCTCTCAAAAAGCTCCCTAGCTGCGTGATAGTCAGCGGGGCGTCCTGGGTGTATGGCGTCAGCTCGAGGGGCGCCGCTGCCGGGGCCGCTTCGCCGTGCGCATGTCCATGAATTTCGCGCCACTCATGGGCGAAGGTGAGCAGCCGCCGGGCGGCGACGCTGCGCTCGGCCTGCTGCGCCGCGCTGGGGAAGTAGCGGCGGCTGAACGGCTGCAGCGGGTGCTCGGTGGTGAGGGCGGCGAGCAGGTCGCTGCCATCGCTTGTGCGCCAGCCGGCCTGTAGATGATCGCGCAGCTGGCCGACCAGCACCGAGGGCGGCTTTTCGCTGTTGTCGACGATGCTGCGGCCCACCCAGCTGACGTAGAGCTGCTCCCGGGCGGAGAGCAGCGCTTCCAGGAACAGGTAGCGGTCGTCCTCGCGGCGCGAGCGGTCGCCGGGGCGGTAGTCGCCGTTCATCAGGTCGAAGTCCATCGGCGGGTGGCTGCGCGGGTAATCGCCGTCGTTCATGCCCAGCAGGCACACCCGCTTGAACGGGATGGCGCGCATCGGCATCAGGGTGGCGAAATTGACCGCGCCGGCCAGGAAGCGCTGCGACAGGCTGGGTTCGTCGATCTGCGCCAGCCAGTGCTCGCGCACTACCGAGAGCGGCAGGTCGCGGGTCAACCCGGCCTCTTCGGCGCTCTCCTGCCAGCTCTGCAGCGCCTGTTCGAGCTGGGCCAGCATCAGGCTGTCTTCCGGCGCTTCCGCCAGAAAGCTCGCCTCCAGCAGGGTGCGCAGGCGCGCTACCCAGCCGGCCACGTCGGTGGGCTCGCGCAGGCGGCGCCACTGCTGTTCCAGGGTTTCCAGTAGCGCGGCCAGCGGGCCGGCCAGCGCCGCTTCCAGCCCGCCGATGTCGTCGAAGGGTTCGATGCCCTGCCACGGGCCGCTGGCGGCCTCGCCCACGGCGTAGCCCAGCAGCAGCCGGCGCAGGCCGAAGGCCCAGGTGTTCTGCTCCATGCCGGCGGGCAGGTCGAGGCTGCCGCGCTGGCCGGCGTCGAGCCCCCAGCGGATGCCGGCGCCCTCGATCCAGCGGCGCAGGGTGGGCACGTCCTGCTCGTCGATGCCGAAGCGGGCGCGCAGGGCGGGCACGTCGAGCAGGTCGAGCAGGTCGCTCACCGAGAGGCGCAGCTCCGGCAGGCGCAGCAGTTTCTCCAGCGCGATCAGCAGCGGCAGGCGGTGGCGGCTGCCCTGGTCGGAGAGGGTGAAGGGGACGTAGCGCGGGTCGTCGCGCTCGATCTGGCCAAAGACCGCCTGAACATGCGGCGCGTAGTGGTCGATATCCGGCACCATCACGATCACGTCGCGGGGCTTGAGGGTCGGGTCGGCGCTGAAGGCGGCGAGCAACTGGTCGTGCAGGATCTCCACTTCGCGCTGGGGGCTGTGGGCAGCGTGGAAGACGAGGGAGTCGTCGCGGCTCGGGTCCACCGCCGGCCAGGTCTCGCGGGTTTCGTGCAGCGGGCGCAGCTCGCGGATGTCGTCCTGCAACTGCTGCAGCAGCCGGCCGTCGCCCTCGCGCACGAAGGGCTCGAACAGGTCGATGCGCAGCGAGTCGGCCCGGAACAAGGCCTCGTACTGCTGGGCGTCGTCGTGCTCGTCGAGCAGGCGCAGGTAGTCGCGGCCCTGCTTGCCCCAGGCGGCGAGCAGCGGCTGGGCGTGCAGGTGCAGGCTCTCGGCTCCGTCACCACCGGCGTCGCCAACGCCGAGCACGTCGAGCCGCTCGGGCATGCCGGCCTTGCGCCGCTGGCGGAAACGCTGGGCCCGGAGCAGGTCCTTGTGCTCGATGATGTCGGCCCAGTAGTGCTGGCAGGGGTTGTGCACGCACAGCACCACCTGGCAGCAGCGGGCGATGGCGGCCAGGGCTTCCAGCGCCTGCTGCGGCAGCGAGGAGATGCCGAACACCATCACCCGGCGCGGCAGGCCGGGGGGGCACTTGCCGCCGTGAAGCTCGCGGGCGGCGGCGAGAAAGCGCCGGTGCACCATGGCGCGGCTGGAGGCCACGCCGTCGTCGCCCACGTCCTCGGCAACGCTGTTCACCACGGCACGCCACAGGGCCGGCTGCCAGCGCTGGGTGTCGTCGATGGGGCGCGCTTCGCCGCGGGCGGAGATCAGCACGTCCTCGCCGCGGGACCAGGCCTCGAGCCAGTCGGCGCGGTACACCTGGTACTGGTCGAAAAGGTCGGCCAGGCGCTCGGCGAGCTGGTGGTGCTTGCGCAGGTCGCTGTCGCCTTCGAGAAAGCGGCGCAGCGGGGCGAACTCGTCGCGCGGCATCAGTTCCGGCAGCAGGCGCAGCAGCCGCCACAGCAGGCGCGACTTGTCGAAGGGCGAGGTGGCCGGCACCGCGTTGGGGTCGCCTTCCACATGGTTGAGTACCGCGCGGTAGGCCTGCCACAGGAAGCGCGCCGGCAGGGTGACGTCCAGCGCGGCGGCGATGCCGCTGCCGCCGTCGGCCTCGTCGGCGGCCAGCGCCAGTTTCATCCACTGGCCGATGCCATTGCTCTGCACCAGGATCGTCTCGTTCTCCAGCGGTGCCAGCGGGTGGCGCTTCATCCACGCCACCGCCACGCCGCGCAGATCCTCCAGGCGATTGCCGTGAACGACCATGAAGCCGGGGGTGAGGGCATTCTCCTGGGGGGCGGCGAACGGCATGGCGGGCTTCCTGCGAATGGCGAGACCTCATGGTGCCGCAAAAGCGTAGGTGGATAAATGCCGTTGATTCGTCTTGGCTAATCTAATTCGGCGGCTGCCCGTCGGTGGAGATGACCGGCAGGCCGGCGAGATCGATCTCCCCATGCTGGCTGGTCACCGTCAACCGGCTCTGGTCTCCCTGCTGCTGGGCAAAGCCACTGATGCGATGGTCAAGGGTGTCATAGACCCGGACGCAGTCTCCGCTCTGCACAACAAGGCGCCGAGCCTGTGCAAAATAGGCATAGCGTGAACCCTTCTGTTCGCCGGTGGCGTTGGGTGAGCCGAGCTCTGCAGGCCACCAGGTCGTCTTTCCGTTCATGTCGGATCCCCCGGTTGCTTCATGATTCACTCGCCAGGTTCTTCACCGGCCGGCCCGCGTCGAAGGCCAGCAGGTTGTCGAAGGCATCGCTGAAATAAAGCTCGTAGCTGTCCTTCTCCACGTAGCCCAGGTGCGGGGTGGCGAGGATGTTGGGCAGTGCCAGCAGCGGGTGGCCGGCCACCGGCTCCTCGTCGAAGACATCCACCGCGGCGCGTCCCGGGTGGCCTTTGCGCAGGGCCGCTTCCAGAGCGCCCGGGGCGATCAGCGGTGCGCGGCTGGTGTTGACCAGCAGTGCCGTGGGCTTCATGCGGGCGAGGTCCTCGGCGCTGACGATGCCGCGGGTGGCGTCGTTCAAGCGCAGGTGCAGGCTGAGTACGTCGCTGCGTTCGAACAGCTCAGCCTGGCTGGCCGCCACGTCGAGGCCCGCCTCGGCGGCGCGGCTGATTGAGCCCTCGCGGCCCCACACCAGCACGTTCATCTCGAAGGCCTGGCCGTAGCGGGCCACCAGCTTGCCGATCTTGCCGTAGCCGAAGATGCCCAGCGTGCGGCCCTTGAGCCCGGTGCCCAGGGTGCGCTGCCAGCGGCCCGCCTTGAGGTTGTCGAACTCCTCGGGAATATGACGCATGGCGGCCAGTACCAGGCCCCAGGTGAGCTCGGCGGCGGCATACGGCGAGCCGGTGCCTGCCATCACCGTGACCCCATGGCGCTTGCACGCGGCCAGGTCGACGTGGGCCGCGCCGCCGCCGGTCTGGCTGATGACCTTCAGCCCGGGCAGCCGCGCCAGCAGCGAGGCGGTAATCGGCGTGCGCTCGCGAATCAGCACCAGGGCCTCGGCGTCAGTGAAGCGCTCCACCAGGGCGTCTTCGTCGGTCAGGGTATCGTTGTAGATAGTGACGTCGTGGCCTTTTAGCTTGGCAAAGGCGTCCAGGTCGCGTACGCAATCCTGATAGTCGTCGGGGATCACGATCTTCATCGGTGGGGCTCCGGTGGCTTGAAGAAACATCTGTCGCGTCAAGATGCTAATGTGCGGTGAACCGTGGTGTATTGCCAGTCGCCGGCACGCGCAACCGCAGGGTAGCGAGCGGTAAGCGGTTGCAACGTCGCTCGATTTTCGCTCATGTCGGGCCTACAGTGACGGCAGGAACGCCAGTGGAGCCGTCATGTTTCCCGAGTTCACCCTTTGCTATTCCCGCCTGCCCGAGCGCTTCTATGAACGCTTCGAGCCGGTGCCCGTACGTGAGCCGCACTTGGTGGCCTTCAACCGGCCTCTTGCCGAGGCGCTGGGCTTCGACCTTGCCGCCTTCGATGCCGAAGAGGCTGCCGTGTGGTTTGCCGGTAACGTGGTGCCGCGTGGCGCCGAGCCGCTGGCCCAGGCCTACGCCGGGCACCAGTTCGGCGGCTTCGTGCCGCGACTGGGTGACGGCCGGGCGGTGCTGCTCGGCGAGGTGACCGACCACGACGGCCGGTTGCGCGACATCCAGCTCAAGGGGGCGGGGCGCACGCCCTTTTCCCGCGGCGGCGATGGGCGCTCGCCCTTGGGTCCGGTGCTGCGCGAGTACCTGGTCAGCGAGGCGATGCACGCCATGGGTATACCGGCCACGCGGGCGCTGGCTGCGGTGACCACCGGGGAACGGGTGATGCGCGGCATTCCCGAACCGGGGGCCATCCTGACCCGGGTGGCCTCCAGCCATATCCGCGTGGGTACCTTCCAGTACTTCGCCGCCCGCGGCGATATCGAAGGCGTACGCGAGCTGGCTGGGCACGTCATCGAGCGTCACTATCCGGAACTCGAGTCGAAGCAGGGCGGCGAGCGCTACCTGGGCCTGCTCGAAGCGGTGCAGGCGCGCCAGGCGGCGCTGATCGCCAAATGGATGGGGGTGGGCTTCATCCATGGCGTGATGAACACCGACAACACCACGATTTCCGGCGAGACCATCGACTTCGGCCCCTGCGCCTTCATGGAGCAGTACGACCCGCAGATGGTGTTCAGCTCCATCGACGAGGGCGGGCGCTACGCCTACTCCAACCAGCCGTGGATCGCCCAGTGGAACCTGGCGCGGCTGGCCGAGACCCTGCTGCCGCTGATCGATGATGACAGCGACAAGGCGGTGGAGCGCGCCACCGAGATGCTGCAGCGCTTCCCCGTGCAGTACGAAGCCGAATGGCTTGGGGTAATGCGCGCCAAGCTCGGCCTTGAGCAGCCGCAGCCGGGCGACAAGGCGTTGATCGAGGCGCTGCTGGCGACGATGCATCGCGGCCGCGCCGACTTCACCCTGAGCTTCCGCCAACTGGCCGCTGCGGCAGAAAACCCCGAGGCGGAAGCCGCGCTGGTCGCGCTGTTCGAGCGCCCCGAGGAGATCGCCGGCTGGCTGGAGGAGTGGCGCGCTCGCCTCGCCCAGGAGGCGCTAAACGAGAGCGAGAGGGCGCAGCGGATGCGTTGGGTCAACCCGGCGTTCATCCCGCGCAACCACCGCGTGCAGCAGGCGCTCACCGCGGCCATGGACGAGAACGACTTCGGCCCCTTCGAGACGCTACTGCAGGTCGTGACTCATCCTTTCGATGACCAGCCGGGCCGTGAAGAATTCACGCTCCCGGCCGAGCCCACCGAGCGGGTCTTTCGTACCTTCTGCGGGACGTGATGGCTGCTCAGTTGATCATTCCCGGCAGCCAGGTGGCGATGCCGGGGAACACGATCAGCAGCGCGACCAATAGCATCGAGCAGAGAATGTAAGGGATCGCTGCGGCGTAGATCTCGCGCATGGTGGTGCCCTTGGGCGCGACACCCTTCATCACGAACAGCAACAGTCCCAGCGGCGGCGTGGAAAAACTGATTTCCAGCGCCAGCAGCATGATGATGCCGAACCAGATGGGGTCGAAGCCGAGCACCTGGGCCAGCGGGAAGAAGAACGGCACCGTCAGCATCATGATCGAGATCTGCTCCATGAAGGTACCGAGCACCAGCAGCACGGCGAACATCGCCAACAGCATCAGAATCGGCGCCAGATCGAAGCTGGTGGCCCACTGGATCAGCCCACTGGAAGCGCCCGAGAAGGCCAGCAGCTGACTGAAGGTCGCCGAACCGAACACGATCAGGTACGCCATTAGCGTGACCTTCAGTGCGCCGATGACCGAGAGCTTGAACGCCTCCCAGGTCATACAGCGAAAGATCACCGCCAGCACGATGGCGCCCAGGGCGCCGAACGCCGCCGCTTCGGAGGGTGTGGCGAAGCCCATCAGCATCAGCGCGACGATGAACACCATCACGCTGATCATCGGCAGGATGTCGGTGATCACCAGCTTGAGCTTTTGCCCCAGCGGCACCGGCTCCAGCTCGTAGTTGGGGGCTGCGCTCGGGTCTAGCCGGGTCTGGATCCAGATGGTGGCAATATAGAATCCTGCCAGCACCAGGCCAGGCAGGATGCCGGCGATCAGCAGCGCGCCGATATCGACCTTGGCCAGGGTGGCCAGCAGCACGGCCAGCGCCGAGGGGGGAATGATGATGGCCAGCCCCCCGGTGCCCAGGATCGGGCCGATGGCCATGCGCTTCTGGTAGCCGCGGCGCTCCATCTCCGGCACCAGCAGCGAGCCCATCAGTGCGGTGGAGCCCATCGACGAGCCGCTCAAGGTCGAAAAGCCGGTGCCGCCCACCACGGTGACGTAGGAGAGCCGCCCTGGCACCTTGCCCATCAGCCGGTCGATGGCGTTAAACATGCGCATGCCCAGGCCGGTGCGGAAGAACAGTTCACCCATCAGCAGGAACAGCGGGATCGGCACCAGATTGAAGCTGGAGAGGGCGCCGAAGCCATTGTTGAGCAATTGGATGAGGCCGTTCTGTCCGCCCATGAAGTGCCAGGCGCCAATCACGTTGGCGGCGAGGAAGGCCAGGGCGATCGGCGTGCCAATCACCATGAAGCCGAGAATCAGGGCCAGCAGAAAGGCCAGGGCCAGATACCATTCCATTATTCCTTGATCCCCGCTTCGCCGCTGTGAAGGATGTCACGCCCCACTACGAAGCGGGCGAATTCAATGGCCATCATGGAGAAACACACTGGGTACGCGATGGTGAGAATCCATTTCGGCACGAAGAAGGCGCGCACGTCATAGTCGCTGCGCGCGATGTTCATCGACACCAGGTCATAGCCCTTCCACGCCAGCACCACGCAGACCGCCACGCACAGCAGGGCGACCAGGCGACTCAGCACCTGCAGCGCCAGCGGCGGAAGGATCGAGGTGAGCAGTTCGATGTGCACGTGGCCCTTGTGCCGCACCAGCCAGGGTGCGCCCAGCAGGGTCAGGTAGAACATGGCGTACTCGGTGGAAAGGAAGAACCACGCCGAGGGCTGCAGCCCGAGGTTGCGGATCATCACGGAGAGCACGATGGCCACCATCAGCCATACCAGCATGATGGCGGCCACCAGGGCCATGCCGTTGAGCAGCAGCAGATAGGCACGACTCGCGTAACGCATAGGGGTACCTGGACGCGAAGAGACGAAGGGAGGGTCGAACCGAATGCTGGGGGGGCAGCCGGGTGGCCGGCCCCTCCCGATTACAGGTCGTTGAACTTCTCAATCAGTTCGTCGTAGTGCTCAAGCCCCATGGGATGGCGCTCCATCTGGCGGCGCATGCGCTCCCAGGTGGCTTCGCGCGCGGCCTCGGAAAAGCGCTCGCCGGCCTCGCCTTCCAGACGGAAGACCTGCATGCCGTCGGCTTCCAGCTCGGCCTGCTGCTCTTCGGCCAGTACTTCGAAGCGTTCGGCGCTGGCCCGCTCGTGCTCGATGGCCACTTCCTGCAGGATCTCGCGGGCTTCCTCGCTCAGGCCGTTCCAGCTGTCAAGGTTGACGATCACACCCATGTCGGTGGAGAAGAAGTCAGGATCGATGCGGTAATTGAGGAAGCGGTCCCAGTTGAGGTCCTTGAGGCCGATCTGGGTCCAGCCGGTGGCGTTGACCACGTTGCGCTCCAGCGCCGAGTAGACGTCGGTGGTGGGCAGGCTGATCGGCTGGGCGCCCAGGTAGTCCTGGAAGAAGGCGTCATAGACCGGATTGCTGCGAAGAGTGAGTCCGGAGACGCTGAGGTTGCCGTCGTCGTTCAGGCGCGGCTCGTTGATGGTATAGAGGTTGTAGCTCACGCCGCTGTCGAACCAGCCCAGGTAGTAGACGCCCATCTTCTCCTGGTGGATTTGGTTGAGCAGGTCGATGCCGCCGTTCTCACGGGCATAGATGGCATTGGTGTTGGAGGCCACCATGGCATCGCGCTCAGGCACGGTGCCGGCATAGAAGCTGGCCGCGGTGTAGGCCATGTCAACCACGCCGTTGCGTACCGCGTCGGGCTGCTCGGAGAGGCCGATCACCTCGGGGCCGCCGCGTACAGTGATCTGCACCACGCCTTCGCCACGCTCGTTCACCTTGTCGACGAATTCGAGGAAGCTCTGGGTGTAGATCAGCGATGGCGGGAAGGCGTGGACGGCGGTAATGCGTTCCACGGCCAGGGCATGGCCCGACGCCATCAGGACGGCCAGGCTCAGGGAAGTAAGGACAGGCTTTTTCATGATTGTTCTCCTTTGTACAGCGTTCGTCGTGTTGTGGTTTGTTGTTGTCCCTGATGGGCAGTGGCTGCTCAGCCCCGTGTAATGATTTCTGCGGAAGGTGCTGTCACTTCGAGCCAGGGGCGTAGCTTTGCATAAGTGGTTTCGAACCGCTGGATGGCGTCAGCGTGCTGCCGGGTCATGTCGATGTCGTCCCAGCCGTTGAGCAGCTTGGTACGCCAGGTCGGCGCGATGGTGAAGGTGACGCTCAGCCCGCCAATGCTGATGAGCTGTGCCTCCAGGTCAACGCGCAGTGGGCCGGGTGACTCGCCGAGTGCGGTGAGCAGTGCCTCGGCGTCCGCTTCGCTGACCGTGGCTGGCAACAGCCCGTTGTTGACCGCATTGGAGGCGAAGATGTCGCCGAAGCTGGGCGCGATCACGCAGCGAAAGCCGAAGTCCACCAGCGCGTAGACGGCGGCCTCCCGCGACGAGCCGGCACCGAAATTGCGCCGTGCCACCAGGGTCTTCGCCTCATCCGCCTGCGGGTGGTTGAGGATGAAACCCGCCACCGGCCGGCCGTTTTCGTCGTGGCGCAGGTCATGCAGCAGGAAGCGTCCGTAGCCGACGCTGCGCGGCTCCTTCATGAAGCGCGCCGGAATCAGCTGGTCGGTATCCACGTTGGCCAGCGGCAGCGGGCAGGCCGGGGCGTCGATGATCTTGATCGGTTCCATCATTCGGCTCCTGTCACAGCTCGCGCACGTCGGCCAGGCGGCCGGCCACGGCTGCCGCGGCCACCATGGCGGGAGACATGAGGTGGGTCCTGGCTCCCGGCCCCTGGCGGCCCTTGAAGTTGCGATTGGTGGTAGAGGCGCAGCGCTCGCCGGGCGGCACCAGATCGCCGTTCATGCCCACGCACATGGAACAGCCCGATTCGCGCCACTCCAGCCCTGCCTCGCGGAATACTGCATCGAGCCCCTCGGCCTCCGCCTGTTGCTTCACCTGGGTGGAGCCGGGCGAAACAATGCCCGGCACCTTGCTACGTCGGCCGCGAAGCACGTCGGCGGCGGCGCGCAGATCCTCCAGCCGGGCGTTGGTGCAGGAGCCGATGAACACTCGGTCGATGACGATGTCGGTCAGTTTCTGGCCGGCAGCGAGCCCCATGTAGTCGAGGCTGTCGCGCACCTGCCGGGCGCGGGCGGCGTCCTGCAGGTCGGCCGGATCGGGTGCGCTGGCGTCGATGGGCAGAGCCTCTTCCGGCGACACACCCCAGGTCACGGTGGGGGCGATCTCGGCGGCGGCGAGGGTCTCTTCGCGGTCGAAGCGGGCGCCTTCGTCGCTCTTCAGGCTCTGCCAGTAGGCCAAGGCCTGCTCCCATTGCTCCCCCTGAGGGGCGAAGGGGCGGCCTCGCAGGTAGTCGAAGGTGGTCGCGTCGGGGGCGATCATGCCGCAGCGGGCGCCGCCCTCGATGGAGAGGTTGCACAGCGTCAGGCGCGCTTCCATCGACAGGCCGCGAATGGCGCTGCCGGCGTATTCGATGGCGTGGCCCCGGGCGCCATCGGCACCCAGGCGGGCGATCCAGGTCAGCGCGATGTCCTTGGCGCTGATGCCCGGCGCCAGCTCGCCCTCGACGGTGAGGCGCATCTTCTTGGGGCGGCTCTGCCACAGGGTCTGGGTCGCCAGTACGTGGGCCACCTCGGAAGCGCCGATGCCGAAGGCGATGCTGCCGAAGGCGCCATGGGTCGCAGTGTGGCTGTCGCCGCATACCATCAGCAGCCCGGGCTGGGTCAGGCCCTGCTCGGGGCCCAGCACGTGGACAATCCCCTGGCGCGGGTCGTCGAGGCCGAACAGCGTGATGCCGTGCGTGCGGGTGTTGTCGCTGAGCTGTTCGATCATGCCGCGCACCTTGGCATCGGCGATGGCGTCGAGCCGGCGGGTCAGAGTCGGTACATAGTGGTCGGCGATGCCGAAGGTCAGGTCGGGGCGCGCCACGCCAAGCTCGCGCTCACGCAGCTTGTTGAAGGCATGGAAGGAGCCTTCATGAACGAAATGCCTGTCGATCCACAGCAGGCTCTGGCCGCTCTCGCTGCGCAGGATTTCGTGGGCGTCCCATACCTTGTCGAACAGGGTCGTTGGTATTGTCATGTCGGTCGCTTCAAAGGGGGTGCATCGTTTTCATGTCGCTTTATTTTTACAACTATCCCAGGTCGATGTCACAGGTCAATTGTATTTTTTTTGACATTTTAAATGTATTAAAAATAGTACATCATATGGATCTTGCTCTTGCGTGGTGCTTCGTTTCTATGCGTCCTGGTTCTTGGGCCATCGGCTCCCAGTACCGCTCCGCTTCGTCGCCGGTGCGATTGAGATCCACCTGAATGCGATAACGGTCGGGGCGGTAGAGCGCGTCGAGGTGCTCCACGCCGCGTCCCTCCTCGTCGTAAACCACGCGCGTCAGAGAGATCAGAGGTGAGCCCACTGACACGTCCAGCGCTTCTGCCACCTCGTGGGTGGCCAGGGTGGCTGAAATGGTCTGGGCGGCATGGTCGACCTTCACGCCGCTACGCTCGAGCAGGGCGAACAGCGGGGTCTGCGACAGGTCCGCCTCGTTGTAGTGCAGGGCGATGTACTCCGGCACGTGGGTGACCAGATAGGAGAAGGGCTTGTCGTCGGCCATGCGCACGCGAATGGAGCGCTGCACCTTGTCGCCGTCGCGCAGCCCCAGGCTCTCGCGCACCGGCTCCGGCGGCTTGACGTAACAGAACTCCAGCAGCCGCACCCGCGAGGCCTTGCTCATCTTGACCATGTTGGGCAGCAGGTTGGCGACACTGGCGGTCATCACCGTGGCGTCCAGCGGCTGTTCGAGTACCACCGTGCCCAGCCCCGGCTTGCGCGCTACCAGGCCTGCCTCGTCGAGCGCCTGCATGGCGCGCCTGACCGTGACCCGCGACACGCCGTACTGCTCCGCAAGCTTGAGCTCGCCGGGCAGCTTGCGCCCCGGCGCCAGCCTGCCGCTGAGAATGGCGTCCTTGAGCAGCAGGTAGATACGGTGGGACTTGGTGCCGCCGACGGAGTTGGCGTGGGTATCGTTCATGGTGCAGTCCTGAATCTTGTTGTCCTGGGCGCCATCAAGGCTTGACGCGATACGCAGGGTAGACATAGAAATGTATTATGCATAGAACATATAGCTGTGCCATGCATACTCAAGCATAGCGCCAAACAACGACAAAGGCTTCCTGGAGATCTTTTCATGCCTGTCATACAGGTCAGTCTGATCCGCGGCTATTCCGGAGAGCTCAAGCAGCGCCTTTGCGCGCGGCTGACCGAGGCCGTGCGCCGCAGCATCGACGTCGATCCGGAGGGGGTCACGGTGATGCTGCACGAAGTCGAGCCCGACGGTTACATGCGCGCAGGGCGCCCTCGTACCCCCGCTGGCGCAACGAGCGAAGCGCTGGGCACGGCACCCGAGGCGATAGTGCGCGAGTTCCTCCAGGCGATGGAGGCCCGCGACCTGGCGCGTGCCCGGGGGCTGCTCGACGACGACTTCCGCATGACCTTTCCCGGAAGCGGCGAGATGACCCGGCTGGAGGAGCTGGTGGCCTGGGCCAGCCATCGCTACCGCGACGTGCGCAAGCGCATTGCCGGCGTCGATACGTTCGACGAGGGCGGGCGAGCCACGGTGGTATGTCACGGCGAGCTGGAGGGCGAGTGGCCCGAAGGCACGCCCTTCTCCGGGGTGCGCTTCATCGACCGCTTCGAGCTACGCCACGGCCGGATCTTGCGCCAGCAGGTCTGGAACGACCTCGCCCTGGCCGGTCGTTGAGCCCCTTCGTCCCTTCTTCCGTCATCAACGAGGAACCCGATTGCCATGACTCTTCCCCCCAGCCGTCTCAAGGCCAGGCTGCACGCTCCCGAGATCGTCGTCGCCCCGGGGGTCTATGACGCCCTCAGCGCCTCGCTCGCTGCCGAAGCCGGCTTCGATACCGTCTACCTCTCGGGGGCCAGCATCGCCTACACCCAGCTTGGGCGTCCCGATATTGGCCTGGTCAGCATCAGCGAGGTCAACGACGTGATGTCGCACATTCGCGAGCGCACCGACCTGTCGGTGGTGGTCGACTGCGACACCGGCTTCGGCAACGCCATGAACGTGATGCGCAGCGTGCGCATGCTGGAGCGAGCCGGGGCCAACGCCATCCAGCTCGAGGACCAGACCTACCCCAAGCGCTGCGGTCACCTGCGTGGCAAGACCCTGGTGCCCACGGGAGAGATGGTGGGCAAGCTCAAGGCCGCGCTCGATGCCCGCCAGGATGACGACACCCTGATTATCGGGCGTACCGACGCGGTGGCGGTGGAGGGCACGGCCCGGGCCATCGAGCGCGCTCACGCCTACCGCGAGGCCGGGGTCGACATGCTGTTCATCGAAGGCATTCGCAGCGACGATGATATCGCCAGCATCATGGCCGAATTCCGCGGCCGGATCCCGATCATGGCCAACATGGTGGAGGGGGGTGACACGCCGCTGCAGAACGCCCGGGCGCTGCAGGAGCAGGGCTTCTCGCTGGTGATCTTCCCCGGCGCCCTGGTGCGCGCCTTCACCCACATGGCGAGCCAGTTCTTTGCCACCCTGCGCCGCGACGGCACCACCGATGCCTTCCGCGAGCGTATGCTCGACTTCGGCCAGCTCAACGAGGTGCTCGGTACGCGCAAGATGCTCGAGCTGGGCGAGAAGTACGACGCCCGCTGATCACAAGGACAAAGACACAGGAGTAGAGCGCATGATAACGACCGACAAGACCGCCAAGGAGATCTTCTTCGAGGTGATGGCCAACCCCCAGCGCGTGCCGTTCGGCTTCGGCAACAAGGCGGTGCTGGTCAACGTCGACCCGCAGAAGGCCTACACCCGCACTGATCTCTACACCACCGCCTACGAGACCGACCCCAATCAGCTCGACTACGTGAACCAGCTGGCGCGCGGCTTTCGCAAGCTCGGCTGGCCGGTGGTGTGGACCCACGTGGCCTTCCTCGACTCCGCCGAGGATGCCGGCGTGTGGGGCACGCGCACCGACACCCCGGATTCGCTGCAGAACATCAAGTACGGCTCCGACCGCGCCGCCTTCGACGAGCGCGTCGAGATCGAGCCGGGGGACGTGGTCTATACCAAGCGTATGCCCTCGGCCTTCTTCGAGACGCCGCTGCAGTCGCTGCTGGTGTGGCATCAGGTCGACACCGTGATCGTCACCGGCGGCTCCACCTCAGGCTGCATTCGCGCCACCGCGGTGGACAGCCTGTCGCGGGGCTATCGCACCATCGTGCCGATGGAGTGCGTGGCCGACAAGCACGAGAGCTACCACTACGCCAACCTCACCGACCTGCACCTGAAGTACGCCGACGTGATGAACGTGGCCGACGTGCTGGCCTGGCTCGAGGCGCGCGCGAGCGACAAGGCCTGAGCGGCGAGGAGGCGGTGATGAAAGAGACGCTGGATGCCTACGACTACTGGCCCTACGAGAACCGGCCCAAGATCGCCTGGCCGAACGGGGCGCGGGTGGCCTTCTGGGTGGCGCCCAACATCGAGTACTACGAGCTCGACCCGCCGGCCAACCCGCAGCGCAAGCCGTGGCCCACGCCGCACCCTTCGGTGCCGGGCTTCAGCATTCGCGACTACGGCAACCGGGTAGGGCACGAGCGCCAGATGGCGCTGCTCGACAAGTACGGCATTCGCGGCTCGGTGTCGCTCTCGGTGGCACTCTGCGAGCACCACCCCGAGATCGTCGCCATGTGCCGCGAGCGCGACTGGGAGTTCTTCAGCCACGGCATCTACAACACCCGCTACACCTACGGCATGAGCGAGGCCCAGGAGCGGGAGATGATCCGCGACGGCATCGAGACGATCCATCGCCACACCGGGCAGAAGTGCGCCGGCTACCTGGCGCCGGCGCTGTCCCACTCGGAGCACACCCTCGACCTGTTCGCCGAGGTGGGCCAGGAGCTGTTCGGCGAGGAGGGCGGCATCTACACCTGCGATCTGTTCCACGACGACCAGCCCACGCCGATCCGGCTGCGCTCGGGGCGGCGCTTCATCTCCATGCCCTACTCGCTGGAGATGAACGACACCATCGTCTACGCGGTGAACAAGGTGGAGCCGCGCCACTACCTGACCATGCTCAAGCGCCACTTCGACCGGCTCTACGCCGAGGGCGCCGAGTCGGGCACGGTGATGTGCATCCCCACCCACAACTATCAGATCAGCTGTCCGCACCGCATCAAGGCCTTCGAGGAGGCGCTGGAGTACATCACCGGCCATAGCGACGTGTGGGTCGCCACCGGCCGTGAGATCGCCCGGCACTATCTCGCCCACCACTACGACGACGCCCTGCGCGACATCGATGCCAAGGCCGCCACGGCCGGGAGGAGCTGAGAGATGTCCCTCGAACCCGAATACCTGCACTACCCCTGGCGACGCCACGGCTACGATCACGAGCGCTATGCCTGGTCGATGCTGGGCGAGCGCCCGCCGCTCCAGTGGCCCGGCGGTAAGCCGCTGGCGGTGTGGATCAACGTCTCGCTGCAGTTCTACCCGCTCAACCAGCGCGGCGTGCCGTTCAAGGTGCCCAACGGCATGACCATGCCCTATCCGGACCTGCGCCATTACTCGCTGCGCGACTACGGCAACCGGGTGGGTATCTACCGCATGCTGGCGGCCTTCGAGCAGCGCGGCATTCGTCCCACCTGGGCGATCAACGCCCAGCTCGCCGAGCAGCAGCCCTACCTGTTGCATCGCTTGAAAGCCTACGGCGGCGAGTTCCTGTGCCACGGCTGGAACATGGATCACCTGCACTACGGCGGCCAGGATCGCGACGAGGAGGCCGAGATCGTGCGCCGCTCGGTGACGACGCTGCGCGAGCTGACCGGGCAACCCGTTCGCGGCTGGTTGAGTCCGGCCAAGCACCAGAGCTGGAACACCCCGGAGCTGCTGGCCGAGAACGGCATCGAGTACTGCGCCGACTGGGTCAACGACGATCTGCCCTACGCCTTCGCCACCGAACGCGGCGAGCTGACCATGCTGCCGCTCTCCACCGAGATCGAGGACCAGTTCGTGATGTGCCAGAACCTGCACTCGGAGGACAGCTGGGTCAGCCAGGTGACGGATGCCTTCGACTTCCTGCTGCAGGAGGGGCGGGAGCAGGGCGGCCGGCTGCTGGCGCTCAACCTGCACCCCTGGCTCGTCGGCCAGCCGCACCGTATCGGCTGCCTGGAGGCGGTGCTCGACCATATCGCCGGCCATGCCGAAGTATGGCAGGCCCCGGCCGGGGAGATTCTCGACGCCTACCGCCAGCAGGGCGCAGGCAACGACTGAGGAGCGATGCCATGGCAAGCGTGGCTTTTGGCAGTGCGAAAGAGTTCGAGGTGCAGGTGCCGCTGGTGATCGTCGGCGCGGGCGCCTGCGGGCTGGTGGCGGCACTCGCCGCCCGGCAGTTCGGTACCGAGGCCGTGGTGCTGGAGCGGGATGCCTTGCCGCGGGGCAGCACCTCCATGTCCCAGGGGTTCATCCCGGCGGCGGGCACGCGCTTCCAGCAGCAGCGGGGGGTGACGGACAGTCCGGCGCTGATGGCCGAGGACATCCAGCGCAAGAACGACCACCAGGCGGACCCGGAAATCGTCCGCACCTTGACCGAGGCCTCCGCCAGGGTGGTCGAGTGGCTGGCCGACGACCACGGGGTGCCCTTCGATCTGGTGGAGGGCTTCCTCTATCCCGGACACAGCCGCATGCGCATGCACGCCACCCCAAGGCGCACCGGGGAGGAGCTGATGGGCAGCCTGCTCAGTGCGGTGGAGGCGGCGGGCATCGACCTGCTCACCGAAGCGCGGGTGGTCGACCTGCATGTGAGCGACACCGGCCGGGTGCATGGCGTGACCCTCGAACGCCCCGACGGCAGCCGGGAGTCCATCGGCTGCGACGCCCTGATTCTTGCCTGCAACGGCTACGGCGGCAACCCCGAGCTGGTGGCGCGCCACCTGCCGGCATTGAAGGAGGCGCTTTATTTCGGCCACGAGGGTAACCAAGGCGACGCGCTGCTGTGGGGCGAGGCGATGGGCGCGAGCCTCAAGGACCTGGGCGCCTGCCAGGGCCACGGCTCGCTGGCGATGCCGCACCAGACCTTGATTACCTGGGCGGTGATGATGCGGGGCGGGGTGCAGGTCAACACCGAGGGGCGGCGCTTCTCCAACGAGCACGGCGGCTACTCGGAGCAGGCGGCCAAGGTGCTGGCCCAGCCGGGCGGCATGGCCTGGAACCTGTTCGACCGGCGCATCCACCAGGCGGCACTGGAGTTCGAGGACTACCGCAACGCCCATATCGCCGGGGCGGTACGCACCTTCGACAGCCTCGAGGACATGGCCTCCGGGTTGGCGCTGCCGCTGGAGGCACTGGGCGAGACCTTCGCCGAGATGCAGGCCCTGGCCGAGAGCGGTGGGGCCGATGCCTTCGGTCGCACCTTCAGCAGCGAGGATCTGCTGGTGGCGCCCTTCCATGCGATCAAGGTGACCGGCGCGCTGTTCCACACTCAGGGCGGGCTGGAGGTGACGACCCAGGCGCGGGTGCTGCGCCAGGACGGTTCCGTCTTCCCCAACCTGTTCGCTGCTGGCGGCGCGGCGCGCGGGGTTTCCGGTTCGGGCGACAGCGGCTATCTTTCCGGCAATGGCCTGCTCAGCGCCGTGGTACTAGGTGCCATCGCCGGCCGTGAAGCCGCCCGCCAGCTCAATTGCGATACCGCCGCCTGAGTCAGCTTGTCCCTTCTCGTACCGAGGCGCCGGGCAGCGTCAGCTCCCGCGCCTCTTCCCTCAGCTGCACGTCGTTCAGTGCGCCCTTCAGCCACTGAAGACGTTGTGCATCTGGTGGTAGCGCGCCTGGCGACGTTCGTAGGCGAGGAAGTCGGCGGTGATATGCTTGCCTCGGTTGCCGCCTCGAACGGCACCAGCGCGAGTGTCCTTGAAGGCCGCTTTCCAGCTCTCCGGAAGCGGCTGAGAGCCGGGTATGCTCATCCACAGGCGCAGCAGGTGGCGTTTGCGTGCTTCGTCCTCGTGGTCTTCGAAATCGGTACGTGAGTGCACCACAGTGAAGTTGTTAAGCAACTGAATATCGCCTTTCTCGATATTCATGGAAAAGCAGTACCTGGGGTCCTTGAGCTTCTCATCCAGCCAGTCGAGGGCCTCGATCTGGTCCTGCTCCAGGCGTGGTACGTCGTCGAAATATTCCTGCGCTGCGGTGATGTTCTTGCGGTTGGTGCGAAATGCCGGGTAACCCTGGGCTTCACCAAACAGCGGACAAGGGTAGACGTTGGGCTCGTCATCCGACCCAGCGCCCTGCAGGCTGAAATAAAACGGCTTGCGCAAGGCAGCCTCCAGCTCGGGGTGAGTGCGCATGAGCTCGTCGTGGATCGCCAGCGAGCTGGTGATCAGGCTGGTGCCGCCTGCCTTGGCGGGATGAATGCACAGCAGCGACACCACGTCGCAGAAGTCGACATGAAAATCGAGTCCCGCATTGGTGTTGTAGCCACGCCCACCATTGACCTTGTACTGGCCGCCGGTGTCCTTGACAGAGGTCATGATGTCGCTGTGCTTGTTCTGTGTCCTGGCCACGCCGACATGCAAGCCCAGGCCCCAGTAGAGGGTCTTGATCTCCTCAACGCTGTAGCGTTCGACGGGAAGGCCCTTGAGCAGGCAAAACCCCCAGCCCTGCTGAGTGCTGGCATAGGCGGAAGTGATTTCTTCAAAGCCGGCCTTGCCAAGGGGAAAGTCATCAGGAGCCAAGGCGATAAGGGACTTCCTGGTGGTGACGGCATGGCGAAGGGCACGGTCGATATCGTCGATGGCCGCTTGTGAAAGATAGCGAATCCAGCTGGTATCTCTTTCGACGTCATGGCTGAGCCAGGGGCGGCATTTCGTCAGGTTGCTCATGGGATATTCTCGCTCATTGTTATCGGGAACTGTCAGGCTATCAACGTCGATGCCTTGAAAAAAACGATATTCATGAAAGGTGGAATGAAGAAAAAATGGTGAAAAAAAGCCAGTGTTTTCACTGGCTAATAAATGCAGGGAGAAGGGGTGTCAGTGCAGGTTTTCCTTCAGGGTGTCGAGAATGCGTCTTGAGGATGCGACAAGAAAGCGCTCTTTCATCAAGGCCAGTGAAGCATCATGAAACTGAGCATTGCTGCTGGCCACGGCGTCTTCGGCCACAACAGTGTAGTAGTCGTGATGTGCGCAGCTGCGCACGGTGGATTCGACGCACCCCTCGGTATTGGCACCGATCACCACGGCGGTGTCGATGCCATTGGCCTTGAGCAGCATGTCGAGACTGGTGCCCAGGAAGGCATCCGGACGCAGTTTGTCGACGATGGGATCCTGCTCGCGAGGAGCAATACCGTCGCAGAAGGCGGCTCCCCAGGAGCCTTTCATTGTGTAGCTCGGGCTCTTCCCGTCACGTACCTTGAGCCGGAGCCAGGCGGGGCTGTCGCCGCGACCGTCGGGCAGCGTGACCTGGCGCACGAAAACCGTGAACAAGCCCAAGGACTGCCAGTCGGCGATCAGCCGAAGCATGTTGGGCAGGTGTGCCTGAGCCAGGGCCATGTCTCGGCCGGCGTTGGCGAAGACCCCTTTTGCGTCGAAGAAGTCGTTTTGTATGTCGATGACCAGCAGCGCCGTCGACGCGGGGAGGAGGATTTCCTCCAGGGTCTGGCGTACGGTCTTGCCGTGCAGGGTGATCATGGTATCTCCTCGCCGAGGGAGTAGGCGGCCTTGCCGCGCAGCAGATGCAGGGTCAGCCCCAGTAGCAGCAGGGCTCCGCCGGCCAGCGGCAATGCCAAGCCGGGCGCGATGAGGCCGAACGCGGCCAGCGAGAACAGCAGGCGCTCCCAGTACGCCAGCGGGTAGAGCAGATAGCCCGACATGGCGGCTCCGATCAGCGTCACCCCGATCAGTCCGGTAATGGCGTAGGCGGCGATGGTGACGCCGTCGCCGATCATCAAGATCTCGGGATGGAAAACGAAGACGAAGGGAATGATGAACGCCACCAGCGAGAGCCGGATGGCGGTAATGCTGGTGGGCAGCCAATTGGCCTTCGCCATGCTGGCGCTGATGAAGACCGTGGCGCACAGCGGAGGCGTGAGGCCAGCAATAATGCTGAAGTAGAAAATGAACATGTGGGCGGCTATGGGCTCGACGCCGAGCCGTACCAGGGCCGGTGCCACCACGGCGGCGGCCAGCATGTAGGCGGCAGCGGTGGGCAGCCCGGTGCCCAGCAGCATGGCAACGACCATGGCCAGCAGCAGCGAGATGAACAGGTGGTTCTCACCCAGGCCGATGATGGCGGAGGTGAAGGTTACGCCCATGCCGGTGGTCGAAATCATGGCCAGCAGTATCTGTGCGCCGGCGATCAGCACGGCGATGGCGACCAGGCCGATACCGGCATCGATGCACCCTTCGCGCAGGCTGTTGAGGCGTGCCTTGAGGTCCGGCCAGCTGCGGGTGCCGAGTAGAAACAGCACAACGAGAATGGCAGTGGCGGTGAAGGCTGCCATGGCCGGAGAATAGCCGCGCACCAGTAGAGTGATCAGGGTGCCCAGCGAGAGGAATACCGGCCCGGCTCGGCGCAGGGTGAGCACCTCCTTGGCGCGCGGCAGCTGGTCACGGGTCATCGGCTTGTAGCCGAGACGCTTTGACTCGAAGTGGATGCCGGCCAGGCAGCCGGCGAAGTAGAGCACCGCGGGAATGATGGCGGCAACCATGATGGTGATGTACGAGATGCCGATCAGCTCGGCCATGATGAAGGCGCCGGCGCCCATGATGGGCGGCATGATCTGCCCGCCGGTGGAGGCGACCGATTCGACGGCACCGGCGAAGGTGGGCCGATAGCCGAGCTTTTTCATCAGCGGAATGGTGAAGGCACCGGTGGTGGCGACGTTGGCGGCGGCAGAGCCCGAGACACTACCGAACATGGCGCTGGAGATCGTCGCTACCTTGGCGCCACCGCCGGTGGTGCGGCCGCCGATCACCATGGCCAGATCCATGAAGGTCTGGCCACCGCCGGTGCGCAGCAGTACCGCGCCGAAGATCACGAACATGGCGATCACCGTGGCCGAGATGCCGGTTACCATGCCGAACAGGCCGCGGGTGGAGAGATACAGCACCTCGGCGGCGAAGCGCGCATCGAGTCCGCCATGGGCCAGGGGGCCGGGCAGGTTGGGGCCCGCCAGGGCATAGGTCAGGCCGGCGACGCCCAGGGCCGGGATGGTCCAGCCGATCACCCGGCGGCAGCCTTCAAGGACCAACAGGGTGGCGACGATGGCTAAGACGAAGTCCAGCTGGCTCATTCTGAAGGTGAAACCCATGATGCGGTCATAGCTCAGGATCAGGTGTCCGATCACGGTCACGGTACCCAGGATGAAGGCGATGTCGATGAATCCCAGGGGAGTATCACGGGCGTTGCCGCGCCGCATGTCATAGAGACAGAAGGCCAGGATCAGGGTGCCGCCGACGTGCAGCGAGCGCTGGATCAAGTCGGGAAAGGAGCCGAAGGCACCGGTGTAGAGGTGGAACAGCACCAGCGTGGTGCTGAGTAGCGCAATCAGGTGCCCGCGGAACCGCGTCATCGGCGAGCGCACGGCACCCTCATCGGGCGCCGAGACGGTGGGCTGTGTGGCCACGATCAACCCTCCTCAAGCTCATCCGGCATCAGGTGCTCCGGGATCTCGTAGCCCTGTTCGAGAATGTAGCGGGCTACGCCGGCGTGCAGCGGGGTCTGCCCACGCTCCAGCGTCTGCTCGATGATGTCGAGTCCCTCGATGGCCGAGTAGGATTCGGCGACGGTATCGACGTTTTCGACCACCGTCTTGAAGATGTCGTAGGCGGTGTCCTCGGGCAGGTCGGTGGTGGTGCCGACGGTGATGAAGACCACGCGCAGGTTCATCGGGCCGGTGTCGTAGGGCGTGTCGTCCACATGCATGAAATCGAAGTGAGGATACTCGGCCTGTACCTGTTCGATTTCATCGTCCGTCCAGCCCAGGATGCGGATGTCGCGGGTGGTCTCGGCATCCATGATGGCGCTGTCGGGAGCGTTGGGCGGCCCAGCCTTGGTAAAGCCGACCACGCGGCGATCCTGGAAAGCGGTGATGGCGTCGCTCATGCCGGTGCGAAACCAGTTGGGTTCGACCCCGAGTGCCTCCATGGCCTCGAAGGTGGCGCGCTCGGTGCCGGAGCCGCGGCCGCCGCCGTTGAATGCCTTGCCGTCGAGGTCGGAGTAAGAGGTCACGTCGGAGGCGGCGTCGACCACGGTCAGGTAGGCCAGCGGCGTGGTGACCCAGAAGGTGCGAAAATTGGGGCTGGGGTCACCCTCGAAGGGGCCAAGCCCCTTGTAGTATTCGAAGAGGTCCGGCTCGGCCATCATGGCCCAGTCGACCTGGCCGTCGCGCAGCCGGCGCGAGTTGTCGAGCCCGCCACCGGTTTCAAGCACCGAGTGGTTGACATCGTCGAGCTCCGAGTTGAGCAGCTGGGAGACGGCGACGAAATAGGCGTACAGCGACGATGCCTGGCTGGTGGTGCCTATCGAGAGCTGCGTCTGCGCCTGCGCCCCGAGGGGAAGCGAGAGCAGCAGGGCGGCACCGATACCGGCTGCCAGGGGAGTCTTGCGTGTTACCTGAGTAGCAGGGGTCGTCATGGGATTGCCTCTTGTTGTTATCGCTCGGTGGCGATGGGGAAGTTGTTGTGATGTGCGTCCTCGGCGTCCTAGCCGCGATCGGTGAAGCGCGCTTCCAGCGTCGTCCACTCGGGATAGTCGAACAGTGACCAGAGCCCCTGGTGATCGAGCATCTGCTCGCGCATCGGAGCGGTACTGCCATGCTGTGCCAGGCTCTCGAGCATGCGCGCGCCCTGGAACCCGAACAGCCGGGTCAGCGAGTTGGGGTAGATGGCCAGGCGGTAGCCGAGGGCGGCGAGGGTGTCGGCGTCGAGGAAGGGGGTGCGGCCGCCTTCCACCATGTTGGCGAGCGTGGGGCACTGCAGCCGCTGGTTGATCTGCTGCATTTCCTCCTGGCTCTCGGGAGACTCGACGAAGATGATGTCGGCGCCGGCCTCGCGGTAGGCCATGGCGCGGTCCAGCGCCTCGGCCAAGCCGTGGCCGGTGCGTGCATCGGTGCGCGCGATGATCATCACGTCGTCATCGTCGCGGGCGTCCACGGCGGCCTTGACCCGGCCCTGCATTTCGGTGATGTCGACCAGCTTGCGTCCTAGTTCATGGCCACACTTCTTGGGCCAGGCCTGGTCCTCGATCTGCATGGCGCTGACGCCGGCACGCTCGAGTTCGCGTACGGTTCTCACCACGTTGAGGGGGCCGCCATAGCCGGTATCGACATCGCAGATGATGGGGATGTCGATCACGTCGGCGATGCGCCTGGCCCGCTCGGCGATCTCGGCGAATGAGATCACCCCGATATCCGGTGCTCCCAGGGCGCTCATGGAGACTCCGGAGCCGGTAATATAGGCGGCTGGGAATCCTGCCTTGGCGACCAGTCGTGCGCTGAGGCAATCGAAGCAGCCGGGCGCCATGGTCAGGGCATCACGTTCGATCAGCGCCCTGAGTTGCGCATTTCGGCCTTGGGCCTGAGCGAGCCCAAGCGGATAGCCTGGCCGCCGTGTAACGGTGGTAGTCATGAAAGTCTCCTGGTCATGCCTGTCGAAAAAGTACGGCCCTGCGAGAGAGCACGGCGTGGCATGGAGTGGATTAGGTCAGGTAAAGTACGCTGATTTCAGGCGGTGACAGCTTGCCAAATACGATGCAAGCCGTGGTGCAGCAGGCTGAAGTGAGGCAGCAGCGTTGGCCGGGTCGGTTTGTGGGGAGGTGATAGTTTTCATAAAATTTTATCTTTGTCGTCAGAGTGGGTTTTGTTGATTTTTCTCGTTTTATTTTTGTCTTTCCTCAATGAAAGGCTATCAAATAAAGAGCCGGTGGCTAGCGATATTTTATTGATTTAGAGTTGAGGTTTTTTGATGAATTAATCGTCAGTTCGAGTCGCTTTAACAATGATGTTTCAATATGTTTCTGATGGTGTTTATTGGCCTGTCGTTATGCTCGACCTTCCTGCTTACCAATGAAAAACGAAGCGAAGGAGCATTAGCGCCCAGAGATGTAATGTCGATGTCGTAGTGCTTTAGGCGGGGGTCGGGGAGAATGACGACTGCTGCACCATATCCTGATGCAACCATCGAGATCACGCCTTCGAGGGACTGCAGCTCCAGTGCGGGAGGCCGGTTTCCAAAGAGGGACAGCGACAAGCAGCGTGAGATCTTTCCGAGTGAGGTGGACCTGTCGTAAGCGATCCAGGGTAATGCCTCGAGGCCTTGCTTATCGTTTCCCGCTGGCGTCCGCTTGGGAGTGATCAAGCTGAACGGCACCTCTTGCAGGAGCTGCCAATGGAGCTGCCGGCGGCTGGCAGTGGCGGGCTCTGCCACGATCGCGGCGTCCAGCTCGCCCTGTTTTACGGCTTCGATGAGATCCTGCGAGCGCCCTGGAGTGCAGCTGACCTCCAATTGTGGAGCCAGCTCCTTGAGCCGATTGAAAAGCGGTGGTAGCACGATCGGCTGCATGATGCTGATGGTTCCCAGCCGGAGCCGACCGATGACCGAGGCCTGATGGCCACCGCGCAGTCGCTCGATCTCCTCAAGCAACGGACCGACTCTGTTGCACAGGTCGCGGGCGAAGGGGGTTGGCGTGACCGACTGGCCGGCCCGATTGAACAGGGCCTTTTCAAAGTACTGCTCGACAGTCTTGACCTGCATGCTGACGGCGCTTGGCGTAACGTTCACGGCCTTCGCCGCCAGGGCAAAACTGCCTTTCTCGACGATGGTCTTCACCGTGATGAGAAAGTCGATTCGCATGGCTTCCCTCCGCGGCCAGGGGCGCTCAGCTGTCCAGCCGTTCCAGCAGCGACTGACAGTCGGTAATGGTGGCGATGCTGGCCATATCGGCAATGGCGGTGTCGTGAGTGGCGCGCTTGAATGCAGCACAGCCGTCCTTGATGACCAGAGTGTGGTAATCGCGCATATGGGCATCGCGCACCGTGCTGGCAACGCCGCCATTGGTGACGATTCCGCACACTGCCACTGTGGTGATGCCGGCTTTCTTCAGTACCCAGTCGAGCTGGGTATTGAAAAAACCGGAATAGGCGACCTTGTTCACCGAGACGTCGACGAAGTGACGAATCGCCTCGACATTGGCCTGGCCGTGGCTGTCGGGCGCGAAATCGCCACGGGCAAGAAACGGGCGCAGCGATTTCAGGTGCGGCGAGATCATCGGCTCGCCCTGGGCATCCGGCCACAGGGTGAAGCGGGTGGCGGCCACCAGGCCGCCGGCCTGCTTCAGGCGCTGGGCGAGCGGGGCGATGCGCTCGGGAAGTGCCGTTGCCTCTGGGTTGCTGGCGCCACCCCGGGCGTAGGCGCCTTCGGGGTGGAGGAAGTCGTTCTGCAGGTCGACGATGATCAGCGCAGTGCGCTGGGCCGTGGATGTGTCAGCTTGCATGGGATGCCTTGTCGGTGTTGTTGGCCTTGAGCCGTCTACGCACGCTGCTGGCCATGATGAAGCCGACGGCGAGCGCGGTAATGATCAGGATGGAGAGACTGATCGGACGGTCGATGAAGGTAGTCAGATTGCCGCGGGAGAGCAGCATGGCGCGCCGGAAGTGCTCTTCCATCAGCGGCCCGAGGATGAAGCCGAGCAGCAGCGGTGCCGGGTCGAAGCGCAGCGTGCCGAGCAGGTAGCCGAGGACACCGATGGCGACCACGGTATAGATGTCGAAGGTGCTGTTGCTGACGCTGAACACCCCCACGCTGATGAAGACCAGAATGGTGGGGTAGAGCAGGCGATAGGGAATCTTGAGCATGCTGACCCACAGTCCGATCATCGGGATGTTGAACAGCACCAGGAGAATATTACCGATGATGAAGCTGACGATCAGGCCCCAGAAAAGCTCGGGCTGAGCGGTGATCATTTGGGGCCCCGG
Organism: Halomonas sp. E14; assembly: GCF_052568415.1. NCBI lineage: Bacteria > Pseudomonadati > Pseudomonadota > Gammaproteobacteria > Oceanospirillales > Halomonadaceae > Halomonas > Halomonas sp. E14. The sequence continues at coordinate 3,059,689 of NZ_CP199423.1, read as the reverse complement.
GGTGATGCCATGAATGATCAGTGCACCGAGGATCAAGGCCATGGTGATGTCGCCGGGGATGCCGAGCGTCAGGGTGGGTACGAAGGCAGTCTGCGCCGAGGCGTTATTGGCGGCCTCGGGGGCGGCAACCCCTTCGATGGCGCCCCGGCCGAAGCGCTCGGGCTGCTTGGAGAGTTTCTTCTCGGTGGCATAGGACATGAATGAGGAGATCGAGGCGCCAGTGCCCGGCAGGGTGCCGAAGAAGCTGCCGATCGCCGAGCCGCGTGCCATCGAGGGCAGCGACCGGCGCCACTCCTCGCGGCTGGGCAGCATCGAGCGCAGGGTGAAGCGCTGACTGAGCTGGGTGGTATCGATGGTGTTGATGTTGCGGATGATATCGGCGACCCCGAAGATGCCCATTGCCAGGGCGACCAGACTCAGGCCGCTGGAGAGCTCGGCGAAGCCGAAGGTGTAGCGGATCACACCGGTATTGACGTCAGTGCCGATCATGCTTAGCAGCAGTCCCAGTACCACCATGGCTCCTCCCTTCAGCGGCGAGTCGGAGAAGGTGCAGGCGGCCACCAGCCCAAGGAGCATCAGCGCGAAATACTCGGCGGAGCCGAATTTAAGGCCAAGCTTGGCGATGTAGGGCGAAAAGAAGATCAGGATGATCAGGCCGGTGATGGCGCCGGCGAAGGAGGCGATGGTGGTAATGAACAGTGCCACCCCGGCGCGCCCGTTGCGGGCCATGGGGTTGCCGTCGAGGCAGGCCACGGCGGAAGATGCCGTCCCCGGCAGCTTGAGCAGAATGGCGGCGGTGGAGCCGCCATACTGGGCGCCGTAATAGACCCCAGCCAACATCACGATGGCGACATCGGCGCCTATGTAATAGGTGATCGGGAGCAGCAAGGAGATGGCGGCCAGTGGGCCAATGCCCGGCAGTACCCCGATGAAGGTGCCTAGCAGCACCCCGATGAAGCAATACCACAGCATCGTCGGGGTCAGGGCGGCTTGCAGCCCGATGCCAAGGTTGGCGATTACGTCCACAGGTGCATCTCCACGGTAGTTAGCCCCACCACAGCGGCATATTCATGCCGAGCCCGACGATGAAGATCAGTGAGGCCAGGCCGGCCACCACGCCAGCCAGCAATAGCCTGCCAGGCCAGGTGATCTGGCGGTCGGCCCAGGAGGAGACAATCACGCTGATGAAGGTGGCAACCAGCAGTCCCGCCGGCCTCAGCAGCAGGGCGAACAGTGCCAGGCTGCCAGCCACGATCAGCAACTGCCCGAACTGAATTTGCACACGACTGCTCGGCTTCCACTGTGATGCGACGGTGAGAATGGCTCCCATCACGCCCAGCACCACCGAGAGCAGGATGGGCAAGAAGCCGGGCCCCATGCGGGCCAGGGAGCCCATGGCATACTGCTGGCCGTGGTAGTAAGCGAAGGCGCCTATTCCTACCAGCAGCAGCCCACCGAACAGGTCATGATTGACCTTGAGTGTCCATTTGGTCATCGGTCGCGTCGATCACTGCTTTTCGATGTCGCCGGCCTCGGCGATGGCCTGCCAGCGCTCGATGTCTTCGGCGATGAAGGTGGCAAACGCTTCTGCGGAGATATCGATCGGCTCGGCGCCTTCGCGCTCGAGCAGGTCGGCTCCTGACTCACCCTGCATGATCTCGGTCACGTCGGCATTGAGCCGCTCGACAATGGCGGGATCCATGCCGGCCGGGCCGAGCAAGCCGAACCAGCCGTAGGTGGTGGGATAGTCGCTCAAGGTTTCGTTGACTGAGGGAATGTGGTCGAGATTGGGCATGCGCTCCGGCGAGGTTACGGCGATTGCGTTGGCATCGCCCGACTCGACCAGCGGCATGGCGGCGGCAAAGGGAGCAAACATCACGTCCATGTGGCTGCCGATCAGGTCGGCGATGGCCGGCGCGGTGCCGTTATAGGGAATTTCGTAGCCAAGCACACCAGATTCCTGCATGAACTTCAGGGTTTCCATGTGCAGCGAGGAGCCCAGTCCGCCGACCCCGAAGGTAATGCCATCGGGTTGTTCGGCGGCGTAGTCGAGCAGGCCCTGCAGGCTCTCGACCTCTAGGTCTGGGCGCGACAGCAGGATGCTGGAAACCTCGCCGAGCAGGGAGATCGGTGAGAAGTCCTCGACCGGATCGTAGGGCAACTGGTGGAACAAAGATGCGTTCAACGTATGGCTGGTATAAGCCACCAGCAGCGTGTAGCCGTCCGGGTCGCTGTTGGCAACGGCCTGGGCAGCGATATTGGCACCTGCCCCGGGGCGATTGTCGACCACGGTCGGTACATCGTACTTCTGGGATAGGCCCTCTGCGACCTCGCGCGCCAGTGCATCAGTGGTGCCGCCGGCTGAGGCGCCAACAATCAGGGTGATCGGTTTGCTGGGGTAGTCATCCGCGACGGCCAGGCCAGCGAGCATCAGGCTCAATGGGGCGGCCGTGACCAGCAGCAGGCGAGGGGCATTCAAGCGCATCGGAAACTCCTTTTTATTGATCTGGGTGAAGCCATGACGAGCGCGGGCGTAGTTATTGATGAACCCGAGTGCGTCTTACAATCACTCTAGGTATGGTTTTATTGTAATGTCAATAGAACAAATAGAGGCGATCGCCTTCTGGCCTTGGCTCTGAAAAACACCATAGAGCGCTCTGAAACAGTGCGGAGATAGCCTAGCCGTGGCGTCAGGCGGATGCTTTTGACGAACGGGGCCTCGGGCAGTGGCCGCTGAGGAGATAGCAAATACGTTTGGCTTGCGATGCGGCGGCATGGTACGTTTTGTTATGTCAATAGGACATGACGTGAATAACAACCAAAGCCAGCAGTTTCAATGCTCCTGGTACAGGAGGCGCAGTGACAGACCTCTCGAAACGCCAGCCCAACCGCAGTGCCGGTGATCCATGGCCGAAACACCATCGTGTCTATCTGGTCTTGCGCCAAGCAATCCTGGAGGGTCACTTCACTCCTGAGAAACCGTTGCCTAACGAGATAGCCCTGACCGAGCAGTTCCAAGTGTCGCGAATCACCATCCGCAAGGCGATGGAGCGCCTCGACCGAGAAGGGTTGATCGTTCGCTACCGCGGCAAGGGGACCTTCCCGGTGGCTTCCAACGAGTCGTCGCCGCTGCAGGCGAGCATCTCCGGGGTAATCGAGAACCTCATCGCGATGGGGCTCAAGACGGATGTGAATGTCATCGATTTTGGCTATGTGGCGGCCTCGGTGGAGGTAGCCAAGGCGCTTGGAGTGGAGCCAGGAGCGCTGGTACAGAAGGCGACACGTATTCGCAGCCATCGCGGCTCCCCTTTCTCGCTGTTGATCACCTATGTACCCGAGGCGATCGGGCGTACCTTCACCGAGGCCGACCTGGCCTCTCAGCCGCTGCTCTTGCTGCTGGAGCGCGCTGGCGCCAAGGTGACCAGTGCGGAACAGGCGATTACCGCTAAGTTGGCCACGCCTGGACAGGCCGAGCTGCTCAATGTCGAGCCAGGGGACGCCCTGCTGTGCATCCGACGCAAGGTTTTCACCGAAGACGATCGCCCCGTCGAGTACATCGAAGGGTTCTACCGTCCTGACACCTATGAGCACCAAATGTCGCTCGGTCGCAAGACGCATGACGACAAGCGGTTCTGGGAGGCGTGACGCGCCGGCCCCGGCCTAGACCTCCCGGGTTAGCTGGTGCGCTGGCGGGCGCTAGGGCAGCACCAGCTCCCGCGCCTCGCCCATCAGCAGCGCCCGGTTGGCCTCCAGCGCCTCGCGCAGGAAATCCCACAGCAGCCTGACCCGTGCCAGCCTGCGCTGCTCCTGGCGCGCGGTAATCCAGAACTGGCGCACGATCTCTACCTCGTCGTCGAGCACGCTTTCGAGCCGCTCACCGGTCTCGGCCATGAAGCAGGGCAGCACGGCAAGCCCCGCCCCCTGCAGGGCCGCGGCGTGCTGGGTGGTGACGCTGGTGCTGCGGATCGAGAAGTGCGGTGCCGTGCCCACCACCGCGGGATCGAGCAGCGGGTCAAGGTAGTTGAGCTGCTCGCTGAAGATCAGGTCGTCGACATAGCCGATCAGCCGGTGATGGCTCAGCTCGGCGAGCCGCGAGGGGTGCCCGTGGCGGGCGAGATAGGCCGGGCTGGCGTAGAGCCTGAGCCGGTAGTCGCACAGCCGGGAGATCACCAGCCCCTGGCTTGCCGGGCGCTCCACGGTGATCGCGAGATCCGCCTCGTGGCGGCTCAGGTTGACCACCCGGGGCAGGGCGAGCAGGTCCAGGGTGATACCCGGATGACGCTCGCAGAAGGCCGAAAGCAGCGGGGCGATGACCCAGGTGCCGAAGCCTTCGGTTACGCCCAGGCGGATCTGGCCGCTCAATTGACGGTTCTTGTCGGCCAGGCTTTCGCCCGCCTCGAAGGCGTGGCGGGCCATCTCCTCGGCGTGGGCCAGCAGCTGCTGGCCGGCCTCGGTCAGGTGATAGCCATGGGTGCTACGCTCGAAGAGCTGGGTGTTGAGTTTCTGCTCGAAGCGTCGGGTACGGCGCGACAGGGTGGAGTGGTCGACCCCCAGGCGTCGGGCGGCGTCGGTGAGGCGCTGGCTGCGCGCCACTTCGAGAAAGATCTGGATATCCTGCCAGTCGAGCATGGGAAGTCTCCATAAACGCGCTGCTTGTGCATTATTGCACAAAGCATGTGAACAACTACCCGTTGTCACCTCCCTGCGCGACTGGATAGACTCGATTTCAACGTATTTCGTGTATTTCTACACAGAAAGTCTAATGCGCTTGAACAGCCACGATGACAATAAGTAGAGGAGCTTTTGCCGCCATGTCGATCCGCGAAATCCCAATGTTTATCGACGGCCAGGCCGTCCCGTCCCAGAGCCAGGAGTGGCGTGACGTGGTCAATCCTGCCACGCAGGAAGTGGTAGCACGCGTGCCGTTCTGCACCGCCGAGGAAGTCGATCGTGCCGTGGCCAGCGCCAAGGAGGCGTTCAAGACTTGGCGCAAGACGCCGCTGGGCAAGCGCATGCGCATCATGCTCAAGCTCCAGGCGCTGATTCGCGAGCACACCGACGAGCTGGCCGCGCTGATCACCGAGGAGCACGGCAAGACCCTACCCGACGCCGTGGGCGAGGTGGGCCGCGGCCTGGAAGTAGTGGAGCACGCCTGCTCGATCACCAGCCTGCAGCTGGGCGAGCTGGCCGAGAACGCGGCCAGCGAGGTGGATGTCTATACCCTCAACCAGCCGCTGGGCGTGGGGGCGGGCATCACCGCCTTCAACTTCCCGATCATGCTGCCCTGCTTCATGTTCCCGCTGGCCATTGCCACCGGCAACACCTTCGTGCTCAAGCCCTCCGAGCAGGACCCCACTTCTACCATGCGCCTGGTCGAGCTGGCGCACGAGGCGGGCATTCCTGCCGGCGTGCTCAACGTGGTGCACGGCGGCCCGGACGTGGCCAACCAGATCGCCGACCACCAGGACATCAAGGCGCTCTCGTTCATCGGCTCCACCCACGTGGGCTCACTGCTTTACAACCGCGCTGCCGCCGCCGGCAAGCGTATGCAGTCGATGATGGGTGCCAAGAACCACTGCGTGATCATGCCGGATGCCAATCGCAGCCAGGCCATCAACAACCTGCTCGGCTCCGCTTACGGCGCTGCCGGCCAGCGCTGCATGGCCAACTCGGTGGTGGTGCTGGTAGGCGAGGCCCGCGAGTGGCTGGAAGACATCGTCGAGGGCACCCGCAGCATGAAGGTGGGCCCTGGCACCCAGACCGACGCGGACCTGGGCCCGCTGGTCTCCCCCCAAGCCAAGGAACGCGTGGAGCGCCTGATCAGCGCTGGAGAGAAGGAAGGCGCCAGGCTGCTGGTCGACGGCCGCGGCTACCAGGTAGAAGGCTACCCGAACGGCAACTTCGTTGGCCCGACCCTATTCGCCGACGTGACCCCGGAGATGAGCATCTACCGCGAGGAGATCTTCGGCCCGGTGCTGTGCGTGGTGAGCGTCGAGACCCTGGACGAGGCGATCGAATTCATCAACGCCAACCCCAACGGCAACGGCACCTCGATCTTCACCAACTCCGGTTGGGTGGCGCGCCGCTTCGAGACCGACATCGACATCGGCCAGATTGGCATCAACGTGCCGATCCCGGTGCCGGTGGCCTACTTCAGCTTCACCGGATCGCGGGCGTCCAAGCTCGGTGACCTAGGCCCCAACGGCAAGCAGGCGATCCAGTTCTGGACCCAGACCAAGACCGTCACCGCACGCTGGTTTGAGCCGGAGAACGTCTCCAGCGGCATCAACAGCACCATCTCGTTGAGCTGACAGCGACGCGAGGTGTAAGAAATCGGCCCCGTCTTCCCGGAGACGGGGCCGATTCACGTCTGTGCGCAGCGTACGTACTGCAAGACCTGCTAAAGTAGCCGCCTCCGTCAACGACAACGGGACGTAACGTGCCCAAGCACCGCGCCTTGCCCCGCCTGCTGTCGGGTGCCATTTCCTGGCTGTTGCTACTACTGATGCTGTTGCCCCTGCAGGCCAGCGCCGCGATCGACGCGTCGCTGGAAAGCGGAGAGCGCAACCTCGGTCCGGAGGTGTGGCTCCTGGAAGACGCCGGGCGCAAACTGAGCATCGAGACGATCCTGGCATCGCCGCAGGGCCTGGCCTGGCAGGCTTCCCGTCAGAACCACCTGAACTTCAGCTTCTCGACATCGGCGTGGTGGGTGCGCTTCGAGGTGCTCAATGATTCGCCGGCCGCCCTGCAGCGACTGCTGGAGCTGGCCATGCCGCTCCACGACTATCTCGACGCCTGGGTCGTCGACGCGCAGGGGCAGGTGGTCCAGTCATGGCACACAGGCAACCGCCTGCCCTTCGATTCGCGGCCGGTGGCGCACCGCACCTTCGTTCTGCCGCTCGAACTGCCGCCCGGTGAAAGGCGCCAGGTGGTACTGCGCCTGGATACCCACGACGGGCTGTTCGATGCCACGCCGCTCTATCTCATGTCGCCCCTGGGCTTTCTGGAGCGTGCCCAGCGCGAGCTGATGGCGTTCAGCTTTTATTTCGGCGCCCTGCTGGCGCTGCTGATCTACAACTTGCTGCTCTACCTCGCGACTCGCGAGCGCCTGCTGCTGATCTACGTGGTCTACCTGGGTGCCTTTTTCCTGCTGATGTTCATCGCGCGCGGCTACGCCTTCCAGTACTGGTGGCCCGACCACCCGACCTTCAACAACCAGATCGTACCGCTCAACATCGGTGTTTTCGCCATTACCCTGGCAATGTTCAGCGACGCGTACCTGGGTCTGAGGCGCCACGCGCCGCGGCTGGCTTGGGCGATGTACGGCATGGCAGGCCTGTGCCTGGTGAGTGCACTGCCGGCGCTGCTGGGGCACTACGCACCCGTCTTGCGCGGGCAGATTCCCTCCGCCATTGCACTGGCCCTGCTGTTGCTCGGGTTGGCGGCCTGGCGAAGCATCCGGGGCGATACGCTGGCAAGGATCTTCCTGCTGGCGTGGAGCGTGCTGCTGGTGGGCGTCGGGCTCTACTTCCTGCGCGTGGCGGGTCTGCTGCCCTACAACCTGGTGACCGAATATGCGGTGCAAGCCGGTTCAGGCCTTGAATTCCTGCTGCTGGCGCTGGGGCTGGCCTGGAAATTCAATCGGCTCAAGAACGATCGGCTGCTTGCCCAGCAGCAAGCCCATGACATGCAGCGTCAGCTCAACGAGCGCCTGGAGGAGGAGGTGCGACAGCGCACCCGGGAGCTTGAGAAGGCCAATCGGCAGCTAGCCTCCTTGGCGCAGACAGACCCGTTGACTGGCCTGATGAACCGCCGCACCTTCGAGGCGACGATCAACGAGGAGCTCAAGCGGCGCGAGCGTGACGGCAAGCCGCTGCTGTTCGCCATGATGGATGTCGACGACTTCAAGCTATTCAACGACAGCTGCGGCCACCAGGCCGGTGACCATGTGCTGGTCGAAGTGGCGGGCTTGCTGCGGTCGCACTTCCGGCGTACCGGCGACCGCCTGTTTCGCCTGGGCGGCGAGGAGTTTGGTCTGCTGCTCGAAGCCGAATCCTTTGCCGCCGGGCATCAAGCGCTGGAGCGCTTTCGCCAGGCGCTCGCAGGGCTCGAGATCGTTCACCCTGCCTCGCGCCACGGCGTGATCACTGGCTCCTTCGGCCTGGTGTACACACAAGGCCGGGCGCATATCCGCGACGCCATGGTGCTCTACCGTGAAGCGGATCAAGCCATGTACGAAGCCAAGGAGCAGGGGCGTAATCGGATCGTGGCGAAGCGCTTCCTGGCAACGGCCTAAGTCGCATGGACAGGTAGCTGACGTTAACGTTAACTGGATATTCGCAGAATAACGATAATGCCAGGAGCCACTCGCATGCCCACCCCACTGAGCCGTTTTCCCGTTCCCGAGTCGCTCGACGACCTGCCCCAGGACATTCGCGACGCCATCCTGGCCGTTCAGGAAAAAGCCGGCTTCGTACCCAACGTCTTTCTGATGCTGGCCCACCGCCCGGCGGAATTTCGAGCCTTCTTCGCCTATCACGATGCGCTGATGGAGCGCGAGTCCGACACCCTGACCAAGGCGGAAAAAGAGCTGATCGTGGTTGCCACCAGCGCCCGCAATCGTTGCCTCTACTGCGTGGTGGCCCATGGCGCGCTGGTACGCATCTACAGCAAGGACCCGCTGCTGGCCGACCAGGTGGCCATCAACCATCACACCGCGCCGATCAGCGAGCGCCACCGAGTGATGCTCGACTTCGCGTTCCACTGCGGCCTGGAGGTGGGTGAGCTTACCGACGAGTGGCAGGCTCGGCTGACCGAAGTGGGCTTTACCCACGACGACATCTGGGACATCGGTGCCGTCGCGGCCTTCTTCAGCCTCTCCAACCGCCTGGTTACCCTTACCGGCACCCCGCCCAACCCGGAGTTCTACCTGCTGGGCAGGGTGCCCCGCGAGAAATAGGCAGTCGGCCGGCGAGCGCTTCATGGCGCCAGCCTGGTAGGCGTACCGCCATGGCGGGGTATCGGTGCTCAGGTGCTGCGGCACGCCTTCAGTAGCGCCAGCACGGGTTCCAACTGGCTGATATGCAGGGCCAGTACGCTATGTCCTTGTTGGCCGTCGACGGGGCGGATCACGGCGAATTCCCCCTCTTCAAGGTGGAATTCATGCACCTCGCGGGTGCCTTCCTGGGTTTCGCAGCGGATCGAGCGGTAGCGGTCGTCTTCGCCGTAGGTGAGCCGGTAGTACACCTTGAAGAAGGTGTAGAGCGTCAGGCCGTGCTCGAAGGCGGGCCAGTGGGCGGGGATGCTGCGGGTCTCGTCATCCAGCGCCTGGCCCTTGGCTTTGGCAGCGGCAATGGCGTCGGCCAGCGGGGCGGCGAGCAGCGTGGCGTCGTCGCGGGGCAGTGAAGAGGTGCGGTCCAGCCTCGGCTGATAGCGCTGGCACACCTCCTCGAATTCAACCAGCGATGCGATGGGGTGGTCGCCGTGTGCCAGGTCGGCAGGTTCAAAACCGCCGTTCTCCCAGCCGTGTATGACCCTAAGCGTCAGGCGGCCCTCAGCCAGCGGCTCGTGGACCAGCGCCTGCAGGGCGATTCGCAGATGCAGCTGGCGCTCCGTCACTAGGTTGTCGAAGGCGGTGTAAGGGTCGGCAAAGATGTGGTGAAGGCGCCCTGGGGCATGTTCCTTGGCTTCGCTGAAAGGCATGTCGGCTCCCTGCGGGAAGAAGGCGTTTAGTTTTTTCGTTGTTATAGCATTCCAGGGGGTGCCGTCATATCGGCCTGGAACAAGTCAGCTTGAGGCCCTGCGTGACATTTCATTGCCGAAACCGGCCCCGCCGGCCTGAACGGACCGATTTGCCAGCTTGGCCGCGCAGGGCCACCCTCAGGGGAGTGCAACCGCAACGGAGATCGCCCCATGAGCGACAAGCAGGATCCCCGCCGCCGCCATTCCGCCGCCGTGGTGGATGGCGTCGGCAAGTCGGCCAGCCGTGCCATGCTGCGCGCGGTGGGCTTCAGCGACGAAGATTTCACCAAGCCCCAGGTGGGCATCGCCTCCACCTGGAGCATGGTCACGCCTTGCAACAGCCACATCCACGAGCTGGCCGAACGCGCCCGCGACGGGGCCGACGGGGCCGGTGGTAAGGGCGTGATCTTCAATACCATTACCATCTCCGACGGCATCGCCAACGGCACCGAGGGCATGAAGTATTCGCTGGTGTCGCGGGAGGTGATCGCCGACTCCATCGAGACCGTGGCCGGCTGCGAGGGCTTCGACGGGCTGGTGACCATCGGCGGCTGCGACAAGAACATGCCGGGCTGCGTGATGGGCATGGCGCGGCTCAACCGGCCCAGCGTGTTCGTCTATGGCGGCACCATCCAGCCCGGCGCCAACCGCACCGACATCGTCTCGGTGTTCGAGGCCATGGGCGCCCACAGCCGCGGCGACCTGGACCTGATCGAACTCAAGCAGATCGAGGAGACGGCAATTCCCGGCCCCGGCTCCTGCGGCGGCATGTATACCGCCAACACCATGGCCTCGGCCATCGAGGCGCTGGGCATGAGCCTGCCCGGCAGCTCGGCGCAGAATGCCATCTCCCAGGCCAAGCGGGCCGACTGCGAGGCGGCCGGCGCCGCGGTGCTCGAACTGCTCGAGCGCGACATCAAGCCCTCCGACATCATGACCCGCCACGCCTTCGAGAACGCCATCACGGTGGTGATCGCGCTGGGCGGCTCCACCAACGCGGTGCTGCACCTGGTGGCCATGGCCGCCACCGTCGGCGTGCCGCTTGCGCTTTCCGACTTCACCGAGATCGGCCGGCGCGTGCCGGTGCTGGCCGACCTGCGTCCCAGCGGGCGCTACATGATGAGCGAGCTGGTCGAGATCGGCGGCATCCAGCCGCTGATGAAGATGCTGCTCGACGCCGGCCTGCTGCACGGCGACTGCCTCACCGTGACCGGCAAGACCCTGGCCGAGAACCTGGCCGCGGTGGCGCCCTATCCGGAAGGCCAGCGGATCATTGCCCCGCTGGAGGCTCCATTGAAGCGCGAGAGCCACCTGCGCATCCTCTACGGCAACCTGGCGCCGGAGGGCGCGGTGGCCAAGATCAGCGGCAAGGAGGGCACGCGCTTCTCCGGCAGCGCCCGGGTGTTCGGCTCCGAGGAGGAGGCCCAGGCGCGCATTAACGACGGTACCGTGGCGGCCGGCGACGTGGTGGTGATCCGCTACGAGGGGCCCAAGGGCGGGCCCGGCATGCGCGAGATGCTGACCCCCACCTCGGCGATCATGGGCCGTGGCCTGGGGGATTCGGTGGCGCTGATCACCGATGGGCGCTTCTCCGGCGGCAGCCACGGTTTCGTGGTGGGGCATGTCTCGCCCGAGGCCTTCGACGGCGGGCCGCTGGCGCTGGTGGAGGACGGCGACACCATCACCATCGATGCCGAGGCCGATACCATCGAGCTGCATGTCGACGAGGCCGAACTGGCGCGCAGGCGTGCGGCATGGCACCAGCCTGCGCCGCGCTATACCCGCGGCGTGCTGGCCAAGTACGCGCGTACGGTGAGCTCTGCCAGCACCGGGGCGATGACCGATCTGCCGCCGGAATGACAGGCCGGCGGCCGGCTGCGTTTGGCTTTCCTGCGGGGGTTGGCTAGGTTGATGAGGCACCCTGACCAAGGCAAGGCGCAAGGAGGCAACATGCCCAAGAGCGGACCCAAGCAGGCGCGCGTGGAACCCATTCGTGACGCCCAGGACATGAACCTGCCGGTGACCGGCTGGAACGTGATCGACGAGACCGACCCCAGCAATGAGATCGTGGTGTCGGAGCATGACAGCGAGGCGGAGGCGATTCGCGCCGCCGAGGAGTACGAGCAGCGCGAGGAGTAAGCGCCCGCCATCGAGCCGCTGCCATGCCATGCCCTTGCCGAACGTGCGGCAGGGGCATGCTTCGCTCTGGGCGGCAGCCAGCGCTATTGGCCAGGGCCGCTACAGGGCGCCGTCGGGATCGATGGTGTGGTAGACGAGCCGCAGCTCATCGAGAGAGAGGTGTTCAAGACGGCCCGCCAGCAAGTCGCTGATCTTCTGTGCCGGTAGCCCGGCGCGGCGCGCGATGTCGCGGCAACCGAGGTCGGAGACGGCGATCAGCCGAGTGACGATGCGCATGAGGCGTGTGCGTTTTTCCAGATCCCTGACGTCTAGGTCAGGGCACCTTCGCGGGGGGTCGAGAAGTTCCGCGCTGGTTGAATGTCGTGCCGTACTCATGATGCTCCAGTGGGCGGTGGCGACCTTCCCATCATGGGGGCAATTCGGCGGATTTGCCAGTGTCCGTTCGATGATTCTTTCGTGGCAGGCAAGCCGATCCAGGCGCTGGCAAGGGCAGGGCGGCGCCGCTAGGCGCCGCCCTGCTGCCGCGGGGCGCTCGGTCAGAAGCGTCCGCGCAGCGTGGCCACGGCGCCGCGCCCGGGGGCGAGCAGCTCGCTGCCGTAGGGCTGGTCGGTGAGGTGTTCGCGGTAGCCGCTGTCGAACAGGTTGTTCACCGCCAGGCCCGCCTCCAGAGCGGTGAAGCCGACCGCCGGACCGAAGCTCCAGCCGAGGTTCAGGTCGGCGGTGGCGTAGCCCGGGGTGGACGGCTCGGTGCCGTTGGAGAACCGGTCCGCGGTGCGATCCTGGCTGGCCACGCCGCGTACCTGGGCGTGCCAGTGGAAGCCCAGCTCGGGGCGCTGGCCGATGCCCAGCGTGGCCTCGGCGGCGGGCATCTGGTAGAGCGGCTCGTTATCCTGCTTGTTGGTGCCGTGCAGCCAGGTCAGGCTGCCGTCGAGCTGCCAGTGGCCACCGGCCAGCGCCCCGTCGAGGGGCACCATGAAGCCTGCCTCCACGCCCTGGATCTCAACCCGGTCCAGGTTCTCGGTGCGCTTGATGGGCAGCCCCTGGGCGTTCTTCATGCCGGTGACGCGCCCGGCGATATAGTCGTCAATGCGGGTATGAAAGGCGGCCAGCTGGTATTCGCCGCGCTCGCTGCGCCCCTTCAGGCCCAGCTCCAGGCTGGTGGACTGCTCGGGGTCGAGCTGTGGGTTGCCGATGTGGAAATAGCCGTCGCCGCGCTCGGCGTCCTCGAAGCGCTCGCGCATGTCCGCGGCGCGGTAGGCGGAGCCCAGGTTGACGTAGGGGTTGAGCATCGGGGAGGCGTTGTAGATGGCGCCGATGGACCAGGAGACGGTATCGCTGGAGTTGCGCAGCCCTTCGCGGGTGGCGTTTGGCCCGTTGCCCTTGACGTCGGCATCGCCGGTCACGCTGTCGTAGCGGACGCCGAGCATCAGGGTCCAGTCATCGAACATCACCTCGTCCTGCACGAAGACGCCGCGGCTCTCGATGCTGCCGTTGCGAAACGGCGAGCTGGGATTCACGTTATTGCTGATCCCCTGGAACTGGAAGCGCTGCGGGTCGCCGCTCATCTCCCAGCTTTCGGTACCCACGGTGAGCAGGTGGCGCTCGCCCAGCGGCAGGCGGTACTGGGCGCGGCCACCGTCGGTGGTGAAGGTGACGTCGTTCCATACCTGGTTGCGGTCCAGGCCGCTGGAGTAGCCGCGGATCTGGCGGAACGCCTCCTGGCGGTACAGGCTGGTCTCGAGCGTGCCGGGCCCCACCTCACCCTGGTAGCTCAGTTCATAAAGCTCGCGTTCCTGGCGCGGCGAGTGAATCGTCAGCATGCCCAGCGCCGGCATAGGCGCTCGCTTGGTCGAGCCGGGGTACCAGACGTCGCGATCTTCCTGCTGCTGCACGTTGAGCTGCAGGCGGTGGCCGTCGGCCAGGCGGAAGGCGTACTTGGCCAGGAAGGCGCTCGATTCGAAGCCGGTGTTCTCCATGCGCCCCTGGGGGGTGTCGTAGTCGCCGACATCGCGCCCGGTGGCGCCCAGCACCAGGGCGTGGTCGGCGTTGGCAAGCTGCAGCACCGCGCCGCCGCCGAGGCTGTCATCGACGCTGCCGGCGTTGGCCGAGACGCGTCCGCTCAGCGAGGGCCGTTCGCTGAAGCTCGCCTCCGGCGTGCGCAGGTTGACCGCGCCGCCCAGGGCACCGCTGCCGTGCAGCACGGAGCCGGGGCCTTTCACCACTTCGATGCTGTCGAGCAGGCCGAGGCTGGCGAACGACGCCAGCGCGCCCTGGGGCTGCGCCGAGTTGAACCGCACCCCGTCGACCTGCAGCACGATGCTCTCCTTCTGCAGGCCGCGCAGCACCGGGTTCTGGCCCCAGGCGCCGTCGCTTTGCACGGCCGTGCCCGGCTGGCCGCGGAACAGGCTGCCGACGCTGGCCGTGGCGGGTGCGGTGGCGGCGTCCAGGCGCAGCGTGGCGCTGGGGGTGTCGAGCTCATCGGCCGCGTAGCCCTTGGCCGTGACCGTCAGGCTGGGCAGGCTGAGCGCCGTGCCGCCTTCGGCGAGTACCGTGGGGCTCAGGGCCATGCCGATAGCCAGGGCCAGGGGGGCAAAGGGGAAATAGGGCAGGGCAGGCGAAGCGGGGCGATGAGCGTGCATGAGAACTCCTCCATTGGAAGGAGTAAATTTAATGCATATTATAATTATTCTTATTTGATCTGAGTCAGCCTTCCGTCAGCTTGATCGATGCCGTGGGGTGAGCACGAATGCGCCGAGGTTGACCGCCATCAAAGCAGCGTCGCGCCCAGGTCATTAAACTCCAATCATTCTCGTTCTCTTTGATGTGAGGGGCCATGAGACGATCTCTACCGGCGCGAGGCGTCGCGACGCTGCTGGGCTGGGGCGGCAGCCTGACCGGGGTGCTGCTGTTCGTGGCGCTGTGGGAGTGGGGCAGCCTGGCCTACGGCAGCTTCCTGCTGCCCGGGCCAAGGGATGCCCTGGCGGCCCTGGGCCGCCTGTGGCACGAAGGGGCGGCGGCGGCCATCTGGGCCACCACCTGGCGCGCCATGCTGGGCTTCGGCCTGGCGGCGCTGGCCGGCATCTCGCTGGGGCTGCTGGCGGGGCTGTCGCGAACCGTCGGGCGGGCGCTGGAGCCGGTCTCCACCGTGCTGCTGGGCATTCCACCGATCGCCTGGATCGTGCTGGCGATCCTGTGGTTCGGCAGCGGCTCCCTGGCCACGGTCTACACCGTGATGGCCACCACCCTGCCGGTCACCTTCGCCGGGGCGCAGATGGGCGCGATGACGCTGGACCGTCGCCTGCAGGAGATGGCCGACGTGTTCCAGCTGCCGGCGCTGATGCGGTTGGTGGACATCACCCTGCCGCACATCGTCTCGTACGTGTTTCCGGCGCTGGTAACGGCGCTGGGCGTGGCCTGGAAGGTGGCGGTGATGGCCGAGCTGTTCGCCACCGAGGACGGCATCGGTGCGGGGCTGGCCTTGGCGCGGGTCAACCTGGATACCGCCGCCGCCATGGCCTGGATCGTGCTGGTGGTGGCGCTGCTGCTGGCCACCGAGCACGGCCTGCTGCGTCCGCTGCAGCGGCGCATGGAGCCCTGGCGCCAGTCCGGGCGGGGAGGGCGCTGACATGCTGAGACTCGAAGCGGTAGGCCATACCCTGGGAATGTCGCGCATCGTCGGCGGCGTCGACCTGAGCGTGGCGCCGGGGGAGTCGGTCTGCCTGGTCGGCCCGTCCGGCTGCGGCAAGACCACGCTGCTGCGCCTGGCGGCAGGGCTGATGGCGCCGAGCGAAGGACGCGTCATCGACAGCTTCCATCGCAGCACCATGGTGTTCCAGGAGGCTCGACTGCTGCCCTGGCGGCGGCTGCTCGACAATATCGCCCTGGGGCTCAAGGCGCTGGGCGTACCGCGCGGCGAGCGCCTGGCACGGGCGCGGGCTTTGGCCGAGGAGCTGGGGCTGGCCGAGCGCCTCGACCATTTTCCCCATGAGCTGTCCGGCGGCATGCAGCAGCGCGTGGCGCTGGCCCGGGCCCTGGCGGTGGACGCCGACATGCTGCTGCTCGACGAGCCCTTCAGCGCGCTGGACGTGGGCATGCGCAGCGAGGCCCAGGCGCTGCTGCTCGACCTGCTGTCGCGGCGCGGCATCGCCTCGCTGTTGGTGACCCATGACCTCACCGAGGCGCTGCGCCTGGGGCATCGGGTGGTGGTGCTGTCGCCGTCGCCTGCGCGCATTGTCCACGAGGAGCGCGTGACGCGCCCCTTCGCCGAACGCGACACCGCCTTTCTCTACGAAGCCGCCGGGGCGCTGTTGCGCCATCCCGCGGTGGCCCGCAGCTTCCTATTTCGCCAGGACGAGGAACTCACCTCATGATCGATCTACAGCGCCGCCGGCTGCTGCAGCTGGCCGCCGCCGCGGCAACCCTGGCCGCGGTGCCCATCGCCGGTTTCGCGGCCGGCCCCGCGCTGCGTGCCGCTACCCCCTATGGCCTGCCCCAGGTGATCCTGGCCCGTGCGCTGCAGGACGAGGCGCTGGCAACCTGGTTCGAGCAGGCCACGCTGAACCCCTGGCGCGACCCGGACCAGCTGCGCGCCTGGGTCGCTGGGGGCGAGATCCAGCTGACCGCCACGCCCACCAACGTGGCGGCCAATCTCTACAACCGCGGGGTGCCGGTGGCGCTGATGAACGTCAACGTCTGGGGCACCCTGGGCGTGCTGGCGGCCAAGGGCCCGCTGACCCGCATCGAGGATCTGGCCGGGCGCCATGTCGGCGTGCCCTGGCGCGGCGACATGCCCGACCTCGTGCTGCGCTATCTGCTGGCCCGGCAGGGCATGACGGTGGGCAAGGACCTGCGCATCACCTACCACGCCAGTCCCTTCGAGACCGTGCAGATGTTCCTCGCCCAGCGGCTCGACGTGGTGGTGCTGCCGGAGCCGATGCGCTCCTCAACCCGCCTGCAGGCGGCAGGCTTCGGGCTACAGCCGCTGGAGCTCGACCTGCAGGCGGAGTGGGCGAGGGTGACCGGCGAGCCGCCGGGGCTGCCCCAGGCCGGGGTGATCTGCCGCCGCGAGCTGGTGGAGGCGCATCCCGAGGGGGTGCGCAGCGTGCAGCGGGCGATTGCGGAGGCGGTGGCCTGGACGGTGGCGAACCCCGAGGAGGCGGGGCGGCTGGGCGCCGAACTCTCCCCGCTGTCGGCTGAGGTCGTGGAAGCCGCGGTGCGACGCACCCAGCTGAAGATGCTGGATGCGCCGGCGGCGCGCCCCGAGCTTGAGCGCTTCCTGGGCGCGCTGGCCGAGCTTTCGCCCGGCTTCATCGGTGGCGGCCTGCCCGACGCCGGCTTCTACCTCGATCTCGCGCCCTGAGGGAGTGCGTCATGTCCAACTCGCCTACCGGCTTCGCGCCACCGCGCCCCTGGCCGATCCTCGCCTACGCCTTCCGCCCTTTCTTCGTGCTGGCCGCGGCCTATGCGCCGCTCGCCCTGCTGCCCTGGGTGGGCGGCATGCTGCACCGGGTCTCGCTGCCGTTGGGCATGCCGCTGCTGGCCTGGCACGGCCACGAAATGCTGTTCGGCGTGGTGTCCGCCGCGCTGGCCGGCTTCCTGCTTACCGCCGTGCCCTCCTGGGCCAAGGTGGCGCCGCTGGAGGGCGGCCGCCTGGCCGCCCTGGTGGCGCTATGGCTGGCCGGGCGGGTCGCCGCCTGGCTGTCCGACAGCCTGCCGGGCGCCTCGGTGGCCGCCATCAACCTGGCCTTTCCGCTGGTGCTGCTGGCCTGGGCGCTGCCGGCGCTGCTCGGTGCCGAGGGGCGTCGTCATCTCAGCCTCGGCGGGCTGCTGGCGCTCTTCGCCGCGGCCCAGCTGGCCTTCTACCTGAACTGGCTGGGCTGGCTGCCGGGCGCCGTCGCCCCGATGACGCTGCTGAACCTGGCGGCCAACCTGCTGCTGGTGATGATCGCGGTGACCGCCACCCGCATCGTGCGCGTGGTGGCCATGGCGGCGCTCAAGGAGAGCGGACACGCCGGGCCGCCGCGCCTGACGCCGGCTCGTGAGCACCTCGCCGTGGCGGCGCTGTGCCTGTTCGTGGTGGCGGACCTGCTGGCGCCGGGTCACCCCGTGACCGGCTGGATCGCCCTTGCCGCGGCCGCCGCCCAGGCGGACCGACTCTCCGAGTGGCCCTGGGGGCGGGCCATGGGGCGCCTCTATCTGCTGTTGCTGACCCTGGCCTACGTGTGGCTGACGCTGGGGCTGGCGCTGGTAGGGCTGGCCGCGTTGCTGGAGAGCTGGCCCGCCTACGCCGGTCGCCACGCGCTGTTCATCGGCGCCATCGGCACGGCGGTACTGGCGGTGTTCTGCATCGCCGGGCTGCGCCACACCGGGCGCCCCCTGGTGCTGCCCAGGGTGATCTGGCCGGCGCTGGCCTGCCTGCTGCTGGGCGGGGCGCTGCGTGTCGCGGTGCCGCTGGCCTGGCCGCAGCAGTACCTGCTGGCCGGCATGCTGGTGCCCGCGGTGCTGTGGCTGCTTGCCTATGCGCTTTACCTGGTCGGTTTCCTGCGCATCCTGGTGACGGCGCGCCCCGATGGACTGCCGGGCTGAGTGCCGGCGCGATTACCCCGCCTGCGTCCCCGCCTGGCTTTCCTTGCGCCGCCCCCCACGGCAACATGCGATCAACCTACCATCGTGGAATTGCTGAAACTTCGCCAAAACGTAGACACTGCCGGCTAGCCCCTCTTGCAGGGGCGTGCTAGCTTTTACGGGCGCCGCTCCCCTTGCGGTGCCAAGACCAACAACCATAAGTAAACCGGTTTCAGGACGGAGGATTTCCATGCGAGCTTTCCATTACGCCATCGCTGCGTCGCTGCTGGCGACTGCCCCGCTGGCGGCTGCCCAGCAGCTCTCCATCGCGACCGGCGGTACCGGCGGTGTCTACTATCCCCTGGGCGGTGGCCTGGCGGAGATGATCAACAAGCATATCGAAGGCGCGAGCGCCGTGGCCGAGGTGACTGGCGCTTCGGTAGAAAACATGGGGCTGGTATGGCGCGGCGATTCCGACATCGCCTTCGCCCTGGCCGACACCGTCTACCAGGCCTACAGCGGCACCGGCGACTTCGAGGGCCGCCAGCTCGACAACATCCGCGCCCTGGCCTCGGTCTACCCCAACGCCGTGCAGCTCGTCACCCTGGGCAATTCCGACATCAACTCCCTCGAGGACCTGCGCGGCAAGCGCGTCTCAGTGGGAGCCCCCGGCAGCGGCACCGAGCTCAACGCCCGCGCCCTGCTCGAAGCCAACGGCATCACCTACGACGACTTCACCCCGCAGCGCCTGAACTTCAACGAAACTGCCGATGCCATCCGCGACGGCGACATCGATGCCGGTTTCTGGAGCGTGGGCCCGCCCACCAGCTCGATCCTCAACCTGGCGGCCACCCGCGACATTCGCCTGATCGGCTTCAGCGACGAGGAGATCGCCAACGCCCGCGAGGTCGAGCCGGTGTTTGCCGCCTACGAACTGCATGCCGGCATGTACGACGGCATGGACGAAGCGGTGCAGACCATCAGCATTCCCAACGTGCTGGCGGTGAGCAGCGAGATGGACGAAGAGCTGGCCTACCAGATCACCAAGATGCTGTTCGAGCAGACCGACGAGCTGATCGCCGTGCATCCGGCGGCCAACGACACCACCGTCGAGTTCAGCATCAACTCCACGCCGATCTCCTTCCACCCGGGCGCGCTGCGCTACTACGAGGAAGTCGGCGCCGAGGTGGCGGACCACCAGCGCCCCTGAGCGTTACCGGCGCAGGCACTGGGTAGTGCGTGCCTCTGTCCTGAGCGGGAGTCGTCGCACCTTGGGGTGCGCGGCTCTCGCGCTGCTGTTGCTGGCCGCCGGCGGCGCCGTGGCCGGCGAAGCCCGCCTGGAGGTGGAAGCCGAGGACGGCCGCCTGCTTGTCTCCTTGCCCATGCCCGAGGGCCACGCCTGGTGTGTGGAGTGGAACCACTCCGTCACCACCATCCGGGTGCAGGACTGCTATCGCCACCGCCAGGGCCGCATGGTGCTGGAGCGCAGCCACCAGCCCGACTTCTCCGCCGGGCTCGGCCATGTGCCGGGGCGGGGGCGCCAGGTCTCCGATGGCCAGGGCGGCTACTGGATCGAGGATATCGACGAAGCGGTGCCCGGCAATAGCTATCGCCTTCGGGTCGGTTCACCGAAGGTCAATCATCGACTGCTGCATGAGGGGCGCCGGATCAGCCTGAGCGACAAGGCGGCCGGCGAGCGGGTGACGATCCGCCTGCGCACCTCGGCCACCACATCCTGACGAGACGCCCATGAGCGAAGCTGCCAACCCGCCTGTCACCGTGCCCGGGGGCAATGCCATCCAGCCCCGGCCCATTCTGTGGTTGATCACCCTGGTGGCGGTCGGGCTCTCCCTGTTCCAGCTCTATTCCGCCGGCATCCAGCCGCTTGGCCTGTTCTACCAGCGCAGCATCCACCTGATGCTGATCATGCTGCTGGCGTTCCTGATCTTTCCGGTGTTCGGCCCGCACCGCAGGCGCGGGGCACTGGGCTGGGCAATCGATGTGCTGTTCCTGGCCGGCGCCCTGATCACCGGCGGCTACCTGGTGCTCTACCTCGACGAGATCATCCGCCGCGCCGGGTTCTGGAGCCAGACCGACATCATCGTCGGCTGCATCGCCACCGTCACGGTGCTGGAAGCCAGCCGCCGCGCGGTAGGGCTGGGCATGACCATCATCGGTGTGATCGCCATCGTCTACGCCTTCGCCGGCCCGCGCGGGGAGCTGCCCTGGCTCGGCCAGTTCCTGCCCGGCATCCTCGAACACCGCGGCTACAATATCGACCGCGTGGTGGGGCAGCTCTACCTGGGACAGGAGGGCATCTTCGGCCTGCCGCTGGGCGTGGCGGCCACCTACATTTTCGTCTTCGTGCTGTTCGGCGCCTTTCTCGAGAGCACCGGTGCCGGCAAGTTCTTCATCGACATGGCCTATGCCGCCACCGGCCGCCAGCGCGGCGGCCCGGCCAAGGCCGCCGTCATCGCCTCGGCCGGCATGGGCTCGATCTCGGGCAGCGCCATTGCCAACGTGGTGACCACCGGCGCCTTCACCATTCCGCTGATGAAGCGCCTGGGCTACAAGCCGCACCAGGCCGGCGGCATCGAGGCCGCGGCCTCCACCGGCGGCCAGATCATGCCGCCGCTGATGGGTGCCGGCGCCTTCCTGATCGCCGAGTACACCAACACGCCCTACCTGGACGTGGTCAAGGTGAGCATCCTGCCGGCGATCATGTACTTCGCTACCGTCTACCTGTTCGTGCATATCATCGCCCTCAAGCAGGGCATGCAGGGCCTGCCCAGGAGCGAGCTGCCGCAGATGCGCGACGTGATGCGCGAAGGCTGGCACTTCCTGCTGCCTCTGGCGGTGCTGGTGTGGCTGCTGGCGATGCACATGTCGCCGATGCGGGTAGGCTTCTACGCGGTGATTACCATGGTGGCGGTGGCCGCGCTGCGCTACGCCATCTGGTTCTTCTTCGTCGCGCCGCAGCAGGGCCAGCCGGTCACCCTGGCCCGCACCGGCCGCGTGGTGTGGGCCGGCGTCGTCAAGCTGGTCGAGGGGCTGGAGCTTGGGGCGCGCAACGCGGTGGCGGTCTCCATGGCCTGCGCCGTGGCCGGCATCATCGTCGGCGTGGTCGGCCTGACCGGGCTGGGGCTCAAGTTCTCCGCCATGATGCTGGCCTTCTCCGGCGGCAACATCGTGCTGGCGCTGGTGATGGTGCTGCTGGCCAGCCTGGTGCTGGGCATGGGGCTGCCGGTCACCGCCAGCTACATCGTGCTGATCGTGCTGGTGGGCCCGGCGCTGACCGCCGAGTTCGGCATTCCGCTGCTGATCGCCCACCTGGTGGTGTTCTGGTATTCGCAGGACTCCAACGTCACGCCGCCGATCGCCCTGGCCGGCTTCGCCGGGGCGGCCATCGCCGGCAGCAAGCCGATGGCCACCGGGGTGCAGGCGTGGAAGTTCGCCAAGGGGCTCTACCTGATCCCGGTGTTCATGGTGTTCAACCCCGAGATCATCATGGGCGGCCCGCTGCACGTGCTGGCCTGGAACGGGGTGATCGCGATACTCGCGCTGGGCGCTTTCGCCGCGGCGCTGGAGGGGTACCTCTTCACGCGCATGTCGTGGCTGCCGCGCATCGCGATATCCGGCGCCATCGTGGCGGTGTTCTACCCCAACTTCTTGATCGAGGCCGCGGGGGTGGTGGTAATGATCGTGGCCATCGGCGCCAACTGGCTGGCCAGCCGGCGCGAGGTGGACGCCGCCGCGCCCGGGGCGGGCTGATCGCTACGGCCGCAGGCGCGGCCGCTTGCCCAGCTGGTCAAGATGACGGCGCCTGCGGGCGCCGTTAGAATACCTGCCCTTCGCCAACCAGCAGCATCACGGGGAACCGCAAAATGTCATCCAGCGAGCCGCCACGCGTAGGCGTGATCATGGGGTCGAAATCCGACTGGCCGGTCATGGAGCACGCCGTGGCGATGCTCGAACGCCTGGGCGTGGCCTACGAGACCCGCGTGGTCTCGGCGCACCGCACCCCGGACCTGCTGTTCGACTACGCCAAGAGCGCCGCCGGGCGCGGCCTGCAGGTAATCGTCGCCGGTGCCGGTGGGGCCGCCCACCTGCCGGGCATGGTGGCCTCGCAGACGGCGCTGCCGGTGCTGGGCGTGCCGGTGGAGTCCAAGGCGCTGAAGGGGCTCGATTCGCTGCTTTCCATCGTGCAGATGCCGGGCGGCATCGCCGTGGGCACGCTGGCCATCGGCAAGGCCGGGGCGACCAATGCCGGCCTGCTGGCGGCGCAGATCGTCGGCCTGCAGGATGCCAAGGTGCGTGCTGCCGTGGAGGCGTTTCGCGCCGAGCAGACCCAGACGGTGCTCGACAACCCCGATCCCCGGCCCGATCCGAGCCCTGCGGACGAATGAGCCGGCGCATCCATTGAGCCAGCGAGAGGAGAGAGCGACATGAATATCGGCGTACTCGGTGCCGGCCAGCTCGGCCGCATGCTGGCCCTGGCTGGCTACCCGCTGGGCAACCGCTTCACCTTCCTCGATACTACCGGCCACCCCAGCGCCGGGATCGGCGATGTCATGGTCTACACCGACCAGCATCACCTGCTCGACGACTTCCTGGCCAAGGTCGACCTGGTGACCTATGAGTTCGAGCACCTGCCCGTGGCACTGGTGCAGGCCATTGAGGAGGTCAAGCCGGTCTACCCCTCGAGCGAGGCGATCCGCATCTGCCAGAACCGCGCCGAGGAGAAGGCGCTGTTCGACCGCCTGGCCATTCCCACCCCCGCCTACCGCATCGTGGAGAGCGCCGAGGCGCTGGAAGCGGCGGCCCGCGAGCTGGGCACGCCGGTGGTGGCCAAGTCGGTCACCGAGGGCTACGACGGCAAGGGCCAGGCGGTGCTGCGCGACCCGGCCGAGGCGGCCGAGGCCTGGCGTTCGATCAATCACCCCAAGCTGATCGTCGAGGCCTTCGTCGACTTCGTGCGCGAGGTTTCGATCATCGCCGTGCGCGGCCGCGAGGGCGAGATGGCCTTCTACCCCATGGCCGAGAACCTGCACGTAGACGGCATCCTGCGCTATTCGCTGGCGCCGATGCCGGACCTCGACGAGGCAGTACAGCAGACCGCCGACGGCTATATTCGCGCGCTGCTCGACGAGCTCGACTACGTCGGCGTGCTGACCCTGGAGCTGTTCCAGACCCGTGACGGCAAGCTGCTGGCCAACGAGATGGCGCCCCGTGTGCACAATTCCGGCCACTGGACCATGGACGGCGCGGTGACCAGCCAGTTCGAGAACCACCTGCGCGCGATCCAGGGCCTGCCGCTGGGCGACACCTCGGCCCGCATGCCGACCTGCATGATCAACGTGATCGGCCAGGAGGGCGATCCGGCGGCCATACTCGCCATCTCCGACGCCCATCTGCACCGCTACGACAAGAGCGAGCGCCCCGGGCGCAAGCTCGCCCACGTCAACCTGCTGGCACCGACCCACGGCGAACTGCTGGAGAAAGTGCACGCCTGCGCCTGGCTGCTGCCCGAGGCGCCGGAGGCGCGCTTCAGCTTCGAGGACGCGTTCCGCCAGGGCAACCTGTAACACGGCAAGACGCAACGCAGCGGGCCCCGCCATTGGCGGGGCCCGCTGTTTTTTTGCCCCTCTCTTAGGCGCCGATGATACCGCCGTCCTCTCGGGTAATCACCAGCGTCGCCGAACGCGGAATGGCGCTGCCGCCGTCCGGCCAGTGGCTGACCAGCTCGCCCGCGGCGAACGCCTCGGCGCTGGTGGTGGCGCCGGGGTGCTGCACATTGACGAACATGGTGCGCTGGTCCGGGGTGGTGACCACGCCGGTGATCTCCTGGCCGATGGGGCCGGTCAGGAAGCGGCGGATCTCGCCGCTCTCGGGGTTGGCGACGAGCATCTGGTTGTTGCCGAACACCTCGTGGATGCCGGTGTTCATCACCGACTCGCTGATGTCGGTCTGGATCCACACGCGGCGATCGGGGTCGATCCACAGCCCGTCGGGGCTGGCAAAGATCGCCTCCTGGCCCAGCGGCTCACCGGCCAGGTCGCGCCCGCTATCCTGATCGCCGGCCAGCACGAAGATATCCCACGTGAAGTGCTCGGCGGCATGGGTGCCGTCCTCCTGCCAGCGAATGATGTGGCCGAAGTGGTTCTCGGCGCGCGGGTTGGCGGCGTCGAGCTGCGCTTCGCTGCGGCGGGTGTTGTTGGTCAGGGTGAAGTAGACCTGGCCGGTGGCGGGGTCGACGGCGCCCCACTCGGGGCGGTCCATCTTGGTGGCGCCGACATGGTCGGCGGCGCTGCGGGTGTTGACCAGGATGTCGGCCAGGTCGGCGAAGCCGTTCTCCGGCGTCAGGCCGTTCTGGCCCGGGGCCAGCGCCAGCCACTCGCCGCTGCCATCGTCGTTGAACCTGGCCACGTAGAGGGTGCCTTCGTCGAGCAGCGAGCCGTCGGAGCTGGCGGCCTGATAGGGGCGAGCCGAGACGAACTTGTAGATGTACTCGAAGCGGGCGTCGTCGCCGGAGTAGGCCACCACCGGCTGGCCTTCCACCGCCGGGGCGAAGATCACCCCCTCGTGGGCGAAGCGGCCCAGGTGGGTGCGCTTGACCGGCGTGCTCTCCGGATCGAAGGGGTCGATCTCGACCATGTAGCCGAAGGCGTGGGGCTCGTTGCGGTAATCCTCGCTGGGCGAGGCGCCGTAGGAAGTGGCGTCGAAGCGTGCGAACTCGTCGGCGCCGCCCTGGGCGCGGTGCCATTGGTAGCGGCCTTCGGCGCGCGTCTCGATGCCGTAGCGGCTCTGGCGACGGTCGAGCTCGGCATCTTCGTTGGCGAAGTAGCCGGCCCAGTTCTCCTCGGCGGCCAGGTAGGTGTTCCACGGCGTGACGCCGTGGGCGCAGTTGTTCAGGGTGCCGCGGGTCATGCGGCCGTCGGGGCTGTACTTCGTTACCACGTGCTCGGTGCCCGCTACCGGCCCGGCCAGCTGCATCGGCGTGAGACCGGTGACCCGACGGTTGAGGCGATCCTCTACCACCTGCCACTGGCCGTCGTCGCCCTGGCGCACCCGCACCACCGAGACGCCGTGGGCGTTGAGCTCCTTGCGCACCTGGTCGGCATCGCGGGAACCGTCCTCGTGCTGCGGGAAGCCGTCGGCGTCCAGCGCCAGCCCGGCCGCCGCCCCGTGCAGGAAGCGCGGCTCGACGTATTCGTGGTTGAGCACCAGCAGGCCGTCGCGGGAACTGCCGTCGATGGCGAAGTAGTGCATGCCGTCATGGTGACTGCCGATCTGGTGCGCCTGGTCCTCGCCGCTGGCGTCCAGCGAGAAGGCCGGCATGCTGCCGCTGATCGGCGTGCCCCAGGGAATGAAGGCCTGCACCCGGTAGCCTTCCGGTACCACCACGCTGTCGCCGGTGCCGATCGGAATCGCCTGGAAGCCGAGACTGGGGCCGGGGAGACCGGTTCCCGCGGCCAGGGCGCGGCCGAAGGGCAGGCTGGCAGCCATCGCGCCAGCCACCGCCGCCGCCAGGCTGCCGCGCAGCAGCGTGCGGCGGCTCATGCGCGCCTCGAGGATATCGCCGAAGTAGGCATTGGCGGAGGGATTGCTCATCGGTTCGTCGCCGGCAGCAAGGATGGGGTCAACGCGGCCGGGATACTGGTGCTGGGTCATGGGCTTCTCGCATTCGTCGGCGGGTGTCGGATGACCACTATCCGCTGGCCATGTTGCATCGGCATGAACGAATGAAGGGAGTTTCATGACAGCTTTTTTCAGGCGAGGGCATGGCGCTCTCATTGATGTAAGTCAAGGCTTGGTCAAACGGCGCCCTGGCCTGTTGCAGATGCAAACGAAGCGAAGAAACTGAAGCAAGATGCCCCGCCGGGAGAAGAGAATGCAATGGCCGCGTCGTGGTGGTGACCTGCTGCTGTGGATGCTGGTGGGGCTGCCGCTGGCAGCGGCGCTGCCGCGCCTGGGGATGCCCGAGGCTCGAGTCGAGTCTGCGCTGAGCTGGCTGGGCCATGCCAGCGGCATCCTGGCGCTGGCGCTAATGCTGTTGGCGGCCGCGGTAAGCCTGCGAGTGCCGGGCAGCGACCGCCCCTTCGGTGGGCTCACGCGGCTTTGGCGCGTTCATCACTGGCTGGGCTACTGGGCCTTCATCCTGGTGATGGTTCACGTGCTCGCCCTGGCACTGGCTGCGCTGCCGGTCTCGCTGGAAGCGGCGGTGGCGCTGTTGGTGCCGCCGCCGGTCCAGGTCGCCTTCTGGCTGGGCTGGCTTGCCTGGTTGGCCTTGGTGATCTTTCTTGCGCCTACCTTCGGCTTCTTTGGACGCCCCCACTACCAGCGCTGGAAGCGCCTGCATCTGGTCTCCGCTGTGGCGCTGCTGCTGGCGCTCGCGCATGCGCTGCCCCTGGCCGGCGAGCGCTGGCCCTGGATCATGCTGGGATTCGCGGGGCTGTCGGCGGTGGCCTGGCGCAAGCTGCTGGCTGAGCGCTTGGGGCGCCGGTCGTATCGCGTCGAGGCGGTGCATCGCCTGGCCCGTGACGTGGTCGAGCTGGAGCTGGCCCCGGAAGATCGTCCGCTGATCCATGAGGCGGGCCAGTTCGTCTATCTGACGCCGCGGGATGGCACGCTGCAGGCGGGCTGCGGCGAGGAGCACCCCTACACCCTGGCCTCGGCGCCCCAGGCCAGCCACCTGCGTATCGGCATCAAGGATCTGGGCGACGCCAGCCATGCGCTGCAGACGGTCGCGCCGGGCAGCTGCGTCGAGCTCGAAGGGCCCTATGGCGGCTTCCTTCCGCAGCATCCGCCGCGGCGCAACGTGCTGTGGCTTGGCGGTGGCATCGGTATCACCCCCTTCGTCAGCGCGGCGCGAGGCTTTGCCCAGGGCGCGGCGACCGACGGACGCCCCCACTTGATCTACCTGTGCGATGCGCCCGAGCGTGCCTACTACCTGGAGGAGCTGAGCCGGATCGCCAAAGCCCAGGGTGACTTTACCGTCACGCCGCACTACTACCGCCATGCCGGTGCCATGAGCGAGGCGTTCCTGCGTCAGCACTGCCCCGACTACCGCGAGCGCGAGGTCTATCTCTGCGGGCCTCCGGCCATGAGCGCCCATCTCGTCCGCCTGCTGCGCGACCACGGGGTGCCTGCCGCCCGCATTCACAGCGAGGTGTTCGATTTCCTATGAACAAGCTGGCCTATACCGTGTTCGTGGCCTTCATTGCCAGCATGCTCACGCTGATCGCCGTGCATCGGCTGGTGCCCGAGCAGGAGCCGGGCGACGGTGAGGCCCGTGCCGGCATCACTGCCGCTGAGCTTGCGCGGCATGACTCGGCGGCCAGCTGCTGGAAGGCCATCGACGGACAGGTCTACGATGTGACTGCCTATGTGGACGCCCACCCGACGGATCCGGAGGTGATCCTTGCCTGGTGCGGGCGCGACGCCACCGAGGCGTGGCGCAACAAGCGCCCCGGTGTGCCGCACAGCGCGCGCGCCCAGGCCCGTCTGCAGGCATATCGGGTTGGGCCTCTTGCCGAATAGGCCGGCCGGGAGGGGGCAGCCAAGGCAAGAAAGACCAGTAAGTCGAAACAAAGGGCGCTGATAAAAGAGTACATGCGCAAGGTCGCCAAAAGGCTCGGCTTTGCGCCATGATACTTGCCTGGGCATACAAAACCTTACATAGAGCCTTTCGCATGTCACTTTCGTTTCAGGGAAAGAACCGTCAGTTCGATGCCGCTCCGGTCGCCGTCCGTTCCTATCGACGTCAGCTCGTCGGCGAGCAGGTGTGTCTGCTCTATCAGCGCCTCTGGCAGCCCGTGCTATCCAGCGTGCTGGCGGCCGTACTGCTGGTGGCGACCATGTGGCCGATCATGCCCCCCAGCCACCTGCTGCTGTGGCTCTGCGCACTGATTCTGGCGTCCGGTGCCCGGCTGTGGCTGGCCAGGTGCTATCACCGCGAAGCGGCGAGCCAACGCCATCCCCGCCGCTGGTTGAGCCGCTTCGCCTGGGGTGTGGCAATTGCCGGCGGGCTGTGGGGCATGGCCGGTGCGACGATGTTCACCATGGAGCACCACGGTCAGCTCGCCGCACTCTCCATCGTGCTGGCCGGCATCGCCGCCGGCGGCGTCACGACGCTGTCGGCGGTGTGGTGGGTGGCGCCGCTGTTCGTGCTGCCGGCTATGCTGCCGCTGCTGGGCCACCTGCTGTGGCAGGGCACGCCGCTAGCCGCGCTGCTGGCCACCATGATTCTGCTGTTCATCGGCCTGGTGCTGGTGAGCAGCCGCCGGCTCAATCACATCATCACCGACAACCTGTCGCTGCGCCTGTTGGTGACCTCGCGCGAGAAGCAGCTGAGCGAGAGCGAGGCACGCTACCGTGCAATCTTCCGCCATACCCCGCTCGGGGTGATGCACTTCGACCGCCAGGGCACGGTGGTGGATTGCAACGAGATGTGCCTCGTTATCCTGGGAACCAGCCGCCAGCGGCTATTGGGCATCAACCTGCTGACTCAGCTCGAGGACGAGCGTGTGAGCAAGGCGGTACAAGATGCCCTGGAGAGCGGCACCGGCTATTTCGAGGGGACTTACCGCAACCTGGTCAGCGGCAAGAAGACCCCGCTGCGGGCTTTCTACAGCGCTCTGCGCAACGAAGCGGGCGAGGTGGTGGGCGGGGTGGCGATCATCGAGGATTTCACCGAGCGCAAGCAGGCCGAGGCGACGATTCACCGCCAGGCTTTTTTTGATCCCCTGACCGAACTGCCCAACCGGCGGCTGCTGATCGAGACGCTGGCCTCCACCCTCCGCGACCGTCGCGACGATGGCCACCTGGGCCTGGTGATGTTCCTCGATCTCGACCGTTTCAAGATCATCAACGACACCCTGGGGCATGTCGTAGGTGACGAGCTGCTGCGCCAGGTGAGCCTGCGGCTGCTGCAGTGCATGAACGACGGTGAAATGGCGGCCCGCCTCAGCGGTGACGAATTCGTGGTGCTGCTGCCGCGGCTGAGCGGCGACCGCGAGGCCGAACTCGCGAAGGCCGAGGCGCTGGCCTTGCATCTGCTCGCGACCCTGCGTAAGGCCTACGACCTGCACGGCCAGCGCATCAGCGTCACCCCAAGCATCGGCTATACGCTGTTCCCGCTGGCCGACGAGGATGTGGGCGACGTGCTGCGCAATGCCGATACCGCGATGTACCAGGCGAAGATGAAGGGGCGCGCGCAGGTGTGCGGCTACGAGCCGGCGATGCAGGCCCAGATGGCCTGGCGGCTGGAAATGGAGCAGGCCCTGCGGCGCGCCCACCTGGAACGGCAGCTTGATGTGCACTTCCAGCCGCAGCTCGACCAAGACGGGCGGATCATCGGCGCCGAGGCGCTGATGCGCTGGGAGCATCCCGAGCAAGGCTGGGTGTCGCCGGAGGTGTTCATCGGCATCGCCGAGGAGAGCGATTTGATCGTCGAGCTGGAGTCGTGGCTGCTCGACCACTGCTGCGCGCTGCTGGCGCGGCTGCCCGAGACGGTGCTGCCGCGCCTGGCGGTCAACATCAGCGTTCGCCACTTCACCCAGCCGGGCTTCGTCGAGAGCGTCATGGCGGTGGTCGAGCGGCATGGTGTGGTGCCCTCACGGCTGGTCATCGAGCTGACCGAGAGCATCATGATCGATGGGCTCGGCGAAGCGGTGGAGCGCATGCAGGCGCTCAAGGCATTTGGCGTGCAGCTGGCGCTCGATGACTTCGGCACCGGCTTCTCCTCGCTGATGTACCTCAAGTGCCTACCGCTGGATGAGCTGAAGATCGATCGCAGCTTCGTCGGGCAGCTCGACACCGACGCAAGCGATGCCGCCATCGTCCAGACCGTGCTGGCCATGGCACAGCACCTGGGGATCGACGTGGTGGCCGAAGGGGTTGAGAACGCCGCACAGCTGGGCTTTCTTGCTTCGCGCGGCTGCAGGCGCTTCCAGGGCTTCCATTTCCACCGCCCGATGCCGGTGGCGGCCTTCGTACGCCTGCTGGGCGAGCCTGCCGCGCTTCGGGGCGTCGTGTCAGGCCAGCCCGCCGCTGGCCCACAGCCACAGGGCGATGAGGGCGAAGTGGCCGGGATACCAGCCCAGCCATAGCCGGCGGGGCATGACCAGCGGCACCGACGGGGCTAGGCGATGGGCGCCGGCGGCCAGCCACAGCACCACCAGGCAGGTGGCCACGGTGAACGACTTGGCCATGTCGGAGCTGTTCATCAACCCTGCTACCACCAGCACGGGGGCCGCCAGCAGGGCGGCACCCAGACGCTGCTGCAGTGCCGGCCCGGCGGCGTGCAGCTGATGCATGGCCAGCATGAACAGCGGGATCAGCAGCAGGCCGCGATGCCCGTATTCCACCCAGTGCCCGGCTACCTGCCAGGCTGCCACCGAAAACACCAGGCCGAGCAGCAGGTGCAGGTCGGTGCCGCCCTGCTGCAGGCGGCCGAGCGCGTCGCGCAGCCAGGCCCCCCAGGCCAGCCCCAGCGCCAGGGTGAAGCAGACGTTGAGAATGAAGGCATCGGAGGCGCGCGGCATCATCATGTAGGGCAGCTGCGCCACCAGGCCAATGATCAGGATGCGCCGGGCATAGCGCTGCGGATTGCGCGTGTTGAACAACCCATGCCAGGCCACCATGGCGGCAAACAGCGGGAAGGCGATGCGGCCCAGCGACGACCCGGCCCAGGCGAGGTCCAAGTGTCCGGGCAGCACATAGCGGGTCAGGTGATCAATGGTCATGGTGGCGAGCGCCAGCCATTGGCCCCAGCCGGTCCAGGTCGAAGTGGGGCGCTCAGGCAGCGCCATGGAGGTTGCCTGCAGGGTCATCATGACCTCCCTGTGATGATGACGCGTGATACGTCTGTTGACCGGAGCGCTGCTCCGGGAGTTCCGCCGCCGTGCGCTGCGCTTGGCGAGGCGCCTTGCCGGTGGCAGGCTGGCGGCAGGATGTGTGCAACGAAAGGAGAAGCATGATGCGTATCGGGCTGTTGCAGTGCGACGACGTGGCCCCCGAACTGCGGCGGGTGCATGGAAATTATCCCGAGATGTTCGCTGCGCTGTTCGAGAAAGTCGAGCCTTCGCTCGAGTTTCGCACCTGGCGCTGCATGGACGGCGAGATTCCCGATGACATTGATGCCGTCGACGCCTGGATGACCACCGGCTCGAAGCATGGCGTCAACGACGGGCTGCCCTGGGTCGAGGAGCTGAGCGATTTCGTGCGCCGACTATGGCGGGCCGGCAAGCCGCTGGTGGGGATCTGCTTCGGCCACCAGCTGATGGCCAAGGCGCTGGGTGGCGAGGTGGTCAAGAGCGAGCGCGGCTGGGGTGTGGGCATGTCGTTCAACCGCGTCACGACGCGGGCGGCCTGGATGGAGCCCTGGCAGCCCGGCCTCGACCTGATCGTCAGCCACCAGGACCAGGTCGAGACGCTGCCCCCCGAGGCCATGGTCGTGGGCGGCAGCGATTTCTGCCCCCATTACCTGATGCAGATCGGCGAGCACTTCCTCGGCGTACAGGGCCACCCGGAGTTCTCCAAGGCCTACTCCCGCGACCTGATGGCGCTGCGCCGCGAGCGGGTCGGGGACGAGCGCGTGCGAGAGGGGATGGCCTCGCTCGAGGCTCCGGTCAGCGACACCTTGATGGCACGCTGGATCGTCAATTTCCTCCGCAGCGCCATGGGGGGACGCGGGGATGGCGGGCGCTAACGCCTGGCAGGCGCCGTTCGGCGAGCTGGGGGTGGAAACCGCCAACCTGCTGCTGCTGGGTACCATCCTGACCCTGAGTATCTTCGCCGATGCGCTGGCCAACCGAACGCGCCTGCCGCGCATCTCGCTGCTGGTGCTGGTGGGGGTCGGCGTGGCCATGGTGCAGCAGTGGGGGCTTGGGCACGACGGTGGACAGCCCTTGGGCGGGCTGACCGAGCCGCTGATTCAGGTGGCGCTGGTGATGGTAGCCTTTCTGATGGGCGGCGAGCTGACCCGTGAGCGCCTGCGTAGCACCGGTGCGCTGATTGTCATGGTGTCGCTTGGCATCGCGGCCGTGGGGATCACGGTGGTGGGCCTGGGCCTGCTGGCGCTCGGCTTCCCCCTGGTGGTGGCCGTCAGCCTGGCGGCCATCTCGGTGGCCACCGATCCGGCCGAGGTCAGCGAGACCCTGCACGAGACGGGCAACAAGAGCGTGCGCGCGCGCCTGCTGATGGGCGTCGTCGCCATCGACGACCTGTGGGGTATCCTGGTCTTCGGCCTGGCCATGGCGCTGCTGAGCTGGCAGCTCGATCACGACGCGGGAACCGCTCTGCTGATGGCGGGCTGGGAGCTGGGCGGGGCGCTGCTGCTGGGGGCGGCGGTCGGCCTGCCCGCCGCCTGGCTGACGGGGCGGCTGCGGCAGGGAGAGCCCACTCAGGTGGAAGCCATCGCCCTGATTCTGCTGCTGGCGGGGCTGTCGAGCTGGATGCAGGTCTCGGCGCTGCTGGCTGCCTTGCTGGCCGGTGCCCTGGTGGTCAACCTGTCTGTGCATCACCGCCGCTCCTTCAATGAGATCGAGCATATCGAGTGGCCCTTCCTGGTGTTCTTCTTCGTTCTGTCCGGTGCCAGCCTCGACTTGCACTACGCCGGGCAGGCGCTCGGTGTCACCGTGGCCTATGTTCTGCTGCGCCTGGCCGGGCGCTACCTGGGTGGCCTGCTCGGGGTGGTGCTGGCCAGGCGGCATGGGGTCGCATTGCCGGCTTCGGTCGGCCTGGCAATGACGCCCCAGGCCGGCATCGCCATGGGCATGGCCCTGCTGGTCACCGAGCGCTTCCCCGATCACGCCACCCTGTTGATGTCGGCAGTGGTCGTCTCCACGGTGGTTTTCGAGCTGTTCGCGCCGTTCTTCGTCAGGCGCGTGATCCGCTGAGCGCCGCCATGGCGCAGCAGGCGCAGGCCGTTGGCCACTACGATCAGGCTGGCGCCCATGTCGGCGAACACCGCCATCCACAGGGTGGCGTGGCCGGTGAAGGCGAGCGCCATGAACACCGCCTTGAGGCCCAGGGCGATGGCGATGTTTTGCATCAGCACCCGGCGCGTCCCCCGCGAGAGGCGCAGGAAATCGGCCAGGCGGCGCGGGTCGTCGTCCATCAGCGCTACGTCGGCGGTCTCGATGGCGGCGTCGCTGCCCAGCGCGCCCATGGCGAAGCCGATGTCGGCGCGCGCCAGCGCCGGGGCGTCGTTGATGCCGTCGCCCACCATGCCCACCGGCCCCAGCTCAGCACGCGCTTCGATCATTGCCAGCTTGTCCTCCGGCAGCAGGGCGCCGTGGGCCTCGTCGATGCCGGCCTGGGCCGCCACCGCGGCCACGCTGGCCGGGGTATCGCCGCTGAGCATCAGCGTGGTCACGCCCAGCCGGTGCAGCGCCTCAATGGCCTCGCGGCTCTCTTCGCGCAGCGGGTCGCCGACGGCGAACACCGCCAGCGGACGCGATTCTTCCCCCAGGATCACCAGCGTCTCGCCGCGGGCCTCGTGCCCGGCGAGATGCGCGTCGAGGGTTTCGTCCGGCGCTGCGAACTGCTGCATCAGCCGCCGGTTGCCGAGCCACAGCGTGAGACCGGCATGGCTTGCCACCACGCCGCGGCCGGGCAGCTCGCGCACCTCGCTCACTTCCATGGGGTCGACGCCATCGGCCTCGGCAGCGCGTGCCAGCGCTGCCGACACCGGGTGCGACGAGCGCCCGGCGAGCCCCGCCGCCAGGGCGCGCAGTCGCTCGCGAGCGGCCGCGTCCAGCGTGCTGTCGAGGGGATGCCAGGTCCGCTGCGAGGGGCGCCCCTGGGTCAGGGTACCGGTCTTGTCGAAGGCGAGGGTGACCAGGCGGTGCCCCTGTTCGAGTACGTTGCCGCCCTTGATCAGAATGCCCGCCCTGGCGGCGGCGGCCAGCCCGCTGACCACGGTGACCGGGGTGGAGATCACCAGCGCGCAGGGGCAGGCGATCACCAGCAGCACCAGGGCGCGGTAGATGCCCTCCAGCCAGCTGACGCCGAACAGCCATGGCCAGGTGAGCCCTACCAGCAGGGCGATGCCGAATACCACAGGCGTGTAGACGGCGGCGAAGCGGTCGATGAAGCGCTGGGTGGGCGCGCGACTGGCCTGGGCCTGCTCCACGGTATGGATGATGCGTGCCAGGGTGGTGTCGCTTGCCGCCCGGGTGGTGCGGTAGAGGAATTCGCTGCCCTGGTTGACGCTGCCGGCGAACACGGCCGCGCCGGGTGCCTTGTCCACCGGCAGGCTCTCGCCGGTGATGGGCGATTCGTCCAGCGCCGGATGGCCCTCGGCCACGCTGCCGTCCAGCGCCAGGCGCTCGCCCGGCCGCACCCGCACCAGGCTGCCGGTGACGACTTCGCTGGCCGGCATGCTGCG
This sequence comes from Halomonas sp. E14, assembly GCF_052568415.1. NCBI lineage: Bacteria > Pseudomonadati > Pseudomonadota > Gammaproteobacteria > Oceanospirillales > Halomonadaceae > Halomonas > Halomonas sp. E14. The sequence continues at coordinate 3,024,852 of NZ_CP199423.1, read as the reverse complement.
AAAGGCGCCATCGGCCTGGCGCACGCTGGCGCTTTCCGGCGCCAGCGAGAGCAGCTCGCGGATGGCGTTGCGCGCGCGGCCTAGCGAACGCGCCTCGATGCGCTCGGCCAGGGTGAACAGCACCAGCACCATGGCCGCCTCGGCCCATTGGCCGATCAGCAGCGCGCCGGTCACCGCCACGCTCATCAGCGCATTGATGTTCAGCGTGCGGTGGCGCAGGGCGATGAAGCCCTTCTTCCAGGTCGGCAGGCCGACCAGGGCGATGGCCGTCAGCGCCAGCGCGGCGGCCAGCCACGGCTCGGCCAGTGCCAGCCAGTCGCTGGCTTCGGCGGCCAGTGCCAGCAGTGCGGCAGCACCCAGCTTCCACCAGTTCTCCGTACTGCTCGCCGCGGGGGTACGCCGGGCCGGATCGTGGCGCCGTGCGCTCATGCCGGTGGAGGCAATGCGGCGCTCGATCGCCTCCTCCACCGCGTTGCGGTGGTGCACCGTCAGCACGCGGTTGACCAGATCGAAGTCGAGCCGCTCGATGCCTGGCGTGTCGCCCAGTGCCCGGCGCAGCAGCGCCTCTTCGGTGGGGCAGTCCATCGCCTCGATATGCAGGCGCAGCGACTGCGTGCCGGGCGGCAGCCGGTCGCGCTTCCGTGCGGCGGGCGCGGCAGGCGCGGCAGGCGCGGTGCAGCTCGAGCAGCAGGTGCGTTCGGTCATGGCAGGACTCCGTGTCATCGTATAGGCTGATGACACACCCTGTAGCCACTATAGAGTCAAGCTGGAAACGCGCTATAAATGGCTGCGCAAGCGAATCGCTGCGTTACGCGCTGCCGATGCGTCGGACCGTCGCAATCCTCACCTATACCGCATAGGCTCCGGTTACTGCGCTGCGGGCGCCTTGCGCTTCATCTTGCTCGCCAATTTCTAGAGCGTTCCCCAAGTCCATGCGAGGCCCCACATGAAAATCGGTGAGCTGGCCACCCGCACCGGCTGTGCGGTGGAAACCATCCGCTACTACGAGCGCGAGGGACTGCTGCCCGAGCCTGCCCGCTCCAGCGGCAACTATCGCCTCTATGCGGAGCCCCATGCCGAGCGGCTGCGCTTCATCCGTCACTGCCGCACGCTGGACATGACGCTGGAGGAGATCCGTACCCTGCTCGATTATCACGACCGGCCGCGTCAGCCCTGCAACGCGGTGAACGGCTTGATCGACGACCACCTGGCCCACGTCGAGGCGCGTATCGAGCAGCTTCAGGCACTGCGCCAGGCCCTCGTCACCCTGCGCTCGCGCTGCAACGGCGAGACCGACTCCAGCCACTGCGGTATTCTCCAGGAACTGGCCCAGCCGGTGGCGGAACGGCTCGTGGAGCCGCGGGAGCCAAGCCACGTGCCGGGCCCTCACAAGGGCCATTGATCGAGAGGCACCGATGTCGAACAGGGATGTTCCTGCTTATTACTCTCAATGGGTTTCCAGCGAGCGCATTCCCGATCTGCTCGCCGGACGCCTGCACGCCGCCGACGATCCCCGCTGGGCCGAGTCCGGTGCACCCAGCGCCGAGACGTACGCGCGCTGGGCCTCGCACATCTGCGGCATGGCCTGCACCAAGATGCTGCTCGAGGAGTTGCGCGGCGAGCGGGCGACTCTGTTCGAGCTGCTCGAAAGGTGCCGGGAAGTTGGCGGCTATGTGGTTTCGGAGGCGGGCATCAAGGGCCTCTACTATCGGCCTTTGGTGCAGCTGCTGAGGGAGCGTCACGCGCTGGAGGCCGAGGTCGTGGAGCACGTCGAGGCCGAGCGGATTGCCGAATGGTTGGACGAGGGGCATCGCGTCATCGCCTCGGTGCACCCTTCGATTCGCACGCCCGAGCAGGACCCGCCGCAGCGGGGCGGGCATCTGGTCTATCTCTTCGGGCGCGACGAGAGCGGACGCCTGCGCTTTCACAACCCTTCCGGGCTGCCCGGAGTGAATCAGGCGGATGTCCGCCTTGCGCCTGCGGTGTTCGAGCGCTTCTTCGCCGGGCGCGGCATCCTGATACGGCGCGGCTAGCCGACGTCACCTCCCCCGGCCGAGCGGCCGAGGGAGGGCGGCTATCACTCTTCGCCGAAGTATCGCTGGTAGATCTCGTCGTAGGTGCCGTCTTCCTTCAGCGTGGCCAGGGCCTCGTTGAAGCGCTCGGCGAGTGCCTCGTCGCGCGGGCGGAAGGCAATGCCGAAGCCTTCGCCGAAGTACTCTTCCGGTTCGGTGACGGCTTCGCCGATCATCACGAACTCGCCGCGCTCGCTCTCGAGCAGGGTGGTGCGGCCGATCGGGTAGTCGAGGAAGACGATATCCAGGCGCTGGGCCTGCAGGTCGAGCACCATGTCGTCGGCGGTGGAGTAGCGGCTGACGCTGGCGACGCGGCCGAACATGTCGGTGACATAGTTGTCCTGCAGGGTACCGCGCTGCACGCCGATGGTCATGCCGGCCAGGGTCTCTTCGTTGGCCGTCTCGATGTCCAGGTCGGCCGGGCCGAACCAGGCCGAGGGCATGGTGATGTACGGGTCGGAGAAGCGCACGGTCTGGCGGCGCTCTTCGTTGATCGTCATCGACGACATGATGGCGTCGTAGTTGCGCGACAGCAGGCCGGGAATGATGCCGTCCCACTCCTGCTCGATCCACTCGCAGGTGATGCCCATCTCGGCGCACAGGGCGTTGCCCAGCTCGATGTCGAAGCCGGTCAGCTCGCCCTCGGGGGTGCGGTACTCCATCGGCTCGTAGGGTACGTCGACGCCGAAGCGCACGTGGTCGTAGTCGCGGGCCTGGGCGCTACCGGCGGCCAGCGCCACACCCAGCAGAGAGACGGTCAGCAGTTTTTTCATGACGGTTTTCCCTTTGTTGTCGTTCGACCACCTGGTCGGTGGACGTCGTGCCTGAATTTATCGCAGCCTTGCCGGGGTCGAAACCCCTGCGCGCGGGTTTTTCCAACGCCTGTTTGACGCGGCTTAGCCGCCGCCAAGCGGTTTCAGGTGGGCCAGCATGCGTTTCTCCAGGTAGCGGAAGAAGTAGAGGATGGCGAAGGTCAGGCACAGGTAGATCGCCGCGGCGAACAGGAAGGCCTCGAACGGGGCATAGAAGCGCGCATAGACGAAGCGCGCCGCACCGGTGATGTCCATCAGCGTGACCACGCTGGCGATGGCGCTGGCGTGCAGCATGAAGATCACCTCGTTGCCGTAGGCCGGCAGGGCGCGCCGGAAGGCGCTGGGCAGCACGATGCGCCGCATCATCAGGCTCTGCGACATGCCGTAGGCCCTGGCCGCCTCGATCTCGCCGCGCGGGGTGGCCTTGATCGCGCCGCGGAAGATTTCGGTGGTGTAGGCCGCGGTGTTGAGGGTGAAGGCGATCAGCGCCGGATAGAAGGCCTCGCGCAGGATCGGCCACAGGAAGGTCTCCTGGATGCCGTCGAAGAACACCACGCCGTAGTAGATGATGTAGAGCTGAATCAGCAGCGGGGTGCCGCGGAACACGTAGGTATAGATGTAGATGGGCAGGCTGATCCAGCGGCGGCCGGAGCTGCGGCCGATGGCTAGCGGTATCGCCAGCACCAGGCCGACCACCAGCGACAGGAACACCAGCTGGGTGGTGGTCACCAGCCCTTCCCAGTAGTAGGCCAGGGTCTGGGGAGTGAAGATGCGGTTGCCGGCGAGCAGCTCGTTGAGCCAGGGCAGATTGTCCATGTCAGTGACCTCCGAAGCCGACGTTGTAGCGCTTCTGCAGCCGGGCGAACATCCACTCCGAGACGCTGGCGATCAGCAGGTAGACGGCGGCCACCGGGATCAGGAAGGTGAACGGCTCGTGGGTGGCGCGGGAGGCTTCGGCGGCTACCCGCACCATGTCCGAGAGGCCGATCACCGAGACCAGCGCGGTGGTCTTGAGCAGCACCATCCAGTTGTTGGAGATGCCCGGCAGGGCGTGGCGCATCATCTGCGGGAAGCGGATGCGCCGGAATACCAGCCAGGGGCTCATGCCGTAGGCCTTGCCGGCCTCGATCTGGCCGTGCTCAACGGCCATGAAGGCGCCGCGGAAGGTCTCGCCCATGTAGGCGCCGAAGATGAAGCCAATAGTAATGACGCCAGCGGCGAAGGCGTTGAGATTGACATACCAGTCAAGCCCGGTGCGGTCGTAGAGGGCATCGGTGAGCGCGTTCAGCGCCATCTGGCCGCCGAAGAACAGCAGCAGCATCAGTACCAGGTCGGGCACGCCGCGAATCACCGTGGTGTAGAGCGTGGCCACCTTGTGCAGCAGCCAGTTGCGCGACATCTTGGCGCTGGCCGTGAGCAGCCCCAGCGCCAGGGCCAGGATCAGGGAAAGCACGGCGAGCTGGAGGGTGACGCCGGCGCCCTCCACCAGCCGCGGGCCGTAACCGTGTAGATCGAGCATGGAGGTACCCTCAGTACTTGGGCGCCAGGAACTGCTTGAGCCGCGGCGAGGTGGGGTTGACCAGCACGTCCTGGGGCGTGCCGGCCTCTTCGACCAGGCCCTGGTGCAGGAAGATCACCTGGCTGGAGACGTCGCGAGCGAAGCCCATCTCGTGGGTCACCACCACCATGGTGCGGCCCTCGTCGGCCAGGTCGCGCATCACCTTGAGCACGTCGCCGACCAGCTCCGGATCGAGCGCCGAGGTGGGCTCGTCGAACAGCATCACTTCCGGGTCCATCGCCAGCGCGCGGGCAATGGCGCCGCGCTGCTGCTGGCCGCCGGACATCTGCGCCGGATAGGCGTCCGCCCGGGCGGTCAGGCCGACCCGTTCGAGCAGGGCGCGGGCGTGCTCGATGGCTTCCTTCTTGGGCTTGCCCAGCACGTGGATGGGGGCCTCGATGATGTTCTCGAGCAGGGTCATGTGCGACCACAGGTTGAAGCTCTGGAATACCATCGACAGGCGTGCGCGCATGCGCACTACCTGCTTCCAGTCTTCCGGTTCGCGCCCGTGTCGGGTGTGCTTGAAGCGAATCTCCTCGCCGTGGACGATCAGGTCGCCCTCGTCGGGCTGCTCGAGCAGGTTCATGCAGCGCAGGAAGGTGCTCTTGCCGGAGCCCGAGGCTCCGATCAGGGTGATGACGTCACCCTTGTGGGCCGCCAGCGACAGGCCCTTGAGAACTTCGGTATCGCCGAAGCGCTTCTTGATGTTGCGCACTTCGAGGGGGATCGGGGTATCGGCCATGGGACGGGCTCCAGGTCGGGACAGGTCGCCTGAGACGACGCGCCGGGTCAAGCAGACAGGCACGAAAAAGGGGCGATTCTAACAGGCCTGGAGCCTTTGGGCAGAGGGGCAGCGGTTCTCGCCAGGGCGAGGGGCGCATGGACAGCGTTCGAGTGGGTCATGTCTGGCTCCGGTTTGTTGTTATGAATTCGGAAGAAGGTGTGGCTTGGGGTCAGCCAGGCGGCGGCGCCGGGCGCGCCAGCAGCGCAGCGCGAGCACCCAGCTCCACTGCGGCATTGGGGAACACCACGTGGAGCGGTTCGGTGTCGACGACGAAGGGGCCAGCCTCGGCATCCTCTGCCAGCGTTGTGCCGGGCGCAAAGGCGGTGAAGTTGGGCGTGTCGTCGGCAAAGCAGAGGCGGAAGTCGCGGGAGCGGCGCATCAGCTCGTGCGCCACGCGGAAGAACGTCATGCGTGCCGGGTCGGCGCCGGGCGGTTCGCGGCCCGCCAGCAGTGCCTCGAGCAGCCGCGCCATGGGTGCCAGCGGGGCGAGGTCGTTGTGGCCGAAGGGCAGGGCGCGGCCCAGCTCCAGGGTGAAGGCCTGCGCCTGATGGTAGTGCTTCGCATAGTGGGAAAAGGTCCAACTGTGCTGATGCTGGTGCAGCACGGCCTGAATGTCGGCGGCGGCCAGCCAGCGCCACTGCTCGGACCGGGTGACGGTCGCCGCGAAGGGCTCGACGACGAAGCGTGGGTAGCGGCTATCGCGAATCGCCGTGTGCAGATCGTAGTGGAGCCGCTCGCGGCCCTCGTGGCGGGCATAGAAGGCGTCCACCGCGCGCATCAGCTCGCGGGCGCGGTCCGGTTCCCGGCCGGTTTCGTTCAGGTCGCGGCGAAACAGTCGGTTGAGGTTGGTGGTCACATAGCGCTCGCCGCGACGGATGGCCTCGAGGTTGCCCAGCACCACCAGCGCCGGGGCGCCCAGGGTGAGCAGCCCCGCTTCGAGGCGCGCCAGGCAGCCGCCCAGGAGTTCGATGGGCGCCGTCTCGTTGCCGTGGATGCCGACCGAGAGAATCACCGCGGGGGCGTTGTCCCGGCTCTTTGCCGGGCAAAGTTCGAGCAGCCCGGGGCCGAGCAGGCGATAGTCGCCGCCCGCAATGGGCCCTTGCCGCCTGGGCGGTGGCGCGCCTTCCAGGCTCAGTTCGATCCACTCCGCCAGCATGGCTTGTTCCTGTTCACGAGGTCGCGTTCCACCTTCCTGCGCGCGGTGCTTCTTCTCAAGTCGTGGCGTCGGGCTTTTGGAAGCCGGGGTGCGATAGTGAAACTCAGCGGCGCCAGGGTTCGCAGGGCTCGCCCTGCTCGACCTCGATCAGTTCGTCCGCGGGGAAGGCCTTGCTGGCGGCAAAGTCGACCAGCTCCTCCTGGATCGCCGCGTCCAGGGTCGGCTCGCGGGCGAGTATCCACAGGTAGTCGTGGCTGGGCCCCGAGACCAGCGCCCAGCGGTAGTCGTCGTCCAGCTGCAGTACGTTGTAGCCACCGTAGAAGGGCCCGAAGAAGCTGACCTTGAGCCGGCCCACATCCTCGCCTGCCACGAAGTAGGCGCGGCCCTCCGCCTCGTCCACCTCGCCCGTAGCGAGGTTGATCCCGCGGTTGATGACGCGCACGCCGCCGTCGTCGCGCAGCGAGTAGTCGGCGGTGACGCAGTCGAGGCCGCGCTCGAAGGAGTGGTCGAGGCGGGCGATCTCGTACCACTGGCCGAGATAGCGCTCCAGCTCGAAGCCGGTCACCGCTTCGGTGCCCTTGGGCAGGCCGGTGCAGCCGGCCAGCAGCAGGCCGGCGGCGGGCAGGGCGAGGCTGGCTAGATGTCTTTTCATGCAGGGGCTCCCTCATCGCTCGTCAGGAGGCATGACCATTCGCCAATGGGGGGCGATGGCCGCACCGTCTAAGCTGGTGCCTTGATTGTGATGGCCAGGAGCCTGATATGCCAACCGGCACGCTTCCGCCAGCGGGCGAGACCCGCTGCCCGCTCAATGCGCACTACGACGCCTTTTCCGCTGCCGACGGCCGGCCCCTGCTGGCTCGCCTGCAGGCCGCCTTCGCCGCGGCCGGCTGCGACCCGCAGCGGCTCAGCAGCGACGAGGTGGCGGGCATCGACCAGTTGCACCTGGGTGGGCGGCAGGCCAGCCGCGCCCTGGCCGAGCTGGGCGGGCTGCAGCGGGGCGAGCGCGTGCTCGACGTGGGCTGCGGCACCGGCGGTGCCAGCCGGCTGCTGGCCGAGGCGTATGGCTGTGTGGTAACGGGGATCGACATCACCGCGGCCTTCATCGAGGTGGCCGAATGGCTGAGCCGGGCCACCGGCCTTGGCGAGGCCACCCGCTTCCTGGCCGGGGACGCCGCCCAGGTGCCCCTGGCCGACGCCAGCGTTGAGGTGATCTGGTGCCAGCATGCGCTGATGAACATGCCCCACGTCGAGCAGGTGCTGGCGGAGTGGCGGCGGCTGCTGGCGCCGGGCGGGCGGGTGCTGCTGCACGAGATCGTGGCCGGCGACAACCCGGCACCGCTGGCCCTGCCCGTGCCATGGGCCAGAACGGCGAGCACCAGCCACCTGTGCGGCCGTGAGGCGTGGCTGGCCACGCTCGATGCGGCAGGCTTCGAGGCCGAGGCCGTAAACGACGTCACCGAGGCCGCCCTGGCCTGGCGCCAGGTCCACAGCCGGCGTGAGGCAAGCGCCGAGGCCGCACCCGCGCTGCCGGGCCCGGCGCTGATCTTCGGGCCCGAGTTCGCCCAGATGGGGCGCAACCTGCGCGATAACCTGGCCGCAGGCAAGGTGCGCATCCTCGCAGGCGTATGGCGCTGCCGGAGCGATTAGCCCGGTTCGGCGCCTGCGTGCGCTGGCATACGTGCAAGGAATCGACGCAAGGCATCGAAAGGCTTCGCTTTTCTTCTCGTTCAGCCTTCCTATGCTGAAGGGGGCTTCGCTGTGGCGGAGCCATGGAGACCCTAACTGAACGGAGGCGAAGCATGACCAAGGTTCTTGTGCTCTACCATTCCATGTATGGCCACGTCGACACCCTGGCCAAGGCGGTGGCGGAAGGCGTGGAGGAGATCGACGGCGTAGAGGTGCACGTCAAGCGCGTGCCGGAAACCATGGACCCGGAGGCCTATGCCAAGGCCGGCGGGCAGGAGTTCGACACCCCCGAAGCCTCGCCCCAGGAGCTGGGCGACTATGATGCGATCATCATCGGCACCCCGACCCGCTTCGGCAACATGAGCGGACAGATGCGCACCTTCCTCGACCAGACCGGCAGCCTGTGGGCCAAGGGAACGCTGCGCGGCAAGGTCGGCAGCGTCTTCACCTCCACGGGTACCGGCGGCGGCAACGAAACCACCGTCATGACCTCCTGGACCACCCTGGCGCACCACGGCATGCTGATCCTGCCGATCGGCTATGGCCTAGAGTCGCAGTTCGATATCTCGAGCGTGCAGGGCGGTTCGCCCTACGGGGCCTCCACCCTGGCCGGTGCAGACGGCTCGCGCCAGCCCACCGAGCATGAGCTGGCGCTGGCTCGGCTGCAGGGCCGCAGCGTCGCGGAAGTGGCGCGTAAGCTGGCCGCCTGACTCCGGTGCCTCACCTTCCGACAAGAAAAAGGCGCGACCCCTGGGGTCGCGCCTTGGCGTGCTGCGGGCCTGACGGCGTCAGGCGGGGACGTCCTTAACGGACCTCGCCCAGGCGCTCGTCGCCGTCCAGTTCTTCGTAACGATCATCATCGAAATCGTCGGCGTTGCGTTCGCCGCTGCGTGACTGCAACAGAACTTCGCCGTCGTCGTCGCGGACCTGGATGTCCTGCAGCGGATAGGCCATCTCGTCACCGCCGAAGCCCAGGAAGCCGCCTTCGGAAACCACGACGTAGGTGGCGTTCTCCTGGGTGTCGCGCACCACGCGGTCGATCTCGCCGATCTCCTCGCCATCCTGGGTCACGAGGGTGCGGCCTTCCAGGTCGCTAACCTGCATGTTGCCCAGGTCCTGCTGACCGGCCTGGTCACGATCCCGGTCGCCGTCGTCATCGAACAGACCTTGCTGTTCGCGCTGTTCGCGATCGGCATCATCGTCGTCATCGCTACGGATCTCGGCGGTCGCCTCATCGGCCTCTTCCACGCGGACGTTGGCTTCGCCTTCCTGGTCCACGGTGACCTCAGGCTCGGCCTGGTCCACGTCGACCTCGGGGTCGGGCTGGTCGATGGTAACGTTGGGCGCCTGCTGCTCGACGGTCACCTCCGGCGGCTCTTGTTCCACGCGAATCTCGGCCGGTTCCTGGTCGACGCTGACCTCGGCCGGCTCCTGCTCGACATCGACATCGAAGTCATCGTTATTGGCCCGGTCCTGATTGTCGCCGGTGGTATCGGCGTCCTGTCCGCCCTGGCCCTGGGCATTGAAGCCGGTTTCATAGCCTTCGCCAGCGCGGACCTCATCATTCTGTTGGCCGTTCTGTTCACCTTCCTGGGTCATCTGGTGCTGCTCGCCCAGGTGCTGCTGCGCATCGTCATCCTGTGCGAGTACACCGTGGGCCAGGCCAGTGCTCAGAGCGCCGACTGCGATGGCAATTGCTGTCCTTTTCATGCCGTTTCCTCCATTTCGTTCGCGTTGCCCTAATGAGCTTGCACTGATCAGGGTAGACGACCTTTCGCCTCTCGCCGCCGTCGCTTACGGAAGGTAACGATTTCACTGCGCGCAGAAACATGGAAAGGGCGCCGGAAACCTTCGCCCTTGGTCTGCGGCAGTTTGACGCAAGTCAGAGGTTTTCTCGAAATTGACTGCTTTTTGAGTCATTTTCTTGACAATGAGGCGGGGTTTTGTTGATCCGTGTCAGCCCGGCAAGGGCACGTTCTGTCATTCTTTCCCTGTGGGACCGGCGCCTTCGGGCGTGATAACGACAAGGATCTATCACCACTAACGGTGGAGACAGGGGAATGAAGACACTACGACCAAGCAGACCCTGGCAGGTGCTGCTGGGGCTGCTGCTGGCCATGCTGGCGTGGCTGCCGCCAGCCCTTGCCAGCACGGCGGACCACCGCCAGTTCGATGCCCTGCAGGGGCCTTTCAACAACGCCGAGGAGGTAACCCAGGCTTGCCTGAGCTGTCACACCGAGGCCTCGCAGCAGGTAATGGCGACCCGCCACTGGACCTGGGACTACAAGAACCCCCACGGCGGCGAGACGCTGGGCAAGCGCACCATGCTCAATACCTTCTGTATCGCCGACCAGTCCAACGAAGGCTTCTGCCAGGCGTGTCATATCGGCTACGGCTGGGAGGACGACAGCTTCGACTTCACCGCCGAGACGCGGGTCGACTGCCTGGCCTGCCACAACAGCGGCGACTACGTGAAGAAGGGCGGTTGGGCCGGCTGGCCCAACGAGTCGCTGACCGACCTGACGCGCGCCGCACAGAACGTGGCCGCCACGTCACGCCAGACCTGCGGCACCTGTCACTTCTACGGCGGCGGTGGCGATGGCGTAAAGCACGGTGACCTGGACTCGTCACTGTTCCACCCGCAGCGCGAGCTCGATGTGCACATGGACGCCGAGGGGCTCAACTTCAGCTGCAGCACCTGCCACCAGACCGAGAATCACGACGTGCCCGGCAGCCGCATTCAGGGTGCCGCCGTGGATGCCCATGGCGCCATCGTTCGCGGCAGCCAGCACGAGCGCAACCCGGCCACCTGCCAGGCCTGCCATGGCGATACGCCGCACCAGGGCGGCAGTCATGCCACGCGGCTCAACGAGCACACCCGCACGCTGGCCTGCCAGACCTGCCATATCCCGGCGTTCGCCCGCGGCGGCGTGCCGACACGCATGTCCTGGGACTGGTCCACGGCGGGGCAGCTCGACGCGGAGGGCAAGCCCTTCACCGGCCTCAATGAGCTTGGCCACGTCATCTACGACAGTCGCAAGGGCGATTTCCTGCCGGACGAGAACGTGACGCCCCGGTACCTGTGGTGGAACGGCACGACCACCTTCGTGACCGGGGAAACGGTCATCGACCCCAGCGAGCGCGTGCTGCTCAACCCCTACCACGGCACGCCGGGCGGCGACGACTCGCGGATCTGGCCGGTCAAGCTGGCGCTGGGCAAGCAGCCCTTCGACACCGTGCACAACACCCTGCTCAAGCCCCAGGTGGCGATTCCCGGCAACGACACCTCGTTCTGGTTCAACTTCGACTGGGACAAGGCGCTGGCGACGGGCACCGAGCTGGCCGGGCAGCCCTACAGCGGCGAGTACGACTTCGTCGAGACCGCCATGCTGTGGCCGATCACCCACATGGTGGCGCCGAGCGAAGCGGCGCTGGACTGCGCCTCCTGCCACACCGACGGCGGCCGCCTGGCCGGCGTGGAAGGGGTGTGGTTGCCGGGCCGCGACCGACATCGGCTGCTCGACCGCTTCGGCTTCGGCCTGGCCGGCCTGGTCCTGCTGGGCGCGCTGGGCCATGGGGCCATGCGTCTTGCCACCCGTAACCGCCACAAGGGGCACTGACATGAGCGAGCGTCTCTATCTTTTCACCCGCTTCGAGCGCTTCTGGCACTGGTCCCAGGCGGCGCTGATCATCACGCTGCTGCTTAGCGGTTTCGGCATTCGCGGCGTGCACGGCATGGCCGACTTCGAAACGGCAGTGCGCGTGCACGAGGCGGCGGCCTGGCTGCTGATCGGGCTGTGGGTGTTCGCCATCTTCTGGCATTTCACCACCGGCCAGTGGAAGCACTACCTCCCCACCCGGGACCGCCTGGCGGCCATGATGCGCTACTACGCCTATGGCATGTTCGTGGGCGAGCCGCACCCCTACCGCATCACCCTGGAGCGCAAGCACAACCCGCTGCAGCGGCTGGCCTACCTGGGCATCAAGCTGGTGATCAACCCGCTGATCTGGGTATCGGGCCTGCTCTACCTGTTCTGGGGCAGCGTGCGCGACAGCGTGCCGGGCTTCCTGGGGCTGGAGCAGGTGGCAGGCCTGCATGCTCTGGGCGCCTACCTGATGCTCTCCTTCCTGCTGCTGCACGTCTACCTCGCCACGGCGGGCCACACGCCGCTGGCGCACATCAAGGCCATGGTGACCGGCTGGGAGGAGGTGCACGACGCCCCGGCGCTCGATGAGCGCCGGCGCCGGGGGCTGGAGAAGAAAGGCGGCTAATCGGTGGCGAGGTCGGCAAACGCTTCGGTAAGCAGGAATTTCGCGTGAGACCTCGCTGGGCCGGGCTCGTCAGGGCCCGTCCCAGCGGCGCTACGTGTCTTGCTATGCCTTCACACGCTCGGCAATGGCCTTGCCCAGGGTCTGGGTGGTGCCCTGGCCGCGAATGTCCGGTGTCAATACGTTGGTATCGCCCTCGCTGAGCACCGCCTCGAAGGCGTCGACGATAGCCTTGGCAGCCGCCTTGTGGCCCAGGTGCTCGAGCATCATGGCGCCGGACCAGATCTGGCCGATGGGGTTGGCGATGCCCTTGCCGGCGATGTCCGGGGCGCTGCCGTGCACCGGCTCGAACAGGCTGGGGAACTTGCCCTCGGGGTTGATGTTGGCCGAGGGCGCCACGCCGATGGTGCCGGTACAGGCGGGGCCGAGGTCGGAGAGGATGTCGCCGAACAGGTTGCTGGCCACCACCACGTCGAACCAGTCGGGGTGCATGACGAAGTTGGCGGTGAGGATGTCGATGTGGAACTTGTCGACGCTGACCTCGGGGTAGTGGCCCGACATGGCCACGACCCGCTCGTCCCACCATGGCATGGTGATGGCGATGCCGTTGGACTTGGTGGCCGAGGTGAGCTTCTTGCGCGGCCGGCTCTGGGCCAGCTCGAAGGCGAACTTTAGCACCCGGTCGGTGCCGTGACGGGTCATCACCGTCTCCTGGATCACCACCTCGCGCTCGGTGCCCTCGAACATCTTGCCGCCGACGCTGGAGTACTCGCCTTCAGTGTTCTCGCGGACCACGTAGAAGTCGATGTCGCCGGGCTTGCGGTCGGCCAGCGGGCTCTTGATGCCCGGCAGCAGCTTGCACGGGCGCAGGTTGATGTACTGGTCGAACTGGCGGCGGAACTGCAGCAGCGAGCCCCACAGCGAGATGTGGTCCGGCACCGTGTCGGGCCAGCCCACCGCGCCGTAGAAGATGGCGTCGAAGTCCTTGAGCTGCTCGAACCAGTCGTCGGGCATCATCTTGCCGTGCTTCTCGTAGTAGTCGCAGCAGGCGAAGTCGAAGTGCTCGAAGGCTAGGTCGAGGTCGAAGCGCTGGGCAACGGCTTCGAGCACGCGCAGGCCTTCCGGCATCACTTCGTTGCCGATGCCGTCGCCGGGAATGACGGCGATACGATGGGTCATGGTGGGCTCCTCGGGTGGTGTTGGTCAGGCGCGGGTCATGAAACGGTTGATACGGTCGAGCAGGGCCTCGGGCGCCTCCTCGGGGAGGTAATGGCCGCAGGGCAGTGCCTCGCCCTCGACCCGTTCGGCCACGGCGCGCCATTCCGCCAGTGGATCGAAGCAGCGCTCGATGATGCCGTGCTTGCCCCACAGCACGCTGACCGGACAGGCGATGCGTCGGCCCGCCTCGCGGTCGGCGCGGTCGTGTTCCAGGTCGATGGCGTTGCTGGCGCGATAGTCCTCGCACAGGGCATGCGCCGCGCCGGGCTGGGACAGGCACCGCTGGTACTCGGCGATGGCCGCGGGGTCGAAGGCGTCGAGGCTGGCATGCCGCCCGCCCATGGTGCGGGTGATGTAGTCGGCGGGCGAGGCCTCGATCAGGGTCTCCGGCAGCGGCGCGGGCTGGATCAGAAAGAACCAGTGGAAGTAGGCAGTGGCGAAGGTGCGGTCGGTCTGTTCGTACATGGCAAGCGTGGGGGCAATATCGAGCAGCATCAGTTTCTCCACCGCCGCGGGATGGTCCATCGCCAGGCGGTGGGCAACGCGCCCGCCGCGGTCGTGGCCGCAGAGGAAGAAGCGCTCGAAGCCCAGCTCGCGCATGACCGCAACCTGGTCGACAGCCATGGCGCGCTTGCTGTAGTTGGCGTGGTCCGGCTCGCCGGGTGGCTTGGACGAATCGCCGTAGCCGCGCAGGTCGGTGGCCACCACGGTGAAGCGGCTTGCCAGCGGTTCGGCCAGACGGTGCCAGATCACATGGCTCTGGGGGTGGCCGTGGAGCAGCAGCAGCGGCGGCCCCGAGCCGCCGATCCGACCGTGGATGCGTATATCGCCGTGGGCAATATCGAACGTACGGAATCCCGAGAACATGGGTACTTCCTCCGGCTTCGTGAGTGCCTCCAGTCTAGCGCTTGGCCTGGTGCGGATAATCAGGCTGAATGGAAAGCCATTGTTGAATTGAAGTGGAGAACTGCGTGGCACAGCTCGACGACCTGATGTTCTTCCAGCGCCTGGCGCACGCCGGTAGCCTGACCGTCACGGCGCGGGAGCTGGGCCTATCGCTGTCCGCAGTGAGCAAGCGACTCAAGCAGCTCGAGGCGCGCCTGGGCGTGGAGCTGGCCAGCCGCACCACGCGCCGCCTGGCCCTGACCGCGGAAGGGGAGCGCTATCTCACCCGCGGCGCGGCGATTCTCGAGGAGCTCGCCGAACTCGAAGAAGCGCTGGGCGAGCAGCAGGCGGCGCTGTCGGGGCCGCTCAGGGTGAACGCCACCTTCGGCTTCGGCCGCCGCCACGTGGCGCCCTTGCTATCACGCTTCTGCGCGCTGCACCCCGGCATCGAGGCGGTGCTGGAGCTGACCAACTACCCGCTGAGCCTCGGCGAGCAGGGCGTCGACATCGGCATTCGCGTCGGCGAGCCGCCCGACTCGCGGCTGGTGGCGCGGCGCATCCTGGCCAACCGGCGGGTGCTGTGCGCCGCTCCCGGCTATGTGGCACGCATGGCACCGCTGACAACCCCGAGCGACCTGGCCGCGCACCCCTGTCTGGTGCTGCGCGAGAACGACAGCGACTACGCGGTGTGGCGCTTCCGGCGCCGTGACGATGACGCCACCGAACAGGCGGTGAAGGTCGCCGGCCCGCTGGCCAGCAACGACGGCGAGGTGATCGTGCAGCTGGCACGCGACGGCCACGGCATCGCGCTGCGCTCCTGGTGGGACGTTCAGCCGCTGCTGGCCAGCGGCGAGCTGGTCGAGCTGCTGACAGGCTGGCAAGGGGTGCGCGCCGACTTCCACGCGGTGTACCAGCAGCGCCGCCACGTGCCGGCGCGCATCCGCGCCTTCGTCGCCTTCCTGGAGCAGGCGATGCCGGCCAGGGTGCCGGACGACAGAGCGGGACCGGCAGGGCCCGCGCCGGCCTAGGGCCGAGCCAGCCGAGGCGGTCTAGTGATCGGCGGGTGCGACGCCAGGCGCATCTGCCGCGGGCAGGCGCCGTAGCGGGGTCTGGCGGAAGTAGCGTTCGAGCAGGGCGTAAAGCCCGGGGTAGGCGTCGGCGAGCACGTCGGGAGCGGTGAAGAAATATTCGCAGCACACCGCGAAGCATTCGCCGGGGTGGGTGGCGGCGTAGTCGTCGATGGGCGGGGTCTCGCCGCGCTCGAGTCGCGCCTGCAGATCCTCCCACACCGCGGTGAACTCACGGTGCCACGCTTTCGGGTCGATCTCGCGCGGCAGCGGCGGGAAGCCGTCGATATCCAGCGAGTTGCCCATGTCGAGCTTGTGGGCGAGCTCATGAATCACCACGTTGAAGCCGCTGAAGTCGCCGCTCTCCATCAGGTCGGGAAAGGCCACCACCACCGGCCCCTGGGCCGAGGTCTCGCCGGCGCGCTCGTCCTCGTAGGCGTGCATCACGCCATATTCGTCCAGCTCCTCCACCTGGCGGTGGAAGGCCTCGGGCAGGATCAGGATCTCGTGGAAGCCGCCGAGCGCCTCGTCGTGCTCGTCGTCCGACCAGCCCAGCGTCAACAGGCAGGCCTGGGCCGCCAGGGCCAGCTGGGCGGGCTCGTCGAAAGTGGTCTGGGCGGCCAGATCGGGATGCATGCTGGTGCGCTTGGTATGCAGGAAGTGCCAGGCGCGTCGGCCCAGGCGCTCGGCCTCCTCGTCGCCAAGCCGCTCCAACAGCGGCAGGCGCGAGCGGGCCTCGGCCCAGGCTTCCGCAGGAAACGGATGGCGGGCCTCGAAGCGCTCGGCCCGCCAGCGGCGCAGGCGGCGAAACATGGCGTCAGCTCTCTTCCTGCCGCGAGCCGGACTTCCACGACCAGTCGCGCCAGCGCAGGTCGAACAGATCCTTGCGCCGGTCCTTGAGATTGGTCACCGAGCCCTCGGCGCGCACCACCGTGAGCCGGGTGAGGTCGAGGTCGGAGAAGATCACCATTTCGGTGTTGGGCGTGGTCTCGGAGAGCACCGCGTCGTGGGGAAAGGCGAAGTCCGAGGGCGTGAACACCGACGACTGGGCGTACTGGATGTCCAGGTTGCGGATCGACGGTACGTTGCCCACGCTGCCGCACAGCACCACGTAGCACTCGTTCTCGATGGCCCGCGCCTGGGCGCAGTGGCGCACCCGCAGGTAGCCGTTCTTGGTGTCGGTCCAGAACGGCACGAACAGGATGTCCATGTCCTGATCGGCCAGCAGCCGGCCGAGTTCGGGGAACTCCACGTCATAGCAGATCAGGATGCCGACACGGCCGGCGTCGGTCTCGAACACGCGCAGCTCGTCGCCGCCCTCGATCACCCACTCGCGGCGCTCCTGGGGCGTGATGTGCAGCTTGGATTGCTTCTCGACGTGGCCGTCGCGGTGGCACAGGTAGCTGACGTTGTAGAGCCGGTCGTCCTCGCCCACCTCAATCATCGAGCCGGCGATGATGTTGATGTTGTAGGAGACCGCCATGCGCGAGATTTCGGTCTTGAACTGCTCGGTGAAGCCGGCCAGGTAGCGGATGGCGGCGAGCTGGTCCTGCTGGGTGGCGCGGTCCTGCAGGCCCATCAGCGGCGCATTGAACAGCTCTGGGAAGACGGCGAAGTCGCTCTGATAGCTGGAGATGGCATCGACGAAATACTCCACTTGCTGCAGCACCGACTCCATGGAGGCGCACTCGCGCATCTGCCACTGCACCGCGCCCACGCGCACCTGGGTGGGGCGGCTCTCCAGCACCCGTTCGGCGGGTTCGAAGAGAATGTTGTTCCACTCCAGCAGGGTGGCGTAACCCTGGGATTTCTCGTCTTCGGGCAGGTACTTGCGCAACAGGCGCTTGACCTGGAAGTCGTTGGCGAGCTGAAACGAGAGGATCGGGTCGTGGATCTCCTTGCGCGCCACCCGAGCGATGTACTCAGTCGGCGAGAGCTCTTCGGCGTGCTCGTGGTACTGCGGGATGCGCCCGCCGGCCAGGATCGCCCGCAGGTTGAGCGAGCGGCACAGCTCCTTGCGCGCCTCGTACAGCCGCCGGCCCAGGCGGTAGCCGCGGTAGTCGGGGTGGATCAGCACGTCCAGCCCGTACATGGCGTCGCCCGAGGGATCGTTGAGGATGATGTCGCGATGACCCACCAGGTCGTCGTATTTGTGCGGGTTGGAGAACTCGTCGTAGTCGACTCGCACGGTCAGCGCCACGCCCACCAGCCGCTCGTCGTCCTCGATGACGATCTGGCCGTCGGGAAACTCCTGAATTAGCCGGTCGATGGAGTGCTGCGGCCAGGCCCCGCCGATGTCGTCGTAGACGGCATCCATCAGCTGCTTGAGCTGAGGGTAATCGTCCTGCGTCAGGTTGCGGAGATTGAGGTGCAGGTCGTCAAGGGACATTGCGCTCGTTCCTGATCAGGGTGGAAGAAGAATTCTAGCATGCTGGGGAAGCGCTCCGACTGTTACCCCTCGGTCTGGCTTTCGTCACGCTGCTGTCATCGAAAGACGTCAGCATGGCCGCACTTCGTCGATTTAGCGGCTACGCTGAGTTTCGGGAGAGTCGATGACAGCCATGCCAGGCCTTCATGGGCAACGCGGACGCAGCATGAACCCAGACAACAATAATCAGGGTCAGGATCAGGACCCGCAGCGCCAGCCAACCGGCTCACGGGCCGCTACGCGAGACCACCCGCGCATCCGGCTCGAAGCCGTGAGCAAGCGCTGGGGCGAGTCCGCTGCCGTCGACGGCATCGGCTTCGACGTGGCGTCGGGGCAGTTCGTCATCCTGCTCGGCCCCTCGGGCTGCGGCAAGTCGACCACGCTGCGCATGATCGCCGGGCTCGAGCAGGCCTCTTCCGGCCGCATCGAGATCGGCGGGCGCGACGTCACCCATCTGCCGCCGGGCGACCGCGGCATCAGCATGGTGTTCCAGTCCTACGCGCTGTTTCCCCACCTGAGCGTGGCCGACAACATCGTCTTCGGCCTGCGCAGCCGCAAGGTGCCCAAGGCCGAGCGCCGCGAGCGGCTGGCGCGAGTGGCCCAACTGGTTGACCTCGAAGCCTATCTCGAGCGCAAGCCGGCCCAGCTCTCCGGCGGCCAGCGCCAGCGGGTCGCGCTGGCCCGGGCGATCATCTCCGAACACCCCATCTGCCTGATGGACGAGCCGCTGTCCAACCTCGACGCCCGCCTGCGCGGCGAGATGCGTCGCGAGATCAAGGCGCTGCAGCAGCGGCTCGGCATGACGGTGATCTACGTCACCCACGACCAGGTCGAGGCGATGAGCATGGGCGACCGGGTGATCCTGATGCAGGACGGCCGCATCGTGCAGGACGCCACCCCGAGCGAACTCTACGAGCGCCCGGCCAGTGCCTTCGCCGCCGGCTTCATCGGCAGCCCGGCGATGAACCTGGTGACGCTCGCCGCGGCGGCGGACGGCGCCGTGATCGACGGCGAGCCGCGCTGCAGCGTGGCGCCCCACGCGGCCAAGGGGCACTGGCTGGGCCTGCGCCCGGAGGAGATCCGCCTGCTGCCGGCCGACGCTCCCGGTGTGCCCGCCGAGGTGATCGATGCCGAATACCTCGGTGCCGACAGCATCGTGCGGCTCAAGGTCGGCAGCCAGCAGCTGCGCGCCCGCCTCGACGGCAGGCCGTCGCTCGCTGCCGGCTCGCCCTGTCGGCTGCAGTGGCGGCGCGAGACGGCGCACTTCTTCGATGCAAGCGATGGACAGCGGCTGGCGCTGACGGGGCACGACCTGGCCGCACCGCCCGGGCGCCATCGCTTCGAGCCCGGGCTCTCCAAGGCGGCAGGTTCGATATTGCAAGACCGCGAGGCGCGAGCCTCGTCCTATCCCGCAGGGTACGACTCTTCAGGAGTGAACCGATGAACGCACGCTTCTCTCTAGCAGGTGGCTGTCCAGCCGCTGGCAGTCTCGTCAAGGGCGGCAGGCTGGGTGCCGCGGCGGTGGCCGGGCTGTTGGCCGCCGGTTCGCTGAATGCCCAGGCCCAGACCGAGCTGACCCTGTACTACCCGGTGGCCGTGGGCGGCGCCCTGACCGACGTGATCGACGGTCTGGTGGCCGAATTCGAGAACGAGCATCCGGATATTTCGGTGAATGCCATCTACGCCGGCAACTATGACGACACCCGGGTTCGTGCCATGTCGGCCATCGAGGCGGGCAATGCGCCGCAGCTGTCGGTGCTGTTCTCCATCGACCTGTTCGACCTGCTGGAGCAGGACGCCATCGTCTCCTTCGACTCGGTGATCGAAACCGACGAGGAGCGTGAGTGGCTCGATGGCTTCTACCCCGGGCTGATGGAGAACGGCCAGATCGACGGACAGACCTACGGCATTCCCTTCCAGCGCTCCACCATCGTGCTTTACTGGAACAAGGACGCCTTCGAGGCGGCCGGGCTCGACCCCGAGACGCCGCCCGAGAACTGGGAGGAGATGGCGGAGATGGCCGCCGCGGTGCGCGAGGCCAGCAACGGCCAGCAGTGGGGCGTGATGGTGCCCTCCACCGGCTATCCCTACTGGATGTTCCAGGCCTTCGCCTTCCAGAACGGCCACCGGCTGATGAACGAGGAGGGCACCGAGGTCTACTTCGACGACCCCGCCGCCATCGAGGCGCTGGAGTACTGGGTCTCACTCTCCCAGGAGCACCAGGCCATGCCCGACGGCACCATCGAGTGGGGCACGCTGCGCCAGAACTTCATCGAGCAGGCCACCGCCATGATGTGGCACACCACCGGCAACCTCACCGCGGTGCGCAACGAGGCCGGCTTCGACTTCGGCGTGGCCATGCTGCCCATGA
Source organism: Halomonas sp. E14 (assembly GCF_052568415.1). Lineage (NCBI taxonomy): Bacteria > Pseudomonadati > Pseudomonadota > Gammaproteobacteria > Oceanospirillales > Halomonadaceae > Halomonas > Halomonas sp. E14. The sequence goes on along the minus strand of NZ_CP199423.1, from coordinate 3,004,546 downwards.
ACACCCAACGCGGCAGCCCCACCGGCGGCGGCAACTTCTACCTGTTCAAGGACTCAAGCGAGGAGGAGCAGCGCGCGGCGATGACCTTCATTCGCTGGATGACCGACCCCGAGCGCGCTGCAGCCTGGTCGATCGAGACCGGCTACATGGGCGTGAGCCCGGCGGCCTACGAGACCGAGGCGCTGCGCAACTACGTCGAGGAGTTCGCACCAGCGGCGGTGGCCCGCGACCAGCTCGAGCACGCCACCGCGGAGCTGGCCACCTACCAGGGCGGGCGAGTGCGTCGGGCGCTGGACAACGCCGTGCAGGCGGCATTGACCGGCCAGATGTCGCCGGAGGAAGCGCTCAAGCAGGCCCAGGCGGAGGCTGACGCGGCGTTGCGCCGCTACGCCCGTTCACGCTGAGGGGGCTTCGCCGGGGACAAAGGTCAAAGAGGAGGCGCTGTGAATCCCTCCCTGGACGCTACATTTGCCATCCAGGGCGGGACCTCCTGCTTGACCTCTCCCCGGCTCGTTCACAGCCCAGGAGGCCAACCCGAGTGATTCAAAACGCCGACCGACGTATGCAGATCTACGGTGCGCTGTTGCTGCTGCCGGCGGCGGTGCTGCTCGGCACCTTCGCCTATCTGCCCACCGTGGCGACGTTGATCAACAGCTTCTTCCTGCCCGGCTTTCGCGGCGCGCCGCCGGAGTTCGTCGGGCTGGAGAACTACGCCATGCTGGTGGAGGACCGCACCTTCTGGCGGGTGGCGCGCAACAACCTGATCTATGCCCTCGGCACCATTCCCACTTCCATCGCCCTGGCGCTGGGCATGGCGCTGTTCGTCAACGCCCGCCTGCCGGGGCGCGGCTTCGTGCGTATGGCCTATTTCACCCCGACCATCCTGCCGATGATCGCCGCGGCCAACATCTGGATGTTCTTCTACGCACCGCAGATCGGCCTGTTCAACAAGCTGCTCGGCGCGCTGGGGCTCTCCGGGGTCAACTGGCTGGGCGACCCCAGCGTGGCGCTGACCTCGGTGATCGTGATGACGGTATGGAAGGAGGCCGGCTTCTTCATGATCTTCTACCTGGCGGCGCTGCAGAGCATCCCGCCGGAGCTGAAGGAGGCCTCGGACCTGGAGGGCACCAGCCGCTGGAGCTTCTTCTGGCGGGTGACCTTCCCACTCTTGATGCCGACCACGCTGTTCGTGCTGATCAATGCCCTGATCAACGCCGTGCGGGTGGTCGATCACCTGTTCATCCTGACCAAGGGCGGGCCCAACAACGCCACCAACCTGCTGCTCTACTACGTCTACGAGAATGCCTTCTCGTTCTTCGACCGCACCTATGCCGCCACCATCACCGTGGTGATCCTGCTGGTGCTGGCGGTGGTGGCCACGCTCAAGTTCACCGTGATCGACCGCAGGACGCACTATCAATGAACCGCGCAATGAACCGAGCCATCGGCCCCGCCGCCAGCCGCTTCGCCCTGCGCGTGCCGAGTCTCGAGACCACGGCCGCCTGGCTGCTGGCCATCATCTGGATCTTTCCGCTGCTCTACGCCATCTGGGCCGCCTTCCATCCGCCGGCCTACATGGTGCGCTTCGATCTGTTCGCTCCGATCACGCTGGACAACTTCGCCAACGCCTGGGCCCAGGCGCCGTTCGCCCGCTATTACCTCAACACCTTCCTGCTGGTCACCGGGGTGGTACTGGCGCAGTTCGTGGTCTGCACCCTGGCAGCCTTCGCCTTCGCCCGCTTTCCCATTCCCGGGCGCGACGTGCTGTTCATGCTGGTGCTGATCCAGCTGTTCGTGTTCCCCGAGGTGCTGATCGTGGAGAACTACCGTATCGCCAGTGGACTGGGGCTGGTCGACACCATCACCGGCATCGGCCTGCCTTACGTGGCCAGCGCCTTCGGCATCTTCCTGCTGCGCCAGACCTTCAAGACCATCCCCCGCGAGCTGGAGGAGGCGGCCCGGGTGGAGGGCTGCGGCTGGATGGCGATCCTGCTCAAGGTCTACGTGCCCCTGGCCAAGCCCACCTACCTGGCCTACGGCCTGGTCTCGATCAGCCACCACTGGAACAACTTCCTGTGGCCGCTGGTGGTCACCAACTCGGTGGAGAGCCGCCCGCTCACCGTGGGGCTCGGCATCTTCTCGGCGCCGGAAACCGGCGTCAACTGGGCCACCGTCAGCGCCGCCACGCTGCTCAGCATCGCGCCGCTGCTGGTCGCCTTCCTGCTGTTCCAGCGCCAGTTCGTGCAGTCGTTCCTCAGGGCGGGGATTCGCTGACGTTCTCATTGGCTACCCTTGGGGGAAATGCATGACCCAAGGAGAGACGCCATGGCTCACGGACAGCCAGCGGGGCAGGGCAAGCAGGCCACGCTATACCGCATGGTCATGAAGGAGCACCTTTGCCCCTTCGGCCTCAAGAGCAAGGACCTGCTGAAACGTGAGGGTTTCGAGGTGGAGGATCACCACCTGACCACGCGGGAGGAGACGGAGGCGTTCAAGGAAGAGCAGGGCGTCGATACCACGCCCCAGACCTTTATCGACGGTCGACGCATCGGCGGCTACGATGAGCTGCGCGAGTATTTTGGCAAGGACTCGCCGGGCGAGGATGAAACTACCTACCAACCGGTGATTGCACTGTTCGCCACGGCACTTCTGATGGGGCTTGCCGTAAGCTGGACCGCGACCGGTTCCTTGCTGAGCGCGAGGATGCCGGAGTACGTCGTGGCCATTGCCATGGCCCTGCTGGGGCTGCAGAAGCTCAAGGACGTGGAGAGCTTCAGCACCATGTTCCTCAACTACGATCTGCTGGCTCAGCGCCAGGTGCGCTACGGCTACGTCTATCCCTATGCCGAGACGCTGGCAGGCATCCTGATGCTGGCCGGGGCGCTGGTCTGGCTGGCCGCTCCCGTGGCGCTGTTCATCGGCACGGTGGGCGCCGTTTCGGTGTTCAAGGCGGTCTACATCGACAAGCGCGAACTCAAGTGCGCCTGCGTGGGTGGCGACAGCAAGGTGCCGCTGGGCTTCGTGTCGCTTACCGAGAATCTGATCATGATCGCCATGGGGCTATGGATGCCGCTGCGCATGTACGTCCTGTGAGCACCGGCGCTAGTGGTCGCCAGGGAGCGCCCTGATCCGTTCGGCAAGTGCGAAGACGTGGCTGTCCTCGGCGCCGAGCTCTTCCAGGGCGGTGGCGAGATGGAGCAGGTAGTCGCGGTTGGCGCCGCTGGGGCCGTGAGCGGCAGCGATCTGGTGGGCCATCTCGTCGAGCGGGGCGGCGCCGAGAAAGGCGGCATTGTCCGCCGTGGCCAGGTAGATCAGCCCCTCGGCGTGGTCGCCCTCGGCGAAATGCAGCGTCACCCGCTCGCGCAGGTAACCGTTCTTCTCGCGCACGTCGAGCGGGCCGAGCACCTCGGCATCGATGCGGTAGGCCATGCCCTGGCAGATCGTGCCGGGCGACTCGATCAGCGTGGCCACCCGCCCCGGCGCCTGCGGCGTGCCGCGATGATCGTGAGAGCCCTGCCAGAAGCGTCGCGCCCAGCCTTCGATATGGGCGGGGCGGCGCTCGTGGTAGGGGAACTCGGCCTTCCAGATCAGCGAGCCGTAGCCGAACAGCCACAGGGTCTGGTCAGCGTCGAAGAAGTTTCTTTCCCGATTGAGGCGTGTGGTATCGAGCGTCATGGGCTGCGGGTGGCTCTGCGGAGGAGCGGTTGGGTCAGGGTCTGGGCCATGAGCACCCCGGCCAGTACCAGCACGCCGCCGACCAGGTGGAACAGGGCAATGCGCTCGCCGAGGTAGGCCATGGCGATCAGCGCGCTGAACAGCGGCATCAGGTTGATGAAGATGCTGGCCTGGCTGGCGCCGATCTGGCGGATGGCGCGCATCCACAGGAAAGTCGTAATGATCGAGGCGGGTATGCCGGCATACAGGATCAGCCAGACGTTCTGTGCGTCCACCGGGGTCATCGGGCCCATCAGGTAGGGTGGCAGCAGGAACAGCACGGCGAACACCACCTGGGCGTAGAGCAGTACCCAGGGCGGCAGGTCCAGCGGCCAGCGCTTGAGCATCACGCCGTAGAGGGCGTAGCAGGTGGCCGCCACCACCATCAGCAGGTCGCCGAGCGCTACCTCGAGCTCCAGCAGCGAGAGCGGGTCGCCGCGACCCAGCAGCACCAGCACGCCGAACAGGGCGACGAGCCCGCCGACGGTGCCGCCGAGGCTAGGTGCCTCGCGCAGGATCAGCGCGCTGAGCAGCACCGTGAGCAGCGGTACCATGGCGGCCAGGATGCCCATGTTGGTGGCCGAGGTGGTTTCAGCCGCCACATAGGCCAGCCCCTGCCACAGCCCCATGCCGAGCAGGCCGAGGGTGGCCAGCTTGGCCCATTCACGGCGTATGGTGTGGCGATGACGCCAGGCGGCCGGCAGCAGGAAGGGCGTGAGCACCAGCAGCGCCAGCACCCAGCGCAGGAAGGCGATGCTGCTGGGGGCGATGGCGCCCACGGTGAGCTGGTTGATGGTCATGTTGCCCGACCAGATCAGCACGGCGCCCAGCGGGGGCAGGAAATAGAGCAGCGGCATGGCGGTTTCTCGAGCAGGGTGTGGCCCCGCTGTGCCGAGGCCGTGCAAAGCCCCCATGATATCGGCCCGCTGCGGCGCTGCAACTGGTAAGGAGGCTAATGAGCCACGGCAGCGAGGCGGCGGCTTGGCGACGGGCGAATCGTGCCTATGCTGTTAGCGACAAAGTGGAACTGCGGCAAACCGAGCCACGCAGTCCAGGGCCAAGCACTCAAGGAGAGATCATGACATTACGACATCACCGTGCCGGGTTGGGGCTGTGTGCCGCGCTGGTGCTGGCCGGCTGCGGCGACGACCAGCAGGCGGCGGCGCCCGAGGAGGGGCCGGCGCTGCAGGATGCCGTGGCCTACGTAGGGCGCTGGGCGGCGGAGCCTGCCTGGTGCGCCCGCGGCGGCGAGGATCGCACGATCACCCTGGCACCATCGCGCCTGGAAGGCCACGAGAACCTGTGCGAGATGGAAGTGGAGCGGGAAGGTGACGAGGTCTGGATGGCACAGCTCGATTGTCGCGGCGAGGGCATGCGCAGCGAGGAGCGGATTCGCCTGGCGTTGCAGGAACACGAGGTGCTGACTCTGACCTGGCTGGACCGCGACGGCGCCGAGGTGACCCTGCAGCGCTGCCCGGAGCCAGGCGCCGAGTTGGACTGAGCCCGCCCTGAACGAAGCTGGCGGTTGCCCTGGTGGCTAATCAGTAGCCGGCTAGCCAGCAGGCGGTTGTCTTGCTGGGTAGCGACACGTGCAGGCGGCGGGTAGTCGACGCTGGATGCCGAACCTGCGGCGAGCCGAAGCAAGGGCCATACGACCTTTGTCGGCTCGCCGATTCAGGGTGTCATGCGTCCAGGATCTCCTTGGCTTCGTTCAGTGCCTCCTCCGACTGGGCGTGGTCGCCCTCGTTGTGATACTGCTCTCCCTGTTCGCGCAGTTCGCGGACTCGCTCAAGCTCGTCCTCGCTGAGCTGAGCGACCTTATCCTCGTCCTGCAACGCCTCGTCGATGTCGGCCATGAGCGCAGGGCACATGTGCGCCCAGGCCGGTGCCATGAAGGCCATCAGCACCAGTGCGGCAAACAGTTTCTTGACCATGACGGGTTCCTCCCGTTGGGCGCAGCCATGTCGGCACCGACCCTGGCCGGCCTGATGGATCTTGCGTTGGAAGCCTCGCCATTGTGAGATACGCCGCGAACGGCGTGCGGTACGCAAGGCAATGGCGAGGCTGCCGTCAGTATAGGCAGCCTGGGCGCGGGGGAAAGGAACTCGACCCATGCCAGGAACACGACGGCCTAGGACGCGATGAGCAAGAACAACAGCGCCCCGCCCTTGTGAAGGGGGCGGGGCGCTGTTGTCGGCCTTGTTGCCGGCCCGAAAGGCTCAGGCGACGGCGGCGATACCGGCCTTGGCGATCTGTACGTCCTGATCGGGCTTGACGCCGGAGACGCCCACGGTGCCGGCCATTTCACCCTCGACCATTACCGGCACGCCGCCGGCCAGCAGGCCCTGCATCGGCGCGGAGAGGAAGGCGTTGCGCCCGCCGTTGATCATGTCCTCGAAGGCCTGGGTCTCGCGGGCGCCGAGCGCGGAGCTGCGCGCCTTCTGAGTGGCGATGTCGGGGGTCATGGCCGGGGCGCCGTCGAGGCGGCGCAGGCCGAGCAGGTGGCCGCCGTCGTCGGCCACGGCGATGGTCACTTTCCAGCCGTTGGCTTCGGCTTCTTTCTGGGCCGCGTCGAGGATGGCGTTGACGTCGGTCAGGGTAAGTACGGGTTTGGTCTTCATGGGGCTCTCCTTTTGAAATAAAGAACATTGGCGATGCGGAGCTAGCAGCTCTCCCGGTGAAGCACGGGGCTGTTCCGGCGACAGGCCCCGGGGCGCCGGACCGACGAGGAGGCGCTGTGAACCCATCCCTGGGCGCTACCGATGCCATCCATGGCATCGGACCTCCTCTTCGGCCTGTCCCCGGCGCCCCTCGCCTTGGGCGACTATTCGCAGAGGCTAGCTGCTTACGGGCGTTGGCAGGGCCTCATCGACAATCTCTATCCAATGCCTGACCGGCGTGCGCCCCGCGCCGTTGAGGTGCGTCTGGCAGCCGATGTTGGCGGTCACGATGGTTTCCGGGTTGCCGGCCTCGAGGGCGTTGAGCTTGTTGTCGCGCAGCTGCATTGAGAGCTCGGGCTGGGTGATCGAGTAGGTGCCCGCCGAGCCGCAGCAGAGGTGGGCATCCTTCACCGGGGTGAGGGTGAAGCCGAGCTTGACCAGCACGCCCTCCACCGCGCCGCCGAGCTTCTGGGCGTGCTGCAGGGTGCAGGGGCAGTGGAACGCCAGCCGGCGGCCCTCGTTGACCTGAAGGCTCGCCAGCTCCTCGTCGCGCAGGACCTCGACCAGATCCTTGGCCAGCTCACTCACGCGCCGGGCCTTGTCGGCGTAGGCGGGGTCGTCCTTGAGGATGTCGCGGTACTCCTTGACGAAGGCGCCGCAGCCGCTGGCGGTCTGCACGATGGCTTCGGCCCCGGCCTCGATGTGCGGCCACCAGGCGTCGATGTTGGCCCGTGCGCGGGCGCGGCCGTCGTCCTGGGCGTTGAGGTGAAAGTCGATGGCGCCGCAGCAGCCGGCCTCGGCCACCGGCGTGAGGCCGATGCCCAGGCGGTCGAGCACCCGCGCGGTGGCGGCGTTGGTATTCGGCGAGAGCCCCGGCTGCACGCAGCCTTCGAGGATCAGCATCTGGCGTGCATGGCGCTGGTGGTCGGGGCGCGTGCCGGCGTCCACCGGGCTGGGCGGCAGCTTGTCCTTGAGCTTGCCGGGCACCAGCGGCTTGAAGGTCTGGCCCAGCTTGAGCAGCGCCTGGAAGCGCTTGGGGTCGACCAGGGCCTTGCGCAGGGCGTAGCGCTGGGCGCGGTCGGCGCGGCTGCGCGGCACGCGGCGCTCGATCTCGGCGCGGCCGATGTCGAGCAGCTTGTGGTACTCAACGCCGGAGGGGCAGGTGGTCTCGCAGTTGCGACAGGTGAGGCAGCGGTCCAGGTGCAGGCGGGTCTGCTCGGTGACGTTTTCGCTGTCGTCCGGGTTTTCCAGCATCTGCTTCATCAGGTAGATGCGCCCGCGCGGCCCGTCGCGCTCGTCGCCCAGCAGCTGGTAGGTGGGGCAGGTGGCGTTGCAGAAGCCGCAGTGCACGCAGCTGCGCAGGACGCGGTCGGCTTCCTGGATATGCGGCTGCTTGAGGGCTTCTTCAGTGAAGTGCGTCTGCATGTCGAAATCCTGTGCGTCTCAGAACGCCGCGTAGAGCCGGCCGGGGTTGAAGATTCCCTGGGGGTCGAGCTGGGCCTTGAGATTGCGGTGATACTTCACCAGCACCGCGGGCAGCGGCGTGAAGGGGTCCACCTCGGCCGGGCGCGGGCCGTAGCAGGTGGCATGGCCGCCAGCGGACTGGCAGGCGCGGTGCACCTGTTCGGCGTCGAGCCCGGCGCGCAGCCAGCGCTGGGCGCCGGCCCAGTCGTGGATCATCTCGCGCTCGTCGACGGCAGGCAGGTCCAGCGCCGGAGCGCGGTGGGGCAGCGAGAGCCGCCACAGCGGGGCGCCTCCTTCGCTGAAGTAGGCCAGGCGCTGGTCGCGCAGGGCGTTCCAGAAGCCGCCGTCGAGATCGTCGCCGCCGATGCGTGCACGGGTGGCGGCCACCGAGCTCGGCCCGCCCTCCAGGCGCAGGTGCAGGGCGCCGTCGAGCCAGGCGGCGGCGCTGATCGGCAGCGGCTCGCGACCCCACTCGGCCAGCCGACGGCGGGCCTCGTCGAGGGTGAGCTCCAGCTGCAGGCTGTGGGTGGCGCCGGGAATCGGCAATACCTTGAACGAGACCTCGGTGATTACCCCGAGGGTGCCCTGGGCGCCCACCATCAGCCGCGACAGGTCGTAGCCGGCGACGTTCTTCATCACCTCGCCGCCGAAGCGCTGCTCGATGCCTTCGTGGTTGATCACCCGGGCGCCGAGGACGAAGTCGCGCACGCTGCCGGCCCAGGGGCGACGCGGCCCGGACAGGCCGGTGGCGACCATGCCCCCCACGGTGCTGGCCTCGCCGTAGCGCGGTGGCTCGAAGGGGAGCATCTGGCCCTGTTCGGCCAGCGCGGCCTCCAGTTCCGCCAGCGGGGTGCCGGCGCGCACCGAAACCACCAGCTCCACCGGATCGTAGAAGCTGATGCCGCGGTGCTCGCGGGTGGAGAGCTCGCTGCCCTCCACCTCGCGGCCGTAGAAGTAGCGGGTGTCGCCACCGACGATGCGCAGCGGCGTGCCCTCGGCGCCGGCCTGGCGGATGCGCTCGGCAAGGGCCTCGCTGGCGTCATGGGCTTGGGGTTGCGTTGCGTTTGCCATGGTTACTCCAGTCAGCCCTGCGGTGCGGCCGGGGCGCTGTCGGCTGCCGCGCTCTTGATAGTGCGGAATTCCGAACAGCGCGCCGGGGTGGGGATGTTCTTGCCCGGGTTGAGCAGGTCGCTCGGGTCGAAGGCGGCCTTGGCGGCGCGGAAGGTGGCCAGCTCGTCGGGGCGGAACTGGGCGCACATCTGGTTGATCTTCTCGCGGCCGACGCCGTGTTCGCCGGTGATGGTGCCGCCCACCTCGACGCACAGCTCGAGGATCTCGCCGCCCAGCGCCTCGGCCACCGCCAGCTCGCCCTCGCGGTTGGCATCGAACAGGATCAGCGGGTGCATGTTGCCGTCGCCGGCGTGGAAGACGTTGGCCACCTTCAGGCCGTAGCGCTCGGAGAGGTCGCTGATGCCCTTGAGCACCCGGGCCAGCTCGCGGCGCGGGATGGTGCCGTCCATGCAGTAGTAGTCGGGCGACATGCGGCCCACCGCGGGGAAGGCATTCTTGCGCCCGGCCCAGAACCGGGCGCGCTCGGCGTCGTCGCGGGCCTGGCGGATGCCGGTGGCACCGGCCTTTTCCAGCACCCGGCGCACGGTTTCGCAGTCGTCGTCGACGTCGGCCTCGACGCCGTCGAGCTCGCACAGCAGGATCGCTTCGGCGTCCACCGGGTAGCCGGCGCCGATGAAGTCCTCGGCGGCGATGATGGCCAGCTTGTCCATCATCTCCAGGCCGCCGGGAATGATGCCGGCGGCGATGATGGCGCCCACCGCGTTGCCGGCCTTCTCCACGTCGTCGAAGCTGGCCATCAGCACCTTGGCCACTTCGGGCTTGGGCAGCAGCTTGACGGTGATCTCGGTGACCACACCGAGCATGCCCTCGGAGCCGTTGAACAGCGCCAGCAGGTCGAAGCCGGGGGCGTCCAGGGCATCGCTGCCCAGTGTCATGCGCTCGCCCTCGATGGTGAGCACCTCGACCTTGATCACGTTATGCACGGTGAGGCCATACTTGAGACAGTGCACGCCGCCGGCATTTTCGGCCACGTTACCGCCGATGGAGCAGGCGATCTGCGACGAGGGGTCCGGGGCGTAGTAGAGCCCGTAGGGCGAGGCCGCCTCGGAGATGGCCAGGTTGCGCACGCCGGGCTCGACCCGGGCGATGCGCGCCTCGGGGTCGATCTCGAGAATGCGCGAGAAGCGTGACATCACCAGCAGCACGCCGTGCTCCAGCGGCAGCGCGCCGGCGGAGAGGCCGGTGCCGGCGCCGCGGGTCACCACCGGCACGCCGAGGCGATGGCAGGCCACCAGCAGCTTCTGAACCTGCTCCAGCGAATCGGGCAGTGCCACCAGCAGCGGCAGGGTACGGTAGACGGAGAGCCCGTCGCACTCGAAGGGACGCATGTCCTCTTCCCGATGCAGCAGGGTCATGCCCGGCACGGCCTGAGTCAGGCTGTCGCGAATGGCGGCCCGGTCCAGCGTCGGCGCCGGGCCGTCGAGTCGTTCGTCGTAGAGGATGTTCATGCAGGCGCCTCGTTGCGAGTCTTGGCGGCAGGTAGCGTTGTGCAAACGCCAATTTGCGCTCAGCCGGCAAGGCTGTCCAGTCTGCGGTCTACTGGTATGACCAGTTGTTGATTACTATATTGGAAATAGTTTTCATGATACACCATGTCGGGCTCGCCTGCGCCCGTCAAGGCGGCTCGTCATGCAAGGAGGAAGCATGCCCCCGGAGAACGACCACGTCCTGCCGACGCGCACCCCCGATGCGGTGGCGGCGCGCCTCGAGCAGCTGATCCTCGACGGCGTGTTTCGCCCGGGCCAGCTGCTGCCCTCGGAGCGCCGGCTGTGCGAGCGGCTGGGCGTGTCGCGCACCTCGCTGCGCGAGGGGCTGCGGGTGCTGCGCAGCAAGGGCATCATCGCCACCCGCCAGGGCCGCGGCTCGGCGGTAGCGGCGCTGGTGCCGGGGCGCGACGACAGCCCGCTGATGCACCTGTTTCGCGACCACCCGCGCACCCTGTTCGACCTGCTGGAGGTGCGCGCGTTGCTCGAGGGCGAGTCAGCCCGGCTCGCGGCGGAGCGGGCCACGCCGGCCGACCGGGTGCTGATCCAGCGCCGCTACGAGGCGATGGCCGACTACGTGGTGAACCGCGAAGGTGTCGACGTCGAGCGGCTGGCGCACCTCGACCACGCTTTTCACCTGGCGATCTGCCAGGCTTCGCACAACCCGGTGCTGGTACATACGCTGCAGTCGCTCACCGACCTGCTGCTCAGTTCGGTATTCGCTTCGGTGAAGAACCTCTATCACCGCGAGGCGCCGCGGCAGATGATCAATCGCCAGCACGCCCGGCTCTATCGTGCGGTGATGGAGGGCAAGCCCCAGGCGGCAAGGCGCGCGGCACTGGACCACCTGACCGGCATCGAGGCGCAGCTGCGCGAGATCGAGGCCGAGGATGAGCGCCTGGAACGCTCGGCCATGCGCCTTGGTGAGTGGGAGTGATGCGCTGCGACTTCGCCTCGCACACGGAGCCCTCTACCAACGAAGCCGCCCCCGGGGGAACCCGGGGGCGGCTTCGTGCAGCATAGCGAGGCTGGCTTACTCCTGTTCGAGCTCGGCCTCTTCTTCCCCGAGCTCGGCTTGGGCCTCGGGCGCCTCGGCGGCGTCATCCGCCACGCCCACGCCCACGTCTTCCACCGGCGGCTCCGATACCTGCTCGGTCGCGGCCGGCTCTGTCTGCGCCACTTCCATCAGCGGGTCGGTCACGCCGATCACGTAGAAGGCGATCATGGCGACGAGGCCGGTGACAACCAGGTAGTAGAGCGTCGGCAGGATGGTCTTGCGGATGGTGATGCCTTCACGACCCAGCAGGCCTACGGTTGCCGAGGCGGCCACCACGTTGTGAATGGCAATCATGTTGCCCGCCGCGGCACCCACCGCCTGCAGCGCCACCATCATCGCGGTGGAGACACCGAGAGCCTGGGCCACGTTGAACTGGAACTCGGCCAGCATCAGGTTCGACACGGTATTGGAACCGGCGATGAAGGCACCCAGCGCACCCACGGCAGGCGCGAAGAACGGATAGACGTCGCCCACGCTGTCGGCCACCAGCTGCGCCATGGCCACCGGCATGGAGACCAGGTCCGCTGCGTTGACGCCGGAGTTGATCAGGATCCGCACCATGGGGATGGTGAAGATCAGCACGAAGCCGGCACCCAGGATGGTCTTGGAGGACTCGCCGAAGGCCGCCTTGAGTTCACCCAGGCGCATGCGGTGCAGCAGCGCGGTGACCAGCACCACCATCAGCAGGATGCCGCCGGGCAGGTAGAGCGGGGCGATGCTGCCGGAAACGCCGGCTTCACCGAGGATGTTGCTCCAGCCGAAGGTCCAGGCGTTGAGCGCCTGACGCAGCGGCTCGACGGTGCGCGACGCTACCAGGAACAGGGCCAGCAGCACATAGGGGAGCCAGCCCATGAAGGTGGAGATCGGCGCCTTGCCGGCGATGTCATCCAGTTTGATCTCGAGCTTGCCGATCCACTCGTCCGGCCAGGACTTGCGCTCCGGGAAGTCCCAGGTGTCCTTGGGAATCAGGAAGCCGCGGCGTGCGGCAGGCACGACGATGGCCAGGCCGACCATGGCGCCAATCATCGACGGGAATTCCGGACCCAGCAGCACGCCCGCCAGCACGTAGGGCACCACGAAGGCGACACCGGCGAAGATGGCGAAGGGGGCGATCGACAGACCTTCCTTCCAAGATTTGTTGGCACCGAAGAAGCGGACCATGATCACCACCATGATCAGCGGCATCAGGATGCCGGCGATACCGTGGATGATGGCGACTTCGGCCGAAATCAGGCGGAAGTACTCGAGCCAGGTGTAGCCGCCGGCTTCCAGCTCGGCGGTGATGCCTGCCGAGTTGATGCCGCCGGTCACGCCGACCACGATGGGTGTGCCCACGGCGCCGAAGGAGACCGGCGTGGACTGGATCATCATGCCCACCACCACGGCGGAGAGCGCCGGGAAGCCCAGCGCCACCATCAGCGGGGCCGCCACGGCCGCCGGCGTGCCGAAGCCCGAGGCGCCCTCGATGAAGCAGCCGAACAGCCAGGCGACGATGATCGCCTGCACGCGGCGGTCGGGACTGATTCCCGAGAAGCCGTTACGGATCGCCGTGATGCCGCCCGAATGCTTGAGCGTGTTGAGCAGCAGGATGGCCCCGAAGATGATCCACAGGATCGATACCGTCAGGATCAGACCCTGCAGGGTTGAGGCCAGCACTCGGTTGAAGCTCATCTCCCAGGCCAGCAGGGCGATCAGCGCAGTGACCAGGTAGACGATAGGCATGGCCGTCTTGGCGGCCATACGGAAACCGATCAGCAAGACGCCGGCCAGTATCAACGGCGTGAAAGCGAGCAGAGCTAGCGTCGTCTCTGTCATGTAACGTACCTCTAGGCTTTTGTTGGGCAGGGTGTCGAGCAGCGGCCGGCAGGAGAGGCTGACCTGAGCGCCGTCGATGGAACGGAACGATACGGAGTGCGTGGAAAACTTGCCATCCTTGGGTAATTGGTATGACCAATCTAATATCGCCTGGCGAGGGGTTGCCATTTCGCTTTTTATCGAAAAAACAAGCCCATGCCGCCATTATTTTAATGGAAAATGTTTCCAGTGATAGCCTCGAATTAGACTAATGGACAGCCTTGCCGCGGCTTTCAGCGCGTTGGGTCGAGCCATTGGCAACCTGGCCGAAAGGCTGGCACTATCGGTTCATTAACATCCACGGATGCAGGAGAACGACATGGCGAGGGTGCTCTACGAACTGTGCGGGATCGATGAGGCGCTGCGGTTCTCTCCTTACTGCTGGCGAGTGCGCTATGCCCTGGCCCACAAGGGCCTCGACGTGGAGACCCGCCCCTGGTACTTCACCGACAAGCAGGCGCTGGCCTTTGCCGACCATGACAAGGTGCCGGTGCTGGTCGACGGCGACACCACCGTGACCGACAGCTACGAGATCCTGCGCCACCTCGACCGCACCTACCCCGAGCGCCCGCTGCTGGGCGACGGGCTTGCCGCGGCGCGGGCCCGCTTCTTCAAGCACTACACCGAGCGCTCGCTGCAACCCGCCATGCTGCGCACCATCGTCATGGACCTGCTCAATGCCATTCATCCCAAGGATCGCGACTACTTCCGCAGCTCGCGCGAGCAGCGCTTCGGCCGCACCCTGGAGGAGTTCCACTCCCCGGCCAAGGGCCTGGCCCAGCTCGACGCCGCCCTCGAGCCGCTGCGCGGCTGCCTGAAGGAGTCGGACTACCTGGACGGCGATGCGCCCGCCGGGGCCGACTACCTCGTGTTCGGCAGCTTCATGTGGGCGCGGGTGGTCTCCACGGCCGACCTGGTATCGAACGCCGACCCGGTCTACGGCTGGATCGAACGCATGTTGGACGCCTACGACGGGCTGGGGCGCCAGGCCATGCGCATCTCCGACATCGAAGGCGCCTACCGCTGAGGCGGGCCGGGAGGGAAAGATGATCGAGCTCTACTACTGGACGACGCCCAACGGGCACAAGGTCACGCTCTTTCTCGAAGAGGCGGGGCTTGATTACCAGCTGCGCCCCGTCAACATCGGCCGCGGCGAGCAGTTCCTGCCCGAGTTCCTCGAGGTCGCGCCCAACAACCGGATACCGGCCATCCTCGACCGCGCGCCCGCCGACGGCGGGCAGCCGCTGGCGCTGTTCGAATCCGGCGCGATCCTGGAATACCTCGCCGACAAGTGCGGCCAGTTTCTACCGGCGTCGGGCCGGGAGCGCTACGTCGTGCTGCAGTGGCTGCATTGGCAGATGGGTGGGCTTGGCCCCATGGCCGGGCAGAACCACCACTTCCGCCACTACGCACCGAAGAAGATCGAGTACGCCATCCAGCGCTACATGAACGAGACCTCACGGCTCTACGGTGTGCTTGACCGGCGGCTCGACGACCATGAGTTCGTCGGCGGCGATGCCTACTCCATCGCGGACATGGCCATCTACCCGTGGATCGTGCCGCACGAGCGCCAGGGCCAGGATCTCGAGGAGTTTCCCAGCCTGGAGCGCTGGTTCCAGCAGATGGCGAGGCGCCCGGCCGTGGTGCGTGCCTACGCACTTGCCGAGGAGGTCAACCCCCAGGCGGGAGAGCCCATCGACGATGAGGCAAGGCGGCACCTGTTCGGTCAGCGGTAGCGACGCGGGGCACAATGCTGCATCGCAATAAAAATGTTGCGCCGCACAAACCTCCTTGCTATGCTGCAATGCAACAAGGCCCTTCACGCCTTGCATTGCAACCCTGGAGGTGACCCATGAGCAAGACCCAAGAGAAAACCCAGCAGCAGTTCGAAGCCTTCTTCTCCACGCCGGTTCGCGCCTACGGTTCGCTGACGCTGGAATACTACGAGAAGCTTCTCTCTGCACAGTTCGAGATCTTCCGTAGCTACAGCGAAATCGGTATCGCCCAGGCGCGCAGCTGGCTCGACGTCAAGGACGCTGACAGCCTGAAGAAGGTCGTCGAGTCCCAGCAGAAAGCTGCCAAAGAGTTTGGCGAGCGTCTGCAGGGCGACACCAAGAAGGTCGTCGACCTGAACCAGGAATTCCTGCAGCGGGGCCAGAAGCTGGCCGAGCAGAACCTGAAGAGCGCCAGCAGCCAGTAAAGCGGGCAGCGCGGAACCCAAGGGCCATCGCCATCGCCGTCGTCGGCGATGGCCCTTGTTTTTTTGTCGTCGGCCTGACGTCACCCCCGCAGCAGGGCCAGGACCTCGTCCTCTTCCACCTGGCTGAAGTCCGCGTAGAACTCACCCACCGACATGAAGCGCTCGGGCGCCTCCAGGCAGACCACCTCGTCGGCCAGCGCGGCGAGGCGCGCCAAGGCGCTGGGCGAGGCGGTGCCCAATGCCGCGATCAGGCGCTGCGCTCGCCCCTGCAGGGTTCGCAGGGCGGCTTCCATGGTGGCGCCGGTGGCGCTGCCGTCATCGACTACCACTACCACGCGGCCCTCCGGGGCAATCGGGGCCCGAACTGGCGTGTAGCGCCGACGGCGCGTCGCGATCAGCTGTCGCTGTCGCTCGGCTTCGCGTTCGATGGCCTCCGGCGGGAAGTGCGATGCCGCCTCGTCGAGCTTCAGGGTGCCGTCTTCACTGATGGCGCCTATCGCGAATTCGGGGCTGCCCGGGGCGCCGACCTTGCGTACCAGCACCACGTCGAGCTCACCGTCCAGTGCGTCGGCCAGGCAGCGGCCCATCGGCACGCCGCCGCGGGGGATGGCGAGAATCAGCGGATGGCTTCCCTGTAGGTGGGCAAGACGCGATGCCAACTGCTCGGCGGCGTCCTGGCGATTGCGAAACATGTCGCTTCCTCGCTATGTGGACGGTGTCGTCACCAGTGTAGCCTCGCCAAGGCCGTGGGACGGGTGCAGCGGCAGGTGGTTCGAGCAAGCGTGAGGCAAGTGCAGCGGGAAGCAAGTGCAGCGGGAAGCAAGTGCAGCGAAGAGCGAGGCAGGAAGCAAGCCAGTGGAAAGCGGGAAGTGGGCCGGCCGAGCAATCTCGGCCGGCCTTGTGTTCAGGCGTTGGAATGCGTCTCCTTGCCCTTGGCCAGCGACTCTTCAGGCATTTTCCGCTGCGGCTTGCCCGGCAGAACCGCATCCAGCAGCAGCGCGGCGAGGGCTGCCGGCACCAGGCCCGACTTCAGCAGCAGGCCGGCCTGGCCGGGCATGGTCTCGGCGATGGCCTCCACCGCCGGCAGGCCGATGCCCAGGCTCATGGCCACGGCGATGATCAGCATGGCGCGCTGGTTGAGCTCGCACTCCTGGATGATCTTGAGCCCGGCCGAGGCGATCATGCCGAACATCACCACGCCGGCGCCGCCCAGTACGGCATGGGGCATGGCCGCGACCAGGCCGCCCAGCTTGGGGAACAGGCCCATGCAGATCAGCAGGATGCCGCCGATGGTCACCACGTGGCGGCTGACCACGCCGGTCAGGGTGATCAGGCCCACGTTCTGGGCATAGGCGGTATTGGGCAGCGTATTGAATACCGCGGCGAACGACGTCGCCACGCCATCGGCCATCACGCCCCCGGAGAGTTCGCGGTCCTTGGCCTGGCGACCGGCGCCGCCGATGGTGATGGCGGAGATATTGCCGATTGTCTCGAGCCCCACCACGAACATGATCAGCGTCATGCCGATGATGGCGGTCAGCTGGAATTCCATGCCGTACTGCAGCGGCCTGGGAACGGAGAACCAGGCGGCGTTGGCGACGCTGGAGAAGTCGACCATGCCCAGCGCGATGGCTACCAGGTAGCCGCTCACCAGGCCCACCAGGATGGAGGCGGCCTTGAGGAAGCCGCGGCCGAACTGATGCACGACGATGGTGACCACCAGCACAAACAAGGCCAGGCCAAGGTTGGTGGGCGAGGCGAAGTCATCGGCCCCCACGCCGCCTGCGGCATAGTTGAGGCCCACCGGCATCAGGGTGATGCCGATCAGCAGCACCACGATGCCGGTCACGACCGGCGAAAACCAGTGGCGAATCTTCTTCAGAAAGGCCCCCAACCCCACCTGCAGCATGCCGGCGACCAAGGAGGCGCCCAGTACGGCGGGGAGGCCGAAGGTGCCGGCCAGCGGCAGCGCCACCGGCAGGAAGCCGAAGCTGGTGCCCTGCACGATGGGCAGGCGGGCGCCGATGGGGCCCATGCCGATGGTCTGGATCAGGGTGGCGATGCCCGCCACGAACAGAGCCACCTGAATCAGGAAGATCTGTTCGCCGGTGGTGGCGCCGATGACGCCGGCGATGATGATCGGTGGCGTCACGTTGCCGGCAAACATCGCCATGATGTGTTGGATGCCCAGCGGAATCGCCTTGCCCAGCGGCGGCATGGCGTCCGGGTTCTGGTTGACGGTACGAGAGGGTTTGGCGGGCTGAGAAACGGGTCCAGCGTCGGTCATGGTCAGGCTCTCGAGTTGTTGTTGTCTTGGTGTTGTCTTAGCGTGGCGAGATGTGCGCACGCTGGGAAATTAATGTACACAATTGATCTTTATTTAAAAGACAATTTACGGTTATTTTTGTCTCTCACTAGGAAGACTGAAATAAAAACAATGGCTTGATGGCGTTGTTTTGACCGTTTGGTCATATCTAAAGGGCCGCTTGGCCGGGAAGGTGGGCGCT
Organism: Halomonas sp. E14; assembly: GCF_052568415.1. NCBI lineage: Bacteria > Pseudomonadati > Pseudomonadota > Gammaproteobacteria > Oceanospirillales > Halomonadaceae > Halomonas > Halomonas sp. E14. Next base: position 2,986,475 of record NZ_CP199423.1, on the reverse strand, counting down.
CTCCATGTGCATAGAGAGCCTGATATGCGTGAGTCTAAGGTCGGTGAGACGGAAGCCAGCCGGAAGGTGCCGCGAAATCGGAATGGAAGGGCAGCGGGGGCGAAGCCGGAGGCAACGACAGCGCCGAGCGGGCGGCGCTGTCGTTGCGATCAGGATGAGGCGCGATCGTCCAGGCGAAAGCGGGCGATCCGGTTGATCTGCTCGATGGCGGTGCGGCGCTCCTCCTCCCGGTCGTTTACCAGGCGCGCCTCGAAGGCGGCAAGAATCGCGTACCGGTCGCTGCCCTTCACCGCCATGATGAACGGGAACTCGAACTTCTCTTTATAGGCGGCATTGAGCTGCTCGAAGCGTGCCATTTCCTCCGGTGAGCATTGATCCAGCCCTGCGCCGGCCTGCTCACGGGTCGAATCGTCGGTCAGCTCACCGGCGATGGCCGCCTTGCCGGCCAGGTCGGGGTGGGCGCGAATGACTTCCAGTTGGCGTTCTGGCGGCGCGATTCGCAGGGTATGGCCCATGGCCTTGGCCAGGCCCTCAGGGGTGTCGTGCTCGGGTGTCAGCCCGCGCTCCCAGGTCAGCTCGGCCACCCAGGGCGAATGTTCATAGATATCACCGAAGCGGGACACGAAAGTAGTGCGGTCGAGGGTGCTGGGGCGAGGCGTGAGGATGTTGTCGGGCATCGGGTAGCTCCGTGGTAGCGGTGATGGATGTTGCTCTTGAAAGTGTATACAAAAAAATTTTGAAATGTACTACCGAAAGCGCTAAAAATGTTCTCATGAATCGGAAGGAGCGTCCGGTGCACGCCGGACGCCCTCAGCTGGCCTATGAGCATCACACACAGGAGCGACGAGATGGGACGACTCACCACCCATGTACTGGATACCGCGCAGGGCCGACCCGGCCAGGGCATTCGCATCGAGGTCCTGCGCTTGGAAGGCGAGCGGCGCACGCCGCTGAAGACGGTCACGACCAATGAGGATGGCCGCTGCGATGCCCCCATCCTGGAGGACGATGACTTCCAGGCTGGCGAATATGAGCTGGTGTTCCATGCCGGCGACTACCTGCGCGCGCAGGGCGTGGCGGCAAGCGAGCCGCTGTTTCTCAATGTGATCCCGCTGCGCTTCGGCGTGTCCGATGCGTCGCAGCACTACCACGTGCCGCTGCTGCTCTCACCGTATGGGTACTCTACCTATCGTGGCAGCTAGGCCGGAGCTGAGCCGACGTGCCCCTCGGCCACGGGCCGCTGAACAACAACACTGAACGAGAGCTCCTCAATGCAAGCGTACCTGCTGGAATTCGTCAATTTCATGCTGCGGTGGTTGCACGTCATCGCGGCGATTGCCTGGATCGGTGAGTCGATCTATTTCGTGATGCTGGACAACGGCCTCAAGACGCCTAAGGAGGAGGCTTGCCGCAAGAAAGGCGTCTTCGGCGAGATGTGGGCGGTTCATGGGGGTGGCTTCTACCATAACCAGAAGTACGCCACGGCGCCGGCCCGGCTTCCCGAAGACCTGCACTGGTCATTCTGGAAGTCCTATACCACCTGGCTTTCCGGTTTCGCCCTGTTCGTGCTGCTGTACATGACCAATCCCGGCTTCTACCTGGTCAATCCCAACAGCCCCTGGGAGTGGGCCGCCAACATGAGCGGCTGGCAGGCCAATGTGCTGGCGCTGGTCTTCCTGCTGGGTGGTTGGGTGGTCTACAACGAGCTGTGCAAGCGCATCAGCCCCAACATGGAACGTGACGGCGTACTCAGCCTGGCGGTGGCGGTGCTGATGGTAGTGGTGGCCTATCTCAGCGTGCAGATGTTCTCGGGACGCGCGGCCTTCCTGCTCACCGGTGCGGTCATGGCAACCGCCATGTCGGCCAACGTCTTCTTCTGGATCATCCCCGGCCAGCGGCGCATGGTCAACGCGATGAAGGCCGGCGAACAGCCCAATCCACTCGACGGCAAGCGCGGCAAGCAGCGTTCGGTGCACAACACCTATTTCACGCTGCCGGTAGTGCTGCTGATGATCAGCAACCACTACTCCTTCGTGTACAGCCATGAATACGCCTGGGTGCTGATGTCGTTGTTCATTTTTGCCGGCGCCCTGATCCGCCAGTTCTTCGTGCTGATGCACGCCGGCAAGATCCAGCCGGCCTACCCGGTCGCCGGGGTGGCACTGATCCTGGTCGCGTTCTGGCTGGCGGCCCCCACGCAGCGGGCGCCGACCGGGGACGGCATGGCCGAGGCGCCGAGCCAGGAGCGGGTGCAGTCGTTGATCGAGCAGCATTGCGTGGCCTGTCATTCTCGCCAGCCGACCCAGCCCGGCTTCGCCGCGCCGCCCGCCGGTGTCACCTACGACAGCTGGGATCAAATCCTGCTGCAGAAGCCGCAGATCCAGCAGGTGGTGAGCAGCCGCTACATGCCGCTGGGCAACATGACCGGCATGACCGACGAAGAGCGTGAGGAGATCGCTGCCTGGCAGCAATGACCGTAGCTCCAACGGCATGACCCTGCCGCCCTCGGCGCCGCCTTACGGTGGGCCGAGGGCGCTGTCTTTGGTTCGGTAGTCTGGCGTCGAAGCGTATACAATGAGCCGAGAGACGGACTAGGAGGGGATCATGAACCAGCGGCAGCGCCTGGTCGAAGGCGACCCGAGCAAGGCAAAGCCTCGGCGCCTGGGCAAAAACGGGGATGGGGCCGAACGCCATGAGGCGATCTATCGCACCATCAGCGATGCCATCATCGAACATCGCCTGAAGCCCGGGGCTCGTCTGCGCGAGGACGCCCTGGCCGAGGTGTTCGGCATCAGCCGCACCGGGGTGCGCAAGATCCTGCAGCGCCTGGCGCTGGAGCAGCTGGTGACGCTGACGCCACGGCGCGGTGCCAGCGTCACGCGGCCTACCGCCGATGAAGCCAAGGATGTGTTCGATGCACGCCAGATGGTGGAGTGCGGGCTGATGCCTGAGGTGGCGCGCCAGATCACCGCCGCCGACGTGGAGGAGCTGCGTGAGATGGCACGCAGCGAGCGCGAGGCGCTGAGGTCGGGCGAGCAGAGCCGGGCCATCAAGCTCTCTGCCGCCTTCCACGAGCGCCTGGCCCAGCTTTCTGGCAATGCCACCCTGGCGGCCTTTGTCGGACAGCTCTGCTCACGCTCCTCGCTGATCCTCGCCGTCTATGGCAGCGCCGGGCACCTGGGCTGCGAGTCCCACGACCACGACGACCTGATCGGCTACCTGGAGGCGGGCAACGGCGAGCGGGCGGCCGCCTTCATGAGCCGTCATCTCAAGGCCATCGAGGCGTCGCTCTCCATCGTCGAGGAGGAGGAGGAGGCGCCGGACCTGCATAGCATCTTCGGCGGCTGATCACGCGCGCGGACTTCCCAAATGCAAGCCCCCGGGCCATTGGCCCGGGGGCTTGAGTCAGTGCGGCCAGTACTCAGGCGCCGCTGGCAACTGCCGCCGACCGGAGGCGGTCACTCCGCGGTCTGAATGGCCTCGACCGCTGCACGGGCCGCGGCCTTGACGGCCACGACCAGGGGAACATCGAACTGTGGCTGGAGCCGGAGTGCCGAGGCAGAGAGCGGGCCACCACCCATGATCACCGCCTGGGCTCCGTCTTCTTCAACAGACTCCTTCACTGCCTCGGCGAGGGCGGCATCGAGCTTGTCGGGTGACTGGACCAGCTCGGTTGGATCACCCGGGGTCACCCGGACGCCGCGATAAAGCTGCTCGTAGCCCAGGGAGGCGGCTTTTTGCCTGAAGGATTCGATCAATGCCTCGTCGGGCGTGACGGTCACGATGCCGAACACCCTGTTGTCCCGCGCCGCCTCATGGAAGACTTCCTCTCCGATGCCGAACACCGGGATATCGACGCTTTCCCGCAGCTCCTCGAGCCCGGGGTCACTGAAGGCCGAGACGATGATGGCGGCAACGTTGTGATCCCTGGCGGCTTCGACGCCCAGCGTTACAACCCCGGGGGCGGCATCAATCATATCTTGGGGTGTCGTGAGCAGGGGTGGGGCGTCCCTGTTGGTTCTTTCCACCACTTCTGCGACCCCCCTGGTTTCCAGTCTGGCAAGGTCGGCCATCGATCTGGTGGACTCGGTGTTGGAGTTGGGATTGATCAGAGCGATGGTCTTCACTGGAGATGAACCGTTCGTCGCCTGATTCGTTGCATCTTGATTGGCCTGTGCAAGCGGCGTCGCAAGAAAGACGCCCAGCAGGCAACAGGTGGCCAGTTTGAGGCGTGAGGAGTGCAATCGAGCCTGGGGCATGGGGTGGAGCCTCCACGAGATTATGGGCGAGTGGCAAAGAGATGGCAGCGCATCGAGGTGCAGGAGCGATAGATCCCGCCCGGCAGCTGCCGGGCGGGGACGCAGGGAATCACTGACGGAAGCGCTGGCAGGGGGCCCAGTGCTTCATCAGCAGATAGTAGGTCAGGCCGGCCGGGATCAGGCTGGCGTACCAGGAGACGGCGGAGAAGGTGAGGGCGGCGGCGATGCCCACCAGGGTGGCGATGAGCGCGGCGTAGTTGACGCCCTGATAGGGGCCGGTCTCGTCATAGAGCTTGCCGAGGTCCAGCGTGCGGCGGCGGATCAGGTAGTAGTCCACCACCAGGATGGCGAAGATCGGGCCGAGGAAGGCGGAGTAGGTCTGCACGAAGAGCTGCAGGCCGGCAGCGGATTCGGGCTGCACCAGCTTCCAGGGGAAGGTGGCGAAGGCCAGCAGGCCGACGATCACCGTGGAGGTGGCGAACTTGAACTTGAACACGTCCATTAGCACGTAGGTGGGCGGCACCACGTTGTTGAGCACGTTGGTGGTGACCTGGGCGAAGGCGATGAACAGCAGCGTGGTCATCAGCAGCGGGGTGTTGTCCACCGCGTTGGCAAACACCTGGATGGGGTCGGCGGTGCCGGTGGCCTCGGAGACCATGTAGCCGATCAGGCCCATGAACAGGGTGCAGGGCAGGATCGACATGGCATAGATGGTGGTCAGGAGGCTGGGGCGGGTGCCGTGCTTGTGCTCACGTGAGTAGTCGCTGACGTTGAGCATCATGGTGCTGTAGATGCCGAGGAACAGCATGGTGGCCCCCCAGAACGGCATGCCCCACGAGCCTTCCATGGTCAGCAGGTTGGCCGAGAGCTCGTCGCCGTAGCGCTGCACCGTGGCGTAGAACATGTAGGTCAGCGAGGCGAGAATGAAGACGCTGCCGATGTTTTCCAGCCACTTGATGCCCTGGAAGCCCATCACCGACAGGCCGATCTGCAGGAACTGGAAGGCGATGAAGTAGAAGATCAGATTGTCGAAGCCAAACAGGGTGGCTGACACCATGTTCAGCGCACCGGCGCCGATCCAGCTCTGGAAGCCGTACCACACTACCGCCGGCACCGCCCGTACCAGGCCGGGAATGCGCGTGCCGGCGAAGCCGAACGCACTGCGGGCCTGCACCATGAAGGGAATGCCGTACTTGTAGCCGGCGGCGCCATTGATGGCCAGTGCGACCCCGATCACGAAGCAGCCGATGGCGATGGCCAGGGTCGCCTGGATCAGGTTCAGCGTGCCCACCACGCTGGAGCCCATGGCAAAGGTGCCGATGGAGACACAGCCGCCGAACCAGGCCAGGAAGTAGGAGGTGCGCCCCATGATGCGGGTCTGTTGGGGCGCCAGCGATTCTTCGCCCGGGGCCTTGGTGGCGCCCGCTGCAGCGGTGGTGGCGGCAGCCAGCGGCTCGGCTGCGTTACTTTGAGGGGTGTGGTGTTGCATGGCTCTATCCTCGCAAGTCGTTGCTCGGTGTTGTGTTGATACCCGGTGCGCTGGGCTTTTGCGGCATGACGTGCTGATGCGGTTTGTTGTTGTTGGGGGTGGTTGGGAAATGGCGCCTGGCTAGGGCGTCAAGTGGGAATAGCGTTCAAAGCAGCCACTGAAGGGTTTGGGGCGCGGGAAGGCCAGATCCCCCTGCTTGCTGGTGCCAAGTCCCAGCCCGACCAGGGCTTCGGCCAGCTTCACCGCCGCCGTGACGCCCTCGATCACAGGCAGGCCCACTTCCCGCGACAGGGTGTCGGTCAGGTCGGCCATGCCGCCGCAGCCCAGCACGATGGCGCCGATGCCGTCCTCGTCACGGGCGCGCTGGCATTCGTCGATGATGCGCGATAGCGCTGTGGCGCCGTTCTCCTCCAGGTCGAGAACGGGTATCTCGGCGGCCCGAACGCGGCGACAGTGATGACGGAAGCCGTACTGCTCCAGCAGGTGTTCGGCGATGATGCCGGTGCGCGACAGGGTGGTGACCACCGAAAAGCGCGTGCTGATCAGGCTGGCCATGTGAAAGGCTGCCTCGGCAATACCGATTACCGGAGCGCGGGTCAGTTCGCGTGCCGCCAGCAGGCCGGGGTCGCCGAAGCACGCGATCACATAGGCATCGGTGCCTTCCTTCTCTCCTGCCAGCACCTCCTCAAGCACCCCTACGGCGCTGATGGCTTCGTCGAAATGGCTTTCGATGGAGACGGGGCCGTCGGCGGGCTGGGTGGCGACTATCTGCGTGCCGGGGGAAGCCACACGCTGGGCCGCCTCGCCGATCTTGCGAGTCATGGCGGCCGTGGTATTGGGGTTGATAATGCGCAGGCGCATGGGAATTCCTTTTTCGTGGACAATTAAAAATATCTTTGTACACAAAATAGGCTTGTCAGACGCTGAACGCAAGCGCCATGTCGGCACCGTCCTGACTGTGTTTTATTGGTGTTAAATCAGATGCTTATGTTTTTCTTGTGGGGTTGTTTCAGTGATTTCTGTGTTTAGACTTAGGTAGTACTGGTGGCAGGAAAGGCCGCATTGGATGCTTGTCTCTTCATGAAATGTATACAATTTATGTTGCGATCTTGTGATACCGCTTCTAACCACCTTCACATCGCTGCTTCTGGCAGCGCACCTGCCCAAGGTGACGTCTCTTGGTAGCTATCCTTCTTGGCAGGCTTTCTTCTTGACGCTATGGCGCTCTCACCCGGCGAGTCAGGTGCGGTCAGTGGTTGCCATGGCCAGTTTTTTTGTATACAAAAAAGGCGAGACCGAGTTGCCGCTTGTTTCGCTGGGTACCTCTCGGTCTTCAGTCGCACCAGCACGCTTCGTCAAGCGGAGGAGTGGCGGATATTGCAAGAATGATGGATACAGTCTATTTTCTATATTGTATACATTTGACTCCGCCAGTTTTGTTGCACTCCCCTGGAAAGCCGCGGCGCAAGGTCAAGAACAAAGAGGAAGCGCAGATGAGCATCAGCCGTGATTACCCCCGCGATCTGGTCGGCTACGGCCGCAATCCGCCTCATGCCAACTGGCCGGGGCGAGCCAGAATCGCCGTTCAGTTTGTGCTCAACTATGAAGAGGGCGGCGAGAACTGCGTACTGCACGGCGACGCAGGCTCCGAGCAGTTCCTCTCCGAGATCATCGGTGCCGCCGCCTATCCCGATCGCCACCTGAGCATGGAGTCGATCTACGAGTACGGCTCACGGGCCGGCGTGTGGCGCATCCTGCGTGAATTCGAGCGCCGCGGCCTGCCGCTGACGGTGTTCGGTGTGGCCATGGCCTTGGAGCGTCATCCGGAGGTGGCTCAGGCGTTCAAGGAGCTGGGCCACGAGATCGCCTGTCATGGCTACCGCTGGATTCACTACCAGGAGGTGCCCGAGCACGTCGAGCGCGAGCATCTGCAGCGCGCCATGGAGATCTTCCAGCGCCTCTACGGCGAGAAACCCCAAGGCTGGTACACCGGCCGCGACAGCCCCAACACCCGGCGTCTGGTGCTCGATGAGGGCGGCTTCCTCTATGACAGCGACTACTACGGCGACGACCTGCCGTTCTGGACCCGGCAGGCCGATAGCCAGGGTGCGGAGCACGATCACCTGATCGTGCCCTACACCCTGGACAGCAACGACATGCGCTTCGCCGCACCCCAGGGCTTCAATACCGCCGACCACTTCTTCACCTATCTACGTGACGCCTTCGACGTGCTCTACGCGGAAGGCGAGGAGTCGCCCAAGATGCTCTCGGTGGGCATGCACTGCCGGCTGCTCGGCCGCCCCGGCCGCTTTCGCGCCCTGCAGCGCTTCCTCGACCATATCGAAGCCCATGGCCGGGTGTGGGTGACGCGCCGTGTGGATATCGCCAGGCACTGGATGGAACATCATCCGGCACCGGGGCGCTGACATGATCAATGTCGCAGCCGGGCACCGCTCGAGGCTGATCCGTCAACAGGCCTGCGAGGGGGCGCTGTGACCCTTCCCTGGGCGCTACCGATGCCATCCATGGCATCGGACCCCCTCTTCGGCCTGTTCCCGGCGCCTCTCGCTGCGTTATCGGGCCGTTCCACCCCGACGCTGCCGGGTCGCCAGATCCGGATCGTATGCTACGCGGAAGTTCCTGAACCGTTTACTGACCAGCAGGACCCCTAATGAGCCAACGCACCTATTACGCCCCCCATGGCGGGCATCCACCCCAGACTCAGCTGCTCTCCGACCGGGCGGTGTTCACCGAGGCTTACGCCTTCATTCCCAAGGGCGTGATGCGCGATATCGTCACCAGCAACCTGCCGTTCTGGGAGCAGACTCGGCTGTGGGTCCTGGCGCGCCCGCTTTCAGGCTTCGCCGAGACCTTCTCCCAGTACATCATGGAGGTGGGGCCGGGCGGCGGCAGCGAGAAGCCCGAGCTCGACCCCGGTGCCGAGGGCGTGCTGTTCGTGGTGGAAGGCGAGATGACCCTGACCATCGCCGGCGAGCGCCACGAGATGGTGCCGGGCGGCTACGCCTTCCTGCCGCCGGGCTGCCACTGGCAGCTGCGCAATGAATCCAAGGCGCCGGTGCGCTTCCACTGGGTGCGCAAGGCCTACGAATTCGTCGAGGGCATTGAGGTGCCGCCGGCCTTCGTGGTCAACGAGAACGACATCGCGCCCAACGAGATGCCCGAAACCGACGGTCGCTGGGCTACTACGCGCTTCGTCGATCCGGCCGATGTGCGTCACGACATGCACGTCAACATCGTCACCTTCCAGCCCGGGGCGGTGATCCCCTTCGACGAGACCCACGTCATGGAGCACGGCCTCTACGTGCTCGAGGGCAAGGCGGTCTACCATCTCAACCAGGACTGGGTCGAGGTCGAGGCGGGCGATTTCATGTGGCTGCGCGCCTTCTGCCCGCAGGCGTGCTACGCCGGGGGGCCGGGGCCGTTCCGCTACCTGCTGTACAAGGACGTGAACCGTCACGCGGCGCTGCGGCTGGGGACTCGCTGAGACACAGGGGGCTTGCAGTAACGTTGCCGAGTTTTCCGATCTCAGCGACGTTAGGGGCGCCGGGGGCAGGCCGGAGAGGAGGTCTTTTGCCAGGGGTGAGGAGCACTGCTCCGAACGGGCTGGCCATGGATGGCCAGCACCGGTCCTGCAAGCGAAGCAGGATGCGAGAGCGAAGCAGGGCAAAAGTAGCGCCCAGGGATGGGTTCACAGCGCCTCATCGTCGGTCCGGCGCTCCGGGGCCTGCCGCCGGAACAGCCCCGGCGATACGGGCTAACTGCTGATTGATTTCGAGGGGCTAACATGCTGGAACTCAAAGCCGAGCCGCTGACGCCTGAGGCCTTCGCGCCCTTCGGTGACGTCATCGACACCCGCACGGCGGACTATTTTCACATCAACGCCGGACGCACCCGGCGCTACCACGACCTGGCCAAGGTCGAGACCCTGGGCGAGCAGGCGAGGGCGCTGATTAGTATCTTCGTCAGCCAGCCGGTGTCGATCCCGCTGGAACTCGACTTCCTCGAACGCCACCCCCAGGGCAGCCAGGCCTTCATGCCGCTGCACGAGGAGCGCTTCGTGATCGTGGTGGCGCCGCCGGGCGACAGCATCGATCCGACCGAGGTGCGCGCCTTCGTCACCGACGGGCGCCAGGGGGTGAACTATCGCGCCGGCACCTGGCACGCCATCCAGTCGGTGCTCAATCGTGAAGGGGAGTTCCTGGTGGTGGACCGAGGCGGTGAAGGCAACAACTGCGACGAGCATCCGCTGGCGCTGAGAATAGTGCTTTAATCCATACCCAAGCGTCTGATTACGCTTGGGTTTTTTCTTTTCATAAAATATATGAAAATATTTTCCACAAACGCTTGACGCTGCGGGCGGCTGCTTCTAGTCTCGGCATATAGAAAATATTTCCAAAAACAAAACTAGCCACTCTCGGAGGGTCCGTCATGGCTCGTATGACCGCAGCAGAAGCCGCCGTTCATGTGCTCAGGAAAGAGGGCATCGATGTTGCCTTCGGTGTGCCCGGCGCTGCCATCAATCCGTTCTACTCCGCCCTGCGCAAGATCGGCGGCATCGATCATGTGCTGGCGCGCCACGTCGAGGGCGCCTCGCACATGGCGGAGGGCTACACCCGCACCCAGGCCGGCAACATCGGCGTGTGCATCGGCACCTCCGGCCCCGCCGGCACCGACATGATCACCGGGCTCTATTCGGCCAGCGCGGACTCCATCCCGATCCTGTGCATCACCGGCCAAGCGCCGCGTTCCCGGCTGCACAAGGAGGACTTCCAGGCCGTCGACATCCAGGCCATCGCCGGGCCGGTGACCAAGTGGGCGATCACCGTGCTGGAGCCGGCCCAGGTGCCGCGCGCCTTCCAGCAGGCCTTCCAGTTGATGCGTTCGTCACGGCCGGGCCCGGTGCTGATCGACCTGCCCATCGACGTGCAGATGAGCGAGATCGAGTTCGACCCGGACACCTACGAGCCGCTGCCGGCCTACAAGCCGCGCGCCTCCCGCGCCCAGGCGGAGAAGGCCATGGCCATGCTCGACGAGGCCGAGCGGCCGCTGATCGTCGCCGGCGGCGGCATCATCAACGCCGACGCCAGCGCGCTGCTGCAGGAGTTCGCCGAGCTCACCGGCGTGCCGGTCATTCCCACCCTGATGGGCTGGGGCACTCTGCCCGATGACCACCCGCTGATGGCCGGCATGGTCGGGCTGCAGACCTCACACCGTTATGGCAACGCCACGCTGCTCGAATCCGACTTCGTGATGGGCATCGGCAACCGCTGGGCCAACCGTCACACCGGCAACCTCGAGACCTATACCAAGGGGCGTAAATTCGTTCATGTCGACATCGAGCCGACCCAGATCGGGCGGATCTTCGGCCCCGACTACGGCATCGTCTCCGATGCCAAGGCGGCGCTGGAACTGTTCGTCGAACTGGCCCGCGAGAGAAAGGCGGCGGGTACGCTCAAGGATCGCAGCGCCTGGGCCGAGTCGTGTCAGGAGCGCAAGCGCACCCTGCTGCGCAAGACCCACTTCGACGAGGTGCCGGTGAAGCCGCAGCGGGTCTACGAGGAGATGAATAAGGTATTCGGCAAGAATACCCGCTATATCAGTACCATCGGCCTGTCGCAGATCGCCGGCGCCCAGTTCCTGCATGTGTACAAGCCGCGCCACTGGATCAACTGCGGCCAGGCCGGTCCGCTGGGCTGGACCATTCCCGCTGCGCTTGGCGTGTGCAAGGCCGACCCCAGCGCGGAAGTGGTGGCGCTCTCCGGCGACTACGACTTCCAGTTCATGATCGAGGAGCTGGCCGTGGGCGCGCAGTTCAACCTGCCCTACATCCACGTGCTGGTGAACAACTCCTACCTGGGGCTGATTCGCCAGGCCCAGCGCGGCTTCGAGATGGATTACTGCGTGCAGCTCTCGTTCGAGAACATCAACTGCCCGGAGATCAACGAGTACGGCGTCGATCACGTCTCGGTGGTGGAGGGGCTGGGCTGCAAGGCGCTGCGCGTCACCCGGCCCGAAGAGATCGCGCCGGCGCTGAAGGAAGCGCGTGAGCTGATGAAGCAATACCGTGTGCCGGTGGTGGTGGAGGTGATCCTCGAGCGGGTGACCAACATCGCCATGGGCACCGACCTCGATGCCATCAATGAGTTCGAGGCCCTGGCCGACGAGGGCGCGGATGCGCCGACTTCTATCGCCCAACTCACTTAACTGCGAGAACTCACCGTTTCGATTGATTGGCAGGCCGGGTCAGCCCCGTATGACAGACACGCGAGCCCTGGCCACGAACCAAGGAGACAACTATGCCCAAGTTTGCCGCTAACCTCAGCATGCTGTTCACCGAGGAGGATTTCCTCGACCGCTTCAAGGCCGCCGCCGAGGCCGGCTTCAAGGGCGTCGAGTACCTCTTTCCCTACGATTATTCCGCCGTCGAGCTCAAGGCGCGGCTCGACGAGCACGGCCTGACCCAGGTGCTGCACAACCTGCCGGCCGGCGACTGGGCTGCCGGCGAGCGCGGCATCGCCTGCCACCCGGAGCGGGTCGAGGAGTTTCGTGCCGGCGTGGAGAAGGCCATCGACTACGCCACCGTGCTCGGCTGCAAGCAGGTCAACTGCCTGGCCGGCATCCAGCCCCAGGGCGTGAGCCTGGAGCAGGCGCGGCGCACCCTGGTGGAGAACCTGCGCTACGCGGCGGAGAAGCTCGAAGCCGCCGGCATCCTGCTGCTGGCCGAGCCGATCAACACCCGCGACATCCCGGGCTTCTTCCTCAACCGCACCGAGCAGGCCCTGGCGATCTTCGACGAGGTGGGCAGCCCCAACCTCAAGCTGCAGTACGACATCTACCACATGCAGATCATGGAGGGCGATCTGGCGCCGACCCTCGAGAAGCACCTGGATCGCATAGCTCATGTGCAGATCGCCGATACCCCGGGGCGTCATGAGCCGGGCACCGGCGAGATCCACTACCCGTTCCTGTTCGCCCATCTCGACCGGCTGGGCTACGACGGCTGGATCGGCTGCGAGTACAAGCCGAAGACGACAACCCGTGAAGGTCTGGGCTGGCTGGATCAGGCCCGCGGCTGAAAAATGCCGCAGACCTTTTGACGAGGGGCGCCGGGGGCAGGCCGAAGAGGAGGTCTTTTGCCATGGGTGAGGAGCACTGCTCCGAACGGGCTGGCCATGGATGGCCCGCACAGGTCCTGCAAGCGAAGCAGGATGCGAGAGCGAAGCAGGGCAAAAGTAGCGCCCAGGGATGGGTTCACAGCGCCTCCTCGTCGGTCCGGCGCCCCGGGGCCTGTCGACGGGTCAGCCCCGAGTGGCGACGTCATATGCGACAACCGCCGGGCAAGGCTGCAACGACAAAGACAAGCTGAAAGGAGAATCATCATGAGCAAGATCGGTTTCATTGGCCTTGGCATCATGGGCCGCCCCATGGCGGGGCATCTGCTGGATGCCGGCCACGAACTCGTCACCGTCAAGCGCGGCACGCTGGACGCCACCCTGGCCGACAAGGGCATGCGCGAGGTCGACAGCCTCCGCGCCGTGGCCGAGCAGGCCGAGGTGATCATCACCATGGTCCCCGATACTCCTGACGTGGAAGAGGTGCTGTTTGGCGAGGAAGGGGTTGCCGCAGGGCTCAAGCCGGGCACCCTGGTGATCGACATGAGCTCCATCGCGCCCATCGCCACCCAGGGCTTCGCCAAACGCATCCATGACGCCGGCGGCGAGTACGTTGATGCGCCGGTCTCCGGCGGCGAGGGCGGTGCCATCAACGCGGCGCTGACCATCATGGTGGGCGGTACCCAGGAGGGCTTCGAGCGCGCCCGGCCGATCCTTGAAGTGATGGGCAAGACCATCACCCATATCGGCGGCCACGGCGCCGGCCAGACCTGCAAGGTGGCCAACCAGATCGTGGTGGCACTCACCATCGAAGCGGTAGCCGAAGGCCTGCTGTTCGCCTCGAAGGCGGGCGCCGACGTGGCCAAGGTGCGCGAGTCGCTGCTCGGCGGCCTGGCCCAGTCGAAGATCCTCGACGTGCACGGCGAGCGCATGATCAAGCGCACCTTCGATCCTGGCTTCAAGATCAAGCTGCACCAGAAGGACCTCAACCTGGCGTTGGAAGGTGCGCGCAGCCTCAACCTGGCGCTGCCCGGCACCGCCAATGCCCAGCAGCTGTTCCAGGCCTGTGCCGCCCAAGGCGGGGAGGAGTGGGACCACGCCGGCATCCTGCGCGCGCTGGAAGCGCTGGCGGCCCACGAAGTGGGCAGCTGAACCAGGCTCCCTGGGGCAGCGTTGAGCGGCGTTCGGCCACTGCCGGCACGTTCTAGGCTGCTTTTTCGGCAGGCGTCGGGTCGTCGTCTGCCGAGCGACCACTGCGGTGGTCCTTGTCTCGGCGGCGGGTGCAGTGGGGACCCAGCCCGCCGCCGGGCTTTTTTCTTTCGTACCCGGCTGTTACCGTCGAAGCTGTCTTCCGCTGCGAGGTGTGCTCATGATTCCCGACCTTCCTTCCTTCGAGCCTGCGGGGGACGTGGCGGGCTGGCTGTGCCGGCTTGCCGATGTCGCCGTGACGGCCGTGCATCCCCAGACGCTGGTGGCCGATCTGCTGCCCGATCCACCGCCCGGGCGCACCGTGGTGGTCGGTGCCGGCAAGGCGGCGGCCTCCATGGCCGCCGCGCTGGAGCGTGCCTGGCAGGCGCGTTGCCCCGACGCGCCGCTCAGCGGCCTGGTGGTCACCCGCTATGGCCACGCTGAAGCGTGCCAGGTGATCGAGGTGCTCGAAGCCTCCCATCCGATGCCCGACGACCTGGGCGAGAAGGCCGCCCGCCGCATGCTCGAGGCCGTTGCGGAACTGGGCCAGGACGACCGCGTGATCGCCTTGATCTCCGGCGGCGGCTCGGCGCTGATGACGCTGCCCGCCGATGGCATCTCGCTTGCCGACAAGCAGGCGATCAATCGCGAGCTGTTGCGCTGCGGCGCACCGATCGGCCAGATGAATACCGTGCGCCGCCACCTTTCCGCGATCAAGGGCGGACGCCTGGCGGCGGCGGCACACCCCGCCCAGGTGGTGACCTGGCTGATCTCCGACATTCCCGGCGACGTGGCCACCCAGATCGCCTCGGGGCCGACCCTGCCGGATCGCTCGACCCCGGCCGATGCGCTGGCGGTGCTGGAGCGCTACGCCATCGACGTGCCCGACCACGTGCGTCGCCACCTGGAGCAGAGCCAAGGGGCGCCATCCCCCGACGACGCGGCCTTCGCCCGCGATGACAGCGTGACCCTGGCGCGGGCCTGCGATGCGCTGCAGGCCGCCCGGGCAGCGGCAGAGGCGGCCGGCGTGAACGTACGGGTGCTGGGCGATGACCTGGAGGGCGAGGCCCGCGAGCTGGGCCGGGCCCAGGCGCGCCTGGCGTTGGAGGCGCGCGACGAGATAGACGCACCGCTGCTGATTCTTTCCGGCGGTGAGACCAGCGTCACCGTACGCGGTGACGGGCGCGGCGGGCGCAACGTGGAATACCTGCTGGGGCTGTTCGAGGCCCTGGCCGGCACCGAAGGGATTCATGCCCTGGCCATCGACACCGACGGCATCGACGGCTCCGAGGACAACGCCGGTGCACACTTCTCGCCCGACGACTGGCAGCGAGCCCGCGAGCAGGGCCTGACGCCTGTCGATTACCTGTCACGCAACGATGCGTATACTTTCTTCCAGGCATTGGACCGGCTCATCGTCACCGGGCCGACCCGCACCAATGTCAACGACTTCCGTGCCATCCTGGTCTTGCCGAGGACACCATGACGCTTCCGCCCCATGCCCCCATCCACGACCCCATCCGCCGCACCAAGATCGTCGCCACCCTGGGTCCGGCCAGCGACCGCGAGGGCGTGCTGGAGGCGATGCTTCGCACCGGCGTCGACGTGGTGCGCCTCAACTTCTCCCACGGCTCGGCCGACGACCACCGCCGCCGCCTGAGCGCCGTGCGCGAGATCGCCGAGCGCCTGGGCAAGAGCGTGGCCGCCCTCGGCGACTTGCAGGGGCCCAAGATCCGCATCGCCCGCTTCAAGGACGGCCCTGTGGTGCTCGCCCCGGGCCAGCCCTTCGTGCTCGACATGGCGCTCGACGGCAACGCCGGCGACGCCAGCCGCGTCGGCTGCGACTACAAGCAGCTGATCGACGACGTCGCCCCCGGCGACCGCCTGCTGCTCGACGACGGCCGCCTGGTGCTCGACGTCGAGCGCATCGAGGGGCAGCAGGTGCACACCGTGGTGGTCACCGGCGGCAAGCTCTCCAACAACAAGGGCATCAACAAGCAGGGCGGCGGGCTCTCGGCCCCGGCGCTGACCGACAAGGACAAGGCCGACCTCAAGACCGCCATCGAGATCGGCGTCGACTACCTCGCCGTCTCCTTCCCACGCTCGGCCGAGGACATGCGCGAAGCACGCCGCCTGCTTGGCGAAGCGGGCCAGGAGATCGGTCTGGTCGCCAAGCTCGAGCGCGCCGAGGCGGTGGCCGACGAGGCCACCCTCGACGGCATCATCGAGGCCAGCGAGGCGGTGATGGTGGCCCGCGGCGATCTCGGCGTGGAGATCGGCGACGAGAAGCTGATCGGCATGCAGAAGCGCATCATCAAGCGCGCCCGCACGCTCAACCGCGCGGTGATCACCGCCACCCAGATGATGGAGTCGATGATCACCTCGCCGCTGCCCACCCGGGCCGAGGTGTTCGACGTCGCCAATGCGGTGCTCGACGGCACCGACGCGGTGATGCTCTCGGCCGAGACCGCCGCCGGCGACTACCCGGTGGAGACCCTGGAGGCGATCCGCCGGGTGTGCCTGGGCGCCGAGCGCGAGCGTGTGGCTCAGGCGTCGGGGCACCGCATCCACGAAGGCTTCTCGCGCATCGACGAGACCATCGCGCTCTCCGCCATGTACGCCGCCAACCATCTCAGCGGGGTGGCCGCCATCGCCTGCATGACCTCGACCGGCTACACGCCGCTGATCGCCTCGCGCATCCGCTCGGGGCTGCCCATCGTCGGGCTGGCCCACAGCCCGGTGGCCCAGCGGCGCATGGCGCTGTATCGCGGGGTGGTCTCGCTGCCGTTCGACACCAGCGACATGGCGGCCACGGAGCTCAACGACCGGGCGCTGGCGCTGCTGGTGGAGAAGGGGATTGCCGAACCGGGGGATCATGTCATCCTGACCCGGGGCGATCACATGAACGCCCACGGCGGCACCAATACCCTGAAGATCCTCGACGTGTCCGAGTCTCACCGCAGCGCCTGACCGAAACCTGGCGGCTAGCGTCGGTTTTCACGAGGTTTTGTATACAGAAGGCCGGGGTTCGTGTGGCCAGGTTGCGCGAAACATGCGAAGGTAAGCCCAACAACGGGAGTGAGGGCGACCCATGAGCACGACCTGGCAGGACGAAATTGCCGCCGAGACCCGCGGGGGAGGGCGGATCAGCGATCGCTTCATCGTCGACAAGGTGCGCGAGGCGGTGCTGACCCAGCGCCTGCCGCCCGGCACGCGCCTGCCCGAGGTGGCGCTCGGCGACATCTTCGGGGTCAGCCGTTCGGTGGTGCGCAAGGCGCTGACCCGGCTGGCCGCCGACCACGTGGTCAGCCAGCAGCCCAACCAGGTCGCCCGGGTACGCGCGCCGAGCATCGAAGAGACCCGCGAGACCTTCTCGGCCCGGCGCCTGGTTGAGGGCGAAGTCGCGGCGTTGCTGGCCGGCCGGCTCGATGAGGCCAGGCTTGCCACCATCGCTTTGCGGGTCGAGCAGGAGGCTGCGGCCCATGCCCGCGGCGACGAGGCGGCGCGCATCGAAAACTCGCTGGCCATTCACCATCTGCTGGCCGAGCATTCGCCCAACCGGGTGCTTGGGGCGATGCTCACCGACCTGATCCTGCGCACCTCCATCGTCATCGCCCTCTACAAGCGTGCGGGCCTGACCAGCTGCTACCTGGCTGAGGATCATCCCGCTTTGCTCGCCCACCTGCGTAGCGGCGACGGCGAGGCGGCACGCACGTGCATCCACGATCATCTCCAGGCGCTGGAAGGGCTGCTCGACCTCAGCACCCGCGAAACCCGCATCGACCTGATGGCGATTCTCGGCCAGCGCGAGACCGCCTCCCCCTGAGCGGCCTGGGCGGCCAGCGAAGGGGTACCTCCCCTGGCGGCTTTACCGGCCCTGCCTGCTGCATGACAATGCCGTCATCTCACTCGGGTCGAGAGCACGCATGGCACTGACATCTTCCCTTCGCTGGACGCTAGCGGCATGGCTGCTGGCCGTGGCGCCGGCGTCCTTTGCCGCCACGCCCACCGTGGCGGCAGCCTCCGATCTTCAGTTCGCCCTGGCCGAGGCCGCGAAGCGCTTCGAGGCCGAGAGCGGCCAGGCGCTGCGACTCAACTTCGGCTCGTCGGGCAACTTCCGCCGCCAGATTGCCCAGGGCGCCCCCTTCGAGCTCTACCTGTCGGCCGACGAAGCCTACGTGCTGGCGCTGCATGCAGAGGGGCTGACCGAGGATGAAGGGGTGGTCTATGCCATCGGCCGGCTGGCCTGGCTGCAGCGGGCCGGACGTGACGACCTGCCCGCAGAGGACGACCCGCTGGCCGGGGTGCGCGCAGCGCTGGCGGCGCACGCCCAGGGCGAGGGTCGGCCGCGCATCGCCCTGGCCAATCCTGAGCATGCCCCTTACGGCGTGGCGGCGCAGCAGGCGCTCGAGCGGGCTGGGCTGTGGGAGGCGTCGGCCGCGCTGCGTGTCCTTGGCGAGAACGTGTCCCAGGCGGCCCAGTTTGCGCTCTCCGATGATGCCCGTGGCGGGTTCGTCGCCTGGTCCCTGGCGCTGGCCCCGCAGCTGGCCGAACGCAGCGACTACGTGCTGGTTCCCGAAGCCTGGCACGCGCCGCTGGTGCAGCGAATGGTGCTGGTCAAGGGGGCCGGGGAAACCGCCCGGGCCTTCTATGCTTGGCTGCAGCAGGAGGAAGCGCGCGAGATCCTGTCCCGCTACGGGTTCCGCCTGCCCGGCGAGGCGCACGCGCCCCTGGGCGGCGAAGAGGATGCCGGGGCGCCTGGTGCAGTAAGCGAGACGCATTGATGGATTGGACGGCGCTGTCAGTCTCGCTGCAGCTGGCGGCGCTGACCTGCCTGTTCCTGCTGCCCGTCGGGCTGTGGCTGGGCCGCGCCCTGGCGCAGACGCACTTTCGCGGCAAGCCGCTGTGCGAGGCGCTGGTTGCCTTGCCGCTGGTGATGCCACCCACGGTGCTGGGCTTCTACCTGATGATGAGCTTCGGCCGCGACGCGCCGTTCGGTGCGTTGTGGCATCGTCTCACCGGCGAGGGGCTCAACTTTACCTTCACCGGCATTCTGCTGGCCTCGCTGGTGGCCAACCTGCCGTTCGCCGTGCAGCCGATTCAGCGTGCCTTCGAGGCGATGCCCGCCAACCTGCGCGAAGCGGCCTGGTGCAGCGGCCTCTCCCCCTGGCAGACCTTCCTGCGCATCGAGCTGCCGCTGGTGTGGCCCGGCGTGATCTCGGCGCTGGCGCTGACCTTTGCCCATACCTTGGGAGAGTTCGGGGTGATCCTGATGGTGGGGGGGGCCATCGACGGTGAGACCCGCACTCTCGCCATTGCCATCTACGACCGGGTGCAAGCCTTCGATGAGCGCGGCGCCGGCATCATGTCGGCCATGCTGCTGCTGGTCTCCTTCGTCACCATCGGAGTGGTCTACGGCCTGGCGGGCCGCAGGCGGTGGCGCCGTGTCTGACCTTCACCGCACCGTGCAAGAGGGTGGCCCGCTGCTGCCCGCGTCCGGCCGGCTGGAGGTGGCCGTGCAACAGGCCGGCCCCATACCTCTCGATGCACGCTTCCACTGCGAGGCCGGCGAGCTGCTGGCACTGGTAGGGCCTTCCGGCAGCGGCAAGACCTCGCTGCTGCGCGCCATCGCCGGGCTGATGACGCCGCGCTCGGGGCGCATCGCCTGCGGCGAGAACGCCTGGCTCGACACCGCGACCGGGGTCGACCTCGGGCCGCAGCGCCGCCGCATCGGCCTCGTCTTCCAGGACTACGCGCTGTTCCCGCACCTCACCGCTCGCGACAACATCCGCATCGCCCTGCGCCACCTCGAGCCGGCGCAGCGTAGCGAACAGGCGGCGCGCTGGCTTGCCCGAGTGCACCTGGACGGGCTGGGCGAGCGCTATCCGGCCCAGCTCTCCGGCGGCCAGCGCCAGCGGGTGGCGCTGGCCCGAGCGCTGGCACGCGAGCCCCGTGTGCTGCTGCTCGACGAACCCTTCTCGGCGGTGGATCAGGTCACTCGTAGGCGGTTGCAGCGCGAGCTGACGCGCCTGCGCGAGCAGATCCGCATTCCCATCGTGCTGGTTACCCACGACCTGGACGAGGCGATGGCCCTTGCTGACCGGCTGTGCGTGCTGCATGGTGGCAAGAGCCTGCAGATAGGCGACGCCGAGACGCTGTTCCGGCGCCCCGCCAGCGCCGAGGTGGCCCGGCTGCTCGACCGGCACAACCTGTTCCGCGGGCAGGTGGTGGACACTCCCCGTGGGCGACGGCTGCAGTGGGGCTCGCTGATGCTGGAAGTGGCCGGGGGGCTCGAGCGCCTGTCGCTGGGCCAGGCGGTAACCTGGTACCTGCCCGATTCCGATGTGGTGCTGCTGCGTTGCGACAGCCACTCGCGAGGCAACGTGGTGGCGGGGCGGGTGAGTGAGGTCATCGTGATGGGCGGCACCACCTCGCTGGCGGTGAGCGTCGATCAGGTCGGCGAGACGCTGCGTTTCGATGTCTCTACCCATGCCGCCAGGCGCGGCGCCCTGGCACGTGGCGTGCAGGTGAGGCTGGCCCTGCTGGCGGAGGGCATTCATCTGCTGCCGGAAGCTCCCAAGGAGATGACGACATGAGCATGGCCTATCATCCATCACGCTGGCGCCAGGGTGTCGTGCTGGCTGCCTTGTCCTTGCTGCTGTTGGCCTGGCAGTGGTCCGCCGGTGCCGCGGAGCCTGCCGCGCTGGAGTCGGTGCCCCTCGAGATCGACGCCGACGGCGAGCGCCATTGGCTCGAGGTGGAGCTGGCGCGTACCTCGGCCGAGCGTCAGAAGGGGCTGATGGATCGCGATCATCTCGCCCCCGATGCCGGCATGCTGTTTCTCTACGACGAGGCCCAGCCGCCCGAAGGGGGCTTCTGGATGTACCGCACCCGCATCCCGCTCGATATCGCCTTCCTCGACGCCGAGGGGCGCATCGCGGCCAAGGCCACCATGCAGCCTTGCCCTTCGCCAACCCCCCGCGACTGCCCGACCACCCTGGCCGGGGTAACCTATCATGCCGCGCTGGAAGTGAACGCCGGCTACTTCGAGGCGCACGGCATCGAGGTAGGGGCCTGCGTGAGCTGGCCGGGCCGGGAGGTCGCTTGCCAGACCGACTCAGCGGCTGTCGATTAAGCTGCGAAAGCGAATCACGATCAGCGCCACCCCGGCGATGACCATGGCCCCGCCGCCCAGCACGTGGGCGTTGAGCGACTCGCCCAGCAGCACGATGCCCAGCACCACCGCCCCCACCGGCACCAGCAGGCTCAACGGCGCCAGCCGGCTGACCGGATGGCGTCGCAGCAGGCCGTACCACAGGCCGTAGGCGACGATCGACGACATCACCGCGGTATAGAACACCGCTCCCCAGCCGAACACGCCGGCCGCCGCCATGGCGCCGAGCTGGTCGCGCTCGAACCACCAGGAGCCGAGGGCCACCTGCGGCACGGCGAACAGCGCCGTCCAGCCGGCCAGGGCCATGGGCGCCAGGTTCGGCCCCCGCTTGATTAGCAGCTGCGAAACCGCCCAGCCGAAGGCGCTAAGCAACAGCAGGGCCATGGGCAGCGGCGAGGGCAGGCTGGGGCCGCCGGCGAGGATGATGACGCCAGCGAAGGAGAGCAAGAGCCCCGCCAGGCGCTTGGCGCTCAGGCGCTCGCCGAGAAACACCATCGCCAGCAGGGTGGCGAACGGGGTGCCCATCTGTACCAGCAGTGCCCCGGTGCCGGCTTCCGCCTGGCCCAGGCCGATGAACAGCAGGGCGAAGTGCAGGCTGCCGAAGGTGACGGAAAGCAGCAGCAGGAAGGCGAAATGCTGCCGGGCGACGGGATGAAAGGGCACCAGCAGGGCCGCGACCAGCAGGAAGCGCAGGGTGGTCAGCAGCAGCGGCGGCAGCTCCTCGACGCCGAGCTTGATGACGATGATGTTCAGGGCCCAGATGGCCACGATCACTAGGCCCAGCAGCAAGTCACGAAGTGGCACGGGAGTTCCTTGTGGGAAGACGGCGGCAGGTGGTGCGGGCGTCGTCGAAATGGCGCTCGGCCGGGCTACCATTCAACGCACAAGGTCGTAGAATATCGTAGCGCGTTAATTATCTCGCCACTTCAAAACGATAATCATGGCCGCGCTGCCCGCGCCGGCCTCAGCTGCAAGGACACCTCATGACTTCCGCACGTCGCCTCACACGTTTTGCCGCGGCGCTGGCCGGTGCCGCCGTGCTCACCGCCTCGCTCTCTTCTACCGTGCAAGCCCGCGAACTCTCCGTCTCCACGGTACTGTCCAACGCCTTCCCCTGGGGCCAGGCGGCCGAGAAATGGGCCGAGCTGGTGGAGGAGCGCACCGGAGGAGAGCTGACCCTGCGCGTCTATCCCAACTCGCAGCTGGTGTCTGGCGACCAGACCCGCGAATTCTCCGCCATGCGCTCCGGCCTGATCGACATGGCGGTGGGCTCGACCATCAACTGGTCGCCCCAGGTGCCCGAGCTTAACCTCTTCTCGCTGCCGTTCTTCATGCCCGACGAGGCGGCCGTGGATGCGGTGACCGGCGGCGAGGCCGGCGAGATGATCTTCGAGGCCATCCAGGCCCGCGGCGTGGTGCCGCTGGCCTGGGGCGAGAACGGCTTTCGCCAGCTCTCCAACTCGCGTGGGCCGATCAGCGAGCCGGGCGACCTGCGCGGGCTGAAGATTCGCGTGGTGGGCTCGCCGCTGTTCCAAGACACCTTTACCGCACTGGGCGCCGACCCCACCCAGATGAGCTGGACCGACGCCCAGCCGGCGCTGACCACCGGCGCTGTGGATGGCCAGGAAAACCCGCTCTCGGTGTTCGACGTGGCGCGCATCGACCAGGTGGGTCAAGCGCATCTGACCCTGTGGAACTACATGAACGACCCGCTGATCTTTGCCGTCAACCAGCGCGTGTGGGATTCGCTCTCTGCAGAGGAGCGCGAGATCCTGCGCGACACCGCCATCGAGGCCGGCCAGTGGGAGATCGCCATGACCCGCGAGCAGGAGAGCGAGCGGCTGGCCGATATCCAGTCGCGCGGCGTACAGGTGACCGAACTGAGCGAGGCGCAGCATGAGGCCTTCGTCGCCGCTACCCGCAGCGTGCACGACAAGTGGATCCCGCGCATCGGCCAGGAGCTGGTGAGCACGGCACGCCAGGCCATCGACGCGCGCTGAGCCTCTTCCCGCCTAACCCCGGCGTCCTGCGCGGCGCCGGGTCTTTCCCTGCGAGGCGTCCATGAAGTTCTCTCCCGATGCCAGGCTGGAGCGCTGGCTGGGTTCGCTGGCGCTGGCGATCATTTCACTGATCAGCCTGGGCAACGTCATCACCCGCTACGTGACCGGCGGTTCGCTGGCCTTCACCGAGGAGTTCTCGGTATTCCTGCTGGTGGTGCTCACCTTTGCTGGCGCCGCGGTGGCGCTGCGGCGCAACGGCCATATTCGCGTCGGCCTGCTCGAGCGCGCCCTTCCGCCCGGGCCGCGCCGCGTGCTGATTCTCTTCCAGAGCCTGTGCGGCGCCATCGTGCTGGGGCTGATCGCCTGGTACGGCGCCAAGCTGACCTGGGAGGAGTATCAGTGGGAGTCGCTGTCACCGGGGCTGGGGCTGCCGCAGTGGTGGTACCTGCTGTGGCTGCCGCTGCTGTCCGCCGCCATGCTGGTGCGGCTGGCGCAGCAGACCCTCGACCGCCTGCGCGGGAGGCTCGACGATGAGCCCTGACCTGTGGATGATCCTGGCCTTCGCCGGCCTGCTGATCGCCGGGGTGCCGGTGGCGTTCTCGCTGGCGCTGGCCGGGGCGGTGGGCATCGTGGCGGGGCTCTCGCCGGACATGCTGGCCACGCTTGGCACCAATACTTACAACAGCATCGCCAAGTACCCGCTGATCGCTATCCCGCTGTTCATCATGACCGGGCTGATCTTCGAGCGTGCCGGGGTGGCGCTGCGTCTGGTGCGCTTCGCCCAGGCGCTGATCGGCCCGCGTCATGGCGGCCTGGCGCTGGTGGCGGTGCTGGTGTGCATGATCATGGGCGGCATGAGCGGCTCCGGGCCGGCGGACGCCGCGGCAGTGGCCATGGTGATGCTGCCCAGCATGACCAAGGCCGGCTACCCCAAGCCCTTCTCGGCCACGCTGATCGCCGCGTCGGCCTCGACGGCGATCCTGATTCCGCCCTCGGTGGCGCTGATTCTCTACTCCATCGTGGTGCCCGGGGTCGACCTGCGGGCGCTGTTCGCGGCCGGGCTGTTTCCCGGCATCCTGGCCGGTCTGGCGCTGCTGGTGCCGGCGCTGCTGGTCTCGAAGCGCTACGGTTGGGAGGGCGGCACGCCGGTGGAGGGAGCGGAACGGCTCAAGGTGGGCGAGACCTTCAAGCAGGCGCTGCCGGCGCTGTTCGCACCGGTGCTGATCCTGGGCGGGCTGCGCTCGGGGCTGTTCACCCCCACCGAGGCGGCGGTGGTAGCGGTGGCCTACGGCGCCCTGGTGGGGCTGTTCCTGACCCGTGAGCTGAGCCTGCGCGACCTGTGGAGCCTGCTCGGCGAGGCGGCGGTGATCTCCGGCGTGGTGATGCTGATCATCGCCCTGGCCGGCATCTTCGCCTGGGCCGGCACCATGCTCGGCACCTTCCGCCACCTGGCGGAGTGGATCATCGGGCTCTCCGACAACGGCGTGATGCTGCTGATCCTGATCATGCTGGCGGTGCTGCTGGCCGGCATGCTGCTCGACGCCATCTCGATCTACCTGATCATGATGCCGATCCTGATTCCGGTGATGCAGCACTTCGGCTGGAACCCGGTGTGGTTCGGCATCCTGCTGGCAATGAACATCGCCATCGGCCAGTTCACCCCGCCGGTGGCGGTCAACCTGATGGTGACCACCAACATCGCCAGGATTCGCCTGGAACAGACCGTGGGCTGGGCGCTGCTGTTCGTGCTGGCCATGGCCAGCGCCCTGGCGCTGGTGGCGATCTTCCCCGGGATCGCGCTGTGGCTGCCGCGCACTCTCGGTTACAACGTCTAGTCCAGGTCGGCCAGGGTGCGCTCGAAGCAGGCGGCGCTGTCGGCATCGAACAGCACGAAGCGCACCCGTTCGATGCCGGGGCAGCGGGGCAGGGTGGCCTTCACCGTGCTGAGTGCGACCCGGGCGGCCGCCTCCAGTGGATAGCCGAAGGCGCCCGCCGACAGGGCGGGAAAGGCAATGCTGGTAAGCCCGTGCCGCTCGGCCAGCTCCAGCGCGTGGCGATAGCAGTCGGCCAGCAGTATCTCTTCCGGCGTGTCGCGGCCGTAGACCGGCCCCAGGCAGTGAATGACATGGCGGTTGGGCAGGCCGAAGGCTTCGGTGATGACGGCCTGGCCGGGCGCGATCGGCGCCAGCGGGCGGCAGGCACGGTCGAGCTCCGGCCCGGCGGCGCGGTGCAGGGCGCCGGCCACGCCGCCACCGGGGCGCAGCTGGGCATTGGCGGCATTGACCACGGCGTCGATATCCGGCTGTCGGGCAATATCCCCCTGGCGGCACTCGATCTGGGCGGGCGTGCTCTGGGCAGGCATGGCAAGGCTCCCTGGCTATTGGCGGTCACGGTCGCTGTTGGCGCTCGTGCGGCTATTGGCGGTCGTGGGAACTGCGGCGCCAGGCTGAATTCGCGCCGCGCTGGCGTTGATTCCCTTCATTCTGGTCGTCCATCGCGGCGGGTGACAAGGAGCGCTGCGCGCAAGGGTCGCACCCGCTCCCATCGCCTCCATGCGCTATAGGTTATAAATTTATTCGTTTCTGTTTGCTGGAGATGACCCATGCTGTCCCCCCGCTATGCCCCGCTGGCCTTTTCCCTGCTGATGTCGATTTATATGGTCACGCTGATGACCTTCGTGATCACCTGGGTCAATACCGGCCTCGACGAAGGCTTCATGGCACGCTGGTGGAGGGCCTTCTACATTGCCTGGCCGATTGCCTTTGTGCTGATCCTGGCGGGCGCCCCGCGCCTGCAGCGCCTGGTCGGTCGTCTGGTGAAGAAGGGGTAGCGGGGCGAGCTGCCTGGAAAAGCCGGAAAGACTCAGCGCAGTGCGCCGGCAAAGCCCTGATGGCGCCTTGCCCAAAAACCTGTGGAGTGGCCTGCAGGCCGAGGTTTTTTTTGTGCAACGCGGTATTTGTGGGCGGGAAGACTGGCGTAAACCACTTTTTTCGGCGCTACAAAGAAAAATTAACGCCCCCTTAACGTTACAAAACGGCTAGAATTCACGATGTTGAGAAAGTCACCTTCAAGGTGACGTTTTTTCGCTAAAGTAGAGAGAGGCGGTTAAACCGCCGGCGGCCGGCCGTGAGTCGGCCGGTATTCTGCTTTTGCAACATCAGCTTGCCAATAACGTCAAGAGGTGTGTTCATGAAACGCCATGCATTCTCCGCAGCCGCTTTTTCCGGGGCTCTTCTGGGTGCTGCGATGTTCTCTGCGCCTGCCGTGGCCCAGGATCGCTTCATCACCATCGGTACCGGCGGCCAGACCGGCGTCTACTACGTGGTAGGCCAGTCCGTCTGTCGCATGGTGAATCGCGGCAGTGACGAGCACAACATTCGCTGCAACGCGCCGTCCACCGGGGGCTCCGTGGCTAACGTCAACGGCATGCGCAGCGGCGAGCTGGACATGGGCGTGGTGCAGTCCGACGTCCAGTACCGTGCCTACAACGGCGAAGCCAACTTCGAATCCGACGGCGCCTGGGAAGACATGCGTGCGGTGTTCACCATGCACGGCGAGCCGCTGACCGTGGTCGCCCGCGCCGACTCCGGCATCCAGCACTTCACCGACTTCCCCGGCAAGCGGGTCAACATCGGCAACCCGGGCTCCGGCCAGCGCAATACCATGAACGTGGTGATGGACGCCATGGGCTGGGATACCAGCACCTTCTCGCTGGCCTCGCAGCTGGATGCCGCCGAGCAGGCCGCGGCGCTGTCCGATAACAATATCGACGCCATGGTCTATGTGGTCGGGCATCCCAACGGCTCCATTCAGGAAGCCACCACCACCATCGACGCCCGCATCATTCCGGTGACCGGCGACGAAATCGACGCCCTGGTCGAGGAGTATCCCTACTACACCCGTTCGGTGATCCCCGGCGGCCTCTACCGCGGCAACGATGAGGACGTCGAGACCTTCGGCGTGGCGGCCACCTTCGTGACCTCCACCGCAGTCGACGAAGAAGTCGTCTACGAGACCGTCAAGGCGGTATTCGAGAACTTCGACCGCTTCAAGCGCCTGCATCCGGCCTTCGAGAACCTCAACGAAGAGGACATGATCTCCGACGGCCTGACCGCTCCGCTGCATGATGGCGCCGCTCGCTACTACCGCGAGCGCGGCTGGCTCGAGTAAGGTCGGTTAACGCGAGGGGGCTTCCCCTCCACTGATGATGCGCGGACGCCCACAAGGGGTCCGCGCATCTGTTTACGGTTCATCAACCGCTGCAAACAGGGTGCTTCATGTCAACCAACCTTGGGCAGGTCTCTCATGACGGATAACAAGACGACGCCTCGTTCGAGTGATGTCGACCTGGAGGATATGGTCGCCTCGAGCGATACCGGGGCACGCAAGCCGCTTGGCGCACCGGGCAAGCTGCTGGTCGGCGTGGCTGCCGCCTGGTCGCTGTTCCAGCTCTGGATTGCGTCGCCGCTGCCCTTCATCTTCCGCGTCGGGGTGTTCAATGCCACCGAGGCGCGCTCCATCCACCTGGCCTTCGCGATGTTCCTGGCCTTCATGGCCTATCCCGCGCTCAAGCGCTCGCCGCGCGATCGCATCCCCATCCAGGACTGGGTGCTGGCGCTGGTCGGGGCCTTCTGTGCCGCCTACATCTTCCTCTTCTACGCCGAGCTCTCGGATCGCCCGGGCTCGCCGATCCTGCAGGACGTGATTGTCGGCGTGGTGGGCATCCTGGTGCTGCTGGAAGCGACGCGCCGAGCGCTCGGCCCGCCGCTGATGATCGTCGCCGCCGTCTTCATCGCCTACTCGCTGTTCGGCCCCTACATGCCGGGCATCCTGGCGCACCGCGGGGTGAGCCTGAACGGGCTGGTCAACCACCAGTGGCTGACCACCCAGGGCGTGTTCGGCATCGCGCTGGGCGTGTCCACCAGCTTCGTGTTCCTCTTCGTGCTGTTCGGCGCGCTGCTCGACAAGGCGGGCGCCGGCAACTATTTCATCAAGGTCGCCTTCTCCATGCTCGGCCACTACAAGGGTGGGCCGGCCAAGGCGGCCGTGGTGGCTTCCGGCATGACCGGGCTGATCTCGGGTTCCTCCATCGCCAATACCGTGACCACCGGTACCTTTACCATCCCGATGATGAAGCGGGTCGGCTTCTCCTCCGAGAAGGCGGGCGCGGTGGAGGTGTCCTCGTCGGTCAACGGCCAGATCATGCCGCCGGTGATGGGCGCCGCGGCCTTCCTGATGGTCGAGTACGTCGGCATCCCCTACGTGGAGGTCATCCGCCACGCCTTCCTGCCGGCGGTGATCTCCTATATCGCGCTGATCTACATCGTCCACCTCGAGGCGCTGAAGGCCAACATGACCGGGCTGCCGTCGAGCAATCCGGCGCGGCCACTGCTCAACAAGGTGATCGGCTTCCTCACCGGCCTGATCCTGCTGATGGCGCTGTCGTTTGCCGTCTACTACGGCCTCGGCTGGCTCAAGCCCGTGCTGGGCGATGCCACGCCCTGGGTCGTCGGCGTGGGCCTGGCCGTGGTCTACGTGGGCCTGCTCAAGCTCGGCTCCTACTATCCCGAACTCGAGCTCGACGACCCCACCTCCAAGGTGGTGGTGCTGCCTCAGACCCGGCCCACGGTGATGGTGGGGCTGCACTACATCCTGCCGGTCGTGGTGCTGGTGTGGTGCCTGATGGTCGAGCGCCTGTCGCCGGGGCTGTCGGCGTTCTGGGCCACGATGTTCATGATCTTCATCATGGTAACGCAGCGTCCGATCATGGCCTTCTTCCGCGGCCGCAGCCGCATTGTGGCCGACATCAAGGAGGGCCTCCTCGACCTGTGGGACGGCCTGGTAGCCGGCGCTCGCAATATGATCGGCATCGGCATCGCCACCGCCACCGCGGGCGTGGTGGTGGGTGCCGTCTCGCAGACCGGTGTCGGCCTGGTGCTGGCCGACGTGGTCGAGATACTGGCCATGGGCAACCTGATGCTGATCCTGCTGCTCACCGCGGTACTCAGCCTGATCCTCGGCATGGGTCTGCCCACCACGGCGAACTACATCGTGGTATCGGCGCTGATGGCGCCGGTGATCGTGCTGCTGGGCCAGCAGAACGGCCTGATCGTGCCGCTGATCGCGGTGCACCTGTTCGTGTTCTATTTCGGCATCATGGCTGACGTGACGCCGCCGGTGGGGCTGGCCTCGTTCGCCGCGGCGGCGGTCTCCGGCGGCGACCCGCTGCGCACCGGCTTCCAGGCCTTCTACTACAGCCTGCGCACCGCGGCGCTGCCGTTCCTGTTCATCTTCAATACCGACCTGCTGTTGATCGACGTCGGCTGGCTGCAGGGCATCGTGATATTCATTATCGCGACCATCGCCATGCTGATCTTCGCCGCGGGAACCCAGGGCTACCTGCTGGTGCGCAGCCGCTGGTATGAGTCCCTGCTGCTGCTGCTGGTGGCCTTCACCCTGTTCCGCCCCGGCTACTGGATGGATCGCATCCACGACCCGTACGAGTCGATTCCGCCGGCCCAGTTCGCCGAAGCGCTCGGCGAGGTGGACGACGGTAGCCAGCTGCGCGTCCAGATTGCCGGCGAAGATGCCTTCGGCGACCCCATGACCACCTATGTGCTGGTGCCGGTGCCGCGTGGCGACAGCGCCGAGGAGCGCATGGAGCGCCTGGGTATGGAGCTGTGGATCGACGGCGACCAGGCCACGGTCGACTTCGTCCAGTTCGGCAGCCTGGCGGCGGACCTCGGCTTCGACTTCGACCAGGAGATCATCGAGGTGCTAGCGCCGGTGGATCGCTGGGCCAAGGAGTGGATGTGGATTCCTGGCTTCCTGTTGTTTGGCCTGGTGCTGCTGCTGCAGCAACGCCGCCGCGGGCGCGAGCCTGCCGCGGCAGGTGCCACCTGAGGAGGATGAGGCATGTACCACAAGATACTGCTATCAGTAGATCTCAACGAGCAGAGCTCCTGGTCCAAGGCACTGCCCACGGCCGTCACCCTGTGTCGCACCTTCGGGGCGTCGCTGCACCTAGTGACGGTGATGCCGGACTACCACATGCCGCTGGTCGGCTCCTACTTTCCGCGGGATTTCTCGAAGAAGGCGCACGAGGCGGTGTCGCAGGCGCAGCACCGCTTCATCGAGGAGCACGTACCGGAAGACATCAAGGTGCAGTCGGTGATCGCCGATGGCTCGCCCTGGGAGGCGATCATCAAGGTAGCCAAGAAGCTCGAGGTTGACCTGATCGTGATGGCCTCGCACAACAAGCGCAAGTTCGCCGACTACGTGCTCGGCCCCAACGCCGAGCATGTGGTGCACCATGCCAAGGTGTCGGTGATGATCGTGCGCTGAGCCTTCCCAGCCATGCAATCGCCCCGCCCCGGCTTGCCGGGGCGGGGCGACATCGTTTCAGGTTCGTTGCGAACTTGGCGCAGCCTCAGGATGCGCCGAGGTCGGTGCTGTGGCGCGCGCTGTTGCCGCTGTCGTCATGCCATTCGAACAGCGCCTCGGCGTCGCTTTCGGGGGTCAGGTAGAAGCGCAGGTAGGGGTTGGCCGAAACGGCCTGGTGCAGCTCGGCCTCGAAGGCGATGTCGCCATCCAGCGAGACGGTGAAGCGTTCGATGATATGCCGCGGCAGCGTCTCGCCGTTCTCCGCCTCGCGCAACCCCGTTTCCATGGGGTGGCTGATCAGGGTGCGCACCTCGGCCGGCTGCCCGCTGCCGACGCTGACGCGCGGATTGGCCAGTGGCTCGGGGGCATCGTCGCCGCTGCGCAGCAGGCAGCCGCTGACCGTGACGCGCACCTCGCGGGCCGTGGCGAAGCGCTCGCCCGCCTGGCTGGTGGCGATCGCAATAACCTGCTGGGTCTCGTTGAGGCGTACCCGGGTCGAGACCTCCGGCTTGCCGCTCAGCGGGGTCAGCAGGAAGGTGGCGATCTCCGGGTAGGGGTTGGCGGTGGCGAACAGGTCGATACGCTCGATCCGGTCGCCTTCGGCCAGCTGGCCGTCGAAGCTGACCGTGAGTGGCACCGCGGAGCCATCCTCGGAGACGTGGGGCAGCTCGAGCACCAGCCCCTTGGTGTGGGGCTCCTCGCCTGCCAGCAGCTGCTGGGCGGCATCGAGCTGCTGCCAGGGGCCGGCCAGCGCCGGCCCGATCAGACCGAAGCCGAGTGCGGCGATTGCCAGCTTGAGCGGCAGGCGGCGGGCCGCGAAAGTGGGGGTGGGGCGGGATGGGCGCATGACTCCTCCAGAAAGTCGGTCAGCCCTTGGACAGCGCCAAGGGGCCGGTGATTCCCAGGCGGGCACCCAGGGCAATGCCCGCCAGTGCGGCAAAGGTGGCCAGCGACAACGTCGAGAAGCCCGACAGCCCCTGGCCGATGGAGCAGCCCAGCGACATGACACCGCCGACGCCCATCAGCGCCCCGCCGGCCATGCCGCGCAGCATGTGCGTAGGGCCGTCGAAGGCGCACAGCACGAAGTCGCGGCGCGCCAGTGCCATCAGCAGCGCGCCGAGCACCACGCCGGCCACCACGCTGACCCCGAAGCCGAGGCGCGAGCCGGTGGAGAGCATCAGGTACTGCAGCGCCTCGCCGATGGGAGCGACGAAGGTGAGGCTGGCCAGGCGCACCGGCTCGAAGTCGTCGAAGCCGAGCACGCCGGTGGCGTACCAGCTCGCCGGTATCAGGCTGCCGATGATGACGCCGCTCAGCCAGTCGCGCGGTGAGCCGCGCAAGGGCGCGCTGGCAAAGGCCCAGGCCAGCAGCGCCCCCCCCAGCAACAGCGCCGGCAACAGCGGGGGCAGGCCCAGCAGGTGCGGCAGGTCCCGGGCCGGCAGGGCGAGGGTGAAGCCTTCCAGCCACAGGCGCAGCGACGCCAGCACCCCAGAAAGCGTCATGTAGGCGGCAAGCCCCAGGCAGACCAGCACCACGAAGCTGCGCAGGTTGCCGCTGCCGAGCAGGACCAGGGCGCGGGCGCCGCAGCCGTTAGCCAGGGCCATGCCGTAGCCGAACAGCACCCCGCCCAGGGGAACGGCGAGCCAGGCCAGGTTCGGCGCGGGGTAGAGCGAGGCATTCAGATTGACCAGGCCGGCGCTCGCCAGCGCCTGGCTGCCGAGCAGGGCCACGGCCATGGCAATGGCAAATGCCCTGAGGCGGCGTCCATCGCCGTGGCGCCAGCGGTGGACGAACCCCCGCAGCAGGCAGAAGCCCGTGGCCTGGCCGGTGGCGCCGAAAACCAGGCCGATGAGCAAGCCCGACCAGGCAACCAGCTCGGTATGGCTCATGGTGTCGTGATTCCTCGTGCCGTCAAAGTCGTTGGGCCGCCCCAGTGGGCGGCCCAAGAGTATACCGGGTGAACGAGGCCGGGTGTCAGAGCTGCGTTCCCCAGGTGTCCTGGCAGATGGCGTTGTACCAGCCCACGGCATATTCGGCTTCCAGCGCTCGGGTGGCACTGGGGGCATCCGCCGGGCTGACGCCGCCGGCCCCCTCCACCTCGGCGATGACGCCCTCCTGCACGCGGTAGACACCGGCCACCGAGATGCCGTAGTCCGGGCCCACCAGGCTGTAGCAGGTGTTGGTCCAGTAGGCTTGCGGCGCGGAGCGTGACTCCAACGAGGCGGCAATGGCGGCCGCCACCACCTTGGCCTGCGCATTGGCGCAGAAGCCGGACTTGGGCATCGGCGCCGCCACGGTAGCATCGCCCACCACGTAGATGTGCTCGACCTGCTGGGACTCGAAGGTCTCCGCCTTCACCGGTACCCAGCCGGAGGCGTCGACGACCCCCGCCCGCTCGGCGATCCAGCCCGCCTTCTGCGGCGGAATCACGTTGAGCACGTCGGCGCGGTGCACGGTGCCGAACTCGGTCTCGACTTCCAGGGTGTCGGCATCCACCCGGGTGACGCGGCCGTCGTCGGACAGACCGACCCACTCGATGCGATCACCGTAAAGCCGCTCCCAGCCCTCCATGAACAACCCTTGCTTGGAGAAGTTGTCCTTGGCGTCGAGGATCAGCACCTTGGACTTCGGCTTGTACTCCGAGAAATAGTGCGCGATCAGGCTGGCCCGCTCGTAGGGCCCGGGCGGGCAGCGGAAGGGGTTGGCCGGAGCCACCATGACGAAGGTGCCGCCATCCTCCATCTCTTCGAGCTGTCGACGCAGCAGCTCCGTCTGAGCGCCGGCCTTCCAGGCGTGAGGCGCCTTTTCAGCGGCTGCCTCGTCGTAGCCCTCCAGGGCGTTCCAGCGGATGTCGATGCCGGGCGAAAGCACCAGGCGGTCGTACTCCAGCACGCGTCCGGTAGACAGCGTTACCTTGCGCGCCGCCGAATCGATGTCCTCGGCGGTGGCGTGGATCACGCGTACGCCGTAGCGGTCGGTGAGCTCATCGTAGCCGTGGGCGATGCTGCGCATGTCGCGCAGGCCGCCCAGGAAGAGGTTGCTGAATGGGCAGGTGTAGAAGGTTTCGGCGGGCTCGACCAGGATCACCTCAATGGCCGGGTTGGCGCGCTTCAGGTACTTGGCCGCCGTGGCGCCACCGAACCCGCCCCCGACCACGATGACCTGGCCGGCGCTCTGGCCGCCGATGGCGAACGGGGCAGCACCGGCGGCCAGCGGCAGCAGCGAAGCGGCGCCCAGGCCCTTGATCAGCTGGCGGCGCGACAGGCCGCTGCGAATAACGTCGTGGCTCATGTGGCGCTTCCTCACTCTTGTGTCGGCTGATCTTCGGCGTCGGTCGCGTCATCGTCCCGCAGGTCGATGGCGGCAAAATGGCGTGCCAAGGCACCAAGCTCTTCGTCGGTGAAGCCCTTGGCGATGCGGTCCATGATGGTGGTGTCGGTGGCCTGGCCGTGCTTGAACGCCAGCAGGCGAGACTCCAGCGCTGCGGCTGGGCGCCCGGCGATGGCCGGCACGATGCCGGCAAGGCGACCATCGGTGCCATGGCAGTTGGCGCAGCTGCCCGCCATCACCTCGAGCTGGGCTTGCGAAAAGGTGGCCTCGGCCATTGCCGCCTGGGGCAGGCCGGCCGACAGCAGCAAGCCGACCAGCGGCAGGGCTGCCATGCCTGATAACCGGTTCATGTTGGGCTCCGTGGTTCGTTTCTCGTACAGCTCGCATGGTACTGCGGGGGGTGGCGGGTCAGAAGGAACGCTTTT
Source organism: Halomonas sp. E14 (assembly GCF_052568415.1). Lineage (NCBI taxonomy): Bacteria > Pseudomonadati > Pseudomonadota > Gammaproteobacteria > Oceanospirillales > Halomonadaceae > Halomonas > Halomonas sp. E14. The sequence goes on along the minus strand of NZ_CP199423.1, from coordinate 2,952,094 downwards.
GCATTCTTATATTCCTTTTGTTTTATAAAGTAAGCTTTTTATGCCCAAAGGTAAGCGGGCGCATGGCTCCGCGCTGCTGCCGTCGTGGGCTGGTGCGTTGACCATCTACGGCGGCAAGCTTGCGCCAGGTCAACTACAGTGACGAAGCAGGACAACAACAAGACGCTCCACGGCCAGCGTGCCGCCCAGGGCGCCTCACCCTCTCTCGGCGACATGGGGTAAGACAATGAACGCAACGACAAGATCCAATCCGCATTCAGCCGCGCCTTCCGTCAAGATCATCATCAACCCGGTCGGCATGGACAGGCCCAAGGCATGGCTGGCGGCGGGCATCGAGGACTTCCGCCGCGCCACCGCGGTCAGCCTGGCCTACGGCATGTTCTGGGTCGGCATCAGCATCGCCGTGACCGTGGGTGCGCTGATGCTCGACCTGTGGCACTGGCTGCTGCCGCTGATCGCCGGCTTCATGTTCATCGGCCCGCTGGTGGCCGTTGGCTCCTACGGCATCAGCCGAGCCCTGGAGGCCAACCGCGCCCCGCATCTCGGCGACGCCTTCAGCGCCTGGAAGCCGCATGCCGGCCAACTGGCGATGATGGGCGTGATGATGATGATCTTCTTCCTGGCCTGGATTCGCCTGGCCACGCTGCTCTTCGCGCTGTTCTACGGCTTCGAGGCGCCCAGCGCCGCGGCGCTGTATGCCTCGCTGCTGACCACCCCGCAGGGGCTCGGGTTGATCGCCGTCGGCACGGCGGTGGGGGCCGTGCTCGCCTTCGGTGCCTTCAGCATCAGCGTCGTGGCCATCCCCACCCTGATGGACCAGGACCTGACCTTCATGGAGGGCATCGAGGCCAGCGTGCGTGCCGTGGCGCGCAATTTCCGTCCCATGCTGCTGTGGGCGGCCATCCTCACCGGCTGCGTGCTGGTCGGGGTGCTCACCTTCTACATCGGCCTGGCCCTCATCCTCCCCGTGCTGGGGCATGCCAGCTGGCACGCCTACGAGGACCTGGTGCGCTGCGAGCCGCTGGACAAGCTCGCCACCTGAGACCCGTCCCGCCGCAGGGAATCCCCCTGCGGCCACCAAATCCGACTGACCTTTCGTGGCATTTCGCGTACGCTGTCGGCGTTTTCCAGCCATAGCGGACAGCCATGAAGATTCGACCTGCCTGCGTGCGCCACGTGCTTCTCAGCAGTGGCCTGATGCTGTCCAGCCTGCCGGCCCTTGCCGCGGCGCTGCCGCCGCCCTCGGACGAGGTCATCCTGCGCGTCACCGGGGCGGTGGCATACCCCAACGTGGGGGCGGAGCTGCACCTCGACCGGGCGCTGATGATGGGCCTGTCGCCCACGTTAGTGATCACCCATACCCCCTGGACCGAAGGCGAAGGGCATTTCGAGGGACCGTTGTTCCGCGCCGTGCTCGAGGCCGCCGGCGTCCAGGCCAGCGAAGTCCGCGTCTCTTCGCTGGATGGTTTCGGGGCCACCGTGCCGGTATCCGAACTGCACGACTATGGGGTCATCCTCGCGGTCATGCGCGATGGCGAACCGCTCTCGGTACGCGAGCTCGGCCCGGTGTTCGTGCTCTACCCCTTCGACGACCACCCGGAGCTGCTGACCCATGCCGTGCGCTTTCGCTCGGTGTGGCATGCCAGCGAGATCCATGCTCCCTGAAGGCTGTTGATTTCGGAGCCCGCGCATGTTGCGTTTTCCCCTCAGGCTGAAGCTGGGTGCCGCCGCCACGCTGCTCTTCTTTGCCGCCGCCCTGGTGGTGGTGGGCCTGGCGGCCTGGCGCCAGGAGGGCCTGCACCAGGGCGTGGTGGCCGATGCAGCCTGGTATGCCTACAAGCTCGACCGCGACATCGTGCAGCTGCGCAGCGACCTGGCGCTGGGCAGCGGAAGCGGGCAGTCGCTGGAAGCCCTGCGGCTGCGCTTCGACCTGATCGCCAGTCGCCTCAGCCTGTCCCGGCGGGGCGATGTCGCCGGGGTGCTCGAGCAGATCCCGGCCGCTGCCCGCCTGATGCCGTCGTTGTTCGGCTACATGGACGACATCGACCGGCTGCTCGATGAGCTGACCAGGCTCGACCAAGGCGTACGCTGGGTGGTGAACGACCGGCTGCAGCGCATCGGCAGCTACAGCGAGCAGCTGGTGGTGGCGATCAACGGCCATATCGCCGAGGCGGCTACGCACGAGCGCCAGGCGCTGCAGAGCCTCTACGCTCTGCTGCTGGCACTGATCATGGCCATGTCGCTGGCCGGCTTGCTGGTCGCGATCTTCCTCTTTCGCGAAGTGAGGGAGAATGCGGCGGCGCGCAGTTCCCTCGAGACCCTAAGCCGCGAGCTGCAGGCCACGGCCCATCGTGCCGAGGCGGCCAGCCAGTCGAAGTCGGAGTTCCTCGCCACGGTCAGCCATGAGATCCGCACCCCGCTCAACGGGGTCATCGGCATGAGCGACCTGCTGCTCGACCAGCCGCTCGACTCGCGCTCGCGCGACTATGCCCGCACGCTTCATCTCAGCGCCGAACGCTTGCTGGAACTCATCAACGACATTCTCGACTTCTCCAAGATCGAGTCGGGGCGGCTCGAGCTTGAGCGCCGCCCGGTGCCGCTGGCTTCCATGGTGGAGGATGCCTGCCGCCTGTTCGCCCCTCGCGCCGAGGCCAAGGGGCTGGCGCTGACTTACCACCTCTCACCGCAGCTGCCGCCGCTGTTGATGGGTGACCCCTCGCGCCTGCGCCAGGTGCTGCTCAATCTGCTGGCGAATGCCATCAAGTTCACCGAGCTGGGCGAAGTGCGCGTCGAGGCCGCCTTGACCGATGAGGGCCGGCTGAAGCTGAGCGTCTACGATACCGGCCCCGGTATTCCCGAGGCGCTGCACGACCGCCTGTTCGAGCCCTTCCTGCAGGCCGACGCCTCCATTTCGCGCCACTATGGCGGCACCGGGCTGGGGCTGGCGATCTGCCGCCGCCTGACCTACGCCATGGGCGGCAGCATCGGGGTCGACAGTCGACCGGGCGTGGGCAGCCGTTTCTGGTTCGAGCTGCCGCTGGAGGCGGCGGAAGGGGAGCCGGAGCCCGAAGCGGAGCGGGGCAAGCCGAGGCCCTTGCCGCAGGCGGCCGGGGCGCAGGTACTGCTGGTCGAAGACAATGCCGTCAACCAGCAGGTCGCCGTGGCCATGCTGGAGCGGCTCGGCTGCCGCGTGCAGGTGGTCGGCAGCGGGCCGCAGGCGCTCGAGCGCGTCGAGCAGGCGAGCTTCGACCTGATCTTCATGGACGTGCAGATGCCCGGCATGGATGGCCTGCAGGCCACGCGCCGGCTGCGTGCGCTGGGCGGCTGGCAGGCGCAGGTGCCGATCGTGGCGATGACCGCGGCCGGCCCCGGCGCGGATCGTGAGCGCTGCCTCAAGGCCGGCATGAGCGACTACCTGACCAAGCCGCTCGACCGCATGGCGCTGGCCCGCTGCCTGCAGCGGGTGGCCCAGGCCACCGATCCTGCCGCCGCCCCCGGCAGCGATGTCGCCATTGATGCGTCCCGCCAGGTCGACACCGGGCTGCTCGATCCGCAGGCGCTGGCCGAGCTGCTGGAAACCCTCGGCCCCGGCCCCCTGGCGACGCTGGTGGCGCTGCACCGCGAACAGCTGGCGAACTATCGCCAGGCCATGGCCCAGGCCCTGGCGCAGCACGACCTGGAGGGCGTGGCGGCAGCCGCCCACCGCACCAAGGGCGAGTCGGCTAGCCTTGGCGGCGTGGCGCTGGCAGACGCGGCGCGCCGGCTCGAGACGCTGGCGCGCGAAGGGCAACAGGATGCGGCGCGTGGCCAATTCGAGGCCCTGGAGGCGTGCATGGCCCCCACCCTGCAGGCGCTCGATCTCTGGCTGGCCGTCCATGTGCCGGCCTCGCCACGGCAGGGTTGAGCCGGCGCAGCGCCGGCCAAAATAAGTGACTTGCGATTGACCATCGTCAAGGACAAGCCCGGTAGCAGGGTGCGGCGTCTTGTCGCGGCGGTTGCGCTTCCGCTAGGTTGGGCTTGACGACTGTCAAGGCAACTGTGGGACCGCCTGGCGGGTCATGACCGAGGGGAACAAGAAATGGCAATGAAGACACTACTGGCCACCGCGGTAGCGGGCGCGATGACGCTTGGCACCGCCTGGGCCGTGGATAACGACGAGATCCGCGATCGCGCCAACCGGGTGCTGGGCAGCGTGCAGGCGACACCGGCCGAGGATATCGAGAATCCCGTCGCCCAGCTGGGGCAAGCGCTGTTCTGGGACATGCGCCTCTCCTCCAACGGCAAGGTGGCCTGTGCCAGCTGTCACTTCCAGGAGAACTGGGGCTCCGACAGCCGCGAGCGTTCGATCAACGCACGGGGCGGGCGCACCATGCAGTCGCAGACGGTCTTTCACTCGATGGAAACCCCCGGGCTGCGCTGGCTGGCCGATCGTGAAAACGGCGCCGCCCAGGCAATGGGCTCCATCACCGGCTCGATGGGCTTCGACCAGCGTACCGATATCCTGCCGGTGCTGATCGAACACGGTTACGAGGAGCTGTTCCAGGCCGCCTTCCCCAATGACCCGGAGCCGGTTTCGGTCGAGAACTACGGCCAGGCGCTGGAATTCTACCAGACGACCCTGCGCACCCCGGCCCCGTTCGATGGTAACCGTCCGGTGATTCCACCTTGAGCCAAATCGCCTGCCGACCAAAAGGCTCGAAGCTTACCACCCGGTCGATTCCGGTCAGATCCAGAAACGCCTCGTCGATGGAGTAGACATCCACTCTCGATGCCAGAGCTTCCAGGGTCGTCATCACCCGCCGGCTTATATCGCCATTTGTGTGGAATAGAGAATCAATTGGAACGGGGGCTTTGCTCGCCCCCCCTTGAACTTCTCATACCCAACCTGTTTGGCTATAGCTACTGAGGAGATCGCGGTGGCCCACCAAATCTTCCGGTCATCCTGTTCAATTACACCGCTAGCCGTACCCAGGAGGTGCCGCAGCGCCTCCTGGAGGCAGAAAGGCGTCGAGCGTATAGGTTGCTGGGCATGCGCGGCGCAAGTTCATCAGAAAACTCAATCCAAGGGCAAGATCGGCCGAGCGGAGATGGCACTGACTCTTATCAACAAGCTCTACGGCATCGAGCGCGACATGGAAGAGGCGGGCGATGCCCAGCGATACCAGACGCGCCAGTCGCAAAGCCAGGCTTTCCTGGAGCAACTGAAAGCTAGGCTGGACAAAACCCCTCCCCAGGTCACGTCGTCAAAGTGCCTTGGGCAAGCAATCAATTGCCTTGCGAGCAACTGGTTAAAGCTGATCCGCTACATCGAAAGGGGGACACCTGCCCATCGACAACAACCCTGCCGAGCGGGCGAGCCACCTTCTCATGTACATATGACCAAAGCGTCGCCCGTCTCCTCCCGTTATGTCATGCCTACCCACGACGGAGTATTGACGGTCTCTGTGCGCCAGAGCATAGTTTTCCCGAAGGGCGCTTAGGTACATATCTTCATGTGCTGTCCAGGCGCAGTTGCGTTTAGAGTACGTGTCCAATCAGTTTTAAATGGGTGTGAACATGAGAGCAGAAACTGAATCGCGGATTTTTTCGGTGGATGAATATGTTCGTCCGTCTAACGGCGAACCGATTCGTTCGGTTGTTCTGGAAACCAATGACTCTGTCGTCGTTGTTTGGCACGCCCACCCTGGGCAGGAAATAGCTTCCCATGTACATCCTCACGGCCAAGATACTTGGACGGTTATCTCAGGTGAAGCCGAATATCATCAAGGTAACGGCATAGTCACTCATCTTAAAGCTGGAGATATTGCGATCGCAAAACCTGGGCAGGTACATGGTGCAATGAACTCTGGCCCCGAACCTTTTATATTTGTTTCAGTGGTTGCGCCGGGCAATGCCGGTTTTGCGTTGGCTGAGAAATAGGCGAAAGGCCTGAGAGGAAACTGATGAATACACGATTATTTACGTTCGCTGGTGGAGAAACGGGTGTTTGGCGCGTTGTTCGGATGGATGCCGTGGCGGGAGCCCCTCTCCCTGGAATCCCCCGGCTCGACGTAGCCGCTGGCTCTGTTTCGCCGCAGCCTTTGGGCACCAAATGGCTTCTTCGCGGGATAACGAGTAACGAGCGTTATGTCGTGCGTGAAGAGAAGGATCGTCTCGTGGCGAAGCAGCCAAGTTTGGGTCGAGCAGAGGCCACCTGTGCCGCCCTGATCCCTATCCGGAAAAACCCCTCATGGTGGGGACTGGCTCAAGACGAACGCCGGAAGATTTTTGAGGAGCAGTCCCGTCACATTCACATTGGGCTCCAATATCTCCCTGCTGTGGCCCGTCGTCTCCACCATTGTCGGGACCTGGGCGAGAGCGAACCCTTCGACTTCTTGACGTGGTTCGAATATTCCCCGTCTGATGAGCCGGGCTTTAACAGGCTTTTGGCCGAACTCCGGGCCTCGGTGGAGTGGAAGTATGTCGACAGAGAAATCGACATCCGGCTAGTGCATGAGCCGGCCTAGTATCAGGTTTAACTGCGATCTCCGTGCGGCATACACCTGCGACACCCGCAGCCCAGCAAAGCCCGGAAAATCTAGTGTGTCTAATAACTTAGGAGTAACACGACACGTATGCCTAGCGAGCCACCAGTCGCTTGGGAAATTTTCTACTTATGGCCTCCTCTTTCTCTCATCGATCTCCCAGGGCATATCCTGCCGTCTAGAGTTGGCACCTTGTCCAGCTTTCGAAGAAGGCTCTCCATACACGTCCGGCCTACACCTTGTTAGGTATGGCCGGTTTCCAGTTGTGGGGCAATAGCTCGTCGATGGCGTTGTTCTTCTGTGTCGGCAGGCGAGTCAGCACATCCTTCAGGTAGGCATAGGGATCATGCCGATTCAGCTTCGCTGACTGTATTAGGGTCATGACCGCAGCCGCACGTTGACCACTGCGCAGTGAACCCGCAAACAGCCAATTGCTGCGCCCCAGCGCCCAGGGTCGGATCTGGTTTTCCACCCAGTTGTTGTCGATGGGCACAGCGCCATCGTCCAGGTAGCGCGTCAGCGCTTCCCAACGTTTGAGGCTGTAATCCAGGGCTTTGGCCGTGCCGGAGCCATCCGGCACTTTCTGGCGATGGGCCAGCATCCACTGATGCAGCGCATCGGCAAGGGGTTTGGCTTTGGTTTGCCGGATTTCCCGCCGCATATCCGGTGGCAGATCTTTGGTTTCCCGCTCGATCTCGTAGAGTCCACCGATGTATTCCAAGGCCTTGGCCGCCAATTCGCTCTTGTTGGCCTCGTGCAGGTCATAGAACTTGCGCCGGGCGTGGGCCATACAGCCGATTTCGGTAATGCCGTTGCCGAACCCGGCCTTGTAGCCAGCGTAATCATCACAGACCAGCTTGCCCCGCCAGTCACCCAGGAAGGTTCGGGCGTGTTCGCCTGCACGGCTGGGTGCGAAGTCGTAAATAGCTGCCTTCAGGTCGGCAAACGGTGTGGTGCAGTAGGCCCAGACGTAGGCCTTGTGGGTTTTCTTCTTGCCCGGGGCCAGCATGCTGACCGGGGTTTCATCGGCATGCAGAACACTGTGTTCCAGCAGAGTATTTCTCAACGCATCCACCAGCGGCTGCAACTGCACACCACAGGCACCCACCCATTCGGCCAGGGTGGAGCGCGGGATTTCCAGGCCGGCACGGCCGAACATGCGTTCCTGACGGTACAGCGGCAGATGGTCGGCATACTTGGCCACCAGCACCTGGGCCAGCAGGCCAGCGGTGGGGATGCCTTTGTCGATCACCTGCGGTGGCACCGGTGCCTGGATCAACGTCTCGCAGCTGTCGCAGGCCCATTTGCCCCGGATGTGACGTTCAACGGTGAACTCACCCGGGACATAATCCAGCTTCTCGCTGACGTCTTCGCCAATGCGCTTGAGCTGGCAGCCACACTGGCATTGAGTATTTTCTGGCTCGTGGTGGATCAGGGTGCGGGGCAGTTCCGGTGGCAGCGGTGTGCGTTTGGGTTGCTGCTTTGGCCGAGCGGCTTTCTGCTCCTCGGTCATCGCCTGTTCCAGTTCGACCTCGATGGAGGCCAGGTCGCTGTCGATCAGTTCGTCCAGCAGTTTTCCCTGAACCGCGTCCAGCTGCTCGCTACGCCGGGCGTACTTATGGCGCTTGAGAATGGCCACTTCGTGGGTCAGCTTCTCGATGACCGCATCACGGTGCACCAGAGCCCGCTCTTTGTTATCAACACGATCAAACAGTTCCGTAGCGAGAGCACGGAGCTGACCGGCAGAGAGTTGGTTGATGTCGGGGCGCTGAGTCATGCCCCTTAGTATGCCAAGCCCTTGTACTGCAAGCGATTCGCAGTTCTGGCTATGGCGGTATTGCTCAGCTTGTGGTTACAGGATTGAGATGACGCCATCGGCCCCAATACGTTGCCATGGCAGGCCCTGAACGAGGGCGGATAACTGTTCTTCGGTCAGACATAACTGTTTGCCTCGCCAGGATTCGCCCCAGTGGAACTTGCCCCGGTTTAGACGACGGGCACACAGCCAGATGCCGAGGCCATCATGGATCAGCACCTTCATCCGGTTGCCTCGCTTGTTGGCAAACAGGTAGGCGCAATGGGGTCTGGCCGAACCGAAGACCTGAACGACTCGTGCCAGAGCTTTATCCGGTCCCGCCCGCATGTCCAGCGGTTCGGTGGCCAGCCAGATCTCATCAATGCGGATCATCCCAACAGATCCCGCAACAAGGCGGCACACTGGTGGGCCTGCTCCGCAGGCCACTCCACGACAACCGCGCCACTGGCGCGGGGAATCTCGATGCGGATGGTGCTACGCTTGTCCGAGACCGAGTGGTGGCTCCGTGCTGAAGTTGCTGCTGGCAGATTGACCGGCACGAACTCCGGCGTTGTCGCTGGTGCTTTAGGCACTCGTCGCGCCTCCTTGATCCAGCGTCGGACCATGTTGGCGTTGAGGCCATTACACAGAGCGATCCGGGAGACGGATGCGCCCGGATCTCGGCACTGGGCGACAATCCCGGCTTTGAATTCCCGGGAAAACCGGCGACGGCGTTGGCAGGGTTTGGTTACGCTTAATTCGTTCATGTTAAGTGTCCACTAGAAAATAAGTGGACACTATCCTGACGACGGCAGCGCCAGGCTCAAGATGGGATCACCGGACGCTTACGTTCGATGCGTGGCTGGAAGGCGACGACGACGCCATGAGCGAATTGCAGGTGCGCGGCCTGGACCGCTTCATGAGCGTGGGCTGCGTGGGTTGCCACAGCGGCAACCTGGTCGGCGGCACCATGCTGCAGCGCTTCGGCGTGATGGAGAACTACTGGGAGCACACCGGCTCGCCCGAGATCATGTCCGGGTTGATGACGGTGACCGGCGAAGAGCGCGACCGCTTCTTCTTCCGCGTGCCGCTGCTGCGCAACGTGGCCAAGACCGGCCCCTACTTCCACGACGGTTCGGTCGACAACCTGCGTCGCGCCACCGCCATCATGGCGCGTGTGCAGCTGGGCCAGGACCTCGACAGCGAGGCGCTGGACGAGCTGGTGGCCTTCCAGGAAGCGCTGACCGGCGAGATTCCGGTGAACTTCCACGCGCCCGAAGGGGTTCCCTTCGAGCTGCCGGAAGGCGTCGAGGCCAACTGAGCCAGACAGTCGCCGGTTGCCAGCGGGGCCGATCGTGATGATCGGCCCCGCTGCGTTTGCGCCCAGCGATGGCACCAGGGGCGGCTGGCTCGTGCAGTACGCCTGGCTCGTGCAGTACGCCTGGCTAGGCGAGAGCCGTCACGGCTCGGACTCGAACACGGGCTCGAGGCGATACAGGCCGCCGTCGCTCTCGTCGGTCAGCACGTAGAGCATGCCGTCGGGGCCCTGGCGCACGTCGCGGATGCGGCCCACCTCGTTCTCCAGCAAGATCTCTTCATGGGCGATGGACTCGCCGTCCAGCACCAGCCGGTGCAGCCGCTCGGCATAGAGCGCGCCGACGAAGAGGTTGCCCTGCCAGCCGGGGAACTCCTCGCCGGTGTAGAACGCCAGGCCCGAGGGCGCCAGGGTCTCGTCCCAGACGTGAACGGGCGGCTTGGCGCCAGGCGCCTCGCGGCCGATGCCGATGAACTCATCGGTATCGTATTCGGTGCCGAAGGATACCTGGGGCCAGCCGTGGTTGCTGCCGGCCTCGGCGACGTAGAGCTGCTCGCCGCCCTGGTTGGGGCCGTGGTCGATGGCCCACAGCGCTCCGGTGTCGGGGTGCAGGGCCAGGCCCTGGTTGTTGCGATGGCCGTAGGAGAAGATCTCGGGACGCAGGTTGCCCGGCTCGACGCCGATGAAGGGGTTGCCCTCGAAGGCGCCGCCGTCCTCGTTGAGGCGGATGATCGAGCCGCCCGGGTCGGTCAGGTCCTGGGAGGGGTAGCGAATGCCGCGGTCGCCGATCGAGAACATCACGCTGCCGTCGCCGGGGAAGACGATGCGCGAGCCGTAGTGGCGTCCGGGCGCGGTGCGCGGCACCTGGGCGTAGATCGTCTCGAGGTCGGTGAGCTCGCTGCCGTCGTCGCTCAGGCGGGCGCGGGCCAGCGCCGTGCCGGTGCCGTACTCGTCGTCGCCCATCACCGAGTCGTCATCGCCGGGGCTGGAATAGGTGAAGTAGATCCAGCCGTTGTCGTCATGGTCCGGGTGCACGGCGACATCCATCAAGCCGCCCTGGTTACCACCCTCGGGCGCGGTTTGCTGGTCCTCTTCGGCATCGATGCGGGGCAGGTTGCCGACCTCGGTGATCTCGTCGTCGTCGACCAGGTAGAGATTTCCCGGGCGCTCGGTGATCAGCATGCGGCCATCGGGCAGCCAGGCCACCGCCCAGGGATGCTCCAGCCCGCCGACCACCTGGACCAGGCGCAGGTTGCCCTCTTCGGTTTCAATGGCGGCCTGGATCTCCTGCTCGGTGACCTCGGGGGCGGCGTGGGCCATGCCGAAGGTGCCCAGGCCAAGGGCGGCGGCAAGCGGGGTGAGGGGAAAGCGGCGCTGGGTTGGGGTTCCTTGTCGTTGCATATCGCGTGGCTCCTTGCAGGCGAGACGGGGGGAGGGCGCCGTGAGGCGACGTCCTTCCCAGCGTAGGAAAACCCGCCGGGGGTCACAAGACGAGGGCGGCAGCCTTCAGTCGTCAGTGTCGGCCAGCGCCTGGTAGTGGCGGCTCAGCGTCGGGTCGGCGGGCAGGCCGGGGGCGCCGGCGGCATAGAGCGCGGCCAGGCGGTGGGCGGCTCGCTGGCTGCCGGCGTCGCTGGCCTGGCGGTAGTACGTCAGTGCCTGCTCCAGGTCGGCGGGCTGGCCGCGGCCATCCTCCAGCATCACGCCGAGCTGGAAGGCGGCGTCGGCATCGCCCTCCTCGGCCAGGCGCTGCCAGATCTCGAAGGCCTGCGCGTAGCGGCCCATCTTGAATTGGCCATAGGCCAGGTAGCCGTCGATCATGCGTGCCTGGGGCGAACGCGGCGACGCCGGTTCCGCCTGGGCCTGAACCTGGGCCGCCGACACCAGCAGCACGAACGCGAGCAGCAGCAGGAGGTGGCGTGGCATGGGGAGTCTCGCTGCGGGGGGAGGGACCTTCGAGGCTAGCCGGGGTGCCCTCGGGTTGCCAGCGCCTAGGCGCCGTTTGGGCCCATGGAAGGGGACGTCTTCCTTCCAAAGTAGCGCCCCGCCGGCGCCAGGAGGTGCTTTACTGGAATGGCAGGCCTGCCCGGGGCGGGCCTGTCCATTCCCCAGTTCAAGGAGACTCCCATGTGGACCAAGCCCTGCTATCGTGACCTGCGCCTCGGCTTCGAAGTGACGCTGTATATCGCCAACCGCTGAGCGAGCCGGTCGCAACGGGGCCTGGCTGGCCCCGTTCGCGCTCACGGCACCCATACCCGACCAAGGGCGTAGGGCACCCGGCCCGGTCGCCCCATACCATGGGAGGCACGTCATCCCGAGACGACACGATAACAATAGCCGCTGCCCTCGGCCTGCCTTGAGGCGGGCGGCGACCAGCGGGAGTACCCTGAATGTCATCCAGCATCACCCGGCTGCGCAAGTTCGTGGCCCCCGAGATCATCTTCGGCGAAGGCGCGCGCCGCGCCGTCGCCAACTACGTCAGTACCTTCGGCGCCGAGCGGGTGCTGCTGGTCTCGGACCCCGGCGTGGTCCTGGCCGGCTGGGTGGCGGAAGTGGAAGCGGACCTGGCGGCCCAGGGCATCGCCTGCCGGCGCTTCACCTCGGTGTCGCCCAACCCGCGCAGCGAGGAGGTCATGGCGGGCGCCGAGGCCTATCGCGAGATGGGCGCCCAGGCCATCGTGGCCATCGGCGGCGGCAGCCCCATGGACTGTGCCAAGGGCATCGGCATCGTGGTCGCACACAATGGCCACATCCTCGACTTCGAAGGGGTCGACACCCTTAGCGTGCCGATCCCGCCGCTGATCTTCGTGCCCTCCACGGCGGGCACCTCGGCGGACATCTCGCAGTTCGCGATCCTTTCCGATCAGCAGCGACGCATGAAGTTCTCCATCGTCAGCAAGTCGGTGGTGCCGGACGTGTCGCTGATCGACCCCCAGGTCACCCTGACCATGAGCCCCTTCCTGACGGCCTGCACCGGCGTGGATGCCCTGGTGCATGCCATCGAGGCCTTCGTCTCCACCGGCAGCGGGCCGCTCACCGATGCCCATGCCCTGGAGGCGATGCGGCTGATCAACGGGCACCTGGTGGCGCTGGTGGCCGACCCGCAGAACCTGGAGCTGCGCTCCCAGGTCATGCTCGGCAGCATGCAGGCCGGGCTGGCCTTTTCCAATGCCATCCTCGGCGCGGTCCACGCCATGTCGCACAGCCTGGGCGGCTTCCTCGACCTGCCCCATGGATTGTGCAACTCGCTGCTGCTCGAGCACGTGGTGGCCTACAACTTCGAGGCCGCCCCGGAGCGCTTCACGCGCATCGCCGAAACCCTTGGCATCGACTGCCGCGGGCTGACTGCCCGTGAGGTGCGCGCGCGGCTGGTCGAGCACCTGGTCGCGCTGAAGGGGGCGGTCGGCCTGACGGGAACGCTGGGCCGGGTAGGGGTCAGCAGCAGCGACGTCCCCTTCCTCACTCGCCATGCGCTGCAGGACCCCTGCATCCTGACCAACCCGCGCCGCTCCGGTCCGCGGGATGTGCAGGTGGTCTACGAGGAAGCGCTGTGATGCGGCCGGCGCGGGTGGCCCGATGAAGAAGGTCACCGACCCCGACGGTTTCTCGGTCAGCCAGCTGCTGGGGCTTGGCCAGCAGTCGGCGCGCAAGAGCTACTACCCCGAGCTGACGGCACGCATGGCCGAGCTCGAGGCCGAGCGCAACCGCTACAAGTGGCTGTTCGAGAATGCCCTGCACGGCATCTTCCAGGCGGTGCTGGACGGCCCCCTGCTGACCGCCAACCCGGCGCTGGCGGCGATGCTCGGTGATGCCACGGTGGAGGTGACCCTGGCGCGCTGCGGCAGCCTGGCCGCACTGTTCGCCGAGCCCGAGGAGGCCGAGGGGGTGGCCGCGCTGCTGCGCCGCCATGGCCACCTGCAGGGGCATACGACCTGGCTGGCCGGCAGCGACGGGCGGCGCGTACCGGTGGCGCTGACGCTGCTGCGCAAGCCCAACCAGGGAGAGGAGATCCTGGTCGAGGGCTTCGTCGCCGATATCACCGAGCGCGAGCGGGCGCGCCAGGAGCTGCTGGCGCTCAACGCCCGGCTCGAGGCGCGGGTGCGCGAGCGCACCCAGCGCCTCGAACAGCTCAATACCGACCTGGCCGGCGAAGTGGCCGAGCGGCGGTTGATGGAGCAGCAGCTGCGCGCCGCCCGCGACCTCGCCCAGGAGGCCAACCGCAGCAAGGACCGCTACCTGGCGGCGGCCAGCCATGACCTGCTGCAGCCGCTCAATGCCGCGCGGCTGCTGGTGTCGACGCTGCGCGAGCGGGAGCTCGACGCCGATTCGCTGCGCCTGGTCAACAGCATCCACCTGTCGCTGGAGGGCGCCGAGGAGCTGCTGACGGACCTGCTCGATATCGCTCGGCTCGACCAGGAGCGCATCCAGCCGCAGCACGAGTGCTTCCCGATCTCGCGCATGCTGTGCGGCCTGGTGGCCGAATATGCCCCGCGGGCCCAGCGCAAGGCGCTGCGCTTTCGCTGCGTCGAGAGTTCGGTGTGCCTCAACAGCGACTTTCGCCTGCTCGGGCGGGTGCTGCGCAACCTGCTCTCCAACGCCTGCCGCTATACCGAGTCGGGCGGCGTGCTGCTGGGGGTGCGTCGCATCGGCGCCATGGCCTCCATCGAAGTGCATGACACTGGCCCCGGTATTCCTGCCGACCAGCTGCAGGCGATCTTCCGCGAATACCACCAGCTCAACGCCGAACGCGCCCGCCATCGCCAGGGCGTGGGGCTGGGCCTGGCAATCGTCGAGCGCATTTGCGAGCGCCTGGGGCTGGCGATCAGCGTGACCTCGACCCCCGGGCGCGGCTCCTGCTTCGCCGTGCGGGTGCCGATCTGCGCGCCGCAGGCCGAACATTGGCAGCGCCCCGAACTGCTGCTGCCGGCCGGGCCGCTGCAGGGCCGGCGCCTGCTGGTGGTGGACAACGACAGCAGTATCCTGGTGGGCATGCAGGCGCTGCTGGAGCAGTGGGGGATGCAGTGCGACGTGGCCCATGATCTGGAAGAGGTGCTGATGCTGGACCTGCCCCCGCCCGATGCGCTGCTGGTCGACCTGCACCTGGATGCGGGCGAGACCGGCGACCAGCTGGTCGCCAAGCTGCGCCGCCACTGGCAGCTGCCTCGCCTGCCGGCGGTGGTGATCACCGCGGATCGCTCCGATGCCTGGCGTCGGCGCCTGGCCGACGGCAACATTCCGCTGCTGCACAAGCCGCTCCGGCCAGGGCGGCTGCGCGCCGTGCTGAGCCAGCTGCTGCGCCAGTGACGCCGCAGCCGCAAGGCGCCAGCTCAGCCGGCCCGGCGCGCGATCTACGACCTTCGTTCTGGTTCGGCGTACGGCCATCAACACTCAAGTGCTATGTTGCTGCTTTGCATCAAGGCCTAGACTGACAGCAGTTACCCGACCTGCGCGCGAGGCTGCCATGTCAGTGCCATTAGCGGTATCAAGGATGGAAGAGACCCTTTCGCTGGATGCCCCGCTGCGAGTCGCCCAGTCATCCCAGCGCGATCCGGAGCAGGCCGCCCAGCAGCTGGCCAGCCGGCTGCTGAGCCCCTATCTGGAAGGCGTGCTGTTTTTCTGCTCGGCGGAGTACGACCTGCCCGCCCTGGCCGCGGCCCTGGAGGCGCACCTGGGCGGGGTCAAGCTGTGCGGCTGCACCACCGCCGGCGAGCTGGGGGTCGACGGCTACGCGCGCGGCTCGGTCCTGGCGTTGGGATTCGACCGCCGCGCCTTCTCCTTCGACTACCGGCTGATCCGCGAGCTCGATACCTTCTCGCTGCTCGATGCCCAGCGCATCACCGACCAGCTGATGGAGCACTGCACGCACTCGGGGGTGGCGCCGATCAAGGGCCATACCTTCGCCATGACCCTGCTCGACGGCCTCTCGGCCTGCGAGGAGCAGGTGCTGCTTACGCTGACCTCGGTGCTGGCCGGCATACCCCACTTCGGCGGCAGCGCCGGCGACGACAATCGCCTGACCGGCACCTACGTCTACGGCGAGGGCGCCTTCCACGACCGCGCCGCGGTGGTGCTGATGGTGAACACTGCGCTCGACTTCGAGGTCTTCTCGACCCACCACCTGCGCCCCAGCGGCGAGAAGCTGGTGGTGACCGCGGCCGACTGCGAGCGCCGCCGGGTGCTGGAGCTGAACGCCGAGCCGGCGGCGCTGGAGTACGCCCGGCTGGTCGGCTGCGCGCCCGAGGCGCTGGGCCCCGAGGTGTTTGCCCGCCACCCGCTGGCGGTGAAGCTGCACGACAAGACCTACGTGCGTGCCATCCAGAGCGTCAACCCCGACCTCAGCCTGAGCTTCTACTGCGCGGTGGAGACCGGCATCGTGCTGACCGCCATGCAGGAGTCCGACCTGCTCGAGGACCTTGGGGGCGAGATCGCCGCCATTGCCGACCGGCTGGGGCCCGCCGAATGCGTCCTCGGCTGCGACTGCTTTCTGCGCCGGCTGGAGTTGGAGCAGGCCGGCCTTGCGACCCGCGCGCGCGACTTCTACCGCGAGCAGCGGGTGATCGGCTTCAACACTTACGGTGAGCACTGCAGCGGCCTGCACCTCAACCAGACGTTCAGCGGGGTCTACATCGGGCAGTATCGCCGTGACCACTGAGCGTGAGCGCGAGCTGGAACGCCAGGTCGCCAAGCTCAAGCGCATCAATGCCGCGCTGATCGAGCGGGTGGAGGCGAGCAACCTGCCGCGCACCGCGCCCTATGCCGCCTTCGAGCATGCCGCGCTGCTGGCGGAGCAGGTGCGCGAGAGAACTCGCGCGCTCAACCAGACCATGCACGAGCTGCGTGCCAGCAACCGTCTGCTGGGCGAGGCCAGGGAGCGTGCCGAGCAGGCCAATCAGTATCTGGTCGATGCCATCGAGAGCATCACCGACGCCTTCGTGCTGTTCGACGGCGAGCAGCGCATCCAGCGCTTCAACAGCCGCTTCGCCGACTTCTGGCGACCGGCGGGGATCGAGATCCGCGCCGGCATGTCGCTGGACGAACTCAAGCGCCTGGCGCTCACCTCCGGCCTGGTGGTCAGCGAACAGCTCCGCCAGCGCCAGGGGCGCACCGTCTACCAGCTGCACGACGGGCGCTGGGTGCAGATCCACCAGCGGCCGATCCGCGGCGGCGGGCGGGTGTTCCTTTACGTCGACATCACCGAGCTCAAGCGCCAGGAGCACGCCCAGCGCGAGCATGCCCTGGCACAGAAGTCGCGGCTGCTGCAGGCGACCCTGGACAGCCTCTCCCAGGGCGTGGCGGTGATCACCCGCAGCGGCTTGCTGGAGATGCACAATCAGCGCTTTTCGGAGCTGACCGGCCTGGCCGACCTGGGCCTGCCGGTGGCGCTGTCGGCGCTGGGCGGCAACAGCGAGCTGGTGCAGCCGGCCGATGCCGACGGAGTGCTGCCGGCCTGCGAGCGCCGCCTAAGCGACGGCCGCGTGGTGGAGGTGCGCGGCCACCCCATGCCGGGCGGCGGCCAGGTGCTGACCTACACCGACATCACCGAGCGTATTCGCCAGGCCGAGACGCTGGCCGAGCGCGAGCGCTGGATCCGTACCATCACCGACCAGGTGCCGGCGATGATCGCCTACCTCGACCGCGAGCTGCACTACGTCTTCACCAATCGGGTCTACGAGGCGTGGTACGGCTGGCCGCATGACCTGCTGCTGGGCTCGTCGCTGAGCGCGCTGCATGCGCCCGATCACGTGGCCCGGCTGATGCCCTACCTCAAGCGGGTGCTGGCGGGTGAACGCATCAGCTTCGAGCTGCCGGAGCAGAATGCTGGCGGCGAGCACCGGGTGCTGCTGCGCTCCTACGTGCCGCACCGCGACAACGACGGCAGCGTGATCGGCTTCTTCGTGCTGATCCGCGACATCACCGAGCAGCGCAGAACCGCCGAGGCGCTGCACCATGCCTACCAGAACCTCGAGCAGCGCGTGCGCGAGCGCACGGTGGAGCTGACCCGCGTCAACGGGCAGCTGCGCGAGGAGATCGAGGAGCGCCTGGCGGCCGAATGCCAGCTGCGCGATGCCAAGACCGAGGCCGAAGCGGCCAACCTCTCCAAGACCAAGTTCCTGGCGGCGGTGAGCCACGACCTGCTGCAGCCGCTCAATGCGGCGCGGCTGTTCGTCGGGGCGCTGGTCGAGCAGGAGATGTCGGCGGCCAACCTGGAGCTGATCCAGCAGGTGGGCCACTCGCTGAAGGACGTCGAGACGCTGCTCGGCACCCTGGTCGACATCTCCAAGCTGGATGCCGGCGTGGTGGTGCCCGAGATCGCCCCGTTCGCTATCCGCGAGCTGCTCGATGGCCTGGCGCGCGAATACCGTCAGGTCGCCGCCAGCGAGGGGCTGGGCTTTCGCTACGTGGCTTCCTCGGCGCTGGTCAGCAGCGATATCTCGCTGCTGGCGCGGGTGATCCGCAACCTGCTCAGCAATGCGGTGCGCTACACCCCCGGCGGTCGACTGCTGCTGGGCTGCCGCCGCCGCCGCGATGGCCTGGAGATCCAGGTGCTGGACACCGGCTGCGGCATCGCCGACCACGAGCGCGAGCTGATCTTCCAAGAGTTTCGCCGCCTGCACACGGCCGCGGCCCGCGATCGCGGCCTGGGGCTCGGGCTCTCCATCGTCGACAAGATTTCACGCATGCTCAACCAGCCGGTGCGGGTGCGTTCGCGGGTCGGGCACGGCACGCTGTTCAGCGTGCTGCTGCCCTATGCGCGACAGCTGCCGGCCGACGAGCCGCGGCTGCCGGCGGTCACCGGGGCGGGGCGCGAACTGGTCGGCACCCGGCTGTGGGTGGTGGACAACGACCCCGCCATCTGCCTCGCCATGCGCCACCTGCTGCAGCGCTGGGGCTGCGAGGTGGTGGTGGCCGAGGACGAGGAGCGCCTGGCGCAGCAGGTCTGCCTGGCCGAGGCGACGGTCGATGCCCTGATCGTCGACTATCACCTGGACCACGAGCGCAGCGGCGTGGCGCTGGCCGAGCGCCTCAACGCGCAGCGCCGGCAGCCGCTGCCGGTGCTGGTGATCACCGCCGACCACAGCCGCGAGCTGCGCCAACAGGTGCGCGAGCTCGGCTTCCTGCTGCTCAACAAGCCGGTCAAGCCGCTGCGGTTGCGTACCACCCTGCAGCAGCTGGTGGCGGAGGCGCCGGCGCAGCTGAGCTAGGGCTTGCGCAGGTAGCGGCTGAAGTCGATGTCGCTGGCCGAGAGGATCGCCTGGACCCGGTTGCTAACGCCGAGCTTGCGCAGGATCGCCGAGACGTGGGCCTTGACCGTGGTCTCGGCGATGTTGAGATGGTAGGCGATCATCTTGTTCGACTCGCCGCGGGTCATATGTTCGAGCACCTGAAGCTGCTTGCGGGTCAGGGTCTCGAGCTGCTCGGCGGTGATGGTGCGCTCGGTCGACTCCTGGGGCCGGCTGCTGGTGGTGCGCATGATGTCCGAGGGCAGGTAGATGTTGCCCTCGAGGATCTGGGCGATGGCCTTGACCAGCTGCTCCTTGGGCGATGACTTGGTCAAAAAGCCCACCGCGCCGCAGGAGACCGCCTGCAGCATGACGTTCTTGTCCTCTTCGGCGGAGATGATTGCCACCGGCACGGTAGGGGCCTCGTTGCGCAGCTGGATCAGGCCGGTCAGCCCGCTCATGCCGGGCATGTTGAGATCGAGCAGGATCAGGTCGAGGTCCTCCACCTGGGCGGTCAGGGCCAGGGTGTCGTCGAGATTCTCCGTTTCCAGCAGCTCGCTGCCGGGAAAGCCGTCGCCGACCACCCGGGTGATGGCATCGCGAAACAGCGGATGGTCGTCGGCGATCAGTATTCGGAAGGCGGGGTGCTGGTCCATCTTGTTGTTATCCTCGTGACACTCATCAATGGGGTTCGGCAGCGGCCGAGGCGAACGGCGGCGTGCGTGGCGTGGCGATCTCCAGCGGATGGCCGGCCGCTTCCCAGCTGTCGATGCCGTCACGATACCAGTAAAGCCGTTCGAAACCCGCCTCGGCCAGGCGTTTCACGGCGTTCCAGGAGAGCCAGCAGTCGGACCGGCAGATCACCACGATCGGCAAGGTGGGGTCGCCGCCGCTGGCGGCGGCGACCTCGGCCACCAGGTAGCCCACCCAGTCATGGCGGCTGTAGTACCAGTCGTCGCTGAGGTGGCCAAGGCCGGTGTTGGGCAGCCACAGCGCCCCGGGCAGCGTGAAGTGCGGCTCGGTCTGCAGGAAGCGACCGTGGAGGAAGGTGAGGTTGATCACGTCGACCACCAGCGCCGGCGGCGTTGCGTCCAGCAGGCCGGCCACGTGCTGCGTGTCTACCGTGGTGGCGCCGGGGACGGTTTCCGGGGTCGGGCTGCGGTAGCGGTCGATGCGATAGCCCTGCTCGGAGAACAGCAGGGGGTCGTGGCCGGGCGGCACGGCCATGGCCGGTACCGGCCACAGCGCCACTGCCAGCCATGGCACCACCGTCAACAGCGTGAATAGACACCGGTACGCGAGCGACATGCAGGCCCCTTGGGAAGTCGTCCCCCATGGGACCGTCTTTCGGCCTGGTCCGGAATTGCACCTTTGTCGTGAGCTGACAGGCACGAAAGTACTATTCTGCCGGGTCCTGGGCCTCCCTAGGCTGGAGCCATGACCACACGCGCCAAGTCCACACCTCCCAAGCCCAGGCCACACGAGCCATGTCTGGCCAAGTCCTGGCCACAGGAGTCCTGACCATGCGAACCCTGCCCAGGTCCCTGGCACTGCTGCGCAGCCTGATCGTCGTGCTGCTGCTGGCAGGTGCCCAAGCTCTCCACGCCGAACCTGCCGTGCTGCGGCTCAGCGTGCTGCAGTTCGGCACCGCCCATTGGGAGCTCGACCATCTCAAGCGCCACGGGCTCGACCGCGAGGCGGGCTTCGAGCTGGAGGTGCGCCTGGTGGCCAACCTGCCGGCTTCGCGCATCGCGCTCTCCAGTGGCGATGCCGACGCCGCCGTGGTCGACCTGACCTGGGCCCAGGCGCGTCATGCGGCGGGCCAGGACTTCCGCTACCTGCCTTACTCCTCGCAGATGGGCGACGTGCTGGCGGCTCCCGGGCTTGCCATCGACGGCATCGAGGCGCTGCGCGGCAAGCGCATCGGCGTGGCCGGTGGTCCCGACAGCAAGGGCTGGATCCTGCTGACTCAGGCGGCACGCCGGCAGGGCATCGAACTGACCGAGGTCGCCACCGTCCAGTTCGGGGCGCCGCCGCTGCTTAGCCAGGCGCTCAAGCGCGGCCAGCTCGATGTGCTGGTGACCTTCTGGCATTTTGCCGCCGAGCTGACGGCGGCGGGGGAGGCCGAAGTGGCGCTGGCCATGCCCGACCTGCTGGCCAGCCTGCAGATCCCCACCGGGCTGCCGATCCTTGGCTACGCCTTCCCGGCGCGCTGGGCCGAGGACAACGCCGCGCTGGTGACCCGCTTCGCCGCCGCCGTGGCGCAGACCAAGCGGGCGCTGCGCGACGAGCCAGCGCACTGGGCGGCGCTGCGCCCGCTGATGCGAGCCGAGGACGACGCCCACTTCGAGGCGCTGCGGCGGGGCTACGTGCAGGGCATTCCCGAGCCGCTGGACGATGCCCGCATCGAGGCGCTGCAGCGGCTGCTGGTGCTGGCCGGTGCGCCGTCGGACGCGGTGATGCCGGCCGGGCTGTTCGTCCTGACTCCCGAGACGGCGCAGTGAAGGCCACGCCGCTCGCCTCCTGGGCGGCCCTGCCGCTGCTGCTCGCGCTGTGGTGGCTGCTGGCCTGGCAGTTGGACACCTCGCTGCTGCCCACGCCGTCGGCGGTGCTCGCCACGCTGCAGCAGGAGGCCGCCAGCGGCGAACTGCAGCGTCACCTGGCCGTGACCCTGCGGCGGGTGGCGCTCAGCTTCGCGCTGGCCATGGCGCTGGGCTGCCTGGTCGGCATCGCCATGGGGCGGCTGGCGCTGGTCAATGCACTGCTCGACCCGCTGCTGGTGCTGCTGCTCAACCTGCCGGCGCTGGTGCTGATCATCCTGCTCTACGTGTGGTTCGGGCTGGTGGAGGCGGCGGCGATCATGGCGGTGGTGATCAACAAGATCCCCAACGTGGCCGTCACGCTGCGCGAAGGCGCACGCAGCCTCGACCCGCGGCTGGAGCAGATGGCACGCATCTACGACTTCTCCACGCTTCGGCGGCTGTGGCATGTGTGGGTGCCGCAGCTGTTTCCTTACCTGATGGCGGCCACGCGCGGCGGCCTGGCCTTGATCTGGAAGATCGTGCTGGTGGTCGAGCTGCTGGGCCGCTCCGACGGGGTCGGCTTCCAGCTGCACCTGGCCTTCCAAGTCTTCGACGTGGCCGCGCTGCTGGCCTACAGCTTCGCCTTCATCGGCGTGGTGCAGCTGATCGAACTTGTGGTGCTGCAGCCGCTGGAGCGCCGTGCCTCGCGCTGGCGGCGTTCGGGCGTCGCTCATGCTTGAGTGTCAGGTACCCGACGGGCACCCGGTGCTGGCGCCCGCCACGCTGCGCATTGGCTGCGGCGACCGGATCTGCCTGCTGGGGCCCTCCGGCACCGGCAAGACCACGCTGCTCAACCGTCTGGCCGGGCTGGAGCCGGGCCAGGCTCGCCCGGCGCTGCGTATCGGCTACCTGTTCCAGGAGCACCGGCTGCTGCCGTGGCGCACGCTGCGCGACAACCTGCGCCTGGTCGGCGTGGCCGGCAGCGCGGTACCGGCACTGCTGGCCCGGGTCGGGCTCTCCGGCCATGCCGATCACTTTCCCGACCAGCTCTCGCTGGGCATGGCGCGCCGCGCCGCCCTGGCTCGCTGCCTGGCGGTGCGCCCCGAGCTGCTGCTGCTGGACGAGCCCTTCGCTTCCCTCGACCCGCAGCGAGCGACCGAGCTTCAGGCGCTGATCCGCGCGCTGCTCGACGACACGCCGGGCATGGCGATGATCTGCGTGACCCACGAGGTGCGAGACGCTGCGGCGCTGGCCAACCGCGTCTGGTACCTGGCGGGACGCCCCGCCCGGCTACGCTATGACGAAACGCTGGATAAGGCCCGCGACGGGCTTGCCGCCCTTGGTAACCGCCTGGAAGTACTGGGGCGTGCCGCCACCGCCGAGGCCGGGCTGCCCGACTGAGCCTCGGCCTGGCGCTGGCCGGCTAGGGGATGTGCGCGCCCAGCAGGCGCGTGCGCTGGGGGCGAAAGCCGCCGATGGCCAGCGTGGCCAGCACCAGCGTCACGCCCAGGGTGATGGCGATCGCCTCGCCGTTCCATTTCAGGTACAGCGCAAAGCGCAGCATTTCCACCGCATGGGTGAAAGGGTTGAGCAGGCACAGCTGGTAGATCCAGGGGCTGGCCTCCTGCATGCGCCACAGCGGGTAGAGCGCCGAGGAGAGGAAGAACATTGGAAAGATGACGAAGTTCATCACCCCGGCGAAGTTCTCCAGCTGCTTGACCCAGGTGGCGATCAGCAGCCCCAGCGCGCCCAGCATCAGCGAGGCCAGCAGCAGGGCGGGGAGCACCGCCAGGTAGCCCTCCAGCGGCGGGCGCACGCCCACGCCCCAGCGCGCGATCAGCAGGAACACATAGACCTGCAGTACCGACACGCTGCCCATGGCCAACAGCTTGGTCAGCAGCAGGTAGGGGCGCGGCAGAGGGCTGGTGAGCAGCACGCGCATGGAGCCCAGCTCGCGGTCGTAGACCATCGAGAGTGCGCCCTGCATGGAGTTGAACAGGATGATCATGCCGCACAGGCCGGGCACGATGTAGGTTTCGTAGGTGATGTAGGTGACGTAGGGCGGGATGATCGACACGCCCAGCACCATGCGGAAGCCGGCGGCGAACACCACCAGCCACAGCAGCGGGCGCACCAGGGCGCTGGCGAACCGCGTGCGCTGCTGCCAGAAGCGCAGCCACTCGCGCTTTTGTACGCCGATGAAGCAGTACCAGTAGTCGCGTGGCGTCATGCCAGGGCCTCCCGGGTCAGGGCGTTGAAGGTTTCGGTAAGGCTCCCGCCGCCGTGGCGGCGACACAGTGCCTCGCCCGGCTCGTCGGCCAGCAGGCGCCCGCGATGCAGCACCAGCACCTGGTCCTCGGGGGTGACTTCCTCGATCAGGTGGGTGGCCCACAGCACGGTCAGCTCACGCTCGCGGCAAAGCTGGCGCACGTGGTGGTTGAGCGCCGCCCGGCTGTCGAGGTCGAGCCCGGCGGTGGGCTCGTCGAGCAGCAGCAGTGAGGGGCGATGCAGCAGCGCCCTGGCGATCTCCACCCGCCGCCGGTGGCCGCCGTTGAGCCTGCGCACCGGCACCCGGGCGTGCTCGAGGAGCTGCTGGCGCTCAAGCTCCTCGGCGCAGCGCCTTCGTGCGTCACGCGGCGACATGCCGTGCAGGGCGGCGTGGTACTGCAGGTTCTGCGTCACGCTGAGGTCCAGGTCCAGGGCGTTCTGCTGGAACACCACCCCCAGGTGGCGCATCACGGCGGCGGGCTGGTGCTTGAGCGAGCGTCCGCCCAGGCGCAGGTCGCCCTGCTGCAGCGCCAGCAGGCGGGTCATCAGGCCGAACAGCGTCGACTTGCCCGCCCCGTTGGGGCCCAGCAGGGCATGGAAACGGCCGGAGGCCAGCGTGAAGCTGACCTCCTGCAGCACCGGTTGGCGCCGGTAGCGATACCCGACGCCCTGGGCCTCCATGATCATGACTCGCCGCCCGAGGTGATGCGCACGCCCCAGGGGAAGCGGCCCACGTCGATGCTCTTGACCACTTCCAGCCTGTCGACGTCGATCACCGACACGTCACCGCTCACGCCGTTGGTGGTGAGCAGCGTCTTCTCGTCGGGGCTCAGCGCCACCTGCCAGACCCGGGCGCCGACCAGCAGGTAGTCGAGCACTTCGAAGGTCTGGGCGTCGACCACGGCGACGTGGTTGGCCGGCCCCAGGGCGACGAAGGCGTAGCGGCCGTCGGAGGTGAGCTGGATGCCGACCGGCTGCACGCGGTCCTGGTTCACCCCGGGAATGCGGAAGTCGATGGTGTGGATCTCTTCGAGGCGCTCCACGTCGATGATGTGCACGGTGCCGCCGATCTCCGCCGAGGCCCACAGCAGGGCGTCGTCGTGGGTGAACTCTACGTGGCGCGGGCGGGCACCGATGACGATGTTCTTCTCGATCTCGAAGGTCTCGGTGTTGATCCAGTGCAGCATGTTGGAGGTCTCGCTGGTGTTCACCGCCCAGCGGCCGTTGTAGCTCACCCCCATGCCTTCGGGCTCGATGCCGACCTCGATCTGCGCCAGCACGCGCTTGGTCTCCACGTCCAGCACGGTGACCAGGGCGTCGTCCTCGTTGGCGATATAGAGATGGCGGCCGTTGGGGTGCAGGGCGAACTGTTCCGGGTCTTCGCCGGAGGGCAGCGTGTCGATCACCTGGCGGGTCGCCAGGTCGAGGATCTGCACGGCGTCGTCGTCGCTGGCACAGACGTAGAGCAGGCTCTCGTCGGGCGACAGCAGGATGCCGCGCGGGCGCTGGCCTACCGGGATGGTGTCGATCACTTCCAGCGAGGCCATGTCGATCACCGAGATGGTGTTGTCGCGCTCGTTGGAGACGTAGGCCAGGCTTTGGGCCCAGAGCGGCGTGGAAAGGCAGAGCGTCAGGCCGAGGGCGGCGAGGCGTGCGGTGAATGTCATGTTCGGCTCCTTGGAATCGGCAGGGGATGTCGGTCAGTCGCTGATGCGGCAGCGGCTTTCGGGGCGGTCGTAGCCCAGGGTGTCGAGTTCGGTGTGCTGGTGCAGGAAGCCTTCGAAGGGGGCCATCGCCACCAGGCTGTTGGGGTGGGCCAGCGGGATCGGCTGGCGCAGCTGTCCGTTCCAGTCGCGAAAGCTGAGCGGGCGGCCCTTGAACGCGGCCAGCTCGAAGTCGTCGCCCAGCAGGTAGTCGCGCAGCACCGGCATGTCGGCGCTCTCGGTGCGCGTCACCGCCTCGCCCACCGCGCGTACCGCCGCCCAGGCGGCGTAGTCGGTGCCGGTCATGGGGCGCTCGGCCTGGCGCTGGAAGCGGTTCTGCAGCTGGGCCGCGCCCCATGCCTCCACGGCCGGGTGCCAGGCGTCGGCGGCCATGCCCTGGGTGCCGACCACCGGGCGCGGCAGCCAGGTGTTGAAGGGCACGAAGTCGCCGAAGTCGTTGCGCTCGTCGGCCACCACCACCACGTCGTACTCGGGCCCCTGGGTGAACAGCGGCAGCTCGGCCGAGGCGTTGCGGCGCATGTCGGCCTCGAAGGTCCAGGCCTTGTCGGCGACCACGTTCACGGCGAACTTCTGCGCCGAGCGGCGGAAGGCCTCGGCCCAGGCCTGGTCGTCTTCATGCTGGCCGCTGATCAGGAACACCGAGCGCCAGCGTCGCAGGTTGAGCCACTGGGCCAGGGCATCGGTCAGCATGGCGTGGCTGGGGGCGGTGTGCAGCAGGTAGGGGGAGCAGTCGTCCAGGCGCAGGGCGACATCGCGGGCGCCGGCGTTGAACAGCAGCGCCTGGTCGCCGCTGATTTCCAGAGCCCGGCGCAGGGTCTGTGCCGGGACATTGAGCACGATGAGGCGAATGTCGTCCTCGAGCATGGCGGCGAGCGCCTCCAGCAAGGCCTCTTCGCTGGCGGCGATCGTGCTCTCGAGCTCATGGCGCTGGCCAAGGAAACGCCCGCTGCTCATGTTGTCGCTGATGCCCAGGCGGGCGCCCTGCAGGCCCGAATCCTCTGGCTCGGGGGTCAGCAGGGCCAGGGCCGGGCCGCGGTCGGGCTGCCACTGCAGGTAGCCGTAGCGCACGCCGAGCTCATCGGCATGGGCCGGCAAGGTGGCAAGGCAGGCGCCCAGCGCCAGCCCGCAGAGAAGGGGTCGAAGGGACAGGGATAGGGTCATGGCAACTCCTCAAGGCGCCGGATCGCGGCGCCGGGCCGTGATGGGTCGAAGCGGCGGTTGGCCGCGTCACTGCACCACGAAGGTGCCGCTCACGCCCCGCTCCTCAAGGCCGGCGCAGGCCCACTCGTAGGTGCCCGGGCGGATGGGCACGAAGAACAGCTCGGCCTCGCCCTCGCGCTCGAACTCCAGCTCGGTGAGGGTGGGCGCCTTGATCTCGACGTTGCCCACTTCGATCTTGCGCAGCCAGGCGTTCTTGAAGAAGCCGGGCGCGACCCAGGCGCAGGCCTGCATGCCGGTGGCTTCGATCACCAGCCGGTAGGCCTGGCCGGTTTCAAGCTGGAAGTCGCGCACCGAGACGCCGAGCATGCTTTCACCGGTCCCGATCACCAGCCGCTCCAGACGTTCGGGACGGTTGGCCAGGTCGCCGGCGGCAAGTGCCGCGGTGGTTGCCAGGCTCAGACCGAGCGCCAGTAGCGCCTTGGCGGCAGGGCGGTGCGGGGTGCAGCGGGTGGTGGGCGCGGCAGCGGTGCGCTGCGAGGGAGCAAGGGGCATGTTGTTGTTCTCCTTATGATGAAAGCCTCTGGCGAGAAGGCCCTGGCACCAGTTCAGCACTTCGCTTGCGGGCCTCCCATGCCACCATCGGGCCCTTGTTCTCGTTCCAAAGACGTACGACGGGAGCATTGGGGGAGAGCGAACTAGTACCAAGGGAGGACGTTGAAGAGGCGGAAAGTGGCGATGCACAACCGCGGCCGCGCTTCCAGACTCCAGTCATCTCGCCGCAGGAACGCGGCATCTGCCTGACCATGCGGCGTCAGGGTGACACACGCTCAATGAGATTCACGCAGCGGCAGGCAGCGACGGTCTACCCAGCGACAGTTCACAACAATCCCAAGAAAGGTGTTCCCATGCGATCCACTCCGTTCCTTGCCTCCTCCCTGATCTCGTCGCGGCGTGCCGTTGCCGCCTCGCTGGCCTGCCTGCTGCTGGGCGCTTCCGGTGCGGCCCTGGGCCATGGCGATGTCACCCCCCAGGGAGTCGATACCCAGGGTCTGCCCGATCTCGGCGAAGCGCCGCTGATGGAAAACCCCTTCCGCCCCGGCAACCAGCACGACGAGTACCACGAGCTTGCGGTGCAGATTGGCGAGCGCGGCTACGCCGGCAACTGTGCCGTTTGCCACGGCATCCAGGCGATGTCCGGTGGGCTGACCCCGGACCTGCGCAAGCTCGAGGAGTGGGACGACGAGTTCTACCTGCAGCGGGTGACCAGCGGCACCGAGCGGGGCATGCCGGCGTTTCGCGAGAACCTTGATCAGACCGCGATGTGGGCGATCAAGAGCTATATCGAATCGGTATCGCCATGAGCCTGGCATGACGATTCCGCTGTCGCCACACCATCGGGAGGGTAGGCATTATGTGGGCACGAAGCTTGATCTTGTGGGGGCTCCTACTGTTTCAGGCGCCGGCCTGGGGCGAAGGGCTGGCGACGGACGCGCTGCGCGCCGCCGTGGCCGAGGTGGCAGGAGGCAACCCCAGCGCTGAGCTGTTCCGCCGCCCGGCGCTGCGCGACCTCGATGAGGTCACGGCCTCGGGCTATATCAATATCGGGCTCTACGAGGACTTCCCGCCCTACTCCTACCGAGACGAGACGGGCGAGGCGCAGGGGATCGATGTCGAGATCGGCCGCACCATTGCCGAGGGGCTGGGCCTGGAGTTTCGGCCCTTCTGGATCAAGCCCGGCAGCAGCCTGGGGCGCGACCTGGGCAACAATGTCTCGCGCGGGCACTACCTGCGCCCCACTCAGGTGGCCGATGTGATGCTGCGGGTGCCCTACGATCGGCAGTTCTCGTACATGCGCGATTCCACCGGCGAATACATCAACAAGAGCGTGGTGATGTTCGGCACCTACCAGCGCGAAGAGTGGGGCCTGGCCTACGATGCCGCCCAGCTTGACGACGAGGCGACGCTGGGCAGCTTTCGCCAGCGGCGCATCGGGGCGGAGTACAACACTCTGCCGGCGACCTACCTGACCGCCGTGCTGGGCGGGCAACTGCGCGACAATGTGCGCCACTTTCGCAATGTAGACGATGCCTTTGCCGCCATGGCCCGTGGCGAAGTGGCCGGCGTAATGGCCATGCGGGGCGAGATCGAGTACTTCATGGCGCGCTACCCGGAGCAGGCGTTCCGCATTGCCGAGGCCAGCTTTCCGGGAATTTCCCGGCAGCAGTGGGACATCGGGATGGCGGTTCGCGACAGCCATCGCCAGTTGGGCTATGCGGTGGAGGCGATCGTCGATCGACGCGTACGCGACGGCAGCCTGGCGGCCCTGTTCGAGGCCCATGCGCTGGACTACCGCATGCCCGATTTCTATGCCGAGATCCTCGGCAACGCGGAGTGACGCCATGAGACAGCCATTGACGACCCCATTTACGCATGCGTCGCCCGCAATCCGCGAAGGGCATCGCTGGTGGCTTGGCCTGGCGGCATGCTGGCTGCTGACGGTGGCCGCCACCGCCAGTGCTACCGGCATGGCAGCGGCGGCGGCGCCGGACGATCCCTTTCGTTCGCCCATGTGGCACTACAACCTCAACCGCTACCTGGGCGAGGCGGCGACGGTTCGGCACAGCGACGCGGTAGTGCTCAAGGTGCCGCACTTTGCCGAGGATGCCACCCAGGTGCCCTTGACGGTGGATCTGTCGGGCTTCGCCGCCGAGGTGAAGGAGGTGATCACCTGGGTGGACCTCAACCCCGTGCCGCACCTCTTCACCTTCCAGCCGGAAGCCGCCGAGGTGCGGGCCATTGCGCTGAACTTTCGCATTCAGCAGGCCTCCACGGTGCGCGCCGCGGTGCGTGATGCGCAGGGGGTTTGGCACATCGGCAGCGCTCAGGTGGATGCCGCCGGCGGGGGCTGCACCGCGCCCAGCGTTACCGCCAGCAATCCCGACTGGGCCGCGAGCCTTGGGCGGATGCACGGCGCTCTGTTCTCGCCGGTCGATGCACCGGCCGCGACCCGCCTGAAGGTGCAGATCATGCATCCCATGGATTCCGGCATGGTAGGCAATATCCCGCGTTTCAATATCGAGGTCGTCGAACTGAGGGGCAGCGCCGATCTGGTGCGCCTGGCCAGCATGACGCTCTCCGAATCCGCCTCGGAAAACCCTCTGTTCGTCTTCGACCTGAAGCGGGCGGCGCAGCATGGCGGGATCGTGCTGTGGATGCGTGACAATGGGGGCAATGTCTTCGAGAGCCGCCTGGGGGGCTGACATGCGCAATGCAACGCTGATCCTAGCCAGCCTGCTGCTGGGCGCCGGTGCCGCTTCCGCCGACAGCTACCGATACTCGCTCGAACCGGTGGAAATTGTGCCGGATGTGTGGGTCCTCGAAGGGGTTCGGGAAGACTTTGCGCGCGACAACGGCGGCAACATCGTCAATACCGCGTTCATCCTCACCGAGGAGGGGGTGGTGGTGTTCGACACCGGCCCTTCGCGCCGCTACGGCGAGCAGATGCGCGAGGTCATCGCCTCGATCACCGACCTGCCCGTCACCCACGTATTCCTGTCGCATCATCACCCCGACCATGTGTTTGGCAACCAGGCCTTCGCGCCCGACACCTTGTACGCCCTGGAGGGCACCATCGCGCTGCTGCGCGCCCAGGGCGACGATTTCACAGAAAACCTCTACCGCACGCTGGGCGACTGGATGCGGGGAACCGAGGTCGTGCTGCCCACGCAGCGCGTCAGCCCTGGGCGCATCACCCTGGGTGGGCGCGAGATCGAGCTGATCGCCATGAGCGGGCATTCGGGTGCCGATCTGGTGCTGCTCGACCATGCGTCCGGCGTGCTGCTTGCCGCCGACATGGTCTTCTATCGGCGCGCCCCCACCACCCCGCACACCCCCGGCCTTGAGGTGTGGCGAGAGGAGCTGCGCGAGCTGGAAGCCCTGGATTTTCACTACCTGGTGCCCGGCCATGGCCCGGTGGCGGAGGGCACGGCGCCCTTCGACCAGATGCACGACTACCTCGCCTGGCTGGACGATACCCTGCGCGACGCGGCTCGCCAGGGGCTGACAGCCAGTGAGGTCATGGCGCTTCCCATTCCCGCGCGATTCGACGAGGTGGCGGTGGCGCGCCATGAGCTGATCCGCAGCGTGACCCACCTCTACGGGGGCTATGAGCGCGACGCGCTGGCGCTGCTCGCCGAAGGGGGGTGAGGCCCTGTCATTGTCATGTCCCGTCATCGTCATGCCCTGTCATCGTCAGGCATGGCCTTTGCCACCCGGCTCACGTGCTGTGAACGGGTGGCTTTTTTGTGTGCCGTGGTCGTGAATGCGGGGGAGGGAATGCCGCTGACGCCACGGCGGCCGGGGTTCGGCCGTGCGCTACGCCCCCGGCGCGGGTGGGTCGTACGACCAAGAGAGGAGGGAATGTCGTCCCTGTTGGCCATGGTTGAGCACACGCTGATCCACCAGATTGGGAGGAGCGCGAGTCGGCGCTGACACCCGAACAACAACGCTGTTGGATCCTTGCCCCCTCTGGAGACCGTCATGACCCAGTCCACCCCCTTTGGCAAGCTGGCCAGGCCCCTGGCGCTAAGCGCCATCGCGCTGGGCATTGCTGCCCACGCCCAGGCCGTCACCTTCGACGACATGCTCAACGACCACCTGACCACGGACCAGGTGGTGACCAATGGCATGGGCCTGCACGGCCAGCGCTACAGCCCGCTGACCACGCTCAACACCGATAACGTCCATCAGCTGCGTCCGGTCTGGGCCTTTTCCTTCGGCGGAGAGAAGCAGCGCGGCCAGGAGTCCCAGCCGCTGGTCAAGGACGGCGTGATGTACGTCACCGGCTCCTATTCCCGCATCTGGGCGGTGGATGCCTATACCGGCGAGCAGATCTGGCAGTACGAGGCGCGTCTGCCCGACGGCATCATGCCGTGCTGCGACGTGGTCAACCGCGGTGCGGCCATCTATGGCGACAAGGTCTATTTCGGCACGCTGGACGCCCGCCTGGTGGCGCTCGACCGCGAGACCGGCCGCGTGCAGTGGATCAAGCGCGTGGCCGACTACCAGGGCGGACATGCCATCACTGCTGCGCCGATCATCATCGACGGCAAGCTGATCACCGGGGTGGCCGGGGGTGAGTTCGGCGTGGTCGGCACCGTGTTCGCCTTCGATGCCGAAACCGGCGACGAGCTGTGGACCCGCCCCGTCGTCGAGGGCCACATGGGCTATGTCTACCAGAACGGCGAAGCGGTGGAGCACGGCATCACCGGTGGCGAGGCCGGGCTGACCTGGCCCGGCGACATGTGGGAGCAGGGTGGCGGCGCGCCTTGGCTGGGCGGCTTCTACGATGCGGATACGCACACACTGTTGATCGGCACCGGCAACCCGGCGCCGTGGAATTCCCACCTGCGCCCCGGCGACAACCTCTACACCTCGTCTCGGCTGGCCATCAATCCCGACGATGGGACCATCAAGTGGCACTTTCAGGCCACACCCAACGACGGCTGGGACTACGATGGCGTCAACGAGGTGATCTCGTTCGACTACGAGGACAACGGCAGCGTCATCAAGGCCGCCGCCACGGCGGACCGCAACGGCTTCTTCTATGTGCTCAACCGCGAGAACGGCGAGTTCATCCGCGGCTTCCCGTTTGCCGACAAGATCACCTGGGCGGAAGGCCTGGACGAGAACGGCCGGCCGCTCTTCAACCCCGAGGGACGTCCGGGCAATCCGGCCGACGTCGAGGGCGATCGCGGCGAGGCGGTCGCGGCCTATCCCGCCTTCCTGGGCGCCAAGAACTGGAACCCCATGGCCTACAGCCAGGATACCGGGCTGTTCTACATCCCCTCCAACGAGTGGATGATGGATATCTGGAACGAGCCGGTCTCCTACCGCAAGGGGGCGGCCTATTTGGGCGCCGGCTTCACCATACGCCCCGCCAACGACGACTACATCGGCGTGCTGCGGGCGGTCGACCCGCGCACCGGTGAAGAGGTCTGGCGCCACGAGAACCGCGCACCGCTGTGGGGTGGCGTGATGACCACCGCCGGCAACCTGGTGTTCACCGGCACGCCCGAGGGCTTCCTCAAGGCGTTCGATGCCACCACCGGCGAGGAGCTGTGGCGCTTCAACACCGGCTCCGGCGTGGTGGCCACGCCGATTACCTGGGAGATGGACGGCGAGCAGTACGTCTCGGTGGTGTCGGGCTGGGGCGGCGCGGTGCCGCTGTGGGGTGGTGAGGTCGCCGAGGTGATCAAGGACTTCAACCAGGGCGGCATGCTGTGGACCTTCAAGCTGCCGCAGGAATACGCTGGGCAGTGAGTCACGGCGCTCGTGCCCGGCGGCTGCCGGGCACGAGCGCAGGAACGCTATCGCAAGGAAAGAGGAGGCCACATGTCGCAAGACACCACCACGCTGCGAGACCTGATGGGGCTTGGCCACGCGCCCGCCCGGCTGCAGGATTCAGCGCTGATCCTGATCGACTGCCAGAACACCTACCGCACCGGCGTCATGCGCCTGGAAGGCGTCGAGGAGGCGCTGGGCGAGGCGCAGCGCCTGCTCGAGCGCGCGCGGGAGCTGAAGGTGCCCGTGATCCACATTCGCCATGACGCCGGGCCGGGGTCGCCCTACGACGTCGAGGCCGAGATCGGCGCCATCGCCGACTGCGTGGCGCCGATCGCCGGGGAAACGGTCATCACCAAGCACTACCCCAACTCCTTCGTGGGTACCGAACTCGACGCCACCCTCAAGTCGCTGGGCGCCACGCAGCTGGTGCTGGCAGGTTTCATGACCCACATGTGCGTCAATTCGACCGCCCACGGTGCCTTCAACCTTGGCTACGCCCCCACCGTGGTGGCCAGCGCCACGGCGTCGCGCGCCCTCGACACGGGCACCGGGCAGCACATGCCCGCCCAGGACGTGCACCTGGCCGCGCTGGCCGCGACGCGCGACCTGTATGCCAGCGTCGTCGACTCGGTGGCGGCCTTGCCCTGAGTTCTACTACCAAAGGCCCTGGTGGCCGAGTCCATCGCAGCATAGTGCCGCTGAATAACTTCTCTACTCTTGGAGTCAGGTTCGTGGCGCATGGCACACCGCCAGACCGAACCCTCCTACAACAACAGCCGTCAGGAGTCATGTCATGATCTACGCGAACCCCGGCCAGTCCGGCTCCGTCATCACCTTCGAACAGCGCTACGGCAACTACATCGGCGGCGAGTTCGTGCCCCCGGTGCAAGGGCAGTACTTCGACAACGTCAGCCCCGTCAACGGCGAAGTGTTCTGCCAGATCCCGCGCTCCACCGCCGAGGATATCGAGAAGGCGCTGGACGCCGCCCATGCCGCCGCTCCCGCCTGGGGCCGGACCTCCGCCGCCGAACGCAGCAACATCCTGCTCAAGATGGCCGATCGCATCGAGCAGAACCTGGAAAAGCTGGCCGTGGCCGAGACCTGGGACAACGGCAAGGCGGTACGCGAGACGCTGAACGCCGACATTCCGCTGGCTGTCGACCACTTCCGCTACTTCGCCGGCTGTATCCGCGCTCAGGAAGGCACCGCCGCCGACATCGACGCCAATACCGTCTCCTATCACTTCCATGAGCCGCTGGGCGTGGTGGGGCAGATCATTCCGTGGAACTTCCCGCTGCTGATGGCGGTGTGGAAGCTGGCCCCGGCCCTGGCCGCCGGCAACTGCGTGGTGCTCAAGCCCGCCGAACAGACCCCGGCTT
The DNA here is from genome assembly GCF_052568415.1 of Halomonas sp. E14. NCBI lineage: Bacteria > Pseudomonadati > Pseudomonadota > Gammaproteobacteria > Oceanospirillales > Halomonadaceae > Halomonas > Halomonas sp. E14. The sequence goes on along the minus strand of NZ_CP199423.1, from coordinate 2,917,843 downwards.
CGGTGCTCGAACTGATGAAGATCGTCGGCGACCTGCTGCCGCCGGGCGTGGTCAACGTGGTCAACGGCTACGGTGCCGAAGCGGGCCAGGCGCTGGCCACCAGCAAGCGCATCGCCAAGATCGCCTTCACCGGCTCCACCCCGGTGGGTGCCCACATCCTCAAGTGTGCCGCCGACAACATCATTCCCTCCACCGTGGAGCTGGGTGGCAAGTCGCCCAACATCTACTTCGCCGACATCATGGACGCCGAGCCGGCGTTCATCGAGAAGGCTGCCGAGGGCATGGTGCTGGCATTCTTCAACCAGGGCGAGGTGTGTACCTGCCCGTCGCGGGCGCTGATCCAGGAAGACATCTACGACGCCTTCATGGCCAAGGTCATGGAGCGGGTGGGCAAGATCAAGCGCGGCAATCCGCTCGACACCGACGTGCAGGTCGGCGCTCAGGCCTCCCAGGAGCAGTTCGACAAGATCATGTCCTACATGGACATCGCCCGTGAAGAGGGCGCCGAGTTCCTCACCGGCGGCGACAAGGAGAGCTTCGATCCGGCCTACGATAAGGGCTACTACATCCAGCCGACGCTGCTCAAGGGCCACAACAAGATGCGCGTGTTCCAGGAGGAGATCTTCGGCCCGGTGGTAGCGGTGACCACCTTCAAGGACGAGGCCGAGGCGCTGGCTATCGCCAACGACACCGAGTTTGGGCTTGGCGCCGGCGTGTGGAGCCGCGACATCAACGTTGCCTTCCGCATGGGCCGCGGCATCCAGGCCGGCCGCGTGTGGACCAACTGCTACCACCAGTACCCGGCGCATGCCGCCTTCGGTGGCTACAAGAAGTCCGGCGTCGGCCGCGAGACCCACAAGGTGGCGCTCGAGCACTACCAGCAAACCAAGAACCTGCTGGTCAGCTACGACATCAACCCGCTCGGCTTCTTCTGATGCCCGGCTTTCCTACCCCTTGACGAAGGTACCGGGCGGCCATGGCCGCCCGGCTTGCCAACCACGTTGCCACGAGAAGAAGCCATCCCAGTGGTCGGCGACGCCAACCTACCAACTGTCAGAGCAGGAAAAATGCAATGAGCCAAACTGTCCAAGCTTTCTTTGTGCCCACTGTCTCGCTGATGGGAGCCGGCGCCCTCAAGACGCTGCCGGAGCGAATCCAGATGTTGGGTGGCAAGAAGCCCCTGGTGGTAACCGACAAGGGGATGACCGCCTTGGGTTATACGGCCAAACTCACCGAGCTGCTGGGCCAGGCCGGCATCGCCTCGGTGGTCTTCGATGACACCGTGCCCAACCCCACGGATACCAACGTGGCCGATGGCCTGGCGGTCTACGTACGCGAAGGCTGCGACATGCTGGTGTCGCTGGGCGGCGGCAGCGCCCACGACTGCTGCAAGGGCATCGGCCTGGTGGCCACCAGCGGCGGCACCATCCACGACTACGAGGGCCTGGACCAGGCCAAGCAGCCGCTGCCGCCCTACATCGCCATCAACACCACGGCGGGTACCGCCAGCGAGATGACGCGCTTCACCATCATCACCAACACCTCCAACCATGTGAAGATGGCCATCGTCGATTGGCGCGTCACGCCGGATGTGGCGGTCAACGACCCCGAATTGATGGTCGACATGCCGCCCGCGCTAACCGCGGCGACCGGCATGGACGCCCTGACCCACGCGGTGGAAGCCTATGTTTCTACCGCCGCCACGCCGATCACCGACGCCTGCGCGCTGCAGGCCATTACCCTGATCGGCCAGTACCTGCGTCGCGCCGTGGCGCGCGGCGAGGACATGGAGGCCCGCGAACGCATGGCGTACGCCCAGTACCTAGCGGGCATGGCCTTCAACAACGCCAGCCTGGGCCACGTGCACGCCATGTCCCACCAGCTGGGCGGCTTCTACAACCTGCCCCACGGGGTCTGCAACGCGCTGCTGCTGCCGCATGTGTGCGAAGCCAATCTGATGGCGCGCCAGGAGCGCTTCGTCGATATCGCCGAGGCGCTGGGCGAGGTCACCGAGGGGCTGCCACTGCGCCAGGCGGCGCTGCTGGCGATCGAGGCCATCCGCAGCCTCTCGACCGACGTGGGCATTCCCAAGAGCCTGGCCGCACTCGGCGTGAAGGAAGAGGACATCCCGGTGATGGTCGGCAACGCCCAGAAGGACGTCTGCGGGCTGACCAACCCGCGCCGGCTCACCGACAACGAGGTGGCCGCCATCTATCGTGCGGCGCTGTAAGGCACTTCCTGTCTGTACCAGGCGCGGCCATGGCCGCGCCTTTCCCTTTCCGGCGCAAAACCTTCTAGTCTCCTTGGAGCGACGATGGATTCGTCGTTCCAAGGAGACCGACATGGAAGAAGCGGACGCTTACGACTGCGTGATCGTCGGGGCAGGCCCGGCCGGGCTGGCGGCAGGCATCAACCTGCAGCGGTTCCTGCGCCGCGTGCGGATCATCGACGAGGGCCTCAGCCGTGCGGCCCTCATTCCCCGCACCCACAACTACCCCGGATTCAATGAAGGGATCAGCGGCACGGCCCTGCTCGAACGGCTGCGGATCCAGCTCGAGGCCAATGGAGGCGCGGTCACGCCCGGGCGAGTCGAGCGGCTCGAACGCAGCGACGACGGTCTGTTTGGCGTGGTGACGGCGGGCGAGATCGTGCACGCGCGGACGGTGCTGCTGGCCACCGGTGTGGTGGACATCGAACCCGAGCTCGAAGGCTTTGCCGAGGCGAAGGGGCGCGGCCTGATCCGCTACTGCCCGATCTGCGACGGCTACGAATATACCGCCGAGCGCATCGGCATCCTCGCCAGGGATGCCCACGGCGTCATCGAGGCCGCCTTCATCAAGCGATTCAGCGCGGACCTGACCGTGATCGACCTGGCCCAGGGCGCCTGGCTCGACCTCGCGGCCCGGCAGCGCCTGGCGCAGGAGGGCATGGCGCTGGTGCAGGCGCCGGTCAGCCACCTGTACTGCGATGAGGCCGATCGTGTTCACCTGTACCTGGCCGATGGCAGTGAGCAGGTGTTCGATGTGCTGTACTGTGCTCTCGGCACACAGGTGCGCAGCGAACTCGGCCTCGAACTGGGTGCGCTGCGCAATCCCGGCAACCACCTGGTGGTGAATGCCCATATGCAGACCGGCATCGAAGGGCTGTATGCCGCCGGCGACATGACCAACCAGCTGAGCCAGATCGCGGTCGCCGTCGGCCAGGCATCGATCGCCGCCACCGCCATACACAACCGACTGCAGCAACGCCGCTGAACGAGGGCCAAGCCATGTGGTACCAGCAGGAACTGCGCCTCGCGCCCCGTGCGCGGGGTTTTCACCTGATCACCGACGAGGTCACCGCGGCGCTGGCCGAGCTGGCCCGGGTGCGCGCGGGGCTGCTGCACCTGCAGCTCTTGCACACCTCGGCCTCGCTGACCCTCAACGAGAACGCCGACCCCGATGTGCGCCACGACCTCGACGCCTTCCTGCGCGAGCGCATCCCGGGCGACCTACCTTATTTCCGCCACACCCTGGAAGGGCCGGACGACATGCCCGCCCACATCTGCGCTAGCCTGCTCGGCACCCAGCTGACCCTGGCGGTTCGCGACGGGCGCCTGGCGCGGGGCACCTGGCAGGGTCTGTGGCTCGGCGAACACCGCGAGCATGGCGGCGCGCGGCGGCTGCTCGCCACGCTGCAGGGCGAATAGGCCGCGCCGCAAGCGGCCGTTGCCAGGGTATCGCCTGCACGCCGTGCCGTGATGACCCGTCGACCGCCGCCAGCCACACCAGGCGCGCCCCACGCCCCATCCCCCTGCGTTAACAGAATCGACAGCTAGCGTTAACGGAAAGCGAGCGGTGAGGTTGCACCCTTGCTAACGCAAGCTATACCTGATGTTACCGACGGCGGTGGCAGGGAAGGCCGCGTGAAAGCGCCGACAGGAAGATTTCGGGAGTTTCGCCCGACCAGTCAGCTCAGGGCGCACGCGATACAACGATAACAATTGCGGAGACACCGATGGCCCACCACAAGACACCTGCTGACCAGCACGCAGCCCAGCGCAGTCTCGAAGACCAAGGCAGCCCCGACGACCAGGGCGGCACCGAGGCCCTGCTTCCCAGTTCGTCACGCCGTCGCTTCCTCACCGGCACGGCGGCCGCGGTGGGAGCCGGTGCCGCGGCGGCGGTCGGCTTCCCCAGCATTGCCGTGGCACAGACCACCACGCTGCGTTTCCAGAGCACCTGGCCCAACCAGGACATCTTTCACGAGTTTGCCGCCGACTACGTGCGCATCGTCAACGAGATGTCGGGCGGACGGCTGCGCCTGAATCTGCTGCCGGCCGGCGCCGTCGTCGGCGCGCTGCAGCTGCAGGATGCGGTGATCTCGGGCGCGCTCGACGGTGGCCATGGCGTGACGGCCTACTGGTAAGGCAAGCACAAGGCCTTCTCGCTGTTCGGCACGCCGCCGCCCTTCGGCTGGGATGCGCACCAGTTCCTCGCCTGGTTCTGGACCGGCGGCGGCAAGGAGCTCTACAACGAGCTGCTGGCCAATCTCGAACTGCCCCTGGTGGGCTACCAGACCGGCCCGATGCCGACCCAGGCGCTGGGCTGGTTCAAGCAGCCGATCGCCAGCGCCGACGACCTGCGCGGGCTCAAGTACCGCACCGTAGGCCTGGCGGCGGACGTGATGCGCGAGTTCGGCGCGGCGGTCACCATCATGGGCGGCGGTGACATCGTGCCGGCCATGGACCGCGGCCTGCTCGACGGCGCCGAATTCAACAACCCTTCATCGGATCGCCTGCTCGGCTTCCCCGACGTCAGCAAAACCTGGATGCTGCGCAGCTACCACCAGGACTGCGAAGCGTTCGAGATCATCTTCAACAAGCGCAGGCACGATAGCCTGCCCGAGGAGTTCCAGGCGATCCTGCAGTACGCTGCCAAGGCGGCCTCGTCGGAGATGTATTGGAAAGCCATGGAGCGCTACCCGCGCGACCTCAACGCCATGCGCCAGGAGCAGGGCGTGCAGACCTTCATCACGCCGGATTCGGTACTGCAGGCTCAGCTCGATGCCTGGGACACGGTGATCGAAAACGAGTCCCGCGACGCCTTCTTCAAGAAGGTCGTCGACCATCAGCGCGAGTACTGCGAGCGGGTGGTCGGCTTCCACCTGGAGCACACCACGCCCAAGACGCCGGCCTTTGTGCACTTCTTCGGCAGGGAGCCCACCGACACCTCCACCCTTCTGTGAATCCGCCGGGCCCATCACGGGCCCGGTGTGCCCGTGCCCCGGAGCAGGACGCCGCCGGGTTCGTGTTTCACGCTGCGCCGCCCCGGTGGGCGGTGCAGGATGGTGAGGGGTGGCCATGCGTTTCATCTTTTTCATCGACCATGTCAGTACCTGGGTGGGCAAGGCCTTTGCGTGGGCGATCCTCATTCTCACCTTCGTGGTGAGCTATGAGGTCTTCATGCGCTATGCCCTGGGGTCGCCGACCACCTGGGCCTACGACACCAGCTACATGCTCTATGGCACGCTGTTCATGATGAGCGGGGCCTACGCCCTGGCCCATAACGCTCATGTGCGGGCCGACGTGGTATCACGCTTCTTCCCGACTCGCGTTCAGGCGGGGCTGGAGCTTGCGCTCTACCTGCTGTTCTTCTATCCGGGCATTTTCGCGCTGCTGTTCTATGGCTGGGACTTCTTCGCCGTCTCCTACCGCCAGAACGAACACAGCTCCTACACGCCGGGCGGCCCGCCCATCTGGCCCTACAAGTTCGTGATTCCCGCCTGTGCGGCCCTGCTCGCCCTGCAGGGCGTGGCGGAAGTGAGCCGCTGCGTGCTGTGTCTCAGGCACGGCAAGTGGCCGCGCCGGCTGGGTGACGTGGAGGAGATTGCGATCCCCATCAACAAGCAGGCGGAGATCAAGGCCGCCCAGGAACAGTCAGAGGAGCCCCGCCCATGAGCGAACCGGAAATCGGCATCATGATGCTGGGCATGCTGATCGTGCTGATCATGCTCGGCTTTCCCATCGCCTTCACGCTGATCGCCATGGGCATCGCCTTCGGCTACTTCGCCATCGGCGACATCATCTTCTCGCTGCTGGTGCAGCGCGCCTATGGCGTGATGTCCAACGACGTGCTGATCGCGGTGCCGCTGTTCCTGTTCATGGGCTACATGGTGGAACGGGCCAATATTCTCGACCGGCTGTTCGCCAGCCTGCAGCTTGCGGCGCGCGGCATGCCGGCCTCGCTGGCGGTTGCCAGCCTGATCACCTGCGCGCTGTTTGCCACCGCCACCGGCATCGTCGGCGCGGTGGTGACCCTGATGGGGCTGCTGGCGCTGCCCGCCATGCTCAACGCGGGCTACGACAAGCGCATGTCGAGCGGGGTGATCTGCGCCGGGGGCTGCCTCGGCATTTTGATTCCGCCGAGCATCATGCTGATCCTCTACGGGGCGATGGCCGGGGTCTCGGTGGTACGCCTGTATGCCGCGGCGCTGATCCCGGGTCTGCTGCTGGCGGGGCTCTACATCGTCTACGTGATGGGCCGGGCGATGATCAACCCGAAGGTGGCGCCCAAGCTGCCGGCGGAGAAGCTCAACGTGCCGCTGGGCGAGGTCTACTGGGGGTTGCTGACGTCGTTCGTGCCGTTGTTCGTACTGATCATGTCGGTGCTGGGAGCGATCCTGTTCGGCCTGGCCACGCCTCACGAAGCCGCCGGCATCGGCGCGCTGGGTGCCATTTTGCTGGCGGCGGCCTACCGTCAGCTGACCCTGGCGCGGCTGCGCGAGGCGGTGTTCCTCACCGCGCGCACCAGTGCCATGGTGTGCTGGCTGTTCGTCGGCTCGTGGATCTTCTCGTCGGTGTTCTCGCTGCTCGATGGGCACTCGCTGATCGAACACTGGATCAGCGGGCTGTCGCTGACGCCGCTGCAGTTCCTGCTGCTGGCCCAGCTGATGATCTTCATCCTCGGCTGGCCGCTGGAATGGACCGAGATCATCATCATCTTCGTGCCGATCTTCCTGCCGCTGCTGCACCTGTTCGGCATCGACCCGCTGTTCTTCGGCGTGCTGGTGGCGCTCAACATCCAGACCTCGTTCTTGACGCCGCCCATGGCGATGTCGGCCTTCTATCTCAAGGGCATTGCCCCCAAGGGGATCGAGCTGGGCGATATCTTCATCGGCATCGCGCCGTTCCTGCTGATGGTGTTCGTGGCCATGGCGATACTTTACCTGGTGCCGAGCATCGTCTTCTGGCTGCCGGGCGTGCTCTACAACTGAGCCCACCCCAGTGGGCGAACCCTTCCCACGCAGCCTTTCCACGCAAGCGGGCCCGACCTGGTGGTCGGGCCCGCTCTTGCGCGCTATATCTTGACAGCTGCCCGGCGACTAGCCGTCGCCGAGATCAGTTGCTGCGACGTTCGCCGCGGGGCGCGCCGTAGCCTTTCGGGTGGTTGCCCTGCATCACCTCCCGCATCTCGGCGATCTGTTCGTCGGTCAGCAGCTCGCTCAAGGCCTCATGGTGCTCGTCGCGCAGCGCCTGCCAGGCTTCGCGGCGCTCCTCGCGGGAGTCGAACGACTGGCCGCGCAGTTCCTGCATGTCGGCGTAGAGCGATTCGCGCAGCTCGGTCAGCCGTTCGCGCTCCTCGTCGGACAGGTCCCAGCTATCCACCAGCGCGGTGAGCCGCGCCTGCATGCCGCCGGCTGCCTGGCCGCCGCGCTTGGACTGCATGTGCTCCTGGCGCATCTCGCGCTTGGCGTCGCGCAGGGCTTCACGCTGCTCCTCGTCGAGGATTTCGTCCATGCGCTCGCGGTGCTGCTCGTGCAGCTCGCGCAGGGCCTGCATGTGTTCGCTGTGGGCTTCTTCCAGGGCGCTGCGGGTCTCTTCGTCGAGCCCGGCGCGCTCGAACAGCGCCTGGCGACGCTCCTGGAAGCGCTCGTGGCGCTGCTCGTTCCAGCCGTTGGCGCCTTGGGCGGGCTGAGCGGTGGCCGTCAGCGACAGCGGGGCGATGGCCAGGGCCAGCAGGGCGGGCATGAACAGCTTGCGGGTCGGTAAGCGACGCATTGACTCTCTCCTTCCGAGACTTCGGGGGGTGGGTTGATGGTGTCAGTGTCGTTCACCCTTGTGCACTCACCATGCAGGAAACGTGTAACAACTGTGTGGCTTCATGCGTTCCGACAGGGCGCTGACCCCCACTATAGTCATTCACGGCGGCCCTCGCCGAGCCAAGCGCCAAAGCTCATGCCTCGGGCTGGTACTTGTAGCCCACGCCGTAGACCGAACGAATGATCTCGCGCTCGGGCCAGACGTCGGCGATCTTGCGTCGCAGCTTCTTCACGTGACTATCGACGGTGCGCTCGGAGACGATGCGGTGGTCGCGGTACATGCGATCCATCAGCTGGTCGCGGGAGAAGATGCGCCCCGGCGACTGCATCATCACCTTGAGCAGCTGGTATTCCACCGCGGTAAGCCCCAGGTCGTTGCCGTCGGCCAGCGCCCGCCAGCCTTCGTCGTCGAGGGTCAGGGCGCCGAGCGGGGCCTCGCCGGATGCGGGGGCGGCCTGGCTGCGGCGCAGCACCGCCTTGACCCGCGCCACCACCTCACGCGGGCTGAATGGCTTGCAGATGTAGTCGTCGGCGCCGAGCTCCAGGCCGAGCAGGCGGTCGACCTCCTCGACCCGAGCGGTCAGCATGATCACCGCCAGGCCCGGCCAGCGCTGGCGAATCTCGCGGCACAGGGTCAGTCCGTCGGTGCCAGGCAGCATCAGGTCGAGCAGCACCAGCGCGGGCGCCCCCTCGTGCTCCATGTGCTCCTTGAGCCAGGGCAGTACCTCGTCGCCATGGGCGATGGCATGCGTGGAAAAGCCGCTGCCCTCCAGGTAGTCGGCCACCAGGCGGGCGATCTTGGGCTCATCCTCAACGATCAGCAGGGCGTCGCGTGGCGCAGTGGGTTCATGCATGGATGCCGTTTCCTTATTGGCTACGATGATCTTCTTCCAGGGCGGGGAATTCGATGGTCCAGCATAACCCACCCAGCGGCGAGGCCGAGGCCTGCATGGTACCGCCGTGGCTCTTGACTAGTGCGCTGGCGATCGAGAGCCCGAGCCCGCTGCCGCCGCTGGCACGGCTGCGCGAGCCCTCGACCCGGTAGAGGCGCTCGGTCAGCCGGTCCAGGGCCTCTTCCGGAACGCCCGGGGGGCTGTCCTGCCAGACCACGCGCACGCCCTGCGGCTCGACGCTCAGGCGAACTTCCAGACAGCCCGGCGGGGCGGTATAGGCGCAGCTGTTATCGAGCAGGTTGGTCCACAGCTGGCGCAGACGCTGCGCGTCGCCGCGAATCCAGGCGGGGTGCTCGATATGCCGCACCACCTCCATGCCACAGTCGTCGAGCCAGCCGCCGGCCTCGTCCAGGCGTGCGGAAAGGTGTGCGGCCAGGTCGAGCGGTGCCAGCTGCACCTCCAGGGCTCCGGCGTCGCTCTGCGAGAGCAGGCGCAGGTCGGCTACCAGCCGTTCGAGCTGACCCACCTCCTGCGAGAGCGAGTGCAGGCTGTCTTCGTTGAGGGGGCGAATGCGGTCCTGCATGGCCTCGATCTCGCCGCGCAGCACCGCCAGCGGCGTGCGCAGTTCGTGGGCGATGTCGGTGACCCAGCGCTCGCGCGCCTCGCGGCTCGCCTCCAGGGTGGCGGCCAGGGTGTTGAAGTCCCGGGCCAGGCGGGCCAGCTCGTCGCGGCCGCGCTCGGGCAGGCGGGCGCTGTAGTCGCCCTCGGTCAGCCGCCGCGTGGCCAGCGCCATGCTGCGGGTGCGCCGCCCCAGCCACCAGGCCAGCCCCCCGGCCAGCAGCAGCGAGGCCACGCCCAGGGCGGCGACGATGATGCCGAGGTTGCGCTGCTGGCGCGAAAGGAAGATGCGGTCCATGCGTGCCATCAGGTGCTGCGGTGGGCGATAGCCCAGGGTGCCGACGCGCTCGCCGTTGTGCTCGATGGGCAGCCAGTGCAGCTCGGCCGCCATGGCCTCGTCGTCGGGCGGCAGGCCGATTACCGGCAGCCCGCCGGCATCGTGCAGCACGAAGTCACGCGCATCACCCAGGCGGCGTTCGATGCCGTGGGGCGGCATGCCCTCGCCGGGCCACAGCTGCTGGCGCACCAGGCGGTGCCAGGCCGGCGGCGAATCGCGCAGCCACTGCCAGTCGCCGCGACGCGCCCACTCCTGGCCGAGCCCCTCGGCCAGGGTTTCGGCCCGGCTGGCCTGAGTCGTCTCCAGGTATTCGAGAAAGCCGCGGTCAAGGCTGCGCGAGACGCCGAGAAACACCAGCCCGGCGATCACCACGTTGACCGAGAGGATGATCACGAACAGCTTGATGCCGAGGTGCGAGAAGGGCAGGCGGGGTAGGCGGAACGTCATCGGCTCGGCTCCTCGGTGGCGGTGCGTGGCTCGGTGGCGGTACGGGGAGTGTGGCCGGCAAGGCGCTCGCGCAGGTTCTCCAGCATCAGGTACAGACAGGGTACCAGCACCAGCAGGATCACCGTGGCGAACAGCATGCCGAAGCCCAGCGAGACGGCCATGGGGATGATGAAGCGGGCCTGCCGCGAGGTCTCGAAGATCATCGGCGCCAGCCCCAGGAAGGTGGTCAGGGTAGTCATCATGATCGGGCGCAGGCGCCGGGTGGCCGCCGCGACGATGGCCTCACGCGCACCGAAGCCCTCGCGGCGGCGGCGGTTAGCGTAGTCGATCAGCACCAGGGCGTCGTTGATCACCACCCCCGACAGCGCCAGCATGCCCATCAGGCTGATCACCGACAGGCCGTAGCCCATGATGAGGTGTCCGGCCATGGCGCCGATGACGCCAAACGGAATGGCGGCGAGCACCAGCAGCGGCTGCAGGTAGCTGCGGAAGGGGATGGCCAGCAGCGCATAGAGGGCGATCAGCGTCAGCCAGGTGGCCTGGGTCAGCGCCGAGACGTTCTCGGCGGTCTCCTGCTGGCGGCCGCCGAGGCTGATCTCGAGCCCCGGCCAGCCGGCCTGCAGGGCGGGGAAGGTATCGGCCTGCAGGGTGCCCACCACTTGGTTGAGGGTCTGCTCGCCGGCGGCGTCGGCGGTCACGTGGATGATGCGCCGGCCGTCGATGCGCTCCAGCGCCGTGGCGGCGCGGCCCACGCTGATCAGCGCCACGCGCTCCAGCGGAACCTCGAGTCCTCCGGCCGTGCGGATCGGCAGCCGGTAGAGATCGCCCAGGCTGTCGCGCGACTCTGGCGGCAGGCGCACCTCGACGCTGATCTCGTGGCGCCCGACGAACTGCTCCAGCGCCGTTACCCCCTGCAGCGGCCCGCGCAGCTGGGCAGCAAGGTCGGCGCCGCTCAGCCCCAGGGCACGCCCTTCCGGCGACAGGCGAATCTCCAGCTGCGGCTTGCCGTCGGCCAGGCCGCTGTCGATGTCGGTGATGCCGTCGAACTCGGCCAGCTCGTCGGCCAGCCGGGTGGCGGCGGCCTCCAGCGCGCGGCTGTCGGCGTGCGACAGGCGCAGGGTGAGCGCGGCGCCGGCCCCGGGGCCGCCAACGTCGGACTCGAAGCGCACCGCCTGAGCGCCGACCAGCTCGCCGACCTCCTCGCGCCAGGCGCGTGCCACCCGCGACGGCGGCCAGGCATCGAGGCTGTCGCGCTCCAGGGTGAGGCGCACGGTAAGGCGGTCACCGTCGATCTGCGCCCGGGTGGCGCTGAAGGCCAGCCGCTCTTCCCGCTCTTCAAGGACCAGGGCGGCGTCGAGCAGGCGGTCGCGCAGGCGGCGGTCCTCGGCGAGGGGGCTGCCGATGGGCAGGGTGACGCTGGCCTGCACCCGGTCAGACTCGACCCGCGGCATCAGCGAGAAGCCCATGCGTCCGCTCATGCTCCAGGCGATGGCCACGGCCAGCACGGCCACGGCCAGGCTGACGGTCAGCAGGCGCTGGTCCAGGGTGCGCTGCAGGAACGGCTCGAAGCCGTGCTGGGTGAAGTGGGCCAGCCCTCCTTGCAGGCGGCGGCGCAGGCGGTCCAGCGGGCGCAGCCAGGGGCTGCCCTCGCGGCCGCCGGCACGGTGGGCAAGGTGAGCGGGCAGGATGAACAGCGCTTCCACCCACGAGACCAGGAACACCGTGATCACCACCACCGGGATCACCGCGAAGATCATGCCGAGGAAGCCCGGCAGGAACAGCAGCGGCAGGAAGGCAACGATGTTGGAGAGGATGGCGAAGCTGATCGGCACCGCCATCTCGCGTGCGCCGCGTACGGCGGCATCGCGCAGCGAATGGCCCTGCTCGCGGTAGCTGTGGATGTTCTCGCCGACCATGATGGCATCGTCGACCACGATGCCCAGCGCAATGATGAAGGCGAACATCGACATCATGTTGATCGACACCCCCATCCACGGCAGGAACAGCATGGCGCCGAGGAAGGCGGTGGGAATGCCCAGCGTGACCCAGAACGCCAGGCGCGCCTCCAGGAACAGCGCCATCAGCACCAGCACCAGCGCCAGGCCCATCCAGGCGTTCTTCAGCAGCAGGTCGAGGCGGTCGCGGTAGAGCTCCGAGCTGTCCTGCGACACGCTCAGGCTGAGCCCCTCGGGCAGCTCCGTGCGCAGCCGCTCGAGCTGGGCGTGCACGGCGTCGGAGATGCCGATCGGCGTCTGGTTGCCGACCTGGTAGATCTCCAGGCTGAGCGCGGGGGCGCCATTGAACAGCACCTCGCGGTCACTCTCGGCGAAGCCGTCCACCACCCGGGCGATGTCGCCCAGGCGCAGCTGGGCGCCGTCGGGGGTGCCCAGGATCGGCAGGTCGGCGAACTCGCGCGCCTCGTCGCGGCGGCCCTGGTAGCGAATCAGCCACTCGCCCTCCTGGGTGGTCAGACGCCCGCTGGCCAGGTCCAGGGCCTCGTCGCTGATGCGGCTGGCCAGCTGGCGGTGATCCAGTCCGTAGCGGCGCATCGCCTCCTCGTCGAGCAGCACCTGGAATTCCCGCGCCCGGTTGCCGGCCAGCTCGACCCGCGAGATGCCGGGCGCACCCTGCAGCTCGGCGCGCACGTGTTCCGCCACTTCATGCAGCAGGTGTTCGTCGACCCAGCCGTGCAGCTGCAGGCTCATGACGCTGCGCGAGCGCCCGGCGAGGCTGAAGCGCGCCGGATCGGCGGCCGCCGGCAGGTTGGTGATGGCGTTGATGGCCTGCTGGATCTCCTGGTAGACCCGCATCACCTCGACGCCGTCGATCAGGGTAACGGCGACCCGCCCGGCGCCCTCGTGGGCCGTGGCGGTCAGTTCGTCGATGCCGTCGACGTTGGCCAGCGCCGCCTCCATCGGCAGCAGCAGGCTGCGCTCGACCTCCTCGGGCGTGGCGCCGGGGTAGCCGATGGCGACGTGGATGATCTCCAGCTCGAAGTCGGGAAAGACCTCCTTCTTGATCGCGGTGGAGGCCATCAGGCCGCCGACGATCAGCAGTACCATCAGCAGGTGTGGCGCCACGCCGTGATGGACCATCCAGGCGATCGGCCCGCGGCGCATCATGACTGCGCTCCGCCGCTGGCCTGCGGGCGTTCGGCGACGCCGCCCCGCGGGCGCAGCGCCATGCCTTCGCGGGGCTGGCCGAGCTGGGAGACCACCACGCGCTCGTCTTCGGCCAGGCCGGCGCCGACCAGCACGTGGGCGTCGCCGCGGTGGACCACCTCGACGCGGCGGCGGCGCAGGCGGTCGTCGTCGTCGAGCAGCCACACTTCATCGCCGGGGCGCAGCGCGGCGGTGGGCAGCTCGATCAGGCCGTCGCGGGGGCGGGCGGCGAACTCAAGCTGCACCAAGTCGCCCAGCCGCAGGGCCGGGATAGCCGCCGTGTTTGCAGCGGGGTCGGGCGCCTCGAGGCCGAGCGGGTCGTCCACGGCCACCAGCAGCTGTGCCATCAGCCCGTTCTCTTCCAGCGCCGGCAGCACGGCGATCAGCTCGCCCCGGCGCGCCTGATCCGCGGGCCAGCTGCGGCTGGTCAGCGTCACCGCGCTGCCTGGGCGTTCGTCGCCGGCCGGCTCCAGCCACGCCAGGGCATCGACGGGCAGCGAGACGCGTACCCAGAAGCGCGATACATCGACCAGATGCAGCAGCTCGGTGCCGCTGGCGACCTCGCTGCCGGCACCCAGCAGGCGCGCCTGCACCATGCCGCGCCAGGGGGCGGTCAGCGTGGTGCGTTCGAGGTCGAGCCGGGCGCGGTCCCGCGCGGTGCGCGCCCGCTCCACTTCCGCCTCGGCCTGCCGCAGCTGCGGCTCGCGCAGCACCAGGGCGCGGCGCTCTGCGGTCAGTTCGCGGCCGAAGCTCTGATACTCGGCCTGAGCGCGTTGCTGTTCGCCGCGCTCCATGGCCAGCGCGGCTTCGGCCTGCGCCAGCGTGGCTTCGGTGTCGCGCAGCGCCAGTCGCAGGTCGGCGTCGTCCAGGCGGGCCACGGTGGCCCCGGCCTCCATCACCTGCCCGGGCAGGGCCTCGGGGGCAAACTCCAGCAGCCGCCCCGCTACCCGGCTGGCCAGGCGTGCCTCGCGCTCGGCCACCACGCGGCCGAAGCCGTGCAGGCGCGGGGCCACGCTGCGCGGTTGTGCGCTGACCACTTCCACCAGCGGCGGCGGCGCGGGCGGCGGGGCGCGGCGCTCCACCCGCGGCGGCTGATTGATCAGCCACCAGGCGGTGGCCAGGCCGGCGGCCAGCACCACCAGGGCGAGCAGCGCCCCCACGGAGACGCGCCCGGCCTGGCGGGCGCGGATGAATGAGCGGGAGTGGGGTAGGGCAACGACGGATGGCGGCATGAGGGACTCGTCACGGCAGGCGGCCTTGCCAGTATCACCCGCCGGCATGCAGTCAATGGGCATGAAGCGTGCAAGCAGTGTGCAAGCGAGGCGGGGTCACAGGGTCAGGAAGAACAGGATCAGCGGCGGCGACAGCAGCGACAGCAGGAAGCCGCTGACCACGGCCAGCGGCACGCAGGCCACGCCGCCGTGCTGCTGGATCACCGGCAGCGTGAAGTCCATGGAGGTGGCCCCGCCGTAGCCGATCGCCAGCGGTGTATGGTAGCGAATCAGCAGCGGGATCAGCACGAAGGCCAGCAGTTCGCGGGCGAGATCGTTGAAGAAGGCGACGCCCCCGAGCACTGGGCCGAGCTGGTCGCCCACCAGGATCCCCGACAGCGAGTACCAGCCGAACCCCGAGGCCATGGCCAGCCCTTCGTTCCAGCGCAGGTCGAGCAGCGGAGCCGCCGCCAGCCCGCCGAGCAGTGAGCTGACGGCCACGGTGACCGCGATCGCCAGGCCGTGGCGGTTGAGTAGGATCTGGCGCAGCGGCATGCCGGAATTGCGCAGCTGGCAGCCGATCAGCGCCAGCAGCGCATACAGGGTCCACTCGGCCAGCGTCTCGGCATGGCCGTAGACGGCATCGCCGCCCAACCAGCCCAGCCCCAGGCCCAGCAGGACCCCGCCCAGCACCACGCCGACCAGGGCGAGCGAGCCAAGCATGGCCGCCAGCTTGGTGGTGGGTGCGCCGGCCACGATCGGCGAATGCTCGATGCGCAGCGCCAGGCGCCGCGACAGCCACCACAGCGCCAGCAGGTTGGCACAGGTGATGACCAGGAAAAGCTGCAGCGCCTGGCTGCCCATGCGCGACAGCTCGGCCAGCAGGTCGTCGAGGCCGGCCAGGCTGATGCCCATCAGCAGCAGGATCAGGTAGACCGAAGCATTGACCCCACGGTTGATCAGGTGCATCAGCCCGGCATGGCGAACCGGCACCAGATAGCCCAGCAGCAGTGGCAGCAGCACGATCAGCAAGCCGGATAACATTCTCGACGCCCTTGTCCCGTGGCCGCGTTGCGCGGCGAAAGCCGCTTACCTTAGCAGGATTCTTCCCTGATTTCCGCGGCTTGCGGTAACCCCCTGGCGGGAAGAGCTGGCCGCTCTGAGAGCCGCTGCCGACGCGGCCGTCAGGCCGCGTTGCGCGAGCTGCGGCGTGCTTCGGTAGCCCGGTTTTTATCCTTGTATCAATAGCTTGCTATTGGTTGACCTGAGTCAATCAGTCCCCCGCTGCGGGAGGTGGATGAGTGATTTGATGCATATCAAATATTACAATTGGAAACGGAATGAACACAGAAGGTCACGCTGAAGTTGCCTCGGCATACCGCCACCCAGGAGGGTGCATGCTCCGCTCGAAAATGATCCACCTTTCCGTTGGACGTAAGGTCGCCGTCATCGTCGCCCTACCGTTGTTGATCTTGCTGCTGGTCATGGTCAACGAGTCGCTGAACCGCTTTCAGGTCGGCCAGGAGGCCAGGCAGCTCGAGATGATGGCCAACATGGCCGAGCTGTCGGGCCAGGTGCTGGCGGAGACGCAGCGCGAGCGGGGCCGAACGGCGGTGTTCCTCTCCACGGGCGGCACCTCCTATGCACAGGAGCTCATCCAGCAGCGCGGCAGTACGGACCAGGCGCTGGCGCTGATGCTGAGCCAGCTGGCTGTGGTAAACGATACGGTCGACGATGCCGTCTTTTCGCGCCTGGCCGCGGAGGCCAGGGAGCGTATCCAAGGGCTGGAGGCCCTGCGCGGCAGCGTCGACGGGCTGCGCATCGCGACCAGCGAAAGCACCCGTTACTACACGCAGCTGAATGCGACCCTGCTGGACACCATCGGCCGGCTCGCTCACCTCGTCAACCAGGCGGGCGTGGCGCGCGACCTCAACGGCTACTACGCCCTGATGCGTGCCCAGGAACTCTCCGGCATCGAGAGGGCCATGCTGTCAGGCGCCTTCGGCAACGACACCATCGACCAGCAGGGCTACAGCCAGTATCGCCAGCTGGCCGGTGAAATCGACGGTGCCATCAGCAATGCCCGGGCGTTCTTCAACGCCGAGATACGCGGGCTGCTTGACGAGCGCCTGAGCGGCCCGGAAATCGACCGAGTGGAAACCCTGCGCCAGCGCTTCATGCAGGCAGGGACCGGCGGTAACTACGGCGTGGACCCCACCCAGTGGTTCGACTGGCAGACGGTCAAGATCGATCGCATGAAGGAGGTGGGCGATGCGGTCGGGGTGGGCATCACCCTGCGGGCCGAGCAGCTGAGCCACAGCGCACGTCGCTCGCTGCTGGGCTATCTGGTGGTGATGCTGGTCGCCGTGCTGACGACGGGAAGCCTGGCCACCTTCATTTCGCGGCGTATCGTGCTGCCGCTGCGTGACACGGCCGACGCCATGCGCGATATCGCCCAGGGCGAGGGCGACCTGACCAAGCGGATCCCGGTGAAGTCGCAGGATGAGATCGGCAACGTGGCGGAGCGCTTCAACGAATTCGCCCAGCGCATGCAGACGACCCTGCGCGAGGTGCGGGCGAGCGCGGGTTCGGTGAACCTGGCCTCCGGCGAGGTGGCGAGGGGCGGTGAGGACCTGGCCTCGCGCACCGAACAGGCGGCCGCCAGCCTTCAGCAAACCGCCTCGGCCATGGAGGAGATCGCCGCCACCGCCAAGCATAGCCAGGACCTGACGGCGCAGGCCAGGCGGCTCTCCGTGGCCACCCAGGGCACTGTGCAGCGCGGTACCCAGGCGATGGACAAGGTCGAGGTCACGATGGAGGAGATCAGCCGCTCGGCGCAGGAGATCGAAGCCATCATCTCGCTGATCGATTCGATCGCCTTCCAGACCAACCTCCTGGCGCTGAACGCCTCGGTTGAAGCGGCCCGGGCCGGCGAGCACGGGCGCGGCTTTGCCGTCGTGGCGCAGGAGGTGCGCACCCTGGCCAACAAGTCGGCCGAAGCCTCGCAGAAAATCGGCAGCCTGATCAAGCAGTCGGTGAGCCAGGTCGAGGACGGCAGCGAGATTGTCAAGCAGGCGGGACAGGCGATGCGGGAGATCCTGCGTGATGTGACCCAGGTCGCCACGGTGATGAACGAGATCGACTCGGGCATCCACGAACAGACGAACGGTATCGAGGAGGTCAATCGGGCCGTGGCGGAAATGGACGCCATGACCCAGCACAATGCCACCCTGGTGGAGCAGAACCGCTCGGCGGCGGCGGAGATGAACCGCCAGGCCACGCAGCTGCATGAGCTGGTCGGCACCTTCATCCTCGGCCAGGAAAGCCGCGACGCCGGACGGTTGGGCGTGGTGCTGCCGGCCTCGGGCGAGGCCTCGCAGCGGCGGCTTCCCGCCGCCGCACCGCTGGCTCTCGGCGCGCCGGGGCGCAGGAACGCGGACGAGTGGACCGAGTTCTAGCGCCAGCCCGAGTGCTCGCGTTGGTCCACGTTCCGGCTGCCCACGTTCTGGCTGCCCAAGTGCCGGCTGCGCACGTTCCGTCACCCCCTGGTATGGCTGCCTAAGCGCTAGCGGCAGCTGAAAGGATCAGGCGCTTCCGTTTCCAGTGCGCGCAGCGTCAACCGGCTGCGCCGCTCGCCTTCGCGGTGGTACTCCGCCGCCAGCAGCAGCCCCGGCATCTCGGGGTGGAAGTGGAACAGCAGCTGTCGATCCGGGGTCTCGGGGTCCACCACCTCCACCTTGACGGCGTCGAAGCGCCCGGCCGGCAGCGTGAGCGGGGCACGTTCGACGATCCGATAGTCGACGCTCTCCTCACGGCCGCGATGGTCCTGGTAGACGAAGCGACACGTGGCCTGGCAGCCGCCATTGGCCGCGCGTCGCGACAGCTCCACCAGCGCCGCCTGGCGGTCGAGGCGTTCGCCCAGCTCGTCGCTGCCCAGCCGATAGCTGCCCCGCACGCCGAGTAGCGAATAGCCGCTGGCATAGTTCACCGAACGCACGCCTTTCGGCGTCACGATGAAGCGGCTTTGCTCGTTGCCTCGTGCCACGGCGATGGCGGCTTCCATGCGGCTCTGCCAGTGCCCGCTTTCACGGCTCAGGCGATGGTCGATGGAGGCATTGGGCCAGCCCTTCACCTCCAGCCGGTAGCTGGCGCTGAATGGCGTGAGCGTCGCGTCGTCGGCCTGGGCGGCGCCGAGGCCAAGGGCCGGCGCCAGCACGGCCAGGGCCAGCAGGGCAAGGCGGCGTCGAAATCGCATCATGTCGGGCTACCTGAAAAGAAGAGGAGTGGCACTGCTGGGAACCCGCCGGCGGGCCAGGGTTCCCCCTTGCTGTGCAGTTCCTCGCTTGGCTCGTGCCGCAGGCTGGCCTGGCGAAGGTAAAACGATCGAACGGGTTGAACGGCGAATTCACGGCTCGTCAACGCTTTTAGGCGACACCTGCGGCCGACAGGCGCGAAGCGTGACGCTGGTCAAAAAATCGCCAAATGCTGACGAAAGGGTGCCTAAACGCCGGCTGGCGACCTCAAGCCCTGGATCTTTGCGCCGAAAGTAGTGGGGAAGGCGGCAGGCACTTCCTTTCGGGTGCCGTGCGCCTGTTGCTACGGCCGACGGATATCACAACAACAATGGCATGCCGACATGCCTCGTCCCGTTGATTCCCCTACCAGATATCAGTGAGTTCGGCAGGACAACGATCATGAAAAACCTACTCCACCGTATTCCCATGTCGCGCAAGTTCGTGCTGGCCCTGGCCCTGCCGCTGCTGGTGCTGCTGTGGCTGGCCGGCAGCGGCATTCTCGAGCGCCAGCAGTTCGCCAGCAACATGGCCGACATGCAGCGACTCACGGACCTGGCCTATGCCAGCGGCAGCCTGGTCCATGAGCTGCAGGTCGAGCGCGGCATGTCGGTCGGCTTCCTCTCCAGCCGCGGCGAGCGCTTTGCGACACAGCTGCCAGAGCAGCGCTCCCAGGTCGATGGCCGGCTGGCGAGCTTTCGCTCCTTTGCAGCTGAAACCGAGGCCATGAGCGCCGACCCCCGGGTGGCCGACTATGTCCGGGCGATCGAGCAGCGGCTGGCCGACATCGTTCGCCTGCGGCCCGGCATCGACCGCCTGGAAGTAAACCAGGCCGAGGTCATCGAGACCTATACCGGCCTGGTGGAAGGGCTGCTGGGCCTGGTGGGAAGGATTTCCTCGTTTACCAACGAGGGCCGGGTGTCGAGCCGCCTGGCGGCCTACCATGCCCTGCAGTCGCTCAAGGAGACGGCCGGCGTGGAGCGGGCGGTGCTGACCCAGGCCTTCTCCAGCAACGCCATGTCCAACGAAGCCTACCAGCAGTTCGTGCTGCTGCTGGGAGAAGAGGAAGCCTTCATGAAGAGCTTCCAGGCGCTGGCCAACGATGCCCTGGTCGAGCTGTTGGCTGCGGCCATGACGCATGAAGAGGCGGCGCTGCTCGAGATGATGCGTCGCATAGCGCTCACCCGCGGCATCAACGGCGGCTATTCGCTGGACCCGCAGCGCTGGTTCGAGACCCAGACGCGCAAGATCAACCGGCTGAACGACGTAGCAGTGACGCAGATCGCCAGCGTGCGCGAACAGGCGGCCGAGCTGAGCGCGGCGGCCCGCAATGCGCTGATCCTCTACGTGGTCGCGACCCTGCTCAGCGTGCTGGCGGCGGTGGCGTTTTCGGTGGCTATCGTGCGCAGCATCGTACTGCCGCTACGCGCCGCGCTGACCTCGATCCAGACCCGCGACGGCGACCTGACACAGCGGCTGGCGGTGCCCGGCAGCGACGAGCTTTCGCAGCTCTACGCCGGCTTCAACGAATCCACCGCCCACATGGAAGCTTTGGTGGCCAATATCCAGCGGGGTGCGCTGGGGGTCGGCAGCGCCAGCAGCGAGATCGCCCAGGGCAACGAGGACCTAGCCAGCCGCACCGAGGAGCAGTCCTCCTCGCTGGTGGAAACCGCCACCAGCATGGAGCAGATCACCTCGACGGTGCGCCAGTCGGCCGACAGCGCGCGCCAGGCGCAGAGCATGACCGAGGAGGCCGCGGCCCGCGCCGAGCAGGGCAGCCAGGTGGCGGACCAGGCGCGCCAGGCGATGCAGGGGATCTTCGAGGCCAACCGGCAGATCACCGCCATCGTCGAGGCGATCGACAGCATCGCCTTCCAGACCAATCTGCTGGCGCTCAACGCTTCGGTGGAGGCGGCGCGGGCCGGCGAGCATGGCCGCGGCTTCGCGGTGGTAGCGGGCGAGGTGCGCAAGCTGGCCAGCCGCAGCGCCGAGGAGGCCGAGCGCATTCGCCAGCTGGTGAGCAACAATGCCAAGCGCGTCGAGGTGGGCAACGGCCTGGTGGGACAGACCCACGAGGCGCTGGCGGAAATCACCCGCAGCGTGCGCCATGTGGCCAACCTGGTGTCCGACATGTCGGCGGCCACCACCGAGCAGTCGGCGGGTATCGAGCAGATCAACCAGGCGGTGGCCCAGCTTGAGGAGACCACCCAGCAGAACGCCGCGCTGGTGGAGCAAGTGGCGGCAGCCAGCCGCTCGCTGGATGAGCAGGCCGGCGTCATGGCCGAGCTGACCTCGCGCTTCCGGGTCAGCGGTGCGAGAGCGTCGATCGTGTCAGGCCCGGTGGTGGCATTGAGCCGCGATCCTGCCCCGCGACTGGCACAGCTTGCCTGAGCTCAGGCAGACGACGGGACATAGCGGCGGGCTCAGGCCCGCCGCTGGCGTTGGGGCGTCAGTAACCCGCCTCGGGGTCGACGGTTTCCAGCGTGTCGCCGGCCTCGAAGGCGCGGATCGCCTCGGCCACCTGGTCGACCGCTTCATGCAGCGGGGTGGGGCCGGCCATGTGCGGCGTCACCCAGAGGCGTGGGTGTGACCATAGCGGGCTCGCCTCGGGCAGCGGCTCCTCGGGGAAAGCGTCGAGGATGGCGCCGCGCAGCCGGCCCTCCCGCTCGCCTTCACCCAGCGCCGCAAGCAGCGCCGCCTCGTCGATCAGGCTGCCGCGACCGGGGTTGACCAGGCTGGCGCCTTCGGGCAGGGCGGCCAGCGCCCGGGTGTCGATGATATGGCGGGTCGATGCTGTGCCCGGCAGCAGCAGCACCAGGGTGCGCACCTGGCCGAGCAGCTCGGCCAGGCCCGCGTCGCCGTGGTGGCAGCTAATGCCCTCGAGCGTCTTGGGCGAGCGGCTCCAGCCGTGCACCGGGAAGCCGTCGGCGGCGACCATGGCGGCCACCTTGCTGCCGATGGCGCCAAGGCCGAGCACGCCCACCGGCCAGTCGCGCTTGGCGGTGACGGCATGCTCGCGCCATTCGCGGCTGGCCTGCTGGCGCCGGTAGCGGTCGAAGTCGCGCTGGAAGTGCAGCACCCCGTAGCGCACGTAGTCGCCGATCAGCTCGGCCATGCCGGCGTCGCGCAGCTTGACGATGGGCACGCCCTCGGGAAGGGCCGGGTTGTTCAGCAGGGCATCTACGCCGGCCCCCAGGTTGACGATGCCGCGAGCGCGGGTCTGCTCGGCCAGCAGCGCCTGCGGCGGCTTCCACACCGCCAGGTAGTCGGCGTCGCGGCGCTGGTCGGCGGGATCGTCGGCGGTGACAATCTTGGCCTCGGGCAAGCGTTCGGCCAGGGCGTCGCGCCAGGCTTCGATGTCGTCAATGTGCAGCAGGACTCGCATGGCGGCTCCTCGTTCGCTGGTGTGTTCGGTGGGCAGGCCCGTCAATAGACGATCTGCATCATGGGCGGCGGCGCTTCGTCGAGCAGGCCCGCCAGGCGCCGCAGCCCCTCCTCGAGGCGGACGATGTCCTGCTCCGCCCCCAGGCTTGCGCGGATCCGCCGGGGCGGCGGGGTCTGCTCGACCATGAACGGTACCGCCGTGGTGATCGCCAGCCCCTCCTGTTCGGCCAGTTGCTGCAGCTCCTCGGCGCGCCAGGCGTCGGGCAGGGTGATCCACACATGCAGGCTGGTGGGCCGCGATTCCAGCGCATGCTGGCGCAGCAGGCGCGCGGCCAGGCGCTGGCGCTGGCCGAGCAGCTCGCGCTGTTCGGCGGCCATGGCCTCGACGCTGCCGTCGGCCAGCCAGCGGTCGGCCAGCTCGAAGATCAGCGGTGTGGCCATCCAGGTGGTGGCACGCATGCGCGGCAGCACGTGGTGCAGCTGGCCGCGGGGCACGGTGAGGTAGCCGGCGCGCAGGCCCGGTACGGTGACCTTGGTCAGGCTGGTGACATGAAAGCTCAGCTGCGGGATTCGCGCTGCGATGGGGGTCAGCCCCGGCGACTCCAGCAGGGCGTGGACGTCATCCTCGATCAGCCACACCCGATGGCGCGCCAGCACCTCGGCCACGGCGTCGCGCCGGGCCTCGCCCATGGTCGCCCCGGTGGGGTTGAGCTGGGTCGGCGTCAGGTAGAGCGCGCGCGGCTTGAAGCGCTGGCAGGCCAGTTCCAGCGCTTCCGGCACAATGCCCTCGGCGTCGATGGCGATGCCGCGCAGCTGAAAACCGAGCGTGCGCGACAGCGCGATCAGGCCGTGGTCGGTCAGCGCCTCGGTCAGCACCAGGTCGCCGTGCTGCACCACGCTGGAGATCGCCAGCATCAAGCCGTGGGCGGCGCCGTTGCAGAGGATGCGGTCGTCCATCTCGCCGGGCACGTGCAGGCGCGACTGCAGCCAGGCGCTGGCGCGTTCGCGCTGGTGGGGCAGGCCGGCGATGGGCCGACAGGCGCTGATCACCTCAGAGCTGGCCGACTCGGCCAGCTCCGCCAGCGCCTGGCGAAAGCGCAGGTGGTGGCCGGGCGGGCAAACCGCATGGGCGATGGAGAGATCGATCAGCGGCGCCTCGTGGCGAGCCTCGTGGGCGCGCAGATAGGCCGATTCGCGGGCGTCGTCCAGCGCGTTGATCCAGGTGCCGCTGCCGACCCGCGCCTGGACCAGGCCCATCTTCTCGGCCTGGGCGTAGGCCCGCGACACCGTCTGCACGCTTACGCCGAGCGCCTCGGCGAGCTGACGGTGGGTCGGCAGCCGGGTGCCGGGGACGAGCTCGCCCTGACGCACCGCCTCCGACAGGGCGCGAGCAATGGCCAGGTACTTGGGGCCCGTATCCGTCAGGTACGGGGTCAGGTCAATTGTCATGATTCAATAAAGCCTTTGACGGCCTGCCAATAGCCGGTGCTACTATCAGCTTAGCGGTTTTGTTCGCAGATTGTCATGGTTTTGGCGATTTAAGGTCAGGACAATCTGGTGCGGCAGCCTGGCTTCGCACCACCCGGCGACCGCCCCTTGGCCCGGCCCTCTCCCCTGGAGACGGCCGGTTATTGGTGATGCGATGGCGAGTGGCCAAATGACTCAGGTATCCCTGCCCTTCACTCGTGAGGAATACGCAAGCCGACTCTGGAAGGTGCGGGCCGAAATGGCCAGCCGCGGAATCGACGTGCTGGTGATCAGCGACCCTTCCAACATGGCCTGGCTGACCGGCTACGACGGCTGGTCCTTCTATGTGCATCAATGCGTGCTGGTGGGCCTGGAAGGCGAGCCGGTCTGGTACGGGCGGAGGATGGACGCCAACGGGGCGCTGCGCACCTGCTGGCTCGACCCCGCCAACATCACCTACTACCCCGACTACTATGTCCAGAACCCGGACATGCACCCCATGGACTACCTGGCCCAGTCGATCATGCCCGATCGCGGCTGGCATCAGGGCGTGGTGGGGCTGGAAATGGACAACTACTACTTCTCGGCCAAGGCCTACCAGAGCCTGGTGCGCGAGCTGCCCCATGCGCGCTTCCTGGATGCCAACTCGCTGGTCAACTGGTGCCGCAAGATCAAGTCGCCCCAGGAGATCGCCTACATGCGCATCGCCGGCAAGATCGTCGAGGGCATGCACTCGCGCATCCTCGAAGTGATCGAGCCGGGCCTGCCCAAGAGCAAGCTGGTGTCGGAGATCTATCGGGTCGGCATCGAAGGTTGGGTCGACGAGAACGGTAAGGTCTATGGCGGCGACTACCCGGCCATCGTGCCCATGCTGCCCACCGGCAAGGATGCCGCCGCCCCCCACCTGACCTGGGACGACACCCCCTTCCGCGAGGGTGAGGGCACCTTCTTCGAGATCGCCGGCGTGTTCAAGCGCTACCACGCGCCGCTGTCGCGCACGGTGTTTCTCGGGCGGCCGCCGAAGGACTTCGTGCGCGCCGAATCGGCGCTGCTCGAAGGCATCGAGAACGGCCTGGCCGTGGCCAAGCCCGGCAACCGCACCGCCGACATCGCCATGGCGCTGGGCGCGGCCATGGACAAGTACGGCTTCGACCGCGGCGGCGCACGCTGCGGCTACCCGATCGGGATCAGCTATCCACCGGATTGGGGCGAGCGCACCATGAGCCTGCGCCCCTCGGACGAGACCATCCTCGAACCCGGCATGACCTTCCACTTCATGCCGGGCCTGTGGCAGGACGACTGGGGGCTCGAGATCACCGAGAGTATCTTGATCACCGAGACCGGCTGCGAAGCGCTGGCCAACTTTCCCCGCCAGCTGTTCGTGCGCTGAGAAGCAAGCGACAACTGCCAGCGCGAAAGGCGCCGGGGACGAGCCGAAGAGGCGTTAGGCCTGTTGCCGGAACCGCCCCGAGCAGTTGCCCATAGCACAAGGAGTTCCAGGAAAATGACCAAGCGACCCAGTCCGATCAGCGCCACCGTCGACTTCGAGGCCGACGGCGTTCAGCACGGCTTCCTCAAGCTGCCGATCTCCACCGACGAGTCGGCCTGGGGGGCGGTAATGATCCCGGTCACCGTGGTCAAGAACGGCGCGGGCCCCACGGCGCTGCTGACCGGCGGCAACCACGGCGACGAGTACGAGGGCATCACCTCGCTGCTGAAGCTGGCCAACACCCTGCGCGCCGAAGAGGTGAGCGGGCGCGTGATCATCGTGCCGATGATGAACATGCCGGCGGCCATGGCCGGCCGGCGCACCTCGCCGATGGACGGCGGCAACCTCAATCGCAGCTTCCCCGGCGACCCCGACGGCACGGTGACCGAGAAGATCGCCGACTACTTCACTCGCGAGCTGGTGCCGCTGGCCGACGTGGTGCTCGACCTGCACTCCGGCGGGCGCACCCTGGACATCATCCCGTTCGGCGCCTCCCACGTGCTCGATGACCCCGAGCAGCAGCGCCAGGCCCTGGAAGGGGCCAAGGCGTTCGGCGCCCCCTACGCCATGATGATGTTCGAACTCGATGCCGCGGCGCTGTTCGACACCGCGGTGGAGAGCCAGGGCAAGGTGTTCGTGGCCACCGAGCTGGGCGGCGGCGGCACCTCGACCCCCGAGAGCCTGGCCCTCACCGAGCGCGGCGTGCGCAACTTCCTGATCCACTTCGGCCTCATCGAGGGCGAGGTGGAGATGCCCGCCGAGCCGCAGGTCTATCTCGACATGCCGGATGCCAGCTGCTACGTGCAGAGCGAGCATACCGGCCTGCTGGAGCTGACCCTGGCGCTGGGCGACCGGGTGGCAAAAGGCCAGGTGATCGCGCGGGTCTACGACCTCACCCGCAGCGGCGCCGCACCGGTGGAGTACCGCGCCGGGCGCGACGGCATCCTGGCGGCGCGGCGCTTCCCGGCGCTGGTCAACATGGGCGACACCATCGCCGTGATCGCCGACGTCGTCGATTCGCTGGGCTAGGCCGCGGCGGCGTGCAAGGCCACGGGCCTGGCGGAAAGCCAGGCCCGATGAGAAAGAGAGACCGATGAAGCTCGACAGATACGACCTGAAGATTCTCGAGATCCTGTCCCGCGACGGGCGCATCACCAAATCGAAGCTGGCCGAGGCGATCAACCTCTCGGTCAGCCCCTGCTGGGAGCGGGTGCGGCGGCTGGAGCAGGCCGGCGTCATCCAGGGCTACAGCGCGCGCCTCAACCCCGATGCGCTGGTCAAGCGTACCCCGGTATGGGTGCAGATCGAACTCAAGCAGCACAATGCCGAGAGCTTTGCCCGCTTCGAGGCGCTGGTGCGCGACACCCCCGAGGTCACCGAGTGCGTGGCGGTGGGTGGCGGGGTCGACTACCTGCTGAAGGTCGAGGCCGACTCCGTCGACGCCTACCAGCGGCTGATCGACGAGTGGCTGACCTCCGATGTCGGCATCGAGCGCTACTTCACCTATATCGTGACCAAGGCGGTCAAGCAGAAGACCCCCTTCCTCAGCCCCGAAAGCCTGGCCTGAGCGGGCGCCAGAAAAAACGCTCACTTTGTCCGAAAGGACAAAAAAAACCGCATCGCCCACGGCGGCGATCGAAAAGTCCTCCCCGCCGCTTCCCCTTACCCTGTACCCATCGAGCAGCCGCCGGCTGCTCGCTCGTTTTTGCCACGCTCGGCGACGCAGAGGATGCGCCGAGTCTAGGGGAGGTGCTGCATGAACATGAAGCTGTTCCGGACGCTGTCCACCATGCTTGACGATCCACGCCTGTTCCGGCAGCACGCCTACGTGAACGGCAGGTGGACCCACGGCGAAGGCGGCCGCGAGGAAGCCGTGTTCGATCCCGCTACCGGCGATGCCATTGGCCACATTCCCTGGCTCGAAGCGCACCAGGTCCGCGAGGCGGTGGATGCCGCCGATGTCGCCTTCAAGCACTGGCGGGCGCTGCGCGCCGACGAGCGTGCCGAACGGCTCATGGCCTGGCACGACCTGCTGCAGGCCAACCGCGAGGATCTCGCACGCATCATGACCCTGGAGCAGGGCAAGCCGCTGCCCGATGCCCGCGGTGAGGTGGAGTACGGCGCCAGCTTCGTGCGCTGGTTCGCCGAGGAGGGCAAGCGCACCTTCGGCGAGACCATTCCCAGCCACATCCCCAATGCCGCCCTGGGCACGCTCAAGGAGCCGGTGGGCATCGCCGCGCTGATCACGCCGTGGAACTTCCCGCTGGCGATGATCACCCGCAAGGCCGCCGCCGCCCTGGCCGCCGGCTGCACGGTGATCGTCAAGCCGGCCGGCGAGACGCCGTTCTCGGCGCTGGCGCTGGCCGAGCTGGCCGAGCGTGCCGGCATTCCCGCGGGCGTCTTCAACGTGGTGCTGGGCGAGCCGGCGGAAGTTTCCCGAATTCTGTGTGCCGAGGAGCGCGTCAAGGCGCTATCCTTCACCGGTTCCACCCGGGTCGGCCGGCTGCTGCTGGAGCAGAGCGCCCAGACGGTCAAGCGCGTCTCGCTGGAACTGGGCGGCAACGCGCCGTTCATCGTCGGCCCCGACATGGACCCCAAGGAGGCGGCCCTGGCCGCGGTGGCGGCCAAGTTCCAGACCGCCGGCCAGGACTGCCTGGCGGCCAACCGCATCCTGGTGCACGAGTCGATCCACGATGAGTTCGTCGAACACTTTGCCGAGCGCATGGCGGCGCTCACCGTCGGCAATGGCCTGGAGAGCGAGATCGACCTGGGCCCGCTGATCCATCGCCAGGCGGTGGAGAAGGCGGCGGCCATCGTCGACGACGCCATCTCCCGCGGCGCGACGCTGGTAGCCGGCGACCAGGCCGAGGCCCCGGGCGAGAACTTCTTCATGCCCGTGCTGCTCACCGGCGTAACGCCCGAGATGAAAGTCTGGCGCGAGGAGAACTTCGCCCCGGTGGCCGGCGTGACCGCCTACCGCGACGACGACGAAGTGATCGAGATGGCCAACGACACCGAGTACGGTCTGGCGGCCTATGTCTACACCCACGACATTCGTCGCATCTGGAAGCTGCTGCGGGCGCTGGAGTACGGCATGGTCAGCGTCAATTCGGTGAAGATGACCGGCCCGCCGGTGCCCTTCGGCGGCGTCAAGCAGTCGGGGCTGGGCCGCGAGGGCGGCATCACGGGGATCGATGAGTATCTCGAGACCAAGTATTACTGCCTGGGGGCTTTGGGGTCTGTTTCTGGGAGCTAGCTGCGCTTCGGCCTGGCGTTGTTGAACCGCTACCGTGAACTGCTCATGGACTAAAGTCCACTCCGCGTTCCCGGCAGCGCTTCGCCTAGCCAGGCCTTTGCTCGCAGAGCTCCCGGCTCGGCAGCCCAACCTTGAGCAATAGAAACGAATTGAACATCTCCCCGCTGCGGCGGGGCATTGGAGAAGAGAGAGCCTAATGAACCAGCAGCACCGCGATCTGATCGAGCGCGACCGCAAGGTCACCTTCCACGCCTCCACCCATCTGCGCGACTTCGCCCACGGCGACGCGCCGGGCCGGGTGATCACCGGCGGCAAGGGCATCCACATCGTCGACAAGGACGGCCGCGAGTTCATCGACGGCTTCGCCGGGCTGTACTGCGTCAACATCGGCTACGGCCGCACCGAGGTGGCCGAGGCGATCTACCAGCAGGCGCTGGAGCTCTCCTACTACCACACCTACGTGGGCCACTCCAACGAGCCGCAGATCGCGCTGTCCGAGAAGATCCTCGCGCTCGCCGGCCCCGGCATGTCCAAGGTCTACTACGGTCTGGGCGGCAGTGACGCCAACGAGACCCAGCTCAAGATCGTGCGCTACTACAACAACGTGCTCGGTCGCCCGCAGAAGAAGAAGGTCATCTCGCGCCAGCGCGGCTACCACGGCTCGGGCCTGGCCACCGGCTCGCTGACCGGCCTCAAGGCGTTCCACGACCAGTTCGACCTGCCGCTGGCCGGTATCCTGCACACCGAGGCGCCGCACTACTACCAGCGCGCCGCCGAGCAGCAGGGCCTGAGCGAGCGCGAGTTCTCGCAGTTCTGCGCGCAGCAGCTGGAAGCGATGATCCTGGCCGAAGGTCCCGATACCGTGGCCGCCTTCATAGGCGAGCCGGTGCTCGGCACCGGCGGCATCGTGCCGCCGCCGGAAGGCTACTGGGAGGCGATCCAGGCGGTGCTGGCCAAGTACGACGTGCTGCTGATCGCCGACGAAGTGGTATGCGGCTTCGGCCGTATCGGCGCCGACTTCGGCAGCCACTACTACGGTATCAAGCCCGACCTGATCACCGTGGCCAAGGGCCTGACCAGCGCCTACCAGCCGCTCTCCGGCGTGATCGTCGGCGACCGCGTATGGAAGGTGCTGGAGCAGGGCACCGGCCAGTACGGCCCCATCGGCCACGGCTGGACCTACTCCGGCCACGCACTCGGCTGCGCCGCGGCGCTGGCCAATCTGGCGATCATCGAGCGTGAAGGCCTGACCGCCAACGCCGCCGAAACCGGCGCCTACCTGCAGCAGCAGATGCAGGCCGCCTTCGGCGAGCACCCCATCGTCGGCAACGTGCGCGGCGTGGGCATGCTGGCGGCACTGGAGTTCTCCGTCGACCCGGCCAAGCGCGCGCATTTCGACGCCGCGCACAAGGTCGGCCCGCGCATCGCCGCGGCGGCGCTGGACGAGAACCTGATCGCCCGCGCCATGCCCCAGGGCGACATCCTCGGCTTTGCCCCGCCGCTGGTGACGACCCGCGCCGAGGTCGACGAGATCGTCGCCCGCGCCGAGCGCGCGGTGAACAAGGTCACCGACCAGCTGGTGCGCGAAGGCGTGGTCAAGGCCGCCATGTCGCTGAGCTGAGCGCGCCGGAGCAATCCCGCCAAGGCCACGGGGGCAACCCCGTGGCCTTGTTTTCTTTGGCCCGGCCGATTGTCTAGGCTGAAGGGCATCGGCCATGAGGGCACCACGGCGACCTGCGAGACTTCCCATGACCCATTCCGAGCACGCGGTTTCCCTCGCCTCGATCTACCAGGCCCGCCGCCGTATCGCCGGCCAGGCGGTTCGTACCCCGCTGGTCCGCTCCCAGGCCCTGTCGCGTCGCTTCGATGCCGAGATCCTGCTCAAGCTGGAAACCCTACAGCCCACCGGCGCCTTCAAGCTGCGTGGTGCCGCCAACATGATCGCCGCGCTGGTCGAGCGCCATGGTCGCGAGGCCCTGGCCGTCGGCGTGGTCACCGCGTCCACCGGCAACCACGGCCGCGCGGTGGCGTACGCGGCGGCGCGGCTCGGCGTGCCGGCGACGGTCTGTCTGTCGCGCCTGGTACCGGCCAACAAGGTCGCCGCCATCGAGGCGCTGGGCGCCGAGGTCAGGCGCGTGGGCGAGAGCCAGGACGAGGCCTTCGGCGAGGTCGAGCGGCTGATCCGCGAGCGTGGCATGACGCTGATTCCGCCCTTCGACGATCCGCTGATCGCGGCCGGGCAGGGCACCATCGGCCTGGAGCTGATGGAGGATGCGCCGGATCTCGACCGGGTGGTGGTGGCGCTTTCCGGCGGCGGGCTGCTGGGCGGCATCGGCGCGGCGGTGAAGGCCATCCGCCCCGAGACCCGCCTCACCGGCGTCAGCCTCTCCCGCGGCGCGGCCATGTGGCAGAGCCTGCAGGCGGGGCGCCCCGTGGCGGTGGAGGAGGTCGAAAGCCTGGCCGATTCGCTGGGCGGCGGCATCGGCCTCGACAATTGCTGCACCTTCGCGCTGGTGCGCGAGGTGATGGACCAGCACCACCAGGTCTCGGAGGCGGCCATCGCCCGCGCCATGGTCGACCTCCTCGAGCATGAGAAGCTGCTGGTGGAAGGGGCCGCGGCGGTGGGGCTGGCCGCCCTGTGCGAAGGGGGCATCGACGTGCGCGGCCAGCGGGTGGCGCTGGTGCTCTCAGGCAACGGCGTGGCGCTGGAGACGCTGGACAGGGCGCGCGCCCTGTGCGGGCGCTGAGGCGAACAGCACAGACCAACCAGGAGGAAGGGATGAAGCTCTATCGACGCGATGAGATCGAGGCTGCGGTGGGCATCGACGCCGAGGCGCTGCGCCAGGTCGAGCAGGGTTTTGCCGCGCTGGGGCGCGGCGAGGCGGTGCAGCCGCCGATCCTGTCGATGGCCATGGAGGAGTTCAACAGCGAGGTCGACGTCAAGACCGCGCATATCCGCGGCTGGCCGCACTACGCGATCAAGGTCAGCAGCGGCGCCTTCGACAATCCCAAGCGCGGCCTGCCAAGCCTGAGCGGGCTGATGATGCTGTTCTCCGCCGAGACCGGCCGGGTCGAGGCGGTGCTGTTCGACGAGGGCTACCTGACCCTGGTGCGCACCGCCCTGGCCGGCGCGATCGCCGCCAAGCATCTGTCCCGCCAGGAGAGCCGCCGCGTGGCGGTGCTCGGCGCCGGCGAGCAGGCCAGGCATCAGGTCGAGGCGCTGCGCCTGGTGCGCAACGTCGACACCCTGGACGTCTGGGCGCGTCGCCGCGAAGCGGCCGAGGCCTATGCCGGGACGATGCGCGGCCAGGGCTTCGAGGTCACCGTGCACGACAGCGTGCACGCCGCCTGCGCCCGGGCCGACATCATCGTCACCACCACGCCCTCGCGGCAGCCGCTGCTACACGCCCGCGACCTGCCCGAGGGCGTGCACGTTACCGCCATGGGCTCGGACAGCCCCGACAAGCGCGAGCTCGATGAATCGGTGCTGACCCGCGCCGACGCCGTCGTCTGCGATACGCGCGCCCAGAGTGAGCACAACGGTGAGCTTAAGGTCTTTGCCAACGCGGGACGCGAGCCGCCGTTTGCGGTGCATGAGCTGGGCCGGGTGATCGAACGGGGTGAGCGGCTGCGAAACGCCGAGGCGGCCATTACCCTGTGCGACCTCACCGGCACCGGCGTGCAGGACACCGCCATCGCCAGCTTCGCCCTGGCGCAGCTGGCGGGTCACCGGGCCTGAGCGCACGCGCCGGCTTGAGCCCCGGCGCGGTAGCGCCCATGCTGTGCGCTGAGTCCTTGCACCAGGAGCAAAGCAGATGGCAGCGACGACGGTTCTGGCCTTCGATGTCTACGGCACCCTGATCGACACCCACGGGGTCGTCACCGAACTGGAAGCCCGGCTCGGGCGCAGCGGCAAGGAAGGCATGGCCGCCGAGTTCTCGCGACGCTGGCGCGACAAGCAGCTGGAGTACAGCTTTCGCCGCGGCCTGATGGGCGCCTATGTGCCCTTCGGGCAGTGCACCCGCGAGGCGCTGGACTTCACCGACCGGGCACTGCAGGCCCAGCTCGCAGACGTCGACAAGGAGCACCTGATGGCGGTCTACGCAAGGCTGCCGGCCTTCCCCGAGGCTACCGAGGCGCTGGCGCGGCTGTCGGCGGCCGGCATGCGCTGCGTGGCCTTTTCCAACGGCACCTTCGAGGCGGTGGACGGCCTGCTCGAACAGGCCGGGCTGTGCGAGCGCTTCGAGGACGTGATCAGCGTCGACGAGGTCAAGCGCTTCAAGCCCGACCCCGCCGTCTATGCGTATCTGCGCAACCGCCTTGACGTCGCCCCCGGCGACACCTGGCTGATCTCCAGCAACCCCTTCGACGTGATCGGTGCCCGCCACGCCGGGCTGCACGCCGCCTGGGTGCGGCGCAGCCTCGATGCCCCCTTCGACCCCTGGGGCATCGAGCCGGACCTGACCGTTCCCGACCTGGTAGCGCTGGCGAACCGGCTGGGCTGAACCGGCGCGGTCACTCGTGCCGGCGGGCGCTGGGAGAGGGCCGCGGCGGCACCTCGTCGACGCCGGGCTTGGCGAAGGCGGCGCTGCCGAGGTCGTCGCTGTCATCGTCATCGCTGTCGGCGCCTCGACCGCCTGCACCAGATCGGTGATCGTCTACGTCATTGAACGGCTCATCGAACAGGTCGGGCTGGGCGTCGTCATACATCATCTCCAGCGCCAGCGGGCTGGTCTGGGTCATCGGCTCGAAGTGGGCGGGGTGGCCGTAGACCAGCGCGGAGACGTGCCGCCGGCGGAAAAGCGCATAGACACCGAGCAGCGCCAGCACCGCGGCGATGTAGAGCGGCAGCGCCTGGGGGCCGAGTGCGCCCATCAGCGCGCCGGCAAGGATCGGCGCCAGCGCGCTGCCCGCCCCCTGGGTCACCAGCATGTCCGTCGAGGCCGAGACCACCTCCTCGGGGCGCAGCTGGTCGATCAGCTGCGCCACCGCCAGCGGGTAGATGGCGAACGAGGCCCCGCCCCACAGGAAGAACAGCCCCAGCAGCGCCGTCTGGTTGGGGGCGAAGGGCATCAGTGCGGCCAGCGCCGCGGCGGCGACCACCACCCAGGTCATTACCTGCGCGCGGTCGTGCTTGTCGGAGAAGCGCCCGATCGGCAGCTGCAGCAGCGCCCCGCCGAGGATGGTCACGCTCATCAGCATGCCCACGTCACCGGCGCTCCAGCCCAGCTGGCGTGCATAGAGCGGCGCCATGCCCCAGAAGGCGCCCATGGCCAGCCCCGAGAGCACCGAGGCCGCCACCGCCAGCGGTGCGAAGCCGATCAGCGCCTTGAGGCTGCTGGTGGCGGTTTCGGGCACCGCCGGCTGCTGGCGGCGGGTTAGGGTGATCGGCAGCAGCGCCCAGCTGATCAGGATCGCGGTGACGGCGAACAGCAGGAAGCCGCCAGGCGTATCCAGGCGCAGGATCTGCTGGGCCGCGGCGATTGCCCCCAGGTTGACCAGCATGTAGACGGCGAAGATGCGTCCGCGCTGGTGGCTGGCCGCCTGGCCGTTGAGCCAGCTCTCGACCACCGTCATCAGGGTGACGAAGGCCAGGCCGTAGAAGAAGCGCAGCACGACCCACACCCAGGGGTCGACGAAGATGATGTGCAGCAGCGCGCCCGAGGCGCACAGCGCGGCGCAGAAGGCGAAGGCGCGGATATGCCCGACACGCCGGATCAGCCGGCCGCTGACCCAGGTGCCGCAGGTGAAGCCGATGAAGTAGGCCGACATGATCAGGCCCACCACCGTCGACGAGAAACCCTCGTCGGTGCCGCGCAGGGTCAGCAGGGTATTGATCAGCCCGTTGCCGAGCAGCAGCAGGGCAACACTCCATAGCAGTGAGCGAATCGGATGCAGAAGCGTCCACATTTGCATCACTCTCCTTGTCCAGCAGAAATGGCGTCGGGGTGGCATGGCGCCACCCCGAGTCGTAGGTTTGCCGCAGCGCTCAGCACGGGCGCAGGATCAGCACAGCCAGCGGCGGCAGGATCATGGTGAGATGGGCGGCCTGGCCGTGCAGCGGCGCCTCGCCGGCCGTCAGCCGCCCCAGGTTGCCGAGATTGCTGCCGCCGTAGCACTCGGCGTCGCTGTTGAACAGCTCCTCCCAGTCGCCGCCGCGCGGCACCCCGATGCTGTAGCCCTGGCGCGGCACCGGGGTCATGTTGGCTACCACCAGCAGCGGCTCGCCCGCGCTGTCGGTACGCAGCCAGGCGAACACGCTGTTGGTCTCGTCGTTGCCGATCACCCAGGTGAAGCCGGTCGGCTCGCAGTCGAGGGAGTGCAGTGCGGGCTGCGTGGCATAGAGCCGGTTGAGGTCTCCCACCAGACGGTGAATGCCGGCATGACGAGGCTCGTCGAGCAGCCACCAGTCGAGCTCGCGGTCGTGGCTCCACTCGCGCCACTGGCCGAACTCGCAGCCCATGAACAGCAGCTTCTTGCCGGGCTGGGTCCACATCACCCCGAGGTAGGCGCGCAGGTTGGCGAACTTCTGCCAGTCGTCGCCGGGCATCTTGCCGAGCAGCGAGCCCTTGCCGTGCACCACCTCGTCGTGGGAGATCGGCAGCACGTAGCGCTCCGAGAAGGCGTAGACCATGGGGAAGGTCATCTCGTGGTGGGCGTAGGCACGATACACCGGGTCCCTGGCGATGTACTCCAGGGTGTCGTGCATCCAGCCCATGTTCCACTTGTAGGCGAACCCCAGGCCGCCCTCCTCGGTTGGCTGGGTGACGCCGGGCCAGGCGGTGGACTCCTCGGCGATCACTACTGCGCCCGGCGCTTCCTCGGCCACCACCTCGTTCAGGTGGCGCAGGAAGTCGATGGCTTCGAGGTTCTCGCGGCCGCCGTGGCGGTTGGGTATCCATTCGCCGTCCTGGCGCGAGTAGTCGCGGTAGAGCATCGAGGCCACCGCATCCACGCGCAGCGCGTCGACGTGGAAGTGCCTCAGCCAGTGCAGCGCCGAGGCGAGCATGAAGCCGTGCACCTCGCGCCGGCCCAGGTTGTAGATGTAGGTATCCCAGTCCTGGTGGAAGCCCTCGAAGGGGTGGGCGTACTCGTACAGCGCGGTGCCGTCGAAGCGCGCCAGGCCGTGGGGGTCGGTGGGGAAGTGGGCCGGCACCCAGTCGAGGATCACCCCGAGCTCGGCCTGGTGGCAGGCGTCGACGAAGGCGGCGAAGTCGGCCGGGCTGCCGAAGCGGGCGCTGGGAGCGAACTGCCCCAGCGGCTGGTAGCCCCAGGAGCCGCCGAAGGGGTGCTCCATGATCGGCAGCAGCTCGAGGTGGGTGAAGCCCAGCGCCTTGACGTAAGGGATCAGGTGCTCGGCCAGCTCGCGCCAGTGGTAGAACTCGCCGTTGTCGCCGCCGTGCTTGCGCCACGAGGCGGCGTGTACCTCATAGACGCTGATCGGCCGGTCCTTGCCCTGGCGCTCGCCGCGCTGCGCCATCCAGGCCTCGTCGTGCCAGGCGAAGGGCGTGGGGTCGGCCACCACCGAGGCGGTGCGCGGTGGCGCTTCGGTCGCCAGCGCCACCGGGTCGGCGCGCAGCCCGAGCTCGCCGTTGACGTCACAGATCTCGTACTTGTACGGCTCACCGGGCGCCAGGCGCGGCACGAACAGCTCCCACACCCCGGCGGGATGGCGCAGGCGCATGACATGGCGGCGCCCGTCCCAGCTGTTGAACTGGCCCACCACCGAGACGCGCCGGGCGTTCGGTGCCCACACGGCGAAGCGCACGCCGGGCACGCCCTCCACCTCCATGGCCTGGGCGCCCAGGCAGTGTCCGAGGCGGCGATGGTTGCCCTCGCCGATCAGGTAGAGGTCCATCTCGCCCAGCAGCAGGCCGAAGCTGTAGGGGTCCTCGGTGAGCTGCTCGCCCTGCGGCCAGCGAATGCGCAGCGCGTAGGGGGCGGCATGCGGCAGGCGGGCGGCGAACAGTCCCGGCACCTGCAGCGCGGTGAGGTGGCAGCGCACCGCGCCGCTGTGGCGATCGAGCACATCGACGCCCAGCGCCCCGGGCAGGAACACGCGCAGCAGCGGGGCGCCGTCGTCGGGCGCATGGATACCGAGCACCGCGAAGGGGTTGCCGTGGGTACCGCGGACCAGCGCCTCGGCGTCGTCCGGCGACAGCCATAGCGCCCGGTCGCGCACGGGGGAGGCGGTCAGGTCAGTC
This sequence comes from Halomonas sp. E14, assembly GCF_052568415.1. Classification (NCBI taxonomy): domain Bacteria; kingdom Pseudomonadati; phylum Pseudomonadota; class Gammaproteobacteria; order Oceanospirillales; family Halomonadaceae; genus Halomonas; species Halomonas sp. E14. The sequence continues at coordinate 2,881,005 of NZ_CP199423.1, read as the reverse complement.
ATGGGAGTCTCCCGTCTGCAGTTGCTCGACAATGGCGGCCAGGCCGCGCAGGGGCACGCTCAGCCAGGCCGGGCGGTTGGCTGCTTCATAGGCGATCTCGTAGGCTGTCTTCTCCAGCACGAAGAGATCGACGGCGGCCGCCGCCCCGCTCGGGCGCAGCCATTCGTGGGGCAGCTCCAGGGTGGCCTGCCAGTAGGCGTTGAGAAACTCCTGGCGGCTCAGGATCAGGAAGCGCTCGGTGACCTCGTGGCTGGCTTCCGCCTGGGCCTCGCCGGCCTCCTGGCCGGGGCGCGACGCTTCGATCTTGGCGTAGGCGTAGGCGAAGGAGCGCAGCATGCCGGCCACGTCGCGCAGCGGGCTGTCCTTGGCGCGCCGCTCTTCCAGCGGACGCGCCGGCTCGCCTTCGAAGTCGATGATGTAGGCGTCGTCGTGGGCCACCAGCACCTGGCCCAGGTGGAGATCGCCGTGAATGCGGGTGACCAGGCTGCCTTCGGCCATGGCGGCCATCTGCGTGATGGCCTGCTCGAGGGTGTCGCGCTCGTGCAGCACCAGGTCGACCAGCGGCTGGTCGGCCTCGTCGACCTCGTCGCGGTGGCCTTCGAGCAGCGCCAGCGCTTCCGACAGCCGTGCCGTCACGCGCTGGGTCCACAGCGACACGCGTTCCGGGCCTGCCACTTCGGGGGTGAAGGCGGGGTCGTCGCTGGGCCCGGCCAGCACGCTGTGCAGCTCGCCCAGGCGGCGGCCGAGGGTGGCGGCGAAGGTCTTGAGTTCGTCGATGGCGCCATAGCCAAGGGCCTCGCCGCTCGGCTCCGGCTCCAGGGCACGATAGCCGCCGGCCTCGCGGATGGCGCGCTCGAGGGTGGCACGGGTCCAGGCCCAGGCGTCGCCCTGGTTGTCGATGAAGCCCTGCAGGATCATCAGCGTCTGGGGGTTGCCGTCGGCGTCGAAGCGGGTCACCTCGCCGTGCAGCGGTGCGGTATTGCGATAGCCCCGCTCGCTCAGGAAGCGGCCGATCTCGGCCTCGGGGTGCAGCCCCGGTTCGAGGCGGCGAAACAGTTTCAGTACCAGCTGCTGGTGAATGATCACCGAGGTGTTGGACTGCTCCGCCGCCTGGCGCAGCACCTCGGGCTGCTCGGGCAGCTCGATCCCGGCCAGCGAGGGGGTGGGCACGAAGCGCAGCTCGCCGTCGCCGCAGGGCAGGCTGGCGGCCTCGCGCAGGGCGGCAAGCACGGCGAGCGGGAACTCGTCCAGGGTCAGGGCGTCGGTCAGCAGGCCCACCTCATGGAAGCGGCGCACGCGGGCCAGGGCGAGCTGCTGGGGCAGGGCGCCGTTCAGCGCCTCCTCGCCGAGGAACGCCAGCGGCAGCTGGTAGCGCTCGCTGCCCTGGGCGTGGTCGACCTCCAGTTCGCACAGCAGCATCATGTGCTGGCTCGGCTCCAGACGCGTGACGTAGAGCAGGCGAACGCCCTCGATGGCAAACTGCTTGGCGGCGAACCAGCGGCGCTTGGGCAGGTAGCTGGGCAGGGTCTCGGTCTCCAGCAGCCGGCGCGAGGCGGGCTGGAGCAGCTCCTCGAGGTGGCGCTTGATCACCAGGGTGGCGTACTCCGGCATCGGCTCCGGGGTGGGCTGGTGCCACTCGGGCATGGCCGAGGGCGGGGCGAGCTGGAACCAGTAGAAGCCGTAGGGCGGCAGCGTGAGCAGGTAGGGCAGCTGGCCGATCGGCGGGAAGGCGCTGCCGCCGACCATCTCGACCGGCACCTGGCCGGCATGGGCCGAGAGATCGAGCTCTACCGCCTGGGCGCTGCGCCCCATGTTGGCCACGCACAGCAGCGTTTCCGGCTCGCCGCTCGCATCGGTCATCACCCGCAGGTAGGCCAGGATGTGGCGGTTGGCCGGGTAGAGCAGGCGCATGGCGCCGCGGCTGAAGGCGCGATGCTGGCGGCGCACCGCGAGCAGCCGCTGCATGCTGTTGAGCAGCGAATGGGGGTCGCGCTGCTGGGTCTCGACGTTGACCGCCTGGTAGCCGTACAGCGGGTCCATGATCGGCGGCAGCACCAGGCGCGCCGGATCGGCCTGGGAGAAGCCGCCGTTGCGGTCCACCGACCACTGCATCGGCGTGCGCACGCCGTCGCGGTCGCCGAGGTAGATGTTGTCGCCCATGCCGATCTCGTCGCCATAGTAGAGCACCGGCGTGCCCGGCATCGACAGCAGCAGGCTGTTGAGCAGCTCGATGCGCCGCCGGTCGCGCTCCAGCAGCGGTGCCAGGCGGCGGCGAATGCCGAGGTTGATGCGCGCGCGGCGGTCGGCGGCGTAGTGGTTCCACAGGTAGTCGCGCTCGCGGTCGGTGACCATCTCCAGCGTCAGCTCGTCGTGGTTGCGCAGGAAGATCGCCCACTGGCAGTTGGGGGGAATCTCCGGCGTCTGACGCAGGATGTCGGTGATCGGGAAGCGGTCCTCCTGGGCCAGCGCCATGTACATGCGCGGCATCAGCGGGAAATGGAACGCCATGTGGCACTCGTCGCCCTCGCCGAAGTAGGGCCGGGTGTCCTCCGGCCACTGGTTGGCCTCGGCCAGCAGCATGCGGTCGGGGTAGCGCTCGTCGATCACCGCGCGGATCTGCTTCAGCACCACGTGGGTCTCGGGCAGGTTCTCGTTGTTGGTGCCCTCGCGCTCGACCAGGTAGGGAATGGCGTCCAGGCGCAGGCCGTCGACCCCCAGGTCGAGCCAGTACGCCATCACCTTGAGCACTTCGTCGAGCACCTGGGGGTTGTCGAAGTTCAGGTCCGGCTGGTGGGAGTAGAAGCGGTGCCAGTAGTAGGCGCCCGCCACCGGGTCCCAGGTCCAGTTGGAGGTCTCGGTGTCGAGGAAGATGATGCGCGTGCCGGGGTACTTCAGGTCGGTGTCGGACCACACGTAGAAGTCGCGCTCGGGCGAGCCCGGCGGCGCCTGGCGCGCACGCTGGAACCACTCGTGCTGGTCGGAGGTGTGGTTGATGACCAGCTCGGTCACCACGCGCAGGCCGCGGCGGTGCGCCTCGTCGATGAAGCGCCGGGCGTCCGCCAGGGTGCCGTAGTCGGGGCTCACGCCGGTGTACTCGGCGATGTCGTAGCCGTCGTCGCGGCGCGGCGAGGGGTAGAAGGGCAGGATCCAGATCGTGTTCACGCCCAGGCTCTCGATGTAGTCGAGCTTCTGGATCAGGCCCTCGAAGTCGCCGATGCCGTCGTTGTTGGCATCGAAGAAGGACTTGACGTGCACCTGGTAGATCACCGCGTCCTTGTACCAGAGCGGGTCGGTGAGAAAGTCGGCGGCCGCCACGGGCTGACTCTCGCTGCGGGTATCCATCATCGGCTGTGTCTCCCTGCTGTCGTCGATAGGCTTAGCGCAGCGGATGAATGCGCCACACGGCAAACGGCTGCTCGGGGGTGAGGCGCACCGTTTGCCACTTGCCGTGCCAGGTCCAGCGGTATCCGCGCATCAGATCCTCCACCTGCAGCGGTGCGTCGTCGCCCAGCTCGAACTCCCATAGCGGCAGCTCCAGCGTGCCCTCCTGAGCCTCGAACGGGTCCAGCGATACCAGCGCCAGGATCACGTTGGTCTGGTCGGGGGTGCGCTTGCTGAAGAACAGCAGCTTGTCGTTGTGCACGGGGTGGAAGGCCAGTCCCAGGTGGGTCTGCAGGGCCGGGTTCTCGCGCCGGATGCGGTTGAGCTGGGTGATCTCGTAGCGGATGTTGCCCGGGGCGCTGTAGTCGCGCGGGCGAATCTCGTACTTCTCGGAATCGAGGTACTCCTCCTTGCCCGGCAGCGGCGCGCCCTCGCACAGCTCGAAGCCGGAGTACATGCCCCATAGCCCCGAGCCCAGGGTGGCCAGCGCGGCCCGGATCAGGAACCCCGGCCGGCCGGAGGACTGCAGGAAATAGGGGTTGATGTCGGGGGTATTGACGAAGAAGTTGGGGCGAAAGCCGTCGCGCAGCGGCGGCGCGTTCAACTGGGTGAAGTACTCCGTCAGCTCGGCCTTGGTGTGGCGCCAGGTGAAGTAGGTGTAGCCCTGGGTGAAGCCCAGCTTGCCGAGGCGCAGCATCATCGCCGGGCGGGTGAAGGCCTCGGAGAGGAAGATCACCGCCGGGTCGCGGGCGCGGATGTCGGCGATCAGCCACTCCCAGAACGGCAGCGGCTTGGTGTGGGGGTTGTCGACGCGAAAGATCTTCACGCCTTCGTCGACCCAGCCCTGCACCACGTCGCGCAGTGCCAGCCACAGTGCCGGCAGCGCGTCCTCGGCATAGAAGTCGACGTTGACGATGTCCTGGTACTTCTTGGGCGGGTTCTCGGCGTAGCGGATCGAGCCGTCGGGACGCCAGGAGAACCAGCCGGGGTGCTCGGCGAGCCAGGGGTGGTCCGGCGAGCATTGGATGGCGAAGTCCAGCGCGATCTCCAGGCCGTGGTCGGCGGCGTCGGCGACCAGCTCACGAAACGACTCGCGGCTGCCGAGCTCGGGGTGAATCGCCTCGTGCCCCCCTTCGTGGCTGCCGATGGCGTAGGGGCTGCCGGGGTCGTCCGGCCCGGCCGTCAGCGTGTTGTTGGGGCCCTTGCGGTGGGTCCGACCGATGGGGTGGATCGGCGGAAAATAGAGCACGTCGAAGCCCATGTCGCGGATCGCCGGAAGGCGCTTGCGCACGTCGTCGAAGGTGCCGTGGCGACTCGGGTGGTCGGTTTCCGAGCGCGGGAACAGCTCGTACCAGCTGGCGAAGCGGGCCGCCAGGCGCTCCACGTCGAGCGGGTAGTGGGCGTCGCTGCGGGCCAGGTGGGGGCGCTCATCGGCCGCCTGCATCAGCTGCAGCGTCTCCTCGTCGAGCAGCAGTGCCACCCGGGTGTCGTCGCCATCGAGCGACGCGAAGCGGTCTAGCCGCGCCTCCAGCGCCGCCTTCAGTTCGCCTTCGCTGCGTTCGGCGGCGGCCACCACCAGGCGCCGGCCTTCCTCCAGCTCGAGCTCCACCGGCACGCCGGCCTGGTGCTTCTTGGCCAGCTCGTGACGGTAGGTGCCGTAGAGATCCCACCAGGCCTCGATGATGAAGCCGTGCCTGCCGATGCGCCGCGGCGTGAAGCGGGCTTCCCACAGGTCGCGGCCCAGCGGCTTGACCAGCTGCATCGGCACGCGCTGCTGCTGGCCGAGGTCGTCGTGCCAGCACACCGCGGCAGCCAGCACGTCATGGCCGTCGGCGAAAATGACGGCGCTCACCGTCACCGGTTCGTCGACGCTGGCCTTGGCCGCGAAGCGCCCGTGGTCGAGCGACGGCTGTACGGCCTCGATGGCGATACGCGGTGCATGAATGGCCGCCATCACCGCCTCGTGGGCGGTCGATGCATTGGCGGGAGTAGGGGGTGTTGTCATCGCATGTTCCTCTTGGCGTCGCGGCCACTGGCCGAGGCCCAGGGGCTCAGGGCGTAAGGCTCAAGCTTCGGACCCCGCATCGGGGTGCCGGTCGGGTTCCTGCACCAGCTCGAATAGGGTCAGCGAGCGGCCCTCCATCTGATAGCGCTCGCCGAACGGCCACGGCTCGGGCACCTGCGTCTTGCTGAGGCAGGTGTCGAGCCGGCATATCCAGCCGCTGCCGCGCGGCACGTCGGGCAGGAGGAAGACCAGCGGCTCGGGCTGCGCATTGAACAGCAGCAGCAGCGAACGGTCGTCGCCGGCGCGGCGAATGCCCGAGGGGCGTGCCCGGCCGTCGAGCAGCAGCCCCAGGCTGCGCGTGGCGGGGTCCTCCCAGCGCTCCACGTCCATCTCGCTGCCGTCGGCGGCCAGCCAGGTCACCTCCTTGAGCCCCATCTCCTCGTTGTATTCGCCGGACAGGAAGCGCCCGCGACGCAGGATGGGATAGCGCAGGCGCAGCCGGATCAGGGTGCGCACGTACTCGATCAGGGCGTGGGCCTCGCCGTTCAGGTTCCAGTCGAGCCAGCTGATCTCGTTGTCCTGGCAGTAGGCGTTGTTGTTGCCCTGCTGGGTGCGCAGCAGCTCGTCGCCGGCCAGCAGCATCGGGGTGCCCTGGGCGAACAGCACCGTGGCCAGGAAGTTGCGGATCTGGCGCAGGCGCAGCGCCTGGACTTCGGGGTCGTCGGTAGGGCCTTCCACGCCGTGGTTGAAGGACAGGTTGTGGTCGTGGCCGTCCTGGTTGTCCTCGCCGTTGGCGGCGTTGTGCTTGTCCTGATAGGCCACCAGGTCATGCAGGGTGTAGCCGTCGTGAGCGGTGACGAAGTTGACCGAGGCGAAGGGGCGCCGGCCGCGGCGGTCGAACAGGTCGGCGGAGCCCATCAGCCGCGAGGCGAAGTCGGCCAGCTGGCCTTCGTCGCCGCGCCAGAAGGCGCGGGTGGTGTCGCGGAAGCGGTCGTTCCACTCCGCCCAGCCCGGCGGGAAGCCGCCGACCTGGTAGCCGCCCGGCCCGCAGTCCCACGGCTCGGCGATCAGCTTGACCTGGCTCAGTACCGGGTCCTGACGGCAGGAGTCGAGAAAGCCGCCGCCCTCGTCGAAGCCGTGGGGCTCGCGGCCGAGGATGGTGGCCAGGTCGAAGCGGAAGCCGTCGACGCGCATCTCGGTGGCCCAGTAGCGCAGCGAGTCGGTGACCATCTGCAGCACCCTCGGGTGGCTCAGGTTGAGGGTGTTGCCGGTGCCGGTGTCGTCGATGTAGTAGCGCGGCTGGTCGGGCAGCAGGCGGTAGTAGGAGGCGTTGTCGATGCCCTTGAGCGACAGGGTGGGGCCCAGCTCGTTGCCTTCGGCGGTATGGTTGTAGACCACGTCGAGCACCACCTCGAGCCCGGCGGCATGGTAGCGCGCCACCATCTGCTTGAACTCGTTGATGCTGTCGCCCGAGAGGTAGCGCGAATGGGGCGCGAAGAAGCCCAGGGTGTTGTAGCCCCAGTAGTTGCGCAGTCCGCGTTCGAGCAGGTGCTGGTCGTCGACGAAGGCGTGGACCGGCAGCAGCTCCACCGAGGAGACCCCCAGCGACTGGATGTAGTCCACCACCTCGTTGACCATCAGCCCCGAGAAGGTGCCGCGCAGCGAGTCCGGCACCGAGGGATGGCGCATGGTGTAGCCGCGCACGTGGGTCTCGTAGAGGATGGTGCGATCCCACGGCAGCTGCACGTCACGCGAGCGCCCCCAGGTGAAGGCGGGGTCGATCACCCGGCAGCGCGGCATGTACGGTGCGCTGTCGCGTTCGTCGAAGCTCAGGTCGCCGTCGGGGTGGCCGATGGTGTAGCCGAACAGCGCCTCGTCCCAGGCCAGCTCGCCGACGATCTGCTTGGCATAAGGGTCGAGCAGCAGCTTGTTGGGGTTGAAGCGGTGCCCCGCCTCGGGCTCGTAGGGCCCGTGGACCCGGTAGCCGTAGAGCTGGCCTGGCCGGGCATCGGGCAGGTAGCCGTGCCACACCTCGTCGGTGTATTCCGGCAGCTCGATGCGTTCGAGCTCCTGGCGACCGGTGTCGTCGAACAGGCACAGCTCCACCTTGGTGGCATGGGCTGAGAACAGGGCGAAGTTGACGCCCAGCCCGTCCCAGGTCGCGCCTAGCGGGAACGGTAGGCCTTCGCGAATGCGCGAGCGACGAATCACTCCGGGCGATTCGTCGATGGCCACCGCCCGGGCGCTCTGTTGCGGTCCTTCCTTAGTGTCCATCGTCTCCATCCTTGGCTGCGGCCGGCGCCTGGCGCCGTCGGGTTAGCCTTTGGGCTTGGTGCGGCTGCTGCGCCCCGTGCTCTTGGGGGTCTTGGTGCTCTTGGTGCCGGCGTCGGGCTTGGCGGTACTCGTTTCGCTCTTGGCGCTGCGCTTGGTGCTGCGCTTGGCCGTCTTGCCCGGCACCTGGGCGGTGTCGGTAGGGTCCGGCTGGGTCAGGCCGTCCTCCTCTCGGCGCGGCTGGCGCGCGCGCCTGGCGGTGGCGGACTGCGCGGGCAGCGGCTCCATCGGCCCCGCTCCCGGCCCGGGCGAGCCGGCGGGGGCGTCGGCGCCGCCGCGATTGGCATCGAGCTCCGCCTGGGCGCCGCTGCCGGTGGCCTCTTCCACCGGCAGCGCGCGGGTGGAAGCCGCCGTCGGCACCTCGTCGGAGCCGGCGGTGCCGGGCGCTGCGCGGTCGTGCACCGGGGTATCGCTGCCGGCCAGGCGGTCGTCGCGGTAGGGCAGCTCGTCGAAATCCGGCTCGCCGTCGGGCGGGTCGAGGGGCAGGCGGTTCTCCTGGATGCCGATCTCGTCGTCCTCCAGCGGCAGGTCGTCCTCGAGGATGGGCGCCTCGTCGATCGGCTCGCCCAGCTCGTCGAGCTCGGCCTCGTGGCCCGCCGCCTGTTCCGCCGCGACGATCTTCAGTGCCATGTCCCAGTGACGCTGCTGCTGCCCTTCGGGCCGCCCTTCGGATTCCCAGATGCTGTAGGCCAGTTCACGTACACGATCTTCATCAGCCATCCTGACTCTCCCTGTGCTTTAGCTGTCTCGTACATAGACGCCGACCGGAAGCTCCCTCAGCAGGGCGGTCGCCGTGGCGGTGTCCTGCTCCCACTTCAGCGTGGTACCCGTCAGCGCGTTTTGCCAAGTCCCGTTCCCCCCTTCCGGCAGCACCAGGCGGGTGTCGCCCCAGCGTTCGGCGGGCACCTGGGGGGTGTCGGCGCCCGCCAGCAGGGCGGCGGCCAGGCGCGGCACCACCACCATCAGGCGCTGGTCGCCGTGCTGGCGCTGGAAGGCCACCAGGCGCTCGCGGTGCTCGCCGTCGACCGCGATCTCGGCATAGTCGCCGTGCACGAACAGCTCGCGGCGGGCCTGGCGCAGCGCCAGCAGGCGCTGGATCACGGCCTGCTTGACCTGGCCGTCGCGCCAGCCGGGCAGCAGCTCATGCGGCGCGTGGCCTGCCTCCAGGGCGGCGCGGCGGGCGGCGTGGTCCACCGGGCGGCGGTTGTCGGGGTCGACCAGGCTGTAGTCCCAGAACTCGGTGCCCTGGTAGAGGTCCGGCACGCCGGGCACGGTCAGCCGCAGCGTGGCCTGCACCAGGCCGTTGAGCGCCCCCGGCAGGTCGAGCTCGCGGGCCGCGGCGGCGAGCTCCGTGCACAGCTCGGGCCAGGCCAGCAGCCCCTCGAGGAACTCGCGACAGGCGGTTTCGTAGGCCTCGTCGGGCCACAGCCAATGGCTGCGCAGCTTGGCTTCGCGCAGCGCCTTCTGCTGCCACTGGGCCAGCCGTTCGGTGAACCAGCGCATGGCCTCGGCGTTGTCGTGCTCGAGCCCGGGCGGCCAGGCGCCGAGCAGCAGCTGGTAGAGCACCAGGGCGTCGCCTGGGGCGGGGGCGGGGCCGCCCGGCAGGGCGCGGCACAACGGGGGCGTGCGCTGCTGCCAGCGCTGCACGCGCTCGGCGAAGGCCGGGGCGAACTCGCTGAGAGCGGCCAGCCGCGCGCGCACGTCTTCGCCGCGCTTGTGGTCGTGGGTGGCGGTGGCGACCAGGCCGTGGGGGAAATGGCGGGCACGCCAGGCGTTGAAGGCGTGGAAGCGCCGCGGCGAGTGGCTGAAGTGTTCGCCGTCGAAGCCGACATCGTTGCGCGAGATCAGCGCTGCGCTGCGGTAGCCGGCGGTGTCCTCCACCGCCTTGGCTGCCACCGGCGAGGTGAGCTGCTGGAAGCGCACCAGCGCCCGCTGGCGCAGCCAGCGCTCCTGATCGTCGCCGAGGTCGGCCGGCGCCTGGCCGCCCAGCCACTGTTCCAGCCGTTCCAGCACGCCAGCGTCGGGGGGCGCGAGTTCGGCGCGGGCGCCGGCCATGGCCTGGTCGAAGAAGGGGGCATCGAGCTCGGGGCGGCCGCCGTCGTCGGCATAGGTGCGATAGACCGGGAAGTGCACCACCAGCGCTTCCAGGGCGCGGCGAATCGCGGCCAGGCTGATGTCGCGGCTGGCCAGGCGGTGGCGGGCAACGGCATGCAGGGCGCGCGCGCAGGCGTCGAACTCGCTGGCGAGGATGCCGTTGAGCACCTCGCGGCGGGCCTGGTGCACCTCGTCGAGGAAGTCGGCGCTACGGCCGCTGACCACATGCCACAGCTCACGCAGCGGGGCTGCCCCGGCGGGGTCGTGCTGTAGCCCGGACACCGCGTTCATCAGCTCGTAGCCGGTGGTGCCGTCCACGCCCCAGTCGCGGTGCAGGGTCTCCTCGGCGGCAAGGATCTTCTCGACGAAGATCGCCACATGGCGTACCACGCCCGGCGGGCGGCGCTGCTGGCGCTTGCCGACCTCGGCGCGCAGGCGGTGGCAGTAGCCGCGCGGGTCGGCCAGGCCGTCGATGTGGTCGATGCGCAGGCCGTCGATCCAGCCCTGCTCGACCAGCCGCAGCGGCAGGGCGTGCACTGCGTCGAATACTTCGGGCTGCTCGATGCGCAGCCCGCCCAGCTCGGTCACGTCGAAGAAGCGCCGCCAGTTGATCTCGTCGGCGGCGGTGCGCCACCAGGCCAGGCGATAGTGCTGGTGTTCCAGGAGGTCGTGCAGGCGAATGGCCCCGGTGGCGTCGGCGCCATCGAACAGCGCCAGCGCCTGGGCCAGCGCATCGCGGGCGTCGCGGTGTTCCAGCGCCTCGTGCAGGCGCCGGCGCAGCTCGGCCACCGCGGTGTAGGCGTCGTTGCCCTGCTGCAGGGCATCGAAGTGCGGCGCCAGGTCCCACAGCGCCTCGTGCTCGGCCAGGCGCAGGATCTCGCCGTAGCAGCGCGGGTCGATGGGGAAATGGTGCTCGTGGTAGGCGACGTGGAAGCTCATCGACTCGGGGCGGTGGCACAGTGCCAGTTCGCCCGAGGCCAGCGTGTCGGCATAGGGGGCGCCGAGGAAGGGCAGCAGCAGCTTGCCGGTCAGCAGCGGGTCGGGGCTGTGCCAGTCGATGTCGAAATAGTCGGCGAAGGGGCTGTCCTGGCCCCAGGCGAGCACGTCCTGCCACCAGCGGTTCTCCGAGCCGCCCACCGCCACGTGATTGGGCACGATGTCGAGGATCAGCCCCATGCCGTGCTCGCGCAGCCGGGCGACCAGCCGCTCCAGCGCCGGCTCGCCGCCCAGCTCCGGGTCGATGCGAGTCGGGTCGACGCCATCGTAGCCGTGCGGCGAGCCGCCGCGCGAGGCCTGCAGCGGCGAGGCGTAGACATGGCTGATGCCGAGCCGGGCGTAGTAGTCGACCCACTCGGCGGCGTCGTCCAGGGTGAAGCCGCGGTGGAACTGCAGGCGTACCGTGGCGCGGATCTCACTCATGCGCGCTCCCTCCTTGGGGCGTGGGCAGGCGGCGTGCCTCGTCGAGCCTGGCCAGGCGCTGGCGCACCTCGGGTGAGTCCAGCAGCCGCTCGGCGTCGTCGCTCCAGCGCCGCCGCCAGTTGGGGTGCTCGTCCAGCGTGCCCGGCAGGTTGGCCTGCTCCTCAAGCCCCAGCGCATCCTCCACCGGCAGCAGCGCCAGCGGGGCCGGGGTGAGGCCGAGCCGCCGCGCGCAGGCATCGAGCACCTCGGAGGCGGGCAGGTCGGCGGCGTTGAGCGCCGCGGCGGGGGCGTGGCCGTCGATCAGCTTGAGCGCCTTGGCCAGCTGTGCGCGATCGCGGCGGCGCTGGGCCTGCTCCTGGTCGGCATCCTGGTCGTCGGCCAGCAGGCCGAGGCGGCTGCGCCACTCGATGTCGCGCCCCGCCCACCAGCCGGCCACCGTCGGCAGGTCGTGGGTCGAGGTGGTGGCGATGGCGCTGCTGGCCCACTCGCCGGGCGGCAGGAAGGTGCCTTGCTCGTCGCGCTCGAACCATAGCACCCGCATGCCGAGGATGCCGACATCGGCCAGGCGGTCACGCAGCCCCGGCGGCACGGTGCCGAGATCCTCGCCGATGACGATGGCGCGATGGCGCCAGGACTCCAGCGCCACCAGCCGCAGCAGGTCGTCGAAGGGATAGCGCAGGTAGCCGCCTTCGGCCGGCGAGGCGCCGTGGGGCACCAGCCACAGGCGCAGCAGGCCGAGGATATGGTCGATGCGCAGCCCGCCGGCGTGGGCGAAGCCGGCGCGCAGCATGTCGATGAAGCTGCGAAAGCCGGAGCGTACCAGCCCCCGCGGAGAGAAGGGCACCAGGCCCCAGTCCTGGCCGTGCACGTTGAAGGTGTCGGGGGGCGCGCCGATCGAGACACCCTCGAGCATCTCCTCCTGCCGGCTCCAGGCCTGGCTGCCGGCGGCATCGGCGCCCACCGCCAGGTCGGCGATCAGGCCGACCGGCATGCCGGCCTCGCGGGCGGTGCGCTGGGCGCGGGCGAGCCCGTCGGCGGCCAGCCACTGCAGGAAGGCGTGGAACTCGATCTCGTCCTGGTGGGCCTCGACGAAGCGGGCCACTTCCGGGTTGGCCGGGTCGCGCAGCGCCTCCGGCCAGCGGCGCCAGTCGGGCTCGTCGAGCTGCTGCTGCAGGGCCTCGAAGCGGCAGTGGGTGGCCAGGGCGTCGCTGCCTTGGCGGCGAAACGCCGCCAGCGCCTCGCGGGCCTGGCGCGCCGGGGCGTCGTCGCGCTGGCGCAGGTCGTCGTGCAGGATGCGCAGCCAGCTCAGCTTGGCGCGGGCCGCACTCGGCCAGTCGAGCAGCTCGTCGCGCTCCAGCTGCGCCAGGGTCTCGCTCAGCCCGCCGCGGGCGATCGCCGCCTGCACCGCCTCGGCGCCGAGCTGCGCCTCGGGGGCGGCGTGCAGGGCGTGGTAGTTGAGCCGGCTGGAGGGCGAATAGGGGCTGTAGCGCTCGGGGTCGGCGCTGAACATGGCATGGGTGGGGCTCACGGCCAGGGCCGCGGCGCCGGCCTGGGCGGCGTGGCGGGCGAAGGCTTCCAGCGCCAGGGTGTCGCCGATGCCACCGTCGCCGGGACGGCGCAGCGCATAGAGCTGCACGGCCATTCCCCAGCGGCGGGGGGCGGCCTCCTGGCAGGCGTCGGCCAGGGTGAAGCAGCGCGGCGGGGCCACCGCCAGGGTAAGGTCGCGCTCGGCGAGGGTCAGCCGGTGGTAGCCAACCACGCCGACCGGTGGCAGCCGGCCCTGGTCGTCGAGGCGGTCGTGCAGCAGGTCGCCCTGTTCCAGCCGCAGCTGAAAGGGGGTGCCGCCCGGCAGCGCCGACGGTAGCGCGGTGGCCGCCCCACGCTCGGCGGTGATCAGCGGCGGCCAGTCGTCGAGCGTTGGCGGCGTGCGCAGGCGCTCGAGCTCGGCGGCGACGGCGGCATCGCTGTCGGTGGCAAACCCCAGGCAGCCGAGCAGGTGGCGCTGCACCTGGGGTTCCAGCCGGCAGCGTTCGCCTTCGCTGTCCAGCCACTCCAGCAGCAGTCCGGCGGCGGCCGCCAGCTGCTGCAGGGGGGTATCGCTCGTTGGCATGTTTCGCTCAGCTCCCTGTGTCGATTATCCGCTCAGCGTTTCCGCCCCCGGGTTGGTGTGAAGCCAGGCGGCGGCGCTGCGCGCCGCCAGGCGCCCACTCTCTGCGGCCACCGCCACGCCGACGCGGGTCTCGTGTAGACAGCGCCCCACGCCCAGGGCGGGCGTGGCGGCAGCGTCATCGCCGAGGTTGACGGCGATCACCAGCTGGGTGTCGTCGCCCATGCACCAGCGGGCGATCACGGTGCGCTCCGCCAGGGCCTCGGCGCCCAGCGCCCGGGCGCCGTCGAGGCGCGGCATGATCTCACCGTGGCGGATCGCCAGCAGCCGCTGCACGAACGCCAGCCAGTCGCGGTGGGCCTGGGCGTCGGCTTCGGCCGGGTCGAGGCGCGAGGCCTCGAAGGTGGCCGCGGCGTTGGGGTCGGGTATGGCCTCGCGCCGAGCGGGGTCCTGAAAGTCGCTGAAGTCGGCGAACTCGGCGCGCCGGCCTTCGCGCACCGCCTCGGCCAGCGCGTCGCGGTGGTCGGTGAAGAATAGGAACGGCCGCTGGCTGGCCCACTCCTCGCCCATGAACAGCAGCGGCACCATGGGCGAGAGCAGCAACAGCAGGGTGGCGGCCTGCAGGGTCTCGGCCGGGCATAGTCGGGTCAGCCGCTCGCCGAGGGCGCGGTTGCCGGTCTGGTCGTGGTTCTGCAGGAAGTTGACGAAGGCGGTGGGCGGCAGGTGCGCGCTGGGCATGCCGCGCGGCTCGCCGCGGCGGGTGGCCTCGCCCTGGTAGATGAAGCCCTCGCCGAGGCAGCGCACCAGCTTGTCCATGGGGGCCTCGGCGAAGTCGGCGTAGTAGCCCTCGCGTTCGCCGGTGAGCAGCACATGCATGACGTTGTGCCAGTCGTCGTTCCACTGGGCGGTGTAGAGGCCGTTTTCCAGCAGGCCGGCATCGTTGTGCTCGTTCTCGAGGATCAGGTGCACGTGGCGGCGGGAGCCGAGGCGCGAGCGCACCGTCTGGGCCAGGGCGACGAGGAAGTCGCGCTCGCCGATAGCGTGCACGGCGTCGAGGCGCAGGCCGTCGAAGCGGTACTCCTCGAGCCACATCAGCGCGTTGTCGATGAAGTAGCGGCGCACCATGGGCTGGCGGAAGTCGATGGCCGGCCCCCAGGGGGTGGCCTGGTCGGCGCGGAAGAAGGGCTCGGCGTAGAGGCCGAGGTAGTTGCCGTCCGGGCCGAAGTGGTTGTAGACCACGTCGAGAAAGACCATCAGCCCGTGGCCGTGGGCCTCGTCGACCAGCGCCTTGAGCGCCTCGGGCTCGCCGTAGGCATTGGCTACGGCATAGGGCAGCACGCCGTCATAGCCCCAGTTGCGCGAGCCGGGAAACTCCGCCACTGGCATCAGTTCGATGGCGGTGATGCCGAGCGCGGCCAGCCGCGGCAGCTGGCGGCGCAGTTCCTCCAGGCCGCCCAGTGCCCCCAGGTGCAGCTCGTAGAGCACCGTCTCGTGCCACGGGCGACCCGTCCAGTCGGGGTGGCGCCAGGCGTAGCGCTCGGCGTCGATGACCCGGCTTGGCCCCTCGATGCCGCCCGCCTGGCTGCGGGCGGCGGGGTCGGGCACGGCGAGGCCGTCGGGCTCGCCGGCGGTGAACACGCGGTAGCGGTAGCAGGCGCCGTGCCCACAGGGTGCCTCGGCGACGAAGCGGCCTTCGCCCTGGTCCGCCATCGTCTGGGGGGGCAGGCCTTCGACCTCCAGCGTCACGCGCTCGGCGCTCGGCGCCCAGAGCGCGAAGCGCGTGCGGTCAGGGGTAATGACGTGCGCACCCAGGCCGTGAGCATTCGTCGCTGCGCTCATGGCCCACCCTGGACGGCGCGGTCGACGGCCTCGCACACCTGGCTGTAGAGCTGGCTATAGGGGGCGATCGACTGCCGCCAGTGATAGCGCCCCACCATGGCCGCCCGCCGCATGGCATGGAACAGCGCCTTCGACTGGTATACGGCGAAGGCCTGCTGGATGGCACGCATGTAGCTGGCCTGGGTCATCTCGTCGAACAGGAAGCCGGTGACGCCATCCTCGATGGTGTCGGCCAGCCCGCCGGTGCGGTGGGCGATCGGCAGCGAGCCAAAGCGCTGGGCGTACATCTGGCTCAGACCGCAGGGCTCGAAGCGTGACGGCATCAAGAGGAAGTCGCTGCCGGCGAAGATGCAGCGCGCCTCGTACTCGTCATAGCCGATGAAGACGCCGACCGCGCCGGGGAAGCGCTCCGCCAGCTCGGTGAGCGCGGCTTCGACCTGGGGGTCGCCGCTGCCGATGCACACCAACTGCCCCCCGGCCCAGACGATGGACGCCGCCGCCTCTAGGGTCAGGTCGATGCCCTTCTGGTGCACCAGCCGCGACACGATGGCGAACAGCGGCCCCTGGCCGGGCGCCAGGCCGAAGCGCTTGCGCACGTGGTCGGCGTTGGCGCGCTTGCCGCGCCAGTCGTTGGCGGAGAAGGCCTGCACCAGATGGGCGTCGGTGCGCGGGTCCCAGGAGTCGTCGATGCCGTTGGGAATACCGCTGAGCTTGCCCTGCTCGGCCTTGCAGGCGAGCAGTCCTTCGAGGCCGCAGCCGTATTCAGGGGTGGTGATCTCGCGGGCATAGGTGGCGCTGACGGTGGTGACATGGGTGGCATGTACGATGCCGGCCTTCATGAAGGAGAGCTTGCCGTAGTACTCGACGTCTTCGATGTGGAAGGCGTCGGCGGGGATGCCGAGGCGTGCCAGGCAGTCGTGGTCGAACAGCCCCTGGTAGGCGAGATTGTGAATGGTGAAGATGGTGGGGACGTCCTCTCCGCGCCAATGCAGATAGGCCGGGGCCAGGCCGCAGGTCCAGTCGTTGAGATGCATCAGGTCGGGCTGCCACGCCAGGCCGGCCCGCCCGGTGGCAATCTCGGCCGCGGCCAGCGACAGCCGGGCGAAGCGGATGTCGTTGTCCTCCCAGCCGTCGCCGCCGCCGGTGGAGTAGGCAGCGTGACCGTTGCCATAGGGCGTGCCTTCCCGTTCGTAGAGCTCGGGGCACAGCAGCACGTAGATGACGAGGCCGTCTTCGCAGGTCAGCTCGCCGATATCGCAGGCCGGAATGGCGGCATGCGTGGGCAGGTGGCCGACCCGGCGCAGGGCATGGCCCGCGTCGAGGATCTGCGGATAGCCGGGGATCAGCACGCGCACGTCGTGGTGGGCCGCCAGCGCACGCGGCAGGGCGGAGGAGACGTCGCCCAGCCCGCCGGCCTTGACGAAATCGGCCATTTCCGGGGTGACGAAGAGGACGCGACGGCCGGAAGGCGGTGCGCCGGGGCGTGTCTTGCCACTGTCCGCGCGGCGGGAGACGTCACGCGGCCGGATACGACTGAATGGTTCAATGACATCAGGCTCCGCACCGCCTGATGTGTCCCATCTCACACGGGTGCTCGTGTCGATACCACGCAAAGCTACATTGCCCATGCCTGACCTCCCTGGATGTCATGGTCAACGGTGTCAAGCGAAGTGCCTGGACAACACCTGCCCGACGCCGTGCTTTCCTAAGCCTTCGGCAACCCTGCCCGCAGCTCTGCTTCTGGAAAGTACTTTTGCAGTTATAGACGATGGATCATATGAAAGCGAACCGATGAACATGCATAACCTGTGTTATGAAAAGAGGGAATATGGAAAATATTATTTTCCAGCCATTTTTTACGAAATGCTGTCGAATATTGCCGAGGAAGAGCTGTTTAAAATGAATTTAATAGGCGGCTAAAATTTGTCGATATGCCTTGTGTTTGCTACATCTTTGGTCAGTGAATGATTGGCGTGAAGTCTTTTTTTTGCAGGGGAATTGATTTTAATTTAGGTTTCAATAATTGGAAATAAAAAACAGCGTATCCGTTACATTGTGAATGAAAAAAGAGGAAAGCCTGTATTGAGCATGGAGGGAATGAGCGGCTGAAAGTGGAATTTAAGACGCTGAAGTTTTGATAAAGAAAGTGACATAAAGAGGCAATTCGATACGAAGCGAAGGATAAGCATGAACCAGCCATCCATGGAACAAGGAGGAGTGACATGAGCCGAAACCTGAAGGACAAGGTCGTGGTAATCACCGGGGCTTCCAGCGGCATTGGCAGGGCCGCCGCGCATGCCTTTGCCCGTGCCGGCGCTTCGCTGGTGCTGGCGGCACGGCGAGAGGGCGCGCTGCAGGAGGCGCTGGCCGAGTGCGAACGCCTGGGCGGCCGGGGCATCGTGGTGCCCACCGACGTCTGCGACGCCGACCAGGTCGAACGTCTTTGCGAGCGTGCCGTGGCACAGTTCGGGCGGGTCGACGTCTGGGTGAACAACGCCGCGGTCACGCTGTTCGGTCGCCTGGAAGAGACGCCGCGCGAAGCCTTCGAGAAGGTCATCCAGACCAACCTGATCGGCTACGTCAACGGGGCCAGGGCGGCCATACGCCAGTTCCGCGAGCAGGGGCAGGGGCGGCTGATCCAGGTCGCCTCCATGGTGGCGCATGCCGGCCAGCCCTTCACCAGCGCCTACGTGGCCTCGAAGTGGGCCATCCGTGGCCTCTCGGAGTGCCTGCGCATGGAGCTGGCCGACGCGCTGCACATTCATGTCTCTACCCTGCTGCCAGCCTCCATCGATACGCCGCTGTTCCAGAACGGCGCCAACTACGTGGGACATCCGGCCAAGGCGATGACGCCCGTCTACCCGCCCGAGCAGGTGGCGGCGGCGATCGTGCAGGCCGCCCGGCACCCCGCGCGCGAATGCTTCGTCGGCAACGCCGGGCGCATGATGGCCGCCCTGCGCACTCTGGCGCCGCCGCTGGGCGAGAAGCTGATGGAGCGCAAGGTCAACAGCGACCATTTCGCCCAGGGCCTGCCCGTCGAGCCGAACCCGGGCAACCTGTTCGAATCGCAAGGCCGGGGCAGCGTGCGCGGCGGCTGGATCGAGCGCGAGCACGGCCACGACCACGACCACACTTCGGCACTGCCCCTCGGGGGGCTGCTGGCTGGGCTGGCGGTGGCGCTTCCCCTGGCCTGCTATGCGTATCACAAGCAGCGTGGTGCCTAGCGCGGCACGCTTCCTGCCGATCAATGGACTGAGACGAAGGAGCCTCTCATGCGACCGAGTTCCCCCTCTTATATCGCCGATTTCGATTCCGCCACTGGCATGCTGCGCGCCACCTCCAATTACCTGCATGGCAAGGACTACCCCGCGCTGGGCAAGGGGCACGCCATGGGCTGGGTGGTGCAGGCGGCCAACTGGTTGCCGCAGTCGGCCCGCGAGCAGGTCTATGCCATCGGCGGCGTGACGGAAGGGCACGCGCCGAACAAGCTGCACCAGGTCGATGCCGAGAAGGTGGCGGAGTGGATCACCGCGCGCTATCCCCTGCGCCGCTACCAGGCCGTCATGGTCGGCTCGGCCAGCGGCGCCCTGACCCATCTCTCGGCGGCCTTCGACATCCCGTGGCTGCCGCAGACTTTCTTCGTGCCGGTGCGCCACCTCTCGGGCGACAACGACGACCCGGTGGATGCCATGGAGTTCGGGCGCCGCTACGGCCCGCTGCTGCTCGAGGCCAACCCGGAGCTGCAGCTGCACCACATGCATGACGGCAACCAGGACCGCCTGATGGTGGAGTACATGGATTACTTCCGGGTCAAGCGGCGGACGCTGGGCAAGGCCTACGAGCGCTTCCTCGAGGAGACGCTCGAGCCCGGCGGCACCATCATTGTGACCGAGTGCCAGCGCAAGTGGCCGACGACCCGCATCGGCGAGCGCCACGTGTTCCAGCACGGCGCGCTGGGCGGCGCCACCGAGGAGGAGTTCCTGCATGGCAGCGAGCGGGTCGAGGAGTACCTGGAACGCTACGATTCGTCGGTGCGGCGCTGGCCTTCGCCCGAGCCCGACGGCGAGAGCCCCGAGGCGGAGTGGGGCTTCGAGGAAGCGCTGCGCGAGGACATCCTGCGCTTCGCCGCCCGGCGCGGCTACAAGGTCAAGCGGCTGCTTTTTACCGAGCCCGACGACCTAAGCCCGCTGGTGGCCGACTTCTACCGCGACTGGTATCGCCGGCGCGGCATGAAGGGCAACCGCCTGCTGGTCGAGTCCTTCATCATGCTCGAGCCCTACTGGGCGCTGCGCACCGGCTCGGTGCCGTTCTGGATGAAGTTCAACATGGACCCCTCGGTGGACACCATCGAGCGCTACCTCGACTCCCACGAGGCCTACGACGAGATCAACCTGATGCTGTTCAACAACGGCGTCGAGGCGGTGGGCTTCCCGCAGATCGAACGCTGGAAGCAGGTGCTGGCACGGGCAAGCCGCCAGGGCCAGTTCATCGGCGTCAGCGAGGAGCTCCACCCGCGCGACTTCGGCTCGCTCGGGCGCTATTACATCGAGACCAAGCAAAAGATCAAGGCGCGTTACCCGCTGCCGGGGCCGCTGCCGCTGCAGCGGCTGTGGGATTTCATGGCGCAGCATGGCGAGCGCTACGCGGTGGAGCTGCGCGACGCCTGACCGAGGGCTCGCCGGCGTCACTGTCGTCGCAGGCTGTTAGCCGGCCTGGGGCGACAGCCGGCCTGTCCTGACCGGCATCGGCGGGCCAGGCCTGCTAACCTGATTTAAGGAGAAACTGAACCACCACAAACAGGGTCCCAACAGCATATCCCTATCACGACGTGAGGTAAGTCTGTCATGAGCGTGCGCCGTGTCGCCTGGCTTCACCGTCTTGTGCTGTGGTTCGCCTTCCTGTGCCTGGTGATTGGCGGGGGTCTGCTGGCCTGGCAGACCCAGGCCCAGCAGAACGAGCGCATCGCCCTGGTGATGACGGTGGACGGCGCCATCGGCCCCGCCACCGGCGACTATTTCGAGCGCGGGCTGCGCCAGGCCGAGGCACGCGACGCCGAGATCGTGGTAGTGCAGATGGACACGCCGGGCGGGCTCGATGCCTCCATGCGCAGCATGATCCGCGCCATGCTCTCTTCCACGGTGCCGGTGGCGATCTACGTCTCGCCCGGCGGGGCGCGCGCCGCCAGCGCCGGCACCTACCTGCTCTATGCCAGCCATGTCGCCGCCATGGCGCCTTCCACCCACCTGGGCTCCGCCACGCCGGTACAGATGGGAGGCGGCGGCTTTCCCGGCATGGAGGAGCGCGACGGCGAAGACGATGCCCGAGCCGAAGAGGGCGGCGCCGGCGCGGATGACGAGGCCGGGCGGGAGGCCGATGGCGAAGGGGCCAACGACGAGGCGGCGGACACCGAAGGCGCCGTTCCCGCCGATACGCGCCGCCGCGGCGAAACCGCCATGGAGCGCAAGGTGCTGGAAGACGCCGTCTACTACATTCGCGGCCTGGCCGAACGCCACGGACGCAACGCCGACTGGGCCGAGGAGGCGGTGCGCGAAGCGGTCAACCTGACCGCGCGCGAGGCGCTCGAACGCAACGTGATCGACGTGGTGGCCAGCGACATCGAGGACCTGCTGGCGCAGGTCGACGGCCGTGAGGTGGTCATGGAGCGCGGCACGCGCACCCTGGTCACCGCCGAGCTCGCCCTCGAGCGCTTCGATCCCGACTGGCGCACCCAGTTCCTGCAGGTGATCACCAACCCCAACGTGGCCTATTTCCTGATGATCATCGGCTTCTACGGGCTGATCTTCGAGCTTTCCAGCCCCGGCAGCCTGGTGCCGGGCACCATCGGTGTCATCTCGCTCCTGCTGGCGCTGTTCGCCTTCCAGCTGCTGCCGATCAACTACGCCGGGCTGGCGCTGATCCTGGTCGGCCTGGGGCTGATCGTGGGCGAGGCGCTGATGCCGAGCTTCGGGATATTGGGCATGGGCGGTGTCGTCGCCTTCGTGATCGGCTCGGTGATGCTGATGGATGCCGACAACCTCACGGTGTCGCTGCCGATGATCGGCGGCATCGCGCTGCTCTCGGCCGGGCTGATGCTGTGGGTCATCACCCGCCTGGTGCGCCTGCGCCGGCGGCCGGCGCGAAGCGGCATGGAACACCTCATCGGCAGCCAGGCCGTGGTGCTCGAGGACTTCCCCCTGCGCGGGCACGTGCGCCTGGGCGGCGAGCGCTGGAATGCCCGCAGCCCGGTCGCCCTGCGCCGTGGGCAAACGGTGCGGGTGGCCGCGGTCGAGGGCCTCACCCTGGTGGTCGAACCCGAACGGCCGGCGCCCTGAAGGCGCCCAACGAAGCGCAACATATCGACGTCACTCAAGGAGTCCGCTCATGATACTTCCCTACCTGGTACCGCTCATCCTGCTGTTCATGCTGGTCGCCGCCTCGATCCGCATCCTGCCGGAATACAAGCGCGGCGTGATCTTCTTTCTCGGCCGCTTCCAGGCGGTGAAGGGGCCCGGGCTGATCCTGGTGATCCCCGGCATCCAGCAGATGAGCGTGGTCGACCTGCGCGTCATCACCATGGACGTGCCGGAGCAGGACGTCATCTCCCAGGACAACGTCACCGTGAAGGTCAACGCGGTGCTCTACTTCCGCGTGGTCGACCCCGAGAAGGCGATCATCCAGGTGGAAAACTTCACCGTGGCCACCAGCCAGCTGGCCCAGACCACGCTGCGTTCGGTGCTGGGCAAGCACGACCTCGACGAGATGCTCTCCGAGCGCGACAAGCTCAACGACGACATCCAGGAGATCATCGACGCCCAGACCGAAGACTGGGGCATCAAGGTGGCCAACGTCGAGATCAAGCATGTGGACCTCAACGAGACCATGATTCGCGCCATCGCCCGCCAGGCCGAGGCCGAGCGCGAGCGCCGGGCCAAGGTGATCCACGCCGAGGGCGAGCTGCAGGCGTCGCAAAAGCTGGTCGAGGCGGCCAACGTCATGGCCGAGAACTCCGCGGCGCTGCAGCTGCGCTACCTGCAGACCATGAGCGACATGAGCAACAAGAACGCCTCGACCATCATCTTCCCGCTGCCGATGGACATCATGGAGGCGTTCCGCCACCTGAAGGCCTCGCCTGCCGCCCAGGCCAGAAGCGACGGCAATGCCGCGAAAGAGCCGCCGACGCCAGACGCCTGAACGGATGCCGCGGCGGCGCCGCCGTGGCATGCTGAGGCGACCTGACGCACAGCGAGGTCGCCTTGATCCACTCTCTTTCGCACCGCCAGCAGGGGCTGCTGCTTACCGGCGGCGGTGCGCTGATCATTTCCCCCGACGCCCTGCTGATCAAGCTGATCGGCCTGCCCGACGGCGAGATCCTGCTGTGGCGGGGCCTGCTGACGGCGCTGGGCTTCATTGCCATCATGCTGGCCCGCCACGGTGCCGGTACCCTTGCGGCCTACCGCCGCTGCGGCTGGACCGGCATCGGCGTGGCGCTGCTGTTCAGCCTTTCCACCTTCGGCTTCGTGCTCGGCAATCAGTACACCAAGGGCGGCAACGTGCTGATGATCCTGGCCGGGGCGCCGCTGATCGCTGCCTTGCTGTCGCGGCTGTTTCTCGGCGAGCGGCTGGCGCGCCACACCTGGCTTGCGATCTGGCTGTGCCTGGCGGGCACCTCGCTGATCGTGCTCGACGATGCCGGCTCGGGCTCGTGGGTCGGCAACGGCTTCGCCCTGCTGGCGGCGACGGCCCTGGCGGCCAACTTCACCCTCTGCCGTACCCGGCCCGGGGTGGACATGAGCCCCATGCTCACGCTGTCCGGGCTGATCGTGGCGGCCACGGTGGGGCTGTTCGGCCTGGCCGGCGGCGGCATTGCCCTGCCACCCGCCGACAGCCTGCTGCTGCTGGTCCTGCTGTGCCTGGTGCTGCTGCCGCTGGGCTTCTCCCTGATCCAGCGCGGGCCGCTCTACCTGCCTGCCGCCGAGGTGGGGCTGCTGATGCTGCTGGAAGTGGTGGTGGGCACGCTGTGGGTGTGGTGGATCCTGGCCGAACGCCCGGCGCCGGTTGCCCTGCTGGGCGGTGCCCTGGTGCTCGGCACGCTGCTGGCCAAGGGGCTCTACGAGCGTCGCCTCGAGCTGCGCCTGCGGGCCCGGCGTGCAGGGCAGCAGTGAAACTGATAGAATCCGCCGCTCATTGCGGAACGCCGCCATCGCGCCAGGCGACCCGACTGACCTGACCTTGGACCCAACGTCACGTGCTGATTCCTCTTGCCGGGCTGGCCACGCCGCCCTAGCGCTACCCCCTCCTCGGTGATGCCGTTGCCGGCACGCCAGTGCTCGCCATCTCGATGATGTAGCGGGCTGCTTGTCCGTCTGTCGCCAACTTCACCATCTCGTTCGCCACAGCCGCGTCTCCCCGACGCCGGTACGCGTGCGGCTTACTCCATGACGCGCCTCGGGCCATGGCCTGCAGGCAGAACCCCCACCCACTGGACCCGAGAATGTTCCGATCCATCAAGCAAGAGTGGTTCTCCAATCTCAAGGGCGACACCCTCGCCGGCATCGTGGTCGCGCTGGCCCTGATTCCCGAGGCAATCGCCTTCTCCATCATCGCCGGCGTCGACCCCAAGGTCGGCCTCTACGCCTCCTTCTGCATCGCCGTGATCATCGCCTTCACCGGTGGTCGCCCGGGCATGATCTCGGCCGCCACCGGCGCCATGGCGCTGCTGATGGTCACCCTGGTGCGCGAGCACGGCCTCGAGTACCTGCTGGCCGCCACCCTGCTCACCGGGGTACTGCAGATCGTCGCCGGCTACCTCAGGCTGGCGGAGCTGATGCGCTTCGTCTCGCGCTCGGTGGTCACCGGCTTCGTCAATGCCCTGGCGATCCTGATCTTCATGGCCCAGCTGCCCGAGCTCACCGGGGTGACCTGGCACGTCTACGCCATGACCGTGGCCGGCCTGGCGATCATCTATCTCTTTCCCTACGTGCCCAGGGTCGGCAAGACGATTCCCTCGCCGCTGGTGTGCATCGTGGTGCTCACCGCGGTCTATCTCCTCAGCGGCATGGAGATCCGCAGCGTGGGCGACATGGGCGAACTGCCCGATACCCTGCCGGTGTTCCTGTGGCCCGACGTGCCGCTCAACCTAGAGACGCTGTGGATCATCCTGCCCTACGCGGTGATGCTCGCCGTGGTGGGCCTGCTGGAGTCGATGATGACCGCCACCATCGTCGACGACCTGACCGACACGCCGAGCGACAAGAACCGCGAGTGCAAGGGGCAGGGCATCGCCAACATCGGCTCCGGCCTGCTGGGCGGCATGGCCGGCTGCGCGATGATCGGCCAGTCGGTGATCAACGTGAAGTCGGGCGGGCGCGGGCGGCTCTCCACGCTGGTGGCCGGCGTGGTGCTGCTGGTGATGGTGGTGTTCCTTTCCGACTGGGTGTCGCAGATTCCCATGGCCGCGCTGGTGGCGGTGATGATCATGGTCTCCATCGGCACCTTCAGCTGGGCCTCGATCCGCGACCTGAAAAAGCATCCGCTGAGCACCAACATCGTCATGCTGGCTACCGTGGCGGTGACCGTGGGCACCCACAACCTGGCGATCGGCGTGTTCGTCGGTGTGCTGCTGGCGGCGATGTTCTTCGCCAACAAGGTGGGCAATATTCTCTATATCGGTTCCGAAGAGGCCGACGACGGCAGCCGTCGCATCTACCGCGTGGTGGGCCAGGTGTTCTTCGCCTCCTCCGAGCGCTTCGGCAGCGCCTTCGACTTCAAGGAGACCGTGGCGAGGGTCACCATCGACCTCTCCCGCGCCCACTTCTGGGACATCACCGCCGTGCAGGCCCTGGACCGCGTGGTGATCAAGTTCCGCCGCGAGGGTACCGAGGTGGCGCTGATCGGCCTCAACGAGGCCAGCGCCACCATCGTCGACCGCCATGCCATCCATGATGATCCAGCCGCTGTCGAGAAGCTCATGGGCGGACACTAAGATCGAGGAGCTAGACATGACCGAACAGGTAATGGCCGCCATCGACGGCTCGCAGTTCTCCACCGGGGTGTGCGACTACGCCGCCTGGGCCAGCCTGGCGCTCGGTGCGCCGCTGACCTTCCTGCACGTGGTGGACAACCACCCCCAGACCGCCGAGGCGGATCTCTCCGGCCATATTGGCCTGGGCTCCCGTGAGCACCTGCTTGAAGAACTCTCTCAGCTTGAAGAAAGGCGCGCCAAGGTGGCCCAGGAGCAGGGTCGGCTGCTGCTCAAGGCCGCCTGCGAGCGTGCCGCCGACGGTGGCCTGGCGATGCCTGCCATGCGCCAGCGTAACGGCACCCTGGTGGAAACCCTTGACGAGCTGCAGGGCGAGATACGCCTGCTGGTGATCGGCAAGCGCGGCGAAACCGCCCACCAGGCCAGCGAGCACCTGGGCTCCAACCTGGAGCGGGTGGTGCGCACCCTGCACCGTCCGATCCTGATGGTGCCGGAAGCCTTCACCCGCCCGCAGCGGGTGATGCTGGCCTTCGACGGTAGCAAGACCACCCGCAAGGGCGTGGAGATGCTGGCCCGAAGCCCGTTGTTCAACGGCATTCCCGTACATGTGGTGATTGTTGGTGCCGAGACCGGCGACAATCGCTCGCTGCTCGACTGGGCGCTGGCCATGCTGCGTGACGCCGGCCACGAGGCCGAAGGCGCGATCTGCGCCGGCGAGGTGGAGGAGACCCTGCGCGCCTATAAGGAAGCGCACGGCATCGACCTGCTGGTGATGGGTGCCTATGGCCACTCG
Organism: Halomonas sp. E14; assembly: GCF_052568415.1. NCBI lineage: Bacteria > Pseudomonadati > Pseudomonadota > Gammaproteobacteria > Oceanospirillales > Halomonadaceae > Halomonas > Halomonas sp. E14. Next base: position 2,855,057 of record NZ_CP199423.1, on the reverse strand, counting down.
CGCATTCGTCACCTGCTGGTAGGCAGCACCACCACCGCCATGCTACGCCGGGCCAGCGTACCGGTGCTGCTGCTACGCTAGCCGTGCGGCGCCTGGCACGACACTTTTTCACCAACGACCTGAGGAGCAAGCCATGACCATCGTTCGTCATGACACCAAGGCACGCATGAGCCGCGCCGTCATCCACGGCGGCATCGCCTATCTGTGCGGCCAGGTGGCCGGCCCCGAGGCGCGCCACGGCGATATCACCGAGCAGACCGCAAGCATGCTGGCGCGGGTCGATGCACTGCTGGCCGAGATCGGCTCCGACCGCGAGCACCTGCTGACGGCCACCATCTATCTCAAGGACGGTCATGACTTCGCCGCCATGAACGCGGTGTGGGACGCCTGGGTACCCACCGGCCATGCCCCGGCGCGCACCTGCGTCTGTGCGCCGATGCCCGCCGACGAGCTCAAGGTGGAGATCACCGTCACGGCGGCGGTTGTCGGCGGCGACTACAGCTATTGAGCAGCGCCTGCCTATCTCACACAAGGGTCGTCGAGGGGCGCCTCTCGCGGCCGCAGCCGTCGCGAGAGGGCGTCCACGGCGATGTTGAGCGCGGCGGTGATCAGCAGCAGGAAGAAGGCCACGTCGAACATCAGGTAGTCGAAGCCCTCTTCGATATAGAACCCCAGCGTGGCCACCCCCAGCATGCCCAGTATCGCCGTTTCGCGCAGGATCACCTCGGCGCGGTAGTAGAGCAGCGCCAGCAGCCCCGGATAGACCCGCGGCAGCAGCTCGTAGGCCAGCCGCCCGCTGGCCGGCAGGCCCGGCATGCCGGGGGTGATGGCATCGGCGTGGCGTGCCACCAGAAAGGCGATCAGGGCGCCGTTGTGCAGCGCCAGGGCCAGCCAGGCGGGCAGCAGCGAGGGGCCGAGCAGCAGCAGGAAGACGAACGCCAGCATCAGCTCCGGCGTCGAGCGCAGGAAGATCAGCACGCCGTGCCCGGCCAGGCGGGTGGCACGGTTGCCGAAATGGCGGCTGGCCAGCGGCCACAGCACGAGCGCTACCAGTAGCGCCCCCACGCTGCCGAGCAGCCCCAGCAGCAGGGTATTGCCGATGGCCGGGCCCAGCGCCGGTACCCGCGCCAGCCACTCGAACAGCCCCGCCCAGTCGCCGACCAGCAGCGCCGCCGGCCAGATATCCTCGGAGACGAAGCGCCACAGCAGCGCGCCGTCCACGCTGGGCCACGGCCCCAGCAGCCAGACGCCCCCCACCAGCAGCAGCGGGATCAGCCGCTTGTGGCCCCACCACGGCAGGCTGGCGATCAGCAGGTAGAACAGCCACAGCAGCGCGCCCGCCTCGTGGTAGCGCCCTTCGCGGAATGCGGTCTCCAGGTGGAAGCCCAGCGTGGGCAGGCCGACGAAGCCGAGCAGCACGCTGGCGCGCAGGCCGCACTCGAAGCGATAGCGGGTATAGGCGGCGAGCTGAGACCAGGCCAGCGGCAGCTCGGCGTAGACGAAGCGTGCCAGCCGTCCGCTGCCGGGTGGCAGGGCGTCGCGCGGTGCGCGCGGCGTCTGCTCGAGGATCTCGGCGTAGACCTTGGCGAAGATGCCGGCATAGGGAATCGCCAGCGCCGCCAGGGCGGTGAGCGCCGAGAGGCCGAACACCTGCAGGAACAGCAGCGCCCAGAACAGCTCGTGAATGGCACGCACGAAGGCGCAGGCGGCGCGCACCAGGCGCGAGCGGGCGAACAGCAGCGCCAGGGGAAAGCCCAGCACCACGCCGGCCAGGGTGCCCCACAAGGCCACCGCCACGGTCAGGCCCAGGGCCGCCAAGGGCGATTCCAGCGCGCCCCAGGCGGGCCAGGCCAGCCCGGCGGCCATGCGTCCGAGTTCGCCCCAGGGGTCGCGGGTGTGGATGGCCAGGTCGGCGAAGGGCACCAGCAGCACGGCAAGCGCCACCAGGCCCAGGCTATGGCGGGCCAGGCGCAGGCCGGGGGAGCCGCCGCGCCACCAGCTGCGTGCCGAGGGGGGACGGCTGTCGACCAGGGCGTCGCTCATGGCCGCCCTCGGGCGCAGGGCAGCGCCTCGGGGCTCGGCATGGCGGCGTCGCTGCCATCGGGCGGCGGGCGACGGTTCGGCTCCGCGGCATCGGGATAGAGCGCATCGAGCTCGGCCAGGGTCAGCGCATCGGCACGGGCGTCGATCGCCAGGCGGCCGTCGCGCAGCCCCCACACCCGGTCGAAGTGGGAGAGTGCCAGCTCGCGCTGGTGCAGCGCCACCACCGAGGTGGTGTGGCGGGAGTCGATCAGGTCCAGCAGCCGCAGCGCCTGGTGGGGGTCGACGCTGGCCACCGGCTCGTCACCCAGGAACAGCGGGCGGGCCTGATACAGGGCGCGGGCGATGGCCACCCGCTGGCGCTGGCCGCCGGAAAGCTCGCCCACCGGACGGCGCATCAGGCCGGCCAGGCCCAGTTCGTCGCACAGCGCGGCCACCTCTCGCCACGGTCCGCGCAGCGGGCGCACCAGGTTCCACAGGTTGGCCAGCGCCGAGTGTTCCGGCAGGCGTCCCATGAAGACGTTGTGATAGACGGCGAGCTGCGGCACCAGGCCGTGATGCTGGGGGCACCAGGCGGCCTGGCGCCCCAGCCGGGCGCGCAGCTCGCCGAGCAGCGTCGACTTGCCGGCGCCGCTCTGGCCGAGCAGGGCGACCCGCTCGCCTTCGTGCAGGGCAAGGGTCAGGCGCGGCAGCACGACATGCGCGCCGTGACCGAGGTCCTCGCCCTCGAAGCGGATCAGCAGACGACGTTGCTCGCCCACCATCAGCGCAGCAGGCCGAGCGCTTCGGCCACCTCCTCGATGGGCGCATAGAGCTCGTTGTCGGCGGCAATGAACGCCTCACGGGGGAAGGAGGCGAGCAGCTCCGGGTCGTCCATCTCGAGGAAGGCGGCCCGTACCTTCTCGGTGAAGCCTTCGCCGAAGCGCTCGTCGGCGTCGCCGCGCAGGGTCCAGTTGTAGTCGGGGTAGGGCGGCGTGGCCCAGATCACCCGGACCCGATCGGTATCGACCCGGCCATCCTCGACGGCGGCTTCCCACACGGTGTAGTTGACCGCACCGATGTCGTAGGTGCCGGCTTCGACCAGCGCGATGGTGCGCGAGTGATCGCCGGAGTAACCGACGCGGGAGAAGAAGCGCGCCGGGGCGACGTCGTCGAAACGCTCGCGGAAGAAGTGCTCCGGCATCAGGCGCCCGGAGGTCGAAGTGCGCGAGCCGAAGGTCAGACGCATGCCTTCCAGCGCGTCGGGCAGCTCGTCGGCACGCGCGAGACCGGTGGATGCGTGAGCGATGAAGTAGCTCATGAAGGCATCGTCCTCGCTGCCCTGAGCCAGCGCCTGGGAGCCCGGGACCAGACGCCTGGCCTGCACGCCGGAAAGGCCGCCGAACCAGGCCAGCTGGACCTGGTCGTTACGGAATGCGGTGACCGCGGCGCTGTAGGACTTCACCGGCACGTACTCCACCTCGACCCCGAGGCGCTGCTCGAGGTAGTCGGCCACCTTGCCGAAGCGCTCGACCAGACGCGCCTGGTCCTCGTCGGGAATGGCGGTGAAGCGGAAGGTCTCGGCGGCGGCACCCTGCGCGAACAGGGCGAAGGCGAGGGCGGTCAGGGCGATACGGCGCATGTCGCTCATCTCTGGGAAAAGTGAGGCGCTATTGTTGTGCTGCAGCGTCGGGCTGGCAACCCCGGCGCGGCTAGTCCTGGCGCCCCGCCGGGTAGCGGGTCTCCAGCAGGCTGTCCTTGATCTTCTTCAGGTGGGGTAGGAAGTCCTCGCCGCGGCGCAGGGTCACGCCGGTGGCCAGCACGTCGATCAGGGTGAGCTGGATCATGCGCGAGGTCATCGGCATGTAGACGTCGGTGTCCTCGGGGGTAGCCACTTCCAGGGTTTCGGTGCACTCGCGGGCCAGCGGCGAGCCGGGTGCCGTAAGCCCCAGCACCACCGCGCCGTTGTCGCGGGCCAGGCGTGCGATGTCGACCAGCTCGCGGGTGCGGCCGGTCCAGGAGATCACCACCACCACGTCGCCGGTATGGCAGGCCGAGGCCACCATGCGCTGCATCAGCACGTCAACGTAGGAGGTGACCGGCAGGTTGAAGCGGAAAAACTTGTGGTGGGCATCCTGGGCCACCGCCCCGGAGGCGCCGAGGCCGAAGAAGTGGATCTGCTTGGCCTGGATCAGGTAGTCGACGACCCGCTCGATGCGCGCCGGATCGATCTCGCGGCTGGCCTCGTCGAGGGCGGCGATGGTGGCGCCGAAGATCTTCTGGGTGTAGTCCACCGCCTGGTCGCCGGGCTCCACGGACTGACTCACGTAGGGCGTGCCCCCGGCCAGGCTCTGGGCTAGCTTGATCTTGAAATCGGGGTATCCCTTGGCCTCGAAGCTGCGGCAGAAGCGGTTCACCGTGGGCTCGCTGACCGAGGCCGCCTGGGCCAGGCTGGCGATGCTCAGCCCGGTGGCGCGCGCTGGGTCGGCCAGGATGACGTCTGCTACCTTGCGCTCGGAGCGGTTGAGCTCATCCAGGCGTTGGCGAATGCGCTGTAGCAGGTCGTGAGTGGCCATGAGGGGGGAAGGTCTCCAAATCGTTGATGTCGTGATTTAACAACATTAGCGGAACATATTACCGTGCCCGTTGGGACAGGTGCGAATGGTGGATTAGGCAAGGGTGAATAGAAGGTAATATTACTAAAATAATTGCCATTCATGCTAATCTTGGATACCTTTTTTGGTAAATCAACAAGGTGGGCGAGTATGAGCGCATACAAGCGGCCCGACGAAGAGTCTCGACCGGTCATCGACCTGGCGCTGTTCGGCGCCCTGGGCGACCTGTCGCTGCGCAAGCTTTACGCAGCGCTGTTCCACCTGGATCGCGAAGGCCTGCTGCACGAGGACACGCGCATCCTGGGGCTGGCGCGCCAGGAGCTGACCACTGACAGCTACCGTCAGCGCGTCAACCAGGCGCTGGAACAGCACGTCAAGCGCGACGAACTCGACGATGCGACGCGAAAGCGCTTCGCGGGCCGCCTGGAATACCTGCAGCTCGACTTCGCCGATGCCGCAGGCTACGAAGGCATCGCACGCTGGCGCAGCGCCGTGCGCCACGACACCGTGATCTCCCCCCTGGTGGTCTACCTGGCCGTGCCGGCCAGCCTATATGGCGAGATCTGCCGCCACCTGCAGGGCGCGGCGTGTCTCGACGAGCTCTCTCGGGTGGTGGTGGAAAAGCCCATCGGCTACGACTTCGACACTTCCTGCGACATCAACGACGCCATCGGCGAGGTGTTCCCGGAGTCGCGGATCTACCGTATCGATCACTATCTGGGCAAGGAGACTGTGCAGAACCTTATCGCGCTGCGCTTCGCCAACCCGCTGTTCGGCACCCAGTGGAATCAGAACCATATCTCCCACGTCGAGATCACCGTGGCCGAGCAGGTCGGCATCGAGGGCCGCTGGGGCTATTTCGACCGCGCCGGCCAGCTGCGCGACATGGTGCAGAACCACCTGCTGCAGCTGGTCTGCCTGATCGCCATGGATCCGCCGGCCAACCTCGATGCCGACGCCATCCGCGACGAGAAGGTCAAGGTGCTCAAGGCGCTGCAGCCGTTCAGCGTGGACCGGCTCAACCGCGATGTGGTGCGCGGCCAGTACATTGCCGGCACCATTCGCGGCAAGGCGGTGCCGGGCTACCTGGAAGAGGAGGGGGCCAACCCCCACAGCGAGACCGAAACCTTCGTCGCCATGAAGACCGGCGTGGCCAACTGGCGCTGGGCCGGCGTGCCGTTCTACCTGCGCACCGGCAAGCGTATGCCGGACAAGCTGTCGCAGATCATCATCCACTTTCGCCAGCAGGCCCACTACATCTTCGACCCGGACCAGCGCAATCTGGCGGCCAACAAGCTGGTCATCCGCCTGCAGCCCGATGAGGGCATCGCGCTGGAAGTGTTGACCAAGGACAGCGGCCTGGATCGCGGCATGCGCCTGCGCCGCGGCCCGCTGCACCTGGACTTCGGCAGCGCCTTTCCCCAGACGCGCATCCCCGATGCCTACGAGCGCCTGCTGCTGGAAGTGATGAAGGGGCGCCAGTACCTGTTCGTGCGCCGCGACGAAGTGGAACATGCCTGGCACTGGTGCGATCGGCTGATTGCCTCGTGGAAGGAGCAGGGCGAGCCGCCGCGACGCTACCCGGCCGGCTCCTGGGGGCCGGTGGCCTCCATCGCCATGATCACCCAGGATGGACGCAGCTGGTACGAGGACTACTGACATGACCGACAGGACGTTATCGCCGCGTGACCACCTGGCGCGACAGCTGGCCGAAGCGGCGGCCGAGGCGCTGCGCCACGATCTCGAGACACAGGAGCGGGCGCTGCTGGTGGTGTCCGGCGGCGCCACCCCGGTGCCGTTCTTCCAGGCGCTAGCCGAACGTCCGCTGCCCTGGGCGCGAGTCGAGGTGACCCTGGCCGACGAGCGCTGGGTGCCCGAGAGCGACGAGGCGAGCAATGCGCGCCTGGTGCGCCGCCATCTGCTGCAGGGCAAGGCTGCCGCAGCCAGCTTCGTTGCGCTGACCACCGACGACGAGACGCCCGAGCAGGGCGTCGAGGCCGTCACCCGGCGCATCGAGGCGCTGACCTGGCCCGCCAGCTTGGTGGTGCTGGGCATGGGTGGCGACGGCCACACCGCCTCGCTGTTCCCCGACAGCCGCGAGCTGGAGCTGGGCCTGACCACCGATGCGCCGGTGCTGGCCGCACGCACCCCCAGCCAGCCCCAGCCGCGCATCACGCTCAGCGCCGACCGACTGCACCAGGCGCGCCGCCACGCACTGCATATCACCGGCGACGACAAGCGCAGCGTACTGGCCCGGGCCATGTCCGGCGACGATTCGCGCGAACTGCCGATCCGTGCCTTTCTTTCCTGCCCGCTGGCCGTCTACTGGGCCCCCTGAGCCTTTTGCCGGGCCCACCGACCTCCCTGGTTGGCGGGCCCCCAGAAACCCTTGCCGGAGTCTTGCCCATGACCATCGACAAACAGCTGCCGTCCACCCGCACCACCGAGCTCGACAGCATCTGCTTCAAGACCGAGGTGATCCCGGTGCTGTCGATCGAACGCATCGAGGACGCCGTTCCCCTGGGGCGCGCCCTGGTCGAAGGCGGGCTCTCGGTGCTGGAGGTGACCCTGCGCACCGACTGCGCGCTGGAAGCGGCGCGGAGGCTCAAGCAGGCGCTGCCCCAGGCCAGCATCGGCGTCGGCACCGTGCTGACCCCGGCCCAGTATCGCCTGAGTGAACAGGCGGGCGTCGACTTCGTGGTCACTCCGGGCACCACCGAGGCGCTCTACCGCTATGGGGTCACCAGCCCGGTGCCCATGCTGCCGGGGGTGGCCACGGTATCCGAGCTGATGACCGGCTGGCAGTACGGCTACCGCCGCTTCAAGTTCTTTCCCGCCGAGGCCAGTGGCGGCGTGCAGGCGCTCAAGGCCTTCGCCGGCCCGCTGCCCGATGCCCGCTTCTGTCCCACCGGCGGCATCAACCTCGACAACGCCGAGGAGTACCTGGCGCTGAAGAACGTGATGTGCATCGGGGGCTCCTGGCTGACGCCGAAGTCGCTGATCGACGCCGAAGACTGGAACGGCATCCGCCAGCTGGCGCGGGAGGCGGCCCAGCGCTTCCACCGCTGAGCGGTGCCAACGGTTTTTCACCTGCTCTCTCGACAGCCAGGCGCTGTCCCTTTCCCCGGCCGCCAGGCCGGGTTTTTTTGCTCTTTTCCAAGTGGGAGGGGCGGCTTGGCCTAGGCCTGGCGGGAGGCGGTCGCTACCCGCCGCTGGCGCCACCATAGGGTGGCCAGCGCCACCAGCAGCACCGGGGGCAGCATCGCCAGGTTGAGTGCCTCCCAGCCCAGGCGATGCAGCAGCTGCCCGGCCAGCAGCGAACCGATCGCCACCAGGGCGAAGATGACCAGGTCGTTGACCCCCTGTACCTTGCCGCGCTCGGCTGCGGAGTGCACGGTCGAGAGCAGGGCGCTGCCGCCGATGAAAAGGAAGTTCCAGCCGACGCCCAGCAGCACCAGGGCCAGCCAGAAGTTGACGAGGCCGGCCCCGCTGGCCGCGACCAGCGCCGCGGCCGCCAGCAGCGCGGTGCCGGCCAGCACGACGCGATCCACGCCGAAGCGCGCGATCAGGCCGCCGGTGAAGAACGACGGCGCGAACATGCCCAGCACGTGGGACTGCATGATGAACACCACCTGGCCCATCGAGAAGCCATGCGCACGCATGGCCAGCGGGGTGGCGGTCATCACCAGGATCATCACGGCGTAGCCGATGGCGCCCGCCAGCAAGGCCACGCGGAAGCTGGGCTGGGCGGCGATTTCCGCCAAGGAGCGCGCGACGTCGACGGCCTGCGCCGTGGGGCTGGCCGGCACGCGCAGCCAGCTCAGCAGGCCCACCGCCACCAGGGCCAGCAGGGCGATTACCAGGTATGGGCCGCCCGCCGGCGCGGCGGCGATCCAGTGCTGAGCGGCGCTGGCGTTCCACGGGCCGAGGAAGGCGGCCACCACCCCGCCGGCCATCACGAAGGAGATGGCCCGGCTGCGGAACGCCGGGCTGGCCACATCCACCGCCGCGAAGCGGTAATACATGGCGAAGCCCTGGTAGAGACCGAGCAGCAGGTTGCCCGCGCAGAATAGCCAGAAGCTGCCCAGGGCAATGCCGACGAAGCTGACCAGGCCGCCGCCCACGCCGCCCAGGATGGCACCGGTGATGAAGCCGAGGCGCCGGCCGACCCGCTTCATGAACAGGGAGGCGGGCAGCGTCGAGGCCACCGTGCCCAGCATCGTCATGGCAATCGGCAGGGTGGCCAGGGCCGGGTCGGGGCTGAGCTGCTGCCCGACCATGCCACTCAGCGTCATGACCGTGACCATGGCGATCATGAATAGGGTCTGGCTGGTGACCAGGATGGCCACGTTGGCTCTTTCGTGCGGCAAGGTTGCCATCGGCAGGGGCTCCTGTGCAGGCCGTGGGGTCAATGCAATATCAGAAGATCAGTACCTTGTCGGCCTGCTCGGTCGCTTCGGCCAGCGCCTCCATGGTGCTGCGCTGGGCACCCTCAACCACCTCGTCGTCGGCTAGGCCGCGGGCGTCCATGCAGGTGCCGCAGAGCAGCACCTTGCCGCGGCGGGTGACACGCCGAAGCATGCGCTCGGTATTGTAGAAGCCATCCGGCGTTCGCTGGCCGCTCTTGGCGGCGGAAACCGCATCTCCCATGAGGAACACGGTGACGTCTGCCTCGCGCTGGAGCAAGGCATGGGCCAGCCGCAGGCCGTTATAGAGGCGCTCGGTGCCGTAAGGCGGGTCGTTGATGAGAATCAGGGTCTGCATGGAGGCCTCTTTCATTCATTCTATTAAACAATAGAATATTGGGAATAAGTTGGCCTCCCGTCAAGCGGTTGGTTACCCTGGCGTGCCCTACCGGAGGATTGCCATGACCTCACAGCAGGATCTTTTCGATACGCTGGCGCAGGTGGCGCGTGCGCTGGGCAACGGCCACCGCCTGGCGCTGCTCGAGCGGCTGGCGCAGTCCAGCGCCGCCGTCGAGGCGTTGGCGAGCGCCACCGAACTTTCCGTCGGCAACGCCTCCCAGCACCTGCAGCAATTGCGCCGCGCCGGGCTGGTCACCGCCAGCCGCTCGGGAAAGCAGATGATCTACCGCCTGACCGACGAGCGGATCGTCAGCCTGCTGGGCCTGCTGCGCCAGGTGGCTGAAACCAACCTGGCCGAGATGGAGCGCCTGGTCGGTCAGCTGTTCAGCGAGGACGATGCCTCGCAGGCGCTGGAAGCGGTGACGCGCAGCGAGCTGATGGCGGGGCTTGCGCGTGGCGAGGTGGCGCTGCTCGATGTGCGCCCCGAGGAGGAGTACCGCGCCGGGCACCTGCCGGAGGCGATCAACATTCCCCTGGAGCAGCTGGAGGCGATGCTCGACCGCCTGCCCCACGACAGGCAGATCGTCGCCTACTGCCGTGGCCCCTACTGCGTGCTGTCGCATGAGGCCGTGCAGCGACTGCGTCGCCTGGGCTACCGCATTCGGCGCTTCGAGGAGGGTTTCCCGGAGTGGAAGGCCGCCGGTCTGCCGGTGACGGCGGCAGGGGACGGCCTTTCCTGACGCCGGGGCGTCGTCTCCTTGGGCAAGCGCCCGAGGCGGCGGCAGGAGCGGCGAGAACCCGGCTCAGTCGGCCAGTGACAGGGTGGTGCCGAGCAGGTGCTGAGCGCCGGGCACCAGCCACACCGGGTCGAGTCGGGTGTTGGCCGACTCCACGCAGAGGAAGCGCCGCGCGGCGGCCGGCGAGGTGTCCTCGGGCAGTTCGGCGCCGGGGTGCCACACCACCGCCGAGTCGCTGCCCTGGCGGGCGATGCGCAGGCGCCGGCTGCCGTCGTCGAGCAGCAGCTCGGCGTTGCTGTGGTAGATGCGGTCGAGCCCCCCGCGTACGGCGAGCTCGCCCTGCTGCTGGCGCTCGGCGAAGCCGGCCGGCTTGTCCAGGTAGCGGGCGCCGGACAGCCCCGTGAGGCGGCAGGCGAAGCTGTCGGCCACGGCCAGGTAGCTGTGCAGGGCGCCGCTGAGCTTGACCGGGGTCTCGCCGACATGCTCGGTGATCAGCTCCACGTGCAGGCGCCGGGCGTTGGCCTGGACCACCACCCGTGGGATCAGCTGGCTGTGCAGGCGTTCGGCAGGCGCTAGGTGCAGCTCCACGCCGCCCTCGTGCTCGTCGACTGCTTCCAGTTGCCAGCTGGCCTTGCGCGCTGGGCCGTGAAAGGGGCCGGAGCGATCCGGCGATTCATCCGCGCCGCGCTCGTCGGCGAACCACGGCCAGCACAGCGGAATGCCGCCGCGAACAGCGCCGGGCAGCGCCTGGGGTGTGGGCGTAACCCACAGCCAGCCGCCGGGCACCAGCGCCTCTTCTCCGTCCGTGCTGGAAGCGCCGCCACTGCTGTCGCGCGTGGCGTCGGACGCGGGAAGATCAGTACGCGCGGCGTCGGACGCCGGTAAAAAGTGAAGCACCTGGGCGCCCTGCAAACACACCGCCAGTTCGCCCCAGGCTTCGCGGGCCAGCCACACGCGGCGGTCGGCCCACTCGCACTCGCGGCGGCCGTCGGTCTCGTCGAGCAGGGCTCGCAGGCTTTGCGGGATCATTCGCGCTCCTTCACGTCATTCCACTTCTTCGTTGTGCAGGGCCTCGGCGGCGCCCAGCAGCCCCGGCCAGGGCGCGGTGACCACCCGCACCGGGATGGCGCGGTTGTAGTCGCTCATGCGGCCCTTGGCGGTAAAGGCTTCGACGAAGCGGCTCTGGGGCAGCCACTCCAGCAGCCGCGGCAGGATGCCGCCGCACAAGTAGACGCCGCCGCGGGCGCCCAGGGTCAGGGCAGCGTCGCCGCAGACGTCGCCGAGGATCTTGAGAAACCGCAGCAGGGTATCACGAGCGATGGCGTCACCGCCCGCGGCGGCGGCCGTCACCTCGGGCGGGGTCCGGCAGCTGGGATTGGCGCCTTTCAGCGAGCAGTGGGCCAGGTAGAGATCGAGCAGCCCCTGGCCGCACAGGATGCGTTCCACGGAGACCCGGCCATAGCGATGGCGGAAATGCCGCAGCAGGTTCTGCTCGCGCTCGTCGGTGGGGGCGAAGGTGGCGTGGCCGCCTTCGCTGCCGAGCGGCCGCCAGGCGTGGCGGGTGGGGATCAGGCCGGCCATGCCGAGCCCGGTGCCGGGGCCGATGGCCAGGCGGGGCCCTGCGGGCTGCGGTATGCCTGGATGTATCTCCACCAGCTCGTCGGCGCCCAGGTGGCTCACGCTGAGCGCCTGGGCGATAAAGTCGTTGATCACCTTGAGTCGGGTAAGGCCGAGCGCTGCCTGCACCTCGCGGCGCGAGAAGTGCCAGGGGTTGTTCGACAGCTGAATGCGGTCGGTGTGGGTGGGGCAGGCGAAAGCCAGGCAGGCTTCCCGTGGCGCGGTGTCGGCATCCAGGCCGACCCGGGCCAGGTAGTCGCGCACCGCCTCCACCAGGCCGGGATAGTCGGCGCAGGGCAGGGCGATGCTCTCGCGGGGGGCGTGCTCGCCCGGCGTGACCAGGGCGAAGCGGGCGTTGGTGCCGCCGATGTCGCCGATCAGGGCCGGTCGCGTCATTGGTCCTCCTGGGCGATCTTCTCGAGCTCGCGGGAGAGCACCTCCTCCTCGAAGCCGCCGAACACCCCGGCGCCCTGCTCGGCGCCGGCGGCCAGGTGGCGGAAGCCGCCGAACAGCTCGCGGCCCATGCCGAAGTGGTAGCGCTCCAGGCTGGGCTCGACGATGCCGCGCCCGGCGAACTCGGCGGCGTCGACCAGCGCGGTCAGCTCACCGCGCTCGGCGTCGAGGCGCACCACGTCGCCGTCGCGCAGGCGCGCCAGCGGGCCGCGGTCCACCGCTTCCGGCGTGACGTGGATGGCGGCGGGCACCTTGCCCGAGGCGCCGGACATGCGCCCGTCGGTGACCAGCGCCACCTTGTAGCCGCGGTCCTGCAGCACGCCGAGGAAGGGGGTGAGCTTGTGCAGCTCGGGCATGCCGTTGGCCTTGGGCCCCTGGAAGCGCACCACCACCACCACGTCGCGGTCGAGCTCCCCCGACTCGAAGGCGGCCTTGACCTGGTTCTGGTCGTCGAAGGTGCGCACCGGCGCTTCCACCACGCGATTGGCCTGCTTGACCGCCGAGATCTTGATCACGCCGCGGCCGAGGTTGCCCTCCATTACCACCAGGCCGCCGGTGGCGGCGAAGGGGTTGGAGACCGGGCGCAGCACGTCGCTGTCGAGACTCTCCGTCGGCCCCTCGCGCCAGGTGAGCTTGCCGTCCTCGAGGAACGGCTCCTGGGTGTAGGCGGTCAGGTCGGTGCCGAACACGGTGGGAATGTCGCCATGGATCAGGCCGGCGTCGAGCAGCTCGCGGATCAGCAGGCTCATGCCCCCGGCGGCCTGGAAGTGGTTCACGTCGGCGCTGCCGTTGGGGTAGATCCGGGTCAGGCTCGGCACCGCCGCCGAGAGGTCGTTGAAGTCGTTCCAGTCGATGGTGATGCCGGCGGCGGCGGCCATCGCCACCAGGTGCAGGGTATGGTTGGTCGAGCCGCCCGAGGCCAGCAAACCGACCATGGCATTGACGATGGCGCGCTCGTCGATCTGGCGGTAGAAGGGCCGGTAGTTGCCGCTCTGCTCGGTGTTGCGGATGGCCTGCTCGGTGGCGTAGCGGGTCAGCGCCTCGCGCAGCGGGGTGCCCGGGTTGACGAAGGAAGCGCCCGGCAGGTGCAGGCCCATCATCTCCATCATCAACTGGTTGGAGTTGGCGGTGCCGTAGAAGGTGCAGGTGCCGGGGCTGTGGTAGGAGCGCGATTCCGCCTCGAGCAGCTCTTCGCGGCCCACCTTGCCCTCGGCGTAGAGCTGGCGGATGCGGGCCTTCTCGTCGTTGGGCAGGCCGCTGGGCATGGGCCCGCCGGGCACGAAGATCGCCGGCAGATGGCCGAAGCGCGCCGCCCCGATGAACAGCCCCGGCACGATCTTGTCGCAGATGCCCAGGTAGAGGGCGGCATCGAACATGTTGTGGGACAGTGCCACGGCGGTGGCCATGGCGATCACGTCGCGGGAGAACAACGATAGCTCCATGCCCGGCATGCCCTGAGTGACCCCGTCGCACATGGCCGGTACGCCGCCGGCGAACTGGGCGGTGCTGCCCATGCCGCGGGCGGCCTGCTTGATGACCTCGGGGTAGCTCTCGAAGGGCCGATGGGCCGAGAGCATGTCGTTGTAGGACGAAACGATGGCCAGGTTGGCGCTGTTGGTCAGCTTGAGGTGATCCTTGTCGCCGGCATGGTCGCAGCCGGCAAAGCCGTGAGCCAGGTTGCCGCAGGAGAGCTCGCCGCGATGCACGCCCTGCTGGTGCTGGGCGGCCATGTGCGCTTCATAGAGCTTGCGGCGGCCCCGCGAGCGCTCGCGAATGCGGGCGGTCACCTGCTCGACGGTGGAATTCAGTGCGGTGGGGCGAGCCATGGAAGCACCTCGCGTCAAATTAATTTTATAAAGTTTACTTTCTTGATGGGCAAAATTCCCTTTTTATTGGCGTAATTGTTGTTGAAAAACGTTTTTTCACGCAGCATCGAGGCTCACCAAAGCCGCAGCAGGCGCAGCAGCCAGCGCCGGTAGGGCGGGTTGAGACGCTTGACCTGGGCGTGGCGGGACTGCTCGAACACGCTGCGCTGGTGGCTGAAACGCAGGAAGCCCGCCTCGCCCTGGTAGCTGCCCATGCCGCTATCCCCTACACCGCCGAAAGGCAGCGCCGGCACGGCGTTGTGCCACAGGGTGTCGTTGAAGACCACGCCGCCGGTGTGGGTCTCCTCGAGGATGCGCCGCTGCTGTGCTGCATCTTGGGTGAAGGCATACAGCGCCAAGGCCCGCGGCCGCGAGCGAATGACACGCAGCGCGGCGTCGAGGTCGCGAACGCCGATGACCGGCAGCCAGGGACCGAAGATCTCGTCGCGCATCAGCGTAAGCTCCGTGTGAGGATCGACGATCAGCGTGGGGGGCAGCTTGGTGGCGTCCTGCGGGTCCGGCTCGCCCAGTGGGATCACTCGGCAGCCGTGGTCCCGGGCTTCGTCCAGCATGGCCCGCAGGCGGGCTCGCGGGGCCTCGCCGAGCACTGCGGTGTAGTCGTGGCTTGCCGCGCCCTTGGGGTGGAAGCGCTGCAGGGTGGCCTGCAGGGCGGCGATGAAGCGGTTCAGGTGAGGTTCGTGCACCAGCACATAGTCCGGGGCGATGCAGGTCTGCCCGGCGTTGAGCCACTTGCCGAAAGCGATGCGTTCGGCGGCCCGGTTCAGGTCGGCATCGGCACACACCAGGGCAGGGGTCTTGCCACCCAGCTCCAGCGTCACGGGCGTGAGGTGGCGGGCGGCGGCCAGGGCCACCTGGCGGCCGACTTCGGCATGGCCGGTGAACAGCAGGTGGTCGAAGGGCAGGTCGGCGAAGGCCCTTCCGGTGTCGGCGTCGCCGACCACCACATCCAGCTCCTCGGGCACGAAGTAGCGCGCGGCCAGGCGCGCCAGCAGGGCGCTGGTGGCGGGCGTCTTCTCGCTTGGCTTGAGCATGACCCGGTTGCCGGCGGCCAGCGCATCCACCGTGGGCAGCAGCGCCAGGTTCCACGGGTAGTTGCTCGGAGAGATGATGCCGACCACGCCCAGCGGCTGGCGATAAATCCGCGCCTTGGCGGGCCATAGGCGCCAGGGGACCGGCACCCGGCTCGGGCGCATCCAGCGGCGCAGGTGGCGGCGCGCATGGTGCACGGCCTGCAGCACCGTGGCGACTTCCGCCAGGCGGGTTTCCGCCTCGGCGCGGTGGCCGAAGTCCTGCTGGATGGCCGCGACGATCTCGCGGCGATGCTGGCGCGTCATCAGCGCGAGGCGCTTCAGCCTGTCGTGCCGTACGGTGCGGCTCGGGTGCGGGTCGGCGGCGAAGGCGCGACGCTGGAGATCGAAGCGTGCTGCGAGCGGGCTGGCATCGGCCATTCGCGTCATCCTGTACGGGAGATGGAAAGGGGCGGCGGGCTCTGGGCACAATGTAGGCCGTTTCCCGGCGGCTTGTCAGCTGCCCCCGTGCCAACTGCAAGCGAGGAGCCCATGGCCGAGCTGCGCGTGACCGAGCTTTCCACCATCGAGGCGGTCGAGGCCCGGCAGTGGAACGCCCTAGTGGGCGACGACCACCCCTTCCTGCGCCATGAGTTCCTGCACGCCCTTGAGGCGAGCGGCGCCGCCAGCCCTGCCACGGGCTGGGCGCCGCGCCACCTGACCCTGTGGCGCGGTGCGCGGCTCGTCGGCGTCATGCCGCACTACCACAAGCATCACTCCGCCGGGGAGTACGTATTCGACTGGGCCTGGGCCGATGCCTGGGAGCGCGCCGGCGGGCGCTACTACCCCAAGGGGCTGACGGCGATTCCCTTCACGCCCGCGCCCGGGCCGCGCCTGGCGTTGGCCGACGGCGAGGACGCGCTGGCCGCGCGGCGCTCGCTGGCCACCGCCTGGGAGCAGGCGGAGCTGTCGAGCTGGCACCTGCTGTTCGCCGAGGAGGGCGAGGTGGAGGCCTGGCAGGCGGCCTGCCCTGCGCTGGTGGCGCGCCACGGCGTGCAGTTCCAGTGGAACGATGCGGGTTACGGCGACTTCGAGGGCTTCCTGGCCGCGCTGACCTCGAAGCGGCGCAAGGCGATCCGCCGCGAGCGGCGGCTGGTGGCCGAGCAGGGGCTGAGCCTGCATCGCCTGGAGGGCGACGCCATCGACGACGCCGCGCTGGCCCACTTCTTTCGCTGCTACGAGATCACCTACCTCGAGCGCGGGCGCCACGGCTACCTGAACCTCGACTTCTTCCAGCGCCTGCGGCGTACGCTGGCCGATTCGCTGCTGCTGGTCCAGGCGCGGCTCGAGGGACGGCCGGTGGCCGCCGCGCTGTGCCTGCAGGGAAGCCGTACCCTGTATGGGCGCTACTGGGGCAGCGAGGTGCTGGCCGATAGCCTGCATTTCGAAGCCTGCTACTACCAGGGCATCGAGCACTGCCTGGCACGCGGACTGACGCGCTTCGATCCGGGTACCCAGGGCGAGCACAAGCTGGCGCGCGGCTTCGCGCCGCGCCGGCTGCGCTCGCTGCACTACCTGGCCGACCCCGGCCTGCGAGCTGGCGTGGCGCGCTTCTGCGCCGAGGAGCGCCGTCACCTCGACGTCTACTGCCAGGCAGCGCAGCGTGCCCTGCCGTTCAAGGCGTGAGCCGGCGGGGGGAAAGTGGCATAATGCCGGCTGCTCGTTCCGCACAGGGGAAAGACATGCTCAAGGGGCTCGCCGTCGCGCTGCTGCTGCTGCTGGCGCTGCTGCAGTATCGCCTCTGGTTCGGCGATGGCGGCATTCAGGAGCTTGGCGAAATTCGCGAGCGGGTGGTCATGCTCGACTCGGCCAACAAGCCCCTGCGCGATCGCAACGCGCGTCTGGCCGCCGAGGTGGTCGATCTCAAGACCGGCCTGGACGCCATCGAGGAGCGCTCGCGCAGCGATATCGGCATGGTGCGCACCGACGAACAGTTCTACTGGGTGCCCGGGGTGGTGATCGAAGCCAGCATGATCGAGGCCAACGCCAGCCTGGTCGGCAAGGCGGCGCCCGGCGCCACGGTGAATGGCCGTGAGTGAGGCGCTGTGGCTGGTCGTGCCGGCGGCGGGGCAGGGCCGGCGCATGGGCGCGCAGCGCCCCAAGCAGTACCTGCCGCTGGCCGGGCGCACGGTGATGGCTCAGACGCTGGCGCGGCTGCACCTGGCCTTTCCCTCGGCGCGCCTGTGCCTGTGCCTCGACCCGCAAGACGCCTATTTCGATCCCGCCTGGGTACCCTTCGCCAGCTGGCAGCGTGTTGCCGGCGGCGCCGAGCGGGCCGATTCCGTGCGCCATGCGCTGGCGGCACTGGCGGGGCAGGCCGGCGAGAATGACCTCGTTCTGGTGCATGACGTGGCGCGCCCCTGCGTCACCGTGGCTGACCTCAGGCGGCTGCACGCCGCCCTGCGGGCCGATGCGGTGGGCGGGCTGCTGGCCGCGCCGGCGGCCGACACCATGAAGCGTGACGATGGCCAGGGTCGGGTGGCGCGCACCGAGCCGCGCGCAGGTCTGTGGCATGCGCTGACCCCCCAGGGCTTTCGCTATGGCCTGTTGCACCGGGCGTTGGCGGCGGCGCAGCAGGCCGGCGTCGCCGTCACCGATGAAGCCTCGGCCGTCGAGGCGCTGGGCGAGACGCCGCGGCTGGTGCCGGGGCGGCGCGACAACCTCAAGATCACCCATCCGGAAGACCTCGCCCTGGCCGCCCAGATTCTGGCCGCCCAGCAGGCGGAAGGCGAGTCCGGCCGCGACACGGCTCTCAGGGAGACGCAGTGAGATGTTCAGGATAGGCCACGGCTTCGACGTACATCGCTTCGGTGACGGCGATCACCTGATGATCGGCGGGGTCGCCATTCCCTTTGCCCACGGCTTCGTCGCCCACTCCGATGGCGATGTGCTGCTGCATGCCCTCAGCGATGCCCTGCTCGGCGCCTGTGCCATGGGCGATATCGGGCGCCACTTCCCCGACACCGACGCCGCCTGGGCCGGCGCCGACAGCCGCGACCTGCTGCGCCGGGTGATGGCGCTGGTAGCGGCGGCCGGCTACCGGGTGGTCAACGTGGATGCCACGCTGATGGCCCAGGCGCCCAGAATGGCGCCGCATGTTGCCGCCATGGCGGCCAACATCGCCGCCGACCTGGCGCTGGAGGCCGGCGCCGTCAACGTCAAGGCGACCACCACCGAACGGCTTGGCTTTACCGGCCGCGGTGAAGGTATCGCCGCCGAGGCCGTGGTGCTGCTGGCGCAGCGGAGCGGCGTAGATGCGTGAGGCGGACGCAGCGCCGACTGCCGGCTGCCGGCTGCGCGTGACAGAGGCGCTGTTCGGCCCCGTCGCGCCCGGCGACTACCGCGCCGCGCCCGAGGACTTCGTGGTCGAGGAGGTGCTCGGCTTCGCCCCGGAAGGCGGCGGCGAGCACCTTTGGCTATGGGTCGAGAAGCGCGGCGCCACCACGCTCGAGGCGGTGCGCGAGCTGGCCCGCTGCTGCGACGTGGCGCCGCGCGCGGTGGGCTACGCCGGCATGAAGGATCGCATCGCGGTGACGCGCCAGTGGCTCTCGGTGCACCTGCCGGGCCGCGAAGCGCCGGTGGATCTTGCGGCGCGGCTGGCCGAGCGCGGGCTGCAAGTGCTCGCGCAGTGCCGCCATCCGCGCAAGCTCAAGCGCGGCGTGCACCGCGCCAACCGCTTCACCCTGATGCTCTCCGGGCCGGTGGTCGAGGCGCCGGAGATCGAGGCGCGCTGGCGCTGGCTGTGTCAGCACGGTGTGCCCAACGCCTTCGGCCCGCAGCGCTTCGGCCCCGAGGGGCGCAACCTGGCCCGGGCCCGCGCCGTACTGGCGCGCGGCTGGCGCAAGCGCGACGACCGCGAGGGCATGCTGCTGTCCGCCGCGCGCAGCTTCCTGTTCAACGACCTGCTGGCGCAGCGCATGGCGGCGGGCACCTGGAACCGCCTGCTGCCCGGCGAGCTGGCCTTCCTCGACGGCAGCGCCAGCCAGTTCGTGGTCGAGGCGGTGGATGACGCCCTCGTCGCGCGTGCCGAAGGCCTCGACCTGCACCCCAGCGGCGTGCTGTGGGGGGCGGGGGAGTCCCGCGCCGGCGGCGAGGCGGCCGAGTTCGAGGCGCAGCTGCGCGAACGCCACCTGGCGCTGTGCCAGGGACTCGAGCGCGCCGAGGTGCGGCTGGCCCACCGGCCGCTGCGGCTGCGCCTCGAACAGCCGCAGCTGACGCGGTCTGCCGGGCGGCTGCGGCTCGACTTCCGGCTGCCGCGCGGCAGCTTCGCCACGGCGGTGCTGCGCGAGCTGATGACGCACCCCACGCTGGATGCCCTGACGCCGGGGGGCTGAGCCCCTGGTGACGATCACCTGCCGATCAGGAGGCCGTACGTGATGCGCAGACTCTTGCTTTCGAACGACGACGGGGTGCATGCCCCGGGGCTTCGCGCCCTTCACGATGCGCTGGTGGCTCACGCCCGGCTGCGCGTGGTGGCCCCCGACCGCGACCGCAGCGGGGCGAGCAATTCGCTGACCCTGAACCGGCCGCTGTCGCTGACGGCGCTGGACAACGGCTTTCACTGCGTCGACGGCACGCCCGCCGACTGCGTCTACCTCGGCGTCAACGGAGTGTGGGACGAGCGCCCCGACCTGGTGATCTCGGGCATCAACCACGGCGGCAACCTGGGTGACGACGTGCTCTATTCCGGCACGGTGGCAGCCGCCATGGAGGGGCGCAACCTCGGCATGCCGGCCATCGCCATGTCGCTGGTGGGTTCGCGCCACTTCGATACCGCCGGGCGCGTGGCGGCGACCCTGGTGGGGGCGGCCGACCAGCTGTCGCTGCCGCCGCGCAGCCTGCTCAACGTCAACGTGCCGGACCTGCCGTGGGAGGCGATCCAGGGCTTCCGCGTGACGCGCATGGGCTACCGCGGTCCGGCCGAACGACCGATGGAAGTGCGCGACCCGCGCGGCCGCCTGCGCTACTGGATTGCAGCTGCCGGACAGAACGCCGATGATGGGCCCGACACCGACTTTGCCGCCGTCGAGGCGGGCTATGTATCGATCACGCCGCTGCAGACCGACCTGACTCGGCATGCGGCCATCGCGGATGTGCAAGGCTGGCTGGATGCATTTACCTGAACGACTTCCCGAGCTGCTGCGCGGCGTGGGCATGACCTCCCAGCGCACCCGTGACCGCATGGTGGCACGGCTCGCCGACCAGGGCATCGCCGACGAACGGGTACTGAGCGTCATGGCCAGCGAGCCGCGCCACCTGTTCCTCGACGAAGCCTTGGCGCACCGTGCCTACGAGGACACCGCGCTGCCCATCGGCCACGGCCAGACCCTGTCGCAGCCGTGGATGGTGGCACGCATGACCGAGCTGGTGCTCAGCGAAGCGCCCGAGCGCGTGCTGGAGATCGGCACCGGTTCCGGCTACCAGACGCTGATCCTGGCGCGGCTGGTGCCGGAACTCTGGTCGCTGGAGCGGATCAATGCCCTGCATCACCGCGCCCAGGCGCGGCTGCGCCTGCTGCAGATCCACAACGTGCGCCTGCGACTGGCCGACGGTGGGCATGGCTGGCCCGAGGCGGCGCCGTTCGATGTTGTCCTGCTTACCGCCTGTGCCCATGAGCTGCCCGCGGCGCTGGTGTCACAGCTCGGCGAGGGTGGGGTGATGATTCTTCCGCTGGCCGATGCCGAAGGGGAGCAGTGGCTGACCCGGGTGCGTCGTGTGGGCAACCAATACAAGGTGCAGCGGCTGGAGCGCGTACGCTTCGTGCCGCTGCTGCAAGGAGTGATTCGTTGAAGCGCCAACTCAGTGTTTTCCTGAAGGGAGCCGGGATGGGGGCGGCAGACGCCGTACCGGGAGTTTCCGGTGGCACCATTGCCTTCATCACAGGGATCTATGAAGAGCTGATTCATACCATCAAGCAGTTCGGCCCCAGCGCCTTCGTCGCCTGGCGGCGCGGCGGCATACCGCTGCTGATCACGCACCTCAACCTGGCCTTCGCCATTCCGCTGCTGTTGGGTATTGCCGCCAGCCTGATCAGCGTGGCGCACCTGGTGGTGTGGCTGATGGACGACCACCCGCTGCTGCTCAACGGCTTCTTCTTCGGCCTGGTGGCGGCCTCGGCGCTGGTGGTGAGTCGCCACCCGTCCGACTGGAAGCTGTGGCACGTGGTACCGCTGCTGCTCGGCCTGCTGCTGGCCCACGGCCTGCCTTCGCTGATGCCGATGATCACGCTGCTCGGCAACCCTTCGCTGACGCTGATCGTAGCCGGCGCCATCGCCATCAGCGCACTGCTGCTGCCGGGGGTGTCGGGTAGCTTCCTGCTGCTGTCGATGGGCCTCTACGGCACCGTCATGCAGGGCATCCGCAGCTTCGACGTGGCGCTGCTCAGCACCTTCGCGGTGGGCTGCCTGATCGGCCTGTTCGGCTTCTCGCGCCTGCTGTCGTGGCTGCTGCGCCACTACCATACGGCCACGCTGCAGCTGCTGATCGGTTTCATCGTCGGTTCGCTGCCGGTGCTGTGGCCGTGGCGCGAGCTGGTGCGCTACCAGCTTGGCCCCGAAGGCCAGATGATTCCGCTCAACTATCGCTACCTGACCCCCGACGACTACGCCAACCTGACCGGCGAACCCGGGCTGATGGTGCCGGTGGCGCTCACCATGCTGCTGGGTGCCGCCCTGGTGCTGGGGCTGGGTCGCTTTCAACAGCGCAGCACGAGCGGCAGCGTGAACAACCCCTCTCAATCGGCTCCTGACAAGGAGGATGGCTCCAATGCGTAAGGTGTTACTGGTTTCTGCCATTGCCTTGGCCATGGCCGGGTGTGTCGCTCCTCAGGAGTACCACGCGCCGCAGGTGCGTGACCTTTCCGCCAGTCGTGAACGCACACCGGCCAGCCACTATACGGTTGCCGCCGGCGATACCCTCTACGGGATCGCCTGGCGCCATGACATGGACTTCCGCGACCTGGCGCGGCTCAACCAGATCGGCCCGCCGTACCGTATCCAGCCTGGGCAGCAGCTGCGCCTGGGCGAAGGCGCGGGCGAGCCGCCGCGCCAGGTTGCCCAGCAGCCGCTGGGCGACAGCCAGGTAGCCACGGCGATCGCCCTGGGCGGCCCCTCGGCGCAGCCTCAGGCTACCGGCGGCAGCGACTGGCTGATGCCGGACGAGAGCGCCATCGAGCGCAATCGCCGCCTCACCGCCGAGCCCCTGGACGCGGGGGCGGCTGCGCCCTCCCAGGCGGCGCTGGCCAGCGCCGAGCAGGTGGCCGCCGCCGAGCGGCCGCCCGAGCGCGACCTGGAGCCGGTTCGCCAGCCTGAGCCCGAGCCGATGCGCCAACCCGAGCCCGAGCGTCCCGCCGAGGTCAGGGAGGAGCCCGCGCTGGCGGTGGCCGCCGCCCCCGAGCCGGAACCCGAGCCCGCGCCGCAGCCGGCGGCGGCCCCCGCGCCCGATGCCGGCACCCAGGTGGCGGGCGAGCCGCCGCGTCAGCCCGAGCGTTCAGGGCGCACCTATACGCCGGTGGCCGAGGTGCCCTGGCAGTGGCCGACCGAGGGGCAGCTGATCGGCCGCTTCGGCGAAGGCGGTAGTATCACCGCCGGCATTGATATCGCCGGGCAAAAGGGGCAACCTGTCAGAGCAGCCGGACCTGGTATCGTGGTCTATGCCGGCAGCGGGGTGAGAGGGTATGGCAACCTCATCCTGCTCAAGCATAACGATCAGTACCTGAGCGCCTATGCCCACAACGATACGCTTCGGGTAACCGAGAACGATGTGGTCGAGGCCGGTGAAGTGATCGCCACCATGGGCGACAGCGACGCCGAAAGCCCCAGGCTGCATTTCGAGGTGCGCAAGGATGGCCAGCCTCAAGACCCCCTTAAATACCTGCCGCAGCGCTGAGCGCAGGCGGCTCCCCCCGGGGCGTCATGGTGGTCGTTGGCGTCCCGTCGGGGCGCCAGCAGAGCCATAACAATAATCACAGTGCGTGCTGAATGACGATGCCAGGTGTTGACCGACACCTAAGGACGAAAACGGGGTAGCAACCGATGAGCATGCTTGAACGGGACCTTCAGGATGTGGATCTCGAGGAAGTCGCAGGGGTTGACCAGGAGCTCGGTGATGACCCGGAGACGTCGGATAGCGACGACGACGATGCGTTCGAAAAGGCGCTGAGCCGCGAGGACAAGCACTACCACCACAGCCTGGATGCCACGCAGATCTATCTCAACGAGATAGGTTTCTCGCCGCTGTTGACACCGGAAGAGGAGGTCTACTACGGCCGCCTCGCCCAGAAGGGCGATCCGGCGGGGCGTGCGCGCATGATCGAGTCCAACCTGCGCCTGGTGGTGAAGATCGCCCGGCGCTACCTCAACCGCGGATTGACGCTGCTTGACCTGATCGAGGAGGGCAACCTCGGCCTGATCCGGGCGGTCGAGAAGTTCGACCCCGAGCGCGGCTTCCGTTTCTCCACCTACGCCACCTGGTGGATTCGCCAGACCATCGAGCGGGCGCTGATGAACCAGACCCGCACGATCCGCCTGCCGATCCATGTGGTCAAGGAGCTCAACATCTACCTGCGCGCCGCGCGCGAGCTGACCCAGAAGCTCGACCACGAGGCGACCGCGGAGGAGATCGCCGACTATCTCGACAAGCCGGTCGAGTCGGTGAAGAAGATGATGGGGCTCAACGAGCGTGTCTCCTCGGTGGACTACCCGATGGGTGGCGAGAGCGACAAGCCGCTGATCGAGACCCTGGCCGACGACAACGAGCAGGGCCCGGAGTCGTCGCTGGTCGATATCGACGTCAAACAGCATGTCGACGAATGGCTGGCGGAGCTGACCGACAAGCAGATGGAGGTCGTGGTGCGTCGCTTCGGCCTGCGCGGCCATGAGGCGGCTACGCTGGAAGAGGTGGGCGACGAGATCGGCTTGACCCGCGAGCGGGTGCGCCAGATCCAGGTCGAGGCGCTCAAGAAACTGCGCCGGGTACTGGAAAAGCAGGGGCTGTCGATGGAAAACATCTTCAACGAGTGAGCCCCGTAGTCAAATATGCAGCCCACCTCGCTGGTGCGGCTGCATATTTTCTGCATGCTGATGCGTTATCATTAGCGTCCTCATAATGCAGGGATGAAAAGGGAAACGATCGATGCATCGCTCACCAACAACTCGGCGCCTTGCGCGCCGCGCTCTGGCGGTCGTCGTCGGCCTGGCCATGGCCGGCAACGCCCAGGCCGCCGATCTCTGGACCATCACCCAAGACGCCCTGGCGAACGACGCCGACCTCGCTGCCGCGCGTGCCGGCTTCCAGGTCACCGAGGCCGGGCGCGACATCCAGCGCGGTACGCTGTTGCCGCAGGTCTCCGTGGGGGGCAATGCCGCACACTCACGCGTCTACAACTCTGGGACACCAGCAGGTCGAAATCTATCAGGGCAGCCGGACGACGATACGGTCAATACCATCGGCCTGAGCCTGGACGCCGAGCAGGCGCTCTACAACCCTGCGCGTCGTGCCCAACTGGAGCAGGCCGAGCGTGAGATCGTCCGCGACGCCCTGGCGCTGGACGCCGCCACCCAGAACCTGCTGTACCAGGTGGCCAATGCCTACTTCGAGATCCTGCGCGCACACGACATCCTCAGCGCCCGCCGCGCCCAGGAAACCGCCATCAGCCGCCAGCTGGAGCAGGCCCGCGAGCGCTTCGAGGTCGGCCTGATCGCCATCACCGACGTGCACGAGGCCCAGGCCTCGTTCGACCTGGCGCGCGCCCAACGCATCGCCGCGGAAGGGGCCATGCAGGTCAGCTTCGAGACCCTGGAGCGCCTCACCGGGCATCGCTACGACAGCATCGACGCGCTGCAGGAGGATGTGCCCATCACCGGCCCTGAGCCCGCCGACCGCGAGCAGTGGGTGGCGCTGGCCATGACCAACAGCCCCATGGTGCAAATGGCCGAAGCCGGCATCGAGGTGGCGCGCAGCACCGTCGACGTGGCGCGGGCAGGGCAGCGCCCGGTGGTGGCCGCCTTCGCCAGCTACGGCTGGGCCGACAGCGACCGTACCGGTGCCGACTACCAGTCGGAGAGCCAGGTCGGGCTGCGTGCCAGCGTGCCGCTCTACACTGGCGGCACGACCCAGGCGCAGATTCGCCAGAGCGGCTTTGCGCTGGAGGTCAGCCAGTACGACTTCGAGGCCCAGCGGCGCAATACCGTGCAGCAGGTTCGCTCCTTGTTCACCTTGGTCAACAACAACGTCGAGACCGTCGAGGCGCGTCGGCAGGCCATCGTCTCCAACCAGAGCGCGCTGGAAGCTACTCGCTCTGGCTACGAGGTCGGCACGCGCAACATCGTCGATGTGCTCAACGCCGAGCAGAACCTGTTCAACGCCATCGCCAATCACGCCGAGGCGCGCTACGACTATGTTCTCAGCCTGCTTGAGTTGCAGCTGCAGGCGGGGCTGCTGGGGCCGGACTCGATTCAGGCGGTCAATGCCTGGCTCTCGGAGCGTGAGGCGGTCTCCCTGGAGCTGCCGGATGCGCCGAGCGACGCCGTGATGAACATCGGCCTGCGGCCCCAGGCGCCCTCCTGACGGTGGTGCCGGCCAGCGTCACCGGGCCCAAGAAAACCACCGCAACCCGGTGGTTTTCTGCGTGTGGACAACCCACAGGTGCTACCGGCTCGTGCGGCGCTGCGGTTGTCATTTCATAACGTCATGCGGCGGCAGGCTGCCGCCGCCGTTCGCCAATGCGGAGGAGCTCCATGGCCAGGCCCCTGGTCGCTGTGATCGATCTCGACGCGCTGCGTCACAACTACTGCCTGGCCCGCTCGCTTGCCCCGAACAGTCAGGCGCTGGCGGTGCTCAAGGCCGATGCTTACGGCCACGGCGCCGTGGCGTGCGCCCGGGCGCTGGAAGGGCTGCCCGAGCATGAGCGTCCGCCGGCCTTCGCGGTAGCCAGCATCGAGGAGGCCGAGGCGCTTCGCGAAGGCGGGATCCAGACGCCCATCGTGTTGCTCGAAGGGATCTTCGAGGCCACGGAGCTGGCTCGCGTCGAGGCGCTGGGGCTGTGGCTGGCGGTGCACAGCGAATGGCAGGTCCAGGCGCTGCTCAGCTATCGCCCGGCCAAGCCGATCCCGGTCTGGCTCAAGGTCGATTCGGGCATGCACCGGTTGGGCTTCCCGCTGCACGAGGCCGCCGATGTCTGGGAGCGGCTGCAGGCGGCACCGCAGCACGCCTCCGATCTGCACCTGATGAGCCACTTCGCCACCGCCGATGCGGCCGATACGGCCTACTTCCAGCATCAGTTCGAGAGCATGATTTCGCTTTCGCAGCGGCTCGGCGCGCCGCTGTGCCTGGCCAACTCCCCGGCCACGCTGGCACGGCCGGGCGCCCATGGCGCCTGGGTGCGTCCCGGCGTGATGCTCTACGGCAGCGACCCGCTGGAGGTGCCGAACGAGGCCAGTCGGCGCCTGGCGCCGGTGATGACGCTGCGCTCCGAGATCATCGCCACCCGCGAGCTGGCCGAAGGCGAGCCGGTGGGGTATGGCGGGCGCTGGCGAGCCCCGCGCCCCTCGCGCATCGGCGTGGTGGCCTGCGGCTACGGTGACGGCTACGACCGCCATGCCGTGGACGGCACGCCGGTGCTGGTGGGCGGGCAGCGCAGCGTGATCACCGGCAAGGTCTCGATGGACATGCTGATGGTCGATCTCACCGACCTGCCCGAGGCCCGCATCGGGACCGAGGTGGTGCTGTGGGGCCGTGCGACGGGCGGGGCGGTGTTGTCGGTGGACGAGGTGGCGCGCTGCTGCGACACCATCAGCTACACCCTGCTGACGGGCGTACTGCCGCGGGTGCCGAGACGCTACCGCCAGTCCTGACAGCCTCCGCCACGTACTTGAATCGAACAGGAAATCGCATGTCCAAGCGCAACTGGCCCGCTTCCTTCGCCCATCCCCGATTCTGGCCCGCCTGGCTTGCCATCGGGGCCATGCGGGTCGGGGCCTGGCTGCCGTGGCGGCTCAAGCTGACGCTAGGCCGCGGCCTGGGGCTGCTGGCCTGGCGCGTTGTGCCGCGCCGGCGGCACATTGTCGACACCAACCTGCAGCTGTGCTTCCCGGAGCTTGGCGAGCGCGAGCGCGAGCGGCTGGTGCGCGAGACCTTCAAGGCCAACGGCATCGGCATCCTGGAAACCGCCACCGGCTGGTGCCGCGACCCGCGTCACCTACGCCATCGCGTCACCTACAAGGGGCGCCATCATCTCGAGCATGCCTACGCGCAGGGCAAGGGCGTGCTGGTGGTGGGCATCCACTTCTCCACGCTGGACCTGGGCGGGGCGCTGCACTCGCTCTACTTCCCCTCCGACGTGGTCTATCGTCCCCACAACAACCCGCTGTTCGACCGCTTCATGACCCGCTCGCGCAGCCGCATCTTCGGCGAAGCCATCGACCGCCACGACCTGCGCGGCGTGGTGCGCCGGATCAAGGCGGGGCATATCGTCTGGTATTCGCCCGACCAGGACTTTGGCCGTGACGTGAGCGTGTTTGCGCCGCTGTTCGGCGTCGAGGCAGCGACCATCCGCCTCACCGCCAAAATCGCTCGCATGACCGGGGCGCCGGTGGTGCCCTTGATGTTCCATCGCAACCCTGACGATCGCACCTACACCATCGAGTGCCACCCGGCGCTGGAGAATTTCCCCAGCAAGGACGAGGTGAGCGATGCGACCCAGGTAAACGCCTTCATCGAGCGCGCCATCCGCAAGCACCCGGAGCAGTACATGTGGCTACACCGCCGCTTCAAGACTCGCCCGGAAGGCGAGCCCGACCCCTACGGAAGGGCGCCTGGCGGTGCTGTGGATACAAGCGGTCACGGGCGGTAACTTGACGGTTCGTTGGGTTCACGCAACGCTTGTCATTACCAGAGAAGGAGTTCCGACGCTTCGCGTCATGACAGTCAAGGAGGTCTGTTATGCTCGGTAATGCCATGCTGTTTCTGATCATCGCCATCATCGCTGGCGTGCTGGGGTTCACCGGCATCGCGGGTGCGGCAACCACCATTGCTCAGATCCTGTTCTTCCTGTTCATCGTGCTCTTCATCGTTTCGCTGATCACGGGGCGGGGAAAACCATAGCGCCTGAGTCAGGCGCCATGACAGGGGGCGGTGGGTAGCGAGGCTGGCAGTCGCAGCCTGTGCTCGCCGCCATTGAGCTTTCCATTGATGTATTCCCTATCGAGATGATGCTGGGCCGCCTGGTTCAGCATCTCGATCACTCGTTCGGCCTGTTGCTGAATGCTTTCCCGCTGTGTGATGCCGGCAAAGAGCGAAAGCTTCTTGAGCGCTTCGAGCAGGCTCAGTCCGATCGACAGGTCGCGCTTGCCGTAGTGAATCATGGGCGTGAAAAGGCGGTAGAGCAGGGCGGAAAACTCCTCCGTCGGCCAGATGACTCTCACGCTGTTCTGCTCGTCGAGCAGGGCATTGCAAGGCGTGACGCCAAGCCGCTGGCGCAACAGGTCCGTCAGCTGGTTGATGCACAGCTGCGCCGTGCCGGGATCGTTTACCCCCGGTGAGAGCGCCTTCACCGCAATTTCCATCAGCTGGGTCAACCCGTGCACATGCGAGTCGCTGATCGACTCGGCTTGGCCGTGGACGATCTGCGCGAGCACTTCCTGGGTCCAGGTGTCGTCCAACTGGTGGGGTGCTTCGACATGCAGCAAGGGGTAGCCCTCCAGCACGAAGTCGCCAATGGCGACGTTGAAATGGATGACGGCATCCTTGTGGCAGGCCAGTTCCGCCAGCTTTTCGACGTCGGCTCGCTGGATCGTGCCCGTCTGGTTCGATGCGATGACCTGGTGCCTGACGGAAAGGGACGGGGGCTGGGGTAAATGCGTATACCGTGCGGCTTGCTGGCGGGCTTGCAGATGGTGCAGCGCATGGCTGGTGGCCTGGTGCAGGCTGGCGGCCACCGAGTTGACCTGCACGGACTGCGACGCCTTGTGGATGAAATAGACGAACAGCGCAAGGCAGTGCATGACCATCACTGCCGCCAGGTAGGCATGCAAGGAGCGCCACAGGCCTGGCGAATCCTCGCTGCCGGGCATCATCAGCAGCATCAGTACATACAGGATGGTGCCGAGATAGTGCCCAAGCACCCATTGATGGTGCCGCTTGGTCACCAATCCGAAGACGAGCTTGTGGGAAAAGTTGCCGCCGGCCTGGGAGAGCACCGACATCACCATCGAGAAGCTGAAGACCATCAACGAGACCATGCCGGTAATCAAGGTGGACAACAGCGTGCGTCGCGTCTCGGTGTCGGTGAAGTGAGCAAATTCGAGTTCGACCGGCAGGGGAAACAGACCATCCTCCGGCACCACGGCTGCCAGTCCCACCAGGAAGTATCCCAGTGCCAGCAGGCTGGGAATGTAAGCGATGCTTTGCCGGTACGACTTGGCCAGCTTGATGGGGTAGAAGAGTGCGGTAATCATCGGAAATCCTTTTCAGCGATGAGGCATGGTTCGATAGAACCAAAAAGCCCCGCCGGTGAAAAGGCGGGGCTTGTGGTCAGGCGAGTCGAGTGACCTCCTACGCGTCGATGCGCTTGTACTTCATGCGGTGCGGGGTGTCGTTACCGACCCGCTTGCGGTGATCCGCTTCGTAGTCGGTATAGTTGCCCTCGAAGAATTCCACGTGGGAGTCGCCCTCGAACGCCAGGATATGGGTGGCGATGCGGTCGAGGAACCAGCGATCGTGGGAGATCACCAGAGCGCAGCCGGGGAAGGCGAGCAGCGCCTCTTCCAGTGCGCGCAGGGTCTCGATGTCGAGATCGTTGGACGGTTCGTCGAGCAGCAGCACGTTGGCGCCCTGCTTCAGGGTCTGGGCCAGCTGCAGGCGGCCGCGCTCGCCGCCGGAGAGGTCCTTGAGGAACTTCTGCTGGTCGTTGCCCTTGAAGTTGAAGCGACCGACGTAGGCGCGTGAGGAGACCTCGTAGCCATTGATGTTGAGGATGTCCTGGCCGTCGGAGACCGCTTGCCACACCGTGTGCTTGTCTTCCAGCGCATCGCGCAGCTGCTCGACGTAGGCGATGTCGACGGTGTCGCCGATCACCACCTCGCCGCTGTCGGGCTGCTCCTTGCCGGTGATCAGCTTGAACAGCGTCGACTTGCCGGCGCCGTTGCCGCCAATGATGCCGACGATGGCGCCCTTGGGCACGGTGAAGGAGAGATCCTCATAAAGCAGCTTGTCCTCGAAGCGCTTGGACACGCCATGGAACTCGATGACCTTGTCGCCCAGGCGCGGGCCGGGCGGAATGTAGATCTCGTTGGTCTCGTTGCGCTTCTGGAAGTCGCCGGACTGCATCTCCTCGAAGCGGTTGAGGCGCGCCTTGCTCTTGGCCTGGCGGCCCTTGGCGTTGCTGCGCACCCACTCCAGCTCGTGCTTGATCGCCTTCTGGCGCGAGGCTTCCTGCTTGGCCTCCTGCTCCAGACGCTTCTCCTTCGATTCCAGCCACTGGGAGTAGTTGCCCTCGAAGGGGATGCCATGGCCGCGGTCGAGCTCGAGGATCCAGCCGGCGACGTTGTCGAGGAAGTAGCGGTCGTGGGTGATGGCCACCACGGTACCGGGGTAGTCGTGCAGGAAGCGCTCGAGCCAGGCCACCGATTCGGCGTCCAGGTGGTTGGTGGGCTCGTCGAGCAGCAGCATGTCGGGGCTGGAGAGCAGCAGCCGGCACAGGGCCACGCGGCGGCGCTCGCCTCCGGAGAGGTGGCCGACACGGGCGTCCCAGGGCGGCAGGCGCAGCGCCTCGGCGGCCACTTCCAGCTTGCGCTCGAGGTTGTGGGCGTCGGCGGCCTCGATGATGTTCTCCAGGCGCGCCTGCTCGGCGGCCAGGGCATCGAAGTCGGCGTCCGGTTCGGCATAGGCGGCATAGACGGCATCGAGCTTGGCCTGGGCGTCCTTGATCTCGCCCAGCGCCTCCTCGACGGTCTCGCGCACGTTCTTGTCGTCGTCGAGCTGCGGCTCCTGTGGCAGGTAGCCGACGTTGATCCCGGGCATGGGGCGCGCTTCGCCCTCGTACTCCTTGTCGACACCGGCCATGATCCGCAGCAGGGTCGACTTGCCGGCGCCGTTGAGGCCCAGCACGCCGATCTTGGCGCCGGGGAAAAAGGACAGCGAGATGTCCTTGAGAATCTGTTTCTTGGGCGGAACGACCTTGCCCACCCGATTCATGGTGAAGACGTATTGCGCCATGGGATTCCACAGAGTTGAGGGTTTCAGTGGCCCCGATGATAGTGGCCGAAGGAGACAAAGGCCAGTGCCGCGGCGGGTCTGGCGAGTGCGGCCCAGGGTGCCGGCCGGCACCCTGAAACGGCGTGGCAGGGGGGAGTGCGAGGCCTTACTCTTCCTCTTCCTCGCCAAGCGACATCCAGTCGTCTTCGATGGCGCGCTTCAGGCGGCGCTCTTCCAGCAGGGCTTCGACCCGGCGGCGTGCACGCAGCGTGTCGGCGCGGCTGGTTGCCCGGGGGCGGACATAATCGTCGTCGTTGACCGCTTCGAGAAAGTCCTGCTCGTCTTCGTGAGCGTCGCTGACAAGGGGTTCATGGCTCATGCGAAATCCTCCCATGGCCCGGCGTCGACCGTGTGGCGATCGACATGTCGCACATCCGCTTCTTGTCCGAAGCGACGGACGGGAAGCGCCATCGATGCCCGAAAGGCACCTGACGGCTATATATCGTCCATGTCGGGCCGGTGCAACCCCTCGGGGCGATTTTTTCTCCTGCGGCTTTCTCCTGCGGCGCCGGCACCTTCAAGTTGCCAAGGCGGCAGGCAGCCCCGCCGCGCCTGGACGTCCGCGGCGGCGCGGCGGGTGCGACAGCATGACGCACCGCGTGTGCCGTCACTACTCGAAGCCCTGCTCCTGCCTGAGGCGCTCGAGCTTCAGCTGCAGCTCGACGCGCTCGGTGACATCCTTCTGTACGCCGATGTAGTAGGTCAGGTTGTCGTCGGCGTCGTAGACCGGGGTGATCGAAAGCTCGTTCCAGAACAGGGTGCCGTCCTTGCGGTAGTTGCGCAGCACCTCGCGGCAAGGGCGACCCTCGGCCAGCGCCTGGCGGATGTTGTTCAGCCCGGGCTGGTCGCGGTCGTCGTTCTGCAGGAAGCGGCAGTCCTGGTAGAGAATCTCATCGGCGCTGTAGCCGGTAAGCCTTTCGAAGCCCTTGTTCACGTAGATCAGGATGTTTTCATCCCCCTCCTGCTCGGCGACCACAATGCCGTCTTCGGAGGCATCGACGATTCGCTCCAGCAGTTCTGGGCTGATCAGAGGTTTGCGTTTCATGCACGGCCTTCCTGTCGGGTGCTGGCGCGTTTGCCTGCTTGGGCGCGTTAACGATTTTTCACTATGCCATATCATGGCCAGCCCACGTCAGCTTGACAACGCCATTGGCAGGCCTACTGCTGCACTTCCCGCAGCCTGGCGGCGCTAGCGGCGGCGGCCAGCGCCATGAGCGCGAGCGTGGCCAGCAGCCAGGGGGTGCCGAGGAACTGTGCCAGCAGGCCGGTCGCGCCGCCCACGACCAGCATGAGCAGCCCGGTCAGGGTGTTGGAGAGCGCCACGTACAGCGCCCGCCGGTCCTGGCCGGCCATGTCCACCAGGTAGGTCTTGCGCCCCAGGCGCACCCCGGCGTGCACGATCACCAGCAGCGCATAGACGAGGGCATAGGGCCATACGGTGGCAGTCCAGGCGCCGGGCAGCCAGGCGAAGCCGACGCCGAGCAGGCAGCAGGCTGCAGTGCCAAGGCCCGTGTCGCGCAGTACCCGGCGGCTAGAGGCATCGGCGCGCTTGCCCCAGACGGGACTTGCCACCATGCCGGCCAGGCCGGAGACCACGATCAGCACCCCCAGCCCGCCCAGTTCGGCGCCGCTCTGCTGCTGGCCGAGCAGGGCCACGTAGGGCAGGGCGAGAGCGCTGGCCATGAGCAGGGCGCGCGATAGGTTGAAGTGCAGAAAATCTCGGTCGTCGCGCAGCAGGCGCAGCCCCAGCGCCAGGCTGCCGGCGAGGCTGGCGCCGCCTTCCACGGCGCCCGGCGTCTCGCGAATGCGTGCTGCGCACAGGGCGTTGAGCGACCAGCCCAGCGCGGCGATGCCGAGCAGGGCGGCCAGGGCCAGCTCGCCGGGGCGGTCGTCGAACAGCATCAGCACCGCCCCGGCCAGCAGCGTCACGCCGCCCGCCACGCTGCCGCTCCAGCCCATCAGGCGGCCGCGGCGGCGCTTGGCGATGGTCTTGCCCAGCACGTCCTTGGTGGCGATGGAGGAGATGCCGCGAGCCAGCGAGAGCGACATCAGCGTGGCCAGCACCAGCGCGCCACCGACGCTGCCATGCCCGAACAGCGCCAGCAGCGCCAGGCCCGCCGCCGCCAGGGCCTGCAGCAGCCCGCCGGCCACCCAGGCCCACTTGCGCTGCGGTCTGAGGCGGATGAAGCCAGCCACGAACAGCTGCGGCAGCAGCGCGCCGGCTTCCCGGATCGGCACCAGCAGGCCGACCATCCACAGCGGGGCGCCGATCACTCCCAGTAACCACGGCAGTACCAGGCGAGCGCTGGAAAGCTCATCGGCCAGCTTGTTGCCGAGCGACGCCAGCACATGCAGCAGGGCGTTGCGCGGCTGCTCGTCGCAGGCGGCCTCGGGAATGTCCTGGCACAGGCGGCTGTCGTCGTCGCCGGTCAACCACTCGTACAGCCGGGACTGGCTGATCTGGCGTTCACTCATGGCGGCTCCGTGGCTGCTATCATCGGCTTTTCATTGTTGCGACAGGGGCTCGGCATGTCACGTATCCGCATTCATTACTGCACCCAGTGCAACTGGCTGCTGCGCAGCGCCTGGTACGCCCAAGAGCTGCTGTCGACCTTCGGCGAGGCGCTGGAGGAGGTGGCCCTGGCACCCTCCCACGGCGGCTACTTCGAGATCTTCTACGACGACGAATCGCTATGGGAGCGCAAGCGCGACGGCGGCTTTCCCGACGTGAAGCAGCTCAAGCAGCGGGTGCGCGACCGGCTCGACCCCGAGCGCGATCTGGGCCATATCGATCGATGAGGACGGCGCTGACGAGTGTGGAGATAGTGCGTCAGGACCGTCAGGCGATGCTCTTCGGCCTGGGGGCGGTGGCGCTGTGGTCGACCGTCGCCACCGCCTTCAAGGTGGCGCTGGGCTACATGTCGCCGCTGGAGCTGATGTGGCTGGCGGCGCTGGTGTCCTGGCTGCTGATGGGGGCGCTGGTGGTGCGCCAGGGCCAGCTGGGCGACGCCCTGCGCCATGGCTGGCGCACCGCCGCCTGGGCCGGGCTGATGAACCCGGTGGCCTACTACCTGGTGCTGTTCGGCGCCTACGACCGGCTGCCCGGCCAGGAGGCCATGGCGCTCAACTACACCTGGGCGCTGGCCATGGCCTTTCTCGCCGTGCCGCTGCTCGGCCAGCGGCTGACCCGCACCGACGTGGCGGCGGGGCTGGTGGCCTATGCCGGGGTGTGGGTGATCGCCACGCGCGGGCGGGTCTTCGACGTGGCCTTCGCCGACCCGCTGGGGGTGGCAATGGCGCTGGCCTCGACCCTGCTGTGGGCGCTCTACTGGCTGCTCAACGTGCGCGACGCCCGCCCGCCGCTGGTCGCCCAGTGGCAGAACTTTGCCGTGGCGCTGCCGGTGCTCACGCTGCTGATGCTGGTCGGCCCCGGCTTCACCTGGCATGGCTGGGCGGCCCTGGGCGCCGGGGTCTACGTCGGCCTGTTCGAGATGGGCGTGGCCTTTGTGCTGTGGCAACTCGCCATGCACCGGGTGTCGCGTACGGCCAAGGTCTCCAACCTGATCTTCCTTTCACCGCCGGTGTCGCTGCTGCTGCTCTACCTGGTGGTAGGCGAGCCAATCCTCGCCTCCACCCTGGCCGGCCTGGCGCTGATCCTCGCCGGGCTGGGCCTGCAGCAGTGGCAGCGGAGCCCGTCGGACGCTCAGCCCTGAGCGGCGCCGCCCCGCTGGGCCCGGTGCTCTTCCAGCAGCGGCTCGAGCGCCGGCCAGACATTGTCGAGGATCACCGCCTGTGCCTGCGCCGTGGGGTGGATGCCGTCGGCCTGCATCATGCCTGCTTCCAGCGCCACCCCTTCCAGCAGGAAGGGCACCAGGGGAACGTCGTAGCGTTCGGCCAGCTGGGTGTACACCCCGGTGAAGGCGCTGCGGTAGGCTTGCCCGTAGTTGGGCGGGATGTCGATACCGAGCAGCAGCACTTCGGCGCCGCTGGCCTGGCTGGCCTCGATCATGCTGGCCAGGTTGCGCTCCATCTGCTGCGGCGGCAGGCCGCGCAGGCCATCGTTGCCGCCCAGCTCGATCAGAACGATGTCGGGCTGGTGCTGTCGGAGAAGCGCGGGCAGGCGGCTGGCGCCGCCGCCGCTGGTCTCGCCGCTGATGCTGGCATTGATCACCTCTGCCTTTTCGTCGAGCCGCGCTTGCAGCAGACTGACCCAGCCCGCCTGCGCGTCGATCCCGTAGGCGGCGCTCAGGCTGTCGCCCATGACCAGCATGCGCGGCGCATTCGCGGCCAGCGCCGGAGACGCGGCCAACAGCCATAGCAGGGCGATTAGCCAAGCGCTTTGCAGCCAACGAACAGGGAAGCCTTTCACCATGTCCCACTCCTCTACACGAGATGACAACACGACGCGCACCGCGTCGGTCGCTGGAAAGATCACACCGATTCTACATGCCGCCGGCCTGGCCAAGCAGGTGGTCAGCGGTGAACGGCAGCTCACCATTCTGAGTGGCTTGAGCCTTTCCGTGTTCCCCGGCGAGAGCGTGGCGATTCTCGGTCAGAGCGGCGCGGGCAAGTCGACCCTGCTCGGGCTGTTGGCCGGCCTCGACGAACCGAGCCAGGGTGAGCTGGCGCTGTTCGGCGAATCGCTAGGTAGTCTCGACGAGGATGGCCGCGCCTGGCTGCGCGCCGGCCGGGTGGGCTTCGTGTTTCAGAACTTCCAGCTGCTGCCCACCCTCACGGCGCTGGAAAACGTGCTGCTGCCGCTCGAGCTCTCGCCGCTGCCGGACGCCACGCTGCGGGCCAAGGAGTGGCTGGCCAGGGTGGGCCTGGGCGAACGCTTCGACCACCTGCCCAAGCAGCTTTCCGGCGGCGAGCAACAGCGCGTGGCGCTGGCGCGGGCCTTTGTGACCGGCGCCGAGCTGGTGTTCGCCGACGAGCCCACCGGCAATCTCGACCGTACCACCGGGGCCAGGATCATCGAGCTGCTGTTCCAGCTCAACCATGAAGCCGGCACCACGCTGATCCTGGTGACTCATGACCATGCCCTGGCGCGCCGCTGCGACCGCTGCCTGCGCCTCGAGGAGGGGCGGCTGGTAGAGCTCGATCGCAGCGAGGTGGAAGCATGACCGCAGGCCACACCGCGGTTTCCGCCAATGGCGCCGCGCCGCACCAGCTGCTGCGGCTGTCGACCCGCGGCCTGCTGCGCGACCTGCGTGCCGGCGACGTGCGCGCCCTGTTCGTGGCCCTGGCCCTGGCCGTGGCGGCCTCCACCATGATCGGCTTCTTCCTCGACCGGCTCGACCGCGGCCTGACTCGCCAGGCGGGGCAGCTGCTCGGCGGCGACCTGGTGCTCGAGCAGGGCCGCCCCTTCGATGCCGAGCTGCGTCGCACCCTGGAGGAGGCCGGGCTGATCTTGAGCGACCAGGTCGGCATGGTGACCATGGTTAGCCACGGCAGCGCCTTCCAGCCGGCGAGCTTGAAGGCGGTGGACGACCGCTACCCGCTCTACGGCGGGGTGCATGTCGACCTGGGCCAAGGCGGCGACGTGGTGGCGCGCGGCCCGGCCCCGGGTGAGGCATGGCTGGCGCCGCGCCTGGGGCTGCTGCTGGAGGCCGAACTTGGCGACCGTATCCAGGTCGGCGAGACCGAGCTGGTCGTTGCTGGCTTCATCGAACGCGAGCCCGACCAGCAGGGCGGCTTCAGCAACTTCAACCCGCGGCTGATGATCCACGTCGACGACCTGGCGGCCAGCAATCTCGTGCAGCCGGGGGCCAGGGTCAGCCACACGCTGCTGGGTGCGGGCGACCTGGCGATACTCGACGCGCTGGCGCCGCGCCTGCGCGAGCTGTCCCGCGACGGCGTCGAGGTGCGCGACGTGCGGCTCGACCGGCCGCAGCTCGGCAATGCGCTGGAGCGTGCCGAGCGCTACCTGAGCCTGGCCGGACTGGCGGCGGTGCTGCTGGCCGGGGTGGCGGTGGCCATGGCCACCCGCCGCTACGTGGAGCGACACCTCGATACCGCCGCGCTGCTGCGCTGCTTCGGTGCCACCCAGCGCGACCTCACGCGGCTGTTCGCGCTGCAGCTGCTGTGGCTGGCGCTGGCCGCCTCGGCGCTGGGTGCGCTGCTGGGGCTGGTGGGGCAGGCGGCGCTGCTGGCGCTGCTGGCCACCTTCCTGCCGCTCGACCTGCCGTCGCCCGGCATGCTGCCGCTGTGGCTTGGCGTGCTGACCGCGCTGGCCGTGCTGGTGGGGTTTGCCGGGCCGACCCTGCTGCGCCTCAAGCGGGTGAGTGCGCTGAAGGTGCTGCGCCGCGAGCTCGACCCGCTGCCGGCGTCGGCCTGGCTGGTGGTACTGGTGGCCAGCCTGGTGTTCGGCGCCCTGCTGTGGCTCTATTCCGGCGACCCGGGGCTGGCCGCGGCGCTGCTGGTGGGGGGGCTGGTCATGCTGCTGGTGCTGTGGGGGCTCGGTGCGCTACTGCTCGGCCTGGTGCTGCGCCTGGCGGCCCGTCTGCCGCAGCGTGGCGGCCGGCAAGGCGAGCTGTACCAGGCGCTGCGCCTGGGGGGGCGCCAGCTGGCCCGCCGCCGCAGCGCCAGTCTCGGGCAGCTGCTGGCCTTCGCGGTGACCTTCTTTGCCATGGCGATGATCGCCCTGGTGCGCGGCGACCTGCTGGCCACCTGGCAGGACCAGCTCCCCGACGACACGCCGAACTACTTTGCCATCAACATCCAGCCCGCTGAGCGGACCGACTTCATGGCGGTGCTCGACGCCGCGGCGGATGACCGCACCGCGCTCTATCCGATGGTGCGCGGCCGCCTGACGGCGATCAACGACCAGCCCCCGCGCGAGGTGGTGCCGCCCGAGTCGCGGGGCGACAACTCGCTGCGCCGCGAGCTCAACCTGACCTGGCAGGCCGAGCTGCCGGAAGGCAACCGGGTGGTGGCGGGGCAATGGTTCGCAGCGCCTGACCAGGGGCCTGTCGATGCTCAAGCGCAGCCAGGTTGGGTGGGCGAGGTGGCGGCGGAGGCGGCTCTGGCGCCGATCTCGGTCGAGCAGGGGCTGGCCGAACGCCTCGGCCTGTCGCTGGGCGACCGGCTCACCTTCACCATCGGCAGCGAGGAGGTGGTCGGCGAGATCACCAGCCTGCGTGACCTGGACTGGGACAGCTTCCGGCCCAACTTCTTCGTCATCTTCCCACCCGAGGTGCTGGAACGCTTCGGCCACAGCTACATCACCGCCTTCCATCTCGACGGCGACCGCGGCGACACCCTGCGCCGACTGGTGCAGGAATTCCCTGGGGTCTCGCTGCTCAACGTGGATGCCATCCTGGCACAGGTTCGCGAGGTGATCACCCAGGTGACCCGCGCCGTGGAACTGGTGCTGCTGCTGGTATTACTGGCCGGGGTCAGCGTGCTGTATGCCGCCCTGACCGCCAGCCGCCCGGCCCGCGCCCACGAGAGCGGCCTGCTGCGGGTGTTCGGTGCCGGGAACCGCTTGATCTCGCGGGTGCAGGGGGCCGAATTCGCCATTCTCGGGCTGGCCAGCGGGCTGATGGGGGCGCTGCTGGCCGAATTGGCCAGCGCCGGCATCTATGCGCTCTGGCTCGATCTGCCGCCGCGCCTGCACCTGTGGCTGTGGGTGGTGCTGCCGTTAGGTGGAGCGCTGCTGATCGGCACTATCGGCCACCTGCTGTCGCGCAGCCTGCGCCGCCAGGCCCCGGCGGCAAGCCTGGGGCTGCTGGGTGAGACATAGGCCTTCGGCGTCGCCGCGCTCACGAGCGATCTGTTACAGTCGGTAAGGGAGTGCGGCTGCGCCTCCCGTATCGCTCAACCGACGTCGAACGGGAGGTGGCGTCAATGAAGGCACCCTATCAGAGGGCGAGGTTCGGCCTCGCTCTCGCTGCGGTCATGCTGGTGGCGCCCAACCTGGCGGCGGCCGATGCCAAGCGGCTGGAAGCCGACCTGCGCGCCATGTTCGGGGCCCACGGAACGCTGGCCATCGGCGACGTCTCCAGCGCGCTGCTGCGCTCGCGCCTCAGCGCCCACGACATTCGCTTCGAGACGCCGGAAGGCGAGCGGCTGCTCATCGACCGCTACGTGGTCAGCGGCGACTACGACCGACCCGACGAGGTCACGCTGGAAGGCCTGCGCCTCGAGGATGCGTTGACCGACTTCACGCTAATGAGCGCCGAGCGCATCGTGTTGGGCGAGCCCTCGCGCGCCGTCTTCGCCCTGGACGACGCGCTGGCCGCCGAAGCGGTGCGCATCGGCAGCCTCGCCATCGACGGCATCGCGCTCGATCTCGGCTCCGAGCTGGCCGACGATCTGTTCTATGCCACTCCGATGTACGGCGGCCAGGGGCGCCTCACCGTCGACAGCGTGCGCGGCAAATCCCTGTCCGGCACCGCTATCGAACTGTTCGAGGTGGCCGGGGTGGCGGGCACACTGAGCGAGGTCGACGAGCTCGGCAGCGCCTCCTTCACCCTCGAGTCGCTGCGCATCGAGGGATTGACCGGCCTGGACAGCGACGGTGACGAACAGCTGGCCAGGCTCGAGCTGCGTGGCCTCGATCTGCTGACCGATTCGCTGGCCGCCTCTCTGGCACGCCTGGACATGGACGGCGACTTCAGCGACGGCAAGGGGGGCGTGCAGGTCGAGTCGCTGTTTCTCGACCTGGCCCGAATGATCGCGCTGGCGCCGGAAGAGGAGCGCACCCAGCTGCGCATGATCAGCAACGTGCTCACCGACGGTAGCGGCGAGCTGCGGCTGGACGCCGCCTTCCTGGCCAACTGGCAGGCCCAGGGCGAGCATGGCGTGCTGGTCAGCGACAGCCAGCTCAGCGTGCGGGACGCCCTGCGGCTGGCCTTCGACGTTCGTCTGCCGCTGGTCCTGCCCGACGGGGTCGCGCCCGCCGACCTGTTTGCCGACCTGGAGTGGCTGGAAGCGGCCACGCTGCTGGGCGGCGACCTGCGCCTGAATCTCGCCGATGGCGGCCTGTTCACGCGCCTGGCGACCCTGGGTGCGGCATTCGAAGGCGTCACCGAAGCCCAGTACATCGAGCAGGCACGCACCCAGGCCCAGGGCTTCGGCATGATGTTCGGCCCCGAAGTGCGGGAGCTGCTGCTGGGGTTGGTGAGCCTGCTGGAGGGCAGCGCCGAGGAGCTGGAGCTGCGCCTGACGCTGCCGCCCGAGAGCCAGCTGGCCAGCTGGCTTGACGACCCGCTCGGCCTGCCCGCCCGGCTCCAGGTGAGCGTCGAGACCCGCTGAAGCGGCTAAACCTCGCTTGAGTATTTCTGCAACCCACCATGATGGCCTTTCATGTGAAAGGCGTCATGGGCTGGGGTATCATGGCGCATCTGACTCTCCCCGTGATACGAGGTTTTCCGCCGATGTTCAGCCGTGACATGACGATTGCCGGTTTCGATGATGCCCTGTTCGATGCGATGCAGAAGGAAGTCGCGCGCCAGGAGGCTCACATCGAGCTGATCGCCTCCGAAAACTACGCCAGCCCCCGCGTGCTCGAGGCCCAGGGCAGCCAGCTGACCAACAAGTACGCGGAAGGCTACCCCGGCAAGCGTTACTATGGCGGCTGCGAGTACGTCGACATCGTCGAGCAGCTGGCCATCGACTACGCCAACCAGCTGTTCGGCTCCAGCTACGCCAACGTGCAGCCACACTCCGGCTCACAGGCCAACAGCGCCGTGTTCCAGGCGCTGGTCAAGCCGGGCGATACCGTGCTGGGCATGAGCCTCGACGCCGGCGGTCACCTGACTCACGGCGCCAAGCCCAACTTCTCCGGCAAGCACTACAATGCCGTGCAGTACGGCATCGACGAGAGCGGGCGCATCGATTACGCGGAAGTCGCACGCCTGGCCCGCGAGCACCAGCCCAAAATGATCATCGCCGGCTTCTCGGCCTACTCCCAGATCATCGACTGGAGCAAGTTCCGCGAGATCGCTGACGAGGTGGGCGCCTATCTGCTGGTCGACATGGCCCACATCGCCGGCCTGGTGGCCGCCGGCATCTACCCGAGCCCGCTGCCCCACGCCCACGTGGTCACCACCACTACCCACAAGACCCTGCGTGGCCCGCGTGGCGGCCTGATCCTCTCCGCCGAGGGCGACGCCGAGATCGAGAAGAAGCTGCAGTCCGCCGTGTTCCCCGGTGGCCAGGGCGGCCCGCTGGAGCACGTCATCGCCGCCAAGGCGGTGTGCTTCAAGGAAGCCATGGAGCCTGGCTTCAAGCGCTACCAGCAGCAGGTGGTGAAGAACGCCCAGACCATGGCCGGCGTGTTCATCGAGCGCGGCTACGACGTGGTGTCCGGCGGCACCGAAGACCACCTGTTCCTGCTTTCGCTGATCAAGCAGGGCCTGACCGGCAAGGACGCGGACGCCGCCCTGGGTCGCGCCCACATTACCGTCAACAAGAACGCCGTGCCCGGCGACCCGCAGAGTCCTTTCGTCACCTCCGGCCTGCGCATCGGCACCCCGGCCGTGACCACGCGTGGCTTTGGCGAAGCCGAGTGCCGCGACCTGGCCGGCTGGATCTGCGACATTCTCGATACCATGGCCAAGGGCGAGGATACCGCTGGTATTGAAGGCGAGGTGAAGGGCAAGGTCGAGGCCGTCTGCGCGCGCTTCCCGGTCTATCGCTGATCATCCAGCTTCTGGAAAGACACGCCCCGCACCGTGAAGACGGTGCGGGGCGTTTTGTTGATGCGCGAAAGTGAAAGCCAAGCCGCTGGCTTAGTCGACGATAAGATTGCCGCTTTCGATCATGTGGTTCACCAGGCTGGCTGCATCCGCGGCACCGAAGGCTTGCTGCAGGTCGGCAAGCGAGGCGTTGTCGAAAACGATCTTCTGATCGACGCCGCTGCCCTGGGTTGCGATATGCAGTTCGGCCTTGCCGTCCACTTCGGTGAAGAGCAGCTCGGCATCGCCACCTAGCAGGTCCTTGAGGTCGATCTTGTCGCCTTCCACCTTGCTGAAGTCCATGACCGTATCGACGGCGGGAGCGTCAACGCTGCCCTGGTCGTTCAGCATCCATTTGAAAGTATCGGCGCCCGCGCCGCCCCAGAGGATGTCGTCGCCGGCGCCGCCGATGAGCGTATCGCTGCCGTTGCCGCCAAACAGCTGGTCGTTGCCTGCTCCGCCGATCAGGATGTCGTTCCCATGGCCGCCGATCAGGATATCGTCGCCGCTGCCGCCCTGGAGGGTGTCTTCTCCACGGAACCCGAAGATGACATCGTCGCCAAGTACCGGGCTTGCTTCCTGGCCGTCTCCCGAGGCTTCGGTGCCTGAAATCTCGTTATCGCGCGACGGTCCGCCTTGGCCCGCTGAACCCGCGGTGAAGGTGAAGGTTTCGTAGTAGGTATTGAACTCGCTGTCCGTCACTTCGATGGTGACTTCCAGCGTGCCATCGTTTTCGCTGATGGCGGCGCCGTCCTTCAGCTTCAACTGGTCGCCCTGGACGATCTCGAAGCGATCGTCCCCGCCGACGATCTGGAAGCTGTGGGTATCTCCCGCATCGGGATCGACAGCGGAGAGGCTACCGATGATGGCGCCTGTCGGTGTCTTGTCGTTCGGGTTCGAGCCCGACAAGGCTTGAGCAAAATCCAGGTCCAGGGTCAACCGAATATCGGTCGGCGCCTGATTCTCAGCCTCGCCGCCGGGCACGGAATAGCTTTCGAAGAACCAGCGCTCTTGGGTGGCCTTTCCCTTCGTCCATTCCATGGAGCTCTTGTCGCCGCTGAACAGCTCTGTCAGAGCGTAGCTGCCAAGCTCACCGAAAGTGAGATAGGGGGCACCGTCGGTGCTGTTTTGATTGAGCTCCACCTTGAACTCGCCTTGCTGGAAGGCCTCGAGCTGGCCGTCGTCGAGCTGGGTCTGCAGCCAGGCGATGACGCCTGGGTCGTCGAGTACGACACCGCTGAGCCACGCCGTGTATTCCTTGGAGAAGACGTTTTGGCTAGCCAGCGAGGTGTCGCCGAGAAACGCTGAAAAGGAAGTCATTTCGTTAGATCCTCATATGCCTGATGCGTACAGGTGAAACAGGCATGAGTCGACTCGATGCCCGTCCGCCGCCTTGTATTTTTCTTCATTTTTCAAGGCGCCCTTTTCAGGCAGCCCGGCTGTCTCGGTGAGACCCGTGGCTTTCCGTCCCTGCATCACTGCAGGTTTGGCGGTACTGTTGGCGCAGCATTGCGAAGGGCCTGGCTGCTGCTGCAGGTTGGCCCTGGCACAATCATTTGCCCGTTTGTAAAGTTTTGCAACATCGAAGTGGGGTGAGAGTTACGCTTTCGCTTGTAAGTCGTTGGTGAAAAGGGGTCGGCCTGGCAGTAGAGCGCTCATAGGCTGTGTGTGAGGTGTGTCACGCTAACCGTCCCAAGGGTTGACCGAGGCCATGTTTTTGCCGGTAGCAAGATGATGGCATTGGGGTATCCTCACTAGAACCCGCAGGGCTCTGATAAGGAAGGGATGATGTCGACGTTGACGTTTCAAGGTGCCGTGGGGGAGGTCACCGGCTCTCGTTACCTGATCGAGGTCGAGGGGGCGGAGCGAACCTACCGAATACTGCTGGAATGCGGCCTCCACCAGGGGGGCAAGGAGGCGGACGAAGCCAACGAGGCGTCTTTCGCCGGCCTGGCGAAACAGCTCGATGCGGTGGTCATCTC
Organism: Halomonas sp. E14; assembly: GCF_052568415.1. Lineage (NCBI taxonomy): Bacteria > Pseudomonadati > Pseudomonadota > Gammaproteobacteria > Oceanospirillales > Halomonadaceae > Halomonas > Halomonas sp. E14. The sequence continues at coordinate 2,810,943 of NZ_CP199423.1, read as the reverse complement.
CCATGGCCATCTCGACCATGCCGGGCTGCTGCCCAAGCTGGTCCGCGAGGGCTACGACGGCCCCATCTACTGCACTCGAGGAACGCGCGACCTGCTCGACATCATGCTGGCGGATGCCGCCTTCATCCAGGCCAAGGACGTCGAATGGGAGAACAAGTGGCGCAAGCGCAACGACAAACCGCTGATCGAACCTCTTTACGAGATGGAGGACGTGGAGCGCACCCTGAGACGGTGCAAGTCGCAGGGCTATGGCCAGCCCGTTCAACTGCCCGGGGGCGTGACGCTGGTATTCCGCGATGCGGGCCATATCCTGGGTTCGGCGATTGTCGAACTGGCGATTCCTTCCGGGGGGCAGACGAAGCGCCTAGTGTTTTCCGGCGATCTGGGCAACCCCAGCTCGGTGCTGATGAAAGAGCCGGAAAAGCTCTACGAAGCCGACCTGGTACTGATGGAGAGCACCTACGGCGACCGAGACCATCGCCCCCTTGAGGAGACCCTCGCGGAGTTCGCCAAGGTGCTGGAGGAGGCCCATGAGGCGGGCGGCAACGTATTGATTCCCGCCTTCGCCGTGGGGCGTACCCAGGAGATTCTCTATCACCTCAGCGTGCTCTACCACGAGGGCCGGCTCCGCCAACAGATGGTCTTTCTCGACAGCCCCATGGCGATCAAGGTCACCGAGCTCTACCAGCGGGCGCGCAAGTGGCTGGACCCCGACGACCTCAAGGTGCTCAACATCGCTGCTAGCGGCGACATCAGCCGCTACCTGCCGATCCTGCGAATGACCCGCACGGTGGAGGAGTCGATGGCGATCAACCGCATCCATGGTGGAGCGATCATCATCGCTGGGGCCGGCATGTGCAGCGGCGGGCGTATCGTGCATCACTTCCGCTATAACCTGGAGAAGCCCAATACCCGCCTGGTGATTGTCGGGTTCCAGGCCGCCGGCACGCTGGGCCGCCAGCTGGTCGATGGGGCCGAGAAGGTGCGGGTGCTGGGCAAGGAGCTGCAGGTGAAGGCCAGGCTGCATACTATCGGCGGCTTCTCAGCCCATGCCGGGCAGAGCCAGCTGATCGGCTGGGCCGGTGCCTTCCGCAACCAGCCGCGCTTCTACCTGGTGCACGGTGAGCCAATGGCCCAGGCGGTGCTCAAGGCCGCCCTGGCCGAAAGCGGCATCGACGCCGAAGTGCCTGCCTTCGGTGACCAGGTGATACTCTAACGACCTTCCTATGGCTTGATGCAAATCAAGCTGCGACCCCTTGCCGCAGGTCGGCAAGGGGTTCGTGAAGTATTCTAAAATCAAGACGACCCTGATTCTGGCCGCTGGGACGATCGCCGAAATGATGCGCGATCCGAAGAGCCTTGTTCAGCTTCTGAACGCCAACCTTGTGAGGTGCATCGCATGAAGACCAACGTAGGCGGTATCGACAAGATCCTGCGGATCGTGGTTGGTGCCGTATTGATCGGCCTGGCCATCACGGGCGTCATCGGCGCCTGGGGCTGGATCGGTGTGCTGCCGCTGGCCACCGGCTTGTTCAACTTCTGCCCCGCGTACCAGCTGCTGGGTATCAATACCTGCAAGCTGAAGCGCTGAGGCACACGTGCCTTTACAACGAAGCCCGCTCCTGCAGCGGGCTTCGTCGTACTAGGCATGCTCATTTCGTCCATATCTGCATTCGTAATATTTCTATATAGAATAACGTTAGAACCAATCCCATGATAAGCTGTCTCCATGAGTGGCCCATTTTTTATGGAGGAGCGACCCATGACCCAACCGATGTCTGCAAGCCCCATCGTCACCGCCTTCTTCGACGAGCCCACCAACACCTTCAGCTATGTGGTGCAAGACCCGGATAGCAAGGCCTGCGCCATCCTCGACTCGGTGCTGGACTTCGACTACGCCGCCGGTCGCACCGACGTGCGTTCGGCCGATGAGATCATCGCCTTCATCCGGCACGAGGGGCTCACCGTCGAGTGGATTCTCGAAACCCACGTACATGCCGACCACCTTTCCGCCGCGCCCTACCTTCACGAGGCGCTGGGCGGCAAGACCGGCATCGGCGCCAGGATCGTCGAGGTGCAGGAGATCTTCGGCAAGGCCTTCAACGCCGGCAGCGAGTTCGCCCGCGACGGCAGCCAGTTCGACCGCCTGTTCGAAGAGGGCGATACCTTCGCCATCGGTAGCCTGGAAGGGCGCGTGCTGCATACCCCGGGGCATACCCCGGCGTGCCTGACCTATGTGATCGGCGATGCCGCCTTCGTCGGCGACACCCTGTTCATGCCCGACTACGGCACCGCCCGCTGCGATTTCCCTGGCGGCGATGCCCGCACGCTCTACCGATCCATCCAGAAGGTGCTGGCGCTGCCGGACGAGACGCGCCTTTTCCTGTGCCATGACTACAAGGCGCCTGGCCGGGAGGAGTATCGCCACGTCACCAGCGTGGCCGAGCAGCGTGCGCACAACGTGCATGTCCACGAAGGCATCAGCGAGGATGAGTTCGTCAAGATGCGCACCGAGCGCGATGAAACCCTCGACATGCCGAAGCTGATCCTGCCGTCGGTGCAGGTGAACATGCGCGCCGGGCACCTGCCGCCGCCCGAGGAGAACGGCCAGGTCTACCTCAAGGTGCCGATCAACCGGTTCTGAGGACGCGGCATGAACCCGAAGCGCTACTTCCCGATCCTGCAGTGGCTGCCCGGCTACGGCCGGCTCGCCCTGTCCCGCGACCTGCTGGCGGCGGTGATCGTCACGATCATGCTGATTCCGCAGTCGCTGGCCTACGCCATGCTGGCCGGGCTGCCGCCGGAAGTCGGCCTCTACGCCAGCATTGCCCCGCTGCTGGCCTACGCCGTGTTCGGCACCAGCCGAACCCTGGCGGTGGGGCCGGTAGCGGTGGTGTCGCTGATGACCGCAGCCGCGGTGGGCCAGGTCGCCCCCCAGGGTTCGCCCGAGTACCTGGGTGCCGCCCTGGTGCTGGCGCTGCTGTCGGGGCTGATCCTCACGCTGATGGGGCTGGCGCGGCTGGGCTTTCTGGCCAACTTCCTGAGCCATCCGGTGATCTCGGGGTTCATCACCGCCTCGGGGCTGATCATCGCGGCCAGCCAGCTCAAGCACGTGCTGGGCGTGGAGGCCTCCGGCCACAACCTGCTGGAACTGGCGACAAGCCTGGCCGGCAGCGTGCCTGGGTTCAACGGCCCGACTCTGGCGATCGGGCTTGGCGTGCTGGCGTTCTTGTATGCGGCACGCCGCTGGCTGAAGCCGGCCTTGCTGCGCCTGGGGGTGGCGCCACGCCCGGCGGACATGCTGACCAAGGCCGCGCCGATCCTCGCCGTGCTCGTGACCACCCTGGCGACCTGGGGGCTGGGGCTCGATGCCCTCGGGGTGGCCGTGGTGGGGACGGTGCCGGCGGGCCTGCCGCCGCTCACCCTCCCCGGTGGCGATATCGGGCTGTGGCGCGAGCTGTTCATGGCGGCACTGCTGATCAGCCTCGTCGGTTTCGTCGAGTCGGTCTCGGTGGGCCAGACCCTGGCCGCCAAGCGGCGCCAGCGTATCGACCCGGACCAGGAGCTGGTGGGGCTGGGCACCTCCAATATCGCCGCGTCCTTCACCGGGGGAATGCCGGTGACGGGGGGCTTCGCCCGGTCGGTGGTCAATTTCGACGCCGGTGCCGAAACGCCGGCGGCAGGGGCCTTCACCGCGGTGGGCATCGCCCTGGCAGCGCTGCTGCTGACGCCGCTGATCGCGTACTTGCCCATCGCCACCCTGGCCGCGACCATCATCGTGGCGGTGCTCTCGCTGGTGGACCTGCCGGCCATCAAGCGGACCTGGGCCTACTCGCGCTGCGATGCGGCCGCCATGCTGGCCACCCTCGGCGTCACCCTGGCGCACGGGGTGGAAAGCGGCATCCTGGCCGGGGTGGGGCTCTCGCTGGCGCTGCACCTCTACTACACCAGTCGTCCGCACAGCGCGATCGTGGGCCGCGTGCCGGGCACCGAGCACTTTCGCAACGTGCAGCGGCACCGTGTCGAGACCGACCCGCGCCTGGCGATCCTGCGGGTCGACGAAAGCCTCTATTTCGCCAATGCGCGCTACCTGGAGGACACCGTGATGGAGCTTGCCGCGCGCCAGCCGGGCCTCGAGCACATCGTGCTGGCCTGCCAGGCGGTGAACGTGATCGACGCCTCGGCGCTGGAGAGCCTGGAGGCGATCAATGCGCGCCTGAAGGACGCCAGCGTGCGCCTGCACCTGGCCGAGGTGAAGGGGCCGGTGATGGACCGCCTGCAGCACACCGCCTTCTGCCAAGCCCTGACCGGGCAGGTCTTCCTGAGCACCTACGACGCCTGGCGCGCGCTGCGCGACAACACGGCACTGGGGAGCCGCTGCGGCCAGGTCGCACGGGGCACGGCGGAAATCCCCACCTAATCCTGACTTTGACCGAAACAGAAGGAGTGAGCATGGACTGGAGTTCAAGCCTGCAAGGTTTGCTAGGCGGCGTGATGATCGGGCTGTCGGCCGTATGGCTGATGGCCACCCTTGGCCGCATTGCCGGTATCAGCGGCATCGTTGGCGGCCTGGTAACGGCCCTGCCCAAGGGCGACAGCGCCTGGCGCCTGGCCTTCGTGCTGGGCCTGGTCAGCGGCCCGCTGCTGTTGATGCTGCTGGGCGGGCAGCTTGGCAACGTGGCCGGCGAGCCCGGTGCGGTGGTGGGCCAGCCGGCGGGCGGCGTGCCCCTGATGCTGCTGGCCGGGCTGCTGGTCGGCGTGGGCACCGGCCTGGGCAGCGGCTGCACCAGCGGCCACGGCGTATGCGGCCTGGCCAGGCTCTCGCCGCGCTCGATGGTGGCCACGCTGACGTTCCTGGTGTGCGCCATCGTCACCGTCTATGTCGTACGGCACGTGCTGGGAGGTGGCGCATGAAAACCGTCATGGGGTATATCGCCGGGCTGCTGTTCGGCCTGGGGCTGGCGCTCGCCGGCATGACCGATCCCGCCCGGGTGCTCGGTTTCCTCGATCTCTTCGGTGCCTGGGATCCAACCCTGATGTTCGTGCTCGGCGGTGCCGTGGTGACCACCTTCATCGGCTATCGGCTGGTGTTCCGCCAGGAGCGGCCAATGTTCGGCGAAACCTTCCAGCTGCCCACCCGCCAGGACCTGGACGGCCGGCTGATCGGCGGCGCCGCGCTGTTCGGCATCGGCTGGGGGCTTTCCGGCTACTGCCCGGGGCCTGCCATCGCCTCGGTGGCGGGGCTTACCGCGCCGCTGCTGGCCATGCTGGTCACCATGGTGGCCGGCTGGTTCCTGGCCCGGGCAATTCCCGCTCGTTGATCCCGTCCCATCCATGACGCCTTGCCCTTAACCCCACCAGCCGCTTCGACTGGCTGATAGCCGCCCCGCCCGAGCCATCGCGCCCGGGCGGGGCGCTTCTCGTCAGGGCTGCTCGCCGCCCATGGCCTCGTGCAGGCGCTGGGAGTCGGGAATGCCCTGCAGCACCTCCACCCGCGTGCCGTCGCGATAGAAGGTGGTCGGGGTGGCGAGCAGGGCCAGGGCGTCGAACAGCTGGTTGTTGCGGTAGACCTGGTCCTCGATCTCGCGGGGCTGCGCCGAGGGGGCGATGCTCTCGCCCTCGCTGTGGTTGTGCAGCGCAGCGGCCGGGTCGTCGGCGCCAAGCAGCGCCGCCGCCTTGGCCGGGCTGTTTGGCTGCAGGATGCCGACCATGACATGGCGCAGCTGCACCTCGCCTGCCTCGACCCAGGGGCGGGCCATCTCCCAGAACCGCACGCAGTAGGGGCAGTTGGGGTCGGTGAAGGTGTAGAGGACCCGGGGCGCCGCCGGATCGCCGTCCTGGATCCAGTGGCTCTGCTCCAGGTCCTGCCATAGCTGCGCATCAAGGGGCGCGCGCACCAGCGTCTCGAGGGGGGCTTCCGAGAGGTCGTTGCCTTCGGCGTCGACCAGGGTGCCGACGATGGCATGCTCGCCGTCGGCGGTGAGGAAGAGCGTCATCTCGCTCCCCTGGTGGCTGGCCGCGTAGCCTTGCAGCCCCTCCGGCGCGTCGAATTCGCCATGGATCTGCAGGCCCTCGTCGACCAGGGCCTGGATCGGCGCGGGCCAGCTCTCGGCATGCGCGGAAATGGCCATGGGAAGCGTGATCGGCAGGGCGAGTGCCGCCAGCGTGGCGGCAAGCAGCGTGGGGCGTAGGGCCATGGAGTGTCCTCGTGGTGTGCGTGTACGTGAACCTGAACGAAGCGGCAGCGCCCGGCTTGCTGGCCGGCAGGGCCGTCAACCTGGCCGGAATCCTGGTGTGGCACGCTGTGGCGACATGACGCACCCTGGTGCGCCTGGCGGCCGTCATGGGTAAGCTTCTACAGGCCGGGCTGGGCACGACTTCTCGATGCTATCGCCTGGCCGACTGGCGCCACGTTACCACACAGGAACCCTGCATGATGAAGCCTCGTTCGCTGCTGGCCGCGCTCGGCCTTTCCCTGCTCTCGCTGCCCGTGCTGGCTGAGCCGCTGGCTATCGAGCAGGCCCAGGTACGCGCCGTTCCGCCGGGGGCCGAAGCCTCGGCGGCCTTCATGGTGCTGCACAACCCGGGCGACGCCGAGGTCCGGCTGGTGGAGGCAGCGTCGCCCGCCGCCGCGGCGCTGGAGTTGCACCACCATGTCGACGTGGACGGCGTCATGCAGATGCGCCGCATCGCCGACATCACGATCCCCCCCGGCGGTTCGGCCACGCTGGCTCCGGGCGGGCTGCACCTGATGCTGATCGGCCTGACGCAGCCCCTGGTGGAAGGGGAGCCGGTGGCTATCGAGCTGGTGTTCGAGGATGGCCGGCGCCAGGCGTTGGACGCCCCGGTGGCCCGTGTTTCCGTGCAGGCCGTGGACGACGCGGCCCACGCTCACCACGGCCACGCCCACTAATCGCCACCTCATAGCCGGCAGGGTAGGGCGCGAGAAGGGATGGCCGGGTCAGAACTGGGCGCATAGCGGGCGAGCAGGTACAATGCGGAACACTTGATAGCCGTAGCCCTGCGCGACGCATACGTCGCCCCGCTCAGCGTTCGGATCGAAACCATGCACTGCCCCTTCTGTGGCGCCCATGACACACGCGTGACCGACTCCCGCCTGGTGGCCGAAGGCGACCAGGTTCGCCGTCGCCGCCAGTGCACCGCCTGCGGCGAGCGCTTCACCACCTATGAAACCGCCGAGCTGGTGATGCCGCGGGTGGTCAAGGCCGACGGCTCGCGCGAATCCTTCAATGAGCAGAAGCTGCGTGCCGGCATGCTAAGGGCGCTGGAGAAGCGTCCCGTCAGCGCGGAGGCGATCGAGGCCGCCGTCGAGCGTATTCGCCAGCGGCTGCGCGCCAGCGGCGAGCGCGAGATCCAGGCGCGCGACATCGGCGAGGCCGTCATGGAGGCGCTCAAGCGCCTCGACCAGGTGGCCTTCATCCGCTTTGCCTCGGTGTACCGCCGCTTCCAGGATGTCGACGAGTTTCGCGCCGAGATCGACCGGCTCTCCCAGGAGCCCGGGTTCTCGTCGGGCCATGTCGACGAGCCGGAGCGCTGAGCCGCCCCCTTGCCCTGAACCCGCCTGACTCGCAGGATACGCCATGTCGACGCCGACACCCGCCGCCTGGATGGCCCGGGCGATAGCCCTGGCCCGCCGCGGCCTCTATACCACCCATCCCAACCCGCGGGTCGGCTGTGTGCTGGTCAAGCAGCGCCGCCTGGTGGGCGAAGGGTGGCATGAGCGCGCCGGCGAGCCTCATGCCGAGGTGCACGCCCTGCGCATGGCCGGCGAGGCGGCCCGGCTGGCCACTGCCTACGTCTCCCTGGAACCTTGCTCCCACCATGGCCGCACCGGCCCCTGCGCGGTGGCGCTGATCGATGCCGGCGTGAGCAAGGTAGTGGTGGCCATGCAGGACCCCAATCCGCAGGTCGCCGGTCGTGGCATCGCCATGCTGCGCGAGGCGGGCATCGAGGTTGAGGTGGGGCTGCTGGAAGAAGAGGCGCGAGCGCTGAACTCCGGCTTCATCTCGCGCATGACCCTGGGGCGCCCCTTCGTGCGGCTGAAGATGGCCATGAGCCTAGATGGCCGTACCGCCATGGAGTCGGGCGAGTCGCAGTGGATCACCGGCCCCCAGGCGCGCAGTGCGGTGCAGCGCCTGCGGGCGCGCGCAAGCGCAATCCTTACCGGGGTCGATTCGGTGATCTTCGACAATTCACGCCTGACCGTGCGGCCCGACCAGCTGGACCTGGCCGACGCGGAGGCCATTGCCAGCCGCCAGCCGCTGCGGGTGGTGGTCGATACGCACCTGCGCCTGCCCCAGGCTGCCGCCTGCCTGCGCGAACCGGGGCGCACCCTGGTGGCCACCGTCTCCGGCCATGACCCGCAGCGGCGTAGGCGGCTGGAGGCTGCCGGGGCCGAGGTGGTGGTCATGCCCAGCGATCAGGGCGGGCGCGTGGACCTGCATGCCTTGCTAGAGCACCTGGCGGAGCACGAGCAGGCCAACGAGGTGCTGCTGGAGACGGGCGCGACCCTGGCCGGGGCCATGCTGGACGCCGGTCTGGTCGACGAGATGCAGCTGTTCGTGGCGCCGACCCTGCTCGGCGGCGAGGCGCGCCCGCTGTTCGCCCTGCCGGGGCTGACGCGCATGGCCCAGCAGCGCCCGCTGGAGATACTCGACATTCGCGCCTTCGGACGCGACTGGCGGATCACGGCGCGGCCTGCAGGTCAGGCTGAATCGCCGAGGCGTTAGGAGGCTTCTCAACTGCGCCCGAAGCCACGCCAAGGTGCTCCCTACTGGCGCCCGAAGCCGCGCCAAGGTGCTCCCTACTGGCGCCCGAAGCCGCGCCAAGGTGCTCCCTACTGGCGCCCGAAGCCGCGCCAAGGTGCTCCCTACTGGCGCCCGAAGCCGCGCCAAGGTACCCTGACGCCCATTCGAGGCGGGGTGTCGACGTCAGCGCGCCTCACGGCGAGCCAGCATCGCCCATTCCCAAGCTGATCATTCGGAGTTTCCATGTATTCTTCCCGCGGGGGCCTGGCGCCCATCGAGGACCTGGTCGAGGATATTCGTCAGGGCAAGATGGTGATCCTCATGGACGATGAGGATCGTGAGAACGAGGGAGACATCATCATGGCCGCCGAGAAGGTCACGGCGGAGCACATCAACTTCATGGCACGCCATGCGCGTGGCCTGATTTGCATGCCCATGACCCGCGAGCGCTGCGAGCGGCTCAAGCTGCCGCTTATGGTCAGTGACAACGGCTCCGGCTTCGGCACCAAGTTCACGCTCTCCATCGAGGCGGCCGAAGGGGTGACCACCGGCATTTCCGCCGCCGATCGTGCTCGCACCGTCCAGGTGGCCGCCGCGCGCAACGCCCGCGCCGAGGACATCGTGCAGCCGGGCCACATCTTCCCGCTGATGGCCGAGCCGGGCGGCGTGCTGCGCCGGGCGGGCCACACCGAGGCGGCCTGCGACCTCGCCGCCCTGGCCGGCTGCGACCCCAGCGGCGTGATCTGCGAGATCATGAACGACGACGGCAGCATGGCCCGCCGGCCCGAGCTCGAGCGCTTCGCCGCCGAGCATGGCCTGAAGATGGGCACCATCGCTGACCTGATCCACTACCGCATCCACAACGAGCAGACCATCGAGCCGGTGGAGTCGACCCCGGTACACACGGCGGTGGGCGAGCTCACGCTGCATGTGTTCCGCGACAGGATACAGGGCGCCCACCACGTGGCGCTGGTCAAGGGTCAGCCTTCGCCGGAAGCCCTCACCACGGTGCGGGTGCACCTGGCCGACACCATGCGCGACCTGCTGGGGCTGCAGAAGGGTGCCAGCCGCAACTGGACCACCCACAGCGCCCTGGAAGAGGTGGCCCGTGCCGAGCACGGCGTGTTCGTGCTGCTCGACGATGGCCGCCCGCACCAGGATTTCCGCGACCAGCTCGAAGTCTTTCTCGAACGCCGCCGCCTGCCGCGCACCAGCGACTCCGACGGCGCCGGCAACTACCTGACGATCGGCACCGGTTCGCAGATCCTGCGTCACCTTGGCGTCGGTCGCATGCGGCTGCTCAGCTCGCCGTGGAAGTTCTCGGCCCTTTCCGGCTTCGATCTCGAGGTGGTGGAACTCATCTCGCCTGACGCCGCGTCGGCCAGCGAAGACGGCTAGGCGGCTCCGGCACGCCAGCGCAGGTCTCAACCGTTTCAGCAGGAAGAATCTCATGCATACCCTGTCTCAACTGGAAGGCAACTTCGTCGACGTCGATGGACGCTACGTGATCGTGGTGGGCCGCTTCAATCACCATGTGGTCGATAGCCTGGTGGAAGGCGCCGTGGACAGTCTGGTGCGTCACGGCGTGGACGCGACGAATATCGACATCGTTCACGTGCCGGGCGCCTGGGAGCTACCGCTGGCGGTGAAGCGCGCGCTGCAGGTGGCGCGCCCGGACGCGGTGATCGCCCTGGGTGCGGTGATTCGCGGCGGCACGCCGCATTTCGAATACGTGGCCGGCGGCTGCAACGCGGCGCTGGGCAACCTGCAGCTCGAGTTCGACACCCCCATCGCCAACGGCGTGCTGACGGTCAACTCTATCGAGCAGGCTATCGAGCGCTCCGGCACCAAGGCCGGCAACAAGGGCGCCGAAGCCGCCATGGCCGCCATGGAGATGGTGTCCTTGCTGCGCGGCTTCGCCGATGACAGCGGGGAAGAGGCATGAGCACATCGCGCCCGCAGCGCGCCCCTTCCGCCGGCCAGCAGGCGCGCCGCGCCGCGCGCGAGCTGGCCGTGCAGGGGCTCTATCAATGGCAGCTGACCGGCAAGTCGGTCACCTCCATCGAGGCTGAGTTCCGCAGCCAGGTGCCCGACGACGACCTGGAGGATCACGAGAACTGGGCCAAGGTGATGCAGATCGCCGACCTGGCCCTGTTCCACGAGCTGCTGCACAACGTGGTGCGCCTGCGCAGCGACCTCGATGCGGCCATCTCGCCGCTGCTCGACCGTCGCCTCCAGGATCTCGATCCCATCGAACTGGCCATCCTGCGCCTGGGCACCTACGAGCTGTCGCGCCGCATGGAGGTGCCCTATCGCGTGGTGATCAATGAAGGGGTCGAGCTGGCCAAGTCCTTCGGCGCCACCGATGGCCACAAGTACGTCAATGGCATCCTCGACAAGCTGGCCACCCGGCTGCGCAGCGCCGAGGTGAGCGCCCGGCGTCGCTGAGGAAGCCGCCCAGTGGCCGCCGGGGAGTTCGACCTGATCGCACGCTACCTCACGCCTGCCCCACCGTCCGCGGCGGCGGGCGTGGCGCTAGGCGTGGGCGACGACTGTGCGCTGCTGGCCCCGCAGCCGGGGCAGCAGCTGGCGACCAGCGTCGATACCTCGGTGGCCGGCGTGCATTTTCCCGCCGAAGCGCCGCCCGCGGCCATCGGGCATCGTGCCCTGGCGGTCAGCCTGAGCGACCTGGCGGCGATGGGCGCCACAGCCCGCTGGTGCCTGATGGCGCTGACCCTCGAGGCACCCGACGAAGCCTGGGTGGCGGCGTTCTCCGAAGGTTTCCACGCCCTGTGCGACGCCACCGGTACCGCGCTGGTGGGGGGCGATGTGACCCGCGGCGAGCTGGCCGTGGGCGTGACCGTGCTGGGCGAAGTGCCGGCCGTGGGTGCGCTGACCCGTGGTGGCGCACGTCCCGGCGAGGTGCTGGCGGTGACCGGCGCGCTGGGGGGCGGCGCCGGCGGCCTGGCCCTGTGGCAGCGCGGCGAGCGTGATCTTGCCCATCCGCTGCTGCGCCGCTACCTGCTGCCCCAGCCGCGGCTGGCGGCTGGCCAGGCGCTGGTGGGCTTGGCCTCGGCGGCCATCGACGTTTCCGACGGCCTGCTGGCCGACCTTGGCCACGTACTGGTGGCCTCCGGCGTGGGCGCCACGCTGGACGAGGCGGCGTTGCCCGCAGCCGAGGGGCTCGGCGAGGCGCTGGGTGAGGCGGCAGCGCGACGTGCGGTACTGGCCGGCGGCGACGACTATGAGCTGCTGGTGAGCCTGCCGCAGGCGTACCTCGCCAGCGCCACTCAGGCCCTGGCGGCGCTGGGGCTGAGCCTGACGCCGATCGGCCGGGTCACCGCCGAGCCGGGGCTGCGCGGGGTCGCGGCGCCTGGCCTGGGCGGCTGGCAGCACTTCGGAGAGGCCCCATGAATCGTGCCCCCCAGAGCGTCTGGCGACGCCCGGTTCACTTCTTCGCCTTCGGGCTCGGCAGCGGTGCCGTGCCCTGGGCGCCGGGTACCTTCGGGACCCTGGCGGCCATTCCCTTCTTCTGGCTGATCTCCGAACTGCCGCTCACCTGGTACCTCGGCCTGGTGGCGGTCTCCTTCGTGGTTGGCGTCTGGCTGTGCGACAAGACTTCCCGCGACCTGGGCGTGCACGACCATTCCGGCATCGTGTGGGACGAATTCGTCGGCTACTGGATCACCATGTCGGCGGTGCCGTTCTCGTGGGAAGCGGCGCTGTGGGGATTCGTGCTCTTTCGCATCTTCGATGTCGTCAAGCCCTGGCCGATTCGCTGGGCGGATCGGCGCGTGGCGGGCGGCTTCGGCATCATGATCGACGATGTGCTGGCGGGCATCTATGCCTGGAGCACCATGCACCTGTGGCTCTGGCTGCATTAGGGTATAAGGGGTGGCCGGCGGTTAACTTCTAGGAGGCCGAGCAATGCGCAAGGAACGTCTCATCGTCCCGCTGCTGGCGGTCGTGCTCTTGCTCTGGCTGATCGGCCAGGCCATCTCTAGCTGGGTTTTCGAACGTGAGATGCGGCGCCTGCTCAGCGACCTCGATGCACGCGGGGAGTTTGGCGTGCTGCGCTCGGAGGTGGAGCAGGGGTGGTGGACCTCCAGCGGGTTGATCCACCTGGCGCCGCTGCTGGGCGAGCTCTGGCACCTCGAGCTGAGCTACCGGGCCAGCCACGGCGTGCTCAGCACCCACCTGGACGGCGAGGCGGTGGTGCGCCATGGCCCCGACGGCGTGCGCCTGTTCGGCGACTCGCTGCCCACCACGCCGCCGCTGTGGGAAGCCAGCTACCGCACCCTGAGCGGCACCCTGGAGGGTGGCCTGCAACTCGCGCCGCTGCGCATCACCCAGCAGGAGCGCGAGCTCGTGTTCGCCGGCGGACGGCTGCGCTTCAGCGGTGAGCAGGGCAACTGGCGGCTGCGCGCCCAGCTCGACGGTTGGCGGCTCTCCGATGGCGTGGCCCAGCTCGAGATCGGCCCTGCCACGCTCAACAGCCACTACGCCTACACCGAAGGTGCCTACTCGTTCACCCAGGAGGACTTCCTCCAGCTCGCCTCGCTGACCTGGCAGCAGCCCCAACTGCGGCTCGATGCCAGCAACCTGCAGCTGGCCAACCGCATCGTGCTCGACGACCGCGAGCTGCGGATGCGCCTGGACCTCGATCTCGGCGAGGTGCATACCGCTGAGCAGGTGCTGTTGACCGGCCAGCTGAGCGCCGAGCTGTCGCGCCTCAACGCCGACGCGCTCCGCGCCACCATGAAGCGGCTGCGTGAGCTGGCGGCGAGCGGCCACCATGAGGTCGGGCGAGATGACCTGCTGGCGGACCTCGAACCGCAGCTGCTGCAAGTGCTGCAGGACTCGCCGCGCCTCGACCTGTCACGGCTGGAGCTGGAGAGCCCGATGATGGGGCTAGCGGCCCGCCTCGACGGCGCGCTGTTCCTCGACGCGCGCCGGCTCGACGAGCTGAGCCTGCTGGCGCTGGATGACCCGGACATGCAGCAGCGCTGGCGGCGCCGCCTCGACGGCGACTTTACCTGGCACGAGCTGCCCACCGTGGCGGCGCTGTGGCTCGGCCTGCCGCTGGATACTCGTACCCTGGAGATCGACATCGGCCGCGGCCAGGTGCGCGTCAACAGCCGCCCGCTGCCGCCGCTCTGGCGCCATTGAGCGACCCCGCCTATCGCCCGGCTGTCACCGCGTGGGACTTCGTGCAGGGCTGCATGCAGGGCTACATGGCAGGCCTCACGACAGGCTGCAGGCCCACGCGGGCGTGGGGCGCTCGGGCAGGTGGCCTTCTCTTGCGGCCTTTCGGCCGGCCTCGATGACTTGAAGTCGGGCCCCTTCGCCCGCATTCCCTGTGCCATGAGCATCGGCTTCCATTGCGTCAGCACGAGGACTTCATGAGCGATCACGAGCAGGACGAGCGCAACGCACCCCAGGCGAGAGGAGACGCGGATGACAGCCTGCGCTCCGACGGTGAGATCGAGGAGCTGGCCCATGCCGTGGTGCCGGCCAGCGAGTATCTGCCCGAGCGTATCTATCTGTTGCCCATCCACAATCGCCCGTTCTTCCCGGCCCAGGTCCAGCCGCTGGTGATCAACCGCGAGCGCTGGGAGGAGACCATGCGCCGCGTCGGCAACACGCCGCACCACACGCTGGGGGTGGCGTTCGTCGGTGATACCGCGGTGGACGAGCTGGGCCACGACCACTTTCCCGAGATCGGCACGGCGGTGAAGGTGCACAAGCTGCACGGCGAGGAGGGGCAGCTGCAGTTCATCGCCCAGGGCCTGCGCCGCTTCCGCATCCAGCGCTGGCTGTCGAAGAAGCCGCCCTACCTGGTCGAGGTCAGCTACCCCCGCGAGCCGGTCAAGGCCGACGAGGATGAGACCCGTGCCTACGCCATGGCGATCATCAACGGCATCAAGGAGCTGCTGCCGATCAACCCGCTGTACGGCGAGGAGCTCAAGCACTACCTCAACCGCTTCAGCCCCCACGAGCCGGGGCCGCTGACCGACTTCGCCGCCGCCATCACCTCGGCCAAGGGCCGCGAGCTGCAGACCGTGCTCGAGACCCTGCCGGTGCAGACGCGCATGGAGAAGGTGCTGCCGCTGCTGCGCAAGGAGATCGACGTCGCTCAGCTGCAGAGCGAGATCAGCGAGCAGGTCAACGCCCAGATGCAGGAGCGCCAGCGCGAGTTCTTCCTGCGCGAGCAGCTCAAGGTGATCCAGCGCGAGCTGGGCATCTCCAAGGACGACCGCGAGAACGACGTCGACACCTTCCGCGACCGTCTCGAGGGCCTCGTCGTGCCGCCCAAGGTGCTGACCCGCATCGAGGAGGAGCTCGACAAGCTCTCGGTGCTGGAGACCGGCTCGCCGGAATACGGCACCACGCGCAACTACCTCGACTGGCTCACCTCGATGCCGTGGGGCGTACGCAGCCAGGACCAGCTCGACCTGGCGCATGCGCGCACGGTGCTCGACCGCGACCACGACGGCCTCAAGGACGTCAAGGAGCGCATCATCGAGTTCCTCGCCGAAGGCACCTTCAAGGGCGATGTGGGCGGCTCGATCCTGCTGCTGGTCGGCCCGCCCGGGGTGGGCAAGACCTCCGTCGGGCGCTCTATTGCCGAGGCGCTGGGGCGGGAGTTCTATCGCTTCTCGGTGGGTGGCATGCGCGACGAGGCCGAGATCAAGGGCCACCGGCGCACCTACGTCGGCGCCATGCCCGGCAAGCTGGTGCAGGCGCTCAAGGAGGTCGAGGTCGAGAACCCGGTGATCATGCTCGACGAGATCGACAAGCTGGGCAAGTCGTTCCAGGGCGACCCCGCCTCGGCCCTGCTCGAGGTGCTCGACCCTGAGCAGAACGTCGACTTCCTCGATCACTACCTCGACGTGCGCCTGGATCTCTCCAAGGTGCTGTTCGTGTGCACCGCCAACACCCTCGACTCGATCCCGGGGCCGCTGCTCGACCGCATGGAGCAGATTCGCCTGTCGGGGTATATCGCCGAGGAGAAGGTGGCGATCGCCAAGAATCATCTCTGGCCCAAGCTGCTCGAACGCGACAGGATCCCGCGGCGGCGCATCAACCTCACCGAGGCGGCGCTGCGTCAGGTGATCGAGGGCTACGCCCGCGAGGCCGGGGTGCGCCAGCTCGAGAAGCAGCTCCACAGCATTGTGCGCAAGGCGGCGGTGAAGCTGCTGGAAGGTGGCCAGGAGTCGGTGCGCATCTCGGTCAAGAATCTGGAGGAGTACCTCGGGGCACCGCTGTTCCGCCAGGAGCAGGTGCTCAAGGGAGAGGGGGTGGTCACCGGACTGGCCTGGACCTCGATGGGTGGCGCCACGCTGCCGGTGGAGGCTGGCAAGGTGCACTCGTTGACTCGCGGCTTCAAGCTCACCGGCAAGCTCGGCGAGGTGATGCAGGAGTCGGCCAACATCGCCTACAGCTACACGCTGGGGCATCTGGCCGAGTACGGTGCCGATGCCGACTTCTTCGATTCGGCCTTCGTGCACCTGCACGTGCCGGAAGGCGCCACGCCCAAGGACGGCCCCTCGGCCGGGGTGACCATGACCACGGCGCTGCTGTCGCTGGCCCGCCACCAGGCCATCGACCGGCCGCTGGCGATGACCGGCGAGCTGACCCTCACCGGGCAGGTGCTGCCGGTGGGCGGCATTCGCGAGAAGATCATCGCCGCCCGGCGCAGCAAGATCTTCGAAGTGATCCTGCCCGAGGCCAACCGCCGCGACTACGACGAGCTGCCCGACTTCCTCAAGGAGGGCTTCACCGTGCACTTCGCCAAGCGTTACAAGGACGTAGCCAGGGTGGCATTCGCCATCTGACGATGGCGGCGGCGGCGCTACAGGGACACGTTGGCGCCGCCGTCGACCACCAGCGTTTCGCCGCTGATGAAGGTGTTGTCGGCCGAGGCCAGGAAGGCGACCGTGCGCGCCACTTCGTCGGCGCTGGCCACCCGGCCGAGCGGGGTAGCCGCCTGCCAGCGCCTGCGTGACTCGGACTCGGCGTCCTGCATCCCGGCGCTGACCGGGCCCGGCGCCACGGCGTTGACCAGGATGCCGTGGGGGCCGAGTTCCACCGCCAGCGCCCGGGCAAGCGACAGCATGGCGCCTTTGCACATGGCGTAGGCCGAGCGCTCGGCGGTGGTGCGCAGGCCATGGGCCGAGGCGACGATCACGATGCGTCCACCGCCGTCGGCGATCATCTGGCGGGCGGCGGCCTGCAGCGCGATGTAGGCGCCGCTGATGTTCACCGCCAGCATTTCCCCAAGGCTTGCGACGCTGACGTCGACGAAGCGCCCCCGTTGAATCACTCCAGCTGCGTTGATGCAGACGGCAAGCCCCGTACCTGCCGCCTCGATGGTGGCGAAGGCGTGGGCGATACTGTCGGGGTTGGCGAGGTCGCAGGACAGGAAGGTGCAGCGCCGGGGCCAGGCGGCCACCAGCGTGCTTGCCGTTTCCCGCTGAGCTTCCCGGTCCAGCAGATAGACGTGATCTCCCGACTGCAGCAGGGTAGTAGCGATGGCGCTGCCGATGCCTCCGGCACCGCCGAGCACGGCCGTGGTACGCATGAGGTGTCCGATTTTCCCTTCAGCCCAAAAACCTGCATTATATCGACGTTTCCTCATAACAACGTCATTCCGACCACAACAACGAGATCGCAACGCGATTCTGGACACTCAAGGGAGTCTTCACATGACGATTCGCAAGCCCACCTTCACCCGCACGCTGCTGGCTTCGGCCACCGCCGTACTGCTGGGCGCCGCCGCGCTTTCCGCCCAGGCCGAGACTCGGGTCACCTACAAGTCGGCTTCGGCAGGCACCGCCTACTACCAGATGGGGGTCGAACTCTCCGAGGCCATGCGCAGGGGCACCCAGGGCGAGATTGTCATCACCCTGGAGGAGAGCCAAGGCTCGGTGCAGAACGTCATGGAAGTGATGGCGCGCCAGGGCAACTATGTGTTCACCACGCCGCCGGGGCTGGTCGAACAGGCCATGGCCGGCGAGGGGCCCTTCGCCGAGCGGCAGAATCCGCGCTTCCAGGAGATTCGCGGCTTGTTCCCGATTCCCTCCATCACCATGCACTTCGTGGTGGCCGGTGGCGATGGCGTCATCGGCCTCGAGGATCTCGAAGGCAAGCACATCCTGATCGGGCGGGGGACCTTCGGCGCCCGTGAGGCGGAGCGCTACCTGGAACTGTTCGAGCTGCTGGACAGGGTCCGCGTGGCCAACGCCGAGATCGGCAGCGGCCCTGATGCGTTGAAGAACGGCCAGATCGATGCCTTTGTCACGGCCAGCTCCTTCCCCACGCCCAACGTGATCGAAACCGCCGCCAGCATGGCGATCAGCCTGGTCAGCCTCACCGACGAGCAGATCGAGCAGACCGGCGCGGCGCGACAGACCATTCCGGCCGGCACCTATCCCGGCGTTGAGCAGGATGTCGAGACCACCTCGCTGCCGGTTATCGCCTACACCACGACCGGCATGGACGAGGAGACCGCCTACACCCTGACCAAGACCTTCTGGGAGCGGCGCGACGCCATGGCGGATGAGACCGCCTGGTGGGGCGGCATCACCCACGACATGATCGGCCAGATCGCCGGCACCCTGCATCCCGGTGCCGTGCGCTACTACGACGAAGCCGGCATCGAGATTCCCGACGAGCTGCGTTAACCCACGTCCGTAGTGCGGGGCCAGGGAAGGCCCCGCCGCGGTCGCAAGGCATCCCCATTTTCATGCTATCGACACTCGCTTCTTCAACGACAGCCGGCGGCGCCGAGGGCGTACCTCGCCTGCACCCCGCCTGGGTGGTGCTCGGCGCCGTCACGGTCTGCTTTCATCTCGGGCTGATCTTCTACGGCCTGACCCCGGCGCTGGTCAGCCGGCCCATTCACCTGGCGCTGGCGCTGCCGTGGATACTCATCCTGGCCGCCCGCACCCCCTTCGAGCGCTGGAGCGGCTGGCTGCTGACGGTGCTCGGCATCGCCGCCTGCGGTTACATCGCCTTCAACGAGGAGGCGCTGGCCAACCAGTACGGCTTCATCGACAACAATTTTCAGATGGCGCTGGGGGTCTTCCTGATCGTGCTGACCCTGGAGACCGCGCGGCGTGCCATCGGCTGGCCGCTGCCGCTGGTGGCGGTGGCGGCGCTGGCCTACGCGGTGTTCGGCGAGCACATCCCCGGCCAGTTCGGGCATCCGGGGCTGCCGATGCAGAGTTTCGTCGGCACCTTGACCATCGCCGAGAGCGGCCTGTGGGGCTCGCTCACCGGGGTCAGCGTCGGCGTGGTGGCGATCTTCGTCATCTTCGGTGCGGTGCTCAACGCCGGCGAGGCGGGGCGCGGCTTCATGAACATGGCCAGCGCCTGCGCCGGACGCCTGACCGGCGGCGCGGCCAAGGTCTCGGTGATCTCCTCGGCGCTGATGGGCTCCATCTCCGGCTCCGCCTCGGCCAACGTGGCTTCCACCGGCGCCATCACCATTCCCTCCATGGTGCGCCTGGGCTATCCGCGCACCCTGGCCGGCGGCGTCGAGGCGGTGGCCTCTTCGGGCGGACAGATCATGCCGCCATTGATGGGGGCGGGCGCCTTCGTCATGGTGGAGCTCACCGGCACGCCCTACACCCAGATCATGGCGGCGGCGCTGCTGCCGGCGATCCTCTACTTCGCTACCGTGTGGATGGGCATCAACGCCTACGCCACTCGCCACGACCTGCGCCCCATGGCGGCGGAGGACCGCGCCAGCGGCAAGGAGGTGGCGATCACTTCGCTGTTCTTCGCCGTGCCCTTCGTGCTGCTGCTCGAGCGCATCTTCCTCGGCGGCTACACGCCCCAGTACGCCGCCAGCATCGCCATCTTTGCCGGCATGCTGCTGCTGTTCTTCGACGTGACGCTCACCTTCTCCCTGCGCGGCTTCGCCTCGCGGATGGCCGAGGCCATGGTCACCGCCGGGCGTCAGGTAGCGGTGATCGGCGCCATCATTATCTGCGCTTCGCTGGTGATCGGGGTGCTCTCGCTGACGGGGCTAGGGGTCAAGATCACCTCCGGCATCCTGTCGCTCTCCAACGAGATGCTGTGGCCGGCGCTGCTGCTCACGGCCCTGGCCTGCCTGGTGCTGGGCATGGAGGTGCCGACCACGGCGGCCTACGTGATCTGCGTCTCGGTGGCGGGGCCCGCGCTCACCGCGCTGGGCCTCGAGCCGCTGCTGGCCCACCTGTTCGTGTTCTGGTTCGCGCTGCTCTCGACCATCACGCCGCCGGTGTGCGGCGGGGTGTTCATCGCCGCCGGCATGGTCGGGGAGAACTGGCTCAAGGTGGCGCTGAAGGCCATGGCGCTGGGCATCGGGCTCTATATCATCCCGCTGGCCATGGTCGCCAATCCCGATGTGATTCGTCTGGCCTTCGACCCGTTCGGCGCCATCTTCGATGCGGTGAAGATCGCGCTGGGCCTGATGGCGATTTCCTACGGCGTGATTGCACGGCGCGCGGCCTGGCTGAGGGTGGTGCTGATGATTGTCGGGGCGCTGGTGATCTTCGCCTTTTGAGCCGCTGAACTATTGAATCACTGGCCTTGCATCACTGGCCTTGCATCACTGGCCTTGAGTCACTGATCTTGAGTCGATGCCTGAGGAGTCACGTCATGATTATTGCCACGCTGGGGCCCGAGGGAAACAACCATGTGCTGGTGCTGGGCCGCTACCTCGAAGCTCGCGGCCTGGCCGACGCCGAGATGAAGTTCTACGACGATTTCCCGACGGCCTTCGCGGCGCTGGTGGCGGGCGAGGTGGACCGGGTACTGCAGTGCACGGCCCACTTCAGCCACGCCGACTGTGTAGGGCGATACATGCACCGCGCCTTTCCGGTGGATGTCTTCGTCGCCGGCAGCCACCCGCTGGTGCTGCTGGCGCAACGCGACCTCGCCACGCCGCGCCAGGTGGCGCGTCAGCCGGCCACCCGCTACTACACCGATCTCTCGGGCTTCGCCGAGGAGATCGACGCGCCCACCACCGTGGCGGTGGCCGAGGGGTTGCTGGAAGGGCGCTTCGAGGCGGGCATCTGTGCCCGCCAGACCCTGGAAGCCCACCCGGACCAGCTGCGCCTGGTCGAGGAGCTGGGGCCGGCGCTGGATGTCTGGGTGCTCTACGGCACCGAGCCGCTTTCGGACGCTCATCCCCTCGTGGTCTAGCCGCTTCGGCGCGTGCATGACAGAATCGGGGCAGACTCGATACCTAGACCGTCGCCCATGGGTGGCAAAGACGGCGTGAACCATATAGCGCAATGCGCACGAAGAGGACACCATGCCCCAATATCGCTCCCGTACCACTACCGCCGGTCGCAACATGGCCGGCGCCCGCGCCCTGTGGCGCGCCACCGGCATGAAGGACGAAGACTTCCACAAACCGATTATCGCCGTGGCCAACTCCTTCACTCAGTTCGTGCCCGGGCACGTGCACCTCAAGGACATGGGCCAGCTGGTGGCGCGGGAGATCGAGAAGGCCGGCGGGGTGGCCAAGGAGTTCAATACCATCGCCGTGGACGACGGCATCGCCATGGGCCACGACGGCATGCTCTATTCGCTGCCGAGCCGCGACCTCATCGCCGACAGCGTCGAGTACATGGTCAACGCCCACTGCGCCGATGCCCTGGTATGCATCTCCAACTGCGACAAGATCACCCCGGGGATGCTCAACGCCGCCATGCGCCTCAACATTCCGGTGATCTTCGTCTCCGGCGGCCCCATGGAGGCCGGCAAGACCAAGCTGCTCGATCATGGCCTCGACCTGGTCGACGCCATCGTCATGGCCACCGACGACTCGGTGGACGACGAGACCCTGGCCGAGGTCGAGCGCAGCGCCTGCCCCACCTGCGGCAGCTGCTCCGGCATGTTCACCGCCAACTCGATGAACTGCCTGATGGAAGCGCTGGGCCTGGCGCTGCCGGGCAACGGCACGGTGCTGGCCACTCACGCCGACCGTCGCCGCCTGTTCGAGACCGCCGGTCACCGCATCGTCGAGCTGGCCAAGCGCTACTACGAGGGCGACGAGGTGCACCTGCTGCCGCGCGCCATCGGCTCCAAGGCGGCGTTCAAGAACGCCATGACCCTGGATATCGCCATGGGTGGCTCCACCAACACCATCCTGCACCTGCTGGCCGCCGCCCAGGAGGCCGAGGTCGACTTCACCATGGCCGACATCGACCGGCTGTCGCGTGAGGTGCCGCAGCTGTGCAAGGTGGCGCCCAATACCCAGAAGTACCACATCGAGGACGTGCACCGTGCCGGCGGCATCATGGCGATCCTCGGCGAGCTGGACCGTGCCGGGGTGCTCGATACCCGTGTGCCCACCGTCTACGGCGACAGCCTCAAGCAGGCGCTGGACGAGTGGGACATCATGCGCAGCCCCACTCCCGAGGTGGTGGAGTTCTACCGTGCCGGCCCCGGCGGCGTGCCGACCCAGGTGGCCTTCTCCCAGAGCGCGCGCTGGCCGACCCTCGACGGCGACCGGGCCAACGGCTGTATCCGCGACCTCGACCATGCCTTCTCGAAGGAGGGTGGTCTCGCGGTGCTCTACGGCAACATCGCCGTGGACGGCTGCGTGGTGAAGACCGCGGGCGTCGACGACTCCATTCTTGTGTTCGAAGGGCCGGCCCACGTGGTCGAGTCCCAGGACCAGGCGGTGGAGCACATCCTGGCCGGCCAGGTGAAGGAGGGCGAGGTCGTCGTCATCCGCTACGAGGGGCCGAAGGGCGGGCCGGGCATGCAGGAGATGCTCTATCCCACTTCGTACCTGAAGTCGAAGGGGCTGGGCAAGGCGTGTGCGCTGCTCACCGACGGTCGCTTCTCCGGCGGCACCTCGGGGCTCTCCATCGGGCATGTCTCGCCGGAGGCGGCGGCGGGCGGTGCCATCGGCCTGGTGCGCTCGGGCGACATCATCCGTATCGACATCCCCAAGCGCAGCATCGACGTGGCGCTCTCCGACGAGGCGCTGGCGGCGCGGCGTGCCGAGGAAGAGGCGCGCGGCAGCGAGGCCTGGAAGCCGCGCATCGAGCGCGTGCGCAAGGTCTCGGCGGCGCTCAAGGCCTATGCGCTGCTGGCCACCTCCGCCGACAAGGGCGCAGTGCGCGACCTGTCGAAGCTCGACTGAGGTCTTCCGTTATGCGTACGAAACCGGCCGCTGGCCGGTTTCGTGCGTTCTGGGGCGGCTTCGTACACCTTGGAAGCGTGTGGCGGACGGCTACCAGCCCAGCGAGGGCTCGCCGCGGCGCCTGGCGCGCAGGGTGTCACGGGCGATGTAGAGCGCGGCGATGGCTCGCGCCTCGTGGAAATCGTCGCGCAGCAGCAGGGCGGGCAGCTCCTCCAGGGCGTGGGTCTCGACCTCCAGCGGCTCTGGCTCGTCGCCGGGCAGCCGCTTGGGGTAGAGGTCGGTGGCCAGCAGCACCTGCATGCGGTGGCGCATGTAGTTGGGGGCCAGCGACAGCTCCACCAGCGGCTCGATCAGGCGCGCGCCGAAGCCGCACTCTTCCATCAGCTCACGGTTGGCGGCGGTGATGATGTCCTCGCCGGGGTCGACCAAGCCCTTGGGTAGGGTGAGCACGTAGTCCTCGAAGCCGGCAGCGTACTCGCGGATCAGCAGCACATGGTCGGGGTCGGGCATGGCGATGATCATGACGGCACCCTGGTCGCTGCCGCTGAGCCGTTCGAAGGTGCGCTCGGCGCCGTTGGAGAAGCGCAGCTCCAGCGATTCGATATGGAACAGGCGGCTCTTCGCCACGGAGTGGCGCGACAGCACCTGGGGCTTATGAGTGGGCGGGGGCTGGGTCATGAAGGCTCCGATTGCATGCGGGCGTGGCGCCGCGCCGGCGGGCATGCGTCGCGGCGAACCATTGGGTACAATACCACGCCTCGTCATGCACAGGCCCACCGGAGTCGCAATGATCGATTGGCGCGCCATCGACACCGTCCTGCTCGACATGGACGGCACCCTGCTTGACCTGCACTTCGACAGCCATTTCTGGCTGGAGCACCTGCCCAGGCGCTACGTGGAGCTGCATCGTCTCGACGAAGCCACCCAGGAAGTGGTGCGTTCGCGCATCCTGCATGAGCGGGGCACCCTCAACTGGTACAGCCTGGCCTACTGGAGCCGTGAGCTGGGGGTGGACATCGTCGCCCTCAAGCGCGAGGTGCAGCACCTGGTCGGCCTGCGCGGCGATGCGCTGGACTTCCTCAAGTGGCTCAAGACGGCCCACCCCAGGGTGGTGCTGGCCACCAACGCCGATCGCGAGAGCCTGGAGCTCAAGCTGCCGTTGACCGGTCTTGAGGCGTACCTGGACGCCATTGTCTCCTCGGCCGACCTTGGCGTGCCCAAGGAGGAACAGGCATTCTGGCCTGCGCTGCAGGCGATCGAGCCGTTCGACCCCGCCCGCACGCTGTTCATCGACGACAACCCCGAGGTGCTGGAGAGCGCCCGCAGGTTCGGCATTCGCCACCTGCTCGGCATCAAGCAGCCCGACAGCACCCGCCCGGAAAAAGAGCTCGAGGAGTTCATCGCCCTGGACCGCTTCGCCACGATCCTGCCCGACGCGCTACCCTCGGAGATACGGGTGCCGGGAAGGCCCGCCGGACCAGGAGGGCAGGGTGGATAACGTACGGCTCGACAAGTGGCTGTGGGCGGCACGCTTCTTCAAGACCCGCGCCCTGGCCAAGAAGGCCATCGAAGGCGGCAAGGTGCACTACAACGGCGGGCGCGCCAAGACCAGCAAGAACGTCGAGGTCGGTGCGCTGATCCGGGTGCCCCAGGGCTGGGACACCTGGGAGGTGGAGGTGATGGCTCTGTCCGACCAGCGGCGCGGCGCGGCGGAGGCCCGCGAGCTGTACCGCGAAACGCCCGAGAGCGCGGCGCGGCGGGCGCGGGAGAGCGACGAGCGGCGGCTGGTCAACCAGGCCATGCAGCACCCGCTGAAGCGGCCCGACAAGAAGCAGCGCCGCGACATCCAGCGCTTCCAGCGCCAGCAGGACGACTGACGTCCGGCGCCGCAGTGAACGACTTCAACCGGAAACGACATGACCGATCAGATACAGCGCTTTCTTTTCGAGCGTAGCAACGTGCGGGGCGAGATCGTCACGCTGGAGCGCGCCTACGTCGACGTGCTCGACCGCCATGGCTACCCGCCGTCGGTCAATCGACTGCTGGGCGAACTGCTGGCCGCGGCCGCGCTGCTCACCGATACCGTCAAGCTCGACGGCATCCTCAGCATCGAGGTGCGCGGCCAGGGGCCGCTTTCGCTGCTGATGGCGGAATCCAACCCCGGCGGCGAACTGCGCGCCATCGCCCGACTGAACGAGGATGCCACGCTGCCCGATGGCGGCGCCGGCTTCCGCGAGCTGGTGGGCGAGGGGCACATCGTGATCACCCTCGACCCGCGCGAGGGCAACCGCTACCAGGGCATCGTGGCGCTCGACCACGACACCCTGGCCGGCTGCCTCGAAGCCTACTTCTCGCAGTCCGAACAGCTGCCCACGCAGCTGTGGCTTGAGGCCGATGGCGCGCGTGCCGGCGGCCTGCTGCTGCAGCGCCTGCCCGACGAGTCGCAGAATCAGGACGACGACGCCTGGGAGCGTACCGTTCACCTGGCGCGTACCGTGAAGGCCGAGGAGCTGCTGGGGCTGGCGCCGCAAGATCTGCTGTACCGGCTCTATCACGAAGAGACCGTACGGGTGTTCGAGCCCAAGCCGCTGCGCTTCGGCTGCACCTGCACGCGGGAGCGGATCGGTGAGGCGCTGCTCACCCTGGGCGCCGCCGAGCTGCGCGAGGTGCTGGCCGAGCAGGGCGAGATCGAGACCCAGTGCCACTTCTGCCACACCCGCTACCGCTTCGGTGCGGCCGAGATCGACGCCCTGCTGGGCGCCGAGGATGGCCCACCTCCCACCTTGCACTGAGCGGCCCGGCACGCCCGCGGGGGATGCGGTCTCATGCCGTGTCGCCGCGGGTGACGAGATGCTGCATCGCACAAGAATGACGACCGTCAATCTGCAGCAATATGCCCCGATGTAGTAGTAAAACTACAAGAACTTCGGCCAACGTTATCGTTTCCTGGTGGCTACCTTTTTGCCATAATGACGCCCGCCTTAGGTCGATCGCCGCATGACAAGACGGCATCCATCCGCACGGACGATCGGACACCTCACCGAACAGGGCGTGACAGCGCCTGGCACACGAGAGAGAACCGGCCGCAAGGCCCAGGAAACGACATGACCACACCTCAAGCCGCTCCCAAAGAACACGTCAATCTCAGCAGTGCAGAGCTCATCGAGCGTGCCGTGGCCCGCGGTGAAGGCCGCCTGGCCGCCAACGGCGCCCTGGTGGTGAATACTGGCCAGCGTACCGGCCGTTCTCCCAAGGACCGCTTCATCGTTGATGAGCCCTCGACCAGTGGCCAGATCGACTGGGGCAGCGTCAACCGCCCCTTCCCCGCCGAGAAGTTTGATGCGCTCTGGGCCCGCGTCGATGACTACCTGGCCAGCGGCGAGCGGTTCGTTTCCGAACTCCATGTGGGCAGCGACCCGACACATTACCTGCCGGTGCGCGTGACCACCGAAACCGCCTGGCACAACCTGTTCGGCCGCACCATGTTCGTGCGTCCGGAGGGCTACAACCCCTCCGCCAAGGATGAGTGGACCATCCTCAACGCCCCCTTCTTCGAGTGCGACCCGAGCCGCGATGGGACCAACTCCGACGGCACCGTGGTGATCAACTTCGCCCAGAAGAAGGTGCTGATCGCCGGCATGCGCTATGCGGGCGAGATGAAGAAGGCCATGTTCTCGGTGCAGAACTTCCTGCTGCCCGAGTCCGACGTGCTGCCCATGCACTGCTCGGCCAACGTGGGCGAGGACGGCGAAACCTGCCTGTTCTTTGGTCTCTCCGGCACCGGCAAGACCACCCTCTCGGCCGACCCGGCACGCTACCTGATCGGTGACGACGAGCACGGCTGGGGCCCGGGCACCGTGTTCAACATCGAGGGCGGCTGCTATGCCAAGTGCATCGACCTCTCCGAGAAGAACGAGCCGGTGATCTGGAATGCCATCAAGTTCGGCACCGTGCTCGAGAACGTCGTCCTCGACGACCGCCGTGAGCCCGACTACACCGACGACAGCCTGACCCAGAACTCCCGTGCCGCCTACCCGCTGGAGCACGTCGACAAGCGCGTGCCCGAGAACCGCGCCGGCGAGCCGAACGCCATCGTGTTCCTGACCTGCGACATGTCGGGCGTGCTGCCGCCGGTCTCCGTGCTGTCCAAGGAAGCGGCGGCCTACCACTTCCTGTCCGGCTACACCGCCAAGGTGGGCTCCACCGAAATGGGCTCCTCCTCCGGCCTGGAGGCGACCTTCTCCACCTGCTTCGGGGCGCCGTTCTTCCCGCGCCCGGCGCGCGAGTACGCCGACCTGCTGATCCGCCGCGTGAAGGAAAAGGACGCCCAGGTCTACCTGGTCAATACCGGCTGGACCGGCGGCGCCTACGGCGAAGGCGGTTCGCGCTTCTCGATCCCGACCACCCGCGCCATCATCAGCGCCATCCAGACCGGCGTACTGCGCGAGGTCGAGACCAAGCGCATCGACGGCCTCAACCTCGACGTGCCGACCATGGTGCCGGGCGTGGAGTCGCGCCTGCTCGACCCGCGCGAGACTTGGGAAGACAAAGACGCCTACGATCGCAAGCTGCGCGACCTGGCGGCCAAGTTCGTCGACAACTTCAAGAAGTTCGACGGCGTCAATGAGGCCATCGTTAAGGCCGGGCCCAGCCTGACCTGAGGCCAGGCCGGCGGCAAGCTGAACGGGGAAGAGACCTGGGTCTCTTCCCCGTTTTGCATGGCAGGGGTGTCGTTGTTCGGTTGGCAACTCAGGTGGCTTGGCTTGCCTGCGCCTGCTCGGCGCGGTCGAAGGCGGGGCGCTGCCTGACCAAAACGCTCAGGCGCCGAGGGGGCGCGGCGGGTACTGTCTGCCGCGCCCCCTTCCTTTATGGTACCTTGGCGCGATCTTTCGTAGTCGCAATACCAAGGAAGTCATGGACGCCACGACCCGGATCATCTCGCGCCTCGCCGAGGAGCTCGCCGTTCGCCCGCAGCAGGTTTCCGCCACCGTGGAACTGCTCGACGGCGGCGCCACCGTGCCCTTCATCGCTCGCTATCGCAAGGAAGTCACCGGCGGGCTCGACGACACCCAGCTGCGCAACCTCGACGAGCGCCTGCGCTACCTGCGCGAGCTCGAGGAGCGGCGTGCCGCCGTGCTCGCCGCCATCGACGAGCAGGGCAAGCTGACGGCGGTGCTCGCCGGGCAGATCCAGGCCGCGGATACCAAGCAGCGCCTGGAAGATCTTTACCTGCCCTACAAGAAGAAGCGCCGCACCAAGGCGCA
The DNA here is from genome assembly GCF_052568415.1 of Halomonas sp. E14. NCBI lineage: Bacteria > Pseudomonadati > Pseudomonadota > Gammaproteobacteria > Oceanospirillales > Halomonadaceae > Halomonas > Halomonas sp. E14. The sequence goes on along the minus strand of NZ_CP199423.1, from coordinate 2,782,759 downwards.
GATCGCCCGCGAGGCCGGCCTCGAGCCGCTGGCCGATGCGCTGCTGGCCGATCCCACCCTCGACCCCGAGGCCGTGGCCGCCAACTATCTTCGCCCCGCCGAGGGCGATATCCCCGCCATCGAGGATGCCAAGGCGGCGCTGGACGGCGCCCGCCAGATTCTCATGGAGCGCTTCGCCGAGGACCCGGAGCTGGTCGGCGCGCTGCGCGAGCGGCTGTGGCAGGAGGGCGAGCTCAGTTCCCGCCTGATGACCGGCAAGGAGCACGAGGGGGCCAAGTTCTCCGACTATTTCGAGCACGACGAGCCGCTGGCCAAGGTGCCCTCGCACCGCGCGCTGGCGATGTTCCGCGGCCGCAACGAAGGCGCGCTGATGCTGGCCATTCGCCTGCCCGGCGAGGACGAGGCGCCGGTTCATCCGGCCCAGGTGGCCATCGCCAGGCACTTCGGTATCCGCGACGAGGGGCGTCCCGCCGACAAGTGGCTGGCCGACGTGGTGCGCTGGACCTGGCGGGTCAAGCTCTACACCCATCTGGAAACCGAGCTGATGGGGCGGCTGCGCGAGCGCGCCGAGCTCGAGGCCATCGAGGTCTTCGCCGCCAATCTGAAGGATCTGCTGCTGGCCGCCCCTGCGGGGCAGAAGGCGACGCTGGCCATCGACCCGGGCCTGCGCACCGGCTGCAAGGTGGCGGTGGTGGACGCCACCGGCCAGTTCCTCGAGCATGCCACCATCTTCCCGCACGCGCCGCGCAACGCCTGGGACGCGTCGCTGGCCGAGCTGGCCAAACTGGTGGACAAGCACGACGTGGCGCTGATCGCCGTGGGCAACGGCACCGCCAGCCGCGAGACCGACAGGCTGGCCGGCGACCTGCTCAAATTGTTCGCCGGCAAGAAACCGCTCGCCAAGGTGATGGTCAGCGAGGCCGGCGCCTCGGTCTACTCCGCCTCGGAGTATGCCTCCAGGGAACTGCCCGACCTCGACGTCACCATTCGCGGGGCGGTCTCCATCGCCCGGCGCCTGCAGGACCCGCTGGCTGAGCTGGTCAAGATCGAACCCAAGTCCATCGGCGTGGGTCAGTACCAGCACGATGTCTCGCAGCTGCAGCTGTCGAAGAGCCTGGAAGCGGTGATCGAGGACTGCGTCAACGCTGTGGGTGTCGATCTCAACACGGCGTCGAGTGCGCTGCTCTCGAGGGTGGCCGGGCTCAACCCGGCGCTGGCCGAGAACATCGTTGCGCGGCGCAACGCCGAGGGCGCCTTCAGGAGTCGCCGCGAGCTGCTCGACGTCAGCCGCCTGGGGCCCAAGACCTTCGAGCAGTGCGCCGGCTTCCTGCGCATCATGAACGGCGACAACCCGCTCGATGCCAGCGCCGTGCACCCCGAGGCCTACCCGGTGGTGGAGCGCATCGCCAGCCGCAGCGGCCGCCCGGTGGCAAGCCTGATCGGCGATAGCGCTACGCTGAAGGCGGTCAAGCCCGCCGAGTTCGCCGACGAGCGCTTCGGCGTGCCGACCATCAGCGACATCCTCAAGGAGCTCGACAAGCCGGGCCGCGACCCGCGCCCCGAGTTCAAGGCCGCCGAGTTCCGCGAGGGCGTGGAGACGCTCAAGGACCTGGAGCCGGGCATGATCCTCGAGGGCAGCGTGACCAACGTCACCCACTTCGGCGCCTTCGTCGACATCGGCGTGCACCAGGACGGGCTGGTGCATATCTCGGCGCTCTCCGATAAATTCATCGAGGACCCGCGCAGCGTCGTGAAGGCCGGCGACATCGTCAAGGTCAAGGTGATGAGCGTGGACCTGGCCCGCTCGCGCATTGCCCTTTCGATGCGCCTGGACGACACGCCGGGGCAGGACGAGGGAGCGCGCACGCGTGGCGAGAAGGCTCCCCGGCAGGGCGGCAAGCCGCCGCGCCGTGGCGGCCAGAAAGCGGCACCGGCAGAAGGTGGTCAGCTGGGCGCGCTGGGTGCGGCGCTGCTCAAGGCCAGGCAGAAACATTGAGCCGGTACGGCTGGGAAGCAAAGCCGGCTAACCTTTGAATCGTCGCCCTCGGGCGTCATAATCCGGGTTCACGGGCGCCGGCAGCGCCCGCTTTCCTAGACATGGGGTGACCATCTTGTCTGAAACCTTCGCCACCCTCATCGCGTCCTTGCAGCAGGCGGCCCGCCAGGGCGCCTTTGGGCGCCTGCGCCGCGGCCTGGAAAAGGAAGGCCTGCGGGTCGACCGCCGCGGACATATCGCCAGCACGCCGCATCCCCAGGCGCTGGGGTCGAAGCTGACCCACCCGCATATCACCACCGACTACTCCGAAGCGCTGCTCGAATACATCACGCCGGTCTACTGCCGGCCGGGTGACGCCATCGACTTTCTGGCCGACCTGCACCGCTTCAGCTATCGCCACCTGGGCGACGAGCTGATCTGGCCGGCCAGCATGCCGGCCCGGCTCGACGGCAACGACAGCGTGACCATCGCCGATTACGGCCGCTCCAACGTCGGCACCATGAAGCACGTCTACCGCAAGGGGCTGGACGTGCGCTACGGCCGCATCATGCAGTCGATCGCCGGTATCCACTACAATGTCTCGCTGCCCGACGAACTCTGGACGCTGCTGCAGGCCCGCGACGGACGCCAGGTCATGTCGGTGGACGACTTCCGTTCCGAGCGCTACTTCGGCCTGATCCGCAACTTCCGCCGCCACAGCTGGCTGCTGCTCTACCTGTTCGGTGCCTCGCCGGCGCTGGACCGCAGCTTCCTGCCGGCGGGAGAACGGCCCGACAAGCTGCAGGCCCACGGCCGCGACACCCTGATCTCGCCCTATGCTACCAGCCTGCGCATGTCCGACCTGGGCTACCAGAACAAGGTGCAGGCGCAGCTCAAGATCTGCTTCAACACGCTGTCGAACTACGTGGGTACCCTGCGCCATGCCATTTCTACACCCTGGCCCGCCTACCAGGCGCTGGGCGTGAACGAGCGCGGCGACTGGCGGCAGCTCAATGCCAACATCCTGCAGATCGAGAACGAGTATTACAGCGACATACGGCCTAAGCGGGTCACCCGGCACAACGAGACGCCGAGCCAGGCGCTGGAGGCGCGCGGCGTGGAGTACATCGAGGTGCGCTGCCTCGACCTCGACCCGTTCCTGCCGCTGGGCATCGACGAGGCGCGGCTGCGCTTCATCGATGCCTTCCTGATGTGGTGCCTGCTCTCCGAGAGCCCTTGGATTCCCGACGACGAGTGCAACCGGCTGGACGACAACCGTCGGCTGGTGGTCGAGCGCGGGCGCGACCCGGCGCTGCGCCTGCTGCAGCAGGGGCGCGAACGCTCCATCGCCGACTGGGGCGGCGAGATCATGGGTGAGATCGCCCAGGCCGCCGCGCTGCTCGATGCGCTTGAAACGGGTACCCCCCATGCCGACGCCGTCGCAGCGCTGGTGCCCTGGCTGACCGACCCCGCACTGACGCCCTCCGGTCGCCTGCTGGCGCGCCTGGAGTCGAGCGGCGAGGAGTTCCTCGAGGCGATCCTGGCGATCGCCCGCGAGCAGGCCGAGCAGATGCGCGAAGCGCCGATGGACCCGGCCCGCGCGGCGCTGTTCGACGAGCTGGTGGGCACCTCCCACCAGCAGCAGCGCGAGATCGAGGCCGCCGATCTGGTCGATTTCGATACTTTCCTCGCCCGCTATTTCGCCAGCGCCCGAGAGTCGCGGGCAGCCACGGTTGATTCGGGAGCCGCGCAGTGATGCGGCCAATGCAGTGGGACGTGCGCCGCTGGAGCCTGGCTGGGCTCGCCTTTTGCACGCTGATGATGCTGGTGGCCCTGGGGCTCGAGCATATCGGCGGGCTGGAGCCCTGTCCGCTATGCATCTTCCAGCGTGTGGCAGTACTGGCGGCGGCGGCGGTCTTCACGATCGCCGCCATCCACAACCCCCGCGGGCGGGTTGGTGCAGCGATCTACGGCGGGCTGTCGCTGGCTGCGGTGATCGGCGGCATCGGCGTGGCCTGGCGCCACCTGTGGCTGCAGTCGCTGCCACCTGACCAGGTGCCGAGCTGCGGCCCGGGGCTCGACTACATGATGGACATCCTGCCCATGCGCGACGTGGTCGCCATGGTGCTCTCCGGCTCCGGCGAGTGCGCCGAGATCGACTTCCTGCTGCTTGGCATCTCGCTGCCGGGCTGGACGCTGATCGGCTTCCTGGTGCTGGCCCTGGCGCCGCTGGGCATGTTCGCCAGCGCCTTCCTGCGCACCCGGGCCCGCCCGCTGGCGGCTCATTGACAGCGCCGCTTGCGGTTCGCTGCTTGAACCGCAAGCGGCCGGTCGCCGGTCCTACTGCGGCTTGTGGGTCGAGTCGCTACACGCCGAGATAGCGGTCGCGCAGGGGCTCGTCCAAGTCGGCGGGGATGCCCGTCCACACGCTGCGCCCCTTTTCCAGGATCGTGCAGCGGTCGGCAATGGGCAGCAGCTCGGCCAGCGACTTGTCGACGATCAGCGTCGACTGCCCCTGGGCCTTGAACAGCCGAATGGCGGCCCAGATCTCCTGGCGGATGACCGGGGCGAGCCCTTCGGTGGCTTCGTCCAGCACCAGCAGGCGGGGGTTGGTCAGCAGCGCGCGGCCGATGGCCAGCATCTGCTGCTCGCCGCCGGAGAGGGTGCTGGCCATCTGGCTGCGGCGCTCGGCCAGCCGCGGGAACAGCGCTTCCACGCGGGCCAGGTGCCATTCGCCCGGGCGAGCCGTGACCAGCAGGTTCTCGCGCACCGAGAGGTTGGGAAAGCAGCGCCGCCCCTCGGGGACCAGGCCTAGGCCGAGCTGGGCGATGCGGAACGCCGGCAGGCGGCTCAACTCCCGGCCTTCGAAGGTGATGCTGCCGCGACGCGGCGGCGTCAGCCCGAAGATGGCGCGGATGGTGGTGCTCTTGCCCATGCCGTTGCGCCCCATCAGCGCCACCATCTCGCCGGCCTCGATGCGAAGGTCGACGCCGAACAGCGCCTGTGACGGGCCATAGAAGGCCTCGATCGCGGTGACGTTGAGCATCTCACTCCCCCAGGTAGGCTTCGCGGACGTGCGGGTTGGTGCGGATCGCGGCGGCGTCGCCGTGGGCGATCACGGCGCCGGCCACCAGCACCGAGATGCGGTCGGCCAGGCGGAACACGGCGTCCATGTCGTGCTCGATCAGCAGGATCGGCACCTCGTGCTTGAGTGCCTCGAGCAGCTCGGTGAGATGTGCCGTGCCCTCGGGACCGAGCCCCGCCATGGGCTCGTCGAGCAGCAGCACCCGCGGCTTCAGCGCCAGCGCGCAGGCCATTTCCACTTGGCGTCGCTCGCCGTGGGAGAGTTCGGCCACCGGGGTGTCGGCGCGCCGGGTCAGCCCCATGCGTGCCAGGGCCTCCTGGGCCGGGGCGAGCAGGCTCTCGTCGCGGTTCACCGGCTTCCAGAAACGGAAGCTGTGCCCTTGCAGCGCCTGCACGGCGATCATCACGTTGCGCCTCACCGACAGCGGCTCGGCCAGTGACGAGACCTGGAAGCTGCGCCCGAGCCCCAGTCGCGCGCGCTGGGCCACGCTGAGCGAGGTGACCTCGCGGCCGGCCAGGTGGATGCTGCCGGAATCGGGCCTGAGGCTGCCGGCGATCTGGCCGATCAGGGTCGACTTGCCGGCACCGTTGGGGCCGATCAGGGCGTGGATCTCGCCCGGGCGCAGGTCGAGGCAGACATCGCGGGTGGCCTGCAGGGCGCCGAAGCGCTTGTTGAGGTGAGAAAGCCGGAGCACGGCGTCACTCATGGCGCTCCCTCCCGGCCAGCCAGCCCATCACGCCGTGCCTGGCGAACAGCACCACGAACAGCAGCACCAGGCCGAGGAACAGCTTCCAGTATTCGGTCAGCCCGCCCAGCAGGGTTTCCATCATCACGAACAGTGCGGCGCCGGCCAGCGGCCCGTACAGCCGCCCCACGCCGCCGAGAATCACGATCACCATCAGCTCGCCCGACATGTGCCAGCTCAGCAGGGTGGGGCTGACGAAACCGTTGAGGTCGGCGTAGAGCGCCCCGGCCAGTCCGGTGATCATCGCCGAGATGACGAAGGCCGCCAGGCGAATGGGGTAGGGCGCGATGCCGGCGGTGGCCAGCCGGGTCTCGTTGAGCCGGGCCATGGTCAGGGCGGCGCCGAAGCGCGACTTCATCAGGCGTGAGGTCAGCGCGAGCGACAATACCAGGCCGCCGAAGCAGATCAGGAAGAAGGTGCGGGCATCGTTGGTGTCGACCCATGGCAGCGAGTTGCGCAAGTAGATCGGCAGGCCGTCCTCGCCGCCGTAGGTGGGCCAGGAGTTGGCGAAGTAATAGAGCATCTGGGCGAAGGCCAGGGTGATCATGATGAAGTAGACCCCGGTGGTGCGCAGCGAAATGGCGCCGATGGCCAGCGCCAGCAGGCCGCACAGCACGACTGCCGCGAGCCAGATCGCCAGCATGCTGTCGCTGCCGGGAATGGTCACCGGCCAGGCAATTGCCGGGGTGAAGTCGAAGGCGTGGTAGGCACTGATGCCGGCCACGTAGCCGCCCAGCCCGAAGTAGGCAGCGTGGCCGAAGCTGACCATGCCGCCGTAGCCGATGGCCAGGTTGAGGCCCACCGCCGCCATGGCGACCAGGGTCAGGCGCGAGGCCAGGTTGACGTAGTAGATGTGGTCAAGCTGATAGGCAGCTAGCGGCAGCACCAGCAGCAGAGTCAGCAGGGTCAACTGCACCGTGGCCTGGCGGTCGTGCCAGGCCGCGGCCAGCCTTGGGGTCTTGGTGGCGTTAGTCATTGGCGGCAAACAGCCCCTTGGGTTTGAACGCGAGAATCACGGCCATCAGGATGTAGATCAGCATGGCGGCCAGGGCGGCACCGACCCCGGCGGCCTCGGAAGGAGGCAGGAACTGGCGGAAGAACAGTGGCAGCAGTACCCGGCCCAGGGTATCCACCACGCCGACCAGAATGGCACCGTACAGCGCGCCCTTGATCGAGCCGATGCCGCCGATCACGATCACCACGAAGGCAAGGATCAGCACCGGCTCGCCCATGCCCACCTGCACCGACTGCAGTGCCCCGACCAGCGCGCCGGCCAGTCCGGCCAGCGCGGCGCCCATGGCGAACACCAGGGTGTAGAGCCGGGCGATGTTGACCCCCAGGGCGCCGATCATCTCGCGGTCGCTTTCGCCCGCGCGGATGCGCATGCCGAGCCGGCTGCGCGTGATCACCAGATACAGGCCCACCGCCACGGCGATCCCCACGGCGATGATCATCAGCCGGTAGAGCGGATAGCGCAGCCCGCCGGGCAGGGTGACCGAGCCGGAGAGCAGCGGCGGCGGGTTGAGCCACAGCGGCGAGGAGCCGAACAGCCAGCGGGTGCCTTCGGAGAACACCAGGATCAGGGCGAACGTGGCCAGCACCTGGTCGAGATGCGGGCGATGGTAAAGCCGCCGGATCACGATCAGCTCCACCAGCGCGCCGACCGCGGCGGCGGCGATCATCCCGGCGGCGAGGCCGACCAGGAACGAGCCGGTGGCGGCGGTCACCACCGCGGTGGCGTAGGCGCCCACCATGTAGAAAGAGCCATGGGCCAGGTTGATCAGGCCCATCACGCCGAACACCAGGGTCAGCCCGCTGGCCATCAGAAACAGCATGGTGCCGAGCTGAAGGCCGTTGATGAGTTGCTCGATAAGCAGGGTCACGGACACGGCGGACATCCTTGCAGCAAAAGATAGAAACGCCGGGCGGCCAGGGCCCGGCGGTCATGCCTACATCCGGCACTCGGTGTGGTAGACGTCCTGGATGTCCTCGATTGCGATACCGACCAGGCGATTGGTCGGCTGGCCGTCGTCGCCCGCCACCACCTCGCGCACGTAGATGTTCTGGATCGGATGGTGGTTGGGGCCGAAGCGGAACTCGCCGCGCACCGAGTCGAAGTCGGCCTCGCGCAGCGCTTCGCGGAAGGCGTCCTGCTCGCTGGGGTGGGCCTTCTCCAGCGCGCTGAGGATCAGGTTGGCGGTGTCGTAGCCCTGGGCCGCATACAGCGTCGGGGTGCGGCCGTAGGTGTCGCGGAAGGCCGCGACGAAGGCGTGGTTGGCCTCGTTGTCGAGGTCGTAGGCCCACTGTGAGGTGTTCATGGCGCCGATGGCGGCGCTGCCCACCGCCTTGATGATGATCTCGTCGAACGAGAAGGCGGCACCGAACACCGGCAGCTCGACGCCGGAGTTCTCCCACTGCTTCATGAAGGAGATGCCCATGCCGCCGGGCAGGAAGAAGAACAGACTGTCGGCGTTGCTGGCGCGGATCTGGGCGATCTCGGCGGCGTAGTCGGTCTGGCCCATCTGGGTGTAGATCTCGCCGGCCACCTCGCCCTCATAGAGGTGCTTGAACCCGGCCAGGGCATCGGTGCCGGCGGGGTAATTGGGGGCGAGCAGGATCGGCCGCTCGAAGCCCTGTTCGCGCATGTAGGCGCCCATGGCGCCGTGCAGGTTGTCGTTCTGGTAGGCCACGTTGAAGTAGTTCTCGTGACACATGCGCCCGGCGAGATCCGACGGGCCGGCATTCGGCGAGAGATAGAAGGTGCCCTGGCGCACGGCGGCCGGCACCACTGCCATGGCCAGGTTGGAGAAGATGATCCCGGTGAGGATGTCGACCCGGTCGCGCTGCATGAATTCGTTGGCCAGGCTGCGCGCCAGGTCGGGCCGGTTGGCGTCGTCCTGCACCAGCACGCGGACGTCGTCGCGACCGGCACGCTCCATGGCCAGCAGGAAGCCGTCGCGCACGTCGACGCCCAGGTGGGAGCCGCCGCCGGACAGGGTGGTGATCATGCCGATCTTCACCTCGTCGGCGTGGCTGGCGGCCATGGCCGTGGTCAACAGCAGGCTCATGCCGAGAGTGGCGAGTCGCTTCATTCGATTACCCTCTTTGTTCTCGCTTGTTGTGTTCGTGAGCGTGGTGTCCAGCCCGCTCCTGCCGCCCTGTGACGTCACGGGCGACCTTTCTGCGCCCGCCCTGGCAAGGCCTGGGTCGGGGCAGACGATGATAGCGTCATTGCGTGCGTTGAAGTACCGCCAACGGCACTTCGGGGCGAAAAGGCGCCGTGCTTTTGCCGCGGCGCAGGATTGACAGTCGTGCTGCCAGGGGTGAGTCTGGAGGCGTCGAGAAAGGGATGCTCGGCCCTGTTCCGACCGTAGACCATACACGGCTTCACAAGGGAAGGAGGCTAACATGCTGGAAGAGTGCAAGACCGCTCGGGAGCGCTGGGGAGGCGTCCATCAGATCATCGACCGCTGGCTGGACGAGCGGCGCGAGCTGCTGGTGGCGTTCATCGAGCTCAAGGAAGCATGTGACAGCGAGCTGGAAGCCGTGAGCAAGCCGCAGATCGATCGCTTCAGCGAGCTGCTGATGGATTACATCAGCGCCGGCCACTTCGAGATCTATCCCCAGCTGCGCGAGGAGGCGCTTGCTTTCGAGGACCATCAGGCGCTGGCCATCGCCAGCAAGCTGCTGGAGCGGCTGGATCTTTCCACCGAGATGGTACTGGCCTTCGACGCCGACTTCGCCACGCCGGTGCGCTGCCAGCACTACCTGCCGCGCCTGCCGGCCTGGCTCGATCGCCTGGCCACGGGGCTGACCGAACGCTTCGCCCTGGAAGACCAGCTGATCGACCGCCTGCACGCCGCTCACGCGCCGCGCGTCGCGGCGGCCACCCAATAATCTCCCGCTGACGGCACCCACCGGCGAGTTGCCGGCGGGCGGCCGTCCTGCTATCCGCTGGGGTGGCGAGGCGCCTCGCCATGCTCCCCGACATGGCCTGGGTCATGGCTGTTGGCATGGTTCCCGGCATCGCCGCGGCGCCCGAGCACCAGCATGCAAGGGGTCAGCAGCAGCGTCAGGCCGGTGGCGAACACCAGCCCGCCGGCAATGGCGCTGGAAAGCTGCGTCCACCATTGCGTGGAAGGGGCGCCGAAGCCCAGGCTCGGGGCGAACAGGTTGACGTTGATTCCAAGCACCATGGGCATCAGCCCCAGCACCGTGGTGATCGCCGTGAGCAGCACCGGGCGCAGGCGCAGGCCGCCCGCTTCCAGCGCCGCCTCGACGGGCGCCAGTCCCTCGCGGCGCAGCTCGTTGTAGGTGTCGATCAGCACGATGTTGTTGTTCACCACGATGCCCGCCAGGGCGATGATGCCCATGCCCACCATGACGATGCCGAACGGCTGGCCGTTGACCAGCAGGCCCATCAGCACCCCGGCGGTGGAGAAGACGATCGCCGAGAGCACCAGCGCCGCCTGGTAGAGGCTGTTGAACTGAGTCACCAGGATGATTGCCATCAGGCCGATCGCCACCAGGAAGGCGGTGACCAGGAAGCGGCTGGCCTCCGCCTGCTCCTCCTGCTCCCCGGCGACGTTGACCACCACCCCCTCGGGCAATGAGCCCACGGCCTGCAGCAGGGCGCGCAGGCGTTCGTCGGGCTGATGGCCCTCGGCTACGTCGGCTTCCAGGGTGATGGCGCGCCGGCCGTCGATGCGGTGCAGGGTGCCGACCTTGGGCGCCGGCTCCAGGCTGGCAAAGTGCGAGACCGGCACCTGGCCGCGCGCGGTGTTGAGCGTAAGCCGCTCGAGCTGGTCGAGGCTGCGCCAGGCTTCGGGCAGGCGTACGCGGATGTCCACCTCATCGGGCGCATGGGCGGGGCGGTAGGTGGCCACCTGCAGGCCGGTGGTGACCAACTGCACGGCGCTGCCCACCGCGGCGACATCGGCGCCCAGGCGGGCGGCGGCGGCGCGGTCGACGTTGAGCCGCCACTCGATGCCGGGCAGGCTGCGGTTGTCCTCGATATCGCGGAAGCCGCCCAGTTGCTCCATGTGCCGGCGAATCGTCGCCACCGCGGCCTCGCCGTCGGCCGCCTGCTGGGCGCTCACCTCCAGCACGATGGGCTTGCCGCCGCCGGGGCCCTGCTCCTGTTCGCGGAACTCCAGCACCACGCCGGGCAAGTCGGCGGTACGCTCGGCCATCTCGCTCATGATCGCCCGCGCCGGGCGGCGGCGCTGCCAGTCGATCAGCTGGAACTGCACCACCCCGATCACGTCGTTGCCGATCTGCTCGTTGGGCACGCCGTAGGAGCGGGCATAGAGCGCCTGGACCTCGCTCATGCCGGCCAGCCGCGCCTCGACCCGTTGCACCACCGCATCCTTCTCCATGGCCGAGAAGTCGCCGCGGCTGCGAATCACCACCTGCGCACTGTCGGGCTCCACGTCGGGAAAGAACTCCACGCCGTGATGGAAGCGGCCGTAGCCGACGAAGATCAGCGCGATCAGCAGCAGGGCGATCAGCAGCGTCATGCCGGGCCAGGCCAGCAGCCGGGCGAGAGCGGCGCGATACAGATGCCCGCCGAGGCTGATCTGCGGCGTCTCATCGCGTGGCGGCCTGGCCTGGCGGGCGCTGAACACGCCGCCCAGAGTGGGCAGAAAGATCAGCGCCATGGCCAGCGAGGCGAGCAGGCATAGAATCACCGTGGCCGGCAGGTACTTCATGAACTCGCCCACCACGCCGGGCCAGAACAGCAGCGGCACGAACACCGCCAGGGTGGTGGCGGTGGCGGCGATCACCGGCCAGCTCATGCGCGCCGCGGCGTTGATCCAGGCTTGCCGTGGCGGCTGGCCCTCGCGCAGGTGGCGGTCGGCCAGCTCGCTGACCACGATGGCGCCATCCACCAGCATGCCGGCAACGAGAATGAGCGCGAACAGCACCACGATGTTGAGGGTATAGCCGATGGCCCAGATCAGCAGGATGCCGGTGAGAAAGGCGCCGGGAATGGTCAGTCCCACCATCAGCGCCGAGCGCAGGCCCATCACTGCCAGGATCACGATCAGCACCAGCGCCACGGCGGTCAGCACGTTGTTGAGCAGCTCAGAGAGCATCTGCTCCACGGTGTCGGACTGGTCCATGATGGTGGTGATGGCGAGCGCTTCAGGCAGCAGCGGGGCCGCCTCGTCGAGCACCTCGCGCACTCCCGCCACGGTGGCCATGAGGTTGGCGCCGGCACGCTTGGAGATCTCCAGCACCATGGCCGGCTCGCCGTCGATGCGAGCGAAGCCCTCGGGGTCCTTGAAGGTGGGGTGAATCCAGGCTACGTCGGCAAAGGTCACCACCCGGTCGCCATCCACCTTCACCGGCATGGAGAGCACATCGTCCAGGCTCGCGATCACACCGGGCACCTTCACCGGCGAGCGCCCGGCGCCGGTGTCCAGGCTGCCGGTGGCCACCAGGCGGTTGTTGCGCGTGATCAGGTTGAACAGTTCATCGAAGTCGACGCCGTAGCTATCCAGCACCAGCGGGTCGATGACGATCTCCATCAGCTCCTCGCGCTCGCCGCCGATGTCGACCTCGAGTACCTCGGGGATGCCTTCCATCGCCTCCTGTAGCCGACGCGCAATGGCCAGCCGCTGCGTCTCCTCCAGCGGCCCGGAAAGGCCAAGGGTGAGCACCGGGAAGCGCCCGACGTTGACCTCCATGACCCGCGGCTCGTCGGCTTCCTCGGGCAGCGAGGCGTTGGCGATGTCGACCCGCTCGCGCACGTCGGCCAGCGCCCGGCGAGGGTCGAAGCCGGCGTCGAACTCGAGGGTGATGGCGGCATGGCCCTCGCTGGACTGGGCGGTCATCTTCCTCACGCCCTCGATGGTGCGCAGCTCCTGCTCCATGGGGCGCACCAGCAGCCGTTCGCCATCCTCTGGGCTGACCCCCTCCAGCGACAGCGAGACGTAGATGATCGGAATGGCGATATCGGGGTTGGCCTCCTTGGGCACCGCCTGCCAAGCGGCAAGCCCCGCCAGCAGCAGCGACACCAGCAGCAGCAGGGTGGTGCGCGAGCGGTTGAGGGCGGCCTCGATCAGCGTGCGCATGTCAGGGCGATGCCTCGCTGGGTGAGGTGGCCTCGGGCGCCTCGGCCGCGACCGCAATCACCGCATCCCCGGCGGTCACGAAGCCGCCGCCAAGGGTGATTAGGCGGATCGTCTCGGGCAGCCCGGCTACCCGGGCCGTGCGGGCATCGGCATCGACCAGGCTCACCGGCGAACGGACCACGCGGTCCTCTGCGTCGAGATGCTTGACCTGCAGTTGGCCCTCGTCATTCAGCTCCAGCAGGGCGGGGGAGAGCGCATGCACGCGGCGCTGCGGCAATGCGATGGCGAGGGTGGCGCTGGCACCGGCCAGGCGCAGCCGCTCGGGGTTGTCCAGCTCGGCCTCGACATGGAACGAACGGGTGGCGTCGTCGGCGCGGCTGGCCACGTGCACCAGCTCGCCGCTGAGCGGCTCGCCGTTGAGCAGCCGCACCTCGACCGCTTGCCCGGGCGCCAGCGCCAGCGCATCGCGCTGGGCGACCCAGGCGCTGGCGGTCAGCCGGCGGTCGTCGAGCAGGCGGCCGAAGGTCTCGCCGCTCTGCAGCACGTCGCCCAGTTCCACATCCAGGCGGTCGAGCACGCCGTCGAAGGGCGCGCTCGGGCGTGTCTCGGCCAGCGCATGGCGCAGTTGAGCCACCTCGGCTGCGGCCTGGCTGGCGCTTGCCTGCAGGCGCAGCAACTCCGGCTGCGAAAGCAGGTTGCGCCGGCGCAGGTCGTCGGCGCCGGCCAGCTCCGCCCGTGCCAGGGCGAGCTGGTCCTCGGCCCGCGAGAGCTGGGCTTCCAGGGCGTCGGGCGAGAGCACCAGCAGCGTTTCGCCGCCGGCCACCCGCGCACCCTGGCGGGCCGGCAGCCCCGTCACTCGCCCGTCGCTGCGGGTGCGCAATTCAACCTCGCGCAGTGCCCGCAGGTGGCCCTGGGTCACCAGCCGAGGCGTGTAGGGCTGCGCCTCGCTGAGGCGATACTCCACCCGCGGCAGCGCCTCGGTGGGGGGCGCCTGCGGCGCCGGGGCTGTGGCCTGGAAGCGCTGCATGTCGCCGAGCAGCAGCCACAGCAGCAGGGCGAGCAGTACGGCGGCGGCCAGCAGGTAGGAGAGCGGGGGGCGTCTTGGCATGGGGCCTATCCTGGCGTCGGCAAGGGTGACGGGTGGAGCCGGCACAGCATAGCGCATCGTCAGTAGGCGGCGCAGGGTCGGCCTAGCCGGAGGTCGGATTGAGTTTTGTGCGCTGCAGGCATACCATTCTGGCGGTTCGAATTTCGGCAGGGCGGGTAATCGTTTCCCGCCAGGCTCAGCCTCACGGCGTCACCCCGCGCGTTGAAAAACCAAGGAGCAATGATGAAAGATCCCGTTCGTATTGCCATTACCGGCGGTGCTGGCCAGATCAGCTACTCCCTTATCTTCCGTATCGCGGCTGGCGACATGCTGGGGCCGGATCAGCCTGTCATTCTCCAGCTGCTTGAGATCCCGCAGGCCATGGATGCGCTGAACGGCGTGGTCATGGAAGTGAACGACTGTGCCTTCCCGCTGGTGCAGGACATCGTTGCCACCGACGACCCCAACGTCGCCTTCAAGGATGCCGACTTCGCCCTGCTGGTGGGTGCGCGTCCGCGCGGCCCGGGCATGGAGCGCAAGGACCTGCTGGAAGCCAACGCGGCGATCTTCTCCGTGCAGGGCAAGGCGCTCAACGACAACGCCAGCCGCAACGTGCGCGTGCTGGTGGTGGGCAACCCGGCCAACACCAACGCCCTGATCGCCTCGTGCAACGCGCCGGACCTGAGCCCGCGCCAGTTCACTGCGATGACGCGCCTGGATCACAACCGCGCCCTGACCCAGCTTGCCCAGAAGACCGGCAAGCGCGTCACCGACATCGAGAACATGATCATCTGGGGCAACCACAGCGCCACCCAGTACCCGGACCTGGCCCACACCCAGGTGGCCGGCACTGCGGCCTTCGACCTGGTCGAGCGCGACTGGTACGAGAACGACTTCATCCCCACCGTGCAGCAGCGCGGCGCCGCCATCATCAAGGCGCGCGGAGCCTCTTCCGCCGCGTCCGCCGCCTCTTCCGCCATCGACCACATGCGCGACTGGGCGCTGGGTAGCGACAAGGTGGTGAGCATGGCGATTCCCTCCGACGGCAGCTATGGCATCGAGGAAGGCATCATCTACTCCTACCCGGTGCGCTGCCAGAACGGCGACTACGAGATCGTGCAGGGCCTCGAGATCAACGAGTTCAGCCGTGGCAAGATGAAGGCCACCGAAGACGAGCTGCGCGAAGAGCGCGCCGCCGTCGAGCACCTGCTGGGCTGATCGTTCAGGCCAGCAGCATAGCGCCCCCGGCGAGCGATCGCCGGGGGCGCTGTCGTTTTGGGCCGAGCGTTGCGAACCGGCTGCACCTTGCGCGTCATCTCGCTCGGCTATTCACTCAGCGTTGAGCAGAGATGAAAAACCCCGAAAGCCAAGCTTTCGGGGTGTTGCCTTTGGCGGGGCGGGCCTGGGCTCAGTCGCGCAGGCTCATGATCCGCCAGCCGCGCTGTTCGGCCACTTCGCGCAGGGTGGGGTCCGGGTCCACCGCGACCGGGTGGTCCACCCGCTCCAGCAGCGGCAGGTCGTTGTGCGAGTCGCTGTAGAACCAGGCGTCGTCCAGGGTCAGGTCCTTGTCGGCCAGCCACGCTTCCAGGCGGTGCACCTTGCCTTCCCTGTAGCTGGGCGTGCCGCTCACCTTGCCGGTGTAGCGGCCATCCACCACTTCCGGCTCCACCGCGATCAGGTGATCCACCCCCAGCCGCTCGGCGATGGGGCCGGTGATGAAGCGGTTGGTGGCGGTGATGATCAGCAGGGTATCGCCGCGGCTGCGGTGGCGTGCCAGCAGCTCCTCACCCTTGGCCAGGATGCTGGGTTCGATCTTGCTGGCCATGAACTGCTGGTGCCAGGCGGCCAGCTGCTCGGGCGAGTTGTCGGCCAGCGGCTGGAGCGCCACGGCGAGGAAGGCGTGGATGTCCAGCGTGCCGGCTTCGTAGTCGGCCATGAAGCGATCGTTGGCTTCCCGGTAGGCGGCGGAATCGACGGCGCCCTGCTCCAGCAGGAATTCGCCCCAGGCATGATCGCTGTCGATGGACAACAGGGTGTTGTCCAGGTCGAAAATGGCCAGACTCACGGCTTACCCCTTGCAGTAGATGAGTGACGAAACGCTACAGAACGCGAAAGGTCGCGATTATGGCAGACAACCGGAGCCACTGCTAAGCCCGTTCCAATCGTCAGGTGTCGATGGCGGCTAATGCACTCACGGCTTTTCGTTGTATTGAAGCGCTTTGTGGCAATGTGGAAGAATGACTCTCATACGAATTCATAAGGTGAAGTCCGTGATCGACGCTGACGGCTTTCGCCCCAACGTTGGCATTATCATTGCCAACTCGCAGGGGCAGCTACTTTGGGCGCGTCGGGTAGGACAGAATGCGTGGCAGTTTCCCCAGGGAGGCATCAAGGCGACCGAGACACCGCAGCAGGCGCTCTATCGTGAGCTGGAAGAGGAAATCGGCCTGACGGCCGACGATGTCGATCTGCTTGCCTGTACCCGGGGATGGCTGCGCTATCGCTTGCCGCGACGCATGATTCGCACCAATGCACGGCCGGTCTGCATCGGCCAGAAACAGAAGTGGTTCCTGCTGCGGATACGCTGTGCCGAGAGCCGCATCTGCATGGATGGCTCGGCCAAGCCGGAGTTCGATAGCTGGCGCTGGGTCAGCTACTGGTATCCGCTGGGCCAGGTCGTGCCCTTCAAGCGCGAGGTCTACCGCCGCGCCTTGAGCGAGCTGTCGCTGCGCGCGCAGCGCCTGGCGCTGGAGGGCCGCTGAGCGTGGCCGTGCACGCAAGCGACGCCAAGGGCGGCGAAGCCGGGCGGCTGCCGAGGGTTCGGCCCGTTCAACCTGATGACAAGGCGCGGCACTGATGCCTCGGCCAGGCGGGAGACGACAATAAATGGAAAGCAAGACGCCCATGCTGGAGGTGCTGCGCCGGGTCATACAAGAGGTCAATGGAGCGCGTAACCTCGATGCGGCGCTGGCCACCATGGTGCGGCGCATCCGCAAGGCCATGCGCACCGACGTATGCTCCTTCTATCTCTACGATCCCGAGATCGAGGCGCTGGTGCTGATGGAAACCATCGGCCTCAACAGCCAGGCCGTCGGTCAGGTCAGCATGCGGGTGGGCGAGGGCCTGGTCGGCCTGGTGGCCGAGCGCGAGGAGCCGCTCAACCTGGAAGACGCGCCGGCACATCCACGCTTCCGCTACTTCGAGGAGACCGGCGAGGAGCGCTTCTCGAGTTTTCTCGGCGTGCCGATCATCCATCAGCGGCGCATGCTCGGCGTGCTGGTGGTACAGCAGAGCGAGAAGCGCCGCTACGACGAGGAAGACGAAGCCTTCCTGATCACCATGGGCGCGCAGTTGGCCGGCGTGCTGGCCCACGCCCTGGCCACCGGCAGCCTCAGCCGGCCCACGCTGCCCGGCGGGCAGGCGCAGTTCACCGGGGTGGCGGCGTCGCCCGGCATGGCCATCGGCAACGTGGTGGTGGTTGCTCCCCTGGCGGATCTCAACAGCGTGCCCGACCTCGTGCCCACCGACGTCGAGTACGAGATCGTGCGCCTGAAGGAGGCCATTGAGCGGGTGCGCGAGGAGATCCGCGCCGCAGGCGAGCGCCTGGCCAATCGCATCTCGGCTCAGGAGCTGGCGCTGTTCGAGGTCTACCAGCAGATGCTCAGCGAGGCCGCACTCTCGCAGGAGGTCGAGAAACGCATCCGCGAGGGGCAGTGGGCGCCGGGTGCGCTGGCCGACGTGGTGCGCCGCCACGTGCAGTACCTCGAACGGGTCGACGACGACTACCTGCGCGAGCGCGCCGCCGACGTGCGCGACCTGGGGCGGCGCGTGCTGGCGCACCTGCAGGAGGAGTCCCCGCAGGTGCTTGACCACTTCCCCGACAACGCCGTGCTGGTGGGCGACGAGATCAGCGTGGCCACCCTCGGCGAAGTGCCGCGCGAGCGCCTGGCGGGGCTGGTCTCGGTGCGTGGCTCCAGCACCTCGCACGTGGCAATCCTGGCCCGCGCCATGGGTATTCCCACCGTGCTTGGCATGGTCGACCTGCCGCTGCCGCGCCTGTCCGGTGCGCGGGTGATCCTCGACGGCCACCGCGGGCGGCTGTTCGTGCGCCCCTCGGCCGAGCTCGAAAGCCACTATCGCAGCCTGATCGCCGAGGAGCAGGCGCTCAGCGACGTGCTCGAACACGAGCAGGACCTACCCAGCGAGACCCGCGACGGCCATGTGATGCCGCTGATGGTCAACACTGGCCTGGCAATCGACACCTCCATCTCGTTGCGACGCCGCATCAGCGGGGTCGGGCTCTATCGCACCGAAGTGCCGTTCATGGTGGCCGAGCGCTTCCCCGGCGAGCAGGAGCAGACCCGCCTCTACCGCGACCAGCTGGAAAGCTTTTCGCCGCTGCCCGTGGTGATGCGCACCCTAGATATCGGCGGCGACAAGGACCTACCGTACTTCCCCATCGAGGAGGCCAACCCCTTCCTCGGCTGGCGCGGCATCCGCGTTACCCTCGATCATCCCGAAGTACTGATGGTGCAGCTGCGCGCCATGCTGCGCGCTTCCCAGGGGCTCGACAACCTGCAGGTGCTGCTGCCGATGGTCACCAACGTCGACGAGGTCGACGATGCCCTGCGCCTGCTCGACCGTGCGATCCTCGAGCTGGGCGAGGAGCAGGTCGAGGTGCGCCGCCCGCGGGTGGGGGTGATGCTCGAGGTGCCGGCGACGCTCTACCAGCTCGATGCGCTGGCCGAGCGGGTCGACTTCTTCTCGGTGGGCAGCAACGACCTCACCCAGTACCTGCTGGCGGTGGATCGCAACAACCCCAGGGTGGCGGGGCTCTATGATCCGTTTCACCCGGCCGTGCTGTGCGCCATGTCGCGTCTGGCCGAGGAGGCCGCGCGGCTCGGCAAGCCCATCTCGGTCTGCGGCGAGCTGGCCGGCGACCCGGCGGGCGCGCTGCTGCTGCTGGGGATGGGCTTCGATTCGCTCTCCATGAACGCTCCCAGCCTGCCTCGGGTGCGTGCCGCCATTCGCCGGGTCTCGCTGGATGCCGCCCGCGGCCTGGTCCAGGAAACCTTAGGACTGAACACGCCTCGCGCGGTGCGCGACCATCTGTTTGGCCGGCTGGAAGAGTGGCAGCTGTCGCACCTGCTGCCGCCGCGGGACTGAGGCGCCATGTGCCTGATCGTTTTCGCCTACGCGCCGGGCAGTCGCTACCCGCTGCGGCTGGTCGCCAACCGTGACGAATTTCACCAACGACCCGCGGCGCCGCTGGCCCAGTGGCAGGATGCCCCGGCGATCGTCGGTGGGCGCGACCTGGAGGCGGGCGGCAGCTGGCTGGCAGTGCATGAGCGGGGCCGCTTCGCAGCGGTGACCAACGTGCGTGACTCGGCGCTCAAGGTGGCTGTCGATGCCCCAAGCCGCGGCCAACTGGTGCGTGACGCGCTGGAAGCGGCGGACCTGACGGCGTGGCTGGAGGCCCTGGCAGGCGGCAGCGGCTGGCGCTATGCCGGCTTCAACCTGCTGGTGGGCGACCAGGCGCGGCTGTGGCACCTGCACCGCGGCGGCGAACGGCTGGAGCTCAACGCCGTTGCTCCCGGCGTGCATGGGCTCTCCAACGCCACCCTGAACACGCCCTGGCCCAAGCTGATCGCGGCGCGCCAGGGGCTGCTTGCAGCGCTGCGTCGACGGCGCTGGCCGCAGCAGGCCCTGGCGGCCATGGCCGACCAGGCCCCGGCCGATGACGCCCACCTGCCCGATACCGGCGTCGGCCTGGCGCTGGAGCGAAGCCTTTCGCCGGCCTTCATCGTCGGCGAGCGCTACGGCACTCGCGCCACGACCTGGCTGGAGTGGGACGCCGAGGCAGGCATCATGGCGCTGGGCGAGCGCCGCTTCGGTCCCGGCGGGGCGGCGCTGGGCGAAAGCCTGCAGCGTGTCGGGGTGGTGCCAGCCCCCAATGCTGGGCGCTGCGGTGACTCTCGCCGTGCAGCGACGTAAACTCAGCGGATATAAAGGATGGATGACGAAGGCATAGGGAACCGCATGCCCACCTCAACGCGCACCGACCGCTTCTGGTCGTATCTCGTCTGGCCACTGCTGTGGCCGTTTCTGCTGGCCCAGGCCGTGCTGGTGCTGCTGTGCCTCGTGCTGGGGCTATTCCTGTGGCTTGCCATGCCCGATCCCGTCTCGTGGGCGGCATCCGGTTGGCTGCTGGTGGCACTGCTGATCGGCACCACCCTCACCACCACGGCCTTCCTGCTGCAGCTTCGCCATCGCATGCGGGAATATGAAGGGCAGGCGAACGATGGCCTGCGCCGCGTCGAGCGCCACCTGCTCGCTGCCGGTCGGGTGCTGCCGCCCTGGCTTGGGCTACCGGCCCAGCCTGTCGCCGGTGACGTCTCGCCAGGTGAGCGCCTCGACCACTTGCAGGACAGCGCCGCTCAGCTGCAGGCCTGCCTGCACGAGATGCCCAGCGTGGTGGGGCTAATGGCCTCGGCGTCGCGTCCGTCGCTGCTGCTTCATCATGAGCAGATCGTCAACGCCAACCTGGCCATGGAGAAGCTGCTGGGCAAGAGCATCGAGGCCCTGCGCGGGTGCGATGCGCTGCACTACTGCCAGGCCCATCACGGGCCGGACGGCAGCCTGCAGGAGATGAGCCTGCGCGATGTCGAAGGGAGCTGGCACCGCCTGAGCGTGGAGCGGCTGGAGGCGCCGCCCTACCAGCTGCTGCGCTTCATGCCTACCTCGGAGCGCCTGCCGCAGCTGGGCAATCTGGTGGCGTCCCGCGAGCGGGCCCGCGAGGACTCGCGCCTGAAGTCGCGCTACCTGGCCCTGCTGCAGCGCGAGCTGGAACCGCTGCTGGATGAGCTGGCCGGCAACCTGGAAGTTGCCCGGAGCGGCTTCAACGACAAACGCCTGGCCATCCTGCACGATCGCATGGCCGATATCAGCCTGCTGGTCAGCAGCTTGGTCGACGACGGCGAGCGGCCCACCTCTCACGAAGAGCATCTGGCCAACCCGGTCGTGACGCTGCGCGTGCTGGTCGTCGACGACGGGCCGGTCAATCGCATGCTGGCGGGTCAGGTGCTGGAAGAACAGGGCTGTATCGTCACCAGCGTGGCCAGCGGCCACGAGGCGCTGGAGCAGCAGCAGCGCCAGCCCTTCGACCTGGTGCTGCTGGATATCTACATGCCCGACATGAGCGGCCTCGAGGTGGCGCGCCGCTGGCGCGACCAGGAAGCCCGCCAACAGGCCGAGCGCGCCGTGCTGGTTGCGCTGACGGCCAATGCCAGTGAAGTCGACCAGGAATCTTTTCTCGATAGCGGCATGGACGACTATCTGGCCAAACCCTATGGGCCCAAGGCGCTGGTTCAGCTGCTGCGTCAGTGGCACCCCGGCAACCATGAGGAAAAAACGCCACAATGACACTCTTTCTTACCCTGGCGGGATACCTGGCGCTCGGCGCTGCAGCCGGCACCATGGCCGGCCTGTTCGGCGTGGGCGGCGGCCTGATCATCGTGCCTGCGCTGGTCTTTGCCTTCGGCCTGCAGGGCGTGGATGCCAGCATCGCCATGCACCTGGCCATCGGTACCTCGCTGGCCACCATCGTGGTGACTGGCTCCTCGTCGGCCTGGGCGCACTATCAGAAGAACAGCATCCGGCGCGACTGGTTCCTGGCCCTGTTGCCGGGGCTGGTATTGGGCGCCATCCTGGGGGTGTTCGTCGCCGGTGCCTTGTCGGCCGGGCTGCTCGGCACCCTGTTCGGCCTGTTCGTGATCGCGGTGGCGATCAAGATGGCGCTGGGTCTTGGCCCCAAGCCGGGCAGCGTGGCGCCGGGCCGACTGGGCATGGGCATCGCCGGCGCGGTAATCGGCAGCATCTCGGCGCTGTTTGGCATCGGTGGCGGTACGCTGTGCGTGCCGTGGCTGTCGCGCTGCGGTGCCACCATGACTCAGGCGGTCGGCACCTCGGCGGCCTGCGGCCTGCCCATTGCGCTGTTTGGCGCGGCCACCTTCATCGTCATGGGCTGGGGCCATGCGCTGCTGCCGCCCGGAGCCACAGGCTTCGTCATGTGGCCCGCCTTCTTCGGCATCGTGATCACCAGCGTGCCGTTTGCGCGCGTCGGGGCGCGGCTGGCCCATGCGCTGCCGGCTAAGGTCCTGCGCCTGGCGTTCGCCGCGCTGCTGGCGATCGTCGGTCTGCGCTTCCTGCTCTGAGGTGTCGATGAACTATCCCGCAATCGATCCGGTCGCCATCGCCCTGGGCCCGTTCCAGGTCCACTGGTACGGCCTGATGTACGTGGTCGGCTTTGTTGGCGCCTGGTGGCTCGGCCGCCAGCGCGCCGAGCGCTTCGGCCTCACCCATGACGACGTTGGCGATCTGCTTTTCTATGCCGCCATCGGCGTGGTGGCAGGGGGGCGCCTGGGCTATGCGCTCTTCTACGGCCTGGGCCAGTGGCTGGCCGACCCGCTGTGGATATTCCGCGTGTGGGACGGTGGCATGAGCTTCCATGGCGGGCTGATCGGCGTGCTGCTGGCGGCGCTGTGGTTCGCGCGCAAGAAGCGCATGGCCTTCTTCACCCTCACCGACTTCATCGCCCCGCTGGTCCCGATCGGCCTGGGCGCCGGGCGCATCGGCAACTTCATCAACCGCGAGCTGCCGGGGCGGGTCACCGAGCTGCCGTGGGGCATGCCGTTCCCCGGCATGGGGCCGGCACCGCGTCACCCCACCGCGCTGTACGAAGCCTTTCTGGAAGGGCTGGTGCTGTTCGCCGTGCTGTGGTGGGTCTCAGCCAGGCCGCAGGCTCGCGGGCTGGTTTCGGGGCTGTTTCTGCTGCTCTACGGCATCTTCCGCTTCGGCGTCGAATTCGTGCGCCTGCCCGACCCGCACATCGGCTTCATCGCCTTTGGCTGGGTGACCATGGGCATGCTGCTGACGCTGCCGATGATCGCCTTCGGCAGCGCCTTGATCGTGTGGTCGCGCCGCCAGCCGGTGGATGTTCGGGTTGGGTAGTGATGGGGGGCGAGTGGCGGTAGACTCTCGCTCGACATGTCTTCTTCCAGAGCCAGCCTGACGATGCCTGACGAACGCGACACTGCCCCGCTGGGGCAGCCTGCCCTTGAACAGCCCTACCTCGACCTGATGCGCCAGGTGCTCGAGCACGGGGTGGAACGCGACGACCGTACCGGGGTCGGCACGCGTTCGCTGTTCGGCCACCAGATGCGCTTCGACCTTTCCCGCGGCTTCCCGCTGGTGACGACGAAGAAGCTGCACCTGCGCTCGATCATCTACGAGCTGCTGTGGTTCCTGCGCGGCGACACCAACATCGCCTACCTCAAGGACAACGGGGTCAGCATCTGGGACGAGTGGGCCGATGAAAACGGCGACCTTGGCCCCGTCTACGGCGCCCAGTGGCGCAGCTGGCCCGACCCGCGCGGCGGCCACGTCGACCAGATTGCCGCGCTGCTCGAACAGCTGCGCCGCAACCCCCAGTCGCGACGGCTGATCGTCTCGGCCTGGAACCCGGCGCTGGTCGACGAGATGGCGCTGCCGCCGTGCCACTGCCTGTTCCAGTTCTACGTGGCCGAGGGGCGGCTCTCCTGCCAGCTCTATCAGCGCAGCGCCGACATCTTCCTCGGCGTACCGTTCAACATTGCCAGCTATGCGCTGCTGACGTGCATGATCGCCCAGGTGGCCGGCCTCGAGCCCGGCGACTTCGTGCACACCCTGGGCGATGCCCACCTCTATCTGAACCATCTGGAGCAGGCCGAGCTGCAGCTTTCGCGCACGCCGCGCCCGGCTCCCCGGCTGATGCTGGAACCGAGCGTCACGTCGCTGTTCGACTTCCGCTTCGAACATATCGCCATCGAGGGCTATGAGCCTCACCCCCATATCAAGGCCGAGGTCGCCGTATGACAGACGAGACCCTGGTGCCAGTGGCCATGATCGCCGCCGTCGCCCGCAACCGCGTGATAGGCGTTGACAACAAGCTGCCTTGGTACCTGCCGGAAGATCTCAAGTTCTTCAAGCGCATGACCCAGGCCAAGCCGCTGGTCATGGGACGCAAGACGTTCCAGTCCATCGGTCGACCGCTGCCGGGCCGGCTCAACATCGTCGTCACCCGCGACAGCACCTTCCAGCATGCTGGCATTCGCGTCTGTCACGACCTGGCCGCGGCGCTGGCCCTGGCCGACCAGCAGGCCACCATCGACGCCGTGGACGAGATCATGGTGATGGGCGGCGGCGAGATCTACGCCCAGGCGCTGCCCCATGCCAGCCGCATCTATCTCACAGAGGTGGAGATCGAGGTCGAGGGCGACACCCGCTTTCCCGAGCTGGACGAGCGCGAGTGGCAGGAAGTGCAGCGCGTGCCGGGTACGCCGGCGGCAGGGCAGCCCGGCTACAGCTTCGTGCAGTACCAGCGCCGCCAGGCCGACGATTTGTCAGCGCCTCGCTTGTGACACACACTGTCGCTTGTGACACACCCTGTGCGATGTGACACCTGGCGAAGCAAGAAGCCAACCATCTTGTCGTGCCGTCAACGTGAGCCTGCCTGGAGGATGCCGGTTTGATCGAAGAGCGTTCATGCCACCTGTTCAGCACCCTGGAGGCTCGTGCCGCCCATGCGCTGGAAGCGCTGCGCACCTGCCGCGAGCAGCTGCGGCAGCTGGAGGCGCGGCTGGCCGACGCCGAAGCGGCACGCCTTGAGCTGATGGAAGAGAACCGCGAGCTCGACGAGCAGAACCGCGAGCTGGAAGAGGACAACGCACGCCTGCGCGAGCGGCTGCGCAAGGGCGAGCCGGCGCCGGTGTTCCCCGGCCCCGCCCGCCGCGCCCAAGGCCTTTCGGCGCTGATGGGCCATCGCCCGCGCGAGGAGCCGGCCGCTCAGGACGATGCGCCGGCGCCGGCCTCCCAGCCCGAGCCCGCCGCGGCAGCCGACAAGGCAGCGGTAACGCAGCACGACGAGCGCCAGGCCAGCCTCGCCATCGAACAGGCGCCTAGCGCCGAAGCGCTGCTGGCCCAGTGGTACCAGCGCTACCCCAAGGCCTTCTTCAAGGGGCACACCCGCCCCCTGCAGGTGGGCATTCACCACGCCCTTGCCGCCCGCGAGCCCTGGCCCGAAAAGCTGGTGCGCCGGGCGCTGGCCGGCTACGTCAACCTGCCGCGTTATCTGAAAGCCGTGCGCGAAGGTGCGGTGCGCATCGACCTCGAAGGCCAGCCGGCCGGCGAGGTCGACGCCCAGGCCGGCGAGCACGCCCGGCGCAAGCTGGAACAGCTGCAGGGCGAGAGCCGCCGCGGCAATGGGGCAAGCGGGCGCAAGCCGGGCGCCAGGGCCGGCCGGGCGCACGGCGGCAAGCCGCCACGGCAGGCCGCCGCCCAGGACACCCAGCCAGGGCGCCCCGACGCCGAAAGGGCGGTGGGTGGCGACAGGCCGGTGGTGCCAGCCCCCGTTCCGGCATCCGCTTCCGTCGAACCTGCCGACCCCGCCGCGCGCATGGAGGCGAAGCTCTCGGCGCTGCTCGCCAAGCACGGCAACCGCTCGCCGGGCGACTGAGCGCCCACGCTTCGCTGCGTTAACCCGCCGGCCTTGCCAGCAAGGGGGCGGGCGGGCATCATGTCGTGGCTCATCGCTGCCAGGTGACTGTTTCGACAGGCCTGCGGCTGCGGTCGGAAGGGCGGGAAGCGCACGACCGCATGAGCAGGCGGAAGTTCCATCGGGAAAGTGAGCACGGTAGGAAAACAGTGTTTTTTCTTATTGCGTTCCTATTTTTCCCGGTATAGAGTTCTACCTGCGAGCATTGGACTATAACAAGGCTTCGCTGCGGTCATGTCCGGCCTCCGGCCCTTCCTGGGAAGGAACCGAGCCAAGCACGGCGGGACCCATGCCCGGCAAGCTACCTGCACCGATCACCGATTCGTGCAGTAACGATCGAAACAGTAAGCTAGTGAAAGGAACTATCGCGATGAAAAAGACACTGTTAGCGACTGCCATTGCCGGCGCCCTGGGCGTCTCCGCTGCCGCTCAGGCCGCTACCGTTTACGACCAGGACGGCACTCAAGTTGACGTCTATGGCCGTATCAACCTGGCTGTGACCACTGGTGGTACAGACAACCAGACTATTTACTACAACGAAGCGACTGATGAATTTAGCGTTTCTCAGGGCACCAAGACCAGCGGCTCTGAGTTCCGTGATGTCTTCTCTCGCTTTGGTTTCCGTGCTCGCCACAACGTGGCGCCGGATCTCCAGGCCTTCGCCAACATGGAGCTCCGTCCGCTGCTGGATGCACAGAGCACCGACTCCATGCAGATCCGTAACTCCTTCGTCGGCCTGCGCGGCGATCAGTGGGGTATGGTTCGCATCGGTAACTTCGATGGCGTTCTCTACCAGGCGGTGACCAGCAAGTTCGAAATTCAGGAACTGCATGGCTTCATCTCCCAGAGCGGCGGTGCCACTGCTGCCCGTGGTGACTCTCTCCAGTACTCTACCCCGAATCTGGAAGGCTTCCAGGCTCACGTTCAGGCCAAGCACCTGAGCGGTAACGGCTCAGCTATCGGTGCTGAGGACAACTCTTCCACCGTTAGCTGGCAGGCTGCTGTCAACTATCAGTGGCAGGATCTGTATCTGGCCGCAGGTTATAACCAGAATAAGGATGTATTCGAGCGTGGTGCCCGCTATCAGGGCGGCCAGCCGAACGTTTCTGGTGAAGACATCTGGGCTGCAGCTGCTATTTACCAGTTCACTCCGGCGGTTCGTGTGGGCGTCAAGTATGAAGACGTGACCAGCGAGTTCAGCGAAGAAGAACTGATCGAGCGCTCTTCACTTGTTACCACTGGTCCGTTCACTGGTCAGCGTAACGTGACCAATGCCCTGGGTGCGGTCGACAACCAGTGGACTCTGATGGGTGTGTTCGACTACGGCATGGGCGAAATCTACGCCGACTACCATCGTATTCGTTCTTCCATCGACGGTGTTGACAGCCGTAACGCTTGGACTCTGGGCGCCAACTATCGCTTCAGCAAGCCGATGTACGTCTGGGCCGAGATCCACGACGCAGATTTCGACTCTTCTGACGCCGTTGAAGATGTGACTGACGACCTGTACGTTACCGTCGGCCTGCGCTACGACTTCTAAGTCGAGCCTGAGCGAATCGCAAGACACGTCGAGCCATCGACGACAGAACCGGCCCTTCGGGGCCGGTTTTTTTGTATTGGGGCAAAGGGCTTGATGCATATCAATGAAAGGTGGCGTTATGTCGCCTATGTCACGCCAGGCCCAAGACAGGCGGGGCCGAGCGAGACACAATCGAGCCAGACAGCCCGCCACGCCGTGCACAAGGAGAGGTCATGCCGCTCGAGTCCGTTCCGTGCCAGCCGGGAAGCGCGACCCGCTGCACGCGCTGTACCCTGCACGCTCGCTGCCTGCCCCTGGGGCTGGCGCTCGATGCGCTCTCTTCCTTCGACGCCATCATCCAGCATCCCCGCCCGCTCAAGCGCGGCGCGGCGCTGGTGCGCCAGGGCGATACGTTCACTAGCCTCTACGTGGTGCGCTCCGGCAGCCTGAAGCAGACCGTGGCCCTGGAAGGGCAGCGCGACCAGGTTACCCATTTCTACCTGCCCGGCGAGCTGGTGGGGCTGGATGCCATCGGCGAGGCGCACTGCTACGGCAGCGTGGTCGCGCTGGAAAGCGCCTTCGTCTGCGAGCTGCCGTTCACCCGGCTGGAGGATCTCGCCGAGCGAGTGCCCGAACTGCGCGGCCAGCTCTACCGCTGCATGAGCCGTGAGCTGCGCAACGACCAGCGCATGATGTGCCTGCTCTCTGGGCGAACCGCCGACCAGCGCCTGGCGAGCTTCCTGCTTGGGCTTTCCGAGCGCTTCCGCACCCGCGGCTACTCGCCGTACTGTTTTCACCTTTCCATGTCGCGATCGGATATCGGCAGCTACCTGGGCCTGGCGCTGGAAACCGTCAGCCGCGTGCTGGCGCGCTTCCAGGAGCAGGGCATGCTCACGGTCACCGGCCGCGAGCTGACTGTGCACGACTTCGAGGCGCTGGTGGCACTCGCCGAAGATGGGGTAGGGCGGCAGGCCTACGTATAAAGTCTCGCCACGGTAACGAAAACGGCCGCCCACTGGGCGGCCGTTTTCGTTACAAGGTCACTCGCACTCACTTACTCGATCACCAACACGATCACTGAGCCGCGTTGCGCTGGCGTGAACGGTAAGGCGTTTCAGCGTTAGCTGCTAGGCGCTGATGCGCTGGCCGGGGCTTGCGAGGATGCTCTTCAGGTGCGCCAGGTCGCGCGAAACATCGGTTTCAACGAACTCCGCAAGCAGGCGTTCGGCTTCCTGTTGCGCCGCCATTCGCACGTACTCTTCGTAGTTCGTGATTGCCGCATCACAATAGCGGCAATGCAAAACATCGGTGGGCTTTGGGTTGGCGTTCCAGTAGTTCACGCCGTGGCATTCGTTACACGGCACTTTCCTTGTGCGTTTAAACATGTTGGCCTCCTGCCATATGTTTTCACGGGGGAAATTTGATCCTATCACGCCTTGCAGGAAACGGAAGGGGGTTTGGGGCCTCTTTCGTCTATGCCGTATTGTCGTCGTTTCGGCTGGGTTGCTGCGCCGGAGATGGCAGGCGTGAAATGTGGCGAAGGGATTCCGGGCGGGATGGTGCCCCCATCAGGATTCGAACCTGAGACCTTCCCCTTAGGAGGGGGACGCTCTATCCAGCTGAGCTATGGGGGCCGCTCGGCTGCGCATTATAGGCGCTTGCGGCGCCGAGATAAACCGCTGCCGCCGTGGCGGCAGGCTGCGTAACGCTGTCGCACCCCGCTTCGTCAGTGCCCAAGCCAGCCGCTGGGGCGGTATAGTAGGGCGCTTTCCTTCCTGCTCGTCATATGACACTTCCAGGGGTTCTCAATGCTCAAGCGCCTCCTTCCCGTGCTGATCCTGGCCATCGGCGTGGCCGGCTTCGTGGCGCTGCGCCTGACGCGGCCGGAGCCTGATGAGGCGGTGCCGCAGGAGCGCAGCTGGCGGGTCGAGGCGATGACGGTGGCCTATGCGGAGCAGGTGCCGGTGCTGCCGCTGTTCGGCGAGGTCGTGGCGCCCGACCGGGTCAGCCTGGTGGCGCCCATGGTGGGGCGCATCGCCGAGCGGCCGGTTCGCGAAGGCCAGCGCGTCGCCGCCGGTACCTTGCTGGTGGCGCTGGAGGAGGCCGACGTGCTGCCGCCCCTGCGCCAGGCCGAGGCCGAGGTGGCGGATATCGCGGCGCAGATCGCCAACGAGCGGATACGCCACGCCAATGATCGTGACGCCCTGGCGCGGGAGCGCGATATCGTCACCAATGCCCAGCGCCAGCTGGAGCGCACCCGCTCGCTGGTCGAGCGCAACCTGGCCTCCAGCGCCGACCTGGACAACGCCAGCGATACCTTGGCCCGGGCGCGCCTGACGGTGGCCACCCGTGAAGGCGCCATCGCCGAGCATCCCGCCAGGCTGCAGAGCCTGGAAGCGCGGCTGGCGCGGGCCGAGGCCGTGCGCGAGGCGGCGCAGCGCGACGTCCTGCGCAGCCGCGTCGGAGCGCCGTTCGAGGGCATCGTCACCGGGGTACGGGTCGCGCCGGGTGACCAAGTGGGCGCCGGGGCGGCGCTGCTGTCGTTCTATTCGCCAGAGCGGCTGGAAGTGCACGCCAGGGTGCCGCAGGGCTACCTGGCCGAGCTGGGCGCCTGGCTGGCGCAGGGCGAAGCGCTGACGGCAGTTTCCATGGAGAGTGACCACTACTTCCGACTGCAGCGCCTGGCAGGGGAGAGCGACCCGGGCGGCACCGAGGCGATCCTGGCGCTGGAAGGCGAGGCGGCGGGGCTGCGCCCGGGGGCGCTGGTGCCGCTGCTGCTGCAGCGCCCCACGGTGGCCGAGGCCGTGGCGGTGCCCTTCAGCGCCCTGCACGGCAGCGATATGCTCTACCGTATCGACGATGAGAGCCGGCTGCGACGCCACCGCGTGACCCGCCTGGGCGAGACCCTAGCTGCCGACGGCCAGCGCTGGGCGCTGGTTCGGCCTGAGGGGCTTGCCGCTGGTGAGCGCATCATCGTCACCCACCTGCCCAATGCCATGCAGGGCCTGCGGGTGGAGGTGGCCGAGCCCGAACAGGCGGCAGCAATGACTGAGCCTCAGCCATGAGCCGCCGGCGCGGGGTGATCGGCTTCTTCGTGCACCATCGGGTTGCCGCCAACCTGGTGATGCTGGCGATGCTGCTCGGCGGTGTGCTGGGCATCGCGCGGATGAACGTGCAGTTCTTCCCCAGCTTTGCGCTGGATGTGGTCAGCGTGCGCGTGGTGTGGAGCGGCGCCTCGGCCGAGGACATCGAACAAGGCATCACCAACCCGCTGGAGCAGCGGCTGCGCAGCCTCGACGGGCTCAAGCGCATGACCTCCACCTCTGCTCAGGGGGTGGCCAGCATCACCCTGGAGTTCATCGAGGGCAGCGACCCGGTGCTGGCGCTGGACGATGTGCGCCAGCAGGTCGATGGCTTCACCAGCCTGCCGGCGGATGCCGAGGCGCCGGAGGTGAGCCGGGTGGCGCGCTACGAGCCGGTGGCGCGGCTGCTGGTGCGCGGCGAGCTCGACGAGCGCGAGCTTCGCCAGCTGGTGCACCGCTTCGAGAGCGAGCTGCTGCTGCGCGGCATCGACCGGGTGGAGCTGGGCGGGCTGGCGCAGCAGCAGATCAGCATCGAGGTGCCGGCGGAGCGGCTGCAGGGCCTGGCGCTGTCGCTGGAGCAGATCGGTGAGCGCATCCAGGGCATGTCCCGCGACCTGCCCGCCGGCGTGCTGGGTCAGCAGGATAGCGCTCGTGAGCTGCGCTCGCTGGAGCAGCGGCGCGATGCGCTGGCCTTCGAGGACCTGCCGATCCTCAGCAGCGACCGGGTCCAGCTGCGCCTGGGTGATATCGCCACGATCCGCCAGGAGCCGCGGGAAGGGCAGCTGCGCATCAGCCGCCGCGGCGAGCCGGCGGTGGAGCTGCTGCTGCAGCGTGCCGAGAGCGGCGACTCCCTGGCGGCCGCCAGGGTGCTCGACGAGTGGCTGGCCGAGACCCGCCCGCAGCTGCCGTCGAGCGTCGTGCTGGAGGTGCACGACGAGTCGTGGCAGCTGATCCGTGATCGCATCTCACTGCTGATCACCAACGGGGCGGGCGGCCTGCTGCTGGTGGTGATCCTGCTCTACTTCTTCCTGCCGGCGCGGGTGGCGCTGTGGGTGGCCATCGGCATTCCCACCGCGTTCATGGCTGCCCTCGGGGTGTTCTGGGGCATCGGCGGTTCGATCAACATGATGTCGCTGTTCGCGTTGATCATGGCGCTGGGGGTGATCGTCGATGACGCCATCGTGGTGGGCGAGGACGCCGATGCCCACCACCGCGCCGGGGAGGCGCCGCGACATGCCTCGGCCGGCGCGGCGCGGCGCATGCTGTGGCCGGTGCTGGCCTCGTCGCTGACCACCATCGCGGCCTTCATGCCGCTGCTGATGGTAGGCGGGGTGATCGGCAACATCCTCGGTGACATCCCGATCATCATGATCTGCGTGCTGATCGCGTCGCTGCTGGAGTGCTTCGTGGTGCTGCCGGCCCACCTGCGCAACGCTTTCGTACCCGGAAAGGCGGCGTCGCGGCCCGAGCGTCCGCGACGCGGGCTGCCCGCGCTGCGCCAGGGGTTCGAGAACGGCTTCCAGGGCTTTCGCGAAGGTCCCTTCCGGCGCTTTTCGGCGCTGTCGCTGCGCCACCGGGGGGCCACGCTGGCCATGGCGGTTGCGGTGGCGCTGGTGACCGCAGGCCTGCTGGCCGGGGGGCGCATCGGCTTCAATTTCTTCCCCGCACCCGAGCCCAGCGTGCTCTACGCCAATGTCAACTTCGTGGCTGGCAGCGAGCGGGCGCGGGTGGACCGCTTCCTCGATCATCTGCAGGCCACCCTCGAAGAGACCGATCGTGCGCTCGGCGGCGAGCTGCTCAGGATGGCTGTGGTGCGCCACGGCGCCACCATCGCCGGGGGTGCCCCCAGCCGCAGCGCCGACGAGGCGGGCTCGGTGATGGTCGAGCTGGTGTCGTCGGACCATCGCGACGTACGCAACACGGCCTTTATCGCCGCCTGGCGCGAGCGCATCGCGCTGCCGGCCGGGCTCGACAGCTTCACCATCAGCGAGCGCGCCGCCGGCCCGCCGGGCCAGGATGTCAATATCCGCCTGAGCGGCGATGATGCCATGGCGCTGCGCCAGGCGGCCGATTCGCTGCGCCAGTCGCTGGCCAGCCTGCCGGGAATCCTCGACACCCAGGACGACATGCCCTGGGGCCGCGAGCAGCTGATCTACCGGGTCAACCCCTGGGGCGAGGCGCTGGGGCTGACCACCGCCGAGCTTGGCCGCCAACTGCGCACCGCCTTCGATGGCCAGGTGGTGCAGATCCACCAGGCCGGGGCCGACGAGATCGAGGTGCGCGTGCAGCTGCCCCGCGAGCAGCGCGAGCGCATTGCCACCCTGACGAGCCTCGCCGTACGGCTGCCCGACGGGCGCCAGGTGGGGCTGGAGCAGGTCATGGCGCTCAGCCATCGCCAGGGCTTCGAGGCGCTGCGCCACGCCGATGGGCGCCTGGCGGTGGAGGTTACCGCCGAGCTCGACACCACGGTCAACTCGGCCGACCGGGTGCGCGAGGCGTTAGCGGCCGGCGTGCTGCCGGACCTGGCCCGTGATTACCACCTCGAGTACAGCTTCGAGGGGCGTGCCGCCGACCAGCGCGAGACGCTGGCCGACATGCGCACCGGGCTGCTGGTGGGGCTGGGCCTGATGTACGCCGTGCTGACCTGGGTCTTCGCTTCCTGGAGCCTGCCGCTGATCGTCATGGCGATCATCCCCTTCTCGTTGATCGGCGCGCTGCTCGGTCACTGGCTGCTGGGCATCGACCTGACGATCCTATCGCTGTTCGGCCTGTTCGGGCTTTCCGGTATCGTGGTCAACAATGCCATCATCCTGGTCAGTTTCTATCGGCTGCAGCGCGACCGCGGCCTGGCCATCGACGAGGCGCTCAACGAGGCGGTGGTGCAGCGGGTACGGGCGGTGCTGCTCACCTCGTTGACCACCATCGGCGGCCTCTTGCCGCTGCTGTTCGAGACTTCGCTGCAAGCCCAGTTCCTGATTCCCATGGCGGTCTCCATTGCCTTCGGGCTGGGGGTCTCGACCCTGCTGGTGCTGCTGGTGATACCCGCGCTGCTGTCGTGGCTGGAGCATGGCCGGGCGCGCTGGGCCGGTTGCACGGGGCAGCCCGCCGCTGCTTGAGATACCGAGGGCTGAGAGGAGAGCCACATGGACGTTGCCGACTACCAGCGCCACGACGCCCTGGGCCTGGCTGAGCTGATGCGCCGGGGCGAGGTGAGCCGCGAGGAGGTGTTCGCGGCCGCCTGTACGCTGATCGAACGAGACAATCCGCGCCTGGGGGCGGTGGTGCGCACCCGCTTCGCGCGCGCCCGCGCCGAGCTCGATGCGGCCGCCGCCGCCGCGCCGTTCGCCGGCGTGCCGACCCTGACCAAGGACCTGCTGATGGCGATCGCCGGCGAGCCGCTGGCCTTCGGCAGTGCGGCCCTGGCGACGTGGCGGCCCGAGCAGGATTCGACCCTGGTCGCCCGCCTGCGCCAGGCCGGCTTCACCCTGCTCGGGCAGACGGCCACCCCGGAGCTCGGGCTGATGGGCATCACCGAACCGCACGCCTTTCCTCACCCCGTCAACCCTTGGCGGGCGGGCCATTCGCCGGGCGGCTCCAGCGGCGGTGCGGCGGCCGCGGTTGCCGCTGGGCTGGTGCCGCTGGCGATGGCCGGTGACGGCGGCGGTTCGATCCGTATTCCCGCCAGCTACTGCGGCCTGTTCGGTCTTAAGCCCTCGCGCGGGCGGGTGCCGCAGGGGCCGCTGCATGGCGAGGTATGGCTGGGGGCGGTGGTGGAACACGCCGTGACCCGCTCGGTGCGCGACAGCGCCGCGCTGCTCGATGTCATCAACGGCATGGACGCGGGGGGGCCCTATCCGGTGCCGCGTGAAGGGGGCTTTCTTGCCGCGCTGGCCCGCCCGCCCGGGCCGCTGCGCGTGGCGGTGTCGCTGGGCGAGCCGCTGGGCAGGCCGCTCGGCACCCGGCTCGACCCCGAGGTGCGCCTGGCGGTAGAAGCGGCGGCGCAAACGCTGGAAGGATTGGGCCATCACGTCGAGTGGGCCGAGCCGGCGGTCGACGGCGAAGCGCTGGCCAACGCCTACCTGACGCTCTACCTGGGCCAGGTGGGGGCCGACCTGGCGTGGATGGCGCGCGCGACCGGCGTGCCGGTGTCACGACTGGATATCGAGCCCGCTACCTGGGCCATCGCACGCCTCGGGCATGCCTTGCCGGTGCGCGACTACGAGCTGGCCCGGCGCGAGTGGAACACGGCGGCGCGGGCCATGGGGGCGTTTCACCGTCGCTTCGACGTGCTGGTGATGCCGGTCGCTGCCGCGCCGGCGCCGCGGCTGGGCGAGCTCTATCCGCCGGCATGGCAGCAGCGCCTGATGGCGCTGCTGGCGATTCCCGGCCTGCCCGGGCTGGCGCTCAAGGCGGGCATGCTCAAGCATCTGGCGCGGGATGCTCTGGCACGCACCCCCTTTACCCAACTGGCCAACCTCACCGGTCAGCCGGCCATGTCGCTGCCGTTGCACATCACCCCGCAGGGGCTGCCGGTGGGGGTGCAGGTGGTGGGCACCATGGGCGACGAGCGCCGCTTGCTGGCGCTGGCGGCTCAGGTAGAAGCCGAGGTGCAGTGGCAGCGACATCTGCCCCGGGGGAGGCAAGGCGGGTAGAATGCGCGGCACATACCCCGCTTCAGGTCAGGAAATGCCAGACTCCGTCATGTTTTCGCCTGCCGGCGACCGCCATTTCGATGGCCTGGCCGACAAGTTTGCCGACAGCCTTTACGGCGGGCCGCGCGGCGAACTGCGCCTGGCCCTGCTCGATGCGCTGCTGCCGCAGATGCTCGAACTCAACGGCCAGCCGCTGCTGGACGTGGGCGGCGGCCTGGGCCAGCTTTCCGCCTGGTTTGCCCGGCGTGGTCATGCGGTCACCTTGCTGGAGCCTTCCGCTGACATGCTCGAGCAGGCCCGACAGCGGCTCGACGGCCTGCCGGTGAGCTTGGTGCAGGCGCCGCTGCAGGCACTCTCCGAGCGTGCCGCCGGGCCTTGGTCGCTGATCGCCTGCCACGCGGTGCTCGAGTGGCTGAGCGACCCGCAGGCGGCCTTCGCCCTGCTTGCTGAGCGCCTGGCGCCGGGCGGGCAGCTGTCGCTGATGGTGTTCAACCGCGATGCGCTGCGCTTCTCCAACGTGGTCAAGGGTAACCTGCAGAAGGCGCTGGACGATCGCCTGGAGGGCACCGGCAGGCGCCAGCGGCTGACCCCCATTTCGCCGCTGTGCCACGAGCAGGTCGTGGCCTGGAGCCAAGCGCAGGGCCTGACGGTACGCTCGGTGGCTGGCATTCGCGTGTTCCACGACTACCTGCGCCGGCCACCTGCCAGCGAGGCCGAGTGGCAGCAGCTGGTAGCGCTGGAGCACCGCTACTGCCAGGCCGAGCCCCACTGGCGCCTGGGGCGCTATCTTCTCTATACGCTGGTGCGGGATGGCCAGCCCACGCGAGGAGTCGCTCATGAGTGCTGAGACCCCGGCCTGCCAGCTGCTGCAGCGTCAGGACGCCGACTATCGCGGCTGGCTGTGGGTGGCGCCGCCGCGGGATGCCTGGCTCGAGCAGGGGCAGGGCAGCGTCGTCAGTGCCGATCATGGCGTGCTCCAGGCCTGGCGGGAGTGCGGCCGCGTGGCCGTTTCTCCCTTCGACGACGCGGCCCTCGAACCGCCCGGGGCGGTGCTGTTCTGGCCCAAGGCCCATGCCCTGGGCGAGTGGTGGCTGCTGTGGCTATGCGCCAATCTGCCGGCGGGCACGCGGCTGCAACTGGTGGGGGAGAACCAGGGCGGCATCAAGCGAGTGCTCAAGGTGCTGGCGGCGCTGGGGCTGGGCTGTCGCAAGCTCGACAGCGCGCGGCGCTGTATGCTGTTCGAGACTCGCCTCGATCGTGTCGGCATCGACCCGGATGCGGCCTGGACCACCTTCGAGGCCGAGGGGCTGACCCTGGCCAGTCACCCCGGGGTGTTCGGCCACGGCAAGCTCGATGAGGGAACCCGGCTGCTGCTCGGTGAGCTCGAACGCCACCTGCCGGGGCCGGAGCGAGTGCGGGAGGTACTCGACATGGGCTGCGGCGACGGCATCCTCGCCGCCTGGCTGGCGCGCCGCGGCCATGCGGTGACGGCAGTGGACGTCAACGGTTTTGCGGTGGAAGCAACCCGGCGTACCCTGGCGGCCAATGGCCTGGCCGGGCAGGTGTTGGTCGGCGATGTCTATTCGGCGCTGGCGGGGCGGCGCTTCGCCGCCATCATCAGCAATCCGCCGTTTCACCAGGAGCGCAGCATCGACTACGGCCCCGCCGGGCGGCTGATTCGCGAGGCGCCGGTGCACCTGCAGCCGGACGGCGAATTGTGGCTGGTGGCCAACGCCTTCCTGCCCTATCCCGACCTGCTCGAGAGCGCCTTCGGTGGTTTCCAGATCGTTGCCGACGACCGGCGGTTTCGGGTCTATCGCGCCGTGACTGGAGCCCGGTAGGCAATATCGGTGATGAGGTAGACGCTATCGCCCGCCGGGGCCTTTACCGTGACCTCGTCGTCCAGCGCCTTGCCCAGCAGTGCCTTGGCTAGCGGGGCGTCGACGCTGATCCAGCGCTTGGCCGTGTCGGTCTCGTCGTGGCCGACGATGCGGATCTGCATCTCCTCGCCCTCATCGTCCTCGAGGGTGACGAAGGCGCCGAAGTACACCTTGCCGGTATCCGCCGGCAGGCGGTCCACCACCTGCAGCTCATCAAGGCGCTTGGTCAGGTAGCGAATGCGCGCGATGACCCGGTTGAGCTCCTTCTTGTTGTAGGTGTAATCGGCGTTCTCGCTGCGGTCGCCCAGCGCTGCGGCTTCGCCCACCTTGGCCGAGAGTTCCGGCCGCTTGACCCGCGAGAGATGATCGAGAATGCCGCGCAGGCGGGCCGCCCCCTCGGCGGTGATCAGGTGGCTTCTTGGCTCCTGGCGCGGATCCTTGGCCGGATCGCGCCAGCGCGTCATGTTGCGGCCTTTCATGCGGTTGCGTCCTCCTTCGATCGAGACTGGCAACATACGCCAAAGCGCCGAGCCGGGCCACAGGGCGGTCGTGTGGCTGGCTGTTAATTCAAACGTTCGTTACAGTGCAGGGGCGGCGGCTTGCCGCGCACAACAACAACCTCCCGAAGGAAGGAGAATGAACATGCTACGACGTCAGCTACTTGCCGCCGCCCTGGGCGCCGGCCTGCTGCTCGCCCCGCTTGGTGCGGCGTTGGCCTGGGAAGGCGAGGTCGAGTCGCTCAAGCAGCGCTGGGAGCAGATCACCACCCAGCGGGCCGAAGGGCAGCGCCGCGACTCGCTGAAGTCCCTCGCCGACGAGGCGGAGCGGCTGGTCCAGGCCAATCCCAACCAGGCGCAGCCGCTGATCTGGTACGGCATCATCGAGGCCTCGCATGCCCGCGAGCGCAGCGGCCTCGGGGCGCTGGGCAGCGCCCGTAGCGCACGCGATGCCCTGGAGCGAGCCGTGGAGCTCGATCGTCATGGCGGCAACGGCTCGGCCTTCGTCACGCTGGGGGCACTCTACGACCGGGCGCCGGGTCGCCCCGTTGGCTTCGGCAACAGCGCCACCGCCGAGCGCATGTTCAAGCGTGCGCTGCAGATCCGCCCCGACGGCATCGACGTGAATTACTATTACGCTGCCTTCCTCCAGGACGAAGGGCGCCGCGACGAGGCGCGCCAGCATGCGCAGCGTGCCGTCGAGGGCACGGCGCGCGAGGATCGCCAGATCTCCGACGAGGCGCTGCGCGAACAGGCCAGGGCGCTGCTGGCCCAGCTGTAGCGCACACCGCGTACCGCCCAGGCTGCCCAACGGCGGCCCGGGCGGTTGGCACCGCCGGCTTCGGTCATGATAATGGTCTCATTCATCGACGGGAGATTCTCATGACGGATACCCAGCCGGGCCGGGATGCCCAACTTCCCTCCTTTGATGGCGGCGACGTCGAGCTGATCGAGCGGCGCTGCCTGCACCAGGGTTTCTTCCGCCTGGACGAAGTGCATCTGCGACACCGGCGTTTCGAAGGCGGCTGGAGCGGCCGAGTGGTGCGTGAAGTGCATGAGCGCCACGCTGCGGTCGGCGTGCTGCTGTACGATGTGGAGCGCGACAGCGTGGCGCTGGTCGAGCAGATTCGGGCCGGCGCGCTGAACGATCGCGTCTCGCCGTGGAAACTCGAGATCGTCGCCGGCCTGGTCGAGGAAGGGGAAAGCCCCGCCGAGGTGGCGCGCCGCGAGGCCGTGGAGGAAGCCGGCTGCGAAATCGACGCGCTGATCGAGCTGCACACCTACTATCCGAGCCCTGGCGCGTGCAGCGAGCAGGTCACGCTGTTCTGTGCGCTGGTGGACTGCAGCGAGCTGGGCGGCGTGTACGGGCTGGATGCGGAGCATGAGGATATCCGTGTTCACGTGCTACCGTTTAGCCGTGTCTGGGAACTCCTTCAGGAAGGTAGACTCGACAATGCCATGTGCCTGATCGCCATCTACTGGCTGGCAGGCCAACGCGCATCACTACGAGCAAGGAGCTAGCATGGCGAGACCTGCCTATGTGACCGATCTCAAGGGCCTGCAGGGCGAATGCAGTGCCAACTACTTGCGCCTGACCCGGCTGCTGGGCGAGATGAGCGCGGGCGACGTGCGCGAGCTGGAGCTGGTCGGCCGCCATGGGCGCTTCGGCATGCTGCGCCTGGAGGTGATCGAACAGGCGCCGTATACCACCATCGTGCGGGTCAGCCAGTCCGGGCTGATGGACGACCTCATCGAGCCGCCGCGCATGCGGGTGCATCTCTATCATGATGTGCGCATGGCGGAAGTGACCGACTTCCAGCGCGAGCGCCATTTCAGCGGCCGCTACCGTTATCCCAACGTGCGCATGTTCCAGCCCGACGAGAAGCTCCAGCTCAATCGCTTCCTCGGCGAATGGCTGGCCCACGGCCTGGCCCATGGCCATGCCATCGACCTGCCGGAACTGCCTTGATGCTGCGACTCATCCAGATCAGCGACTGCCACCTGCAGGCCGACCCCACGGCCCGCTCTCGCGCCGGCTTCCCGCTGCGCCAGCTTGAAGCGGTGATCAGGGCAGTACAGGCGGAGCGTCCCGACCTGGTGCTGGTGACCGGCGATGTCAGCCAGGACGGCACCGCTGCCTCCTATGCGCTGGCACAGCAGGCGCTGTCGTCGCTGGGCTGCCCCTGGTTCTGGCTGGCCGGCAACCACGACGACCCGGCGCAGATGCGCGACCTGCGCGAGCTTCACGAGGCGATCGACCTGGGCGGGTGGCGGCTGCTGACGCTGGATACGGTGGTCAGCGGGCAAGCCTACGGCGAAGCCGGCGAAGAGCGGCTGGCCGCCCTGGCCGAACGCCTGGCCGAGGACGAGCGGCCGACCCTGCTGGCCATGCATCATCCCCCCCTGGCCCTGGATTCGGCCTGGCTCGATCAGATCGGGCTGCAGGATCAGGAGCAGCTGTGGCAGACGCTGGCGGCCTTTCCACAGCTCAAGATCCTGCTGTTTGGCCACGCGCACCAGGCCTTTGCGCAGCGGCGGACGACTGAGCACGGCGCGATCTGCGTGTACGGCTGTCCCTCGACCACTGACCAGTTCCTGCCGGGGTCGGCGGACTTCGCCGTGGACGAGGCATCGAGGCCGGGCTACCGCATTCTCGATTTCCACGGCTCGCGCTGGATGACCTGGGTGGAACGCGTCGTGCTGTAGGTTCGATTTTCCTTTCTTCCTCACAGTGTTAATTTCTATTTGTTCTAAAAAGATAGGCAATCATTCTTTTACGTTATTATCGGCCCGGCGTTACCCTGTCCCGCATGAACTCTCCGCCCACCGTCATGCGAGGTATTCGGGCCGATGACCAGTCTTCAAGCACCCGCCCGTGAGCAGGCGCCGCCGGCCGCC
Source organism: Halomonas sp. E14 (assembly GCF_052568415.1). Taxonomy (NCBI): domain Bacteria; kingdom Pseudomonadati; phylum Pseudomonadota; class Gammaproteobacteria; order Oceanospirillales; family Halomonadaceae; genus Halomonas; species Halomonas sp. E14. The sequence continues at coordinate 2,742,669 of NZ_CP199423.1, read as the reverse complement.
GATGCGGCCCTGTCGCCCCAGCGGCTGACCCATCTGCAGCAGCTGGAAGCCGAATCGATCCATATCATCCGCGAGGTGGCCGCCGAGTTCCGCAACCCGGTGATGCTCTACTCCATCGGCAAGGACTCCTCGGTGATGCTGCATCTGGCGCGCAAGGCCTTCTTCCCCGGGCCGCCGCCGTTCCCGCTGATGCACATCAACACCACCTGGAAGTTCCGCGAGATGATCGCCTTCCGCGACCGCATGGCCGGTGAGGTGGGCATGGAGCTGATCGAGCACATCAACGAAGAGGGGCGTGCCGCCGGCATCAACCCCTTCGATCACGGTTCCAGCGGCTACACCGACGTGATGAAGACCCAGGCGCTCAAGCAGGCGCTGGACAAGTACGGCTTCGATGCCGCCTTTGGCGGTGCCCGCCGTGACGAAGAGGCCAGCCGCGCCAAGGAGCGGGTGTTCTCGTTCCGTGACAAGTATCATCGTTGGGATCCCAAGAGCCAGCGCCCCGAGCTGTGGAACCTGTACAACGCCCGGGTCAACAAGGGCGAGTCGATCCGCGCCTTCCCGCTCTCCAACTGGACCGAGCTGGACATCTGGCAGTACATCTACCTCGAGCAGATTCCCATCGTGCCGCTCTACTACGCCGCGCCGCGCCCGGTGGTGGAGCGCGACGGCATGCTGGTGATGGTCGACGACGAGCGCCTGCCGCTGGCCCCCGGCGAGGTGCCGGAGGAGCGCTGGGTGCGCTTCCGCACCCTGGGCTGCTACCCGCTGACCGGCGCGGTGGAGTCGAAGGCCGACACCCTGCCCGAGATCATCCAGGAGATGCTGCTGACCCGCACCAGCGAGCGCAGCGGCCGGGCCATCGACCATGACCAGGCGGGCTCGATGGAGAAGAAGAAGCGCGAGGGGTACTTCTGATGGCACACCAATCGACACTGATCGCCGACAACATCGAGCAGTACCTGCACGAGCACGAGAACAAGGACCTGCTGCGCTTCATCACCTGCGGCAGCGTGGATGACGGCAAGTCGACCCTGATCGGCCGGCTGCTGCACGACTCCAAGATGATCTTCGACGATCACCTGGCGGCGCTGACCCGCGACTCCAAGAAGAGCGGCACCACCGGCGACGCCGTGGACCTGGCGCTGCTGGTCGACGGCTTGCAGTCGGAGCGCGAGCAGGGCATCACCATCGACGTGGCCTACCGCTTCTTCTCCACCGACAAGCGCAAGTTCATCATCGCCGATACCCCGGGGCACGAGCAGTACACCCGCAACATGGCCACCGGCGCCTCCACCGCCAACCTGGCGATCATCCTGATCGACGCCCGCTACGGCGTGCAGACCCAGACCCGGCGCCACAGCTTCATCGCCGACCTGCTGGGCATCAAGCACCTGGTCATCGCAGTGAACAAGATGGACCTGGTGGGCTTCGACGAGGCGCGCTTCGACGAGATCGTCGCCGACTACCGGCGTTTCGCCGAGCAGCTCTCGGTCACGGATCTGCGCTTCGTGCCGATGTCGGCGCTGGAGGGCGACAACGTGGTCAACCGCAGCGACCGTACGCCCTGGTACCAGGTCGCAGGCGAACAGGGCCCGGCGCTGCTGGAGCTGCTGGAAAGCGTCGAGGTGAGCCGCGACCGCAACCTCACCGACCTGCGCTTCCCGGTGCAGTACGTCAACCGCCCCAACCTCGACTTCCGCGGCTATGCTGGCACCCTTGAAGCGGGTGTGCTGCGCCCGGGTCAGGCGATCAAGGCGCTGCCCTCGGGCAAGACCAGCCGGGTCGAGCGCGTGGTGACCTTCGATGGCGATCTGGAAGCGGCGTGGCCGGGCCAGGCGGTGACCGTCACCCTGGAGGACGAGATCGACATCTCGCGCGGCGACTGGATCGTGGCCGAGGACGCCGAGGTCACGCTGACCAACGCCTTCGATGCCGACATCGTCTGGATGCACGAGCAGCCGCTGACGCCGGGCCGGCAGTACGACATTCGTCTGGCTGGTCGCTCGGTGGCAGGGCGTGTGGAGGCCATTCGTCACCAGGTGGACGTCAACACCCTGGAGCGACATCCGGCCGACCGGCTCGAGCTCAATGCCATCGCTCGCTGCCGGGTCGAGCTGACCGCCGAGGTGCCGCTCGATACCTACGACCAGAGCCCGGGTACCGGCAGCTTCATCGTCATCGACCGCCTCTCCAATATCACCGTCGGCGCCGGCATGGTGCGCCACCTCGCCGAGGCGGGCGCGGCGGGGCGTGGCGAGGTCGACTGGGCGGCCTTCGAGCTCGACCTGAACGCCTTGGTGCGTAAGCACTTCCCCCACTGGGAGGCACGCGATCTACGCGACCTGCTGGCACGCTGAGTGGAGCCTCACGCCAGTTTGGGGTTGATCTCACGCTTCGTTCTTCCACACTAGGAGCATGACCCGGCCGTCGCGCCGGGTCATCAGTGCCAGGGAGGACACAGTGAGATGCTAGGACAAGGCCTGGCGGAAATGTTCAGACGCCTGCTGCGTGCCGTTGCCCGGCCGATGAAGCGGGATCGCGGGCGCGGTGGCTATGTGGTACACCCCTACCGCGGGTACGGGGCCCACGGCGAGGCCCTGCTGATGGGACGGGTGTTTCGCCAGTCGTCGCTCGGCGGTTGGGTGCCACGCTACGGCGTGCTGCGCGACCTGTCGGACGTGGCGCGGCGCATCGCGCGCCGCGGCATGCCCGAGGTCACCGTCGAGATCACCCTGGGCGACAACGTCACCACCGTAACCACCGACCGCGACGGCTACTTCGATGCGCACCTGCCGCTAGTGCACCCCCTGCCGCAGGATACCGCCTGGCATCATGCCGAGCTGCACGCGGTCATCCCCGATGCGCCGCCCATCTCCTCCTTCGTCGAGGTCTATGTGTCGCCGCCCGAGGCCGACCTGCTGGTGATCAGCGACATCGACGACACGGTGATGTACACCGGCGTGGCCAACAAGCTGCGCATGCTGCATCGGCTGTTCGTCAAGCAGGCACACCAGCGCATGGCCTTTCCCGGCGTGGCGGCGTTCTACCAGGCGCTGCATGCAGGTGAAAGCGGCCAGGCCAAGCGGCCGATCCTCTATGTCTCTCGCGGCCCCTGGAGCATTTACGAGATGCTTGAGGAGTTCTTTCAGCTCAATCGTATCCCCGTCGGCCCGATCCTGTTCCTGCGCGAATGGGGCATCTCCTGGCGCAAACCCTGGCCGCGCCGGGCCGAAGACCACAAGTACGACCTGATCCAGCAGATGCTGTCGATGCGCGACGACCTGCCGTGCGTGCTGATCGGCGACAGCGGGCAGCACGACCCCGAGGTCTATGCGCGCATCGTGCATGAATTCCCTGAGCGGATTCGCGCGGTCTACATTCGTCGCGTCGAACGCAAGCCCGAGCGCGAGCGCGCCATCAATGCCCTGCGTGAAGAGCTTCGCCACACCGGCTGCGAGCTGGTGCTGGCTGCCGACAGTGCGGCCATGGCGGAGCACGCCTTGCGCCAGGGGCTTATCGCCGAGAGCGGACTGGAAGCCGTGCGGCGCGAATCGGAAGCCTGACGTCCCGCCGCGACTCGCTGTTGCGGTGTTAGCGAAAGTTGTTGGTCGGTGACCATTTCTTGCGCTTTTGCACAATACCCTGCGCTCGATATGGCCGACGCGGCGGGCGTCGGAGCAAGCCTGTGCTGCAAGAGGTGACCGGCAATGACCACTATCGTATGGGATGGAACGACGCTCGCGACGGACTCGCTGATCAGTGTCAACGGCTCGACCTACAACCATGCCCAGAAGCTGTTTCGGCTCGATAACGGCGAGTGGGTCGCCTTTGCCGGCGAACAGCAGGAGTGGTGGGAAGTCCTGGAGTGGCTCAATGCCGGTGCGCCGCGCAACGACAAGCCCCATGTGTCGCGGGTCGAGATGATCATCGCCGGGCCCGACGGCGTCTTTGAGATGTTCAACAAGCTGGTGCGCATCCCGGTGAAGGGCCCCGTGGCCTACGGCACCGGCTGGAAGTGGGCGCTGGCCGCCATCGACCACGGCAGGAGCGCCGTCGAGGCGGTCGAATACGCCGCCACCCGCGACCACGATACCGGTGGGGAGGTGCAGTCGGTGGTGCCCTTGGTTCAGTCGGCGGCCGTGCCGTTCAAGACCCTGCTGCGTGAGGTAGAAGCGGCGCCGGCCGCGCTCTGAGCAGGGCTCGGCAGCATGAACCCGGCCTGGCAGGCCGGGTCCAAAGCGGGTAACGTGCCGTTTCGCCGACTGCCGGAGTGCCGCTTCATGATCGTGCTGCTGATCGCCTTCCTGCTGGCCATCTTCATCCTGCCCAACCTGTGGGCGAAGTGGGTGCTCGCACGCCATTCGAAGGGGCGCGACGACTACCCCGGCACCGGTGCCGAGCTGGCCGACCATCTGCTGCGTCGGTTGGGCATCGAGGGGGTCAAGGTGGAGATGACCGAGCAGGGCGACCACTACGACCCGGAGGCGCGGCGGGTGCGCCTCTCTCGCGAGCACTACGAAGGCCGCTCGCTCACTGCAGTGACCGTGGCTGCCCACGAGGTCGGCCACGCCATCCAGCACCACGAGGGCTACGCGCCGCTGACCGCCCGGGCGCGCATGGTCGGTGTGGCCCAGCGCGCCGAGAAGTTGGGAGCGCTGCTGATGATGGCCGCCCCCTTCCTGTTCATCCTGACCCGCCTGCCGGGCGGCATGGCCGTGGTGATCGCCATGGCGGTGATCAGCTTCGGCACCGCGGCGCTGGTCCACCTGGTGACCCTGCCGGTGGAGTTCGACGCCAGCTTCAATCGCGCCCTGCCGCTGCTGCGCGAATATGTCCCCCCTTACGACATGCCCGGCGCCCGCCACGTGCTCACCGCCTGCGCCTTCACTTATGTTGCCGCCTCGCTGGCCAGCATCCTCAATCTGGGGCGCTGGCTAGTGATTCTGCGCCGCTGATTTCCTGCCGGCAGGCACGGCTGAGCCAGGCGGCCTGCGGTCGAACGCCGTAGCGGCAGGCAACGCCTGGGCTAGCCTGGCTTGTTGGCCAGAACCACGGCGCGGCGCGGTGCCGGATAGCCCTCGCGGGTTCGCGTCGGGTCTTGTGGGTCGAGGAAGTCGGCCAGCGACTGGAAGGTCATCCACTCGGTAGAGCGCTGCTCCTCCAGGGTGGTGAACGCTTCGTCCACCACCCGCACGTTGATGAAGCCGCAGCGCTCGAGCCACTGGCACAGCGCCAGGGACGACGGCAGGAAGTAGACGTTGGGCATGGCGGCGTAGCGCTCGCCGGGCAGCAGCACCGTGGTGGCGTCGCCTTCCACCACCAGCGTCTCCAGCACCAGCTCACCGCCGGGGCGCAGGGCGTCCCTGAGCTGCAGCAGATGCTCCAGCGGGGAAGGGCGGTGGTAGAGCACGCCCATGGAGAACACCGTGTCGAAGAACTCGAGCCGTTCGGGCACGTCCTCGATGCCCACCGGCAGGAAGTGGGTGCGGCCGCCGTCGGCATTGCCGACGAAGTGGCGCAGCGCCTGGAACTGGTAATAGAAGCGCGGCGAGGGGTCGATCACCAGCACGAAGGTGGCACCGGCGCCGGCCATGCGCCAGGCGTGGTAGCCGCTGCCGCCGCCCACGTCGAGCACCCGCCTGCCGCGCAGGTCGGTGAGGTGCGGTGCCACCCGCCGCCACTTCCAGTCGGAGCGCCACTCGGTGTCGATGTGAATGTCGGCGAGCCGGTAGGGACCCTTGCGCCACGGTGCGAGCTTGCGCAGCAGGTTTTCGCACTGGCGCTGCCGGCTGTCGTCGAGGGGGCAATCCACCGTCACGGTATCGGCGTTTAGCTGGACGTCACGAGCCTCGGGCAGGTCGGGCAGCTTGGCCACCGCCTTCTCCCAGGCCGGCAGATCGCCATGACGCTTGCGGTCGAGGCCGCGGGCCAGCTGTTCCGGCAGGCGGGCGAGCCAGGAGTCCAGCCCCTGATCGATGAAGGCGCGATAGAGCGGGCGGTGTTCGGCAGGGATCGCCACCTCAGGCCTCCTTGAACGCGATCAGCGAGGCGAAGTTGAGGTACTGGAACCAGGTCAGAGAGCGCGGGAAGCCGGCCCGCGCCAGGCGTGCATGGTGGGCTTCCAGGGTGTCCGGCACCAGCACGTTCTCCAGCGCCGTGCGCTTCTGGCTGATCTCCAGCTCGCTGTAGCCGTTGGCGCGCTTGAAGTCGTGGTAGCGCTCCACCCGCCAGGCGTTGTCGCGTTCGTCGGGGTCGACCACCTTTTCCGAGAGCAGCAGTACGCCGCCCGGTTCCAGCGCGGCATAGAGTCGAGCGAGCAGGGCTTCGCGATCCTCGGGGGGCAGGAACTGCAGGGTGAAGTTGAGGATCACCATGCCGGAGGGACGGTAGTCGAGGGAGCGAATATCGCCCTCGATCACCTCGATGGCGTGTTCGGGACACTCCGCGGCGAGGGTCTCGCGGGCACGCTCCACCATGGCCGGGGAGAGGTCCACCGCGGTCAGCCGGAAGGCGTCCGGCGGCAGCTGGCCAGCCAGGGCCAGGCTGGCGGCCCCCAGCGAGCAGCCCAGGTCGTAGACATGAGCGCCGTGGCGCAGGTGGCGGTCGGCGATCAGCCCCAGCATGCCGAGTATCTGGCCGTAGCCCGGCACCGAGCGGCGGATCATGTCGGGAAAGCAGGCCACCACCTGCTCGTCGAAGGAGAAGCGCGCCACCCGGTCGAGGGGTGTGGAAAAGATCGCGTCGCGATAAGATGCGTTACTCATGGGCAAACCGGTCACCTGGAACAGGCACGCATTCTACGCGTGCCGCCGGTCGGCTGCACGGATGAGACCGCCTGCACCTCGCAGCGTAAGCGTTGCGGCGGCATGCGCCTGTAGATTTACAAGCAGAAACAGGTCTAGCCTGTGAGGCGATGGACACGCCGCCCGACCCCCCGGCGGCCGCTCCGAGCAATGACGTCAAGGAGGATTGACATGAAGCACACCCCTATCGACCAGACTGCCACCTGGAAGCGGCTGGCCGAGCATGCGCGTGAAATGCAGGGAACCCACCTGCGCACGCTGTTCCTCGACCAGACCCGCGGGCGTGGCTTCACGCGCCAGGCGGCAGGGCTGACCCTCGACCTGTCCAAGCAGCGCTGGAGCGACGCCACGCTTGCGCTGCTGCTCGAGCTGGCGCAGCAAGCCGGGGTAAAGGAGGGCGTGCAGGCGCTGCTGAGCGGTGCTCATGTCAATGTCAGCGAAGACCGGCCCGCGCTGCACACGGCGCTGCGCCTGCCGCGGGAAGCGTCGCTGACGGTAGACGGGGAGGACGTGGTGCCCGGTGTGCATGCCACCTTGGATCGCATGGCCAGCATGGTGGAGCGCTTCCACAGCCGCCAGTGGCGAGGCGCCACTGGGCGTCCGATCCAGGATGTGGTCAATCTTGGCGTGGGCGGCTCCGACCTCGGCCCGCTGATGGTGACCCACGCGCTGGCCGACTGCCGCCCGCGTGATGCCCACCACGTGGATGTCCATTTCGCCTCGACCATGGATGGTTCCCAGCTTGCCGACTACCTCAACCGCTTCAATCCCGAAACCACCCTGTTCGTGATCTCGTCGAAGTCGTTCACCACCATCGATACGCTGTCGAACGCCCGCACCGCTCGTGACTGGCTGCTGGCGCGGCTGGTCTACGACGGAATCCAGGGAGTCGATGAAGCCATGGTGATGCGCCAGCATTTCATCGGCGTTTCGGCCAAGCCCGACAAGATGTGCGAGTGGGGTATCGCCGAGGCCAACCAGCTGCTGTTCTGGGAGTGGGTAGGGGGGCGCTACTCGCTGTGGGGGGGCATCGGCCTGCCCATTGCGCTGCTGATCGGCATGGCACACTTCCGCGAGCTGCTGGCGGGTGCCCACGCCATGGACCGCCACTTCGCCGAGGCGCCCCTCGGCGACAACCTGCCCGTGCTGCTGGCGCTGGCAGGGATCTGGAACGTCAATTTCCTCGACATCCGCGCCCATTCGATCCTGCCCTACGACGGCCGCCTGGAGCACTTCGCCGCCTATCTCGAGCAGTTGGAGATGGAGTCCAACGGCAAGTCGGCCACCCACGAGGGTCGCCTGGTCGACTACTCCACTTGCCCGGTGCTGTGGGGCCAGCTCGGCCCCAATGCCCAGCACGCCTTCTACCAGCTGCTGCACCAGGGCACTCAGCCGGTGGTATGCGATTTCATCGCGCCGCTGCGCCGCTATGATGACGTCGAGGACACGGCAACCCGCGATCATCTCAAGGGGCAGCACCGCCTCACGCTGGCCAACTGCTTCGCCCAGTCGCGCCTGCTGATGCTCGGCGACGACGCCATCGACGAGCCGGGCGAACGACCGGGGCACAAGCGCTACCGCGGCAACCAGCCCTCCACCACGCTGCTGCTCGATCGTCTCACTCCGGCCTCTCTGGGTGCCTTGATCGCCCTTTACGAGCACAAGGTGTTCGTGCAGGCCACTATCTGGGGCATCAACCCCTTCGACCAGTGGGGCGTGGAACTTGGTAAGCAGATCGCCGGGGAAACCGAGCGCATGCTGGCCGAGCGTGGCGGCCACGACGCCATGGACGCCTCCACCCGTGGTCTGATCGAGGCCGTGTGGCGGGCCGAAGAGGAAGGCCATGCCTGATGCGGGATCTGGGCTGGTAATGCATACAGTGCTTTCGGTATGCTAGGCGCCGCCTGGTCCACGCCGCGTGCCACCGGGGTGCTCTACCTGCACGGCTTCAACAGCGGCTATGGTTCGCCCAAGTCGGCGCTGATGCGGGCCGCCTGCGCCGAGTTGGCGCTGCCCTGCGAGACACCGCAGCTGCCGCATCGGCCGAAGGCGGCACTGGCCCTGGCCGAGGACCGCCTGGCCGGGCTGGGAGCGCAGCCGCTGGTGGTGGGCAGCTCCATGGGCGGTTTCCTGGCCACTTGCCTGGCAGAGCGCCACGGGCTCATGGCGGCCTTGATCAACCCGGCGGTGACGCCGGCGGCGCTGGTCGCGGAATGGATGGGCAAGGCGTTCCTGAACGAGCACACCGGCGAGCACTTCGTCATCGAAGCGGCGCATCGCGAGGAGCTCGAGGCGCTGACGCCGCGCAGCGTGTCGCCGTCGCGCTACCTGCTGCTGCTGGGCAGCGCCGACGCGACGCTCGACCCTGCCGATGCCTTTGCGCTCTACCAGGGCGCACGTACCGTCATTCACCCCGGTGGCGATCATGTCTTCACGGTGCTGGCCGACTACCTGCCGGCCATCCTGGCCCATGGCGGGCACAGTCTGCCCCGGCGGCCTGCCGCGCTGCCGTGAGCTGCTGGGTTCGCTCCCGGCCCGGCTCCCGGCAAGACCGGGCAGCGTACTAGCAGCACGACCGAACTCTGCAACGGCGACGGAACACGCATGACACAGTACAGTGCCAGCTCAATCGAAGTACTCTCCGGTCTCGATCCGGTGCGCAAGCGCCCCGGCATGTACACCGACACCACCCGCCCCAACCACCTGGCTCAGGAAGTCATCGACAACAGCGTCGACGAGGCACTGGCCGGCCACGCCCGGGAAGTCAGCGTGCGTCTGCTGGAGGATGGCGGTATCGAAGTGGCCGACGACGGCCGCGGCATGCCGATCGACATCCACCCCGAGCACGGCGTCTCCGGGATCGAACTGATCCTCACCCGGCTGCATGCCGGCGGCAAGTTTTCCCAGTCCAGCTATCGCTTCTCCGGCGGCCTGCACGGCGTCGGCGTGTCGGTGGTGAACGCCCTGTCGCGGCGCCTGGAGGTCGAGGTGATGCGCGACGGCGCCCGCCATGCCATGGCCTTCGAGCACGGCGACAAGGTCTCGGAGCTGGCCGAGATCGGCAGCGTGGCCAAGCGCACCACCGGTACCCTAGTGCGCTTCTGGCCCGACGAGTCCTACTTCGACAGCCCGAAACTGGCCATGGGCCGGCTCAAGCACCTGCTGCGGGCCAAGGCGGTGCTGTGCCCGGGGCTCAAGGTCACCCTGGTGGAAACCGACGGCGCCGAGAGCGTGTGGCAGTATGAGGACGGCCTGCGCGACTACCTGGCCCAGGCCACCGACGGCTTCGAGGTGCTGCCGGCTTCGCCCTTGATCGGTCATTTTGCCGACGACGAGCAGGCGGTGGACTGGGCGGTGCAGTGGCTGCCCGAAGGCGGCGAGACGCTGATGGAGAGCTACGTCAACCTGATCCCCACGCCCCAGGGCGGCACCCATGTCAACGGGCTGCGCTCGGGGCTACTCGAGGCGCTGCGCGAGTTCTGCGAATACCGCAACCTGCTGCCGCGGGGGGTCAAGCTCACTGCCGAGGACCTGTGGGAGCGCGTCGCCTACGTGCTGTCGGTGAAGATGCTCGACCCGCAGTTCGCCGGCCAGACCAAGGAGCGCCTCTCTTCGCGCACGGTGGCGGCATTCGTCTCCAGCGTGGTGAAGGACGCCTTCTCGCTGTGGCTCAATCATCACGTCGACCAGGCCGAGGCCCTGGCCGAGCTGGTGATCAGCGCCGCCCAGCGGCGCCAGAAGAGCGCCAAGAAGGTGGCGCGCAAGAGGGTCACCGCCGGCCCCGCGCTGCCCGGCAAGCTGGCCGACTGCTCCGGCCAGGACCCGGCCCAGAGCGAGCTGTTCCTGGTCGAGGGCGACTCGGCCGGCGGCAGCGCTAAGCAGGCGCGCAACCGCGAGACCCAGGCGATCCTGCCGCTGCGCGGCAAGATCCTCAATACCTGGGAGGTCGACAGCCACGACATCTACGGCTCCCAGGAGGTCCACGACATCGCCGTGGCAGTGGGCATGGACCCGGGCAGCGACGATCTCAGCCAACTGCGCTACCACAAGATCTGCATCCTCGCCGACGCCGACTCCGACGGCCTGCACATCGCCACGCTGCTGTGCGCGCTGTTCGTGCGCCACTTCCCGGCGCTGGTGGATGCCGGCCACGTCTACGTCGCCATGCCGCCGCTCTACCGCATCGACCTGGGCAAGGAGGTGCACTACGCCCTGGACGAGAGCGAGAAGGCGGCCATCCTGCGCCGCCTCGAGGGCAAGCGCGGCACCCCCAACGTGCAGCGCTTCAAGGGCCTCGGCGAGATGAGCCCGCTGCAGCTGCGCGAGACCACCATGGCGGTGGAGACCCGCCGCCTGGTACAGCTCACCCGCGAGGTCGGCGACGGCACCATGGAGATGATGGACATGCTGCTGGCCAAGAAGCGCGCCGCCGACCGCAAGAGCTGGCTGGAAGATTATGGCAACCTGGCGGACATCGAAGTCTGAATGCATGAGCCTTTCTGCGCTCGAAGCGGCTCGCAGCAAAAGGTGTTGGGGTGACCGATGCGAGCGGCGCCGGGAACAGGGCGGAGCGGAGGTCATTTGCCATGGATGGCAAATGTAGCGCCCAGGGACGGGTTCACAGCGCCTCCGCGAAGGCCTGTTGCCGGTCAAGCCGCGGTTTGAGGCCGGCGAGATTGCCAGACTCTTGGAGGCGTAACCCGATGAAGAAAGAGGTCGATCAATGACCATGGATATTCAGGTGGCGGAGGGCGACGTCGAGCGCCTCTCGCTGCGCGAATACACCGAGAAGGCGTACCTCGACTACTCGATGTACGTCATCCTCGACCGGGCGCTGCCGCACATCGGCGACGGCATGAAGCCGGTGCAGCGGCGCATCGTCTACGCCATGCGCGAGCTGGCGCTGAACGCCAGTGCCAAGTACAAGAAGTCGGCGCGTACCGTCGGCGACGTGCTGGGCAAGTTCCATCCCCACGGCGACAGCGCCTGCTACGAGGCGATGGTGCTGATGGCGCAGCCGTTCAGCTACCGCTATCCGCTGGTAGACGGCCAGGGCAACTGGGGCAGCCCCGACGATCCCAAGTCGTTCGCGGCGATGCGCTACACCGAGTCGCGGCTCTCCAGGTTTGCCGAAGTGCTGCTCGCCGAGCTGGGCCAGGGCACCGTCGACTGGACCCCCAACTTCGACGGCACCATGAACGAGCCGGTGGTACTGCCGGCGCGTCTGCCCCACGTGCTGCTCAACGGCGGCACCGGCATCGCCGTGGGTATGGCCACCGACATCCCGCCGCACAACGTGAACGAAGTGGTCGAGGCTACCTGCCACCTGCTGCGCCATCCCGAGGCCACCACCGCCGAGCTGATGCAGCACCTGCCGGCGCCGGACTTTCCCACCGCGGCGGAGATCATCACGTCCCGCGACGACCTGCACAAGCTCTACGAGAGCGGCCGCGGCTCGGTGAAGCTGCGCGCACGCTACGTGATGGAAGAGGGCAAGGTGGTGGTCACCGCGCTGCCCTACCAGGTCAGTGGCTCCAAGGTGCTCGAGCAGATCGCCGCCCAGATGCAGGCCAAGAAGCTGCCCATGGTCGACGACCTGCGCGACGAGTCGACCCACGAGGAGCCGACCCGGCTGGTGATCGAACCGCGCTCCAACCGCGTCGACATCGAGGCGATGATGGCGCACCTGTTCGCCACCACCGACCTCGAGAAGAACATTCGCGTCAACCTCAACGTGATCGGCCTCGACGGCCGGCCGCGGGTGATGCCGCTGCCGGACATGCTGGGTGAATGGCTCACCTTCCGGCGCAAGACGGTGCGTCGGCGCCTGGAGCATCGCCTGGGCAAGGTCGAGGACCGCCTGCACATCCTCGAGGGCCTGCTTGCCGCCTACCTCAACATCGACGAGGTGATCCGCATCATCCGCGAGGAGGACGAGCCCAAGAGCGCGCTGATGGCCGCCTTCGGCCTCTCCGACCGCCAGGCCGAGGCCATCCTCGAGCTGCGTCTGCGCCACCTGGCCAAGCTCGAGGAGATGAAGATCCGCGGCGAGCAGGACGCGCTCGAAGCCGAGCGCAAGCGCCTCAAGGCGCTGCTCGGCAGCGAGGCCAAGCTCACCGACCTGATCGAGGAGGAGCTGCGCGAAGCGGCCCGCGAGCACGGCGACGAGCGCCGTTCGCCCATCGTCGAGCGCGAGGAGGCCAAGGCACTCTCCGAGGTCGAGCTGATGGGCGCCGACCCCATCACCGTGGTGCTCTCCGAGAAGGGCTGGATTCGTGCCGCCAAGGGCCACGACATCGACCCGGAAGGACTCTCCTACAAGTCCGGCGACCGCTTCGCACTCGCCGCCCGCGGCAAGACCAACCAGCCGCTGGTGCTGCTCGACGACACCGGCCGTGCCTACACCCTGGCCGCCCACAACCTGCCCAGCGCCCGCAGCCAGGGCGAGCCGGTCACCGGCCGGGTCAACGTGGTGGCCGGTGCGCACATGGCCGGACTGATGCTGGCCCCGCCGGAGAGCCGCTACCTGCTGGCCAGCGACGGCGGCTACGGTTTCGTGGCCAGGCTCGAGGAGCTGATCGGCAAGAACAAGTCGGGCAAGGCGGTGCTCTCGGTGCCCACGGGCTGTCGCGTGATGGTGCCGGTGCGCGTACCGGAAGGCGAGGAGATCTGGGTGGCGGCGGTCTCCAACGAGGGCCGGCTGCTGCTGTTCCCGCTGGCGCAGCTGCCCGAGATGGCCAAGGGCAAAGGCAATAAGATGATCGACATTCCCGGGGCGCGCGCCGCGCGGCGCGAGGAGCTGATGCGCGATGTGGTGCTGCTGCCGGCGGGTGCCGCGCTGGTGGTGCATGCCGGCAAGCGTCATCTCACCCTCAAGGACGCCGATCTGGATTATTATCGCGGCGAGCGCGGCCGGCGCGGCAGCAAGCTGCCCCGCGGCCTGCAGAAGGTCGATCGTTTGGAGAGTGGTGAATGACAAGACGACTGCTGATTCGCGCCACCGGCGCGGCACGCCCCGGCCAGCTGGCCGGCCTGGGCCAGGCCATGGCGCGCAGCGGCGCGCGGCTGCTCGACATCAACCAGAGCGTGACCTTCGGCATGGTCTCGCTGGAGGCGCTGGTCGGCCTCGACCACGACAGCGACCTCGAGGGAGCCCTGGCCGAGGTGGGCGACAGCCTGGGTCTCGACGTGCAGGCGATCCAGGTCAGCGCCGAGGACTACCAGCGCTGGAGCGCCCACGCCAGTGAACCGCGGCTGATCCTGACGCTGCTGGCACCGCACCTGCCCGCCGGCATCCTGGCCGAGGTGGGGGCGCTGACCGCCGAGCACGGCCTTACCGTGGAGCTGATCCATCGTCTCTCGGGCCGTGAACCGCTGGACGGCGGCGTGCCGCGCTTCGGCTCCTGCGTCGAGTGCTGGCTGCGCGGCGACGAGGTCGACCTCGACAGCCTGCGCGAGAAGGCCCTGGCGCTGGGGGCCATGCACGGCGTCGACATTGCCCTGCAGGAGGATTCGATCTGGCGCCGCCACCGTCGCCTGGTCTGCTTCGACATGGACTCGACCCTGATCCAGGCCGAGGTGATCGACGAGCTGGCCCGTCGCCACGGTGTCTACGAGGAAGTCGCGGCGGTCACCGAGCGTGCCATGCGCGGCGAACTCGATTTCCAGCAGAGCTTCCGCGAGCGCATGGCCAAGCTCAAGGGGTTGGACGAAGCGGTGCTGGCCGAGATCGCCGAAGAATTGCCGCTGATGGATGGCGTCGAGCGGCTGATGAAGCACTTGAAGCGCCTGGGCTATCGCACTGCGATCCTCTCCGGCGGCTTCACCTACTTCGCCCGGCATCTGCAAGAAAAGCTCGGCTTCGACGAGATCCACGCCAACGAACTGCTGATCGAGAATGGCAAGGTCACCGGCGAGGTGAGCGAGCCGATTTTGGATGCCAGCCGCAAGGCCGAGCTGCTGCGTGAGATCGCCGCCCGCGAGGGGCTCGCCATGGAGCAGACCATCGCCGTGGGCGACGGTGCCAACGATCTCAAGATGCTGGCAGCCGCCGGCCTCGGCATCGCTTTCCGCGCCAAGCCCCTGGTGCGCAGCCAGGCGCGCCAGTCGATCTCGACGCTGGGCATCGACGCCGTGCTCTACCTGATGGGCTATCGCGAAGGGGATCTGGAGGACGACAGTCGCGCGGGTTAGGCGACGAAAGGGGTAAGGAGAGGGCACTGGTGTCGCGGTGGGAAGTGGCGTACTTTCGAAGAACCCCATTGAATCGGAGGTCGCCATGGCCCAAGCGCATTTCTCCGCCGAGCTGCTGGACGAGCTGAACCTGCTCTGCCTGTACAACCTCGATACCACCCAGGCAGGCCTCAAGGTGCATGCCGGTAGCGCATCTCCCGGCGCCGTGGCTGCCGCCGAGCGGCTGTATGAGAAGGGCTTGGTGACCCAGGCCGACGGTGGCTACCTGACCCCGCGCGGGCGCGAGGCCGCCCACCACGCCCAGGAACTCACCGGACTGCTGGATCCTGCCGAGCTGACCACCTGAGCTCACTCCGATCCGCCCAGAACGACGAAGGCCGCCCGAATGGGCGGCCTTCGTGCGTCGGGCGCTCGGGCGCTCGGGCTCAAGTATTTAACACCACGCCGCCGTTGAGGTGCAGCGTCTGGCCGCTCATGTAGGAGGATTCCTCGCAGGCCAGGTAGACGTAGGCCGGCCCCATCTCGGAGGGCTGGCCGGCGCGGTTCATCGGCACCTGGCCGCCGAAGGAGGCAACCTTCTCGGCGTCGAAGCTGGCCGGGATCAGCGGCGTCCATACCGGTCCCGGCGCCACGGAATTGATGCGAATCCCTTTCTCGGCCAGTGGCACCGCCAGCGAGCGCACCAGGCCCTGGATCGCGCCCTTGGTGGCGGTGTAGTCGATCAGCGTCGGGTTGCCCTTGAAGGCGTTGATCGACGAGGTGCAGATGAAGCTGTCGCCCTCGTGCATGTGGGGAAGGGCCGCCTTGGTCAGGTAGAAGTGGCTGAACACGTTGGTCTGGAAAGTGCGCTGCAGCTGATCCGGGGGAATCTCGGTGATGTCGTCCCAGTCGTACTGCTCGGCGGCGTTGTGTACCACGATATTGAGCTTGCCGAACTCGGCGAGCGTCCTGTCGACGATATGGTCGCAGAACGACGGCTCGCCCACGTCGCCCTTGAGCACCAGGCAGCGACGCCCCTCGGCCTCGACGAGTTGCTGGGTGTCGCGGGCGTCGGTGTCCTCTTCCAGATGCACGATGACGCAGTCGGCGCCCTCGCGGGCGTAGTGCACCGCCACGGCGCGACCGATGCCGCTGTCGCCGCCGGTGATGATCGCCACCTTGTCCTTGAGCTTGTCGGCGCCGCGGTAGCTGTCGCGGATGTACTCCGGCTGCGGATCCATCTTGTACTCGGCGCCGGGCTGGTGGGACTGCTCCTGTGGGGGTTGCTTCTCATCGCTCATGTGCCGGACTCCTTTTCCTTTGCACGTGATGACTAGAAAGTAGGCAGGAGGGGGGAAGCAGGACAAGGCAGGGAGCGTGAATAAAGGTATCGCTGTCGTAATAAGCGGTGACCTAGTGCCGCCTGCTGCGGGTGCGCCCCTGGAGGTTTGCTCGTGCTACCATCACGCCGCCCGCCACTGGCCAAGGCGCCTGGGCAAGCCGTGCAAGGCGGCCTTTCCGTTTCCTGTTATTGAGTGCTTCGAGACAATCTAATGAGCGCTTCCTTCGATACCTGGCGCAATCGCTTCGAGCGGCTGCGTGCCAACAAATTGTTCGAACTCACGGTGATAGCCATCATCGTGCTGTCAGCCCTGCTGATCGGAGCGAGAACCTACGAGGAGATCTCGCGATTCCAGCAATGGCTGCTGGTGCTCGACGTGGCCGTCACGGTGTTTTTTCTGGTGGAGATCCTGATCCGCATGGCGGCGGAGCGGCGCCTGCTGGACTTCTTCAAGAAGGGCTGGAACGTCTTCGATTTCCTGATCGTCACCGCCAGCCTGATCCCCATGGACGACTCGGAGATGGTGCTGCTGGCGCGGCTGCTGCGCATCTTCCGCGTGCTGCGTCTGGTGTCGATGATCCCCGAGCTGCGCATGCTGATGGCGGCGCTGTTCAAGTCGATCCCGCGCATGGGCTATGTGGCGCTGCTGATGTTCATCATCTTCTACATCTACGCTGCGGTGGGCAGCTTCCTGTTCAGCGACGTCGACGAGCGGCTGTGGGGCAACATCTCGCTGGCCATGCTGACGCTGTTCCAGGTCGCCACCTTCGAGAGCTGGGCCACGGCGGTGCTCTATCCCACCATGGAGTACTACCCCTATGCCTGGATCTTCTTCCTCACCTTTATCTTTCTCAACGCCTTCATCTTCCTCAACATGATGATCGGCATCGTGCTCGACGTGATGCAGAAGGAGAGCATCCAGATCGAGCTTGAGAGCGGAGAGGGCGAGGCCGCCGAGCTGCACGGACTGCGCAACGACGTGCGGGAGTTACGCGATCAGCTCACGCGGATGGAGGCGATGCTCGAACGGCACGGAAAATAGCGCTTCCGCTATGCTCGAATGAGGGGCTCGATGGCCGAGCCAGGTGGCAAAAGGAGAGTAAGGGATGACCGATCATTCAGCCGCGGGGGTGCGTAGCTTTCTGCCACCTTATCTGCTTGAGCGCGTTGCCACCAGCGGCTCAATCCATCAGCGGCAGTGCGCCCGGCAGACCCTGCTGGCCGACAGCCACTTTCGCGCCCGGGCCGGCAGTGTTGCCCTGCCGCAGGGCAGCGCCCGGCGCGGCGAGTCGGCTCGCTATGTCCACTCCGCCGAGCAGCATCAGGTGCTGCCCGGCCGGCTGGTGAGGCGTGAAGGGCAGGAAGAGAGCGGCGACCCTGCCGTCGACGAGGCGTATCAGGGGCTGGGAGCGACCTACCGGCTATTCTGGGAAGTCTACGAGCGACACTCAATCGACGATGCCGGCATGGCGCTGCTCGCCACGGTTCACTATGGTCGTGACTACGAGAACGCCTTCTGGGACGGCCGTCAGATGGTATTCGGTGACGGCGATGGCGAACTGTTCAACCGCTTCACCATCGCCTCGGACATCATTGCCCACGAGTTGACCCACGGCGTCATCCAGCACGAAGCCGCACTGGCCTATGCGGGGCAGTCTGGGGCGCTCAACGAGTCGCTATGCGACGTGTTCGGCAGTCTGGTCCGGCAGCGTGAATTGGGGCAGAGCGTCGACCAGGCGGACTGGCTGATTGGCAAGGGGCTGTTCACCGAGCGGGTCGCCGGCCGCGCCCTGCGCTCCATGGCCAGGCCAGGCACCGCCTACGACGATCCGCTGCTGGGACGCGATCCGCAGCCCGGTCACATGGAAGCTTTCGTGGTCACCGAAGCGGATCATGGCGGGGTGCACATCAACTCGGGCATTCCCAATCACGCCTTTCATCTCGTGGCCATGGCACTGGGCGGTCATGCCTGGGAGCGGGCCGGGCGGATCTGGTACGACACCCTCGTCGATCGCCGCCTGACTCAGGACAGCGACTTCGTCACCTTCGCCGCGCTGACCCATGACAACGCCGAGCGTCGCTATGGTGCCGCAAGCCGGGAGGCGACCGCCGTGCGCGAAGGCTGGCGGCGCGTGGGGGTGTCGCCGTGAGCCAGCCTCCGCCGCTGACACCGGCCAGTGTGGTTTGGCTGCGCCGGGAGGGGGGCGTGGCGCATTTCCCCGGGCTGGCGCGCCCACGCTGCATCCGCTGTGCCCGCGTCAGTGAGGCGCAGCGCGACGAGCTCTGGCGCCTGCTGTCCTGTGCAGAGGCCGGAGCGGGGCTGGAAGAGGGGCCCGGTGCCGACCGGCGCCGCTTCTGCCTGAGCGTGGAGGATGCCAGCGGTACCACTCTTTGGGGGCTCACCGTGGCCGAGGAGACGGTACCGCCGGCTTTGATCGAGTGGTGGCGGCGGGCCGATGACGAAGCCAAAAACGAGGGCGACCCTTGACAAGCATCACGCAGGCTGATTTTCTAGAGGGCATGAACACGACATTTTGCTACCTCAGCCTGAACCTACGACTACTACCCGGCCTTTGAGCGTCGGGCGATGCGCTGCGCATCGCGTTTTTGTCCAGGTCAGTCGAGGTACCGAGATGTCCACCAACCGAATTGCTTTCCGCTACGTACGCCGTTTTGCCGTGACCGTGTTTGCCGTGACGGTAAAAGATTGCGTGCGCCGTTCCGTCTATCGCCACGACGCCCCGGTATGCTCCATGCAGCCGGGGCGTCGTCGTTTCTGAATGCCGCCTATCAGAGCCGCCAGCTAGGGAGACCACCGCCATGATGCTCGACAACCCCGCCGCCAAGTACCGCCCCTTCGTCGCCGTCGATCTGCCCGACCGACAGTGGCCTAACCGACGCATCGAAACCCCGCCGCTGTGGTGCAGCGTTGACCTGCGCGACGGCAACCAGGCGTTGATCGATCCCATGGATCAGGAGCGCAAGCAGCGCTTCTTCGACCTGCTGGTGAGAATCGGCTTCAAGCAGATCGAGGTGGGTTTCCCCTCGGCCTCGCAGACCGACTTCGACTTCGTGCGCTCGCTGATCGAGAACGGCCGGGTACCGGATGACGTCACCATCCAGGTGCTGACCCAGGCGCGTCCGCACCTGATCGAGCGTACCTTCGAGTCGCTCAAGGGCGCCAAGAATGCCATCGTGCACGTCTACAACGCCACCGATCCGGTATTCCGCCGCGTGGTGTTCAACGTCAGCAAGGAGGAGTGCATCGGCATCGCGGTGGACGCCACCACCCAGATCCGTGAGCTGATGCAGGCGGCACCGGAAACCAACTGGACCTTCCAGTACTCGCCGGAGCTGTTCACCACTACCGAGATGGACTTCGCCAAGGAGGTGGTCGAGGCGGTGATGGAGGCCTATGGCGCCACGGCCGAGAAGCCGATGATCGTCAACCTGCCGGCCACGGTGGAGGCGGCCACGCCCAACAATTATGCCGATCAGGTCGAGTGGTTCTGTCGCAACGTGAAGAACCGCGATCACCTGATCGTCAGCGTGCATCCGCACAACGACCGCGGCACCGGCGTGGCGGCGGCGGAGCTCACCGTGATGGCCGGCGCCGACCGCGTCGAGGGCACGCTGTTCGGCAACGGCGAGCGTACCGGCAACGTCGATATCGTCACCCTGGCCATGAACCTCTACACCCAGGGCGTGCACCCGGGGCTCGATTTCTCCAACATCACGCCGATCATGCGTGAGGTGGAGTACTGCAACCAGTTGCCCGTGCATCCGCGCCACCCCTACGTGGGCGATCTGGTCTTCACCGCCTTCTCCGGCTCCCACCAGGACGCCATCAAGAAGGGCATGGCCGAGCGTCGCGCCAATCCGGAGGCCATGTGGGAGGTACCCTACCTGCCCATCGACCCGCTCGACGTGGGGCGCAGCTACGAGGCGGTGATTCGCGTCAACAGCCAGTCGGGCAAGGGTGGGGTCTCCTACCTGCTGGAGCAGGAGCACGGCATCGAGCTGCCGCGCCGTCTCTCCATCGAGTTCAGCCAGGTGGTGCAGGAAGTGGCCGACCGTACCGGGCGCGAGATCACCTCGCAGATGATCTACCAGGCCTTCGCCGACGAGTACCTGGCGCGCACCTCACCCTATGCGCTGGTCAATCACCGCCTCGCTTCCGAGGCCGATAGCCCCAAGGTCAAGCTCGAGGCCAGCATCGACGAGCACGGCGAGCGGCGCACCATCAGCGGCGAGGGCAACGGCCCGCTGGCAGCCTACATCAAGGCGCTGGGCGCGGCCGGCCATGACGTGGAGATCATCGATTACCACGAGCACTCCCGCGGCCAGGGCTCCGACGCCGAGGCGATCGCCTACGTGGAAGTGCGCATCGACGGCAAGGCGGTGTTCGGCGTGGGCACCGATGAGAGCATCACCAGCGCCTCGATGAAGGCGGTGATGAGCGCCATCAACCGCCACGTCTCCACCCAGCCGGCGGCGGCCAACGTAACGGCGGAGAGCTTGGCAGACGTAAAGTAACCGCCCTGGCCTCGCAGCTTGATCGGCGACAGGTCTACGAGGAGGCGCTGTAAACCCATCCCTGGGCGCTACTTTTTCCTTCCCTGGAAAAAGACCTCCTCTCCGACCTGTCCCCGACGCTGCTTGTGCCGTGGTTGTCGGCTACAGCGGCGTCTTGCTTGCCTCGCCGGGGATCTCCCTGACCAGGCGCGGCAGCAGGAAGCCGGGCAGTACCGTCCGCAGGCCCGCGACCAGTTCGCGGGCCTCTTCGTCGGGCACGTCGAAGTGGGCCGCGCCCGCCACCGAGTCGAGCACGTGCAGGTAGTAAGGCAGTACGCCGGCCTCGAACAGCCGCTCCGAGAGCCCGGCCAGCGCTGCGACCGAGTCGTTGACGCCGCGCAGCAGCACGCTCTGATTGAGCAGGGTAACCCCGGCCGCCTTCAGCCGTGCGCAGGCCTCGACTACCGCCTGGTCGATCTCCTGGGCATGGTTGATGTGCAGCACCATCACCTTCTGCAGCCGGGTGTTGCCGAGCCAGTCGAGCAGGGCATCGTCGACGCGGTCCGGGATCACCACCGGCAGGCGGGTGTGAAGGCGCAGGCGCTCGAGATGGGGAATCGCCTCGAGGCGTTCGACGAGCCAGGCCAGCTGGCGGTCGCTGGCGGCCAGCGGGTCACCGCCGGAGAGGATCGCCTCCCGAATGCTCGGGTCGCTGCGCAGCGTGTCCAGCGAGCCCTCCCACTGCGCGCGAGAGGGACTGTTGGCGTCGTAGGGGAAGTGACGGCGGAAGCAGTAGCGGCAGTTCACCGCGCAGGCGGGGCTCGCAATCAGCAGCACGCGGCCGGCGTACTTGTGAATCAGCCCCGGCCCCGGCGTGTGCGCGGCCTCTTGCAGCGGATCGGCCACGTAGCCGGGGACGCTCTCGCCCTCGGCGCTTAGCGGCAGCACCTGGCGCACCAGAGGGTCGTGGGGATCGCCGGGGCGCATGCGCGCCAGGAACGCCTCGGGCACGCGCACCTCGAACAGCGCGTGACCGCCCTCGGCGCCGGGCAGCCAGGTGTCGTCCAGCCCCAGGCGCCGGCATAGCTCGCGCGGGTCGCGAATCGCCTGCGACAGCTGGTTCTGCCAGGCGCTCTGCAGCGTCAAGGGCGTCACGTCAGCGCCCGGCGTTTCCGGTCTCTGCAAAAGGGCGGAGCTTCGGGTTATCATGCGGCACACCAGTCACAATGGGGCGAGGGTTCGATTCCTCGTCGTACGGTACGTTGCGCGTCCGGAGCCTACCGCGGCGCGCCCGATCATTCGAGAGGCAACATGGCTAGCTATTCTACCAACGAATTCAAGGGCGGTCTGAAGGTGATGCTGGACGGCGATCCCTGCGCGATCGTCGAGAACGAATTCGTCAAGCCGGGCAAGGGGCAGGCGTTCAACCGCGTGAAGCTGCGCAACCTGATCACCGGCCGCGTGTGGGAGCGTACCTTCAAGTCGGGCGAGAGCCTGGAAGGCGCCGACGTGGTAGACCTGGAAATGGAGTATCTCTACACCGACGGCGATATGTGGCACTTCATGAAGACCGACGGCTCCTTCGAACAGTACGCAGTGGAGAAGAAGGCGCTGGGCGACACCATCAAGTGGCTCAAGGAGCAGGTGGTCTACACCGTGACGCTGTGGAACGACAACGCCATCAGCGTTACGCCGCCCAACTTCATCGAGCTGGAAGTGGTCGAGACCGACCCGGGCCTGAAGGGCGATACCGCCCAGGGCGGCTCCAAGCCGGCCACGCTCTCTTCCGGCGCCGTGGTGCGGGTGCCGCTGTTCATCAACCAGGGCGAAGTGCTGAAAGTCGATACACGCTCTGGTGAATACGTCTCCCGCGCCTGATTTTACTGGAGCACGAGCGGCGTAGGGGACAGGTCGTAGAGAGGGTTTTTTGCCATGGATGGCAAAAATAGCGTACAGGGATGTATTTACAGCGCCCTCTCATAGACCTGTCGCCGGCCAAGCCGCGGTTCAACGTAGGCCACGCTATTCCGGCGTGGCCTTCATCATTGTGGAGACCGTGTCATGGCAACCGACTGGCGCCCCACGGCGAGTATCGAGACGCTGTGTGAGCGGGCGCGGCTGCTGGCCGAGGTGCGGGGGTTCTTCGCTGCGCGCGGTGTGCTGGAGGTGGAGACGCCGGTGCTAGGGCACGGCGGCAGCACCGACGTGCACCTGGCCTCGCTGTCGCTGGCGGCGACCACGCCGGCAGGGCGCGAGCGGCTGTGGCTGCAGACGTCGCCTGAGTTCCACATGAAGCGGCTGTTGGCCGCAGGTAGCGGGCCGATCTTCCAGCTGGCGCGCAGCTTTCGCGACGGTGAGGTGGGCGGGCGCCACAACATCGAGTTCACCATGCTGGAGTGGTATCGCCCGGGCTTCTCTCTCGACGAGCTGATCGAGGAGACCGTGGCGCTGATACGCCAGGTGCTCGGTACAGCACTGGGAAGGGAGGCAGGGTCGCTGCGCCGCCGGCGTTACCGCGAGTTGTTCCGCGAGGCGCTGGAGCTCGACCCCTTCGGCGTCGAGCTCGGTGAGCTGCGGCAATTGGCCGGCCAGCGCGGTGGGCTCGACATGGGCGATGCCGCCCGCGACGACTGCCTCGACCTGCTGATGAGCCTGGTCATCGAACCCACCCTGGGGCGCGAGGGAATCGACGTGGTGGTGGACTACCCGGCGAGCCAGGCGGCCCTGGCGCGGCGCCACCGCGACCCGGAGGACGGCGAGTGGGTCGCCTCGCGCTTCGAGGTCTATCTTGCCGGGCTGGAGCTCGCCAACGGCTACGACGAGCTCACCGATGCCGACGAGCAGCGTGAGCGTTTTTCCGAGGACAACGCCGCCCGGCGACAGCTGGGCCTGCCCGAAGTGGACATCGATCGGCAACTGCTGGCCGCGCTGGAGCACGGCATGCCGGCCGGCAGCGGCGTGGCGCTGGGCATCGACCGGTTGATTCAGCTGGCGCTAGGGAAAACGAGCGTGGCGGAGGTGATGGCCTTCGCCACCCCACGCTGCTGAAGGTGACTATACGAAGTCGGGCGTATTGCGCTGCGGGAAGCCACCCAGCGACTGACCCATGCTGACCTTGGTCTTGGGGGCCAGCGCGGCGTCGAAATCGACCTTGCCACCGAAGGCCAGCACCACCGTGGAGCCGAGCTTGAAGCGGCCCATCTCCGCGCCGCGCTCCAGGTGGACCGGCTGGTCGAAGCGGATGCGCTGCACCTGGCCCGAGAGCGGCGTGACCTGGCCGGCCCACACCGTCTCGATGGCGGCCACGATCATGGCGCCGACCAGCACCACGGCCATGGGGCCGTGCTCGGTATCGAAGTGGCACACCAGGCGCTCGTTGCGGGCGAACAGGTTGGGCACGTGGTCGGTGGTGGCGGCGTTGACCGAGAACAGCCGCCCCGGCACGTAGACCATCTCGGTCAGGGTGCCGGCCAGCGGCATGTGCACGCGATGGTAATCCTTGGGCGAGAGGTAGACGTTGGCATAGCTGCCGCCGCTGTAGCGCTTGGCTGCCTCGGCGTCGCCGCCCAGCAGGTCGATCATCGAGAAGCGGTGCCCCTTGGCCTGCAGCAGCTTGTCGGCCTCGACGGGGCCGAACTGGGACAGGTTGCCGTCGGCGGGGCACAGCAGGCCCTCGCCCAGGGGGCGGGCGTCCGGCTTCAGCTCACGGGTGAAGAAGTCGTTGAAGGTGGCATAGGCGGTGGGATCCGGCTCGGCGGCCTCGCCCATGTCGACCTTGAACACCTTGATGAAGGCGCGGATCAGCGCATTCTTGAGCCAGGCCACGCGGGTTTCGGCTAGGCAGCCCACCAGCCGCGAGAGCAGGTGATGGGGAATCGGATACTGGATCAGGGCGAAGAACTTGGCGAGAGACAAGGTTTGGAATTCCTGGCAATGAAAGCGGTATTTACTTCTCGACCGGCGTATCGTCGCGGTTGCCCCACTCCTTCCAGGAGCCGGCGTAGCCGCGTATCTTCTCGAAGCCCAGCGCCTTGCCCACCAGCCAGGTGAAGCCGCTGCGGTGGTGACTCTGGCAGTGAGTGACCACTTCCATGTCCGGGGTGAGCCCCAGCGCCTCGAGTTCGGTGATCAGCTCGGCGTAGTCGCGAATGCGCAGCGCACGCTCCTTGTCCATGGCCTCGGTCCACTCCATGTTGACCGCGCCGGGAATGTGCCCGAGCTGTCGGTTCTCGCCCTTCTCGCCGCGATACTCCGCCGGAGAGCGGGCATCCCATACCGCAAAGCCCTTTTCACCCAGCCGCTCCTGCAGCTCCAGCCGGTCGATGGCGACTTCGGGATGGAGAATTTCGGCCTCGTACTCGCTGGGCGTGGGTGCGCTCGGCTCATGGGAGACGGGCTGGCCGGCCTGGCGCCAGGCGTGGATGCCGCCGTTGAGGTAGGAATAACGGGTATGCCCGATCAGCTCCAGGGTCCACAGCAGGCGTCCGGCCCAGCCGCCGCCCTCGTCGTCATAGGCCACCACGTGGGTATCGCGGGTCAGGCCCAGCGACGAGAACAGCCGCGACAGCGCCTCGGGGCTCGGCACCTCGTTGGGCACCTCGCCCTCGCCGCGCATCAGGCGGCGAAAATCGAGGAATACGGCGCCGGGCACGTGGCCCTCGTCGTAGCTCTCCGACCTCAGCGGCACGTCGACGAGCAACAGCTGGGGATCGTCCAGATGCTCGGCGAGCTGCTCCGGTTCGACGATCAGCGGCAGCAGATTCTCTTCGGAACTCATGGCGCTCTCCTTATCTCATGGTCGCGATGCGGCCGAATCAGGTCTCGTTGAGACTATCGACGATATGGCGATAGCTGGCAAAACGCTGGGGATGAATGTCGCCGCGTTCCACGGCCTCGAGCAGGGCGCAGCCGGGCTCGTGGCGGTGGCTGCAGTCGCGAAAGCGGCAGCGGCCGAGGAAGTCGCGAAACTCGATGAAGCCTTCGGCGACCTGGCGTTCGTCCAGATGCACGAGGCCGAATTCGCGGATGCCGGGCGAGTCGATCAGCTCGGCGTCGTCGGCCGTCGGCAGCCGGTAGAGGCGCGCCGTGGTAGTGGTGTGGGTGCCCTTGCGCGAGTCCTTCGACAGCGCACCGATACGCAGCGACTCATCCGGCAGCAGCCGGTCGATCAGCGATGACTTGCCCACGCCGCTCTGGCCGACGAACACCGAGGTGCGTCCGGACAGGCGGTCCAGCAGGGCGTCGAGCCCCGCTTCGCCTGCCGTCGTCGAGGTTACCACCGGGTAGCCGAGCGCCTCGTAGCGTGCCAGCAGGGCGCGCAGCTCGCCGCCGCTGTCGGGCAGCAGGTCGATCTTGTTGAGCACCAGCACCGGTGCGATGCCGGTGGCCTCCGCCGCTACCAGGTAGCGGTCGATCAGGTTGGGGTGCGGCGCCGGCTCAACGGCGAAGACGATCAGGATCTGGTCGATGTTGGCCGCCACCGGCTTCAGCTGGCCGCGGGCGTCGGGGCGCTCCAGCACGTTCTGGCGCTCGCTGCGCGCCACCACCACGCCCTCGCTGACGTTGCCCTCGGCGTCCTCGGCGGCACGCCACACGACCCGGTCGCCGGTCACCAGCCCTTCGAGGTTGGCGCGCAGGTGGCAGCGCACCGTCGGCCCATGGCCGTCCCCCTGCACGTCGAGGGTACGACCGAAATGGGCGATGACTCGGCCGGACCGCTCGGGGCCGTACTCACCGGCGGCGAGCTTCTGCGAGTCCTTGGCGTCGAGCTGCTCGGCGCGCTTGGCCCGTTCGGCCTGTATCTTCTCGATGCGCCAGCGCTGCTGGCGGCTCAACTTGCGTTTGCTCATGGGCGCCCGAAGATCGTTACAATGAGGGCATTGTACTCAGCGTGGCCCGAGCTGTCCTGCCGCGCCCTTCAACTCTGGAGCCTGACCGATGCCCGACACTGCCGCGCCGCGCAAGGACCTGCTGGTGTGGATCGACCTCGAGATGACCGGACTCGACCCCGAGCGCGAGCGCATCATCGAGGTGGCCACCCTGGTCACCGACAACGATCTGAACCTGGTGGCCGAGGGGCCCGTGCTCGCGGTGCACCAGCCCGACGGCCTGCTGGCGGCGATGGATGAGTGGAACCAGAAGACCCACGGCGAGTCGGGACTCGTCGAGCGGGTGAAGCAGAGCCGAGTCGATACCGCCGAGGCCGAGCGGCAGACTCTCGAGTTTCTGAAGCGCTACGTGGTGCCCGGTTCCTCGCCCATGTGCGGCAACAGCGTGCATCAGGACCGGCGCTTCCTTGAGCGCGAGATGCCCGAGCTGCTGGTTTTCTTTCACTACCGCAACCTGGACGTCTCCACCGTCAAGGAGCTGGCCAAGCGCTGGAACCCGGGGGCGCTGGCCGGCTTCAGCAAGCGCAACACCCACCAGGCGCTGGACGACATCCGCGAGTCGCTGGCGGAGCTGGCGCACTACCGCACTACGTTTCTGCGCCTGGCCGGCAGCGAGCGCGACGAAGAGGAGTAGGAGCGCCCCTGGCTGGCACCACCAAGGGTGAGCGGCACCGGGGACAGCTCGAAGAGGAGGTCCTTTTCCAGGGATGGAAAAGGTAGCGCCCAGGGATGGGTTTACAGCGCCTCCTCGCAGGGCTGTCGCCGGTAAAGCCGCGTCCCACCAAGGTCAGACGCTTGCTATCAGTCGGTCACGCTTCTCACGCTGTCGCTCCAACGCCCAGCGGACGTGCTCGCGTACCAGATCGGAGGGGTAGGCGAGGCGGGCGCGCAGGGCCGCCTCCACGCTCTCGCTCCAGGGGGCGTTGCCCAGCCCCACCGCCAGGTTGCGCAGCCAGCGCTCGTAGCCGATGCGGCGGATCGGGCTGCCGGCGGTCTTGTCGAGGAACTCCTCCTCGCCCCAGGCGAACAGCGACACCAGGCTGGCGCGATCCAGGTCGTGGCGCGGGGCGAAGTCCTCCTCTTGCGTGGCGCGGGTGAAGCGGGTGAAGGGGCAGACCAACTGGCAGTCGTCGCAGCCGAACACGCGGTTGCCCATGGCCTCGCGATAGCGCTCGGGGATGGCGCCGAACAGCTCGATGGTGAGATAGGAGATGCAGGCGCGGGCGTCGACCACCTTGTCCTCGACGATGGCGCCGGTGGGGCAGGCCGTGCGACAGGCGCTGCAGCTGCCGCAGTGCTCGCGGTCGAAGGGCGGATCGACGGGCAGCGGCAGGTCGACGTAGAGTTCGCCAAGAAAGAACAGCGAGCCGGCCCGCGGGTTGAGCAGCATGGCGTTCTTGCCCACCCAGCCCAGCCCGGCCTTGCTCGCCAGGGCGCGCTCCATTACTGGCGCCGAGTCGACGAAGGCGCGATAGCCGAAGGGGCCGACCTCCTGCTCGATCCACCCGGCCAGCGTGGCCAGGCGCTTGCGCATCAGCTTGTGGTAGTCGCGGCCCACCGCATAGCGTGATACATAGGCCGTCTGCGGCTGCCCCAGCACCTTGGCGTTCTCCACCTCGGCCGGCAGGTAGTCCAACCGCACGCTGATCACCCGCAGCGTGCCGGGCACGAGTTCCTCGGGCCGGGTGCGCTTGGTGCCGTGCTTGGCCATGAAGCCCATTTCGCCGTGGTAGCCGGCATCGAGCCAGCGCTGCAGGTGGCGCTCGTCCTCGGCCAGGTCGACATCGGTGATGCCCACCTGCTGGAAACCGAGCTCGCGCCCCCAGGTCTTCAGGGTCGCGGCCAGCTCGGCCAGGGTGTCGACATCTAGGGGCGTGCGGGAGCTCATGATCGAGAAAAAACCGGGTAAAAACGTGGCGGGGGGATTGGCTTGCGCGCTGCGCTGCTTACACTCGCATCATAAAGCAACGCGGGCAGGGGAGACACCGGATGTCCGGGAATCGTACCGACCAGGCGCCGTTTGAACTGCGCCCCCTCTACCGAGCCGAGCAGGTTCGCGAGCTCGACCGGCGCACCATTGAGGGAGGGGTCGATGGCTTCGCGCTGATGCAGCGCGCCGCCACGGCAGCTTGGCAGAGGCTTAGGACGCACTGGCCGGGGATCAAGCGCATTACGGTGCTGTGCGGCGGGGGCAATAACGGTGGCGATGGCCATGTGCTGGCGGCACTGGCGGCTGGCGCCGGGGTGGCGGTGCAGCGTATCGCGCTCAGGCAGCGTGAGGCGCTGGAGGGCGATGCCGCGCGTGCGGCCGACATGGCCAGCTCAGTGGGCGTCGCGCTCGAACCCTGGCGCCAGGGGATGCTGCTCACCGGCGAGGTGATCGTCGATGCGCTGCTTGGCACCGGGCTCGGCGGTGAAGTGCGAGGTGATTTCCGTGCCGCCATCGAAGCGATCAACGCCAGCGGGCTGCCGGTGCTGGCCATTGACATCCCCAGCGGGCTCGCCGCGGACACCGGGGCGGAGCTTGGCGTGGCGGTACGTGCCACCCGTACCGTGACCTTCATCGGCGACAAGATCGGCCTGCACACCGGGCGTGCGCCGGCGCTGACCGGCGAGGTGCACTTTCGCCCGCTGGGCGTCGATGCGCGCCGCCATGACGACTTGCCACCGGTGGCGGAGCTGCTTGACCAGACGCTGCTGCCTGTGTGGCTACCTCCGCGCGAACGTGATGCCCACAAGGGGGCGATGGGCCATGTGCTGGTGCTGGGCGGCGCCCCGGGCTTCGGTGGCGCGGCGCTGCTGGCCAGCGAGGCGGCGGCGCGGCTGGGCGCCGGCAAGGTGAGCCTGGCCACGGCTCCGGAACATGTGAGCGCGAGCCTGACCTATCGGCCCGAAGTGATGGTGCACGGCATGCGCGGTGTCGCCGAGCTGGGCGAGTTGCCGCAGCAGGCCAGCGTGCTGGTGGTGGGGCCGGGGCTGGGGCAGAGGGCCTGGGGGCAGGCCATGCTGCAGGCGGCGCTGGCTGGCGCCAAGCCGCTGGTGGTGGATGCCGATGGGCTCAACCTGCTGGCCTCTCGTTTCACCGGCCAGCGGCGTGATGACTGGATCCTCACGCCGCACCCGGGCGAGGCTGGCCGGCTGCTGGGCTGCAGCGCGGCAGAGGTGGAGGCCGACCGCCCTGCGGCGGCGCGCGAGCTGCAGCGGCGTTTCGGCGGCGTGGTCGTGCTTAAGGGCGCCGGTAGCCTGGTGGTCGGCCCGGCCGGCATGGCGGTATGCCCCTACGGCAACCCTGGCATGGCCTCGGGGGGCATGGGCGATGTACTGGCCGGCATGCTCGGTGCGCTGATCGCCCAAGGGCTGGAGCTTGAAACCGCCGCCCGCCTGGGCGTGATGGTGCATGCCCTGGCGGCCGACCAGGCCGCCCACGACGGTGGCGAGCGTGGTCTGCTGGCGGCTGATCTGGCATCCTATGCGCGACGCCTGATCAACGCCGGAAGCGGTCCGCTCATAAGGTAACGACGATGCGCATGCGACTCGAAAACGAAGACCGGCAGGTGGCCTTTGGCCGGGCGCTCGGTGCCGCCATGCAAGGCTGTGGGCGCCTCTACCTGGAAGGCGACCTGGGCGCGGGAAAGACCACCCTGACACGCGGCATCTTGCGGGCCTACGGTCACCAGGGCGCCGTCAAGAGCCCAACCTATACCCTGGTCGAGCCCTATGAGCTCGATAACGGGAGGCTTTACCATTTCGACCTCTACCGCCTGGGTGACCCGGAGGAGCTCGAGTTCATCGGTGGCCGGGATCTGTTCGCCGAAGACGCCCTCTGCATTGTTGAATGGCCAAGCCGCGGGCAGGGTTGGCTGCCGCTGCCGGACCTCACCGTCGAGCTGGCGCTGGCTGAACCGGGTCGTGCCGTAACTCTGACGTCCCATACCGAACATGGCCGGGCGGTGCTGGCGAGACTGGCCGAGGACGCCGCCTGGAAAGACGCTATTGCCGAGCGGGAAAGCCAAACACCGTGATAACGATGCGATATGGGGCCTACGGGCCGAGTACATGGATGACACGCTGGCGCAGGTATTTGACCGGTGTGCTGCTGTTGCCGCTTTGGCTGGCCGGCATGGCGCAGGCGGCGCAGGTGGACAATATCCGCCTATGGGCCGCCCCCGACCATGCGCGGCTGGTGTTCGATCTGTCCGGTCATACCGAAGCCAGTGTCTTTACCCTTGACGGCCCCAGGCGATTGGTCATCGATCTCGAACATAGCGGGCTCAATACCGATCTGGCGAGTCTCAACCTGGATGGCAGCGCGATCACTGCCGTGCGCAGCGGCAAGCTCGACGGCAACGGCCTGCGCGTGGTGCTGGAGCTGTCCCGCGAGGTGGAGCCGCGCCATTTCACGCTGCCCCCCAACGACCAGTACGGCCATCGCCTGGTAGTGGATATGGAGTACCCCGGCGAAAGCGCCGTGCAGAACCCCATCGACCCCATCGAGGCAATGATTCGCGAGCAGGAGCTGGCTGCCGAACGGCGTCGTGCCGAGACCTCGGCCGGCCCGCGGCAGGAGGCGGCGATTGCGGCAACGCAGCAGCCGGCCGCTCCCCACCCGCGGCGCGACATCATCATCGCCATCGATCCCGGCCACGGCGGCGAGGACCCGGGGGCCATCGGCCCTGGTGGGACCCGCGAGAAGGACGTGGTCATGGAGATCAGTCGCCGCCTGCAGCGGCTGGTAGACAACGCCGAGGGTTTCCGTGCTGTGATGATCCGTGATGGCGACTACTACGTTGGCCTGCGCCAGCGTACGCGCATCGCTCGTGAGCAGAAGGCCGATTTCTTCGTCTCGATCCACGCCGATGCCTTCAACAGCCCGCGGCCCAGCGGCAGCTCGGTCTATGCGCTCTCTCAAAGCGGTGCCACCTCGGAAACCGCCCAGTGGCTGGCCGCCAGCGAGAACCGGGCCGACCTGATCGGCGGCGTCGACGGCAACCTGTCGCTCAACGACAAGGACGAGGTGCTGCGCGGCGTGCTGCTCGATCTGACCATGACCGCCACCCTCAACGACTCGCTCTCCATCGGCGGCCAGGTACTCGACCAGCTCGGGCGCGTCAACCGGCTGCATCGCAGCCGCGTCGAGCAGGCCGGCTTCATGGTGCTGAAGTCGCCGGACATCCCGTCGCTGCTGATCGAGACGGGATTCATCTCGAACCCGGACGAGGAGCGCCGCCTGCGCGACTCGGGGCACCAGCAGCGGCTGGCCGAGTCGATCTTTGCCGGTATCAGCGAACACTTCCGGCGTAACCCGCCGCCGGCCAGCCTGCTGGCCTGGCAGCGCGACAACCGGCGCACGCCCTCGGCCAACGAGTACCGTATCCAGCCTGGGGATACGCTGTCGACCATTGCCGCCCGGCATGGGGTGCCGGTGGCGCAGCTCAAGCAGGCCAATGAGCTAAATGGCGACGTCATTCGGGTCGGTCAGGTGCTGCGGATTCCGCGCTCATGACGGCAGTGGCAGGGCAGGGGCGGCGCATCCAGGTACTCGACCCGCGGCTGGCCAACCAGATTGCCGCGGGCGAAGTGGTCGAACGACCCGCCTCGGTGGTCAAGGAGCTGGTCGAGAATGCCATCGACGCCGGCAGTCGCCGCATCGAGGTGGAGCTGGAGGCCGGCGGCTGTCGGTTGATCCGCGTTCGTGACGACGGCAGCGGCATCGGCGAGGCCGACCTGCCGCTGGCGTTGGCGCGCCATGCCACCAGCAAGATCGTGTCGCTCGAGGAGCTGGAAGGCGTGGCCAGCCTTGGCTTTCGCGGCGAGGCGCTCGCCTCCATCAGCTCGGTCTCGCGGCTGGAGCTGGTGGCCAATGTCGATGACGACCCGCGCGGCGGCTGGCGTGTGGTGGCCGAAGGGCGCCACATGGAGCCGCGCGTCAGCCCGGCCCCGCATCCTCGTGGCACCTCGGTGACGGTTCGCGACCTGTTTTTCAATACCCCGGCGCGGCGCAAGTTCCTGCGTACCGAGAAGACGGAGTACGGCCACGTGGAGGAGGCGTTTCGCCGCCTGGCGCTGTCGCGCTATGACATCGCCTGGGTGCTGCGCCACAACCAAAAGACTGTACACCAGCTACCCGCGGGCGACGACCCGACCCGCCGCGAGCGGCGCATTGCGGCGCTGCTGGGCAAGGGCTTCGTCGATCACGCCTTGCACCTGGACCTGGCGGCGGGCTCGCTGCGCCTATGGGGCTGGGTCGGCCTACCCACCCATTCCCGCGCCCAGGCCGACCAGCAGTACTTCTTCGTCAACGGCCGCGTGGTGCGCGATCGGCTGGTGGCACACGCCATTCGCCAGGCCTATCGCGACGTGCTGTTCCATGGCCGGCACCCGGTGTTCGTGCTCTACCTGGAGGTCGATCCCACGGTGGTGGATGTCAACGTGCACCCCACCAAGCATGAGGTGCGCTTCCGCGATGGCCGCCTGGTGCACGATTTCCTCTTCTCCAGCCTGCACCGGGCGCTGGCCGAGGCGCGCCCGGCGGAACGCGAGGCCCATGCCGATGGCGCTGTAGCCGAGCATGACGATACCGCAGAGGTGCGCGAGCCTGCACCGCGCTGGCAGCAGCAGCCCATGGCGCTGCACGCCACGGGCGAGTCACCGGAGCGGGTCACCGCCGATCGCGTGCGTGCCTTCATGAACGGCTATCGTGCGCTGCACCCCGAGCACGAGGAGCGCCTGCTGACGCCGCAGCCGGCCGAGGCCGGGGCGGATGCCGCCGTGGCATCGCCGCCGGTGGAGGGTGCCGTTGGCGTGGGCCAGGCAGCGGCGCTGCCCGCCTCGGAAGAGGGCAGTGGCATCCCACCCCTGGGCTTCGCCATCGCCCAGCTGCACGGCATCTACATCCTCTCCCAGACCGCCCAGGGCATGATCATCGTCGACATGCATGCGGCCCACGAGCGTATCGTCTACGAGCGCATGAAGGCTCAGGTTCACGGTGGCGCGCTGCAGACGCAGCCGCTGCTGGTACCGGTCTCGCTGGCAGCGAGCCATGCTGAGGTGGCCACCGCCGAGGCCGAGCGCGAGGCGTTTGCTCGCCTGGGCGTCGAACTGGACGTGGCCGGTCCGGAGACGCTGCTGGTGCGCCAGGTGCCGGCACTGCTGGCCGATGCCGACGTCGAGCCCCTGATTCGCGATATGCTGGAAGACCTGGAGCGTTACGGGCGCTCCGACCGTCTCGAGGCCAGTATCAACGAGCTGTTGGCGACGATGGCCTGCCATGGCAGCGTGCGCGCCAACCGGCGTCTGACGACAGCGGAAATGAACGCCCTGCTGCGCGATATGGAGCGCACCGAGCGCAGCGGCCAGTGCAACCACGGCCGCCCCACCTGGACCGAGCTGTCGCTGAAGGCGCTGGACCGCCTGTTCCTGCGCGGCCAGTAAGGAGCTAGCCCCATGCGCGACCGTCGTCCGCTTGCCCTGCTGCTGATGGGCCCGACCGCCGCCGGCAAGACCGACCTGGCCATCGCGCTGCACGACCGGCTCGACTGCGAGCTGATCAGCATGGATTCGGCCATGGTCTACCGCGGCATGGATATCGGCAGTGCCAAGCCCTCGGCTGAGGAGCTGGCGCGTGCGCCGCACCGCCTGATCGATATCCGCGACCCGGCCGAGCCCTATTCGGCAGCGGAGTTCCGCGAGGATGCTCGTCGCGAGATGCGCCAGATCACCGCGGCGGGACGCGTACCGCTGATCGTCGGCGGCACCATGATGTATGCCAAGCGCCTGCTCGAGGGAGTGGCCAACCTGCCGTCGGCAGACCCGGCGATACGTGCCGAACTCGAACGGCAGGCCCGCGAGCAGGGGCTGGCGGCTCTGCATGCGGCGCTGGCCAGGGTCGATCCCGAGTCGGCCCGGCGCATCCATCCCAACGACCCCCAGCGCCTGATGCGTGCGCTTGAAGTCTATCGGGCCAGCGGCCAGACGCTGTCGGCGCTATGGCGACAGCAGCAACCGGAAACCTTTCCCTGGAGGGTGTTGTCGATAGGAGTCGCGCCGGCCGAAAGACGCGTGCTCCATGAGCGGATCGCTGCTCGTTTCGACGTGATGCTGAGGGCCGGGTTGATCGAGGAGGTGGCTCGACTCAAGGCCCGAGGCGACCTGCATCTCGGTCTGCCTTCGATGAAAAGCGTGGGCTACCGTCAGGTGTGGGAATACCTCGATGGCGACGCTGATATCGCGTCGCTCAGGCAGCGAACCGTGGTGGCCACGCGGCAGTTGGCAAAACGCCAATTGACCTGGCTGCGCAGCTGGCCGGAGCTACACTGGTTCGATACCGAGAGCGGCGATACCCTTGGTGAGGTCTTGAAATTCGTGCGCCAATTCAGCTCTTAGCGTAAGATGATGGCTTCGAGTGGCCGGGTGACCAGGCCGAGCCGGCAGGGTGTCTTGCCTGCTGGCAGACAACTCAAGAACACAACTTCCACCCCTCATGAGAAAGTTTTAGGGAGAGGTAACATGTCCAAAGGGCAGTCCCTTCAAGACCCGTACCTGAATATTCTGCGCAAGGAGCGCATTCCGGTGTCGATTTTCCTGGTCAACGGCATCAAGCTGCAGGGTCAGATCGAATCCTTCGACCAATTCGTCATCCTGCTGCGCAATACCGTCAGCCAGATGGTCTACAAGCATGCCATCTCCACCGTGGTGCCGTCGCGCAACGTGCGCCTGCCGCCGCAGGATCCTGCCGCTCAGTCGGACAGCAACGCGTGAGGAAATTGATTGTTCTTTGAACGTCCCGACGCCGGCGAAACGGCGGTACTGGTTCATGTAGATTTTCATGACGAGCGCGAACGTGAAGACCCGGGTGAATTCCTGGAACTGGTACGTTCCGCGGGGGCCGAGCCGGCCATGTTGCTCAGCGGCAGCCGGCATCGGCCGGACTCGCGCACCTTCATCGGCACCGGCAAGCTGGAAGAACTTCGCGAAGCCCTGAGCCTTCACGGCGCGGAGCTGGTGATCTTCAACCATGGCTTGAGCCCGTCCCAGCAGCGTAACCTGGAGCGCGAGCTCAAGTGTCGGGTGCTCGATCGCACCGG
The DNA here is from genome assembly GCF_052568415.1 of Halomonas sp. E14. Classification (NCBI taxonomy): domain Bacteria; kingdom Pseudomonadati; phylum Pseudomonadota; class Gammaproteobacteria; order Oceanospirillales; family Halomonadaceae; genus Halomonas; species Halomonas sp. E14. The sequence goes on along the minus strand of NZ_CP199423.1, from coordinate 2,706,863 downwards.
CCTGATCCTCGATATCTTCGCCCAGCGGGCGCGTACCCACGAGGGCAAGCTGCAGGTCGAGCTGGCCCAGTTGGAATACATGTCGACCCGGCTGGTGCGCGGCTGGACCCACCTGGAGCGTCAGAAGGGCGGGATCGGTCTGCGCGGCCCCGGCGAGACGCAGCTCGAGACCGACCGACGCCTGCTGCGCGCCCGCATCAAGGCCATCCACAAGCGCCTCGATAAGGTGCGCAGTCAGCGCAGCCAGAACCGCCGTGCGCGTGCCAGGGCCGAGATACCCAGCGTGTCGCTGGTTGGCTATACCAACGCCGGCAAGTCGACATTGTTCAATGCGCTGACCGCCGCGAAGGTGTACGCCGCCGACCAGCTCTTCGCGACGCTCGATCCTACGCTGCGTCGGCTGGAGATCGGCGACGTGGGCCCGGTGGTACTGGCGGATACCGTCGGTTTCATCCGCCACCTGCCGCACAAGTTGGTCGAGGCCTTCCAGGCCACGCTGCAGGAAGCGGCCGAGGCGACCCTGCTGGTGCATGTGATCGACGCTGCCGACCCGGACCGGGAGCTCAACGTGACGCAGGTCGAGGGCGTGCTCAACGAGATCGGCGCGCTGGACGTGCCGATGCTCAAGGTGATGAACAAGATCGATCTGCTCGACAGCGCCCCACGCATCGAGCGTGACGGCCACGGTCGCCCCGAGGTGGTGTGGCTGTCGGCGCGCGACGGGCGAGGGCTGGAGCTGTTGGCGCAGGCCCTGTCGGAATGCCTGGCCGATGATGTCATCGGATTCAGCTTGACCCTGTCGCCCGAGCAGGGCCGCCTGCGTGCGGCGCTGCATGAGCTGGACGCCGTGCGCGAGGAGCGTTTCGAGGACGAGGGCAGCGTCAGCCTCGACGTACGCCTGCCGCGCCGTGACTTCCTGCAGCTGATGTCACGGCTGGGAGAGCGCGCAGACGATTATCTTCCACCGGAGCTTCGTTCGCGTCCGGTATGGGAGGAGTAAGCTTTTTTGCTGTCCCAGCATGTGGATGGTCCCCGAGAGACTAGAACTCCCGGCACCTGGCATGGTGTCGCAGATAACAGGATGGCAACCGACGTCTCGCTGCCTGAGGCATGTCGGCGGTGAGGCAACGCAGAGTGGAGACGACGTATGGCTTGGAATGAGCCTGGTGGTGGTGGCAACCAGCATGACCCCTGGAGCGGTGGAGGCCGCCGCAATGGAGGGAATGGTGGCAGCAATGGCGGGGGCGGTGGCAACCGCGGGGGCAACCAGGGACCACCCGATCTTGACGAAGCCCTGAAGAAATTCCAGGACAAGCTCAACTCGATGCTGGGTGGTCGTGGTGGGAAGGGCGGCGGCGGGCAAGGCGGTAAGGGTGGCGGCGGTCGGCCGCGCAATACCTTCGCCTTGCCGGGCCTGCTGCTGATCATCGCGCTGGGTATCTGGGGCGCCATGGGCTTCTACCTGGTCGACCAGGCCGAGCGGGGCGTAGTGCTGCGCTTTGGCAAGTTCCAGGAAGTGGTGGGCCCGGGCCTGCACTGGAACCCGCCGTTGATCGACGACGTGCGCATGGTCAACGTGACCCGCGTTCGCTCCCTGACCCAGACCCAGTCGATGCTGACCCGCGACGAGAACATCGTTGAGGTCGAGATCTCAGCGCAGTACCAGGTCAACAACCCGCGCGACTTCGTGCTCAACGTGCGCAATCCGCAGCTCTCCATCGAGAACGCGCTGGATTCGGCGTTGCGTCACGTGGTGGGTGGTACCGACATGATCGAGATCCTGACCTCGGGCCGTGAGATTCTCGGCAGCTCCGTGGCCAGTCGCCTGCAGACCTACCTGGACAGCTACGGCACCGGTATCCGGCTGCAGACCATCAACATCGAATCCACCTCGGCACCCGCCGCCGTCATCGATGCCTTCGACGACGTGATCCGGGCGCGCGAGGATCGTCAGCGCACCATCAACGAAGGCATGGCCTACGCCAATGCCATCATTCCCGCCGCCCAGGGTCAGGCCCAGCGCCTGGTCGAGCAGGGCCAGGGGTATCGTGAGTCGGTGGTGGCCGAGGCCCAGGGTCAGGCCAACCGCTTCAATGCACTGCTGAGCCAGTACCGCAATGCGCCGGAGATCATGCGCGAGCGTCTCTATCTCGACGCCATGGCCGAGGTCTTCGGCCAGACGCCGAAGGTGCTGATCGATGTCGCAGACGACGCGCCGCTGATGTACCTGCCGCTGGACCAGCGTCCCGGCGGTGCGACCCAGGGCGGTGGCAACGGCGACGCTGCACGCGGCGAGAGCGGCGAGCTGGACCCGCGCGTGCTCGAGCGGCTGCGCACCACTTCCAGCACGCAGCCCAGTAACAGCAGCGGTATCCGCAGGGAGGGTCGCTAAATGGTCAACAATCGTTCACTGATCATCGTGGGCGGTCTGGCGGCCATCGCCTGGCTTGCCAGCAACAGCCTCTATGTGGTCGACGAGACCCAGCGCGCGGTGAAGCTGCGCTTCGGTGAAGTCATCGAGGAGAACATCCAACCGGGCTTGCACTTCAAGGTGCCGATCACCCAGACGGTGCGCAAGTTCGATACCCGGGTGCTGACGCTGGATACCGACACCAGCCGCTACCTGACCCTGGAGCAGAAGGCGGTAATCGTCGACTCCTACGTCAAGTGGCAGGTGGTCAACCCGACGCGCTACTACGAGGCCACGGCCGGTGACGAGATGATGGCGGTGCGCCTGATTCAGCCGCGGGTCGACGAGAGTCTGCGTAACGAGTTCGGCCGCCTCGACCTGCAGCAAATCATCGCCGAGCGCCGCGACGACCTGATGACGCGCCCCACCCAGGAGCTCGACTCGCTGATGCGCGAAGAGCTTGGGGTCGCGATCCGCGACGTACGGGTGAAGCGTATCGACCTGCCGGAAGACGTCTCCACGGCGGTCTTCGAGCGGATGCGCTCCGAACGTGAGCGGGAAGCGCGCGAGTGGCGCGCTCAGGGGCAGGAGGAGGCCGAACGCATTCGCGCCAACGCCGACCGTCGCCGCCAGGTTCTGCTCGCTCAGGCCACCGAGCGTGCCGAGACCCTGCGCGGTGAAGGGGACGCCGAGGCTGCCGGCATCTTCTCCGAGGCGTACAGCCAGGACCCGGAGTTCTTCTCCTTCTGGCGTAGCCTCAACGCCTATCGTGCGAGCTTCGATGGCGAGCGGGACCTGCTGGTGCTCGACCCGACCAGCGACTTCTTCCGCTACCTGCGCACACCGGCGATGCCGCAGCAAAACTGAAGTCGGCAGCGGCAGGGTGGCGCGAGCCTCCCTGCCGTCACCGCCACGTCTGGGGTTCAACCCGGCGGCAAACGTGATAGAATCCTTGAACCGGGCGTGGCCCGGTTTTTTTGTGGGCGCTTTCCGCTTATCGTGTCTTTTCGCCCACCGCTACCCTCTAGCAGGACTGACAACATGACCATTGCTGACCGCTGGCTCTTGCCCGACGGCATGGACGAGGTGCTGCCACCGCAGGCGAGCCGCATGGAAGAGCTGCGCCGCGCGCTGCTCGACCTTTACCATTGCTGGGGCTACGACCAGGTGATGCCGCCGCCGGTGGAGTTCCTCGATTCGCTGCTGACCGGCACCGGAACCGACCTCGACCTGCAGACGTTCAAGCTCACCGACCAGTTGACCGGCCGCATGATGGGCGTGAGTGCCGATGTCACCCCGCAGGTGGCGCGCATGGACGCCCACTCCATGCGTCACCAGGGGCCGGCGCGGCTGTGCTACTGCACCAATGTGCTGCGGGCCAAGGCCGACCAGCACCAGGGCGGACGTAGCCCGGTCCAGGTGGGCGTGGAGCTGTTCGGGCACGGCGGACGTGAAGCCGACCTCGAGATTCTCAACCTGGCGCTGGCCAGCCTGAAGGTGGCGGGGGCCGAAGAGGTCCACCTGGCGCTGGGGCATATCGGCATCTACCGTAGCCTGGTGCAGGCGGCCGATCTCGATGCCGAGCAGGAGCGGGCGCTGTTCGAAGCGCTGGAGCTGAAGTCGCCGGGTGCCCTGGCCGAGCAGGTGTCGCAGGCGGTGCGCGACCCGGCGCTGGGCGAGATGTTCCTGGCCCTGGGCGATCTGCACGGTGGACCCGAGGTGCTTGAGCGGGCGCGCGACCAATTTGCCGGCGCCCCGCCGGCGGTCGGCGAGGCGCTGGCGCAGCTGCAGGCGCTCTATCGCGGCGTGGCCCAGCAGCACCCGGAGGTGGCGCTCTACTTCGATCTTGCCGAGCTGCGTGGCTACCAGTACCACACCGGCATGATGTTCGCTGCCTTCGTGCCGGGCTACGGGCAGGCCCTGGCCAAGGGCGGCCGCTACGACGATACCGGTAAGGCCTTCGGGCGGGCGCGTCCGGCCACGGGCTTTTCCATGGACCTCAAGCTGCTGGCGACCCTGGTGCACAGCGAGCCGGCCTGCGACGGGGTCTGGGCGCCGGCCGAGGGCCAGGGCGTTGGCGAGGCCATCGCGGCGCTGCGTGCCGCCGGGCGTCGTGTGGTGCAGGCCTTGCCGGGGCAGGGTACCGCTCCCCAGGCGCACCGCTGCAGCCACAGGCTGGTCCATCGCGATGGGCAATGGCAGATAGAGGCGCTCTAGCGCCGACACGGGACACCACCGGCAGGCGGCCGGTTATCGAACGCGGCCCACGGGCCGGATGATCGACGCGCCCACCAGGCGCTGACACAAGAGAAGAGAACACCATGGGTAAGAACGTAGTCGTACTGGGCACTCAGTGGGGTGATGAAGGCAAAGGCAAGGTCGTCGACCTGCTCACCGAGTCTGCAGCGGCGGTGGTCCGCTTCCAGGGCGGGCACAATGCCGGCCATACCCTGGTGATCGACGGCGAGAAGACTGTTCTGCACCTCATCCCCTCGGGCATCCTGCGCAAGGATAAGACCTGCGTTATCGGCAACGGCGTGGTGCTCTCGCCGGAGGCGCTGATCAAGGAAATCCGCGAGCTCGAGGCCAAGGGCGTGCCGGTGCGCGAGCGTCTGCGCCTGTCGCCGGCGTGCCCGCTGATCCTGCCCTATCATGTGCGCCTCGATCTGGCCCGCGAGAAGGCCCGCGGCGTGGCCAAGATCGGCACTACCGGTCGCGGCATCGGCCCGGCCTACGAGGACAAGGTGGCGCGCCGTGGTCTGCGCCTGGGCGACATGCTGCACCGCGAGCGCTTTGCCTCCAAGCTCGGCGAGGTGCTCGACTACCACAACTTCGTGCTGGTCAACTACCACGGTGAGGCGGCGGTCGACTTCCAGGAAGTGCTCGACAGCGCCATGGCCATGGCCGAGGAGCTGCGGCCGATGGTCTGCGACACCGTTAGCATGGTGCATGAGCTGCGCCGCGCCGGCGAGAACATCCTGTTCGAAGGTGCCCAGGGGTCGCTGCTGGATATCGACCACGGCACTTATCCGTTCGTGACCAGCTCCAATACCACGGCGGGTGGCACCGCCACCGGTTCCGGCGTGGGTCCGCTTTACCTGGACTACGTGCTGGGTATCACCAAGGCCTACACCACGCGCGTGGGCTCCGGCCCGTTCCCCACCGAGCTGTTCGACGAGCATGGCCGCCACCTGGCCGAGCGCGGCCATGAGTTCGGTGCCACCACCGGCCGTCCGCGCCGCTGTGGCTGGTTCGATGCCGTGGCGCTGCGTCATGCGGTGCAGATCAACTCGGTCTCGGGCATCTGCCTGACCAAGCTTGATGTGCTCGATGGCCTGGAGAACATTCGCGTCTGCGTCGGCTATCGCAGCAAGGACGGCGAAGTGATGGAGAACCCGGTCGACTCCGAGGGCTACGAGGCGGTCGAACCGGTTTACGAGGACCTGCCGGGCTGGAGCGAATCGACCCTTGGCGCCAAGCGCATCGAGGACCTGCCGGCCAACGCCCGCTCCTACATCAGCTTCCTCGAGGAGAAGGTCGGTACCTCCATTGACATCGTCTCCACCGGACCGGATCGCAACGAGACCATCGTGCTGCGCAACCCGTTCGACGCGTAAGTAGCGCGCGGCGGAGCTGTGGCCGCTCCGCTGTTGCTACCGCACTGCAAAGGCCGGCACCCAGTGCCGGCTTTTGCGTTGTACCGCCTTCAGCGCGCCTGCTGTACGCAGGCCTGCATGCGGGCCAGGAACACCGCCATGATCCGCTCGTACAGCTCCCGCCCCAGCACGGCATCCTCGATGCCGGCGTCGACGTTGGGATTGTCGTTGACCTCAATGACTACCACACGCTCGCCGCTCTGCTTGAGATCAACCCCATAGAAGCCGTTACCGATCAGGCGGGTGGCCTTCAGCGCCGCCTTGATCACGGTGGGTGGCACATCCTCCGGGTCGTGGGTGGTGAAGCCGCCGCTCTTCACCTGCGCTCCGGAGTGGTCATAGATCTGCCAGTGGCCACGGGCCATGTAGTAGCGGCTGGCAAACAGCACCTGGCCATCGAGCACGCCGATGCGCCAGTCGTATTCGGTGGGCATCCACTCCTGCAGCAGCAGCAGGGCCGAGTCGTCGAACAGCCGAGTCGACTCCCGCTCGAGCTGGGAGAGGGACTCGACTTTGACCACTCCCCGCGAAAAGGAGCCGTCGGGAATCTTGAGCACGAGGGGAAAGCCCAGCCCGGTAATCTGCTCGGCCAGGGGGCGGCGGTCGCGGCGCTTGAGCAGCACGCCGTCGGGGGCGGGAACGCCACGGGCCCGCAGCAGTGCATGCAGGTACACCTTGTTGGTGCAGCGCAGGATATCCTGCGGTGCGTCGATCACCACCAGGCCGGCATGCTCGGCCAGCCGGGCCATGCGATAGGTATGGTGGTCCAGTGCCGTGGTCTCGCGGATGAACAGCGCGTCGAACTCGGCCAGCCGCCCGGCATCGCGTCGAGTGATCAGCGAGACATCGATGCCCAGCTTGCGCCCGGCGCGAATGAACGCCTTGAGCGCGCTGCGGTTGCTCGGCGGCAGGGCCTCCTTGGGGTCGACCAGAATTGCCAGGTCGAAGCGGTAGCGCCGCCGCGCCTTGGGGGTTCGCCAGACCTTACGTGAATGGCGGTTGAGCGCCGTGGCGAACAGGTCCTGTTCCTCAGCGTTGAGGTCGCGCAGGCGAATCGGCTTCAGGCGTGACAGACGCCACAGGTCGTGCCGCCGGACCAGGCGAGCTTCGAGCAGCGGGCAGGGCAGGCGTTCGAAAAGCTTGCGGGCCAGGCGGGCCAGGGCCGGTTCCAGGCATTCGCCGAACAGCACGCGCAGCGTCAGGCTGTCGCCGGTCAGGCGGCCTTGGCGTGCCAACTCGCCCAGCAGCGGGCCCAACGAGTCGAGCTGCAGGTCGATCAGCGCCTTGCGCGACAGCTCGTTCAGCGTTTCCACCGTTGGCAGCACGCGCTGGCCGCGAGCCTGGGCCAGCAGCGAGACGTAGTACCCCGTGCCGAGGTAGTCGAGCTCACTGCTCAGGTTGATGATGTGGGTCGAGCGGTCCTGGTCGTCTCCCGATCGGTGGCGTCGATCCAAGGAAAGAAACTGATCGGCCGTGATCAGGTCCTCCGAAGGATAGTAGGGCCGCCAGTCTTCGAGGCGGTCGACGATGATGCGCAAGGGACACATGGGCGGATTCCCTGAACGGTTGGGGGTAGCCTCGAAACTGCGGCCAGCATGCCCGCGCGTCAGGTTATCGACAAGCGTGACGGCGGGTGAAATGATTTCATGTTGGCGGCGGCTGCGCGGGGCGTTGGCGCCATTTCTTCCTCTCGTTTACAAAATAGCCTTGTGGATGGACAGCATGCTCACAACGTTGCGTCAGGCATCGCCCGATGACCTGGAGGCGCTCTTTCGGCTGGAACAGGTGGCATTCAGCGGCGACCGTTTCAACCGCCGCCAGCTCTGGCATCTGCTCAACCGAGCGAACGCCCTTACGCTGGTGGCACAGGACGAGGCGGGAGAAAAGCTGCTGGGCTACGGCACCCTGCTGTTTCGCCAGGGCAGCCTGCGAGCACGTCTCTACTCCTTTTGCGTGCATCCGGAGGCCCGTGGCGGCGGGGTAGGGCGCCGGTTGCTGGAGGCGCTTGAACAAGCGGCGTTCGAGCGGGGCATCCTGGTGCTTGGGCTTGAGGTGCGGGCGGATAACCGCATCGCGCTTGGCCTCTATCGGCGCATGGGATTTCGGCTCGAACGCTGGCTCGACGCCTATTACGAAGATGGCTGCGCCGGCTGGCAGATGAGCAAGTCGCTGCTTCCGGCAACCGACTGATCGCGCTGCGCAGGGTGGCGCCGGTGCTGGTAGACTTTGCTCACCCTATCGCCACCAGGACAAGCACATGCCCTCTTTCGATATCGTCTCCGAATTCGATAAACATGAAGCCAGCAATGCCGTCGACCAGGCCAACCGCGAGGTTCAGTCGCGCTTCGATTTCAAGGGCGTGACGGCCAGCTTCGAACTCGACGGGGAGACGGTGCAGCTCGAAGCCGAAGTCGATTTCCAGCTCAAGCAGATGGTCGACGTGCTGCGCAACCGCCTTATCGCGCGCGGCATCGACGCACGCTGCATGGATGTTCAAGAACCTGAGCTCTCGGGCGTGCGCGCCCGCCAGAAGGTGGTGCTCAAGCAGGGGCTTGAGCAGAAGGAAGCCAAGGATATCGTCAAGCGCATCAAGGACAGCAAGCTCAAGGTCCAGGCACAGATCCAGGGCGAGAAAGTGCGGGTGACCGGCAAGAAGCGTGACGACCTGCAGCAGGTCATGGCGTTGCTGCGTGGGGAAGATGGCCCTGAGCTGGCCCTGCAGTTCGACAACTTCCGCGACTGAGGCGAGGCGATGGCCGGCAGCACGTGCGGCCATTTCTTGATCTATCTCAAATCAACGTAGTGGAAGCCTTGAAATTTTTACCGCCACCGCCAATTCTGCTCTTGCAATCGAGTGCCGTTCAGGCACGCCCCGATGCGTCACGAATGAGCAACGAACAGGAGGTGGCGTATGAATCTGCAGAAATTTTCCCCCTGGAACTGGTTCAAGAGCGAAAGCCACGATTCAGCGGCTCCGGCGCCGGTAGAGCCTCGGCACGGCGAGCTTTCGCCGCTGCTGGGCATGCACCAGGAACTCGATCGTTGGATGGACAACGTCATGCGTCAGTTCGGCATGCCGTCGCTTGAGAGCCGTTTTGGCGAGATGCCGGCACTGCTCAAGCCAAGGCTCGATATTGCCGAGCGCGACGATGCGTATGTGATCAGCATCGAGGTGCCGGGAGTCGACGAAAAGGATATCAAGCTGACCCTCGATGACCACCGCCTGGTCATCGAAGGCGAAAAGCGCCAGGAGTCCAGTTCCCAGGAGGATCGCTTCCAGCGTATCGAACGTTCCTACGGCAGCTTCCGGCGCGTGCTGGACCTTCCTGCGGATGCGCAGGTGGAAGAGATCCTGGCGTCTTTCAATCAGGGGGTGCTGACGGTGCGCGTGCCGCGCAGCGCCGATGCCAAACCGACCCGCCGCGAAATTCCCATCCGCTGAGTTTCGCTCCCTGTAGATGTTGACGAGCCCGCCGAGCGGGCTCGTTTGTCCTGCTAAACGGCGTCATAGCCACAGCCGATTGGCTGGTATTGCCAGCATGACCTTAAATGAAGGCATTCCCTTGCTGCCGCTGGAGATAGCGCATGTCTTCGCTTCGCCGCGCCGCCTTGATTGTCTTGGCCTGGGTCAGCTTCGCTCTGGGCGTCATCGGGGTCTTCGTGCCACTGATGCCGACCACCTGCTTCATGCTGCTGGCGGTATGGGCCGCGTCGCGGGGCTCGCCTCGCTTCGCCCTATGGATCCGTGAGCACCCGCGCTTCGGCCCCACCGTGGTCGCCTGGGAGGGAGAGCGGGCGATCCCGCGTCACGCCAAGTATCTCGCCGTGGCCATGCTGGGCTTCTCGGTGCTGGTGCTTGGCATCACCCTGAGCCTGGTGTGGTTGAAGCTGTTGTTGATCACCGGCCTGGTCCTGCTTGGCGCCTGGATTGCCACGCGGCCTGAACCCGCCGGGATCGAGGCCGCCTCCGCCCGGCTCGTGCGGCGCTGAACGCGGTGCGTTGGCCAGCGCTTGTGCCATCACTTTGAGCTTGGGGAGCGGGGCGCCTTACAATGGTGCCCAACCATGGACAGGAGCCGTTCACGATGTCTGACCCTAAGCCCACGTATCTCCACGACTATCGCCCCCCCGCCTACCGTGTCACCCACGTCGAACTGAGCTTCGAGCTGGACCCAGCGGCGACCCGAGTCAAGGCAAGCCTGCAGATCGAGCGCCATCCCGAGTGTATGGCGCAGGAGGCACTGGTGCTCGACGGCGAACAGCTGACCCTCAAGCACATCGCCCTTGACGGCCAGCCGCTGGGCGGAGGCGACTACGCGCTGACCGAAACCGGGCTCACCGTGCATCGTCCCCCGGCCAGCTTTCGGCTGGACACCGAAGTCGAGATCGCGCCCAAGGAGAACACGGCGCTCGAAGGGCTTTATCTCTCCAACGGCATGTACTGCACCCAGTGCGAGGCAGAAGGGTTCCGGCGCATCACCTTCTACCCCGATCGCCCCGACGTCATGGCCACCTTCTCGACCACGCTGATCGGCGATCGGGCGAGCCTGCCGGTCCTGCTCTCCAACGGCAATCCGGTAGAGCGGGGCGAGCTGCCCGGGGGGCGCCACTTCGTTACCTGGCACGATCCCTTCCCCAAACCCAGCTACCTGTTTGCCCTGGTGGCCGGCGACCTGCAGAAGGTGGAGGATCGCTTTACCACGCGCAGCGGGCGCGAGGTCACGCTGCAGATCTGGGTCGAGGAGGAGAACCTGGGCAAGACCGACCATGCCATGGCCTCGCTCAAGCGCGCCATGACCTGGGATGAGGAGGCCTACGGCCGCGAGTACGACCTCGACCTGTTCATGATCGTGGCGGTCAACGATTTCAACATGGGCGCCATGGAGAACAAGGGGCTCAATATCTTCAATTCTGCAGCGGTGCTGACCCACCCCCATACCGCTACCGATGCCGCCTTCCAGAGAGTCGAGGGGATCGTCGCCCACGAGTATTTCCACAACTGGTCGGGCAATCGCGTGACCTGCCGCGACTGGTTCCAGCTCTCGCTGAAGGAAGGTTTCACGGTCTTTCGCGATCAGTGCTTCTCCGCTGACGTCAACTCGGCACCGGTCAAGCGTATCGAGGACGTCTCTTTCTTCCGCACCGCCCAGTTCGCCGAGGATGCCGGACCGACTGCCCACCCGGTGCGCCCCGACCACTACATCGAGATCGGCAACTTCTATACCCTGACCATCTACGAGAAGGGGGCCGAGGTGGTGCGCATGCTCAGCAACCTGGTGGGCTGGGAGGCCTTCCGGCGCGGCAGCGACCTCTATTTCGAACGCTTCGACGGCCAGGCCGTGACCATCGAGGACTTCGTCGACTGCATGGCCGAGGCGTCGGGACAGGACCTCTCGCAGTTCATGCGCTGGTACGCTCAGGCTGGTACGCCAGAGATCGACGCCCACGGCGAGTACGACTACGCCAACGCCGAATATCGCCTAACGCTGCGCCAGCGCACACCGGCTACGCCCGGCCAACCGGAGAAGGCGCCGCTGCATATCCCGGTGCGCATGGGCCTGGTGGGCTCCAAGACCGGGCGTGACCTGCCGCTGACGCTCGATGGGGAGTCCCTCGGCAGCGACGGCGTCATCCACCTGCGCGAAGAGGAGCAGACCTTCGTCTTCACCGAGGTTGCCGAATCGCCAGTGCCCTCCCTGCTGCGCGGTTTCTCGGCGCCGGTTCAGCTGCGCTTCCCCTACAGTCGTGAGGAACTGGCCTTCCTGCTGGCCAACGATTCCGACGGTTTCAACCGCTGGGATGCGGGCCAGCGGCTGGCGATGCTGGCGTTGGACGACCTGATCGCCGCGCATCGTAATGGCGTGGAGAAGGTCATGGACCCGCGCGTGGTCGAGGCCTTCCGCGCTCTGATGGCGCATGGTGGCGACGACAAGGCCGTGCTGGCCGAGATGCTGACGCTGCCAAGCGAAGCCTATGTTGCCGAACAGCAGCCGCGGGTAGACGTCGAAGCCATACATGCTGCGCGCCGGTTTGTTGAGCAGTCGCTGGCCGCTGCCCTGCGCGACGACTTCCTGCATCTCTACCAGGACAATCACCGCGACACCCCCTACGCGCCGGAGCCCGAGCAGATCGGTGAGCGCAGCCTCAAGAACGTCGCGCTTGGCTACCTGATGGCGATCGAGGACGAGGAGGGCATCGAGCTTGCCCGTCGCCAGTTCGAGGCCGATCACAACATGACCGACGTGCGACAGGCGCTGACGCTGCTGACCCACAGCAGCCGCAGCGACCTGGCGGACCCGGCGCTGCGCACCTTTGGCGAGAAGTGGGCCCACGACCCGCTGGTGATGGACCAGTGGTTCGCCGTGCAGGTGACCCGGCCGCAGCCGGATGCGCTGGAGCGGGTGAAGTACCTGATGACCCACCCCGCCTTCTCGCTGAAGAACCCCAACAAGGTGCGTGCCCTGGTGGGAACGTTCGCCAACCAGAATCGCATCAACTTCCACCGTGCCGATGGCGAGGGTTACCGGCTGCTGGCCGATGTGGTGATCGAGCTGAACCGCCTCAACCCCGAGATCGCCGCCCGCCTGGTCACGCCTCTGACGCGCTGGCAGCGTTTCGATGAGGCGCGTCAGGCGCTGATGAAAGGCGAGCTCGAGCGCATTCGTGGCGAGAAGCTATCGCCCAACCTCTACGAGGTGATTGAGAAGGCGCTGGCCTGAGCCTGTGGCAGGGTATCGCCTTGCTAGGTGATACCCTGTCGTTTTTCAGGGCGGCGGAGGAAGGCAAAGAGGGGGCAGCCAGGGGCTTGGCCCCAGGCTGGGGGTTCAGGCCGCCACGTGCGCGTTGTGCTGCGAAGGCGTCACTGGATAAGCCAGCTCAGTACGGTGACGCCAAGAATCGCCCAGATCAGCGTGGCTACCAGCCGCCGTCTCATCAGGGCGCGCAGCGCCAGGTAGAGTAGCCACAGGCCGACCAACAGGGTGGCCAGGCTCATCAGCGTCGGGGGGATGCCCAGCGACGTGGAAAGCCCCTGCAGGAAACCCCGCGAAGCGCCGCCCAGATTGTGGAAGAACAGGATCAGCAGATCCACCACGAAGCGGATGAGGTCGCCCAGGGTCTCGCCCAGCCAGCCGAAGAATTCCTGCATGGTAAACGGTGGCCTACTCGATCAGGTCGAGCACGGTGCCGACGATGTCATCCATGGTGACCAGCCCCAGCAGCCGGTTGTCCTCGAGCACCAGCACGCGCTTGACGATGCTGTCGGTCATCAGCCTGGCCACGTGGCGCACATCCAGCGACTCGCCGACGCCGATGGCAGGCTTGGCACAGACGTCGTAGACGTTGATCAGGTCGATATCGCCGTTTTCAGCCACGATGGTTTTGAGAATGTTGGTGTAGGTGATCAGGCCCCAGGCGTCGTGGGGGTCCTGCTGTTCCACCACCAGGTTCTTGAGGTTATGGCGCTTCATCAGCCCCAGGGCATCGCGCAGGGTGGCGAAGGGTGAGACCGTGACCACGTCACGCACCATGATGTCTTTGACCAGCATTGCGGTTCTCTCCGTCTATCGGTCAGGCCTCATGCCTGAGGCGTTCCTCGAAGCGTTTCACCTGGGCCATGTCGATGCCCCCCAGGTGCTCGATCGGCAGCGTCATGACCAGCCCCTTGGAGCCCTCTCCGGTCGGATTGAGCACATGACGGATGGCCTTGAGCACCTTGAGCGAGAGCCCCTTCTCCAGGGTGATGAGCATGATGCTCTGGCTGCCCTCGAAGGTCAGGCCGAAAAAGGTCTTCTTGCGCTCGCCGCCGATGCCGCGGCCGGACATCAGCGTCATGCCGACGGCGCCTGCTTCGGTCGAGGCGTCGATGCACTCCTGCTCCAGCTCTTCGGGCACGATGGCAACCAACAGCGAAAACTTCATGTCGTCTTGCCTCCACGCTGCGCCACTCTTTCCATGAGAATGGCATAGACCATTACGGTCACGATAGGGAAGATCGAGGCGAAGGCGATCAGCCCGAAGCCGTCGATCAGCACGCTGCGTCCTTCGATCTGGCTGGCCAGGCCGATGCCCAGGGCGGTCACCAGCGGCACCGTGACCTCTGAGGTGGTCACGCCGCCCAGGTCGAAGGCCAGGGCCACGATATAGCGCGGTGCCAGGGCGGTCAGCAGGATCACCAGCACGTAGCCGCCAATGATGTAGTAGTGAATGGAGTCGCCGGTGATGATCCGGTGCACGCCGATGGTGATGCCGATGGCCACCCCGAGCGCGACCAGGATGCGGATCACGTTGCCCTGGATCTTGCCCGCTGCCGCTTCCTCGGCCTGCTGGCCCACGGCGATCAGGGCGGGCTCGGCCATGGTGGTGGCGAAGCCGATGCAGAAGGCGAAGAGATAGACCCATAGCCAGCTGTCGAAGGTGACCAGCTGTTCCGCCATGCTCTGGCCGATGGGAAACAGGCCTAGCTTGAGGCCCACCACGAAGGCATACAGCCCGACGATCACCAGCACGAAGCCGGCGCCGACCTTGACCGGGCTGGCCAGCGGGCGCCGCAGCACCACCAGCTGGAAGAACAGGATCACCAGAATGATCGGCAGCACGTCGCGCAGCATGCCGAACAGGTCGAGGATCAGCACCAGCAGCCCCGAGGGCGCCTGAGCGTCGTCCTCGACCAGAGCCAGGGCGGCGGCGTTGGCCACGTCAGGGTCGGCGTAGACCAGGATGCCGTAGAGCTGCACGCTAATCATTGGCACCATGACCGCCAGCGCCACCAGGCCGAAGCCGTCGATCAGCGGGTTGCGCCCGCGGATGGAGGCGGCCAGCCCGATGCCCAGCGCCGCTATCAGCGGCACGGTAACGATGTTGGTGGTCACGCCGCCGGAGTCGTAGGCCAGCCCGACGATCTCCTCGGGCGCGAAGAAGGTCACCACCACCACCAGCACGTACCCCACGATCATGTACCAGTGCAACGGGTGGCCAAGGATGATGCGAAACACTCCGAGTGCCATCACCAGCCCCACGGAGGTCGCCACGATCAGGCGCAGGGTGAGAGCGTCGATGCGTCCTTCGCTGATTAGCGCCGCCTGCTCGGCCACGGCGATCAGGGCGGGTTCGGCGACCACGGCGGAAAAGCCGATGGCGAACCCGAACAGCATCAGCAGCGGCATGGAGCCGCGCCGGGCGAACTGGTTGGCCAGCCGCTTGCCGACCGGAAAGATGCTCAGTTCGAGCCCCTGCAGGAACATCGCCACGCCCACCGCCACGATCAGCAGCCCTGCCGCCATGCTCAGGCCCCCTTCGGGCCACTCCCGCAGCAATAAAGCCTGGAACGCTGCCACGACCACGATGATAGGCAGCAGGTTGCGCAGCGCATGGATTAGTGCGTGATAGAAATCCTTGAATTGCTGTGCCAATACCGACTCCCTGGAGCCCTGTTGCGTTGAGGCGATGGCCAGTACCGGACTGTCGCGGGGGGCGCGAACAGGCTAGCCTGTCAACTTTCGGCGGTTTGTGGTTGCCGTACTCGTCACTGCCGCGCGGGCGGCAACGGCGCGCTCACTATATCACCGGCCTTTAACCTTGAGCAGACGCTAATACGTGCGGTTTGATAGAAATCAAGCTTCGTCGTGCACCGGTAAGGAGAACAGAGAGATGAATGTCACCCTCATCATCGTGCTGGTGGCTATAGGCCTGATCGTGCTTTACGGGGTCAGCGTTTACAACCGCCTGGTGGCGTTGAAGAACCGCTACCAGAACGCCTTTGCCCAGATCGAGGTGCAGCTCAAGCGGCGCTACGATCTGATTCCCAATCTGGTGGAAACAGCCAAGGCCTACATGGCCCACGAGCGCGAGACGCTGCAGGCGGTCACCGAGGCGCGCAACGCCGCCCTGGCCGGCCTCAAGGCTGCAGCCGCACACCCGGGCGAGCCTGGCGTGATGGCCGAGCTGGCCGGGGCGGAAGGGGTGCTGGGGGCGGCCCTGGGGCGGCTCAACGTGACCATGGAAGCCTACCCCGATCTCAAGGCGTCGGAGAACATGCGCCAGCTCAGCGAAACGCTGACCAGCACCGAGAATCGCGTGGCCTTCTCCCGCCAGGCCTACAACGATGCTGTGATGCACTACAACTCCTACCGGCAGAGCTTCCCGCCGGTGCTGCTGGCCGGGCCGCTGGGCCACCGCGAAGACGCGGCGCTGCTGGAGTTCCAGGATAGTGCCGCCATCCAGGCGGCGCCGAGCGTCAGGTTCTGAGTCGCCGGCGCGAACGCTTGCAAGGAGACGCCATGGATTTCTTTGGTGCTCAGGCGCAGGCGCGCCGCCTGACGCTCCGCCTCATCGTCCTGCTCGTCATTGCGATCGTGGGCATGGTGGCGGCGGCAACGCTTGTCATCACCTTGGCGTTGGCGCTGTTCAATGAAAGTGCACCGCCCGGCACCGTAGCGAGCCCGCTCTTCGACCCGCTGCTGCTGGCAAGCGTGACGGTCGCCGTTGTCATGGTGGTGGGGCTTGGCAGCCTGGTGCGCCACCGCCAGCTGCGCGCCGGCGGCGGTGCCGTGGCCGAAGCGCTGGGCGGTCGCCTGGTCAATGCAACCAGCCAGAATGCCGACGAGCAGCGGCTGCTCAACGTGGTCGAGGAGATGGCGCTCGCCTCCGGTATGCCCGTGCCGGCCGTGTACGTGCTGGATGAACCGGCCATTAACGCCTTCGCTGCCGGCCACGCCGCCCACGACGCCGCCATCGGGGTTACCCGCGGGGCGCTGCAGCAGCTCGACCGAGACCAGCTGCAGGGCGTCATTGCCCATGAGTTCAGCCACATCCTGCATGGCGACATGCGTCTCAATATGCGGCTCGTGGCGCTGCTGCATGGCATCCTGCTGATCGGGCTAGCCGGCCGATTGCTGCTGCACGGGGCCTCGGGCAGCCGGCGCGTGCGTGCCGGCAACCGTCAGGGCAACGGCCATGTTGTCCTGCTGGGGGCTGGCCTTGCGCTCATGGCCATAGGGTTCATCGGTACGCTGTGCGGCAACTGGATCAAGGCCGCCGTGAGTCGCCAGCGCGAGTTCCTGGCCGATGCCAGCGCCGTCCAGTACACCCGTAATCCGGCCGGTATTGCCGGGGCGCTGAAGCAGCTGGCAGCGCACGCGGGCGGCTCGGAGCTGCGTGCCGCCCGGGCCTCGGAGTTCAGCCACTTCTACTTCGGCCGCGGCGTGAGGGGGCTGCGCGGTTTGACGGCTACGCATCCGCCGCTGGCGATGCGCATTCGGCGCATCGAGCCAGAGTGGGACGGCACGCTGCCGCCGCCCCAGCGCACCCCGGGTGACGAGGCGCCTGCGGGGCCTGCCACCCGGGACAGCAGGGCCGCAGGGCTGGCACCGCCCCGTGGCGCCACCGTTCCCGCTGCTACCAACGCTGAGCCGCTGCCCGAACGGCTGCGCGAACAAATAGGCCGGCTCGGCGAGGAGGACATCGGCCAGGCGCGGCAGGTGCTGGCGGCGCTCGATGCCCGACTGCTGGCAGCGGCCCACGACCCTTATGCCGCCCGGGCGCTGGTCTACGGCATCCTCATGGGCGTCGACCCGGCCAGCCGCGAGCGCCAGCGTCAGGCCCTGCTCGACCAGGCGCTGCCCGAGGTGTTAGCCGAGCTGGATCGTCTGGGCGCGGCGCTGGAGACGCTCGATGCGGGGCAGCGGCTGCCGCTGATCGAGCTGGCGCTGCCGGTGCTGCGCCAGCTCAGCACCACCCAGTACGCCCGCTTCCGTGCCTGCCTCGCTTCGCTGATGGCGCAGGAGCGCCAACCCGGGGCGCTGCAGTGGTCGTTGCATCGCCTGGTCATGGCGGGTATCGAAGGGCAGCGTGGCGCCCGTGTGCGCGGCGACCGGCTGGCCGATCAGGAGGCTGCCGTGGCCTGCCTGCTGTCGAGCCTGGCCGGCGCGGGCGACACCTCTCGCGAGCAGGCCCTGGCCGCCTATGGTGAGGCGGTGGCCGTGTTGCCCACGGCGCCGGCAATGCTGGAGCAGCCTGCCACGCCGGCAGAACTTGACCGCGCCCTGGCGGGCTGTCAGCGGCTGGCCGTGGAACAGCGGGCCCTATTGATCGAGGCCATGGGGCGCTGCGTCACCCACGACGGACGTGTGACCGCGGCAGAGGCGGAGCTGCTGCGCGCGGTGGCCTGGTCGCTGGGTTGCCCGCTGCCGCTGACCGCTGCCGGGCTGAGGCCTGCTGCAGGGTGGGCTGCAGCGAGGTAACAAGAAGGGCTAGGCAGCGCCCCCTTGCAGCGCAGGCGCGGGTTTGCTGCAATAAGTGCCTACTGGGGCAATGTTTTGCGGCCACGTTTTGCAGCCACCCCTTGAGACACCACCGATGAATAGGGAGAAAGGCATGGCGAAAACCCCCTGGATTCCGGCAGCGGTCGCGCTGACCCTATCACTGGGCCTGGCCGGCTGTGGCGACGCCGAGGAGCCGGCCGAGACCGCCCCTGCGGAGCAGAACGAGGCGCCCGCGGACGCGCCTCAGGTCGAGACCGAGCCCAGCGAGCCTGAAACGCCGCCGCCGGCGGATGAGGACGCCATGCCGCCGGCGGAGGGAACGCAGGCCGGCGGTGACCCGGCGCAGCCGGACGAGGTTGGCGCGGGGGACGACGCGGGTACGCTGGGCGGCTCGCCCGAGGCCACGCTGGACAACGGCGGGGCCTTGCCCGGCGAACCTACCCGCTCGGATATCGACGCAGTCCTCGAGGAGACGGAGCGGCGCTTCGAACAGGCGCAGCGCGAGATCGACGAGCAGTACGAGGAGGTCGAGCAGGAGGGAACGGCGCTGGAACCGATGGAGGAATCGACCGATTTTCGTTCCACGCTCGAGCCCATGCAGATCGGCGACCCGGGCACGACTTCTGCCATCGACGAAGAGGCTGAGCGTCGCGGTGAGGTGACCCAGTCCGATATCGATGCCCTGCTGGAGGAGACGGAGCGGCGCTTCGAAGAGGCGCAGCGGCAGCTTGACGAGCAGTTCGAGGAAGCCGAACGCCGTGAGCCCCGCAGCGCGCCGCCATCGTTCGAGACGCAGTGAGCGCGGGGCGCTTGCGCTCGGCTCGGCTCAGCTAGCGCCGTTGCTCATCGTGCTTGGCTCTCGGTTGCTTGGTTCGCGGCCTCTTCGTTCTCGGTTACATGGGGCCGGTACAAGAGGCTGATTTAAGGACTTGCCAAACAATAAGGCCCACCTGACGGTGGGCCTTTCGTTCGGCGGGCCTGCTGGCAGGCCCGCCGAGGGGTGCGCCAGGCCGAGGCCTTAGTTGGCAACCCGGATGTTGGAGGCCTGAAGGCCTTTCTTGCCCTGGGTGACCTCGAAAGTGACTTTCTGGCCGTCCTGCAGGGTCTTGAAGCCGTCAGCCTGAATCTCGGAGAAGTGCGCGAACAGATCGTCTCCGCCGTCGTCCGGGGAGATGAAGCCGTAACCCTTGGTATCGTTGAACCACTTGACAGTGCCGGTTGCCATTGTCGAATTTCCTTGCTTACTGATTGATCATGCTGGGCACTCGGCCGTGCCGGGCCCGAAGTGCGTGGGCGAGTCAAGGTAAATGCGCTTCGGGTGTATCGATGGCTCGAAATCCAACAGGCGACTTTCACCTTGCTGTCCTACGCAGCGGTCGTTGCGACAGGTTGGCCCGGTGTTGTTTGATCGACCTTGCCTGCCATGTCGCCCGCTGTTCCACTGTAGATAGAAAAAATCGGAGCGTCCAGCAATCTTGGGCTGGCCCAAGGGGCGATGCAATGTTCTGCAGGCGCCCTCTCGCATAGAATTGCCGCTCGCCTCACTAGCCCCGCAGCCGGGAGTTTCCGATGTTTTTCGATGCTCAGTTCTGGCCCTTCGTGATCGCCATCACGCTGCTTTCGATGAGCCCGGGTGTGGATACGCTGCTGGTGATCCGCAACACGGCGAGAGGCGGGGTGCGCGACGGGGTGCTCACCAGCGTGGCGATCTGCTGCGGGCTGTTCGTGCATGCCACTGTCTCGGCGCTGGGTATCTCGCTGATCCTGATGCAGTCGGCCTGGGCCTTCCAACTGCTGAAGCTGATCGGGGCCGGCTACCTGGTGTGGCTGGGCATGACCAGCCTGCTGGCGGCCCGACGAGGCCAAGGGCTGCCGGTGGCGGCCATGGCGGCCAGGCGCGAGGCGCTGCCCGTCTGGCGCCCGATCCGCGAAGGGCTGCTCTCCAACGTGCTCAACCCCAAGACGGTGGTGTTCTACATGGCCTTCCTGCCGCAGTTCATCGCGCCCACCGACCCGGCGCTACTCAAGTCGCTGTGGCTGGCGGGGGTGCACTTCATAATCGCCAACCTGTGGCAGATCGCCATCGTCATGACCGTGGGCAGCGCCGGCCGCCTGCTCGGCAGCCGACGCTTCACGACTACCCTCAACGGCGCGACCGGCGCCGTGCTGGTCGCCTTTGGGCTCAAGCTGGCCTTCGAGCGCCAGCCTTAGCCGCACCGGTTGGCCGGCCTGTCTCGCCTCAGTTGCGCGCCAGCAGCGAGCCATCGTAGCGCACCGTGGTTTCGGCCGGGCTCAGCATCGACACGCCTTCGGAGCTGCCGCCGTTGGCGAGGCTCTCGAAGATGACGCGGTAGGAGAGCACGGCCTGCACGTAGTCACGCGTTTCGCGGAAGGGGATGGTTTCGACGAACAGATCGAACTCCTCAGGGGCCTCGCGCAGCCAGCGGTCGACCCGTCCGGGGCCGGCGTTGTAGGCGGCCGCCGCGGCCAGGCGATTGCCACGGTAGCGGGCGATCATGTCGCGAATGTAGACGCTGCCGAAGCGGATATTGAGCTCGGGGTCGAGGATGCCGTAGGGTCCCGGGTCGCTGACGCCCAGCTGGCGGCTGAGCTGGGTAGCGGTGCCGGGCATGATCTGCATCAGCCCGCGGGCGCCGGCCGGCGACAGTGCCACCGGGTTGTAGGCGCTTTCGCGGCGGGCGATGCCCATCAGCAGGAAGGGGTCGACGCCGGTATGGTTGCCCCAATACAGGAAGTGCTCGCGATAGGCTTCGGGGAAGCGCCAGTCGAGTGCGTCCCACATGCCTGCGGTAATGGTGGTCTGCACCAGACGTGCATGCCAGCCGCGGCGCTGGGCGTAATCGGCCAGTGCCCTAGCTTCGCGCGGGGTGGCGGTGGCCACGGCGTTCAGCCATTCGCTGTTGGCCAGCCCCTCCTCGCCGATGCGCATCAGGGCTTCGGTGCGCAGCACCGCCGGCCAGCGGGCGACTTCTTCGCGGTAGTGTTCGTCGAAGCCGCTGCGCTCCAGGTTCAGCGAGTAGGAGCGACCAATGCGGTCGGCGGCGGCGAAGCCGAAGAAGTTGCGGCCCTGAGCGGCCAGGGCGTAGGCAACATCGGCACGCTGCTGGTCGCCCAGCTGCTCGTGGGCGCGGGCCTTCCAGTACTGCCAGCGGCTTTCGCTCAGGCTCTCCTCGGGCATCATTTCCAGCCAGCGCAGCGCGTCGGCCCAGTCGCGTCCCGCCAGGGCGTGGCGGACGCGTAGCTCCAGCACGCGCGGCGTGGCGATGCGTGGCAGGGCGTCATCGACCCAGCCGCGGTTGTTGGCCACATTGCGTACCAGCGAATAGAAGATCAGGTCCTCCTCGATGGCGTGACGGTACGCCTCCTCGATCGGCAGGTGCGGGGCGATCTTGCGCCAGGCCTCGAAGGCCGCCTCGGTGTCGGCGCGGGTAAAGCCGTGCATGGCGGCGGCGAACAGCGGGCCGCTGCCACGGCACTCGGGGCCGAGGCAGGTAGGTACCTGGGTGACCGCGGCATAGCTGCTCTGCAGGCGCGCCTTGGCGTCACGCGCTTCCTGCCAGCGGCTGCCCAGTTGGCGGCCGAGGAAGCTCGACAGGCTGCTTTCCCCCTGCTGCCAGGCCAGCATCTTGCGCTCCCAGACGTCGAATTCGCTGATCTCGCCGCTGGCCCTGAGTCGCTCGAAGAGCGTATTGCAGGCCGAAGGCTGCGACTGTCCCACGCGCCACAGCTTGCGCCCGGCTTCGGCGGCCGCCTGGGGGGCACTGCCCAGCAGCGCCGTATAGTAGTGGCACTGGCGCTCGGCGCCGCTGGGCTCGCCGTCGGCCACGGCCAGCACGCTGGCGTAGCGACCGGCCTCGCCGTAGCGGCTGATCGCCTGGCCGCGTATCCACTCCGCCAGCGGCGCATCCCGGTGGCGCTCGATGAAGTCGAGCACCTGGGCCGGTTCGGCCTGGGGCAGGCGGTTGCGCAGGCGGTGATATTCCACGTAGCCGGCCAGCACATGGCCCTCGATGGCGCGCTCGTCAACCCGCTCCCATTGCTGGTTGCGGGCGGCTGCGAGCGCGTCGCGCAGCGCGCTGTCGCTGGGCTGAGCCTGGGCGAGGACGGGCAGGCTGAGTGCTGCGGCGGCGAGCCAGGTGGCGGTGCGGCGAACCGGGTGGCGGTAACGCATGATGACGGCCTCCGGAAGGCGATGGTGTTTCTCAGGGATGGGATTTCATTGGAGCATATTTGAGTGGGTCGCGGGCAGGGGGTTCCGCTGCCTTTCGTGGGGAGATAAGAAAGTTTGGCGCCTTGTCTTGCCGACGGCGGCAGGCTAGTCTGAGCGCACAATTCAAACACTTGTTAGAATGCCGCGGAGGCTCCCTGTGACACACCAGAAAAGCACTGGCCCCAACGCCGGTGAGGGGCATTCCCCCGAGGCCTGGCGCCAGGCGCTATCGCGCTTTGTCACGATCATTCCCCACACCCGCGAGCTTGGGCTGGAAGTGCTTTCGGTGGCGCCGCCGGAGGTACGTATGCGGCTGCCGTGGCGTGACGAGCTGCTGGGCGATACCACGCGGGGGCTAGTGCATGGCGGGGTGCTGACCATGCTGCTGGACACGGTGTGCGGGTCGGCGGTCCTGTGCGGCCTTCCGGCACCCGAGGTGTGCCCCACGCTGGACCTGCGCATTGACCACTATCGGCCGGCGCTGGCGGGGCGGCCGCTGCTGGCCGGCGCGCGGGTGCTGCGCGTGACCGAAAGCGTCGTCTTCACCGAAGGCACGGTGTGGCAGGAGCCCGAGCGCCCCATAGCGCGCGGCATCGGCAACTTCGTGCGCCTGGACGCCCACAGCACGCCGCCGGGCTTTGCCGAGGCACTGTTCAGTGAGGCCGATCATGCTTGAAGATTTCCACGACGTGGCCTGGCTGGCCAAGACGCGAGCCGAAGGCGACGTCAACGCCTGGTTGGCGCGGCTTCCCTATGCCCGCCATATCGGCATCGACGCCATCCCCGACCCGGACGGTGAGGGCGTGCTGTATCGCCTGGCGCCGGCGCCGCACAACATCGGCAACGTGCTGCTTCCGGCGCTGCATGGGGGAGTCGTCGCTGCCTTCATGGAAACCGCCGGTTCGCTGGACCTGATGCTGGCAACGCGCGAACCGCGGCTGCCGCGCATCATCGACTTCTCCATCGACTACCTGCGCACGGCGAGAGTGGTCGATACCTATGCCCGCTGCCGGCTTCTGCGCGAGGGCCGGCGCATGGCCAACGTGCAGGTGGAGGCCTGGCAGGGCGCCGAAACCGAACCGGTGGCGACGGCGCGCCTGCACTTTGCGCTGGGAGAGCCGGAAGGGCAGAGCGCTTGAAAATGGCGCAGGCAGCCCCATATCGCTGAACAGTTCTGCGTTGGGCGGTGCCGAGTGCGCCGCCACTGGTTCAGCCATGAGGTAAAAGGTCCATGTCCACTGCCACCCAAGCGGAAACTCTCGGCTTTCAGACCGAGGTCAAGCAGCTGCTGCACCTGATGATTCACTCCCTGTATTCCAATCGGGAGATTTTCCTGCGCGAGTTGATTTCCAATGCCGCCGACGCCTGCGACAAGCTGCGCTACGCGGCGCTGGACAACGATGCGCTTTACGAGGGCGACAGCGAGCTGCGCATCGAGATCGAGCATGACGCCAAGGCCGGCACGGTCACCGTGCGCGACAATGGCATCGGCATGAACCGTGACGAGGTGATCCAGAACCTCGGCACCATCGCCCGCAGCGGCACCGCCGAGTTCCTCAAGCAGCTCTCCGGCGAGCAGCAGAAGGATGCGCGGCTGATTGGCCAGTTCGGGGTCGGTTTCTACTCCGGCTTCATCGTTGCCGACGAGGTGACCGTGCGTACCCGCAAGGCGGGCAGCGACAAGGCCGAGGGCGTCGAGTGGCGCTCCAGGGGCGAGGGCGAGTTCAGCGTGGCCGACCTCGAGCGCGAGGTGCACGGCACAGAGATCGTCCTGCACCTGAAGCAGGACGCCACGGAGTTCGCCGATGAGTACCGCCTGAAGAGCTTGGTGCGCAAGTACTCCGACCATATCGAAGTGCCGGTGCGCATGCCGCGCAGGGAAGCGGCCAAGGATGAGGAAGGCAAGGCGATCGAAGGCAGCGAGGTCACCACCTGGGAGAACGTCAACGAGGCCACGGCGCTGTGGTCGCGCCCCAAGGGTGAGATCTCCGACGACGAGTACCAGGCGTTCTACAAGCACGTCGCCCACGATTTCTCCGACCCGCTGACCTGGAGCCACAACAAGGTCGAGGGCAAGCTGGAGTACACCAGCCTGCTCTACGTGCCGGGGCGTGCGCCGTTCGATCTCTACGAGCGCGACGGGGCGCGCGGCGTGAAGCTCTACGTGCAGCGCGTCTTCATCATGGACGACGCCGAGCAGTTCCTGCCGCTCTACCTGCGCTTCATCAAGGGCGTGCTCGACACCCGCGAGCTATCGCTCAACGTCTCCCGCGAACTGCTGCAGCAGGATCCGAAGGTCGAGAAGATCAAGAGCGCGCTGACCAAGCGGGCGCTGGACATGCTGACCAAGCTGGCCAGGGACAAGGAGGCTTACCAGACCTTCTGGAACACCTTCGGCAGCGTGCTGAAGGAGGGCCCGGCGGAGGACTTCGCCAACCGCGAGAAGATTGCCGGCCTGCTGCGCTTCTCCACCACCCATACCGACAGCACGACCCAGGACCAGTCGCTGGCCGACTATGTGTCGCGCATGAAGGAAGGGCAGGAGAAGATCTACTACATTGTCGCCGACGGCTTCAATGCGGCCAAGTCGAGCCCGCACCTGGAGATCTTCCGCAAGAAGGGCATCGAGGTCCTGCTGCTGCATGACCGCATCGACGAGTGGCTGATGAGCCACCTGCACGATTTCGATGGCAAAGGCTTCGTCGACGTGGCCAAGGGTGAGCTCGATCTGGGAACCATCGAGGGCGAAGAAGAGAAGAAGGCCCAGGAAGAGACCGCCAAGGCCAAGGAGGGACTGGTCAAGCGCGTCAAAGAGGCGCTGGGCGACGCTGTGCAGGAGGTCAAGGTGACCCACCGGCTGACCGACTCCCCGGCCTGCGTGGTGCTGCCCGAGCACGAGATGGGTTTCCAGATGCGCCGCATCATGGAGGCGGCGGGACAGAAGGTTCCGGAGGTCAAGCCGATCCTCGAGCTCAACCCCGAGCACGCGCTAGTGGCGCGCCTGGAAGACGCCGAAGGCGAGCGCTTCGAGGCGCTGGCGCTGGTGCTGCTCGACCAGGCGATCATCGCCGAGGGCGGCCATCTCGACGACCCGGCGGCCTACGTGCGGCGCCTCAATTCGCTGCTGACGGCCTGAATCGATGCGGCGCCACCGCGCGCCGCTGTCCCCTGGAGGCCGCCCGCGGGCGGCCTTCGGCGTGTCTGCTCCTGTACCGCCGTGCTTCACCTTGACGTCAACGTCACCTAATGATTTTTTCCTTTTTTCAATGAGATGAGCCGGGCTTTTTGATGGCTTGCACAACGCGTTTTGCAGTTGTGCAATGCGGCACGCTCAGGTAAGAATAGCCGGATTGCCTATAGAAAATATCAATAACCATATTAGGGAGATCCAACGTGAAGATTGGTGCACCCAAGGAGCTCGCCCAGGGGGAAGCGCGTGTTGCGCTGACGCCTGATAGTGCGCAGTTCATCCAGAAGCTTGGACACGAATGTCTTGTCGAATCCGGCGCCGGCGCGGCGGCCGGGTTCGATGACGACGCCTATCGCAATGCCGGGGTGACGGTGGTCGACGGCGCGGATGCGCTGTGGCAGGCCGCCGAAATCGTGATCAAGGTGCGCGAGCCGAACGAGGCGGAAGCCGATCGGCTGCGCGAGGGCCAGACCCTGATCAGCTTCTTCTGGCCGGCTCAGAACGAAGCGCTGCTGGAGCGCTGCCGGGCCAAGGGCGCGACCGTGGTGGCCATGGACATGGTGCCGCGGATCTCGCGGGCGCAGAAGATGGACGCGCTATCGTCGATGGCCAATATCGCCGGCTACCGGGCGGTGATCGAGGCGGGCAACCACTTCGGACGCTTCTTCACCGGCCAGGTCACTGCGGCGGGCAAGGTGCCGCCGGCCAAGGTGCTGGTGATCGGCGCGGGCGTGGCCGGCCTTGCCGCCATCGGCACGGCGACCAGTCTCGGTGCCGTGGTACGCGCCTTCGACGTGCGTCCCGAGGTAGCCGAGCAGATCGAGTCGATGGGCGCCGAGTTCCTGTTCCTCGACTTCGAGGAGGCCCAGGACGGCTCCGGTACCGGTGGCTACGCCGCACCCTCGAGCCCCGAGTTCCGCGAGAAGCAGCTGGCGCTGTTCCGCGAGCAGGCCCCCGAGGTCGACATCGTCATCACCACCGCGCTGATCCCGGGCCGCCCGGCGCCCAAGCTGTGGCTCGAGGAGATGGTCAAGGCGATGAAGCCGGGGTCGGTGATCGTCGACCTGGCCGCCGAGAAGGGCGGCAACTGCGATCTCACCGTGCCGAACGAGAAGGTGGTCACCGACAACGGCGTGACCGTTGTCGGTTACACCGACTTCCCGTCGCGCATGGCGACCCAGTCGTCGCTGCTCTACGCCACCAACATTCGCCACATGCTCACCGATCTGACGCCGGCGAAGGACGGCGCGATCGTGCACGACATGGAAGACGACGTGATCCGCGGGGCCACCGTCACGCACCAGGGCGAGATCACCTTCCCGCCGCCGCCGCCGAAGGTAAAGGCCATTGCCGCGGCCAAGCCCAAGGAGAAGGTCAAGGAGCCGACGCCCGAGGAGAAGCGTGCCGCCGAGCATGCCGCCTTCAAGGCCCAGACCAAGCGCCAGGTGACCCTGCTCGGGGTCGGCGGTGCGCTGATGCTGCTGCTGGGCCAGATCGCCCCGGCCTCGTTCATGCAGCACTTCATTGTCTTCGTGCTGGCCTGCTTCGTCGGCTTCCAGGTGATCTGGAACGTCAGCCACTCGCTGCATACACCGTTGATGGCGGTGACCAATGCCATCTCCGGCATCATCATCCTGGGGGCCGTGCTGCAGATCGGTTCAGGTAACTGGCTCGTCGTGCTGTTGGCGGCAGTGTCGGTGCTGATCGCCACCATCAACATCGTGGGGGGCTTCCTGGTCACCCGCCGCATGTTGGCCATGTTCCAGAAATCCTGAGCGCCGGAGACAAGTCATGTTGGCACAAGGTTTTGTATCGGCCGCGGCTATCGCGGCAAGTGTCCTCTTCGTGCTCTCCCTAGGCGGGCTGAGCAATCAGGAGAAGGCCAAGCGGGCGGTGTGGTATGGCATCGTCGGTATGGGCGTGGCGGTGCTGTTCACCGCCCTGGGCCCGGGGATCGGCCACTACTGGCTGATGATCCCGATGATCGCAATCGGTTCGGTGATCGGCTGGTACGTAGCCAAGCGGGTGGCCATGACCGAGATGCCGCAGCTGGTGGCGGCGCTGCACAGCTTCGTCGGCCTGGCCGCGGTGTTCGTGGCCTGGAACGCCGATCTCGAGCGGCGCCGCGTGATGGCCGCCCAGGCGCTTGGTGCGGGGTACCAGGAGTTTTCCGCCTTTGCCGCCCTGGTGGCGACCAAGGCCCCCGACGAGCTGATGTTCCTGCAGATCGAGGTGGTGTTCGCCATCTTCATCGGCGCGGTGACCTTCACCGGCTCGGTGATCGCCTTCGGCAAGCTGGCGGGCAAGGTCGACGGCAAGCCGCAGCAGCTGCCCGGTGGGCACATGCTCAACGCCGGTGCCGCGGCGCTGTCGCTGCTGCTGGCCATTCTCTATCTCAACGGGGCGGGCTTCTGGACGCTGCTGCTGCTGGCGGTGCTGTCGTTCTTCATCGGCTGGCACCTGATCATGGGCATCGGTGGCGCCGACATGCCGGTGGTGGTGTCGATGCTCAACAGCTACTCCGGCTGGGCGGCGGCGGCGATCGGCTTCACCCTCTCCAATGACCTGCTGATCGTCACCGGCGCGCTGGTCGGCTCCTCGGGGGCGATTCTCTCCTACATCATGTGTCGGGCGATGAACCGCAACTTCGTCAGCGTCATCCTGGGCGGTTTCGGCGGCACCCAGGGGCCGGCCGCCGAGATCGAGGGCGAGCAGGTGGCGATCGATGCCGCCGGCGTGGCGAGCACGCTGAACAACGCCGACAGCGTGATCATCGTGCCGGGCTACGGCATGGCCGTGGCTCAGGCTCAGAACGCCGTCAGCGAGCTGGTGCGCAAGCTGCGCTCGGCCGGCAAGGAAGTACGCTTCGCCATCCACCCGGTGGCCGGGCGTTTGCCGGGACACATGAACGTGCTGCTGGCCGAGGCGCGGGTGCCCTACGACATCGTGCTGGAGATGGACGAGATCAACGATGACTTCCCTAAGACCGACGTGGTGATCGTCATCGGCTCCAACGACATCGTCAACCCGGCGGCCCAGGACGACCCCAACAGCCCCATCGCCGGCATGCCGGTGCTCGAGGTGTGGAAGTCCAGCGTGGTGTTCGTGTGCAAGCGGGGCCAGGGTACCGGCTACTCCGGCATCGAGAACCCGCTGTTCTACAAGGAGAACACGCGGATGTTCTACGGTGACGCCCGAGAGAGCATCGACTCCCTGCTGTCGCTGATCGACTGAGGCGCTCGCGAGACCCTGACCTCGCGCCGAGCGTTGGTGTGAATGCCCCCGCAAGGGGGCATTCTTCGTTACACTCAGGGCAATTTCTTCCGTTTCATGACCGATTTCGCGGGGCAGACATGGCAGACGAACCCATGCGGGTAGCAGTTCTAGGGGGCGGCAGCTTCGGTACCGCGCTGGCGAGCATCGCCGCCGACAATGGCAACAGGGTATGCCAGTGGTTGCGCGACCCCGAGCTGGCTGCCCAGATCAACTGCGAGCATCGCAATTCGCGCTACCTGCCGGACTACGCCATCAACCCGGCGGTGCGCGCCTCCAGCGACATGGGTGAAGTGCTCGAGGGCGCCGAGCTGGTGCTGGTGGCGATTCCCTCCCAGGCCTTTCGTGACGTGGTGCGCCAGGCGCGGCCATGGCTCAATGCCGACCAGATCCTGGTCAGTACCACCAAGGGCATCCAGGAGGAAGGCTTCAAGCTAATGAGCCAGATCCTCGAGGAGGAGACCGGCTTTGCCCACATCGGCGTGATTTCCGGCCCGAACCTGGCCACCGAGATCGCGCAGAAGCAGCTCACCGCCACCGTGGTGGCCAGCGACGATGCACTGACCCGCACCCGCGTGCAGCAGGCGCTGAGCTGCGACTACTTCCGGGTCTATGCCAGCAACGACCGCTACGGCGTCGAGCTCGGCGGTGCGCTGAAGAACATCTATGCCATCGCCGCCGGCATGGCGGCGGCGCTGGGCATGGGTGAGAACACCCGCAGCATGCTCATGACCCGGGCGCTGGCCGAAATGGGTCGCTTCGCCGTGAGCCTGGGCGCCAACCCCATGACCTTCCTTGGTCTTGCCGGGGTGGGCGACCTGATCGTGACCTGCTCCTCGCAGCTCTCGCGCAACTATCGCGTGGGCTATGCCCTGGGCCAGGGCAAGAACCTTGACGAGGCAGTAGCGGCCCTGGGCCAGGTCGCCGAGGGGGTCAACACCGTGCGCCTGGTACGCGACAAGGCGCGGGCGGACGGCGTCTACATGCCGCTGGCCGAGGGGCTCTACCAGGTGCTCTTCGAGGGCGTGCCGGCACGCGAGATGGCGCGCATGCTGATGCGCGGCGAGCAGAGCAGCGACGTGGAGTTCGTGCTGCCGCGGGAAGCCGTGCAGCAGGCCCATCGCCGCGTCGAGGCGGGCGAGGCCAAGCCATGATGCGGCTGTTCGTGATGCGCCATGGCGATGCCGGGCCGGGCTATCCCGACCGTGCCCGCGAGCTGAGCGAACGCGGCCATGCCGAGGCGCAGCGCATGGCCGCCTGGCTGGCACGGGAGCTGTCGGGCGGGGCGCGGCTGTACACCAGCCCCTACCTGCGTGCGCGGCAGACCGCGGCGCACCTGGCCGCCGAACTGGGCGTCGAGCCCGAGTCGCTGCCGATCATCACGCCAGACGACCCGCCCCAGGCGGTCTGCGACTGGCTGCTGGAAGGCCAGGCGGTGCTGCCGCGGATCCTGGTCAGCCATATGCCGCTGGTCGGGGCGTTGACCGGGCTGTTGAGCGAAGGGCGCGCCGAGCGTGGTCTGGGCTTTCCCACCGCCGGTGTGGCCGAGCTGGAAGGCGAGGTGTGGGCCGCAGGCTGCGCGCGCCTGCTACGCTTCATGACACCTACCGACATTCGCTGAAAGGGACGTCACCATGCGCTTCATCGTCAATAATCGCGTCGCGGTCCTGCCGGGCTACGAGGAGGACTTCGAGGCGCGCTTTCGCGCCCGTGCCGGGGAAATCGACAAGCAGCCGGGCTTCGTCGCCATGCGCGTGCTGCGCCCGCTGGGCAACCAGGCGCCTTATGTCGTGGAAACCGAGTGGGAGAGCCAGGAGGCCTTTCGCGCCTGGGTCGGCAGCGATGACTTCAAGCGTGCCCACGCCAACCCCATGCCCAAGGAAGCCGTCGGCGAGGGCGGCGGCCTGGAGCAGTTCGAGGTAATTATCCGCACCGACCACTAAGCCGTTTCCTAGATCCAGCCGGCCACCTTCAGGGTGAACACCCCGAGGGTGATGGTCAGGCTGGCCATCAGGGTGGTCAGCGCGATGATGTTGGCAGACAGCGCGGCGTTACCGCCCATCGCCTTCACCATCACGAAGCTGGCGGCCGCCGTGGGGCTGGCGAAGAACAGGAACAGCACGCCCAGCTCGCGCCCCTGGAAGCCGACCAGCCAGGCCGCCAGAGTGGCCGCCAGCGGCAGCGTAACCATCTTCATCAGGCTGGCGCCTGTGGCCAGCCGCCCGGACTCCAGGATTGAACCCAGCGACAGGGTGGCGCCGATGCAGATCAGCGCCAGCGGCAGGGTCAGCGAGGCGAAGTACTCGCCCGAGGTCATCAGCCAACCCGGCAGGCGCAGCTCCAAGGCGGCTACCGGCACCGCGGCGACCACCGATAGGATCAGCGGGTTGCGCACGATATGGTGGATGATGCTGCGCCAGTCGGCGCTCTTGCCCTCCTGGTAGGTGGCTAGGGCGATCACCGAAAAGGCGTTATAGGTGAGGATCACCACACCCAGCAGCAGCCCCCCGGCGGAGAGCCCGTAGTCACCGTACATGCCGGCAGCCAGGGCCAGGCCGACGATGCCGCAGTTGCCGCGAAAGGCGCCCTGCACATAGACGCCGCGGTCGACGTAGGGCACACGCAGGATGGCCCAGCCCCAGGCCAGCAGGAAGCTGCCCAAGGTGGCCAGTGCGAAGAAGCCGAGCAGGGCGGGGTTGAGCGTCGCGTCAAGGTCGGCCTTGATAATGCTGAGGAAGATCAGCGTCGGCATGGTGGCCTTGAACACCAGGCTCGAGGCGGTGGCAATGAAGGCCTGGTCGATCCAGCCCAGTCGCTTGAGGCCCAGGCCGATGAAGACCATGGCGAATACCGGCAGGGTGACTTCCAGCGTGGCAAGAAAGAGCGCGGAGAGACTCATGTCAGCGAGCCAGCCACAGGTCGACGATAAGGGCGGCGATCACGGTAATGAAGAACACACGATTGCGCACGCGGGTATCGCGCCGGGGTTTGGGGGGACGTGACATGCAAGAGCTCCAGGGCAGGGCGGTGAACATTGGGTCGGAGGTCGACTTGGCGCGATAGAGTAAACCCGTTAGCCTGCTATCGCCACCGGCGATAGCCTCGTCTCCTTCTGGAATCCTGAACATGAACGAACACGCCTGTTCCGGGCGGCCACGCCTGGTCTTCGCTCACGCCAACGGCTTTCCCGGCATGAGCTATCGTAGCCTGCTGACCCCGCTGCGGGCGCGCTTCGACATCCATCCGGTGGACCGGCTGGGGCACCATCCGAGCTACCCGGTGGGGCCCAACTGGCTGGCCCTGCGCGATGAACTGCTTGAGCATGTGATGGATGAAAGCGGCCCGGTCATCGGCGTCGGCCACTCCATGGGCGGTGTGCTGATGGCGATGGCCGCCGAGCAGGCCCCCGAGCGGTTCCGCTGTGTGGTGATGCTCGATCCGCCGCTGATGCTGGGGCTGGATGCCTGGAGCATGAAGCTGGCCAAGCGCTTCGGCTTCGTCGACCGCGTGACGCCCGCGGGCAAGTCGAAGGGGCGCCGTACCGCCTGGCCCACCCGCGACGCCATGGCCAACCACCTGCGCCGCCGCGGCCTGTTCCGGCGCTTCACGCCCGAGGCGCTGCAGGACTACGTGGAGGGCGGCACGCGGCTGCGCGACGACGGCGCCGCCGAGCTGGTCTATGACGCGGCGATCGAGACCGAAATCTTCCGCCACCTGCCCGATCATCTTACCCGGCTGCCGCGGCGGCTGCAGGTACCCTTCGGCCTGCTGGCGGGCAGCGAGTCGGACCTGATCACGCCCAAGCGACGGCGGCGGCTCGAGCGCCACGGCATTGCCGTGCGCTTGGTGCCGGGTACCCATATGTTTCCCATGGAGCACCCGGACGAGACCCGCAGCGCCCTGCTGGCCATCCTCGACGACCTGCTAGGAGCCTCACGATGACGGCACCGCAAGCGCTACGCCTGGCCCAGGGGCGGCTAGCCGGCCTGGCCTGGGGCGACCGGGAGGCGCCGACCTGGCTGGCGCTGCACGGCTGGCTCGACAACGCGGCGAGCTTCACGCGCCTGGCGCCGCTGCTGGTCGAGCGCCTTGGTGTTCGCATCGTCGCGCTGGACTTCGCCGGCCATGGCCATTCCGAGCATCGTGAAGGCGACTATGCCCTGTGGGACTATTGCCACGATCTGCTCGATGCCGCCGACTCCCTGGGGCTTGAGCGGCTCTCGCTGCTGGCCCATTCGATGGGTGCCGGGGTGGCTTGCCTGACCGCCGCGGCGCTGCCCGAGCGGGTCGAGCGGCTGATGCTGATCGACGGCCTGGGGTCGGTCACCACACCGGCCGAGGGCTGTGCCAGCCAGCTGCGCAAGGGGCTGGAAGCGGCCAGGCGTCCGCGCTCGGCGGCGCCGCGCTATCCTGATGCAAGAACGGCTGTCGCAGCGCGAGTGGCCGGAGGCGTGACGCCGATCGATGCCGAAACCGCGACGCCGCTGGTCGAGCGCAACCTGGCGCGGGATGGCGAGGGGCATGTGCGCCTACGTACCGATGGCCGGCTGCTGTGGCCCTCGCCGGTACGGCTTTGCCCCGAGCAGACCCTGGCCCTGCTCGGCGCGATCCCGGCGCCGGTTTTGCTGATCGAAGGAGAAACGGGCATCCTCGGCGAGCGGGAGCCGGCCAGGGCCGCCCGAGCGGCGGTGCCGCGGCTGACACGGAAGGTGCTGGCCGGCGGGCATCACCTGCACCTGGAGCCCGCCCATGCGCCGGCCGTGGCCGAGGCCGTGGCGGCCTGGCTGGCGCGATAGCCAAGCGCATGACGACAAGGAGCGGCGCAATGAGCAGCAGGCAGGCGGTAGAGTTGGGCAAGCGCGTGGCGCTAACCCTGGGCAGCGGCGGGGCGCGCGGCTACGCGCACATCGGCGTGATCGAGGTACTGGAGCAGCGGGGCTACGAGATCGTCGCGCTCTCGGGCTGTTCGATGGGCTCGGTCATCGCTGGGGTCTATGCCGCTGGGCAGCTCGAAGCCTACCGCGACTGGGTCTGCCAGCTCGACTATTTCGACGTGCTGAAGCTGGTTGATGTCACCTTCAGCCCGATGGGGGCCATGCGCGGCAACAAGGTGATGAGCAAGCTCGAGGAGCTAGTCGGCGACATCCAGATCGAGGACCTGCCGATTCCCCTCACCACCGTGGCCACCGACCTGGCGCGCCAGCGCGAAGTGTGGTTCCAGTCGGGCTCGCTGCTGCGGGCCATTCGCGCCTCCATCGCCATTCCGGGGGTCATCACGCCGGTGCATGTCGGCGACAGCACCCTGGTCGATGGCGGCCTGCTCAACCCCTTGCCGATCACCCCGACGGTCTCGGCCCACGCGGACATGCTGCTGGCCGTCAACGTGACCGCCCACAGCGCGCGGCCGGTGTCGCTGGAGGATCTGCTGCCGGCCGAGGAGGAGCCCGCGATGGAAGCCGAAGCCGCGGCCAAGGGTTGGATGGACGTGCGCGGTGCGACCCGCTGGCTGTTCGAGGGGCTGGGAGGAGATGCCGAAGGGGAGCCTGACGGCGGTCGGCGTGGCCGGGCAGCCAGCGCCGGGCGGGCCTGGGGCCGGCTCGACATGATCCTGGCCTCGTTCGACATCACCCAGGCCTCATTGGCCAAGTACAAGGTTGCCGGCTATCCGCCGGACGTGTTGATCGAGGTGCCCAAGACGGTCTGCGGCGCCTTCGAGTTCCACCGCGCCGATGCGTTGATTCGTCTGGGACGCCACCTGGCCCTTGAGGCGCTGGACCGCTACGAGGGGCGCACGCACAGCGGCGATGGGGGCAGCGGCGGGATGATCGTCGAGCCGCCGCAGATGCCTGCCGACCACCAGTCGGGTGGAGGTACCGGCTAGGTTTACGTGGCTAAGCGTTCTGCCCGCGGCGGCGCAGCAGCACATAGACGGCGCCGGTACCCCCTTCGATCTCCCGTGCCGAGCAGAACGCCAGCACCGCGGGCCATTCGCGCAGCCAGGCGTTGACGTGGCTCTTGATCACCGGGTAATCCGCCGTGCTGCCCCACGCCTTGCCGTGCACCACCAGCACGCAGCGCATGCGGCTGCCCACCGCTTCCTTGAGAAAGCCTTCCAGCTCCAGGCGCGCCTCGTCGAGGCTGTAGCCGTGCAGATCGAGGCCCGCCTCCCAGGCGATCTGGCCGCGCTTGAGCTGGCTGCGGGTGCGGTAGGGCAGGTCGGGCAGGGCGAAGTCGAGGAATTCCGATGGCCGCACCGGCTCCACGCGGCCGTCGCTGGTGCGGCTGGCGCTCTCGGAGGTGTCCGCCGCCACCGCCGCCGCGCGACGCTCGGCGGCCGCCGGGTCATGGCGCCGCGGCCGCCCCGGGTCGGCACGGTTGACGGCAATGCGGCGCACGCCGGCTTCGCGCAGCGCCTGGCGGAAGGCGTTGGCGTCGTCATCATCGTCGGGCGGCTGGCGCTGGGTCATGGTAGCTCGTCTGCTGTCGTCGAGCGGCCCAGTATAACGGCCTGAGCCTGGCTGTGAACCGCCAGCCGCCGCGGGTACAATCGAGGCATCGACCCTAAACGACCTGCGCAGGACCTTTCGTGGCCAACTCCCCCTTCGACTCCCGCTCGACCCTCACCCTGGATGACGACGTGCTGTGTCGCGATCTCGTCACCCTGCGCGACTTCCTGCGCTGGGCGGCCAGCGAGTTCCACCTGGCCGGGCTGTTCCACGGCCACGGCACCGATTCCCCCTGGGACGAAGCCGTGGCGCTGACGCTGGGCGCCCTTCACCTGCCGTGGAACATTGACCCGGGTGTGCTCGAGGCGCGCCTGCTGCCCCTGGAGCGAGCGCGAATTGTCGGCCTGGTGCGCGAGCGTATCGCCAGTCGCAAGCCGCTGCCCTATCTGCTCGGCGAGGCGTTTTTCGCCGGTTTCCCGTTCGATGTCGACGAGCGCGTGCTGATTCCTCGTTCGCCCATCGCCGAGCTGATCGAGAGCGGTTTCGAGGCCTGGTTCCCCGAGGAGCCGCCGGCGCGGGTGCTCGATCTCTGCACGGGCTCCGGCTGCATCGGTATCGCCACTGCGCTGCATCTGCCCACCTGCGAGGTGGATCTCTCCGACGTTAGCGCCGATGCGCTGGCGGTGGCGCGGCAGAACATCCAGCGCCACGACCTGGGTCTGCGGGTGCGCGCGGTGCTCTCCGACCTGTTCGAGGGGCTGGCCGGCCAGCGCTACGACCTGATCCTCTCCAACCCGCCCTATGTGGATGCCCACGACCTGGCCACCATGCCCGCTGAGTATCGCCACGAGCCGGCGCTGGCGCTGGGCGCCGGTGCCGACGGACTCGACGTGGTACGCCGCATCCTGCGTGAGGCGCGGCAGTATCTCACCGATGACGGCGTGCTGGTCGTCGAGGTGGGTAACTCCGATCGCCACCTGGAGGCGGCCTTCCCCGAGGTGCCCTTCGTGTGGCTCGACTTCGAGCGCGGCGGTCAGGGCGTGTTCGCCCTCACTGCCGCAGAACTCGACGCCCACGCGGCGTCCTTCGCCTGATCCCCCTTCACGATATCGGGAGGCACGTCCATGTCCGGCAACACCTTCGGCAAGCTGTTCACCGTCACCACTTTCGGCGAGAGCCACGGCCCGGCGCTGGGCGCCATCGTCGACGGCTGCCCGCCCGGGCTGCCGCTCAGCGAGGCTGATCTGCAGCACGATCTCGATCGTCGCCGCCCCGGCACCTCGCGACACACCACCCAGCGCCGCGAGCCCGACCAGGTGCGCATCCTCTCCGGCGTGTTCGAGGGCGTGACCACCGGCACCTCGATCGGCCTGCTGATCGAGAACACCGACCAGCGCTCCAAGGACTACGGCAATATCAAGGAGCAGTTCCGTCCCGCCCACGCCGACTACACCTATCACCACAAGTACGGCATCCGCGACTATCGCGGCGGCGGACGCTCCAGCGCCCGGGAAACCGCCATGCGCGTTGCCGCCGGCGCCATTGCCAAGAAGTACCTGGCCGGCCAGGGCATTACCGTGCGCGGCTACATGAGCCAGCTCGGCCCCATCGAGATCGCCTTCAAGCAGTGGGAGACGGTCAACGACAATCCTTTCTTCTGCCCCGACCCGGCACGCGTGCCCGAACTCGAAGCCTTTATGGATCAGCTGCGCCGCGACCAGGACTCGGTAGGTGCGAAGATCACCGTGGTGGCCGAAGGCGTGCCGCCGGGGCTGGGCGAGCCGGTGTTCGACCGCCTCGATGCCGAGCTGGCCCACGGCCTGATGAGCATCAATGCGGTGAAGGGGGTGGAGATCGGTGACGGCTTCGCCGCGGTGGCGCAGCGTGGCAGCGAGCATCGCGACGAGCTGACGCCGCAGGGCTTTCTCTCCAACCACGCCGGTGGCGTACTCGGTGGCATCTCCAGTGGCCAGGCGATCGTGGCGCACCTGGCGCTCAAGCCCACCTCTAGCATCACGCTGCCCGGGCGCAGCATCGACGTGCACGGCAACCCGGTCGAGGTGGTGACCAAGGGACGCCACGACCCTTGCGTTGGTATCCGCGCCACGCCGATTGCCGAGGCGATGATGGCGCTGACCCTGATGGATCACCTGCTGCGCCACCGCGCGCAGAACGCCGAGGTGCGGGTCGCCACGCCGGTTTTGCGTTGAGCGAGGCTGTATGTTGCTACACTGTTGGGAAACACCTGCGCAGGAGCTGGCATGAAGATCAACGTCGAATTTGACCTGACCCCGGAAGAGTTTCGTCGCTCGCTGGGGCTGCCCGATGTCGAGGCCTTCCAGAAGGATCTGCTCGAGCGTATCTACAAGCAGATGGAGTCGGGGGCGGAGGGGTACGACCCGATGAGCCTGATGCAGCCGTTCCTGCAGCAGGGGCTGTCGCAGAACATGACCCAAGGGCTGTCGCAGGGGCTTTCGCAGGGCCTGGCGAGCTTCGGTACCTACCAGCAGATGATGCTCGACATGCTGCGCCAGGCGGGCAGCGCTTCCGGCCAGGCGGCGTCGAAGTCGGCGGAAGGGGAGGCGTCGGCTGCCGCGGCCGACCAGCCGGCGTCAGGCCGAGCCAAGGCGGCCAGTGCCCGCTCGCGGTCGCGACGCTCCGAATAGGTTTTGCATGCGGCAGCCGCGGTAGGGAAATGAGGTTGCGGCCAAGGCGGCGTCAGGCTACGCTTTGTGCGGTGCAGCATGAGACGCTCGACTTGACTGCGATAGCTGCGCCCGCATGCAACGGCCCACAGGAGGTTACCCACCATGCAGGACAAGATGCTCGACAACTTCAATCAGCAGACTCGCCGGTTCTTCGAACCCATGCGCAAGCTGAACTCCGTCATGCTCGGCAACATGGAAAAGATGACCGAGTACCAGCTCGAGGCCATGAAGCGCTATAGCCAGTTGGGCACCGAGCGCATGCGCAGCGCGTCTGAGATCAAGGACGTGCGCGACCTGCAGGAGTTCGGCGCGCAGCAGGTAGAGATGATGCGCGAGCTCTCGCAGCAGATGATGGAAGACGCGCAGGCCATGGGCGAAATGAGCCAGCAGTTCCGCTCCGAGCTGGAAAAGCTGTTCGGCGAAGTCAGCCAGCAGCTCAGCGAGCAGGCACCGGCCAGCGGTGGCACCGCCAAGGAAGACGAGGCGAGCAAGCCCGACGCGCCCGCCAAGGCCAACAGCCAGGCTTCCCGCAAGAGCTGAGATCGAAGAAACCGCCGTTCGGCCAGGCGCCGGCGGCAGCGCTGCCTCCATGACCAACGATGACAATGAGCATGGGGGCGGCTCGCATTCGTGAGGCACTGCGCACCATCGGTAGCGTGGCGCCGCCCGTCAGGGCGCTATCGATCAGGGCGTTATTTGATTACGGCGCTAAAGATCTGGGCGTTATCGAGAAACAGGAGGGGGGCAGAATGCAGTCAGGGTTGGAAGTGACATCCCAGGCCGAGCTGGACGAATGGAACACGCAGCTCAAGGAGATCGGCCAGCAGTACCAGGCGCTGATGCAGGAGATGCTCGAACGCATGACCCCTGATTCGGCGGCCGACTCCATCAAGGGTGAGATGTGCGAGGCATTCAAGGCCGGCGCCGAGTCGCTGACCCGCAGCCCCCAGCTGCTGTGGCAGACCCAGACACGCCTGCTGCAGGACCAGTACCAGCTGTGGCAGCAGGGGCTGCGCTTGCTGTCGGGCGAAGCGATTGAGCCGCTGGTGGCCCCGCCCAAGGGGGATCGACGCTTCAAGGACGACGCCTGGAACCAGGACCCTTACTACCGCGCCATCATGCAGCAGTACCTGCTGTTCTCGCGCACGGTGGAGGAGCTTGTCGAACAGCTCGAAGGCCTGTCCGAGAAGCAGAAGCGCAATCTGGCGTTCTATGCCCGCCAGGTCGTCAATGCCATGGCGCCGACCAACTTCATCACCACCAATCCGGAGGTGATGCGACGCACGCTGGAGACCAAGGGCCAAAACTTGGTCAGCGGCCTCAATCAGCTGCGCCAGGACCTGGCCAACTCCTCCGACGGCCTCAACGTGGTGATGACCGACCGCAGCGCCTTCGAGATCGGTCGCAACATCGCGGTGACTCCGGGGCACGTGGTCTATGAGAACGAACTGATCCAGTTGATCCAGTACACGCCTAGCACCGAGACGGTGTTCAAGACCCCGCTGCTGATCGTGCCGCCCTGGATCAACAAGTACTACATCCTCGACCTGCGCCAGGACAACTCCTTCGTCAAGTGGCTGGTGGACCAGGGCCACACGGTCTTCCTGATCTCGTGGCGCAACCCCGGCCCCGAGCAGCGCGACCTGACTTGGGCCGACTATATGCAGATGGGGCCGATCAGCGCCATGGATGCCATCGAGCAGGCCTGCGGCGAGAAGTCGGTCAATGTGGTCAGCTACTGCATCGGCGGCACTCTGACCGCCTCCACGGTGGCCTATCTCACCAGCACCCGGCGGGCGCGCAAGGTGAAGTCCGTGACCTACATGGCCACGCTGCAGGACTTCCGCGACCCCGGCGAACTCGGCGTGCTGCTCAGTGAACCGATCCTCAACGGGCTCGAGGCGCGCATGGCCGAGGCCGGCTACCTGGACGGCCGCTCCATGGCCTACACCTTCAACCTGCTGCGCGAGAATGACCTGTTCTGGTCGTTCTACGTCAGCAACTACCTGAAGGGCGAGAACCCGGCACCGTTCGACCTGCTGTACTGGAACTCCGACGGCACCAACCTGCCGGCCGGCACCCATGGCTGGTACCTGCGCCACATGTACCTGGAGAATCGGCTGGTGGAGCCCGGCGGGATCGAGCTCGACGGCGTGCGCATCGACCTGCGCAAGATCTCCACGCCGAGCTATTTCGTCTCGACCCGTGAAGACCACATCGCCAAGTGGAACAGTACCTACTACGGTGCGCTGCTGCCCAAGGGGCCGGTCACCTTCGTGCTGGGCGGCTCCGGTCACATCGCCGGTGTCGTCAACCCGCCGCACAAGAACAAGTATGGCTACTGGACCAACGATTCACTGCCCGAGACCCACGAGGCCTGGCTCGAGGGGGCGAAAGCCAACGAGGGCTCTTGGTGGCCGCACTGGCAGCAGTGGATGACCGACAACGGCTATGCCGATGCGGCCAAGCGGGTGCCGGCCCGCCAGCCGGGTGACGGCGAGCTGCCGCTGCTGGAAGAGGCGCCGGGGCGCTATGTGCGCATGACCATCCCCGAGGTGCTCGGCGAGGTGGCTGCGTCGGACGGCGCCTGAGCCCTGAGCCAGCGCCGTTCGCGGCGACAGCCGCAGCGGCAGCGCATAATAAACAAGGCCCACCAAGCGGTGGGCCTTGCTGCTATAAGGGCGCCTGCAATCACTGAACCTGCGGCTGGGGCTGCTTCCTGTTGTGCAGGCCCAGCAGCATCAGTAGGGCGGAGAGCAGCCAGACCGGCACGCTGCCGGTGCGCGTGAACGGAGTGAGGCCTTGCATGGGCACGGCTTCACCGACCAGCGCGGCGGTCTCGAACTGGGGAAGCCGCGCGGTGACGCGCCCCGTTGGGTCGATGATGGCGGTTACGCCGTTGCTGGTGGCGCGCACCACGTAGCGGCCATTCTCCAGTGCGCGCAGGCGTGCCATTTGCATGTGCTGCAGGGGGCCGATCGACTCGCCGAACCAGGTGTCGTTGGAGACCGTCAGCAGCAGCTCGGCGTTGATGGCGCGCCTCGCCACCAGGTCGGCGTAGATGATCTCGTAGCAGATGGCGTTGCCGATCACCGTGCCGGCGGCGCGTATCGGCAGCTGTCCGCTTGGCCCCGGCGTCATGGCCGGCATCGGCAGGTCGAAGAAGGCGATGGTGCCACGCAGCCAGCGCTCCAGGGGCAGGTATTCGCCGAAGGGCACCAGGTGCTCCTTGCGATACTGGCCCTCGGCGTTGCCCACGCCGACGACGCTGTTGAAATAGCGGCCCTCATCGTCGCGCTGCAGGATGCCGGTGAGCAGCGCGCTGCCGGGGGCCAACTGGGCCTGAGCTCTGGCCAGCAGCGGTTCCGCCTCATCTTCGAACATCGGTAGGGCCGCCTCCGGCCAGACCACCAGGTCGATGTCGTCGGGCAGCTCGCGGGTCAGCTCCAGGTAGGTGTTGGCCGCGACGCGCCGGCCTTGCTCGGTCCACTTGATCTCTTGCGGCAGGTTGCCCTGCAGCAGCGCGATGCGCAGCGGTTCGCGGGCCGGTTCGGTCCATGCGGTCGGCAGCAGCAGCGGGGCGATCCACAGTGCCGCTACGGGGGCGGCGGCCCACCAGCGGCGGCGCAGGAATTCGACGCCAAGAGTGCCCGATAGCGCGGTGATCAACGACAGTGCGTAGACCCCGCCGATGGGCGCCCAGGCGGCCAGGGGTGAATCCACATGGGCGTTGCCCAGCAGCAGCCAGGGGAAGCCGGTGAACAGCCAGGTACGCAGCCATTCACCCAGCACCCAGGCGCCGGCAAAGGAGAGAAAGGCCAGGCGCGGCCCGCACAGCAGGCGATACAGCCACAGCGCCACGGCCACGAACAGCGCCATGGCGACCACGAACAGTGAGGTGAGGAACACCGCCAGGGGCATCCCGGTGTAGCCATAGTCGTGAATGGAAACATACACCCAGGAGGCGCCGGAGCCGAACAGGCCGATGCCGAACAGCCAGCCCTTTAGCGCCGCCTGCCCCGGGGTCAGTTGGTGAAAGCCCAGGTACATCAGGCCGACCGCTACCGGGCCGAGCCACCAGAGTTCGAAGGGCGAAGCGGTCAGGGTGACCAGCACCCCAGCGACCAGCGCCAGGAGATAACCGAGAGCCGGGGGGAATCGCGTTTCGGTCATGGGAGATCGTGGTTCCTTGTGTCGTGGGATCACTCTTCCTGAGTACCGTGGCCGTCATCCGGCACGGCTTCCAGCAGGCGAATCCGGCGATTATCGGCATTGAGCACGGTGAAGCGCCAGCCGCCCAGCTCGGTATGCTCGCCGCGCCCCGGCAGATGGCCGAAGCGCTGCATCACCAGGCCGCCCACGGTATCGAATTCGTCGTCGGAAAACTCGGTGCCGAAGCGCTCGTTGAAGTCCTCGATGGGCGTCAGGGCGCGAATCGCGTAGCGCCCTTCGCCCAGCTCGCGGATGTCGTCGTCCTCTTCGGTGTCGTGCTCGTCCTCGATGTCACCGACGATCTGTTCCAGGATATCCTCGATGGTAACGATGCCGGCGGTGCCGCCATACTCGTCCACCACCACCGCCATGTGGTTGTGGGTATCGCGGAACTCCTTGAGCAGGCTGTTGAGTCGCTTCGATTCGGGCACGAACATGACCGGTCGCACCACGTCCTCGAGGCGAAAGCGCTCGCGCTCCTCTTCGGGGCAGTTGAGCAGGCGCAGCAGGTCCTTGACCAGCAGCAGGCCCTTGACCTCGTCGAGGTTCTCGCCAACCACCGGGTAGCGCGAGTGGCCCGTCTCGTGGATCAGCGCGAGGTACTCCTCGGCAGGCTGGTCGGCGGCGATCGCCACCACCTGGGAGCGCGGGATCAGCACCTCACGAACCTGCTGGTCGCTGATCTGCAGCGCACCCTCGATGATCGTCAGCGCATCCTGCTCGAGCTTCAGTCGCGTGGCGGCCTCGCGCAGAAAGCCCATGAGCTCGTCGCGGGAGCTGGGCCCTTCGCTGTCGCCTGACAGGGCACCGAGCAGTCTGTCCAGCCAGGACCTGCCGCCCGGGCCGGTCGTTCGGTCGTCACTCATCGGT
The DNA here is from genome assembly GCF_052568415.1 of Halomonas sp. E14. Taxonomy (NCBI): domain Bacteria; kingdom Pseudomonadati; phylum Pseudomonadota; class Gammaproteobacteria; order Oceanospirillales; family Halomonadaceae; genus Halomonas; species Halomonas sp. E14. The sequence continues at coordinate 2,663,607 of NZ_CP199423.1, read as the reverse complement.
CGCGCCTCTTGTTCTCGTCATCGCCGCCGGATGGGTCGTGCCCAGGCGCCTCGAGCTGCGCCGGGGCATAGGGATCGTCGATGGCGAAGCCGGTCAGAATCTCGCGTTCGAGCTGTTCCATGGCCTCGGCCTCGCTCTCTTCCTGGTGGTCATGGCCGAGCAGGTGCAGGGTGCCGTGTACCACCAGATGCGCATAGTGATGGGAAAGCCGCTTGCCTTGAGCCTGAGCCTCCTCGGCAACGACGGGGTGACAGATCACCAGGTCTCCAAGCAGCGGGAGCACCAGCCCGGGCGGGTTTTCGAACGGAAACGACAGCACGTTGGTGGGGCGGTCTTTGCCGCGGTAGTCGCGGTTCAGCGTCTGGCTTTCCTCGGCGTCGACGAAGCGCACGGTCAGCTCATGGCGCGTCTCGTCGGGGAACCGCGCCAGTACCGCCGCCACCCAGGCGTTGAGGGAGGCGAGGTCGGGCAGCTCGTTGGCGGTGCAGGCGACCTGTCGGTCGATCAGCGGACCGTGACTCATGCGCTGCCGTCGCTCCTGTGGCGCTCGCGCTCCTGGCGCAGGGCTTCGCGCTCGCGCTCGCGCGCTTCGCGTCGAGCCCGTTCCTGCACTTCCTGGTCGGCCTCGAAGCTCTCGTAGGCTTCGATGATGCGCTGCACCAGCGGGTGACGCACCACGTCCTTGGCGGCGAAGTGGGTCACGCCGATACCGGCGGTGCCCCTGAGCACCTCGAGCACCTGGATCAGCCCCGAGCTCTGCCCGCGCGGCAGGTCGACCTGGGTCACGTCACCAGTGATGACGGCGGTGGAGCCGAAGCCGATGCGGGTCAGGAACATCTTCATCTGCTCTCGAGTGGTGTTCTGGCTCTCGTCGAGAATGATGAAGGCGTTATTGAGGGTGCGGCCGCGCATGTAGGCCAGCGGGGCGATTTCGATCACCTGGCGCTCGATCAGCTTGCCCACCTGCTCGAACCCCAGCATCTCGTAGAGGGCGTCGTAGAGGGGGCGGAGGTAGGGGTCGATCTTCTGCGCCAGGTCGCCGGGCAGAAAGCCGAGCTTTTCACCAGCTTCCACCGCCGGGCGTACCAGCAGGATGCGCCGTACCTGCTGCTGGTTGAGCGCTTCCACCGCCGCCGCCACCGCCAGGTAGGTCTTGCCGGTGCCGGCCGGGCCGATGCCAAAGTTAATGTCGTGCTGGCGAATGCTTGCGACGTAGTTCTGCTGGTTCTGGCCCCTCGGCTTGATCAGCAGCTTGGGGGTGCGCAGCAGCATCTCGTCGTCACTGGGGCCTTCCTCCTCGTCCAGCGCCTCGAGGCCTGACTCCTGCAGGAACAGGTGCACGGTATCGGGGGCGAGATCGCTGGCTTCCGCTTCGCGGTAGAGGTGCTCGAGCACGTTGGCTGCCGCCTTGACGCGGTGCCCGGGGCCAGCCAGCTGAAAGACGTTGCCGCGGTTGCGCAGCGTGACCCCGAGGCGATCCTCGACCAGCTTGAGGTGTTCATCGCGCTGCCCGCAGAGGTTGGCCAGGCGCTGCGGATCGTTGGGTTCGAGGCTCAAGGTGATGATACGGTTGGCCTGAGAGGCGTGCTGGCTCAAGACAATGGGATCCATGCGTGGCGAGTGTTGCTCCCAGCATAATGCCCCGGCGGTGGCCGGGGCAACGTTGGTGGCAGGCTCAATGCAGGTGTGGCGCGGCCAGCTCGCCGCGCAGTGAGTTGGGCAGGGCCTCGGTGATGGTCACGTCGACGAAGTGGCCGATCAGCTCGGTGGGATTGGCAGCGCGGAAGTTGACGACGCGGTTGTTCTCGGTGCGCCCGGAGAGCTGGCCGGGGTCCTTGGGCGCGAAGCCGGTGACCAGAATGCGCTGGGTGCTGCCTACCATGCGCCGGCTGATCTGCATCGCCTGCTGGTTGATGCGCTCCTGCAGGATCGCCAGGCGCTGCTTTTTCACGCTTTCCGGCGTGTCATCCGCCAGCGAGGCGGCCGGCGTGCCGGGGCGCGCCGAGTAGACGAAGCTGAACGAGTGGTCGAAGCCGATGCGATGGATCAGGTTCATGGTCGCTTCGAAATCCTCCTCGGTTTCGCCGGGGAAGCCGATGATGAAGTCCGACGAGAAGCTGATGTCGGGGCGCAGCGCGCGGATGCGTTCCATCTTGGCCACGTACTCCTCGGCGGTGTGGCCGCGCTTCATGGCCGTGAGGATGCGGTCGGAGCCCGACTGCACCGGCAGGTGCAGGTGGCTGACGAGCTCGGGGATCTCGCCGTAGGCTTCGATCAGGCTGTCGCTGAATTCGACGGGGTGCGAGGTGGTGAAGCGGATGCGGTCGATGCCCTCCACCGCCGCCACGCAGGCGATCAGCTCGGCCAGGTCGATCTCGTCGCCCAGCTGGTTCTCACCGCGGTAGGCGTTGACGTTCTGGCCCAGCAGGTTGATCTCGCGCACTCCCTGGTCGGCCAGGTGGATCACCTCGTCCATCACCGCCTCGAAGGGGCGTGACACCTCTTCGCCGCGGGTGTAGGGCACCACGCAGAAGGTGCAGTACTTGGAGCAGCCCTCCATCACCGAGACGAAGGCAGTGGCGCTGTCCGAGCTGGGCTTGGGCAGGTGGTCGAATTTCTCGATCTCGGGGAAAGTGACGTCCACCATCGCGATCTGGTTGTGGCGGCGCGCGTCGAGCATCGCTGGCACCCGGTGCAGAGTCTGGGGGCCGAACACCATGTCGACATGGGGTGCCCGCTTGCGCAGTGCCTCGCCCTCCTGGCTGGCTACGCAGCCACCCACGCCGATCACCAGGTCGGGGTTGGCCTCCTTGAGCTTCTTCCAGCGGCCGAGCTGATGGAAGACTTTCTCCTGGGCCTTTTCGCGAATCGAGCAGGTGTTGAGCAGGATGACGTCGGCCTCGCCTTCGTCATCGGTCAGTTCGAGCTGATGGGATTCGCCGAGCAGGTCCGCCATGCGGGCGGAGTCATACTCGTTCATCTGGCAGCCGTGTGTCTTGATGAAGAGTTTCTTCGCCATAAGAATAGGTCGGGTCGGTCGTCCGACGTGCGTCACCGGTGAGTGGAGTGTCGCGGGAATGCGGCTTCAGCGGAGTCGGCCGGTTTGGCCGGTGCCCGGGCGTGAAGCCCTTCTCGAAGGAGGCGCTATTATACGTAAGCCGAGGGGCTCGGGCCAGCGTGTGCGCCGACGCGTGCCGACCCTGCCAGGTGTGATAGGCTTGCGCAGCGATGCCGGCTCCACCGGGCCGAGGCATCACGAGAGCAACGCAGTTCCAACAGCGAGGAATTCCGGCCTTATGGCGGCCAAACCGGTCTATCGGGTGGTGTTTCACCAGCAGGGTGAAGTGTGGGAGCTCTATGCTCGCGAGATCTTCCAGAGCGAACTTTGGGGGTTCATCGAGGTCGAGGAGTTTGTCTTCCAGGACGGCTCGAAGCTCGTGGTCGACCCCTCGGCGGACAAGCTGCGGCTGACCTTCGAGGGAGTGAAGCGCAGCTACCTGCCGTTGAACGCCATCATCCGCATCGATGAGGTGGAGCGCGAGGGCCCGGCGCGGGCGGTGAAGAGCGAGGGGCGGGTGGCCGAGTTCCCCCGCGGCCCAATGCCGCCGCCCAGGGGCGAGCGCTGAGCGCGCCGCTGGTCATCATTCGACCAGCACGGCGTAGGCCAGAACCTATGGCCCCTCGCAGTGCCTTTCCAGCGGTTTTCCCGGAGCTTATCCACAGGAACTGTGGATAGACGACAAAGCATCACGGTAGCGGTGCGGCATCTGCTGCGCCCGGCTCGACAGCCAGGACAACAGCATGACGAAATTGAAGAAACTCTGCATGGGGGTGTGTCTGGGCCTGGTCGCCCTGCCCCTGCAGGCCCAGCAGAACGGCAATACCCACTGGGTCTCCGACGAGCTGACCACCTACGTACGCAGCGGTCCGACGGACGGCTATCGGATCATCGGCACCCTGACCGCGGGCGAGCCGGTGAGGCTGCTCGAGACGAGCGGCAGCTACAGTCGGGTCGAGGATGGACAGGGCAACACCGTATGGGTGCTCAGCGATGAGCTGCAGGACTCCCCGAGCGCCCGCGAGCAGCTCCCGGTGCTGGCCAGCCAGGTCGCCGAGCTCGAGGCCGAGCTCGAGGGCATCAACGAAAACTGGGAGAGCCGGGTGTCGGTGATGACCGAAACCCTCCAGGGCCGGGAGCAGCGCATCGCCGAACTGGAGGCACGCAATCGCCAGCTCGACAGCGAAGCCGACCGCTCCCGCCAGACTATCCGCCAGCTGCAGGCGCGCCTCGATACCCAGGAGGAGGATCTGCTGATGCGCTACTTCATGTATGGCGGCGGCGTGGCCGGTGCAGGGCTGCTGGTTGGCCTGATCGTGCCGCACCTGCCGCGCAGGCGGCGCAAGCGCGACCGCTGGTTCTGAGCGGCCGAGGAAACACGACATGACACAGGATTGGCGGGACCGCTGGCGGGAAGGCCGTATCGGCTTTCACCGCGAGGACACGCACCCGACGCTGGTGCGCTTCTGGCCGCAGCTCGGGGTCAAGCCTGGCGCCAAGGTGCTGGTGCCGCTGTGTGGCAAGAGCCTCGACATGCGCTGGCTGGCGCGCCATGACCACCCGGTGCTGGGCATCGAGCTGGCCGAGCAGGCGATCGAGCAGTTCGTCGCCGAAGGGCGGGGGGCCGTGTCGCGCTACCAGCAGGAACCATTCGCGATCTGTCGCCAGGGCAGCGTCGAACTCTGGTGCGGCGACTTCTTCCACTTCCATATCGAGCAGGCGGCGGAAATCGGTGCCTTCTACGATCGTGCCGCACTGATTGCGCTGCCGCCAGCCACGCGCCAGCGCTATGCCTTTCATCTGGCGCAGCTGATCCCACCCGGGGCGAAGGGGCTGCTGATCACTCTGACGCGCCCCGATGCCGGCGGCCCGCCTTACAGCGTGGCCGCCGACGAGGTCGTTGAGCTGTTCGAGCCCAATTTCGAGATCACCCACCTGGACGACGGCGACCCGGAGCCCGGCAGCGGCTTTCGTGAAAGCGCCTGGGCGCTGGTGCGGCGGGGGCCGAATCACTGAACCCCCTCGGGCCCTTGCGCTAGCGTGCCAGCAGCTGGGCCAGCTCGGGGTCGCTGAAGGCGCGGTCCAGGGCGTCGCCGATCAGGTCGTTGAGCATGCGCGCGTTGGTCTCGCGGTCGGGGCGTACGGCGTAGCTCTGGGTGCGGCGTGAGGTGTAGGTGCCGGTGTAGGTGTTGCCGCGATTGACCGCCTTCGCTTCCAGCACGGCTTCCAGGCGTGCCTCGTCGATCACCGGGCGGCTGTCGCCCCGCTCGTAGCCCAGGTGCAGCAGCGTCAGCGTCAGGCTGGGGCGGCCGTCGGCGGGCTCGGTAGTGGGCGAGAAGCCCATGTCGCGCACGGCGCGCTCGGCTTCGCGCTGCAGACGCGGGACCAGCTCGTGGGCGCTGACGCTGATCACGGCCGTGGACATGGCGCTGCCGGTGCGGGTGCCGATCACTTCACCATGCCGGTCGTCGACCGCCATGACGGTAATCGCCTGGCCGCCTCCGGCCTGCGGGACCGGCGTGCTGCGCTGTGGATCGAGCTGCAGATAATGCGGGCTGGCGCAGCCGGCCAGCAGGGCGCCTGCCAGCAGCGTGGCGCCGGCACGCAGAAGATGACGTCGATTCATTCCGAGCCTCCCGGGTGTCAGGTTGAACAGGTCAGACGGGCATGGCGCTGCCACCGTTGACGCAGGGGCGAGTATATCGGCAGCCGCAGCGCCGCAACAGCGTTGCCTTGCAACGTCGAGTCGTGGCTACAATGGAGCCTTCACCGGGGGAAGTCGCCATGATTCGTTGTGCCGTTGCGTCGGATATACCCAGTCTCGTCGATATCTGGCTGCGTGCTTCCCGCCAGGCGCACGGCTTCATCCCGGCCGAGTTCTGGGCCCAGCGCGCCGAGGCGATGGCGCAGCACTACCTGCCGGGTGCCGAAACCTACGTGCTGGAGGTGGGAGGGCGCGCCATCGGCTTCGCCGCGCTCCAGGGCGACCACCTCGAGGCGCTGTTCATCGACCCCGAGGTACAGAGCTTTGGCCACGGCACTCACCTGATGGCCCATGCCATGGCACGGCGAGAGAGAATTACGCTGTGCGTCTATTCACGCAATGTGCGCGCCGTCTCTTTTTACCGCCGGCTGGGCTTCCAGGCCCTCGAAGAGCGCCCCGAGCCGCTCAGCGGCGAAAACGAGACCCTGATGGCCTGGTCGCGTCAGCCGGCCCAGGGCTGACGCCACCATGGCGTGCTAGGAGGCGAGGGCGTGGCGCCGCGGTGCGGCTACCTGCGTCTCGGCGGGAAATCGGTGCCACCGGCGCGGCACGATGAACAGGCGTGCGCCGCGCGACAGCGCCAGGCGCTCGTAGTCAGCATGGCTGATGGTGGCAAGCCAGGGCTCGGCCATCCAGCTCGCTTCCAGCTCCACCCGGACCTCCGCCCCCACCGGGGAGATCGCGGTCACCGTGGCCGGCAGGTGGGCAGCCGCAGTGGGCGCCTTGGCCAGTTCGATCTCGTGGGGACGCAGCAGCAGCTCCTCCGTACCATCGGGGATTTCCACCGCGAGCCTGGCCTCGCCGCAGGTCAGCACGGCGTTGCGAACCGTGCCCTCCAGATGATTGACGTCTCCCAGGAACTCGAACACGAAGCGGTTGGCCGGATGGCGATAAAGCGTATCGGGGGTGTCGATCTGCTCAATGCGGCCGTTGCTCATCACGACCACGCGGTCGGACAGCTCCAGTGCCTCTTCCTGGTCGTGAGTGACGAACAGGCTGGTGAAGTTCAGCTCGTCGTGCAGGTGGCGCAGCCAGCGGCGCAGCTCCTGGCGCACCTTGGCGTCCAGCGCGCCGAACGGCTCGTCGAGCAGCAGCACGTCGGGCTTCAGCGCCAGCGCACGCGCCAGGGAGACCCGCTGCTGCTGACCGCCCGAGAGCTGGGCGGGATAGCGGTCGGCGAGCTGCTCGAGCTTGACCATCTCCAGCAGGCGGTGGACCTGGCGGCGAATCTCGCCGGTGGAGGGGCGGCTCTTGCGCGGCATCACGGTTAGGCCGAAGGCCACGTTGTCGAACACCGTCATGTGCCGGAACAGGGCGTAGTGCTGGAAGACGAAGCCGATGCGGCGGTCGCGCACGTGCAGGTGGGTGACGTCGCGATCGCCGAACAGGATGCGTCCGCCGGGTGCGCGGTCGGCCGTTTCCAGGCCGGCGATGATGCGCAACAGCGTGGTCTTGCCGGAGCCGGAGGGGCCAAGCAGCCCGACCAGCTCGCCCTCGTGGATCTCGAGGTTGACCGGCTCGAGGGCGCGACTGCGACCGAAGTGCTTGCCTACGTTGTGCAGGTGGATGCTCATGGCTCAACCTCCCGGCGCGCGGCGCGCCATTCCAGGCCGGCCTTGGCGGCCAGCGTGAGCAGGGCGATGAGGGCCAGCAGCGACGCGCTGGCGAAGGCGCCCACGGTATTGTAGTCCTGATAGAGCTGTTCGAGGTGTAGCGGCAGCGTGTTGGTCTGGCCGCGAATGGCGCCGGAAACCACCGAAACCGCACCGAACTCGCCGACCGCCCTGGCATTGGTCAGGATCACGCCGTAGAGCAGCGCCCAGCGGATGTTGGGCAGGGTCACCCGGCGAAAAATGGTCCAGCCCGGGGCGCCCAGCGTGACGGCCGCCTCCTCCTCGCGGGAGCCCTGCGCCTGCATCAGCGGGATCAGCTCGCGGGCGACGAAGGGGCAGGTGACGAAGATGGTCACCAGCAGGATGCCGGGCCAGGCGAACATCAGTTGGATGTCATGGCCGTCGAGCCAGGCGCCGAGCCAGCCGGTGCGGCCGTAGAGGAGCAGGTAGACCAGCCCCGCCACCACCGGCGACACGGCAAAGGGGATGTCGATCAGAGTCTGCAGGATGCGCCGCCCCGGAAAGCGGAAGCGTGTTACCAGCCAGGCCAGCGCTACGCCGAACACCAGGCACACCGGAATGGTCAGCAGCGCGATGAACAGCGTGAGGCCGATCGCCGCGAGGGTGTACTCGTTGCTGATATTGGCCCAGAACACCCCGACGCCCTGCGCGAAGGCCTGGGCGAAGATCGCCACCAGCGGCAGCAGCAGGAACAGGGCGGCCAGCACCAGTGCGGCGCCGACCAGAGTGCGTCGGGCCCAAGGGGCGTCACCGATCCGTTGCATCAGCCGTGTCCTCCATGCAGACGCTTGATGAAGCGGCCCTGCCACACGTTGATGGCGAGCAGCAGTGCCAGCGAGACGAACAGCACTACCGAGGCGATGGCGGAAGCGCCGGCATAGTCGTATTCATGCAGCCGCACGAAGATCATCAACGCGGTGATCTCGGTCTCGTAGGGCATGTTGCCGGCGATGAAGATGATGGCGCCGAACTCGCCCAGCGAGCGTACGAAGGCGAGCCCGGTACCGGTGACCAGGGCTGGCCACAGGTGGGGCAGGATCACGCGGCGAAAGGCGGTGAGGTCCGAGGCACCCAGAGTCAGGGCGGCTTCGTCCACCTCGCCCGGCATGTCCTCCAGCACCGGCTGCACCGTGCGCACCACGAAGGGAATGCTGGTGAAGGCCATGGCCAGGGCAATGCCGACCCAGGTGTAGGCCACCTGGATCCCGAGCGGTTCCAGCAGCTGGCCCATCCAGCCGTTGCTGGAATAGAGCGTGGCCAGCGTAATGCCCGCCACGGCGGTGGGCAGGGCGAAGGGCAGGTCCATCAGGGCGTCGAGCAGCCGCTTGCCGGGGAACTCGTAGCGCACCAGCACCCAGGCCAGCAGCAGGCCGAAGGCGGCGTTGACGATGGCAGCGAAGGCGGCGGCACCGATGGTGACGACATAGCTCGCCACCACGCGCTCGTCGGTGATGATCGCCCAGTACTCGGCCAGGCTCAGGCCGGCCAGCTGGCCGAACAGTCCGGTCATCGGCAGCAGAAGCATCAGCGAGACGAAGGTCAGGCTGATGCCCAGCGAGATGCCAAAGCCGGGCAGCACCCGCTTGGGGGTGCTGCCGAATCCGAGTGAAAAGGTGCGTTGCGTCATCAGCCGGTCACTTTTGCTGGATCAGCGGCGGCGCTGGAGCTGGTCGAGCAGGCCGCCATTGCCGAAATGGGTTTCCATCGCTTCTTCCCAGCTGCCCGCGATCTCCTCGACCAGCAGCAGCTCGGTTTCGGGGAATTGGTCGGCGAACTCTTCGATGACCGTTTCGTGGTGCACGCGGTAGTTGAAGCCGGCCAGCTGGCGCTGGGCCTCTTCGCTGTAGAGATACTCCACGTAGGCCTGGGCCAGCTCCAGGTTGCCGTTGCGCTCGGCGTTGGGGGCCACGACGGCGACCGGGAATTCGGCCAGGATGCTGACCGGCGGCACGATGACCTCGTAGTCGTCGCTGCCGTACTCCTGGCGGATGTTGTTGACCTCGGATTCGAAGCTGATCAGCACGTCACCGATGCCGCGCTCGATGAAGCTGGTGGTGGCGCCGCGACCGCCGGTGTCGAACACCGCCACGTTGCGCAGGAAGGTGCGCATGTAGTCGTGAACCTGCGCCTCGTCGCCGTCGAACTGCTGCTGAGCGAAGCCCCAGGCGGCCAGGTAGGTATAGCGGCCGTTGCCCGAGGTCTTGGGGTTGGGGAAGACCATCTTGACGTCTTCACGCACCAGGTCGTCCCAGCTCTCGATCCCCTTGGGGTTGTCCTTGCGCACCAGGAAGGCGGTGGTGGAGTAGTAGGGCGAGGCGTTGTTGGGCAGCTGTTGCTGCCAGTCCTCGGCGACCAGGCCGGCGTCGGCGAGCACCTGGACGTCAGTCACCTGGTTGTAGGTGACCACGTCGGCGCGCAGCCCCTGCAGGATGGCGCGGGCCTGGGCCGACGAGCCGCCGTGGGACTGCTGGATGCGTACCGCCTCGCCATGCTCGGCCTGCCACTGATTGCTGAACGCCGGGTTGATGGCGGCGAAGAGTTCGCGGGCAATGTCGTAGGAGGAGTTGAGCAGTTCGCGATCGGCGGCGAGTGCCGGGGTGGCCAGGCCGGCGCCCAGGGCGACGGCAAGCACAGTGCGGCGAAGTGTGTTGAGCAGGACCATGCGGCGATCTCCAGCGGAATTCGGGTGATGGGTGCAAGGGTAAGGCTGCAAAGCAGGAATTACAATTATCGTTTTTATTCTATTTTGAAATATGACTGTTGCGCTTTGCCTGCCCCGGCCGGTGTCTCGAATTGTTGTCGCCAGTGCGTCAACGGCCTTGGCGGTTTTTGGTAGCATAGGGGCTCTTTCCCGAGCGACCGCCTGGACGACCATGACCGACGCCACCCGCGACTTCCTCATTGCCCCCTCGATTCTCTCTGCAGACTTCGCTCGCCTCGGCGAGGAGGTCGACAACGTGCTGGCCGCCGGTGCCGACATCGTCCATTTCGACGTCATGGACAACCACTACGTGCCCAACCTGACCATTGGCCCCATGGTCTGCCAGGCGCTGCGCAAGCATGGCGTCACGGCGCCGATCGACGTGCACTTGATGGTCAAACCGGTCGACCGCCTGATCGGCGATTTCATCGAGGCCGGTGCCAGCTATATCACCTTCCACCCTGAAGCGTCCGAGCACATCGACCGTTCGCTGCAGCTGATCCGCGACGGCGGCTGCCAGGCCGGGCTGGTGCTCAACCCGGCCACGCCGCTTGCCTGCCTCGACTACGTGATGGACAAGCTCGACATGATCCTGTTGATGAGCGTCAACCCGGGCTTCGGTGGGCAGGCCTTCATTCCCGGTACGCTGAACAAGCTGCGCGAGGTGCGCCAGCGTATCGATGCTTCCGGCCGCGCCATTCGCCTAGAGATCGATGGCGGCGTTAAGGTGGAGAACATCGCCGAGGTCGCTCGTGCCGGAGCCGATACCTTTGTGGCGGGCTCGGCGGTGTTCGGAGCGGCAAGCGACGCCGACCCGCACCGCTACGACAGCGTGATGCGCCGCTTCCGCGAACAGCTTGCCACCCTGGAGGCTCCTACCACGTGAGTGCAGCGCCTGCGCCGTGGTACCTCTATATGGTCGAGACGGCCAAGGGAAAGCTCTATACCGGTATTACCACCGACGTGCATCGCCGCATCGCCCAGCATGAGGCGGGGCGGGGGGCCAAGGCGCTGCGCGGCTGCGGCCCCCTGGCGCTGCGCCATTTCGAGGCCGTGGGCAGCCAGGGCGAGGCGCTGCGCCTGGAAGCCGCGATCAAGCGCCTGTCGGCGGCGCAGAAACGGGCCTGGCTGCAGCGGCGGCCGCCCAGCGAGGAGACAGCATGCACCCCATCCTGAAGGACATCGAGCTGGTCAGTTTCGACCTGGACGGCACCCTCGTCGATTCGGTACCCGACCTGGCGGCGGCCGTGGACGCGGTGCTGGCCGAGTGCGGCCTGCCTCCGGCCGGGGAGGCCGGCGTACGCAACTGGGTCGGCAATGGTTCGCGCAAGCTGGTGGAGCGAGCCCTGGCCGCCGCCGATGGGCCGCCCGCGACAGCGGAGCGCCTGGCGCAGGCGCACGAGCGCTTCCTTCACCACTATGGCCTGGCGCCGGTGCAGCGCACGCGGCTCTACCCCGGCGCGCGCGAAGCGCTCGATGCCCTGCGTGAACGGGGGCTGATCCTGACGCTGGTGACCAACAAGCCGTTCGCCTTCATCCAGCCGATCCTGGCGCATTTCGCACTGGAGTCGCACTTTACGCTGTGCCTGGGGGGCGACAGCCTGCCACAGAAGAAGCCGGACCCGGCGCCATTGCTGCACTCGGCGGCGCATTTTGCCATCCGTCCCGATGCCTGCCTGATGGTGGGCGATTCGCGCCACGACATCGACGCCGGGCGCGCCGCCGGCTTTCGCACCCTGGCGGTACCCTACGGCTACAACCACGGCGAGCCGGTACGCGACAGCCGGCCCGACGCCATGGTTGAGACCCTCGATGCACTCGTCACGCCATTTCCCCATCCATCTGCGAGGACCCGGGCATGATGTCCGCTCAACGTTTCCGTGAATTGGCCGAGGCTGGCTACAACCGCATACCGGTCACCCGGGAGGTGCTGGCCGATCTCGACACGCCGCTGTCGACCTACCTGAAGCTGGCCGACGAGCCGTGGACCTTCCTGCTGGAGTCCGTGCAGGGCGGCGAGAAGTGGGGACGCTATTCCATTATCGGGTTGCCGTGCCAGGAACGGATCGAGGTGCGCGGCTTCCGAATTACCCATGTGAAAGCGGGCGAGCCGCCGCAGGATCACGAGGAGGCCGACCCCCTGGCCTGGATCGAGGCGTTCCAGGGGCGCTTCCGGGTGCCGCGCCTCGACGACCAGCCGCGCTTCGACGGGGGGCTGGTCGGCTACTTTGGCTATGACACCATCCGCTACATTGAGCCACGCCTGCGCGGCGTGGAGAAGCCCGACCCGCTGGGGGTGCCCGACATCCTGCTGATGGTCTGCGACGAGCTGGTGGTGTTCGACAACCTCTCTGGTCGCCTGACGCTGTGGACCCACGCCGACCCGGCCGCCGAGGAGGCCTACGCCCAGGCGGTAGCCCGCCTGGAGGGGCTGGAGCGACGCCTGCGTACCGCCAGCCCGCAGGCCGCCAGCCCCGGTACCGGGCGCAGCGCGGTGGAGGAGGGGCACTTCACCTCCGGATTCACCGAAGCGGGGTTCAAGGCGGCGGTCGACAAGATCAAGGAGTACGTGCTGGCGGGCGACGTGATGCAGTGCGTGCCGTCGCAGCGCATGTCGATTCCCTACCAGGCCTCGCCGCTCGACCTCTACCGCGCCCTGCGCAGCCTCAATCCGTCGCCCTACATGTTCTTCTTCAACCTCGATGATCACCACGTGGTGGGCTCCTCGCCGGAGATCCTCACCCGGCTCGAGGATGGCGAGGTCACCGTGCGTCCGATCGCCGGCACCCGCATCCGCGGCCGCACGGAGGAGGAAGACCGGGCGCTCGAGGCCGACCTGCTGGGCGACCCCAAGGAGGTGGCCGAGCACCTGATGCTGATCGACCTGGGTCGCAACGATGTCGGGCGCATCAGCGAGACCGGCACGGTCCGCGTCACCGACCAGATGAGCGTGGAGCGCTACTCCCACGTCATGCATATCGTCTCGAACGTTACCGGGCGGCTGAAGGAGGGGCTCTCCGCCATGGACGTGCTGCGCGCCACCTTCCCCGCCGGCACCCTCTCGGGGGCGCCCAAGATCCGGGCGCTGGAGATCATCGACGAGCTGGAGCCGGTCAAGCGCGGCATCTACTCGGGGGCGGTAGGCTACCTCTCGTGGCACGGCAACATGGATACGGCGATTGCGATCCGTACCGCGGTGATCAAGGACGGCGTGCTGCACGTGCAGGCGGGCGCCGGCGTGGTGGCCGACTCGGTGCCCGAGCTCGAGTGGCAGGAGACCCTGAACAAGGGCCGCGCCATCTTCCGCGCCGTGGCGATGGCCGAGAAGGGGCTGGACAACCTCTAGCCGGTGCGGGGCCGCAGCTCAGCCCCTCGCTCACGACGTGTCTCAAGCGGTGTGTCGCTAACGCCTCGCCTCTGGCAAGCCCCTTGGCAGGGCGGCTCGGAGCGAGGCGATCAGCCCGCTTCTGGTGTCGCCTTGGGCTTCTTTTCGTTGGCCCCCTGCGCTTCGCGCGTTGGCCCCTCGGGCTGCTGTTCGGACTCGCCGAGAGCATCGCGGATCAGGCGCGCATTGTGGCGCATCATGGCGATATAGTTCTGCGCCGGGCCGCCCGCTTCGCTGAGGGAGTCCACGTACAGCGGGCCGGCCATTTCGATGCCGGTGTCCCTGGCGATGCTGCGCATGTAGCGATCCGATACGGTGCTTTCCCAGAACAGCGCGGGCGGCTCGGTCTGCTCGATGCGCTGCATGATCCGCATGACCTGGTGCGGTGCGCTGGCGCTCTCGGCGTTGGACCCCCAGATGCTGTCGTGGCGGAAGTCATAGGCGTCGGCAAAGTAGACGAAGGCGGCTTCGGAGGTGATCAGCAGGCGCTGCGACTCGGGAATGTCGGCCAGCGTCTCGAGCAGCTCCTCGTGCAGCGAGGCCAGGGCGTTGCGGGCGGCTTCGGCGCGAGCCTGGAAGCTTTCGGCGGCGGCGGGGTGGAGCTCGCTCAGCTGCTCGGCGATAACGTCGATATAGGCTGACACTGCCCGCGGGTCCATCCACAGGTGTGGATCGGGTTCCCCGGTCAGCTCGCCGGTGATGATTGGCTGGGTGGGGTAACCGCTGGCCTCGGCCAGGGGAACGATGCGGGCACGGTTGCCTACCGTGGCATAGATCTGGCGGATCCACTGTTCGAGCTGATAGCCGTTGTAGAACACCAGGTCGGCGTCTTCCATCGCGATGAAGTTCTGGGGCGTCAGCTCCCACTGGTGAACTTCGGCGTCGGGCGGCGTCAGCACTACCAGATCGATGTGGTGTCCGCCGACTTGATGCACCAGGTCGCCCAGTACTGAGAAGGAGGCAATCACCTTGGGGGAGGCCGCTGCGGCTGGAATGTTGCCTGCCATGGCAACAAAAGGAACGGCCAGCCAAGCAAGGGCAGGGCGTGTAAAGCGCATCGTCAACCTCCTTTTTGCGAAAGCGCATGGGCCGATGATAGAGGCTAGGCTCCAAGCTGGCCAGCCGCGCCTCTTGGCGACCGGTATCGTGCCAGATGCTAGCCAGGCCGCCTGGCGCGTTGACAGTCAGGACTCGGCGGCGGCACTATGTAGCCATGAACGCTTTGAATCGACTCTCATGCTTTGCCCAGTGGTGGCGCTCCTGACCAGGGGCGGCACGCTGACGAATGAAAAAAATGCCGCCGTCGGGGCGGCTTTTTTGTGTCCGAAGCAGACCCGCACGGCTGGCCGAGTTGACACTTCCTAGATGCTTTCTCGCTTGAACAGGACCTCATCGCCATGTCCGTGCTGATGATCGACAACTACGACAGCTTTACCTTCAATGTGGTGCAGTACCTGGGCGAACTGGGCGCCGAGGTGGTGACCTACCGCAACGATGCCATCACGCTGGAAGAGATCGAGGCGCTGGCGCCCAGCCACCTGGTGATCTCGCCTGGCCCGTGCACCCCCAACGAGGCGGGTATTTCCCTGGCAGCGATACGTCACTTCGCCGGTCGGCTGCCGATCCTGGGGGTCTGTCTCGGGCACCAGGCCATCGGCCAGGTCTATGGCGGCGAGGTGGTACGTGCGCCCCAGGTGATGCACGGCAAGACCTCGCGCATTCGCCACGGCGGGCAGGGCGTGTTTGCCGGCCTTGAGGACCCGCTCGAAGTCACGCGCTATCACTCGCTGGTGGTCAAGGCAGAAACGCTGCCGGAGTGTCTCGAGGTCACCGCCTGGACTACCGAGGATGACGTGACGCCGGGCCTGGTCATGGGCCTGCGCCATCGCGAGCTGGATATCGAGGGCGTGCAGTTCCATCCGGAGTCGATCCTGACCCGCCAGGGCCATGAACTGCTGGCCAATTTCCTGAAGCGCCGCTGACCCGCCTGAAAGAGGAGACCCTGACCATGCAGATGCGTGATGCCATCGCCGCGGTGATGCGCCGTGACAACCTGAGCTTCGACGACACCCACGCGGTGATGCAGCAGATCATGACCGGTGAGGCGACCGATGCGCAGATCGGCGGCCTGCTGGTGGGCCTGGCCATGAAGGGCGAGACCGCCGAGGAGATTGGCGCCGCCGCCCAGGTCATGCGCGAGCTGATGAAGCGGGTGCGCCTGCACGCCGAGAACGTGGTCGACATTGTCGGTACTGGCGGCGATGGTGCCAACCTGTTCAATGTCTCGACCGCCTCCAGCTTCGTGGCGGCCGCGGCCGGCGCCCATGTGGCCAAGCACGGCAACCGCAGCGTCTCCTCCTCCTCCGGCAGTGCCGACCTGTTCGACATGGCCGGCATCCATCTCGACCTCAAGCCGGAGCAGGTGGCGCGTTGCATCGAGCAGGTGGGAGTTGGCTTCATGTTCGCGCCCAACCATCACCCGGCCATGCGCTTCGCCATCGGCCCGCGTCGCGAGATGGGCGTGCGCACGCTGTTCAACATCCTTGGACCGCTGACCAACCCGGCCGGCGCCCCCAACCAGGTGCTGGGGGTCTACTCCGCCGACCTGGTGCCGCTGATGGCCGAGGTGCTGCGCCAGCTGGGCAGCCGCCACGTCATGGTCGTTCATGCCGAGGATGGCCTGGACGAGATCTCCCTGGCCGCGCCGACCCACGTCGCCGAGCTCAAGGACGGCGAGATTCGCCGCTATACCATCGCCCCGGAAGATTTCGGCATCGAGCGCCAGGCGCTGTCGCCGCTCAAGGTGGTCAGCGCCGAGGACAGCCTGCGGCTGGTACGCGAGGCGCTAGTGGGCGACGGGCCGGCGGCCGACATCGTGGCCCTCAACGCCGGGGCGGCGCTCTACTGTGCGGGTATTGCCGATACCTTGAAGGAAGGCGTGCTGATGGCACAGGATGCCCAGGCCTCAAGGCTGCCACTGGAAAAAATGAAGGAACTGGCGGACTTCACCCGCGTGCTGGTTTCCTGAGCCCCCAAGCGGCAGCCGGCTGCCGCCTCAATGAGACAACATCATGACCAAGGATGCCCCGACCATTCTCACCCGTATCCTGGCCCGCAAGGACGAGGAGGTGGCCGAGCGTAGCCGCGCCGTGTCCGAAGCCGAGCTGCTGGAGCTGGCCCAGCGCCAGAGCGCGCCCCGTGGCTTCATTGCGGCCCTCGACCGGCGCATTGCCGAGGGCGACCCGGCGGTAATCGCCGAAATCAAGAAGGCCTCTCCTTCCAGGGGCGTAATCCGCGAGAACTTTCATCCCGCCGAGATTGCCGCCAGCTACGCTGCCGGCGGTGCCGCCTGCCTCTCTGTGTTGACCGACGCCGACTTCTTCCAGGGCCACGAGGACTTCCTCGTCGCCGCCCGCGACGCCTGCGAGTTGCCGGTGATCCGCAAGGACTTCATCACCCACGGCTACCAGGTCAGCGAGGCGCGTGCCATCGGCGCCGACTGCATCCTGCTGATCGTCGCCGCGCTGGAGGATGCCCGCATGGCCGACCTCTACCAGCAGGCGGTTGCGCTGGGCATGGACGTGCTGGTCGAGGTGCACGACGCCCTCGAACTCGAGCGTGCGCTCAAGCTCGGCATTGGCCTGGTGGGCATCAACAACCGCAACCTGCACACCTTCGAGACCCGCCTGGAAACCACCCTGGAGCTGCTGCCGCGCATTCCGGCAGGCGTCACCGTGGTCACCGAATCGGGCATCCACACCCAGGCCGATGTGCTGCGCATGCGTGAACACGACGTGCACGGCTTTCTGGTGGGCGAGGCCTTCATGCGTGAGCCCGAGCCGGGCCAGGCGCTGCGCCGGCTATTCTACTGAGCGTCGCGAGCCAGGGAGGTATCAGCGGTTGAACAGCCACAGCAGCGCCGACAGCGCCAGGCTGATCAGGATCATCGTCGTGATGGGAAAGTAGAACGAGAAATTCTCACGGCGGATGGCGATATCGCCGGGCAGCTGGCCGAAAGGTAGCCTGGAGAGCCAGGGCCACAGCAGGCCGATGGCGACGATACACAGGCCGATGACGATCAGGGTGCGAGACATCCTGCTCCTGCTCTGGTGATTTCGAAGTGAGTGCGATTCGAAAGGCCGGCGGTGATTCCGCCGGCCTTTCTCGTCTGCACGCGATCTACCAGCTCAGCTGGCGCAGGCGGGCCAGCAGGCCCTGCAGCGGGTGCGGCAGGGCCTGGCCGGAGAGGCGGCTGGCCTGGCTGCGGCAGGAGTAACCGGTGGCCAGCAGGCGGCCCCGGTTGGCCGCGTCCTCGACCACCGGCTGCCACGACTGGGCGTAGATGGTCTTCGAGGTTTCCCGGTTGCGCGCTTCGTGGCCGTAGGTGCCGGACATGCCGCAGCAGCCGCTGGCGACGAGTTCGAGCTCGAAGCCGAAGGCGGCGAACACCTGCTGCCACGCCTTGGGGCTGCCCGGGGCGTTGGTCTTCTCGGTGCAGTGGGAGAGCAGCCGGAAGCTCGGGTCGTCGAGTTTCTCGAGCTCCCGGGCCAGGGCCGGCGGCACCAGGCGCTTGCCCTGAGCCAGCAGCCACTCCTGCAGCATCAGCACCTCGGGCACGGCAGCGGGGCCCAGCGCCTTCACGTACTCCTGGCGGTAGGTGAGGGTCATGGCCGGGTCGATGCCCACCAGCGGCACGCCGAACTCGGCCAGGGCGCGCAGCCGCCGCGCCTGCTTCTCCGCGGTGCGCTCGAAGGCGCCAAGGAAGCCCTGCACGTGCAGCGGCTTGCCGTTGGCCGTGTAGGGGGCGACGAACACCTTGATGTCCAGGCGCGAGAGCAGCTCGACGATGTCCATCACCAATTCTGCCTCGAAGTGGCTGGTGAAGGCGTCCTGCACGAGCACTACGCTTCTGGCCTTCTGCGCCTCGCTGAGCAGGCCCAGCGAGATCGGCGTCGCCTCGGCGACACCCCAGGCACGCAGCTGCTTGGCCAGCCGTGCGCGAGAGAGGCGCGGGCTGTCGACCAGGCCGACGTGCTGGGACAGTAGGCGTTCCACCAGGCGCTGATTCAGCGCGGCGTTGTACAGCGGCGCGGCATGGGCGAGATAAGGCACGAAGAACTCCATGCCGCCGATCAGGTAGTCCCGCAGCGGGCGCAGGTAGCGGCCGTGGTAGACCTCGAGGAACTGCGAGCGCGAGTCCGGCACGTTGACCTTGATCGGGCACTGGCCGGCGCAGGACTTGCAGGCCAGGCAGCCCGCCATGGCGTCGTAGACCTCATGGGAAAAGTCGGCCTCGTCGCGGCGGCGCCAGGTGTTGCGCGCCCGCGCCGGGAACGAGGTGATGAAGCCCCACACCCCCTCGCGCTTCTTCTTGCGCGACTCCTCGACCAGGTCGATCCCGGCCTTGCCCTGCAGGCGCAGCCACTCGCGGACGAGGCTGGCGCGTCCCTTGGGCGAGTGGATGCGGTCGCGGGTCGCCTTCCACGAGGGGCACATGGCGTCGTCGGGGTCGTAGTTGTAGCAGGCGCCGTTGCCGTTGCAGTACACCGTGGCGGCGTGGGCCTGCCAGGCGCGCGCGTCGATCTGGCGGTCGAGCTGGCCGCGGGTGGGCACGCCGTCGATGGTCAGCAGACCCGGGTCGACCCACTTCACCGTATCCTCGCTGACGCTAGTTGTCGACGCTGTGCCCGCGGCTTCGGGCGGGATGGAGGGCTTCGCGGCTTCGGGCGGGATGGAGGGCTCCGCGGCGTCGGGCGGTATGGAGGGAGTCGCGATCTTGCCCGGGTTCAGCTGATTGTGCGGGTCGAAGGCGGCCTTGACCCGCTGCAGGCTGGGGTAGAGCTCGCCGAAGAACTTGGGCGCATATTCGGAGCGCACGCCCTTGCCGTGCTCGCCCCACAGCAGGCCGCCGTACTTGTGGGTCAGCTCGGCCACCTCGTCGGAGACTTCACGGATCAGCCGCTCCTGTGCGGGGTCCTTCATGTCGATGGCGGGGCGCACGTGCAGCACGCCAGCATCGACGTGGCCGAACATGCCGTAGCTGAGCCCGCGGGTGTCCAGCGCGGCGCGGAACTCACTGATGAAGTCGGCCAGATGCTCCGGCGGCACCGCGGTGTCCTCGACGAAGGGGATCGGCCGCTTCTCGCCCTTCTCGTCGACCCTGGCATTGCCCAGCAGACCCACGGCGCGCTTGCGCATGCCGTAGACCTGCTGGATCTGGGCGCGCCCCTGGGCCAGGGTGTAGCCGAGGCGCGGTACGCTCTCATCCGCTTCCAGGTGACGACAGAAGGCGGCCACCCGCTCGGCAAGCCGCTCGGGGTCGTCGTCGTTGAATTCGATCAGGTTGATGCCGCGGATGGCCACCGCCTGGCGCTCGGCCGTGACGGTATCGCCCTCGGCAGATCCCTGGGGCGCCTCGCTGGGAAAGAACTCCGCCACGCTGTCCCAGACGAAGTCCTCCATGGCCAACAGCAGCACCTTGTCGTCCACCGTCTCGATGGAGGTGGGTTTCGCCGCAGAAGCCATCAAGGCCTTGGCGTCGCGCAGGGCATCCATGAAGCCCGCATAGCGCACGTTGACCAAGGTCGAGTGCTTGGGGATCGGCAGCACGTTGAGTACCGCCTCGTTGAGAAAGCCCAGCGAGCCCTCCGAGCCGCACAGCAGGCTGTTCATGTCGAGGCGGCCCTGCGCGTCCCTGAGATGCGCCAGGTCGTAGCCGGTCAGGCAGCGGTTGAGCGGCGGGAACTTGGCAGCGATCAGCTCGCGCTGGGTGTCGATGATTTCCCGCGCGGTGCGGTAGGCGTTGCCGATCGTGCCGCTGTGATGGCACAGCGTCTCCAGCTCGGCGTCTTCCACCGGGCGGCTCACCAGCCGCTCGCCGCCGAGCAGCACGGTGTCGAGTTCGAGCACGTGGTCGCGGGTCTTGCCGTACTCGCAGCTGCCCTGGCCGCTGGCGTCGGTGGAGATCATGCCGCCGAGGGTGGCGCGGTTGGAAGTGGAGAGGTCCGGGGCGAAGAACAGACCGTGGGGTTTCAACGCCGCGTTGAGCTGATCCTTGACCACCCCGGCCTGCACCCGCACGCGGCGGTTCTCGACGTCGATATCGAGTATCCGGTTCATGTGACGGGACACGTCCACCACCAGGCCGTCGGTGAGCGACTGGCCGTTGGTGCCGGTGCCGCCGCCGCGGGGCGTGAGCGCCACCTGGCGATGCTCAGGCTCGGCGGCGAGGCGGGCAATCAACGCGAGGTCTTCGGCATGGCGCGGGAACAGCGCCGCCTGGGGCAGGCGCTGGTAGATTGAGTTGTCGGTGGCCAGCACCGTGCGGCTGGCGTAGTCGGGGGCGATCTCGCCCTCGAAGCCTGCCGCCTTGAGCGCCTCGAGGAAGCGCAGGTAGTGGGGCGCCAGCTCGGCGCTGTGGCGCGAGTCCTTGATGTCCAGTCGTGCAATCATGGTGTCGATTCGTTCGGTGACGCTGCCGGGCGGGCAGGCAGGGAATAGGCGTCTACTTTATCGCGAGAGGGGGGTGCCGCGCACCCCGCAGGCCTGCCGACGTGGCACCTTGGCGGCCTTTTGCCTACAATGTTCCGCCGTTTTTCCGTCTTTTACCGTTTCGCTTTCAGGGGCTGGACGCCATGCTCGATCCCAAACTGCTGCGCAGCGACCTTGCTTCGGTCGCCCAACGACTGGCCAAACGTGGCTTTACCCTCGATACCGCACGGCTCGAGGCGCTGGAGTCCCGGCGTCGTGACTTGCAGACCGAGACCGAGTCCCTGCAGAACGAGCGCAACGTCCGCTCCAAGGCGATCGGCAAGGCCAAGGCTTCCGGCGAGGACATCCAGCCGCTGCTCGACGAGGTGAGTGACTTGGGCGAGCGCCTGGAGGCGGGCAAGAGGCAGCTCGCCGAGGTGCAGGCCGAATGGGACGGCCTGGTCAGCGGCATTCCCAACCTGCCCCACGACAGCGTGCCGCAAGGCGAGGGCGAAGAAGATAACGTCGAGCTGCATCGTTGGGGTACGCCGCGCGAGTTCGATTTCGACGTGCGCGACCATGTCGACCTAGGCGGGCTCAAGGGTGAACTGGACTTCGAGCTGGCGGCCAAGCTGACCGGCTCACGCTTCGCCGTGCTGCGTGGGCAGATCGCTCGTCTGCATCGAGCGCTGGCGCAGTTCATGCTCGACAAGCAGACTCTCGAGCACGGCTACGAGGAGTGCTACGTGCCCTACATGGTCAACGAGGCCTCGCTCTACGGCACCGGGCAGCTGCCTAAGTTCGGCGAGGACCTGTTCCGGCTCGACGACGAGCGCGGCTTCCACCTGATCCCCACCGCCGAGGTGCCGCTGACCAATTTCGCTCGCGACGAGATTCTCGACGCCAAGGCGCTGCCGCTCAAGCTCACCGCCCATACGCCCTGTTTCCGCAGTGAAGCGGGCTCCCACGGCCGCGACACCCGCGGCATGATTCGCCAGCACCAGTTCGACAAGGTCGAGATGGTGCAATTGGTGGAGCCGGAGCAGAGCTACGCGGCGCTGGAGGAGATGCGCGGCCACGCCGAGGCGATCCTGCAGGCGCTGGAGCTGCCCTACCGGGTGATGACGCTGTGTACCGGCGACATGGGCTTCGGCGCGGCCAAGACTTACGACCTGGAGGTGTGGCTGCCGAGCCAGCAGACCTACCGCGAGATCTCCTCGGTGTCGAACTGCGAGGACTTCCAGGCGCGGCGCATGCAGGCGCGCTTCCGCCACCCCGAACAGAAGAAGCCGCAGCTGCTGCATACCCTCAACGGCTCGGGCCTGGCGGTGGGGCGCTGCCTCATCGCGGTGATGGAGAACCATCAGAACGCCGATGGCTCCATTACCGTGCCCGAGGCGCTGCGCCCTTACCTCGGCGGCATCGCCACCCTCAATTCTCGATCTCCCAGCTGACGCTGACCCCCGCCTCGATGACGATCGTCCCTGGGCGGTACTCGACCTGGCCGGTGCTCTCGCGGGCATCGGCGCTCATCGCCATCATGCGCGGCATATAGACGGGTGAGCGCGTCTCGCTGATCGTGGCCACCGGGCCCAGCGAGACGTTCAGGGTGCGTGCCATCAGCTCGGCCTTGTGGCGCGCCTTCTCCAGCGCCATCACCAGCGCCTCGTCGGTGGCGGCAGTGCGATCCGCCAGGTCGTAGCTGATGGCGTCGAGGGCGTTGACCCCGGCGGCGGTCAAGGCGTCGAGCAGGCGCGGCAGGCGCTCGAGGTCGTCGACGCGCACCTGGAAGGGCCGCTCCACCCGAGTGCGCATCAGCAGCTCGCTCTCCTCATCGCCGCGACGCGGCGCAGGCACATATTCCGGCTGCACGTTGAGCGAGCCGGCGCTCAGGTCGTCGCGTGCCACCCCGGCTTCCTCTAGGGCCTGGATCAATGCCGTGGCGCGCTGCTCCAGTTGGTCGCGGGCTTGGCGCAGGGCGTCGGGGTCCGTCTGCTCGTCGCTGTAGGCCAGGGCAGGCGTGCGCTCCCACAGGCGTGCGCTGAGCGTGGCGCGGTCGGGTACGACATCGAGCTGGGCTTCGGCCTGCACGTCCAGTCGGGCGTGCGGCTGGTCGGCCTGGGCCAGCATGGCGGGCAGCGTCACTGCAGCCAGCAGGCCGCCCAGCAGCAGAGAGCGAAGGGGAGTCGGAATCATCGAAAGGCCTCCTGGCGACAAGGGGCAGATAGGGGGAGCGGCAGGCGCAGCGGCCGGGAGGCTGTGGAGCTGCCGGTCGGGCGAGTTTGTGCCTCCGCCCGCTTGGGGTCATGATAAGCAGGACACGCCAGACAAGGATAGATGGCATGCTTTACCGTGATGACAACGTGCGCTACGGACGTCCGCTTACCTTGACGCTTTCACTGGCCGCGCTGGTGGTGATCATCGCCGGCATTCGCGCCGGTGCCGACCTGCTCATTCCGCTGCTGCTGGGATTGTTCATTGCGGTGATCTGCACGTCGCCGGTGAACTGGCTGCGCCGGCTGGGAATCACGCCGCCCATTGCCGTCCTTATCACCCTGCTGGTAATTGGAGGGTTTCTCCTGCTGGTGGGGCTGCTGGCGGTCAACGCCTTCGGTACCTTCATCGAGGCCCTGCCAGGCATCGAAGACCAGCTCTACTACCAATACCTCAACCTGCTCGACAGTCTGGCGGCCATGGGGCTTGCCATTAATCCCGACACCCTGGCGGGCCTGGTCGAGGGTGAAGAGGAGAGCGGCTGGCTCTCGGCCTTGCTGGGCGGGATCGGCAACCTGCTGATGCAGAGCATGGTGGTCGCGCTGCTGGTCATCTTCATGCTGTTCGAGACGCTCAATTTTCGCCGCAAGGTTGCCCAGGCGCTCGACGATCCGGAGGCCAGCCTGCGCCGCTTCCAGGAGTTCAGCCTGACCCTTAAGCGCTACCTGGCGGTCAAGACCTTCGTCAGCCTGCTCACCGGTATCCTGGCTTGGCTTGCCTGCGTGCTGGCGGGCGTGGATTTCCCCCTGCTGTGGGGCGTGCTGGCCTTCGCCCTCAACTACATTCCCAACATCGGTTCGGCCATCGCAGCCTTGCCGCCGGTCCTGCTGCTGCTGGTTGCCCAGGGCGGCGGGCTGGTGCCGGCTTTCGGCCTGGCCATGGCCTACCTGGCGATCAACTTCGTGCTTGGCAACCTGGTGGAGCCGCGGCTGATGGGGCGGGCGCTGGGGCTCTCCACCTTCGTGGCCTTCCTGTCGCTGGTGGTGTGGGGCTGGATGCTGGGGGTGGTGGGAATGCTGCTCTCGGTGGTGCTGACCATGACACTCAAGATCGCCCTCGACAGCCATCCGCAAACGCGCTGGATCGCCCATCTGCTAGGGCCGGGGCAGCGACCGATCTCCGATACCGTGGCGCCGGACGCCGGCCGGCCGAAGGCGCAGGGCAGGGCGGTAGAAAACGCGACGCCCCGGACGGAGCCGGGGCGTGACGACTGAACGGTAACAACGAGCCTGTGACGGCTGGCCGGCGGGTGGCAACAAGGGCTCTGGTGCGCCGGGGCCTGCGCTTAGACGTTCTGGTCGATGAACTGGCTCAGCTGCGACTTGGACTGAGCGCCCACCAGTGAAGCGACCTTGGAACCCGACTTGAACAGCATGACCGTGGGTACGCCACGTACGCCCTGTTCGGCGGCAATTTCCGGGGCGTCGTCCACATTGATGCTGACCACCTTGAGGTTGCCGGTACGCTCCTCGGCCACCTCGTCGATGACCGGGGCCATGACCTTGCAGGGTCCACACCAGGGGGCCCAGAACTTCAGCAGCACCGGCTGATCCGCTTTCAGTACTTCCTGCTCGAAGTTGGCGTTGGTGACATCGACGTTATTGGTCATGTGATTCTCCAGTTACGTTGCGCTGCATCGAGCGAATCGGATGGCACGCCAATGGCATGCTGGGCCGGCAGATGTTAGCGGCCGCCAGGGATGCTGGCAATGCAAGGCGGCCTGCCTGTTGCCCCGGCGGTCCTGCAAGTCGCCGTTTCAGGGTATCGACCTGCCCGCACGATGCCTGTGAGGGTGGTGGCGAACTCGGTAGTCTTCTGTAGCACAATGAAATGAAAGGGAGCTTGGGCCTGGCTATGGTGTCTTGCCCGGTGCCTGCCGCTGTTAAGGGGAGTTTAGACACCACCCGCCATCTCGACTAGCTTGGCAAGGACAAGACGGAGCGGAAGGTATATGGACATGGCTCAGCTCCGGACTGCATTGCCGTAGGTCACATCGGTTGCGCGAGCAGGTGCATCGCCTGTGTCGCAACCTTATGGTTTTGCCAGTGTCGCTGGGCCTTGCAAGGAGAAGTCTGGCCATGACGACACAGTGCACCCTCACTTACGATGGCAAGCGGCTCACCGGGCCGGTTGATCAGCCGCTCATCGAGTTTCTCGCGGCGCACGGCATCACGCTGCCCCACGTCTGCTACCACCCTTCTCTCGGGGCGCTCGAAACCTGCGACGCCTGCTGGGTCGAGGTTGACGGCGAGCTCAAGCGTGGCTGTACCCTGAGCTCCCGCGAAGGGCTCACGATCAGCGCCGACCAGGCGCATGCCCGGGCCGCCCGGGAAGAGGGAATGGATCGCCTGCTGGCCAAGCACGAGCTCTACTGCACGGTTTGCGAGAACAACAACGGCGACTGCACCCTCCACAACACCATGGTGGACATGCAGATTCCCATCCAGCGTTATGAATTCCAGCGCAAGCCTTACGAAAAGGACACTTCCAGCCCGTTCTATACCTACGATCCCGACCAGTGCATCCTGTGCGGCCGCTGCGTCGAGGCGTGTCAGAATGTCGAGGTCAACGAGACGCTCTCCATCGATTTCTCTAGCGACAATCCGCGCGTGCTGTGGGACGGCGGCAAGCCGATCAACGATTCCAGCTGCGTGCACTGCGGCCACTGCGTCACGGTGTGCCCCTGCAACGCCCTGCTCGAGAACAGCATGGAAGGCAAGGCGGGGCCGTTTACCGCCATGCCCTGGTCGCTCAAGCGACCAATGATCGAGATCGTCAAGAAGCTCGAAACCACCACGGGGGCGGTGCCGGTCTCGGGGCTGTCGGAAATCGACATGAACCTGCGCCAGCCCGAGATCAAGCGCACCAAGACCGTATGCACCTACTGCGGGGTCGGGTGCGCCTTCGAGCTCTGGACCCGCGACCGCCATATCCTCAAGGTGCAGCCGGTGCCCGAAGCGCCGGCCAACGGCATCTCTACCTGCATCAAGGGCAAGTTCGGCTGGGACTTCGTCAACAGCAAGCAGCGCCTGACCATGCCGCTGATTCGCGACAACGGGCGCTTTCGCGAGGCGAGCTGGGACGAGGCGCTGGCGCTGGTGGCGCGTCGCCTGCTCGAGGTGCGCGACCGCCACGGCGCCGATAGCCTGGGCTTCATCGGGTCGAGCAAGGCGAGCAACGAGGAGGCCTACCTGACCCAGAAGATTGCCCGGCGCATCATCGGCACCAACAACGTCGACAACTCCTCACGCTACTGCCAGAACCCCGCCACCAAGGGGCTGTTTCGCACCGTCGGCTACGGTGGCGATGCCGGCACCATCGCGGACATCGCCAAGGCCGACGTGGTCGTGATCGTGGGCAGCAATACCGCCGAGAACCATCCGGTGATCGCGGCGCGCATCAAGGCCGCCCAAAAGCAGCATGGCCAGAAGCTGATCGTGGTCGACCCGCGCAAGCATGAGCTGGCCGAGCGCGCCGATCTCTTCCTGCGGCCCAAGGCCAGCACCGACCTGATCTGGGCGTCGGCGCTGTCGCGCTACATGTTCGATCATGGTCTGGCCGACACGGCGTTCCTCGACCGCTGGGTCAGTCACGTGGACGAGTACCGCGAATCGCTGGAACCCTTCACCCTGGACTTCGCCGAGCAGAAGACGGGTATCTCCCGCCAACTATTGGGCGAGGCGGCGGAGATGATCGGCCGGGGCGAGCGTGTCTGCCTGCTGTGGGCCATGGGCATCACCCAGCACAGCCACGGCTCGGACACCAGCACGGCGCTCTCCAACCTGCTGCTGGTCACCGGCAACTATGGCAGGCCCGGTACCGGCGGCTACCCGATGCGCGGCCACAACAACGTGCAGGGCGCCAGCGACTTCGGGTGCCTGCGCAACATGTACCCCGGTTACGACAAGGTGACGGACCCGGAGGCACGCGAGCGCTGGGCCAGGGGCTGGGGCGTCGACCCCGAGCAGCTTTCGCCCGAGGTCGGCGAAGGCAACTTCCTGATGGTGCAGTCGGCCGACGAGGGCCGTATCAAGGCCATGTACATCATCGGCGAGGAGACGGCGTTCTCCGACTCCAATACCCATAATGTGCACACCGCCTTCGAGAAGCTCGAGTTCATGGTGGTGCAGGACATGTTCCTCAGCCGCACGGCCGAATTCGCCGATGTGGTACTGCCCGCCTGCCCCAGCGTCGAAAAGGAGGGCACCTTCGTCAACACCGAGCGGCGCATCCAGCGTTTCTACCAGGCTCTCGAGCCGCTCGGCGACAGCCGGCCCGACTGGCGCATCCTTACCGAGCTCGCCGCCCGCATGGGGCACGACTGGGGCTACACCCACCCTTCTCAGATCATGGCCGAGTGCGCCGGGATCTCGCCCATGTTCGCCGGGGTCACCTACGAGCGCCTGGAAGGCTGGCGGTCGCTGCTGTGGCCGGTGGCGGCCGACGGTACCGACTCGCCGCTGCTCTATACCGACGGTTTCCCCAATGAGGACGGCAAGGCCAACCTACATCCCCTCGAGTGGCAGGAGCCGGACGAGGCCGCCGACGAGGAATACGACCTGATGCTGGACAACGGGCGCATGCGCGAGCACTTCCAGGGCACCAACCAGACAGGCCGCAGCGCGGGTCTGTGGGACCAGGTGCCGGGTGGCTTCGTCGAGGTGAGCCCAGAACTTGCTGCCGAGCGCGGCATCGAGGAGGGCACCTGGGTGCGCATCACCTCCCGGCGCGACAGCCTGGAGCTGCCGGCGGTGATCACCGACCGAGTGGCAGGCAAGACGCTGTTCCTGCCTATTCACTTCGGCAAGCCGGGGGTGAACCAGCTGACCGGTGAGCACAACGACCCGGACGTGCAGACGCCGGCCTACAAGGAGACGGCGGTCAAGCTGGAAGTGCTGGACCGGCGCGGAGAGCCGCCGCTGCCGGCTCACAACTACCGCTATGGCCGCCGTACCCCGACCCAAGGCGTCGAGGTCGAAGTGAAATGGGCACGGGGTGATTACACGCTGCCGCCCGCCCAGCAATCCAACCCGAGGAAGATGTAATGGCTGAACGAATCTCGCACGACGTGACGCCACCCAAGATTGGCCCCGGTGCCCATGAAGAGCTCGAGCGGCTGCTGCAGACGCTGCATGAGCATGGGGTGCTGCGTCTGGCCAACGATTTGGTGGCTGCCAATACCAAGATCGCCGGCGTGGTGGTCGATGGCCTGAGCAAGGAAGGTACGCTTAATGCCCTGCAGAACCTGTCGATCCTGGCCATGATGCTGTCGCAGGTGCCGCCGGAGCGCTTCTACCGCGTCACCTTCGCCCTAAAGGATGCGTTGGACTGTGTCGGACAGCACCAGCCCCACACGCAAGAGAAGGAGGCCCCCGGGGTAGGCGGGGCCTATCGCATGCTCAACGACGAGGCGCTGTGGCGTGGCATCGTGCCGTTGGTCGAAGGGCTCAAGGCCTTTGCCGAGGGGCTCGACAGGCCGGTCGACAAGCCGGTGAGCGATTTCTTCGACAAGCCGACCAGCGGGCCCTGAGGCGAGGCAGGCGCGGGCGGAGGGCTCCTCCCGAAGTGGGATCAGCGGTGCCATGGAGGGATATAGCCGGCTAGCGTGAGGTGCGCTGCGGATGGTTTATTTTTATGCCATTTGGTGATTAGATGAGGGCAGTCTAATCTCCAATAAGCATCGAAGCATCAGCATTGCAAACTGGGTGGTAGGGAGCCGAGCGCGCCATGAAACTGCAACAACTTCGTTATGTCTGGGAGGTGACCCGGCACAACCTCAACGTTTCGGCCACGGCGCAGAGCCTATTCACCTCGCAGCCCGGCATCTCCAAGCAGATCCGCCTGCTGGAGGACGAACTGGGCGTGGAGATCTTCGCTCGCAGCGGTAAGCACCTGACCCGCGTCACCCCGGCCGGCGAAGCTATCGTCGAGCTGGCCGGGCAGGTATTGCGGTTGACCGACAACATCAAACAAGTGGCCCAGGAGCACAGTGACGAGCGCCGCGGCAGCCTGTCGATCGCCACCACCCATACCCAGGCCCGCTATGCCCTGCCGCCGGTGATCGGCGCATTTACGCGCAAGTATCCGGACGTTGCGCTGCACATGCAGCAGGGCACGCCCAAGCAGATCGCCCAGATGGTCAGCGATGGCCAGGCCGACTTCGCCATCTGCACGGAATCGCTCGAACTGTTCAACGACCTCGTGCTGCTGCCGTGCTATCGCTGGAACCGCTGCGTGCTGGTGCCCAAGGGCCACCCGCTGGGGGCGGATGGCGCGCTGACGCTGGAGCGCCTCGCCGAGCAGCCACTGGTGACCTACGTATTCGGCTTCACCGGCCGCTCGCAGCTCGATGACGCCTTCCGTGCCAAGGGGCTCACGCCCAACGTGGTGCTGACAGCCGCCGATGCCGATGTGATCAAGACCTACGTGCGGCTGGGGCTCGGGGTCGGCATCGTGGCACACATGGCCTACGATCCGGTGCTGGACAGCGATCTGGAGGTGCTGGAGGCCGACCATCTGTTCGAGAGCTCGGTCACCAAGATCGGCATTCGTCGCGGCACCTTCATGCGTGGCTACATGTACGACTTCGTCAAGGGTTTTGCCAGCCACCTCGAGCGCGATCTGGTCGATGCCGCCTTGGCTGCCGGCCCGCGCCACGAGCACGAGCTGTTCAAGAACATCCCCCTGCCGGTGCGCTGAGCGCCACGCCCGCCCTTGCCGATTCCGGCACGCCAGGGCGTGGTTACCGCGGCGCAGGGCGCTCGCCGCGCCTTGCGCCTGGCCGTGATTCCCTAGGCGGTTTGCGGACGGTCGCCGGGGAGGTTGAGCGCATGCAGCCCGCACTCCTTGCCGGCCTGGTCCTCCCACCACCAGCGCCCTTCACGCTCGTGCTGATGCGGCAGAGTGGGCCGGGTGCAGGGTTCGCAGCCGATGCTGACGAAGCCCCGCGCATGCAGCGGGTTGTAGGGCACGTCGAACATGCGGATGTAGTTCCACACGTCGTCGCTGCGCCAATGGGTGAGCGGGTTGATCTTGTAGAGCGGCTGCGACTCGCTGCCAAAGGCCGTGTCGCGCTCGGCGATCTGCAGGCTGGAGCGGGTGCCGGGGCTCTGGTCGCGTCGCTGCCCGGTGATCCACATGGGCAAGCCGGCAAGACGTTCGCGCAGTGGTGCGACCTTGCGGATACCGCAGCACTCCTGGTGGCCATCGCGATAGAAGCTGAATAGGCCTTTTTCCCTAACCAGCGCCTGGACCGCCTCGGTGTCGGGAAAGCGGACGTCGATCGAGATGGCGTAGTGCTCGCGCACCCGCTCGATGAAGGCGTAGGTTTCCGCATGCAGGCGTCCGGTATCGAGCGAGAACACCTTGACCTGCTCCTTCGGTGCGATTTTCAGCGCCAGGTCGATGAGGACAACATCCTCGGCGCCGGAGAAGGACAGAGTCAGTTCACCGAAGGCGCCATAGGCCGCGCGCAGGATCTCCTTGGGAGAGGCCTGGTCGTGTTCGAGGATGAACTGGGTGGGAGAGAAGGGCGACATGCCGACCTCCGTAGCTGAAGATGCCGCTACCCTAGCAAAGGCGGCGCAGCGGTCCCCAATACCGTTTTGTTAGCAACATATATACTTTTAAGAGCTAAAGGATCTCTCTTTTATTCCAGTGCTTGCATGAGATGGCGAATCTTGGCCAACGTCTCGGCATACTCCGCTTCAACATCGGAATCGGCTACCAGCCCGCCCCCGCCCCACAGATGCAGTTGTCCTCCATCGGCCACGGCCGTGCGAATGGCAATCGAGGTGTCCATTTGCCCCCGCACGTCCACATAGCCGAGGCTGCCGCAGTAGATGCTGCGTCGGCTCGGCTCCAGCTCGTCGATGATCTGCATGGCGCGGACCTTGGGGGCGCCGGTGATCGAACCGCCGGGAAAAGCGGCAGCGAGCAGGTCCAGCGCGCGGCGCCCTTCGGCCAGCTGGCCGCAGACGACGCTGACCAAGTGGTGCACGTTGGCATAACTCTCAAGCCCGCACAGCTGTGGCACGCGTACGCTGCCGGGGCGGCACACGCGACCCAGGTCGTTGCGCAGCAGGTCCACGATCATGACGTTCTCGGCGCGATCCTTGAGGCTGGCGCTCAACTCGTCGGCCAACCGTCGGTCTTCCGCGGGGTTGGTGCCGCGCGGGCGGGTGCCCTTGATCGGTCGGGTTTCCACTCGCCCATCGGCATCGCAGCGCAAGAAGCGCTCCGGCGAGAGCGACAGGATGCCCTGCTGACGATCGCCGCTGTGCCATGCCATGTAGCCGGCATGGGGGGTCGGGGTAGCCTGGCGCAAGCGCCGGTAGGCGGCCCACAGGTCACCGGAGTAAGGCGCACTGAAGCGCTGGGCCAGGTTGATCTGGTAGCAGTCGCCCGCGCGAATGTAGGCCTGCACGCTGGCGAAGCGGCGGGCATACCCCGAGTAATCCAGCTCGCCCGCAAAGGGAGCCGTAAGGTGGAAGGCCTGAGGCGGCTCGGCAGCCCCCTCCAGCCAGCAAAGCACCTCCGGCCGGCGCGCTGCGCTTGCCAACAGCCAGCTTTCACTGCGCTCGTGGTCTTGGATCAGCGCCCAGTCATATAACCCTGCGCGGCTGCTCGGCAGGGCAACGACCTGGCGGGCTGCCTCGCCTACCGGCTCCAGCGCTCGCCCAAGGTCATAGCTCCAGTAGCCGATCAGACCGCCTAGAAAGGGCAGGTTGCTGTGCGGTACTTCCAGGTCGAGCCGGTCCAGCAGCGCCTGCTGGGCGGCAAAGGGATTGGCGGCCGCCACCTGAACGCCATCTGCCCACACGCGACCCCGGTTATCGACGCAGATCGTGCACCGAGGATCGCTGCTCATGATGTCGTAGCGACCGCCGGGGGCGGCGGGCCGCCCGCTGTCGAGCAGCACGGCTCCCGGCCTGTGTCGCAAGGCCTCGAAATAGCGCAGGGGATCGGTTCGGTAGGGGAGCGGATGAAGCTCGAGTCGTACAGTCATAGGAGGGGGCCTTGCCGGACAGGCAGCCCATTCTAGGGGCCGCGAGGCGGTTTGTCCCGGTGACGCTTAACCGGTGGTGGCTTGATGCCGGAATCGGCGGGTGATTGTCGACATGCCGTTGCGCCCCCGAGGGTTTTGTTTACAACCAAAGACGTAGGAAATGAGGCAGACTGGGCGGTTGACCCACAAAGGCACAGTGTCTAAAGTCTTTCCAATCCTTAATTGTCGACAATCATCATGAACTCAGTTGCAACCGAACAGGCAAATCCCGAGGTTCGAACGCTGGCGGAGCGGGTCTTCCATGAGCTCCAGGATGCCATCGTGAGAGGCGAGCTCATGCCGGGCAGCAAGATCACCGAACCGGGCCTGTCGAAGGCCTACGGTATCTCGCGCGGCCCATTGCGAGAGGCCATGCGCCGGCTCGAGGCGCACCGGCTGATCGAGCGCGTGCCCCATGTGGGGGCTCGCGTGGTCAAGCTGACCATGAAGGAGCTGCTTGAGCTATTCGACGTTCGTGAGGCGCTGGAAAGCATGGCCGCCCGCCTGGCCGCCGAGCACATGACGCACGAGGAGATCGCCGGCCTGCGTGAAGTGCTGGCGCTTCACGAGCGACAGGCCGATCTCAAGAGCGGCGAAGCCTATTACCAGCGCGAAGGCGATCTCGACTTTCACTACCGCATCGTCCAGGGCAGCCATAACCGCATGCTGATGACGATGCTGTGCGACGACCTCTATTACCTGGTGCGTCTCTACCGCACCCAGTTCAGTGCCAGCGGTTCGCGCCCCCAGCGTGCCTTCGTCGAGCACCACCGGATCGTGGATGCCATCGAGGCCGGCGATGCCGAGCTGGCCGAGCTCTTGATGCGCCGCCATGTCAGCGCCTCGCGAGCGAACGTGGTGGACCGCTACGCGGCCATTCTCAAGCAGCAAGCCGAAGCGACCCCCTGAGGGCTGCCAGGTCAACCTAGGAGCACCGATACATGACGCAAACCACCCCTGGCGCCCGGTTCCGCGCCGCCCTCAACACCCATCGTCCGCTGCCCATCGTCGGCACCATCAATGCCTACACGGCCATGATGGCCCAGCGCGTCGGCCACCAGGCGATCTATCTGTCCGGTGGCGGTGTGGCCAATGCCTCCTTCGGCCTGCCCGACCTGGGCATGACCAGCATGAACGACGTAGTCGAGGATGCGCATCGCATCTGCGGCGCCACCGACCTGCCGCTGCTGGTGGATATCGATACCGGCTGGGGTGGCGCCTTCAACATCTCGCGCACCGTCAAGGAGATGCAGCGTGCCGGCGTGGCCGCCGTGCATCTCGAGGACCAGGTGGCGCAGAAGCGTTGCGGCCATCGCCCGAACAAGGAGATCGTCTCCCGGCAGGAGATGGTCGATCGCATCAAGGCGGCGGCCGATGCGCGCATCGATCCGGAGTTCTACCTGATCGCGCGTACCGACGCCTTCCAGAAGGAAGGGCTTGATTCTGCCATCGATCGTGCCAATGCCTGCATCGAAGCCGGCGCCGACGCCATCTTCGCCGAGGCGGTGCACACCCTGGACGACTACAAGGCGTTCTGCGAGCGCGTCGATGCGCCGATCCTGGCCAATATCACCGAGTTCGGCGCCACCCCGCTGTTCTCGCAGCAGGAACTGGCCGAGGTGGGCTGCCAGATGGTGCTCTATCCGCTGTCGGCCTTCCGCGCCATGAACGCGGCGGCGCTCAAGGTCTATCGGAGCATTCTCGAGCAGGGGCATCAGCGTGATGTGGTCGAGCTGATGCAGACTCGCGACGAACTCTACGACTTCCTCAACTACCACGCCTTCGAGCAGAAGCTCGATGCGCTGTTTGCAGAGAACCAGTTGGCCGAGAAGGGCGCCGGCGCCTGAGCGCGGCCCGATACGACGACAAGAACACGTCAAAGCAAGGAGACACGACATGGTTGATAAACCGCTTGGCGGCGCAGGTCTGCGTGGTCAGAGTGCCGGTACCACCGCCCTGTGCACCGTCGGCAAGACCGGCTCGGGCCTGACCTACCGCGGCTATGACATCAAGGAGCTGGCCGAGAAGGCGCGCTTCGAGGAGGTGGCCTACCTGCTGCTCAAGGGTAAGCTGCCCAACCAGGCCGAGCTCGACGCCTACGTGAGCAAGCTCAAGGGGCTGCGCGGCCTGCCCCAGGCGCTCAAGACCGTGCTCGAGCAGATTCCGGCCAATGCCCACCCCATGGACGTGATGCGCACCGGCGCCTCCATGCTCGGCAACCTCGAGACCGAGGAGAGCTTCGACGAGCAGCAGGACGTGGCCGATCGCCTGCTGGCCGTGCTGCCGTCGATCATCTGCTACTGGTACCGCTTCAGTCATGACGGCGTGCGCATCGAGACCGAAACCGACGATGAGTCGGTGGGTGCCCACTTCCTGCACCTGCTGCGCGGCGAGGCGCCTTCGGAGCTGCATGCCCGGGTCATGAACGTCTCGCTGATCTTGTACGCCGAGCACGAGTTCAATGCCTCGACCTTCACTGCCCGCGTGTGTGCCTCGACGCTCTCCGACATGCACTCCTGCGTGACCGGCGCCATCGGCTCGCTGCGTGGCCCGCTGCATGGCGGCGCCAACGAGGCGGCGATGGAGATGATCGAGAACTGGAAGTCGCCGGAAGAAGCCGAGCGCGAGATCATGGGCATGCTCGAGCGCAAAGAGAAGATCATGGGCTTCGGCCACGCGATCTACCGCGAGTCCGACCCGCGCAACGCCATCATCAAGGAGTGGTCGGAAAAGCTCGCGCAGGACGTCGGCGACACCGTGCTCTACCCGGTTTCCGTGCGCGTCGAGGATGTCATGTGGCGCGAGAAGAAGCTGTTCTGCAACGCCGACTTCTTCCATGCCAGCGCCTATCACTTCATGGACATTCCCACCAAGCTGTTCACGCCGATCTTCGTCTGTTCGCGCCTGACCGGCTGGGCGGCGCATGTCTTCGAGCAGCGGGCCAACAACCGCATCATTCGCCCCAGTGCCGACTACATCGGCCCGGAGAAGAGCGAATGGGTGCCGATCGAGGAGCGCGACTGAGCCTTCCTACCGAGCAAGGCGGCCTTCGGGCCGTCTTTTCCGCTGCCTAACTCACCACGCGAAGACCGTCGACTCATGAATACTCAATATCGCAAACCGCTTCCCGGCACCGAGCTGGACTACTTCGATGTGCGTGCGGCCGTCGAGGAGATCCAGCCCGGTGCCTACGATTCACTTCCTTATACCTCCCGCGTGCTGGCCGAGCAGCTGGTGCGTCGCTGCGAGCCCGAATTGCTCACCGATGCGCTCAAGCAGCTGATCGAGCGCAAGCGCGATCTCGACTTCCCCTGGTACCCTGCGCGCGTGGTGTGCCATGACATCCTCGGCCAGACGGCGCTGGTCGACCTGGCCGGCCTGCGCGACGCCATCGCCGAGAAGGGCGGCGACCCGGCCAAGGTCAACCCGGTGGTGCCGACCCAGTTGATCGTCGACCACTCCCTGGCCGTGGAGTGCGGCGGCGACGATCCCCAGGCGTTCGACAAGAACCGCGCCATCGAGGATCGCCGCAACGAGGATCGCTTCCACTTCATCGACTGGACGCGCACCGCGTTCAAGAACGTCGACGTGATCCCGGCCGGCAACGGCATCATGCACCAGATCAACCTGGAAAAGATGTCGCCGGTGATCCAGGCTCGTGACGGTGTTGCCTTCCCCGACACCTGCGTCGGTACCGACAGCCACACCCCGCATATCGACTGCCTGGGCGTGATCGCCATTGGCGTTGGCGGCCTCGAAGCCGAAACCGTGATGCTCGGTCGCCCCTCGATGATGCGCCTGCCCGACATCATCGGCGTCAAGCTCACCGGCAAGCGCCAGCCCGGCATCACCGCCACCGACGTCGTGCTGGCGATCACCGAGTTCCTGCGCCAGGAACGGGTGGTGGGTGCCTACCTGGAGTTCTTCGGCGAAGGCGCCGACAGCCTGACCATCGGCGACCGCGCGACCATCTCCAACATGACGCCGGAATACGGTGCCACCGCGGCGATGTTCTACATCGACAAGCAGACCACCGATTACCTGACACTGACTGGCCGTGAGCCAGAGCAGGTGGCACTGGTCGAGAACTATGCCAAGACAGTCGGCCTGTGGGCCGACAGCCTGAAAGAGGTCGAGTACGAACGCGTGCTCACCTTCGATCTCTCCAGCGTCGAGCGCAACCTGGCCGGGCCTTCCAACCCGCACCGGCGCCTGCCCACGTCGGCTCTGCACGAGCGTGGCATCGCCGTGAACCTGGAGCAGGCCCTGGCCGAAGAGAAGGCCGGCCGGATGCCCGACGGCGCGGTGATCATCGCCGCCATTACCAGCTGTACCAACACCTCCAACCCGCGCAACGTGGTGGCCGCCGGGCTGCTGGCCAAGAAGGCCAACGAGCTGGGCCTGGTGCGCAAGCCATGGGTGAAGTCCTCCTTCGCGCCTGGTTCCAAGGTGGCTCGACTCTACCTGGAAGAGGCCGGCCTGCTGCCGGAACTCGAGAAGCTCGGCTTCGGCATCGTCGCCTACGCCTGCACCACCTGCAACGGCATGTCCGGTGCGCTGCGCCCGGAGATTCAGCAGGAGATCATCGACCGCGACCTCTATGCCACCGCGGTGCTCTCCGGCAACCGTAACTTCGACGGGCGCATCCACCCCTACGCCAAGCAGGCCTTCCTCGCCTCGCCGCCGCTGGTAGTGGCCTATGCCATCGCCGGCACCGTGCGCTTCGACATCGAGAAGGATGCGCTTGGCTACGACAAGAACGGCAACCCCGTCACGCTCAAGGACCTGTGGCCCAGCGACGAGGAGATCGACGCCATTGTCGGCGAGTTCGTGAAGCCGGAGCAGTTCAAGCAGGTCTATATCCCGATGTTCAACCTCGACGAGGTCGAGCAGGCCAAGAGCCCGCTCTACGACTGGCGCCCGCAGAGTACCTATATCCGCCGTCCGCCCTACTGGGAAGGCAACATGGCGCGTGAGCGCGGGCTGAAGGGCATGCGGCCGCTGGCAATCTTGCCGGACAACATCACCACCGACCACCTGTCGCCCTCCAACGCCATCATGCTGGACAGCGCGGCGGGCGAATACCTGCACAAGATGGGCCTGCCGGAGGAGGACTTCAACTCCTACGCCACCCACCGCGGCGACCACCTCACCGCCCAGCGCGCCACGCTCGCCAATCCCAAGCTGTTCAACGAGATGGTGCGGGACGAGAAAGGCGAGGTCATCCAGGGGTCGCTGGCACGCATCGAGCCGGAGGGCAAGGTGACGCGCATGTGGGAGGCCATCGAGACCTACATGGAGCGCGGTCAGCCGCTGATCATCATCGCCGGGGCCGACTACGGGCAGGGCAGCTCGCGCGACTGGGCAGCCAAGGGCGTGGCGCTGGCCGGGGTCGAGGCAATCGTTGCCGAGGGCTTCGAGCGCATCCACCGCACTAACCTGGTGGGTATGGGCGTAATGCCGCTGCAGTTCCAGGAAGGCACCACGCGACACACGCTCAAGCTCGATGGCACCGAAACCTACGACGTGGAAGGCAAGCCGGCTCCCCGGGCGACTCTCGAGCTGGTCATTCGTCGCACCAGCGGCGAGGTTGAGCGGGTGCCGGTGATCTGCCGCCTGGATACCGCCGAGGAAGTCACGATCTACTCCGCCGGCGGTGTGCTGCAGCGCTTCGCCCAGGACTTCCTCGAGTCCGA
This sequence comes from Halomonas sp. E14, assembly GCF_052568415.1. Taxonomy (NCBI): domain Bacteria; kingdom Pseudomonadati; phylum Pseudomonadota; class Gammaproteobacteria; order Oceanospirillales; family Halomonadaceae; genus Halomonas; species Halomonas sp. E14. The sequence goes on along the minus strand of NZ_CP199423.1, from coordinate 2,625,579 downwards.
AGCAGAAACAACCGCTTGACCTACTCGTAGCGGCAGCGCCTCGGTTTAAACCCCGGGGCGCTCCTTTATTTCAGGAAGCGAACCTCATGGCACATGTTCCCCAGATCAAGATTCCCGCGACCTACATGCGCGGGGGCACCAGCAAGGGCGTCTTCTTCCGCCTGGACGATCTTCCCGAAGCCGCTCGTCAGCCTGGGCCGGCGCGCGACGCCCTGCTGCTGCGGGTGATCGGCAGCCCCGATCCCTACCAGAAGCAGATCGACGGCATGGGCGGGGCCACTTCCAGTACCAGCAAGACGGTGATCCTGTCGAAAAGCGAAAGCGCCGATCATGACGTCGACTATCTGTTCGGCCAGGTCTCCATCGACAAGCCCTTCGTCGACTGGAGCGGCAACTGCGGCAATCTTTCCGCCGCTGTCGGCCCCTTCGCCATCAGCAACGGCCTGGTAGACAGGGAACGCATCCCCGAGAACGGCATGGCCACGGTGCGTATCTGGCAGGCCAATATCGGCAAGACCATCATCTCTCGGGTACCCATCACTAACGGGCATGTACAGGAAACCGGTGACTTCGAGCTCGACGGCGTGACCTTTCCGGCCGCCGAGGTGGCGGTGGAGTTCATGGATCCGGCTGACGGCGAAGGTGCCATGTTCCCCACCGGCAATCTGGTCGACGAGCTCGAGGTGCCAGGAGTGGGAACCCTCGAAGCCACCATGATTAATGCCGGTATTCCGACGGTCTTCGTCAACGCCGGGGCGATCGGCTATAGCGGTACCGAGCTGCAGGAGGCGATCAATGGCGATACCAAGGCGCTGGCGATGTTCGAATCCATTCGTGCCCACGCCGCGGTGCGCATGGGGCTGATCAAGGAGGTCAGCGAGGCGGCCGAACGTCAGCACACGCCAAAGGTCGCCTTTGTCGCGCCGCCGGCCGACTATGTCGCGTCCAGTGGTAAGGCGATCAAGGCAGGCGATATCGACCTCGTCGTGCGCGCGCTCTCCATGGGCAAGCTGCACCATGCCATGATGGGCACGGCGGCAGTGGCCATTGCCACGGCAGCGGCGGTACCCGGCACCCTGGTCAACCTGGCGGCTGGCGGTGGCGAGCGTAACTCGGTGCACTTCGGACACCCCTCGGGCACGCTGCGAGTCGGCGCGGAAGCCTCGCAGATGGCAGGGCAGTGGACGGCAACCAAGGCGGTAATGAGCCGCAGTGCGCGAGTGCTGATGGAAGGGCAGGTACGCGTACCCGGCGACAGCTTCTGAGTTGCGGTGGCTCAAGCTGGCAAACGCCCTGTGCGGCAGCACAGGGCGTCTCGCTATTGGCCTGCCGGCACGGGATTAGTCTTGATGCGATAAAAATTGATTCCCGTCATGGCCGCCCGGAAGAGGCTGGACTATATTTTCCTGACGCAGGGGTTGCATGCTCGGCAGGTTAGTCGTAAAGTACGCATCCGCTGCCGGTGACGGGCAACGTCATCAGCGGTGGGAAGAGTGGTAAGTGGTTGTCTCGTTTTGATTTTTTCGATTCGCTTCGCAAAAATCGCCCTTGACGCCCACGGCGAATTCGGTAGAATGCGCCCCACTCGGAAGCAAGTCCGGCAGCGGTCTTGCGGTCGCCCGCTCCGGCGGGTCTTCGCGGTCAGGGTCACCTCGGTGACGGCCACGAAGAGAGTTGACAAACTCCGGCACTTGAGTAGAATACGCCTTCCTCGCAGGGCGCTGGTGAGGCCCCTCGATCACAGGATCGACGGCCGCGACAGCAAGCGAGGCGCTCCACTCTCTATAGAGCCCGGAGCCGCTCTTTAACAATCGATCAGGTAATTCATGTGGGCGCTTGTCGATGAGGTGGTGAGAAGTCACACCATTATCAAGGCAAGCGACTCGTCGAGACCTTCGGGTCTTTTGAGAAGCTTTAACCTTGAGCCAAGTTTGGTCCGCTTAACGGACTACTGATCTTAAACTGAAGAGTTTGATCATGGCTCAGATTGAACGCTGGCGGCAGGCCTAACACATGCAAGTCGAGCGGCAGCACGGGAAGCTTGCTTCCTGGTGGCGAGCGGCGGACGGGTGAGTAATGCATAGGAATCTGCCCGGTAGTGGGGGATAACCTGGGGAAACCCAGGCTAATACCGCATACGTCCTACGGGAGAAAGCAGGGGCTCTTCGGACCTTGCGCTATCGGATGAGCCTATGTCGGATTAGCTAGTTGGTGAGGTAAAGGCTCACCAAGGCGACGATCCGTAGCTGGTCTGAGAGGATGATCAGCCACATCGGGACTGAGACACGGCCCGAACTCCTACGGGAGGCAGCAGTGGGGAATATTGGACAATGGGCGCAAGCCTGATCCAGCCATGCCGCGTGTGTGAAGAAGGCCCTCGGGTTGTAAAGCACTTTCAGTGGGGAAGAAAGCCTCGCGGCTAATATCCGCGAGGAAGGACATCACCCACAGAAGAAGCACCGGCTAACTCCGTGCCAGCAGCCGCGGTAATACGGAGGGTGCGAGCGTTAATCGGAATTACTGGGCGTAAAGCGCGCGTAGGTGGCTTGATAAGCCGGTTGTGAAAGCCCCGGGCTCAACCTGGGAACGGCATCCGGAACTGTCAGGCTAGAGTGCAGGAGAGGAAGGTAGAATTCCCGGTGTAGCGGTGAAATGCGTAGAGATCGGGAGGAATACCAGTGGCGAAGGCGGCCTTCTGGACTGACACTGACACTGAGGTGCGAAAGCGTGGGTAGCAAACAGGATTAGATACCCTGGTAGTCCACGCCGTAAACGATGTCGACTAGCCGTTGGGTCCTTCGCGGACTTTGTGGCGCAGTTAACGCGATAAGTCGACCGCCTGGGGAGTACGGCCGCAAGGTTAAAACTCAAATGAATTGACGGGGGCCCGCACAAGCGGTGGAGCATGTGGTTTAATTCGATGCAACGCGAAGAACCTTACCTACCCTTGACATCCTGCGAACCCTTCGGAGACGAAGGGGTGCCTTCGGGAACGCAGAGACAGGTGCTGCATGGCTGTCGTCAGCTCGTGTTGTGAAATGTTGGGTTAAGTCCCGTAACGAGCGCAACCCTTGTCCTTATTTGCCAGCGAGTAAAGTCGGGAACTCTAAGGAGACTGCCGGTGACAAACCGGAGGAAGGTGGGGACGACGTCAAGTCATCATGGCCCTTACGGGTAGGGCTACACACGTGCTACAATGGTCAGTACAAAGGGTTGCGAACTCGCGAGAGCAAGCCAATCCCAGAAAGCTGATCTCAGTCCGGATCGGAGTCTGCAACTCGACTCCGTGAAGTCGGAATCGCTAGTAATCGTGAATCAGAATGTCACGGTGAATACGTTCCCGGGCCTTGTACACACCGCCCGTCACACCATGGGAGTGGACTGCACCAGAAGTGGTTAGCCTAACCTTCGGGAGGGCGATCACCACGGTGTGGTTCATGACTGGGGTGAAGTCGTAACAAGGTAGCCGTAGGGGAACCTGCGGCTGGATCACCTCCTTAAACGACATATCACGCCTCGCGGCAAGTGCTCACAATGAATTACCTGATCGGCCAGAGCAAAGACTGTTTGGGTATAGGCCCAGCGTGACCAATGGGTCTGTAGCTCAGTTGGTTAGAGCGCACCCCTGATAAGGGTGAGGTCGGCAGTTCAAATCTGCCCAGACCCACCATTCTCGAGCTTCGACCGGGTCTGTCGCTCAGTTGGTGAGAGCGCACCCCCGGAAGTTCTGTAAAGAGAAGGGTGAGGTCGCCGGGTTTGTTTCAAATCTGCCCAGACCCACCAAATTTGCGTGATACGGCGTTGCTTTGAACCTCGCATAGCAGGCTATGCGTCGCATCGAAGCGCCTTGTCTCACACAAATTGCTTTCGGGGCCATAGCTCAGCTGGGAGAGCGCCTGCCTTGCACGCAGGAGGTCAGCGGTTCGATCCCGCTTGGCTCCACCATTACGCTCCATCGTATCCACAGTCTTACCTGATCGGATCCGCAGTCATAAGCCATCCTCGCAGCACGCGATGAGCGGTTTATGACTGTCGATTGACAGTCTGCTCTTTAACAATGTGAATCATGCTGACAGTTCCTTTCCGACAGGAAAGGAAACGAAGATACGTCTCAAGCGTATCCGGCAATGTCGTACGTGATCGCAGACCAGACCCCTTCGGGTTATATGGTCAAGCGATTAAGCGCATACGGTGGATGCCTTGGCAGCCAGAGGCGATGAAGGACGCGGTAGCCTGCGATAAGGCTCGGTGAGGTGGCAAACAACCTGTGACCCGGGCATTTCCGAATGGGGAAACCCACCCAGCACAAGCTGGGTATCCCACACTGAATCCATAGGTGTTGGGAGGCGAACCGGGGGAACTGAAACATCTAAGTACCCCGAGGAAAAGAAATCAACCGAGATTCCCCTAGTAGCGGCGAGCGAACGGGGACTAGCCCTTAAGCGGCACAACTGATAGGCGAACAGGCTGGGAAGCCTGACCATAGCGGGTGATAGTCCCGTAGCCGAAATCTGAGTGTCGTGAAATCGAGTAGGTCGGGGCACGTGAAACCTTGACTGAATATGGGGGGACCATCCTCCAAGGCTAAATACTCCTGGCTGACCGATAGTGAACCAGTACCGTGAGGGAAAGGCGAAAAGAACCCCGGAGAGGGGAGTGAAATAGATCCTGAAACCGTATGCGTACAAGCAGTGGGAGCATGCTAGTCATGTGACCGCGTACCTTTTGTATAATGGGTCAGCGACTTATTTTCAGTGGCGAGCTTAACCGTATAGGGGAGGCGTAGGGAAACCGAGTCTTAACTGGGCGACCAGTCGCTGGAAATAGACCCGAAACCGGGCGATCTATCCATGAGCAGGTTGAAGGTTGAGTAACATCAACTGGAGGACCGAACCAGGATCTGTTGAAAAAGATTTGGATGACTTGTGGATCGGAGTGAAAGGCTAATCAAGCTCGGAGATAGCTGGTTCTCCTCGAAAGCTATTTAGGTAGCGCCTCACGTATCACCGCCGGGGGTAGAGCACTGTTTCGGCTAGGGGGTCATCCCGACTTACCAACCCGAGGCAAACTCCGAATACCGGTGAGTGCAGCGTGGGAGACACACGGCGGGTGCTAACGTCCGTCGTGAAAAGGGAAACAACCCAGACCGTCAGCTAAGGTCCCGAAATCCTGGTTAAGTGGGAAACGATGTGGGAAGGCTCAGACAGCTAGGAGGTTGGCTTAGAAGCAGCCATCCTTTAAAGAAAGCGTAATAGCTCACTAGTCGAGTCGGCCTGCGCGGAAGATGTAACGGGGCTAAACCAGGTACCGAAGCTACGGGTTCATCCTCTGGATGAGCGGTAGAGGAGCGTCGTGTAAGCCGATGAAGGTGGATTGAGAAGTCTGCTGGAGGTATCACGAGTGCGAATGCTGACATGAGTAACGACAAGGGGAGTGAAAAACTCCCCCGCCGGAAGACCAAGGGTTTCTGTTCGACGCTAATCGGAGCAGAGTGAGTCGGCCCCTAAGGCGAGGCCGAAAGGCGTAGTCGATGGGAAACGGGTTAATATTCCCGTACCTCATAGAGTTGCGATGGGGGGACGAAGAAGGCTAGGTGGGCCAGGCGTTGGTTGTCCTGGTGAAAGCCAGTAGGCTGGGATCTTAGGCAAATCCGGGATCCCAAGGCCGAGAGGTGAGACGAAGGCACTACGGTGCCGAAGTCATCGATGCCACGCTTCCAGGAAAAGCCTCTAAGCTTCAGACTCTATGGGACCGTACCCCAAACCGACACAGGTGGTCAGGTAGAGAATACCAAGGCGCTTGAGAGAACTCGGGTGAAGGAACTAGGCAAAATGGTGCCGTAACTTCGGGAGAAGGCACGCCGCACTAGTGTGAAGGCCCTCGCGGCCGGAGCACGAAGCGGTCGAAGATACCAGGTGGCTGCAACTGTTTATTAAAAACACAGCACTCTGCAAACGCGCAAGCGGACGTATAGGGTGTGACGCCTGCCCGGTGCCGGAAGGTTAAGTGATGGTGTTAGCCCTCGGGCGAAGCTCTTGATCGAAGCCCCGGTAAACGGCGGCCGTAACTATAACGGTCCTAAGGTAGCGAAATTCCTTGTCGGGTAAGTTCCGACCTGCACGAATGGCGTAATGATGGCCACGCTGTCTCCACCCGAGACTCAGTGAAATTGAAATCGCAGTGAAGATGCTGTGTACCCGCGGCTAGACGGAAAGACCCCGTGAACCTTTACTATAGCTTCACACTGGACGCTGATGTTGCTTGTGTAGGATAGCTGGGAGGCTAGGAAACCCGGACGCCAGTTCGGGTGGAGCCAACCTTGAAATACCAGCCTGGCATCATTGGCGTTCTAACTCAGGTCCGTGATCCGGATCGAGGACAGTGTGTGGTGGGTAGTTTGACTGGGGCGGTCTCCTCCCAAAGCGTAACGGAGGAGCACGAAGGTACCCTCAGCACGGTCGGAAATCGTGCGTTGAGTGCAAGAGCATAAGGGTGCTTAACTGCGAGACAGACACGTCGAGCAGATACGAAAGTAGGTTCTAGTGATCCGGTGGTTCTGTATGGAAGGGCCATCGCTCAACGGATAAAAGGTACTCCGGGGATAACAGGCTGATACCGCCCAAGAGTTCACATCGACGGCGGTGTTTGGCACCTCGATGTCGGCTCATCACATCCTGGGGCTGAAGTCGGTCCCAAGGGTATGGCTGTTCGCCATTTAAAGTGGTACGCGAGCTGGGTTTAGAACGTCGTGAGACAGTTCGGTCCCTATCTGCCGTGGGCGTTGGAGATTTGAGAAGAGCTGCTCCTAGTACGAGAGGACCGGAGTGGACGCACCTCTGGTGTTCCGGTTGTCACGCCAGTGGCATTGCCGGGTAGCTACGTGCGGACGGGATAACCGCTGAAAGCATCTAAGCGGGAAGCCCCCTTCAAGATGAGATCTCCCCGAGGCCTTGAGCCTCCTGAAGGGCCCAGCGAGACCAGCTGGTTGATAGGTCGGGTGTGGAAGCGCTGCAAGGCGTTGAGCTAACCGATACTAATGGCCCGTGAGGCTTGACCATATAACCCCAAGGGGTCTGCGCATCGCGCACATTGACGGATACGACGAGACGATCGCGTCAGCATGATTCCAACCGTTTTCGCCTGACGACCATAGCGAGTGGGAACCACCTGATCCCATGCCGAACTCAGCAGTGAAACCGCTCAGCGCCGATGGTAGTGTGGGGTCTCCCCATGTGAGAGTAGGTCATCGTCAGGCACTTCTTCAGAAACCCCGGCCAACTGGTCGGGGTTTCGTCGTTTGGGGGAAAACACCCTTAATCGCCAGCGGGACGACCCGATGGTGTGCTGCCAACCCGGGGACGGCCTCGGACCTCAGAAGGAAATCTCAATGGCCTGGATATTTTTGGTCGTTGCCGGTCTTCTCGAAGTGGCGTGGGCGTTGGGCCTAAAGGCGTCACACGGCTTCACCCGGCCGCTTCCTAGTCTGCTCACGATTCTGGCCATGGTGGCCAGTTTCTATCTGCTGGCACAGGCAATGAAAGTACTGCCCGTAGGTACCGCCTATGCCATCTGGGTAGGCATTGGCGCAATAGGTACGGTCTTGCTGGGCATTCTGATCTATGGCGATAGCGCTTCGCCTCTGCGGCTGCTCAGCTTGGTGCTGATTCTTGCCGGCCTGGTGGGCTTGAAGCTGGCTGCTTAGAAAGCGCGAGAAAGCTCCCGTATGAAGCAAAGCCCCGGCCGAGAAGGCCGGGGCTTTGTCGCGTTTGGCCGTCGGAAGCCCGACGGCCGAATGGAGCGGCTTATACGACGCCTTGGTCGATCATGGCATCAGCTACCTTGCGGAATCCGGCGATGTTGGCGCCGAGGACTAGGTTGGTGGGATCGCCAAACTCTTCAGCCGTGGTGGCGCACTGGTGGTGAATATTCGCCATGATAGCCTTCAGCTTGTTGTCGACCTTGTCCATTGACCACTGCTGCATGCTGCTGTTCTGTGCCATTTCGAGCTGGCTGGTGGCCACGCCGCCGGCATTGGCAGCCTTGCCGGGGCCGTAGGCGACCTTGGCTTCCAGGAAGTGATCTACGGCTGTCGCTGTCGAGGACATATTCGAGCCTTCACTGATGCAGTGCACGCCATTATTCAGCAGGGCCAGAGCATCAGCCTCGGTCACTTCGTTCTGTGTGGCGCTGGGGAAAGCGACATCGGCCTTGATGCGCCACACGGCATGACCGTCGCTCGGATAGTCCTGGGCATCGATATAGGTCGCATCCGGGTGGTGCTCGACATACTCCCTGAGCGTAGTGCGCTTTACTTCCTTGAGCAGCTTTAGGGTATCGAGGTTGATCCCTGCCGGATGATGAACCGTGCCGCGAGAGTCGGAGCAGGTCACGGGCAAGGCGCCAAGCTGATACAGCTTTTCAATCGTGTAGATCGCCACGTTGCCCGCGCCGGAGACCAGGCAGGTCTTGCCTTCGATTCCGTCGCCGCGAGCTGCCAGCATATTCTGGGCGAAATAGACGGCACCGTAGCCGGTGGCTTCCTTGCGCCCCAGGGAGCCACCCCAGTTCAGTCCCTTGCCGGTGAATACCCCTTCGTAGCAGCCGGTCAGGCGCTTGTATTGACCATACATATAACCGATTTCACGCGCCCCGACGCCGATATCGCCAGCCGGTACGTCTATAGTCGGGCCAATGTGGCGATAGAGCTCGTTCATGAATGACTGGCAGAAGCGCATGATCTCGCCATCCGACTTGCCCTTGGGGTCGAAGTTGGAGCCGCCCTTGCCCCCGCCGATCGGCAGTCCGGTCAGTGCGTTCTTAAAAATCTGCTCGAAGCCTAGGAACTTGATGATGCTGGCGTTCACGCTGGGGTGGAAGCGCAGGCCTCCCTTGTAGGGGCCGAGTGCCGAGTTGAACTGGATGCGATAGCCCTTGTTGACCTGAACCTTGCCAGTGTCATCGACCCAGCTCACGCGGAACATGATCTGCCGCTCAGGCTCGACAATACGCTCGACGATGCTGTGCTTGTGATAGCGGGGCACATCTTCCAGCACGGGGCGCAGGCACTCCAGTACCTCTTCCGCTGCCTGGTAGAACTCACTTTGAGCCGGGCTGCTCTTTCTCAGACCTTCAAGGGTGTCATGGACGTAAGTCATTTGTGGCGTGTCCTGAGTAATCGTTGGTGCGCCCACTATAATTCAATGCACCATTATGCAGCAAATGCATAGGCTATGTTTGGATTAGACATTGATATGAAGCAAAATAGCTTTTAAAAGGCAAAAAGGTGTGCACCAAGTCACTGCATCAATTTTATCTATTAAACGATATTAAAACGATTTTACCTCTCGCCGACAAGCCTGGGCGGTGCTGGTATCATGGCGCGACAGCGCCTTGCCGTTCGTTTATCGTAAGCTTCGGTTTGAAGAGGGAAATGCATGCCCCCACAAGCAGACAGGGTTCTGCCCGACCGCTTGCTGTTCTATTGCCGCCCAGGTTTCGAAGCGGACATGGCATCGGAAATTACCGCCCAGGCAGAAGCCTTGGGCTGGATAGGGCGAGCAGAAGGCCAGGCGCAGTCAGGCTTTGTCCAGTTCGTGGCGTTGGAAGACAGGCCTATCAATGAGTTTCACCGAGATCTATTGCTTGCTCGGTTGATCTTTGCGCGCCAGAGCCTGGTAGCGCTGCCGCCATTGACCATGTCGCGTGATGACCGGCTAGCGCCGATCGTAGAACAGTTGGTGGCAGCCGGCTGGTCGTTCGAGGCGGTGTGGCACGAAACGCCAGACACCAATGAAGGCAAGGCGCTGGCCGGGCTGATCAAGGCGCTGACGCGGCCGTTGGAGTCAGCCTTGCGTAAGCGGGGAGGGCTGCGGCGAAAGGCGGGTGGGCGCCGCCTTCATCTGTTCTGGACGGATGGCGATTGCGTGCAATTGGGCATGAGCTTCCCTGGCAACCGCAGCGAGCTGCCGGGCGGCATTCGCCGTTTGCGCTTCCCGAAGGGAGCGCCGAGCCGCTCGACGCTGAAGCTTGAAGAAGCCTGGCATGAGTTCATCCCGCGCGATGAATGGGAGATACGGTTGGCAGAAGGCATGCAGGCCGCCGATCTTGGGGCGGCGCCCGGCGGCTGGACCTGGCAGCTGGTGGAGCGCGGCATGCATGTGTTTGCTATTGACAATGGCCCGATCGACAAGATGCTGCTGGCTACGGGCATGGTGGAGCATCTGCGTGAAGACGGTTTCGTGTGGGAGCCTCCGCAGCGCCTTGACTGGCTGGTATGTGATATCGTCGACAAGCCCGCGAGGGTGACGGCAATGATGCTGCGCTGGCTGGAGCGGCGCTGGTGCCGCGAGGCGGTGTTCAACTTGAAATTGCCGATGAAGCGGCGCTGGCAGGAGGTAACGCGGTGTCTGCTCATGCTGCAGGAAGGGCTCGACCAGGCCGGCGTAACTGTGGAGCTGCGTTGCCGCCATCTTTACCATGACCGTGAAGAGGTGACGGTGCATGTCAGGCTGCTCGACTGACCCTGCCGGGCCAGTCAGCGTCGGGCCTTAGTAGCAGGGCTCGTAGATTCGAATGCTTTCGTCTTCGGTCAGCAGAGGCCAGATGCGCTGCATCACGCGCGCCCGCTCCTCGCTTCCGTACCACTCTTTCCAGGCGCGCAAGTCGCGCCACTTGGTGATCATGAGACGTTTGTCGCTGTGGCCCAGCTCCACGAGGGTCTCGCCACCGATGAAGCCCCGTGCACCCAGTGACCAGCGCATGGCTTCGCGGGCAGCTTCCTCGTATTCCTGTTCCAGGCCAGGCATGATACGACGTTCGATTATGATCTTGATCATCTAGCAGTTTCCCCACGCCGAGGTCGATCAATGATGCAAACCGCCGATTCGCAGCCAGCTTATCAGGTCGAACTAGATACGACGGGCCTCTATTGCCCGGAGCCCATTATGCTCATGCACAACAAGGTGCGTGACATGCGCCCTGGTGAGATACTCAAGGTCATCGCCACCGACCCTGCCACGACTCGTGACGTACCTAAGTTCTGCAGCTTTTTGGGTCATGACCTGATAGCTCAGGAGGAGTCGGACGGATACTTTCTCTACTTTATCCGTTTGGGCTGATGGACTGACAGCCCGCCCTTGGTATCATCCGCGGCCGTCGCTGGAGGTGTCGGGTGCCACCATCAGCGCTAATGCCTCAAGTGTGCCGGGGTCTTGCTCACGGATGCGATTGGCAACGCTGCGTTGGAAGAAGTAAACCATGTGGTGCCGGCTGCGCCCGGGGTAGAGGCAGGCATCGCCAGGAAGAATCGGGGTCGATTCGATGCGCGACTCATCCGCCAGCAGGGCTTCCACATTGCCGTCGCTGTAGAGGCGCCAGCCGAATACCTGCTTGAGCTGCCAGGGCTGGTCAGGCTCGTCGACGCATAGGGCGTGGGTGCCCTGGCTGTCTGGAAGCTGCTGAATGAGGGTGACTTCGGCGGTTTCCTCGTAGTCGAAGTAGGCGGCGGCGTGCTCGAGCTCACAGGCCTTGTGCGGAGGTGGGGAGATGAGCAGCTCTTCGGTCTCGGGGTCGCGGTAGCCAACGAAGCGCCCGTGCTCGGGATCGTCGAGCTGGTGGCAAGGCGTCAGGGTTTCCATCCAGGGCACCAGGCCGACCACTTCACCATCTTCGCGCAGCCCCCAGGCGAGCAGTGGCATGCCGAACAGGGCATCCGGCTCCGAGGCCAGACTGTAGACCATCTCGAGACCGTCGAGCTCGGGTGAGAGGCGAACCAGGCGGCGTCTGGCCTGGAGCTTGTGGCGCATCGTTGCCAGGTCGATGACCCGGGCAGGGCGGGGTGACAGTGACATACCCATGTTTCTCCCTCCAGATTCTGCATGGGCCGAGCGGATAGGTCACGGCTGCGGCAAGGCTGACGGGATCGACTGCTAGCTACTGCTTCAACCAATATCACAGACTCGCCGTACAAGTTAAGCCCGGCGGCGTCTTTTTCATGGGCAGCGCGCGCTCAGTGCCTGCCAGTGTTGCTGGTGTTCGCTGCGGGCTCGGCGCAGTGCGGGCAGCGGTGCATCCGGCTGCTCCAGTGAGAGCCAGCGCCGGCGATACTCGGCGACCGCCGCTGGTGCCTCGAGGTGGCTCTCAAGCAAAGCGTCGATGGCTACCAGCCAGCGACTGGCCAACTGGTCGAGGTCATCCAGCCAGGCAGATGCCGGGGTATCGTCCAGCCGGCGCTTGAGTTCGCTAGATGAGACGGATAGGGCCCGGCAGGTATTGTGGGCGGCCAGGCTCTGCTCAAGCAGGGTGTTGGCTTCCGCCAACCGCTGACCGGCAAGCACCAGGGCGCGCAGCAGCTCGGCGGTCAGGGGGCGACTGCGCAACGACTTGAAGTGATTTTCTAGGATGGCCGAGTCGTGCTGCCACTCTGGATTGAACTGGTTGAGGGTGGCTTGGTGCAGCCACGCGAGGGCCTCGAACTGTGCCTCGATGCCGCGCGTGTCGTTCGGTGACAGGGGGGAGCTGGCGCGCGAGAAGCTGCGCACCCACTCGTCGGAGTCAAACAGGCTGTTCCAGCTCACTTTCGGCAGTTGCTCGGTCTTGATCAGCGTGAGCCGTTCGAGGCGTTCGCGGTTGGCGTCCGACAAGCTGTCGGGCACGTCGCTGTGCCAGCAGGCGTGTAGGCGGCGCCACAGTTCCAGTTCATATATCCATTGCTGACTGGGTGGCGCCACGCGGCCGAGCTGGTTATTGCGGGCGGCGACCAGTTGGGTAATGTGGCAATCGCGCAAGGCGTAGACGTTGAGTATGCCCTCGCGGGTTTCGGCAACCTCGAAGAGGCGCTCATCGCGTTCGGGAAAGGCGCCGATGTTGGGTGGCGCCGTCCTCTCCGGCGCCGGTTGTCCCAGGGCTTCGGCGAGCGCCCTTTGGTACTCGATGAGCTTGGCATCGCCCTGTTCGCCGTTGCCGCAGCCTGTCACCAGCAATGCCATCATGCCTGCCGTCAGCAGGCGTTTCGCTTCACTCCAGCGGTATCTCCTGCTTGCCATGCGCGACTCCCTTGGCCCTGCGCCGCAGCCGCTCGCCGAGCAGCAGCGCCGCCACGGTGAGCCCTGCGATCAGGCCGATCCAGTAGCCATGCACTCCCAGCGGTTCGCTCCAGCCGGGTAGGCCGCGGGTACCCAGCCAGTGGCCGCCGGCCAGCCCTACCGCCCAGTAGGCGAACAGGGTGATGACCATGATGATCCGGGTGTCCTTGTAGCCCCTGAGAGCACCGGCCAGATTGACCTGCAGTGAGTCGGACACCTGATACAGCATGGCCAGCAGGACCAGCGACAGGGCCAGGCGTTGCACGGCCGTATCGTGAGTGTAGAGGGCCATGACCGGCTCTGCCGTGAACCACAGCAAGGTGCTGTTGAGCAGTGCGATCAGCACCGAGACCAGTATGCCGTTCCAGGCCACCATGCGTGCCTGTTCGGCCTTGCCCTGGCCCAGGGTGTTGCCGACCCTGACGGTCAGCGCCATGCCTAGGGCCAGCGGCAGCATGAACAGGATCGAGGTGTAGTTCAGCGCGACCTGGTGCGCCGCCACCGTCACTTCACCCAAGCTGGCGATGAACAGCGAGATCAGCGTGAACAGTGTCACCTCGACGAAGATTGCCACGCCGATGGGCACGCCCACGTAGAGCAGCTCGCCGATCAGACGCCAGCGCGGCGGGGTGGGGGAGTGCCACAGCGAGACGTTGCCGTAGGCCCGCGAGCGCCGCGTGTAGGCGATCATGGTCAGGCACATGACCCACATGGAGAGGGCGGTGGCGATACCGCAGCCCAGTGCGCCCAGCGCCGGCAGGCCTTGTATCCAGCCAGGCAGCCAGCCGCCGAACAGCGCCGTGAGTCCGTCGCCGCCGTAGATCAACACGTAGTTGCTGGGAATGTTCACCCCGAGCCCTACCAGGCTGATCCACAGCGAGGGGCGGGTGTGGTTCATGCCGTCGGAGAAGGCGCGCAGCGCCTGGAACAGTGCGACGCCCGGCATGCCGAAGGCCACGGCCGAGAGATAGGCCGCCGAGCGGCGTGCCACCTCGGGGGGAACGTCCATCACACGGAAGATCGGCATTACCGTGAACCACAGCAACAGTGCCGCCACCACGCCCAGGGCGAGGGCCACCCACAGCGCTTGGTGCACGCTGGGGCGGATGCGCTCCGTGGTGCCGGCGCCGAGCAGATGAGCGACGATGGGCGTGAGCCCCATCAAGGTACCGGTCATGAACAGCATCAGCGGCAGCCACAGGCTGGAGCCCACCGAGACCGCGGCCAGGTCGGTGGCGCTGAGTCGCCCCGTCATCATCACGTCGGCCACACTCATGCCGGCCTGGGCCAGCTGGGCGCCGCAAATGGGCAGGGCAAGACGAATCAGCGGCCGCGTTTCCGTGCGGCTGACGCTCAGCAGGTCGGAGAAGAACGTTGCCAAGGCAGAAGGCTCCATGCGTGTCGAAAGCCTGACCAATGCGTCAGGAGAACCGAATATGTTAGCAATATCCGGTGAATTTCGCTGCGTGCTCGACTCGCCTATACTGTCCCGCCGTTCAGCCACACAGGACGCCAGCGTGACGCATCGCCTCGAGGACGTGATCGCCCTGTTCGACGGGCTCTTCGTGCCGCGCTTCAACACCCGGCTGGTGCGCGGCGGCAACGAGCCGCTCTATCTGCCTGCCGATACGGCCTGTCCCCACCACCGTGTCATCTTCGCCCGTGGCTTCTACGCCAGCGCTCTGCACGAGATCAGCCATTGGTGCATCGCCGGCGAGCGGCGTCGCCAGCTCGAGGACTACGGCTACTGGTATCTGCCCGATGGGCGCGATGCCGAGCAGCAGCGCCGCTTCGAGGCAGCGGAAGTGGCGCCTCAGGCGCTGGAGACGCTTTTTTCACACGCCTGCGGGCTGCGCTTTCACGTCAGCGTCGACAACCTGGGCGGAGACGTGGAGGTCGACCGCGAAGCCTTCGCGGCCCGTGTCACGGCCCGTGCGGCGCGCTACGAGCGAGAGGGGCTCCCCGCCCGGGCGGCGGCCTTTCATGCCGCGCTGCAGGGCTTCTACCGGCAGGGGCTCTCCATCGAGCGTGCCGTGGCCAGCGGTCTCGATCGCTTGGCTCAGGCAGAGCCGGCCGACTCCCATGCCTGCCTGCCGAGCTGAAGCAGCGGCTCGAGGGAGGGCATGGCCTGGCGCGACGGGTAGGCCACGCCGACGGTCTGGCGAATGGCAAGGCCACTGAGCGGCCGGCACTGCACGTCCGGATGATCGAGGATCTCCGGCCAGGCCGGCACCAGTGAAGCACCGACGCCGGCCGCCACCAGCCCCAGGGTGTATTCGATGGTGCGCAGGCGAGCGCGGACCTGACAGCGTACGCCGGCATCGCTCAACGCCGATGCCAGCTGCTCCATTGCGGCGCAGGGATGGCGCCAGATGAATGGCAGGCCGTCGAGTTCGCTCAAGGTCACCGTCGCTTTCAGCCCCAATGGGTGGCCGCCGGGTAGCGCCAACAGGTAGCTGTCGTGCCAGATGGGCTGAAACGCCTCGCCGGCTGCCAGATCCTGTTCGCCGATGATGCGGGCGTCGCAGCGCTCCTCGGGGTTGACCAGGGTCAGGGCCAGGTTGTCGCCCTGACCGATGTACTCCTTGAGCAGTGCCGTCATGCGGCTGGCGCCGAGCGAGCGCATCAGGCCCAGGCGCACCGGCGTCGATGGCGCCGGCGTGCGAAACAGCCGGCCGATGGCATTGAGGTCTTCACTGACCTGACGCGCCAGAGGGTAGAGCCGGTGGCCCTCTTCGGTCGGTGTGATGCCGCGCCGATGGCGTTCGAACAGCGGCGTACCCAGGCGTTCCTCCAACTGAGCCAGCGCCGTCGAGATCGAGGGCTGCGCCACGTGACAGCGTCGGGCGGCGGCGCTGATCGAGCCGCCCTCATAGGCGGCGATGAAGTAGCGCAGGCTGCGAATATCCATAGGCATGGCCTATATCTAGGGCAGGAGATCGATATTATCGCTTTGCCTCCCGGGCGCGCTAGGCTAGAGGCATCTACTTCTGCCTGCGGAGTCAGCATGGCGCTCGAACCCTTACCTCAAGAGCAGCGTTTCTTTACCGCCCTGCGCAGCGGCGACTGGCCAACCCCCGAGCGCGACTGGTCGCTCGATGAGGTCGGGCTCTCTGCCGCGGGTCTCGCCGAGCTGTTCGAAACCCAACTGATGAGCCGCCACCTGGACCTGCACGCCCGGCGCCTGCAGGCTCGCGGCGAGGCCTTCTACACCATCGGCAGCGCCGGACACGAGGGCAATGCCGCCATCGCCCGCGCCTTTCGTGCCACCGATCCTGCCTTTCTGCACTATCGCGATGCGGCGTTCCTGATTCAGCGCAGTCGCGGTGTGCCGGGGCAGACCCCGCTATGGGATCTGCTGCTGAGCTTCGCCGCCTCGGCGGAGGAACCGGTTTCGGGCGGGCGGCACAAGGTGCTGGGCTCGAAGTCGCTGCACGTGCCACCGCAGACCAGCACCATCGCCTCGCACCTGCCCAAGGCCGTGGGCGCCGCCTACAGCTTCGGCTTGTGGCGGTGGCTGGGCGGCGGCGGCGAGTGGCCGGCTGACGGCGTGGCGATCTGCAGCTTCGGCGACGCCTCGTTCAACCACTCCACCGCCCAGGGCGCGCTCAACGCCGCCGGCTGGGCGGCCTATCAAGGGGCGCCGCTGCCGCTGGTGATGGTGTGTGAGGACAACGGCATCGGCATCTCCACGCCCACGCCGAACGGCTGGATCGAAGCCAGCATGCGTTCGCGCCCCGGCTTTCACTACCTGGCCTGCGACGGCCTCGACCTGCTCGACACCTGGCGGGCGGCCAGGGAGGCCGAACGTATTGCCCGGCGGCGCAGGCAGCCGGTGTTTTTGCACATGCGCTGTGTGCGGCTCTACGGCCACGCCGGCTCCGATGCGCAGCAGGCCTATCTCTCTCCCGCGCGGATCAAGGCCGACGAGACCCGCGACCCGCTGCTGGTCACGGCCGGACTGCTCGAGCGTCACGGCGTCCTCGGGCGCGACGCCATCGCCGCACTCTACCGCTCGGTGGCCGAGCGGGTCGCGCATGTCGCCGAGGAGGCGATACGTCGGCCCAAGCTGGAGACGGCCGCTCAGGTCATGGCCAGCATCGTGCCGCCATCAAGACCGGGCCGTGCACGCCCCTGGCAGGACGAAGTGGACCCTACGCCGGCGCCCATGGCCAAGCTGCTGAATCAATCGCTCGCCCGTCTGATGGAGCGCTATTCGCACCTGGTGATGGCGGGCGAGGACATCGGTCGCAAGGGCGGCGTCTACGGCGTCACCCAGCGCCTGCAGGCCCAGTTCGGGCCGCACCGGGTGATCGATACCCTGCTCGACGAGCAGAGTATCCTCGGGCTCGGCATCGGGCTGGGGCAGAACGGCCTGGTGCCGATTCTCGAGATCCAGTTCCTGGCCTACCTGCACAACGCCGAGGATCAGCTGCGCGGCGAGGCGGCCACGCTCAGTTTCTTCTCCAATGGCCAGTACACCAACCCCATGGTGGTGCGCATCGCCGGGCTCGGTTACCAGAAGGGCTTCGGCGGCCACTTCCACAACGACAATGCCATTGCCGTGCTGCGCGACATCCCCGGCCTGCTGGTGGCCTGTCCGTCGAACGCCGCCGATGCCGTGGGACTGTTGCAGGAGGCGGTGCGCCTGGCCGACGAGGAGCAGCGGGTGGTGGTGGTGATCGAACCCATCGCGCTCTACCACACCCGCGATCTGCATGAAGAGGGCGATCAGCAGTGGTGCTTCGCCGACCCGGGGGCCGAGCATCGCCTGGCGCAGGGGGCACTCGGCCAATGGGGCGAGGGGCGCGAGCTCGCCATCGTCACCTACGGCAACGGGGTCTACCTCTCGCGACAGGCGGCGGCAAGGTTGGAGGCTCAGGGCGTGCACCTGCGCATCGTCGACCTGCGCTGGCTCACCGCCATCGACCACGATGCCGTGCACCGTCGCGTCGCCGAATGCGGCCAGGTGCTGATCGTCGACGAATGCCGGCGCAGCGGCTCGCTCAGCGAGGAGCTGATCACCGCGCTGGTGGAGCGCGGCATGCCGAGCGACAGGCTGCACCGGCTGACCGCCGAAGACAGCTTCATCCCGCTGGGGCGGGCGGCCACGGTCACGCTGCCTTCGGTGCGGGCGATCGTCGAGCAAGGGCTGCGCCTCGTTGCTCCCGGAGTGAAGGAGGGCGCAATGACAAAGACGCCAAGCAAGGCGACGGCAGGGAGCGATAACCCATGAGCCAACGGCACGCTAACGAGCCCCGGAGCGGCAGCCGCGAACGGCTGCTGATCGTCTGCCCTGGTCGCGGTACCTACAACGCCGCCGAATGGGGCACCCTCAACCGGTTGGCGGGCGGCAGCGAGTGGCTGGCACGCTTCGATGCCAGGCGCCGCGAGGCCGGCATGCCGACGCTCACGGCGCTGGACGGTGAGATGCCCTTTCGCCAGAGCCTGCATGGGCGCGGTGAACACGCTGCCCCGCTGATCTATGCCTGCGCCTGGGCCGATCTGCTGGCCATCGACCGCGAGCGCTACGAGGTGGTGGCGGTGACCGGTAACTCCATGGGCTGGTACATCGCCCTGGCGGCGGCAGGCGCGCTGGGGCCCGACGAGGCGCTGCACCTGATCGGCAGCATGGGGCTGCGCATGCAGGAGACCCTGGCCGGTGGGCAGGTCATCTACCCCTGGGTCGACGAGAACTGGCGCCCGGACTGGTCGCTGCGGCGTGAGCTGCTGGGGCTGCTCGAGCGCATCCACGGTCGAGAGGGGGTGGAGCTCCATCTCTCGATCGACCTGGGCGGTATGCTGGTCTTCGGTGGCAACGAGGCGGGGCTGGCGCGGCTGACCGAGAGCCTGCCACCGCGCGAGCGCTTCCCGCTGCGGCTGCACCAGCACGCCGCCTTCCATACGCCGCTGCAGGAGGGGGTGAAGCGCGAGGCGCGCCGCGCACTGGCGAACCTGCCGCTGCGCTCACCCGAGGTGTCGATGATCGATGGCCGCGGCCATGTCTGGACGCCCTGGAGCACCGACCCGCAGGCGCTATGGGATTACACCCTGGGCGAGCAACTGGTCGCGCCCTACGACTTCACGGCGGCGATCCGGGTCGGCGTGAGGGAGTTTGCGCCGGATCGCATCGTGATCCCCGGCCCGGGAGCGACCCTGGGCGGGGCTACCGCCCAGGCGCTGATCCAGCTCGGCTGGCAGGGTTGGGCGGACAAGGCCGCTTTCCAGCGCGGCCAGGCCGAGGAGCCGAAACTGCTGTGCATGGGCCTGGCGGAGCAGCGCGAGTGGCTGCTGTCTCGACGGACGTCACTCCCCGCCTAGGCGCTCGTGCAGCCGCAGCATCACTTCCACTTCGTGCTCGGGCCGCATCGGCTCGAGCCCCATCTCGCCGAACAGCTCGTTGCGGGCGCGGCTCCACTCGCCGGCCGAGAGGTCGGGGTAGAGGCTGTCGGCCGGGGCCAGCTCGACGAAGGGGTCGATGCCGTAGGTGTCGAACAGCCGTGCCAGGGCGGCTTCGTCGCCGCTGACACCGGCGGTGAACAGGGTGGCGTTGAAGTGGTCGTTCTCCAGCTCCCGGATCACGTCGAGCGGGCTGGCGCCGAAGCTGTGCAGCTCATCGAGGCTGTAGCCGTTGAGCTCGTTGAACTCGTCGTCGAGCCAGTCGTCGTCGGGCTGGATCAGCGTGTGCTTGATCCTGCCGTCGCTCAGTACCCAGGCAATGGCCAGGGGCAGATCGCTGTCGGCGCCGGTTTCCACGGCGATGAATCCGGGTATGTCGGCCATGTTACGACTCCTGTGGGGGGCGGCCATTGTCCTGGGGTTCGCCGGTCAAGGGAAGGCGAAAGAAGCGTCTTGCCGTCGCGCTGGTCGCAAGGCCCAGCTCGGCTTCGTCGTTGCCGCGCGAGTGGGCGATCTCGCGCACGATCCACGGCAGTAGGGCAGGCTCGTTGCGCCTGCCCTTGAGTTTGGCAGGTAAATCGCGCGGCAGCAGGTAGGGGCAGTCGGTTTCCACCATCAGGCGCTCGAGCGGGATCTCCTGGACCAGCTCGCGCAGATGATGGCCGCGACGCTCGTCGCAGATCCAGCCGGTCAGGCCGATATGCAGATCCAGATCGAGATAGCCGTGCAGGGTGTCGCGATCGGCGGTGAAGCAGTGCACCACGGCATCGGCGATGTCGTCGCGCCAGGCCTTGAGCATCGCGCGCATGCGTCGGCCGGCGTCGCGCTCGTGGATGAACAGCGGCTTGCCGCTCTCCGCGGCCAGCCCCAACTGGGCCTCGAAGGCGCGTTCCTGCTCCGCCGGCGTGGAGAAATTGCGGTTGAAATCGAGGCCGCACTCGCCCACGGCCACCACCTCGGGGCGTCGGTGCAGCTCGGCCATGCCTGCCGCCAGGTCGGTATTCCAGCGGCTGGCATCGTGGGGGTGCACGCCGGCGGTGGCATACACGCCCGGGAAGCGCTGGGCCAGCGCCACGGCCTGCTCGGCGTGCGCGAGATCGGTGCCGGTCACGATCAGCGTCGTGACGTTGGCGGCTCGCGAACGCTGCACGACCGCTTCGAGATCGCGGGCGAAGCTGTCATGGGTCAGGTTGGCGCCGATGTCCACCAGCGGGGCGGGCGAACGAAAGCGCAGTGCCTCAGGCAGGAAGTCGTCGAAGGCGGCGTCGGTATCAGCCAATGGGAAGCGCTCCTTTGCGGCTTTCGCGCATTGTAACCAAAGCCACGGCGAGCCAGCCATGCGTTACACTAGCCGCCTTGATGAACGATGAGGTGAGCGTGTGACCCTGCTACGTCTGGAAGGCCTGCAACTGGCCTATGGTACCCATGTGCTGCTCAATGGCGCCGACCTGGTGCTGGAGAAGGGTGAACGTCTGGCACTGGTTGGGCGCAACGGTACCGGCAAATCGACTCTGCTCAAGCTGGTGGCAGGGGAGATCCTGCCCGACGACGGCAGTATCTGGCGCGCGCCGGGGCTGAAGATCGGCGTGCTGGAGCAGGACCTGCCGTCCGCTTCGGGGGAAACCATCTTCGACGTGGTGGCCCAGGGCCTGCCCCAGGCCGGCGAGCTGCTGGCCGAGTACCACCACCTGGTGCAGGCGGCCGAGCCCGACATGAAGCGCATGGCGACCCTGCAGAGCCGTCTCGAGGCCATCGACGGCTGGTCCTTTCATCAGCGCATCGACGTGGTGCTGACCCGGCTCGGGCTGCCCGCCGACGACCTGATGAGTTCGCTCTCCGGTGGCTGGCGGCGGCGCGTGGCGCTGGCCCGGGCGCTGGTGGCCGAGCCCGACCTGCTGCTGCTCGACGAGCCCACCAACCACCTGGACCTCGACACCATCGCCTGGCTCGAGGAACAACTGCTCGATTTCAACGGTGCGGTGCTATTCATTACCCACGACCGGGCTTTCCTGTCGAAGCTGGCCACGACCATCCTCGAGCTCGATCGCGGGCGGCTGGGGCGCTACCCGGGCGATTACGCCAAGTACCAGCAGCAGAAGGCCCACGAGCTCGAGGTCGAGGCGCGGGAGAACGCCGAGTTCGACAAGAAGCTGGCCCAGGAGGAAGCCTGGATCCGCCAGGGCATCAAGGCGCGACGCACCCGCAACGAGGGCCGCGTGAGGGCACTGGAGCAGCTGCGCCGCGAGCGCAGCCAGCGCCGCGAGGTGCAGGGCCGCGCCAGTTTCGGCATCGACAGCGGCGAGCGCAGCGGCAAGCGGGTGGTCGAACTCGTCGGCGTGACCCACCGATTCGGCGACGAGACGATCGTTCGCGACCTTTCGTTCGAGATCCAGCGCGGCGACCGCATCGGCCTGATCGGGCGCAACGGTGCCGGCAAGACCACCCTGCTCAAGATCCTGCTCGGCGAGCTCGAGCCCAGCGAGGGTACGGTAAGGCTGGGTACCAACATCAAGGTGGCCTACTTCGACCAGCTGCGCGCCGGCCTCGAGCCGGAGAAGAGCGTCTACGACAACGTCGCCCAGGGCAGCGACAGGATCGCCGTGGGTGGCAAGGACAAGCACGTCATCAGCTACCTGCAGGACTTCCTGTTCACCCCGGAGCGGGCGCGCCAGCCGGTTAAGGCGCTCTCCGGCGGCGAGTCCAACCGGCTGCTGCTGGCCAAGCTGTTCACCCAGCCGGCCAACGTGCTGGTGCTCGACGAGCCGACCAACGATCTCGACGTCGAGACCCTGGAGCTGCTCGAGGAGCTGCTGCTCGACTTCGACGGCACGCTGCTGCTGGTCTCCCACGATCGCGCCTTCATGGACAACGTGGTGACCGGCGTGCTGGCCTTCGAGGGCGACGGCGTGGTGCGCGAGTACGTAGGCGGCTACAGCGACTGGGTGCGCCAGGGCGGAAAACTGCCGCCGGCGCCGTGGGAGGGGGCGGCACGTCAGCAGGTGGAGCCCACGGCCAAGGCGGTGGAGAAGGCGCCCGCCAGCCCGGCCCCCTCAGCGCCGCCGGCCAAGAAGCCCGCCAAGCTCTCCTACAAGCTGCAGCGCGAGCTCGATGCGCTGCCGGCCGAGATCGAGCGGCTCGAGGCCGAGGTGGCGGAGTACGAAGCCAGGGTGGGCGACCCGGCGTTCTATCAGCAGGAGGCGGGGGTGGTGTCCGAGGTGCTGCAGGCCATGAGCGACAAGCAGGCCGAACTCGACGCCGCCATGGAGCGGTGGATGGAGCTTGAAGCCCTCGCCGCGGGTGAGTAAGGGCGATTCGCTACTGCGCGTGAGCAGTCAAGCATGGGTTGGCCGCCGGTGGCGGCCAACCCATCTGCGCTGGTGACACGATTTCAGCGCTTCATCAAGAAGGTAAAGGTTCAGTGGCGGAGGTCGCGCAGCAGTTTACTCAGCGCTTTTTTCGCCTTTCTTCCCTACCCTGACGGCGAGCACGTCGCACTGGGCGCCGTGCAGTACCCCGGTAGAGGTGGAGCCGAGCAGCAGGGCGAAGCCGTGCCGCCCGTGAGAGCCGACCACGATCAGGTCGACGCCGTGCTCCTCGGCGAAGCGGTGGATCTCGGTATCCGGCATGCCCACCAGGACGTGCTGGTTCTCCTTGGCCACGTGCGGATCGGCAATCTCGGCCAGGCGCTGCTTGGCATGCTCGTCGAGCTGATCCTGGATGCTGGTCAGGTCCATTGGGATGTCGCCGCCGTAGGCAAAGCCGAGCGGTTCGAGGGTATGCATGATCGACAGCTTGGCCTGGTTGCGCTCGGCGATCTGCAAGGCGCGTTCGAGCACCTTGTGAGAATCCTTGGTCAAGTCCACGGCGACCAGGATGTGGCGGTACTCATTGCTCATGTCAGACTCCTGCGAAGCGGCACGATGTAGTTGATATGCCTTAACTCTAGGACGCCTGACGAGTCAAGACAACGACTTGCGTCAAGAAACGGAGATAGCGATGGTCTGGGTAGTAATCGTGGCGGCGCTTTTGCTTATGATCTCGCCGGTGATGTGGCTCAAGCCCAGTGCACGGCAGCGCCGGCTGGCGCCGCTGCGCAACGCGGCGATGAAAGCCGGGGTCAAGGTCGTCATGGAGAAGCCGCCGCTGCACGGTATCGGCACGCCCATGCCGGGCTACCGCTGGCGCTACCCGAGCGATGCCCCGGGCCCGCGCTTCGTGCTGGTGAGGGCAAGCGAGGCCAGCGACGTGCTCACACCCTGCGTGGCTGACTGGCGCTGGCGCATCGAACCGCTGCGGCCCCTGCCGGAGGCGGCTCGCCAACCTCTCGAGGCGCTATTGATGCGCCTGCCGCAGGATGCGCTGGTCGTCGAGTCTTCCGAGTTCGCCATCACCCTGTGGTGGTGGGAGTCGCAGACAGCCGAACGCTTCCTCAGCTACGTCGAGGACTTCAAGCGACTGCGTGACGCGCTGGCAGGGCATGCCGACCGGCCCGGGGCCAAGCGTGCCTTCGGCGACGTCGAGTCTCGCGGCTAGCCCCTCTGCCGGAAGGGCGAGCTCGACCGGGTCGCGGGCCGGGCGGCAGCGCTTGCGTCTTCTGGCTGTCGTTCAGCCTTCACTCTCCCGAGTCTGGATCTCCAGGCCGTTGTTCTCGATATGTTCCAGCAGGGTATCGAGCTTGCGGATGTCGGTATCGCTCAAGCCTGCCAGCATCTCGCGCCTAGCCTGGGTCACTACCTCATCGATCTGTTCGAGCAGCGGCGTGGCGGCCGGCGTAAGGAACACCCGCTTGGTGCGCCGGTCCTGCTCGCAGGGGCAGCGTTCGATCAAGCCCTGCTCCGAGAGCTGGTCGAGGGTGCGAACCAGAGAAGGCGCCTCGACGCCGATGGCACGTGCCAGGTCGCACTGCGGCTGCCCGTCGCCTAGCCGCCATAGATGATAGAGCGTGATCCACCGCGTCTGGGTCAGACCCAGCGGGGCCAGCCGTCGATCGATGATGGCACGCCACAGGCGAGGCAAACGGGACAGTCGGAAGCCGATGTTCTGGTGCATGGGACTCCGCTTTTCATCGTTGAATTAGCCGAATTGTCCGGACCCCTTGCGTGTAATGCAACTTTGTCTCACTGGACAGGGTGACGGTTCGGCCCGTTGATGCAGGCCAATACCAGTGCGAGCACACCTGAATGCAGCATCAGCCGGGGTTCTGTTCCAGGCGTGGAGAGGAGCCAGATCAGGCCAATTAGGGAAGGCGGGGGCTTGACGTGTCGGCTGGAGTGCACCAAGCTTGATGGAATCAAACGGCCGTATGAAACTTGGCACTCCTCCAACGCCAACCTCTGTGTGGAGATTCGCGGATGATCTATCAAGGCAATGCCATCACGGTGGCACGCGGTATCCAGAACGGCGGCGACGATGTCGCCATGCTTACCTTCGACCTGAAAGGTGAGTCCATCAACAAGCTGTCCAGCGCCGTGGTCGCCGAGCTCGACGAAGCCGTCCAGGCGATTCGCGCCGAGAGCGGCCTCAAGGGGCTGGTGATCGGCAGCGCCAAGGAGTCGTTCATCGTCGGTGCTGACATCACCGAATTCCAGGGCATGTTCGGCAAGGGCGCCGAGTTCCTCGAGTCGATGCTGATGAAGGTGCACGATATCTTCAATGCCATCGAGGATCTGCCGTTCCCCACAGTGAGTGCAATCAACGGCTTGGCACTGGGCGGCGGCTGTGAGGTTACGCTGACCACCGACTTCCGTGTCATGGGCGAAAAGGCCAAGATCGGCCTGCCGGAAACCAAACTGGGCATCCTGCCCGGCTGGGGCGGCTGCGTGCGTCTGCCGCGCATGATCGGTTCGGACAATGCCGTCGAGTGGATCGCCGGCGGCACGGAGAATCGTGCCGATGCCGCGCTCAAGGTGGGTGCCGTAGATGCCGTGGTGACCAACGACAAGCTCGAGGCCGCCGCGCTCGATATCATTGCCCAGGCCAATGCCGGCGAGCTCGACTACCAGGCGCGCCGTGCCGAGAAGTGCGGCCCGCTCAAGCTCAATGCCATCGAGCAGATGATGGCCTTCGAAACCGCCAAGGGCTTCGTGGCCGGGAAGGCCGGACCGCACTATCCGGCCCCGGTCGAGGCGATCAAGGTGATCCAGAAGGGAGCCGGCGAAGAGCGTGCCCGCGCCCAGGCCATCGAGGCCAAGGCCTTCGTCAAGCTGGCCATGACTGACGTGGCCTACAATCTGGTCGGCCTGTTCATGAACGACCAGGTGGTCAAGAAGAAGGCGGGCAAGTTCGAGAAGCAGGCTCAGGCCGTCAAACAGACGGCCGTGCTGGGCGCCGGCATCATGGGTGGCGGTATCGCCTACCAGAGCGCTTCCAAGGGCACGCCGATCCTGATGAAGGATATCAAGGAAGAGGCCATCGAGCTGGGTCTCAAGGAGTCTCGCAAGCTGTTCGCCAAGCAGGTGGAGCGCAAGAAGCTCTCTACCGAGCAGATGGCCGAGAAACTGACCCTGATTCGCCCGACGCTCTCCTATGGCGACTTCGGTCACGTCGACCTGGTCGTCGAGGCGGTGGTGGAAAACCCCAAGGTCAAGGACGCGGTGCTGACCGAAGTGGAAGGCCTGGTGAGCGAGGACACCATCCTCACCTCGAACACCTCCACCATCTCGATCACCCGCCTGGCGCAGAACCTCAAGCGTCCCGAGAATTTCTGCGGCATGCATTTCTTCAACCCGGTGCACCGCATGCCGCTGGTTGAGGTCATCCGCGGCGAGAAGACCAGCGACGCCGCCGTGGCGGCGACCGTGGCCTATGCCCGCGCCATGGGCAAGACGCCAATCGTGGTCAACGACTGCCCCGGCTTCCTCGTCAACCGCGTGCTGTTCCCCTACTTCGGTGGCTTCAGCCTGCTGGTGGAGCAGGGCGCCGACTTCCAGCGCGTCGACAAGGTGATGGAGAAGTTCGGCTGGCCCATGGGCCCCGCTTACCTGCTCGACGTGGTCGGCATGGATACCGCGGTGCACGCCAATGAAGTGATGGCCGAAGGCTTCCCCGACCGCATGGCGCGTGACGGCAAGTCGGCGATCCAGGTGATGTACGAGAACGATCGCCTGGGGCAGAAGAACGACAAGGGCTTCTACGCCTACGAGGAAGACAAGAAGGGCAAGCCGAAGAAGGTCAGCGATGACCAGGCCTATGCGCTGGTCAGGCAGGTGACCAAGGAGACGAAGGAGTTCTCCGACGAGCAGATCATCGCGCGCATGATGGTGCCGCTGTGCCTGGAGACGGTGCGCTGCCTCGAGGACGGTATCGTCGAGACGCCGGCCGAAGCCGACATGGCGCTGATCTACGGCATCGGTTTCCCGCCGTTCCGCGGTGGCGCGCTGCGCTACATCGATGCCATGGGTGTGGGCGAGTTTGTCAAACTGGCCGATGGCCTTGCCGAGGAGCTGGGGCCGCTCTACGCCCCTACCGACAAGCTGCGCAAGATGGCCGAGTCCGGCGAGCGTTTCTATCCCAGCCAGGCCCAGGGCTGAACCCACCACGAGCAGGAGGTAAGTTGAAATGAGTTTGAATCCGAGAGACATCGTGGTGGTCGACGGGGTGCGCACCGCCATGGCCAAAGCCAAGAACGGCGCCTTCCGCAACGTGCGCGCCGAGAACCTCTCCGCCGCGGTGATGCAGGCGCTGTTCGATCGCAATGCCGGCCTCGACCCGAGCGAAGTCGACGATGTGATCTGGGGCTGCGTCAACCAGACCCTCGAGCAGTCGATGAACATCGCCCGCAACGCCGCGATCATGACCGGCATCCCGCGCACGGTACCGGCCCAGACGGTCAACCGGCTGTGCGGCTCCTCGATGACCGCGCTGCACATCGCGGCGGCCAACATCAAGGCAGGCATGGGCGACTTCTACGTCATTGGTGGCGTCGAGCACATGGAGCATGTGCCCATGGCCCACGGTGTCGACGTCAACCCGGCGGCCAGCAAGTATGCCGCCAAGGCCGCCATGATGATGGGCCTGACCGCCGAGCTGCTGGGCAAGATGCACGGCGTCACCCGTGAGGATCAGGACAAGTTTGGCGTGCGTTCGCACCAGCGCGCCTATGCGGCCAACCAGAAAGGTTACTTCGACAACGAGATCGTCGGCGTCGAAGGGCATGACGCCAATGGCTTCAAGCGCCTGTTCAAGCATGACGAAGTGGTGCGCATCGACGCCAGTCTGGAAGAGATGGCCAAGCTCAAGCCGGTGTTCGATCCGCGCAGCGGCACCGTCTCGGCCGGTACCTCGTCGGCGCTGTCGGTCGGCGCTTCCGCCATGGCGATCATGAGCTACGAGCGTGCCCAGGCGCTGGGCCTCGAACCCATCGCCCGGGTGCTCTCCACCGGCGTGGCAGGCTGCGACGCCTCGATCATGGGCTATGGTCCGGTGCCGGCGTCGAAGAAGGCGCTCAAGGCCGCCGGTCTCTCGGCAGCCGACATCGAAACCGTGGAGCTCAACGAGGCCTTCGCCGCCCAGGCGATCCCGGTGCTCAAGGATCTCGGTTTCCTCGACGCCATGGATGACAAGGTCAACCTCAACGGCGGTGCCATCGCTCTGGGGCACCCGCTGGGCTGCTCGGGGTCGAGAATCTGCACCACGCTGCTCAACGTGATGCAGCAGCGCGATACCACGCTTGGCCTGGCCACCATGTGTATCGGCATGGGCCAGGGCGTGGCGACGGTGTTCGAACGCCTCAAGTAAGTTCCCGCTCAAGTCAGTTCTTGCCCAAGCGGGTTCTGGCATGTGCAACGGCCCTGCGATCTCGCGTCGCAGGGCCGTTTGCATTTCGAGCGTTGACGCACTGAGCGTCGAACAATAAGATGCATGTTTGATGCTTCTTATGAGTCCGCTGCGAGGTGATCCCCATGGGCCTGCTCAAGACCCTCTTCAAGAAAGACAAGGCAGACGACAAGCCCGTCGTTCAGGCATATGAGCCGGCGCCGACAACCGCAGCGAGTGCGGATGCCAGCGCAGACGAAGCGACCGGCGCCGATGTGGAGAAGAAAGGCAAGCATGGGGAGCCCGGCGTCTGCTGCGGCTCGTGCAGCGGCTGACGCCGTAACCAGCCGCTGGCGAGCGAGCCGGGTACGCCAGCCCTCGCCGAATCCAAGACGGGCATGCCATGTGGCATGCCCGTCTTGTTGTTGGCAACACTAAGCGGAAAGGGGGGCGCTAGAGCACCCCGGCGTCGAGACCTGCTGCCAGATAGAGACCCAGTTCTTCTACCTGAGCCTCGAAGCCCTGCTTCCACTCGCCGCGCAGGATCAGCGGTTCCTGTACCCATCTCCAGCGCAGCCCGGTGACGATACCCTCCACCGCACGCCGCGTGCCGGTGCCATCATGCCCGGCGCGCACATAGAGCGCGCAGGGTAAGCCTTGCCGTTTTGCCAGCACCGGGTAGTAGCTGCGGTCGAAGAAGTCCTTCAGCGCGCCGCTCATATAGCCGAGGTTCTCGGTGGTACCAAGCAGGATGGCATCGCAGTTGAGCACGTCATCCGGGCCTGCCTCGAGCGGGGCTTTCACCACCACCTCGATGGCCTCGATGTCGCGGTGAGTGGCGCCGCGTTCGGCGGCGTCCCGCAGGCGCTGGGTATTGGGCGAGGGCGTATGAGCCACGATCAGCAAGCGTTTCATGTTTGACAGTCTAATGGCTTTTTCCGACGCTGTTGCGACACCTTCCGCATTTTGTCTACAGGAGGAATTTCGCACATGGCCTTTGCACTGTCGGATATGCAGTTGACGAGCCCCGCCTTTCAGGCGCATGGCGCCATTCCTGCTCGCCATACGGGGGAAGGAGAGGACGTCTCGCCGCCCCTGAACTGGCACGATGCCCCGGAAGGCACCAAGGGCTATGCGGTGATATGCCACGATCCCGACGCGCCGCTGGTGCAGCACGGCAGCTACGGTTTCGTTCACTGGCTGCTCTATAACCTGCCGGGCTCGACCACCTCCCTTGACGAGGCGACCTGCGACGGAACCTGCGGCAAGAACGACTTCGGCAGCGTAGGGTACCGCGGCCCCATGCCACCGGAAGAGCACGGGCCACACCATTACTACTTCTGGGTGCTGGCGCTGAGCAAGCCGACCGATCTGCCGGAAGGGTTGGGGCTGGCGGAACTGCTCAAGCAGCTCGAACCCCACCTGCTGGGCATGAATCGCCTGATCGGCACCTACCGCCGGGGCTGAAACCCCCGGTGCCGGAGCCAAGCGGCTGGTCTTGTGCCGGCCGCGCTGGTGGCGAATCCCTCAGTACCCCCTGTCGAAGACATCCCGCCCTTGCGGCGAGAGGATGTCTGTTTCTCCTTGCGTCAGGAAAATTTACAGGCGGTTTCATCCTATAAAGCAGCGATACAAAGCGACTTTGCATGCGACTTGGCGTACGGCTAGGGTGGATAGCGACCCGCCGAAGACGGGCGTTTCGCTTAGATCAAGGAGGAGCATGCGATGAAAAAGGATGTACAGGACCTGTTTCCCACGCGGCTGGAACGCAAGCTCGGCATGTTCGAGCGCATCGACCCGGTCGTGTTTACCGAAGGGGCGGAGCGCAGCGATGGCCCGCTGAGCGAGGAGCAGGTTCGGGAGTACGAAGAGAAAGGGTTTCTTTCCTTCGAGGGCTTTTTTCCCCGCGAAGAAATGGAGGCCTTCATCCAGGAGCTGCGCGACTATGAAGAGGATGAGGATCTCAAGCTTTCTGAAGGCACCGTGCTGGAGCCGGGGCGACAGGAGATCCGCTCCATCTTCGGTATCCATGAGATATCCGAGCGCTTCAGTCGCTTGACTCGCGACCCGCGGCTGCTGGCGATGGTGGAACAGCTGCTGGGCAAGGGCGTGTATATCCACCAGTCGCGCATCAACTACAAGCCGGGCTTCAAGGGCAAGGGCTTCGACTGGCACTCCGACTTCGAGACCTGGCACAGCGAGGATGGCATGCCGCGAATGCGCTCCCTCAGCTGTTCGATCATCCTCACCGACAACGGCGAGTTCAATGGCCCGCTGATGCTAATTCCGGGATCGCACAAATACTTCGTGCCCTGCGTCGGCCGCACCCCGACCGACAACTACAAGGAGTCGCTTAAGAGCCAGGAAGTTGGTGTGCCCGACAATACCAGCCTGCGCGAGCTGATGCTCAAGGGCGACATCGAGGCGCCCAAGGGGCCGGCCGGCACCTTGGTGATGTTCGAGTGCAACACCATGCACGGCTCCAACATGAACATGTCGTGCTGGCCGCGCAGCAACCTGTTCTTCGTCTACAACAGCGTCGAGAACGGCTTGGTCAACCCGTTCTGTGGCAATCGCCCACGCCCGGACTTTCTCGCCAACCGCAAGGACTGGAGCCCGCTCAAGCCAGTTTCGTAAAGTCTTGGCGTTTCGTTCAGCCCATGTGTCGTATGCCGTGGCCCGCGTGGCCACGGCAAGACTCGATCAGAGTGTGTCGCGTGCCGCCAGCTCCTGTGGCAGCAGTGCGGCATAGATTAGTTCGTTGACCGGCGTGGCGACGCCCACAGCCCGGCCTAGCCGAACCACGGCACCGTTCTGGGATTCCAGCTCCGATGGCTCGCCGGCCATGAGGTTGCGCTGCATCGAGGAGGTGCTTTCGGCCGGCATTGCATCGATGAAGCGCATGGCGCGCTCGGCGGCATCGTCGGGGAAGGCCACCCCCTGGGCCCGGGCGACGGCCTCTATCTCCACCAGGATCGCCTCGATCAGTTGGCGGGTCTCGGGCAGTTGCCGGGTGACCCCGATCGGGGCGCGGGTGATTGCGCCAATTCCGCTCAGGGCGCAGATGAACAGGAACTTGCTCCACTGCGCCACGCGAATGTCGTCGGGGATCTCGGCACTGACACCATCCGCTCGGTCGAAGGCCGCCTTGAGGCGGGCGGTTCGCTCGCTGTTGCGGTTGTCCCGTTCGCTGAAACGCACGAAAGGATCGACGCCGGCATGGACGATATGCCCGGGGGCTTCCTTCCAGGCCAGGATGCCGCACAGGCCATCCAGTACCACGGCTTCGCCCAGCACCTCTGCCAGGGTATCGGCAGCTTCCACGCCGTTCTCCAGCGGCAGCACCAGAGTGGTGTCACCGACTAGGGGGCGGATCGCTTCGGCGGCTTCACGCAGCTGCCAGGTCTTGACCGCCATGATCACGCAGTCGACCGTGCCGATTGTCGCCGGGTCATCGGTTGTCTGCACGCGCTCTAGATGCAGGTCGCCCTTGATGCTGGTCAGCCTGAGCCCATTGCGGCGCATCGCCTCAAGATGAGCACCGCGGGCGATGAAGGTGACCTCTTCTCCGGCGGCGGCCAGGCGGGCGCCGAAGTAGCCGCCGACCCCGCCGCTGCCCATGATGGCGAATTTCATGCTGCCCCCCTTATGGCTTGGCCCATGTCGCTGGGTGATCTTGTCTCTGGTCGCTGCTGTCTTTGAGGATAGTGGCTTGCTGGCGTGGTGCATCCCCTCCGCGCTGGGCGCACCTTTTGTCTGACTTGAGCCAGGTCATGAAGGGGTTTCCTGCAACTGCCACACCTGAGAAAAGTGAGGCAGACTGTCGATGACCCTTGCCGATGCGACCTGACCCATGACCGCTTCCTCCCCTCGTCACACTTCCGGCGCCGAGCCGGTTCAGGAAGGGGCGCTGCCCTTGGCCCTGCGCCGCGTAGCCATTGATACCTACCGCGAGAACGTGGCCTACCTGCACCGCGAGTGCGACCTCTACCGCGCCGAGGGCTTCCAGGCGCTCTCCAAGGTCGAGGTGCGCTCCAACGGCAAGCGCATTCTTGCCAGCCTCAACGTGGTGGACGATGCCGCCATCGTCGGTCATGCCCAGCTGGGTCTCTCTGAGGATGCGTTCGCCTCGCTGGGGGTCGAGGAGGGCACGCCGGTCAGCGTCTCGCAGGCGGAGCCGCCGCCCTCCATTCCCGCGTTGCATCGCAAGATCGCCGGCGAGCGGCTAAGTCGTGAGGACTATCGCGCCATCGTGCAGGACATCGCCGAGCTGCGCTACTCGAAGATCGAGCTGACTGCCTTCGTGGTAACCTGCGAGCTCGGCGAGCTCGACCGCGAGGAGATCTTCTATCTCAGCGATGCCATGTGTCGTGTCGGGCGACGGCTCGACTGGCGCGAGCATCCGGTGGTGGATAAGCACTGCATCGGCGGCATCCCCGGAAATCGAACCTCCATGCTGGTGGTGCCTATCGTTGCGGCGCACGGCCTGCTGTGCCCCAAGACCTCATCGCGGGCGATCACCTCGCCTTCGGGTACGGCCGACACCATGGAGGTGCTGGCCAAGGTGGAGATCCCTTTCGACGATCTCGAGGAGCTGGTGCGGCGGCATCGCGGCTGCCTCGCCTGGGGCGGCACCAGCGAACTCTCGCCGGCCGACGATGTGCTGATCGCGGTGGAGCGGCCGCTCTCCATCGATTCGCCCGGCCAGATGGTAGCCTCGATCCTTTCCAAGAAGCTGGCGGCAGGCTCCACGCACCTGCTGCTCGATATACCCGTGGGGCCGCATGCCAAGGTGCGCTCGATGCCCGAGGCCCGGCGCTTGCGCAAGCTGTTCGAGTTTGTGGCAGGGCGCCTGGGCCTGACCCTCGACGTGGTGATCACCGACGGCAGCCAGCCGGTCGGGCGGGGGATCGGCCCGATGCTCGAGGCCCGCGACGTGATGCGCGTACTGAGCCTGCATCCCGAGGCACCGATGGACCTGCGCCAGAAGTCGCTGCGCCTGGCGGGGCGCATGCTGGAGTTCGACCCCGACATTCGCGGCGGCGATGGTTTCGGCATCGCCCGCGAGATTCTCGACTCGGGGCGTGCGCTGGAGAAGATGCAGGCCATCATCCGTGCCCAGGGTGAAAAACCCTTCGACCTCGATAACCTCGACCTGGCCCCCCATCGTTTCGATGTGCTGGCCCCTGAGGATGGCGTGGTGACTGCCATCGACAACCTGCGCATGGCGCGTATCGCACGGCTGGCAGGAGCCCCCAAAGCCAGAAATGCCGGGGTGGAGCTGTTTGCCCAGCTCGGCGACACGGTAGTGAAGGGACAGCCGTTGTATCGCGTTTATGCCGCCTTCCGCAGTGAGTGCGGTTTTGCGCTGCAAAGCAGCGAGCGCGACAGCGGTTACCGCATCGGATCGCAACACCAGCTTACGCGAATGAACCTGGAGTTTTGATGACAGCCGGACTGCTCTATTTTCCCGAGGAGGCCGCACCGGCCTGCCGATTGGCTGAGGCGGCGGGCCTTGCCGCGCATGGTGTCGTTCGCCATCGCTTTCCCGACGAGGAGCTGTGCCTGACTTTGCCGTTTGCCAAGGCGGGGGACTGGCCTCGGACTGTGGTGATCTATCGAAGTCTGGACCGCCCCAACGACAAGTTGGTCGAGCTGATGCTGCTGGCACGCCATGCGCGCGAGCAGGGCGTCGAACGGCTGGTGCTGGTGGCGCCCTATCTTGCCTACATGCGTCAGGACAAGGCGTTTCACCCCGGCGAGCTGGTGAGTCAGCGTCTGGTCGGCGGCTTCCTGGCCGAGCTGTTCGAAGCGCTGATCACCGTCGACCCTCACCTGCATCGCGTCGAACGGCTGGATCAGGCGGTGCCGCTGCGCCAGGCCGTAGCGCTCTCCGGCGCTCCGCAACTGGGCGAGATGGTGGCGCGCCGCGGTGGCAAGACGCTGCTGCTGGGGCCTGATGCAGAATCGGCGCAGTGGGTGAAGAGTGCCGCGCGGGTGGCGGGGCTGGAATATGGCGTGTGCAGCAAGCAGCGTCATGGTGATCATGAGGTCGAGATCCGCCTGCCGGCACTGCCCTTTGCTGGGCGTCGTGTCGTGCTGCTGGACGATGTCGCCAGCACCGGCCACACCCTGATCCAGGCGGCAAAAGCGCTGCTGGCCGCCGGGGTGGAGCGCGTGGATGTTGCCGTGACGCATGCGCTCTTTGCCGGCGATGCCTTCGACGCGCTTCGCCGGGCTGGCATCAAGGAGGTCTGGAGCACGGACGCCATCGCTCACCAGAGCAATGTCGTCTTCCTGGCGCCGCTGCTGGCCGGGGCGCTGGATCAAGTGCTGGCGGCGGGCTGACCGAGCCCAGGGTAGCTACTCGAGCCCAGGGTGGCTACTGTCATGGCACGCCGCCTCTAGGCTGGCCGCGGCGTTGCCAGCCTGCGACAGGCAGGTGGTTCCATGGTTGGTTTAGCGCTGCCAGCGATCTCAGCGAGGGCCCGTGCCGGGCAGGTCGGTGTGGAAGCCGATATCGAAGCCTTGCTTGGCAAGCTGTGGCTTCCAGTACTCTTCCGTGGCCATGGTTTCGGCTGCCTCGGCGCTGGGGGCGAGGAACAGGCCTCCGCCGAGATGAATGTCATGTCCACGGGGATGAATGGCGTACACATCGACGAGAAAGGGTTCCATGGCGCTCACTTTGGCTATTGGGACAGGCTCATCATACTGTGGGTGTGCTGCGTCGATGAGCCTTTGTCGATTCCCATTCATCAATGGGTATGTGGCTACGGCATGGGCTCGCGAAAGTGCTTGGCAGCCGGTCGCGTCAGGCACTGGCTGCGTTGCTAGCTCTAGCAGACAATGCATCGAAGCGGTCGGGCTAGCCAGCGGCCACGCAAAAGCGTAAAAAGCCAGCGAGATACCCCTTCGGTCGATACAGGAACCGTACCGCCATGACGCGACGTACTATCGCTATCTTCGGGCTGACCATGGGGCTGCTGGTGGGCTGCGGTGGCCGCACGCCCGAACCTTCGTCCCCAGCGCAACAGCCCGTGGCTCAAGCCGGTGAGCCGGCCCTTGCGCCCCGTCAGGGCGAGAGCCGCGCCGAAGACCGCTTCTGGGTCCCCCGTCACTTCCATTCCGTGCAGGATGAAGCTCATTACCACGTTAGCCGCCTGGCCGACCGAGATTTCGTCGACGTCTATGGGGGCGACGAGCACCCGCGGGTCTGGTACATCGCCGCCGAGCGCCTCGGACAGATCGGTGAGCCTGCCGTACCCTTGCTGTATGGATTGATCGACAGCCGCGATGACTACGAGCTGATGCTGGTGCTCTACGCGCTGCAGCTCGCCACCCAGGATCCTGCGTTGATGGCCCAGACGGCGGGCGACTACGTGCGCCTGGCAAGCGTGCTTGACCCCCAGGCCAATGCGCAGAATCGCCAGATTGCGCTGGCCTGGTGGGAGCGTCACGGCTGGCGCTGGCAGTGAGGAGCCGGTCCTGGCCTGGCTGCGCAGAAGCGGGCACTTTTTGCTAAGGTCTCTGCAGGATTCGACAGTCGAAAGGAAGCGGAGCGCAAAGATGGACTCATTCATGCAAGCAGCCCTAGACGAAGCACGCCAGGGCCTCGCGGAAGGCGGCGTGCCCATCGGCTCGGTGCTGGTACACCAGGGCCGCATCCTGGGGCGTGGACACAACCGTCGGGTCCAGGCGGGCAGCACCGTCCTGCATGGCGAGATGGACGCCCTGGAAAATGCAGGGCGCCTGCCGGCGGCGATCTACCGTGAATGCACGCTCTACACCACCCTTTCGCCCTGCGCCATGTGCAGCGGCGCCATCCTGCTCTACGGCATACCGCGCGTGGTGGTGGGGGAAAACCAGACCTTCCTCGGAGAAGAAGCGCTGCTCGCCTCGCGGGGCGTGGCCGTGGAGGTGCTACAGCTGCCTGACTGTGTCGAACTTATGACACGCTTCATCGAGGCCTCGCCAGAGCTGTGGAACGAAGATATCGGCCACTAGCCTGGGCGTACGCGTGTCGGCAGCGGTTGTCATGAAACTGTCATCTTGGCCCGTTACCGTGCGCGCAGTGCCACCAGAACGTCACGCTTCCGTCATCCAGTACGTGTAACCTGAAAACGGGCCGCCCATGTCCAAGACCGAGAGATCCGACGGCCAATCGAGCCGTGCCGCCTTGTCCCGAGAACCGGTACGCGAGGTGCCTGCCTGGCTACGTGGCATCTATGCCGGGCTCTGCCTCTACCTGTTCCTGGCGGCCCTGAACGTGCTGGGTGCCGGCCTTGGCACATTTGGCCGTGCCAGCGATTTTCTGGCCCAGCTCTTCGCCTATGGCGAGAACCCCTTCATCGCCCTGCTGGCCGGCGTGCTGGTCACCATGATCGTGCAGAGCTCGTCCTTCACCTCGGCGCTGATCGTGACATTGGTCGCCAGCGGCGAGATGACCCTGGGCACCGCCGTGTTCGCCATCATGGGGGCCAACATCGGCACCGCGGTCACGGGAGTGATCGTGGCATTGGCGAACATGCGGATCCGGCGCAACTTCCGGCGCTCGTTTACCGCTGCGCTGATGCACGACTTCTTCAATATCCTCACCGTACTGATCGTGTTCCCGCTGGAATTCATCAGCGGCCTGTTTCACGAGGCCGGGCGGGGCATGTTCACCCGCCTGGCGGGCTGGCTGGCCGAGCTGATCGGCCTGGAGGAGGTGGCGCGTCCGAATAGCCCCGTCAAGGTGATCACGGCGCCGGTGGTGGACGCGGCCAATGCGATCGGCAGCGCCCTGACACCCACGGCGGCCTCCCAGGGGCTGCTGGTGGCCGCCCTGGGACTGCTGCTGATGTTCATTGCCCTGGGCTTCATGGTGCAGAACCTGCGGGGTGCCCTGCTGCGCCACATGGATGGCCTGTTCCGCACCTATTTCTTCCGCAGCGACCTGCGCGCCTACGGGGTGGGGCTGGTTTCCACCGTGCTGGTGCAGTCCAGCACCATCACCAGCAGCCTGATGGTGCCGCTGGCCGGGGCCGGCGTGGTGCGTCTGCGGCGGGTGCTGCCGTTCATGATGGGGGCCAACTTGGGCACCACCGTGACCAGCGTGCTGGCGGCTACCGCCAACCCGGTGGCAGCGGCGATGACGGTGGCGCTGTTTCATGTCATCTTCAACGTGACCGGCACGCTGGTCTGGTATCCGCTGCGCTATGTGCCGCTCAAGGTGGCAACCTGGTACGGCAAGCTCGCCGCCCGCCAGACGCGCTATGCCTTCATCTTCCTGATCGGCGTGTTCCTGGTGATACCGCTGCTCGGGATCGGTGCCGTCGAACTGTTTACCAGCCTGCGCTGAGCGCGGCTTTCAGGAGCTTTCTCCATGTTTCGTCAGCTTTACAGCGCCCTGACTTCGGAAAATACCATCAACATGGCTTTCGAGGATCTGACCCAGATGCTCGGGCACGGCGCCTGGATGTTCGACCGCGCCAACGAAGTGCTGCACAGCACGGTGGCAGCCGACGAGGTGCGCCAGCCGCTCTATGAGCGGGACCGGGCGATCAACGAACTGGAACGCTCCATACGACGCAAGGTGCTGCGCCACCTGACGGTGAATCCGGGGCACGACGTGGCCATTTGCCTGGCTCTCATGAGCGTGGCTAAAGACGCCGAGCGCATCGGTGATTACTGCAAGAACGTGTTCGAGGTCGGGCACTTCTACAGCGAAGGCTTCCATGTGCCCAAGTACCAGGATCCGCTGAACGCCATGGCGGCGCAGATGACCGGCATGTTCGGCATGGTGATCAAGGCCACGAGCGACTCCGACGAGCGCCAGGCGCGCCAGGCGTTGACCAAGGCGGTAGAGATCCGTGCCCACTGCGACAGGCTCATCCAGGAGCTGTTCCGTGACGAGGCCAAGATCGAGTTTCACGAGGCCGTGGCTTACTCGTTGCTGGCACGCCACTACAAGCGTGTGGCCGCCCACCTGGCCAACATCGCTACCGCGGTGCTGGGCAAGTTGGAAGACCTCGACTTCTATTCCGACGACGAAGAACTCTGACCCTCCTGCCGCTCGCCGCTCTGGCGAGCGGCTCCTTGCGCTGCGGGAAGCGAAGCCAGAGCTCTCCCAGGTAGCAGCAGCTTCCAGCAAATCCTTACTATTTACACCCGGCAAAGCTCGGCACAGCTGCGCCAGGTCGTTGGCAGGCGCGTTCAGCGGCAAGGCAGGCAGTCGGGCAGGCTCTCGCGCAGCGAGCGGGGAGTGATGCCGAGATCAGCCAGGGTGCCCAGGCTTGGGTCGACGACATTGTGCTGGCGCATCAGCGCCAGCTGGTCGCGGGTCAGGGGCGGGCTGGGCAACCAGCTGCCGAGCAAGGCGGCCAGCTGCCACAAGTGAAACGGGATCGGCACCATGCGCGGGTCACGCTCCAGGTGGGCGGCGATCAGACCGAGAATGTCGCGGTAGCGCAGCACGTCGGCGCCGCCGAGTTCGAACAGGCGACGCTGGGTCGTGGTGGCGTTGAGCAGCCGATGGCAGGCGCGTGCCACGTCCCGCACATGTACCGGCTGCAGCAGCGTTTCCCCCTTGCCAAACAACGGCAGCACCCGGTGCCGGGTCAGTCTTTCCAGGGTGAAGAGAAAGCGGTCGTGAGGGCCGAACATCACGCTCGGCCGCAGGATCACGGCTTTGGGGAAGGCCTCGATGACGGCGACTTCGCCGCGCCCGCGCGCACGAATATAGGGCGAGCGGGAGGCCGGGTCGGCGCCGATGCCCGAGAGCTGGATCAGGGTGGTGATACCTTGGCGATGCGCCAGGCGTGCCAGCTGGGCTGCCGCTTCCACGTGCAGGTGCTCGAAGCGCAGTTGGCGGCTCTCGGTATAGAGGCTCACCGCGTTAACTACTCCCGCTGCCCCATGCAGGGCCTGGCGGGTGTCCGATTCACTGCAAATGTCGGCTTCGACCAGGCTCAGCGGATCGTCTGGCTCGGCCCAGTTCGGCCAGGTGGGGCGGCGTGCCACAATGCGCACCGCACAGCCAGCCTCCACGAGCTCGAGCACGATCTGGCTCCCGAGAAACCCGGTGCCGCCAAAAACTGTGACAGGGCCAGAGGCCATGGTTCCCTTTCCCTCCGCTGTTCGATAAGCACGGTATCAGGGTCGGGTGGAGGTGTCATGAGGCAGTGGCAGGGTGCCGTTCTCTTTCACTGCGCGAATCGCGAAGCTGCTTTCCACACTGCTCACCATGCCCAGCTTCTTGAGCTGGCGCAGCCAGTGCTCGTAGCCGTGCAGGTCGGTGGCCAGGACATGCAACTGATAATCGCACTCCCCTGACATGGCATGGCAGTCGATCACTTCTGCCATGGCCTGCATGGCCGCTTCAAAGGCTTCCGTTCCGTCATGCTGGCAATGGTCGAGCCGAACCCGCACGTAAGCGGTGATCGCAAGCCCCAGTCGTTCCCGGTCCAGCTCGGCGCGATAGCGGGTGATCAGGCTCGCCTGCTCAAGCCGGCGTATGCGGCGGGCGCAGGGGGACGGGGAGAGATTCACCCGCTCGGCCAGTTCTGCCGTGGTAAGGCGGGCATCCTGTTGCAGGGCTTCCAGCAGCAGGTGATCGATACGATCGAGCTTGAGGTTGCGCATGGGTGCCTCGTCAATGTGGCAATCGGTGACTTCCTGACGGATGACGCTAACCATCAAGCCAAGTTTGGCGAATCCCTGCCGTACCTGCCAGTGGCTGCCACGCCTCGATGCATCCATGCCAGCTGGCAGCCATGGAACACCGAGGTTGGCAGGCTGCGTTGAAACGGGAGTGCGCAAAAGATTGCAATGCTGCATACACTTTTAACCTAAGAGATACCCCGCGCACTTGACATCGGAGCGCTTCATGGGAGGCGTCGCGAAGGATATTCTTTCCTGGCAGGAGCTGCGGTCGCAGTGGCAGGCCTTTCCTGGCATTGTGCGGCATGGCGGTCGTGTGCTGGTGCTGGCGCTGTTGCTGGGCCTTGGCATGCTCATCGTGTATGCCACGGGCGGCACGCGTTTCGCCTATCCCTACCTGATGCTGATTCCCGTGCTGCTGGCCGGGGTCTGGTATCTTCTCTTTGGTGCCTTGGCGACGGCCCTGGTCGCCGGTCTGCTAATGGCCGCCATGCCCCTCACGGTGGCAACCGGCGAGGCACAAACTACTCTCAACTGGCTGGTACGCCTGGGGCTGTATCTGCTTATCGGCGGTTTTGCCGGAGCGCTCTTCTCCCAGCTGCGTAAGATTCACCTCGCCAGTGAGCATGCCGCACGCACCGACCTCAGTACCCGCCTTCCCAACGAAGTGGCGCTGGAA
Organism: Halomonas sp. E14; assembly: GCF_052568415.1. Taxonomy (NCBI): domain Bacteria; kingdom Pseudomonadati; phylum Pseudomonadota; class Gammaproteobacteria; order Oceanospirillales; family Halomonadaceae; genus Halomonas; species Halomonas sp. E14. Next base: position 2,585,025 of record NZ_CP199423.1, on the reverse strand, counting down.
GACGACCTGAGCCGCCACCTGAACGAACCCCCCATCCCGTCGTCGGGTGACATCGGCCTGATTCTGGTGCGAGTGGATGACATGAACGACATCCTCGAGGCCCTGGGCGCCGATGCCTCGAGGGCGCTCATCTTGGCCCTGCATGCGCGCTTCGCCGGCCTGGCGCCGGCGCTAGTCGGCTGCTATCGGGTGAGCGGGGCAGAGCTGATGCTGCTCTTCCGGTGCGAGGATGTCGCCGACCTCGAGCGGCGGGCAAGCCAGGTGATCGAGCTTGGCGAAGAGAACCTGGAAGTGCTGGGCGTGCCCCTGCGCGTGCAGCTCATCGCCGGCAGCAGCCTGCAGCAGGGCGATGGCGACACACCCGAAAGCCTGATCCGCGAGGCGCGCACCGCGCTGCTGGCTGCGTCGGAAAAGCATCGCCCTTATTGCCACTACCAGCCGGCCTTGGCCAGACGTAACGTGCAGAACATCAAGCTGATTGCAAGGGTGCGCGAGGGCCTGCAGCATGGGGAATTCGAACTGCACTACCAGCCCAAGCTGCGCCTCAGCGACGGCTCGGTATGCGGTTGTGAGGGGCTCATTCGCTGGCGTGACCGGCATGGTTCGCTGCTTGCCCCGGGCATGTTCATGCCCAAGGTCGAGACCACAACCCTAATTGCCCCGGTAACACGCTTCGTGGTGAGCGAAGCCTGCCGGTTCATCACGCGTTTCGAAAAGCGTGTCAGCGTGAACTTTTCCGTACGCAACCTGATGGACGAGCGGCTCCTAGTCGAGGTGGGGCGTTTGATCGAACAAGCCGGTATTGCGCCCTCGCTGCTGGAAATCGAGATCACCGAGAGTGCCTTCATGCATGATCTTGTCTCCGCCAGCAAGGCGCTTGAGCGGCTGCGCGGGTTGGGTGTGCAGGTTAGCATCGATGATTTTGGCACTGGCTTCGCCTCCTTCGAATACCTACGCCACCTGCCCATTACCGGGCTCAAGGTGGATCGCGCCTTCATTCGCGGCATGGAGCAAGATCCCAGAGCGCAGAAACTCGTTGCCTGCCTGATCGACGTAGGGCATGCCCTGGGCCTGGAAGTGACGGCAGAAGGGGTCGAGACCGACCGCCAGCATGGCATCCTGCGCGGGCTGCAATGCGACCAGGCGCAGGGCTACCTCTATACTCGGGCGCTGCCGGCGGTGGAGCTGCTCGCCTGGCATCGCCACCATGCCCAGCTTGAGGCAAGCCGTGACGCCTGGTGGGCAGATCCCTGTATCGACAGCCTGCTGCCGCCTCGCTGACCTCTCTTGAAACACACTCCTTCTATCGTGCGCTTTGTCTCTTGCGCTTTCTCCCTTGCGTACTTGCGCATGATGCGTGGGCCGCTGGCCTGCAACCGTGGCCTGTCAACAGCGGGGAATGGTAACTGATAAAAATGAGAATGATTGCTTTTATTGATGATAACGGCGGCGAACGTGTCGCCATCTGGGTCCTTCTCTTGTCGACTCCTACGGTGGGCTTCACATCGAAACCATACAGGACTAAAATGGTCCCAAATGGAGCGCAGGCGTTTGCCCTTGCACCGTGACCATCAGGAGTCAGGCATGCTCAAGCTTTCCAGGCTGACCGACTATGCCGCCGTGATTCTGGCGCAGATCGCCCGGCATCCCGACCAGCCCCATGCGGCGGCGGAGCTGGCCGAGACCGTACAGCTACCGCACCCTACGGTCAGCAAGACGCTCAAGATGTTGGTCAAGGCCGGGCTGCTGGAATCACGACGAGGCGCCCAGGGTGGCTACTCCCTGGCGCGCCCCGCGTCGAGGATCACAGCTATCGACATTATCACCGCCATTGAGGGGCCGGTAGCGATGACCGAATGCAGCCATGCCGAAGGTGACTGCGACCTGCTCGCCACCTGCGGCGTCTCCGACAACTGGCAGCGTGTGTCGCTAGCCGTACGCACCCTGCTCGACAGCGTGACCCTGGCCCACCTGGCCGATGCCACGCCGATCAAGCTGCCGGTGCAGCTGCCCATACAGAGCGTGAGCCTGGCCGCCGATACGGCCTAGCCATAACACCGCATTTATTACCCGAGGCGAGTGCGCTCGCCAACCCAACCGCCCGGGAGGGGAGAGACCATGGCAAGTGAGGAAATGGAACAGCTGGTTCGCCGCGAATACAAAGAAGGATTCGTGACGGATATCGAGAGCGACACGCTGCCGCCCGGCCTCGACGAGGACACTATCGCCTTCATCTCGAAGAAGAAGGGCGAGCCTGAGTGGATGCTCGAGTGGCGCCTCAAGGCCTACCATCAGTGGCTGAAGATGACGCCGCCCTCCTGGGCGCATCTGGACTATCCGCCCATCGACTACCAGGCGATCTCCTATTTCAGCGCGCCGAAGCGCCCGGAAGACCGCCCGCAGAGCCTCGACGAGGTCGACCCCAAGCTGCTGGAAACCTATGAAAAGCTGGGTATCCCGCTGCACGAGCGGGCGGCCCTGGCCGGGGTGGCGGTGGATGCGGTGTTCGACTCCGTGTCGGTGACCACCACCTTCAAGGAGAAGCTCTACGAGGCGGGGGTGATCTTCTGCTCGATCTCCGAGGCGATCCGCGACTACCCGGAGCTGATCAAGCAGTACCTGGGTACCGTGGTGCCGGTGGCCGACAACTACTTTGCCGCGCTCAACTCTGCGGTGTTCACCGACGGCTCCTTCGTTTTCGTGCCCAAGGGCGTGACCTGCCCGATGGAGCTCTCCACCTATTTCCGTATCAACGCCGCCAACACCGGCCAGTTCGAGCGCACCCTGATCATCTGCGAGGAGGGCGCCCAGGTCTCGTACCTGGAAGGCTGCACCGCGCCAATGCGCGACGAGAACCAGCTTCACGCTGCAGTGGTCGAGCTGGTGGCGCTGGATGACGCCTACATCAAGTACTCCACGGTGCAGAACTGGTACCCCGGTGACGAGGACGGCAAGGGCGGCATCTACAACTTCGTCACCAAGCGCGGCGACTGCCGCGGCGACCGTTCGCGCATCAGCTGGACCCAGGTCGAGACCGGCTCCGCCATCACCTGGAAATATCCCTCTTGCGTGCTGCGCGGCCGCGATAGCATCGGCGAGTTCTACTCCGTAGCGGTGACCAATGGCCGCCAGCAGGCCGATACCGGCACCAAGATGATTCACATTGGCGAGGGGTCGCGCTCCTACATCGTCTCCAAGGGCATCTCCGCCGGGCGCAGCAACCAGTCCTACCGTGGGCTGGTCAAGATCGGCCCGCGAGCTAAGGGGGCGCGCAACTTCACCCAGTGCGACTCGCTGCTGATCGGTGACCAGTGCGGCGCGCATACCTTCCCTTACCAGGAGATCGGCAACAGCAGCGCCACCATCGAGCACGAGGCGACCACCTCGAAGATCGGCGAGGATCAGCTGTTCTACTGCCAGAGCCGCGGCATTTCCGAGGAAGACGCGGTGAGCATGATCGTCAACGGCTTCTGCAAGGACGTGTTCCAGGAGCTGCCGATGGAGTTTGCCGTCGAAGCCGAGGCGCTCCTCAACGTGACCCTGGAAGGCGCCGTCGGTTAACGCTGTTTTCAAGTGGCCGGTGAGATGAGCGCCGGGGACAAGGCGAAGCGAGGGGCTTTTGGCCACCGCGCCCTCGCGAGCCTTGGCGCCGGAGTCGCTCATCCAGATTAAGCGCGTGGCATGTCCATGCAGCTTAATAACGAATCCATTTGTGCAAGTCGCCGCGGCGGCTCGCCAGAATCGAAAAGGTACTCAACGATGCTCGAAGTCAAGGATCTGCACGTCAAGGTGGAAGGCAAGGAAATCCTCAAGGGTCTCAGCCTGACCATCAACGCCGGGGAAGTGCACGCCATCATGGGCCCCAATGGGGCCGGCAAGTCGACTCTGTCGGCGGTGATCGCGGGCAAGGAGGGCTATGAGGTCACCTCTGGCTCGGTCACCTTCGAGGGGCGCGATGTGCTGGAGATGGAGATCGAGGAGCGCGCCCAGGCGGGTCTGCTGCTGGGCTTCCAGTACCCGGTGGAGATCCCCGGCGTAAAGAACATCTACCTGCTCAAGGCGGCGCTCAACGCCCAGCGTGAAGCTCGCGGGGAAGGCGAAATTCCCGCGCCGGAGTTCCTCAAGCTGGTCAAGGAGAAGCTGGCGCAGATGAAGATGGATGCCAGCTTTCTGCAGCGCGCCGTCAACGAGGGCTTCTCCGGCGGCGAGAAGAAGCGCAACGAGATCCTGCAGATGCTGGTGCTGCAGCCCCGGCTGGCCATGCTCGACGAGATCGACTCCGGACTCGACATCGACGCCCTCAAGGTGGTGGCCGACGGGGTCAACAGCCTGCGTGACACCAGCCGCGCCATCCTGTTGGTGACCCACTACCAGCGCCTGCTCGACTACATCGTGCCCGACTACGTGCATGTGCTGGTCGATGGCCGCATTGCCAAGAGCGGTGACGCCGAGCTGGCCAAGGAGCTGGAGTCCCGCGGCTATGACTGGGTCGTGGAGGAGTCTGCTGCATGAGCGATGTCCAGAGTGAAGTGACCTCCTTCCTGGCGTGCCTCGAGGCGCGCAGCGCCCAGCGCCGCGAAACCCAGGGGGCTGAGCCAACCTGGATCGCCGCGCGGCGCCAGGCCGGCGCGGCCCGCTTCGAGGCGCTCGGTTTTCCCACCCGCCGCGACGAGGCGTGGAAGTACACCGATGTGCGCGCTATCGCCCGGGGCGATTTCGCGCTGAGCGACAGCGCCGAGTTCTCGCAGGCCTCGGCGGCGGCGCTGACGCTGCCCATCGAGGCGCACCGGCTGACCTTTATCGACGGCGTGTTCTCGGCCGCACTCTCCGACCTGGGCGAGCTGCCCGGCGGGGTGGCGGTGCTGCCGCTGTCGCAGGCGCTGGCCGAAAACCATGAAGCCGTGGGCGGCCCTCTGGGTCGGCTCACCGGCGTCGACTTCTCGCCATTTTCGGCGCTCAATACCGCCTTCATGGAGGAGGGCGCCGTGGTGCGCTTGGCGCCGGGCAGCGTAGTGGAGAAACCGATCCTGCTGCAGTTCCTGTCCCGGGCCAACGCCGCACCGGTGATGAGTCATCCGCGCATCCTGGTCGAAGCCGGTGCGCGCAGCCAAGCCACGCTGATCGAGCATCATGTCGGCGAGAGCGAAGCGGCCAACTTCACCAATCTGGTGGCCGAGCTGATGCTCGACCGTGGGGCGATGCTGACCCACTACAAGCTGCAGGAGGCGCCGCTGAGCGACCTGCACGTGGCCAGCATCCATGTGGAGCAGGGGCGCGACAGCCGCTACACCTCGTTCAACCTGAACCTGGGCGGCGGGCTGGTGCGCAACGACCTGATCAGCGAGCTCAACGGTGAGGGGGCCGAGGCCAACTTTTACGGACTGTTCTACGGCCAGGGTCGCCAGCACATCGACAACCATACGGTTGCCAACCACAACGCCCCGCGTACCTATTCCAACGAGAACTACAAGGGTATTCTCGACGACCGCGCCCGCGGCGTGTTCAACGGCAAGGTGGTGGTCAAGCGCGACAGTCAGAAAATCGAGGGCTTCCAGAGCAACGCCAACCTGCTGCTTTCCGACCGCGCCGAGATTGACGCCAAGCCGGAGCTCGAGATCTACGCCGACGACGTCAAGTGCTCCCACGGCACCACCACCGGGCAGCTCGACGAGGAGGCGGTCTACGCCCTGCGCACCCGCGGCATCGACGAGCAGACTGCGCGTGGCTTGCTGACCCTGGCCTTCGCCGGCGAAGTGCTCGACCGCGTGGCGCTGGATGCCGTAGCCGAGCGCGTGGAGCTGGCGGTGGCGGGTAAGCTGCCGGAACGCTTCAACCTGGCCGGGCTGGTGGAAGCCGCCCTGGCCCTGCACGACGCCTAAGCGAGGAGAGCGCGAATGCACCATCTGGCCTCCGAGCAACCGCTCAGCGCGCCGGCCTTTGACGTGGCCGGGATTCGCGCTCAGTTCCCGATTCTCGAGCGGCAGGTCCACGGCTGGCCGCTGATCTACCTCGACAATGCCGCCACCAGCCAGACCCCGCTGGCGGTGATTGACAGCTTCCGCGACTATTACAGCCGCTACAACGCCAACATCCATCGTGGCCTGCACACTCTGGCCGACGAAGCCACGGCGGCCTACGAAGCCACGCGCGAGACGGTGCGCGGCTTTCTGAATGCCGCCGACCGGCGCGAGATCATCTTCACCCGCGGCACCACCGAGGCGATCAACCTGGTGGCCAACAGCTGGGGTCGGGCCAACCTGAAGGCGGGCGACGAAGTGCTGGTGTCGCTGCTGGAGCACCACTCCAACATCGTGCCGTGGCAGCTGCTGTCCAGCCAGCTCGGCATTGTGGTCAAGGTGATTCCGGTGGATGAGCGCGGGGTGCTCGATCTCGACGCCTATCGTGCACTGTTCACGGAGCGCACCCGACTGGTGGCGGTCAATCATGTCTCCAACGCCTTCGGCACCATCAACCCGGTGCAGGAGATGGCCTCGATCGCCCACCGGCTGGGCGCATTGATTCTGGTCGACGGCGCCCAGGCCGCGCCGCACCAGGCGGTGGACGTGCGCGGAATCGACGCCGATTTCTATGCCTTCTCGGGGCACAAGGTGTACGGGCCCACTGGCGCCGGCGTGCTTTACGGCAAGGCCGAGCTGCTTGAAGCCATGCCTCCGTGGCAGGGCGGGGGCGAAATGATCAAAAGCGTCTCCTTCGACGTGCCGACCACCTTCGCCGACATCCCGCACAAATTCGAGGCGGGCACCCCGGCGATTGCCGAGGTGATCGCCTTGGGCGTGGCACTCGACTGGGTGCGCGGCGTGGGCCTAGACGCCATCGGTGCCTGGGAGGCCAGGCTGCTGGAGCGGGCCACCGCCGCAGTGTCGCGTATCGATGGGCTGCGCATTCTCGGCACCGCACCGGACAAGGCCGGCGTGCTCTCCTTCGTCGTCGACGGGGCGCACTCCCAGGACATCGCGCTGCTGATCGACCAGCTTGGCGTGGCGGTTCGTACCGGCAACCACTGCGCCCAGCCGCTGCTCGCGCACTTCGGCGTAACGGCGACCTGTCGCGCCTCGTTTGCCGCTTACAACACGCTGGAAGAGGTCGACGCCTTTGTCGATGCACTTGAGCGCGTGATCGGGATGGTGCGCTGACCATGGCGGCCATCGAACAGATAGCAACCCTGCACAAGGGCCAGACGCTGCCCCTGCAGCGTGACGTGGACGTGATCTCCATTCCCTTTGGCAAGACCATCACGCTGCCCGAGGACAGTATGGTCAGCGTGATGCAGGCCAAGGGCAGTTCGGTGAGCGTCGGCTACGAAGGGCGTCTCTACCTGATCGAGGGCAGCAACCTCGATGCCCTGGGGCTGGAGCCGCTGCCGCGCCCCACCCTGCCCGAAGACGCCACCGAGGAGCAGATCGAACAATTCGTGTGGGATCAGCTGCGCACCTGCTTCGATCCGGAGATCCCGGTCAATATCGTCGACCTGGGCCTGGTCTATGGCTGTCGCATCGAACGGCTGATCAGTGGCGAACGCATCGTCACCATCCGCATGACCCTGACCGCGCCAGGCTGCGGCATGGGCGATGTGATCGCCGCCGACGCGCGCAACAAGATCCTCGGCGCGCCCCAGATCAGCCGGGTGCATACCGAGATCGTCTTCGATCCGCCCTGGAGTCGTGAGATGATGAGTGACGAGGCCAAGCTGGAGTTGGGGATGTTCTAGCCCGCTCAAGGACGCCGGTCTGTCGGTGGTGAATGCGGGAAAGCGAGCTAGGCCGGGTCAAGTGATGCAGGCACTGCTGTGGAAGATCTTCAAAGGTGTGCTCATGACGCTGGGAGCGCTGCTGCTGCTGCTGGCGCTCTTGTTCGTGGGCACCAACCTCTGGGTCGTCGGCAAGACGCAAGGGCGCATCGGCTATGAGCTGCCGCTATGCGGCCCCGAGCAGGTGGGCATCGTCTTCGGCACGTCCCGCTGGACGCGCAGCGGCGTGCGCAACCCCCACTTCGATGCGCGCATCAATGCGGCCTCACGGCTGATCCGGCTGGGGCGCGTCGAGCACCTGCTGCTGTCCGGTGACAACCGCACTCGGCAGTATAATGAACCCATCACCATGTGGCGCGACCTGCGGCGCCAGCACGTGCGCGACGAGGACATGACCCTCGACTACGCCGGCTTCAGCACCTTCGATACCCTGATCAGGGCGCGGGACGTTTTCGGCGTGGAGCGGGCGCTGCTGGTCACCCAGGCCTGGCACCTGCCAAGGGCCATTTACATTGCCGATGCGCTGGGGCTCGAGGTTACCGGCTGTGCTGCGCCGGAACGGCCGGTGGCGGGGCTGTGGCGTTTGCAGGTACGGGAATGGGTGGCGCGGGCGGCCACGGTGGGCGACCTCTACCTGTGGGGGCGTGAGCCCTATTTCCTCGGTCCTCTGGAGCCGCTGCAGATCGCCCCGCAGGCGTGGCGGCTTCCCTACGATTTGCCTTTCGAGATGCCCGCCAGGGACGTCGACTGACGCCCAGCGTCAGCGCTGGCGCTGCTTCTGCAGGCGATAGAGCTCGCGGATCAGCTCGCGGCACCCTTTCCAGCACTGCTCGACAATAGGCTCGAGAGGATCGGGCAGCGGGTGGGTGTAGAGCGTCGAGAGCGCCTGCATCAGGACGCGCTCCTGCTCCAGCAGCTCACCGATCACCACCTGGCTTTCGTTGCCCACGAAGCTCTTCAGGCGGCTCCATAGCCACATGTAGTCGTCGCGCTCGACATCCGCGTCCCGAGGCAGCAGGTTGAGGTGGCGGCGAGCGAGCTCGCGCAACTGGCGCATGGCCTTGACCCGCGCCTCGTAGTGCGGCTTCAGCGCTTCACGCAGCGAAGGGCGCAGGCGCTCCAGATTGTCCTGAAAGTAGTCGATGCTGTCGGCCAGCGCTTCCAATACGCTGTCCATCGCCACTTGGCGATTGTCGAGAAACATGCGCGGTCACCTCCTCCGGTGACGCTGATTGTGGCTGGGGAAACACTGTTTTACTACCCCTTGAGTAGAAGAATGCCTTCTTTCTACAAGTTTGCCCGCTTTTCTCGCAATTACCCCTTGGGTTTAGGGGGTGTCTTGCGGGGCAGGTTGGCGTTCTTCTCGATGTGTTCGATGATCATTCCAGCGATGTCCTTGCCGGTGGCCGTCTCGATGCCGCGCAGCCCCGGCGAGGAGTTGACCTCCATGATCACCGGCCCATGATTGGCGCGCAACAGGTCGACCCCGGCGACGCGCAGGCCCATGGCCTTGGCGGCTCGAATGGCGGTCGAGCGCTCTTCCGGGGTGATGCGGATCAGGCTGGCGGTGCCGCCGCGGTGCAGGTTGGAGCGAAACTCGCCTTCGGCCGCCTGGCGCTTCATCGAGGCGACCACCTTGTCACCGATCACGAAGCAGCGGATATCGGCGCCGCGGGCCTCCTTGATGTACTCCTGCACCATGATGTTGGCCTTCATGCCCATGAAGGCCTGGATGACGGACTCGGCGGCCTGATTGGTCTCGGCCAGCACCACGCCGATGCCCTGGGTGCCTTCTAGCAGCTTGATGACCAGCGGGGCACCCTTGACCATGGTGATCAGGTCGGGAATGTCGTCCGGCGAGTGGGCGAAACCGGTGATCGGCAAGCCCAGGCCCTTGCGCGACAGCAGCTGCAGTGAGCGCAGCTTGTCGCGCGAGCGGGTGATGGAGACCGAGTCGTTGAGCACGTAGGTACCCATCATCTCGAACTGGCGCAGCACCGCGCAGCCGTAGAAGGTGACCGAGGCGCCGATGCGGGGAATGACCGCATCGAAGGGCTCGAGCTCTTCCCCTTTGAGATGGATCGAGGGGTGGTGGGCCGCAATACTCATGTAGCAGCGCAGGGTGTCGATCACGCGAAGGGTATGGCCGCGCTGCTCGGCGGCCTCCACCAGGCGCCGGGAGGAGTAGAGATTACGATTGCGGGACAGCAACGCGATATGCATCGTGGACTCCGAGGTCGGTGCCGGATCGGCTCAGGGTTCACCGTGCAGAAACGACACTCCTGGGGCTACCAGTAGGCGGCTCAGGGCACGGCGGCCGAGTAACATGGGGTGACGCAGATCACGGCGATCGGCCAGGGTCAGTTCTACCATCATCTCCAGCCTGCCCAACTGCATGGGGGTGCGGATGACGTAGCGCCATTCGCGCTGACCGTTGGAGCTGGTGACGCGACGCCGGTCGTGCAGGTGGGTCCGGTAGCTATGCGGCGGAGTTTCGGGCCCCCCGCAGCGAGTGGTGAAGCTGACCCACAGGTGGCCCTCTTCCTCGTACACCTCGATATCCTCGGCATGCAGCGCCGAGGTGCGAGCGCCGGTATCGATCTTGGCGCAAAGGGACATGCCGATGGTCGGCAGCGTGACCATCTCCAGGCGACCGATGACGGCCTTGGGCGTGTAAGGAAGTTCCTTCATTGCTTGGTTTCCAACTGTCTTGCTCAATGGCCGAGAAGGGCAAGGCGCTTGCCGATCGCCGAATCCGGCTGGGCTTCTCGCAAAATCATCAGCACCGGCAGCCGCAGGCGAGGGATCAAGGCGAGATCCCTGGCGGCACTGGCAAAATCGATGACGTCGGACTCAGCCAGCCGGGTCAGGAAGTGCGGCAGGCGCCGGGCATCTTCGAGATGCCGCCAGCCGCGGCCCGCCATGGCGGCCAGCAGATCGGGGCCACAGGCCCCCCGGTCCGCGAGCAGTTCATCGAACCAAGCGCCAACGAATTGCGTCGGTGCACCGCACACGGCACGTACGCAGGCGCAGAAGAGTTCGACATTCCCTGCCTGAGCGGCCGCTTCTCCCCTCGCGCGCAGCGCGTGAGCGAGGCTGTCGCTTGCCAGCGGCACATGCTCTAGACAGTAGCACAGCGAGATCAGGACTTCGTCGGGCAGCTTGGCAAGGCGGCGTTCCAGGTCCGCGGCGGTGGCGTCATCCAGGCGCACGGCAAAGTCGGCAAGTCCTTGCAGCCCCAGCGCCTGCCAGTCCAGCTCTTGCTGGCCACTGAGATAGGCCTCTACGGGCTCCAGGTGCGGGCTGGCCGGCAGGCCCATGGCCAGGCTCGCCTTGGCGTGCATTACCGCCTGGAACGGCAGCGTCGGCGTGAAGGCCAGCGGATTGTCCTGCATCAGATTGTCGATAGCGCCGGGGGCTTGTGTCGTGTCGACGGCGGCCGCACTGCGGCCCAGCGTTTCCAGCAGGCGCTGCAGGAACGCATCGCGAGGGGCCGGTACCAAGAGGCCCTGCTCGTCGAGGGGCAGAGCGAGAAACCAGACCAGGGGGTCGGACAGGTTGCCGAGGCGAAACACCAGGCCCAGCCGTGCCTGGCCCTGCCAAGGGCTAGGCCAGGGGGCGTCGCCGCTTTCAAAGCTAGCCAGCGTTTCCATGGGGCAGGGCTCGACCCGGCGCCCCAGGTGAAACGCCTGTACCTCGGCTCCGCTGCGCTCGAAAAAATCGTGGAGCGTATGAATCGGCTGCATGCTGCCTCCCTTTCGAAGCGTGCACTCTACCCTGCGTGCCGGGGAATTGTCAGCATTCTTGGTGCGCTCGGCTGTGGTGGACCGCTTGTTGGCTGGTCAAAATACGACCAATGCCGTGAAGTGCCCGAGCCGAGCAGGGCCGATACGCCTTTCCATAGCTTATCCACAGCCTGGTGCAAGATATCTGTGTACAGCTGTACTGACGGGGGCAGCCGAGCCGTGAATGGCATGTCGTAGGTAGCCATCACCGCTGGGGATCGGGATAATGACGGCATGACGAGAGAAAATGCGATGACGATATACCAGGAACTCGACGTTGCCCTGCGTCGCCTCGAAGCCACCATGATGGCTGCCAACCTGTGGCGCATGGAGCGGCCAAGCGAAGCCGCCTTCGCCAGCCAGCAGCCGTTCTGCGTCGATACCATGAGCCTGCCGCAATGGCTGCGCTTCGTGTTCGTGGCCCGACTGGACGCCCTGGTGGAGGCCCGTGGGGCGCTGCCGGCGAAGTGCGAGGTGGCGCCGGTGGTAGATACCTTCCTGGCCCAGCAGGGCGTCAAGGCGACCGACCGACTGCTGGTGCTCAAGGCGGTGGAGGAGATCGACCGGCTCGTTACTGAAAACTAGCCGGCCTGCCGCCGCGATACCTTCTTCTTCCTTTTCCTAATGCAATGAGCCCCACTCGGTGGGGCTCATTGCTGCTATCGCTAGACTGGCGACATATCAGAAACGATAGCTGATGCCGGCCATGAAGACCCAGGGGTCGACGTTCACCGTGCCGATGTCGGTACCGTTCAGGCTGGCGTCGGTATCGATGTCGATATACCAGGCCGCGGCGTTGAGGCCCCAATGGTCATCCAGGCGCACGTCCACGCCCAGCTGGCCGGCCAGGCCCCACGAGCTGTCAAGATCCAGGTCTGCGTTGGCAACATCGATGCTTTCGCTGAAGAAGTGCGTGTAGTTGAGGCCGATGCCGGCGTAGGGCTGGACCTGCGAGCCGGTGCCACCCAGCGGGTAGTACTGCACGGTCAGAGTCGGGGGGAGATGCTTGGTAGAAGCGATTTCATCGCCGCCGAGGCGAATGTCATGCTTGAAGGGCAGGGCCGCCAGCAGCTCGATGCCGATATTGTCGTGGACCAGATAGCTCAGGGTGAAACCCAGGTTGGTATCGCTACGGACATCGACCTCGGTGCCGTCGTTCAGATTGCCATTGTTGCTCTTGGGGTCCACATGCGCCACACCCACACGGGTGATGAAGTCACCAGCGCTGTAGGCCAGTACCTGGCTGCTGGCAAGGAGAGCCGTTGCTGCCAGGCCGGTGGCAAGCAGCGTGGTAAGAGTGGGTTTTTGCATGGGGTCGACTCCTGTCGCTTATCAAGACAGCATGGCGCTGCGGGTGTAAGCGATAGTTTATCGGTAGGATGGTGGTGATTAATTGATCCAGGGCAATAGTTTCTTTTGAAACTAAAAGAGGCATATGAAATGTGACTTATGGAAGTGCCGACTAATGAAAACGCCGGGCCCAGGGCCCGGCGTCGTTGTTAAACGCGAACGATGAATGCGATTGAAGCGGTCAGAAGCGGAAGGTGACGCCGCCGCCGATGGTCATCGGATCGATCTTGGCGGTGCCAATGGCATCGCCATCCTGAGAAAGGCGTGCATCGACATCGGCATAGTTGGCGAAGCCGTTGAGCATGAAGTTATCGGTCACGGCCAGGTCGATGCCCACCTGACCCACGGCGCCGAAGGAGCGACGCGTGTTGATTCCTTCGGGCTCGCCAGAGAAGCGGGTGTAGTTGAGGCCTGCGCCGACATAGGGCTGCACGCGCGAGTCAAACCCACCCAGCGGGTAGTAGTTGACCATCAGGTTGACCGGCATGCGCTCGATGGAAAGGTCGTCTGCGCCGAGTGTCACGTCGTGCTCGAACTTCTCCGAGCCGTTGAGCTCGATGCCCACCTGATCGGTGAACAGGAAGCCGGCGCCGTAGGTAAAGCCGCGGGCATTGCCGATGCTGGGTTCCTGGCCGAGGACCTGGCCGGCATCGGAGCGGGTCTCGGTTTGGGCGACGCCGCCGCGCACGAACACATCGCCGGCGCTGTAGGCCAGGGCCGCCTGGCTGGCAACGGTGAAGCCGGCAGCGAGGGCAACCATAGGAATCAGGCGAGTCGGTTTCATGTCAGTGTCCTCCTGGTTTCGGCTTGGACTGGAGATTCCAGCCGCTTTGGTCTCACATAATATACGAACACTGTTTCTAAAAGTCCTGTTTAATTTTGTTATCGCCGTCATTGGCACTATTGATCGCCTCAATGGCAGAAAGGTCTAATTTCATCGAAGCCAATATGACAAGAATCGTGCACGTTTCTGTACAGCTTTTGTTGCGAAGCAGCATGGCGCGTCCAGGGGCGAACGGCTAAGTATTTAAGAGTGTCCAACGTGGGTAAAGAGAAGCTAATGGACAGGCGCTTACCGTCAAGAGGGAAAAGATGCGGATACAGGCTCAGGACCGACCGATGTGGATCTCGCTTGCGGCCATGCTGGTGGCAGCGGCCTTGGCGCTGTGGTTGCTGCTTCGCCCCGAGCTGATCGGCGGTCTGCCGATGCCTCTGCGGTTGCCTGTCATCGGACTGGGCGTGTGGGCGCTCGGGGCTGCCTTCATGCAGCCGCTGGGGCTCGAGTTTCGCCGCCACTGGCTGCGGCGCGCCACGCGTCCACCGGCGAGCCTGGCGGCCCTGTTCGCCTTTGCCGTGATCGTGGTGTTGCGCGCGATCTGGCTATCCTGAGCCGCAACGAGAAAGCCGCCCGGCAAGGGCGGCTTTCTCGCTAGCGTTGGCGCCGCTGGGCGGCGCCTTGCGGTTTAGGCTTCCTCGAAGGTATCGAAGTCAGCGGTAACACGCAGGTCGGGCTCTTCCGTGGCCAGGCTCGCCACCACGATGGCGATATAGGCCAGGATGACGCCAGGCACGATCTCGTAGAGATCGAAGATGCCGCCGGACAGCTCGGCCCACACCACCACGGTGACGCCGCCCACCACGATGCCGGCCAGTGCGCCCCACTTGTTCATGCGGCGCCAGTAGAGCGACATGATCAGGGCCGGGCCAAAGGCGGCGCCGAAGCCGGCCCAGGCATAGGCGACCAGGTCCAGTACGGTCGCGTCCGGGTTGAGCGCCAGCAGGTAGGCGACGATGGCGATGGCAATGACGGCGAAGCGTCCCACCCACACCAGCTCGGTCTGACTGGCATCCCTGCGGAAGATCGCCTTGTAGAAGTCATCAGTCAGCGCCGAGGAGGAGACCAGCAGCTGCGAGTCGGCGGTGGACATGATCGCGGCCAAAATGGCGGCGAGCAGAATGCCGGCGATCACCGGGTGGAAGATCAGGTTGACCATGACCATGAACACGGTTTCGCCGTCGGCCAGGTCGCGCTGCACGAAGCCCACGCCGAGCAGGCCCACGGCCACCGAGCTGATCAGCGCGATGGCGGTCCAGCTTACCGCGATACGACGGGCGGCGGGAATGTAGCGTTCGCTGCGGATGGCGGCGAAGCGCGCCAGGATGTGAGGCTGGCCGAAGTAGCCCAGGCCCCATGCCAGCGAGCTGACGATACCGATGAAGGACAGCGCCTCGCCGGTCGAGGCATCGCGGAACCAGGCCAGCATGTACTCGCTCTCGGCGGCCAGTGCAGCGCCGGCCCCCGCCGTACCGCCCAGGTCACCGAAGGCGATGATCGGCACGATGGCCAGGGCCGCCGCCATCATCAGGCCCTGGATCAGGTCGGTCCAGGAGACCGCCAGGAAGCCGCCAAAGAAAGTGTAGGAGATCACCGCGATGGTGCCGATGGTAACGGCCACCGTGTAGTCATAGCCAAACACCGTCTCGAACAGCCGGCCCCCGGCAACCAGGCCGGAGCTGGTATAGAAGAGGAAGAACAGCAGGATGAAGATCGCCGAGATCACCCGCAGCAGCTGCGACTTGTCGCGGAAGCGGTTGGCGAAGTACTCGGGCAGGGTCAGGGCGTCGCTGAGCTTGAAGCTGTAGAGCCGCAGGCGGCGTGCCACGATCAGCCAGTTGAGCCAGGTGCCGATCAGCAGGCCCACTGCGATCCAGCTGGCCGAGATGCCGCTGACATAGGCCGCGCCCGGCAGGCCCAGCAGCAGCCAGCCCGACATGTCGGAGGCACCGGCAGAGATTGCCGAGGTCCAGGGGCCGAGGGAGCGCCCCCCGAGAATGTAGTCGGACAGGTTGGTCGTGCGCTTGTAGGCGACGATACCGATGCCGAGCATCAGCAGTAGGTACACCACGAAGGTGAAGCCGATTGCCATGTTGTTCTGAACCATAAAAGGGTTCCTTCAGTGTTGTTTTGGTAATGAACGAGAAAGGATCACTCGTCTCCCAGCGCAAGCAGTGATGCATTGCCGCCCAGCGCGGCGGTATTGACCGTGACGGTCTTTTCGGTAGCGAAACGCAGCAGGTAGTGCGGCCCGCCAGCCTTGGGTCCGGTACCGGACAGGCCCAGCCCGCCGAAGGGCTGCACGCCTACAACGGCGCCGATGATATTCCGGTTGATGTACACATTGCCAACGCGAATCCTCTGCGCAACCAGCTGGGCAAAGGACTCATTGCGGCTGTGTACGCCAAAGGTCAGCCCGTACCCCTTGGCGTTGATCGACTCCAGCACGCTCTCGATCTCGCTGGCCTTGTAGCGCACCACGTGCAGCACGGGGCCGAACTGCTCACGCTCCAGGGCGTCGATGGCATCAATGCGGAAGGCCACCGGCGGCACGAAGCTGCCGTGGGCGGTGTGGGCGGGGTCCAGGCGCGTCTCGGCCAACAGGCGCCCCTCGCCCTTGAGGCGTTCAATATGCGCCAGCAGGCCGGCGCGGGCGTCTTCGTCGATCACCGGGCCCACGTCTGTGCCCAGGTCGCGCGGGTCGCCCACGTGCAGTTCGTCCATGGCGCCACGCAGGATCTCGATCACGCGATCGGCCACCTCCTCCTGCAGGTAGAGCACGCGCAGGGCGCTACAGCGCTGGCCGGCGCTCTGGTAGGCCGACTGCACCACATCGGCGACGACCTGCTCCGGCAGGGCGGTGGAGTCGACGATCAGGGCGTTCATGCCGCCTGTTTCGGCGATTAGGGTAGGCAGCGGAGCATTCTCCCGAGCGGCCAGGGCGCGATTGATGATCTGCGCGGTGTCGGTGCCGCCGGTGAAGACCACTCCGGTGATACGCGGGTCGGAGGTGAGCACGCTGCCCACGGTGGGACCATCGCCCGGCAGCAGCTGCACCACGTCACGCGGCATGCCGGCCTCGTACAGTAATTCGATCACGCGGTGAGCCACGATAGAGGTCTGCTCGGCGGGCTTGGCCAGCACGGTGTTGCCGGCCACGGCGGCGGCCACTACCTGGCCGCAGAAGATGGCCACCGGGAAGTTCCACGGACTGATGGCGGCAAACACGCCGCGACCGTTGAGCATCAGGCGGTTGGATTCCCCGGTGGGCCCGGGCAGGGTGATGGCGTCGCCGAACTGCTCCTCGGCGCGCATGGCGTAGTAGCGGCAGAAGTCCACCGCCTCGCGAATCTCGTCGACGCCGTCGGTGAGCAGCTTGCCGCCCTCGCGGGAGCACAGCGCCATCAGTTCGGCCAGGTTCTCCTCCATCAGGTCGCCCAGGCGGCGAAGGATGGCGGCGCGCTCGGCGACCGGGGTGGCTTCCCAACGGGGGAAGGCGGCCCAGGCGGCGTCCAGGGCGCGGGCGGCCTGGTCGCGGCTGGTCCACTGCACGCTGCCGACGCGCTGGCGACGGTCATAGGGGCTGGCTACGTCATGGGTGCTGGCCGGGTCCTTGGGCACGTCGAACGCCAGCAGCGGGGCGGCTTCGTATTGGGTATCCATGAAACGCGCCATGGCCTGCATCAGCGGGTCGTAGTGGCTGCGCACGTTGAGGTTGACGCCTTTCGAGTTGCGCCGCTTTTCGCCGTAGATGGCGTGAGGCAGGGGGATCTTCGGGTTGGCAAAGCTCTTGTACTGGCCAAGCGTCTGGACCGGGTGTATGCACAGGGTCTCCACCGGGACCTTGGGGTCGACCAGCTGATGCACGAACGAGGAGTTGGCGCCGTTTTCGAGCAGGCGACGCACCAGGTAAGGCAGCAGATCCTTGTGCGCGCCCACCGGCGCGTAGATACGGCAGTAGGTACCCTTGGGGGCGCGCTTCAGCGCCGCTTCGTAGAGCGCCTCGCCCATGCCGTGCAGGCGCTGGAATTCGAACGGGCGCACGGCCTCGTTGCCCATCTCGAGAATGGAGCTGATCGTGTGGGCATTGTGCGTTGCGAACTGCGGGAAGATCCGCCCCTGGGTCTGGTCGGAAAGCAGGAAGCGGGCGCAGACCAGGTAGGCCACGTCGGTGCAGGCCTTGCGGGTATAGACCGGATAGCCCTCCACCCCCAGCTGCTGCGACTCCTTGATCTCGCTGTCCCAGTAGGCGCCCTTGACCAAGCGCACGGGAATCTCGTCGCCCTGGCGCTCGGCCAGGCGGTTGAGGTAGTGCAGCGCCGGCAGGGCGCGCTTGGAGTAGGCTTGAACCACTAAGCCGAAGTGTCCCCAGCCCCGGCAGGCCTCGCTTTCGTAGACGGCACGGAACACCTCCAGCGACAGCTCCAGACGGTCGACCTCCTCGGCGTCGATGGTCAAGGCCACATCACGCTTGCGCGCCATGCTGGCCAGCTCCGAGACGCTGCCCACCAGCTCGCGCAAGATCTGCTCGCGGCGGCCGAACTCATAGCGCGGGTGCAGCGCCGACAGCTTGATCGACACGGAAGGTGCCGGCGTGTGCGCGGCAAGCTTGGTGCTGGTCAGGCCGACCCGCTCGATGGCACGCGCATAGTCATCGAAGTAGCGCTTGGCGTCGGCGCGGGTGCGGGCCGCCTCGCCCAGCATGTCGTAGGAGTAGGTGTAACCCTTGTCGAACAGCGGGCGAGAGCGCTTCAGCGCTTCGTCCACATCGCGACCGAGCACGAACTGCTTGCCCATGATCTTCATCGCTTCGTACATGGCGCGACGAATGACCGGTTCGCCCATCCGATTGACCAGGCGGTTGATGAAGCCGGAAGGCTTGCCGTCGCGAGGCTTGTCCAGCGTGACCACGCGGCCGGTCATCAGCAGGCCCCAGGTCGAGGCGTTGACCAGCCAGGAGTCGCTCTGGCCGACATGCGCCTTCCAGTCGGCCGGGCCAAGCTTGTCCTCGATCAGTGCATCGGCGGTGGCGGTATCGGGAATGCGCAGCATGGCCTCGGCCAAGCACATCAGCATCAGCCCTTCATGGGTGTCCAGGCTGTACTGCTGCAGCAGCTCGTCGATGGTGTCGACCGCGGCGTCCATCTCGCGCACTTCACGCACCAGCTCGGCGGTCTTGCCGGCGATGCGGCGGAAATCGCCGGTGCTGGTGCCGAGCACATCAATCAGTTCTTGAACGAAGGTGTTTTCGTCGACGACATAATGCTCGCTGAGGCGAGCGAACAGCGTGTCGAGATCCTGTTGCCAGCTGGCAGCGTCCAGCATGGTGTGGGCATTGAGCATAAGTTGTCCCCTGGTGTCGGCCGGCACGAATGGCAAAGCCACCTCTCGAGCCGCGGCTCGATTTCGGTGTATAGCTTGACTTTAGGGGGAGGCCGCTCGGGCTGCTTGCCAAAAACCCGGATAGATTTGTCGATTTCGCGGCTATGCGCCGCCCCAGGCTTGCAATTGCGACTTAAGTCGTATGACGTAGACGGTTTGTCGCCGTGGATCGGCTGCGTTCCAGCGTGGCCTGCCGCAGCTGGCTGGGCGGGCAGCCGAACAGGTTGCGAAACGCATGGGAGAGCGCGCTCTGATGGGCAAAGCCGGTGCTCACGGCGATCTGCGACAGCGGCAGGCGGCTCTCCTCTAGCAGGCGGCGCGCGGCTTCGAGGCGGCGGCGGCGAACGTATTGCCAGGGCGAGAGTCCGGTCTGGTCGCGAAAGCGGGAGCGGAAATGGGCTTCGCTGAGGCAGGCCTGCTGGGCCAGGTCGGCCACACTGAGCGGGCTGGCAAGATGCTGGTCGATGTAGCGATCGAGCTTGCCCAGGTCGAGCCGGCGCGGGGCCAGCGCTTCCGTGCCGCCCAGGCGGGCGTGCAGGCAGCCCAGGAAGGTGGCGGCCAGTCGGTCACTGTGCGCGGCGCTCAAGCCTTGCAGTGACGCAGCCTGCTCGAGCAGCAGGAAGTCCAGGTAGCGCTTGAGTGGCAGGTCCAGAGAGAAGAAGCGGGGCGCGTCGAACAGTCGGGAAAGTTCGTGGTGGTGGCCTGTCAGGGAGGGTGCATCGGCTGGCAGGTCGAGGATTAGCTGACGGTTCTCGCCCTGGCCCACGTAATAGTGCACATGATTGGAAGGCACGATACAGCCGGAAAAGGCCGAAATAGCCCCGCCAAGCCCCTCGATCTCGAACTCTGCCCGCCCCTGCAGGCCAATCACGATCTGGTGGAAATCGTGGGCGTGGTGCTGGGTGGCTGTGTCGAGGGGAATCTGGCGAATCACGCTGGGCATGGGAGTCTCCCGCCGGGTATCTACCTTGTTACAGCATACCATAGCTGGGTATGGGCCACGGTTATTCGCGGTTGCGCTGCTGCTCCCTGAGCCGATGGTGGGCCAGCAGATGGGTGCGCAGGGCGGCCAGCTCCTCCCGCCCGGTGCGGTCGAGCAGCGGCTTGCCGTAGGGAACCTGCCAGGGCCGGCCATGATCATGCATAAGCTGCTGGGCGCGCCGCCGAACCCCGTCGAGGTAGTCGTCATGGCGAATGGGATAATGGATGATGGCGTTCCACTCGTTTTCGCTGACCTGGCCGGCCAGTGCCTTGTCGAACAGAGCCAGCAGCTGCTCCGGTTCGGTGCGGTAGCGAGGAGTGCGCGAGAACAGCAAGATCAGCACCATGCTGCCGATCACCAGCAGACAGACGGCGAAGATGAGAAGAAACAGAGCCATGTAAGATCCGGATAGAGGCCGGGTCGCCGGCGTGGGCCAGACTGGCGTGCGGTCAGGCAGTCTACCCAGCGTCGAGCGGCCTCGGCAAGTCGCGTGGCAGCAAGCTAACGTGGGGTTGACAGACCAAGGAGCTGGAGCGGAGGAGGTTTTACGCGGCATGGAGCGGGTGAAGGGAATCGAACCCTCGTCTTAAGCTTGGGAAGCTTCTGCTCTACCATTGAGCTACACCCGCAGCGCATGCCCATGGTAATTCTCCTGGTCGGGCCTTTCAAGCGCGTACCGCGCTGTTTGGGCTTTTTTCAAGCAGCTGATTTGGAAAGAGTAAGTGCTGACGGTGGGATGGTCCTGGGGAAAGCCCATGAGCGTGGAGTGGCTCCGGGCAGCTGCGCCCGTCTCCTGACAGGTGCCGCTCGGCTCATCGTTGCATGAAGCGGCGTTGACAGGGCAAAAAAAACTGTCGTTCCCGGAGAACTTTCCTGCTTGCCGCTGTCTGATCAGGTACAGGCAACAAGCGATGGCAGTCGCTAACACTGTTGCTCTGGCTCGCAGTTTCGATCTTGCCGCCCATGCCCTTGCATGTGGCGGCTTTCTTTTGTGCTCGCTTGTGTGTGGCCTGTGTTTTCATGACATTGGCAGGGTCAGAACGGCAAGACACCCGGCGCAGGCTGGGTGTCTTCAATGGGAGCCGGCAATGCTTCAGCGATTGCGCATGCGCAGCAGGGCGATAAGCACATCGCGGCGGGTGACGATGCCGATCAGTTTCTCCTGCTCGACCACTGGAAACACCTTGGGCTTTTGCCCCAGCATTTCCTGGGCCAGGTCGGTGATGCTCTTGTTAGGTGACACGGACAGCACCTCGTGGCGCATTAAATCCTTGACCAGCGGGGGCTCGTCATTGAGATAGGCGCTTTGCAGGATCTTGCCGATCACGTCCTGTTCGGAGATGAAGCCGATCAGGCGGTCGCGCTGGTCAACCACAGGAACGCCGGGCAGGCGGTGCAGCGCCAGGCCTTCGGCAAGTGTGCAGACCGAGGTTTCTGCGGTGACGCGATAGCAGTCCCGAGACATGATTTCGCGGACGACGGTAGGGGCCTTGTCGATCATGGCGCATCTCCAGGTCGGGTGGCACTTGTCATTCTTGCTCACAGCATAGTCGAGGCAGGAAGGCGCTCATGCTGGCCAGACGACACTTAATTAACGCTTCGCAATGCGCCGGCTCAGGCATGCCATGCGGCTGGGGCATGTTCAGGGAACATGCGCCGGGGGCGACGCTCAAAGAAGGTGGCTCCGCTCTGTGGGGTGCAGACCACCATTCCTGCAAGGAGAACGATATGGATGCGCGAGAGTACCTGGCCAGAAAGGGGCTGGACGGCCGGCGCGATGAAGAAAGACCCAATACCTTGGAAGAGAAGGCGTGGGAGCGGGCCAGAGAAGCGGGCGCCCACCAGCCGCGTGCCGGAACTCCTTACGACTGGGAGGAGTGGACGCGCTATCACGAGGAGCTGACGGAAGGGGCGGACGCGATCCAGCAGAAGATCGTTGCTGAAGCACATCGCCGCGCTGCGCGAGACGAGCACCGCACCGTCACGGTAGTGGATGCCGCACAGGTGGCGCCGGCTCGCCAGCGACAACCAACGTGCGAGGCAGTGACGCCCCCTGAGAAGCGGCAGGAGTCGCCGGCCATGGTGCTGGCGCTCAAGGCGCTGGCGGTCCTGATGCCCCCCTTGGCCGTGGGGCTGACCGAGGGCGGGCGGCGGCGGGTCACGGTCAGCTGCCTATTGACCCTGCTGGGCTGGGTGCCCGGTATCCTGCATGCCTGGGCCTGGCTCAGGTCACGCGGCGCGACTTGAACGCGCCCTTTCCCTCCTTTTACCTCTTCGCTCTCTCTTTGCTTTAGCCTCAGACTCCTGCTCCGCGCCGGCTCTCTTTCGTTCTGTTGCCTGCCTTTCCTTACTTATCCATTTTTCTTCCTGTGCGTGCATGCCGCTCCATCCGCTGCTTTTCACTCGAGATTCTCGCTGCTGAGCCTGGGCGTAGAGCAGGTGGTCGGGGGTGATCTCTCGCCGTCAAGGCGCTTTCGATTCTGTTTATGTTCGCTTGCGAACAGGTTTTGCGCCGGATGTGAGTTTTCTTTACGTTCAGAGTTTGTTTTCAACAAGGTTTTTTATTTAAAAACAATCTATTGCTGCTTTTTCCCACGAGGATATAGACGAAAGTCTAGGTGTTGAAGTGTTGGTGCACCGTTGCTGCTGCCAGGGCGTTGGGCTAGTCTCACTATCGGAAACGAACATAAGACGTTAAGGATGATTGAAAGCGAACATTTCGCTCTTGATGAGAATCGTGATAACAACAACAGGATAAGGCGTATGTCTTCCTACCTTCTCGCCATCGACCAGGGCACGACCAGTACACGCGCCATTGTCTTCGATCGCACCTTCACGCCGGTAGCCATTGCACAGCAGGAGTTGGCCCAGTCCTATCCGGCCGATGGCTGGGTGGAGCATGACCCGGAGGCGATCTGGCACTCCGTCCTGACCACCAGCCAGGAAGCGCTGCGCCGCAGTGGCATCACGGCGGACCAGCTGGCGGGCATCGGCATCACCAACCAGCGCGAAACCACCGTGGTATGGGATCGCCTCACCGGCGAACCGGTGCATCCCGCCATCGTTTGGCAGGACCGCCGCACCACCGGCCTGTGTGAAGCGTTGCGCCAGGCGGGCCACGACCAGGACGTGCAGGCGCGCACCGGCCTGCTGACCGACCCCTATTTCTCCGCCACCAAGCTTGGGTGGATCCTCGACAACGTGCGCGGCGCCCGCTCGCGGGCGGCACGCGGCGAGCTGGCCTTCGGCACCATCGACAGCTTCCTGGTGTGGCGCCTCACCGGCGGCCAACGTCACCTGACCGATGCCACCAACGCCTCCCGTACTCTGCTGTTCAACATCCACACGCAGCAGTGGGATGCCAATTTGCTCTCGCTGTTCGACATTCCCGCCTCGCTGCTGCCCGAGGTGCTCGACTCCAGCGACGATTTCGGCGCAACCGACCCCGCCCTGTTCGGCCATGCGGTGCCCATCACCGGCGTCGCGGGCGACCAGCATGCTGCCCTGGTGGGGCAGGCATGCTTCGAACCGGGCATGGCCAAAAGCACCTATGGGACCGGCTGCTTCATGATGCTCAATACCGGCGATCAGGCCGTGGCCTCCCAGAACCGTCTGTTGACGACGCTGGCCTATCGCCTGAATGGCAAGCCCACCTATGCGATGGAAGGTAGCATCTTCATTGCCGGGGCTGCGGTGCAGTGGCTGCGCGACGGCCTGAAGCTGTTCGCAGACGCCGCCGAAACCGAGCAGCTTGCCGACCAAACCCGAGCGGGCCACAGCGTCTACCTGGTGCCGGCCTTCACCGGGCTGGGGGCGCCCCACTGGGACCCGCGGGCGCGCGGCGCCATCTTCGGCCTGACTCGCGACACCGGCATTGCCGAGATCGTCGCCGCCGGCCTGCAGTCGGTGTGCTTCCAGTCGCGCGACCTGCATCGCTGCATGGAACAGGACGTGGGCTATCGCCACGGCCGCCTGAGGGTGGACGGCGGCATGGTTGCCAACGGCTGGTTGATGCAGTTCCTGGCCGACATGCTCGGGCAGGAGGTCGATCGCCCCGAGATTCTCGAAACTACCGCCCTCGGTGCCGCCTATCTGGCCGCACTGGGGGTTGGCTGGCATTGCTCGCTGGATGAGCTGGCCAAACTCTGGCGCTGCGAGCGCACCTTCGTGCCGGCCATGCAGGCGGTGGAGCGCGAGTCGCTCTACGACGGCTGGCAGAGTGCCGTCAGGCGGGTGAGAAGCGACCTGGCGGCCGTTTCCGCCGCCGCGCCGGCCTGACCACTGCCATTGCGGCAGACCTCGCTACCATCCCGTCAGGGGGGTGGTCCTCGTATGACATAACAACGATGACAACGAGTTCAGCATGTCTCTGATACTTGAAAACATCGACCATATGGTCAATGGAGCGACGCACATCGAGGGGGTCAACCTCGAGCTGGCGCCCGGCTCCTTCAACGTGCTGCTGGGGCGTACCCTGGCCGGCAAGACGACGCTGATGCGGATCATGGCCGGCCTGGAGACGCCCACCCGCGGCAGGGTGCTGATGCACGGTGAGGACGTGACGCGCAAGTCGGTGCGCAAGCGCAACGTCTCGATGGTCTACCAGCAGTTTATCAACTACCCAAGCCTGACGGTCTTCGACAACATCGCCTCGCCGCTCAAGCTGGCCCGGGTGCCGCGCGATGAGATCCGCGAGCGGGTCCACGACACGGCCCGCATGCTGCACATCGAACACCTGCTCGGGCGCTATCCGTCGGAGCTCTCCGGCGGCCAGCAGCAGCGCACCGCCATGGGCCGGGCGCTGGTGAAGGACGCCGACCTGATCCTGTTCGACGAGCCGCTGGTCAACCTCGACTACAAGCTGCGCGAGGAGTTCCGCGAGGAGCTGCGCGAGCTGTTCAAGACGCGCAACTGCATCGCCGTGTATGCCACCACCGAGCCCAACGAGGCGCTGGCGCTGGGCGGCTATACCGCGGTATTGCACCAGGGGCGCCTGCTGCAATATGGCCCCACCGAGGATGTCTATCACCGCCCGCGCGATGTGCTGACCGCCGAAATGTTCTCGGAGCCGCCGATCAATGTGGTGCCCGCGATCGTCTCGGGCACCGAGGTGACCTTCGATCGCAACGTGCACTTTCCGCTGAATCGTGACCTGGCAGGCCTGTCGCCGGGGCAGTACCAGTTCGGCGTGCGGGCATCGCACATCGGCCTCGAGCGCCAGGCGGAGGACGACCTCGAGCTCGAGGTGAAGGTCGACATCGCCGAGATCAGCGGTTCCGAAACCTTCCTGCACGTTCATAACGACCTGTTCCAGCTGGTGCTGCACCTGACGGGGGTGCATGAGTTCGGCGTCGACCAGCGCATCAAGGTCTATTTCCCGACCCACAAGATCTATGCCTTCGACCGGCATGGCGACGTCGTGCACATTCCCGCACGGCCAGGAGTGCACTGATGGCCCAGATCACCCTCAAGGCGTTGGCGCACAGCTATTCGCCCAATCCCGCCGGCCCCGAGGACTACGCCATCCGCGAAATGGAGCATGTCTGGCAGCAGGGCGGTGCCTATGCGCTGCTCGGGCCGTCCGGCTGCGGCAAGTCGACGCTGCTCAATATCATCTCCGGGCTGCTGGTGCCCTCCAACGGCCAGGTATTGTTCGATGATCGGCTCGTCAATGAGCTGCCGCCAGAAGAGCGCAACATCGCCCAGGTGTTCCAGTTCCCGGTGGTGTACGACACCATGACGGTATTCGACAACCTGGCCTTTCCCCTGCGCAACGTGGGCACGCCCGAGACCAAGGTGCGTGAGCGCGTAGCAGAGGTGGCCGAGATCCTCGACCTCAGTTCACTGCTCAAGCGCAAGGCGCGCAACCTCACCGCCGACGAAAAGCAGAAGGTCTCCATGGGACGCGGCCTGGTGCGCGACGATGTCTCGGCGATCCTGTTCGACGAACCGCTCACGGTGATCGATCCCCAGCTCAAGTGGAAGCTCAGGCGCAAGCTCAAGGAGATCCACGAGCGCTTCAACATCACCATGATCTACGTGACCCACGACCAGCTCGAGGCGTCGACCTTCGCCGACAAGATCGCGGTGATGTACGAGGGCCAGGTGGTGCAGTTCGGCACCCCGCGTGAGCTGTTCGAGCGGCCCGCCCACACCTTCGTTGGCTACTTCATCGGCAGCCCCGGCATGAACCTGATCGAGGTGGCGCGCACCGAGCGCGGCGTGCGTGCCGGCACCATGGATCTGACGCTGCCGCCCGCTCTGCGCAATGCCATCCACCGCTCCCGCTCGCGCAACATCAAGCTCGGCATCCGCCCGGAATTCGTCGAGGTGCTGCCGGCGCCCGCCGAAGGCACCTATCCGGTGCAGATCGACAGCGTGCAGGATCTCGGTACCTACCGCATCGTCTCCTTCGCCTTCGCCGGCGTGCCGTTTCGGGCGCGCCTGGAGGAGGACATCGCGGTGCCGGAGCGTCAGGCGTTCATCCGCTTTCCCGAGGCGTGGCTGAACCTTTACATCGACGAGTTCCGCGTGGAGGTGGGGCAATGAACAAGGTCTACAACAACCGGGCGTGGTTTTTGATCCTGCCCATGCTGCTGCTGGTGGCGTTCTCGGCCATCATTCCGCTGATGACAGTGGTCAACTACTCGGTGCAGGACGTGTTCGATGCCAACACGCGCTTCTTCACCGGCACCGAGTGGTTCCAGGTGATGCTCAACGATCCTGCCCTGCAGGCGGCGCTGCTGCGTCAGTTCGCCTTCTCGTTCACCATCCTGGCGATCGAGGTGCCACTGGGCATCGGTATCGCACTGCTGATGCCCAAACGCGGCTGGCAGGCCTCCGCGGTGCTGATCCTGATCACGCTGCCGCTGCTGATCCCTTGGAACGTGGTGGGCAGCATCTGGCAGCTCTTCACCCGTGGCGACATCGGCCTGATGGGCGTGGGTATCCGTGAGCTGGGCTATGCCTACAACATCACCCGCAACCCCACCGATGCCTGGGCCACCATCATCCTGATGGACGTGTGGCACTGGACCCCGCTGATCGCCCTGCTGTGCTACAGCGGCCTGCGTTCGATCCCCGATGCCTATTATCAGGCGGCACGCATCGACCGTGCCTCGAAGTGGGCGGTGTTTCGCTATATCCAACTGCCCAAGCTGACCAACGTGCTGGTGATCGGCGTACTGCTGCGCTTCATGCACTCCTTCATGATCTACGCCGAGCCGTTCGTGCTCACCGGCGGTGGCCCCGGCAGTTCCACTACCTTCCTCAGCCAGTCGCTGACCACCATGGCCATCGGCCAGCAGGACCTGGGCCCCTCGGCGGCGTTCTCGCTGATCTACTTCCTCATCATTCTGCTGGTCTGCTGGGTCTTCTACACCGCGATCATGAACAGCCAGAAAGACAACGCCAACCAGGGAGGCGCCTGACATGACTCGCTCCGTACCGACGACACCGGACAGCGTGCGCCAGCAGGCCGCCGAAATGGCCGCCAAGCGCCGCAAGAAGGCCCGATCGACCACCATTCGCTGGCGTCGCCGCACGCTGCTCGGCCTCTACCTTGTGTTCGTGATGCTGCCGATCTACTGGCTGCTCAACCTGTCGTTCCAGACCAACGCGGAGATTCTCGGCAGCTTCTCGTTCTGGCCCCAAAACTTTACCCTGGGCAACTACATCGGCATCTTCAGCGACGCCAACTGGTACATGGGCTACGTCAACTCGCTGGCCTACGTGCTGATGAACATGCTGATCAGCATCTCCGTGGCGCTGCCCGCCGCCTATGCCTTCAGCCGCTTCCGCTTCATCGGCGACAAGCACCTGTTCTTCTGGCTGCTGACCAACCTGATGGCGCCGCCGGCGGTGTTCCTGCTGCCCTATTTCCAGCTCTACTACTCGGTGGGCCTGTTCGATACCCACATCGCCGTGGCGCTGGCGCACTGCCTGTTCAATATCCCGCTGGCAGTGTGGATCCTGGAAGGCTTCATGAGCAGCGTGCCCAAGGAAGTCGACGAGACCGCCTATATCGACGGCTACAGCTTCCCGCGTTTCTTCGTGACCATCTTCCTGCCCATGATCCGCTCGGGCATCGGCGTGACGCTGTTCTTCCTGTTCATGTTCTCGTGGGTCGAGCTGCTGCTCTCCCGCACCCTGACCGCCACCAACGCCCAGCCCATCGCCTCGATCATGACGCGGACCTCGACGGCCTCGGGCATCGACTGGGGCACCCTGGCCGCGGCCGGCGTGCTGACCATCATTCCGGGCATCGTGGTGGTTTACTTCGTTCGCAATCACATCGCCAAGGGCTTCGCCCTGGGCCGGACCTGAAGGGGAGGATACCGCGATGGAATGGATGGTCTGGACTCTGCCCACGGCAATCTTCTTCTCCGTCATCGCCGCGATCCTGCTCGGCATGACGGCCTGGGAACTGGCGTCACCCACGGTGGAACGGCGCGGCTTCCTGCCGATCGCCACCACCCGCGGCGACCGGCTCTTCATCGGTCTGCTTTCCGCGGCCTATATCCACCTGGCCGTGGTCGGCTTCACCGAAATCTCGATTTGGTTTGCCCTGGGGGCTTCCGTCCTCTGGTTGCTGGTGCTGATGCGCTGGGGCTGAACCGGGCTGGGGCTGAACCAAGTAGTGGTAAGGGAAACAACCGCGTCAGGGAAGACGCCGACAATCAAAACGAGGTCAATATGAATAACAAGACGCTCCAACTGACGGCATTGGCGGGCAGCTTGCTGCTGGCATCTGCCGGGCTGCACGCCAACGAGAATGCCCGGGCCATCGCCGAACGCCTGGTCGACACGCACTTCCAGAACTCCACCCTCTCCCGCGAGGAGCAGATTGAGGAGCTGCTGTGGTTTGCGCAGGCCGCCGAACCGTTTCGCGGCATGCAGATCAACACCGTGGCCGAGGGGCTGACCACCCACGTATGGGAACGCGACGTGCTGGCGCCCGCCTTC
Organism: Halomonas sp. E14; assembly: GCF_052568415.1. NCBI lineage: Bacteria > Pseudomonadati > Pseudomonadota > Gammaproteobacteria > Oceanospirillales > Halomonadaceae > Halomonas > Halomonas sp. E14. Next base: position 2,555,959 of record NZ_CP199423.1, on the reverse strand, counting down.
GAGGAGCTCACCGGCATCCGGGTCACCCACAACATCATCGGCGAGGGTGATGTGGTGGACAACATGCAGACCCAGATGCAGACCGGGCGCAACATCTACGATGGCTACGTCAACGACTCGGACGCCATCGGCACCCACATCCGCTATGGTGCCACCATCAACCTGTCGCAGGCGATGGAGAACGAGTGGGCGGACTACACGCTGCCGACGCTGGATCTCGATGACTTCATCGGCCTGCAGTACACCACCGGGCCGGATGGCAGCATCTACCAGCTGCCGACCCAGCAGTTCGCCAATCTCTACTGGTTCCGCTACGACTGGTTCCAGCGCGAGGACCTGCAGGAGCAGTTCCGCGAGATCTACGGCTACGACCTGGGCGTGCCGACCAACTGGACTGCCTACGAGGACATCGCCGAGTTCTTCACCGAGCATGTGGGTGAAATCGACGGCGTTCGCGTCTATGGCCACATGGACTATGGCCGCCGCGACCCGTCGCTGGGCTGGCGCTTCCACGACTCCTGGCTCTCCATGGCCGGCATGGGCAGCCCCGGCATCCCGTTCGGCAACCCGGTGGACGACTGGGGCATCCGCGTCGACGAAGAGAGCCGCCCGGTCGGTGCCAGCGTCAGCCGCGGCGGCGCCACCAACTCGCCGGCTTCGGTGTTCGCCGTGACCAAGATGGTCGAATGGCTGGACAAGTACGCGCCGCCCGAGGCCCAGGGCATGACCTTCGGCGAGGCCGGGCCGGTGCCGGCACAGGGCAACATCGCCCAGCAGATCTTCTGGTACACCGCCTTCACCGCCGACATGGTCGACCCCAGCGTGGCGGTCACCGACGACCAGGGCAACCCCAAGTGGCGGATGGCGCCGTCGCCCACCGGCCCGTACTGGGAAGAGGGCATGAAGGTCGGCTACCAGGACGTGGGTTCGTGGACCTTCTTCAACTCCACCCCCGAAGAGCGTCGCACTGCTGCCTGGTTGTTCGCCCAGTTCACTACCGCCAAGACCGTGTCGCTGGAGAAGCTGATGGCCGGCCTCACGCCGATTCGGGAATCCGACATCTTCTCCGACCAGATGACCGAGATGGCGCCCAGGCTCGGCGGCCTGGTGGAGTTCTATCGCAGCCCCAACGAGTCCATGTGGACCCCGACCGGCACCAACGTGCCCGACTATCCGCGTATGGCGCCGCTGTGGTGGCAGAACCTGGCGCCGGCCGTCAGCGGTGAGGTCAGTCCCCAGCAGGCCCTCGATAGCCTGGCCGGTGCGCTCGACAACATCATGGCGCGCCTGGCGCGGGCCAACGTGTTCGAGTCCTACCCGCCGGTGCTCAACGAAGAGCGTGACCCTGAATACTGGCTGTCGCAGCCGGGCTCGCCCAAGGCCAAGCTCGACGACGAGATGCCGCAGGGAACCACCGTGCCCTACGACGAGCTGATGGAGGCCTGGATGGCGGCCGGCACACGCTGAACCGCGTCGGCGGCGACCCAGTCGCCGCCGCACGCCCGGCCTGGCCGGGAACAAGGCAAGTGTGACCGGTTGCCCGAACGGGACCCTGGCCCCGCTCGGTCGCACCGAGCGGGGCGCTTTGCATTTTAGGAAGGGCAAGATATGCAATTACGAGACGCTAACCTGCGCAAGCTGCAAGGCCAGAGCTTCGATGTGCTGGTGGTGGGCGGGGGCATCAACGGCGCGTCGTCGGCCGCGGCGCTCAGCGGCAAGGGCGTGAGCGTGGCCCTGATCGACCGCGGCGACTTTGCCGGCAGTACCAGCATGCACTCATCGAACCTGGTGTGGGGCGGTATCAAGTACATGGAGAGCGGCGATTTCGCGCTGGTGCGCAAGCTGTGCCAAAGCCGCAACCACCTGATTCGCAGCTACCCCTCCACGGTCCGGGAGATCCGCTTCCTGACCACGATCAATCGCGGCTTTCGCCACCATCCCCTGGTGCCCTGGGCGGGGGCCTGGCTCTACTGGCTGATGGGCAACGCCTTCACCCGGCGGCCGCATTTCCTCAAGCCTTCTGCCATCAAGGCGCGCGAGCCGGTCATCGACGTCGCATCGGCCCTGGGCGGCTTCGAGTACTCCGATGCCTACCTGTACGACAACGATGCCCGCTTCGTCTTCAACTTCGTGCGCGGTGCGCTGGATTACGGCGGCGTTGCCGCCAACTACGTGGAATACCTTGATGCACGGCGCGAGGGCGACCTGTGGGTCACCCAGGTGCGCGACCGCATGACCGATGCCACCTTCGAGATTCGCTCGCGGGTGCTGATCAATGCCGCCGGCCCCTGGGTCGATGCCCTGAATCAGCGTGCCGGGCAGCACACCCAGCACCAGCATGTATTCTCCAAGGGTATCCATCTCATCGTGCCGCGCCTGACCGACAGCAAGCGCGTGCTGGCCTTCTTCGCCGACGACGGGCGGCCCTTCTTCGTCATTCCAATGGGCCAGCGAACCTGCATCGGCACGACCGACACGCGGGTGGAGCAGCCAGACGTGGAAACCACCGCCGACGATATCCGCTTCGTGCTCGACAACATCAACAAGCGCCTGGCCCTGGCCAAGCCGCTCGGTGAATCCGACATCATCAGCACGCGCTGCGGTGTCAGGCCGCTGGCGGTGAAGGCCGCCCAGGGCGAGGAACGCGACTTCCTCAACCTGTCGCGCAAGCATGCCATCGACCTGGATGCCGACCGCCGTCATCTGAGCATCTTCGGTGGCAAGCTCACTGACTGCCTCAATGTCGGCGAGGAGGTGGTGGAGGTCGTGAAGGGGCTGGGCATTGCCATTCCTTTCCCGACGCAGCGCTGGTACGGCGAGCCCGCTGCCGCCGTGCGCGAGGCGTTCATGCAGCAGGCGCGGCTGATGAACCTCGATGCGCTGACCTCGGCCCAGGCCGCCGAGCCGCTCAGCCAGCGTCTGTGGCGGCGCTACGGCACCCAGGCGCTGGAGATGCTGGAGGTGATACGCCAAGACGTGCGCCAGGCCGAGGTGCTTATTGAAGGCACCGAATACCTGCGCGTCGAGCTGGAGCAGGCGCGGCATCGTGAAATGGTCACCCGCCTCGAGGATTTCCTGCGGCGACGCTCCAAGATCGCCCTGGTGGTACCTGAAAAAAGCATTCGGCAGTCACCGGGGCTGCGCGAGGCCTGCGATATCCTCTTCGGTGACCAGGCAGACCTGCGCCTGGAGGAGTATTTCGCAGCCAGCGGCGAGTCTCATCGCGAGGCCGGCACGGCGGGGCCAGTGTCGTTGGGTGCGCGCCAGGCCTGAGCCTGCGCTCGAGAACGATTGCCGCAGCAGGGGGGGGCAGTATAATGCCGTCAACTTTTCAGATTTCAGGTGTTGACCATGGGGTATTTGATCGGGGTCACGGCGCTGTGGGCCTTCTCGTTCTCGCTGATCGGCGTCTACCTGGCGGGGCAGGTCGACAGCTACTTCGCCGTGCTGGTGCGGGTGGCGCTGGCCACGCTGGTCTTCCTGCCGTTCCTGCGCCCGGCGCTGCTGCGCGGTCGCCAGCGCCTGGCGCTGATGGCGCTGGGGGCGGTGCAGCTTGGCATCATGTACATCTTCTTCTACCAGTCGTTCCTGCTGCTGACAGTGCCGGAGGTACTGCTGTTCACCATCTTCACTCCGTTCTACGTGGCGCTGCTGGACGATGCCCTGTTCAAGCGCTTCACCCCGATCTACCTGGTCACGGCTGCCCTGGCGGTGCTGGGCGCGGCGGTGATCCGCTACGAGGGCATCGCCGGCGAGTTCTGGCTCGGCTTCCTGGTGGTGCAGGGCGCCAACCTCTGCTTCGCCCTGGGCCAGGTGGGCTATCGGCGGCTGTCCGTCACGCTGCCTGACTCGCTGCCGCGCTACAGCGTCTTCGCTTGGTTCTACCTGGGTGCCATGGCCGTGGCGCTGCCGGCCTTCGCGCTGCTCGGCAATGCCGCGGCCCTGCCCACTACCGGTGTGCAGTGGGGCGTGCTCGCCTGGCTCGGTCTGGTGGCTTCGGGCCTGGGCTACTACCTGTGGAACCTCGGCGCGACCCGCGTTGATGCCGGTGCGCTGGCCATCATGAACAACGCCCTGATTCCGGCGGGGCTGGTGGTCAACCTGGTGATCTGGAACCGCGACGCCGACCTGCCCCGGCTGGCGCTGGGCGGGGCGATCATCGTTGCTTCGCTGCTGCTCAACGAGTGGTGGCTGCGCCGCCGGGTGGCTGCCACGGCCTGAGCCAAGTTTGCCCACCCTGCATGCAGCCCCCATAATGATCGGCCACGATCCGTGAGGCCAGGGCATGCATTCCCCGAACAACGCTGCGTTCAAGAACATCGGACTGATCGGCCGCCTGGGCAGTGCCAAGGTGGTCGACACGCTCAAGCGCCTGATGCGTTTTCTCGAGGCCCAGGGCTATCACGTCATCATCGAGGATCGCACCGCCACCGTGCTGCTCGACCACGGGCACCCCGAGGCGAGCCGGCGCACGCTCGGCGAGCTCTGCGACCTGGTGATCGTGGTGGGCGGCGACGGCAGCCTGCTGGGGGCGGCACGCACGCTGTGCCACAGCGGCACCCTGGTGCTCGGGGTCAACCGCGGCCGCCTGGGCTTTCTCACGGACATCTCGCCTGACGAGCTCGAGGAGCGCGTGGGCGAGGTGCTGGCGGGGCGCTACGAGGTCGAGGAGCGCTTCCTGCTCGATGCCGAGCTGTACCGCGACGGCACCCTGGTGGGCAGTGGTGATGCCCTCAACGAAGTGGTGCTGCACCCGGGCAAGGCAGTGCGCATGATCGAATTCGAACTCTTCATCGACGGGCAGTTCGTCTACAGCCAGCGCAGCGACGGCCTGATCATGGCCACGCCCACCGGCTCCACCGCCTATTCGCTCTCCGGCGGCGGCTCCATCATGCACCCCAAGCTCGACGTGATCGAGCTGGTGCCCATGTTCCCCCACACCCTGTCGAGCCGGCCCATCGTCATCGATGCCGCCAGCGAGATCCATGTGCATATCGGCGAGACCAACCAGACCTACCCTCATATCAGCTGCGATGGTCAGACGCGTGCCGTGGCCAAGCCCGATGACGTGCTGGTCGTGAAGCGCAAGCCACAGCGTGTCCAGCTGGTGCATCCGCTGGGCCACAATTTTTACGAAGTCCTGCGCAGCAAGCTGGGCTGGAGCAACCGCCTGGGGGATTGATGTGAGAGGAGAGGCACCTATCGAAGGCTATGACCTCATCGGCGATGTGCACGGCTGCGGCGCCACGTTGGCCGCACTACTGGAAAAACTCGGCTATCACCAGCGTGGCGGGGTCTACCGCCACCCCAGAAGACGCGCCATCTTCCTCGGCGACCTGATCGACCGCGGGCCGCGCATCCGGCTGGCCGTCTCCATCGTGCGGCGCATGGTGGAGGAGGGCGAAGCCCATATTGTGATGGGCAACCACGAGTACAACGCCCTGGCCTATTGCCACCGGGCGCCGGCTCACCTGGGGCGGGAATGGCTGCGCGACCATACGCCGCGCCACAACCGTATCATCAAGGAAACCCTCGACCAGTACCGCGACCATCCCGCCGAATGGGAGGAGACGCTGGCATGGTTCTTCGAGATTCCGCTGTTCCTGGAACTGCCCGAACTGCGGGTGGTGCACGCCTGCTGGGACCAGGCGCTGATCGAGGCGCTACGCCGGCAATATCCCGACGGGCGCATCGACGAAGCTTTCCTCGAGGCCTCGATGGTGCCGGGCACGCAGCCGTTCCAGATCATGGATCGGCTGACCCGCGGCTCTCACCTGACGCTGCCGGAAGGCATCGAGATCCACTCCGGCGACGGCTTCACCCGGCGCAGCTTCCGCACCCACTTCTGGGCCAGGGAGCCGCGCACCTGGGGCGACGTGATCTTTCAGCCCGACAACCTGCCGGGCCACTTGGAAGATCGCATGCTCACCGATGCGGAGCGAGCGCGACTGAGTCACTACGACCTCGGCCAACGGCCGCTCTTCATCGGCCACTACTGGTGCGAGGGCATACCGGCGCTGCCCACCGCCAACATCGCCTGCCTGGACTACAGCGCGGTGAAGTTCGGCCGCCTGGTCGCCTACCGCTGGAGCGGCGAGCGGCGCCTCGACGCCAACCATTTCGTGTGGGTGCGCGTGCCTCAGGAAGAAGAGGCGCGCCCCAGGCCCTGGGAGATCGACTTTGACTGAAGAGATGGCGCGTCTGCTGTCTATACAAAACATTACAAATTATTTTTCAAGCGTCCTGAACTTCGCTGCGCATTGCTTATCTGAGTAGGTGTTCCCTTGAATGATCCCTTGCTCTTATCCGGCGGCCCCCCTTCCGCCGGATTTTTCTTTTTACGACGGGCAACGCCCTCTTGCGGCGCCGTGCCAGCTCCATTTCGGACCGCTGCCTGAATTCCCGCCGGGGCTGCGCCACTCGGTCCTTCGCCACGCCAACGTTGAGATGCGGACGTCAGCCAAGCATCATATTCGAAAGAACCGAACCGGAACGATGCCATGTACCGTGTGATGCTGTTTCCCCATGACACCGACACGCGCGAGCTGCGACGTGCCCTGTGGGCCCACCGAATCGGCCATCGCTTCACCGAAGATGAGGAGGGGCAAGTACTGTGGCTGGCCAACCTGGAGCAGCATGACGCCCTGATGCAGCTGCTGTCGCGCTGGGAGCGCGGCGAGCCGGTCATGCCGCGCCAGCGGCGCCAGGGCCAGGGCGGGGCCTCGCTGGCGGTTCCCTTTCGCCAGGCCCCCGTCACCGCCACAGTGCTGGCACTGAGCCTGCTGGTCTTTGCCCTGATGGCCGTGCTGGGCGACATCGTGGTCGCCATGCTCACCATCGTTCCCATTGGCGTGGTCAACGGCAGCCTGGCCTTCGGCAGCCTGGCCGACGCGCTGGCCTCGGGGCAGGTGTGGCGGCTGCTGTCGCCGGCCTTCCTGCATTTCGGCTGGATGCACCTGATTTTCAACATGCTGTGGCTGTGGTACTTCGGCCGCCAGGTGGAAGCCCTGCAGGGCAGCGGGCGCATGCTGGCGCTGGTGCTCATCTCCGGCATCGGCGCCAACCTGGCCCAGTACGCCACCGGCACCGTGCTGTTCGGCGGCATGTCGGGGGTCGATTTCGCGCTGCTCGGCTACGTCTGGCTGATGTCGCGCCGCGCGCCGCACAGCGGCTTCTTCGTGCCTCAGATGCTGGTGGTGTTCATGCTCGGCTGGATGGTCTTCACCATGACCGACATGGCCGCGGCGGTAGGCTTTGGCAACGTGGCCAACGAGGCGCACCTGGGTGGGCTGGTCGTGGGCCTGGTGTTGGGGTGGTATTATTCGGGCCGTGCACGCCGCTAGGAAACACTGCCTAATGGCTGCGTTTCCCCTATGAGAGAGTTCCCAATGAGCGATATGACCTTCGAGCGCATGATCCGCCAGATGACGCCGGCCATCTACGAGAGCCTCAAGCAGGCGGTGGCGCTGCGCAAATGGCCCGACGGACGCATGCTGACCGCGGAGCAGACCGAACTCTGCCTCGAGGCGGTGATTCGCTACGAGCACGAGAACCACGTGCCCGAGGAGCTGCGCGTGGGCTACCTGCAGCAGCGCACCTGCGGCAGCGCCAGCAGCGGCACTAACGTACCGCCCGAACTCGCTGGGCTGGCCCGGGATGCGTCACGTGACTGATAGCGGCATGATCGAGGTCGCGCCCGTCGTCCAGGGCTGCCTGAGCAAGATGGCCGTGGCGCCCGGCGAGCAGGGTGGTGCGGTGCGCTACACGCTGCGTGCCGGCGAGCACCGCCTCGACCTGAACGCACGGCTCGGCCAGCCGCTGCGGTTGGCGTGGACCGGCGCGATCGCCTGTACCCACTGCGGCCGGGCGACCAAGAAGAGCTTCGCCCAGGGCTACTGCTACCCCTGCTTCAAGAAGCTGGCCCAGTGCGACACCTGCATCGTCAAGCCCGAGACCTGCCACTTCGACGCCGGCACCTGCCGTGAGCCGGAGTGGGCCGAGCGCCACTGTTTCCAGCCCCACGTCATCTACCTGGCCAACTCCTCCGGCCTCAAGGTGGGCATTACCCGCGGCACCCAGGTACCCACGCGCTGGCTCGACCAGGGCGCGATCCAGGCGCTACCCATCCTCGAAGTCCACACGCGCCAGCAGTCGGGTCTGGTCGAGGTGCTGTTCAAGGAGGAGGTGGCCGACCGCACCAACTGGCGCGCCATGCTCAAGGGCGAGGTCGAGCCGCTGGATCTCGTGACCGAGCGCGACCGCCTGCTGGCGCGTCTGGAGAGCGGGCTTGGCCAGCTGCGCCAGCGCTTCGGTGCCGATGCCATTCGCCCGCTCGACGAGCCGCCGGTCAGCTTCGACTACCCGGTGCTGGAGCATCCGCGCAAGATCGTCTCGCACAACTTCGACAAGCAGCCCGAGGTGGCCGGCACCCTGCTGGGCCTCAAGGGGCAGTATCTGATCCTCGACAGCGGCGTGATCAACCTGCGCAAGTTCACCGGCTACGAGGTGGCGGTGAGCTGACCTGGGCACGGAACTGAGCGCAGCCGAGAGGCTGCGCTATGCTCCCCGAAGAGACGTCGTTGCGAGGGAGCCGTCATGAGCACGATGCGCGCCATGCGCCTGCATGCCCCCGGTCAGCCGCTGCGGCTCGAAAGCGTGCCCAGGCCGACGCCCGCTGCAGGGCAGGTGCAGTATCGCGTGCTGGCCTGTGGCGTGTGCCGCACCGACCTGCATGTGGTGGACGGCGAGCTGCCTTCGCCCGTCCTGCCCTTGGTTCCCGGTCACGAGATCGTCGGTGAGGTCACCGCGGTGGGTACGGGCGTGCAGCACCTGGGGGTGGGCATGCGCATCGGCGTGCCCTGGCTGGGGTGGACCTGCGGCGAGTGCGAGGCCTGCCTGGCCGGTCGCGAGAATCTCTGCTCCCACGCGCGCTTCACCGGCTATACCCTGGATGGCGGCTACGCCGAGTACGGCGTGGCCGATGCCCGCTACTGTTTCCCCTTGATCGCCGAGGACGCCCAGGCCGCAGCACCGCTGCTATGTGCGGGGTTGATCGGCTATCGCACCTGGCGCCTGGCGGGGGGCGAGCAGAACCGGCGTCTCGGCATCTACGGCTTCGGCGCCGCGGCGCATATCCTGGTGCAGCTCGCCGTGTCGCGTGGGCAGCGAGTCTACGCCTTCACCCGGCCGGGCGACGATGCAGCCCAGGCCTTTGCCCGGCGGCTTGGCGCCGTGTGGGCCGGCGACGCCGACCAGACGCCGCCGGAGCCCCTCGATGCCGCACTGCTGTTCGCCCCGGTGGGGGAGCTGGTGCCCCTGGCCCTGGCGCAGGTGCGTCCGGGCGGCACGGTGGTTTCCGGCGGTATCCACATGTCCGACATTCCCGCCTTCCCCTATCGCCTGCTGTGGCAGGAGCGCAGCGTCAAGTCGGTGGCCAACCTCACCCGGCAGGACGGTGAGGAGTTCCTGGCCCTGGCCCCCACGGTGCCGATTCGCACCGAGACGCACGCCTACCCGCTGGAGCAGGCCAATCAGGCGCTGAGCGACCTGCGCGAGGGCCGGCTGACGGGAGCTGCCGTCATCGTGCCTTGAGCCGTCACTCGAACAGGTCGCCCTGCGCTCGCGGCGGGCGGAACGCGGTGACGTCGAGCTGTCGCGATTCGCGGGTGGCCGGGTCGTTGAGGCCCAGCCGTCGGCAGATCTTGTCGAAGCGCTGGGCGATCAGTTCGGCGAACACCCCCTCGCCGCGCATGCGCTTGCCGAAGCGGCTGTCGTAGTCGGCACCGCCGCGACTCTGCCGCACCAGACTCATCACCTTGCGTGCCCGCTCGGGGTAGTGGGCCTCCAGCCAATCCTCGAACAGCGGCGCCACCTCCCGCGGCAGGCGCAGCAGCGTCCAGCCCGCCCACTGGGCGCCGGCGTCCCGCGCCGCTGCCAGCAGGCGGTCCAGCTCATGGTCGGTCAGGCCCGGTATTACCGGCGCCACCATCACCCCCACCGGGATACCGGCCTCGTGCAGCCGCTGCACGGTGCGCAGGCGCGCGGCGGGGGAGGCGGCCCGGGGCTCCAGGCTGCGCTTGAGCTCGGTGTCGAGGCTGGTCAGGCTGATCGACACCCGCACCAGCCGCCGGCGGGCCAGCTCCCCCAGCAGGTCCAGATCGCGCAGGATCAATGCGCTCTTGGTAATGATCGACACCGGGTGGCGGCACTCGAGCAGGAAGCCCAGTATCTCGCGGCTGGTGCCGCGCTCCGCCTCCAGCGGCTGATAGCAGTCGGTGTTGCCGGAGAAGGCGATGGGGCGACACACGTAGCTGCGCTTGCAGAACTCCTCGCGCAGGCGATCCACCAGGCCGCTGCGGGCAATCAGCCGGGTCTCGAAGTCGATGCCGGGCGACATGTCCCAGTAGGCGTGGCTCGGTCGCGCATAGCAGTAGATGCAGCCGTGTTCGCAGCCGCGGTAGGGGTTGAGGGAGCGGTCGAAGGCCAGATCCGGGGAGTCGTTCCACGCCAGCGCGCTGCGCGCCCGCTCCTCGCTGACCACCGTGGCCAGGCGCGTCGGCATCTCCTCCTGCCACCAGCCGTCGTCCTCCGTTTCGCTGTGGGTGGGGGCGAAGCGGTTGCTGGGGTTGTAGGTGGCGCCGCGACCCTTGCGCGTCTGCTTGATGTCGAAGTGGGGCATGGCGAGCCTTCATTTAACTGTATTCATATACAGTATAGTGGGGCATTGGCCAGGTGCCAATCGTCAACGGCTCCACCTGGCGGGCATTTGCCCGGGGTTTCCTTTACGCTTTGCCGTATGGATGCCATCTCCGACAGTCAATCCGAGCGCCAGGGCGAGGCGCTCTACTCGGTTCAGGGGCTATGGTGCACCAGCTGCGCCCTGGCCGTCGAGGCACAGCTGGCCCGCATGCCCGGCGTCAGCGCCGCCAGCGTGCACTACCCCAGTGCCACCCTGCTGGTGCAGGGGCAGCCGCCGGCGCTCGAGGAAGCGCGGCTGGCCGCCGCCGTGAGCCGGCTCGGCTACCGCCTCGGTCCCCCCGAAGCGATAGGCGATGCCGAAGCGCGGCTCGATGCCGAGAGCCGCTATCTCACCCTGCGGCTGCTCATGGCCGTGGCCTTCGGCATGTGGACCATGCTCGCCTCGCTGCTGATCTATGCCGGTGCCATGCCCAGTGCCGAGCTGGATGTGATCATGGCCTGGGTTTCGGGCGCATTCGCCCTGCCGGTCGTCACCTACGTGGCACTGCCGTTCTACCGTGCCGGCTGGCGCACGACCCGGGCATGGCGACCCGGCATGGATGCGCTGGTGGCACTGGGCGCGCTGACGGCGGTGGGCGTATCGCTGTGGCTGCTGATGCTGGGCTCGCCGGAGGTCTATTTCGATACCGCGGTGATGTTGGTCACCCTGCTGCTGGTCGGTCGGCTGGTGGAAACCCTGTGCCGCCATCGCGGGCTGCGTGCGCTCCAGGCGTTGCATCGGCCGCCGGCGCAGGTACAGCGCTGGGTGGCGGATGCCTGGCACTCCTGTGCACTGGAAGCGGTGGCGGTGGGGGATCGGCTGCGCGTCGAGCCTGGCGAGACCCTGCCGCTGGATGGCGTCCTCCGCGATGGCGAAGCGCTGCTCGACCTCTCACCGCTGACCGGCGAAAGCGCGCCGCGGCGCTGCCTGCCGGGCGATGCCGTGGCGGCCGGCTGCCGTAACCTCGGTGCGGCGCTGGTATTCGAGGTCACCGCGCCCGCCGGCGAGTGTCGTCTGGACCGGCTGCGCGAGCAGATGTGGTGGCAGCAGGCGCGCAAGGGCGAGCTGCAGCGGCTGGCGGACCGCTTCGCCGGCTGGCTCAGTCCTCTGGCGGTGGTGCTGGCATTGCTTACCCTGGTGGCGACCTGGCTGGCCGGCGTGCCGACCGAGGAGGCCTGGGTGAGGGCGCTGTCGGTGCTGGTGGTGGCCTGCCCCTGCGCCGTGGGCCTGGCGATTCCCCTGGCCGGTCTGGCGGGCAGCGGCCAGGCCCTGGAGCGCGGCGTGGTGATTCGCGACCCGGGGGCCTTCGAGACGCTGGCGCGAATCCGTAGCGCCGCCTTCGACAAGACCGGCACCCTCACCGCCGGGGAGCCGCAGGTGCAGGCCATGCACTCGGCGGCCAACCTGTCTGAACCGGAGCTGCTGACGCTGGCCTCGGTGGCGGCGCGAGGCAGCGAGCACCCGTTGGCGCGGGCCGTGCGTCGCTATGTTCAAGATGCCCAGGATGCCGGGGCGGGCGGGGAGCTCGAGATCGTGCAGGCCGAGGAGGTCGGCGGACGCGGGCGGCGGGTCTCACTTGGCGACGGGCGAGAGCTGCTGCTGGGCAGCCGTGCCTGGCTCGCCGAGCAGGGCGTTGCCACCCAGCAGGCCGCCGACTCGGGAGAGAGCGAAGTGCTGCTGGCCTGCGACGGTTCCCTGCTGGCGCGCTTCACCCTGGGCGAGACGGCCCTGCCCGGCACCGCAGAAACGCTGGCCGAGTTGCGCCGTCACGGCCTCGCGCTGGCGCTGATCAGCGGCGACAGGGCGCCGGCGGTGAGGCGGCTGGCGGATGCGGTGGGCATGAAAGCGGAGGAGTGCTATGCCGGGCGCAGCCCCGAGGCCAAGGCCAAGCTGCTGGCGGCCATGCCGCAGCCGTCGCTCTACGTTGGCGACGGGCTCAACGACGTGGTGGGGCTGGCCACCGCCAGTGTTGGCGTGGCGCCGCTGGGTGCCAATAGCACGGTGCAGGAGGGCGCCAGCGTGGCGCTGCTGAAGCCCGGGGTGGCCGGGGTCGAGGTGGCCTGGCGCCTGGCGCGCCGCACGCGCCGGGTGATGCGCCAGAATCTGGTGCTCTCCGGCATCTACAACCTGCTGGCACTGGGGCTGGCGGTGGCCATGCCGATTCCGCCTCTGATAGCGGTGCTGGCCATGGTGGCCAGCTCGCTCAGCGTAGTGGCGAATTCGGCACGCCTGGCCCTGGCCGGCGAGCGGGAGCCCCAGGTACGACAGCAGAGCCAGCAGGTGGGAGCGCTGGGCACGGCGCCGTGACAGGCCGAGCCAGCCTGTTAAGATGGCGGCTGCCCCACGCCCTATCAGGATACGCTCATGCTTGCCGATACCCTGGCCGCCATCGTACCGGTCGATGACGCTCTCGCCCCCGCCGTGCAGACACGCCTCGACAACCTCACCAAGCCCCCCGGCAGCCTGGGTCGTCTCGAATCGCTGGTCATCCAGCTTGCCTGTCTGAGCGGCAGCGCTGCGCCTGCTGTGAGCCCGCCCGGGGTGATCGTCTTCGCCGCCGACCATGGCGTGGCCGAAGAGGGCGTGTCGGCCTTTCCCCAGGAGGTCACGGCGCAGATGGTGGCCAACTTCGCCACCGGCGGCGCCGCCATCAACGTCTTCGCCCGCCAGATCGGCGCGCGGCTCGAGGTCGTCGATGTGGGGGTGAAGGGTACCGTCGAAGGTGAGGGCGTGGTCCACGACAAGGTGCGTCCCGGCACCGCCAACTTCGCCCGCGAGGATGCCATGAGCCTGGCCGAGGCCCAGCGCGCCATCGAGGTCGGCATACGTGCCGCCGCGCGCAGCCACACCGCCGGCTGCCGCTGCCTGATCGTCGGCGAGATGGGCATTGCCAACACCACCGCCAGCAGCGCCCTGCTGGCCGCCCTGAGCGGGCGGCCGGTGACCCGCCTGGTGGGGCAGGGAACGGGCATCGATATCTCGCGCCTGGCCCACAAGGCCGGGGTGATCGAAAGCGCTCTGGCGGCTCGCGATGCCGACCCCACCCGGCCCATGGAAGTACTGGTCAAGCTCGGCGGGCTGGAGATCGCCGCCATGGCCGGCGCCTACCTGGGGGCGGCCGCCCGGCGCATGCCGATCCTGGTCGACGGCTTCATCGCCACGGTGGCGGCGCTAGTGGCCTGCCGGCTCGTGCCTGCGCTGCGCGGCTACCTGATCTTCGGCCACCGTTCCTGCGAGCCGGGCCACGACGTGGCGCTGGAGCTGCTCGAGGCCGAGCCGCTGCTCGACATGCAGCTGCGCCTGGGCGAGGGCACCGGGGCGGCGCTCGCCTTCCCGCTGCTCGAAGCCGCTTGCCGCATGCTGTGCGAGATGGCCACCTTCGATTCGGCCGGGGTGGCTGGCGCTGCCCCTGAGTCATGAGCGCCGAGGCATGAGCGTCGAGCCGCTGAGCCTGGCCCTGCTGGCACTGCTGCTGGGGGCCATCGCGCTGGATCTGCTGATCGGCGACCCGCGCTGGCTTCCCCATCCGGTGGTCGCCATGGGGCGGCTGATCGAGGTGCTGGAGCGTCGCTGGAACCACGGCAGCCCGCGAGCCCGTCGCTGCAAGGGCTTTCTGCTCACCGGTTGCGTGGTGGCGCTCGTCTATGCGCTGGCCTGGAGTGGGCTGGCGCTGCTCGCCTGGCTGCACCCCTGGCTGGGGCGCATCGGCGAACTGCTGCTGCTGGCCAGCGCGCTTGCGATCAAGGGGCTGCGCGATGCCGCCTTCGCGGTGGCCGACCCGCTGGTCAAGGGCGACCTCGCAGGTGCGCGCCGGGCCGTTGCGATGATCGTCGGGCGCGACACCGATACCCTCGACGAGGCCGGCGTGACCCGGGCCACGGTGGAAACCGTGGCCGAGAACACGGTCGACGGCATCACCGCGCCGCTGTTCTGGGCGCTGCTCGGCGGGGCGCCGCTGGCGCTGGCCTACAAGGCGGTGAACACCCTGGACTCCATGGTCGGCCATCGCAGCGAGCGCTACGCCGATTTCGGCTACGCTTCGGCCAGGCTCGACGACCTGGCCAACTGGGTGCCGGCCCGGCTCACCGCCCTGAGCATGTGGCTGGCCGCCCTGGCGCTGCCGAGGGCGCGCTGGCAGGGGGTGCGTAGACAGAGGGCACTGGCCGGCACCTGGCGCGAGGCGCCGGGCCACCCCAGCCCCAACGCCGGCTGGCCCGAAGCGATGATGGCGTACCTGCTCGGCGTGCAGCTCGGCGGCACCAATACCTACGGCGGGCGGGTCTCAGAGCGGGTAAGGCTGGGCGAGCCTCACGAGCCGCTGCGGGTCGTCCATATCGAACGTGCCGTGCGCCACATGCATGGCGCCTGGGCCGTGTTCTTCCTGCTGATGGCCTCCGTGGCCGGGGTGCGGAGCGCCTGGGCATGAGCGAGGGGGGAGACGCATGAGCGACTGGCCGAGCCATGGCGGGCGCCCCGAGCAGCTGCTGCCGCGCTTCGGCCTCGCTGGCGACAGTGAGGTCATCGACTTCAGTGCCAACCTCAACCCGCTGGGGCCGCCGCCCTGGTTGGCGCAGCGGCTCGCCGCCAGCGTGGCGGAACTCGCCGTCTATCCCGACCCTGACTATGGCGAGGCGCGAGACGCTATCGCCATGAGCGAAGGGCTCGGGCCCGAGCAGGTAAGGCTCACCAACGGCGGCGCCGAGGCGATCTTCCTCGCCGCGGCGCTGCTGGCCAGGCAGGGGGTGCGTCGGGCCGCGATTGTGCAGCCCACCTTCGGCGAGTATGAGCGGGCCTGCCGCCACTACGGCATCGCCGTGGAGCACGTCGAGCTGGCGCCGGGCAGTTTTGCGCTGGATGAGGCGAGTGCCGCTGAGGCCATGCGCGATGCCGGCGCGCTGTTCCTGTGCCGCCCCAACAACCCCACCGGCACGCTGATCGAGCGCGGGATCATCGAGCGCCTGCTGGCGACAGGCCAGCGCCACGGCGCCATGCTGGTGGTGGACGAGGCGTTCGTCGATTTCGCCACGCCGGACGAGCGGCTCACGCCGCTGCTGGCTCGCTTCGACAACCTGCTGTTGCTGCGCTCGATGACCAAGCTGTATGCCATTCCCGGCCTGCGGCTGGGCTATCTGCTGGGCTCGGCCGCCGCGGTAAACGCTATTGCCGAGTTGCAGCCGCCGTGGAGCGTCAACGCCCTGGCGGCGGGGCTGGTCGCGCCGCTGCTGGCGGACCGGGACTATCTGACGCGAACCCGCGCATGGCTCGACGCCGAGCGCCCGTGGCTGCAGGGCGAGCTCGCGGCGCGGGGGCTCGACGTCGTGCCGTCCCACGCCAACTTCCTGTTGTTCAGGGATGTTCGGCTCCAGGACGCTTACGGCGGGTCGATGCCGGCGCTGCTGGAACACCTGGCGCGCGGCGGCATTCTCGTCCGTCATACCCACCATTTCATCGGCCTCGAGGGCGCCTGGCTGCGGGTGGCGGTGCACTCGCGACCGGAGAACCGGGCGCTGGTCGAGGCCATTGCGCGTTGGAGACATCCATGATCGCTTTCATCAGCGGCGGGGCGCGCTCCGGCAAGAGCACCCATGCCGAAGCCCTGGCGCGGCGCTGGCAGGCCGAGCGGGGCGGGGCCCGCTACTACCTGGCGACCGCCATGAGCGGCAGCGACGAGTGGCAGGCCCGCATCGGCCGTCATCGGCAAGCCCGGGGCGAGGGCTGGATCACCCTGGAGGAGCCGGTGGATCTCATCGCCGCCCTCGAGCGGGTGGCGCCCGGCAGCACGCTGTTGCTCGACTGCCTGACCCTGTGGGCCAGCCAGCTGCTCTATGCAAGCGAGCATGGCGGCGAGCTCGACGAGGCGCGGGGCATCGCCATGCTCGAGCGCCTGCTGGCCGAGGCCCGGCAGCGCGACGTGGCGCTGGTGATCGTCTCCAACGACGTCAACGAGGGCATGCCCCCCGAGGACACCGAGGTGTGGCGCTACCTGGCTTTTCTGCAGCGGGCTCACCGCTTGGTGGCGCAGGAGGCGGACGAGGTGATCCAGGTGATGGCAGGGCTGCCGCAGGTGTGGAAACGCCGTGGTGAGGAGCGCTCATGAAAGACGCCGCCTTTGGCCTGGTGCTGGCGCTGCAGTTCCTCACCCGCCTGCCGCTGCCCTTCGCCTGCCCCTGGACGCCGGCCACCCGGCGCTGGGCGGTACGCTGCTATCCGCTGGTGGGCATGCTGCTTGGCGGCCTGCTGGCGGCGGCGGCCGCGCTGCTCGAGAACCTGCTACCCGCACCGCTGCTGGCGCTAGCGCTGCTCACGCTGTGGGTGGCGCTCTCCGGCGGGCTGCACCTGGACGGCTTGATGGACGTCGCCGACGCCCTGGGCAGCAACGCACCGCTGGAGCGCAAGTGGGAGATCATGAAGGATCCCCATGTGGGCAGCTTCGGTATCCTGGCGCTGGTGTTCCTGCTGCTGTGGAAGACCGCGCTGCTGTTCGTGCTGCTCGATGCCGGCGCCAGCCTGCTGCTGCTGGTGATGATCCTGGGGCTGGGGCGCTTTTCTGCCGTGGCGCTGCTGGTGCTGGCCCCGGCGGCGCGGCCCGAGGGCATGGCTGCCAGCTGGAAGCGCGATCTTTCACCGCACGACCTCTGGCTTGCGGCGCTGCCGCTGCTGCCGCTGGCCGCGCTGGTGCCGGGAGGCGTGTGGCTGTGCCTTGCACTGGCGCCGTTCCTGATGCTCTATGCCTGGGGCATGCTGCGCGCCTTCAAGGGCATCAACGGCGATATCGTCGGAACCGCAATCGAGGGAGGAGAGCTATGGCTGCTGCTGGTCGCCTGGAGCTGGTGGTCGTTCGTCACGGGTTGACGCAGTGGAATCGCGAGCGTCGCTACCAGGGGCAGCGCGACATCCCGCTGCT
Organism: Halomonas sp. E14; assembly: GCF_052568415.1. NCBI lineage: Bacteria > Pseudomonadati > Pseudomonadota > Gammaproteobacteria > Oceanospirillales > Halomonadaceae > Halomonas > Halomonas sp. E14. The sequence continues at coordinate 2,538,317 of NZ_CP199423.1, read as the reverse complement.
GCTACCCGAGGCCTTGCCTGGTCTCGATCGGCTGCGCGAGGCGCTGGAGGAGCAAACCTTCGATGCCGTGCACTGCAGCGATTTGACCCGCTGCCGGCAGACCCTGGCGCACGTGGTCGAAGGGCGCGAGCGGGCCTGGCCGACGCACTTCGATGCGCGCCTGCGCGAGCTCGACTTCGGCGACTACGAGGGGCGCACCTATGATGAGCTGAAGTCGCAGCCCTTCTATCGCGCCTGGATCGACAGCGAAGGCCAGCAGCCGCCGCCCGGCGGCGAATCCACCGCCGAGCTGCGCCAGCGGCTCGACGACTGGTTCGCCGATCTCGTGAGTGGCTGCTCGCCACACGACCACCATCGTGTGCTGGTGGTCTGCCATGGCGGCGTAATTCGCGAGCTGCGCCGCCGCTTCGAGGGCATCGGCTTCTGGGAGGGCGGCGTCGTTCAGGCCGAGGGGCGCCGATTCACCTTCACGCATGACGGAGGGCGCTGGCAATGCAGCTCTTCATCGGCGGTACCTGCGCCGGCAAGCGCGACGCCGTAAGGCAGCGCTTCGACGCCCCGCATTGGCACTCCGCCCATGCGCGAGACCGGCTCGAGGCGTGGCCTTCGGTTGCCGACACTGCATGCCTGGTGCTGGAGGGCTGGGAGCGCTGGATCGGCGAGCGGCTCGCCGCCGAGCCCGACGACGGCCGGCTGCGCCAGGCCATGGTGCGGGAGCTCGATGCGCTGCGGGCCTGGGAGGCCGAACGCGGCGGCCAGGCGGTGCTGATCCTGCTCGAGATGGGCCGCGGCATCGTGCCGCTCGGCCGCGAGAACCGGCGCCTGCGCGACCTCAACGGCTGGCTGGTCCAGGATGCCGCGGCCCGCTGTGAGCAGGCCTGGTATGTGCGGCACGGCTTGGTGAAATCGCTAACTCGTTGATCTGGCTCAGTCTCGTGGGGCCGCTCGATTGACGTATCCCCGCCGCGCTGATAGCGTACGCGCACTCTCAGGTGCCTCATCGCAGTTTTGAGGTTAAACGGGAAGTCGGTGACCTTTCTTCGAATTGGAGAAAGAGCATTCCGACGCTGCCCCCGCAACGGTGATCGAGTATGGGTCCATCATCATGCCACTGTGCTCTGCATGGGAAGGCGATGGGCCTGAAGCGTTTCGCTTCGCTCGTCAGCCCGGAGACCGGCCGGAGAGGACATGCCGGGTTGCGGTGGGCAACTTCGAGGCAGGGTAGAAGCCGCCGTTCTCCTCTCTTCCCTTCTCGACCCCTTCACGCCGCCCCGGCTTCGCATAGAAGACCGTGCGGGTAGGCACGGCGAGCAAGGGAATCGGAATGAAAACCAAGCAAAATCTGGCTGCGCAGGGCCTGGCCGCCTTCGGTCTGGCCGCGCTTCCCCTGGCCGTTCAGGCCCAGGCCACGGCTGTCGACACCGTCGCCCTCAATCCCATGGTGGTCACCGCCACCCTGGCACCACGCACCGCCGACGAGACGCTCTCCTCGGTGACCGTACTCGATGAGGCCACCCTGCGTCGCCAGGACCCCACCAGCGTGACCGACCTGCTGCGTGGCCAGCCGGGGGTGGATGTCTCCACCAACGGCAGCTTCGGCAAGAACAGCAGCGTCTTCATCCGTGGTACCAGCAATGACCAGAATGTGCTGTTGGTCGACGGTATCCGTCTGCGCTCGGCAACGACCGGTGGTGCCGCCTGGCAGTTCCTCGACCCGCGCATGTTTGAGCGTGCCGAGATCGTGCGTGGCCCCCGCGGCAGCCTCTACGGCGCCGATGCGGTGGGCGGCGTAGTGCAGCTGTTCACTCATGAGGCACAGGAGGGCGGCCCGCATCCGAGCGTCTCCGTTGGCGGCGGCTCCTTCAATACCCAGCGCTACAGCGCCGGGCTATCCGGCGAGAGCGGCGGCACCCGCTACAGCTTCGCCGGCAGTCATTTCTCCACCGATGGCACGCCGGTGCGTCGCGATGGCGAAGATATGGGCTATGACAATACGACTGGCCTGGTACGACTTGCCCACACCTTCGACGGCGGCACCGAAATAGGCGTGATGGCACTTCGAGCCAGAGGTACAACAGAGTATGACGAGAGTGGATTACTAGCGACGACAGATTACGTTCAGCAGGTGGCTGGGCTCTATGGAGAGCTGCCGATTACCACAAACTGGCGAAGCCGTTTGACACTGAGTGAGGCTCGAGATGAAAGTGTTAACAGCTTCTATGACTCCATCCTAGATACTGAGACGAGAAAGGTCCGCTGGGAAAATACAATTTGGACTGGTCCTCATGAGGTTATCGTTGGCGCAGAGTATCTGAATGATAGTGTTGCTGGAAGCATCACGGGTAGCATGCCTTGGGATGGACCCTATGAGGTTGAGGAACGTAACAATAGGGCCGCCTTTTCCCAGGTATTGCTCGATTTTTCTCCTTTAGCGGTGCAAGCCAGCCTTCGCTATGACGACAACGAGGCCTACGGTAACGAAGTGACCGGCAGCCTGGCACTGGGCTATGAGCTGGATGACGCTCATACGCTGCGGGCCAGCTACGGAACGGCGTTCAAAGCGCCGACTTTCAATGACCTCTACTGGCCTGGTTTTGGGAATCCCGACCTAGAGGCAGAAACATCGAAGACCGTGGAACTTGGAGTGCGGGGCCAATATCGGCAGTGGTTCTGGGATACGGCACTTTATCAGACAGATATTGACAACCTTATATCGGCTCAACGTGGTGGAATGACTATGAACATCCCCACCACACGTATCCGTGGCGTTGAGTTCAGCGCTGGCGCTGAGGTTGGTGACTGGACCATGGCGGCGGCATTGACGTACAACGATCCAGAAGATCGTGCGACCGGTAATCGTCTCAGGCGCCGTGCGAGTGAAGGTGCTCGCTTCGACGTGGATCGTGTGTTGGGCGAGTGGTCGCTGGGTGGCTCCTGGGTCGTTCAGGGTCACCGCTACGAAGATGCCGCCAACACGGATCGCCTCAGCGGCTTCGGGCTCGTCAACCTGCGTGCCGGCTGGCAGTTCGCGCCCCTGTGGTCAGCTCGCTTGACAGTAGAAAATGCCCTGGATAGGGAATACACAACTGCCAGGTTCTTCGATGGCGATGACTATCTCAATGCCGGCCGTGCGGCCTTCGTCAGTGTCCACTTCGGCCAGTAAGGGTCTAGTCAGCGGGGCCCTTGGCCCCGCTGCATTTTCCTGTGCCTTGCTGACGCTGGCCCTGTCGGGGCCAGTGGCCGGCGAGGCGCATGCCGGCACGCTGTGCGCCATCGACGACCGCGAGCGGGAGGTGTGCCTCGGGCAGCCTGCCCAGCGCATCGCCGCGCTCTCGCCGGGCGCCACCGAGCTGGTCTATGCCGCCGGGGCGGGGGAGAAGGTGGTTGCGGTGGTGGCCTACAGCGACTATCCGCCCGAGGCGCAAGAGGTCCAGTCGGTGGGCAGCCATACCCGCATGGATCTTGAGGCCCTGGTGACACTGTCCCCCGACCTGGTGATCGGCTGGATGACCGGCAACCCGCCCGAGCAGCTCGAGACCCTCGAGGCGCTGGGCATGCCGGTGTTCTACATCGAGCCGCGGGACTTCGAGGGCGTTTCCAGTGCCATCGAGCGCCTGGCGCTGCTGGCCGATACCCGAGAGGCTGGGGAGCGCGTGGCGGCCGAGTTCCGCGACGGCATGGCGGCGCTGGCCGAGCGCTACGCCGACGCTGCGCCGGTGCCTGTCTTCTACCAGGTGTGGGACGAGCCGCTGATGACCATCAACGATGAGCACCTGATCGGCAAGGTGCTGACCCTGTGCGGCGGGGCTAATGTGTTCGGCGAGCTGTCGCGGCTGGTGCCGCGCATCGACGACGAGTCGGTGCTGGTCGCCGACCCCGAGGCAATACTCGCCGGCGGCATGGGCGAAGAGAACCGCGACTGGCTGACCCATTGGCAGCAGTACCCGAGCCTGACCGCCGTCGAGCGCGACAACCTCTACTTCATTCCGCCCTCGCTGATCCAGCGCCCCACGCCGCGGCTGCTGGAGGGCAGCCGGCTGTTCTGCGAGAAGCTCGACCGTGCCCGCGCCAAGCGCTGAGGTGATCGATCGCATGCCCCGGCGCTCGCTATGGCCGCCGCTTGCCGCGCTGGCCCTGGTGGGGCTGGCGGCGCTGCTGCTGTCGGTCACCCTGGGCAGTGCCGCGCTGTCGCTCGCCGACGTCTGGGCGGTGGCCCGCGGCGAAGGCAGCCCTCTGGCACGCACGCTGATCCTCGACCTGCGCATTCCGCGTTCGTTGTCGGCATTTGCCGTGGGCGGCCTGCTTGCCGTGGCCGGTGCCCTGATGCAGGTACTGTTGCGCAACCCCCTGGCCGACCCCTACGTGCTGGGCCTCTCCGGCGGCGCCTCGGTGGGGGCGCTGGCGGCGATGCTGGCGGGGCTGGGCGGGGCGGTAATCACCGGCTCAGCCTTCGCCGGGGCGTTTCTCTCCACGCTGCTGGTGTTCGGCCTGGCCCACGGCACCGGCAGCTGGACGCCTTCGCGACTGCTGCTCACCGGCGTGGTGGTGGCGGCCGGCTGGGGGGCGGTGATTACCCTGATGCTGGCGATAAGCCCCGCCGAGCGCCTGCCCGGCATGCTCTACTGGCTGATGGGCGACCTCTCCTATGCACGCACGCCCTGGCCGCCGCTGATCCTGCTGCTGCTGATCTGCCTGCTGCTGATGCCGCTGGGTCGTAGCCTCAACGTCATGGCGCGTGGCCCGCTGCAGGCAGCGGCGCTGGGGGTCAACGTGCGCCCGCTGGAGTGGACGATCTATGTCGTGGCCAGCGTGCTGACCGCCACCGCGGTGACCACCGCCGGCAGCATCGGCTTCGTCGGTCTGGTGGTGCCGCACATGCTGCGCCTGGTGCTGGGCAACGATCAGCGCCTGATCCTGCCGGCCTGCGCCCTGGCCGGCGGCACCCTGCTGGTGCTGGCCGACACCCTGGCGCGTACCATGATCGCCCCGGAGCAGCTGCCGGTGGGGGTGATCACCGCGCTGCTCGGCGTGCCCACCTTCCTCTTCCTGCTGTACCGGAGCCGCTGATGAACCGCCTCGAGACTCGCGAGCTGGTGATCGACGTGCCGGGGCGGCGCGACGGGCGGGCGCTTGCGTTCAGCGTCGAGCCGGGGCAGGTGTGGGGCGTGCTAGGCCCCAACGGCGCCGGCAAGACCACCCTACTGCACACCCTGGCCGGGCTGCGCGTGCCACGGGCAGGGCAGGTGCTGATCGATGGCCGTCCGCTGGCGGCGCTGGACCGGCGGCAGGTGGCACGTACCCTGGGCCTGGTGTTCCAGGATCGCCACGACGGCTTTCCCGCCACGGTGCGCGAGACGGCGCTGATCGGTCGGCATCCATGGCTCTCGGCGTGGCAGATGGAGAGTGGCAAGGACCTGCGCCTGGCCGAGGCGGCGCTCGAACGGCTCGACGTCGATCACCTGGCCGAGCGCCTGGTCAGCACGCTCTCGGGGGGCGAACGCCAGCGCCTGGCGATTGCCACGGTGCTGACCCAGGCGCCGCAGATCTGGCTCGCCGACGAGCCCACCAACCATCTCGATCTGCATCACCAGAGCGCGGTGATGGCGCTGCTCGCCGAGCAGGCCGCCGAGGGACGTGCGGTGATGATGTGCCTGCACGACCTCAACCTGGCGGCGCGCTGGTGCGATCACCTGCTGCTGCTCTATCCCGACGGCGAGGCGTGCTGGGGGCCGGCCAGCAACATGCTGGTGCCCGCCGCCCTGGAGCGGCTCTACGGCCAGCGCCTGGCCACCGCCGAGATCGACGGCGCCCCCGTTTTCGTACCCGTGAGGTGATATGACGACATCGACGATTCGCGGCGAGGCTCATGCCGCCCTGATTACCGCTCCCGGCTCCGGCCAGGGCAAGTCCATGGTCACCGCGGCGCTGGCGCGGCTGCACCGCAATGCCGGGCGCAAGGTGAGAGTGTTCAAGCACGGCCCCGACTACCTCGACCCCATGGTCCAGGAGGTGGCCTCGGGCCAGCCGGTCTACCAGCTCCACCCCTGGATGACCGGCGAGCACGAGTGTCGCTGGCGTCTGGCCGAAGCGGCCCGTGACGCCGACCTGATCCTGGTGGAGGGTTCCATGGGGCTGTTCGACGGCGACCCGTCCAGCGCCGACCTGGCGATCCTGGCCGGACTGCCGGCGCTGCCGGTGATCGACGCCTGGGGCATGGCCCAGACCTTCGGCGCCGTGGCCCAGGGGCTGGCCAACTACCATCCTGAGCTCGCCATCCACGAGGTGATTGCCAACCGCGTGGGTAGCCCCGGTCACGGCCGGTTGCTGGCCGAGAGCATGCCTGAGGGGCTTTCGCTGCTCGGGGCCATCCCCCGTCACGAGGCGATGAAGATTCCCGACCGCCACCTGGGGCTGGTGCAGGCCGGCGAGCTGGCGGGGCTCGACGCCCAGCTCGACGCCGCCGCCGAAGTGCTCAAGGAGGCGGGCCTCGACCGCCTGCCGGCCAGGGTGACGCTCGAGGCCGAGGCCCCCGAGCCGCCGCCGCGGCTGCTCGAGGGCGTGCGCATCGGCGTGGCCCGCGACGACGCCTTCGCTTTTCTCTACCGCGCCAATCTCGACCTGCTTCTCCAGATGGGCGCCGAGCTGCGCTTCTTCTCGCCGCTGGCCGACAACGAGTTGCCCGGCTGCGACGCCCTGTGGCTGCCCGGCGGTTACCCGGAGCTGCACGGTGGGAAGTTCGCCGCCAACGCGCCAATGCTCGCTGCGATCCGCGGCCACCACGACGCCGGGCGGCCGATCCTGGCCGAGTGCGGCGGGCTGATGGCATGCATGGAGTCGCTGGTCGACGGTGAAAGGCGCGAGCACGCCATGCTGGGGCTGCTGACCGGCACCGCCCGCATGGCCGGCAAGCTCAGCGCCCTGGGCCTGCAGAGCCTCTCGACCGACACCGGTGAGCTGCGTGGCCACACCTACCATCACTCATTGTTGGAAACCCCTCTTGAGCCGGCCGCCCATGCCCGGCGCCTGGCCGGCAGCCCCGCGGAGCCGGTCTTCGTAGAGGGCAGGCTGGTGGCCAGCTACTTCCACGGCTACTTCCCCTCGGCGCCGGCACTGGCCGCCGCCATCTTCCGCGGCGAACCGCTGCGTTTCACCCAGGACAAGAACTAGGAGACGGCCATGCGCGACAACGCCAAGGACCCCCAGCGCCATGCCCAGCGCATGGCGGCCAAGCAGAAGATCATGCAGGCGCGCATCGCCGGGGCCCAGAAGGAGCAGGGCCTGCTGCTGGTGCTCACCGGCCCGGGCAAGGGCAAGAGCAGCTCCGGCTTCGGCATGCTGGCCCGGGCGCTTGGCCACGGCATGAAGGTAGGCGTGGTGCAGTTCATCAAGGGCACGCGGGAAACCGGCGAGGAGGCCTTCTTTCGTCAGGTGCCTGGCGTCGAGTATCACGTGATGGGCGAGGGCTTCACCTGGGATACCCAGGACCGCGAGCGCGACACCCGCGCCGCCGAGGCCGCCTGGGAGGTGGCCCGCGGCATGCTCAGCGATGCCAGCTTCGACCTGGTACTGCTCGATGAACTCAACATCGCTCTGCGCTACGACTACCTCGACCTCGATCGCGTGCTTGACGACCTGCAGGCGCGTCCGCCCATGCAGCACGTCGTGGTCACCGGCCGCTACGCTCCCGAGCAACTGATCGAGCTGGCCGATACCGTCACCGAGATGAAGGCGGTCAAGCACGCCTTCAAGGATCAGGGAGTGAAAGCGCAGCGAGGAATAGAGCTCTAATCTCATGGCGACATTGATGATTCAGGGCACCACCTCGGATGCTGGCAAGAGCACGGTGGTGGCCGGGCTGTGCCGGGTGCTGGCGCGGCGAGGGGTGTCGGTGGCGCCGTTCAAGCCGCAGAACATGGCGCTCAACAGCGCGGTGACGGTGGACGGCGGCGAGATCGGCCGCTCCACCGCGCTGCAGGCACTGGCGGCAGGCGTCGAGCCCCACAGCGACATGAACCCGGTGCTGCTCAAGCCCGAAAGCGACCGCGGCGCCCAGGTGATCCTGCGCGGGCGGGTCCACGGCCACATGGACGCGCTGGACTATCACGCCTACAAGCGCACCGCCCGGGAAAGCGTGCTGGCGGCATGGCAGGCGCTGTCGTCGCGCTTCGACGTGATCGTTGCCGAGGGGGCGGGCAGCCCGGCCGAGATCAATCTGCGCGAGGGCGACATCGCCAACATGGGCTTCGCCGAGATGGTCGACTGCCCGGTGGTGCTGGTCGGCGACATCGACCGCGGCGGCGTCTTCGCCCAGCTGGTCGGCACCCTGGCGCTGCTCAGCGAGAGCGAGCGCTCACGTACCCGTGGCTTCATCGTCAACCGCTTTCGCGGCGACATCGCCCTGCTCGAGCCGGGGCTCGACTGGCTCACCGAGCGCACCGGCAAGCCGGTATTCGGCACGCTGCCCTATCTGCAGGGCCTGCTGCTCGACGCCGAGGACAGCATCGGCCGCAGCGGGCGGGTGGGGGCGGGGAGCACGCTCAAGGTCGTGGTACCGGCGCTGCCGCGTATCAGCAACCACAACGACTTCGACCCGCTGCGCCTGCACCCGCAGGTCGATCTGACCTTCGTCGGGCCCGGCCGAGCGATCCCGCCGGCGGACCTGATCATCCTGCCCGGCAGCAAGAGTACCCGCAGCGATCTCGCCTGGCTGCGCGCCCAGGGCTGGGAGGAAGCATTACAACGGCACCTGCGCTACGGCGGCCGGGTGCTCGGCATCTGCGGCGGCTTCCAGATGCTGGGCCGGGTGGTGCACGATCCTGACGGCCTGGAGGGGGCAGCGGGCTCCAGTGAAGGGCTCGGGCTGCTCGATCTGGAGACGCGAATGGTGGCGGGCAAGCAGCTGCGCAGCGTGAGTGGGCGCTTGCTACCCGAAGGGGTGCCGGTCGACGGCTACGAGATCCACAATGGCGTCAGCAAGGGGGCGGCGCTGGGGCGGCCGCTGTGCGAGCTGCAAGGGCGCCCCGACGGTGCCATCAGTCGCGATGGCCAGGTGATGGGCACCTACCTGCACGGCCTGTTCGAGCGGCCCGAGGCGTGTGCGGCGCTGCTGGCGCGCTGCGGCCTGGTCAGTAACGGGCAGGCGGTGGACTACGCGGTGCATCGCCAGCGCGAGTTGGACCGGCTGGCGGAGTGCCTCGAAGCCCATCTGGACATGGCGGCTCTGGGCAGGCTGCTGGCCTTCTAGGCCGCTCAGCTGCCTTATTCTTTAGTGTTAGCCCAGGCGGCAGGCGCTTGTGTTGCTGTGGGTAACGCCCTGTCGACGACGCTGCTCTCGCCCCGGCGCCGGAAAGTTGACGTTAACGTCAACTTGCCAGGAGTGGTGGCTATCTTGTCGACAACTTCTCCGATTTCATGGTCTCTCGAACGACCCCTTTGCGCTGTTCCGCGCCTTCCTGCGCGTCGCAGCGTGTAAGTTGTCGACAGGGAGGGCTCGCCAAGCTGCATTTCACTCGTCACAAGGTCGAATGTTCGCTTTCCGTGCAGGCGCGTAAAACCAGCGTCAACCAATAAAAACAACAATCCACCAGAGGATCGTCATCAACAAAACAGAACCGCTGAGGTAATCGACGTGCTGCTCAAACGCGAATACGGCCAGGAGCATCCCTATTGGCCGATGGGGCCTTTCAAGGTCCGCCTGCCCTTTATCCACTTCAAGTGGGCCATTCCCGAAACCATCCAGGCCATGGTGATGTTCGTCATCTCCTTGGGCATGATCCCGTTGCTCGAGCAGTATCTGGGCGTGCCCTACGAAGTGGGCCTGGCCTTCGTGGTGGTGTGCGGCATCGGCTTCATTTTGCCGCCGCTGCTGGGGGTGCCGTTCATCGCAGGCTGGATCACCCCGGCGATTCCCGTGGTACTGCTGTTCATCGGCCAATACGAGCCGGGTCCCGACGCCATGCGTGCGATGGTGGCGCTGCAGCTGATGGTCACCGCCATCTTCCTGTTCATGGCCGTGACGCGGCTGGGCAGCAAGCTGGTCAACAATGTGCCGTCGTCGATCAAGGCGGGTATCCTGTTGGGCGCGGGCATCGCCGCCATCAGCGGCGAGATCGTCGAAGGAGGGCGCCTCTACAACACGCCGATTTCGCTCGGCATCGGCGGCCTGATCACTCTCTATGTACTGTTCTCGCTCTCCTTCCGCGACCTGGCCGAGAAGTACCGCTGGGCGCGTAACATCGTCGCCTTCGGCATGGTGCCGGGCATGCTGATCACCATGGCGATCGGCTGGGGCGTTGGCGAGTACGGCATGCCGACGGTGGAGTGGGGCATCGCCGTGCCCGACTTCGCCAGCATCTGGGCCTACCTGCCGTTCTCCATCGGCGCGCCGCCGATCGAGCTGATGGTGGCAGCGATTCCTACTGCAATCATCGCCTACATCATCGCCTTCGGTGACATCGTGGTCGGCCAGACCCTGCTTAAGCGCGTCGACCACCTGCGCCCCGACGAGAAGATTGAAGTCAACGTTGATCGGGTGCACCTGATCACCGGCATCCGCAACCTGATGCACTCGCTGCTGGCCCCCTACCCGGGCCTGGCCGGCCCGCTGTTCACCGGCGGCATGGCCACCGTGACCGAGCGCTACCGCTATGGGCGCAAGGCCATGGATACCATCTACTCCGGTACCGGGGTGTTCTGGATCGTTGGTTTCTTCGCGCTGTTCCTGCTGCCGCTGGTGACCTTCTTCCGCCCAGTGCTGCCCATCGCGCTCTCCATCACGCTGCTGATCACCGGCTACCTGTGCATCGCGGTGGCCGTGGAGCAGATCAAGAACGCCACTGCCATGGGCGTGGCCGGGATCATGGGCGTGGTCCTGGCCACCCACGGCGCTGCCTGGGGCCTGGGCATCGGCCTGATCCTCTACTTCCTGATCGAGCACCGGTCACGCAGTGCCCGTGAGTTGGAAGAGCAGGAGCCGATTTCGGTGGAAGACGACATGGTGGTAGAGCGGGACGAGAACGAACCGCAGCCGGCGACGCGCTGATTTGCCACGCGCCGGGCAGTACGCAAGCGGGCCGGGGATTCCCCGGCCCGCTTGCGTTCATGGGTGGCTTGAGCGTGCGGTGCGTTTCAGTCCGGTGCGATGGGCAGCTGGCGCTTGTGCGCGGTGCCCCGGTAGGTGGTCAGGATCGTCTCATAGGCCTGTTCTGAGACCTCCTCGTTTTCCAAGAATGCATCGATCTCCTCGTAGCTGACCCCCATGGCCACCTCGTCGAGTTTTTGCGGGGCGAGCGACTCGAGGTCGGCGGTGGGCGGCTTGTGCACCAGCGCCTCCGGCGCCCCCAGATGCTCGCCGAGCAGGCGTACCTGGCGTTTGCTCAGGCCGGTGAGGGGGGCAACGTCGCAGGCGCCGTCACCGTACTTGGTGAAGAAGCCCATCAGCGCCTCGGCGGCCTGGTCGGTGCCGATGACAAGCCCGCCCCGGGCGCCGGCCACGGCGTACTGCGCCACCATGCGCTGGCGCGCCTTGATATTGCCCAGCACGAAGTCGCGCTGGTGGGCATCCTGAAACGCGAGCCCGCCCTGTTCCAGCGAGGCCAGCAGGGTGTCGCTGCCGTCGCGAATGTTCACGTCCAATACTTCGTCCGGCTGGATGAACGTCAGCGCCTTTTCGGCATCATCGGCATCCTGCTGCACGCCATAGGGCAGGCGCATGGCGATGAAGGTGGCGGACTTACCCTGGTCGCGCAGCTTTTCCACGGCAAGCTGCGCCAGGCGGCCCGCCACGGTGGAGTCGACACCGCCGCTGATGCCCAGTACCAGTGCCCGCTGGCCGCTTTGCTGCATGGTCTCGACCAGGAAGTCGCGGCGTCGCTCGATCTCCTCTTGGGGATCGATCTCGCCGCGTGCGCCCAGCGCCACGCCGATGGCGCGCTGCACCGCGCGCCGCGACGTCGAGTCCCCGCTCGGCCCCTGCCGTGCCTGCTCTCGGCAAAGCTGGTGGTAGTGCGGCAGGCGTTCCAGAGCGTAGTGGGCGGCGGCCAGGCGCACCTCGTTGCGTTCGCCGTCGAAGCGGCGCGTTTCGCAGAAGTGGTAATGGTGACTATCCACTCGAAAGGCCCAGGCGAAGCAGACGGTGCCGACCGGGGTGTCGTCGTCGCCGGGGCTGGGGCCGGCGACGCCGGTGTTGGCAACCGCCACATCGGCATCGTTGTTGTTCAGCGCGCCTGCCGCCATCTCGCTGGCCACCGCTTCGCTGGTCAGGCCATGGCGTTCGATGGTGGCGAAGCTGACGCCCAGGTAGCGATTCTTGGAGGGCGGCGAGTAGACGGCCAGGCCGCAGTCGATGCCCTGGCCGCTGCCGGGCACGCGGGCCAGCTCCGAGACGATCAGCCCGGCGGTGCAGGATTCGGCCGTGGCCAGCTTCAGTTCGTTGTCGATCAGATAGTCCGTAATGCGATTCAGCAGTTCCATTGCTCCATCTCCTGAGCGGCGTCTAGCCTGGTAGGCAGGTCCTCTAACCCTAGGTCATAAGGCCGCTGGGGGGCGAGTCGGGAAATCGGGATAGCCAGGGAGGTGGGCGCTGCCAATGGAATGCATCGACCAAGAACGAGTCCGGACGCTGAATGAGATCGTGACGCGAGAGCGCGAGTATCGCCACGAGAGTGAGATGACGTCATTCACGGAGCAGGGCGACGCTGACTGGGAGCGGGTCGGGATCGCCATGACAGGGGCCGATGGAAGCACTGCCCGAGCCGGTAGCGCCGAGGAGCGCTTTCCGATGGAGAGCGTATCCAAGGCGCTGACGCTGGCTCTGGCGCTGGAGGATGTCGGCGCCGAGGCGCTGTTCGAACGGGTCGGCATGGAGCCCTCGGGCGATCCTTATCACTCCATCGCCACGCTTGAGGAGGGTGAAATGGGCATCCCCTCCAATCCCATGATCAACGCCGGCGCCATTGTCACGACGGCCATGATCCGCGGCGCCGACGGGGAGGAGCGCTTTGTGCGGCTGCGCGAATTCTTTCGGCGCCTCTCGAACAACCCTACGCTTGACTACGACCCGGTCATGTTCGAGGCCGAGGACCAGGATCTCAACCGGTCGCTCTTTTACTACATGCGTAGCCACGATGTATTCAAAGGCAGCGAGGAAGACCTGCTGGTGCCCTATCTCAAGCAGACTTCCATCGAGCTCACCTGCGTGGACCTGGCACGCATCGCCGCGGTGCTGGCCAACGGTGGGCGCGACCCGGAGAGCGGCGAGCGCCTTATCGGCGAGGAGACGGTGCGTATCGTGCTGACCCTGATGTTCACCACCGGCATGTACGATCAGTCGGGCCGCTACGCCCTCGAAGTGGGCATGCCGTCAAAGAGCGGCGTGTCCGGGGCGATTCTGGCGGTGGCGCCCGGGCGCTGGGGCTTCGGCGTGATCGGCCCCGCGCTCAACGAGCATGGCAACAGCATAGCTGGCCTGAGAATGTTGAAGCAGCTCTCGCAGCGCTGGCAGTTGGGTAGGTTCGCCTGAACCGGCTGCGCCTCAGGCCCGGTCCGGCGGCGGGGCGATATCGGCGAAGCGGGTGGGGTCGTCGCTGATCGCACCGTCGACCCCCCAGCGCCAGCGGTCGGCGAAGGCGGCGGGATCGTTGGCGGTGTAGCACAGCAGGCGATAGCCCGCGGCCTTGATTTCGTCGGCGCGCTTGGCGGTCAGCCGCGTCCAGTCGGTATGGATGCTGTAGGCATCGAGGCCCTCGCACAGCGGCTGCCACTTCTGCGGCACGCTCTCGGTCAGCACGCCGATGGGCAGCAGCGATGCATCGGCCAGCGAGCGCGCCTGGCGCAGCGCCACGGCATCGAACGAGGACACGATCAGGCGCTGCGGCGGCAGCGCATCGAGCAGGCGCGGAATCACGGCCTCGGCGAGCTCGCTGCCGCTGCGGCGGCTGGTCACCTTGAGCTCCATGTTCACGCCCATGTCCAGCTCCACCAGCAGCGCCAGCATCTCGTCGAGCGTGGCCATGCGCTCGCCGCGAAAGGTGTCGCCGAACCAGGCGCCCACGTCGAGCCTGCGGGCCTTGGCCAGGTCGAGCGTGGCCAGCCTGCCGTGGCCGTCCGAACAGCGCTTTAGCGTGCTGTCATGCCAGATCACCGGCGTGCCGTCGCCGAGCAGTTGGACGTCGAGTTCCACCCACTGGCAGCCGGCCGTATGGGCGGCGCGCACGGCGGCCAGGGTGTTTTCGGGCGCCCGGGCGGAGAGGCCGCGGTGGGCGATCAGGCGGGGCAGGGCAACGTCGGGGTGAGCGGCTGGCATGGAAGGCTCCGGAGGCGGTTTCTCGACAGGGTAGCGCAACGCGATGACGACGTGGTGACACGGATGACCATGTGGCGATACAAGGCATGGGCGGCAATGGGGGAGACTATGCTAGTCTTGCCGGCTTTCACGAGGCAACGAGGCAATGCATGAAGGTGATCACGCCCGAGCGCGACGAGCAGCGCGATGCCTGGCTCGCGCGGCTGTGCGCCGACGTCTACGGTAGGGAGGCGGGGCTGGCGCCCCTGGTGACCTTCACCGGTACGCGACAGATTCTGTTCGCCCAGGAAGCCGCACGGCTCTGGGCGCTGGTAGACGACCAGGGCCGGCCCGGCGCGCTGGCGCTGCTGATCCTCGATGCTACGGGTACCGGCATGTCGCTGTGGCTGCATGCCTCGCCCGGTGGCGACCGCGAGAGCGAGCGGCGGCTGATCCGCGAGCTGGCGCAGAAGGCGCCGCTGCGGGTCGATGCAGCGGACCAGGACGAGGAAGCCTTCTTCCAGCGCTGCGGCGTCAACCGCTGGTTCGCCGCCCCCGGTGGCAGGCGCATCGGGCTGGCGCGGCGTCATCCCGCCCACCGGGTGGATGACTTGGCGGCCCCCATGGCCTTCGACGACGAGGCGATCGTGCGGCGCTTCAAGCATGATCCGCATTTCTTCGAGCAGGAGAAGGCCTGTTTCGTCGAGCGCCTGGCCGCCTTTCCCGGCTGAACGCAGCGGTGGGGCTTGACCCACCGCGCCAAGGGCGCTTGGATGAAGCCCCTGACACGATAGTGAACAAAAGGAAGGTGACATGGCCAAGCGCATCCAGTTTGCTCGCACCGGTGGTTCCGAGGTGCTTGAATTCGTCGACGTGACCCCGGCCGATCCGGCCGCCGGTGAGGTTCGGGTCCGCAACGAAGCTATTGGGCTCAACTTCATCGACATTTACTTCCGCACCGGCCTCTATCCGGCGCCCGGGCTGCCTTCGGGGCTCGGCACCGAGGGTGCCGGCGTGGTCGACGCCGTGGGCGAAGGCGTCAGCCACCTGCAGGAGGGCGACCGGGTGGCCTATGCCCAGGGTCCGCTGGGCGCTTACGCCGAGTACCACGTGCTGCCTGCTGACAAGGTGGTCGCATTGCCCGAGGGCATCGACGCGGAAACGGCTGCGGCCAGCATGCTCAAGGGCCTGACCGTGCAGTACCTGCTGCGCCAGACCTGCCCGCTCGAAGGCGGCGAGACGATCCTGTGGCACGCTGCCGCGGGTGGCGTGGGTTCTATCGCCTGCCAGTGGGCCAAGGCGCTGGGCGTCAAGGTGATCGGTACCGTCAGCTCCGCGGAGAAAGCGGCACTGGCCAAGGCCAATGGCGCCTGGGAAACCATCGACTACACCCGAGAAGACGTCGTCGAGCGGGTGCGCGAGCTGACGGGCGGCGCGATGTGCGATGTGGTCTACGACTCGGTGGGCAAGGACACCTGGCTCACCTCGCTGGACTGCCTCAAGCCGCGCTCGCTGATGGTCAGCTTCGGCAACGCCTCGGGCGCCGTCGAGGGAGTCAATCTCGGCATCCTCAATCAGAAGGGCTCGCTGTTCGTCACCCGCCCCAGCCTCAACGGCTATGCCGACACCCGTGAACGGCTGGAGGCGATGTGCCGCGACCTGTTCGAGATGCTCGGCAGCGGCAAGGTCAAGGTCGAGATCGGCCAGCGCTTCGCCCTGGCCGATGCCGGCAAGGCCCAGGACGCCCTGGCCGGGCGCCAGACCACCGGCTCTACCATCCTGGTGCCCTGAGGCGGCTTTACTGGCTCCCCCTTCACTGATTTTCTTTTCCATCCGCTGACGTCGCAGCATCACCACGCTGCCCCTCCGCCGGTCGCCCCCGTGGGCGACCGGCTCCGATCACAGCGAGGCGCCGAGTTCGGCGATCATCGTCTCGCGGTGCTTCAGCGCCGCCAATCCAGTCGTCCCCAGTACGCTGGCCACTTCACTCAGCAGGCCCTGCGCGAGCAGCAGGAAGGCACACATGCTGTTGCTGTAGAACAGACTGTGGTTGGGCACCGTGAAGCTGTGCCGCGCAACCCGAGCCAGGGGAGAGCTTTCCGAATCGGTCAGGGCGATGACCACGATCCCGTGGCGGGCCGCCACCTCGGCGGTGGCCAGCACGCTCGGCGTGTAGGGAAAGCAGCTTGCCACCACCAGTACGTCGCCGGGATCGAGCTGGGCCAGGGCATCGGCGACGCCTTGCCGGCCCGCGTCGAGGGGGGCGACATCGGGGCGCAGCATTCCCAGTCCATAGGCCATGAACAGCGCGAGGGAGTGGAACTGGCGCATGCCGTGCACGCGCACCCGATGGGCCCTCGCCAGCAGCGTCACCGTCTGCTCAAAGGCCGCTGGATCGATTCGCTCCAGCAGGCTCGCCATGTTGGCGCTCTCTTGCCGACCCAGGCGGCTCAGTCGGGTCAGCCCCTGGGTATCGCCGCCGGCTTCGAGCAGGCGCGAGGCCTGGTCGCTGTAGAAGCTCTGGCCTTCGGTAACTTCACGGCGAAACACGTCCTGCAGCTGGCCGAAACCGCCATAGCCCAGGCGCTGGGCCAGGCGCGAAAGCGTCGAGGCATTCACGCCCAACTGATCCGCCAGCTCGCTGATGGACGAGACCGCGGCCTGTTGCGGTGCCTCGATCAGCAGCGCAAGTACGTGCCGGGAGCGCTTGCCCAGCCGGATATCCGCTTCGCCGGCCTCGATGGCCTTGAGCCGTTGCCTTAGGCCGCTCAGCGTTTCCGGGGGTGGCGTGGTGGTATCTGTCATGGCATCGCTTCACAGTTGTCGGGGATGGCGTCGTTGGGAAAGGCATCTTGTGCTTTATTTGTGCAAATATAAATTGCAAATTAATATAGAGCATCTATATTTTGCATATTATCCACCCGGAGGATTCCATGAGCCACGTCTTCCATCGCAGCTTGACGCAGGGCTACCCCACGGCCGTGAAAGGCGACGGCCCTTACCTGATCGACGCCCAGGGGCGGCGCTACCTGGATGCCTGCGGTGGCGCCGCGGTCTCCTGCCTGGGGCACAGCGATGCCGCCGTCATCGAGGCCATCCGCGAGCAGGTAGGCAAGGTGGCCTACGCTCATACCTCCTTCTTCACCACCGAGCCGATGGAAGCGCTGGCTGATTTCCTGGTCGAGCGCGCTCCTGCAGGGCTCGAGTCGGTCTACTTCGTCTCGGGCGGCTCCGAGGCGATGGAAGCGGCCCTGAAACTGGCGCGCCAGTACTTCATCGAAATCGGCCAGCCGCAGCGCAGGCACCTGATTGCGCGCCGCCAGAGCTATCATGGCAACACCTTGGGGGCGCTCGCCACCGGCGGCAACGCCTGGCGGCGCCAGCAGTTCGAGCCGCTGCTGATCGATGTCAGCCATGTCAGCCCCTGCTACGCCTATCGCGGCCTACAGCCGGGCGAGTCCCCGGAGGAAATGGGCGTACGCCTGGCCCATGAGCTGGAAAGCGAGATCCTGCGCCTGGGCGCGGAGAACGTGATGGCCTTCGTGGCCGAGCCGGTGGTGGGCGCCACCATGGGCGCGGTGCCCGCGGTGCCGGGGTACTTCAAGCGGGTCCGCGAAGTGTGTGACCGCCATGGCGTGCTGCTGATCCTTGACGAGGTGATGTGCGGCATGGGGCGCACCGGCAGCCTGTTCGCCGCCGAGCAGGAGGGCATCACCGCCGACCTGATCACCATCGCCAAGGGGCTCGGGGCCGGCTACCAGCCGATCGGCGCCACTCTGGTCAGCGGACGTATCCGCGAGGCCATTGCCAATGGTTCGGGCTTCTTCCAGCACGGCCATACTTATATCGGCCATGCGACCGCCTGTGCCGCGGCCCTGGCGGTGCAGACCGCCATCCAGCAGCGCGACCTGCTGCCCCGGGTGCGCGAGCTGGGCGAGGGGCTGCAGCGGCGTCTCGCCGAACGCTTCGGCGAGCATCCCCACATCGGCGACATTCGCGGCAGGGGGCTTTTCCTGGGCCTGGAGCTGGTGGCCGACCGTGCCACCCAGGCCACCTTCGAACCCGAGCGCAAGGTGCATGCCCGCGTCAAGCAGGCCGCCATGCAGGCGGGGCTGATGTGCTATCCCATGGGCGGCACGCTCGACGGCCGCCAGGGTGATCACATCCTGCTGGCGCCGCCCTTCATTCTTGATGAGAGCCATCTGGACGAGATTGTCGACAAGCTTGATACCGCTCTGCGCAGTGCGCTGGCTGGCCGATAAGGAGACGCACATGGCCATCGAATCCCGCCTGACCCCACTCGACGAGATGCGCATGGATGCCGACCAGCGCCGCGTGCTGGAGGAGATCCTCAGCGGCCCGCGCGGCAACCTGGACGGCCCCTTCCTGGCCTGGATCCACAGCCCGGGCCTGGCCGATCACGCCCAGCGGCTGGGCGCCTTCTGCCGCTACGGCACGCGGCTGGAGCTGCGCCTGACTGAACTGGCCATCCTGGTCACCGCCGCCTGGTGGCAGTCCCAGGCCGAGTGGCAGATCCACGCACCTATCGCCCGCGAGGCGGGAATCGACGATGCCGTGATCGAGGCGCTGCGCGCGGGGCGGGAGCCGCTCTTCGAGCGCGACGACGAGCGCCTGATCTATCGCCTGGGCACCACGCTTTACGCCACCCGGCGCGTCGACGCGGCGCTCTATGCCGAGGCCGTCGAGGCCTTCGGTGAACCCGCCGTGGTCGAGCTGGTGGGCGTGTTCGGCTACTACGCCCTGGTGGCCATGACTCTGAATGTCTTTGCGGTCCGGCGCGACACCGATGCCCCCCTGCCGTTCCCCGAGCCGTAAGGCCGGCGCCAGTCCAGGCGCATGAGCGCCAAGGTCACCCGGCTGCGGCCGGGTGCCTTGCGCACCGCCCTCCATCGCTTCGCCTTGCCTGGTCCGGCTCTTCAATTTGTGTTGGAAGCTCAAGAAAAGGCTGGATTTTTTCTTGATTGGCTGGTGTGCTGGAGTCTCAAGTCGACTGGAGAGCCGCAGGGATATGGCCAATCATACGCTGGTGTTCATCGTGCTGGGCCTCACCCTGGCCGCGTTCGTCTGGGGTCGCTTTCGCTACGACCTGGTGGCGCTTTCCGCACTGCTCGTCTCGGTGATGCTGGGGTTGGTTCCCGCCGACCAGGCCTTCATGGGATTTGGCCACCCGGCGGTGATCACGGTGGCCGCCGTGCTGGTGCTCAGCCGTGGCTTCGAGCGCTCCGGCGTGGTCGACATGATCGCCGAGCAGGTGCTCAAGGTCGGTGACCGGCTGTTCCTGCAGCTCGTGGCGCTGACCACCACGGTGGTGGTGCTCTCGGCCTTCATGAACAACGTGGGCGCGCTGGCGCTGCTGCTGCCGGTCGCCATGCGGCTCGCCCGCGAGCACGATACCTCTCCTTCGCTGCTGCTGATGCCGCTGGCCTTCGGCTCCCTGCTCGGTGGGCTGATGACCCTGATCGGCACGCCGCCCAACATCATCATCGCCAGCTATCGCGGTTCGGTATCGGGCGACACCTTCGGCATGTTCTCGTTTTTTCCGGTAGGCGCCGTCGTGGCCCTGGCGGGGCTCGCCTTCATCGTGCTGCTGGGCTGGCGGCTGGTGCCCGACCGGGCGGGAAAGGCATCCACCGAGGAGATGTTCGATACCGCCAACTACCTTACCGAGATGAAGGTGACCGAGGACTCGAAAGCGGCCGGATGGACCCTGCGCGAGCTCCAGCGCGAGCTGGAAGAGACCATCCCCGTGCTGGCGGTGTTGCGTGGGGACCAGCGCCGCGCCGGTCATGCCTTTCTCGGAGTGCTGAAGGAGGGGGATATCCTGCTGGTCGAGGCGGGGCCAGAGGAGATGAAGCTGCTCGAGGACAAGGCCGGGCTCAGCCTGGGTGTGAGCGCCGATGAACAGCGCGATCCGCAAGCAACCGCAGCGTCGAAGGCTGACGAGGACAAGCCCCAGGCGAGCAGGAAAGCGGAAAAAAAGGCACAGCGGAAGGAGCGCAAGGAGGAGCGAAAAGCCACCGACACCGAGGGGCTGGAGCTGCTCGAAGCCGTGGTGCGCAATGACTCCATGATGGTCAATCGCACCGTCACGCAGCTGCGCCTGCAGAACCAGTATGGCCTCCACCTGGTGGCGGTGGCCCGCGATGGCGGGCGCCTCAAGCAGCGGCTGCGCGATATTCGCTTTCGCCCCGGCGACGTGCTGCTGCTGCAAGGCGGCGAGAGCAACCTCACCGAAAGCCTGGCCACCCTGGGTTGCCTGCCCCTGGCAAGGCGCAACCTGCCGCTGGGACAGCCTCGCATGCTGCTGATCTCTCTAGGAATCTTTGCCCTGGCCCTGGTCGCCATGCTGGCGGACCTGTTGCCGGCCGCCGTGGCGCTATCCGCTGCCGCCTTGGCGGCGCTGCTGGTGGGCGTGCTGTCCTTGCGCGACGGCTACCAGGCCATCGACGGGCCGGTGATCGTCCTGCTTGGCGCCATGATACCGGTCGGCCAGGCGCTCGAGACCAGCGGCGGGGCCAAGCTGATCGCCGACTCGCTTCTCCTGGCAGGCGAGCAGTGGCCCGTGCTGGTGCTGCTGATCGGCCTGTTTGCGGTGTCGATGCTGCTTTCCAACGTGATCAACAATGCGGCGGCGGCGCTACTGATGGCGCCCATCGCCGCCAGCCTCGCCGAAGGCTTCGGCGTGTCGATCGACCCGTTCCTGATGATCATCGCGGTCAGCGCCTCCTGCGCCTTCCTGACCCCCATCGGCCATCAGTCGAACACGCTGGTCATGGGCCCCGGAGGCTATCGTTTCGGTGACTACTGGAAAATGGGCCTGCCGCTGTCGCTGATGGTGATGGTCGTGGCGCTGCCTATGATCCTGCTGGTCTGGCCACTTTGATCGGGTGGCCAAGGCGGAAAAACCCCGGCCGCTGGGCCGGGGTCGAGGGAGGTGAAGCGAGGAGAGGAGAAGAGTGAGAGGAGGAGCTACGCGGCGTTGTGGCGCAGGATGTTGGCCTTGTCGGTGGCGAACTCATCGTACTCGAAGTCGTCCACGCTGAGCAGCTCGAGCACCTCGGCTTCGAAGCGGCGCATGAACTCGGCGTCCTCCTCGCTGACTAGGCCCTTCTCGCGGGCCGCCTCCAGGCGTACCTCGGGGTGCAGCGCCTCACGCGGCAGGTCGCCCTTGGCATACGCCTTGTTGACCGTGCGGTAGAGCGCCTCGGCGCGGTCATACTCGGCCAGCAGGGCGTTGTAGCGCGCCAGCGGGTTGTCCTTGGCGCCGTCGTTGTCCTGCCAGGTTTCGCGCAGCAACTTGGCCCGCAGCGCAGTGTCGCGCGATACCGCCTGGGCGATCTCTCGCGTCAGGGCGTCGGCAGGGCGTTTCCAGCGCCGTCCCGTCGGCATTGTCACGGCGCGCAGCACGCCGCCCAGCGCCCGGTTGGGCAGGTTGTCGAACAGCTCGTCGAAGGCCTGCTCGGCGCGCTGCAGCAGGTGGGTGCAGCTGTAGTGGAGCAGGGCGGCTTCGCCCTCCACCTTGTCGCCCTCCTGCCAGTGCTTGAGCACCATCGAGGCCAGGTAGAGGTTGGAGAGCACGTCGCCGAGGCGCGCCGAGATCATCTCGCGCTGCTTCAGGGCCGAGCCGAGGCTGGCCATGGCGGCATCGGCGCACAGGCTGAAGGCGGCGGAGAGGCGCGCCATGTCACTGGCATAGGGTGCGGCGATCGCATCGAAGGGCACGCTTGGCTTGCCGATGCCGAGCCCCATGGTGAAGGCGCGGGCGGCGTTGCCGAAGACCAGCGCGGCATGGCCGAAGAAGGCGTGGTCGAAGGCCTTGAGGTCGTTGCTGTCGGAGGCAGCCAGCTCCTTGAGCACGAACGGATGGCAGCGAATGGCGCCCTGGCCGAAGATCATCAGGTTGCGGGTCATGATGTTGGCCCCTTCCACCGTGATCGAGACCGGGTTGGCGCTGTAGCCGATGCCCAGGTAGTTGCGTGGGCCCAGGGTCACCGCCTTGCCGCCGTGAATGTCCATGGCATCGGAGAGTCCGAGGCGCTGGAACTCGGTGAGCTGGCTCTTGAGGATCGCCGAGGGCACGGCAGGCTTCTCGCCGCGGTCGATGGTGTTGGCAGTCTGGTAGACGGCGGCCTGGGCGATATAGCCCAGCGAGGCCAGGCGCGCCAGGGGCTCCTGCACCCCTTCCATTTCCACCACCGGCACGTTGAACTGGCGGCGAATGCGGCCGAAGCCGCCGGTCCAGCCCAGGGCGTAGCGCATGGTGCCGCTGGCGCCGGAGGGCAGGGTGATGCAGCGGCCGATGGAGAGACACTCCACCAGCATGCGCCAACCCTGGCCGATCATCTCGGTGCCGCCGATGATGGTATCCAGCGGGACGAAGACGTCCTTGCCCTTGATCGGGCCGTTGAGGAACGGGCTGCCGATGGGGTGGTGGCGGCGGCCGATCTCCATGCCGGCGGTGTTGCGCGGTACTAGGGCGAGGGTGATGCCGCGGTCCTCTTCCTCGCCCAGCAGGTGGTCGGGGTCGAACAGGCGGAAGGCCAGGCCCACCACGGTGGCGATGGGCGCCAGGGTGATCCAGCGCTTCTCGAAGTTGAGACGCAGGCCCAGCACCTCCTTGCCGTCGACCATCTGCTTGCACACGATGCCGGTGTCTGGCAGCGAGGTGGCGTCGGAGCCGGCGCGCGGGCCGGTGAGACCGAAACAGGGGATCTCGCGGCCGTCGGCCAGGCGCGGCAGGAAGTGATCCTTCTGCGCCTGGGTGCCGTACTTGAGCAGCAGCTCGCCGGGGCCCAGGGAATTGGGTACGCCCACCGTGACCATCAGCGTCTCGCTGATGGAGAGCTTCTGCAGCACCAGCGACTGCGCCTTGGCCGAGAACCCGAGGCCGCCATACTCCTTGGGAATGATCATGCCGAAGAAGCCTTCCTTCTTCAGGTACTGCCACAGCTCTTCGGGCAGGTCGGCACGCTCCTTGGCGATCTCCCAGGCATTGCACATGCCGGCGGCCACCGAGCACTGATGCTCGAGGAAGCTGCGCTCCTCCTCGGTCAGGCCATCGTCGCGGTAGGCCATCAGCTTGTTCCACTGTGGGCGGCCCGAGAACAGCTCACCGTCCCACGCCACGGTGCCGGCTTCCAGCGCGGTGCGCTCGGTTGCCGACACCTTGGGCGAGACGCGCTTGAACATGGCGAACAGCCTCGGGGTAAGCCACTGGATGCGCAGGGCAGGCAGACCGGCCACGGCCACCGTCACTGCGCCGAGCAGCAGCAGCACGCCGAGCACGGGGGAGCCCAGCAGCAGGCCCGCCAGGCCGAGCACGCCAAGCAGGATCAGGGTCGGCATGGCGCCGGCCTCGCGGCGCATCACGGCCAGCAGGCCGACGACGGTGAGAAGCAGAAGGATGAGGGTGAGCATGGGGCGCTCCCTTGGTTCGCGTTTAGAACAGTTGTTTGAACGAATCAGACTAGCCCATCTCACCCTGAGTGGCCAGCCCTGCGGCAGGGCTGAGACGCCCACATGGTGGGGTGATCCTCGACAGCGGAGCGTCGGCCAGGGTGGCGACGTCGATAGCCGCCTAGGCGGCGTGCAAAGACGAGGGTGAACGCCTTGCCTGTTGGTTCCGCTTCGTGCATAATCTTGCCGCGTCAAACAGGCAATGCCTGCTGTCGCTTGGCTACGTAGCTCAGCTGGTTAGAGCACATCACTCATAATGATGGGGTCCCCTGTTCAAATCAGGGCGTAGCCACCAGATCCTGAACGCCCGCACGATTTCTCGTGCGGGCGTTCTGCTATGTGCCTGGCAGGTGTGAGAATCTGCCCTTGACCTGACAAGAGCGATCCGTATACTACGCACCGTGTTCAGGCCATTCCCGGATAGCTCAGTCGGTAGAGCAAGTGACTGTTAATCACTGGGTCGCAGGTTCGAGTCCTGCTCCGGGAGCCATAAACACAGCGCCGGTCTTGACGTTCGTCATTCCTCGATAGCTCAGTTGGTAGAGCAAGTGACTGTTAATCACTGGGTCGCAGGTTCGAGTCCTGCTCGAGGAGCCATCGGCTCGCCAGTTCAAGGAAGGAGCCCCTTCCTGTTCGTATCGTTCCCGGATAGCTCAGTCGGTAGAGCAAGTGACTGTTAATCACTGGGTCGCAGGTTCGAGTCCTGCTCCGGGAGCCAATTCTCTGTTTCCTTGTCAGCTCGCTTCCTTGTTGTTGCGCCCTGCATATTTCTTTGCATCCAGTCAGCGGCTGTGAACCCTGTCTTCCGTGAGTCGTGTTGGCCTTAATGCGGCGAGCCGGCTGTCAGGTAGCGGCGCTCGATGCTCTCGGCTGCCACTGCGGGGCTGCAAAGATACCCCTGATACCCCCAGCAGCCCTGTTCGGCGAGAAACGCCCGCTCCTCCTCGGTTTCCACTCCCTCGGCAACGGTGCGCAATTCGAGCGTACTGGCCAGCGCAATGATGGCGCGCACGATCGCCTGTTTCTTCCTGTCGTGCTGCACGCCCTGCACGAAACTCATGTCGATCTTTACAGTGTCGATGGGGAAGTCGCGCAGGTAGGAGAGACCTGAATACCCCGTGCCGAAATCATCGATCGAAAGCGTCACGCCCAGTTGCTTCAGTTCGCGCAGCGTCGACAGGGTATGCGTCAGGTCGAGCATGGCCACGTGTTCGGTGACCTCGAGTTCCAGCTGCTGCGGAGGAACCGTGCTCTTCTCCAACCACTGCGCCAGTTCGGCCACGAAGTTCGCTCGGGAAAAGAGCGAGGCCGACACGTTCACGGCCACGGGGAGCGGCGGGTGGCCCTGCTGCCGCCAGCTTGCCAGCTGGGCGATTACCGTCTTCAGCATCCAGCGGTCAATGGCCACGATCTGGCCGCTGCTTTCGGCCAGTGGAATGAACTCGCAGGGAGAAATCATGCCTCGCTGTGGGTGCTGCCAGCGTACCAATGCCTCGAAACCGACCACGCGCCCATCGGCAATGCATACCTTGGGCTGAAACCAGGCCTGCAGCTGGTTGTCGCGCAGAGCGTCGTTGAGCTCGCCGCGCAGGGTCAGGCGACTCTTGGCCAGGTGCTGCATGCTCGCCGCGTAGAAGACGTAGGCGCCGCGTCCGCGTGCCTTGGCCTGGTACATGGCCGTGTCCGCGGCCTGGATCAGCTCGTCGAGCTGCGAACCGTCGCCAGGCGCTTGGGCTACCCCGATGCTGCAGCCCACATGCACCGGCTGAGCGCCGAGCTGATAGGGTCGGCGCACGCTGCGGATCAGCCGCTTGGCCAAGGCGCGGGCCTCCTCCCGGCCGCCTTCCATCAATACCACGAACTCATCGCCGCCGAAGCGTGCCAGCGTATCGCCTTCGCGCAGCTCACCGCGCAGCCGGTCCGCCACCTGCCGCAGCAGCCGGTCGCCCTGTGGATGTCCCATGGCATCGTTGACGTGCTTGAATTCGTCAAGGTCGATGAACAGCACCGCCAGCTTCGGCAAGCCGGCGCTCCTGGCATCGAGGATCTGGCTGAAGCGGCTTTCCAGGAGCAGGCGGTTCGGGAGACCCGTGAGTGTATCGTAGTTGGCCAAGTGGTGAAGCTGTTCCTCGGCCTTGACCCTCTCGGAGACGTCTTCCATCACCGCGATGAAATGCTCGATGGCAGCGTCATCGCCGCGCACGGCCGTGATGGTGCCACGCTGGGGGTAGAGTTCGCCGTTGCGGCGCCGATTCCAGAACTCGCCGGCCCAGTAGCCCTCTTCCAGCAGGCTTCGCCATAGCTGCTGGTAGAAAGCCTTGTCCTGGCGGCCAGACTGCAGCACGCGCGGGTTCTGGCCAATCACCGTGTCGCGGCTATGGCCGGTGATGCGGGTGAAGGAGGGGTTGACGTCGAGTATGTGTCCACCGGCGTCGGCAATGATGATGGACTCGTGACTGTGCTCGAACACCTCGGAGGTAAGCTTCAGGCGCTGGCGGTCCTCAAGCATGCTCATGGCAAAGGCGATGTTGCCTGCCAGTTCGTTGAACAGGCGCACCATGTCGGCATCGAACACACGCCCCTGCTGGTTGAAGATGGTAAGCACGGCCTGGGTCGGCTTACCTTCGGTGCGGATGGGGAAGGCTGCCAGGGCGCCTTGCTCGGAAGCAAAAGCATTGAGCGGGCAGTGTGCGAGGGCAGGGCATGCCCGGCAGCTGTCCTGAATATGGTACCGGCCCTCGCGCATGACGCGCTGCTCCAATTGGCACTCAAGCTTTCGGTCGGTGGTCGGCGGCAGGATGCCGGCGCCCTTGCGTACGCAGACAGTGCCGGGCAACAGCCCGGCGCCTGCCAGCTGCGGCCAGGCTTCCGCGCGCGGATCGGCTGTGATGCACGCTTGGAAGAAGGAGGTTTCCTGCGTGATGGTGGTGCAGGTGCGTTCGAACAGCTGGGCTGGGGTGAGCTTGAGATTGACCAGCGTCTGGTTGATGTGGCTGAGCATCTCGTACATGTCGCGCATTTTCTGCGCCTGGCCCAGCGCCCGGCGGCGTTCGCCGATCAGCGCGCCTAGGAGCCACACGATCATCAGATTGATCAACATAAACAGCGAGAGTACGAGCAGGCTGTCATGGGTATCGCCTGCGCTTAGGGCATCCGCCATGACGGCCACGAGGCTGGTGCACAGCACCACGAACAGGCTGGTCGCAAGCGGTAGCCGAATGGCAACGATCACCAGCAGCGGGGTGAGCAGGAAGCTGTAGGTGGCCAGCGCCTGGCCCGCCGGGTTGCGGATAGAAAAGGTGGCGGCGGCTGCGCCGCAGCACAGCAGCCAGAGCAGTACGGCTTCCGCGGTCGGGACGCGCGAAGATGTCGCTCGGTGGACTGCGCCGGGCAAAGGCTGGCTGTCAGCCTCGATTCGGTGCTTCAGGCGGCGGTGGATCATGCAGACCTCTGCTTCAAGGGGCGTGTCCTGCCGTGCTCACGGGCCTAGAAGCGCCGGGCCTGCCTTCCTGGTAGGAGAGGCCATTGTATGCGACACCATGATCAAAGGCGCGTGCAATGCCTTAACGTTATTCGACGAACTTTTGGTGCGCAGGGTGCATGACCTGGCGGAACAATCGCCGCTACATGAAACGCCTGAACGAAGAGCTTGTGCAGCAGTAACGCCGCGGCGGGCGGCCGTGGTTTATCGGCTCGGTGCAGCGGCGCGCAGCCGCCACAGCGGCGAAACAAATAGGCCCGGGAGAGTTTCCCGGGCCTGTTGTCGTATGCATGGCTAGGTTGAAGGGGTGGCGGGAGGAGGGCGCTGGTTAGAGCGCCCGGTCTGGCGACTCAGCGGGCGGCCAGCCGCCGCTGGCTCAGCTCCGCATAGTCTGCTAGGATGGCCGCAGCCTCCAGGACCTGGATTCGCTCCACCGGCTCATCGTCCTCGACGTCATCGTCCAGCCGAGCTTCCAAAAGCTCTTCCAGCGGCTCCATGCCCAGGGCGATGCGGCGGCGATTTTCCAGCGCCAGCTGCTCGGCATCGCGCTGCTCCACTTCACGCTGACGCTGCTCGCGATCGAGGCTGACGCTGGTCTGCTCCTCTCGCAGGCGGCGTGTCAGTTCGACGCGCTCGCGCAGGTAGACGAAGTTCGGATGCGACTCGGCGCGATCCTGATGGCGTGAGCGCAAGGTTTCGAGATACTCCCACGGCTCGCCATAGTGGCGATACTGCACGGCCTGAACGGTGTCCCACTCCAGCGCATTGTCCAGGCTGCTCTCGCCGATTCGCTCGGGGTCGACCAGATCGGGGAAGAGAATGTCGGGCTCCACGCCGCGATGCTGCGTGCTCTTGCCGGAGATGCGATAGAACTTGGCCCGGGTCAGCTTGATCTGGCCATGGCTGAGGTCGAGCAGCGTCTGCACTGTGCCCTTGCCGAAGGTGGCGTTGCCCAGCACCAGGCCGCGTCCATAGTCCTGGATGGCGCCGGCGAAGATCTCCGAGGCCGAGGCCGAGAGCCGGTTAACCAGCACGGCCAGCGGCCCGTCATAGAGCGTGCCGGTTTCGGTGTCACCGTAGAGACTGATGCGGCCGCGAGCATCGCGAACCTGCACCGTGGGGCCCCGGTCGATGAACAGGCCGATCAGTGAGTTGGCTTCCTGGAGCGCGCCGCCGCCGTTGTTGCGCAGGTCGAGCATGATGCCGTCGATGCCTTCCGCCTTGAGGCGCTCGACTTCACGCGCCACATCGCGAGTGGTACTGCGGAACTCCTCCTGTCCCGACTGCCAGGCGTCGAAATCCACGTAGAAAGTGGGAATGCGAATCACGCCGATGCGCTTGGTGCCGTCTTCCTGGTTGATCTCGATGATCTCGCCCTTGGCGGCCTGCTCTTCCAGGTCCACGGTGTCGCGGGTGATCTCGACCTCGTGGCTGCGGGTCATGTCGACCACTTCAGCGGGCACTACTTCGAGGCGAACCACGGTGCCCTTGGGGCCGCGGATGAGGTCGACGACTTCGTCGAGGCGCATGCCGACGACATTTACCATGCCGTCCTGATCCTCTTGGCCGACTCCAATGATGCGGTCGGCGGGTTCCAGCACGCCGGCACGATCGGCCGGGCCGCCCGGCACCAGGCTGGTGACCTTCACGTATTCGCCGTCGGACTGCAGCATGGCGCCGATCCCTTCGAGGGAAAGACGCATCTGGATATCGAAGGATTCGCCCTGGCGCGGCGACAGGTATTCGGTGTGCGGGTCGATGCTGCTGGTCACGGCGGCCATGAACAGGCCGAAGACGTCTTCGCCATTGGTCTGGCGCAGCCGCGACAGCTGCCCTTCATAGCGCTGGCGCAGGTTGTTCTCGACCTGCTCGCTGTCCTGCCCGCTGATGTCGAGCGTGAGGGCGGCGTTCTTGAGTCGTTTCTGCCACAGCTCATCGAGCTCCTCCTCGCTGCCGGCCCAGGAGGCTTCGCGACGATCCAGCTCAAGGCGCAGATCGCTGTCATAGCTGTAGTCGAGCCCGTGGTCGATGCGCTCGAGCAGCCACTCGAAGCGCGATTCGGCTCGGTCGTGGTAACGCTGGTAGAGTTCGTAGGCGGGCACCAGGTCGCCATCGAAGATCATGTCGTCGATGCGCGTCTCGAGGTGGCGAAAGTCCTCCACGTCACCTTCCAGCAGGAAGGAGCGCTGGCCATCGAGGACGTCCAGGTAGCGCTGGAAGGCCAGGCGCGACCACTCGTCGTCCAGCGCGATATCGGCATAATGGCCGTAGCGCAGCGACTCGGCGACCTCGACGGCAGCCTGGCGATGCACGTCACTCGGTGCGATCTTGGCTAGCGCGGCAGGGCTGCTCAGCATCAGCATTACCGCTGTGAACAGGATGGCTGAGTGCCGAGGTGCGACTAACAGGCTCATCAATGAAGCACTCCTGGTTTCGTGTACACTTCCTTCCCTAGACAAGCGTATGGCTCATGAGTTGCTAAGGCGGAAAGCCCATTGTAGCAGCTAACGCACCACTCACGACTCTCTATGAGGAACCCCATGTCTCGGGAAGCCCGACTTGATCGTCTGCTCCAGTTTCTTCACTGTTCGCCTACTCCTTGGCACGCCGTGTCGGCCATGGCGCAGCGGCTGGAGGCGGCTGGCTTCCGCTGTCTGGACGAATCCCGGCCCTGGGAGCTTGCCCCCGGCGAGCGGTGCTACGTGACCCGCAATGATTCGTCGATCGTGGCACTGCAGCTCCCGCGCGAGCGCCTTGATGCGCTGCGCATGATCGGGGCGCATACCGACAGCCCGGGCCTTCGGCTCAAGCCCAGCCCGGCGCAATCCAGCGCCGGCTGGCTGCAGCTGGGCGTCGAACTCTACGGCGGAGTATTGCTGGCGCCCTGGTTCGACCGCGACCTCGGCCTGGCGGGGCGGGTTCACGTGCGTCACCTTGACGGCCGGCTCGAAGGCCTGCTGCTGAAGGTCGACCAGCCGGTGGCGATCATTCCGAGCCTGGCCATTCACCTGGACCGCGATGTCAACAACGGCCGGGCGATCAACGCCCAGACCCAGATGGCGCCTGTTTTCCTCCAGGGAGGCGAAAAGCCCGACCTGCAGCGCCTGCTGCAGGAGTGGCTGACGGCACAGCATGGCCTGCGTGACGTCGAACTGCTCGACTTCGAGCTGGCGCTGTTCGACGTCCAGCCGCCGTCGCGCGTCGGCGTGCAGGGCGAGCTGATCGCCAGTGCGCGCCTCGACAACCTGCTCTCGTGCTTCATCGGCCTGGAGGCGCTGCTTGAGTGCGACGGCAGCCAGGGTGTGGTGCTGGTCGCCAACGACCATGAGGAGGTCGGCTCAGCCAGCGCCTGCGGTGCCCAGGGGCCGTTCCTCGGCGACGTGCTGCGGCGGGTCAATGCCCGGCTCGGCGAACCCGGCGACGAAGGCTTCATCCGCCTGATCCAGGCCTCGCGGATGATCTCCTGCGACAACGCCCACGGCCTGCACCCCAACTTCACCGACAAGCACGATGCCGCGCATGGTCCCAGGCTCAACGGCGGACCGGTGATCAAGGTGAACGCCAACCAGCGCTATGCCACCAACAGTGCCACCGCCGCGCTGTTCCGCGACCTCTGCCGCGAAGCCGGCGTGCCGGTGCAGACCTTCGTCTCGCGCGCCGACATGGGCTGCGGCAGCACCATCGGGCCGATCACCGCCACTGAGCTCGGCGTGCCGACCCTGGATGTCGGCGTGCCCCAGTGGGGTATGCACTCGATCCGCGAGACGGCCGGCAGTCACGACGTGGAGCACCTGACCCAGGCGCTGATCGCCTTTGCCAACCGCCCCGAGCTGGCCTGATCGGGGCGACCACGAAAAACCCGGCGCCAAGGCGCCGGGTTTTTTGATTCTGGTGGCTACGCCCTGACTCGAACAGGGGACCCCATCATTATGAGTGATGTGCTCTAACCAACTGAGCTACGTAGCCATTCAACGGGAGCGAAGTTTACGGACTCGCCCCCGTCAGGTCAAGCCTTGTTGCCACCAGGCTCAGACGTTGAAGCGGAAGTGGACCACGTCGCCGTCCTTGACTACGTACTCCTTGCCTTCCAGGCGCCACTTGCCGGCATCCTTGGCACCCTGCTCGCCGCCGAGTGCGACGAAGTCATCGTAGGCGATCACTTCGGCGCGGATGAAGCCTTTCTGGAAGTCCGTATGGATGACGCCGGCGGCCTCGGGGGCGGTGGCGCCGATCTTCACCGTCCAGGCGCGCACTTCCTTCACCCCCGCGGTGAAGTAGGTCTGCAGCCCGAGCAGCTTGTAGCCGGCGCGGATCACGCGGTCGAGTCCCGGCTCTTCCATGCCCATTTCGCCAAGGAACATGGCACGCTCTTCGTCATCCAACTCGGCGATTTCAGATTCGAGCTGGTTGCACACCGGCACCACCACGGCGCCTTCCTCGGCGGCGATCTCGTTGACCACGTCGAGATAGGGGTTGTTCTCGAAACCGTCCTCGTTGACGTTGGCGATGTACATGGTCGGCTTGAGCGTGAGGAAGCCGAAACTCTTGAGCTGCTTCTTGTCGTCCTCGTCGAGACCGAAGCTTCTCAGCGGCTGGCCCTCGGCCAGGTGTGGCTGAATGCGCTCGAGTATCGCCTTGGTGGCGATCGCGTCCTTGTCGCCCCCCTTGGCCACGCGCACCAGGCGCTGGATGGCGCGCTCGACGGTATCGAGATCGGAGAGGGCCAGCTCCATATTGATGATTTCGATATCGGCGCGCGGGTCGACCTGGTTGGCCACGTGGATGACGTTGTCGTTGTCGAAGCAGCGCACCACATGGGCGATGGCCTGGGTCTCGCGGATGTTGGCCAGGAACTTGTTGCCCAGGCCCTCTCCCTTGGAGGCGCCCGCCACCAAGCCGGCGATGTCGACGAACTCCATGGTGGTGGGAATTACCTTCTGCGGCTTCACGATCTCGGCCAACTTGTCGAGCCGCGGGTCGGGCATGGGCACGATGCCGACGTTGGGCTCGATAGTGCAGAAGGGAAAGTTCTCAGCATCAATGCCGGACTTGGTCAGAGCGTTAAAAAGCGTGGACTTGCCGACGTTGGGCAGGCCGACGATACCGCAGTTGAAACCCATGGGATCTTCCTGGAAAGCATGTTCGAGAGTGGCGATTGATCGCTATTCTACGGGAAAGCGCGAGGTCGTCGTAAGTCCGGCGAGACGGCCTGCCGCCGGCTCAGGGCTTGAAGGCGTGCAAGCGGCTCATGGCACGCGCCCAGTCGCCGGTGATGGCCTGGGGCAGGGTATGGAGGCTCTCATGGATGGCGGCGCCAATGGCGCCCAGCTCGGCCTTGCCGGGGCGTGCCAGCACGTAATGCGTGACCTGGCGGGAGTCGCCAGGATGGCCGATGCCGATCCGCAGCCGATGAAAGCCCTTGTCGTTGCCCAGGGCGCTGATGATATCGCGCAACCCATTGTGTCCGCCGTGGCCTCCGCCGGTCTTGTAGCGGGCGCAGCCGGCGGGAATGTCCAGCTCGTCGTGGGCCACCAGCAGTTCGCCGGGCGTCAGCTTGAAGAACTGGCACAGTGCCGCCACCGAGGCGCCGCTGCGATTCATGTAGGTGGTGGGCTCGAGCAGGTGCAGTTCCTGGCCATCGAGTCGCACCTTGGCGTAGAGCCCGAGAAACTTCTTCTCCGGACGCAGCTCGGTGCCAGCCGCACGTGCCAGCAGTTCCACCAGCCAGGCGCCGGCATTGTGGCGGGTTTCGGCATACTCTTCGCCGGGATTGCCCAGCCCGATGATCGCTTTCACCTGAGACATGCGGTGTCTCCAAACAAAACAAGCGCCGTAGCGCTTGGTCGTGTCGGAAAGGGGCCGCCGCAGCGGCCCCAACGGCACAGGTTACTCGGCGGAACCTTCGCCTTCCTCGCCTTCGCCGGCATCGCTGCGGCCCTTGGGCTTGGAGATGCTCAGCACGGCGTTGTCGTGATCGGCGCCGTGGGTCAGCTCGACCAGGCTGACGCCGGCCGGCAGCTTGAGGTCGGAAAGGTGCAGCGTGGTGCCGATTTCGACGTCGGTGATGTCGACTTCCAGGAAGTCCGGCAGGTCCTTCGGCAGACAGCTGATCTGGACTTCGTTGGAAAGCACGTGCAGCTCGCCGCCCTGGTCCTTAATGGCCTTGGACTTCGCCTCGCCGACCACGTGCAGCGGCACGTTGATGGTGATGGCGTGAGAGGCATCGACGCGCATGAAGTCGGCGTGAGTGACCACCGGCTTGTACGGGTGACGCTGCAGGTCGCGCACGACCACCTGCTCGCTCTTGCCGTCGATGACCAGGTTCAGCACCGAGGAGAAGAACGACTCGTCCTCGATGGCCTTGTAGAAGGCGGCCTTTTCGATGGAGATCGGCTGCGGCGCCTGCTCACCGCCGTAGACGATGGCCGGCACCTGGAGGTTCGCACGACGCAGGCGGCGGCTCGCACCTTTCCCCAGGTCGCTACGAACGCTGGCATTGAGAGTGAATTCGGACATGATGTTGCCTCTTGCTTAAGGTAAGGGATACACCGCCGACCGCGACCTGACGACGGCGTTCCCGAAAGCCCCGAAGGGCGCTACTCCGGCGCCTGTTCTCGCTCCGGGCATGTCGCCCGAAGGGGTTCAGTGGAACATGGCGCTGACGGATTCTTCGTTGCTGACGCGGCGAATCGCCTCGGCGATCAGCCCCGCCACGCTGAGCTGGCGAATTTTGCCGCTGCGGCGCGCAATGTCGGACAGCGGAATGGTGTCGGTGACCACGACTTCGTCGAGCACCGAGCCGGTGATGTTCTCGACCGCAGGGCCTGACAGGATCGGGTGGGTGGCGTAGGCCACCACGCGGCGGGCGCCATGAGCCTTGAGTGCGTCGCCGGCCTTGCACAGGGTGCCGGCGGTATCGATCATGTCGTCGACCACCACACAGGTGCGATTCTCGATGTCGCCGATGATGTGCATCACCTGGGCCTGGTTGGCCTGGGGGCGGCGCTTGTCGATGATGGCGAGGTCGGCGTTGAGCTGCTTGGCAATGGCGCGGGCACGCACCACGCCGCCCACGTCGGGCGAGACCACCACCAGGTCATCGTAGTTCTGGCGTTCGATGTCATCGAGCAGGATCGGCGAGCCGTAGACGTTATCCACAGGGACGTCGAAAAAGCCCTGGATCTGGTCGGCGTGCAGGTCCATGGTCATCACCCGGTCGACGCCGGCCTTGACCATCATGTCGGCCACAACCTTGGCCGAGATCGGTACCCGTGCGGAGCGCACGCGGCGGTCCTGTCGGGCATAGCCGAAGTAAGGCACCACGGCGGTGATCCGCGAGGCGGAGGCGCGGCGCAGCGCGTCTGCCATCAGGATCAGCTCCATCAGGTTGTCGTTGGTCGGCGCGCAGGTGGACTGCAGGATGAACACGTCCTTGCCGCGAACGTTCTCGTTGATCTCGACCGCGATCTCGCCGTCGCTGAACTGCCCGACCGTGGCGTTGCCCATGCGGCTATCCAGGCTGTCGGCGATCTTCTGGGCAAGTTCGGGATTGGCATTCCCGGCAAAAACCATCAATTTTGACACGCGCATCCACCTATGCAGTGTTGAGGGGCGATCAGGACACGACCGGTGGGTCGCCCTGTCTGCCATGGCCCGCGAAGGACTGTCGCAGGGTGCCGCTCATCGGCCCAGAGCGACATGTAGCGGAGAGAGGTTCAAGCCGCGAGCGATGAAGGCCGAACAGTGGCGGGGCAGGTCGGCTAGCATGCGCTTTGCCTCGGCGTCGGTCTCGACCCGAGCGAAGACACAGGCCCCTGTGCCCGTCAGCATGGCCGGTGCGCGAGCGCCGAGCCAGTCAAGCACCTCGGCTACCTGCGGATAGAGCCGTCGCACGGTCTGTTCGCAGTCGTTGTGCCAGCTTGGCGCTCCCCCCTGCAGTGCGCGCGCCATGGTAATCGGGGGGGTGTCACGTGTCAATTGCGCGGCCCCGAACACCGCCGCGGTGGCGATTTCGACGCCGGGATTGACGACTACGAACCAGGGGGTGTCGAGGGTCACGGGCGTGAGCCTTTCTCCCACTCCCTCGGCCCAGGCGGCGTGGCCGCGGACGAAGACCGGTACGTCGGCGCCCAGGGTAAGGCCTAGTTCGGCCAGGCGGTCGAGCGAAAGGTTTAGCCGCCACAGGCGGTCGAGGCCGAGCAGGGCGGTGGCGGCGTCGGAGCTGCCGCCGCCCAGACCGCCGCCCATGGGCAGCCGCTTGGTGAGAGTGATTGCGGCGCCCAGGCGGCAGCCGGTCTCGGCCTGCAGCAGGCGTGCTGCGCGCACGATCAGGTTGTCCTCGTCGGCCAGCCCGGGCAGGGCGGGAGTCAGGCGGATCTCGCCGTCGACGCGAAGCTGCAGATGCAGAGTGTCGCCGTGATCGAGGAACTGGAACAGCGTCTGCAGCTCGTGGTAGCCATCCGCGCGGCGCCCGGTGATATGCAGCATGCGGTTGAGCTTGGCCGGGGCGGGCAGCGCCAGGGTCTCATTCATCGATGGCGGGCCGCCACTCGGTTACCACCAGCGTCACGCGCAGGTCGTCGTACTCCATGACCAGGCGGCGCGGCAGCCACAGCGACTCGACCAGGATCCAGTCACGGTATTCGATCACCCAGCCATCCTGTTCGAGGCGCTCGGGGAAGCCGGTTGCGTCGTGGCTCAGCTGGTGGCGGCTGTGATCGGCAGGCAGGCCGCGGATCCAGTCGGACAGTGCGCTGACCGGTAGCGACCAGCCGAGCTGCTGCTGCATCAGCGCTTCGGGCGTTTCGGCGACGAAGCGGCCTTCGGCGGTGGTCAGCGAGAAGCGGCCCTCGCGTCCTTCCAGCAGATTGCGTCCGCTGCCGAAGGGGCCGCTGATGAGCATGCGGTAGTAGTGGGGATGCTGGCTCCAGTCCAGGTTGGCGCTGGTGGTCTCCTGGGGGGTGCGCAGGCCGGCCTTGCCCACCAGTATCCAGGTGTCCAGGGCGGCCAGCTGCGCCTGCTGGCGCTCCCACTGGGCGGCGCTGCGCTCGCCCTGCGGCGTGGTGGTCGGCGCGGCGCAGCCCGCCAGCAGGGCGGTGGCCAGCAGGGCGCCGAAGAGCCCGGCGCGGGGCAGGTTCCATCGTGTCATGGTGTCGTCTCGTCTGGGGCCGATGAGCGTGGGCGATCTGGGGAGAGCTCGGGGATTCGCTCCAGCAGCGCGTCGATGAGCGGATGGTCGTCGAAGCGGCGCAGGGCCTCCTCGATGAGCAGGCGGGCCTGCTCGTGGCGCTCCAGCACCCACAGCACCTCCGCGAGGTGCGCGGCGATCTCCTGGTCGGGCATGGCGGCATAGGCACGCTCCAGCCAGGGCAGGGCGCGCTCCGGGTCGCCCAGGCGGTAGTAGACCCAGCCCAGGCTGTCCATGATGGCCGCGCTGCCGGGCTCGAGCTCATGGGCGCGCTCGATCAGTTCGCGCGCTTCCTCGAGCCGCTCCTCGATATTGAGATCCGCCAGGGTATAGCCCAGGGCATTGAGGGCGGCGGCATTGTCCGGGTTGGCTTCGATGATGCGCCCGAGGTCGCGCTCCATGGCGTCGAGGTTGCCTACCTCCCAGGCGCGCATGGCGCGCAGGTAAAGCAGCTGTTCATCGTTGGGCGTGCGCGCCAGCTCGCGGTTGAGCAGGGCCTCGGCCTCGGCGGTGAGGCCCGCTTCGTCGAGCAGCTCCACTTCTAGGGCGAGCAGTTCGCTGAAGTGCGCGTCATGGCGCAGGCGTTCGATCCGCAGGAAGGCGCGGGCGTCCAGCAGGCGGTCGTCCTCGATCAGCATGCGCGCCGCCCGCAGGCGGGCGCGCAGGAAGTCGCCTCCCTGGGAAACCTGGCGGTAATAAAGCAGGGCGTTGTCGACCTCTTCCTCCT
Organism: Halomonas sp. E14; assembly: GCF_052568415.1. Taxonomy (NCBI): domain Bacteria; kingdom Pseudomonadati; phylum Pseudomonadota; class Gammaproteobacteria; order Oceanospirillales; family Halomonadaceae; genus Halomonas; species Halomonas sp. E14. The sequence continues at coordinate 2,501,164 of NZ_CP199423.1, read as the reverse complement.
GCTCGGCGATGGCGCCGAGCAGGAAGAAAGCGCTGGACGGGGTCTGGTCGCCGCTGATCAGCGGCAGTAGCAGGCGTCGGGCGGCATCGAGCTGGCCTTCCTCGAGGTAGAGCCTGGCCAGCGAGATACGCAGCTCGTCGTTGCCGAGGTGCTCGTCGAGCAGCGCATCGGTGTGTCGCTCGGCGGCGGCCACGTTGCCGAGCTCCAGTTCGGACTGCGCCAGCAGCAGCAGGAAGCGCGGGTCGCCCGGCGAGATCGCCAGGCCGCGGCGGGCGGCGTCTCGGGCGCGGGCGGGGTCGTTGGCCTCGAGCGCCAGGCGGGCACGCGTCATCCATAGCGCGGGCAGCTCGGCGTGGTCGCGCGACAGCGCTTCAAGGCGCGCCTCGGCCCGCTCGCGCATGCCAAGCGCCGCCTCGAGAATCGCCATGGCCAGGGCGGTGTCGTGATAGTGCGGGTGGCGCACCGCTTCCGGGCCGGCCAGGTGGCGGCTCAGGCGTTCATACAGCGGGATGGGGTCGACCTGCGCGTCCAGGGCGAGCTCGGTAAACAGGGCCAGCTCGCCGTGGCCGCCCTGTTCGACGAGCTGGAGGCGCTTCTCCAGCGCAAGGACCCAATTGCCGCGCTGCAGCGCGATGCCGGCCAGCAGCCGCAGCGGAGCTTCGGCCTGGGGATCAAGCTGGTGCCAGCGCCGCACGGCTTCCTCGAGCAACAGGGGGTCGTTACTGAAGCGGGCGGCCAGGGTGGCGCGCTCGGCCAGGGCAGGTTCGCGGTAGCGTTCGGCCATGGCCAGGTAGCCGAGTGTGGCCGGGCGATACTGGCCGCGCTGGCCGGCCAGTTCGGCGGTCAGCAGGCCGGCGAGCCCTTCGGCGTCGAGTCCGCGCTCGATGGGAGGGGCGCCGACGAGAGGGTCTTCGTCGGGGAAGAGCGCGAAGGGTGACGGGGGCAGACCCTGGCAGCCGCCGAGGAGAACCGTCAGGCCAAGGAGCGCCAGTCCGTGGCGAGAAAAGCGTATCAGCTGAGTGGGCATGCGTGTCTCGTCTGGTTACCCGAGCCGTCAGCATACCGGCTCGACGGCGGTGGGCAAAGCGATCAGCACCACTCTTGTCATGCATCAATTGCGGCTGGGGTGGGCATGCGCTGAGAATAAAAGCCTGTGGTAGAATGCGACGCCGCAGAGCAGTTTTTTCATTCGGCACCGCCGGCCGACATCACGCGAAGACGCCTAACGCATGACGCTTCTTGCCCTCGGAATCAATCATAAGACGGCTACCGTCGCGGTGCGCGAGCGGGTCGCCTTCTCGCCCGTGCAACTGGAGCAGGCGCTGGTCGAGCTGCGTCGCATGCCTCAGGTGCACGAGGCAGCGGTGCTGTCGACCTGCAACCGCACGGAGCTCTATTGCGTCACCGAGGAGAGCGGTGAGCGCGTCATTCTCGACTGGCTGGGCCAGTTCCATGGCCTGCCCGTCCAGGAGCTGACCCCCTGCGCCTATCACTATCGCGATAGGGAAGCAGCCCGCCACCTGATGCGCGTCGCGGTGGGGCTCGATTCGATGGTGCTGGGCGAGCCGCAGATTCTCGGTCAGCTCAAGGGCGCCTACCAGTCGGCGCGACAGGCCAGCGGGCTCGGCGGCGAGCTGGAGCTGCTGTTTCAGCACACCTTCTCGGTAGCCAAGCAGGTGCGCACCCGCACCGGTATCGGCCAGAACCCGGTATCGGTGGCCTATGCCGCGGTGAGCCTGGCCAGCCGCATCTTCGACGACTTCGGACGCTCGCGGGCGCTGCTGATCGGCGCCGGCGAGACCATTGAGCTGGTGGCGCGCCATTTGCGCGAGGCCGGGGTGCGCGACATGATCGTGGCCAACCGCACCCGCGAGCGGGCCGAGGTGCTGGCGCAGGAGTTCAATGCCGAGGCGATCTCGCTGAACGAGATCCCCGAGGCCCTGGTGCGCTCCGATATCGTCATCTCCTCCACCGCGGCGCCGCTTCCCATTCTCGGCAAGGGCATGGCCGAACGGGCGCTCAAGAAGCGCCGCCACCGCCCCATCTTCATGGTCGATATCGCTGTGCCGCGCGACATCGAGCCGGAAGTCGGCGACCTCGACGACGTCTTTCTCTACACCGTGGACGACCTCAACGAGGTCATCCAGGAGAACCGCCGCCATCGTCAGGCGGCCGCGGACCAGGCGGAATCTCTGATCGAGCACGGCGTCAGCGTATGGCTGCACGAGCGGCGCATTCGCGACGGCGGCGAACTGATCCGCCGCTTCCGTGACCAGGCCGTGGAGCTGCGCCAGCTTTCCGAGGAGCAGGCCCTGGCGCGGCTTGCCCGCGGCGAAGACCCGGAAGAAGTGATTCGTCGCCTGGCGCACCAGCTCACCAACCGCCTGCTGCACCGGCCCACCGTGGCCCTGCGCGATGCCTCTGGCAGCGAGCGTCTCGACCTGCTGATGGCCGCCGAGTCGCTGCTGCTCGACCCCCTTTCCACGAAACCCTGACAGGACACGCCATGAAAGCGACCCTGCGCCAGCGCCTCGATGCCTTCATCGAGCGCTTCGAGGAGCTCGCCGCCCTGCTGGCGGAGCCCGAGGTCATCACCGACCAGCCCCGGTTCCGCGATTACTCCCGAGAATACGCCGAACTCGAGCCGCTGGTAGATGCCTGGCGCGACTATCGCGCCACCGAGGCGGACCTGGAGGACGCCGAGCTGCTGGCCGCCGACAGCGACGCCGAGATGCGCGAGCTGGCCGAGATGGAGCTGGCCGAAGGCCGCGAGCGGCTGGAGGGTCTGGAGGTTCGGCTCAAGCAGCTGCTGGTGCCGCGCGATCCGGACGACGGTCGCAGCGTCTTCCTCGAGGTTCGCGCCGGTACCGGTGGCGACGAGGCGGCGCTGTTTGCCGGCGACCTTTTCCGCATGTACTCCCGCTATGCCGAGAAGCAGGGCTGGAAGGTCGAGGTGGTCAGCGCCAGCCATGGCGAGCAGGGCGGCTACAAGGAGATCATCAGCCGGGTGAAAGGCGAGGGCGTCTATGCCCGGCTCAAGTTCGAGTCAGGGGCGCACCGGGTGCAGCGGGTTCCCGCCACCGAGTCGCAGGGGCGTATCCACACCTCGGCCTGCACCGTGGCGGTGATGCCCGAGGCCGACGAGGTGGGCGATGTCGACATCAACCCGGCCGACCTGCGGGTCGATACCTTTCGCTCCAGCGGCGCCGGCGGTCAGCACGTCAACACCACCGACTCTGCGATTCGCATTACCCACCTGCCCTCGGGGGTGGTGGTGGAGTGCCAGGAGGAGCGCAGCCAGCACAAGAATCGGGCCAAGGCCATGTCGCTGCTGGCCGCCCGGCTCAAGCAGAGCGCGGTGGAGAGTCGCCAGCGTGAACAGGCCGATACGCGGCGCAGCCTGGTGGGCTCAGGCGATCGCAGCGAGCGCATTCGGACCTACAACTTCCCCCAGGGACGGCTGACCGACCATCGCATCAACCTCACGCTCTACAAGCTTGGCGAGGTCATGGGCGGAGAGCTCGACGAAGTGCTCGAGCCCCTGATTCACGAGCACCAGGCCGAGCAGCTGGCGGCCTTGCAGCAGGAGGCCTGATGCGCCTCGATGCGCTGCTGCGCGACGCTGCTGGGCGCCTGGCGCAGGCAGGTTCGCCCACCGCACGCCTGGATGCCGAGGTGCTGCTGTGCCATGTGCTGGGGGTCGAGCGCACCTGGCTTTACACCTGGGGCGATCGCATTGCGGCGGCGTCGGACCAGGCTCGCTATGAAGCATTGATCGCCGCGCGGGCCGAAGGCCGGCCGGTGGCCTATTTGGTCGAGGCGCGCGAATTCTGGGGGCTGTCGCTTGCGACCTCGCCGCATACGCTGATTCCGCGTCCGGATACCGAAACCCTGGTGGAGGTGGCCTTGTCGCTGGCGGCGGGCCGCGGACGGTTGCTTGACCTGGGTACGGGAACCGGCGCCATTGCGCTGGCATTCGCCAGCGAGCGGGGCGACTGGTCCGTGCTCGGCGTCGACCGGGTGCCGGAGGCAGCCGCATTGGCGGCCGAAAATGCCAAGCGCTTGGGTATCTCCAACGCCCGCTTCCTGGCCAGCGACTGGTTCAGCGCTCTGGCCGGCGAGCGCTTCGACCTGATCGTGGCCAATCCCCCCTATATTGCCGCGGATGACCCGCACCTGCTGCAAGGCGACGTGCGCTTCGAGCCACGCAGCGCCCTGGTCGCCGGAGCCGACGGGCTGGATGACCTGCGCTACCTGGTCGATGCCAGCCGTGGCTATCTGGCCGGACGCGGCTGGCTGGCCGTGGAGCATGGCCACGACCAGGCGGCGGCAGTGAGGGCGCTTTTTCAGGCGGCCGGTTACGAGGAAATTGCCAGCCGATGCGACCTTGGCGGCCTGGAGCGGGTTACCTGGGCGCGCTGGTCAGAATAGCGTTGAGATTGCGTGTTGGAGGCCGTGGCGCGCTGTGGTACACCTGTTCAGGTAATTTTTCCCGTAGCTGCCGTGTTCGCGAGACCGAACGTCTGCGAAGGGCTCGATGCCTGACGGTTTTCAGGTCAATTTGCTGACACGGCGCGCCTACCCTCCTGATCCGGTTCGCCAAATACGACAATGAAATCCAAGACCCGCTCACTCGACCGTATCGATCTGAACATCCTGCGCTGCCTGCAGGAAAATGCCCGTATCTCCTATGTCGACCTGGCCGCGCAGGTCGGCCTATCGACCACGCCGTGCCTGGAGCGCGTCAAGCGCCTGGAAAAAGCCGGGGTGATCCGCGGCTACAAGGCGGTGCTCGACCCGCGTGCGCTCAAGGCCAACCTGCTGGTATTCGTCGAGATCAGCCTGGAGACGCAGTCGCCGGCGGTATTCGACGAATTCCGCCGCGCCGTGGCCCGACTGCCGCAGATCCAGGAGTGCCACCTGGTCTCGGGCCAGTTCGACTACATCCTCAAGTGCCGCATCCCCGAGATGTCCGCCTACCGTCAGCTGCTCGGCGACGTGGTGCTGACCCTGCCCGGGGTCAAGGAGTCCAAGAGCTATGTGGTCATGGAAGAGGTCAAGGAGGAGTTTTCGCTGTATGTGCCGGATATTGAGGAGCTGGAAGGCAAGTGAAGCCCATGAATGACGAGGCGCTGCTGCGCTATAGCCGGCAGATCATGCTCGATGCCATCGACATCGCCGGGCAGGAGCGCCTGCTCGCTTCCGGCGTACTGGTGGTAGGGGCGGGTGGCTTGGGCTCACCGGTTGCGCTTTATCTGGCGGCGGCAGGGGTGGGAAGACTGGTGCTGGCCGATGCCGACGAGGTGGAGCTTTCCAACCTGCAGCGCCAGATCGCCCACGGCATGGCCGATCTTGGCCGCAACAAGGCGGAGTCGGCGCGCGAAGCGGCTCTTGCCCTCAACCCACACTGCACCATCGAGGTGCTGGCCGACCACCTCGATGGCCCGGCGCTGGACCGGGTGATGGCCGGGGTCGACCTCGTGCTGGACTGCACCGATCGCTTCTCCAGCCGCTATGCAATCAACGCCGCCAGCCGGCGTGCCGGCATTCCGCTGGTGTCCGGCGCGGCGATCCGCTTTTCCGGGCAGCTGGCGGTGTTCGATCCTCGCGATGCCGAGGCGCCCTGCTACGCCTGCCTCTATCCACCGGGTGACGCTGGCGACGAGGAAATGCGCTGCGCGGAGAATGGCGTGGTGGCACCGTTGGTCGGGCTGGTCGGCTGCTTTCAGGCGCTGGAAGCGATCAAGCTGCTCAGCGGTGCTGGTACGCCCCATCGCGGCCTGTCCACCTTCGACGGCATGAGCGGTCAGTGGCGCCACTACCAGGTGCCACGCGATCCGGCGTGTCGCGTCTGTGGCACCTCCTGAGCGACGCGGTGGCCCCGTGAGGCGCGCTGTCTCGCGCCTGTCGGTACCTGCGCCTTTGCCTCGTGCTGGGCGCACTGTCACCTAGCCTGGAGGGCCGTGGGGCTAGCCAAGTCCATTCTGGTGTCGGTGATTATTCAACATTCCTTTTGCCGGGAAGCCCCCGGGAAGGCGCTGCCGATCCTGCTTTCGTGCACGTTCAAGGCTGTTCTGCAGCATTCATGCCCCATTTTGGTGCCGCGTCATGATGGCGGTTTGAATAGCGTCGTTGTGAAATACTTGACAGGTTCCTGCGGTTTGGTGCCAGACTAAGCGAAAGCGTAGTGACGGCTTGTCGTCACTCATCGCCCTCGGCTCTGCCTACCGATACCGAGCCGCCCTTGTTCAGGATACTGCTGCATGGCCACTGTCGCCCGCTTCGACAATCCCGCTTCCTACTACCGCGATTCGGTCCTGGTGCGCATGGAGCCGCCTTGCCTACCGCTGCAGGGCGAGCAGCGGGCGGACGTGTGCGTGATCGGTGGTGGCATCACCGGTTGCTCTGCTGCGCTGCATCTGGCCTTGCGCGGCTATCGGGTGGTGGTCCTGGAGGCGCGCGAGCTCGGCTTTGGTGCGTCTGGGCGCAGCGGTGGCCAGATCCTGCCCGGCCTGGGGACCGATATCGCCACCGTGGAGCGGGCGCTGGGCCGAGACCGCGCTCGCGAGGTATGGGAAATGAGCCGCGAGGCGGTGCGCCTTACCGCCGAGCTGGTTGAACGCCACGCCATACCCTGCGACCTGAGCTGGGGCTACCTGCATGCGGCGGTCAAGCCGCGCCATGTGCGTGAACTGCGCGAGTTTCAGGCGCGCATGGCCCGCGACTACGGCTATGAGGCGCTCGACTGGCTCGAGGGGGAGGCCCTGCGCGAGCATGTGGCGACCGATGCCTACCCGGGGGCGCTGTTCGAGCGTGAGGGCGGCCACCTGCACCCGCTGAACTACACCTTAGGCCTGGCGCAGGCCGCTTGCCAGGCCGGGGTGACGTTTCATGAGCAGAGCGCGGCGGTAGCCATCGAGCGGGGCCAGCCGGCCAGGGTCAGGACCCGCGACGGCTGCGTGACGGCAGATTTCGTGGTGCTGGGCACCAACGCCTACCTGGGTGGACTGGTGCCGGAACTCGAAGGCCGCATCATGCGCGCTGCCAACTACATCGTCGCGACGGAGCCGTTGGGCGCAGAGCGAGCGGCCCGGGTGCTGCCGCGCAACGATGCGCTGTCCGACGCCAACTTCGTGCTCGACTACTACCGCCTCTCGGCGGATCGACGGCTGATCTACGGTGGCGAGGTGAGCTACGACGGGCGCGAGCCGCGCGGCCTGCAGCAGCGCATGGACGCCAAGATCGCGTGGCTGTTTCCGGCGCTCAAGGGCGTGCGCATCGACTATCGCTGGGGCGGGGAGGTGGCGATTACGCTCAATCGCGCACCCGACTTCGGCCGTCTCGACAATAATCTCTATTATGCACAGGGATATTCGGGGCACGGCATGGCGCTGGCGGGCCTGGCCGGCAAGCTGATGGCCGATGCCGTCGCCGGCCAGAGCGAGCGCTTCGATGTGTTTGCCGCGATGCCGCATCGGCCGTTTCCGGGCGGGCGGCGCCTGCGCACCCCGTTGCTGGTGCTGGCCACCATGTTCTACAAGCTGCGCGACCGACTATAACGACATGCCCGGGAAAGGGCCGCTACGAGGTTCCCATGAAAGACCTGGAAAGCTGGCTGAAGGAGCGACGCATCACCGAGGTGGAGTGTCTGGTCAGTGATATCACCGGTATTGCCCGTGGCAAGATCACCCCGGTTTCCAAGTTCGTTGCCGAAAAGGGGATGCGGCTGCCGGAGAGCGTGCTGCTGCAGACCGTCACCGGCGACTATGTGGAGGACGACCTCTACTATTCGCTGCTCGACCCTGCCGACATCGACATGCTGTGCCGGCCCGACGGCTCGGCGGTCTACCCGGTGCCCTGGGCGGCGGAGCCCACAGCCCAGGTTATCCACGACTGCTACGACAAAATGGGCAACCCCATCGAGCTCTCCTGTCGCAACCAGCTCAAGCGCGTACTGGCGCTGTACGCCGAGCAGGGATGGAAGCCGGTGGTGGCGCCAGAGATGGAGTTCTACCTGACTAAGCGCTGTGAGGATCCCGACCTTCCGCTGCAGCCGCCCATCGGTCGCAGCGGGCGCCAGGAGACCGGACGGCAGTCGTTCTCCATCGATGCCGCCAACGAGTTCGACCCGCTGTTCGAGGACATGTACGACTGGTGCGAGATCCAGGGGCTCGACATCGATACCCTGATCCACGAGGAGGGTACCGCTCAGATGGAGATCAACTTCCGTCACGGCGACCCCCTCACCCTGGCGGACCAGGTGTTCCTGTTCAAGCGTACCCTGCGCGAGGCGGCGCTCAAGCATGACGTGGCCGCCACCTTCATGGCCAAGCCGATTACCAACGAGCCCGGCAGCGCCATGCATATTCATCAAAGCGTGCTGGATGCCGCCACGGGCAGGAGCGTGTTTGCCAATGACGACGGCACCATGAGCCAGCTGTTCCTGCACCATATTGGCGGCCTGCAGCGCTTCATTCCCGAGGCGCTGCCGCTGATGGCGCCCAACGTCAACTCCTTTCGCCGTTTCCTGCCTGACACCTCGGCGCCGGTCAACGTCGAATGGGGCGTCGAGAACCGCACCTGCGGGCTGCGCGTGCCGGACTCGTCGCCGCAGAACCGGCGCGTGGAGAACCGCCTACCCGGAGCCGATGCCAACGCCTACCTGGCGATAGCGGCGAGCCTGCTGTGCGGCTACCTGGGCATGGTGCAGCAGCTCAACCCCTCGGCGCCGGTGCAGGGCAGGGCGTTCGAAAGACGCAACCTACGCCTGCCGTTCACCCTGGAGCAGGCGCTGGAGCGCATGGAAAGCTGCGCCGAGCTGGAGCGCTACATGGGGCAGCGCTTCGTGACCGGCTACGTGGCGGTCAAGCGGGTCGAGAATGAGAACTTCAAAAAGGTGATCAGCTCCTGGGAGCGGGAGTTCCTGCTGTTGAGCGTGTAAGGCTTGCGCCGGGGCAGTTCCGATCGGCCCGTCAGGCGAGGCGGCGAGGAAAGGCGTTTAGGAAAGGTAACAAGGAAAGTGTCCGGTAGAGAGCGCCGGTCCCATCAACAACAACGATACAGAGAGGTGTCATGATGACCCATCTACACAAGCGTTTGCTGGCGGCGGCACTGGGTTCGCTGACCCTGGCCACGTCGGCGGCCCAGGCCAACGAAGTGCGGATTTACAACTGGTCGGACTACATTGCCCCGGACACCCTGCAGAGGTTCACCGAGGCGACCGGGATTCGCGTTATCTACGACGTCTACGACAGCAACGAGGTGCTCGACGCGGCGATGCTGGCCGGTCGCTCCGGCTATGATGTGGTGGTGCCCTCCAATCACTATCTAACCCGCCAGATCAGCGCCGGGGTGTACCAGGAGCTCGACCACGACAAGCTCCCCAACATGGCCAACCTCAACCCGGAGCTGATGGACGACCTGGAAAGCGTTGATCCGGGCAGTCGCTACTCCATTCCCTACATGTGGGGCACCAACGGCATCGGCTACAACGTCGATCGGGTTCACGCCATCCTGGGCGAGGAGGCGCCGGTGGACTCCTGGGCGCTGCTTTTCGATCCCGAGATCACCACCGCGCTGCGCGAAGGCGGCTGCGGTATCTCGATGCTCGACTCAGGTGATGAGATGCTCTCGCCGGCCATGGCCTACCTGGGGCTTTCGCCGCTTTCGGAAGAGCGGGCGGACCTGGAGGCTGCCGGTGACTTGATCGCTGCCGTGCGCGACAACATCACCTACTTCCACTCGTCGCGCTACATTTCCGATCTTGCCAACGGTGACATCTGCGTGGCGGCGGGCTACTCGGGCGACATCTTCCAGGCCGCCGACCGCGCCGAGGAAGCCGGGCGCGGCATCACCATCGCCTACAGCATTCCCAAGGAGGGCGCGGCGCTGTGGTTCGACATGATGGCGATACCGGCCGATGCGCCCAACCCCGACAATGCCCACGCTTTCATCAACTTCATCCTGGAGCCCGAGATCGCCGCGGCGATCACCGAGTATGTTGTCTACGCCAACCCCAACGTGGCGGCGAACGAATACCTTGATCCGGATATCCTCAATAACAGTTCCATCTATCCCGACCAAGAAGTGATGGACAATCTCTATGTGGCCGAAGAGAAGCCGCTGGCCGTGCAGCGGATTCGCACCCGCGTATGGAACCGGGTGAAATCCGGAACCTGAGGGGCTGCCGGCCCTCAGGGCCGGCGTGCTTTACCGGGGCAACAAGGAGGCGGCCATGCCACACCCCCCGACCCAGGCCCGCCAGCCGGCGGGCCATGCCACCGAGGCGACGCCGTCGCCGCCGGTGGGCAAACCGAGACCCGTACGCGATGAGGCGCTGATGGAGATTCGCCGCGTCAGCAAGCGCTTCGACCAAGCGCTGGCGGTGGATGACGTCAGCCTGTCGATCCAGCGCGGCGAGATCTTTGCATTGCTGGGCGGCTCCGGCTCCGGCAAGTCGACCCTGCTGCGCATGCTGGCGGGCTTCGAGAAGCCCAGCAGCGGGCAGATCGTGCTCGACGGCGAGGACATCACCGCCATGCCGCCCTATGAGCGGCCGATCAACATGATGTTCCAGTCCTACGCGCTGTTCCCGCACATGACGGTGGCACAGAACATCGCCTTTGGCCTCAAGCAGGACCGGCTGCCGCGGCGCGAGATCGATGAGCGCGTGGCCGAGATGCTCAAGCTGGTACACATGGAAGCCTTTGCCCGGCGCAAGCCGCACCAGCTCTCCGGCGGCCAGCGCCAGCGCGTGGCGCTGGCGCGTTCGCTGGCCAAGCGGCCCAAGCTGTTGCTTCTCGATGAACCGATGGGGGCGCTCGACAAGAAGCTGCGCACCGAGATGCAGCTCGAGGTGGTACAGATCCTGGAGCGGGTCGGGGTGACCTGCATCATGGTCACTCATGACCAGGAGGAGGCCATGACCATGGCCGACCGGGTGGCGATCATGGCGGATGGCTGGATTGCCCAGGTCGGCACGCCGATGGATGTCTACGAGAGTCCGGCCAGCCGTATGGTGGCCGAGTTCGTCGGCACGGTGAACCTGTTCGAAGGCGAGATTGTTGTCGACGAGGTCGATCACTGCATCATCCAGGGGGCGGCTCTGACGCGGCCGGTGCGCATCGGCCACGGTATCAGCACCCAGGCTGACGAGCGGCGGGTGTGGGTCGCCCTGCGTCCCGAGAAGACTTGGCTAAGTCGCGAACGACCGACGCAGCGCCACAACTGGGAGGCGGGCGTGATCGAGGATATTGCCTACCTGGGGGGCTTCTCGCTCTATTTCGTGCGCACCGAGCGGGGCGAGCTGGTCAAGGCCAGCATGGCCAACACGGAGCGGCGCGGCGACCGTCCGGGTTGGGACGAGCCGGTCTACGTGTACTGGGACGAACATGCGGCCGTGGTGCTGCATGCGTGATCGAGGTCCGTGGCGCCGCGCCGCCTGCAGCCGGCCAGCGTGACAGGAGGAAGTCGATGAAAAAGCCGTTCGTGCGCCTGCCGCGCTGGGCCTCGCCCGGGCGTGGCTGGGTGATTGCCGTGCCGTTGCTGTGGCTTGCGCTGTTCTTCCTGCTGCCGTTTGGCATCGTGCTCAAGATCAGCCTGTCGGAGGCGGCCATCGCCGTGCCCCCCTATGGCGCGATCTTCGACTACGCCAACGAGACGCTCAATATCGCGGTCACCTTCGGCAACTACCTGTTCCTGCTGAGCGACTCCCTCTATATCTCGGCCTACTGGGGCTCGGTGAAGATCGCTTTCCTGGCCACGCTGATCTGCCTGCTAATCGGCTATCCGATGGCCTACGCCATGGCACGGGCGCCCGCCCACCTGCAGCTGGTGCTGCTGCTGCTGGTCATGCTGCCCTCTTGGACGTCCTTCCTGATCCGCGTCTATGCCTGGATGGGTATCCTCAGTAACAACGGGCTGATCAACAACACGCTGATGTGGCTGGGGCTGATCGAGTCGCCGCTGCGCATGATGAATACCAACTTCGCGGTGATCCTGGGCATCGTCTATGCCTACCTGCCGTTCATGGTGCTGCCACTCTACGCCAACCTGACCCGGCTCGACGGCTCGCTGCTGGAGGCGGCCTCGGACCTCGGCTCTCGCAAGTTCAATACCTTCTTACGCGTGACCCTGCCGCTCTCGAAGGGGGGCATCATCGCTGGCTCGATGCTGGTATTCATTCCTGCAGTGGGCGAGTACGTCATCCCGGAGCTGCTCGGCGGGCCCAACACGGTGATGATCGGCAAGGTGTTGTGGGAAGAGTTTTTCCACAACCGCGATTGGCCGGTAGCCTCGGCGCTGGCGATGGTGATGCTGGCGATCCTGATCGTACCCATCGCCCTGTTTCACCGCTACCAGTCCCGCGAGCTGGAGGAGTGACCATGCGCAAGCCATCCTTCACCACGCTGATGCTGTGGGCGGGGCTGCTGTTTCTCTACCTGCCGATGGTGGTGCTGGTGGTCTACTCGTTCAATTCGTCACGCTTGGTGACGGTATGGGCGGGCTTTTCGCCACGCTGGTACCTGGAGCTGTTCCGCGACCAGCAGATTCTGTCGGCGGTTTGGACCAGCCTGCGCATCGCCTTCTTCTCGGCCAGCATGGCGGTGTGCCTTGGCACGCTGGCGGCCTTCGTGATGGTGCGCTTCACCCGCTTTCGCGGCAAGACGGCGCTCTCCAGCATGGTCACCGCGCCGCTGGTGATGCCTGAGGTGATCACCGGGCTGTCGCTGCTGCTGCTGTTCGTGCACATGGCGCAGACCATCGGCTGGCCGGCGGATCGCGGCATGGTCACCATCTGGATTGCCCACACCACCTTCTGCAGCGCCTACGTGGCCGTGGTGGTGGCATCGCGCCTGCGTGAGGTGGATCTCTCCATCGAGGAGGCCGCCATGGACCTCGGTGCGCGGCCGGTGCGCACCTTCTTCCAGATCACCCTGCCGATGATCGCGCCCGCGGTGGCGGCGGGGTGGCTGCTGGCCTTCACCCTGTCGCTGGACGACCTGGTGATCGCCAGCTTCGTCTCCGGCCCCGGGGCGACCACGCTGCCGATGGTGGTGTTCTCTTCAGTGCGCCTCGGTGTCTCGCCGAAGATCAACGCCCTGGCCACGCTGATCATCCTGGCGGTGTCACTGGCCACCTTCCTTGCCTGGTACCTGATGCGGCGCAGCGAGGCGCGACGGCGCCAGGCGATGCTGCAGGACATGACCGCCGGTCGATAACCCTTGTAAGTGTGAGGAAGTGATGTCGAACAATGCCAACGCCGAGCATGTGGCGTCCTACTATGCCGCTACGTCCAACCCGTCGCCCGAGCGGGCTGCCCTGGTGGGCGATATCGAGTGCGAGGTGTGCGTGGTGGGCGCCGGCTTCACCGGCATCTCGTCGGCGCTGCACCTGGTGGAACAGGGTCGGCGTGTGGTCGTGCTGGAAGCCGCCCGCGTAGGCTTCGGCGCCTCGGGGCGCAACGGCGGCCAGATCGTCAACAGCTACAGCCGCGACATGGACGTGATCGAGGCCAAGTACGGCACCGGGACCGCTCGCGCCCTGGGCGATATGGCCTTCGAGGGCAATCGCATCATCCGCGAGCGCATTCGCCACTATGCCATCGCCTGTGATCTCAAGAACGGCAATCTGTTCGCCGCCTGCAATCGCAAGCAGTTCGAGGGGCTGCGCGAGCACAAGGCGCTGTGGGAACGGTTCGGCAACCACGAACTCGAGCTGCTGGAGGGCGAGGCTTACCGGCGAGAGGTGGGCAGCGCGCGCTACGTCGGCGCGCTGGTGGATCACTCCGGTGGGCACCTGCATCCGCTCAACCTGGTGCTCGGCCAGGCCGCCGCCTTCGCGTCGCTGGGTGGCGTCATCCATGAACAGACGCCGGTCATCGCGGTAGAGCACGGCGAGCGGGTCACCCTGCGTACTCCGCAGGGCAGCGTGCGCGCCGAACGCGTGGTGATGGCCGGCAACGCCTACCTGCAAGGGGTGCTGCCGGAGCTGGAGAGCAAGTCGATGCCCTGCGGCACTCAGATCATTACCACCGAGCCGTTGCCGGAGGCGCTGCGCCGCGAGCTGATCCCCAACGACATGGCGGTGGAAGACTGCAACTATCTGCTCGACTACTACCGCTTCACCGCCGATGGGCGTCTGCTCTACGGCGGCGGGGTCAACTACGGCGGCCAGGATCCGACAGACATCGCCGCGGTGATTAGGCCCAAGATGCTCAAGACCTTTCCCCAGCTTGCCGAGGTGCGCATCGACTTCGCCTGGAGCGGCAACTTTTTGATGACGTTGAATCGCCTGCCTCAGTTCGGTCGGCTCAACGACAACGTCTACTACGCCCAGGGCTATTCGGGCCATGGGGTGACCTGCTCACACCTGGCGGGCAAGTTGATCGCCGAGGTGATACGCGGCGACAGCCAGCGCTTCGATGCCTTCGCCGGCTTGCCGCACCTGCCGTTTCCCGGCGGGCGGCTGCTGCGGGTGCCGCTCTCGGCGCTGGGCGCCTGGTACTACGCCACGCGGGACCGGCTCGGCTGGTGAGTGTCGCCAAGGGCTGACACCGAGACAAAAAACGTGAAAGCCGCTGCGTTGCGCTCATGGCCGTGCGTCGACGCCGTATACTGACGGTATCCCACGGGTGGCATGGAGCCGCCGCCCTGCGTCTCTCCTCCACATCGCATCGAGCCGAGCCTTGTCAGCCCGGGGCGCACTGCGTCCTGCAGGAGGAGTATCATGAATAAATCGATCGTGATCGGAACTACGCTGAGCGTGCTCGGCCTGGGTGGTCTGGCCCTGGGCGCGTGGCAGGTGCAGCAGGACCAGGAGCCGCGGGAGCGCGGCCCCCAGTTTGCCGAGGTCGTGGCGGTACAGCCGGTGACGCGCAGCGTCGAAACGCCGCGCGAAGTGTGTGAGGACGTGGTCGTGCACCAACAGGCGCAGGCGCCCAGCCGCGATCCACATCGCATCGCCGGCACCGCGGCGGGGGCCGTGGTGGGCGGCCTGCTGGGCAATCAGGTCGGCGGTGGCAGCGGCAAGACCCTGGCCACCGTGGCAGGGGCGGTCGGCGGCGGCTACGCCGGGCGCGAGATCCAGGGGCGTATCGAGGCCAACCAGACCCAGACCTACACCACCACGCAGCGACAGTGCCATACCGTCATGGACAGCTCCGAGGAGACCGTGGGTTACGACGTGACCTGGCGTCACGGTGAGCTGACCGAGGTCTCGCGGCTGGATCACCGGCCCCAGGGCAACCGCGTGCTGCTCGACGAGGGGCAGCCGCGCTGGGACCTGCCGCTGGCCAGTGCCGCCAACGAAGGTTGAGCTCTCCCTCGCTCCCATGCGGGATCCTTATTGCACGAAGCCGCCGCCGCCCTTGGGCGACGGCGGCTTCGTCACATCGGTGGAATGCCGTCACCACACCCACCGCTATTGCGTTGACCTGCCGCTACCCTCAGGCGGCGACCGGCCGGGAGGCGCCGCTGCCGTCCTCGGCGCGCTTGCCGAGCAGGCGCAGGCAGAGCGCCAGAACGAGCAGCCCGAGTCCGAGGCCGAGCCACCAAGGCAGGCCGTGCCCTACCGCCACGCTGCCGAATACTAGCGCTATCACGCCGACTAGCAAGGCATAGGGCAGTTGGGTGCGCACATGCTCGATCAGGTCGCAGCCGCTGGCCATGGCCGCCAGCAGGGTCGATTCGGCGAGCGGCGAGCAGTGGTCACCCCACACTGCGCCGGCCAGTACGCCGGCTACCGAGGCGTAGAGCAGCGGCATGCCCTCGGCGGTGCCCGCCAGGCCATGCAGGTCGAGGATTGCCCAGGCCAGGGGAATGGTCAGCGGCATCATGATCCCCATCACGCCCCAGGAGGAGCCGGTGGCGAAGGCGGTGAAGGCTGCCAGGGTGAAGATGGCCGCTGGCAGCCACTGGGGCGAGAGTGCCTCGCCCAAGGCAGCGATCAAGAAGTCGCTGGTGCCCAGGGTGGCGTTCACATTGGCCAGGGCCCAGGCCATCATCAGGATGGTCAAGGGCAGCAGCATCGACTTGACCCCTTCGAACCAGTAGTGGGTGGTCTCGTTCATGGTCATCAGGCGCTGGGCCAGGGTCATCACCACGGCCGTGATACAGGCCGCCAGCGATCCCCACATCATGGCCGCGAAAGCGTCGCCCTCGCCGAAGATATCCCAGATATCGTGTTCCCCCTGGCCCAGCTCCGCGGCACCGGTGGTGTAGATCCCGCCAATGGTGAAGGCCACCAGCACGAGCATCGGCACCACGGCATTGGAGGCGCGCAGCGCGATCCCCGGCTTGGTCTCGATCTCGGCCTCTTCCACCACCGCCTCCCGGGGCGTGACCGGCGAACGGCCGGCATGACCGGCCAGGGCCCGGCGTTCGGCAACCAGCATGGGGCCGAAGTCGCGTCGGCTCCCTACCAGCAGGAAGACGAAGGCCACCGCCATAAAGGGATAGAAGTTGTAGGGCAATGCCTGGATGAAGACGCTGTAGGCGGACTCGTTCCAGCCATCGATCTCGCTCATGGCCTGCTGAATCAAGCCTACCTGAAAGCCGATCCAGGTAGTCACCAGCAGCACCGCCGAGACCGGTGCCGCGGTGCAGTCGACGATATAGGCCAGCTTGGCGCGTGAAATGTGCAGCCTGTCGAAGATGTTGCGCATGGTGTTGCCCACGATCAGCGCATTGGCGTAGTCGTCGAAGAAGATGGCCAGCCCCAGCAGGCCGGTGGTGGCCTGGGCCTGGCGGCGGTTGCGGATATAGCGGGTGATGCGCGCCGCGATCCCCTGGGTGCCGCCGTTGCGCGAGATGATCCCCACCATGCCACCGATCAGCAGGCAGAACAGCACTACCGCCATGTGTTCGCTGTCGCTGGCGGCTTCCAGCAGATGTACGCTCACCGTTTCATTGAAGGCAGTGAAGAGGGCGGCGGCGCTCATGCCGTGGTAGATCCATCCGCCCAGCAGGATGCCCAGGAAAAGGGCGGCGATCACCTGGCGAAACACCAGGGCGATGCCTATGGCGGTGAGTGCCGGCACCAGCGAGAGCCAGGCGGGAATGGCGGTGAGCACCTGGCGCTCCAGCAACTGGCCCTCGGCGTCGAACAGCTCCAGCACCCCGCGGCTGCCGGCGAGTGTCGCCTCGGCGAGCCGCTGGCCCGTCTCGTCTTCGAACAGTGCCAGGGCCTGACCATCCAGCGTCAAGCGCAGGCCGGTGCCATCGTCGACGCCGATCTCGAAGCCGACGCCTTGAAGAATCAGGCCTGGGGGCGAAAGGCGCTCATCGGCCAGCAAGGAGCCGGTGAACAGCAGTAGTAACAGCAGGCTCATCTGCCAGAACAGGCGTTGCGGGGTGTGCATTGGAGATTGCCTCGTCGTTGTTGGAGGTTGTTGGGATGGGCAAATCCCGGCCTGCCGGCTCGCAAGACGAGCCGGAGATGCCGTGCTTCTTCTCTAGAGGTTGGGAGGATCGGTCGAAGGGCTAGGGTTGGCTGCCGTGCGCACCTCACCAGGCCCGGGCGCGCCGAGCCTTGCGATCAGACGTGGCGCAGGTACCAGTCGTACTCCAGCTGGCTTACCGCCTTCATGGCCTGGGCCCGCTCGGCACGGCGGTTGGCCACGAACACCTGAATGAAGTCGCGCCCCAGTGCCTCGCCCAGCACCTCGTCCGCCTCCAGCAGGTCCAGGGCCTGCTGCCAGCTATTGGTCAGGCTATGCGCTACCTGGGCGTAGGCATTGCCGACGATGGGCGGGGGCGGCGTCAGTTCGCGACTGAGGCCGTGGTGCAGCGACGCCAGCAGGGTAGCCAGCAGCAGGTAGGGATTGACGTCGGCACCGGCGACCCGGTGTTCGATGCGCCGGGCGCAGCGCGGGCCGGAGGGAACGCGCAGCGCCACGGAGCGGTTGTCGAACCCCCAGGTGGGTGCCATCGGCACATAGAGCCCCGGCTGGAAGCGGCGAAAAGAGTTCAGGTTGGGAGCGAACAGCGCCATGGAGCTGGGCATGCGCTCGAGCAGGCCGGCCACCGCCTGGTTGAGGTGCGGGCTACCGAGGGCGTCATCGCCGGGTTCACTGAAAACGTTGTGACCCTCGGCGTCGAGCAGGCTGATGTGGACATGGGTGCCGCTGCCGGCCTCCTCGCCGTAAGGCTTGGCCATGAAGCTAGCCTCGAAGCCGTGCTTGAGCGCCACGCCCTTGATCAGGCGCTTAAGCAGCACGGCGCTGTCGCAGGCCCTCATCACATCGTCACAGTGGATCAGGTTGACCTCGAACTGCCCCGGGGCGCACTCCTTCAGCGCGGTGTCCAGGGGCAGGCCCTGGGTCGCGGCGGCGCTTTGAATATCTTCCAAAAAGTCGGCGTACTCATCCAGTTCCAGCATCGAATAAAGCTGGCTCTGGGTGGCGCGCTCGCCGCTGCCCGGCGAGCGCGGCGGCTGGATCAGCCTCGCCTCGGTGCGCTGGCGGTCGACCAGGTAGAACTCCAGCTCAAGCGCTACCACCGGGGTCAGCTCCATGGCGGTCAGTCGGCCCAGCACCCGGGCGAGCACCTGGCGGGGATCGGCGAAGAAAGGCGACTCATCCGCTTCCACCATGGACATCAGCAGCTGGCCCTGGCGGCCGTTGCGCAGCCAAGGCACCGGCATCAGGCTGCCGGGAATCGGACGACACAGGCGATCGCTGTCGCCGCTGGTCAGCCCCAGGCCTGTCTCCTCGATGGTGTTGCCATTGATGTCCAGCGCAAACACCGAGGCGGGCAGCGCGATACCGCTATGGTAGGCCTTGGCCAGGTTGCCGCGAGGGATGCGTTTGCCTCGGATGACCCCGTTGAGGTCGCTGATCAGCAGATCGAAACTGTCGATCTGCGGATGGCGGTCGAGGAAAGCCTGAACATCATCGGGGGAGTGGGAAGGCATGGTGCTCACCTGAGGGTCTTAGGATCGTTGTTGATGACATTCATCCTTTCTCGATGCGCTCGTGTTGTCAAATTCTTTACGTGTTATGCGCATGGCGGTTTTCTCAATATATCATTTTATCTATTTAATTCAGTTATTTATAGGGATTCGGCGTGTTTTGGTTGCGATGGGGCTTGGAAAGATAAATCAACGTGAGTATGTTGAATAAAACATAACAACGTCGTTCTGCAAGGAGACCGTCATGCCGACACGACCCCTGGTGGGGGTTATCGCCTGCCGCCGCGAGGTGGAAGGGCACGCCGCCCAGATGGTGACCGACAAGTACCTGAGCGCCTTGCGCGAGTATGGGCTGAACCCGGTGATCCTGCCGGTGTGGAGCGACCAGGAACAGGACCCTGAGGCAGCCAGGGGACTGCTTTCCCGGCTCGACGGGCTGCTGCTCACCGGCAGCTACTCCAACGTGGAACCCGCTCGCTACGGGGCCGAGCGTGCGCCGGAGAACCGGCGTGACGACCGCGATCGCGATGCCGCCGCCCTGACCTGGATTCACGAAGCGCTGGCGCTGAAACTGCCGCTTTTCGGGATCTGTCGCGGTTTCCAGGAGCTCAACGTGGCCTTCGGCGGCAGCCTGCACCAAGCGGTGCAGCGCGTGCCCGGCATGCTCGACCATCGAGAGCCTTGCGCTGCCGACCAGGCGGCCCAGTATGCCCCGGCGCATGATCTCGTGCTGCGCGGCGAGGGCATCCTGGCACGTCTGCTCGGCACGTCTCAAGTGCGGGTCAACTCCCTGCATCAGCAGGGCATCGACCGCCTGGGCGAGGGCCTGGTGGCCGAGGCCTGGGCTCCGGATGGGCTCATTGAGGCGGTCTCGGTGGCGCAGGCCGCCACCTATGCCCTGGCCGTGCAGTGGCATCCGGAATGGCAGCCGCGCGAGCATCCTTTACACGATGCGCTATTTCGCAGCTTCGCTGCAGCCTGCATTGCCCATCAGGGCGTTTCCCACCCTTCCACCACCCAGCCGGCCTGAGGGCCTTGAGCGGAGAAATCGCTAATGAATACCCGTGACTATCAGGACCTGGACCGTGCCCACCACCTGCACCCCTTTACCGACTTCAAGGCACTGGGCGAGGAGGGTAGCCGCATCGTCACCCATGCCGAGGGAATCTATATCCACGACAGCGAAGGCAACCGCATCCTCGACGCCATGGCCGGGCTGTGGTGCGTCAACCTGGGCTATGGCCGCGAGGAGCTGGTCGAGGCGGCCACCGCGCAGCTGCGTGAGCTGCCCTATTACAACAACTTCTTCAAGACCACCCATCCGCCGGCGATCAAGCTCGCCGAGAAGCTGGTGCAGCTGGCGCCGGCACACATGAACCGGGTGTTCTTCACCGGCTCGGGCTCCGAGGCCAACGACACCGTGCTACGCATGGTGCGCCGCTACTGGGCACTCGAAGGCAAGCCCGACAAGCAATGGATCATCGCCCGTGAGAATGCCTACCACGGCTCCACCGTAGCCGGCCTGAGCCTTGGCGGCATGGCGCCGATGCACGGCCAGGGCGGTCCCACGGTGCCCAAGATTGCCCATGTGCGACAGCCCTATTGGTTTGGGGAAGGGCGAGGCATGCAAGGGGGCGGCAGTGACCCCGACAGCTTCGGCCGCGAGTGCGCAGCGGCCCTGGAGGCGGAGATTCTGGCGCTCGGCGAGGAGAACGTTGCCGCCTTCATCGCCGAGCCGGTGCAGGGCGCGGGTGGCGCCATCATTCCGCCGGCGAGCTACTGGCCGGCCGTCAAGGAGGTGTTGGCCAGGTACGACATCCTGCTGGTGGTGGACGAAGTGATCTGCGGTTTCGGCCGCCTGGGGGAGTGGTTCGGCAGCGTCCACTACGATTTGAAGCCCGACCTGATGCCCATCGCCAAGGGCCTCTCGTCCGGCTACCTGCCGATCGGCGGGGTGCTGGTAGGCGATCGGGTGGCCGAGACCTTGATCGAGGAAGGCGGTGAGTTCTTCCACGGCTTCACCTACTCGGGCCATCCGGTGTGCGCCGCGGTGGCGCTGAAGAACCTCGAGCTGATGCAGGCCGAGGGCATCGTCGAGCGGGTGCGTGACGACGTGGGACCCTATCTCGCCGAGCGCTGGGCCACCCTGGCCGAGCATCCGCTGGTGGGCGAGGCGCGCTCCCTGGGGTTGATCGGTGCTCTGGAGCTGGTCGGTGACAAGGCCACCGGCGCGCGTTTCCCCAAATCCCTCGGCGTCGGCACCCTGTGCCGCGACATCTGTTTCGAAACCGGCCTGGTGATGCGCTCGGTGGGTGATACGATGATCATTTCACCGCCGCTGGTGATCCGCCGTGCCGAGGTCGACGAGCTGGTTCGCCTGGCCCGTCAGGCGCTGGACGAGACCGCCCGCCGCCTGGCCGCAGGCAGCGCCGTGGATGACCGCCCCTACCTGGAGGAGACCCGCTCGTGAGCCATTCCCCATCGCCCCGCACCCTGGCCGACTGGCAGGCCCGCGCCGCCGAGCTTTCGTTCGAGTCGCGCGCCTTCATCGACGACAGCTTCGTCGCTGCCGAAAGCGGCGCCACCTTCGAGTCGCGCAACCCGGCCACCGGCGAGATGCTGGCCCAGGTGGCCAGCTGCGACGAGCCCGACGCGGCGCGCGCCGTGGCGGCGGCGCGCCGGGCCTTCGCTGGCGGCGCCTGGTCGCGGCTGGCGCCGGGCAAGCGCAAGAAGACCCTGCTGCGCCTGGCCGAGCTGATGGAGGCCCACAAGCACGAACTGGCGCTGCTCGACACCCTCGACATGGGTAAGCCCATTTCGAGCTCATTGGGCGACATGGCCGGCGCCATCGCCTGCATTCGCTACCAGGCCGAGTGCATCGACAAGCTCTACGGCGAGGTGGCACCCACCGGTGAGGAGACCCTGGCGCTGGTGCTGCGCGAGCCCATCGGCGTGGTGGCGGCCATCGTGCCCTGGAACTTCCCGCTGATGATGACCGCCTGGAAGATCGCCCCGGCGCTGGCCGCGGGCAACAGCGTGATTCTCAAGCCCTCGGAGAAGTCGCCGCTCTCCGCGCTGCGCCTGGCCCAGCTGGCCAAGGAAGCCGGGCTGCCCAGGGGCGTGTTCCAGGTGCTGCCGGGCTTCGGCCACACCGTGGGCAAGGCGCTGGCGCTCTCCATGGAAGTCGACTGCCTGGCCTTCACCGGCTCCACCGCGGTGGGCAAGCAGCTGATGCAGTACGCCGGGCAGTCCAACCTCAAGCGGGTTTATCTCGAGTGCGGCGGCAAATCCCCCAACATCGTCTTCGCCGACTGCAAGGACCTCGACCAGGTGGCCAGCCACGCCGCCGCGGCGATCTTCCACAACCAGGGCGAAGTGTGCATCGCCGGCTCGCGGCTGCTGGTGGAGAACTCGATCCGCGACGACTTCGTCGAGCGAGTGCTCAAGGCCGCCGAGACCATGCAGCCGGGCGATCCGCAGGACCCGCAGAGCTTCATGGGTGCCATCGTCGACGAGACCCAGCATCGGCGTATCCTCGACTACATCCGCCAGGGCGTAGAAGAGGGTGCACGGCTGCGCAGCGGCGGCAAGGCGCTGGAGGGGCCGGGGCTGTTCATCCCGCCCACGGTGTTCGACGGCGTCACGCCGCAGATGACCATCGGCCGCGAGGAGATCTTCGGTCCGGTGCTGGCGGTGTTCGGCTTCGACAGCGAAGAAGAGGCGGTGGCCATGGCCAACGACACGCCCTACGGACTGGCGGCAGGGCTGTGGAGCCAGGACATCGACCGCATCCTGCGCGTGACGCGGCGGCTGCAGTCGGGCCAGGTGTTCGTCAACAACTGGGCGGGTGGCGACCAGACCATGCCCTTCGGCGGGGTCAAGCAGTCGGGCAACGGGCGCGACAAGTCGCATCACAGCCTGGAGGAGTACTCCGAGCTCAAGAGCGTGTGGATGTCGCTGCAACCAAGCTGATCCTGTCAAAATCCGGCAGGGGATGAGCCGGTGGTCGTGGCAGGTATACTGGCGCCACGACCGCCTGCAGGAGAATTCCCTTTGACCGACCTCGCCACGCTGCTGGCCACGCTTCCCCTAGGCTACGCCATGGCGCTCACGGCGCTGCTGGCGTTCCTGCTCGCCTTCGGCCTGGCCGGCTGGCTCGCCGCCCGGCGTCAGCGTGTCGAGGCGGTGCGGCACGAAGCCGCCTTGGTTGACTTGCGTGTGCGGCTGGCCGAGCGTGAGAAGCAGCTCGATGACGCAAAGCAAAGGCTCGGCGAGGTGCAGGTGAGCGAGGCCCGACTGGCCACCATACTGGAGCAGAAGCAGCAGCACTTCGAGGCCCAGCTGGCCCTGCTGCGCGACAGCCGCGACCAGCTGCGCCAGGAATTCGAAAACCTCGCCAACGAGATTCTCGAGCGCAAGGGACGCGCTTTCACCGAGCTCTCCCAGCAGCGCATCAGCGGCCTGCTGCAGCCGATCCAGGCGGAAATGAAGGGCTTTCGCGAGAAGGTCGAGTTGATTCATCGTCACGATACCGAGCAGCGTGCCGGGCTGCGCGCGGAACTGCGCCACCTGCAGGCGCTCAATCGCGAGATCACCGATCAGGCCGAGCGCCTGACCCAGGCGCTGCAGGGGCAGAAGAAGGTGCAGGGCAACTGGGGCGAGCTGATGCTGGAGAACGTGCTGGAGGGTTCCGGCCTGCGCCCCGGCAAGGATTACCAGCGCGAGGTGAGCTTCGCCACGGCGGAGGGTCGCCGTCGCCCCGATGCGGTGGTCTACCTGCCTCAGGGGCGCCACCTGGTGATCGACGCCAAGACCTCGCTTGCCGCCTATGTGCGCTACGTCAACGCCGAGGACGAGGGGGAGAGAGGGCAGGCCCTGGCCGCCCATGCCACGGCGGTGGGCGAGCGTATCGCCGAGCTGGCCGACAAGCACTATTACGACCTGCCGGGCCTCAATTCGCCGGACGTGGTGATCATGTTCATCCCGGTGGAGTCGGCCTACGTCGAGGCGCTCAAGCACGACGAGACCCTTTACCAGCGCGCCATCGAGCACAACGTGCTGGTGGCCACGCCCACCACGCTGCTCACCAGCCTCAACGTGGTGCGTCAGCTGTGGCGCTTCGAGGACCAGAGCCGCCACAGCGCCGAGCTGGCCAATCGCGCCGAGCGGTTCTACAACAAGCTGCGGCTGTTCCTCGAGAGCATGCAGGAGGTGCAGGCGAAGCTCGACGGCGCCCGCGACAGCTACGACCGTGCCATGGGGCAGTTGGTCAACGGGCGCGGCAACCTGATCAAGCAGGCCGCCGAGTTCCAGGAGCTGGGCGTGGCGGTGAAGAAGGAGCTGCCCGCCGAGCTGGTCGAGCGGGCAGGGCTGGAGCTGGAGGCCGCCCGCCCCCGCCAGGCGCTGCCGGACGGGGGCGGGCGAGGCTAGGAGTTGCCCAGCCAGGGGAGGTGGCTTAGAAGTTGGCCCACTCCGGCTGGCGCTCTCTGGTGGCGAGCTGCAGCTGTTGCATGATGGGTTTCGGGGCGGGAAGCGTCTCGGCGTTGATCGTGCTTCGGTCGTGGCTGCGAGCAGGGGGTGGAAGCTGAAAGGCGGCCATGGCGTTCAACAGCTGACGGGCATGCTGACGCAGATTGTCGGCTGCCGTGGCGCTCTCCTCCACCAGGGTGGCGTTCTGCTGGGTGACCCTGTCCATCTCGGCCACGGCCGTTCCGGCTTCCTGTACACCGGCGCTCTGCTCGACGCTGGCCTGACTGATTTCCCGCATCAACTGGCTGACCCGCGCGATGGTCTCGACGATCTCCTCGGTGGCTTGACGAGCCTCCGCGGCCCGGGCGTTACCGCTCTTCACCCGCTCCACGTTGCTGGTGATAAGTGCATTGATATGGCTGGCGGCGTCGGCGCTCTTCTGCGCCAGCTTGCGCACCTCGGCGGCCACCACAGCGAAGCCGCGGCCGTGCTCGCCAGCGCGTGCCGCTTCCACCGAGGCGTTGAGCGCCAGGATATTGGTCTGGAAAGCGATGTCGTCGATGGTCGAGATGATGCTGGCGATCTCGCTTGCACTGCTATCGAGTTCGTTCATGGTAGCCGCCATCTGTTCCACCGCCATGCCCCCCTGGCGAGCCTTGTGCGAGGCACTCTCCGCTTCTCGGCTGGCTTGAGCTGCATTGTCGGTGTTCAGTACCACGGTGCTGTTCAGCTCTTCCATGGCCGAGGCGGTCTGGGTCAGAGCGCTGGCCTGCTGCTGGGTGCGTGAGGCGAGGTCGGTGTTGCCCTCGGCGATTTGCTCACTGTTGCTGGCCACGGCTTCGGCGGCCCCGCGAACCTGGGCCACGATGGCCTGGAGCTGGCGTGCCATTTCCACCTGCGACGCCATGATGCTGCGCCGGTCGCCTTCGCGCAAACGCACGCCGGTAGCCAGTTCACCGCGGCCGATCGCCTCGGCGAAGGCTTTCACCTCATGGGGCTCGGCGCCGAGCTCGCGCAGCAGCTGGCGCGCCAGCAGAAAGGCGATCAGGCTGCCCACCACCAGCGCCGCCAGGCACAGGGCCAGCATCAGCATCTGAAAGCCGGACGCGGTGTCGCGGGCCAGCGCGGTATCGGCTGCGCTCTCGGCTTCCTGGTGGTCGATGAAGTCATTGATACGATCGAGCCAGGCAAAGAAAGCCGGGCCGGCCTCGCTCAACAGGATGTCGCGTGCCCCGACGATGTTGCCCTGTGCGCGATGCGTCATGACCTGGGCGGCCAGTCGTTGTGTCGCGTCGGCTTGACGCTCGATGGCTGCCAGCAGCTCGCGTTCACGTGAGGAAGCGCTGAGCTGAATGGCGTCCGTCATCCCGCTGGCGGCGCGCTGATAATCGTTTGCCAGCGCCTGGTAGTCGCGCTCCAAGGCGGCGAGGGCGGCAGGTGATTCGACTAGGGTCATGTCGCGCAGCAGAATCGCGCGGTCATGCACGCTGCCGCGCCAGTCGATGGCGTGGCGCTGCTTGGTGCCATTGATGTCGTTGATGGTGGTGAGGCTGTGATCAATGCGGTTCACCTGCACGATACCGATGGCGGTAAGCAGTACGATCAAGGCGAGCACGGTGGAAAATCCGATGAGCAGGCGAGAGCGAATGCCCAGGCGGGCGAGGCGGGCTGAGGAAGCCTTCATGTGCTTGGTTCCCTTGTACGTGTAGTGGTAGGCCTCACAGGGAGGTCCATTGTTGTACAAGGCGTACTCTAATTATTGTACATAATTTATGCAAAATGCTTTTATCCTATACAGCCGATAGCCATTCCCTGGGGCGGGGACGGCATGTATCTGACTAACATAAAAAACCTGCCGCTCGGGCAGGCCTGGATAGAGCTTGTACAAAAAGGTTAGAAGGCGCGGGCCGGCGTGCAGCAGCTCACCAGCCGGCAGGGCTCGCTGCCGAGGTTGCGGAAGCGGTGGGGCACGTTGGTGTCGAAGTAGTAGGCTTCACCTGGGCCGAGCAGGCGGGTCTGGGGGCCGATGGTGATCTCGATCGTGCCCTCCAGCACCACGCCGGCTTCCTCGCCCTGGTGGGCGATCATCTCGCGCCCAGTGTCGGCGCCGGGCGGGTAGGTTTCGATCATGAAAGCCAGCGCCCGGCTGGCACGGTTGGCGCCAACCAGCTTGTAGATCACCTCGCCGCTGCCCATGTCGGCCAGCTCGTCGGCACCGTAGAACACCTGGTCGCGGCTCTCCAGCTCGAGAGTGAAGAAGTCGCCGACGCTGATTGGAATGGCGTCGAGGATCTTCTTCAGTGAGCTGACCGAAGGGCTCACCTTACCCTGTTCGATCAGCGACAGGCTGGAGTGGGTCACGCCGCAGCGTTTGGCCAGCTCGCGCTGAGAAATGCCGCGCAGGGTGCGCAGCGCACGCAGGCGGGTGCCGACATCATCTGACATATCTTCTCCTGAGCCGATGGGCGGGAACCGGCGTCCCGTCCCGCCCGTGGGCCTTCAGCAGAGCGCGTCGAGCTTCTGCTTGAGCAGCTGGTTGACCTGCTGGGGGTTTGCCGTGCCGCGTGATGCTTTCATCACCTGGCCGACGAAGTAGCCGATCATCTTGCCGCGCTTGTCCGGCTCGGCGTCGCGATACTGTGCCACCTGGGCCGGGCTGTCGGCGATCACCTGGTCGATCATCGCCTCGATGGCGCCGGTGTCGGTGACCTGCTTGAGTCCCTGTGCCTCGATGACGTCGTCGGCATTGGCGCCCTGGCCGTTCCACAGCGCCTGGAACACCTGCTTGGCAGCCTTGCCGTTGATGGTGTCGTCGAGCACGCGCACCAGCAGTTCGCCGAGCTGGCGCGCCGAGACCGGGCTGTCGGCCATCGCCAGGCCCTCGCGGTTGAGCGCGCCCGCCAGTTCGCCCTGCACCCAGTTGGCGGCCTGCTTGGCATCGCCGCAGACCTCCTTCACCTCTTCAAAGTAGTCTGCCATCTCGCGGGTGGCGGAGAGCACGCTGGCATCGTAGGCAGAAAGGCCCAGTTCGTGCTCGAAGCGCGCGCGCTTGTCGGCGGGCAGCTCCGGCAGGTTATCCCGCAGGTGATCGATGTAGGCCTGGTCGAGCACCACCGGCAGCAGGTCGGGGCAGGGGAAGTAGCGGTAGTCGTTGGCCTCCTCCTTGGTGCGCATGCTGCGGGTCTCGTCGCGCTCGGGGTCGTAAAGGCGCGTCTCCTGCACCACCTGGCCGCCATCCTCGAGCAGCTCGACCTGGCGCTCCACCTCGTAGGCGATGGCGCGCTCGACGAAGCGGAACGAGTTGACGTTCTTGATCTCGGCACGGGTACCGAAGGCTTCCTGGCCCTTGGGGCGCACCGAGACGTTGACGTCGCAGCGCATCGAGCCCTCGGCCATGTTGCCGTCCGAAATGCCCAGGTAGGTGACAATGGAGTGGATCGCCTTGAGATAGGCGGCGGCCTCCTTCGCCGAGCGCATGTCGGGCTCGGAGACGATCTCGAGCAGCGGCGTGCCGGCGCGGTTGAGGTCCACGCCGGTCATGCCGTGGAAATCCTCGTGCAGCGACTTGCCGGCATCCTCCTCGAGGTGCGCATGGTGCACGCGGATCGGCTTAGTGGTGCCGTCCTCCAGCGTGATCTCGACCACGCCCGGCCCGACGATGGGCTGGTACATCTGGCTGGTCTGGTAGCCCTTGGGCAGGTCGGGGTAGAAGTAGTTCTTGCGGTCGAACACCGAGACCTCGGCGATCTCGGCATGCACCGCCAAACCGAACTTCACTGCCATGGCCACCGCGGCCTCGTTGAGCACCGGCAGCACGCCGGGCAGGCCGAGGTCGACGGCGCAGGCCTGGGTGTTGGGCTCGGCGCCGAAGGCGGTAGAGGCGCCGGAAAAGATCTTGGATCGGGTGGCGAGCTGGACATGGACTTCCAGGCCAATCACGGTTTCCCACTGCATCAGAGCGTCTCCTCGGCGAAGTCGGGGCGTTGACGATGCCAGTCGGTCGCCAGCTGGAACTGGTGGGCAACGTTGAGCAGGCGTGCCTCGGTGAAATGGCTGCCGAGGATCTGCAGGCCGATGGGGCGCTTGCCGGCAAAGCCGGCCGGCACGCTCATGCCGGGGATGCCGGCCAGGTTCACCGCAATGGTGTAGATATCTTGCAGGTACATGGAGACCGGGTCTTTCTTGGCGCCGAGATCGAAGGCCGGGGTGGGGGCGGCGGGGCCCATCAGCACATCGACCTCCTCGAAGGCGTCGAGGAAGTCCTGGCGGATCAGGCGGCGCACCTGCTGGGCCTTCTTGTAATAGGCGTCGAAGAAGCCCTCGGAGAGGGTGTGAGTGCCGATCAGGATGCGGCGCTTGACTTCGTCGCCGAAGCCCTCGGCGCGGCTACGCTTGTAGAGGTCGATCAGATCGGTCGGGTTGTCGCAGCGGTGGCCGAAGCGCACGCCGTCGTAGCGCGACAGGTTCGATGAGGCTTCCGCCGGAGCGATGACGTAGTAGGCCGGAATCGCATAGTGGGTATGCGGCAGGCTCACCTCGCGCACGCTGGCGCCGAGCGCTTCGAAGACCTTGATCGCCTCGCGTACGGCGGCTTCCACCTGCGGGTCCAGGCCGTCGCCGAAGTACTCGCTGGGCAGGCCGATCTTGAGGCCGGAAAGCGCGGTGCCGAGCTCCTCGGTGTAGTCGGGCACGCCGCGGGCCACGCAGGTGGAGTCGCGCAGGTCGTGGCCGGCGATGGCGTTGAGCAGCAGGGCGCAGTCCTCGGCGCTGCGCGCCATGGGGCCGGCCTGGTCGAGGCTGGAGGCGTAGGCGACGATGCCGTAGCGCGACACCCGTCCATAGGTCGGCTTGAGGCCGGTGATGCCGCAGAAGGCGGCGGGCTGGCGGATAGAACCGCCGGTGTCGGTACCCATGGCGGCCGGCACCAGTCCTGCCGCCACCGCCGCCGCGCTGCCGCCGGAGGAGCCGCCCGGCACCGCGGTGAGGTCCCAGGGGTTCTTCACCGGGCCGTAGTGGCTGTTCTCGTTGGACGAGCCCATGGCGAACTCGTCCATGTTGGTCTTGCCCAGGCTGACGGTGCCGGCCTCGGCGAGCTTCTCCACCACCGTGGCGTCATAGGGGGAGATGAAGCTGTCGAGCATCTTCGAGCCGCAGCTGGTCTTGATTCCACGGGTGCAGAAGATGTCCTTGAGGGCCAGCGGCAGGCCGGTGAGCGGGCCAGCGTTGCCGGCGGCCCGCGCCGCATCGGCGGCATCCGCGGCGGCCAGGGCCTGCTCGGGCGTCGAGGTGATGAAGCTGTTCAGCTTGCCGTCGAGGCGTTCGATGCGGCCCAGCAGGTGCTGGGTCAGCTCACGGCTGGAGAACTCACGCGCTTCGAGCGAGCGGGCGAGTTCGACAAGAGTGTTGTCATGCATGCGGCATGGCTCCATGAAAGCGTGCCGTTGGGCAGGGCTTGGGTGCTTGGGCGTGGTCGAAGGCTTCAGGGCAGGGCGCCCGGCTTCATTCGACGACCCGGGGCACCAGGTAGAGTCCGTTTTCCACCGCCGGGGCGCAGCGCTGGAACGCTTCGCGCTGATTGCCTTCGGTCACTTCGTCGGCACGCAGGCGCTGGGTGACGTCCAGCGGGTGGGCCAGCGGGGCGACGCCCTCGGTATCGAGCGACTGAAGCAGGTCGACCATCTCGAGAATGCGGCCGAGGTCATCGACGTAGCGAGCGGCGTCTTCGTCGCTCAGGCCTAGCCGGGCCAGGTGGGCGGCCCGCTGCACGTCTGCTTTTTCTAGCGCCATGGGCGAAATGTCCTCGCAGGAAAAATAAGAGAGGGTGACGAACAGCGGGGAAAGTTACCATATCCCGGGCATTTCGGGCACTCTTCCGGGCCGTGAGGTGGGCTGTCGCTTGCTGCGCAGGGGCCGCGATGATACCGTTTGCCTCCGCACTGGTCCCCCGCTCTGCACTAGGTAACGACGTCCATGTTCAAACGCTTGAGGGGGCTGTTCTCCAGCGATCTCTCCATCGATCTGGGTACAGCCAATACACTGATTTACGTGCGCGGTCGCGGTATCGTGCTCGACGAGCCTTCGGTGGTGGCCATTCGCCAGTCCGGCAACATGCGCAGCGTGGCTGCGGTGGGCGCCGATGCCAAGCGCATGCTGGGGCGTACCCCGGGCAACATCACGGCCATCCGGCCCATGAAGGACGGCGTCATCGCCGACTTCACCGTCACCGAGCAGATGCTCCAGCACTTCATCCGCAAGGTGCACCAGAGCACTTTCCTTACCCCGAGCCCGCGCGTGCTGGTCTGTGTGCCCTGCATGTCCACCCAGGTGGAGCGGCGGGCGATCAAGGAGTCGGCCGAGGGCGCCGGCGCCCGCGAGGTGTTCCTGATCGAGGAACCCATGGCCGCTGCCATCGGTGCCGGCCTGCCGGTCGATGACGCCCAGGGCTCCATGGTGGTGGACATCGGTGGCGGGACCACCGAGATCGCCATTATCTCGCTCAACGGTGTGGTCTATTCCGAATCGATCCGCGTTGGCGGCGACCGCTTCGACGAGGCGATCACCGCCTACGTGCGCCGCCACTACGGCAGCCTGATCGGTGAAGCCACCGCCGAGCGCATCAAGGAAGAGATCGGCTGCGCCTATCCCGGCGGCGAGCTGCGCGAGATCGACGTGCGCGGGCGCAACCTGGCGGAGGGCATTCCGCGCAGCTTCACCCTCAATTCCCACGAGATTCTCGACGCCCTGCAGGAGACACTTTCCCAGATCGTCGCCGCGGTCAAGAGCGCGCTGGAGCAGTCGCCGCCCGAACTCGCCTCGGACATCGCCGAGCGCGGCCTGGTGCTGACCGGTGGCGGCGCGCTGCTGCGCGACCTGGACAAGCTGATCGCCGAGGAAACCGGCCTGCCGGTCATTGTGGCGGAAGATCCGCTGACCTGCGTGGCGCGCGGCGGCGGTAAGGCGCTGGAGATGATCGACCGCCATACCTTCGAGCTGCTCTCCAGCGACTGACGTCGGCATTTCTCGCGGGAGGGGACGTCTATCAAACCGCTGTTCTCGCACGGGTCGGTGCCGGGCTATCGCATGCTGTTGTGTGCGATGGCCGCGTCTGCGTTGATGTTTGCCGACCACCGCTTCACGCGCATGGAAGACGTACGCGCCCACCTGTCCACGGTGGTCGCGCCGATCCAGCGCCTGGTGGCGGTGCCCAGCGACGTGCTGGCCTGGGGAACGCTGGCGCTTTCCGACCAGCGTGCCCTGGTGGAAGAGAACCGCCGGCTGCGTGAGCAGATGCTGCACCTGTCTCACCGCGTCCAGCACATGTCGAGCCTGACGGCGGAGAACGTGCGCCTGCGCGAGCTGCTGGGGGCGGCCGCCCAGATGGACGGCGCCTACGTCACCGCCGAGCTGCTGTCGCTCGATGCCGATCCCTTCGCCCACCAGATGGTGGTCGACCGGGGGCGCCGCAACGGGGTCTTCGTGGGGCAGCCGGTGCTCGATGCGTCGGGGCTGGTGGGCCAGGTCACGGCGGTGTCGGCCTATTCCAGCCGCGTGCTGATGGTCTCCGATGCCAGCCACGCGCTGCCGATACAGGTCAATCGCAACGGCCTGCGCTTCGTGCTCCAGGGCAGCGGCCAGTACGATAGCCTGCGCGTGCTGCACGTGCCGGACACGGCGGACATTCGCGTGGGCGACCTGCTGGTGACCTCGGGCCTGGCGGGGCGTTTTCCCGCCGGCTATCCCGTGGCACGGGTGACGCAGGTGGTGCACGATCCCGGCCAGCCCTTTGCCCGCGTCAATGCCGCCCCCGTGGCGCGGCTGCAGCGCTCGCGCCATTTTCTGCTGATCTTCCCGCCCGACCCCGTGCCGATTCCCGACGAGGATAGCTGGGAGCGTGGCCTGCCTGCGGAGCTGGGCTTCATGCCGCTGCCCATGCCGGCCGATACAGAGGAGGAGGAGTAGTGGCGCATTCCCATCGTACGGCGCTTCCCTGGGTCTGGCTGACGCTGCTGCTGGCGCTGTGCCTGCAGGTCATGCCGCTGGCCGAAGGCTGGCAGCTGTGGCGCCCCGACTGGCTCGGGCTGATGCTGATCTACTGGTGCATGGCGTCGCCGGATCGGGTCGGGGTCTTCCACGGCTTCGTCTTTGGGCTGCTGCTTGATCTCATTGAGGGCGCCACCCTCGGCCAGAATGCGCTGGTGCTGTCGCTGCTGGCCTTCCTCGCGGCGCTGGTCTATCCGCGTTTTCGTACCTATTCGCTGGTGCAGCAGGCGCTGCTGGTGCTGGTGCTGCTGGGGTTGGTGCAACTGGCCGAGCAGTGGCTGCGCACCCTGTTTGGTCCTTTCACGATGCACCTGGCCTTTCTTATCCCTTCGCTGATCGGTGCGGCGCTGTGGCCCTGGCTTGCCACCATGTTCCAGGCCTTCGAGCGTCACCTGGCCAATCGGGGCGTCACGCCATGACGCTGCGTGCCGCGCGGCTGTGCCTCGCTTCCGCCTCGCCGCGCCGCCGCCAGCTGCTTGCGTCGATCGGCGTGGAGGTCGAGGTGCGCCCGGTCGACATCGACGAGACGCCCCGCGCCGGTGAGCCTGCCGAGGCCTACGTGAGCCGCCTGGCGCGGGAGAAGGCGCTGGCCGGCGCGCAGGATGCTGCGCTGCCGGTGCTGGGCGCCGACACGGCGGTGATCCTCGACGGGCACATCCTCGGTAAGCCGCGCGACGAGGCGCATGCCGCCGCCATGCTGGGTGCACTTGCCGGACGCAGCCACGAAGTGCTCACGGCGGTGGCGGTGAGCGGGCCGGCCGGGCTACGGGAGGCCTGCGTGGCCACCCGGGTGACGCTGCGCGCGATCGCCCCGCACGAGATCGCCGCTTACTGGGCCACCGGCGAGCCCGCCGACAAGGCGGGCGGCTATGCGATTCAGGGGCTGGCAGCGATCTTCGTCGAACGCATCGAAGGCAGCCATTCGGCCGTGGTGGGGCTGCCGCTGTTCGAAACCGCCGCGCTGCTGGCGCAGCAGGGCGTGACGCCATGGAAGGATGCAGTCTAGCGGCGACGCTATGTCATAATGCGCGCAGACTCGATTGGACAAGGATTCCCGCATGAGCGGCGAAGTATTGATCAACCTGACGCCGATGGAAACCCGGGTCGCCGTGGTGGAAAACGGGGTCTTGCAGGAGGCGCTCATCGAGCGCACGCGGCGGCGCGGCATCGTCGGCAACATCTACAAGGGGCGCGTGGTGCGCGTCCTGCCCGGCATGCAGGCGGCATTCGTCGACATCGGGCTGGACCGGGCGGCCTTCATCCATGCCCATGAGATCATGCCGCCCGGCACCCCGCCGGACGAGCAGGTCTCCATCGGCCATCTGCTGCATGAGGGGCAGGCGCTGGTGGTTCAGGTCACCAAGGACCCCATCGGCTCCAAGGGTGCCCGCCTGACCACGCACCTGTCGGTGCCGTCGCGCTACCTGGTCTACATGCCCGACTCCCCCCATCACGGCGTCTCCCAGCGGATCGAGGACGAGCGCGAGCGCGAGCGGCTGCGCTCGCTGCTGGAAGCGTGCCAGGCGGAGCAGGAGCTCGAGGTCACCGGCGGATTCATCGTGCGCACCGCGGCCGAGAACGTGGGCAAGGAAGAGCTCTATGCCGACATGCATTTTTTGCTGCGGCTGTGGCGAAAGGTCAGCGAACGCAAGGTGACCGCCAGCGCTCCCAGCGTGATTTATGACGACCTGCCGCTGTTCATCCGCACCCTGCGCGACCTGATGCGCGACGAGATCGAGAAGGTGCGCATCGACTCGCGGGAAAATTACGTCAAACTGATCGAGTTCGCGAAGGAGTTCATGCCCGACTCCAGCGCGCGCATCGAGTACTACCCCGGGGAGCGGCCGATCTTCGATCTTTACAGCGTCGAGGACGAGATCCAGAAGGCACTGGGCCGCAAGGTGCAGCTGAAGTCGGGCGGCTACCTGGTGATCGACCCCACCGAGGCGATGACCACCATCGACGTCAACACTGGCGGCTACGTCGGCCATCGCAATCTCGAAGAGACGATCTTCAAGACCAACCTCGAGGCGGCTAACGCCATTGCCCGCCAGCTGCGCCTGCGCAACCTGGGCGGCATCATCATCATCGACTTCATCGACATGGAAGACCCCGAGCATCAGCGCCAGGTGCTGCGCGTGCTCGAGAAGGCGCTGGAGCGCGACCACGCCAAGACCAAGTGCACCGGCGTGACCGAGCTCGGCCTGGTGCAGCTGACCCGCAAGCGAACCCGCGAGAGCCTGGAACAGACCCTTTGCGAGTCGTGCCCCACCTGCGGCGGACGCGGCATGCTCAAGACCGCCGAAACGGTCTGCTACGAGATCTTTCGCGAGATCCTGCGCGAGGAGCGCGCCTACAGCGCCGAGACCTACATGGTGCTGGCCTCCCAGCCGGTGGTGGATCGCCTGCTCGACGAGGAGTCTGCCGCGGTGGCTGACCTGGAAGCCTTCATCGGCAAGACCATACGCTTCCAGGTGGAGAGCCACTACTCCCAGGAGCAGTACGACATCGTGCTGATGTGAGCGCCGGGATGCCTGCCGCCCGCTGGATCGTCCGTTGGCTGCTGACGCTTATTGCCGTGCTGCTGGCGCTGGTGGCGCTGCTGCTGTTGACGGTGCGGGTGGCGCTGACCCAGGTGGATGCGCTGGAGCCACGCGTGGAAGCGCTGCTCGAGGCGCGCTCCGGCGCGCATGCCGAGCTGCAGCGACTGAGCGCTCGCCTGGCGGGACTGGACCCGCTGGTGGAGGGCGGCGGGCTCATGGTACGCACCCACGCCGGGCCCGATGCGCTGCCGCTGCTGGAGGTCGAACATGCGCGGCTGCGGCTGGCTACCATGGCCAGCCTGCGCCATGGCATGCCGGTGGTCGAGGAGGCACGTCTATCGGGGCTGACCCTGCATCTCTACCAGGACGCGCAGGGCGGCTGGCACTGGCCCGATCCTGCCGACATCCCGCCCATGCTGATGGACGGCGACTTCGACCTGGAGGAGCTCGATGCCTGGGTCGGCACGCTGCTGCGCCAGCGTGCCTGGGTTGAGGACCTGCGCTTGGTACTGCATGGCCGCGACCGACGCCTGGAGCTGCATGCCCCCCGCGTGTTGCTCACCGGCGATGAGCGCCGGGCCCACCTGGAGGGGGAGGTGCACCTGGAAGGCCAGGAGGAGGCATCGCTGCAGGCGGTGCTGGAAATCCTGCCCGGCCCCGCCGGGTTTCGCGACTTCAGCGCGGCGCTGCAGGCCGACATGAAGCTCGATACCCTGATCGACCTGGTCGAGATATTCACCCATGACGACCCGCTGCGGCTGGAAGATGCCAGCGGCGACGTGCGGCTATGGGGGCGCTGGCATCGTGGGGCGCTTGCCGATGCGCGCCTGGATGTCGATGTACCACGGCTGGCGCTGCGCCGTGACGACGAGATCATCCTGCTCGAGCCTCTGCGTGCCCGCGGCCAATGGCTGCGCAGTGAGTCGGGTTGGGAGGCCTGGCTGCAGGGCGATGCGTCTGCCGCCGAGCGCGCCGAGCCCATTGCACTGCGCGAGGAGGACGAGCCCGCGCTGCCGCACTACTGGCACCTGCGCTACGGCGACGAGGGTTGGTGGCTGACGACCAGTCGTTTCGAACTGGCGTCGCTGGCCGCCTGGCGAGACCGCGTGCTGCTTCCCGAAGGATTGATCCGAACTTTGGATGCCCTCGAACCGCGCGGCCTGGTCTCGGGGCTCGGCTTCGGCCGGCGCTACGGCCACTGGGTGGCGCAGGCCGCAGTGCATCAGGTCGAGGTGGAGCCTTGGGATGCCGTGCCCGGAGGCGGCCCGCTCGATGCCTGGGTCGAAGCGCGAGACTTCACCGGTCGCGTGCAGTTTGCCGGGGTCGGTGAGCCGGCGTTCAAGCTGCCCCAGCTCTATCCGGAGCCCATGGCATTGTCGCATGCCAGCGGCGAGGTGCGCTGGAGCTATGACGGCCCGCGCACCTTTGTCAGCGGGCGCGGACTCCAGGCGGGCTGGCAGGGCGCCGAGGTGGAGGGTGGCTTCGGCCTGGCCATCGGCGGTGGCATGCACGGCGGCCTGGGACTCGACCTGCGCTTTCGCGATGTGGATGCCGTCGAGCGCCCGCTGATGGACTGGCTGCCTGCCGACGTGCTGGGTGACCAGCTCGATGCCTGGCTGGCTGCCGGCATTGCCGGACGGGTGGCCCAAGGGGAGCTGCGGCTGCATCTGCCGCTGTTGAGCGAGGGTTCGAGCGTGGCACCGCGGCTGCAGCTCGACCTGGATATCGAGCAGGGCAGGCTGCCCTTTGCTCCGCAGTGGCCGGTGATCGAGGGCCTTGAGGGGCGCCTGCGGGCCGGCATCGACAGTCTGGAGGCGGATGTCCACTACGCCGAGAGCCTGGGAGTGCAAGCAACCGAAGGTCGCGTCGTGCTGGGCGATGGCCTGCTGCGTATCAGTGGAGATCTCGCCGGGGAGGCCGCCGACGTGCGTCGCTACCTGGCCAATGTACCGCTCGATGCCATGGCCCATGTAGAAGAGTGGCGTGGGGAAGGCAGCGCCACGGGCAAGCTGGACGTTGCCATGACGCTGGGCGATGCGGACGACCTCGCCCTGGCGCTCAAGACCGAGGTGGCGCTGGAGCGGCTAACCTACCTGCCGCTCGGCCTTCAGTTTCGTGAAGTCCGCGGCCCGCTTGCCTGGCTGCAGCGCGGCGACGAAGGCGGGCTGGCGGGCGAGATCAGTGCCAGCGTGCTCGGCGGCCCCCTGCGACTCGACATCGACACCCTGGCCGGGCGTGTGACAGGCGAAGGCGCCGTGCAGGTGAACCAGGCGCTGCAGCTGTTCGATGCCGGCGCTCTCGGCGAGCTGGCGTCGGGGCGCCTGCCGTGGCGGGCGCGGCTCCAGCTCGGTGAGCACAGCAATACGCTGCGTCTGGACAGCACGCTGAGCGGATTGGCCATCGACCTGCCCGCGCCGCTGGGCAAGCAAGCGCAGGAGTCCCGCCCGCTGTGGGTCGACGTCGATCTCGACCGGCGCTGGGTCGAGGCCGAGATGGGGGGCGACATGCGCCTGCGCTGGCGTGGCCTGACGGAGTCCTCGCTGGGACAGGGCCAGGCATGGCTGGGGCGCCTACCGGACTCCCCGGTGTGGCACGACGGGCCGGGCTGGCAGGTGGAGCTCTATCAGTCGCGCCTCGATCTTGCCCAATGGGGGACGGCCCTGGCACCGCTGGCTGATGGCGGCGGCGCCATAGGCGGCGACGGCGAGATGCCCCTGCGCCGGCTGCGCGTAGAGGCGGCTTGCCTGGTGGGCCCCGACGACTGCCTGGGAGTGATGACCGCCGAGGCATCACCGCACCGCGGTGGAGGATGGCGCGTGGGGCTGCAGGGCGACCTGCTCTCGGGCTATTTCGACTACCGCCCCGCGCTGTCCGATCCTCTCGATATCGCCCTGACCCGCCTGCGCCTGGATGGCCTGCTGCCGACAGGCAGTGAGGGAACGGGGCGGCTGCTCGATGAGATCGACGTGCCGCCCGAACCAGCGCCGTTGCCGGCGTGGGTGGCCGACCTGCCCGACGGCCGCCTGCGCATTGCCGATATCGCCTATCAGGGGCGGCTGATCGGACCCTTCACGGCCTACTGGCAGGCCGGGCCCAACCGGCTTGCGGTGGCTCCGCTGGGACTTTCGCTAGGGCAGGTCACAGCGCGAGGCGAGGTGGTCTGGGAGGCGGCAGGCCACCAGGATACCCTGACCCGTTCGCGGCTCGACCTGGATGGACGCGACCTAGGCACCGCCCTGGAGCGCCTCGGCCAGCCGGTGGTCATTCGCAGCGGCGAGACGCGGGTGCGTACCCAGCTCGCCTGGCCCGGCGCACCCTGGCAGTTCGCCCTGGCGCGTTCGCGCGGCAGCATCGAGCTTGAGCTGCGCGACGGCCGTTTCGTGCAGCTCGAGTCGCCCACCGCTCGGGTGGTGGGGCTGCTCAACGTGGACAACCTGCTGCGTCGCCTGCGCCTGGACTTCTCCGATGTCACCGGCCAGGGCACCGCCTTCGACCATGTGATTGGCGCCGCCACGCTGTATGGTGGCATTCTGGAAACCAGTGGGCCGGTCAGAATCGCCGGACCGGCCACCTCGTTCACGCTGGACGGCACGGTCGACCTGGCTCGCCAGGAACTTGACCAGCGCCTCGGCGTCACAGTGCCAGTGAGCAGCAGCCTGCCGTTGGCTGCCGTGCTGGCCGGCGCCCCCGTGGTGGGCGGTGCCTTGTTCATTGCCGATCGGCTGTTCGGCAGTGCCATCGACCGAGTCACCCGAATTCATTATCGCGTCCGCGGCCCCTGGACCGATCCGGACGTCAAACTGGAAACCGCCGAATGACACATCAATCGCCCGCGATGCTGGATACCGCCATCGATATCCTGTTGCGACCGGGAGGGCTCGACCTGGGCTCCCTGGAGATGGGCCTTGGCCATGCGCTCGGCCCGGGCATCGATTATGCCGATCTCTATTTCCAGCGCAGCTGGCATGAAAGCTGGGTGCTCGAGGATGGCGAGGTCAAGGAGGCCGGCTACAACATCGATGGCGGCGTCGGCGTGCGCGCCATGGCCGGCGAGAAGACCGGCTTTGCCTACTCCAACCAGATCACCCCGAATGCTCTGGCCGAGACAGGGCGCACCGCCTCCGGCATCGTGCGCAGCGGCGCCTCGCTCAAGGCGGCGCCGAGCGTCCTGGCGCATGCCGATATCCGTTATGCCGATATTGATCCCCTGGCCAGCCTCTCGGCCGAGGAGAAGATCGCGCTGCTCAAGCAGGCCGATCGCGTGGCGCGTGCCGCCGACCCGTCGGTCACCCAGGTCAGCGCATCGCTCACCGGCGTGCACGAGATCATGTTGGTGGTGGCCAGCGACGGCACCCTGGCCGCCGACGTCCGCCCGCTGGTGCGTTTCAACGTCAGCGTGATCGCCGCCAGGAACGGCCGTCGCGAGCGCGGCAGCGCCGGTGGCGGCGGCCGCTATGCCATGTCCCGCCTGCGGGACGACAACGTCGCCGAGCGCTTCGCCAAGGAGGCCGTGCGCCAGGCGCTGGTCAACCTCGACGCGGTTGATGCTCCGGCCGGCCAGCTGCCCGTGGTGCTGGGGCCGGGCTGGCCCGGCATCCTGCTGCACGAGGCCGTCGGCCACGGCTTGGAAGGCGACTTCAACCGCAAGGGCAGCTCCGCCTTCGCCGGGCGCATGGGCCAGCGCGTGGCGGCGCCCGGTGTCACCGTGGTGGACGATGCCACCCTGGCGGATCGGCGCGGCTCCATGAGCGTGGATGATGAAGGCACCCCCGGGCAGTACACCCCGCTGATCGAAGACGGGATCCTGACGGGCTACATGCAGGACAAGCTCAACGCCCGGCTGATGGGCATGGCCGCGACCGGCAACGCGCGCCGTGAGTCCTTCGCTCACATGCCGATGCCGCGCATGAGCAACACCTACATGCTGGCCGGCCAGGACGATCCGGTCGACATCATCAAGAGCGTGCGCCGCGGTCTCTATGCGGTCAGTTTCGGTGGGGGGCAGGTGGACATTACGTCGGGCAAGTTCGTGTTCTCCGCCAGCGAGGCGTACCTGATCGAGGACGGGCGGATCACCGCGCCGGTCAAGGGTGCCACGCTGATCGGCAATGGCCCCGAGGCGATGGGTCGGGTGTCGATGATCGGCCACGACCTCGAGCTCGACACCGGCATCGGCGTGTGTGGCAAGGAGGGGCAGGGCGTGCCTGTTGGCGTAGGCCAGCCAACCTTGAAACTTGACGAGCTCACCATCGGTGGAACCCAATCCTGAGACGCCCTCGGTGGCGCGCGTTCGCCCCCTGGAGGCGTGGTCAGGCACGCAGACCGGTCGGCCTGCGCGCGCTCACAGCCCCGCGGTATCGCGGATCAGCCGGAACAGCTTGCGCGCATTGGCTGGCGGCTTGCCCCGCTCGCGCTCGCTCTTGGCGTTGCGGATCAGCTGGCGCAGGGCCTGGCGGTCCACGTCGGGGAAGTCTGCGATGAAGGCCTCGACGGCCTCGTCGCCTTCGTCGAGCAGCCGGTCGCGCCATTTTTCGAGGCGGTGGAAGGCCAGGTCGCGGTGCCGGGCCTCTTGCTCGATTTCATCGAACACGGCCTGGATGGCGTTGAGGTCCTCGCGGCGCATCAGCTTGCCGACGTACTGCATGTGGCGCCGACGCCCTTCGTGGGAGCGGATGCGGGAAGTCTCCTCCACGGCGGCGAGCATGTCCTCCGAGAGGGGGAAGCGCGCGCGTTCGGCGGGCGTCATGGCAATGATCTGCTCGCCCAGCGCCTGCAGCGCATGCATCTCGCGCTTGAGCTGGGACTTGCTGGGCCGTTCGTCGGCGGAGGAAGGGAGATCCTGGGTCATGCGGTTGTCCGTCAATGAGCGCAGCCGCAGGTGGCGAGGCTCAGGTGAATTTCCGCCACAGTATACACATCGCTTCCGTGCGGCACATGACACCGGTTCTTCGGTTCGCACCGGAACACAAGGGAGAATGACATGACAAAGGCTTTCGATGCTAAGGCGCAGCAGGCGTTGCTGGAGGCCCGGGCCGAACAGGCGCTGGCGCTGGCGCGCCGGCTGGGGGCCGATGCCTGTGAGTTCGGTGGCAGCGTCGACCAGGGGGTCGGTGTCAGCGTACGCGAGGGCGAGGTCGAAAGCGTCGAGCTATCGCGCGACCAAGGCATCGCGGTGACGGTCTACCTGGGCGGCCACAAGGGCAGCGCCTCCTCGACTGACGCCAGCGAGCGTTCGATCCAGGAAGTGGTGGAAAAGGCGCTGGCCATCGCTCGCTACACCGGAAAGGACCCGGCGGCCGGGCTTGCCGACCGCGAACTGATGGCGAGCCACCTGCCCGATCTCGACGTACATCACCCCTGGCCGCTGTCCACCGAGGAAGCGATCGAGCTGGCGCTGGCCTGCGAGGCGGCAGGGCGCGGAGAGCCTGGCATCCGCCAGTCCGAGGGGGCCTCGCTCTCAAGCGGTGAAGGCGTGCGCATCTATGCCAACAGTCATGGCTTTCTCGGCACCCAGGCCGGCAGTCGGCATTCGCTGTCGTGCATGCTGATCGCGGAAGACGCCCAGGGCATGCAGCGCGACTATGAGTACAGCAGTGCGCGCAGCCCCCAGGCGCTGCTGGATCCCGAAGTGATCGGCCGGCGGGCGGCCGAACGCACGCTCAAGCGCCTGGGCGCACGCCGACCTGCAACGGGGCGCTTCCCGGTGCTGTTCGACGCCACCGTGGCCGACGGCCTGATCGGTCACCTGATGAATGCCATTGCCGGCGGCGCGCTGTTTCGGCAGTCCTCGTTCCTGTGCGACCGGCTGGGCGATGCCCTGTTTCCCGAGTGGTTCACCCTTGGGGAGCGGCCGCTGGAGATCGGTGCCATGGCCAGCTCCCCGTTCGACAACGATGGCGTGCAGACCCGCGACAATGTCTTCATCGAGAACGGCCGGCTGGCTAGCTACATGCTGTCGGCCTATAGCGCCAGGCGGCTGAACATGCAGACCACCGGCAATGCCGGGGGCGCCCGCAACCTGCGCATCAGCGCGCCGCTGACGCCGCGCGAAGCGCTGCTGTCACGCATGGGGCGCGGCCTGCTGGTCACCGAGCTGATGGGGCAGGGCGTCAATGGCGTGACCGGCGACTACTCCCGCGGCGCGGCCGGGTTCTGGGTGGAAAACGGCGAGATCCAATACCCGGTGGAGGAGTTCACCATCGCCGGCAACCTGGAGGCGATGTTCAAGGGGCTGGAGGCGGTGGGCAGCGATACGGATACCCGTGGCAGCGTGCATACCGGCAGTTGGCTGATCGACGAGCTGACCGTGGCCGGCAGCTAGCCCTCTTCCTCGAAGCGTGCGTCGAACAGCGCTTCGATGGCCGCCAGGGCCGCCGCTTCATCCGGCCCTTCGGCGCTGACCTCAAGCTCGGTGCCGCAGGGGGCGCCCAACATCAGCAGCGCCATGATGTTGCGCGCATCGGCCTGCTGGGCGTTGCGGCTGACGATGATCCTCGCGTCGAAGCGCTGGCAGCACTGCACTAGCTTGGTTGCGGCGCGGGCATGCAGGCCGCGCTTGTTGGTCAGGGTGAGCTTGCGGCTGGACACGCTCATGATTCCTTACTGGTAGGTGGCGCCTGGGGCGACTCCGCTTCGTGACCGATGGGGGTATGGATGCCCAGCTCGCGGTGGCGCAGCCGCACGTCGGGCTGCTGCTGGGCGAGATGATGGGCCAGGCGTTCCGCCAGGTAGACGGAGCGATGCTGGCCACCGGTACAGCCGATGGCGACGGTCAGGTAGCTGCGGTGGGAGTCGCGGTAGGCCGGCAGCCAGCGTTCCACCCAGTTCAAGATGTCGCTGTGCATCGCCTCGACCAGTGGGTACTGCTCGAGAAATTCAATAATGCTGGCGTCGCGCCCGGTCGCCGAGCGCAGCCGCGGGTCCCAGTAGGGGTTGGGCAGGCAGCGCGCATCGAACACGATATCTGCGTCAAGCGGCACGCCGCCCTTGAAGCCAAACGATTCCACCGTCAGGGTCAGCTGGTCGGCGCGGTGGCTGGCTACCTGGTCGGCAATGCGGCCGCGCAGGTCATGTACGGAAAGCCGTGAGGTGTCGATGACCAGGTCGGCGAGGTTGCGAATGCCGCTGAGCGTGGCGTGCTCCGTCTCGATCGCTTCCTTCAGCGTCATGTTGCTGCCGCGGGTCAGGGGGTGGCGACGCCGCGTGGCCGAGTAGCGTTCGATCAGGATGCGTGCGTCGGTGGTGAGATAGATCACCTGGCAGTCCACGCCGCGCTCGCGCAGCTCCTCAAGCAGACGCGGGAAGCGTTCCAGTGCATGGGGGAGATTGCGCGCATCGACGCTGACGGCAATGGCAGAGTGGCCGGCGGGGCTGTCGCGTAGTTCGTCGACCAGAGAGCCCAGCAGCATGGCGGGGAGGTTGTCGATGGCGTAGTAGCCGATATCCTCGAGCGCCTGCAGTGCGATCGATTTGCCGGAACCGGAACGGCCACTGATGATCACGAGCTGCATGGCGGATCTCCTGAGCGAATGGCGGGCCGTGCGGGCGGCGTCAGGGTGACGCTTGTCGTCGTATGGCCTCGATGAGTCGTTCGTGGAGTTCGCGCTGGCTTTCGCACTTGCGCAGTCTCGCACGGGTCTCGGCGTCGTTCATGGTGCCGGCTACCTGGCTGAGCAGCGCCAGGTGGGTGTCATCGGCCTCCTCGGGCACCAGCAGCACGAAGACCAGATCCACCGGTTCGCCGTCGATGGCGTCGAAGTCGATCGGCTCGGCCAGCTTCAGAAAGGCCGCTACCGGGCTGTGGCAGTGCGGGCTTCTTGCGTGAGGAATGGCAACCCCGTTGCCGATGCCGGTGCTGCCAAGGCGTTCACGCCCCACCAGCCGGGCAAACACTTCCTGGCTGTCGAGGCTCGGGGTATTCTGCGCGATGAACGTGCTGAAGAACTCCAGCACACGTTTCTTGCTGCCCCCGGGCACGCCGAACAGGGCGCGCTCCGGGGGCAGAATGGTTTCTAGTGACATGGCGTCTCAGCGAATGCCGGCGCCTTGGGCGCGGGCTTGGGCCTTTTCCTTGTGCTTGACCATCTGGCGGTCGAGCTTGTCGGTGAGGGCGTCGATGGCGGCGTACATGTCGGGATCGGAGGCTTCCGCATGCAGATCGGCGCCGGCTGCGTGCAGGGTGCAGGCGGCCAGCATACGTTCCTTCTCTACCGACAGGGTGACGTGGACGTTGGTGATGTTGTCGTAATGACGCTGAACGCGGTTCAGCTTCTCGCTTACGTAGTCACGCAGGGCATCGGTCAGC
This sequence comes from Halomonas sp. E14, assembly GCF_052568415.1. Classification (NCBI taxonomy): domain Bacteria; kingdom Pseudomonadati; phylum Pseudomonadota; class Gammaproteobacteria; order Oceanospirillales; family Halomonadaceae; genus Halomonas; species Halomonas sp. E14. The sequence goes on along the minus strand of NZ_CP199423.1, from coordinate 2,456,899 downwards.
TCTACATGGTGGCCGGTGATATTGACTTGCATGACAGGCTCCTTCGTCCGTCGAGTGGTGGCTCGATTGTAACCCTTTTTAGGGCCTAGCAAACCCCCTCGCTACCCGCATTTGTCCGGGATCAAACCCGCCTCTCAAGCCTAGCGGAAACGCTTGCGTTCGCTCGACGAGGGGATACCCATGGCCTCACGATATTTGGCGACGGTACGTCTGGCGACCCGGATGCCTTCTTCTTCGAGCAGCTCGACCAGGCGGCTGTCGGAAAGCGGCTTGCGTGGAGGTTCATCCTGCACCATCTTGCGAATCCGTGCACGTATCGCGGTGCTGGAGTGCGCATCGCCCTCGCCGCCGCCCACGTGGCTCGAGAAGAAGTACTTCAGTTCGAACACCCCGCGCGGCGTATGGATGTACTTCTGTGTGGTCACGCGTGAAATGGTCGATTCGTGCATCTCAACGGCCTGGGCGATGTCGGCCAGGATAAGCGGGCGCATGGCTTCCTCGCCCTGCTCGAGAAAGTCGATCTGGCGCGCCATGATCTCGCTGCCGACCCGCAGCAGGGTGTCGTTGCGGCTGGCAAGACTCTTCATCAGCCAGCGCGCCTCTTGCAGGTGATCCTTGAGAAACTGATTATCGGCGCTCTTGTCGGCGCGCTTCACCAGCGACATGTAGTCGGGCTGGATGCGCAGCCGAGGGAGCGCTTCGGCATTGAGCTCGACGCGCCAGCCGTGGACGTCATGGATGGCCAGCAGGTCGGGCGTGACGTAGTTGCCGCTGACCTCGACGTAGGCACTGGCAGGGCGCGGGTCGAGCGAGCGAATCAGCCCGATGACAGCCTCCAGCGCTTCGTCGTCGAGCCCCAGGCGGCGCTTGAGCAAGCGGCGGTCGTCGGCGGCCAGGGCTTCGAGGAACTGGCGCACCAGCCGGCGCGCCTGGGGCAGCAGCGAAGTGGTGTCGGGCAGCGTGGCCAGCTGCAGCAGCAGGCATTCGCGCAGGTCGCGGGCGAAAACGCCGGTCGGCTCGAATTGCTGCAGACGCAGCAGGACCTGCTCCACTTCTCGGGTGGTCAGTCCGTCGAGTCCCTGCTGGCGAAGCCCGTCGCGCACATCATCAAGCGACTGGGTGAGGTAGCCGGTACCGTCGACGGCATCGATCAGGCTTTCGGCGATCAGCCGCTGGCGTTCGCTGAGGTCGGTCATGGCCAGCTGCCAGGTCAGGTGGCCGGCCAGGCTCTGAGCGCTGGCCTGGCGCTCGAAGTCAGGGCCTTCGCCGCTGCCAGCGCTGCCGTGATCGGGATAGGTGTCCGTCCACTCGCTGTCGGTGGTCAGCTCTAAGGGAATGTCGTCGTTCCAGTCGTCCGGGGGGGCGTCGTCGACCCGCGTCTCGCCGTACTGCTCGTCCAGTTCGAGCATCGGGTTGGCCTCGAGGGCCTGCTGGATTTCCTGGCGCAAATCAAGCGTGGAGAGCTGGAGCAGGGCGATGGCCTGCTGCAGCTGTGGCGTCATGGTCAGCTGGGTGCCGACTCGCAGTTGCAAAGAGGCTTTCATGGCCATGAGAGAAAGTGCTCATCTGCCGAAAAAAACCACCCTATTCCGCTTGAGCGTTGGTTGCAAGATGTGTTGCTGCAATATGCATGCCATGCGCAAATTTCATGCCCCAACACTTGACAGTCTGCAGCATCAGTGTGTTGTGAGGAACAAGGGGGCGTCAGAGGCGGAAATCTTCGCCGAGGTAAACTTCCCGCACGCGTCGATTGGCCAGGATGGTGTCGGCATCGCCTTCGGCGATGATCTGGCCGTCGCCGACGATATAGGCGGTATCGCAGATATCCAGCGTCTCGCGCACGTTGTGGTCGGTGATCAGCACACCGATGTTGCGTGCCTTGAGCTGGCGAATGATGCCCTTGATCTCGCCGACGGAAATGGGGTCGACGCCGGCGAAGGGTTCGTCAAGCAGGATGAAGGCGGGCTCGGTCGCCAGGGCGCGGGCGATCTCGACCCGCCGCCGTTCGCCGCCAGACAGGCTCATGCCCAGGTTGTCGCGAATGTGGGTGATATGGAAATCTTCCAGCAACTGCTCCAGCCGTGCGTGGCGGCCACGCTTGTCGAGGTCACGGCGCGTCTCGAGGATCGCCAGGATATTGTCCGCCACCGACAGCTTGCGAAAGATCGAGGCCTCCTGCGGCAGGTAGCCGATGCCGGCTCGTGCGCGCTCATGCATGGCGCTGCTGGAGAGATCCAGCTCGTCGATGCAGACGTTGCCGGCATCGGCCTTGACCAGCCCGACGATCATGTAGAACGAGGTGGTCTTGCCGGCGCCGTTGGGCCCGAGCAGCCCGACGATGCTGCCCTGGGCGATGGACAGGCTGATGTCGTGCACCACGCGGCGGCGCTTGTAGCTCTTGGCCAGGTGCCTGGCGTACAGCGTCTTCGTCGTCATCTCAGCGCTCCGGCTGCAGGGTCATGCGAATGCGCTGACGCCCTTCGACGCCTTCTCCCTCGGCGCGGGCCTGGACCACGCGGCGGTCGAGGAAGTACTCCAGGTAGCCGCCATCGAAGGTATCGCCGCCCTGTTGCAGTTCGGCGCGGTCGATCAGCTCCACGCGGCGTTCGGCCACGTGATAGATGATGGTACGGCCCCAGCCGCGGGCCAGCGGCTCGTCCGGAGCGGGCTGCTGCTGGATGTAGGCGCGTTCGCCGGTGGCGATGGCGCGGGTCAGCTCGCCCTGGGCATTGCGGCGGATCTCGACCCGGTCGCCGGTGAGTCGCATGCTGCCCTGGCGAATGTCCACGTCGCCGGTGTAGATCGCCGTGCCTGCCACGTTGTCCAGGTCGAGGCGGTCGGCCTCGACCTCGATGGGCGCGCTGGCATCGCTCTCCAGGGCCAGGGCAGGCGCGACCGAAAACAGCGCGCTCAGGGCGAGGGTCAGCAGCGGGACGATACGCATCATGGATCGGACTCCTCGTTGGTGGCGGTGCGGCGTGCGGGCGGATGATGGCCGCGCACATTGTCAGTCAAACGTGCCTGGTTGTCATGGATCCAGGCATCGAACCGCTCGCCGCTCATGCGCTGGGGCGGCTGTTGGAGAAGGGCGGGCGTGTCGCTCCAGGCGTGCCCGGTGTCGGCATCGAAGTGCAGGATGTCGGTGTCGAGCTGCCACAGCTCTTCCGGGGCGAACAGGCGGGCCTCGCCGCTCAAGGTCAGCGGGTTGCCGCCCGGGCCGAGGCGTCCCGTGGCGCCGCTGGCCACCCACAGGCGGCCTTCGCGGTCAATCAGGTGCGCCAGCGGCGTGAGCGCGCGCGTGACGTCGTCGTGGGGCGTATGCACCAGCCTGGGGCTGGTCAGGCGCTGATGCGCCACGCCCTGGGCGTCGTAACGCGTGAGGCGCACGTTCTCGAGGAAGTAGTCGGGCTCGCCGGCCTCGTCGGTGGGTACCGGCCCGGGCGGCGCTGGCCGCCAGGGGTCGAGCCAGGTCAGCAGCCCACCCAGCAGCAGCAACAACAGCAGCAGCCAAAAGCGGTAGGACGAGCGCAGCAGTCGACTCAGCGCGGCCATGATGGCGCTCAATGGCGGCTGAGCAGGTAGGTATCGACCAGGGCGTCGCGATGGCCTTGCGCTTCCAGCAGCGTGTCGCAGATCTCGCGAACGGCGCCATGCCCGCCGGGGCGCTCGGTGACCCAATCGGCCAGCGCCTGAATGTAGGGCGGTGCACCCGGCACGCTGATGCCAATGCCGGCGCGCTGGATGGCTGCCAGGTCCGGCAGGTCGTCGCCGCAGTAGGCGACCTGTTCGAGCGAGAGGCCCAAGCGGGAACACAGGCTGCGCAGGGTGGCCAGCTTGTCTTCGCAGCTCTGGAAGACGTGGTCGATGCCGAGCGAGGCGGCGCGGTGGCTGACCATGGGCGACTCGCGGCCGGTCAGCAGGGCGACCTGCAGGCCAGCGCGGCGCACCAGCTTGATGCCGAGTCCGTCCTGGGTGTGAAAGGCCTTGATCTCTACGCCGTCGGCCTGGAAATAGAGACGGCCGTCGGTGAGGACGCCATCCACGTCAATGGCCAACAGGCGAATCTTGCGCAGGCGGTCGATGAGTCGGGGGTCGATGACGGGGGCTGCCAGAGCCATGGGCTCTCCTTCAGTGATGGTCAGATGACGCCGCTGCGCAGCAGGTCGTGCATGTGCAGGGCGCCGATGGGGTGCCCTTCGTCGTCCACGACGGCGAGCGCGGTGATCAGGTTGTCCTCCATAACGCGCACTGCTTCTGCGGCCAGTAGATCGGGGCCGATGCGCTTGCCCGGACGAGTCATCACCTCGTCGACCGTGAGCCGGCTGAGATCCTGGTGCTGGTCGAGCGTGCGTCGCAAGTCGCCGTCGGTATAGACACCAAGCAGGCGATTCTGCTCGTCCACCACGCAGGTGAAGCCGAGGCCCTGGCGGGTGATCTCAAGCAGGGCGTCGCGCAGGGGGCTGCCCTGGGGCACGCAGGGCAGGCGATCACCCCGGTGCATCAGGTCGCTCACGCGCAGCAAGAGTCGCTTGCCGAGGCTACCGCCGGGGTGCGACAGGGCGAAGTCCTCGGCGGTGAAGCCACGCGCTTCCAGTAGCGCCACGGCCAGGGCGTCGCCCAGCGCCAGGGCGGCAGTGGTTGAGGCGGTGGGCGCAAGGTCGAGCGGGCAGGCCTCGCGGGCCACGCCGGCATCGAGATGGGCGTCGGCATGCCTCGCCAGCGTGGAGCCGGGGCGCCCGGTCATGCTGATCAGCGGGGTGCCGAGGCGCTTGAGCAGCGGCAGCAGGGCAGTGACTTCGGCTGTTTCGCCCGAGTTGGAGAGGGCCAGCACGACGTCGCCCGGGGTGATCATGCCAAGGTCGCCATGGCTCGCTTCGCCGGGATGCACGAAGAAGGCCGGGGTGCCGGTGCTGGCCAGGGTGGCGGCGATCTTGCCGGCAATGTGCCCCGACTTGCCCATGCCGGTGACCACCACGCGGCCGCGACAGCCGAGCATCAGCTCGCAGGCGCGATCGAAATGGGCGTCGAGGCGGTTGGCCAGCGCGGCGATGGCCTGTTCCTCGATGCGCAGGGTGCGCCTTGCGCTGGCGCGCAGAGGCGTTGGCGCGTCCGTGTGCGTATCGTCCTGGGGCGTGGGTGTCGTGTCGTCAGTCATGGCGTTGATTGTTGCCCTTTGCGAGATTTCCCTCAAGTGGCGGGGCCGGCCGAGGTGGCCAGCCAGGCCAGGTAAGCCAGGTACGCCGTGGCGAATAGGGCGCCTGGAACGCGACCCAGCGCCCTGGCGCGATACCACAGCAGCAGCATGCCGAGGCCCAGCGTCATCAACAGCATGAGCGGGTAGTCGCGGCTGGCCGCCGAAGGGTCGATGACGCCTGGCGCCAGCAGCGCGGGAATCGGCAGCACCGCCAGCAGGTTGAACAGGTTGGAGCCGATGATGTTGCCGAGTGCCAGGCCGTGGTGACGCCGGATAGCGCTGGCGATACAGGCGGCAAGCTCCGGCAGGCTGGTGCCAATGGCGACAATGGTCAGACCGATGGTCAACTCGCTGACGCCGGCGCCTCGCGCTATCTCGCCGGCACCCCACACCAGCGCCCGGGAGCTGAGGGTGAGGACCAGTAGCGTGGTGAGCAGCCAGCCCAGGGTGTGGGCCAGGGAGCCGGTGGGCCCGTGGCTTTCGGGCAGCGTGTCGGGCGTGTCGGCGCGCACCAGCCACCACAGGCTAAAGATCAGCAGCAGGCCGAGAAACAGGGCATCGAAGCGACCGAGGATGCCGTTGGCCAGGGCGTAGCCGGCCAGCCCCGTCGCTCCAACAAGCAGGGGCAGTTCGCGCCGCACCAGCGACAGGCTGACAGGAATGGGCCGGACCACGGCGGTGACGCCCAGCACCAGGCCGATGTTGGCGATATTGGAGCCCAGCGCATTGCCGGTGGCCAGGTCGGGGATGCCGTCCAGGGCGGCGAACACGGCTACGACCATCTCCGGCGCCGACGTGCCCAGGGCGACGATGGTCATGCCGATCAGTAGCGTGCTCATGCCGGTACGCTGGGCAAGGGCCGCCGCCGAGGCGACGAAGCGGTCGGCGCTCCATAGCAGGGCAGCGAGTGACAGGGCGATGACGGCAAGCGCAAGCAGCATGGGAGGTGGGCCGAGGCGTCGGGAGGGGCATATTAGACGTGGCCGGTGCGCGCTATGCAAGCCTCGACGGGTAGGGCGCTGGCGCAGGACGGGATGGTTAGGATACGATGTTCGATAATTTTTTCGATGGATAAGACGCAATGACCGATTCCGCTTTCGTGGTAGTGGAGGGTCTGCATTTCTCGCGTGGCGACAAGGAAATCTTCTGCGGCGTAGACCTGGCGATCCCGCGCGGCAAAGTGACGGCCATCATGGGCCCCAGCGGCACCGGCAAGACCACCTTGCTCAAGCTGATCGGCGGCCAGCTGGCGCCTGACGCCGGGCGGGTCATGATCGACGGTGCCGATGTGCATGCTCTATCGCGCAAGGCGCTATTCTCGTTGCGGCGGCGCATGGGCATGCTGTTCCAGAGCGGAGCGCTGTTCTCCGATCTCAGCGTGTTCGAGAACGTGGCTTTTCCGCTGCGGGTGCATACCACGCTGCCAGAGCCCATGATTCGCGACATTGTGCTGATGAAACTCGAGGCGGTCGGCCTGCGTGGCGCACGGGAACTGATGCCTGCCGAGCTTTCGGGGGGCATGGCCCGGCGTGTGGCGCTGGCGCGTGCGGTGGCGCTCGACCCTGAGCTGATCCTCTATGACGAGCCGTTCGTGGGGCAGGATCCGATTTCCAAGGGAGTGCTGGTGCAGTTGATCAAGCGGCTCAACGAGGCGCTGGGCCTCACCTCGGTGGTGGTGTCCCACGATATTCAGGAAACCCTGTCGATTGCTGATTACGTCTACGTGATCGCCGATGGCCGGGTCATGGCCCACGGCACTCCAGAGCTGCTGGACGTGGACGATGACCCTCGTGTGAGCCAGTTCGTGCACGGCGAACCCGATGGGCCGGTGCCGTTTCATTATCCGGCACGTGACTTTTTCGGCGATATCCTCAACGGGGAGGAGCGCCGATGATCGGCCGTCTCCTCCACCTAGGGCGCCGCGGCTGCGACATGCTCGAGGCCTTGGGGCGTTCGGCGCTGTTCCTTGCGCAGTCGGCAATCGGCGTGCCCTCCCGCGAGGGTTGGGGGCTGTGGCTGCGGCAGATGCACTTCGTCGGCGTGCTGTCGCTGGCCATCGTGCTGGTTTCGGGCCTGTTCATCGGTATGGTGCTGGCCCTGCAGGGCTACACCATCCTGGTCGACTTCGGCGCCGAGCAGGCGCTGGGTCAGATGGTGGCGCTGTCGCTGCTGCGCGAGCTGTCGCCTGTGGTAGCGGCTCTGCTGTTCGCGGGGCGTGCCGGCTCGGCCTTGACGGCGGAAATCGGCCTGATGAAGGCCACCGAGCAGCTTACCAGTATGGAGATGATCGGCGTGGACCCGCTGCGCCGCGTCGTTGCACCGCGGCTGTGGGCCGGCTTCGTGGCCCTGCCGCTGCTGACCGTCGGCTTCAGCGTCGTTGGGGTCTATGGTGGTTACCTGGTCGGCGTGGAGTGGCTGGGGGTCTTCGAGGGCTCCTACTGGGGCAACATGCAGGCCAGCGTCGACTTCATCGGCGATGTGGGCAACGGCATGGTCAAGAGTCTGGTGTTCGCCGTGGTGGTGACCTGGATCGCCGTGTTCCAGGGCTATGACCTGGTGCCCACTTCCGAGGGAATCTCCCGCGCCACCACCCGCACCGTAGTCTATTCGTCGCTGGCCGTGCTGGGCCTGGATTTCGTATTGACCGCCGTGATGTTCGGAGGACTTTCCTGATAATGAGACGCTATGTGTCGATGTTCGGAGAAATGCAATGAGACGCAGCAGAACGATGGAGCTGGGCGTCGGCCTGTTCATGCTGGCTGGCATCCTGGGGCTGCTCTTCCTGGGGCTGCGCGTCAGCGGCCTGACCTTCGCCATGCCTGGCGACACCTTCCGGCTCGAGGCCAACTTTGCCAACATCGGCGGTCTCAAGCCCCGCGCCCGGGTCACCATGGCTGGCGTGACGGTGGGCCGCGTGGCTTCCATCGAGCTGGACACCGACTGGTATGATGCGCGCGTTGTGCTGGAACTAAATGCCGACCTCGAAGGGCGGCTGTCGCGAGATACCACGGCCGCCATCCTCACGGCCGGGCTGCTGGGCGAGCAGTACATCGGTCTCACGGTCGGTGGCGACCCGGAGGTGCTGCATGACGGCGACACCATCCGCGATACCCAGTCAGCGCTGGTGCTTGAAGAACTCATCCAGCAATTCGTGTCCAACATGGTCAGTGATTGATCATTGATCCTCACTCTTCCACCGTCTTTTCGAGGTCCAGCCATGCGTTTTCTCATAACCGTTTCTACCGTTCGCCTGTGGGCGCTGGCGCTCTGCCTGCTGCTGGTCGCCCTGCCCGTACAGGCGGCGGCCGAGCGCAGCCCCGAGCAGGTCATCCGCCACAGCATCGACGAACTGATGAGCCAGATTGACGGACGCAAGGACTACTTCGCCGCCAATGTCGATGAGCTCAAGGCACTGGTGGACGAGAGCCTCGACGACATCGCCGACTTTCGCTACATCGGCGCCAGCGTGATGGGACGCTACTTCCAGAACGCCACGCCGCAGCAGCGCTCGCGTTTCGTCGATACCTTCCGCCAGACCCTGATCGACACCTACACCAAGGGGCTGGTGACCTTCGATTATCGTGAGCTGCGCGTCCTCGACAGCCAGCGGCCGCCTCGCCACGAGGATCAGGCCTCGGTGTCGATGGAGGTGGTGGCGATGGATGGCGCGGTATTTCCGGTCAGCTACACCCTGCGTCTCACCGATGGGCAGTGGAAGGTGGTCAATGTGATCGTCAACGGGATTAACCTCGGCCTGACCTTCCGCAACCAGTTCGACCAGGCGATGCGCGATCACAACCGTGACTACGACGCCGTCATCTCCAACTGGTCGCCCGAACTTGCCGCCGAGGCGCTGGAGGAGGGCGCTTGACGCGCCTGCTCGACCTCGACGGGGTCTCCCTGGAGGCGGGCCCCGAGGGGTTGGTCGTCAACGGCGACGTCGATTTCGCGATTGCCTCGCCCCTGGTCCAGGCCGGCAGCGCCTGGCTGGGCCAGCAGCCTGCCGGTACTCGGGTGACCCTCGATCTCGGCGGGGTGGGGCGCATCAGCAGCGCCGCGCTCAGCATGCTGTTGGAATGGACCCGCCAGGCGCGCTCGGCCGGCATCGAGATCGGCGGGGTCCGGCTCTCGCCGCCGCTGCTGCGGCTGACCCGTTTGGCCGGGCTCGACGCCCTGCTGCCGATCGTCGATGCGCAGGCCGCCTGACGCCACTCGCCGTGCCGCCTCCAGGCACATCGGCCCAACCCCGGCATCGCCAAGCGCGCTGCTTTTCATTACCATGTAGGGATTCCCTGACTTGCCGGCCGCTGCTTGCGGCACGACATGCCCTTCCTCTTCGCTCAAGGAGTTCCGCTTTTCATGCAACCCAGTGACATCAAGGCACTGCTCGATGCCCGTATCGAGGGCTGCGAGTTCCATATCCAGGGTGAAGGCTGCAATTTCCAGGTTATTGCCGTGGGTGAGGTGTTCAATGGCCTGTCACCGGTCAAGCGCCAGCAGCTGATCTATGGTGCCCTGTCCGAGGAGATCGCCTCCGGGGCCGTGCACGCCGTCAGCATCAAGACCTATACCCCGGCGCAGTGGGTTGAGGCGCCGGAGAACACGGCGTCACCCGGTCAGGGGGCCTGACGGTCAAGCATCCATGGACAAGCTGATCATTACCGGCAACGGCCCCATCGACGGCGAGGTCTGGGCCAGCGGTGCCAAGAACGCCGCCCTGCCCATTCTCTGCGCGACCCTGCTGGCGGACGAGCCGGTGACCATCGGCAACCTGCCGCATCTTCAGGACATCACCACGACGCTGGAGCTGCTCGGGCGCATGGGTGTCGAGACGGTCATGGGCGAAAAGATGAGCATTCAGCTCAACGGTGCGCAGGTCAAGGACTGCCACGCGCCCTACGAGCTGGTGAAGAAGATGCGGGCCTCGATCCTGGTGCTGGGTCCGCTGCTGGCCCACTTCGGCCATGCCGATGTCTCGCTGCCGGGTGGCTGCGCCATCGGCTCGCGACCGGTGGACCTGCACATCCGCGGCCTTGAGGCCATGGGGGCTGACATCCGCGTCGAGGGCGGCTATATCCGCGCGCGCGTCGACGGGCGCCTGAAAGGGGCGACCATCTTCTTCGACACGGTGACGGTGACCGGCACCGAGAACCTGCTGATGGCCGCTACCCTGGCGGAAGGCACCACCATACTGGAGAACGCCGCGCGCGAGCCCGAGGTGGTCGACCTGGCCGAGTGCCTGATCAAGATGGGCGCCAAGATTCGCGGCCATGGCAGCAACAACATCATCATCGAAGGGGTCGAGCGGCTGCACGCTGCCTACCATGACGTGATGCCGGACCGCATCGAGACCGGCACCTTCCTGGTGGCCGGTGCTCTCAGTCGCGGCCGCGTGCGAGTGCGTAACACTCGTGCCGATATCCTCGAAGCGGTGCTGGCCAAGCTGGAAGAGGCGGGCGCGCGCATCAGCGTCGGCGAGAACTGGATCGAGCTCGACATGGAAGGCCGGCGCCCCTCGCCGGTCAACATCCGCACGGCCCCCTATCCAGGCTTTCCCACTGACATGCAGGCGCAGTTCGTGGCGCTCAACGCCGTGGCCGACGGTACCTCTCGCGTGGTCGAGACCATCTTCGAGAACCGCTTCATGCACGTGCAGGAACTGAACCGCATGGGGGCTAACATCGCGCTCGAGGGCAATACCGCCCTGATCACCGGCGTGGAGAGACTTTCCGGCGCGCCGGTGATGGCCACCGACTTGCGCGCCTCGGCTTCCCTGGTGGTGGCCGCGATGATGGCCGATGGCGAGACCCTGGTGGATCGTATCTACCACATCGACCGGGGCTACGAATGCATCGAGGAGAAGCTGCAGCTGCTGGGTGCCCGCATCCGACGCATCCCCGGCTGAGGTGTTTCCAGGCGCTTCCCGACCATAGACGAGACCATGAGCAAACAACTGATTCTGGCGCTTTCCAAGGGCCGTATTCTCGACGAGACCCTGCCGCTGCTGGCCGATGCCGGCATCGTGCCGGCGGAAGACCTGGGCAAGAGCCGCAAGCTGCTCTTCGATACCAACTTCGACGACGTCAAGCTGGTCGTGATCCGGGCCACCGACGTGCCGACCTACGTGCAGCTCGGCGCCGCCGATCTGGGCGTGGCGGGCAAGGATGTGCTGCTTGAACATGGCGCCGAAGGCCTTTACGAGCCGCTGGATCTCGAGATCGCCAAGTGCAAGCTGATGACCGCCGGCATTGAGGGTGCCAGCCCCGCCCGGGCGCGGCGGCGGGTGGCCACCAAGTTTGTGAAAGTGGCGCGGCGCTACTACGCCGAGCAGGGCATCCAGGCCGAAGTCATCAAGCTGTATGGGGCGATGGAGCTGGCGCCGCTGATGAATCTGGCCGACGAAATCGTCGATATCGTCGATACCGGCAACACCTTGCGCGCCAACGGCATGGCCCCGCGTGAGCTGATCGCGCCGATCAGTACGCGCCTGGTGGTCAACAAGGCGGCCATGACCATGAAGCATGAGCGCCTTCGCCCCCTGATCGCCCGCCTGGCCGAGGCCGTGGCGGCACGGCGCAAGGCGGCCGGCACGGCGACGTGATGGCGCCGCTGGGCGCTCGCGGTCACCGAAACACCTTTTGCGGGAGAGCCATGCAGTGATGAGCGAAACTCCAGTCCTCAGTCTCGATATCGCGCGTCTTGCCACCGGCGAGGTCGATTTCCAGTCCCGACTCGACGCCCTGCTGGCATGGGAGGGGGTCTCCGACGCCGAGGTGCAGCGGCGCGTCGACGATATCATCGCCGAGGTGCGTGCGCGTGGTGACGCAGCGCTCGTCGAATACACCAACCGTTTCGATCGTGTCTCGGTGTCGAGCATGGTAGAGCTGACCCTGGGTGCCGAGCGGCTCGAACAAGCCTTCGTTGCACTGCCGCCAGCCCAGCAGGATGCCCTGACTCAGGCGGCGGAGCGCGTGCGCCGCTACCATGAACGCCAGAAGTCAGGCTCTTGGCAGTATGTCGAAGAGGACGGCACGGTGCTTGGTCAGCAGGTCACCCCGCTGGACCGCGCCGGCATCTACGTGCCGGGAGGAAAGGCCGCCTACCCCTCGTCGGTATTGATGAACGCCATCCCGGCCCACGTGGCGGGGGTGGGGGAAATCGTCATGGTGGTGCCAACGCCGGACGGCGTGGTCAATGAGCTGGTACTGGCCGCTGCTCACCTGGCCGGCGTGGACCATGTGTTCACCGTTGGCGGGGCCCAGGCGGTCGCGGCGCTCGCCTATGGCACCGAGACGGTGCCCCAGGTCGACAAGATCGTCGGGCCGGGCAACATTTATGTCGCCACCGCCAAGCGTGCGGTATTTGGCCAGGTCGGCATCGACATGATTGCCGGCCCCTCGGAGATCCTGGTGGTGTCCGACGGGGGCACCGACCCGGAGTGGCTGGCCATGGATCTCTTTTCCCAGGCCGAGCATGACGAGGATGCCCAGGCCATCCTGCTGAGCTGGGATGCCGCGCACCTGGAGGCGGTCGAACAGGCCATGGCGCGGCTGCTGCCGACCCTTGAGCGCGAGGCGATCGTGCGCGAATCGCTGGCGCGGCGTGGTGCACTCATCCATTGCCGCGACCGGGATGAAGCGGTAGCGCTGATTAACCGTATCGCCCCGGAGCACCTCGAACTCTCCCTGGCAGACCCGCAGGCGCTGCTGCCGGCGGTGCGTCATGCCGGTGCCATCTTCATGGGACGCCATACGGCCGAGGCGCTGGGCGATTACTGCGCGGGGCCCAACCACGTGCTGCCGACGTCCGGGACCGCTCGTTTCTCCTCGCCGCTGGGAGTGTATGACTTCCAGAAGCGCTCTTCGCTGATTCACTGCTCGCCGCAGGGCGCCTCGAACCTCGGCAGGGTGGCGTCGGTATTGGCCAGGGGAGAGTCGCTGACGGCCCATGCGCGCTCGGCGGAATACCGAATCATCGACACCTCCAACTGAGTGGAGGCTGTCTCATGAACCCCGCCAAGGCGGGGTTTTTTTTGTGGCTCTTTTCTGAAGGGCGCCCTATGTGAGGGCGCTGTAAAACGCCTTTAGCGCTCCTGGCGCCTTGGCTGGGGCAGCGGCCGTTCGCCGACCTCCAGCTTGACGGTGATGGGATCACCGCTGCGAACCACCGTGAGCGGCAGGGTGGCGCCCGGCTGAATGGCGGCGATATCGCTCATGGCGGCCCGCGCATCGAGAATGGGGCGCTCATCGACTTCGAGCAGCACGTCGCCCGGGCGCAGGCCGGCGCGGTCCGCAGGGCCGTCCGGTACCACGCCGGAAATCACTACTCCCCTGGCCACCTGAAGTCCGAACGAGGCCGCAAGTTCGGGGGTCATCTCCTGGGCTTCGATGCCGAGCCAGCCGCGGATGACGCGACCCTGGGTGACGAGGGCGTCAAGCGTGCTGCGCGCAAGCCGGGTAGGAATGGCGAAGCCGACCCCCTGTGAGCCGCCCGAGCGCGAGAAGATGGCGGTATTGATGCCCACCAGGGCGCCTTCCGCATTGATCAGCGCACCGCCGGAGTTGCCGGGGTTGATGGCGGCATCGGTCTGGATGAAGTCCTCGTAGGCACTCAGGCCCAGGTGGCTGCGCCCCGTGGCGCTGATGATACCCATGGTGACGGTCTGGCCGACGCCAAAGGGGTTGCCGATGGCCATGGCGATGTCGCCTACCGCCACATCGTCATCGCTGGCGATGGCGATTACCGGCAGGCTGTCGAGGTCGATACGCAGCACCGCGAGGTCGCTCTCCGGGTCGGTGCCGATCACGTGGGCCAGCGTCTCGCGGCCATCGCGCAGGGCGACCTGGATCTCGTCGGCGCCGTCTATCACGTGGTGGTTGGTCAGCACGTAGCCATCGTCGCTCACAATTACGCCCGAGCCGAGGCTCGACAGCAGGCGCTGCTGGGTCGGCAGCTCGTCGCCGAAGAACTGGCGGAAAAAGGGATCCGACATCATCGGATGCTGCTCCCGCGACACGACGCGGGAAGAATAGATGTTGACGACTGCGGGCGCAGCCTTCTCCACCGCCTCGGAGTAGCTGACGGGCCCTTGCTGACGCGACAATGGCGCGGCGCGCTGTATCTCGGGCAGCGGGCGCGCCGGGGTTTGCCGGATGTCGGCCCCCGGCGGCTGGCGAACCGCATCGGTTCCTGCGCTGGGGGGAGTGGAACGCTCCAGCAACTGTGGGAAGGCGTTGAGCAGTACGATAGCCAGCAGCACGCCGATGACGATTGGCAGTGCATAGGCGAGAAGAGAACGACGCATACGGCGTTTCCTGATGGGCGCGCGGTCGATGCTGTCCCGCGCAATCGTTACAATGGGGGCATTGTAACATTGGCGGCAAAGCGCTGTCCGGAGGCGACATGATTCCCCGCGATACCCTGGTACAAGCATGCGATGCCATGCTCGGAACGTCACGCTTCAACGACTACACCATCAATGGCCTTCAAGTGGCCGGGCGTGACAGCGTGGCGCGCGTGATGAGCGGTGTGACGGCCTGCCAGGCCCTGCTGGACGAGGCGGTGGCCTGGCAGGCGGACCTGCTGCTGGTCCATCACGGCTATTTCTGGAAGAACGAACCGGTGGCCATCACCGGAATTAAGCAGCGGCGGATCCGCACGCTGCTGCTCAATGACATCAGTCTGGTAGCCTATCACCTGCCGCTCGACGCCCATCCGAGCCTCGGCAACAACGCTCAGCTGGCTAAACGCCTGTCGCTGGAGGTGGAAGGCTGTGCCGATGGCGAGCTGGGCGAGGGCCTGCTCTGGCTGGGTCGGCTGGCGGAGGCGCGTTCCTGTGCGGCCTTCGCCGGGCAGGTGGCCGAGGCGCTGGGGCGTGAGCCGCTGCTGATCGAGGCGCCCGGTAGGCATGCGGTCAAGCGCGTCGCCTGGTGTACCGGCGGGGCGCAAGACATGATCGTTAAGGCCTGGGAGGCGGGAGCCGACGCCTATATTTCCGGCGAGATCTCCGAGCGGACCACCCATCTGGCGCGCGAGCTTGGCATTCATTATCTGGCGGCGGGCCATCACGCCACCGAGCGCTATGGTGTGCAAGCCCTCGGGGAGTGGCTGGCCCGCGAGCATGGCGTATGCCATCGCTTCGTCGACATCGACAACCCGGCCTGAGCCGGGCGTCGCCCCGGCTATCGCCAGGCGAATCGTGCCGCCTTGGCTCAATAGCGCGGAGGCTGGGGCGTCTGGCTCGGCTCCTCGCTCGGCTTGAGGCCGAAATTTTCAGACAGCGTGCCGCCGGTGCCATCGGCGTAGTCGCGCGGCATCGGCGGCTCGTTGGCCTGGCCCGTCAGGGCCGGCTGGTCCGCCGCGTCCAGTTGACGCACCTTATCGGTTTCGCAGCGCAGCGTGCTGGCATCTTCCTTCAGTCGATGCTCGAGCGTGCGCATCTCGCGCTGCAGATTGCCCACCATCATGCCCACCTGGCTGAAGTGCTCGCCCAGCCCTTCGCGAAGCTCGGCCAGCTCGCGCTCTTTCTCGGCAGACTGGCGGCGAAGCTGCTGCAGGGTGCCGGCCGATGAGCCAAGCAGGTGGTAGCCCAGCGCGCCGAGCCCAAGGCCGACGAGCAGGCTAATGATGGCCAGAAGCCAGTTCACGTTGCCATATTCCACGAAATTCTCCTGATGAAGGTGCATGCTTGACGCATGGGAGCCATGCGGCCTGCCGGCGGCCCATTATAGGGGCGCTGGGCGAGAGTGGGTCAACGTGTGGCCCGACGGGCCGGGGGCCATTTTTCTACGCATGCCGCGTCGGGTGCGTATAATACGTGGCCTGCACCTCAAGAGTCCGATCAGCAAGGAACTGCCATGTGTGCGACTGCGTCCCCCGCAGCTGCTCGCTCGGCCCAAGGTACCACGCCGCTGGCGCGCTACCGTGCCGACCTCGAGCGAGACGATTTTCAGTACGACCCTGCCCAGGAGCAGGCGGTAGCCGAGCTTCAGCGCCTCTACGACGCCTTGCTGGCGGCGCCGCGCACCGAGCCGCGAGCGGTGACCGCCGGGCGCGGTCTCAAGTCGAAGATGGCAGGGCTGTTCGGCAAGCGCGAGAAGCCTCCCGAAGCGCCTGAGCCGCCAGCGGTTCAGGGGCTCTATTTCTGGGGTGGGGTGGGGCGCGGCAAGACCTATCTGGTCGACACCTTCTATGAGTCGCTGCCGTTTCCCGACAAGATGCGCACCCATTTCCACCGCTTCATGCAGCGGGTGCACAACGAGCTGCAGCATTACAAGGGCGAAAAGAACCCGCTGACGCTGATCGCTGGCAAGTTTGCCGCCGAGGCGCGGGTGATATGCTTCGATGAGTTCTTCGTCAAGGACATCACCGATGCCATGATCCTGGCCAACCTGCTCGAGGCACTGTTTGAGCGCGGCGTCGTGCTGGTGGCGACATCCAACATCGTACCCGACGAACTCTACAAGGATGGTCTGCAGCGGGCGCGCTTCCTGCCGGCCATCGCCCTGCTCAAGCGCCACTGTCGCGTGGTCAACGTCGATTCCGGCATCGACTATCGGCTGCGCGCGCTGGAACGAGCCGAAATCTTCCACGCGCCGCTGGACGAGGCGGCCGAGCGCGAGCTGGCCCGCAGCTTCCGTGAAATCGCCGGCCACGAGGGTGAGCGGGACGTGCCCATCGAGATCAATCATCGCGTGCTGCATGCCCGGCGCCTGCATGACGACGTAGTATGGTTCGAGTTTCGTGAACTGTGCGACGGCCCGCGCAGCCAGAACGACTACATCGAGCTGGCGCGCGAATACCATACCGTGCTGGTGTCCAACGTGACGCGCATGGGGGCGGCCACCGATGACCAGGCGCGGCGCTTCATCAACATGGTCGACGAGTTCTACGACCGCGGGGTCAAGCTGCTGATGTCGGCCGAGGTCGAGGCGGCTGCGCTATACGCCGACGGCCGCCTCGAGTTCGAGTTCCAGCGGACCCTGTCCCGGCTGCAGGAGATGCAGTCCCACGAGTACCTGGCCTTACCGCACAAGCCGTGAAATGGCTTAACCTGGGCGAGGGATTCATGTAGAATGCTGCCTCGCTCGAACGTTGTCTCCTCCCCAGGGCGGATACAACCAAGAAGAATAGGGATGATTCCAGCGCCGTCCGCGACGTGGAATCCAATACACTTGAATATTTTGTGGTGATGTCCATGAAGACGTTTACTGCCAAACCGCAGTCCGTCCAGCGCGACTGGTATGTCGTCGATGCCACTGGCAAGACGCTGGGTCGCCTGGCTACCGAAATTGCGCGTCGTCTGCGCGGCAAGCACAAGCCCGAGTTCACGCCGCACGTTGATACCGGTGACTACATCGTCGTCGTTAATGCCGAGAAGGTTCACGTCACCGGCAACAAGGCCAAGGCCAAGACCTACTATCGCCACACCGGCTACCCGGGTGGCCTGCGCTCCATGACCTTCGAAAAGATGATCGACCACGCTCCCGAGCGGATCATCGAGTCTGCCGTGAAGGGAATGCTGCCGAAGGGTCCGCTGGGCCGCGCCATGTATTCCAAGCTCAAGGTCTACGCTGGTGCCGAACATCCGCACGCCGCCCAGCAGCCGCAAGAACTGAACATCTGAAGGGACCATTGCCATGACTCAGCAATACTACGGTACCGGGCGCCGCAAGACTTCCACGGCTCGCGTTTTCCTCAAGCCGGGCACCGGCAAGATCACCGTGAACGATCGTGAACTCGACCAGTATTTCGGTCGTGTCACCGGTCGCATGGTAGTGCGTCAGCCGCTCGAGCTGACCGAAACCACCGGCCAATTCGACGTGTTTGTCACCGTCAAGGGTGGCGGCGGTTCCGCTCAGGCGGGTGCCATTCGTCACGGCATCACTCGTGCCCTGATGGAGTACAATGAAGACTTCCGTCCGACGCTGCGTGCGGCAGGCTACGTCACGCGTGACGCTCGCCAGGTCGAGCGTAAGAAGGTCGGCCTGCGCAAGGCGCGCCGTCGTCCTCAGTTCTCCAAGCGTTAATCGCTTCGTCGAACGAAAAAACCCGGGCCAATGCCCGGGTTTTTTTATTTTTATTTCAGGTAATTACAAACGGAATTCCACCTTGGTCAGGCCTCCTTCGTCTTGTGCGAAGCGGAGCGATTCCTTACTATATGGCGGATTTGGTATCCGTGGTCGCGGGAGTCCTCCCCGTGCTGGATCAACGGGTAAGCTGATGGGAGAAACCAGAAAATGGCAGACAACGGCGTGAACAAAGGGCGGCGCCGACTGCTCCTGGGAGCCACCACCGTCGTGGGTGCGGTGGGGGCTGTAGGAGTGGCGGTTCCCTTTGTGGCTTCCTGGCAGCCGAGTGCCAGGGCGAGAGCGGCGGGGGCGCCCGTTCGGGCGGATATCTCCAAGCTCGAGGACGGGCAGCGCATGACCGTCGAATGGCGTGGCCGGCCGGTATGGGTCGTGAGACGCACGCCCGAAATGATCGAGCGTACTGAGCAGTTCGACCCGACGCGCCTGGCCGATCCGGACTCCCAGGTGCCACAGCAGCCCGCCTACATCTCCGGCCCGTTGCGCTCCATCCGCCCGGAAATCTCCGTACTGATCGGCATCTGCACTCACCTGGGCTGCTCCCCGCTGTTCCGCCCCGAGCCGGAAGACGTGGACATGACGGCCTGGCCGGGCGGCTACTTCTGCCCTTGTCACGGTTCCTACTTCGACCTGTCGGGCCGCGTGTTCCGCAACGTGCCGGCGCCGACCAACCTCGAAGTTCCGCCTTACCGCTTTGAAGGCGACGATATCATCGTCGGCGAAGATGAGGAGACCGCGTGATGGGTAACCCGAATCGTGTCAAGGCGGAAAGCGGTTTCATGCGCTGGGTCGACGACCGCTTCCCCGCCACGCAGATGTGGCAGGAGCACCTGTCCCAGTACTATGCGCCCAAGAACTTCAATGTTTGGTACTTCTTCGGATCGCTGGCGCTGCTGGTGCTGGTCAACCAGATCCTGACCGGGGTATGGCTCACCATGAGCTACAACCCCTCCGCCGAAGGCGCCTTCGCCTCCGTCGAATACATCATGCGCGACGTGGAGTATGGCTGGCTCATTCGCTACCTGCACTCCACCGGCGCGTCGGCCTTCTTCGTGGTGATCTACCTGCACATGTTCCGCGCGCTGCTGTACGGATCGTACAAGGCGCCGCGCGAGCTGGTGTGGATCTTCGGCATGG
This sequence comes from Halomonas sp. E14, assembly GCF_052568415.1. NCBI lineage: Bacteria > Pseudomonadati > Pseudomonadota > Gammaproteobacteria > Oceanospirillales > Halomonadaceae > Halomonas > Halomonas sp. E14. The sequence goes on along the minus strand of NZ_CP199423.1, from coordinate 2,437,480 downwards.
CCATCTACCTGCTGCTGATGGCAGAAGCCTTCATGGGCTACCTGCTGCCCTGGGGCCAGATGTCCTACTGGGGTGCCCAGGTCATCATCTCGCTGTTCTCCGCCATTCCCGTCATCGGCCCCGATCTGGCCCAGTGGGTGCGGGGTGACTTCCTGATCTCCGGCATCACCCTGAACCGCTTCTTTGCCCTACACGTGGTGGCGCTGCCCATCGTGATCCTGGCGCTGGTGGTGTTGCACCTGATCGCGTTGCACGAAGTGGGTTCCAACAACCCCGACGGCATCGACATCAAGGCGAAGAAGGACGAGACCGGCAAGCCGTTGGATGGCATCCCCTTCCACCCCTATTACACCGTCAAGGATGTCTTTGGCGTCGCGGTGTTCCTGTTCGTGTTCGCCGCTGTGGTCTTCTACTTCCCAGAGGGTGGCGGCTACTTCCTCGAGCGGCCCAACTTCGAGCCGGCCAACCCGATGGTGACGCCGGACCATATCGCGCCGGTGTGGTACTTCACGCCCTTCTACGCGATCCTGCGTGCGATCACCTTCGACCTCTTCGGCCTCGATGCCAAGTTCCTGGGTGTCGTGTTCATGGGCGGTGCGATCGCTGTGCTGTTCGTACTGCCGTGGCTCGACCGTAGCCCGGTGAACTCCATGCGCTACAAGGGCTGGATGTCCAAGGTCATGCTCGCGCTGTTTGCGGTCAGCTTCGTGGTCCTGGGTATTCTCGGCGCACTGCCCGCCACGCCGATGCGTACGGCCGTGGCACAGCTGTGCACCGTGATCTACTTCGCCTTCTTCCTGCTGATGCCGCTGTACACCAGGATGGAGAAGACCAAACCCCTGCCGGAAAGGGTGACTGGCTAATGAAAAAGCAACTGCTCGCACTGCTCTTCGCGCTGGTGCCCTTCACGGCGATGGCTGCACCGGCTGTTGATGTGCCGTACTCGATGACGCCCGACCTGAACAACAAGGAGTCGTTGCAGCGCGGCATGCAGCTCTATGTCAACTACTGCATGGGCTGCCATTCGCTGGAGTTCCAGCGCTTCGCGCGGGCTGCCGAGGATTTCGGCATGCCCCAGGATCTGGTAGAACAGAACCTGATCTTCTCGTCGTCGCTGGCATTCAACGATCAAATGCACACGGCCATGACCCGTCAGGACGGCGCCAATTGGTTCGGCGCTCCGGCGCCGGACCTGACGCTGCACGGACGTCTGCGCGGCACCGATTGGATTTACTCCTATCTCATGACGTTCTACCGCGACCCCAGCCGTCCGAACGGCGTCAACAACGCGGTGTTTGAGATGGTGGCCATGCCCAACGTGCTCGAGCCGCTGCAGGGGGTACAGGAGCGCGTCTGCTCTCAGACGGATCGCCCCGTGCCGGGTGCCGAGCTCGACCCGCTCACTGGCAAGTACCAGTCGTGCGACGTGCTGCAGGTTACCCGCCCGGGTGCTATGGAGCCGGCCGAGTTCGAGGAGGCGGTCTACGACCTGACCAACTTCCTCTCCTACGTGGGTGAGCCTTCCAAGCTGCAGGCCCAGGTGCTTGGCCCGAAGGTGCTGATCTTCATCTTTATCTTCGGCGTGCTGGCCTACCTGCTCAAGCGTGAGTACTGGCGCGATATCCACTGATTCGCTGCGAATCGGTCTGTCGTGACCTGAGGGGCGTATGGCGATAGCCATACGCCCCTTTTCCTTCTGCCAGGAACCCGCATTGCCTGCAGGGCAGGCGTCCACCCGACGATGACGGCGTGCTATCATGCGGGTTCGAATTGAAGCGAGGATAGTTTCATGGGTGTAGTGGCCAAGCGATCATCGATGATCTTCTATTCAGGGAGTGATGATCACTTCAGTCATCGTGTGCGCATCGTGCTCGCTGAGAAGGGCGTGGCGGTAGATATCGTCGAGGTCAGCGGTGACCAGCGACCCGAAGAGCTCGCCGACCTCAATCCGTACAACAGCGTGCCGACGCTGCTGGATCGGGATCTGGTGCTCTACGAATCCAAGGTGATGATGGAATACCTCGACGAGCGTTTTCCTCACCCGCCGCTGCTGCCGGTCTATCCTGTCGCCCGGGCCCAGAGCCGGCTTTGGATGCATCGCATAGAGCGCGAGTGGTGCCCGATGGTCGAGCAGATCGAGCAAGGCGGCAAGAAGGAGGCGGACCGGGCGCGCAAGGAGCTGCGCGAGAGCCTGGTGGGCATCTCTCCGATCTTCGAGGACGTGCCCTTTTTCATGAGCGAAGAGTTCTCGCTGGTCGACTGCTGCATTGCCCCCATTCTGTGGCGCTTGCCGGTGCTGGGCATCGAGCTACCCGAGAAGCAGGTCAAGCCGCTGGTGACCTACATGGAGCGCCTCTTCGAGCGCGATGCGTTCCTCTCCTCGCTGAGTGAGAACGAGCGCGAAATGCGTACCTGAGCGTGGTGCCGGGCCGCGGCCTGGCATCGCCAACGTCAACGAGGAGGGCAGAGCCAAATGCTGTCGAGCCGTCCCTATCTTGCCAGAGGCCTCTACCAGTGGCTGCTGGACAACGACCTCACCCCGTATATCGTGGTGGATGCTGAACAGCCTGGCGTCATCGTGCCGCGGCAGTTTGTGCAGAACGGCCAGATCGTGCTCAACGTGGGCCCAACGGCGGTGCGCGATCTTTTCATCGGCAACGATGCCGTCCGCTTCCACGCCCGTTTCAGCGGCCAGCCGATGCGGGTCGAGGTGCCGAGTGAGGCGCTGGTGGCCATCTATGCACGTGAGAACGGCATGGGCATGGTCTTCGGCCATGAGCCGGTGTTGCCTGGTCCGGGGCAGGACGAAACCGATGGTGCCGAGCGCGCGGAATTGACCGGCGTCGAGCGCGACGTTGCGCGACCGCAAGGTGATGAGCGTGGCGCCGATACGCCTCGCAAGGGCAAGCCTTCGTTGCGTGTGATCAAGTAACCGTCTGCGCGACACGGCGCGCCTGATGGACGCAGGAAAGTTTATCGCGATGCCAAACACAAAGGGCCGGGGAGATTCCCCGGCCCTTTGTGTTCTTGCTCAAGTCATGCCTGGCTGGCCACAGGTCAAGGCGCAGTGCGGTCAATCCAGGTAGTCGAAGACCTTGACGATGCGCTGCACGCCGCCGATGTTAGCAATCGCGTTGACGATGCGGTCCGCTTCCGAGCGTGTCACGATGCCCATGACATAGACACTGGCGTTCTCGGTCACGAAGCGCAGGCGGGTAGTGTCGATGCTCTGGTCAGCAGCCAGGCTGGTGCGAATACGCGTGTTGATCCAGGTGTCTGACATGCGCTGGCTGGCCGGCAGGTTGGCGGCGACCGAGAGTTCGTTATGTACGTCGCGCACGTTGCGCACCTCAAGGGCGACTTCGGTAGCTCGCCGCTTGAGCTCTTCGCTCGGTACCTGGCCGGTGAGCAGCACGATGCCGTTGTAGCTGTCGACATTGATCCGTGCGTCGCCCAGGCGCGCGTCGGACCGCCGTAGGTTGTGAGAGATCTTGGTTTCGATGCTCTCGTCCTCGACCTGGGCGCCTAGGGTGCGCTTGCCGTAGTTCTCGTCGATGGTGCCAGGATTGGCGACACCGGTGACGGTGGTGCAGCCGCCGAGGGTCAGTGCCATAGAGATGATCAGCAGGCTCAACAGTCTCGTGAACGTCATGGGGATTACTCGCTGCTACCGAAGAGTTGTTCGTCGATGAGGTCGCACAGGCAGTGGATGACTAGCAGATGCACTTCCTGAATACGCGCCGTCGAGGTGGCGGGCACGCGAATCTCGCAGTCATCCTGGCCGAGCAGGGAGGCCATGTTGCCTCCGTCGCGGCCGGTCAATGCCACCACGGTCATGTCGCGGTCGTGGGCGGCCTGAATCGCCTGGATGACATTGGCGGAGTTGCCGCTGGTGGAGATTGCCAGCAGGACGTCGCCGGGCTGACCCAGGGCGCGGATCTGCTTGGAGAAGACCTCGTTGTAGCTGTAGTCGTTGGCGATCGAGGTCAGCGTCGAGGTATCGGTGGTCAATGCCAGGGCGGGCAAGCTCGGGCGCTCTCGCTCGAAGCGATTGAGCAGTTCCGATGAGAAGTGCTGGCTGTCGCCGGCGCTGCCGCCGTTGCCGCAGGCCAGTATCTTGCCCTCGTTGACCAGGCACTGGACCATCATCTGACTGGCCACCTCGATGAAAGGCGGCAGTACCTCGCTGGCGTAGGTCTTGGTATCGATGCTGGCGTTGAAGTGGCCAAGTATACGTTGCTGAAAATCCATTCTACCGAGTCCTGGTGCAGGGGACTGTGAACCGGTCAGAACGCGTCGAAGGCGCTCTGCACCCAGTCGAAATCGAGAGCGGGTGGGGTGCCTGTCACGGCCAAGGCGTCAAAACGGCAGGGACATGATAGCCGGTTGCGCGCGAGATAAAAACGCGCGGCATGGATTAGCCGACGCTGTTTTGTCGCGGTGATGGTTTCAAGGGGATGGCCATGGCGGCTGTCGGCACGGTGGCGCACCTCGACGAAGACCAGCGTTTCGCCGTCACGCATGACCAGATCGAGCTCGCCGCCCTTGCACTGCTGGTTCGCCGCCAGCAGCACCAGGCCGCGGGCGACGAGCCAGTCGGCGGCCAGGCGCTCGATCTGCGAGCCCCTGGCGCGGGCATCAGCGGAGCTGACCATTGCCGAGCACTTCGAAGGAGAGGATAGGCCTGGGTACGCCACTTTCGAAGCGTGCCCAGGGCAGGCGGCGCTGGATGCGCCCATCATGGCCGGGGACCAGCAGGCCCGTTGCGCCGTGGACCTGGCTTTCCGGCAGGAGCTGCAGCTGCGGCAGGCGGCGCGCCAGCTCATAGGCATCCACACCCATGGCCATCAAGCGGAAGATCGAGGCGTCGCTATCCTGGCGCAAGGTGCGATAGCTGGCCAGGTAGGGCAGGGCTTCCACGCCTCCGACCGCTGCGTCGGGGATCTGCCAGGGGATGTCGAGGAAATAGACGTCGTCGAGATCGTGATCCAGCAGCGGCTGGGGGCGCCCCTCGAACAGATGGGAGGTGGCATAGATCGGCAGATCGGCGGCGCCGGCGAAGTCCAGGTTGGGTGGCACCTGGCGCGCGTAGCTGGGCAGCGCTAGCAGGAACAGCATGTCGGGGCGTCCGCCGGACAGCGCGCGGCGGGTGCTTTCGGTGGCTGAGCCGCGGGGGTCGTAGGTCACCAGCGCAGTGATGATGCCGTCGCGCAGACGCCACTCCTGCTCGAAGGCGCGGCCGACGCGTGCGCCCCATTCGTTATCGGGTACCAGCATGGCGCTGCGGTGGTGGCCATCCTCGCGTGCACGGCGCGCCACCTGGCGCGCCTCGTCTTCGGCGGAAAGCCCGAACTGGAACAGGCCCTGGGCGCGGTTAGTGTCGCCATGGCCGTAGTTCAGCGCCAGGGTGGGCAGCGGCACGCTGTCGCGGTTTTCAAGCTCGGTGACCTGGTCCTTGTCCAGCGGGCCGATCACGACCTGCGCGCCCAGGTTACGGGCTTCTGCATAGAGCGCCTCGAGATCGCCGTAGCTGGCGTCGATGAAGGAAAGCCGGACGTTGCCGTTACTTTCCGCCGCGCTGCCATGATGTGCTCGGATGCCGTCGCGAATCGCCTCGGCCACGCTCGCTAGCGGCCCGGACTGGGGCAGGAAGACGGCAATATGGTTCACCGTCTGGCCGCGCAGTTCGCGCAGGGCCAACAGCTCCTCCGGCACGCGCCTGGCGGCGGGGTGGCGGGCATTGCGCTCGCGCCACTCCTCCAGGCGGACGAACAGACGTTCGATGTCGCCGCTGCTGTCGCGCATCAGCTGAGCCAGGTCGATCCAGCCTAGCGTGATGGCGTCGGCATCGTCGGCGAGGACGGACAGTTCGTTGCCCTCGAGGCGGGAGATCGAAGACCAGATCGGGTCGTTGAGGGTGTCGCGGTCGGTCTGGGATTGCACCCACAGCAGCAGGGCGGCGGCCGCTTGATGCTCGTCGAGACGCGCGAGGGCAAGGCCGCGCCGCTCGCTGAGGATCACGCGGGCGTCGCGCGGCAGTTGAATCTCGTCGAGCAGTTCGGTGGCCTGGATGACGGCCCAGGGTTCGTCGACCTGCTCGCCAAGCTCGGAAAGCAGCATGGCCCAGTGTAGGCGGTGCTCGCCCGGCAGTCGGGCGTCATCGATCGCCACGGCAACTTCGTACGCCTGCGTCGTCTGGCCCTGCTGTGCTAGGATGTCGGCCGCTTCGAGACGGCTGATCGCCGCCTGCTCCGGGCCCTGCTCACGGGCCTGCTCCAGCAGGTGGCCGGGGTCGTCATCGGGAATCCGTTCCACGATGCCAGGCGGGGCGCAGCCGGCCACCAGGAGCGCCAGGAGTACAAGGGCCAGCAGGCCGCGGGACGTTTTCAGCATGAATTCTTCCTTGTCCGGTGAGCTTCTAGGTGTGCGCGAAGCGCGCTCAATCCCGGTTGTCTCGTTATGATCGTAGCCAGCCCGACAGACTCCCGAGGAGCCGATATGTCTCGCATCAGTATGGGTACATTGTACGTGGTCGCCACGCCGATTGGGAATCTGGAGGATCTGGGGGCGCGTGCGGCGCGCGTACTGGGCGAGGTGGCGTTGATCGCGGCCGAGGATACGCGCCACACCCGCCAGCTGCTGCGCCACCTGGGCTTGGCGACACCCATGTTGTCGCTGCATGACCACAACGAAGCAGCCAGGGTAGAGCAGCTAGATGTGCGTCTCGTCGAGGGCGATGACATCGCGCTGGTCAGCGATGCCGGTACGCCGCTGATCAGCGACCCGGGTTTCGTGCTGGTGCGTGAGCTGCGGGCCCGCGGGAGGCGTGTTGTTCCGGTGCCTGGTCCTTGCGCGCTGGTGGCGGCCCTAAGCGCTGCAGGGCTGCCAACCGACCGCTTCCTGTTCCACGGCTTTCTACCAGCCAAGCCCTCGTCGCGCAGGCAGCGACTCGAGGCGCTCAAGCGCCACGCGGAGACGCTGGTATTCTACGAATCCCCCCATCGCATTCGCGCTACGCTCGAGGATCTCCAGGTGGTGCTTGGCGAGCGGCGCCTGGTGCTGGCGCGCGAACTGACCAAGACCTTCGAGACCTTTCTCGAAGGCACGGCCCTGGCGCTGCTGGCGCGCATGGAAGACGACCCGGACCAGGCGCGTGGCGAGTTTGTGGTGATGGTGAGCGGCGCCGAGTCGAACGGCGTCGACGTGCCAGGCAGCGTGGAGGCCGAAGCGTTGCTCGAGGCGCTGCTTGCCGAGGGGGTGGGTGTCAAGCAGACCGCGGCCGTCGCGGCTCGCCTGCTGGGCGGCGGCAAGAAGTCCTGGTACGAGCGGGCTCAGGCGCTGAAGCCGTCGCGCTGAATCAGGGTGGAAAGGCATTGAGAGGCCATGGGTGCACTGGTATTCTTGCGCTCGGAGTCGGCCAGACAGTCGCCGTTGCCTGCCATCCTCGTGGTGGCTGGCGAGGGAGGAAAGTCCGGGCTCCATAGGGCAGGGTGCCAGGTAACGCCTGGGCGGCGCGAGCCGACGGAAAGTGCAGCAGAGAGCAGACCGCCTACGTCTCCTGCGGGAGGCCGGCAAGGGTGAAAGGGTGCGGTAAGAGCGCACCGCACGGCTGGCAACAGCGCGTGGCATGGTAAACCCCACCCGGAGCAAGACCAAATAGGAACCCGATGGCGTGGCCCGCGCTGGGTTCGGGTAGGTTGCTTGAGGGCCGTGGTGACGCGGCTCCTAGATGAATGACTGTCCTCGACAGAACCCGGCTTATCGGCCGACTCCCTTGTTTTCCATACCTCCCGATATCGGTCATCAGGCCGGGGCATAAATTTCGTTACCGATACCTCAGGGAAGCGCATGTCGTCGACCGCATCTGAACCGGCCCACCGCGGCTTCCGTCATGCCAGCGTCCTGTTGGATGGCGCCGTCGAGGCGCTCGTCAACGATCCGCGCGGTGCCTACCTGGATGGCACCTTTGGTCGCGGAGGCCACTCCCGTGCGATTCTTGAGCGCCTGGCGCCGGAAGGGCGCCTGCTGGCCATCGATCGCGATCCCCAGGCCATTGCCGCCGCCCGCGCCATCGACGACCCCCGCTTTGCCATCGAGCAGGGCGAGTTCGCCCGCCTAGGCGAGCTGGCACGCCGCCATGACCTTTATGGTCGCCTGGACGGGGTGCTGCTCGATGTCGGCGTCTCGTCGCCGCAGCTGGACGACCCGGAGCGGGGCTTCAGCTTCCTGCGCGACGGGCCGCTGGACATGCGCATGGATCCCACCCGTGGCGAGAGCGTGGCCGAGTGGCTGGCGCGGGCAAGCGAGGCGGACATCGCCCGGGTGTTCAAGGTCTACGGCGAGGAGCGCTTCGCCAGGCGCCTGGCCAAGGCCGTGGTGAGCCGGCGCACCGAGCGCCCGTTCACGCGCACGGCCGATCTGGCGGAAGTGCTCAAGACTGCCCATCCGGCCTGGGAAAAAGGCAAGCACCCGGCCACCCGTGCCTTCCAGGCGCTGCGTATTCACATCAACGGTGAGCTCGACCAGCTTGACGCCGCGCTGCAGGCCGCGCTTGAAGCCCTGGCACCCGGCGGGCACCTGGTCGTGATCAGCTTCCATTCGCTGGAAGACCGGCGGGTCAAGCGCTTCATCCGGGAGCACGTGCGAGGCGACGTCGATGTACCCAAGGGCGTGCCGCTGCGTGATGACCAACTGGCCAGGCGGCTGGAGGCGCTAGGCAAGGCGCAGCGTCCTTCCGCAGAGGAAGTGGCGGGTAATCCCCGGGCACGCAGCGCCGTGATGCGCGCCGCGCGCAAGCTGCGCTGAGGCCCGCCATGCTGCAAGGACGACTGCCTACCCGCACGGAACTCGCCAACTGGCCGTTTGGGCGCCTGCTGAGCTTTCGCCTGCTGCTGGTGGTCACGCTGGTCCTGGCGTGCCTGGCCAGCGCCATGGCCGTGATCAACACCAGTCATCTCACCCGCGAGCAATATGCCCGGCTGCAGCAGCTGGAGCGCGAGCGCGACCAGCTGCAGACCGAATGGGGGCAGCTGCTGCTGGAAGAGAGCGCCTGGTCATCTCCCGCACGCATCGAGCGTCTGGCCACCGAGCGGCTTGAGATGCGCCTGCCCGATGTCAATGAAGTCGAGGTCATACGGCCATGAGCGCCGACGTTCGCAGTAGCCCCTCGCGGCGGCGCCTGCCGATTAAGCCCATGGGCGGAGCGCGCTATGCCCTGGTGCTGGGGCTGGTCATCATCGGCCTGTTGATGCTGGCCGGGCGTATCGTGACGCTGCATGTGGTCGACCGTACCTTCCTGCAAGGGCAGGGCGATGCCCGGATCCTGCGCACCGAGTCACTGACCGCCCACCGCGGCATGATTACCGACCGCCACGGCGAGCCGCTGGCGATCTCGACGCCCGTGGTCACGCTCTGGGCCAACCCTCAGGAGTTACCGGAGGATCGTATCCAGCGCTTGATGTTGGCCCAGGCGCTGGGCATGGATCTCAACGACCTCGATGCCAGGCTCGAGCGTTTTGCCCACCGCGAGTTCATGTTCTTGCGCCGCCAGCTCACTCCGGAGGCGGCCCAGCGCGTGCTTGACCTGCGCATGACGGGCGTCTATGCCCAGCACGAGTACAAGCGCTACTACCCGGCCGGTGAAGTGGCCGCGCAGCTGCTGGGGGTGACCAACGTCGACGACATGGGTCAGGAGGGGGTCGAGCTTGCCTATCAGCCCTACCTGGCCGGCACGCCGGGCCAGCGTCGGGTGATCAAGGATCGCCGGGGGCGCCTGGTGCGCGACCTCGCGCTGCTGCGTGAGGCGCAGCCGGGAGGCGATCTGGTCCTCTCCATCGACCAGCGCCTGCAGTACATGGCCTATCGCGAGTTGAAGGCCGCGGTGGCTGAGCATCAGGCCGATGGCGGGGTCGTAGTCATGATGGATGCGCGCACCGGCGAAGTGTTGGCCATGGCCAACCAGCCTTCTTACAATCCCAACAACCGCGCGGGCTTGGATCCCCGCGGGCTGCGTAACCAGGCCATCGTGGACGTCTTCGAGCCCGGCTCGGTCATGAAGCCGCTGGCCATGGCCGCGATCATGGAGAGCGGCCAGTTTAGCCGCGACGTGGTGGTGGACACATCGCCGGGCTGGATGCGTATCGACCGCTTCACCATCCGCGATATTCGCAACTACGGCCGCCTGGACCTGGCCGGGATCCTCGAGAAATCGTCCAACATCGGCATGTCACGGCTGGTGCTGGCGCTCGACGACCCGCTGGTGCCCGACCTTTACCGTCGGCTGGGCTTCGGCCAGAGTACCGAGACCGGTTTCCCGGGCGAAGCGGTCGGCCACATGCCGGCGCCGGTGCGCTGGTCGCGCAGCCAGTGGGCGGCACTCTCCTACGGCTATGGTCTCTCCGTTTCGGCCCTGCAGCTGGCCAGCGCCTATACCGCCCTGGCCAATGAGGGCGTGCGCATGCAGCCTTCGCTGCTGAAACTGCCTGACACGCCACCGGGCCTGCCGGCCATCGAACCGTCGGTGGCCTACGATCTGCTGCGGATCATGGAAGAATCGGTGCAGCCGGGTACGGGCGGACGGCGGGCGGCGGTGCCGGGTTATCGCGTGGCCGGCAAGACCGGCACCGTGCGCAAGACCTCGGCCACTGGCTATGAGCAGAATGCCTACCGCAGCCTGTTTGCCGGCGTTGCCCCGGTGTCGGACCCGCGCATCGTGACCATCGTGATGATCGACCATCCGCGAGGCGGTGATTACTTCGGCGGTGCCGTGGCGGCACCGGTGTTCTCGCGGGTGACCGGCAGTGCGCTGCGCCTGCTGGATGTCCCTCCAGACCAGCGTGCCCGATGATGCCCGTGCCATTCCATGCGGAGACCTCTTGATGCAGGTAAGTGCCTCCCGTCTTCAAGCCGCGCTGCGGCGCTGTTGGCCCGGGCTGGAGATGCCCGGCCTTGCCGCCGAGACGCCGTTGCGACTCGAGCTGGACAGCCGGCGCGTGGCGCCGGGCGATGTCTTCGTCGCCGTGCCCGGAGTCGCCGTGGATGGACGACGATTTCTCGACCAGGCGCTGGCCGCCGGCGCCCGCTGGGTGCTCTACCACCTCGAGGCCAGCGATGTCGCGGAGGGCATGGCGCGGCACCCGCAGGTGATCGGGCTGCCCTTCCTGCGCCAGCGGCTCGGGGAGCTGGGGCAGTACCTGTTCGAGGTGCCGGAAACGCTGGAAGTGATCGGCGTGACCGGTACCAATGGCAAGAGTTCGGTGACCCACTACCTGGCCGAGCTGAGCCTGGCGCTGGGCCGAGACAGCGGCGTGCTCGGCACACTGGGGCATGGCCGACCCGGCGCGCTGACCGCGGGCGCGCTGACCACACCGGGACCGCTGGCGCTGCAGGCCGCCTTGGGCACCATGGCGCGTGACGGCATGAGCCGTATCGCCATGGAGGTCTCATCCCATGCGCTCGATCAGGGGCGTCTCGATGGGTGCCGGATCACCGCTGGTGTGTTTACCAACCTGAGCCGCGACCACTTGGACTACCACGGCAGCATGGCTGCCTATGCCGCCGCCAAGGCGCGCCTGTTCCGCCGCCCCGAGCTTTCGCTGGCGGTGGTCAATGCCGACGATCCATTGGCGCGCCTGATGCTGGCTGGCGTTGCGCCGGGCGTGCGCGTGCTGGCGGTAGGCAACGACCCGGCGGCCACGCTGCGGGTAGCGGAGTGGACCCCACGCGAGTCGGGGCAGGTCGCCCGCGTGGCGACGCCCGAAGGCGACATGACCCTTGCGCTGTCGCTGATGGGGCGTTTCAATCTCGACAACGTGCTGATCGCCATCGCGACACTGTACGGGCTGGGTTCGCCGCTGACGTCACTGTTCGAGGCGGCTGCCCGGCTGACCCCGGTGCCGGGCCGCATGCAGCGGTTGCCCGCTTCAGCGGGGCCCGGCGTGGTCGTCGACTATGCCCACACCCCGGACGCTCTCGAGAATGCCCTGACGGCGCTACGTGCGCACCTGCCGGGCGGCGGTCGGCTGTGGTGCCTGTTCGGCTGCGGCGGGGATCGCGATGCCGGCAAGCGGCCATTGATGGCGGCCGTGGCGGCGCGTCACGCCGACCGAATCGTCGTGACCGATGACAATCCTCGCAGCGAGCCACCCGACGCGATCCGCCAGCAGATCCTGGCAGGGCTGCCCGCCGAGGTGCGCGCTGAGGCCTGGGAGATCGGCGAACGTGGCGAGGCCATCGCCCGCGTCGTGGCCGAAGCCGCCGCGGGGGACGTGGTGCTGATTGCCGGCAAGGGGCACGAGAACTATCAGGAGATCGCGGGCATGCGGCAGCCGTTCTGCGATGTCAGCCGGGCGAACGAGGCGCTCGAGCGTCGCCGGGGAGGCAGCAATGGATAGCTGTGGCCTCGCTTCCCTGAGTCAGGTGGCCGAGGCGCTTAACCTGGCGCCGCCCGAGCGCGACCTGGCACTCACCGGCATCACCACCGATACCCGACAGCTGACGCCCGGGGCGCTGTTTATCGCTCTGCGCGGCGAGCGCTTCGATGCTCATGCATTTTTGACCCAGGCCCGGGAGGCCGGCGCGTGCGCCGCGCTGGTCGAACGCCCGGTGGACGACCCGTTGCCCCAGCTGGTCGTGGCCGATACCCGCCTGGCGCTGGGCCTGCTGGGGCGTGAGCGTCGGCGCGCCTGGGCCGGGCCGCTGATCGCCGTGACCGGCAACAGCGGCAAGACCAGCGTCAAGGAACTGCTGGCACTTATCCTGGGACGCAGCGGGTCCACGCTGGCCACCCGCGGCAATCTCAACAACGACATCGGCGCGCCGCTTACCCTGCTGTCGCTGCAGCCGCGCCATGTGCGGGCGGTGGTAGAGCTGGGCGCAAACCACCTGGGCGAGATCGCCTGGACGGCCACGCTGGCCGAGCCGCAGGTGGCGGTCATCACTAATGTCACCGGTGCCCACGTTGGCGAGTTCGGCGGCATGGGCTGCATCGCCCAGGCCAAGGCCGAAATCCTCGTCGGGCTGCCTGCGGATGGCGTAGCCGTGCTGAATCGCGATGACGCCTATTTTCCGCTCTGGTCACGCCTGGCCGCGCCGCGCGCGGTGCTGGACTTCGGCCTGTCGCCGGGTGGGCGGGTGCAGGCGACCGAGCTAGCTTGCGATGATCTTGGGCGTTATGCTTTCACGCTTGTTCTGGACGGCCAGCCGCTGGGCCGAGTGCGGCTCGGCCTGCTGGGCCGCCACAGCGTCGCCAACGCCCTGGCTGCCGCCGCGGGCGGGCTGGCGCTTGGGCTGCCGTCCGACCAGGTGCTGGCCGGGCTGGCAGCGGCTGCGCCCATGCCTGGGCGCCTGAGCCCGGAACCGGGCTTGCGCGGCTGTCGCCTGCTGAACGACACGTATAATGCCAACCCTGGTGCCGTCAAGGCAGCCCTATCATTGCTGGCCGAATTGCCCGGGCCGCGCTGGTGCCTGCTTGGCGGCATGGGGGAATTGGGAGAGGCGTCCGACCGGCTGCATGCCGAGGTCGGGTGCTACGCACGGGAACTTGGGATCGACGTGCTCGGTACCTGCGGGGCGCTGGCGAAGCCGGCCAGCGATGCCTTCGGGGTGGGTGGGTACCATTTCAATGACCGCGAGGCGCTGCTGCGCCACGCCCTGGACCATTTGCCCGAAGGGGCCTGCGTACTGATCAAGGGGTCGCGCAGCGCAGGAATGGAACAGGTCGTGGCAGCCCTGCGCGCCGACGCATCAAGGTGAACGCAACACATGCTGCTCTATCTGGCGAATTTCCTGGCGCAGTACCAGAGCGCCTTCAATGTCTTCAACTATCTCACCCTGCGCATGATTCTGGGAACCGTGACGGCGCTGCTACTGTGCCTGTGGTTCGGCCCCCTGATGATTCGCCGCCTGGTCGAACGGCAGATCGGCCAGGCCGTTCGCGACGACGGCCCGCAGTCGCATCTTTCCAAGGCGGGGACGCCCACCATGGGTGGGGCGATGATCCTGATGGCGATTGCTGCGAGCACGCTGCTGTGGGCGGACCTGAGCAATCGCTTCGTGTGGATCGTGCTGATGGTGACGCTGGGTTTCGGCGCCATCGGCTGGGTGGATGACTACCGCAAGGTGGTGGAAAAGAATCCGCGCGGCCTGCCCGCGCGCTGGAAGTATTTCTGGCAATCCGTGTTCGGCCTGCTGACGGCGGCGGTGCTTTATGTCACCGCCACCAGCGCGGTCGAGACCAGCCTGATCGTGCCGTTGTTCAAGGACATCGTGATCCCCCTCGGAGTGTTCTACATCGTGCTGACGTACCTCGTGATCGTCGGCAGCTCCAATGCCGTCAATCTCACGGATGGGCTGGACGGCCTGGCGATCATGCCCACGGTCATGGTGGCCATGGGGCTGGCGGTATTCGCCTATGCCAGCGGCAACGCGGTCTTCGCCAACTATCTGCAGATACCCAATATCACTGGGGCGGGGGAGCTGGCGGTGTTCTGTGCCACCATTGCCGGTGCCGGTCTCGGTTTCCTGTGGTTCAACACCTATCCGGCTCAGGTCTTCATGGGCGATGTGGGGGCCCTGGCCCTTGGCGCCGCGCTGGGCGTGGTGGCGGTCATTGTGCGCCAGGAGATCGTGCTGTTCATCATGGGCGGCATCTTCGTGATGGAAACGGTCTCGGTGATCCTACAGGTCGCGTCCTACAAGCTGACCGGCCGGCGCATCTTCCGCATGGCGCCGCTGCATCATCACTATGAGCTCAAGGGCTGGCCCGAGCCGCGGGTCATCGTGCGCTTCTGGATCATTACCGTGATTCTGGTGCTGGTCGGCCTGGCCACTCTCAAGATCCGCTGAATCCCGGCGCCGGCGCAGTGCGGGACAAGGAGGCGAGCATGCACAAGGTGCCTAAGGGCGTGACGCTGGTGGTAGGGCTGGGTGTGTCGGGTCGTGCGATCTGTCGACATCTAGCGCGCCTTGGCGTGCCCTTTATGGTGGCGGACACACGCAGCGCGCCGCCCGGGGTTGAGGAGTTCCAATCCGCGCATCCGCAGGTGGCGCTTTACTGCGGGCCCCTGGAGGCGCTCGACATGAGCGAGGCGGAGGAAATCGTCGTCAGTCCGGGCATCGACCTGCGTACGCCGGGACTGGCCGAACTGCGCCATAGGCGTCGAACGGCGAACGATGAACCGCTGGTGGTGGGCGAGATCGCGCTGTTTGTGCGTGCCTGCCGGGCGCCGATCGCTGCCATTACCGGTTCGAATGCCAAGTCGACGGTGACCACCCTGCTCGGCGAGATGGCACGTGAAGCGGGGCGCCGTGTAGCCGTGGGGGGCAACCTGGGCACCCCGGCACTTGACCTGCTGGCGAGCGAGCTGGATGCCGAGCTCTATGTGCTCGAGCTGTCCAGCTTCCAGCTCGATACCACGCCCTGGTTAGGCGCGCATAGCGCCGCCTTCCTCAACCTCTCGGAAGACCATCTGGACCGTCACGGCGGCATGGCCGAGTACCGGGCGGCCAAGCTGGCCATCTTCCGTGGCGCCCACCATGGCGTGGTGAATGCCGAAGATCCCCAGACTTGGCCGGCGGCACCGCTGCCGCACCTGGACTACTTCACCACCGCGATTCCGCAAGGCGACGCCTGGGGCATTGCCCACCACGCAGGGCGCGACTGGTTGATGCACGGTGAAGAGAGGTTGATGCCCGCCGACGAGGTTCGCCTGGCCGGCCGGCACAACCAGGCCAATGCCCTGGCGGCTCTGGCCATGGGTCATCGCCTGGGCTTGCCGATGGCGGCCATGTGCCGCGTGCTGCGCCGCTTCGAAGGCCTGCCCCATCGTGGCGAGGTGGTGGCCGATGTCGCCGGCGTGCGCTGGATCAACGATTCGAAAGGCACCAATGTCGGGGCGACCCTGGCCGCCTTGGCCGGGATTGGGCCGACGCTTGCCGGCCGGCTGGTGCTGCTGGCAGGAGGCGTGGGCAAGGGAGCGGACTTCCGCCCGCTGGCGGCGCCGCTGGCCCGCTACGGCCGCGAGGCGGTACTGTTCGGCTGCGATGCACAGCGCCTAGCGCAGGCGCTTGAAGGCCAGGTCGCCACCACGGTGGTGGCCGACCTGGAGGCTGCGCTGGCACGCGCCAGCCAGATCGCCCAGCCTGGCGACTGCGTGCTGCTCTCGCCCGCCTGTGCCAGCCTCGACCAGTTCGCCAACTACCAGGCACGCGGCGATGCCTTCTGCCGATGGGTGAGTCGCCACATCAAGGGGAGAGAAGGCCAATGAAGCGCTTGCGCCTGTTACGCTTGGCGAAATGGAGGGCACGGCTGTCGATGGCCGACAAGCCGTTCGACGGCTGGCTGCTGCTGGCGTCGGTCTCACTGATGTTGATCGGCTGGGTAATGGTGAGCTCGGCGTCCACCGAAGTGGCGGCCGGGTTGACCGGCAACCCCTGGTATTTCAGCCAGCGCCACGCAATCTTCGTGGTTATGGCCATGACGGCCGGCGTGCTGACCCTGCGCGCGCCCCTGGCCTGGTGGCGGGCAAACGGTCCCCTCCTGCTGCTGGTGAGCATGGCGCTGCTGGTGCTGGTGCTGCTGGTCGGTCGTGAGGTCAACGGCAGTCGGCGCTGGCTTTCGATCCCTGGGATCCCTTTCAACCTGCAGGTGTCGGAAGTGGCAAAGCTGTGCCTGATCGTCTACATGGCCGGCTACCTGGAGCGCTTCCTGCCGGATGTGCGTCGCTACTGGGGGGCGTTCCTGCGGCCGCTGATGGTGATGGGTGTGATCGCCGTACTGCTGATCCTGGAGCCCGACTACGGTGCGGTGGTGGTGATGACCGGCTGCGTGATGGGCATGCTGCTCATGGCCGGTGCACCCTGGGGCCGCTTCGTCATCATCCTGGCGGCAGTTGGCCTACTGGGCTTTTACGTCGCCATCGCCGAACCCTATCGCCTGGCGCGCCTGACCAGCTTCTCCGATCCCTGGGCGGATCAGTTTGCCAGCGGCTACCAGCTGACCCAGGCGCTGATCGCCTTTGGTCGCGGCCACTGGTTCGGCATGGGCCTCGGCAATAGCGTTCAGAAGCTGTTCTATCTGCCTGAGGCCCACACTGACTTCGTCTTCGCGGTACTGGCCGAAGAGCTGGGGCTGTTCGGCGCCATCGCGGTGGTCGGGTTGTTCGCGCTGCTGATCTATCGCGCGATGGCGGTGGGGCGGCGCGCCGAGCTTGCCGGACTTGCCTTCGCGGCCTACGCCAGCTACGGCATTGCCCTGGTGATCGGGGCGCAGGCCTTCATCAACATCGCCGTCAGCACCGGAATGCTGCCCACCAAGGGCCTGACCCTGCCGCTGCTGAGCTACGGTGGTTCCAGCCTGTTGATCAGTGCCATGATGGTGGCGCTGCTGCTGCGGGCCGATATCGAGACACGCCAAGCGCTGCGCCGGGCAAGTCCCACGGCGCCACGCGAGGTCGCGGGAGAGCGACGCGAACCGCGTATCAACGGACATGGAGCGTACAAGTGAGTCGAGCTGAGACACGCCCTGTGTTGATCATGGCGGGGGGGACCGGCGGCCACGTGGTGCCGGCGTTGTCGCTGGCGCGCGGACTGGCAGCCGAAGGGGTCGAGGTACACTGGCTCGGCAGCCCACGCGGGATCGAGAACCGGCTGGTGCCCCAGGCGGGCCTTCCGTTGCATCGCATTTCGGTGGCCGGCCTTCGCGGTAAGGGTGTTGCCGGCTGGCTGTCGGCGCCCTTTCACCTGACCCGCGCCGTATGGCAGGCGGCAAGGATCATCCGCCGCCTCGACCCGGTGCTGGTGGTGGGACTGGGGGGGTTTGCCAGCGGCCCGGGCGGGTTGGCGGCCTGGCTGTTACGACGTCCGCTGGTGATCCATGAACAGAATGCCGTGGCCGGCATGACCAATCGGGCCCTATCGCGGCTCGCGCGGCGCGTCTATGCCGCCTTCGCCCAGGCCTTTCCCGGGCGCGGCGTGGTGGTCGGCAATCCGGTGCGTGGGGAGATCGCCGCGCTGGGCGAAGCGCCGCGAGACGCCCAGGCGATGCACGACCGTCCGCTGCGGCTGTTGGTTATAGGTGGCTCGCTCGGTGCCCTGGCGCTCAACGAACGCCTGCCCGAGGCGCTAGCCAGGCTGCCCGAGGACGTGCGCCCCGAAGTGCGGCACCAGGCCGGACGCGACAAGGATAGCGCCACTCGCGACGGTTACCTCGCCAACGGGGTCAGCGCAGAGGTGAGTGACTTCATCGACGATATGGCAACCGCCTACGACTGGGCCGACCTGGTGGTCTGCCGGGCTGGTGCCTTGACCGTTGCCGAACTGGCTGCTGCGGCCAAGCCGGCGCTGTTCGTGCCGTTCCCCCATGCCGTTGACGACCACCAGACGGCTAATGCAGCGGCATTGGTGGAGGCCGGCGCGGCCGAGCTGATGCCGCAGGATACCATGACCGCAGCGGCGCTTGCCGAACGTCTGCAGGCGCTGCTGCATCCCGATATTCTCGCTGCCATGGCGCTACGTGCGAGAGCATGCGCGCACCTCGACGCCGTCGAGCAGATGGTGGCCGGCTGTATGGAGATAGCGATTGAGCGATAGCACTCTAGGACCGGTTCCCGGTCAGGCAACGCCGTCTCGCCACGGGCGGGGCTTGGGGATGCGCCGCATACGGAGCATCCATTTCGTCGGCGTCGGCGGTGCCGGTATGTGCGGCATAGCCGAAGTCCTGGCCAACCAGGGCTACCGGGTCAGCGGCAGTGACCTGAAGGAGTCCACGGTAACGGCCCGGCTGCGCGAACACGGCATCCAGGTGGCCATCGGCCATGCCGCCGAGCATGCCCGGGACGCCGACGTGGTAGTGGTCTCGTCGGCGGTGGACGAGACAAATCCTGAAATTCGCTGGGCCCAGGAGCATCGTGTGCCGGTGGTGAGACGGGCGGAGATGCTGGCGGAACTGATGCGTTTTCGCCACGGCATCGCCGTGGCCGGTACCCACGGCAAGACGACCACCACCAGCCTGACCGCGACCCTGCTGGCCGAAGGCGGACTCGACCCGACCTTCGTTATCGGCGGTAAGCTGACCAGCGCCGGCGCCAATGCGCGGCTGGGCGAGGGCGACTACCTGGTTGCCGAGGCGGACGAGTCCGACGCTTCTTTCCTGCACCTGCAGCCGATGGTGTCGATCGTCACCAACATCGACGCCGACCACATGAGCACCTACGGTGGTGATTTCGATCGCCTCCGGCGCACCTTCATCGAGTTTCTGCACAACCTGCCGTTCTACGGCATGGCAATCCTGTGCGTCGATGATGAGCATGTGCGCGGGCTGCTCAGCCAGGTTCACCGGCATTTTGTCACCTATGGGTTCAGCGAAGATGCCGACTACCGGGTGACCGACTTCGTGCAAGAGGCCGGCGAAGTGCGCTTCACCGCGCTGCGTCCGGACGGCCTGGCGCCGCTCCAGGTACGCCTTGCCATGCCCGGACGGCACAATGCGCTCAACGCCCTGGCTGCTATCGTAGTGGCGACCGATGCCGGCGTGGACGACGCCGCCATCGTGCGTGGCCTGGCGGCCTTTGCCGGGGTGGGGCGTCGTTTCCAGGTGCATGGCCACTTTCCGCCCCCCGGCGGTGTGGGCGAAGTGATGCTGGTCGACGATTATGGGCACCACCCGCGTGAGGTGGACATGGTCATCAGGGCCGTGCGCGCCGGCTGGCCCCAGCGCCGCCTGGTAATGATCTACCAGCCCCATCGCTATACCCGTACGCGCGACCTGTACGAGGATTTCGTGCGAGTGCTGGGCGAGGTCGACGTGCTGCTGCTGCTGGATGTCTACAGTGCCGGCGAGACGCCGATCCCCGGCGCCGATGGCCGCGCCCTGGCCGGTTCGATCCGCCAGCGCGGCGGCATCGACCCGATCTTCGTGCAGGACAAGGCAGAGCTGCCGGCCCTGCTTTCGAAGGTGCTGCGAGCCGACGATATTCTCATCGCTCAGGGAGCGGGCGACGTGGGGGGCATCGCCCTGCGCCTGGCCGAAAGCCGCCTCGATCTGCGGGAGCTGGCGTCATGAGTCAGGAGCAGCGGTTCGGGCGCGTCGTCGTGCTCTACGGCGGCAATTCGGCCGAGCGCGAGGTCTCGCTCAAGAGTGGTGCTGCCGTGCTGGCTGCACTGCAGGGGGCCGGTATCGATGCGATTGGCTACGACCCTGCCGAAGGGGGGCTGGTCGGGCTCGAGGCGCTGTGCCCTGATCGCGTCTTCATCGCCCTGCATGGGCGCGGGGGCGAGGATGGCACCCTGCAGGGAGCCCTGGAGCTGCTCGGTATCCCTTATACCGGCAGCGGCGTGCTGGCATCGGCGCTAGGAATGGACAAGCAGCGCACCAAGCTGGTGTGGCGGGCCCTGGGACTGCCCACGCCGCCTTCGCTCATGCTGGGGCTCGATAGCGACTGGCATCAGGTGGTTGCTGAACTTGGCCTGCCGCTGGTGGTCAAGCCGGTCCATGAAGGCTCGACCCTTGGGATCAGCATCGTCCGGAGCGCCGAGGAGCTCGAGGCCGCTTACCGCGAGGCCGCTCGCTTCGATGCACGGGTGATGGCCGAGCGCTATGTCGCTGGGGACGAATACACGGTGTCGCTGTTGGGTGAGCGGGTGTTGCCGGCCATCCGCGTCGAGGTGCCGGGCGGCTTCTACGACTACGACGCCAAGTACGTGTCCAACGATACTTTGTACCACCTGCCCTGCGGGCTTGCGCCTGCGGACGAAGCGGAGCTCGGCGAGCTGTGTCAGCAGGCGTTTCAGGCCGTCGGTGGTGAGGGCTGGGGGCGGGTCGACGTGCTGCGCGACGCCGAGGGCAAGTTCTGGCTGATCGAGGTCAACACTTCGCCTGGAATGACCGATCACAGCCTGGTGCCGCAGGCCGCCGCCCATATCGGGATCGACTTCGTCGATTTGGTGAAACAGATATTGGCAACTACGCTGGAGCCGAGACCGGCATGAGCAACCGCGGCTCAATGATGGGTCTGCTGCTGTTGCTGCTGGTGCTGGGAGCAGGCGGTCGCGCACTCTGGCTATGGCTGGACCGGCCTATCGAGCGGGTCTCGATCCGCGGTGAGCTCAGCCATGTCAGCGCCGACTACCTGCGTTCCCAAATTGCACCGCTGGTGCAGGGCGAGACCTGGCTGTCGGCCAACCTGCCGGAACTGCGTCGCATGGCGCGTGAGATCGACTGGCTGGCCGAGGTCAGCATCGCTCGTGAGTGGCCCTACGGCCTGGCGTTCGAGCTGATCGAGCAGGTGCCAATGGCACGCTGGAACGACGACTTCCTGCTCAATCCCGAGGGCGAGCCCTTTGCCTTTGCCCCGGTAACGCCGCCGGAAGGCCTGCCGGACCTGGCCGGGCCGGACGGCAGCGGAGCCGAAGTGCTGGCCTATTATGCCAGGCTTACGCCGCGCTTCGATGCGCTGGGCGTGCGTATCTCTCAGCTGCGCCTGGAGCCACGGGGCGCCTGGCGCATCCAGCTGGACGACGGAGTCTGGGTGATGCTGGGACGCAGCGACCGGGATGCCCGCCTGGCCAGGCTGGGGGCCGCCTGGCAGCGGCAGTTGGGGGCCCAGGCCATGCATATACGCTACATCGACCTGCGCTACCCCAACGGCGTGGCGGTAGCCTGGCACGGCGAGACGGAAATCGAAGAGGAAGAGGATCAGGACGCGGGTTGAACGGTGCGTTGAAGTTCGTTCCGGCAGTGTGAGTGAGTTAAGCCTGCGTGGTTTCATTTATCTGAAATAAGCCGTATCGTGACCTTTGTTTTCTGTATTGGGCTGGTGGTCTAAGGCCGGTTGTTCCTATAATGGGCGCAATGACTTTCATCAGAATAAATGGATGCCCAGCGGACCAAGTTTCAGGAGATTTTCCGACACATGGCAGTCACTTCCAATTCCTCAAACATGGTAGTCGGGCTGGATATCGGAACGTCCAAGGTGGTGGCGATTGTTGGGCAGCCAACCGATGACGGCGGTATCGAAATTGCGGGTATCGGTTCGCATCCCTCGCGGGGGATGAAAAAAGGCGTTGTCATCAATATCGAATCTACCGTGCAGTCCATCCAGCGCGCGGTGGAAGAAGCCGAGCTGATGGCCGGCTGCGATATCCATTCCGTGTATGTCGGGGTTGCCGGCAGTCATATCAGCTCGATGAATTCCGATGGGGTGGTCGCCATCAAGGAGCGCGAAGTCACCCCCTCCGATATCGACCGCGTGATCGACTCCGCAAGGGCCAGGGCCATTTCGGAAGGGCAGCGGGTGCTGCATGTGCTGCCGCAAGAGTTCGCCATCGACACCCAGGGAGGCATTCGCGAGCCGCTCGGCATGTCCGGAGTTCGCCTCGAGGCCCGCGTTCATCTGGTTACGGCCGCGCTCAATGCGGTGCAGAACATCGACAAGTGCGTACGCCGCTGCGGCCTGGAGGTCGATGCCATCATTCTCGAGCAGTTGGCCTCCAGCATGGCGGTACTGACCGAGGACGAGCGCGAGCTTGGCGTCTGCATGGTGGATATCGGCGGCGGGACCACCGATATTGCCGTTTTCACCGAAGGCGCCATCCGGCACACGGCCGTGATTCCCATCGCGGGCGACCAGGTGACCAACGATATCGCCATGGCCCTGCGTACGCCGACCCAGTACGCCGAAGAGATCAAGGTCAAGTATGCCTGCGCCTTGACCCAGCTAGCCTCCAGCGACGAGATGATCAAGGTGCCGAGCGTGGGCGACCGCCCGTCGCGCGACCTATCGCGCCAGGCGCTGGCGGAAGTGGTGGAGCCTCGCTACGAGGAGCTCTTCACCCTGATTCGTGATGAACTGAGGCGCAGCGGCTATGAGGATCTGGTAGCCGCGGGCGTGGTGCTGACCGGAGGCACCTCGCGCATGGAGGGGGTCGTCGAGCTGGCGGAAGAAATTTTCCATATGCCGGTGAGAATCGCCTGCCCGCACAGGGTCAGCGGCCTGTCCGATGTCGTTCGCAATCCGATTTATTCTACCGGGGTAGGTTTGCTACATTACGCCCTCCAGGAGGCCCGGCACGGGCGCGGCCGAGAGGGCCGAGTGATAACAGCGCAACCCAGGCGTGATGACGTCTCCCAGCGTGGTGGATGGGAAGGGATTCCAGCGCTGGCAAAACTCAAGGGCTGGTTGAAAGGAAATTTCTGACAGGGACCGCACCGCGGTCCAGGAGACGGGGCTTATGTTCGAACTGGTAGATAGCGCACCCTCGAGCAGTGCGGTCATCAAGGTCGTCGGCGTGGGTGGTGGTGGCGGCAATGCCGTCAACCACATGGTCGAGAGCAACATCGAAGGTGTCGAATTCATCTGTGCCAACACGGATGCCCAGGCGCTGAAGCGGGTCTCGGCCAAGACTGTGCTCCAGCTCGGCAATGAGATCACCAAGGGGCTGGGTGCAGGTGCCAACCCCGAGGTCGGGCGCCAGGCCGCCATGGAAGATCGAGACCGCATCGCCGAGCTGCTCAGTGGTGCCGACATGGTCTTCATCACGGCGGGCATGGGCGGCGGTACCGGTACCGGCGGTGCGCCTGTCGTAGCGCAGGTGGCGAAGGAGCTCGGCATACTCACCGTGGCTGTCGTCACCCGGCCGTTCCCCTTCGAGGGCCCCAAGCGCATGCGCGTTGCCGAAGAGGGCATGAAGGAGCTCTCCGAGCACGTCGACTCGCTGATCACCATTCCCAACGAAAAGCTGCTGTCGGTGCTGGGCAAGAATGCCAGCCTGCTGACCGCGTTCAGCGCGGCCAACGACGTGCTGCTGGGCGCCGTGCAGGGGATCGCCGAACTGATTACCAGCCCCGGCATCATCAACGTGGACTTTGCCGATGTGCGTACCGTGATGTCCGAGATGGGCATGGCGATGATGGGCACCGGCGGCGCCACTGGCGAGAATCGCGCTCGCGAAGCCGCCGAGAAGGCCATCCGCAGCCCGCTGCTGGAGGACATCGACCTGCACGGCGCGCGCGGTATCCTGGTCAACATCACCGCTGGCCCGGACCTCTCCATCGGCGAATTCAACGATGTAGGTGCCACCGTCCAGGAGTTCGCCTCCCAGGACGCCACCATCGTGGTCGGTACTTCCATCGACATGGAAATGTCGGACGAGCTGCGTGTCACCGTGGTGGCGGCGGGGCTGGAGGGTCGTCAGCAGAAGGCGGCAGGGCGCGAGCCGGCCAAGCGCCCCGAGGCGGGAGAGTACCGTCAGCGTGCGCAGCCGTCGCTGCGCCAGCAGAGCGCGGTGGCCAAGGCCGAGCCCCAGGAGGCGGTGAAGCCCCAGCCCGAGAAGCGTCGTGCACCGCACGAGCTTGACGACTACCTGGACATCCCGGCTTTCCTGCGCCGACAGGCTGATTGAAGATTGCTATCGGATGATTAGGCATGGCCAGGAAGGTTCTTTTTGTTGAAACGTGCGTTCGGTGTTATAGTGAACGGTGTTTGATAACTAATAACTGCCTGGCTACTGCCCATGATCAGACAACGAACCCTGCAAAATACCATCCGCGCCACCGGCGTGGGTCTCCACTCGGGCAAGAAGGTCTATCTGACCCTGCGCCCGGCGCCGGTAAATACCGGCATCGTGTTCGTGCGTACCGACCTCGAGCCGGAGGTGCTGATTCCCGCCAACGCCTCGCTGGTCACCGATACCACCCTGTGCACCGCCCTTTCCAAGGATGGCGTCAAGGTGGCGACGGTCGAACACCTGATGTCGGCGCTGGCGGGTCTCGGTATCGACAACGTCTATGTGGATCTCAGCGCTCCTGAAGTGCCGATCATGGACGGTAGCGCGGGCCCTTTCGTCTTCCTGATCCAGTCGGCCGGTATTGCCGAGCAGGAAGCGGCCAAGAAGTTCATCCGCATCAAGCGTGAGGTGGTGGTGCAGGAGAACGGCAAGGAAGCGCGCTTCCTGCCGCATCGCGGCTTCAAGGTTTCGTTTGCCATCGAGTTCGATCACCCGGTGTTCGAAGACCAGAAGCAGACCGCCGTGGTCGATTTCTCCACAACTTCCTTCGTCAAGGAAGTGTCACGGGCCCGTACCTTTGGCTTCATGCGCGACCTCGAGTACCTTCGCGCCAACAATCTGGCGCTGGGTGGCAGTCTGGACAATGCCATCGTGGTCGATGACTATCGCATCGTCAACGAAGGCGGGCTGCGTTACGAGGATGAGTTCGTCAAGCACAAGGTGCTCGATGCGATTGGCGATCTCTACCTGCTGGGCCATAGCCTGATCGGCGAGTTCCGCGGTGTGAAGTCGGGGCATGCGCTGAACAACCAGCTGTGCCGCGCCTTGCTGGCCCAGCCGGACGCCTACGAGGTCGTGACCTTCGAAACCGAACGCGAAGCGTCGCCGATCTCCTACGCTCAGCCTGCGATGGCCTAATACCCCTGGCAGACAGTTATCAAACCGCGGCGCCGCTCTCTCGTTGAGAGCGGCGTCTTGCTGTCAGCGAAACCAGCTCTTCATCACGTCAGTGATCTGACGCATTTCCGCCTCGGAGGTGATATAGGCGGGCATGGTATACAGCCATCGGCCGAACGGGCGAAGCCAGACCCCATGGGTCCTGGCATGGTCGGCCACCCCAGCGAGTGCGGCGGCGTCCTTTACCTCGATCACCGCCGTGGCCCCCAACACGCGCACGTCCTCTACCGCGGGGTGCGAGCGCAGGGCGCGGTCCTGCTCCAGCTCCTGGTCCAGCAGCGCATTGAGCCGGGCGATTTTGCCCAGATAGTCCTCATCCTCGAAGACGGCCAGGCTTTCCAGCGCCACACGGCAGGCCAGCGGGTTACCCATGAAGGTGGGCCCGTGCATGAAGGCATGCTGCGGCGAGTCACCGATGAAGGCGTTATGCACTCGGTCGGTGGCCAACGTGGCGGCATGGCCCAGGTAGCCACCGGTGAGTCCCTTGGAGAGCACCATGATGTCCGGCGTCACCTGCGCGTGGTCAGCCGCGAACCGCTTGCCGGTGCGCCCGAACCCGGTGGCGACCTCGTCGAATACCAGCAGCACGTCGAACTCGTCGCACAGGGCGCGGGCGCCGCGCAGATAGTGCGGTGAGGTCATATTGAGGCCGCCGGCCGCCTGCAGCAGCGGCTCCATCAGCAGGGCGGCGGTTTCGTGGTGATGACGTTCCAGCGCCGTGCGCAGGCGGGCTAGGTCCGCCTCGGCTTCGTCGGGGGAAGCGCTGAACGGTGCGGTGGGCGCCGGGGCGAAGTGGTGCTGCGGGAGGTACCCTGCAAACAGTGAATGCATGCCTTCTTCGGGATCGCAGACCGCCATGCAGCCGCTGGTGTCGCCATGGTAAGCCTTCATCAGCGACAACATGCGGTGCTTTTCAGGCTTGCCACGCAGGTGGTGATACTGCACGGCCATCTTCATCGCCACTTCCATGCCCACCGACCCGCTATCGGAGAAGAACACATGGTTAAGCCCCGTGGGCGTGATTCGCACTAGCTCTCTCGCGAGCCGGTCGGCGGGCTCATGGGTCAGGCCGCCAAGCATCACATGGCAAAGGATGTCGGCCTGCTCCTTCAGCGCGGCCACCAGCCGGGGGTGGCCATAGCCATGGATCATGCACCACCAGGAGCAGGTGGCATCGAGCAGCATTTCGCCGCCCTCCAGCATGAAGCGCGGGCCCTGGCCACCGACGACCTTGGGCGGGCGGGGCTGGGTCGACAGGTGGGCATAGGGGTGCCAGACGGGGGATATCATCGGGCCTCCGAAAGAGCCGGAACGAGCGGATGGGCGAACGAGGCGCGCGACACGTGGCCGTCAACCAGGGGTGCGGCAGGAGCATGACGAACGAGTATCAATGAAACGGGCGGTAATGAAGCGGGGCGAGGAGAACGGCCGCCGCAGGGTACAGAGAAGGAATAACATGAATGGTGCGGATGGGGAGACTTGAACTCCCACGCCCGAAGGCACCAGAACCTAAATCTGGCGTGTCTACCAATTCCACCACATCCGCAGGGTTGTGCAGGCGTCCACATTGTACGGACACATGCTCGCAAGTCAATTGCCATGCGGCAGCTCGAGGTAGGCGATGGCGGCCTCTGGGCGCCTGGCGGCCTTCACCCGGTTCAGGCGTGGCACCACGCCGAGGCAAGGGGCGCCAAGGGTGCGCTCCAAGGTGGCCAGGTTATCGGCAAACAGCGCAGCGTCCCGGGCAAAGGCCGCATCGACGACGCTGCCAGCCCAGCCTGCCAGCCGAGCGCCGTCGGCGCGTATTGCTTCGGCGGTCAACCGTGCGTGATTGAGGCAGCCCAGCTTGAGGCCGACGACCAGGATCACTGGCAATTCGAGCGCCAAGGCGAGCCCGGCCAGCTCTTCCCGCTCATTGAGCGGAACGCGCCAGCCGCCCGCGCCTTCCACGAGGATCAGGTCGCGCTGCTCACGGAGCAGGGGGCTGAGATGGGCACACAGGCCGGCAAGGTCGAGTTCGGCGCCGGCCTGACGGGCGGCCAGGTGCGGCGCGATAGCCGGTTCGAAGGCGAAGGGGTTGACCAGGTCATAGGCGACGGGCGGCACGCTGCGCGCCTGCAGGGCCAGCGCATCGTCGTTGCGCAGTCCATCAGGGGTTGGCAGCGAGCCGGAGGCAATTGGCTTGAGTCCGAGCGTGGTTAAGCCGCGTGAACGGGCCAGGGCCAGCAGCCCGGCGCTGACCAGCGTCTTGCCGGCGTCGGTGTCGGTGCCGGTCACAAAATAGCGCGTCATGGCATTGTGTCCTTGTCGAGCACTAGGGTCAGACAAGCGTAGGTCACCGGCAGGCCCGCCGGCTCACGCAGGGCTTCGTAGCGGGCGCGTGCCTGTTGCAGGGCGGCGCGCCCAGGCGGAGCACCAGGACGGCGCGTATGCGCCCCCACCCCCTTGAGTGAGGCCATCACACCGCCTAGGTCGGCATAGTGGAAGCGAGCCTGATGTTCGATCACCTGCATGCCAGCGAAGCGCGCCCGGATGGCGGCTTTCCGGTGGGCATCGGCGCTGCGGAAGTCGAGCTGTGATGCGGTGCACCCCCAGGCATGGCCGATCTCCTGCAGCGTGCCGGGCCCCAGGGTGTTGATCAGCGCCTTGCCGCCGGGCCGCAGCACCCGGTGCAGCTCTGTGAAGACGGCCTCTAGGTCAAGGCACCACTGGAGGGCCAGATTGGAGAACACGAGGTCGAGCGAGGCCGGTGCGATCGGCAAGGCGGCGGCATCGGCCTGCAGCCACTGTACCGCCTCGCCATGCCGTGCTTGCGCCGTGGCGAGCATGCCGGGGGCAATGTCTAACCCGATGATGCGGCAGTTCGGGCCGAAGCGGGTTTGCAGCCGTTGGCTCCAGTGGCCTGGCCCACAGCCCAGGTCGAGGATGGCGCCCGCCTGCGACGGCAGTCGTTGCCACAGCGCCTGTCCCAGCGCCTGCTGGGCGCCGGCCAGCTGCTCGTACCGGCCCGAGGCATGGCTGAAGGCATCGGCAACCTGCCGGCGCCAGGTGCTGTCATGGCCTGTCGTCAAGTCAGAAAGGCGAGCTGCATGGCTCATCGATAGGCTCCGGGTTCTTGTGGGTCGGTGCATCAGGCGCTTCGCAGGCCGCCAGGGCGAGGGTTTCCAGCGTTCGAGTCAGCCGGGTGGGCGCCGACAGCATCGGACAGTGGCCGCTCCCTTCCAGGGTGATGCTGTCAGGCAACCGGTTCGCGGTGGCAAGCAGCGGGTCCTGGGCGCCGGCCACCTGCCACACGGGGCAAGGCGCCTTTTCCCACCTGCCGCCGAGGTCGAGCTCCGCCAATTGGGTGAGGCCGGCTTCGAGCACGGCAACCGCCGCCCTGGGGCTGGGGCCGATGAGGCCGCTGAGCCGGCGCAGCGCGTCGCGTGGCTCGGGTTCGCCGCGCAGCTGCCAGCGCAGAAAATGACGCCAAGTGGCCAGGGGATCGTGGGAAAACGCCCGGCGGAAGCGGGCCAGCGCATCTGGGGTGACGCCATCGGGGTGGCAGAAGCGGCTGCCCATCCCCAGCAGAACCAGCCCCCGGGGCGGTGGTAAATGCGCCAGCAGCGTACCGGCCAGCAGGCCGCCAAGCGACCAGCCGACCCACAGCGCCTCGGCCGGCAGCTCGGCCGCCATGGCATGGGCCAGTTCGGCGATATCGTTGGGGCGGGCCACTGGTGGCCGCGTGCCGTAGCCGGGCCAGTCGGGTGCCGTCACCTGTACGGTGGGCTCCCAGTAGGGAGCTAGCGGCTGCCAGATATGGGCGTCGATACCCCAGCCCGAGAGCAAGACGATGCGTGTCATCGATGCTCCTCCGCTTGCAAGGTGGCAAGGGCTTCCAGCAGTCTGTCGAGCTGCGACGGCGTATGGCAGGCGCTCAGGGTGATGCGCAGCCGAGCCTGCCCCAGGGGCACTGTGGGCGTACGGATGGCGCCGACCAGGAACCCGGCTTCCCGCAGGCGTTGCGCCCAGCGCAGGGTGCGCTCGGCGTCGTGCAGCAGCAGCGGCTGGATGGGAGTAGGGGAGGCCATCAACGGCAGGCCAAGGCGAGTCGCCTCGCAGCGGAAATGGTCGATCAGGCCATGCAGCCGCTCGCGCCGTTCGGGCTCAGCGGCCAGGATGTCCAGCGCCTTGAGCGTGGCGGTAGCCACGCCTGGTGGCTGGGCGGTGGTGTACACATAGGGCCGGGCGAACTGGATCAGGTGTTCGATCAAGGCCTGGTCACCGGCGACAAAGGCGCCGCCGCTGCCCAGCGCCTTGCCCAAGGTGCCGACCAGCACCGGCACGCGGTCCGTGCCGTGGCGCTGTCCTACGCAGCCGTCTCCCTGATGGCCGAGAACGCCCAATCCATGGGCATCGTCGATCATCAGCCAGGCGCCGTGTCTGGCGCTGAGGGTGCTCAGGCCGGCGATGTCGGCCACATCGCCGTCCATGCTGAATACGCCGTCGCTGACCACGAGCTTGGCGGTGTCGGCCGGGGCCCGGCTCAGCAGTTGCGACAGGTCCTCCAGCGAGCCATGGTGGAAGCGCCGGGAGCGAGCCCCGGCCAGCTTCGCGCCGTCGAGCAGTGAGGCATGGTTGAGGCGGTCTTGGAAGACCAGGGTCTGGTCGTCGCACAGCGCCTGCAGGGTGCCGAGATTGGCCATGTAGCCGGTAGAGAAGAGCAGCGCGCGCGGACGGCCTACCAGGGCGGCGAGCCGCTGTTCCAGCGCCTCATGTACCGCCAGGTGGCCGCTGACCAGGTGCGAGGCGCCGGCACCGCTGCCGAAGCGCCTGGCGCCCTCGGCCTGGGCTTCGGCAAGCCGGGGGTCGCGGGCCAGGCCGAGATAATCGTTGCCGGCAAAGTCGCATAGTGCAGGCGACTGTTCAAAGCAATGACGCTGCCGCCAGAGGCCTTCTGCCTGTCGCCTGGCCGCCCTGTCGGCCAGGCGCGACGCCCAGCCGTCGCTGGCGAGGTTCATGAGTCAGACGCCCTGGGTGGCATCGTAGGCCAGTGCGGCGACGTGCGCCTGCTCGGCCTGGCGCGCCACGGCCGAAGCCAGCTCGGCCTGCTGTCGCTCGTCGTCGCGGCAGGTGTCGCGACGCTCGGGGTGTAGGCCAAGCTTGCGGAACAGCTCGCGATCGCGGCTAGCCTGGGGGTTCGCGGTGGTCAGCAGGCGCTCGCCGTAGAAGATCGAATTGGCACCGGCGAGGAAGGCGAGGGCCTGCGTCGATTCGCTCATCTGCTCGCGACCGGCCGAGAGTCGCACATGGCTGGCTGGCATCAAAATGCGCGCCACGGCGATGGCACGGATGAAATCCAGGGGATCCAGGTCTTCGACATCTTCCAGCGGGGTGCCGGCTACCTTGACCAGCATGTTGATCGGCACGGATTCCGGGTGCGGCTGCAGTCGGGCCAGCTGCTGCAGCAGCGCGGCGCGGTCGCGAGGCGCTTCGCCCAGGCCCAGGATGCCACCCGCACAGACCTTCATGCCGGCATCGCGCACGTTGGCCAGGGTCTCGAGCCGGTCGGTATAGCGGCGCGTGGTAATGATCTCGCCATAGTAGTCGGGCGAGGTGTCGAGGTTGTGGTTGTAGTAATCCAGCCCGGCCTGCGCCAGCTGCTGCGCCTGCTCGGGGTCCACCATGCCGAGCGTCATGCAAGTCTCGAGCCCCAGCGCCTTGACGCGGCGCACCATCTCCAGCACCACCTCCAGGTCCTTCTGGCGCGGGCTGCGCCAGGCCGCGCCCATGCAGAAACGGCTGGCGCCAGCCTCCTGGGCGGCCTTGGCCTGCTCGATGACTTTTTCGATGGCGAGCAGCTTTTCCTTGTCCAGGCCGGTCGTATAGTGGGCGGATTGCGGGCAGTACTTGCAGTCCTCCGGACAGGCGCCTGTCTTGATCGACAGCAGGGTAGACACCTGCACCGCGTTGGGGTCGAAGTGCTGGCGATGCACCTGCTGGGCCTGGAACAGCAGGTCATTGAAGGGCAGGGCAAACAGCGCTTCAATCTCTTCCAACGTCCAGTCATGGCGAACCGTGGATGTCGTCGGAGCAGGCGAGGTGACGAATTCTGCTGGCATGGCACCCTCTTGTCGTGCAGTCATCTTTTGTAAATCGAAATGTTGACGGTGAGATTACGCCAACGGGAGTTTCTGTCAACCATGGAGAATGGTGAATGTTGACGGAGGGGCAGTGAAGCGCCGAATGGGTTGGCAAACGGCAGGCTGGCGGAGCCTCGCCTGGCATCGCTTCCGGCAACGGCTGGAGGGTGGGTTGCGCCTGGCGATGCCGGGCCGCTGCAATTTCTGCCTGGCGCCGGCCGAGCCGGGTCACTCCTGGTGTGCGCCCTGTTTCGAATCCTTGAGCTGGAATACGCCGGCCTGCCCGGGGTGCGCCGAACCTAAGCCGCCGGGCTCGCTGGAGGGGCGTCGCTGCGGACGCTGCCTGGTGCAGTGCCCCGCCTATCGGCGGGCCTGGGTGCCGTTGCGCTACGAGGGTGACGTGGCGCGGCTCATGCAGCGGTTCAAGTTTCATGCATCGCCGCGGGCTGGAGCGGTGCTGTTGGAGCTGTTCTTGAGTGGCCTGCCGGAACCAGCGGTGCGCCATCCGCAGGCATTGATGCCGGTGCCGCTGCACAGCCAGCGCGCCCGCGAGCGCGGATTCGACCAGGCCGAGTGGCTGACCCGGCGGCTGGCGCACCGCCTAGGGTTACCACTGTGCCAGGCACAGCGCCGCCAGGCCACGCCCTCTCAGCGCGGCCTTGGCCGCGACGAGCGCATGCGAAACCTGCGCCAGGCGTTTCACGTCGAAGAGCCTCTGCCCTTGCGGCTTACGCTCATCGACGATGTCATGACCACAGGAGCGACGCTGGACGCCCTGGCTGAGGCCTGCCGCGCGGCGGGGGCCACCGAGGTGGAGGTGTGGGCATTCGCACGTACGCCTGCACCCGGTGTCGCCACCACCGGCGGGTAACGGCGTGACCCGTATGCTGCTACCATGCCGGTCGCTTCCTGTTTCCTGTGGTCCATGCTTTGCCGAGGAGTTTCATGCCGCGCGCCACTCACCCATTTGCCGATCTTTCTCCCGCCCGCGTCGTCTCCGTGGTGGAATCCTTGGGCTTCTGGCTACCAGGCGAGCCGTATGCGCTGAACAGCTACGAGAATCGCGTCTTCCTCATGCACGATGACGACGGTCGGCGCTGGGTCGCCAAGTTCTACCGGCCGGCGCGCTGGAGCGATAGCCAGATCCAGGAAGAGCACGATTTCCTGCGTGAGCTGCAGGCGGCTGGGGTGCGCGTGTCGGCCCCCTGGCAGGACGAGCAGGGGCGGACCCTACATAGGGCGGAAGGGTTCCGCTTTGCGCTCTTTGCCCAGGTGCCGGGGCAGGCGCCTGAGCTGGAGGACCCGGCGCAGCTCTTTGCCATGGGCGAGCTGATCGGTGAGCTGCATGCCGTAAGCGAGCGAAAGGCCTTCGTCCATCGCCAGCGCCTCGATTTCGAGGGCATGGCCGGCGAAGCGCAGCGAGAGGTGCTGGCAAGCCCCTGGCTCGACCGGCGCCAGCGCCAGGCCTACGAGCGCATCAGCGATGCCCTGCGCAAAGCGTTGGCGCCTTGTGCCGAGGTGAGCCGGGGGGCGATACGCGTACACGGCGACTGCCATATCGGCAACGTGCTGGGGCGTGACGAAGTCTTCACCCTGGTCGACTTCGATGACTGCATGATGGCGCCGGCGATTCAGGATCTATGGATGCTGTTGACCGCGCAGCATGAAGACGAGTGGCGAATGCAGCTTTCCGAGGTGCTGGAGGGCTACGAGCAGTTTCGCGAGTTCGATCGCAGGGAACTCGCTCTGATCGAGCCGCTGCGCACCCTGCGCTTGATGCGCCACAGCGCCTGGCTGGTGGCGCGCTGGGAGGACCCCGCCTTCCCGCCGGCGTTTCCTTGGTTGGCCGAGGCTAGCTACTGGGATGACCATATCCGGATGCTGGAGCAGCAGCGCCAGGCGCTGGAGCATGGCCCGCGCTGGCTGGCGTGAGCGGGCACATCCTGGATGCACCCGCCCTGCAGGATCAGTTGGCGTCGGGGTTCGGGCGCTCGGCGGGGATCGGGTTGGCCACGCCTCGGCCATCGGCTTGGCGGCGCTGTTCGTTGATCCTCGCGCCGGGATTGTCCTGCTGCTCGACGGTCAGTGGGCTCGCCAGCTGCAGGTAGAAGGCCTGGTCGGGCGTCACGCTGCAGCGGTCTTCCTCGCAGACCGCCAGGCCGAAGCTACCATCCTGTTCGTAGGCTGCCGCCGAGAGTTCGCCGCTGTAGATCTCGCTCTCGCTGCCGTTGGTCTGGATGCAAGTCAGCGCCTTGGTGGTGATCCGCATGCGCTCGCCTTCCACTCTGGCATCACCCACCACAATGCAATATTCCGGTAGCTCATGGCTGGCCTGTGAACTGCCGCTAACGGCCGGGCGCAGCAGGATGTCATCGCGGCGGGGCTGCTCGGCGTCCAGTGACACCACATCGATGACGGACATGGCGAGACGCGCGTCGGCTGGCAGCGAGAGGGTGGCGGCGGAAGCGACCAGGGGAAGGGTCATCAGCGCCAGACCGCCAGCCATAGTCATCAAGTCGGAAATTTTGATCATGAGCAAACTCTCGATAGACACGGCTGCTTACCGCGCAGCCTCAATATTGGCAGTCTAACATAGCCGCGTATTGCCGACAGCGTCTGCAATGCCGCAGCGGTGGGCGCTGCGTGGCGCTTCGGGACTGCGATGGCCACTTCCCTTGCGTTAGAATGGCAGGCTTATTGGCACGCATATTGTGCGTTCGAATAAAACTGTATATGTTTTGTATAACAATGATGGCCAGGCCATCGCACTCCCCTGTTCTGCTTTCACCAGGATCGCCTGACCATGACCGAAGAACTTGCCAGCTACTACCGCCAGATCATCCTCGACCTGGGCGAAGACCCCGAACGAGAAGGGTTGCGCGATACGCCCAAGCGGGCCGCCAAGGCCATGCAGTTCCTCACCCGCGGCTATGCTCAGACCCTGGAGGAGATCGTCAACGGGGCCGTCTTCGCTTCCGAAACCGACGAGATGGTGCTGGTCAAAGACATCGAGCTCTACTCCATGTGCGAGCACCACCTGCTGCCCTTCATCGGCAAGTGCCATATCGCCTACCTGCCCAGCGGCAAGGTGCTCGGCCTGTCGAAGTTTGCCCGTATCGTGGACATGTACGCCCGGCGCATGCAAATCCAGGAAAACCTGACCCGGCAGATCGCCGAGGCCGTGCAGCAGGTCACCCAGGCGCACGGCGTGGCGGTAGTGGTGGAGGCGCGCCACCTGTGCATGATGATGCGCGGCGTGGAGAAGCAGAACTCCAGCATGACCTCATCGGTGATGCTCGGCGCCTTTCGTGAGAAGCAGAGCACGCGACAGGAGTTCCTGACCCTGGTGGGTGGACGCTGAGCCAGATGCCGCGACAGAGCGAGCGATGTGTCGCCCTACATTGAATGCCGCCACGGAGTCACGAGCATGACGCTGCATGCGCTGAACGACCAGCACTTCGACCATGACCTGGCGACCATCCGCATCAAGAACCTGCGGCTGCGTACCTTTATCGGCATCAAGGAAGACGAGATCGCCAACCGCCAGGATGTGATCATCAACGCCGTGATTCGCTATCGCGCCGACCAGGCCGTGGCCTTCAACCGGATCGAGCAGGCGCTCAACTACCGCACCATCACCAAGGCACTGATTGCCCTGGTCGAGGAGAACCGCTTCCTGCTGCTCGAGCGCATGACCCGTGAGGTGCTCGACCTGATCATGTCGCACCAGCAGGTGCTGACCGCCCAGGTGGAGATCGACAAGCCCCATGCGCTGCGCTTCGCCGATTCCGTCTCGGTAACGCTCTCGTCGAGCCGGGAGCCGCGTCGCACTGGTTGAACTCGGCGCCCGGGCGTTCATCTGGGCCTCAATTTGGTGTCTCGCCGACTTTGCGCTTAGCATGGGGTAACGCCAGTTGCCGAGAGTCAAGCCGTTGCCAAGCGATCCCCTCACTCCTTCCAAGCGCCAGCGCTACTCCCCCTGGGCCATGACCGCCATCGTTACGGCGCTGCTGGCCCTGCTGTTCGAGGGTAGCCTGCCTCCGCTGACGATTGCGGCGGCCCTGTTCGCCCTGCTGGGGCTGCGCCAGATCAGGCGCGAGCCCGACCGCTACACCGGTCGGGCCTTCTGCTGGATCGCCATTGCCCTGGCACTGATTCTCGCCATCCTGACCGCCATGCTAGAGCCCGCCGTACCATGAGAGCGGCAGGGGAGGGGCGCGATGCGCTGCTGCGAGACAAAACGGACTGCCTGCGCCCAGGCACATTGACAACAGGCCAGCCAATGGCCGGGAGAGACACATGGAAGCTCTGAAGGAAACGCAGCTCTACTGCCCTTTCGCGTATATCGACGGTAGCTGGGTCGCCGCAGACAGCGGCGAGCAGATCGAGGTAACCAACCCGGCTACCGGCGAGGTCTTCGGTACCGTGCCGCGCCTCGGACGTGCCGAGACCGAGCGCGCCATCGAGGCGGCGGATGCGGCCTTGGTCGGCTGGCGTGCGCTCACCGCACAGGAGCGTGCCGACATCCTGATGAAGTGGTACGACCTGATGATGGAGCACCAGGACGACCTGGCCCTGCTAATGACCTACGAGCAGGGCAAGCCGCTCAAGGAGGCGGCCGGAGAGATCGCCTACGCCGCAAGCTTCCTGCGCTGGTATGCCGAGGAGGCGCGGCGTATCTACGGCGAGACCATTCCTGCCGCCAAGCCCAACCAGCGCATCGTGGTCACCAAGCAGCCGGTGGGCGTCGTCGGTGCCATCACGCCGTGGAACTTTCCCGCTGCCATGATCACCCGCAAGGCCGGGGCAGCCTTGGCAGCAGGCTGTACCATCGTGGTCAAGCCGGCCAGCCAGACCCCCTTCTCGGCGACGGCCCTGGCGCTGCTGGCCGAGCGGGCCGGCATTCCCCGCGGCGTGTTCAACGTGGTGCCGGGGCGCGCCGGCGAAATCGCCACGGCGATGACCGAATCGCCGCTGGTGCGCAAGATCACTTTCACCGGTTCCACTGAGGTGGGGCGCCAGCTGATGTCGCAGGCGTCGCGGCACATTCAGAAGATCTCGCTGGAGCTGGGCGGCAATGCGCCGTTTCTGGTGTTCGAGGACGCCGACCTGGATGCCGCGGTGGAGGGCGCCATGGCAGCCAAGTTCCGCAATGCCGGGCAGACCTGCATCTGCACCAATCGCTTCCTGGTGCATTCCAGCGTAATCAACGCCTTCTGCGAGAAGCTCGCCGTGGCCATGAACAGCGAGCTGAAGGTTGGCGACGGCACGCAGCCCCAGGTCAACATCGGCCCGCTCATCGACGACAAGGCGGTGGCCAAGGTCAGCGAGCATGTGCACGATGCCCTCGACAAGGGCGCCGAGCTGCTGCTGGGCGGCCACCCCCACCCGCTGGGCGGCAATTTCTTTACGCCCACGCTGATCAGCTTCGCCAGTGGCGACATGAAGGTGGCCCAGGAGGAAACCTTCGGTCCGCTGGCGGCCGTCTTTCCGTTCGATGACGAGGAAGATGCCGTGCAGATGGCCAACGACACCGAGTACGGCCTCGCCTCCTATCTCTATTCGCGTGACCTCGGCCGCGTCTGGCGTGTGGCGGATGCGCTGGAGTACGGCATGGTGGGCATCAATACCGGGTTGATCTCCAATACTGCAGCGCCGTTCGGAGGCGTCAAGGCTTCCGGGCTCGGCCGCGAGGGTGGCCACCAGGGAATCGAAGAATTCCTCGAAACCAAGTACCTCTGCTTCGATCTGGGCTGAGAGTCTCGCCGAGGCGGGTACCGCGCTTCGTGTAAAACAGAACACCCCCAGCGGCGCGAGCCGCTGGGGGTGTCGTGGTCAAGCGAGTGAAAACGGCGGCGCGGCGGCCGACAACTTCAATGCTTGAAGTGGCGCATCCCGGTGAACACCATGGCGATGCCTGCCTCGTTGGCGGCGTCGATCACTTCCTGGTCGCGCATGGAGCCGCCGGGCTGGATCACCGCGGTGATGCCGGCCGCTGCCGCGGCATCGATGCCGTCGCGGAACGGGAAGAAGGCGTCCGAGGCCATCACCGAGCCGGGCACCGAGAGGCCCTCGTCGGCGGCCTTGATACCGGCGATCTTGGCCGAGTAGACGCGGCTCATCTGGCCGGCGCCGACGCCGATGGTCTGCCCGTCCTTGGCGTAGACGATGGCGTTGGACTTGACGTACTTGGCCACCTTCCAGGCAAAGGCCAGGTCGCGCATCTCCTGCTCGCTGGGCACGCGCTCGCTGACCACGGTCAGCTCGTCGCGGCCGACCATGCCGAGGTCGCGGTCCTGCACCAGCAGCCCGCCGGTGACGCGCTTGAAGTCGTGGGCGTGCTCACGCTCGCCGGGCCAGTTGTCGCCGACGTCGAGCAGGCGCACGTTCTGCTTCTCGGCGACGATGGCCAGGGCAGCTTCCTCGACGCCGGGGGCGATGATCACCTCGACGAACTGGCGGTCGATAATGGCGCGGGCGGTTTCGGCGTCCAGCGGGCGGTTGAAGGCGATGATGCCGCCGAAGGCGCTGGTGGGGTCGGTGGCGAAGGCCTTGTCGTAGGCTTCACGGGGCGAGGCGCCAACCGCCACGCCACAGGGGTTGGCGTGCTTGACGATCACGCAGGCGATGTCGGTGAAGCTCTTGACGCACTCGAAGGCGGCGTCGGTGTCGGCCACGTTGTTGAACGAGAGCTCCTTGCCCTGCAGCTGGCGGGCGGTGGCGACGCTTGCCTCGCGGGCGTCGGCCTCGACGTAGAAGGCCGCGCTCTGATGCGGATTCTCGCCATAGCGCATGGCCTGCTTCTTGATGAACTGCACGTTGTAGGTGCGCGGGAAGCCATCCTCGCCGCCGGGCACGCGCTGTCCCAGGTAGTCGGCGATGGCGGCATCGTAGCCGGCGGTGTGCTCGAAGGCCTTCACTGCCAGGTCGAAGCGGGTGGCATGGCTCACCGCGCCGCTGCCCGAGTCGATCTCGGCCAGCACGCGATCATAGTCGCCGGCATCCACCACGATGGTGGTGTGGGCGTGGTTCTTGGCACAGGCGCGCACCATGGTCGGGCCGCCGATGTCGATGTTTTCGATGGCGTCCTCGAGCGTGCAGTCCGGCTTGGCGACGGTCTGGGCGAAGGGGTAGAGGTTGACCACCACCATGTCGATGGGCGCAATGTCGTGCTCGGCCATCACCGCGTCGTCCTGGCCGCGGCGACCGAGGATGCCGCCGTGGATCTTCGGATGCAGAGTCTTGACCCGACCGTCCATGATCTCGGGGAAGCCGGTGTGCTCCGATACTTCGCGTACCGCAATTCCGTTTTCCTGCAGCAGGCGGAAGGTGCCGCCGGTGGAAAGCAGCGCGACACCGCGTTCACTGAGGCCCCGGGCGAAGTCGACGATGCCGGTCTTGTCGGAGACGCTGAGCAGGGCGCGGCGAACCGGTGAAGGAGTGGGAGTATCGGCCATGGTGCGTTGCAACTCTTAGTCGGAGTGAAGGAAGGGCGGCGGGCGGCTGCCGTGTCAGATCAGGTCGTGCTGCTTGAGCTTCTTGCGCAACGTGCCCCGGTTGAGTCCCAGGATCTCGGCCGCGCGCGTCTGGTTGCCTTGGGTATAGTCCATGACCGCGGCCATCAGTGGGGCCTCCACTTCGGCCATGACCATGGCGTAGAGATCGGTGACGGTACCGCCATCGAGATGGTCGAAGTAGCGGCGCATCGCCACATCCACGGCTTCGCGCAGGGGCTGTTCGGCCAGGCTTCCACCCGCTGCGGCAGCGGCGACCGCTGCGGCTTCCGGGGGCAGGTCGGCGCAGGCGCCGCCGTCGAGATTCGTCAGGTCCGGGTTCGGATTGATAGCGTCACGATTCATGCGGCATGGATTCCGTTCGCTGCCCACGAAGCCTCACGCTCGCTCCGGGGACGAAATAGGTCATCGATGAAGTGATACTGGTCGTCGGGCGTTTCCAGGCCATTGAATGCCGCTCTGAGCAGATGCTGCTGTTCGGCATCGAGGCGCCGGTCGGCGGCGAGATACCAGCCCAGATGCTTGCGCGCGATGCGCACGCCCATGCGCTCCCCATAGAAGTCGTGCAGGGCTTTCACGTGCTGGTGCAGCACCTCGGCGCGCTCGTCCGTGGTGGGCGGGGCTCGCCGCTCGCCGTGGCGCAGGAAGTGGTCGATTTCTCGGAACAGCCAAGGGTTACCCTGGGCGGCGCGGCCGATCATCACCGCATCCGCCCCAGTATAGTCCAGAACCCATGCGGCCTTTTCAGGCGAATCGATATCGCCGTTGGCAAACACCGGGATGCGCACCGCCTGCTTGATGGCGGCGATGGTGTCGTACTCGGCCTCGCCGCTGAAGCGCTGCTGGCGATGGCGGCCGTGGACGGCCAGCGCCTGGATGCCGGCCTCCTGAGCGATATGGGCAATACGCACGCCATTGTTGCTGTCGGCGCACCAGCCGGTGCGGATCTTCAGGGTGACAGGCACAGCCACGGCGGCCACCACGGCATCGAGGATCTCGCCGACCAGGGCTTCATCGCGCAGCAGCGCTGAGCCGGCCGCCTTGTTGCAAACCTTCTTCGCGGGGCAGCCCATGTTGAGATCGATGATCTCGGCGCCCTGGGTAGCGTTGAGGCGGGCGGCTTCGGCCAGCATCGCCGCATCGCCGCCGGCGATCTGAATCGCTCTGGGCCCAGGTTCGCCGCGATGGTCCATCCGCTGTCGCGACTTGCGGGTATGCCAGAGCGAAGGGTCGCTGGTCACCATCTCGCCCACGACCAGCCCGGCGCCGAGGCGGCGGCAGAGCTGGCGGAACGGCCGATCGGTCACGCCGGCCATCGGGGCGAGAATGACCCGGTTGGGCAGGCGGTGGCAGCCGATCTGCGGCAGGGGGCGGCTTGGGGTCATGATATGGCCTGAGGATTCGGGGGGCATATCATACGCCTCTAACGCATGGGGGTGAAGGGCTGGCCGACGAGGGTGCGGGCAGTGAAGCCTATGCCCGGCGCTCGGTCGATCGGTGCGTCAAGGCTATGGCCGGTAGCCGCTCAGCCTTGCCCAGCCGTCGCGCAGCTCGGGGTTTTCCATCCTGAGCCCCTGCGCCTGGTAGGCGTCGAGCACCTCGTCGGCCTGGTGCGCCAGGATGCCGGACAGCGCCAGGCGCCCGCCGTGGGCCACATGGCCGGCGATGGTGGGCGCAAGCGTGACCAGCGGGCCGGCCAGGATATTGGCCACCACCACCGGAAAGCGCCGGCTGGCCGCCAACTGTTCGGGATAGCACAGCGTGAACGCCTCCTCGGCAATGTCGTTGCGCTCGGCATTGTCGCGGCTGGCCTGCAGCGCCTGCGGGTCGATGTCCGTGCCGGTGGCCGTGGCGGCGCCAAGCTTGAGCGCGGCGATGGCAAGAATGCCCGAACCACAGCCCACGTCGAGCACTGCCTTGCCGTCCAGGCCACCTTCCAGCGCCAGGCCGTCGAGCCACTCCAGGCACATCGCGGTGGTGGGGTGGGTGCCGGTGCCGAAGGCGAGTCCCGGATCGAGATGCAGGTTGACCGCGTCGGCTTCAGGAGGTACGTGCCAGCTCGGCACGATCCACAGCCGCTGGCCCATGCGCAGCGGCTGGAAATCCTCCATCCATTCGCGCTCCCAGTCGCGGTCGGCCACCAGTTCATGCTCGATCTCGGGGCAGGGTTCACCGGGCATGCTCTCGGCCCAGGCGGCGGCTAGCCGCTCGAGCATATCCTGCAGCCCTTCCAGATCGTCATAGAGGCCGGTGAGCACCGTCTCGTTCCACAGTGGCGTGGTACCGCGCTCCGGTTCGAATACCGGGTCGTCGTGGGCATCCTGCAGGGTAATGGCGGTGGCGCCTTCGGCCAGCAGCAGCTCCTCGAGCAGTTCAGCCTGCTCCGGAGCGATGCGCGCCTTGAGTTGCAGCCAGGGCATGTCGGCTTGTCTCCATGCGTAACGCAACGGGGTGGCCGTAGCCACCCCGTGGTGAGAGAACCCGCTCAGGAGGCGAGCTTCTTCTCCAGATAGTGAATGTTGATGCCGCCCTGCTGGAAATGGCCGTCGCGGACCAGGTCCTTGTGCAGGTCGATGTTGGTTTTGATGCCTTCCACCAGCAGCTCGTCGAGCCCGTTGCGCATGCGCGTCAGGGCGATCTCGCGGCTGTCGCCCCAGGTGATGAGCTTGCCGATCAGCGAGTCATAGTGGGGCGGCACGGTATAGCCGGTGTAGAGGTGGGAATCCATGCGCACGCCCAGGCCGCCCGGCGGGTGGTA
The DNA here is from genome assembly GCF_052568415.1 of Halomonas sp. E14. NCBI lineage: Bacteria > Pseudomonadati > Pseudomonadota > Gammaproteobacteria > Oceanospirillales > Halomonadaceae > Halomonas > Halomonas sp. E14. The sequence goes on along the minus strand of NZ_CP199423.1, from coordinate 2,395,628 downwards.
AAGGGTCACCTTGCCCGGCGACGGCAGGAAGGTGCGGGCATCCTCGGCGTTGATGCGGCATTCGAACGCATGGCCGTTAAGCTTGACGTCCTCCTGGCGAATGGACAGCGGCAGGCCCGAGGCGATGCGCAGCTGTTCGCGCACGATGTCTACGCCGGTGACCATCTCGGTGACCGGATGCTCCACCTGGACACGGGTGTTCATCTCGATGAAGAAGAAGTTGCCATCTTCGTAAAGAAACTCGAAGGTACCGGCGCCACGGTAGTCGATCTCGATGCAGGCCTGGCGACAGGCTTCCAGCACGTTGGCGCGGGCCTCGGGGTCGATACCGGGGGCAGGCGCCTCTTCGAGCACCTTCTGGTGCCGGCGCTGCAGCGAGCAGTCGCGGTCGTAGAGATGAATGGCGTTGCCCTGGCCGTCGGCCAGCACCTGTACCTCGACGTGGCGTGGACGCTCGAGAAACTTCTCCATGTACACCGTGCCGTCGCCGAAGGCGGCATGGGCCTCGGTGCGGGTCACGGTGATGGCAGACAGCAGGTGGCCCTCGGTGTGCACCACGCGCATGCCGCGCCCGCCGCCGCCGGCGGCGGCCTTGATGATCACCGGATAGCCGATGCGCCGGGCAATGGCCATGTTCTCGGCCTCGTCGTCGCCTAGCGGGCCATCGGAGCCGGGCACGGTCGGTACCCCAGCCTTCTTCATGGCCTCGATGGCGCTGACCTTGTCGCCCATCAGGCGGATGGTGTCGGCCCGCGGGCCGATGAAAACGAAGCCGGAGCGTTCCACCTGCTCGGCGAAGTTGGCGTTCTCGGAGAGAAAACCGTAGCCGGGGTGGATGGCGCTCGAATCGGTGACTTCTGCCGCGCTGATTAGCGCCGGGATGTTGAGATAGGACTGGGCCGAGGGGGCCGGCCCGATGCACACGGCCTCGTCGGCCAGGCGCACGTGCATCAGCTCGCGATCGGCCTTGGAGTGAACCGCAACGGTCTTGATGCCCAGTTCCTTGCAGGCGCGCAGGATACGCAGGGCAATCTCGCCGCGGTTGGCGATGAGAACCTTGTCCAGCATAGGGAGTCCGCCAGTGTCGAGTGAAAGATCAGGAAATGATGAGCATCGGCTGGTCGTACTCGACCGGCTCGCCGTCCTCGACCAGGATCGCCGCGATCACGCCGTCACGATCGGCCTCGATCTGGTTCATCATCTTCATGGCTTCGACGATGCACACCGTCTCGCCCTTTCTGACGCTCTGGCCCACTTCGACGAACGCCTTGGACCCGGGGGCCGGGCTGCGGTAGAAGGTGCCGACCATCGGCGAGGTCAGGGCGTGGCCCTGATGCGCCGCGGCGGCTTCCTGGGCGGGCTCGGCGCCGGGAGCGACAGCGGCCGGCATGGGTGCCGCAGGCTGGGCGTACGGCATCTGCATGGCGGGCTGTGGCCAGCTCACGCCGTTGGGGTGACGGCTGATGCGTACTGACTCCTCGCCTTCCTGGATCTCGATTTCGCTGATGTTGGACTCTTCGAGCAGCTCGATCAGCTTCTTGACCTTGCGGATATCCATGACTCTGTCTCGACCGGTGGGTAGTTTAGCGGTGGGCTGGGTGCTGTTAACCCGAGCCAACTTTCGATAGATCGCGGCAAGTTGATGCACTTTGCCGACGCTATCGACCTTAAAAGCGTTGTCGGCGGAGTTTGCCTAAAATCACCGGGGATGTCCAGCCGGACAGGAACAGCGTTCGAGATCCCGGCTGGCGCCATCCAGTGCAATCAGCTGCCGTTGCGATCAAGCCAGTCGAGCACGCTGTTGAGGTGGCTGGCCAGTTCGGGAGCGCGTACCTCACCTTGGATACGGGCTTCGCGAATCTCGCTCTCCTCGCTGAAGAACATCAGGCTGGGCGGGCCGAATAGGCCGAAGTGATCGAGAAGCTCGCGGGTGGCGGCGTTGGCGCGCGTTACGTCGACGTTGATACGCGCAAACTGGGACAGCGGTTCCGCGACCTGGGGCAGCGGATACACCTGGCGCTCCATCTGCTTGCACGAGATGCACCAGTCGGCGGTGAAGTGCACGAAGCTGGGGCGGCCCTCGCGGGTGTTGGTCTGAAGCGTGGCTTCCAGTGCGGCGAGATCGTCCACCGTGGTGATGGCGATGACATCGCTGCTGACCGCTTGAGCCAGGGGGGCCGCCAATGGGCGCATGGGGTCATGGGCGCCGCGTGCGGCTCCGATGACCAGAACGACGCCCCAGGCCAGCAGCATTAGCCCCGCGGTTTGGCGCACTCGTGGCCAGCCCTGGGGCTGGTTGAAGGTCAGCGCGCCGAGCGCCAGGGCGCTGCCAATGGCCAGCGATGCCCACAGCAGCAGGGTGACGGGGGCCGGCAGCAGGCGTTCCACCAACCACACCGCCACCCCGAGCAGCAGGATGCCGAAGGCGATCTTAATGCCGTTCATCCAGGCGCCGCGGCGCGGTAGTGCCGTGGCGCCGAAGGTGCCGACCAGCAGCAGCGGCACGCCCATGCCCAGGCCCAGGGCCAGCAGGGCGGCGCCGCCCATCATGGCATCGCCGGTAGAGGAGATGAACACCAGAGCGCCGGCCAGCGGTGCCGAGACGCAGGGAGAGACCACCAGCACCGACAGCGAACCGGCACCGGCTAGACCCAGGGGGCCGCTGCGCTGGGCGCGCGCCTGCCAGGCGTCGACGCGCCCCGCCAGGCGTGGCGACAGGCGCAGGTCGAAGGTACCGAACATGGCCAGCGCGAAGAGCGTGAAGAGCAGGGCGAAGACGATCAGCACCGGGGCCGACTGCAGATGCGCCTGCAGGTTGAGGCCGGCGCCGAACAGGCCCATCAGCACGCCGACCAGGGCGTAGGTCAGCGACATGCCAGCCACATAGCTGGCGGAAAGGGCGAAGGCGCGCGGTCGTGTCGGATTCTGGCCGACGATGATCGACGACAGGATCGGCACCATCGGCAGCACGCAGGGGGTGAAGGTCAGGCCCAGCCCGGCGAGGAGGAACAGGCCGAGGATCATGGGCAGGCTGGCCTCGCCGATCAGGCTGCTGAAGCGGCCGTCCTGGCTTTGCAGGGCGGGCGGGGCGGCGGCAGCCGTGGTGACGGCACTTCCGCCCGAGCCGTTGCCGTCACGCCAGCCGACGAAGGTAGCCGGCATGGCGCTGGCGGGCGCCTGGAGTTCGACCCGCTCCGGCGGGTAGCACAGCCCCGCATCGGCGCAGCCCTGGAAACGTACCGTGATGTCCAGCGGGCCTTCGGCACTGCCTTGCAGCGGTGCTTCGAAGACCACGCGGTCGTAGAAGACGTAGACGTCGCCGAGGAACTCGTCGCTCTTGAACTCGCCCGCGGGGATCTCCGGCTCGCCGACCTCGAAGGCATCGTCGCGGCTCTCGACGCCGAGCTGGTGACGATACAAGTAGTAGCCCTCGGCATTCTCGAAGCCGATATACAGGGTCTCGCCGTCGTGCCAGGCGCTGGGCTGGAAGGCTTCCATCACCGGCAGGAAGTCGCTCTGGCTGCCGGAAGAGGACGAGAACCACTGGGCATGGGCCAGGGCAGGCGCCAGCAGGCAGAGCAGCAGGAGCAGGCGGCAGAGGGGGTGGCGGATAGGCATCGCAGTCGTCTTTCTCGCAACGTAGACAGGCGTCATTGTGACTCGCTTCGAGGGGCTCGGTTCCACTCGCCCTGGCTGGGGCGATGTTCCCTTAACATACCTCAGTGCGCGTGGCGGTAAAACCGTGAGGGCAGCGGTCGGCGGCGTTGCCTTGCCCCACCCATGATCCAGGGCAAGAACCTTGGAGTAAAACGCAGAACGGGCCGCCCTGGGCGACCCGTTCACAATACCTTGGCGCGGCGTGGTTACGCCTTGTCGTAAGCGGCCACGGCCTTTTCGATCGCCTTGCGGGCGGCTTCGGCGCCTTCCCACGACTCGACCTTCACCCACTTGCCCTTCTCGAGATCCTTGTAGTTCTCGAAGAAGTGGGCGATCTGCTGGCGCAGCAGTTCCGGCAGGTCGGTGACATCCTGAATGTTGTCATACAGGGTGGTCAGCTTGGCGTGGGGCACGCACACCAGCTTGGCGTCTTCACCAGCCTCGTCGGTCATGTTGAGAATGCCGACCGGGCGTGCACGAATGACGCTGCCGGGCTGAACCGGGAATGGCGTGACCACGAGGGCGTCGAGGGGGTCGCCGTCGTCGGCCAGGGTGTGCGGGATGAAGCCATAGTTGGCCGGGTAGAACATTGGCGTGGCCATGAAGCGGTCGACCAGGAGGGCACCCATGTCCTTGTCGATCTCGTACTTGATCGGCGTGTGGTTCGCGGGGATCTCGATCGCGACGTACACGTCGTTGGGCAGTTCCTTGCCGGCGGGGATGTGATCGAAGTTCATTATCGCTTCCTTCGTTTGGCGGAAAAGGCGTTCGGCACGGGGCGTTGGCTTCAAATGCGCCGAATTATACGGACACGGCCTGGGGATTACCAATGCGACATAGGTGAGGGGCGAGAGGAAGCGCGTGGCGGTTGCCTAGGGCTTTCGTTGACAGGTCGCGGCGGGGGCAAATGTGTATCATGGCGAGCGCAAGCGGCCAGGACAGCCACCCGGCCGCCAAAAGGGGCCCCGGATCCCGTTTCCAAGGAGCGCGACTTGTCATCCATCCCGTTGTCACTGAGCGTCGGCCAGGCTTTCGTGGCGCCGGATCGCCGACGCCACCGCAGTTCGATGTCGTTGCGCATTCCCGAGCAGCCCGGGCAGCTCGTCGCCAAGGGCGCGTGCGCGCTGATCAGTGACACCAGTTCGCGCAACGCCATCGCCAAGCAGGCAGGCGACCTCAGCGTGCGCGGGTTTCTGGCAGACTATTTTTCCACACCCGACCACTGGGACGTTAAGACCTCCGCCACCCGGGTATTGCGAGCACTCAACGGCTGGTGCTATAGCCAGAGTACCTTCGTCGAGGATGGCAGTTACGTAGCGTCGCTCTCCGCCATGGTTTACCGAGGTCGCGAAGCGCACCTGTTCCACATGGGCGATACCCTGGTCTTCCGCCTGCGTGGCGCCGAGTTCGAACAGCTCACCCGCGACCACATCACTGACCTGGGCGGCTATCGCTACCCCTCGCGGGCGCTGGGACTCGATGGCAGCATCGATATCGATTACGTGCGCACGCCGCTCAAGCAGGGCGACATCTTCCTGTTCACCACCCAGGCGGTGCGCGGTACCCTGATGCCATCGGACTACGTGCAGCTGATCCGCCAGGATGCCAGCGACCTCGACGCGGCCTGTGAGCGGCTGGCCTCGGCCGCCAGGGAGCGGGCCCAGGAGCGCGGCTACGGCGGCGAGCAGTTCTGCTTTCAGCTGGTCCGGATCGACCAGTTGCCCGGCGAAGAGAGCGACCACCCGGGGCGCATCTACGGCGACCTGCCGATTCCCCCCGAGCTGTCGCCGGGCGAGCGGATCGATGGCCTAGAGGTGCAGGAGGTGCTCTCACGTACTGCCCAGTCACGGGTCTATCGGGTCCGCGATACCCACACCGAGCGCGAGATGGTGATGAAGGCGCCAAGCCCCGAGCTCTCCAACCGCAACGCCTATCTCGAGCACTTCCTGCTCCAGCAGTGGGTAGTGGAGCGGGTCAAGTCGCCCTTCGTGGTGAGGGTGATGGAGCCTTCGCGCCCGCGTCGCTTCCTTTATTACCTGATGGTCTACGTGGAAGGCATCACCCTGGCGGAGTGGGCGCGGCGCCATCCCCAGGCCAACCTGGCCCAGCGGCTCGATATCGCCGTGCAGCTCGGCAAGGCAGTCCAGGCCCTGCATCATCGTGACCTGCTGCACCAGCGCATCCATCCTGAGAACATCTTGATCGATGCGCATGGTCAGGTGGTGCTGACCGATTTCAGCGCCTGCCATATGCGCGACCTGGACGGCCATCGACGCTCCCGCGAGCTCGCGCGGCAAGTGGGCCTGAGCGAGCACAGCGCCCCTGAGTACGCGCTGAACGACAGCGTGGGGCGGCGCAGCGACCAGTACTCGCTGGCGTCGACCATCTATTGGCTGTTCACCGGCGAACTGCCCTACGCGCTGACGCCGGATCAGCTGCGCAGCCATACCGATATCGAGCGGCTCAGCTATCGCAGCGCCCGGCAGGTCAACCCGGAGGTAACACCGCTGCTGGACGACGCGCTGCGCCGGGCGCTGGACCCGCAGCGCTCGCTGCGCTACCGCCGCATGTCCGAGTTTCTGTATGCGCTACGTCACCACGATGGAAGGGAGGCGCAGGGCAGGGCGACGAAGCGCCGCTGGCTGCGCGAACCGGCCAATTTCTGGCAGGGTATTGCCGGCATCCTGCTGCTGTTGCTAGTGCTCTCATGGCTGCTGCGCTGAGCTAGCCTGGACTCTTGGCCGAGACGGTCCGGTCAAAAATGCGAAGTCCCGGCCTGGGCCGGGACTTCACGTTTTTGCAGGGCTGACAGCGCGTGGCCGGCCGTGCGAAGCCTAGAGCTTGAACTCCGGCAGGCGGCGCTCCACCTTGGCCAGCTTGAGCTGGGCCACCTTGGGCAGGCCGTTGACGAAGGGAGGGAAGTCCTCGCCCTGGATCAGCGGGGACAGGTACTGGCGGCAGGCCTCGGTGATGCCGAAGCCATCGTCGCGGATGTATTCGCTCGGCATGAACTTCTCGCGGTTGGCCACCTCGGAGAGCGGAGCCGCCTCGATGCGCCACGCATAGGGCGTGTCGCTGACGCGCTTGATGGCCGGCATCATGGCGTTCTTGCCGGCCACGGCCAGCTCCACCGCGTACTGGCCCACGGCGTAGGCCTGCTCGACGTCGGTGCGCGATGCCAGGTGGCGCGCGGCGCGCTGCAGGTAGTCGGCCACGGCCCAGTGGTACTTGTAGCCAAGGTCCTGCTTGACCATGCCGGCCAGCGTGGGTGCCACGCCGCCCAGCTGGCGGTGGCCGAAGGCGTCGGTGTTGCCCGAATCGGCGAGGAAGGTGCCGTCCTCGTAGCGAGCGCCTTCGGAGACCACGATCACGCAGTAGCCATACTTCTGCACGCACTCCTCGACCCGTGCCATTACCTTGCTGCGCTCGAACGGTACTTCGGGGAAGATCACCAGATGCGGCGGCTCGCCTTCGCCCTCGCCCGCCAGGGCGCCCGCGGCGGCGATCCAGCCGGCATGGCGGCCCATGACCTCGAGCACGAACACCTTGGTGGAAGTGGCGCACATGGAGGCGATGTCCAGCGAGGCTTCCAGGGTGGAGGTGGCGATGTACTTCGCCACGCTGCCGAAGCCCGGTGAGTTGTCGGTGATCGGCAGGTCGTTGTCGACGGTCTTGGGTACGTGGATCGCCGTCAGCGGATAGCCCATCTTCTCGGACAGCTGCGACACCTTGAGGCAGGTGTCGGCACTGTCGCCGCCGCCATTGTAGAAGAAATAGCGGATGTCGTGGGCCTTGAACACCTCGATCAGGCGTTCGTACTGGGCACGATGGCTCTCGATGTCCTTGAGCTTGTAGCGGCAGGAGCCGAAGGCGCCGCCGGGCGTGTGGCGCAGGGCGGCGATCGCTTCGTCCGACTCCTGGCTCACGTCGATCAGGTCCTCGGTCAGGGCGCCAATGATGCCGTTGTGTCCGGCATACACCTTGCCGATGTGATCGGCGTGTTGACGGCAGGCTTCGATCACGCCGCAGGCGCTGGCGTTGATCACGGCGGTGACGCCACCGGACTGGGCATAGAAGGCGTTATGCTGGGCCATTGGGCTTGCGTGCTCCTGGTATCGTGCGGGGAAAGGTCCGTTTCAGCTTTTCCAAAAGGCGAATTATTCTAGACGAAACCGTACGAACCTGCACGCCGCTGGAGAGCGGCATGGGGCCGTGCTAGGCTGCCGAATTCGCTCGCCACGGGCGATTCCACGGATTCACCAGCGATAGGTCTGAGGCGTCATGCACCTTCATATACTCGGTATCTGCGGCACTTTCATGGGCAGCCTGGCGCTGCTGGCACGTGAGCTGGGGCACGAGGTGACGGGCTCGGACACGCAGGTCTACCCGCCCATGAGCACGCAGCTCGAGGAGGCCGGCATCCGCCTGCTGGAGGGCTACGCAGCGGACAACCTGACGCCGCGCCCGGACCTGGTGGTGATCGGCAACGCACTGTCGCGGGGCAATGCAGAGGTGGAGGCGGTGCTCGACCTCGGGCTTCCCTACACCTCCGGGCCGCAGTGGCTGGCCGAGCAGGTGCTGCCGGGCAGGCGGGTGATCGCCGTGGCCGGCACCCACGGCAAGACCACCACCGCGAGCCTGGCCGCCTGGCTGCTCGAATCGGCCGGGCTGGCGCCGGGCTTTCTCATCGGCGGCGTGCCGCGCAACTTCGGTGTGTCGGCCCGGCTCGGCGACCCCGGGGCGCCCTTCGTGGTCGAGGCCGACGAGTACGACACGGCCTTCTTCGACAAGCGCTCGAAGTTCGTTCACTACCGGCCGGAAATCGCCGTTCTGAACAATCTCGAATACGATCATGCGGATATCTTTCCTGACTTGGCCGCGATCGAGCGTCAGTTTCATCATCTCGTACGCACCGTGCCGGGCCGCGGCAGACTGTTGGTTGCCGATGGCGAGCCCGCGCTCGAGCGGGTGCTGGAGCAGGGCTGCTGGAGCCCCGTCGTGCGCTTCGGCAGCGCTGTGCAGTCGCCCTGGCGAGTCGAGCTGGAGCGCGAGGATGCCTCGCGCTTCCGGGTCATCCACCAGCAGGGAGACGCCGACGAGGATGCCGTGGTCGACTGGTCGCTGACCGGAGTACACAACGCCCGCAACGCCCTGGCGGCGTTGGCCGCGGCGCATGCCTGCGGGGTCGACCTGGCGCGTGGCTGTGCGGCCCTGGCGCGCTTCGAGACGCCGCGCCGACGCCAGGAGGTGCGCGGCGAAGTGGCTGGAATCCAGGTCATCGACGACTTCGCCCACCATCCCACGGCCTTTGCCGCCACCCTGGAGGGGCTGCGCGCCGCCACGCCGCGTGGTCGGCTGCTGGCGGTGATCGAGCCGCGCTCCAATACCATGCGCCTGGGCACTCTGCGCGAGCGTCTGTCGGCGAGCACGGCCGCCGCCGACCTGGCGTACTGGTACCAGCCGCCGGGCCTCGACTGGTCGCTCGAAGCGGTGACGGAGGCCAGCCCGGTGCCTGCACGCCTGGAACGTGACATCGACGCACTGGTGGCGGCACTGGCCGCCGAGGCGCGACCGCTGGACCGCATCGTGGTGATGTCGAACGGCGGCTTCGGCGGTATCCACGAGAAATTGCTGGCGGCGCTCGAGGTGGCGCATGGCTGAGTCTACGTTCGGCGCGCCTGTCACGGTGGCGCTCACCGGCGCTTCCGGCGCCCAGTACGGTTTGCGCCTGATCGAGGCGCTGGTGGCCGCCGGCCATGAAGTGTGGGTGATGATCTCCAAGGCCGCCCACCTGGTCATCGATACCGAGACCGATGCGGCCCTGCCGGCGCGGCCCGAGCGCCTTGCGGCGGCCCTCGGTGAGCGCTGCGGTGCGGCGGCGGGCCAGATCCGCTGCTTTGGGCGAGAGGACTGGATGGCGCCGGTGGCATCGGGGTCGGGCGCCTCCTCGGCCATGGTGATCTGTCCCTGCAGCACCGGCACGCTGTCGGCGGTAGCCACTGGCGCCAGCAACAACCTGATCGAGCGCGCCGCCGACGTGGCACTCAAGGAGCGCCGCCAGCTCATCCTGGTGCCGCGCGAGACGCCGCTCTCGGCCATCCATCTCGAGCACATGCTCACACTCAGTCGGCTGGGCGCGGTGATCCTGCCGGCGGCGCCGGGCTTCTACCATCGTCCTGCCAGCGTCGATGACCTCGTCGACTTCATCGTCGCCCGCATCCTCAACCAGCTCGGCATCGAGCATCGACTGATGCCGCGCTGGGGCGAATGAGCGGGTCGTCATCTTCCGGTCATCCCATGCCCGCAGGCTAAGCGGCGATCCCCGGCTGTGTGACCGTTCCCCAGGCTGGCTGTGAGCACAAGACGAGAATCCATCGCATGATCAAGCTGTCGCTGCTGTCGGTCTTCGTACCGACCTTCCTGTTTGTCTCGCTGACGCCGGGCATGTGCATGACCCTGGCGATGGTGCTGGGCATGACCCAAGGGGTGCGGCGCACCCTGTGGATGATGGCCGGCGAGCTTGTCGGCGTGGGACTGGTGGCCGTTGCTGCCGGGGCCGGCGTGGCTACCCTGATGCTGCGCCAGCCTGAGCTGTTTGCTCTGTTCAAGTGGGTAGGGGGCGCCTATCTCGGCTATCTCGGGGTGATGATGTGGCGCTCGCGCGGGCGCATGGCGATTCCGCTGGAGAACGTCGAGCTGGCGCCGGCCTCGCGCGGGCAGCTTGTCCTGCAGGGGTTCGTCACTGCCGTGGCCAACCCCAAGGGGTGGGCCTTCTTCGTGGCGCTGCTGCCGCCGTTCCTGGACGCCTCGCGCCCGCTAACGGGCCAGCTGAGCGTGCTGATCGGCGTGATCCTGGCCATCGAGTTCCTCAGCCTGCTGCTCTATGCCGCCGGAGGCCGGGGGCTGCGTCGCGCGCTGGGCGAAAGCGGCAACGTGCGGCTGCTCAACCGCATCGCCGGGACGCTGATGCTCGGTGTCGGGGTGTGGCTGGCGCTCGGCTGACCCGGCCGAGCGCCTGGCCGTCAGACCGGGGGTAGCCAGGCGACGCGTGCCGACACCAGCACCAGCGAGGCGGCGCTCAGCAGCAGCCACGGGCACGGCGTCAGCGCGGGTCGGTGCCGCCGCTGCCAGGCCAGGCGCACCAGGGCACAGACCACCAGCCCCATCAGTGCCCCGCCGACCAGGTCGCTTAGCCAATGCACGCCGATCACCAGGCGCGAGATCGCCATGGGAAAGGCCAGCGCGATGGCCACCCAGTAGGCCCAGAAGCGGTAGCGGCTGGGTAGTTCCGGCGCAACGAACGCGGCCGCCAGGCCGTAGAGCACCACGGCGGTGGAGGCATGGGCGCTGGGGAAGGCGAGCGAGCCGGTGAGGTAGTCCGGCGTATCCGGGCGCGGCCGTCCTATCAGTGCCTTGCCGAGCGTATTGAGCAGCGCGATGGCGCCAAGCCCGGCGCCGATATGCAGGAAGGCGGCGTAATGGCGCCGTAGCAGCAGCCAAGCTCCCCAGGGCAGTACCAGCGCCACCACGCCGTAGGTGTCGCCGATGCGCGCCATCACTTGGCCGACCTGGGTCAGGGAGGGAATCAGCAGCTGATCGAACATGGCGTGGACCTGCAGGTCCAGTGCGAAGGGGCCGGCCTGCCGGATCACGCCGATGGTCAGCGCCGAGAGAGCCCCCAGCGAGAAGATCAGCAGCAGCCAGGTGGCCAGCGGTACCTCGCGCTGGCCCTTGCTGCTCTCCGCCAGCCAGAACCGCCGCATGACCGGATGAAGGCGCGCTCCCTTCGCCAGCAGCCGATAGAGCCGCCCGGAGCGCCCGGCCTGCTGTCGCAGCCACGAAAAGACCACTGCGAGTACCACCAGCGCCACTGCCAGGGCGATCAGCGCTTCATCCACGCCGGGCGGCAGGGTGACGAGTTGCTGCCAGGTCTGGCCCAGCAGGTAGCCTGGCAGGATATAGGCGGGAGCCCACAGCGCCGCCGAGGCCAGGTTGGCCCACAGGAAGGCGCGTGGCGACATCCTCAGCATGCCGGCAATCAAGGGAACGATGGGGCGTACCGGGCCGACGAAGCGGCCGAAGAAGACCGACAGGGTGCCGTAGCGGTGGAAGAACCGGGCGCCACGGGCCAGCCACTCGGGATGGCGCGAGAAGGGCCATAGGCGGGTGACCCGTTCGCGCTGGGTATAGCCGAGTAGGAAGCTTAGGCCGTCGCCCAGCACGGCGCCGATGAAGGCGGCCAGCAGCAGGGCAGTGATGGCCACGTCCTGATGGCCGGCCAGCGAGGCGGTGGCGGTGATCAAAATCACGCCGGGCAGCAGCAGCCCGACCAGCGCCAGCGACTCGATCAGCGCGATGGCCGCGATGATCAAGAGCAGCATTTCCGGCGAGGGTGAAAGCTGATAGAGGGTGTCGGCCAGGTTCAAGCAGCGACTCCTTGATGGATGGTGTCGGGCGCTCAGTGCGGGTCACGACTCCGTGAGCCTGCGCGTGGTGGCCAGCAGCCGCTGTTCGAAGCGTGACCAGCTTTCGCCTGCTAGCCGCTGGCACAGGCCAGTGACGGCTTGCAGTCGGCCGGTATCGACCAGCACCGTGCGATGAAAGGCCTCTTCGAGGCGTCCCTGCACCATCTGTGCGCCGCTCTGGCCGGTGCTAGGCAGCACCAGCCAGAAGGTGGCCGGCCCCTGGCGCCCGAGAAAGTCATGATGGCGAGTGCGATGGCGGGTCGTGCGGCACAGGGCATCCAGCAGTCCTTGATGAGCGCGAGGGCCAAATTGTTCCGTGGCCATCTCCAATTGTGGCAAATGAATCACGATCACGCTGAGCGGCTGGTGCAGCAGTTGGGTGCGCTGGAACTCGCTGGCCAGTCGCTCGTGAAGAGTGGTGCGGTTCACTGCGTCGCACTGCGGGTCGCGCGGGTCGGTGGCTTTCAGCAGCGCCTGCTGGCGCTGTTGCTCCCAGGGAATCAGTGCCGTTACCACTACCATGGCCAGGTAGCCGAGTGCCAGCGAGGACGTCAGGGAGTCGTCGCCCACCAGCATCAGCCAGATCGGTGCCAGGGCAAGATTGAGCAGGATCGCCGGGGCGGGCGGCAGCAGCAGTACCGTCAGCAGCGGAGCCAGGCCGACCCAGGTGGGCGCGCCCTCTTCCAGTTGCGGCAGCTCCAGCGCCAGCATCAGGTAGCCGGCGATCAGGGCAAGGTAGCCCGAAAGCCGCACCTGGCTGCTGGCGGCGCGCAGCAGGCTGGCGATCAGCAGCAACAGGGCGAGGGCCGAGGGCAGCAGGATGCGATCGTAGTTGCCCATCAGGTAGTGCCACACGGCGGCGCCGGCGAGCAGGGCTGCGCAGGCGGCCAGGGCAAGGGAGAAACGCTTGGCCAGCCACTTGCTATCCATGGGCAGGCTCCGGCTCGATCGCCAGGCGCTCCTGCTGGCGTTCGAAGCGTCGCCTCAGCGCCTCGATGGAGCCGGCTTCCTCGAGCGTGGCGAAGCGGAGCTTCACCGGCTGATTGAGCGCCTTCAGCAGCGAGTGGCGACGCTGGGTTGCCTGCTCCTCGTCACGACTGAGCAGCAGTGCCGCCAGGGTGCGATGATCCAGACGGTAGCAGCTCTCGAAGCCATGGATGAGTCGGCACAGCAAGCGGGCCATGGGCCACAGCTGATGGCGCGGCACCTGCAGCAGCATCAGCTCGCCGTGCACTTCCTCGCGCCGGCAGCGCACCCTTTCGCGATTGAGGTCTTCGGCCAGCTGCTGCGCGCTCCACAGCGGCAGGCCCGGAGCAAGGCGCACCCTGGCCCGGCGGGTGGCCTCCCAGGGCTGAAGCTGGCGGTTGCGAGCCAGGCCGACCAGCATCAGCGTGAGCAGTACCAGGCCGGAGAAGAGCGTCTGCTCGAAGCCCAGCAGCGCCGCCAGCGACCACCACGACAGCCCCGCCAGCGCCATGCTGAAGAGCAGCAGCCAGCCCGGCTGGGGCAGCATCAGCAGTGCCGGCCATACCCACAGCCACAGCGCATGCTGCTCCGGGGCGGAAACCAGCATGCCGGTCAGCAGCAGGCTCGGCAGCAGCTGCCAGGGCAGGGTGGCGGGGCGCCGGTGGCTGAATTCGATGAGCCCGGCCGTCACGGCAAGCCAGGCCGCCGCCAGCCACAGCAGCAGCGCGTGGCTCAGCGGTTCGGTGCGCAGCGCGAGCAGCATGAGCAACACGGCAGCGGCCAGCAGGTTCAGGCGCATCAGCCTGACTTTGTACATGCTCTGCATGGTGCCTTACTATCTAGGGGTTTCGACCTGGAACACGGCCTTGGCGACGAGCGCGAGCGTACTCGTTGCGGCATTGGGCTGCAGCCCTGTCGCTGAGGCGTTAGGCCTCGGCAAGGGTAGCTGCCTTCCTGCATGCAAGGTATGCCGTGCTCCGTTCCGTAGTTGCCCCAGTATAACGTCCGAAGCGCGCTAAGGCGCGGCGGCTCAGGAGTCTCATTATCATGTCTGTCCACGCTTCCCGAACCGAACCCTCCTCCGCCGTTGCCGACGTCGATGCGTACATGACCCGGCTGGGACAGGCTGCGCGCGGTGCTGCATCGGCAATGCGCAAAGCCACCACGGGCGACAAGAATGCCGCCTTGCTGGCAATGGCCGAGCAGCTTGCCCAGGGCCGCCAGGGCGTGCTGGAGGCCAACGCACGCGACCTGGCGCGCGGCCGCGACAGCGGCCTGGATGCCGCCCTGCTGGACCGCCTGGCGCTCGACGACAAGCGCCTCGACGCCATGATCGAAGGGCTGCATCAGGTGGCGGCACTGCCCGACCCCGTGGGTGAGGTCGACGGGCTGCGCTCGCGGCCGAGCGGAATTCAGGTCGGCAAGATGAGGGTGCCACTCGGGGTGATCGGCATCATCTACGAATCGCGTCCCAACGTGACGATGGAGGCGGCCAGCCTGTGCCTCAAGTCGGGCAATGCCTGCATCCTGCGCGGCGGGTCCGAGGCGCGCGACTCGAATGCCGCCATCGCCGAGTGCATTCGCCAGGGGCTGCTCCAGGCCGGCCTGCCCGAAGCGGCGGTGCAGGTCGTGGCGACCACCGACCGTGCGGCGGTGGGGCGGCTTATCACCCTGCCCCAGTATGTCGACGTGATTATCCCGCGCGGTGGCAAGTCGCTGATCGAACGCATCTCGCGCGAAGCGCGCGTGCCGGTGATCAAGCATCTGGACGGCGTCTGTCATGTCTATATCGATGCCACCGCCGACCCCGACAAGGCGCTGGCCATTGCCGTCAACGCCAAGACGCAGCGCTACGGCACCTGCAACACCATGGAAACGTTACTGATCGACGCCCCGGTGGCCGAGGCGCTGCTGCCCCGCCTGGCAGCCGCCTATGCGGAGCATCAGGTGGAGCTGCGAGGCTGCGCGCGGTCGTGCGACATCCTGCCCGGCATCGTTGCCGCGACCGAGGAGGACTGGTGCGCCGAGTACCTGGCGCCGGTGCTGGCGCTGCGGGTGGTGGATGGCATCGATGCCGCCATCGAGCACATCGAGCGCTACGGTTCGCACCACACCGACGCCATCGTCACCGAGCACTACGGTCTGGCGCGCCGGTTCATGGCCGAGGTGGATTCCAGCTCGGTGATGGTCAACGCCTCGACCCGCTTCGCCGACGGCTTCGAGTATGGCCTGGGTGCGGAGATCGGCATCTCCACCGACAAGCTGCACGCGCGCGGCCCGGTGGGGCTCGAGGGGCTGACCACCTGCAAGTACGTGGTGTACGGCGACGGCCAGGTGCGCCAGTGAGCCAGGCGGTGCCTCCGCTGCGGGTCGGCGTGCTCGGTGGTACCTTCGACCCGGTTCACCTGGGCCACTTGCGCAGTGCCGTGGAGCTGCAAGAAGCGTTGGCGCTGGATCGCGTGCACATGATTCCCGCCGCCTCGCCGCCGCTGCGGGGTATGCCGAGCGTGGCGCCCGCCGAGCGCCTGGCCCTACTGGCGCTCGGCATCGGCGACACTCCGGGCTTGGTCGCTGATCCGCGCGAGCTCGACCGGGACGGGCCCTCCTACACGGTCGATACCCTGGCCTCGCTGCGCGAGGAGCTGGGCGGCGCGGCGCGGCTGATCATGGCGCTTGGCCACGATGCCTTCCTGAAGCTTGCTGAATGGCACCGGCCCGAGCGTCTGTTCGCCCTGGCCCACCTCGCGGTGATCCACCGCCCCGACTTCGACGCACCGCTTTCGCCGGCCCTGGCCGAACTGATCGCCGAACGTGAGGTCGATACTGCCGAAGAAATGATGGAGCGCCCGGCAGGGGCGGTGTTGCGTCTCGCCTTGCCCACGCGCATGGCCATCTCGGCGACCGAAGTGCGCCGTCGTCTGGCCGAGGGTCGCAGCGTGAGATACCTGCTGCCGGAGGCGGTCGAGCAACGAATTCGCCACCGACGCCTATATCTTTCCCGCTGAGCGCTGCCTCCTACGCCGTGAGGCGCTACAATGGCGCCGTTCACGACTTCCCACTCAAGAGGGGCTATGCACAACGAATCGCTCAAGACTCTGGTCATGGAGGCGCTGGATGACCTCAAGGCCAAGGACGTGTCGCTGCTCGACGTATCGCGTCTGACCAGTGTCACCGACCTGATGATCATCGCCAGCGGTACTTCCACCCGACACGTGGCGGCACTGGCCAACAACGTGGTCGAGAAGGCCAAGGCTTCGGGCTTGCAGCCGCTGGGCGTGGAAGGGCAGGCCGGCTCCGACTGGGTGCTGGTCGACCTGGGCGATGTGGTCGTGCATGTGATGCTTCCGGAAACCCGCCAGCTCTACGACCTGGAGCGGCTGTGGGCGGACTTGCCCAGCGACGGCGAACTCCGGCAGGAGCACGGCGGGCAATGAAGATCCGCCTGCTGGCGGTGGGGACGCGAATGCCTGCCTGGGTCAACGAGGGCGTGGAGGAGTATCGCAAGCGCCTTCCTCGCGATTTCACCCTCGAGATCGAGGAGATCGCGCCCGGCCAGCGCGGCAAGAATGCCGATGTGGCGCGGGCCATTGCGCTGGAGGCCCAGCGCATCCGCGAGCGCCTGCGGGGCGATGAGCTGACCGTGGCGCTGGAAGTGCAGGGCAAGCCCTGGAGCACCGAGCAGCTTGCCAGGGAAGCCGAAGCCTGGCGACTGTCGGGGCGCGACGTGGCGCTGCTGGTGGGCGGGCCGGATGGCTTGGCTCCCGAGCTGTCCCGCGCCGCCGAGCGGCGGTGGTCGCTGTCGCCCCTCACGCTGCCGCATCCGCTGGTGCGGGTCATGCTGGCCGAACAGCTTTATCGTGCCTGGACCCTGCTGGTGGGGCACCCCTATCATCGCTGACCGCGGCTTCCGCTGTAATGCAACAACGAGACCATTGCCGGCATGCGCCAACGCCGTGAGACTCTCAAGAACCCCGAGCACGAGCTGCGGATCTTTCGCATTCGGGCGTTCCTCGCCGCTTTTCTGATCGTCACGTTGACGGGCTTGCTCATGGGGCGGCTGGTCTACCTGCAGGTCGTTCAGCATGAGGTATACAGCACCCGTTCCGAGAAGAATCGCGTGCGCGTGGAGCCGTTGCCGCCTACCCGCGGGCTGATCCACGATCGCAACGGGGTGCTGCTGGCCGAGAACCGGCCTACCTACAACCTGACCCTGATCCGTGAGCGGGTCGAGGATCTCGACGCCACCCTGGCGCTGCTGGAGCGGCTGATGGAGCTCTCGCCCGAGGAGGCCGAGGCCTTTCGCGTGCGCTCGCGCCAGCGCCAGCGCCCGTTCCAGCCGTCGCTGCTGATGAGCGATCTCAACGAAGCGCAGATCGCCCGCCTGGCCGTGAATCGCCATCTGCTGCCGGGTGTCGAAGTGGAAGCGCAGCTGCTGCGCTACTATCCCGACGCGCACATCATGGCCCATGCGCTCGGCTATGTCGGGCGCATCAACGCCGAAGAGCTCAAGACGCTCGACCCCGGCCGCTATGCCGGCACGCACTTCATCGGCAAGACCGGCGTGGAGCGCTTCTATGAGGACGTCCTGCATGGCCAGGCCGGGTTGCGTAAGGTGGAAACCAACGCGCGCGGCCGGGTGCTGCGCGAGCTGGGCCGCACCGACCCGGTGCCCGGGCAGAACCTGAGGCTGACCCTGGACAAGGGGCTGCAGAGCCTGGCCTACGAGCTGCTTGATGGCCGTCGCGGTTCAATCGTCGCCATCGTGCCCAAGACCGGCGAGATACTTGCCATGGTCTCGGCGCCGGGCTTCGACAGCAACCAGTTCGTCACCGGCATCGATGTCGCCTCCTACCGTGCGCTGCAGGAGGACCTCGACCTGCCGCTGTTCAACCGTGCGATTCGCGGCCACTACCCGCCTGGTTCGACCATCAAGCCCTTCCTGGCGCTGGCGGGACTGGTGGAAGGGGTAATCACGCCGGATCGTGTCATCAACGACCCGGGGTTTTACCAACTGCCCAACGACAGCCGCCGCTATCGCAACTGGCTGCGCTGGGGGCATGGCCGTGTCGACATGGAGCGCTCGATCGCGGTGTCCAACAACACCTATTACTATGCGCTGGCCCACGAAATGGGCATCGATCGGCTGCACGAGCAGATGAGCGCCTTCGGCTTCGGCCAACGCGTCGCCTACGATGTGTTCGGCGAAAGCCAGGCGCTGATGCCGTCGCGGGAGTGGAAGCGTGGCCGCTTCGGCCAGTCCTGGTTCCCCGGGGAGACGCTGTCGGTCGGGATCGGCCAGGGCTACTGGCAGGTCACACCGCTGCAGCTCGCCACGGCCACCGCCGTGCTGGCCAATCGCGGCGAATGGGTGATGCCGCGGCTCGCCAGCCACGTCGGCGATCGCGAGGTGCCGCAGCGGCTGCCGGGCACCAAGCGCGACATCACCGTAAGCAACCCGCTGTGGTGGGACAGGGTCTTCTCCGGCATGGAGAAGGTGCTGACCGGCCACGAGGGCACTGCACGGCGCACCGGGGTCGGGCTCGAATACCGCATGGCCGGCAAGTCGGGGACCGCCCAGGTCTTCTCGCTGGGACAGGATCAGCGCTACAACGCCGACCAGCTCGCCGAACGACTGCGAGACCACGCCCTGTTCATGGCCTTTGCCCCGCTGGAGGACCCGCAGATCGCCGTTTCGGTGATCGTAGAGAATGCCGGAGGCGGCAGTACCCATGCCGCCCACCTGGCCCGCGCCATGACCGACGCCTGGCTGCTGGATGAAGGCGCGCCCGACGTGGAGGAGCTGCTCGAGGCGATGGAAAACGATACCGGCTCCGTGGCGGGGAACTGATCATGGCATTGACGCCGATGGCAAGAGGGTTGCGCAGACGGCCGGTGCGGGCGCCGGACGGCGGCATCTCGCGTCGCAAGAGTTTCTGGGAGCGTACGCACCTGGACCCCTGGCTGCTGATCATGCTGCTGGTATTGCTGGTGGCCGGGCTGGGCGTGCTCTATAGCGCCAGCGGCCAACGCATCGAGGCCGTGTACGCCCAAGGCACGCGCTTCCTGGTGGCGGTTGCGGTGATGCTGGCGCTGGCCCAGATCACCCCGACGACGCTGCTGCGCTGGGCGCCGGTCGTCTATGGCGGCAGCCTGCTGCTGCTGATTGCGGTGGAGCTGGTGGGCGACGTGGGCATGGGGGCCAAGCGCTGGCTGACCATTCCCGGGGTGGTGCGCTTCCAGCCCTCGGAGCTGATGAAGCTGGCGATGCCG
The DNA here is from genome assembly GCF_052568415.1 of Halomonas sp. E14. Taxonomy (NCBI): domain Bacteria; kingdom Pseudomonadati; phylum Pseudomonadota; class Gammaproteobacteria; order Oceanospirillales; family Halomonadaceae; genus Halomonas; species Halomonas sp. E14. The sequence goes on along the minus strand of NZ_CP199423.1, from coordinate 2,376,270 downwards.
CTGATGGTCGCGGCGTGGCTGAGTCGCCGCCAGCTGCCGCCCCGGCTGCTCGACCTGCTGGTGTGTGCGGTGCTGATCGGTTTGCCGGTACTGCTGATCGCGCGCCAGCCCGACCTCGGCACTTCGCTGCTGGTCTCCAGCGCGGCGATCTTCGTAGTGCTGCTGGCGGGCCTTTCCTGGCGCTTCATCGCCGTGCTGGCGGTGGCAGCGGCGTCGGCCCTGCCGCTGTTGTGGATGAATCTTCACCAGTACCAGCGCCAGCGGGTGCTCACGTTCCTGAATCCCGAAAGCGACCCGCTGGGAGCGGGCTGGAACATCATCCAGTCGACCACCGCCATCGGTAGCGGCGGCGTGTGGGGCAAGGGCTGGCTGCAGGGCACACAGTCGCAGCTAGAGTTCCTGCCCGAGCGCCATACCGACTTCATCGTTGCGGTACTCGGCGAGGAGTTCGGGCTGGTCGGCATGCTGGTGGTGCTGGTGTTCTACCTCATGATCGTGGCCCGCGGGCTGTGGCTCTCGGGCGCCGCACACGACACCTTCGGCAGGCTGCTGGGGGGCAGCATCATCCTGACTTTCTTCATCTATGTCTTCGTCAACGTCGGCATGGTCAGCGGAATCCTGCCGGTGGTAGGCGTGCCGCTGCCGCTGGTCAGCTACGGCGGGACCTCCAGCGTGACCTTGCTGGCCGGTTTCGGTATTCTCATGTCCATTCACGGGCACCGCCGGCTGCTGCCTCGCTAGCCTTCGGTGGTCCCGGTTTCCGAGAGAGCCTGTCAGGGAGTGCGCAGCGCATGATGCCAGCCGCGGTGAAAGGAAAAAGAGGCGTTATTGCCATGCTGTCGGCGGTCGCCTTGCTGGGAGCGCCGGCTGCGCTGGCCGAGGACTTCCATCCGGAGCGCCACGCCGGCGCCGGGCAACTGCTCGACGAGCTGATGGAGCGCGGCATCGAACGCGACTGGCTGGAGGCGGCGCTGGGCGACGCGCACTTCCAGCAGGGGGTGCTGGATGCCATGGAGGGAGCCGCGGAGCGTCGGCTGCGCTGGGACGAGTATCGCGAGATCTTCCTCCAGCCCGAGCGCGTCGAGCGTGGCGTTGCCTTCATCGAAGCGCACCGCGACGCCTTCGAGCGGGCCGAGGCGGAATTCGGCGTGCCGGCCGCCATGATCGCGGCGATCATCGGCGTCGAGACCAGCTACGGGCGCTTCACCGGGCGCCATCGGGTGATCGACTCGCTTGCCACCCTGGCGTTTCACCACCCGGTGCGCGGCAACTTCTTTCGCGGCGAACTCGCCGCCTTCCTCGAGATCACCCACGAGCAGGAAGTCGACCCGGGCAGCCTGACGGGCTCCTATGCCGGCGCCATGGGCTATCCGCAGTTCATTCCCACCAGCTATCGCGCCTATGCGGTCGACTTCGATGACGACGGCTACCGCGACCTGTGGAACAACCCGGTGGATGCGATCGGCAGCGTCGGCAACTATTTCGCCGTGCACGGCTGGCAGCCGGGCGCGCCGATCTATCACGAAGCCCGCGGTCCCGAAGCGCCGCCGGAGGCGATCGAGTTCAATCGCACTCGTCCGCCCTATGTCGACCTGGCCGAACTTTCGACCGCGCAGATCGAGGTCGACGCCAACCTCGACGAGACCGAGCAGGTGATCCCGCTGGCTCTGGAGACGGCGGAGGCGAGCTGGCGCTATCGCGTGGGCCACCAGAACTTCTACGTGATCACGCGCTACAACCATAGCCACCTCTACGCCATGGCGGTGACCGAGCTGGCCGAGGAGATCGAGGCGCTTGCCGCGCAAGGGCCGGCCGACGCCGAGGAGGCCAGCTCATGAAGCGGCTGTGGGCGACCTTTGCCATGGCGACGCTATTGGCCGGCTGTGCCGGCGGCGGCTCGCAGTCGAGCTCCGGTTCGCGCGATGCGTCGGCGCCTGCACCTGCGGCCTCAGCCGCGAGTTCAGGAGGTGGTCGCTATGCCATGAGCGGCGATGCCTACCCGCAGAACCCGCCGGACGTCAGCCAAATCCCCGATGCGGTGCCCCGCATCGAGCCGCTTTCCCGCGGTGGCAACCGCTCGACCTACGAGGTCTGGGGCAAGACCTACCACGTGCTGCCCGACGCCAATGGCTACGCGCGCCGGGGCACGGCTTCCTGGTATGGCGAGAAATTCCACGGCTACGCCACGTCCAACGGCGAGATCTACGACATGTACAAAATGACGGCAGCGCACCGTTCGCTGCCGTTGCCAACCTATGCGCGCGTCACCAGCCTGGAGAACGGGCGCTCGGTGATCGTGCGCATCAACGACCGTGGCCCCTTCCACAACGACCGCGAGATCGACCTCTCCTACGCCGCGGCGGCGCGCCTGGATATCCTCGGGCGCGGCACCGGGCCGGTGAAGGTGGAGGCGATCAATCCGGAAATCTGGCTGGCGGAAAATGGGCGCGGTGGCGCGAACCCAAGCCCCGCTCCGCGGGTCCAATCGGCGCCTGCTCAAGCACAGCCGGCGGTGGCAAGTGCCGCGTCGGCGAGTCCTGCCGGCACCGCCAGCACGGACGCTTCGGCCCCGGTATTCCTGCAGATCGCGGCGCTGGGCTCGGCCGACAACGCCCGGGCGCTTCAGGCGCGGCTGCAGGGCGAACTGTCGCATCCCGTGCGCGTGGCAAGCGCTACCGGCATGTATCGGGTGCAGGTGGGGCCGCTGGCTCATGCCGGCCTGGTTGGAGCGGCGCGCGATGAGCTGCGCCGCGCCGGATTCGACCAGGCCTTTATCGTCAATGGCGCCGACTGATCGGCGCCTTTCCTCTGACCATCTCGAAGCTTTCAATGAGACTCATGCCCATGAGAGTGCTGTTCCGTTTCGTTCGCCTGCGGTGTTTCCCGCTCATGCTGCTCGGCCTGTGGCTGGTCGGCGGCCAGGCCCTTGCCCAGGCCATACCCACCCCGCAGCCCATGATTCCGGCGCCGCCGCAGATCGCCGCCAAGTCGTGGATTCTCATGGACGCCGACAGCGGCAGGGTGCTGGTCGAGCACAACTCCGACGAGCGTCTGCCGCCGGCCAGCCTGACCAAGCTGATGACCGCCTACCTGGTGGAGCGCGAGCTCGACCGCGGTAACATCAACCTGACCGACATGGTGCGCGTCAGCGAGAAGGCCTGGCGTACCGGCGGCTCCAAGATGTTCATCGAGGTCAATACCGAGGTGTCGATCCGCGACCTGCTGTACGGCATCATCATCTCCTCGGGGAATGACGCCAGCGTCGCGGTGGCCGAGCATCTGGCCGGTGGCGAAGGCCCCTTCGCCGACCTGATGAACCAGCATGCCGCCAGGCTGGGGCTGCATAACACCAATTTTACTAATGCCACCGGCCTGCCGCACCCCGACCAGTACTCCTCGGCGCGCGACATGGCCCTACTGTCGCAGTACATCATCAACGACTATCCCGAGCACTACGCGGTCTACTCGGAGCGTTACTTCACCTATAACGACATCCGCCAGCCCAACCGCAACCGCCTGCTGTGGCGCGACCCGACCGTAGATGGCCTCAAGACCGGCTGGACCACCGAGGCGGGCTATGGCCTGGTGGCCTCGGCCAAGCGCGATGGCATGCGCCTGATCTCGGTAGTCATGGGTACCAACTCGGAAGAGGCGCGGGCGCAGGAGACCCAGAAGCTGCTGAGCTACGGCTTCCGCTACTACGAGACCCTGAAGCTCTATGATCAGGGTGCGGTGCTCAACACCCCGCGCGTGTGGGGCGGCAACAAGAACGAGCTGCGTCTCGGCGTTGACCATGACGTGCACATGACAGTACCGCGTACGCGCAACGCCGAGCTGAGCGCACGCCTCGACATTCGCCAGGACCTGCGCGCCCCGGTCAGCCTGGGCCAGCGCGTCGGCACCCTCGAGGTGCACCTGGGCGACGAGGTGGTGGGTGAACAGCCCCTGGTCGCCCTGGAGACGATCGAGGAGGGCGGCTTCGTCAAGCGCCTATTCGACCAGGTAAGGCGGTTCTTCTCCGGCCTGCTGGGCCGGTGGTTCAACTGACAGCCAGAATCACTTTCCCCTGCCGCCTTGGTGGCAGGGGAAAGGTTGAGTAAAATACTAGGATATTTTCCAGGGGCGATACTGCCATGACCGACAAGACGCTGCGCGACCTGCGCCAGGTGTCCGCGTCGCCTTCGCCAGGCCAGGCGCCGACCATTACCTTTCCCTGCCACTATTCGATCAAGGTGGTCGGCAACGCTGCCGACGACTTTGCCGCCCACGTGTGCCAGATCGTCAGCCGCTACGATGCCGGCCTGGACGCCAGCGCCATCGAGGTGATCGATAGCCGCAACGGCCGCTTCCAGTCGGTGCGGCTGACGCTCTATGCTACCGGCGAAGAGCAGCTCAAGGCGCTTTTCATGGACCTCAAGGCCACCGGCCGAGTGCACATGGTGGTGTGATGCCTGAGCTCGACGGCGCGATTCTGCTCCACCGGCTGGGCCTGCGCCCTTACGAGCCGGTCTGGCAGGCCATGCGCGACTTCACCGACCAGCGCGACGGCGCCACGCCCGACCAGTTCTGGCTGGTGGAGCATCCGCCCGTGTTCACCCAGGGGCAGGCCGGTAAGCCAGAGCATTTGCTGATGCCGGGCGATATTCCGGTCGTGCTGACCGATCGCGGCGGGCAGGTGACCTATCACGGCCCGGGGCAGGTGGTGCTCTACCCATTGCTGGATGTACGCCGGGGCGGGCTTGGTGTACGCGAGCTGGTCACGGCGCTGGAGCAAGCGGTGATTAGCGTGCTGGCGGATTACGCTATCACGGCGCAGGCACGTGCCGATGCGCCCGGGGTTTATGTCGGCGAGGCCAAGATTGCCTCGCTGGGGCTGCGCATTCGGCGCGGTGCCAGCTTTCACGGCGTGGCACTCAACGTGGATGGCGACCTTGCGCCGTTTTCACGCATCAATCCCTGTGGTTATGCCGGCATGGCGATGACCCGCGTCGCCGACCTGGCGACGCCTTGCCCCACGGTCGCGCAGGTCGGCATGCGTCTCGCCGAGCGCCTTGCGCAGCGGCTGGGCCGCCCGCTGCGCCTGGTCGATGCCGAGCAGGCGCCTGCCTAGAGTTGCGCGCCTGCCTGCCTGCCTATCAGCCGACGTTGATTGCGTCGATGCGGTTGGGGTCGGTTGCCTGGCCAGGTACGGCGGCTGGTGCGGCAAGACCCAGGTTGTTCTTCTCGAATACGCGGTCGGCGCGATAGCTCGAGCGCACCAGCGGCCCCGAGGCCACCTCCATGAAGCCCTTTTCCAGACCCAGTCGACGGTAGCGTTCGAACTCTTCCGGCGTGACCCAGCGCTCCACCGGCAGGTGGTTGCGGGTGGGGCGCAGGTATTGGCCGAGGGTGACGATGTCCACGTCGATGGCGCGCAGGTCGTCGAAGGTGGCGAGGATCTCCTCATCGCTCTCACCGAGACCCAGCATCAGGCTGGTCTTGGTCAGCACGTCGGGGCGGTAGCGCTTGGCATGGGCCAGCACGTCGAGCGTCTTGCGATAGCCGGCACGCGGGTCGCGCACGTAGTGAGTGAGTCGCTCGACCGTCTCGACGTTCTGGGCGAACACCTCAAGGCCGGAATCGACCACGCGTTCGATGGCCGCTGGGTCGCCGTCGAAGTCGGGGGTCAGGGCTTCCACCACTACCTGGGGCGTGTTGGTCTTGATGGCCTGGATGCAGGCGGCATAGTGGGCGGCGCCGCCGTCGGGCAGGTCGTCGCGATCCACCGAGGTCAGCACCACGTAGCGCAGCCCCATCAGTTCGACCGACTTGGCCGTGTTGGCGGGCTCCTCGGCATCGAGCCAGCCGCGGGGATTGCCGGTGTCAACGGCGCAGAAGCGGCAGGCGCGGGTGCACACCGAGCCCATCAGCATGATGGTGGCGGTGCCGTTGCTCCAGCATTCGCCCATGTTGGGGCAGTGGGATTCCGCGCAGACGGTGCTCAGACGATGCTCGTTGACGTTCTTCTTCACCGCTTCGAAACGGCCGCCACCCGGAATCTGGGCGCGTAGCCACTGCGGCTTGCGGGTGGTTTCCGGACGCTCTTCTACCGTCTTGCGCTGCTTGATGCCGTCCTTGATCACGGCCATTCCGCGTTCGTTGCGGAATTTCTCACCGCTGGGCACGCGCTTAGTGATGTCATCGCTCATGGGGTGTCAGCCCTCCGCTCGGCGGCTGCGCTATGGTGTGCATGGGTAGGTTGGTTGCAGCCGGCTAATCTAGCATATTCCGGTTGCCTCGGGACAGCCGCGACCGCGGTAGACGGCTACAGCGATTGCAGGGGCAGGCACACCACGCCATGGTCGGGAATGGGGTGCGCAGGGGCCCTGAAATGGGCCTCGAACTCGCCGATCCGCTCGCGCACGAAGCGCAGGAACAGCTCGGTCACCGGCGTCGGGAAGCGGTCGCGAGGATAGACCGTGCACCAGGAGCGGCGCATGGGAAAGCCGGGCAGCGGTAGCTCGGCCAGCAGCCCGGCCCCAAGCTCCAGCTTTACCGCCAGGCGCGGCAGCACTGCCACGCCCAGGTGGGCCATGATGCCCTGCTTGATCGCTTCGTTGGTGCCAAGCTCCATGGTGTGGGCAAGCGGCACGTCCTGCTCGGCGGCCAGCTGCTCGAAGGCAGTACGCACGCCGGAGCCGGGCTCGCGCATCAGTAGATAGTGCTGGGCCAGGTCTTCGAGGGTGGGGGCGGCTGCGGCCAGCAGAGGGTGTCCAGGCCAGACCACAGGGATCAGTTCGTTCTCCAGGATTGGCATGTAGACCAGGTTGTCGTCGTCTTCCGGTACCATGGCCATGATCACCAGGTCGTCGCGCCGCGCCGCCAGCCGTTCGAGGGCCTGGCTGCGGTTGCACACCTTCAGCCGAACCTGAACGTTGGGATGGTGGGCGCGAAAGCGGGCAATCAAATGAGGCACGACGTACTGTGCGGTAGAGACCGCCGCCAGGTTGAGTTCGCCGGAAATGGTGCCGGCCATGTCCGACAGCGCCATCTGCAGGCGCGAGACCTGGCCGAAGATGGCCTGGGTTGAGGCGGCCAAGGCGTCGGCTGCCGGCAGTACGTGCAGGGTCTTGCCGGAATACTTGAACAGCGGCTGTCCCAGGGCCTGTTCCAGCTGGCGGATCTGGGCGCTGACGCCTGGCTGGGTCAGCCCGAGCTCTTCCGCCGCTCGTGAGTAGGAGTGCTGTCGGTGGACAGCCTGGAATACCTGCAATTGGCGAAAGGTCAGGCGGTTCAGCAGCCTTGGCATGGTCATGAGCGATCCGCTTGGTAGGGCACCCCTGGTACATCCACCGAAATGCTATCACCGTGCCGGGCTGCGGTCATGCCCGCCGCCGAGGACGAGAAGGAAACATGATTAAGCAAGGCGAGGCGGGGGGGCGCCCCCCAGGATGGCAGCGCGTGCTGGTGGCCGGCAGCGGCCTGGCGTCGCTGCGGGCCGGGCAGGCCTGTACCGAACTCGGGCTGGCGTGGTGCCACGACCCGCTGGCGAGCACCCCCGATGCCCTGGCTGCCGGCGCAGAGGCGCTTGGTTGCGATGCCATTCACCCCGGCGAGATGGACCTGGCCGAGCAGCTCGCCCTGGCCTGGCGCTGCCGGGAGGCCGGGCTTGGCTTCATCGGCCCGCGTGAATCGCTGCTGGCGGCCATGCAGGACCCGCAGGCGTGTCGGCTACTGATGCGCGAGGCCGGCCTGCCCCTGGCGGCGGGGCAGGATTCGTCCTGCGTGAACCTGCCGGTGCTGGTGGATCGGCATGGCCAGGCGCTGGCGCTGGTGGAGTATGAGGCGGCCAGTGCTGGCTATGCCCTGGCCCCCAGCGAAAAGTTGACCCCGGAGCAACGCGCCTACCTTGGGCAGCTCGCGGTCAAGGGCGCCCTCGCTGTCGAACTGGTGGGGCTGGCGACGCTGCGCTTTTCTCTGCACGACCACCAGCTGGGCTTCGTGAGCATGCGCCCGGGACTGTCGGGCAGCGAAGGGCTGGTGGAGGCATTGACCGGGCTCGATTTGGCCGTGGAGCAGCTGCGCCTGGCCGCCGGCCAGCGTTTGAAGCGGCCTCGGGTGGGGCTCATGGGGCACGGTCCGGGCCGCCCCGGTCAGGCGCGGCTTCGGTGCCTGGCCGGGGCGCTGGGCATGCTGGGCGGAGGGCCTGGGGTTCGTCTCGACCGCGCTGCGGGTAGTGAGGCGGCGCGGCTGGTCGTGTGGGGGCGGGACGCGGCCGAAGCCAGGCGGCGCGAGCGGCGGGCGCTCAGTGAACTGCTCGGTGCGGGTGAGACGGTATGAAGCGCGAGTGGGAAAAGGCGGAAGGGCAACAAAAAATCGACAAAATGGCTGCGTTCGGCCTGAACAGGGCGTACTATACTTGTTGCAGTGCAGCAAATTTTCTCCCATCCACGCTGATGACGCGCTGGAGAACCCTGGAGTCGAACATGAATCTACTGATGCCGACGCCGCCTGCTGAGGCACTGAGCTATCTGGATCCATTTGGTTTCGGCCGTGCCGCTTTCGATTACTGGCGTGATGCCGTCGAGCGCAGCGTGCTGTACATGGACGTGATGCGCGAGCGCGGCAACCAGTATCTGGAGCATATCGAGAAGACCAAGCCCAACGTGCTGGGTTTCGATGCCGAAGTGGTCATGGATGGCCGCGCCCTGCCACGCCCCGTCAACTATGAGCTGATGCGCATCCTGCCGCCCGCCGGTGTCGAACTCGACATTCAGGCGCGGCCTTTCGTGGTGGTCGACCCGCGCGCCGGGCACGGGCCCGGCATCGGCGGCTTCAAGCCCGACAGCGAGATCGGCGTGGCTCTGCGTGCCGGTCATCCCTGCTATTTCATCGGCTTCCTGCCCTATCCGGAGCCGGGCCAGACGGTCGAGGACGTGGTCGAGGCCGAGATCGCCTTCCTGCGTCGCGTCAATGAGCTGCACCCCGACACCGAGAAGCCCATGGTGGTCGGCAACTGCCAGGCCGGCTGGCAGATCATGATGGCTGCTTCCCTCGAGCCCGATGTGTTCGGCCCGATCCTGATCGCCGGTGCGCCGCTCTCCTACTGGGCTGGCAAGCGTGGCTACGCGCCGATGCGCTACACCGGCGGAATGTCGGGCGGCAGCTGGACGACCGCGCTGGCCAGCGACCTGGGTAGCGGCCTATTCGACGGGGCGCTGCTGGTGCAGAACTTCGAGCGGCTCAACCCGGCCAACACCTGGTGGGACAAGCAGTATCGGCTCTATGCCAACGTCGACACCGAAGCCGAGCGCTACCTCAACTTCGAACGCTGGTGGGGCGGCCATGTGGTGCTGGGCGGCGAGGAAATCCAGTACATCGTGGATAACCTCTTCATTGGCAACCGCCTGTCGACGGCCCAACTTGCCACCTCCGACGGGCGCCGCATCGACCTGCGCAACGTACGCTCGCCGGTAGTGGTGTTCTGCTCCTGGGGTGACGACATCACCCCGCCGCCACAGGCGCTGGGGTGGGTGCGCGATCTGTATGAAGACGAAGACGATATCATCGCCAGCGACCAGACCATTGTCTACTGCGTGCACGACAGCACTGGCCACCTGGGGATCTTCGTGTCGGGCAGCGTCTCGCGCAAGGAGCACGCCGAGTTCACCGCCAACATCGACTACATCGACGTGCTGCCGCCGGGCCTCTACGAGACCACGGTGACCAGCGCCGCGGAGCGCGATGATGCGGAGCTGCTCGAGCGCGACTACCTGCTGGAGTTCAAGCCGCGCTCGATCGAGGGCGTCAAGCGCGACATCCTGCATCACCGCGAAGACGACGATACTCGCTTTGCCACCGTAGCGAGGGTCTCGGAGATCAATCTTGGACTGTATCGCCTGTTCGTGCAGCCCTGGGTGCGCGCAATCATGACGCCCGAGGCATCGCGTATCATGCGCCGTCTGCATCCGATTCGCCTGGGCTACAAGCTGCTGTCTGACCGCAACCCGCTCTCCGTGCCGCTGCCGGTGCTGGCCGACTGGGTGCGCCAGGATCGTCACCCGGTCGATGGCAACAACGCCTTCCGGGCGCTGGAATTATCGTTCTCGGCGCAGGTCACGCGCAGCCTGGATGCCTGGCGTGAACTTCGCGACCACTCCACCGAGCAGCTGTTCCTGGCCTTCTACGGTCAGCCGCTGCTGCAGACCATGGTGGGGCTGGGCGGTGATGCCCATGTGCTGCGTCGCCGTCCCAGCAGCGAGCCGGAGCATCTGCGCTTCCTGGATCGCCGTCGCACCGAGCTGCAGCAGCATGTGGCCGAGGGTGGCAGTCACGAAGCGGTGATGCGCTCGGTAATCCATGTGCTGGGAGGGGCGCCAACCACGGACGAGCGCAACTTCAAGCGGCTGCGCGCGTCTCGCGCCGAACTGGAGCCCGGCAGCAGCCTGGCCGAGTTCAAGCAGCTGGTTCGCGAACAGTTCTTCATGCTCAAGCTGCACCGTGAAGAGGCCTTGGCCGCGATCCCCGAGCTGCTGAAAGGCAACAGTGCCGACGCCATTCGTGGTCACCTCAAGCATATCGACCATGTGCTGGCGGCCAGCGGCGAGCTTTCCGAGCATGCCCGCAAGCGCTACAGCGATATCCAGGCGCTGTTCGAGCAGGCCATCGAGCGGGCCGACCCGGCCGATCGCCGCCAGGATGTCGCCGACATGCACGAGCGGGTCGCCTCGGGGGCCAAGGCACAGCAGGTAGCGCACGACGAAATGGAGAAGCTGCTGGCGGCACCGCCGGCCAAGCCTGCCGGCGCCGGCAAGGCGCAGACCCAGGCCAAGCAGCCTGAGCCGACCCCGGCTGAGGCTGCAGGCCAGGCCAAGGCCCCGGCCGAGGCCAAGCAGACGCCCAGGGCTCAGGCTAACCAGGCGGAGTCTGCCGAAGCCAAGGCGCCCCGTCAGGCCAAGACCAAAGGCGCGTCCAAGCGCACTCCCCGCAAGCGCTGAGCCAAGCTGGTCTTATCCCACTGCGCCCCTGCCTGCCGGCAGGGGCGCAGTGCGTTGCCGCCTCGCTTGACAAGGGGGGCGGTACGGCTTGCTTGATGCCACGTTTCGACTGCTGCTTTACTGCAGCCTGAGCGGTCGCGACTGGCGCGAAGCAGAACGCTGGGGTAGGGTAGGCGGATTTTTCACCCCGCAAGGATCGTCCGCCTGAGCCAACCAGGGGCGGGCCGGAACCGTCAGGGGCAGGTTGCAAGCCTGCGCCGTGCAGAAAGTGGAGCACTATGGGCAAGTCATTGGTCATCGTCGAGTCGCCGGCCAAGGCCAAGACGATCAACAAGTATCTCGGCAGCGAATTTATCGTGAAGTCGAGCGTGGGTCATATTCGTGACCTGCCGACCAGCGGCTCGGGCAAGACGGCCTCCGACCCCAAGGAGCGCGCGCGCCAGGCTGCTGCGACGCGCAAGCTTTCGCCCGAGGCCAAGGCCGAATATCGCAAGCACAAGGCCAAGGAGCAGCTCATCCGGCGCATGGGCATCGATCCCGAGCAGGGCTGGAAGGCGCACTACGAGATCCTGCCCGGCAAGGAGAAGGTGGTGGCCGAGCTGCAGAAGCTCGCCGAGAAGGCCGACACCGTCTATCTCGCCACCGACCTTGACCGCGAAGGGGAGGCCATCGCCTGGCACCTCAAGGAGACCATCGGCGGTGATGATTCGCGCTACCGGCGCGTAGTGTTCAACGAGATCACCAAGAACGCGATCAAGGAAGCCTTCAAGGAGCCCGGCTCGCTCAACATTCCCCGCGTCGAGGCGCAGCAGGCGCGCCGCTTCCTCGACCGCGTCGTCGGTTTCATGCTCTCGCCGCTGCTGTGGGCCAAGATCGCCCGCGGGCTGTCCGCCGGCCGCGTGCAGTCGGTGGCGGTACGCCTGATCGTCGAGCGCGAACGCGAGATCCGTGCCTTCGTTCCCGAGGAGTTCTGGGACGTCCACGCCGAGCTCACCGCTTCGACCGGCGACGCTATTCGCTTCGAGCTGGTGCGCCAGGACGGCAAGGCGTTTCGGCCGACCTCCGAGGCCGAGACCCTCGAGCGCATCGAACGCCTGCGCCAGGCGTCGCTGGTCATCACCGGTCGCGAGGACAAGCCCACCCGCTCCAAGCCCGGTGCGCCCTTCATCACCTCGACCCTGCAGCAGGCTGCCAGCGGGCGCCTGGGCTTTTCGGTGAAGAAGACCATGACCCTGGCCCAGCGACTCTACGAGGCGGGCTACATCACCTATATGCGTACCGACTCCACCAACCTCTCGCAGGATGCGGTGGCCATGGCGCGCGAACATATCGAGCAGGAGTACGGCCAGCGCTACCTGCCCGAATCGCCGAACCGCTATTCGAGCAAGGAGGGTGCCCAGGAGGCCCATGAGGCGATCCGTCCGTCCGACGTGAATCGCCGCGCCGCCGACCTAGCGGGCATGGAGCGCGACGCCGAACGGCTCTACGAGCTGATCTGGCGCCAGTTCGTGGCCTGCCAGATGACCCCGGCCGAATACCTCTCCAGTAATCTCACGGTCGAAGCCGATGGCTACGAGCTGAAGGCCAAGGGGCGGGTGCTCAAGTTCGACGGCTACACCCGCGTCATGAAGCCGGCCGGCAAGAACGAGGACCAGGCGCTGCCGGACATTCCTGAAGGCACTCCCATGAAGTTGGCCTCGCTCGATCCCCAGCAGCATTTCACTAAGCCGGCGCCGCGCTACACCGAGGCGAGCCTGGTCAAGGAGCTGGAGAAGCGCGGCATCGGTCGCCCCTCGACCTACGCCTCGATCATCTCGACCATCCAGGACCGCGGCTACGTCAAGCTGGAGAGCCGGCGCTTCTATGCCGAGAAACTGGGCGACATCGTCACCGAGCGGCTCAAGGAGTCCTTCCCCGACCTGATGGACTACTCCTTCACGGCGCGCATGGAAGACAGCCTCGATGAAGTGGCCGAGGGCGAGCGCAACTGGCGCGAACTGCTCGACGCCTTCTACGCCGAGTTCCGCCAGGAGCTGGAATCGGCGGAGAGCGAGTCGGGCATGCGTCCCAACCAGCCGGTGCCCACCGACATCGACTGCCCCAGCTGCGGGCGCAAGATGCAGATCCGCACGGCCTCCACCGGGGTGTTCCTGGGCTGTTCCGGCTATAACCTGCCGCCCAAGGAGCGCTGCAAGACCACCATCGACCTGCTGCCCGGCGATGAGGCGGTACCCGCCGATGCCGGCGAAGAGGCCGAGACCCAGGCGCTGCGGGCCAAGCTGCGCTGCGGCAAGTGCGGCACGGCGATGGACAGCTACTTGATCGACGACAAGCGTAAGCTGCACATCTGTGGCAACAGCCCCGACTGCGACGGCTACGAGATCGAGCACGGCAAGTTTCGCCTCAAGGGCTACGAGGGGCCGACCATCGAGTGCGACAAGTGCGGCAGCGAGATGCAGCTCAAGTCTGGGCGCTTTGGCAAGTACTTCGGCTGCACCAACGAGGCGTGCAAGAACACCCGCAAGCTGCTGCGCAGCGGTGAGGTGGCCCCGCCGAAGATGGACCCTATCCCGATGCCCGAGCTGGCCTGCCAGAAGGTCGACGATCACTATGTGCTGCGCGACGGTGCCAGCGGCCTGTTCCTGGCGGCGAGCAAGTTTCCGCGCAACCGCGAGACGCGCCCGCCGCTGGTGGCGGAGCTCAAGCCCCACGCCGAGGCGCTGCCGGAGAAGTATCACTTCCTGCTCACCGCCCCGGAGCGCGACCCGGATGGCCGACCGGCGCAGATCCGCTTCTCGCGCAAGGCGAAAGAGCAGTTCGTGATGACCGAGGAAGAGGGCAAGGCCACCGGCTGGAAAGCGGTCTACGACAATGGCAGGTGGCAGGTGGAGGATAAGCGCAAGTGAACCCGAGATCCCGCACCAATCAGCTGCTCTACCAGGCCGAGCTGCTGCTGGACGTGGCGCCTGGCAGCGACGAGCACGCCCAGGCGCGGCGCATGGCCGCCGAAGAAGGGGCGCTCGCCCTGATCGAGTTGGCGCTGGAGTCGCTGCTGCGCGAAGTCACCGAGCATGCGCGGCTGGAGCGCCACGACTGGCGCGAACTCCTCGCCGCCCAGGGGGCGCCGGTGGCCGAGCTGCAGCGGCTGCGCGAGCTGGCGGCCCGGCCGGAGAGCTGGCTCGGCTGGCTGGTAGGGCGTATCCAGGCGCTGCACGAGCCCCAGGGCGTGGCGCGCCGTACCAGCAGCGCGACGCCAGGGCTGATCGCCGTCGGCAGCGCCGCGGCTTTTGGCGACGAGCTGCGCACCTGCGTGCTGGAAGCCAAGCGGGAAATCCAGGCGCTGCGGGAAACCAGCGCCGAGTGGTAGCCTGCTGACCGGCGCGGCCCAGGCTGGCGCCGGTCTTTTACCTTCGTTCCCTTGGCTTTCCCTCTCCAGGCTGGCCTACCCCCTCATGAGCCGGCTGCCCGCAACGGCCGATGCGCTTCGTAGCTGTACTGTTCTCGTGTGACAGCACCCGTGTTAAAGCCTCCTGAGTCAGGCTCCTGTTACCGCTTCTCACTCTTGCTATCGCGCCGCTATGCCGCTCATCGACGACCTGGCTGACGGCTGCAGTGGCGCTTTGTCGCTGGTTTTTTTTAAACAGTTGTTTACACTCGCGCAACATCCCCCGCTTCGCTGATACGGCAAACCCATGAATCACAACGCATGGCGGCGATCGCTCATCGCCGTGGCGGTGACAGTCGCGCTGGTTCCCGCCGCCTGGTCGGCCAGTCTGTCGCTTGACCCCACGCTGCTGCCTGGCGGCCAGGCCGACTTTGTCCCGCTGGGGCGCGAGCTGCAGCGCCTGGCCCCTGGCCGCGAGGCGCCGCGCCTTCTGGCAGCCCCGCGCGGCCAAGGCGTTAATCTGCCCGGCTGGGTGCGTCTGGACGAACCGCGCCTGATTCTTGCCGACGATCCGCTGCGCCACGCTGCCCTGGCCGAGGCCCGCCAGGTGGCGGTGCTGGGCCCCAGCCCCGCCGCCGAAACGCTGAGCGAGGTGCTGCAGGAGGCGGCCACCCGCCAGGGACTGCGGCTGACCACGGTCACGCTCGATGCTGGCGAGATGCCTTTGCCGTCACGCCTGGCCGGGCTCGAGGCGGTGCTGGTCCTGGCGCTGCCGTTGCACGACGACGAGGCCCAGCGCCGTCTGTTTCGGATGCTCAGCGAGGCGCGCATCGCCGCCCTGGCGCTAACCGATGCCGGACAGGTGGAGCGTGGTGCCTTGCTGTCGCTACCGAACGCGCTGGATGTCGACACCTTTCACCGCCAGCTGGCACTGCGCCTGGACGACGTGCTGGCAGGGCGAGCCCCCGAGCCGATGGAGGCGCGGCCCACGCTGGGGCGCGCCTGGCTCAACCTGTCTACTGCGGCAGTGCTCGGCTGGAACCCTCCCTTCGATCTGCTCAGCCATGCCCGGCTGGTCGACGAGGCGCGGGCGGCAACGGCGGGCGATATGGCCCTCGACCAGGCCGTGGCGCTGGCGTTGGCCGACAACCTCGGCCTGGCCGCGTCGCGCCAGGCGGTCGAAGTGAATGCTTTCGAGCGGGACCAGGCGGCGTCACGCTGGCGCCCCAATCTTTACCTGGAAGCGACGGGGCGCCTGATCGACGAGGAGCGGGCGCGTGCCGCGCTTGGTCAGTCGCCGCAGCGGCGGGCCACGGCCGGCGCCGTGCTGGAGCAGCTGATCTTCTCCGAGCCGGCCATGGCCGCCGTGGCCATCAACGCCAGCCTTCACCTTGCCCGCCGCCAGGAATTGGAAGCTGAGACCCTCGACCTAGCGCTCGCGGTGGCCAGTGACTTCCTGCTGCTGCTGCGGCTCGACGCCCAGCGGCAGGTGCTCGACGCCGACCTCGAGCTGGCCCGCGCTCAGCGCGACCACGCGGCACGCCGCCAGGCGATCGGAGCGGTCGGGCGCGGTGAGCTGGTGCGCTTCGAGGCCGAGCTGGCCCAGGCTCGCGAGCGGTTGGAACAGGTCGCCGCCGACCAGGCGCAGCTGCGCCTGGCGCTCAATCGCGGCCTGGGTCGCGATGCCATGGCGCCCTTGGTGCCGCACCCGCCTCAGCTCGACCGGCCCGAATGGCTGGGCAGCGATACCCGCTTTCTGCGCGTAGTGGAGAGCCAGGCTAGCCTGGTCGCCTGGCAGGAGGCGCTGCTGGCGACGGCGCTGGCGCAATCCCATGAGCTTGCTGCCCTAGGCCACCTGCGCGAGGCGGCCTCGCGCGAGCTCGAGTCGCGCAGGCGCGCCCTCTGGCTGCCCGAGCTCGGGCTTGAGGCGCGCTACACCACCGAGATTGGCCGCGGCGGCGAGGGTGACAAGGCTCCCTGGGAAGCGGGCGGCGGGCCGCAGTTGCAGCAGGGGGTTGCCATGCTGGAGCAACAGGGGGTGCGCTTCCCCGAGACGGGGCGCGACGAATGGAGCCTGGGGCTGTCGGCCCGCCTGCCGCTCTATGCGGGTGGGCGGCGCAGCATTGCCCGCGATCGCAGTGCGGCACAGCTGGAGCAGCTGCGGCTTGAGGATGCCGGGGCGCGCCAGGGGCTGGAAACTCGCCTGCGTGCCGCCACGGTGGAGCTTGCAGCGGCCTGGCGGCGCATTGGTCTGCGCGCCGAGGCGCAGGCCCACGCCGACGAAGCGTTGGCGTTGGCCGAGACCGCCTGGCGCCAAGGCAGCCTGGAGCAGGTCGCGCTGCTCGACGCCCGTACCCTGGCGCGCCAGGCGGGGCTGGCTGCGGTCGAGGCGCGCTGGCAGTACCTGCAGGCCTTGGTCCACCTGCAGCGCGGGCTGGGCGTGGTGCCCGGGCCGCTCGATGCGCAGGACCGCGAGCGACTGGTCGGCCATGTCGGCGTCCTGCCTCTTACCGGAAAACAGGAGTCGGCGCCATGAGCTGCATATCGAGACAACCGTCGCTGCCTCTTCCTCGGCATCGCCGCTGGCGCTGGGTGTTCCTGCTGGCGTGGCTGCCGTGGCTCTCCGGCTGCGAGGCACCGCCGGTCGAGGAGGAGCCGCTGCGCCCGGTGCGCACGCTGTTAGTGGAGGAGAGCGTGATGCAGGTGCAGCGTGAGATCCCAGGGCGGCTTGAGGCGATGGCCAACCGCCGCGTCAGCTTCCGCGTGGCTGGGCGCCTGGATGCGCTGCACGTGGTCACCGGCGACCTGGTGTCACCGGGGCAGCGCTTGGCCAGCCTGGATGCTGCCGATCTGGTCTTGCAGCGCGACCGCGCGGCGGCGGCGCTGGCTGCGGCCGAAGCGGGTGCCGCCAACGCCGAGTCGGAGTGGCAACGCGCCCGGCGGCTCTACGAGGCCGGCAGTGTGGCGGCACGCGAGCTCGATGCCGCCCGTGCCCAGGTCGAGGCCGCCCGTTCGCAGCGCCGCAGTGCTGGCGATGCGCTGGCGTTGGCACAGCGCCAGCTCGACTTCGCGCAGCTGGAGTCGCCGGGAGCGTGCCGCGTGGCCCAGCGCCTGGCGGAGAGCGGCGAGAACCTGGCGGCAGGACAGCCACTGCTGGTACTCGCCTGCGGTGAGGGCCTGGAGGTACGGGCATCTTTATCGGAAGACATGCTCGATCGCCTGGCGCCGGGCGATGAGGTGACGGTACGCCTACCGCTGCATGCGTTGGAACTGACCGGGCGCGTCCGTGAAATCGGCGTACCGGTGGACTCCCGCCAGGCGACCTGGCCGCTGCGTGTGTCGCTGGAGGGGCTGGGGGAGGCGGAGCTTGCCTCGCTGCGCCCTGGCATGGCGGCGGAACTGAGTCTGCCCAGGCAGCGCGCGGCCGAGGCGGCGATCTGGGTGCCCATGCTGGCGGTGCAGCGTGACGCGCGCGGCACCTTCGTCTTCGTTGCCGAGCCCACGGCGGAGGTGCCCAACGGCAACGGCCGCGAGGCCGTCATTCGCCGCGTCGATGTCACGCTCGGCGAACGTCACGGTGATACGCTCCAGGTCAGCCAGGGCCTGGTGGCCGGCATGGCGCTGGTGATTGCCGGAATGAGCCGTATCCAGGAAGGCCAGCGGGTGCGGTTGCAAGACGTTCCGAGGGAGAATTCGCCGTGACCCTGACCGAAGCCGCGCTGCGCTACAACCGGTTCACCATCGCCGGGCTGATGGTGGTGATGCTGGGTGCCTTCCTCAGCTATTTCAGCATTTCCCGCGCCGAGGACCCGGCCGTCACCGTGCGCGTGGCGCAGGTGGTCACCTACATGCCGGGCGCCACGCCGGAGCGGGTCGAACAGCTGATCACCGACCCGCTCGAAACCGCGATCATGGAGATGCCCGAGCTCGACTATGTGGAGAGCACGTCGCGGGCCGGGGTGTCGATCATCCGCGTGGAGCTGAGGCCGGACGTGCGCGACGTGCAGGCCGGCTGGGAGAAGCTGCGGCGCAAGATCAACGACAAGCGGCAGGCGCTGCCGAGCGAGGCGCTGGCGCCGATCATCAACGACGAGTTTGGCGACGTGTTTGGGATCCTGCTGTCGCTGACCGGCGAGGGCTACTCCCAGGCCGAGCTCAAGGAGGTGGCCGACGACGTGCGCGATCGCCTGCTGCGCCTGGCGGACGTGGCCAAGGTATCCATCCACGGCTATGCCGAGGAGCGCATCTTCCTCGACTACAGCGAGGCGCGCCTGGCGGAGCTGGGTGTGTCTCCGCACGGCCTGGCGGAGCTGCTGGCGGCGCGCAACATCGTGCTGCCGGGCGGCGCGGTGCGCACCGACCATGAGCGCATGGTGCTGGAGCCGACCGGCAACTTCGAGCGGCTTGAAGATATCCGGACAGTGCTGGTACCGCTGCCCGATGGGGCGTTGGTGCCGCTGGGCTCGCTGCTGGACGTACGCCACGGTTACGCCGACCCGCCGATGACCCGCTATCATGCCAGCGGCGTGCAGGGCCTGGCGCTGGGCGTGGCCATGCGCGAGGGTGGCAACATCCTCGACCTGGGCGAGCAGGTGCAGGCGACCCTCAAGCGGCTCGAGCAGCGTTTACCGATCGGGCTGGAGGTCGAGGTACTGGCCAACCAGCCGGAGCGCGTCAACGCCCGCATCAACGAATTTCTGGTCAATCTGCTGCAGGCGGTGGTGCTGGTCTGCGTGGTGATGCTGCTGTTCCTCGGCCTGCGTACCGGGCTGATCGTGGCCAGCCTGGTACCGGCCTCGATCCTGGCCTGTCTGGCCTTCATGGGGTTATTCGACATCGGCCTGCACCAGGTGTCGCTCGGCGCGCTGATCATCGCGCTGGGCATGCTGGTCGACAACGCCATCGTGATGGTCGAGTCGATCCAAGTCTCGGTGCGCGAGGGCAAGAGCGTGCGCGAGGCGGCGCTGGAAAGCGCCCGGCAGCTGCGCTTCCCCCTGCTGACCGCCTCGCTGACCACCGCGGCGGCCTTCCTGCCGCAGTTTCTCGCCGTGTCGGACGTGGGGGAGTACACCCGCTCGCTGTTCCAGGTGGTCACCATCACGCTGCTTTCTTCGTGGCTGCTGTCGCTGACCATGATTCCGCTGCTGTGCGTGGCCTTCATCAAGGCGCACCCGGCCGCCAAGGCCTGCCCCGATTCTCCCGCTGCGCCGCAGGCGTCATCCGAAGAGGCGAAGCCCGCGACGTCGCGCAGCGAGCGGCTGGGCGCCGCGGTCTACGCCCGTTATCGGCGGCTGCTGCTCCTGCTGCTGCGGCAGCGGGCGCTGACCCTGCTGGTGGCCCTGGGCCTGCTCGGCCTGGCCTTCGTCGGCTTCGGGCAGCTGCCGAAGATCTTCTTTCCCCAGGCGGAGCGCACCATCGTCACGGTCGAGTTGAGGCTGCCCTATTCCGCGCCCATCGAACGCACCCGGGAGACGGTCGAGGCGATCGAGGCCTACCTGCAGGCACAGTTGATGGCCGAGCAGGATACCAGCGGTGCCTGGGTTCGTGACGGCATCACCCACTGGGGCAGCTTCATCGGCTTCGGCGGCGAGCGCTATATCATCAACCACGCGCCGGAGCCACCTAGCCCGGAATATGCCTTCCTGCTGCTGCAGGCCAACCGCTGGCAGGCGGTCAACGGCGTGATTGCCAAGCTAGACGCCTGGCTCGGTGATACCTTTCCCGACCTGAATGCCAGCGTGGAGGCGACCAGCTTCGGACCGCCGGTCACCGTGCCGTTGGCGATACGCCTCTCCGGCCATGACGAGCACGTGCTGCGCGAAATCGCCGCGGAGGTGCGTGAGCAGACCGCCGCGCTGGCGGGCACGCGCAACGTGCGCGACGACTGGGGCGAGTGGATCAAGCGGCTACGCATCGAGGTCGACCCGGCGCGAGCCCTGCGTGCGGGCATCACTGAACGCGACGTGGCGCTGAGCCTTCAGGCGGCGCTGTCGGGCTACTCCGTCGGCGTATTCCGCGATGGCGATGCGCTGGTGCCGATCCAGCTGCGCCAGCAGGGCGGCGAGCAGCGCAGCCTGGAGGCACTGGAGGGCCTGACGGTAATGCCGGCCGGCGGCGGCGAGGGCGTGCCCCTGGCGCAGGTGGCTGAAGTCGTGCTCGAGTGGGGCCCGGCGCGGATCCTGCGAAGGGATCGCTATCGCACCATCAGCGTGGAAGCGGAGCTGGTCGAGGGGGTAACCGCCGCGGCCGCCGCCAGCGCGCTGCAGCCCTGGCTCGAGGCGCGCCAGGCGCACTGGCCCGAAGGCTATCGTTACGCCTTCGGCGGCGAAGTGGAGTCGTCGCTGATCGCTACGCGCTCGATCGTCGACAACATGCCCATCGGCGGCCTGGTGATCCTGCTGCTGCTGGTGATGCAGTTCAACTCGCTGCGCCGTCCGCTGATCATCCTCGCCACCATCCCGCTGTCGCTGATCGGGGTGATCTTCGGCCTGCTCGTCACCGGCTCGCACTTCGGCATCATGACCTTCCTTGGGGTGGTCTCGCTGGCGGGCATCGTGATCAACAACGCCATCGTGCTCGTCGATCGTATCGACCTGGAGATCCGCGAGGGCCGCACGCCTCAGCAGGCGATTCTCGAAGCCGGCCAGCGCCGCCTGCGCCCGGTGGTGATGTCGACGCTGACCACCAGCGGGGGGCTGCTGCCGCTGTGGCTGGGCGGTGGGCTGCTGTGGGCGCCCATGGCCATCGCTATCATCTTCGGCCTGCTGGCCGCCTCGCTGATCACGCTGTGCGTGGTGCCGGTGCTCTATTCGCTATTGATGCGGGTTCCGTTCAGCCAGGCGCAGCCTGGGCACACGGAGACTGTATAGATCGCCTAGAGTTGATATGCATCAAGTACCTGGCAAGGGCTTTGGCTAGGATGAAAGAAGCAACCGGTGACACAAACCGGGCATGACCATGGGGGAAGAGGCGATGCGCTTTCATCAAGTGAAGGAACTGGTTGACTGGGCGGCGGACTACCATGCGCGCCTGGCCGAGGAGTATGCTCGCATGGCGCAGAGCGGCGTCAACGACAGGGTGAGGATGGCCCTCGACTACCTGGCCGAGCGTGAGCGCAAGCTCCAGGGAGACCTGCTGGGCTACCTCGACGACGGCAGCGACCACACCGCGGTACTGACGACCTGGTTCGACGACCCTAACGACTTCCCGCATGCGCCGGTACTTGAACGTTTGCCGAAAGATGTCGATGGTGAGAGTGTGCAGAGCGTGCTGGCCATGGCGCTGACGGCTCATCGCACCTTGCAGGACATGTACGCGCACCGGGCCGAGACCGCTGGCGGCAACGACGAAAGGGCCTTCTTCGAGTCGCTGTCGGCCGGTCACGAGGCCGAGGTGCGACGCATCGCCCGCGATATGCAGCGTCTCGAAGATTATTAAGGAGGCACCATGTCGGAACAACTTCTCTCACCCAAGATGCTGGGCTACTGGACCCGCGACCAGTTGCACGATGCACCGGATGAATCGGGCATCTATTGTGTCTTTCGTGCAGCCAAGGATCCGGAAACCGACGACATGGATGTCCAAGAGCTGCTCTATGTCGGTGAGCATCGCAGCGCCCGCTACGGGCTTGAACATCATCAGGATCACGACAGGTGGCAGGCCTTCTTGCAGCCCGGCGAGGAGCTCTGGTATGCCGTGGGTCTCTCCGGGCATGCCAACCGCGAGCGTCTCGCGGCGGCGATGATCAATGCCCATAAGCCACGTTTCAACAACGCCAGCGAGTACCGCGACCACTTCCCGTTCGATGAGACGACGGTGCACATCTACGGCAAGAAGCACAAGCTGCAGAGCATCTTCACCGTGGAGCGACAGGCGTAGCCTTATTCTCCCGCCTGGCCAACGGCGCCCCGCAGGTCTGTCCTGCGGGGCGCCGTCGTTTCACGGCGCCTGGCGTAAGTTGGAGGAGGACGTCAAGCGTGCCGGCGCAGGAGGTTCGGGTCGCCCTCCCCGCACAGCGCCTGCTGCTCCGCCTCGTCGAGCAGGCTATCGAGGTCGACCCCGGCCACTTCACTTACGGCTTCCAGCACGTGGGCCCAGGTCGCACGATTGGCGAACAGCATGCCGAAGGTGTCCAGGGTGCCGCCGCGGTTGCGGTAGCCGAGGAAGCGCGACTGTTCGCCGCTATCGAGCGCTCGCAGTACGCCGATCAGCGCCTCCGGACGGCAGTGGCTGAGAAAGACCCGCGGGCCTACCGACGGTACCAAGGCGCTTAGGCGGCACTGGCTGAGGGTGACCTCGGCTTCGCGCTCATCACGGGCCAGGCGCAGCTTGCCGGGCTCCTGAATGACGAACAGGCTGGCGGCGACATTGGCGCGCTGCAGGCGTTGCAAGGCTTTTTGCATTTCCACTAGCTGGTAGGCGCCTACGGCAAACAGCTGTACCGCGGCCTGGCCGGACGCAGTGAGACAGAGGATACCGTCATCGGCCAGTGCCTGAGCCTGCGCCGCGTCGAGAACCACGGGCAGGGCGTTCTTGGGCACCACCATGACACCGACTCTGCCGCGGCTACGGTAGAGCGACAGCAGCGCCTGGCAGGCGCTGGGCGCATCCACCGGGAACAGGGTGGGCGCCACATCGTCCATCTCGCCTAGCCAGGCTTCGCACAGGGTGGGGTCCTGGTGGGACTGCTCGTTCTTGCCGTTTTCCCAGGTATGGGAACTTGCCAGTACCGGCACCGAGAGCCAGCCAGGTTCGCTGCCGGCCTCGCGCTGGTGGCGGGCGAAGAGGATCTCCTGGCGCATGGCGCCCAGCATTTTGACCGCGAAGGCCTCATAGGAAGCCACCAGGTTCAGGCCCTGCTTGTTGGCCAGGGCGGCGCTGACCACGGCTTCTTCGTTCAAGGCAGTGATCACCGCCCCGTCGAGGGCTTCCGCTACCTCGGGCTCCGGGTCGGTGACGCGGTGCTTGAGCCGATCGAGGGTGCGATTCAGTCGGTTGCTGCGCATCTCGTCGGGGTTGCCCACGCGCACGCGCAGCTGCGGGTTGGCCTCCACCAGCTGGCAGAACAGCGAATCGATGGCGGCCATGGGGGAGAGCGTCTCCCCGATGGCGTAGTCGCCGGGCGTCGGCAGGACGGGCAGGGCCACCGAGGCGACGGCCAGGGGATGCTCTCGCTCCTTGGGCCGGCCGCTCAGGGCATGGTCGTTCAGCTCGGCCAGCGCCGCGCGAAGCTCATCGGTGGGCACGAACAGCGCGGCGGCTCCGGCGTTGAAGCGCTTGCGGGCAGCGGCGTCATCGGCCGGGTTCTGTCCCAGTGGCAGGTTGTGGGCGGCATTGGTGCCGGCGCCGGGGAAGCCGTAGCCCTTGACGGTCTCGGCAATCACGTAGGGCAGGCGCAGCGGGTAGTGCCCATGGCCCTCGCGCACCGCCTCGGCTTGCGCCGCCAGCTCTTCCTCTGCGCTGATGATGGCCCAGGCAAAGGCTGCCGGATCACGGCCGTCGATGGTCAAGGGGGCGAAGCCGTTGAGGATGAGGTGTTCTTCGAACCAGTGGGTGCCCCCGGCCTGGCTCATGGTGGTGCGCTGATCGATCCTTCGCCCGTTGGCGATCATGATGGGCACCACGGGGCCGCTGTCCTCGGCGCGCCACCAGCGCGGCATCCAGTCGCTGCCGCGCTGCTCTTCGAAGGCGCCGTCGCTCAGGAACGCCACCAGCCGCTGGCCGGGCAGCGGCATGTGCCCGTATTGCAGTCCGGCGAAGCCGAGGTAGCCGCCCTCGCTCAGGCCGCCGGCGGTATGGGCATTGACATGGCTGCCCAGCGGCGAGAGCGGCTGGCCGCTAGGGCCCACGCCGCAATGATAGAAATCGTTCACCAGGCGGGTCAGGCCCGCCTCGTCGAGGCCGTAGCGCTCGGCATGGGCAGGCGTCATGTTGTCTACCAGCACGTTGGTGGCGTCGATGGCGGCCACGCAGTGCCCTTGCCCCATTAGCCAGCTGCGCGTCATCTCGGTCAGGCTGTTGGCCAGCAGGTAGCCGACGTAGGCAGGTACCATGTTGAGCGCACCGCCAGTGTGGCCTTCCGGCGTGGGCTTGAAGTCAGCCTGGGCCAGTGCGGCGCCATCCAGGCGGACCCGCTGCGCATAGGTCATGTGCGCCACCAGCCACATGCCCATGTTGGTCAGCCGATCGGCGGCATGCAGCTTGGCCAGCCAGCGCTTCCGGGCGGCCGCGGACGAGGCATGCCGCTCGAGCAGGCCGGCGATGGCGGCCTGGGTCACGGGGCTGTGCACGACTTGGCCATAGCCCTTGGCCCAGGCGGTGAAATCGGGATCCCGCTCTCCGGCAGGGTGCTGCGCTGAACGGTGAGGAATGTCATTACC
Organism: Halomonas sp. E14; assembly: GCF_052568415.1. Taxonomy (NCBI): domain Bacteria; kingdom Pseudomonadati; phylum Pseudomonadota; class Gammaproteobacteria; order Oceanospirillales; family Halomonadaceae; genus Halomonas; species Halomonas sp. E14. The sequence continues at coordinate 2,351,530 of NZ_CP199423.1, read as the reverse complement.
GCGGGGTAAAGCCATGAGGCGTGCTCCTTGATCCAACGCAAACCGGGTGGCGAAACCAGCTTTAAGATTAGCGTTTTCAGTGGCGAAGGCCATTGATGCTGGTCATGGCAGGTCCGGGAGTGCCACGTTGTGTTCAGCTGCGCTAGTATTTCGACTGACAGCCACGGGTGGATAGGATATAAAGCGCCCTGATGTCAGCTGTTCGTCTCTCACCGAGCGAGGTGCCGATGAAACCCGTTTCACGACGCCGCTTTGGTCAACTCGCCCTGGCTGCGCCCCTGCTGCTGCTGGCGGGTGGCAAGGCGCAGGCGAATCTGATCGAGACCGTGCTCTCCAGGGCCCACCTGCCTCGTCACGATGACGAACTCTGGGTGCTGGTGGAGGACCGCGACGCTTCCCTGAGCGTCTACCGAGGCAACCTGCTTGTCGAGCGCTTCTTCCCCATTTCGCTGGGTCGCTCGGGGGCCAGCCTTGAACGGGTTCAAGGCGGAAACGTGACGCCAAAAGGGGAGTTTCGCGTCAATCGCTTCAATATGGCGAGCGACTGGCACATCTTCATCGGCCTGGATTATCCTACGCCATCGCACGCGCGCATGGCCCTGGAATCAGGGCTTTACACCGAGCGAGATTACGCAGATTATTTCGCCTATTATCGGCGCCATGGGTACCCGCCGCAGCAGACCGTGCTGGGGGGCTTCATCGGGATCCATGGGGTCGGTAAGGGGGACCCCGCGGTGCATGCCAGCTACCACTGGACCCAAGGGTGTGTAGCGGTGACCGACACGCAGATCGAGAGGCTCACCGAGCTGATCGACATTGGCACTCGCGTCGTCATCCGCTAGGCTCAAGATACGCAAGGGACATTTCGAGCTATGGACAAGCGCCGTTGGGTATTATAAAACAGCGTTTGATTCCTGTGCTTGGCAGCATACGCTGCAAGAATCCTGCACTCTGCAGGATAGCCTGTAAGCTCAGGCTTCATTAACGCCGCTGTACTTAACCATGTGCAGTACCAAGGAAGACTCAAGGAGAACACCATGACTCTGAAGACCACCCTGAAGCTGACCGCCGCCGCTGCTTCTCTGGCCATCCTGGCCGGTTGTGCCAGCAACGCTGCTCTGGACGAAGTCCGTCAGACTGCTGAATCTGCCCAGGCCGACGCTGCAGAAGCTCGCAGCATCGCCACTCAGGCTCAGAACACTGCCAACCAGGCGCAGCGTGACGCCCAGGCGGCTCTGCAGATGTCCGAGCAGAACCGTGACGAAATGAACCGCATGTTCCAGCGCTCCATGCAGAAGTAATTCTGCTTGTGGCGCCGGCGCTGCCCCAGGCAGTGGCGGTACTGCAGAAAGAGAAAACCCCGCCTTGGCGGGGTTTTCTCGTTTCGGGCGGTGCCGTTTCTACAGCTGGCTGACTTCCAGCTCGGAGAACAGCCCATGGTGCTGGCTGATCTCCAGTTCATTGAACAGGCCTTCTAGCTGGGGCTCGGCCGCTGGTGCGGTCTCTTCCTCGGCAACCTGCAGCAGCGACACCAGCATGCCGTTGGGCTGCTCGACCACGCGACGTAGCTGGGCGTAGTCGATCGGCGGATGCGTCTCTCCGAAGGTGCTGGCCACCACTTCCATGGCGTTGATGATCGGTTCGAAGTTGCCCTGGTTCTCCTCCAACTGAGGGAAAGATTGGGCATAGAGGATGCCGTCGGCCGACCAGGCGGCCTTGAACGGCTGGTCGATGATGTTGACCTGGGTGCCGCTCGGCACGCGCTCGTAGAGCGACTCGATATCCTCGGGGTACATGCGGATGCAGCCGCGACTGGCGCGCATGCCGACGCCTTCGGGCCTGTTGGTGCCGTGGATCAGGTAGCTTGGCAGGCCGAGCAGGATCGCATGACGGCCCAGCGGGTTGTCGGGACCAGGCGGTACCACCGCGGGCGGCGGCTCGCCGCGGGCGGCGGCTTCCTCGCGCATGGAGCGGGGCGGCGACCAGTGCGGATCCTTCACCTTGATGGTGGTGCGGGTCACGCCTACCGGGGTGGCGAAGCCGTCGCGACCGATGCTGATCGGGTAGGTCTCGACGATGCCGGGCCGGGAGTAGTAGTAGAGGCGCAGTTCGGAAAGGTTGACCACGATGCCTTCGCGCGGCGCATCCGGCAGGATGTGCTTGGCCGGGATCACCACCTCGGTACCGGGGCGGGGCGCCCAGATGCTCACATCGGGGTTGGCCATGCGCATCTCTTCATAGCCGGCGTTATGACGGCGCCCGATGTCGATCAGGGTGTCGCCTTCTTCCACGGTGGTGGTATAGATCTCACCGATGACGTTGCCTTCTTCGGGAAGGAAGAAATGGCCGCGGGGCAGCTGCCTCTCCTCGGCGATCGCGGAAGTCGCCAGCAGAGCGGCGAGACCGAGCAGGGCGGCACCATAACCATATCGCTTGGCCAGTGTAGGGATGTTCATCTACGTCTTGTACCCATCATGAGAGTCCTCGACGGCGATGTGGCGTCGAAGACGGTCATGCGCCGCTCCTTGGGAGAGGCGCGTTAAGTGTCCAGGCTGCGGTTGAGACACCTGCCGATATTATAGCGTTCCGGGCGGCGGGGGGAGTCTTTACCGTCGCCCGGTGATGATGTCGCCTAGGCGGCGTGCTGCTTGCGGTTGAGTTCGTCGAGGAGGCCTTCCACCGCCTCGAAGCGCGACTCGGGGCGTTCCATGTCGGCCTCGAAGCGCAGGGTGTCGCTGCCGTCGAGGCGATAGCGCTGCGATTGGCGCTGGATCAGTGAGACCAGCGTGAGAGGGTCGACGCTGGTCTGCGGGGCGAAGATGACACGGCCCTTGGCCGGGCCGGCCTCCAGACGGGCGATGCCCAGCCGCTCGGCGCGCTGGCGCAGTCGCGTCTGGCGTATCAGGGTCTTGACCGGCCCCGGCAGCAGGCCGAAGCGGTCGATCATCTCCACCTGCAGCTCCTTGAGCTCGGCTTCGTCGGCGGCGCTGGCAATGCGCTTGTACATCACCAGGCGCTGCTGCACATCGGGCAGGTAGTCGTCTGGGATCAGGGCCGGCAGGTTGAGGCTGACCTCGACCCCTTCGTTCAGCGGGGTTTCGATGTTGGGGGTCTTGCCGGCACGAATGGCGGCCACGGCGCGGTCGAGCATTTCCATGTAGAGGGTATAGCCGATGGCCTCCATCTGGCCGCTCTGCTCCTCGCCGAGCAGTTCGCCGGCGCCGCGGATCTCCATGTCGTGGCTGGCCAGGGTGAAGCCGGCGCCGAGGTCGTCTGCGGCTGCGATGGCCTCCAGGCGCTTGACGGCATCCTTGCTCATCACTCGCGGTGGTGGGGCGAGCAGGTAGGCGTAGGCCTGATGGTGGCTGCGCCCCACGCGGCCGCGCAGCTGGTGTAGCTGGGCCAGGCCAAACTTGTCGGCCCGCTCGATGATGATGGTGTTGGCGCTGGGCACGTCGATGCCGGTCTCGATGATGGTGGAGCACACCAGCACGTTGTAACGCTTGTGATAGAAGTCGGACATCACCCGTTCCAGTGCTCGTTCCGGCAGCTGGCCGTGGGCCACCGCCACGCGCGCCTCCGGCACCAGGGTGCGGATCGTCTCGGCCGCGGTCTCGATGGTCTTGACCTCGTTATGCAGGTAGTAGACCTGGCCGCCGCGCAGAATCTCGCGCAGGATGGCTTCCTTGATGATCGATTCGTCGCGCTGCTGCACGAAGGTCTTTACCGACAGCCGGCGTGCCGGCGGCGTGGCGATGATCGAGAGGTCGCGGATGCCGCTCATGGCCATGTTGAGGGTACGCGGGATCGGCGTTGCGGTGAGGGTCAGGATGTCGATCTCGGCGCGCAGCTCCTTGAGCCGCTCCTTCTGGGCGACGCCGAAGCGGTGTTCCTCGTCGATGATCAGAAGGCCCATGCTGGGCAGCTTCATCGACTTCGACAGCAGCTTGTGGGTACCGATCACGATATCGGCCTGGCCGCTCTCGATGCGCTTGAGCGAGGCCGCCTGGCCCTTTCCGGCGGTGAAGCGCGAGACCAGCTCGATCTGTACCGCGGTATCGGCGAAGCGGTCGCGGAAGTTCTCGTAGTGCTGGCGGGCGAGCAGGGTGGTGGGCACCAGCACTACCACCTGACGCCCCGAGTGCACGGCGAGGAAGGCGGCGCGCATGGCGACCTCTGTCTTGCCGAAGCCGACATCGCCGCATACCACGCGATCCATGGGGCGCGGCGCGGTCATGTCGTCGATGACCGCAGCGATGGCGGCGCGCTGGTCGGCGGTCTCCTCGAAGGGGAAGCTGGCGGCGAAGCGAGCATAGTCCTGGTCCGGCGGCGCGCAGGCAAAGCCCGGCTTGGCTTCGCGGCGGGCGTAGACGTCGAGCAGCTCGGCGGCGGTGTCGCGGATCTTTTCGGCGGCCTTGCGGCGTGCCTTGTCCCACTGGTCGGATCCCAGTCGATGCAGCGGTGCCAGCTCATCGTCGGCGCCGGCGTAGCGGGAGATCAGCTGCAGGTTGTCGACCGGTACGTAGAGCTTGGCGCCGTCGGCGTACTCCAGCGCCACGAACTCGGCCGCCTGGCCACCGGCCTCGAGCCGCTCCAAGCCACGGTAGCGCCCCACGCCATGGGTCTGGTGGACCACCGGCGCGCCGGGGCGCAGCTCGGCGAGGTGGCGAATGGCCAGCTCGCCCATGTCGGTGGCCTTTTCACGGCGGCGGCTCTGGCGCACCACGTCGCCGAACAGCTCTGTCTCGCTGATCACGGCGAGATCGGGCTGCTCCAGCCACAGCCCGGAGGTAAGGTCGCCCTCGGTGATGGCCATGCGGGCGGCGTGCTCAAGGAAGGCTTCGAAGCTGGGCACATAGGCCAGTTCGAGGTTGAGCGGGGCCAGGGTTTCCTCTAGGGCTTCGCGGCGTCCGCGCGATTCCGCCACGAACAGCACCCGGGTGCTGGGCTGGGCGTCGAGGAATTGCTGAAGGGCGGCCAGGGGCTGCCGGGCGCGCGCATTGATCGCCACGCTGGGCAGCGTACGCTGTGCCGGGCGCAGAGCGTGGCGATGGGTCTCCTCGTCGATCAAGGCGATGCGCGGGTAGTGCTTGATCGAGGCGAACACGTCCGCTACCGGGAAGAAGGCGCGCTGGGGCGGAAGCAGGGGGCGCGTGGGATCGACGCGCAGGTTGTCGTAACGGCTTTCGATGGCGGCCCAGTGGTGTTCGGCGGCCTCGAACAGGCCGGGTAGCAGGGCCACCCGGGTGCCTTCGGCCAGGTGATCGAACAGCGACGCTGTCTCCTCGAAGAATAGCGGCAGGTACTGCTCGAGCCCGGGGGCGGGGATGCCCTTGAGCGCGTCGACATAGAGCGGGCACTGCCGCGGGTCGACGTCGAACAGCGTCTCGAACCCTTCGCGGAAGCAGGCGATGGCGCTGCGTGCCAGGGAGTACTCATGTGCCGGCAGCAGTTCGACCCGCTCGACCTTGTCCTGGCTGCGCTGGGTGTCAGGGTCGAAGCGGCGCAGGGTATCGATCTCGTCGTCGAACAGGTCGATGCGCAGCGGCCCTTCGCTGCCCATGGGGAACAGGTCGATCAGTGCGCCGCGCAGGGCGTACTCGCCTGGCTCGTAGACCGTTTCCACGGCCCGATAGCCGGCCCGCGACAGGCGATCGCGGAAATTCTCGCGATCGAGACGCATGCCGACCTCCAGCGTCAGAACGCGCCCGGCAATGTAGTCCACCGGCGGCAGGCGCTGCATCAGCGTATTGATCGGCACAAGCACGATGCCGTGCTCGCCGTCCTGCAGCCGGCGCAGCGTACGCAGCCGAGCCGAGATGATCTCCTGATGCGGCGAGAAACTGTCGTAGGGCAGCGTTTCCCAATCGGGGAAGGCCAGTACCGGTACCCGGGCGAAGGCGTTGAGGTCGTTCTCCAGGCGCTGGGCGCCAGCCGTGTCGGCGGTGATGATCAGCAGTGGGGCGTCGTCGGCCAGGCGCGCCAGGGCCAGCGCGATGCCGGCGCCGGCCGGGCGCTGCCAGTAGAGCGTGTCGCGAACGCCGGAAGGGCGGGGAGGGTCGAGCAGCGAAAAATTGGGCATGGCGTCGTCATGACTTCGTCTAGGCGCACGGGGTCCAGGCGCGCGGGAACTCCTGCCCGAGCGTGTGTCGCAGTGGGTTTTTTTCAAGAAAGGGGAACATAACAGCCTGGCTGTGCGCTTGTAGTCAACCCCCAATTTCTGTAATCCCCTTACATCGCCTGCGACCATACTGCGATTGCCCCTGCCGGAACCGACCGGGATAATGACCGTTGAATTCAGATCATGAGAGAGGCTTCACGTGAGTCAACAACCCCTCGATACCGTCTTTCAGGAATGGCACGACAATCAGGCGCTCGCCGAGCAGATGATTCCGCTGATCGGCAGTCTCTATCGCCACAACAACGTGGTGACCACCCTTTACGGGCGCTCGCTGTTCAACCGTTCGGTGATTCGCATCCTGAAGGACCACCGTTTCGTCAGAAAGGTCGAGGGGACAGAGCTTTCCGTCAGCGATACCTTCCCGCTGGTGAAGGCCATGGCCGAACTCAACCTGGGGCCGGCGCATGTCGACGTGGGCAAGCTCGGGGTGGCCTTCAAGAAGCGCGGCGGTGGTGACGTCAAGGCCTTCCTGCTCGAAGAGCTCGCCGAGATCGTCGATGCGCACGACCCAAGCGGCAGCAACGGCCAGTCCAAGGACGTGGTGCTCTACGGCTTCGGCCGCATCGGCCGACTGCTGGCTCGGGTGCTGGTCGAGAAGGCGGGCGGCGGTAACCTGCTGCGCCTGCGCGCCATCGTCGTGCGTGGCCGCGGCGATATCGCCAAGGATCTGGAGAAGCGCGCCAGCCTGCTGCGTCGCGACTCCGTGCATGGGCCCTTCGACGGCACCATCAGCGTCGACTACGAGGCGCGCACCATCACCGCCAACGGTAACGTGATCCAGGTGATCTACGCCGATTCGCCGAGCGAGATCGACTATACCGCCTACGGCATCGACAACGCCGTGGTGGTTGACAACACCGGGATCTGGCGCGACGAGGCTGGGCTAGGCCAGCACCTGCAGTGCAAGGGCGTTTCCAAGGCGCTGCTCACCGCGCCGGGCAAGGGCGACATCAAGAACATCGTGTTCGGCATCAACCACGGCGATATCGAAGCGAGCGACACCATTCTGTCGGCCGCTTCCTGTACCACCAACGCCATTGTGCCGGTGCTCAAGGTGCTCAACGATGAGTACGGCATCGAGGTCGGCCACGTGGAGACGGTGCATGCCTACACCAACGACCAGAACCTGATCGACAACTACCACAAGGGCGATCGCCGCGGTCGCAGCGCGCCGCTCAACATGGTGCTGACCGAGACTGGTGCGGCCAAGGCCGTGGCCAAGGCGCTGCCGGAGCTGGCCGGCAAGCTGACCGGCAACGCCATCCGCGTGCCGACGCCGAACGTTTCCATGGCGATTCTCAACCTCACCCTGGGGCGCGACGCCGATGCAGCGACCCTGAACGACTACCTGCGCCGTATGTCGATCGATTCGGCCTACCAGAAGCAGATCGACTACGTCGACTCGCCCGAGGTGGTCTCGACGGACTTCGTCGGCAACCGCCATGCCGGGATCGTCGATGCCAAGGCGACCATTGCCAATGGCAAGCATGTCGTGCTGTACGTGTGGTACGACAACGAGTTCGGTTACAGCTGCCAGGTGGTGCGCATCCTGCAGCACATCTCCAACGTGCATTTCCTCAAGCTGCCGCGCGCCCAGGCGTAAGCGCGCTCTCTTGTGCAGGCAATCCCGACCCATAAGGTCGGGATTGCCATGATGCACGTCATTTCTCCCGTTGTTTTTCTTCCACAGCCGCGCTGCGGGCCGGTCTCGCCGATTCCTTGCCATGGCCCATGGCGAGCGCGTTTCAACGCCCATTGAACCCTTGTCGCGCCTGGCGCCAAGCGGGGTCCTTTGACGTTTGGCCACCTTTGGCCGTGTGGTCATTGGACGCACTTATCTTTATAATGCGGTGGATTTTTTCGGGGTGGTTCGAGCTGGCTCGAGCCTGACTGGTAACGTACTGACCTAACAAGAATTCGAATCCAATCGAACCCCTTTTCTTCGTTTATCCGATCCATCAACTGGGCGAGACTATGATCGAAGTCAAGAAAGGCCTGGATCTCCCCATCATGGGGGCGCCCGAGCCGCGCATCGACACTGCGCGTCCCGTGCGTCACGTGGCCATCCTGGGCACCGACTACATCGGCATGAAGCCGACTATGGAAGTTCGGGAAGGGGACAAGGTGAAACTGGGCCAACTCCTTTTCACCGACAAGAAGAACGAAGGCGTACGCTTCACGGCCCCGGCTGCCGGTGAAGTCGTCGCCATCAACCGCGGCGAGAAGCGCAAGCTGCTTTCCGTGGTGATCAAGGTAGACGAGAGCGAAGAGGCGGTGGCCTTCACCGCCCATGGCCGCGACAAGCTCGAGAGCCTCGAGCGTCAGGCCGTCGTCGATCAGCTCGTCGACTCTGGTCTGTGGACGGCGCTGCGCACCCGTCCTTTCTCCCGCACTCCCGCCATCGACAGCATCCCTGCCGATATCTTCGTCACCGCCATCGACACGCATCCGCTCAGCGCAGATCCGGCACTGATCATCAGCGAGCAGGCGAGCGCCTTCGAAGACGGGCTGAAGGTGCTGGCGCGGCTGACCAAGGGCAAGGTCTTCCTGTGCACGGCGGCCAATGCTTCGATTCCGGGCGCCAACGTCAAGGGCGTTCAGGTCGAGACCTTCGGCGGCCCGCACCCCGCCGGCCTGGTCGGTACCCATATCCACTACCTCTCGCCAGTCGCCCTGCACAAGCGGGTATGGCACATCGGCTACCAGGACGTGATTGCCTTCGGCAAGCTGTTCGCCGAGGGCCGTATCGACGTGTCCCGGATCGTCGCCGTGGGTGGTCCGCGGGCCGAGAAGCCGCGCCTGCTGCGTACCCGCATCGGTGCCAGCACCGAAGAGCTGCTCGCCGGTGAGATCCTGCAGCCCGAAGACACGCGCGTGATCTCCGGCTCGGTGTTCTCCGGCACCACCTGCGAGGGCGGCCTGCGCTACCTGGGCCGGTTCCACAACCAGGTCTCGCTGCTCGAAGAAGGCAACAAGCGCGAGTTCATGGGCTGGCTCTCGCCGGGCAGCAATCGTCACTCAATCCTGGGTATCTACCTGTCCAAATTCAAGGGACTCAGCAACTACGCACCGAACACTTCGACCAACGGGTCGGAGCGCGCGATGGTGCCGGTGGGGGCCTACGAGCAGGTGATGCCGCTGGATATCCTGCCGACCCAGCTGCTGCGTTCGCTGATCGTGGGCGATATCGAGACGGGCATGCAGCTTGGGTGCCTGGAGCTGGATGAAGAGGACCTGGCGCTGTGCACCTACGTGTGCCCGGGCAAGTACGAGTACGGTCCCATCCTGCGTGACAATCTCACCATGATCGAGAAAGAGGCCTGATGATGGGTATCCGACAGACACTCGACAGTCTCGAGCCGCATTTCCACAAGGGTGGCAAGTACGAAAAGCTCTATCCGCTGTACGAAGCCGTGGATACGATCTTCTACTCGCCGCCCAGCGTCACCAAGACCACCGCCCACGTGCGTGACGGCGTCGATCTCAAGCGCATCATGATCACCGTGTGGCTGTGTACCTTCCCGGCGATGTTCTTCGGCATGTGGAACGCCGGCTGGCAGACCAACATGGCCATTGCCGAAGGCTATGCGTCCCTGGGCGGCTGGCGCGAAGCCATCGTGATGACCCTGACGGCCGGCTATGAGCCGGGCAGCCTGTGGTCCAACCTGGTACTTGGTGCGACGTACTTCCTGCCGATCTACCTGGTGGTGTTCGTGGTCGGGGGCTTCTGGGAAGTGCTGTTCGCCATCAAGCGTGGCCACGAGGTCAACGAAGGTTTCTTCGTTACCTCCGTGCTGTTCGCGCTGATCCTTCCGGCTACCATCCCGCTGTGGCAGGTGGCGCTGGGCATCACCTTCGGCGTGGTGATCGGCAAGGAGATCTTCGGTGGTACCGGCAAGAACTTCCTCAACCCGGCGCTGACCGGACGTGCCTTCCTCTACTTCGCCTACCCGGCACAAATTTCGGGTGACGAGGTGTGGGTAGCCGCAGACGGCTATTCCGGTGCTACGCCGCTCTCCATCGCCTTCCAGGAAGGCATGGCCGACCTGAGCAGCCAGTACAGCTGGTGGGATGCCTTCATCGGCTTCGTACCGGGCTCGGTGGGTGAGGTCTCCACGCTGGCGATCTTCATCGGCGCTGCCGTGCTGCTGTGGACCCGGATCGCCTCCTGGCGAATCATGCTCGGGGTATTCCTCGGCATGGTCGCGACCAGTGCGCTGTTCAACTTGATCGGTTCCGACACCAACCCGATGTTCGCCATGCCTTGGTATTGGCATCTGGTGGTAGGCGGCTTCGCCTTCGGCATGGTCTTCATGGCCACCGATCCGGTGTCCGCGTCCATGACCAACCAGGGGCGGCTGATCTTCGGTGCCCTGATCGGCGTCATGACCGTGCTGATCCGCGTGGTGAACCCGGCGTTCCCCGAAGGCATCATGCTGGCGATCCTGTTCGCTAACCTGTTTGCTCCGCTGATCGACCACTTCTTTATACAGGCCAACATCAAGCGCCGCGTTCAGCGCACCGGTGTGCCGGCCGAGGAGACTGCCTGATGGCCCAGAGCAACAACTCCATCAAGAAGATCCTGACGGTGGCGTTCGCACTCTGTATCGTGTGTTCCGTCATTGTCTCGACTGCCGCGGTGGCGCTGCGCCCGATGCAGCAGCTCAACGTGGAACTCGACCGCAAGACCAACATTCTTCGCGTCGCCAACCTCTATGAGCGTGGCATCAACGTGGAAGAGGCCTTCGCCGAGATCACGCCGCGCGTGGTGGATCTGCGCACCGGTGAGTATACCGACCAGTTCAACCCGGAAACCTTCGACCACTTCCAGGCGGCACGCGACCCGGCAACCGGACGCACGCTGTCCGGCGACCGCGATATCGCCGGCCTGACTCGCGTCGAGAACTTCGCCACCGTCTACCTGGTAGGCAATCCCGACAGCCCTGACCAGATCATCCTGCCGATTCGCGGCCAGGGCCTGTGGGGGCTGATGCGTGGCTACATGTCGATCGAAGGCGACGGCAACACCATCGTCGGTATCACCTACTACGAGCACAGCGAAACCCCGGGGCTTGGCGCCGAGGTGAACAACCCGCGCTGGCAGGCTCAGTGGGAAGGCAAGCAGATCTTTGCCGACGAGCAGAGCGTGGCGCCGGCCATTCGTGTGGCGCGCGGCAGCGGCACAGGCGATCACCAGGTGGATGGTCTTTCGGGTGCTACCCTGACCTCCAATGGTGTGACCAACATGCTGCAGTTCTGGCTGAGCCCGGAAGGCTTCGGTGAGTATCTGGCAAGATTCCGTGCAGGAATCGAGCCGGAGGAAGCTCAGGAAGCCGACGTCGAACTCGAAGCTGAAGCGTAAGGAGCCTGACCATGTCAGCCGTGTCTCCCAAGGGCGTCCTCACGACCCCGATCTTCAACAACAACCCCATCGCGCTACAGGTGCTAGGCATCTGTTCCGCGCTGGCGGTAACGACCAGCATGAGCGTATCGCTGGTCATGACGCTGGCCGTTATCTTCGTGACGGCCTTCTCCAACCTCTTCGTGTCGCTGATCCGGCACCACATTCCTTCCTCGATCCGCATCATCGTGCAGATGACCATCATCGCATCGCTGGTCATCGTGGTGGACCAGGTGCTGAAGGCGTTCGCCTATGAAATGTCCAAGCAGCTGTCGGTGTTCGTGGGCCTGATCATTACCAACTGTATCGTCATGGGTCGTGCCGAAGGCTTCGCCATGCAGAACAGCCCCGGACTGTCGTTCCTCGACGGCATTGGCAACGGTCTGGGCTACGGCTTCATCCTGATGGTGGTTGGCTTCTTCCGCGAGCTGTTCGGTGCCGGCAGTGTGTTCGGCTTCACCATCCTGAGCCCGGTACAGGACGGCGGCTGGTACGTGCCCAACGGTCTGATGCTGCTGCCGCCCTCGGCGTTCTTCATCATCGGCCTGATCATCTGGGCACTGCGCGCAGCGCACCCGGAGCAGGTTGAGGAGAACGAGTTCAAGATGAAGCACAATACCGAGCCGAAGGAGGCTGTGTAACATGGAGCACTATATTAGCCTTTTCGTTGCTTCGGTCTTCGTCGAAAACCTTGCCCTGGCGTTCTTCCTCGGCATGTGTACCTTCCTGGCGGTTTCCAAGAAGGTGTCGGCGGCGTTTGGCCTTGGCATCGCGGTCATCGTGGTACTGACCATCTCCGTGCCCGTCAACAATGTCATCTTCAATGCGCTGTTGGCCGAAGGGGCGCTGACCTGGACCGGCATCGCCGGTGCCGAGAACATCGACCTGTCGTTCCTGGGCCTGCTCAGCTACATCGGCGTTATTGCCGCGCTGGTGCAGATCCTCGAGATGTTCCTCGACAAGTACGTGCCGGTTCTCTACAACGCGCTGGGTGTCTTCCTGCCGCTGATCACCGTGAACTGCGCCATCCTCGGTGGCGTGCTGTTCATGGTCGAGCGTAATTACGGCTTCGGCGAGTCCGTGGTCTACGGCTTGGGTTCCGGCGTGGGCTGGGCACTGGCGATCACCGCCCTGGCGGGGATCCGCGAGCGTCTCAAGTACAGCGACGTACCGGCTGGCCTCCAGGGGCTGGGCATCACCTTCATCACCGTGGGTCTGATGTCGCTGGGCTTCATGTCCTTTTCGGGCATTCAGCTCTGAGCCAGGCGCATGCCCGGCGGATGCTTGCACCGCCGGGCACTAGGTCACACAGCAAATAGGAAACCGACATGACTGGAACAGCTGTCATCTTGCTCGGTGTGTTCATGTTCACCGTGGTCGTCATCGGCCTCGTACTGGTGATCCTGGCCGCCCGCAGCAAGCTTGTGAGTACCGGCGACGTGACGATCGAGGTCAACGGCGATCCGGACCACACCATTACCACCCAGGCCGGCGGCAAGCTGCTCAACACGCTGGCGGCCAACGGCATCTTCCTCTCCTCCGCCTGCGGTGGCGGCGGCTCCTGCGCGCAGTGCAAGTGCCGGGTGGAAGAGGGCGGCGGGGCCATCCTGCCGACGGAAGAGTCCCACTTCACCATGCGCGAGAAGAAGGACGGCTGGCGCCTGTCGTGCCAGGTCCCGGTGAAGCAGGACATGAAAATCGAAGTGCCGGAAGAGGTCTTCGGGGTCAAGATGTGGGAATGCGAGGTCATCGCCAACCCGAACGTCGCGACCTTCATCAAGGAACTCAACCTCAAGCTTCCCGAGGGCGAGAACGTCGACTTCCGTGCCGGCGGCTACGTCCAGCTGGTAGCGCCTCCCTACGATATCAAGTTCTCCGACTTCGATATCCAGGAGGAGTATCGTGGCGACTGGGAGAAGTTCGATCTGTACAAGATCTCCCACAAGAACAACGAGGAAGTCATCCGCGCCTATTCCATGGCGAACTACCCGGAAGAGAAGGGCATCCTCAAGTTCAACATCCGTATCGCCACGCCGCCTCCGGGCACCAACCATCCGCCGGGCCTGATGTCGACGTTCGTCTTCAACCTGAAGCCGGGCGACAAGGTCACCGTGATGGGCCCCTTCGGCGAGTTCTTCGCCAAGGACACCGATGCGGAAATGGTCTTTGTCGGCGGTGGTGCCGGCATGGCCCCGATGCGCAGCCACATCTTCGACCAGCTGAAGCGTCTCAAGTCCTCGCGCAAGATGTCCTTCTGGTACGGTGCGCGCTCCTGGCGCGAGACCTTCTACAACGAGGAGTACGACCAGCTGGCCGAGGAGTTCCCCAACTTCTCTTGGCACCTGGCGCTGTCCGACCCGCTGCCGGAAGACAACTGGACCGGGCCGACGGGCTTCATCCACAACGTGCTGTACGAGAACTACCTCAAGGACCACCCGGCTCCCGAGGACTGCGAGTACTACATGTGTGGGCCGCCCATGATGAACGCATCCGTGATCAAGATGCTGCTTGATCTGGGCGTTGAACCGGAGAACATCCTGCTGGATGACTTTGGCGGATGATCTCAGTCGCCCCAGGGCGAATGACGGGGCTGGCCCAACGTGGGCCAGCCCTGTTCATGTTCAGCCTGCTGTTGCCGTTGATGCTACTGACGGCCTGCCGCAATCCGCTGCAGGAGCAGCAGGTGCAGGGAGTAGCGCTGGGCACGGGTTACCACATCACCCTGTATGCCGACCTCGATGCCATGTCTCCCTTGGCATTGCTGGCCGTTATTCAAGGTGAACTGGAAACGCTGGAAGATGAGCGCAGAAGCGCGGCTGGCGTGCGTCGGTCGGCCTTCGCTCCGCTGTGGAAGATAAGCGAGCCGGAAGGGCTGGCTGAGGTGTGGGACCAGGTCTTCCACGCGCTTGCCGTCGATCGCCTGGCACAGCAATTGGCGCAGCTGGACGTGCATCATCTGATGGTGGAGGTGGGTGGTGTGATGCGCTCGCAGGGGGCGCCGCCCGGTAGGGTCTGGCGAGTATCGCTTGCGCACGCCGCGCTGCCCAGCATGGAAGATCCCATGCATGTGCGCCTAGACGACGCGGCTATGCTGCACCGGTTGGGAAGGCTGGACCGTACGCCGACCTTCTCTCAGCCGTTCATTCTGGGGGTCGCAGTCATCGCTTCGAGCGCCATGGAGGGTCGGATGCAGGCCGATACGCTGATCGAGGTCGGGCCGTTCCAGGTATTGCAGTGGGCGGAGGACAGGGATATTGCCGCCAGCATCGTTGTCAAGAGTTCACAAGGCATCACCATTCATCAGACTGCGGCTCTCGCCCCCTGGCTGGAGCGCTAGCCGCAAGGAGCAATGTCATGACGACTTTTTTTGTTGTTCTCGGCTTTATGCTGCTGATCATGGGCGCGATGGCGATCGGCGTCATTCTGGGACGCAAGCCGATTGCCGGCTCCTGCGGCGGGCTCAACCAACTCGGGCTCAAGGAAGGCTGCGACATCTGCGGCGGCAAGGATGAGGTCTGCGAGGAAGAGAATCGCAAGCGGGCGAGCGCGCGCCGCAGCAGCGACGAAAGCCGGGGGGCCGATCTTGGCTACGACGCCACGCGCCGCTGAGTGAGGCTGGAGGAGGCGTGCCCGGCGCGCCTCGCCAGCGAGGCGCACGCTTGGCCGGCGCTGGCCTGGTACATCATCAGGGGCCTGGCCCCCTACCGGGAAAAGGAGACACAATGGCAGTCCACAACTATGACGTGGTAGTCATCGGCACCGGCCCTGCCGGGGAAAGTGCCGCCATCAATGCTGCCAAGCATGGCAAGCGGGTGGCGGTCGTGGAGAAGCAGCCTGTGCTGGGCGGCAATTGTACCCATTGGGGCACGATACCCTCCAAGGCGCTGCGCCATCAGGTCAAGCAGATCATGCAGTTCAATACCAACCGCATGTTCCGCGACATCGGCGAACCGCGTTGGTTCTCCTTCCCGAAGGTGATGGAGCGTTCACGCATCACCATCGACCAGCAGGTCGAGATGCGTACCCGGTTCTATGCCCGCAATCGCATCGATCTCTATAGCGGGGTGGCACGCTTCAAGGACGAGCACACCTTGCTGGTGCGGGATCGGCAAGAGGCGCTGGAGGAGCTGGTGGCGCAGAAGGTGATCATTGCCACCGGCTCGCGCCCCTATCGGCCGGCCGATATCAACTTCCGCCACCCGCGTATCTATGATTCCGACACCATCCTGAGTCTGTCGCATACGCCGCGCACCTTGGTCATCTTCGGGGCCGGAGTCATCGGCTGCGAGTATGCGTCGATCTTCTCTGGTCTTGGCGTGAAGGTCGACCTGATCAACAACCGCGACCGGCTGCTCTCGTTCCTTGATGATGAGATTTCCGACGCGCTCTCCTACCACCTGCGCAAACACGGCGTACTGATCCGCCATAACGAAGAGTATGACCGGGTCGAGGGCGATGAAGCCGGCGTCGTGGTCTATCTGAAGTCGGGCAAGAAGCTGCGCGCCGATGCTTTCCTGTGGGCCAACGGGCGTACCGGCAATACCGATGAGCTGGGGCTCGAGAATATCGGCCTTGAGGCCAACGGGCGCGGTCAGCTACAGGTCGACGACCATTACCGCACGGCCATTCCGCACATTTATGCCGCCGGTGACGTGATCGGCTGGCCGAGTCTGGCCAGCGCCGCCTATGACCAGGGGCTGAATGCCTGCGACGAGCTGCTCGACCGGGACTATCGCTTCGTCAATGAGGTGCCGACAGGGATCTATACCATTCCCGAGATCAGCTCCTTCGGGCGTACCGAACGTGAGCTGACCGAGGCGAAGGTGCCCTACGAAGTGGCCCAGGCCTTCTTCAAGGATACCGCGCGGGCCCAGATCACCGGCGACACGGTTGGCATGCTCAAGATTCTCTTCCACCAGGATACGCTCGAGATCTACGGCATTCATTGCTTTGGCGACCAGGCCTCGGAGATCGTGCATATCGGCCAGGCGGTCATGCAGCAGAAGGGCGCCGCCAATACCCTCAAGTATTTCGTCAGCACTACCTTCAACTATCCCACCATGGCGGAAGCGTATCGCGTGGCGGCTCAGAACGGCCTGAATCGCGTATTCTGATACAGCTCGCGGGTCCTCGGCTTCAAACGCTCACCGAGCGTCTCGAAACTGGCTGAAACGGCTACACTACTGGAGGTGCAATCCGCGCCTCCAGCTTGAGTGGACCCGAAGGCCATGAGCGAGACACCGACCCCATCCTCTCCTATCCAGCGTGAAGAGCGCCGCGGTGAATGCCTCGGCAGCCCCGATCGCTTCTATTACCAGAGCTACGGTCTGTGCATCGCTTCACAGCTCGAACTGCCTGAACTCGCCGCTGCAGCGCCATGTAGCGATCCCGATATCGAGATCCTGGCATCGGGCGAACTTGGGCCGCTTGAGGATGCCACCGAACGATGGCCCTATCTTGAGCTTGCCGAAGGGCGCTGCCAGATACACGTGCAAGGCGTGGCCCGCTATCGCATCGAACGGGGGCGGCGCATCCTTGTCGATCGACGCGTCGAGCGAGACCCCGCCATGCAGGTGACGGCCGGTGATGTGCGACTCTATCTGCTGGGCGCCGCGCTGGGCATCCTGTTACACCAGCGTAAGTGCCTTCCGCTGCATGTCAGTGCGGTCAGCACGCCGGCAGGCGTCTGGGCATTTACCGGTGAGTCGGGAGCGGGCAAGTCGACCATGGCTGCCTGGCTCCATCACCGTTTCGATTGGCCGCTGGTCAGCGACGACGTGGCAGTGGTCCAGCCCGATGATCCGCAGCCGTTTCTCTATCCTGGGCCGCCGAGGCTGAAGCTGTGGCAGGATGCACTCGCCGCAATGTCTATCGACAAGAGCGGGTTGACCCGCGACCTGACGCGAGCCGAGAAATACCACCTCAACGCCCATGGCGGTTTCCAGGACGAAGTGGTGGAGCCGCTGAAGGTCCTGGTGGAGCTTAAGCGCGCCGAGCCGGGCGAGGCGGCGCGCCTGGAGCGGTTGACGGGCGTCGCTGCGTTCAAGGTCGTTTCGGGAGCGCTTTACCGAGCGGAGCTGGGACGGCTGTTCAACCCGCCTGCAACTCTGCTCGGTACGGTGTCGGCATTGGCATCGGCCATTACGGTCTACCGTTTTTACCGTCCCTGGAACCTGGAGAAGATCGAGGCGGGGCTGGCCCCCCTGCTGGACGCGATTGCGAACGGTGACACCTCACCTGGGCCAGAGACAAGGATCAGCGAACGGTAATCAGCCCCTCCTGCTGAAGCTGGGTGAGAAACGCCACCACTTCTCGCTCGCAGGTGTCTCGCTCCACGTTAAAGGACGCCTGCAGGCGATCGCATAGATCGGCCAGCTGGATCTCGGTCTCGAGATGTTCCCAAATCTGCTGGCCAATGCTCTGGGTACCGTAATACATGCCTTTTTTGGCGCTGAACAGCACCAAGTCGTCATCGACGCGAGAGGCGAGGGGTTCTGTACTGCGAACGATCCAGCTATGAGATTTCATTCGGTGACTCCTTGCGTAGTGATGATGGTGTGGTTTGCCTGAGGCGAGCCTGGCTGTAGTACGCTACCGCGGGTCGCGCCATAGTGCTGCCATAGGTGCCAAATGCGCAGGGCAGCCTCCACGGGAATGAACTCTGCGATCGCTTTGCCTGGGTCGGCATGCGGAACTTCGCCGAGTCGTTCGTTCAGCCGTGCAACGTCGAGCCATGGACAGGGCGCCAGGTACCTGCCTTGACGAGTCTGGTCGGCCAGGCGCTGGCGGCACTCCACCAACTGATCGTAGCGCTTGCGCTCGTTCACGGTGTCGTACTTGCCAAGTCCGGCAGGCAGTAGGTCATGCAGGGCTCGCCGATAAACCCAGCGGTGAGTGCCCTCTTGCCATAGCAGTTCGCGGGGCAGTCCCAGGGCAAATTCCAATACGCGCCGATCCGTGAGCGGGTAGCGATAGATGAGGCGATGCGGGGCAGCCCAGTTCGCCCAAGTCGCCATGCGCGCCGCAAGATGGCCGTTATCGAGCAGCGCGTGCTGTACCCGCCGGGGATCGCCAAGCACTCGCCAGGCCGGCCCGCGTCCGGCCTGGCTGTGTGAGAAACGCGTCAGCCAGTGGTTTGCTGCCACCGAGTCGAGCCGCTGGGTGTTCATGTAGGGGCTGAACCGGCTGTACAGGGCATCGGGCATCAGCGGTAGGCAGGCTTCCTGCCACAGGAAGCGGGACCAGCGATGCCAGCGGCGCAATCCGCCGGCATGGCGCCGTGCCATGCCCAGCAGCGTTCGCCATTTGCCCGTGCGCAACAGATAGGCGGCCACTCCGCGGGTGGTGTAAGTCAGTGCTTCGTCGCCTCCCCAGCCGGACAGCATGACGCGGGTACCGCGCTGCGCGGCGGCCGCCATCATGGGTAATTCTTCGAAAAGATCGCAGTGGCCTTCTACGGCCATGTCGCGGCCCAGGAAGTCGACGTAGTCCTCACCTGCCGCGCTGCCATAAAGGCAGGGTATGCCTTCCTGCGTGCAGACGGCTGCGATCAGGCGGCGTTCATCCCTGTGGTCGGTGTGCAGAGGATAACGGCTAGATACCGCGGGAGCCCAAGTGTAGCAGCCGTCCAGGCTGCGGCCCCGCTGCTTGAGCCGGCGGCTGGCCAGCAGCGTCACTCCGGTGGAATCCAGCCCGCCGCTCAGGTGGCTGCCGACCGGGTGTGAGGTACGAATGCGATCCGCCACGGCGGCTTCGAGCAGTTCGCGGCAGTGGTCGGCGTAGTCCTCGCGTCGGGCAAAGCGTACTTCGCTGATGTCGCGCGGGTCCCACCAGCGCTTGAGCCTAACGCCATTTCGATCGGCGAGCAGCGTATGACCGGGCGGCACCGGCGCTATGTCAGTGAAGAAACAGTCCTCGGTGGGGTTCAGCGGCCACTGTAGGTAAGCGGCGATGCGCGACTCGTTCGGTGTAAAGGCGAGGTCAGGCTGGGCCAGCAGGGCGCGAATATCCGTGGCCACCACGAGCCGCTGGTGACGACAGGTATAGAACAGCGGGCGGGCACCAGCGGGATCTCGTGCGGCAAATACATGTCCGGCCCTGTCATCCCACAGCACGAAAGCGTAATCGCCGTGGAGCCGGTCCACGCAGGCGCTGCCCCAGCGCAGGTAGGCCTGGAGCAGCAGTCGGCTGTCTGGCAGGGTGGTGCGCTGGCCGGTTGAAATGTCGAGGCGGTCGCATAGCTCGTCTCGATTATCGAGTAGAGCATCGGCCACCAGCACCAGCGGGCCGTGATGCACGGGCTGGGCTTCATGGCAGGACTCGGGAGAGACCTCGAGATGGCGATAGCCCAGGCCAGCATGACGCGAAGACCAGCGACCTTCGCCCTCCGGGCCATACTCGGACAGCACTGCGAGCCCATGGTCTAGTGCCCGGGGGGGCAGGGGTGTTTCATCAAGATGCAGCCTGGCGAAGATCGCCGCCATCAGGGTTTGCCCCGGGCCAGCGGGAGCAGCTTCACATAGCTCGAGACGGCGGTGAAGTTGCCGGCGTGCTGGCCAAGCACCGTGCTCCCTTCAACCCGCAGCCAGGCATGCGCCTTGATCACCAGCTTGCCATCGACGCCACGTTCGGTGCAGGTGCCGAGTACCAGGGTACTGGAGATATGTCGTCGGTTGAGCATCCACTGGGCCGCCATGGCTTTCATGAGGCAGGTGTAGACATCGCCCAGGCGCCTGTTTACGGCATTGATCGCCCAGCTGATCTCCTTCGCCGTGATGTCATCTTGGTGTCGGGCTGCGCTGCGGTGTGTGGCATCTTCACTCTCGCCACACGTGGCCTCGCCGAGCAGGGTATGCCAGAAGCGAAAAGGGACGGCCCTGACCATGAGCCAGGCAAGGGGTAGCAGGGCAGCAGCTTCGATGGCCAAGCGCCTACGAGATGAGGGCAGACGTCGAAACATAGAAGAAGCCTCTCTGGCCAAGCATGTAAATAATGCAATGAAACGAAGCGCCGAAATGAAGCTCTCGACGAGCGCGGTCATTCGCCCGTCGAGAGGATGGGTCGCTACCGTCAGGCGATCCGTTCCGGTATGGCTGCCTTGGCGTAAGTGCCTTAGCTCATGCCGAAATTAGGATCTCCGGCAGCGTTCTCGTTGCCTGAACGTACTTCGGAGGAGTTGGGCTGAGTACCGCCCAGCGTCTCTTCCACGCTCATCCGAGTCAGTTCGGGGGTGACCCACTGGCCTTTCAGCGTCTTGTGTTCCATTGTGAAGCCCTCGTAAATTCACGTGCACTCTTATGAGTGCACCCTCAACATAGGCCCGTCATGGTTCGCCCACAATCCGCCTGGAGCGTGATTTTGCGCCACGTTTCGGCATGGTTTGCGTCATGCTAGAGCGTGATGAAATTATCGGGAAGGCATGCCCTGGCTTGCCAGCAGGTGGGCCAGGCAAGGAGGTGACGAAGGCTCGCAGTCTGCCGTATCTTCGGCTTGGAGCGCTTCGAGCAGCGCTTGCTGCAGGGTGGGTAGATAGGAGTCGTCGAGATTGCGTTCGGCAGAAAGCAGCGTGAGCCTGCCGCGACGTGCGTGGCGCATCAGAGGCAATAAAGCCTCGGGGTGGTCACGCAGTTCTCCGCGGTAGCGAACGGTAAACACCGCGCTGCTGATCTCCTGCTGATGCAGCTGTCGTCTCAACAAGGGGGAGGGAGAGGCGTCACGATACCAGTCGGTAAGCGCCAGGGCTTCGCGCTGCTTGCCTCGCGGCCACAGCCGATCGACCAGGACGCGGGCGCCGTCATCGGGCTCACTGGGGCTGTAGATGCGCTTGAGCGCGATGTCGTAACTCATGGGTCTCCCTCCTTGGCGTTGGTCGAAAGCTGCCGGCGGCTGCAGCGTGGGCCGGGCTTGACGGCGCTTCGTGGCTTTCGCATCGAGCAGGCGGGTCGGCACCCTACTCGGGATTCAACCATGTTGGATACGTTTCGTCACGTGACGCTCAGCCTGAACAGGCTGCCGTATGCTGATGGTCTGGTTTCTGCATTTGGGTTCTGACCTGATTGCCCCGCATCGGTGTTACCCATAAGTCGCTGGCAAGCGACAGCTGGATAACACTTTGTCACATAGCCAGCCCAAAGACAGCTATTTCTTATTGCCTTCATGGCAAGATTCCGTCTGTGGCACGTTTTATATAAGCCAAGGAGGACGATAGTGCAATCCAGTAAGTAATAAAGAAGGTAGGAGGTGATTGGAATCTTGGTGTGGCAAATATAATGCCATGTTACTCAATTTTACCAATGTGTGCGCCTGCGAGCAGCGGAGACGAGGGGATCGAGTGTTTTTATCCGTATCATATCGGCATGATTCACCACGATTTTTTAGATTTCTCATCCTTGTTGTTGCATTGGTTTAATGCTTCGTGATTGCGTTGGTAATAATATTGAAAGTTTGTTCTGCGGGCTATATTTTCCTATCATGGTCTTTTGCCGTTAGAAATAAAACAGGAAAAAGCGATGTAAAAACAAATAGATAGATCTGTCTCGCTGATCCGTTGCGTGGATCTGTCTGCAGAATGGTGCCGGCTAGGCTATTGATTGCGACCTATCAATGACAGCGGTTGACGCCGCGGTGGAATGCGGGACAATGGCCACCTCCTCAAAAAATAGTGTTTCTACGCAGTGAAGAAAACGAGGTTGCAAAAAGGGGGATGTGTTGTAACCTTGTGTATCTGTATGCCGTTAGTCTGTATAACGAGTAGCGTACTGTCAGGGACGGCAAGGGAATCGTCGAAAAGTGAGGCCTGTGACGCATCAGTGCGAATGTCACTCTGATGATGGCAGAGCCGCTGTCAGATGCTTTTCGGACAGTTGCTAGGGCAGCTTGCAGGTAGTCCATGATTTGCCACTGGTTAACCAGTCTGGAAATGCTTGGAACTGTTTGGTGAGTCAGACAAGGGAGCTGTGATGACGCCACTGCTTAAGACACTATTTGATCTGCCGCGCTCGCGTAAGCGCGTAATCCAGATCATTGCCGATACCTTCTTGATTGTCCTGAGTTTTCTTACCGCCATGCTGTTGCGGTTGGACAGTCTAGCGTTTATCGGTGATCCGTCGGTATGGCTGGCGCTGCCGATCATGGTGCCGGTTAGCCTCTATCTCTTCATTCGGCTGGGGTTCTACCGAGCCATCATTCGTTATCTCGGCCTGAAAGCCTTCCAAGCCATTCTCGCGGGGGTAGCGGCTTCTGCCCTTACCCTGGGCCTTGTCAGCTCGCTGCTTTCCTTGCCAGTGCCGCGCTCCGTGCCTTTCATCTATGCCATGCTGGCCTTGATGACGATCGGGGGGGTCAGGCTGGGGCTGCGCCTGCTGTATCAGCATGGCCAGCAAAGGCGCAAGACCCGCGTGCTGGTCTACGGAGCGGGTGCCGCCGGACGCCAGCTGGTGATGTCGCTGCGCCATGGACGTGACTATGAGCCCGTTGGCTTCGTCGACTTTGCTCCCAAGCTGCTTGGAACCCATGTTCAGGGCCTCAAGGTTTATTCGCCATCAGATACGGCCCGCTTGATCAAGTCCTACGGGATCGAGAAGCTGTTGCTGGCGGTGCCGGACGCGACGCGCGCCCGGCGTCAGGAAATCATCGAATCCATCGAGCTGCTCTCGATTCCAGTGCAAACCATTCCCGACATGGCGGATGTGGTTTCGGGCAAGGCCAAGTTCAATGAGCTTCGTGATGTCGCCGTCGAGGATCTGCTGGGGCGTGACCCCATTCCGCCCGACCCTTCACTGATGGGGGCCAACCTGACGGGCAAGGTCGTGATGGTGACGGGGGCGGGCGGGTCCATCGGCAGCGAGCTGTGCCGCCAGATCATCCTACAGAAACCCAAACAGCTTCTCTTGCTGGATAGTTCGGAGTTTTCGCTTTATCGCATTGAGCAGGATCTGCTGCGTATCGCCAAGCTTGATTCGCTCAATGTTGCCTTCAGGACACTGCTCGTCTCGGTACAGAACCGCGAGCGCCTGGAAACGATTCTGCGCACCTTCCAGGTCGATACCATCTATCACGCTGCGGCTTACAAGCACGTGCCCATGGTGGAGCACAATCTGGCGGAAGGCATTCGCAACAACGTCTTCGGCACGTTGGCCGTGGCCCAGGCGGCCATTGCGACGGGCGTTGCTGATGTTGTGCTGGTGTCCACCGACAAGGCGGTACGCCCGACCAATGTCATGGGGGCCAGCAAGCGGATGGCCGAGCTGGTCTGCCAGGCCTTGGCTCAGTGCCAGAAGGGCACGCGCTTTGCCATGGTGCGGTTCGGCAATGTGTTGGGCTCTTCGGGTTCCGTGGTGCCGCTGTTCCGCAAGCAGATTGAAAACGGTGGCCCGCTGACGGTTACCCACCCCGATATTACGCGCTATTTCATGACGATTCCCGAGGCAGCGCAGCTTGTCATCCAGGCTGGCGCCATGGCCAACGGCGGGGATGTATTCGTGCTCGACATGGGTAAACCGGTCAAGATCGTCGAGCTGGCGACTCGCATGGTGCGTCTGACCGGGCTGGAGCCGCATTTTCCCCAATCGCAGTGGGCCGAAGGCGATGAAAAGGTGCCTGTTCCGGGTGCCACGGGCTCCCAAAAGGCTAGCAAGGGCGATATTCCTATCATTTTCACCGGCCTGCGGCCGGGCGAGAAGCTCTACGAAGAGCTGCTGGTAACGGAAAAGGTGGGCCAGACGCGCCACCCGCGAATCATGACCGCCAACGAAGCCTCGCTGAGCTGGGACGAGCTCTTGCCTTTCCTGACCGCGCTGGAGAAGGCCTGCCAGCGACAGGACGCGCCTGGGATCCGAGAGATCCTAATTGAGGCGCCGACGGCGTACCAGCCCGATTCCGACATTGTTGATCACCAATGGCTGCAGCAGGCCAGGGCCTACGCACCTGCCGGCGAAGTTCCGCTCAGCGTGGTGGAAAAGGGCGCGGAGACGGGGGTGGCCAGGAGTGTAGAAAAGGGAGCGTGCAGCCTTGCGAAAGCGCCGACAAGACTCACCTGGCGCGACCAGCCTGTCGATGCAGAGGCGCCGGAAGAGCATCACGCCTTGCACGAAAATTTGGTCATTTATTCAACGAAAGGCCAGTAACGCCTGAGCCTTGGCAGTACCACACAGAACGCCAATTCAAGCAGTCATACTGGCCTCGGGGATGTGCCGTAAACCTCGGGGCGGTAGCGTGCTCAGACGAGGTTGGGAAACTGGGCACGAAAAGGGCGACCGAAACGACAACCATCGTTCAGGGGCATTATCACATGCACACAAAAAACTCTTCTCGTCTCTTGGCGATTGCATTTACCACCGTACTGCTGGGTGGCTGTGCGCTCGCACCCGGTGGTCACATGGATTATGACACCGAGACGCCTTCAATTACGCACCTGGTTGATATCGAAGCCATCACGCCTGATCTGATCGCACGGCAAGAGCAGGCGCCGCCCCGGGTCAGCGCCATGCCGACCGCCTTGCGCGAACAGATCGAGCGTTACGAGTACCGCGTCGGGCCTGGCGACATCCTGAGTATCATCGTCTATGAGCACCCGGAGCTGACCATACCTGCCGGGGCGGAACGAAGCGCGGCCGAAGCTGGCCATCTGGTTCGTCCGGACGGCACGATCTTCTACCCGTTCCTGGGCCGCATCAATGTTGCCGGGAAGACCATCGACGAGATTCGCGCCCAGCTGGCGGGGGGGCTGTCACAATTCCTGACCAACCCCCAAGTGGATGTGCTGATTGCCGCGTTCAACTCCAAGAAGGTCTACATCACCGGCGCGGTTGGCTCGCCGGGCACCTTGCCCATCAACAGCGTGCCGATGACCATCATGGATGCTATCAGCCAGGTGGGCGGCCCTTCGGGCGATGCCTTCTGGCATGACATGACGCTGATTCGTGACGGTCGGGAAGAGCGGCTTTCGCTCTATGCGCTGCTCAGCGAGGGTGACCAGACCCAGAACCGCCTGTTGCAGGATGGCGACGTGCTGCATGTGCCCACTGCGGCCAACAAAGGGATCGCCATGCTGGGTCAGGTGCGCTCGCCTGGCAACCTGCAGATGGGCCGCGACCGGCTCTCGCTCACCGATGCACTGTCCCGTGCCGGCGGCATCAACGAAGCCACGGCGAGCCCGTCGGGTATCTTCGTGCTGCGCCGTCAGCCTGAAGAAAGCGACAAGCTGGCCACCGTTTACCAGTTGGATGTCTCCGATGCGACCGCCTTCACCGTCGCCAGCCGTTTCCAGCTTGAGCCGCAGGACATCGTCTATGTGACCACCGCTCCGCTGGCCCGCTGGAACCGCGTGATCAGCCTGCTGCTGCCGTCACTCTCGCTGCCGGGTGATGTCAGGGGCACGTCGCGGAACCTCGAGGACCTGCTCTAAGTATGTTTCAACACATCCTGGTGGTATGTACGGGCAACATCTGTCGCAGCCCGGTGGCTGCGGCAATGCTGCGCCAGCGCTTGCCCGGGCGGGACATCAGCTCCGCCGGCCTGGGTGCGCTGGTCGGCAGCGACGTGGAACCCCGTGCCCGTGCACTGGCCGAGGCGGACGGAATCGAGGTGGGCGCACACAAGGCGCGACAGCTCGATACCGACCTGCTCAGCCAGGCGGACCTCATCCTGGTCATGAGCGATGGCCAGCGCCGCGAGATCGGCAAGCAATGGCCTGAAATGCTCGGCAAGACGCTGCGCCTCGGCCAATGGCTCGAAGGGGGAGAGGGGCGAGACATCCCCGACCCCTATCGCAAGAGCACGGAGGTTTTCGAGCATGTACACCGTCTTCTCGCTCAGGCGTCGGAAACGTGGGCGTCGAGAATGTAAATGACATCTCAGTGGAACCCACGGGTGGCACGACCTGCCGCGACTTGCGCGGTCTAATTCCTTGATGAAGTAGAGCCCTATGTCCAATAAACCGACCACTCAACCTCAGGCTGAAGAGACGATCAATCTAGGTCGCCTCTTTGGCGTTCTTTTTGATCACAAGTGGCTGATTATTTTCGTCACTGGCCTCTTCATGCTGATGGGTATCGTGCATGGCATGCTGGCAACGCCCATCTATCAGGCCGACGCCCTGGTGCAGATCGAGCGTCGCTCCAGCGTCAGCCCGTTCGGCGACGTCGGCAACGTCCTCGGGGTCGAGGCCCTCAACACGCCGGCCGAGGTGCAGATTCTGCAGTCGCGGCTGGTGCTTGGCCAGGTGGTGGACCGCCTGGGTCGCGACGTCATCATTCGCCCGGTGGAGATCCCGGTGATCGGTGATTTCGTGCTCCGGCGCGGCATTCCCCGCCCCGGCTTCATGGTGGGTTACCCCCATGTCTGGGGTGATGAAAGTCTCGACGTCGGCCGTTTCGAGCTTGCGGATTCGCGCCGAGGACAGAGCATTCTGGTGGAGCGCAGCATCGACAACCGCTACCGCGTCTTCGTCAATGAGGAGCCGGTAGGAAGCGGTGAAATCGGTCGGGTCGAAGCGTTTCTCGACGGTGACCTCGAGCTGAGCATCGACAGTTTCGACGCCGCGATCGGCAGCCGCTTTCAGTTGATGAAGCAGTCACGCACCTCGGCGATTCGCTCGATCGGCGGCCGCCTGCAGGTGATCGAATCGGGGGGGCGCGGTACGCCAACCGGCATGCTGCGCATGACCATGGTCGGGGCGGATCGCGAAGAGATCCTACGCACGCTGGATGCGGTAGCAGAGACCTTCCTCACCCAGAACGTGGAGCGCCAGTCGGCCCAGGCCGAGCAGAGCCTGCAGTTCCTGGAGGACCAGGCGCCAGAGCTGCGCGAGCAGCTGGTAGGCGCCGAGCAGCGGCTCAACGAGTACCGCGCCAACCTCGATAGCGTGGACCTCTCCAGCGAAGCCCAGGCGGCCATCCAGCGTTACATCGAGCTCGAAAGCCGCTTGAATGAGTTGGAGTTCCAGGAGGCGGAGCTGGCCCAGCGGTTCACTCCGAGCCACCCCTCCTACCAGGCGCTGCTGCGCCAGAAGCGCCAGATCGAGGAGGATCGCGCCGAGCTGAATGCGCGGGTCAACGAGCTGCCGGCGGCACAGCAGGAAGTGGTTCGCCGCACGCGCGATGTCGAGGTGACCCAGGCCATCTACGTCAACGTGCTCAACAAGATCCAGGAGCTGCAGGTTGCCCGTGCCGGCACCATCGGCAACGTGAGGATCATCGACCGCGCCGCCATCAGTGGGCTGGTGGCCCCCAATCGTGCCCGAACCACGCTGCTTGCGACTCTGCTTGGCGCTATCCTGGCCGTTGGCGGTGTGCTGTTGCGCGAGCTGCTGCGGCGTGGCGTCGACTCGCCGGAGCAGATCGAGGCCGCCGGCCTGCCGGTCTATGCCACCATTCCGCTGTCGACCGGCCAGAACAAGCTGGCACGCAAGGTGAAGCGCAAGAAGAAGCGGGCCTCGCAGGATATCGTCGTGGGGGTGCTGGCCGACCGTGAGCCCTCGGATCTCGCCTTGGAAGCGCTGCGTGGCCTGCGCACTAGCCTGCACTTCGCCATGCTGGAAGGACGCAACAACCGCCTGATGATCACCGGACCAAGTCCCGGGGTTGGTAAGAGCTTTGTCAGCATCAACCTTGGTGCCGTATCGGCCCAGGCCGGCAAGCGCGTGCTGCTGGTGGATGCTGACCTTCGTCGCGGCCATATCCATCATGCCTTTGGCAAGGGTAGCGAAAACGGCTTGGCTGACTACCTCTCCCATCAGGCCGACCTGGATGAAATCATCCAGCCCACGGGGATGGAAAACTACTGGGTGATCACGCGCGGGACGGCGCCGCCCAACCCCTCGGAGCTGCTGATGCAGCCGCGCTTCACCGAGGCCATGGAAGAGCTCAGCCGGATGTTTGACCTGATCATCGTAGATACGCCGCCGGTGCTTGCCGTTACCGATGCCAGCGTGGTGGGCAAGCAGTGCGATACCACCCTGCTGGTGGCACGCTTCGAAACCAACCCGGTACGTGAAATCATGGCGGCCAAACGGCGCCTCGAAAGCAACGGCCTGGTGGTGCAAGGCGCCATCCTCAATGCCATGGAGAAGCGGGCTTCCACGGCAGCAGGTCACTACGGCTACTATTTCTACAATTATCGCTAGGCGATACGTTTTGCCTCGCGTTGGATGAAGAAGACGATCTCATGAAGATATTGGTTACAGGCAATGCCGGGTTTATCGGCTTCCACACCGCCAAGCGCCTGCTGGAGCGTGGCGACAGCGTGGTGGGGTTCGACAGCGTCAACGACTACTACGACCCGGCCATCAAGGAAGCGCGCCTGGCGATCCTCGAGCGCACGGCGCAGGAGAGCGGCAGCGAATACGTCTTTGAACGCGCCAACCTGGCCGACCAGGAAGCGGTTAACCGGGTGTTTGCCCAGCATCGTTTCGACCGCGTGATTCACCTCGCGGCCCAGGCGGGGGTGCGCTATTCACTGGAAAATCCGCACAGCTACGTGGAGAGCAATATCATTGCCTTCACGAACATTCTCGAGGCCTGCCGGTACGCCGAGACTCCGCACCTGACCTATGCCAGCACCAGCAGCGTGTACGGTGCCAATACCCACATGCCCTTCGTGGAGCATGAGGGAGCCAACCATCCGCTGCAGTTTTATGCTGCCACCAAGAAGGCCAATGAAATGATGGCGCACAGCTACAGCCATCTGTTCGGGTTGCCGACCACGGGCTTACGCTTCTTCACGGTGTATGGGCCTTGGGGCCGGCCTGACATGGCGCTGTTCAAGTTCACCCAGAACATCTTGAAAGGCGAGCCGATCCAGGTCTTCAACCATGGCAAGCACACGCGCGACTTCACCTATGTCGACGACATCGTGGAAGGGGTGATCCGCGCCAGCGACCAGGTGGCGACGGCGGACCCGGACTGGTCGAGCGATGTGCCCAACCCGGCCACCAGCAATGCGCCATTCCGGCTGTTCAACATCGGCAACGACAATCCGATCGAGCTCGGCGGCTACATTGAAGCCATCGAGGAAGCGCTCGACAAGCAGGCCATTCAGGAGCTGCTGCCGCTGCAGCCGGGCGACGTGCCGAACACGTTCTCGAACTCTCAGGCGCTGGAAAAGGCGGTGGGCTACAAGCCGGCCACACCGGTCAAAGAGGGTGTGGCCAACTTCGTCGCCTGGTATCGCGAATACTTCAAGGCATGATGTACTGCTGAGGGCTGGATAGGGTGGGGGTGGCCGGGGTTGCCGGCCACCTTCCTCCGTCAGAAGGGACGCACAGCAACAGTATCGGAGCATGAGCCGAGCCTCGGCCATCGAGGAAAGGCGGCAAGCCGCCAGAGCATGCTCCGTTCTCAGTCATGGAAAGCCCAAAAAGTCGAAACCACTATGCTTCACAATCTGAAAGAACTCTACCGGCTCCTAACCCTGGAGCAGCGTAAGAAACTCCTCCGATTGCAGATCCTGACGGTGTTGATGGCTTTCGCCGAAATAGCGGGCGTACTTTCCATCGGTCCGTTCATGGCGGTTGTCGGTGACATGCAGCAGCTGGAAGGCACCGGCATTCTGGCCCAGCTCTACCAGCGTTCTGGTGCGGAAAGCCATGAGCAGTTTTTATTCTGGATGGGCATCGGGGTGCTGGTCATGCTCTCCCTGGGCGCCATGATCTCCATGTATACGGTGTGGCGCCTCTCCATGTACGGCGCCAGGGTAGGCGCGGAGCTGAGCAGCCGGCTATATACCTTCTATCTTTACCAGCCGTGGCTATTTCATGCGAGTGGCAGCAGCAGTCAGCTGACCAAGCAGATCACCGGCGAATGCAACCGGGTTACGGGCAGTATCATCAAGCCGTTCATGCAAATGAATGCCAAGCTGGTGATGGCCACGCTGATGGCGGTCTCCATTTTCATCTATAACCCTGCGGTGGCCCTGGCTGGCATCGTGGTGTTCCTGGCCGCCTACCTCCTGCTCTACCGCACGGTTCGGCACAAGCTGGTGGCCAACGGCAAGACCATTTCCGCCATGCAACGCCAGCGGTTCCAGCTGATGTCGGAAGGCTTCGGGGGCGTCAAGGACGCCCTGCTGCTGGGCAGGCAGGCAAGCTTTACCGAGCGTTTTGAAAAGGCAAGTCATCGAGCAGCCAGAGCGCAGGGGACCACCCAGGCGCTTAGCCAGGTGCCGCGCTATGCCATGGAGCTGGTGGCGTTCGGAGCCATTATTTTCCTTGTGCTGTACCTGCTGGTGACGCACCAGGGGAACCTTGGCACCATTCTGCCTATTCTGTCGGTATACGCCCTGGCGGGTTTCAAGATGCTCCCCGCGTTCCAGCAGATCTATACCAGTATTTCCACTATCCGCGGCAACCTCGCCGCCTTCGAAGCCATTCGGGATGACCTCTACGCCAGCCGTGAAGTAAAGGCAGGCGCTGCCCCGGGGGCTGCGTTGGCCGAACCTAGCATAACGCCCAAAGAGGCGATTCGACTGGAAGACGTGAGCTTCCGCTATCCTGGCAAGGCGGAATCGGCGTTGAACCACCTCGACGTGACGATTCCGGCCAATCAGGTGATCGGGCTGGTCGGTGCATCAGGTTCCGGCAAGTCGACGGCGATCGACCTGCTGCTGGGTTTGATCGAACCCTCGACCGGACGGCTGCTTGTTGATGGGCAACCTATCACCGATGACAACCGCCGGGCTTGGCAGAATACGCTGGGCTTCGTGCCGCAATCCATCTTTCTGGCCGACAGCAGCATTCGAGAAAACGTTGCCTTCGGTCTCCCGCTGGCGAGCATCGACGACGACAAGGTCAAGCAGGCGGTCACCATGGCTCACCTGGACGAGCTGGTCGCCGAACTGCCCGATGGCTTGAACACCCGAGTGGGAGAGCGAGGGGTACAGCTCTCCGGTGGCCAGCGCCAGCGAATCGGGATTGCCCGTGCCCTCTACAACGATGCCGAGGTTCTGGTGCTGGACGAAGCGACCAGTGCGCTCGATGGAATTACCGAGAAACTGGTAATGGATGCCATCCACGACTTCTCCGGTAAGAAAACCATCATCATGATTGCGCACCGGCTGGCCACCGTGAAGCAGTGCGACTGTATCTACCTCATGGCCAATGGCTCCGTCGTGGACAAGGGCACCTACGATGAGCTGGCAGCACGCAACATTACCTTCAGGCGCATGGCTGAACACGCCTGACCCTGAACAGGTGAGAGAGCAGGGCCGGCCTGAATTCCAGCCATCCCTCCCGTAACGCCCAGCTTGCTTTCTAAGGGCTAGCGCAGGGTTTGGCTCCAAGCGGGCCGCAGCATTTAGGACGGGGAATGGCAAAACTCATGCGTGTTTCGCTGGGAGTGGGTGTGGGGCTGCAGAAAAGTGCTGAGCTCAGTGGTTTTGAAAAGCCAAACGTAGTTGGCTATGGTTATGTGCTTCAGGTTTACGGCATGTTGTGTCGTGTAAAGAACAGGTGAGCTCGAAAGGGAACGTCGGGGATAGTCAATCGCTGTCGCCTATCAAGGAACAGAGAGGAGACGAGCATGCTGCAAGCGTCCACAATCAAGGCCGCACTTGGTGACATGGTTCAAGCCGGCGTCGCCAGAGGGCTGCCACCCCGCTGGTTTGGCTACCAGCGTGTCGTGCATGAAACCGTGCAGGACTATTTTGCACGCCATGGCAACCAGGTCGGCGGCGGACGATATGAAACCGTGCACCCCGAAAGCGTTTCGCGTCACGCCCTGCCTTGCAACATCAAGAATGACGACGTCCTGCCGGCCGATAGAGGATGGTGGGGACACTCCTTTCGCGACATACCGCAGCGACGCAACCAAGAAACGTTCATCGCCACTCTCCCCGACTGCCTTGTCACCTGGTACAAACGTCCGGACAAGCAGAACAGCCTATGGCCGGCCATTCTCAATGGCGACCAGCGCGCCCTGAAAATGCGCGAGATTAAGTTTCGCAGCGGTCACGCTGCGGTGCTTCGCAAGTCGCCTGAGCCGGTGCGAATGCAGCAGGCGATCTGGGTCACCGAGCGGGTCTACGACAACCACTCCCATTGGCTGACCGCCCATTTGCCGAAGCTGCTGTTGTTGCGCGAGCGCAATATGTTGGACAACGTCCTGCTTCCCATGGAACGTACGCCGGCAATGGATGGTTCGTTGCGGCTGCTTGGCTTGGATCCAGAGGGCTTCAAGACCTTCGATCTCTCGCGCCCGCTCAAGGTCGAGCAGCTCACCGTGGTGGGAACCGACCGCTTCCGGCCCGAGCTGATACGTCAAGTACCCGATGCGTACGGTGTCGATGACGCCGCCCCGGCGCAGCGCAAGATTTTCATCAGCCGGGCAAAGGCAGAGCGACGCCGGCTGATCAATGAGGATCAGCTCTGGCCGCTGCTGGAAGCCGAGGGGTTCGAACGCGTCTTCATGGAAGAACTCAGCTTCGAGGAACAGGTCGAGCTGATGAAGAGTACGGCGGTGCTGGTGGCACCGCATGGTGCCGGATTGACCAACATGATGTTCTGCCAGAAGGGCACGCATATTGTCGAGATCGCCGACCTTGGCTTTCCCAATCCCAATTTCTACGCCCTTGCAGCGGCCATGGGGCACAATTACTGGCTGATCCAGGCCGACTCCGTGGGTGATGTGCATCCCCTTGAAAAGGACCTCAAGGTCGATACGGATGCTGTAAGCCAGATCCTGCCGCGCCTGTCCTTGCGGCCTAATGAGCTTCGCGACGATGCGTGATTCTGCGGATATGGAAATCTCGATCATCATCCCTTGCCACAATGCCGAAGCCTACATTGCTCAGACGATCGGCTCTGTGCTGGAGCAGACTCGCCTGCCGAAGGAAATCATCGTGATAGACGATGGCTCTTCCGACGACAGCCTTGCGGAGGCACGGCGTGTTGCGGCGACGTCTCAGGGCAGAGTTAAGGTCTACGCCGAGCATTCGGGCAACGCGCCGCGCACGCGCAACCTCGGTGCCCTGCTGGCCGAAGGCGACGCCTACATGTTCCTGGATGCCGATGACGTGCTTGGGCCCAATGCCCTTGAGGCGCTGGCCGAGGCCTTGGCTACGTCTCCTGCGGCAGTGGCGGCATGTCCGTGGAAGCGCCTGGAGCAGGAAGGAGAGGCGTGGGTCAGTCGCCCCGCCACGGGGCCGAAGCGGCGGGCAGACCAGGATGCCCTGGCCGGCTGGCTGACCGGCTGGTATTACCCTCCCTGTGCCCTCCTGTGGTCGAAGCAGGCGTTTGACCACATAGGGGGGTGGGACGAAGAGGCGGTGGTCAATCAGGACGGCGATCTGATGATGCGTGCGCTGGCGTGCGGCATCCCGCTCGTCGAGACAGCTGCCGGCGTCGCCTACTATCGCCGCCTGCCCACCGGGCAGGTTTCGCTAAGCGGTAAGCGCATGACCTACGAGGGGCTGGTGGCCCGTATCGGCATCCTCGACAAGATCGCACGCATTCTTGAAGAGCAAGGTCGCATCGAGCATTACTACTCTGCGCTTGCCAGCGCATTTGCGCTGATCGCCGCCGATGCCCGGGGCACCTATGCCGGGCTCCAGCAGGAGGCCACGGAGCGGCAGCGCCTCTATACGCCTTCAGCGCTCCGTAGGGGCGTGATACGGCTGCAGCGCTCCCTCGCGCGGCATAAGTCCACTCAGGCAGATGGCCGCGAGGCGGCAGGGCAGCAGGCGCCCGAGGTCGTCGTATCTGGACTTGGCCACGCAGAAGGCGTACGTCCCGATATAACGACCGCGGGAGAAACCGAGGCGCTGATACCGGTAGCGGCTATCGTACGGCCGGCTGTCAGTGTGGTGATTCCTGTCTATAACCGAGCGCACCTGCTGAGCCGCAGCTTGGCAAGTGTGGTGAACCAGACCTGTCAGGATTTTGAAGTCCTGGTCATCGATGACTGCTCACGCGACGATCCGGCTGCAGTGATCCGCCAGTTTGGCGACGAACGCATTCGCTATGTTCGCCAGCCTTATAACCAGGGGGTGGCGGCAGCGCGCAACCGCGGTCTGCGAGAGGCAAGAGCCCCGCTGGTCGCCTTCCTTGACGATGACGATGAGTGGTTCCCGGAAAAGCTCGAAGCTCAGATCCAGCTTTTTGAAAAAGCTCCAAAGGAGCTGGGCCTGGTCTACACCGGTGTCGAGACGGTGACGGACAACGGTGAAGTGACCGAACAGGTGGCGGCGGCGCGCGGCGATCTCTACCGTGAGCTGCTGGTGAAGAACCTGCTTCATGGCGGGTCAAGTGCCATGGTCCGGCGCAACGTGATTACGCGAGTGGGTTTTTTCGATGAAACCCTGCCGGCCATCGAGGACTATGACTACTGGCTACGCATTAGCCGCTACTACAAGGTGGACTGCATTGGCCGGCCCTTGGTCAGATACCATGATCTGCGCGATATCAGCACGACGCAGGAGGCCTCGGCGCGCCGGTCGCGCAACATCGAAGCCAACTTGAGAGCCAGGGAACTCTTCTACGAGAAGCATAAGCGCGAGATGCAGGCTCATGGTGTTGCCCACCTGTTCCTCGCGCAGAGTGCCCGACGGCATGTGTCGTCGGAGTGGCACGATGCCGCAGGGGCAAGGCGCCTGGCTCTAAAAGCATTCATTATGGCGCCTCAGTCTCGGCTAACCGTGGCTGCCTTAGGTAAAGCTTTTGTGCCGCGAGAAAAGCTTTCTAGTTATCGTAGACTGTTCTCAAAAAATTGATCTAAACGTTTTTGACTGCTCGTGGTGGTTTTTTTATGTATTTTTTAGAAAGGGCGCTAAAGAAGTTATCAAAAAAAGTGAAAAGTAAGAAAACGGATAAGAAAAAATATTTACCGCCGGATATTGTTGAAGGGCCTTTGGAAGCACTTGTCCTGCGGCAAGCAGGAAAAAGCGTCGCATTTCGATGCCGCATGGAATATTGCATTGATGAAAGCGGGTTGGGATTTTCGCCTGTTGGATGGCATCCTTTCGTAGCGGTATTGGCAGAATACGAAACTAACAATAAGTTAGTTTATAAAGATAGTATTCTGGAAAAATTTTACAAAAAATGGCAGCCTAACAATGCAGGCGAAGCATTGATAGGAATGGACCCGCCTCCTAAAAAAATGGCAGAGCTGCCTCCTTACGCACTTTTCCTGTCCCCGTGGAAGCCGGTTACGCTGGACGAACTTAAGGCTCGTATCGATCAATGGACAAGTGAAGATAATCTCGAGCACGGGCATCCAGAACTGGACTGGAAAAAAAATGGATTGAAATTTTTTGGCCCGGTTAATGATGACCTGGGCGAGTTTGAATTTCAAAGGCTAATTGATATCTATGAAGTGCTTCGTAAGAGAGGGTACGATCGTGACTGTGGAGATATCGGAGTAGTTCTGCTACGTCACAGGAACGAGTATCGATTTTTGGTGGCCGGCGGGGGTAGGCATCGCATCGCAGCCTTGGCAGCACTGGGATACAAAGAATTTCCTGCACAGTATATTGTTCCCCAGTTTGTGGTGGATTCAAGAGATGCGGAACATTGGCCGCAAGTTAGAGCCGGCATGTGGTCAGCTAAAGAGGCTACGGCTTACATGGATTATCTGTTCGATTTTGACAGTGGGTCATGGTTTGATAAATTTATAAGCAGTTGACTTATAAGGAATTTTATTAATAACTTAAGAGGTGATGCGTAAGTTATCGTCTAAACTGTTTTATCGCAAGGAAGCTTATGGATAACAAAAGGAAAGGGATGCGTGTATGTGTGATGGCAAGTGAGTTCCCCGTGCGATCGCAAACCTTTGTCATGCACCATGTAACAGGAATGCTGGACCGCGACCTTGATGTCCAGGTTCTCGGCCATAAAGGCGAGGAGGCCGCCTGGCTGAGCCTGGGCGTGTATGAGGAGTCATTGAGAGAGCGGGTCTGGCATCCCGAGATCCCGAAACCCTACCTTGCGCGGTTGCAGGGTCTCTTTGATCTTCAACTGCACAAAGCTAACCGGGCGGGATATATCAAAAGCTTCAATGCATTCCGGTTCGGTCAGAAAGCCTTGAATCTGAACCTGCCGTATCTCTATTCTCTGGCTTCAAATATTGCTCCGATCGACATCCTGCACTGTCATTTTGGTCCCAATGGCATACTGGGAGCCTACTTGAAAAAATTAGGATTGGTGAAAAATCTGGTAGTGACCTTCCATGGCTATGATCTTTCCATGGTCGCGACCGGAACCAAGCACCCCTACAAGGCAGTGTTTGATGAGGCGGATGCCATTCTTCCAGTCAGCAAGCGCTGGCATAAGCGCCTTCTCCAGTTGGGAGCACCTGCTCAACGCACGTTTGTTCACCATATGGGCATTGATGTACGGGCATTTCCCTACCGTGAGCGCAATGCTTCGCATGAAGCTCCTCTCCGGCTCATTACCACCGCTCGCTTCATGGAAAAGAAAGGTCTGGAATATGCCGTACAGGCCGTGGCGGAGGTTGCCAAACAGAGCCCAGACTTGAGTTTCACCTATGAGTTGATTGGCGACGGCCCACTATGGCAAGAAGTAGGTAACCAGGTGAAGGCCTTGGGTTTGGAGAGTCGTATCAATCTCCATGGCGCTCTCCCCCACGACGAGGTGCAGAGCCTGTTGAAGAATGCCGATATCTTTTTGCTGCCCAGCGTGACAGCCAGCAACGGGGACCAAGAGGGAATACCCGTTGCCCTAATGGAAGCCATGGCGAGCGGGATGCCGGTGCTTTCGACCTTCCACAGCGGGATTCCCGAATTGGTAGAAGATGGCGTGTCAGGCTATTTGGTGCCGGAACAAGACAGCCAGAGCCTCGCGAACAAGCTTATAGAACTCCTGAAAAATCCGGATAAGCGTGTCGCCTTTGGGCGAGAAGGTAGAAAAAAAGTCGAAAAGGAGTTTCATCTCGACAATCTCAACGATCGCCTCGTATTGCTGTACGAACAGATGCTTTCAGATCAAGACAATAGACTCGGAAAAATGCTGAACAGCGACTGAACGGTCGACGCTGATTTTATGGTGCACCTCATGAAGATAGTGAACTTTCTCTCCGATATTGGTTTTCAAAGAGTCGGTAAGTGTGCTTTCCTGAGGAGCTCGGAAGGCAACAAAACCATACTCAAGGTGCGCTCTGAAGCGAACTATTGGTATCAAAAACTTGCGCGAAAGCTTCTGGGTGGGGATACCTCATTCGATAACGAAATGATGGTATATGAGCAGTTGCCAGAAAACCGGTTCGCAGCTTTTCGTTACCCTCAGCTTATCAAAACGGATCATGAAAATTTTCTCCTGCTTCGATTTATCCAAGCGGAACAAGGCTGGAATAAGGAGCTGGTCAGCAAGGAGAGGGTTTTGTCGGCCTTGCTGGAGTTCAATCTTTCCGATATTTCCATTACCCATTCAGGATTGAAGCGAATCGTGACACGTTTTGTCAGAAGTTCGACGGCAAAAGTGTTGAGGTGGTCGTTCAGCTTGAATTCATATAGTCCTTGGTATTTCTTCAAAATCGTTGCTTTCCTGATTTCTGCAGAAATCAAGCAGGGCAAGAACCAGCGCGCCCTTTTGATGCATAACGATCTGAACGTTAACAACAACGTGCTTTCGGATCAGGATGGGTCGCCTTGGTTTTTAGATTTTGAAAGCGTCACGCTGGAAAGGAAGTGGGTATTTATCGATGTCCTGAACCTGTGTGTAATAGAAAAAAACAGGTTTGAATTCGATGCGGACATGCTACGACAGTACCTATGCGAACTTGACAAACGTGGAGTTTTGTCAAAAAATTTTGATATTTCCTTGCAGCTGCGTGTCGTTTTGATGCGAGTATATTTGCAGTCATTTCGCTACCAGAAGAATCCGGAGCTTAAGGAGGTTTTCGGACATTTCCTGACCGACGTTTTGCTCGATAAAAAAGTTTATGAGAATTGGTATAATTCCAATATTGGTTTGGATAGCATGAAGATCTATTCCGAAAAGACTGAGCCAGCCAACCATAAGGCCTGATTGATAAATGAAGGATAATGACCCTGTCGATGTCGTGATTACGTGGGTAGATGGAGACGATCCAGAATGGTTCACGCTCTATCGCCATTACGCGCCCTCCATGGCCAAGAAAAAAGAGACTTCTTTGCAACGTTTCAAGAGCCTGGATAACTTGATGTACATTTTTCGGGGCATTGAGACCTTCATGCCTTGGGTGCGTCATATCCATCTTGTTACTTTTGGTCATTATCCGAATTGGCTCAATATTGACTCTGGCAAGGTGCGCTTGGTAAAGCATGAGGATATTTTCGAAAATCAGGAATTTTTGCCTGTATTCAATAGTGGAACTATCGAGATGAACTTTGATAGGATTCCAGGCTTATCGGAGAAGTTTGTCTATTTCAATGATGACATGTTTGTAGTAAATGCCGTTTCTAAAGATTTTTTTTTCAAGAGCGATGTGCCCTGCGATTTCCTGAAAATTGTTCCTTTGATGCACGCGCAAGATTTTTCTCATCGTTTGCATGAACAAATGATGCAGGTTGTTTCGAAGGAAACTTTCTCCGACTGGGGGCTTAGAGAGAAATTTTCCAAGCTGCTCAATTTCCGCTACGGCTTAAAAAACCTTGTTCTTAATGCATTATTTCTTAGGCTTAAGCATTATCCCTTGTTTGAAATCCATCATCATCCCCAGCCTTATCTGAAGAGTAATCTGGTGGATGCAAAGGAAAGCTATCAGGAGAAGGTGCAATATACGCTCGGAAAAAAATTTAGAACAAAGGACACGCTTTCACAATATATATTCCGATTCCATGCCTTGGCTAAAGGTGAGTTTTATCCCCAGGTGCCCCAGGGCTGTCATTTGATTAATTATTCTTCGTTCGAAGAGCTCAAGGGGAAGCTTGTGCAGATGAAGGCCCAAAGGGCTAATTTTGTCTGCTTCAATGACAGTCATTTTCTCAACGAAGAAGACTTTGCCGAAAGCAAGAAATTGATGTTGGAGTATTTTAACGATCTGCTGCCGCATCCATCTTCATTCGAATTGAAAAAATGATGCAAAATATTATGGAAGATATATGAATAGCATCAGGCCCCATGGAAGAACCACAGTAATTATTACGACCTACAATGACGAGCTTGCGACTCTTGAAAAGGCAGTGGCTTCTGCTCTAGAGCAGAGCCTGTTGCCCGCTGCCGTTCTCGTGGTGGATGATGGGTCCAATAACTCTGTGGCTCAGCAAGTCGTTGATAAATTTTTGGCCGAGAGTGAAGTGACATTGCGTTGCCTGAAAAAGCGCAATGGTGGGCCTTCCTCTGCCAGAAACTTTGGCCTAGAAAATACCACCAGCGAGTTTGTCACCTTTCTTGACTCTGATGATGAGCTGCTTCCGGAAAATCTAAACAATAAGGAAGAAGTCCTTCAGGCCTTGCCCGTTAACTACTTTGGCGTGTATGGCACCTATCTCAAGATGCCCATGAATAAGCTGCATTCCTATCAGGATGCAGATGGACTCATCAACACGGATCAAGTGGGCAAGGAGGGTGGTATACCCGGCGGGGTTCATACCTATGTGTTCAGAACAGAGGCACTGCGAGCAATCGGAGGATTCGACGAAGCGCTAGTTCATAATGAAGACTTTGATGTCATCATCAGGCTCGCCAAGGCGGGCTGGCTCTGTAAAGGAAATGTCGGCCCAGGCTTTATAAGAAATTACCGAGATAATTCTCTGACACGTAACAATAATTATCAGGCAACTTATAATAATTTGTTGCGTTTTTTGGACAAGGCCGAAGAGAACCAATATTTTTCACCTCATGAATTGAAAAAAAGGCGGAAAAGTTGTGAGCTCAGATTGGCTAAGAGCATGCGCGCCGATGGGCAAGAGCGCAAGAAGGTGGCTTATCACCTGACCCGCGCCTTTCATCATTCGCCGCCATCACGATTCAAGGAATGGCTCGCCTATCTTTATGGTAAGTGCTCTCTGTAGGCCCTATAAAATGAATATCATGCACGTAATTTCCTCAGCTGCGGCTGGTGGAGCAGAAGTTTATGTAAAAGATATTTCGATCGAGATGAGAAAGCGGGGACATAGGGTTTTCATAGCTTTCCTAGATCGCGCAGAAGAGGCAGGCCGCGAGCAGTCTTATGAGGACAAGTTCCTAGCAGAATTGCGCGATAATGGTATCGAATTCGGTTTCGTCGGCGCACGCGCAAGACGGAATCCATTAAAGGGCGTGGCCGCGCTGCGTAAGTTTCAGCGTGCCTTCAAGCCTGATCTGATTCATTCCCACTTATATTACGCGGCAATTTTTTCCGCTTTTTTGCCTCGCGTAAAGCGAGTCTATACCCATCATAACATTAAGCTTAGGGCTAATCCGATTCTATACCGTTTTTTGGATCGCAGGACCCATGCTTATGTAGGAATTTGTAACGCATGCACCTCATTGTTGAAACAGGTGGCCACGCGTGATGTTCACCACATAGACAATGCTGTGGATGCAGCTCGCCTCGTGCCGATAGAGAATTATCCCGACAGAGCATTGGTCACTCTTCTTTATGTCGGACGTTTGTCGGAGCAGAAGAATTTGGCATTATTGCTCAATGCCTTGAGCAGAATCGACTCGGCTAATTACAGGCTGCTGCTTGCTGGTAGCGGCCCAGAAGACGCTCAATTGCGTCAACTTGCGTCCGAGCTTGGTATCGCGGAACGCCTCGACTTTTTGGGCAATGTCGACAATGTCTCGAGTCTGCTTAAAGAAGCCGATGTCTTTGTAATGTCCTCAGCGTGGGAAGGTTTGCCCATTGCACAGATCGAGGCCACCTTGACAGGCTTGCCTGTTTTAGTCACCGATGTAGGCGGGTGTTCCGAAATCGTCGAGAAAGTGGATAATGGTCTGGTCGTTGGCGTTGAGGTAGAAGCCTATGCGGATGCATTGAAAAAAATGTTAAACGATTATTCTGCCAGGCTGCGTTATCATCGTAATGCGATCAATAACTCGGAAATCTATACGATTTCAAAATCGGTAGACAAGCATCTGGACCTCTACCATAGCCTCTGAACCAATGGTGCATCCATGACGACCGGACTGCTATTTGTCTATATTTTGTTCACATTTACGGCTGTATACTGCTTGTGGGTTGCCGTTTTGCATCGTTGGCTGCTCTGGCCACTTGTTCTGGCCTATGTTACACGACTAGTACTCTTCCTCTTGGATTACTTTCGTATCTTTCGTCCACCAGGTGCGACAGATGATGCGTCGCGCTTCAATAATACGGCACGTTATTGGTCTCAGTTCGAATGGTCTCATCTCATGGACATAGTGGATGTGACTCATTCGCATTTTTATGCTTGGCTTGGTGCGGTAGTTCAAAAACTGGTTGGCGTATCTTATTCTATATTGCCGGCATTCAGCTTTCTTTTCGGTCACGTGGTCGTCGCCGTTTCTGCCATTATCGCTTATCAGCTGTGGGGTAAACGCGCGGGAATCATGGTGGCGCTTGTGCTAGCTCTGTATCCCTTTGCCGCTTTTAATTCCATTCTCGCGATGCGCGAGGAAGTGGCAATCATGTTTTTTATCCTTGGTTTGTACTTTTTCGTCAAATGGGTCTCTGGTAGGTCATACCTAGGTATTATCTGGGCTTGCCTCTGTTTCGGCGGTGCCGTGGCGTTTCACCCCGGCTGGATCGGTGCTTTTGTCGGCGTAGCAGCGTACCTCACATTTTTTCTTTACCGTACCGTTTTCAAGACGGATACGACACGGGCTAGCTATCATGATGCGCTGAAGGTGTTGCTATCATCCACCATGCTTGTACTTTCGCTTGGAATGGTGGCCTTTGGTGGTGGTATTTCGCTCGGTAAAGGTATTGAAGTCGGCGGAGAAGGGGAAGGAGGCGTTGGTTCCGCAATTGAATCGCGTTTCTCGCGCGAGGCGACCGGTGGCTCCGCTTATCCTAGCTTCATTGCGCAAGGTAACCCTTATACGCAGCCATGGTTGATTCCCGCACGTATTGTCTACTTTCATTTTTCTCCCTTTCCCTGGGACTTGCGCAGCCCGAGGCATCTGCTCGGGGTAGTGTCCTCCATGCTTTACTTGTTCATGGCTTGGCGTGTCTACAAAGGTTGGGATACGTTGAAAAACAGGGAAGAATGTGTTGCAATGTTATTCATGTTTGGCGCACTGACCTTCATCTTCGCGATTGGTGTAACCAACGTGGGTACGGCCATCCGCCACAAGACTAAGCTGCTGGCTTTATTCTTGATTCTCGCAGCGTCGACATTCCACACTTTCAAAATCAAGCTAAGGAGAGCTTAATTGTGGATGTTCTGATTATTGCAGGCAATGCCCGCTCGCTAATGGCTAATCGTGGTGATCTGATCCGTGAAATGCTTGCGCAGGGCCTCGAAGTAGGGGCGGCTGTCCCTACTGCGGATTATTTACCTGATGTCGAAGCATTAGGCATTGCCATTTATCCGATCGACATGGGGCGTACTGGCGTAAATCCTATGCATGATCTCAGGACTCTTCATGAGCTCTACAAGCTGATCAGAAAAATCAGGCCTAGTGTAGTGTTCAGCTATACCAGCAAGCCCGTCATCTACGGCAGCCTAGCGGCGAAGATGGCTGGGGTGCCACGTATTTATTCAATGATTACAGGCCTTGGTCATCTTTTTACCACCGACACACCAAGGACACGCCGGCTGCGCCGAGTTCTCAGCATGCTTTACCGTGCCGGACTTTCCTGTAATGACAGGGTTTTCTTCCAAAATCCCGATGACCTCAAGGAATTCACCGACAA
The DNA here is from genome assembly GCF_052568415.1 of Halomonas sp. E14. Classification (NCBI taxonomy): domain Bacteria; kingdom Pseudomonadati; phylum Pseudomonadota; class Gammaproteobacteria; order Oceanospirillales; family Halomonadaceae; genus Halomonas; species Halomonas sp. E14. Next base: position 2,308,200 of record NZ_CP199423.1, on the reverse strand, counting down.
GCGGATTCTTTCTAAGGCGACAAAAGCCGTTCGTACCTACGGTTCCGGCGTCGATATGGCGCGCTTCGCTCGCCAGCCGTTGCCTCAAGGCCCCCTGACGTTCCTGTTTATCGGCAGGCTGCTTGGCGAGAAGGGAATAGCGGAGTTCTGCGAAGCCGCCAACCTTTTGAAGCAGCGGTATCCTCAGGTCAGGTTCGTGGCCGTGGGCCCGCACGATCCCAGCCTTCCTCATGCCTGTGACATTCAGGATCTGGAACGCTGGAAAAGGGAGGGCGCCGTCGAGTTTGTCGGAGGCGTGGAGGATGTAAGGCCCTGGATCAGCGAATGCTCTGTATTTGTACTGCCTTCGTATCGTGAAGGTACGCCGCGTTCTGTGCTCGAGGCGATGAGCATGGGGCGCGCTATCATCACCAGCGATGCACCTGGCTGCCGAGAAACGGTGGAGCCGGGCATCAATGGGTTCCTGGTGGCTCCAAGAACCAGTGCGCCCTTGGCTGATGCGATGGAGCGCTTCATTCATGAGCCCGAGATGGTGGCCACGATGGGCGAGGCCAGCGTTGAACTGGTAGAGAAATACTACGACGTGCGCAAGGTCAACCGCGTCATCATGGAAGCCATGTTGCTGACCGGGCCGGTTGAACGCCATGCCGTGGAGCAGGAGTGCACATGAATTTGGCCGCCAAGCGTCTCTTTGACATCGTTGCCAGTGGCTGTGCGTTGCTGGTGCTTGCTCCTCTCCTGCTGCTCGTAGCGCTCTGGGTGAAGCTCGATAGCCAGGGCCCTGTCATGTTCAAGCAGCGGCGTGCGGGGCTCAACGGCCAGCCTTTCATGATCTTCAAGTTTCGTACCATGATCGACCGGCCTGCTGACAGCATTGACCAAAACAGTGAACAGGTCGTGAGCTCCGGTGAGGACAATAGGATCACCCGGGCCGGACGTTTCCTTCGGGCGACCAGCATTGATGAGTTGCCGCAGCTGATCAATATCCTGAAGGGCGACATGAGCGTTGTGGGCCCGCGTCCAATACTGATGGAGCAGATCGAGGTGATACCGCCTGGCTGCCTTATCCGCTTTGACGTTCGGCCTGGCTTGACCGGTCTGGCTCAGGTAAAAGGGCGGCGCAGCTTGGGATGGCTGCAGCAGTTGGCCTTCGATGCTGAATATGTTCGCAAGCAGAATTTTTTCTATGACCTGCGGCTGATCTTCAGGACCGTGGTAGTTGTACTCAAGGGCAGCGGCCTCTATGGCGGAGAGGGATTGAACTGGAGAGCTTACCGGGAGAGTCTCGGGGGTAGGGCACCCAGTGACCAGGATGTCGAGGAGGCGATGAAGCAACAATGATCAAGCGTATGATGATCACCGCCAGCCCTGATGTCGCGGAATATATCGAGCAGCATGGCGTCGATAGGATCTTCCTGGACCAGGAGGTCAACGGCAAGGCCCAGCGACAAGGCCACCTGGATACTCACAAAGCGGCGCATACCCTGGCGGATATTGAGGCTATTGCCAAGGTGTTGCGAAAAGCTGAGCTGATGGTACGCATAAACCCACTGCATGATGGTACTACAGCTGAGATCGAGGCTGCGCTTAACCATGGTGCGCAGCGTCTCATGTTGCCCATGTTCACTTCGCGGCATGACGTCGCTGAATTCCTGGAACTGGTAGGGCAGCGCGTGCCGGTTACCTTCCTAGCAGAGACAGCGCCAGCACTGGTAAGGCTGGCGGACTGGCTGCCGCTGCTTGTCCCGGGGCGAGATGAAGTCCATTTCGGGCTGAATGATCTTTCATTGAGCCTGGGCTTGGACTTTCTGTTCGAACCCATGGCTGGACGGCTGTTCGACGCCGCATCTGAGCAACTTGAGCAAGCGGGTATTACCTGGGGTATTGGTGGCATCGCCAGGATCGGTCAGGGCGAGCTGCCGGCGGAAAACGTCATTGGCGAGCATGTGCGGTTGGATTCTCGCTGGGTCATCCTCTCGCGTGCATTTCATTCTGGCGCCGCAACCGCTGCAGAACTGCTGCAGTCGATTGATTTCCCACGCGAGATTGCTGCACTGACTGATGCTGAGCAGCAGTGGCGTGCTCGCGATCAGGAAGCCCTGCTGGAAAACCATCAAATCCTGGCCGAGCGGGCGTTTCGTCTTGGCCGAAAGCAGGTGAGTAGATAAATGGCGTTAGATTCCCTTGAACGTATCCTTTTTTTACAGAAGGAAGAGGTGCTGCAGGATCAGCGTGAGTTGGTCCTTCAGCGACTGGGTGAATGGTATCCTGCTGCCACGATCGATTTTGCCGGGAGTGCCCAGGAGGTGTACGCCTCTCGTTCTTATGATGCCGTGATCACGCCGACGCTTCCTTGGCTAGCGGCGGCACTGAACAAACTGGAGAGGTTTTGCTGGATTCATTTTCTCTCGGCCGGTGTGGAAAAAATATGGGAAATGGATTTCGATAAGGCCAATGCCTTTCTGACCAAAAGCAGCGGTGTTCATGGCGCTCCCATGAGTGAGTACGCCATTGGTGCCATGTTGTACTTCGCTAAGCAGTTCAATCGGTTTCATGAGCAGTCCAAGCGGGCCGAATGGAAGCGTACCTGGCTGAATGAGCTGACCGGACGCCGTGTGACCATTCTGGGTTTGGGACATGTTGGTACGGCGCTGGCCCAGCGAGCGAAGGCGTTTGATATGGAGGTAGTGGGGACTCTTCGCCATATTCGGGAAGTACCTAATGTCGACCGTGTTGTCGCAATGGAAGATATTGGCCAGGAGCTCTCACGCTCCGATTATCTGGTTGTGTGTTTGCCTTTGACGCCGGAAACACGTGGTCTGGTAGACGCCGCTTTTCTTTCCCGCCTGAAGCCTGGCGCGGTACTGGTCGACATCTCACGTGGTGGTGTTGTGAACGGCGACGCCGTGTTGAACGCCCTCGACAGCGGCATCCTGAAGGGAGCCGCTCTGGACGTTTTCGAATGGCAGCCGTTACCTGAAGGCTCGCCACTTTGGAAACACGAAAATGTGCTGGTCACCCCGCATGTATCGGGTACTACGCCGTTTTACCTTGAGCGTGCACTCGAGGTCTTCCATGCCAATGCACTGGCGCTGTTGTCGGGGCGAGAGCCTGTTACGCCGGTGAATAGAGAGGCTGGGTATTAATATGCAAATAGGTGACACTTCTCCCACCATTCTGGTGACGGGTGGGGCGGGCTATATCGGCTCACACACCGTGCTGGCGCTGCTCGAAGGTGGTTACCAAGTCGTCGTTCTGGATAACCTTTGCAATTCGTCGGAAGAAGCGTTGCGTCGCGTTGAAGCCTTGACGGATGGTGCCATAGATTTCGTTTGCGGAGATGTCAGGGACAGTGCTGAGCTTGAGCGGATATTTACACGTTTTGAAATTGCCGCGGTGATCCACTTTGCAGGCCTGAAAGCGGTAGGTGAGAGTGTCCGCTCACCGCTCGCCTACTACCAGAATAACGTAGAGGGCACCTTGAGTCTTTGCCAGGCCATGCAGAAGGCCGGCGTCAAGAAGCTGGTATTCAGTTCGTCCGCCACCGTCTACGGGGCCAATGCTCCCGTACCCTATCGCGAAACGTACCCTCGCGGTAACAGCTCTAACCCCTATGGACGCTCCAAGGCCATGGTCGAACAGGTGCTCGAGGACATCTGTACGGCCGATGCTTCTTGGTCCGTCGCTTCGCTTCGTTACTTCAATCCTATCGGTGCCCACCCTTCCGGGCTGATCGGTGAGGACCCGCTGGGTATCCCTAATAACCTGATGCCTTTCATTGCACAGGTTGCGGTAGGAAAACTTCCCGAGCTCGCCATCTTTGGCCAGGACTACCCCACCGATGACGGCACCTGCATACGCGATTACCTGCATGTCATGGACCTTGCCGAGGGTCATGTCGCTGCGTTGCGCCGCCTGTCGGTGGCAGGCATCGCCTACTTCAATCTTGGAACGGGCCAAGGTTATTCAGTGCTCGATATCGTCCAGGCATTTGAGCGTGTAACGGGACGGAAGATTGCCTATCGGTTTGCCGAAAGGCGTGAGGGTGATTTGCCTGCCTTCTGGGCCGATGCCTCGAAGGCAAAAAAGGACCTGGGCTGGTCGGCTAGCCGAGGGCTTGATGAAATGATGGCCGATACGTGGAAATGGCAGTCCAAGAACCCCAAAGGATATCGCGGCTAATCTAGCCGATTGCCGAATGAATGGAGATCAATGGTCATGAATATGGATACGGTACGCCTCGGCATCATCGGTCTGGGCTACGTGGGCCTTCCCTTGGCAGTCGAGTTTGGGAAGGTCTTGCCTACCGTAGGGTTTGATATCAATGTCCGTCGCATCAGCGAGCTACGCGACGGGGTCGATCATACGCTAGAGGTCGAGCCCGAACTGCTAGCCTCAGCGCACCATCTTACGTTCACCAGTGAACTTAGTGCGCTAGAGGCTTGTAATGTCTATATCGTCACGGTTCCGACGCCTATCGATTCCAGTCGCTGCCCCGACCTGACGCCTCTCGTCAAGGCAAGTGAAACGCTTGGCAAGGTTATCAAGCGCGGCGACATTGTCATCTACGAATCCACTGTCTACCCGGGCGCAACGGAAGAAGACTGCATTCCTGTCGTCGAGCGCGTCTCCGGACTCACCTATAACCAAGATTTTTACGCCGGCTATAGCCCAGAACGTATCAATCCGGGCGATAAGGAGCATAGGGTAACCACCATCAAGAAAGTGACCTCCGGCTCTACGCCTGAAGTGGCAGATTTTGTCGACGCCCTGTATCAGCGCATCATCACCGCGGGTACTCACAAGGCAAGTTCAATTGCCGTGGCAGAAGCCGCCAAGGTCATTGAAAACACGCAGCGTGATGTCAATATCGCGCTGATCAATGAGCTTGCTGTCATTTTCAATCGCCTCGGTATCGATACCGAAGAGGTGCTGGAAGCCGCCGGAACCAAGTGGAACTTTCTGCCTTTCCGGCCAGGACTGGTGGGGGGGCACTGTATTGGTGTAGACCCTTATTACCTTACCCACAAGGCGCAGCGCGTGGGCTATCATCCGGAAGTGATTTTGTCGGGGCGCCGTATCAATGATGGCATGGGGGCCTACGTGGCAAGCCAGCTCATCAAGCAGATGATCAAGCGCCGCCTGCAGGTTGAAGGCGCGCGCGTGCTGGTTATGGGACTGACGTTCAAGGAAAACTGCCCCGATTTACGTAATACGCGTGTCGTGGATATTTTGCAGGAGCTCAAGGATTATAACGTTGAGGTCGATGTCTACGATCCCAGAGTGGACGCTGCCGAAGCCGAGGCAGAGTATGGCCTCCAGTTGATCAGTGAGCCTGAGTGTGACACCTACGATGCCATCATTCTGGCGGTGGCTCATCAGGAATTCCGTGACTTGGGGTCTGCAGCCGTGAGGCGCTGGGGAAAGACAAGCCACGTTCTTTATGATCTCAAATATGCCTTCCCCAAGCAGGAAGTCGATATTCGCCTGTAATGCTGAAGAATAAAAAATGGTTTCGGCCAAAAGACGATGGAAAGGTCAAAGCAAAGGGAGAATGAGATGCAGGAGCAGCAAGAGGTCTTGGCTGAAAAACCGGAGGGGCTTAATGAGCGGCGCAGCCAGGCAGGGCCGCAGACCCAGCGCTTCTTCTATTACACCTATGGCATGACGGTTGAATCCGATATTGAACTTCCCGAACTGATGCCGGTGCCAGCGTCTGCCAGTGCGGACATTTCCATTATTACGGCGGGTATTACCGAATCACTTGCTGATGCCACTTTCAGCGGGAAGTGGGTCCAATTGTCACCGAGTCAGTGTCAGCTGAATGTGCAGGGTATTGCGCGCTACCGCATCGAGGAGGGACGGCGCATCCTGGTCGATCGTCGTGTGCTTGAGGATGAGCGGGATGGCGTCCCCGCCAGGGATGTGCGTCAGTACCTTTTAGGCATGTCGTTAGGTGTGCTGCTCTACCAGCGCGACTGGCTTCCCATGCATGTCAGTGCGCTGCATACCCCGACTGGCGTGTGGGCGTTCACCGGCCATTCTGGCGCGGGCAAGTCGACGCTTGGTGCTTGGCTTCACTATACGCAAGGCTGGCCGATGATCAGCGATGACGTGGCGGTGATCAAGCCTGAAGATAGCCAGGCCTATCTATATCCCGGCCCCCCTCGCGTCAAGCTATGGAAGGATGCGCTTCAGGCCCTGGGCATCGACACCAAGGGGTTGATTCGCGATCTGACTCGGCATGACAAATACCACCTGATGGTGGATGAAGCCTTCCATAAGCGACCCGAACCCTTGAAGGCGCTGGTCATCCTGGAGCGTGCGGAAGAGGGTGAAACCGCTTCGCTTGAGCCTTTGAAAGGCGTGGAGGCCTTTCGCACGGTGATGGGGGCGCTTTATCGCCCCGACGTTGGTCAGGAGTTCAACAGCCCCGCGGCTCTGATGGCGCGTATTGCCCAACTGACCGACAGAATCGAGGTGTATCGCTATCGCCGACCATGGTCACTGGAAGACATGGATTCAAGTGTTGAAACTTTACTTGACTATATTAAAAGGGACGTGAAATGAATAATACGATTTCTCATAATGCCTTGATCGAGAAAAGCAAGGCTCAGATTTCTTCTTCCATCGATGATGAAGAGGCCGTGCTGGATACACAGGCGGGTATCTATTATTCCTTGAACTCGGTAGGTAGCTATATTTGGAAATATCTCGATACACCGAAAACCATGAGCCAGATTATCGAGCACGTCAAGTCTGAGTATGAGGTGGATGACGAAACTTGCCAGGCTTCTGTCGAGCAGCTGCTGCTGTCGCTGAAGGAATATCAGCTGATTACTATTCGGTGTGAATAAATGAGTCTTTTTTCAGGTTGGGTGGGAGCCCCGGGGGGGGCGGGCGACGCTACTGAAGAAAGAATGAAGCATGCTTTTTCGATCTTTACTGATGCGTCTTTGATTCGCCAGGCTGGCGACCGATTCTTGTTGTTACATACTTCCGATGTTCATGGGAGCGCCCTTGGCCAAGAGGGCGCCAATGGTCCGCTGTACACTGTTGGGAGTGTTAGGTTAGATAATGCGGATGAGTTGAAGGCTCAAATGGAAGATGATGCCAACGCGCTCACCTCGTTGGATTCCGTTATCCAATCCGCCTATCAACGCTGGAACGATATGTGCGTCGATCACCTGCAGGGTGACTATGCGTTCGGCCTATGGGACGACAGCAAGGGTGAGCTATTCTGTGCCAGAGACCGGCTAGGGATTCGCCCCTTATATTACCATAGGAATAGCGAAGGCTTGTGGTTTTCCAACAATCTTCGCGTGCTGCTCTCCTCGGTGGGTTACCTACCGGAAGTCAACAAGAAGAGAGCGATGCAGTTCCTGCAAGGCATTGAATCAGAAAGCTCTCTTACTTTTTTTGAGGGTGTTTTCCGGTTGCCGGCTTCGCATAGCCTGCGGTATTCCACTTCTGGAGAGCCTGCGGTTAAGCGCTATTGGCACCTTGGCCAGGATATACCGGCTGTCGGCGATAATCTCGATGAGAATGTCGAGCGTTTCCGAGAACTTTTCATCGGTAGCGTAAGGAAACGCCTGCCATCTTCCGGTCCGGTTGCCATTGAGCTGAGTGGAGGTCATGATTCGTCGGCAATCTGTGCGTCAGCGGTGCGCTTCGATAAGACCCGTCTGAAAACTTATTCGGCGGTCTTCCCGAGTAATGCTGAGTGCGATGAATCTGAGTTTATCGATAGCGTGGTTGAAGAGGCGGGGGTTCATAACGTTTCGGTCAATACGGATACACTCAGCGTGACCGATTTTTATGACCAAAGTATCCTCGCTCACGGTGACTGCCATCATGCCGCCAATATTCGTATCGTCATGCGAATTCAAGAGCTGGCCTCTGCCGATAGCTGTTCGGTAATTCTTAATGGTGTCGATGGTGACAATGTTGCCTCGCACGGTCTGTATCGTCTGGCCGAGCTAGCCACCCAGGGTGATTGGGAAACCTTCATCAGGGAAGTTAAGGCCGTGGCCGATATTTACGAGGCGTTTGATGATGAGCCTGAAGTTGGACTTTATAACAAGTTTGGAAAGGCTATATTAAAAGAAAAGACTGACAGGGCGCTCTCAATCGAATCCATAAAAGCGGTGTTTCTGCTTTCCAAGCATTTCGGGCTGAACCGAAAGTCGATGGTCAAGCAATACCTTGTCAAGCCAACGCTGAGACGATGGGGACTATTGAAAACGCCCAACAAAAAAACCACGCAAGCCCCTGCCTGGCAGGGGCGATATAGCGAGGATGAGCTAACGCAAAGCTTTATTGCTGAGTCGGACCACGTCAATTTCTCAAAGGCACATTATAATTCTATTAAAAGCATTCGTACTGAGCGCGAGGCACAAATGTTTGCCTTGGGAAATGGGGTGCTCGAAGCATATTTTGAATATACCCACTCCATTTCGGAAAAATATGGTGTGGAAACCCGGTATCCATTCATGGATGTCGAATTGATGGATTTTTGTCTGGGGTTGCCTGCCAACCACAAGCTGGATAATGGGTGGACACGATTGATTCTTCGCTCCTCCATGAAGGGTATCTATCCGGAAAAGATACGTACGCGCCGCGGCAAGTCGAATCTTGCTGCCAGCATCGGCAATGCAGTGACAGGGCAGTGCTTTGCTGATCTCAAGGGTGCGGCTCTGGATGCAGACGAGGAGATCTGGCAATACTTCAAGCCCGCCAGCGTCGTTAGTATGATCGAGCGTCATGATGCCTTGGAGAATGACCCACTACTTGCCCAGGAAATCCAGGCGAAAATCTGGTCAATCTGGTGCTTCAGGCGCTGGCTGATTCTCAAGGAAACCTATATTTGCTAATGAAAAAGCACTGGCGAAACGCCAGTGCTTTGAAAGCAAGTCGCTTTCTTACTGCCGGGACATTAAGAACCGGTCACGGAATCCACGCCGCTGACGGGTGAACCCTGCGGGACATCGGTCGCGCGGGTAGAAGCACTTGCCAAGGTGATTTCACCCACGCTACCAAGACGCGTTACACTCGGTTGGGTGAACTCAGCTTTCTTTTCCATGTCAAATATCTCCATTGTGTTGATTTGGGTTTTACCGCACGTCAATCGTAGCATAGCGTATCATTCAGTCAAGAAGGTAACCAGTAAGCGCTTGGCATGACTTCGCTAGTCTCTAGAGTACCAGAAATAAGATATTAACAAGGATTGAAGGCTTTCTTTTATTATTGTATTTTCCTCTTTATTCTTATTCAAGAGGTGTGCTGTGAACAAGTATGTTCGTGTTTTGCAAATGCCGTTGAAAAAGAAACTTCTCTTGTCTGAAGCGTTTGTATTGTTGCCTGCTGCATGGTTCGTGGTGAGGGTCTTGCCCTTCAAGTGGTGGTCGCATCATTTAGGTGAGGTAAAGCCTGGTGAAGAGATATTGGCAGACGAGACACTGGATACGCAAGCACTGAAGGAGTTTGGTTGGGCCGTCCGCAAAGTGAACCGTTTGTTCCGTGGAAACTATACCTGCCTGATGCTGGCCATGACCGTGCAGTGGATGTTGAATCGCCGCAAAATATCGAGCACGCTGGTGCTGGGAACCTTGATGGAAAAAGATCCTAGCGGTGCAATGGTCATGAAGGCGCATGCTTGGCTGAGGGCCGGTGAGCTTATCGTCGTTGGTGGCCATGGGGGGCGGTACAAGGCGTTATCTACCTATTTGCGAAAATATTGATAATGTTTTTTTCGTCTTTCTTGTTTATTAGGTTTAATAAAAATGCTAATTGAGCTTGGCTCAATTAGCATTAACAAGTTGCGGCTATTTGTTTGAAATTCTATTTAGCAAGACTTTCTTTAGCGCTCATCAAGATGATGTGACATCATCCAGCGTGGTGCCAGGAGGAGTCGGCGTGCCGATCGGCACGTCGGTCTGCGCACTGGCTGAAGTGGCAAGAGTAATGTCGCCCACAGACCCCATGCGCATAATTTCAGGCTGAGCAAAGGGCAGTTTCTTGGCGGGCAGGTTCGCTCTATCCATGATGTTCACCTCTCCTAACAAATTTATGAAGTTGCTTGCTTGCGTACCGCATGGACAATTTAGCATGCCCTGCATCTGGTTCAATAACAGTTACAATTTTTTTAAGTGTGATTTTGTTAATATTAAAGAAGGAGGTTTAGTCATCACTGCTTAGGTCGAAGCGGTTTCTTCTCCAGTAACTACTTGGTTGGTATCCATTTCAGTGTTATCGTGCCTTGCCGTATAGACGGTTCGCTTAGGTTTTAAAAAGTATTAAGAAACTAATCCTGGCACGGCTAAGAATTTGCACCTCTTCAGTTTTTCTGGATTGGTTATTTGGCTGTTTCTTCTTACGATGTCGATCTGCTGCAGGAAGGTTTTTTTTCATATTTCTGGTTCCAAATTTCTCGTTGGCAGGGCGGTGGGTATATAGATTTTGGATGAGGTTTTTTTCGCACCCCGGCATGTTTATGAATTTAAAAAGGTTTTTTTTGTGGTGAGTGCGGGGGGCTGGGAGTAAGAGCCGTCCAAACTAGAGAAAGTAGTATGACGTTATTTCCGTAAGACTTGTTTGAAACGAAAAGGCAGTGCAAGCTTTGGTGTTGTCGTACTAGCCTTGTGTTACCTTTCGTGAAGATTGGTTGCGCTGTACATGACTCATTTATACAGTTCTCAGTCAGCTGAGAAGCAAGGACGTTTCTATGACTACCAATGCCTCGCCCATAGCGAATGATAGAGTCCTGCAGCTCTTGATCATGCTTTCAAGGATTGAACTCTCGGATGAGCAAAAGGAGCAGGCTCTCTCCCTGTGTCGGGATGTTACGGATTGGGCTGGTGTTGCCTTGCGGGCCCGGCAGAATCTGATCCTGCCCCTTGTCTATCGTCATCTGCGCCAGCTACAGCCAGCCGGTCTAGAGGCACGCGAACTTGAGCAGATGCGGATTGCGGTCATGACGATACAGCAGCGCAGCATGCTGGTCATGTCTGCCCAGCAAGCCGTGCTCAAGGATCTGATCGAGCCGCTCGGCATTCCGGCAATGTTTTTCAAGGGTCCATCGTTGGCGATGCGTTACTACGATGAGCCTGCCATCCGGATCTCACGCGATATTGACGTCCTGGTGCCCCATAACGCCATGGTCAGGTTGCTGGAAACCGCGCTTCAGCTTGGGTATGTCCCATATGATCCTCAGCCATTGCAGGCCGACCCCTCGAGCCTGGCTTTCCTCGCCCGTACCCAGAAGGTGATTACCTTGATCTCTCCGCTTGGGGTAGGGATCGAGTTTCACCAGCGCATCGTTCGCTATGCTTCGGTCTACGACACGGAAGACCTGCTCACCAGGCGCGATGCGCTGCAGCTAGACCCCTTGAGCTATCCGGTGATGCCTACGGATGAGCTGTTTGTCTACATTTGTCTTCACCATACCAAGCATTTCTGGTCGCACTTGCACTGGCTGGTGGATCTGGATGCTATCCAGCGCCATCCTGATTTCTGCCTCGAGTCTGTCAGACGCTGTGCCGAGCGGCACGACCTGGTGGCGACTGTGGAAGCGTCGCTCGAGCTCTACCGGGCCATGTCGCAACCTTGTCCCTGGGAATACGAGCCGATTTCCGCTCAAGGGCGTGAGCTTCTGACGTCCAGCCTTGCGGCCATGGCCGGGGGGCTCGAGGTCGAGCACGCGATGCAGAAGAAGATGGCCACACCGGATTTCGCCTTTGCCTGGCAGACCACCCCTGCCCATCTGCTGCGCTGGAAGCTGCTCGGCTGGTTGCGCGTCTTCCGCCCCAGCTACGTGGATTACCACGACTGGCCATTGCCTTCCCACTGGCAGTGGCTGTATCGCCCCATTCGGCCCATGCGCGAATTTTTCCGGCGTAACACACTGTTTCGCAACTCCTAGTCACCACGACCCCAGGGCGCTGCCATGATTCGTCTGGAACGTATTTTTGCCCCGCTGCGCACGCTGCGCAGGATTTTTCCGCTGCTTTGGCAAAGCAGCCCCAAATGGACACTGTTAAGTTCGCTGTTGATGGCGGTCGAGATCTTCTTCGGGCTGGCCGTGCTGTTCCTGCTGAAGCGACTCGTCGATGTCGTCACCGTGATGCTGGGCGCCGAGGCGCCTGTCGATGGGATCGGCCCGGTGCTGTTGACGGTTGCGCTGACGGGGTTCTGTTCGCTGGGCTACCTGGTTGCCCGGGGCCTTTCCGCCCTGGCCCGGGAGGCCCAAGGGCTGATGGTGGCCGATACCATCGATCGTGAGATCCATCTGCGGGCGATTCAGGCCGACCTCGCCTTCTACGAGAGCCCACGCTACTTCGATACGCTGCAACGCGCACGGCAATCAGGCAACCAGCGGCCGGTCCAGGTCGTCAGCAACTTGATGATGCTTATCAAGAACAGCCTGATGCTGGCGGGTATCGTCGTGCTGATCACCACGATTAACTGGATGCTGTTGCCCTTGCTGTTCCTTGCCATCGTGCCGGCGCTGCTGGTGCGTATCCACTTCACCCGGCATCTCTATGACTGGCAGCGCCGTCGCACGCAGATGGAGCGCCGTTCCGGCTACATCGACTGGTTGCTCACTTCCGATATCAATGCCAAGGAGCTGCGGCTTAACCAGTTGGGGAATTACCTGCGTGACAGGTATACCGATCTGCGTGCGACCATCCGCCGCGAGCGCATGCACATCACCAAGCGTCGCACCAGCGTCGAGATTCTTGTCGCGGCGGCTGCCACGGCCGCTTTCTTTTCGGCCTTGGCCTTTTTGGCCTGGCAGACTTCCGTGGGAAGGAACAGCGTCGGTGATCTCGTGCTTTTCCTGCTGATCTTCCAGCGTGCGCAGGCGATGGGCCAGGAACTGGTTCAGCAGCTCTCGAAGCTGTATGAAGATCATCTCTACGTAGGCCTGTTGTTCGAATTCCTTGATGTCCGTCCGGTCATCGAAAGCCCCGAGCAACCGGCCGACACGCCCGTGAGCATGGCCAAGGGCGTATGCATGGAAAACGTCAGCTTCCGCTACCCCGGCACCGAGCGGGATGTGCTGAAGAACATCAATATCTCGATCCGGCCCGGTCAGATCGTGGCGCTTGTCGGCGCCAATGGGTCCGGCAAGACCTCCCTCATCAAGCTGCTGTGCCGCTTGTACGATCCTACCTCAGGTCGCATCACGCTCGATGGCATCGATGCCAAGGAGTACAGCCTCGAGGAGTATCGGCGTGTTTACAGTGTGATCTTCCAGGACTACGGCCGCTACGCCGACAGCGTTCGCGACAACATTCGCTATGGCGATATCACGCAGCCCGAAGATACGCCGCTGATCCAGAAGGCGGGGGTGAAATCCGGCGCCGACCCCTTTATCCAAAAGCTCGACAAGGGCTATGACACACCGCTGACGCGCATGTTCGACGGTGGCTGCGAGCTGAGCATCGGTCAGTGGCAAAAGGTAGCCTTGGCCCGCGCTTTCATGCATCAGTCCCAGGTCATCATCCTTGATGAGCCGACCAGCGCGCTCGACCCCGGTGCGGAGTTTGAACTGTTCCAGGATTTCCGCGAGCGAATCGATCACCGGGCGGCATTGATCATCAGTCACCGCCTGTCGACGGTGCGCATGGCCGACTACATCTATGTGCTCGACCAGGGGGTAATCCGCGAGCAGGGCACCCACGACGAGCTGATTCGCCAGCAGGGGATGTACCACGACCTTTTCAGCCAGCAGGCGTACCACTATCGCGAGGTGGAGGCTTGAGGGCCTTCATCTCGCTGAAAGTTTCTATATGAGGGTAACTTCACATAGAAAGCGTTCGACATGTTCCGCCGGGCCTTGCCCGGCCGGCGTGTCATTCCTTAGGCGGATCAAAACGGCGCCAGTGCGCCTTGTCTTCATTACATGCGGATGACAGATTCGTGATAGCTCATACCCGACGCCTTACCCAGAGCAAATTCGTGCGCAATGTCGCCATCGTTGCGACGGGCGCCGCAGGCGCACAGGCCATTACCATGGCCTTCTCCCCAATCATCACTCGCCTTTACGGTCCGGAAGCCTTCGGCGTGCTGGGCACCTTTACCGCCATCCTGGCCGTGTTGACGCCCCTGGCGGCATTCAGCTACCCCGTCGCGATCGTCCTGCCTAAGCAGGATGCCGATGCCATCGGCCTGGCCCGGCTGTCGCTTGGCATCGCACTGGTAACTTCCTTGCTGACTGCATTGGCCCTGATGGTGTTCAACGATGCGTTTGTCGCAACGTTCAATCTACAGGCCATCGAGCCGTTTATCCTACTGCTGCCCATGGCGATGTTCTTCATGGCCTGCAAGGCGGTGATGAGTCAATGGGTTATTCGCAAGAAGCTATTCAAAATCAAGGCCAAGGTGGCAGTGCTGCAGGTGCTTTGGCTCAATACCGCCAAGGCGGGCATCGGTATCTTTGCACCCATTGCCGCCGTGCTGATCGTGCTGGCAGCCTTGGGCAGCATGCTGCATGCCTTCATGCTGTGGTCCGGCATTCGTCATCACCCGGAGGGCAGGATGGCATGGGCGCGTACGGTCTCCGACGAGCCCGGCGCAAGCAGCCGGGAGTTGGCCTGGAGGCATCGTGATTTTGCCTACTATCGCACTCCCCAGACCATGCTCAACGCTGCGTCGCAGAGCATGCCGGTGCTGATGCTGGCTGCTTTCTTCGGGCCTGCCGCCGCCGGTTTCTACTCGCTGGGCAAGCTGGTACTCGGCATACCCACCACGCTGATCGGCCATTCCGTGGCCTCCGTGTTCTATCCCCGCATCAATGAGGCGATTCACAACCGAGAGGATCCCCACAAGCTGCTGATCAAGGCCACCGGCTACCTGGCCGTGATCGGCCTGATTCCCTTCGGGCTGGTGGTGGCCCTCGGTCCCTGGCTGTTCAGTCTGGTATTCGGTGCTCAGTGGCATACGGCAGGTGAGTATGCCCAGTGGCTGGCGCTGTGGTCCTATTTCGGCTTCATCAACCGTCCTAGCGTTGGGGCGATACCCGTGCTCCAGCTTCAGGGTCTCTTTCTGATCTACGAAGTTTTCAGCGTCGCCCTCCGTGTGGCCTCGCTGGCGATCGGGTTTTTCGTCTTTGAGAGCGCCCTGGCTGCCGTCGCGCTGTTCAGCCTGGTGAATGTAACGCTAAATGTGTTGTTGATCCTGGCCACGCTGATGGCGGCCGCCAAGTACAAACACGAGAACGCCCGTTAAGCGATCTTGTTTCGAAGGTGTTGCTGGGGGCGGGCAGGGCGTGGAGCCCCGCCCGCCAGCAGTTTCAGGCGCCCTTGCGCCGGGGCGTTCCGGGTTGGCTTGAACGGATAACGTCAGGTCAAGGTGGCGCAGGTGGGAGGCCAGGGACCAGCAGCTCATCCAGGGCGTGCTGCGCCTGCGTCTGCCACGCCCCTGGCAAGGCGGCGGCCTTGGCCAGCGCCTGGCGTGCCTCACCGCGTTCGCCTTGTTCCTTCAACAGCAGCCCAAGGTTCAGCCAGGCCACTGCGAGGTCGTCGCGCTGGCGCGTGGCATCGCGAAAGGCAACGATGGCGCGCTCGCTGTTACCGGCCTGGTGCAAGGCGTTGCCAAGCGCAAAATGACCCATGGCCGAGGCCGGGAAGCGCTTCACCAGCGCCTGCCAGGCTGGCAGAGTGGCCTGCGGGCCCTGAACCTGTTCGTAGGCGGCAATCGCTTCCATGGCGCGGTATTCACGGATGCCTTGAGGCAGCGTGCCAGGAGGCAGTGCGACGAAGGCCCAACGATCGCTGCGCGCCCAGGTGGCATCGAAGCGTCGGAATGACTCTTGGCGCTGGGCTTCCTCGCCGCTGTGCAGCGTCATCGTACTGGTCGGCAGGTCATAGCCGATGGCAACGGCGTAGTGCCACATCGGCCAGGCCGGCAGCGAGAGATTCTGCATCACCACCACCGGGTGCCCGGTGGCAAGTTCGGTCAGCAGGGCATCGAAGGTATTGTCCAGCACAAAGGGTATGCGCCCATGGCGCCGGGTGGCGGCTAGCATCTCGGGCTGAACGCTACCCTCGCGACCCGGTATGAACACCTGAGGGATCAAGGTTTCAACGGCGACGTCGATGTCCGCATGATTCAGCACCATTGCCAGGGAGGCGGGGCCGCACTGGAAGTCACGTTGCGCATGAAACGGTACGTCCTGAATCAGTCGCTGCGGGGGGATCGCCTGCGTTGTCGTTTCGGCCAGGCGCGGCGACATGGCGCATCCCGCCAGCATCAGCAGCGTCAACAGAACAACGCCCGCAAGGCGGGCGTTGGTGTGTAGCCAGGTGGGTTGTTGCGTCATGGGAACATGGTCAGCGCGTGAAGGGGAATACGTTGGTCAGCCCGAGGATGTCGGTCACCAGCAGCACGATGAAGACGACCAACAGAGCGCCGACGACGCTGGCCCCAGCGGGAAGCTGTTCGAGCTGTTCCGCCATCAGGCGAGCTTCTTCGTCGGTCAGGGCCGCTACGCGTGCGTCCACTTCGGCCAGGTCGACGCCTTGGGCGATAAGCTGTTCCTGCACCTCGGTGCGTGACAGGATCTCCTGGATGCGCTCACGGTCGGCGTTCTGGCGCTCGGCGCTAAGCGCCGCCTGGGTGCTGATCAGCGAAGTGCCTGGGGAGGGGGCGGCTACTGCCGTGAGGCTGCCCAGCACCAAGGCAAGGATAAGAAAAGGCGTAAGAATGCGGCGCAGTGAAGTCATGGCTAAATTCCTTCTTTTTTGGGACTCGAGCTTCCGGCGGTGACGCATGCCCGCTCGTGATGAGTGAGACGGCAGTGACCTTGCTCAGCGATGCCTTATTAGTATAAGCAAATTTGGTGCGAGGTTTCATGCCGTTGCATTCCACGCCGCGGATTGCTGAAATTCGCTTCGTTGCGTGGACCGCTCAGCCCACGCGGTAGGAGAGCGACATTTCGGCGAGAAGGCCGCGTCCCCCGGCGAGAGTCAGCGCCAAATCGTGTACGCCTTCCCAGGGGGGGACGCTGCCGGCCCCCTTGATGGCCAGGTCCAGGCGCTGGGCAAACAGCAGCAGCTTGTGCAGCCGCCGGGTGGGCAGACGCGCCACGGCCTGCTGGTAGGCGGGGCGCCGCTTGTCGAAGATGGCCGGCTTCTGAGCCTTGCAGGCGTGCTCGAAGCTCTGTCCCTGTTCGAGGTGCTGGTGCAGCGAGAGCAAGGTGCGCAGCTCCCGGGTCAGCGCCCACAGGATGATGGGTACCTCGACGCCTTCGCCGCGCAGCCCCTGCAGGATGCGCGACACGCGGCTGCGTTCGCCCTTCAGGCACGCGTCCGCCAGCGTGAAGACGTCATAGCGGGCGCTGTCTTCGACCCCCCCGGTAATCTGTGCGGGGCCGACGCGGGCTCCCTGGGGCAGCAGCAGGGCAAGTTTCTGTAGCTCCTGGTCGGCCGCCAGCAGGTTGCCCTCGGTGCGCTCGCCCAGCAGGCGGGCGGCGTCGAGGTCGAGAGTCAGCCCGTGTCGTTCGGCACGGTCGCGCAGCCAGAAGCCCAGCCGCGAAACGTCCACCGGCCATACCGGCACGAACAGCCCGAGCTTGTCGAGCGCCTGGAACCAGGCGCTCTTCTGCTGGCGATAATCGAGCTTGCCCATGCTCACCAGCAGTACGTTGTCGCGGTTGCCAGGTGTGTCGGCGTACTCTTTCAACGCCTTGGCGCCCTCCTGGCCAAGGCTTTGGCTGCCTAGCCGCAGTTCGATCAGCTTGCTCGAGGCGAACAGCGACAGGCTGGCCGCCGACTCATGCAGCCGGCCCCAGGCGAAGTTGCCTTCCACATGCAGGATCTCGCGCTCCTCGATGCCCCGCTCGCGGGCGGCGGCGCGTACGCTGTCGCACGCCTCCATGTGCTGCAGCGGTTCCTCGCCGGCCACGATCACCACCGGCGGCAGCTTCTTGGCCAGCGCCTCGGGCAGCTTGTCGGCAAACACCTTCACCGCGGTGACCGCCGCGATTCGACTGGCTCAGCCATTGTCCAAGGCTCGCAAGCGCTCGACCAACTGGCGCACCAGGTCGCGTCGTAGTTCCTGACGCACCTCCTCGCGCAGCTCGTCGTGGCCGAGCAGGTTGTCATCGTTGAGCACGAAGCGCACTTCGGCCTGCGCTTGCTGCTGCGCTAGGGCATAAGCGCCATCGCGGCGGCGCTGAACCGAGAAGGGGACACGCAGCACAGCTTCCATTTCCCGGGGGCCGCGATCGAGAACGCCCAGTTGACGCTCCTGGTACTCCTCGGGCCCCAGGTTGACCACCAGGGGGGCCTGGTCATGTACCCGGGTGCCGGCCGAGGCCAGCCTTGCGACCAGTTGGCGTGCCAGTTCGCTGTCGCTCCCGGCCACGCCAAGCTCATCGATGATGGCCTCCTGCGTCTCCCAGCCGCGCAGGCGAAAGCCGCAGCCGGCAAGGCTGAGGCTGCCTGCGGTGGCCAGGAACAGGCCGAGGAAAGTGCGTCGCTGCATGTGCCGCTCCTTGCTTACCCGACGACGATATTGACCAGCTTGCCTGGCACCACGATCACCTTGCGCACCGTCTTGCCCTCGATATGGCGCTGCACGTTCTCGGCGGCGAAGGCGTCGGCCTCGATGGCCTCCTTGGGCGCGTCGGCGGCCACTTCGATACGGGCGCGCAGCTTACCGTTGACCTGCACGACGAGCTCGAGGGTGTCGCGGGCCAGCGCCGATTCGTCGACCTTGGGCCAGGTCGCGTCGATGGCGGGCTCGGCATGGCCCAGCTCGCGCCACAGCGCATGGCAGGCGTGGGGCGTGATCGGGGCGAGCAGCAGCACACAGGCTTCCACGGCCTCGCGGGCCACGGCCAGCCCCAGGGGTGAGGTATCGTCGAACTTGCCGAGCGCGTTGGAGAGCTCCATCACCGCCGCGATGGCGGTGTTGAAGGTGGTGCGCCGGCCGATGTCGTCGCTGGCCTTCTTGATCGTCTCGTGAGTCTTGCGGCGCAGTTCACGCTGGGCGTCGTTTAGCGCAGCGGTGTCCAGCGCCCCCGGCTGGCCGGCCTCGAGGTGCTCGGCCTCGATGTGTTCAAAAACAATGCGCCACAGGCGCTTGAGGAAGCGGCTGGCGCCCTCGACCCCGGAGTCGGACCACTCCAGCGACTGCTCGGGCGGAGCGGCGAACATCATGAACAGGCGCACGGTGTCGGCGCCGAAGCGGTCGATCATCGACTGCGGGTCGACGCCATTGTTCTTCGACTTCGACATCTTCTCGATGCCGCCCATCTCCACCGGCTGGCCGTCACTGATGAGCACGGCGCTGACCGGGCGGCCCTTGTCGTCGCGCTTGACCTCCACGTCGGCGGGGTTGAACCACGCCTTGCCGCCGTTCGGTGTCGTGCGGTAGAAGGTCTCGGCGATCACCATGCCCTGGGTGAGCAGGCGCTGGAACGGCTCGTCGACCTTGACCAGGCCCAGGTCGCGCATCAGCTTGGTGAAGAAGCGCGCGTAGAGCAGGTGCAGGATGGCGTGCTCGATACCGCCGATGTAGAGATCCACCGGCAGCCAGTAGTCGGCACGCTCGTCGAGCATCGCATCCTGGTTGTCGGCACAGCAGAAGCGGGCGAAGTACCAGGACGACTCCATGAAGGTATCGAAGGTGTCGGTCTCGCGCACCCAGCCGTCGCCCAGCTCGTAGAACTCGGGCATGCGCTTGAGCGGCGAGCCGGAAGCGTCGACGGTGACCTCCATGGGCAGGGCGACGGGCAGCTCCTCGTCGGAGAGCGGCACGGTCTGGCCTTCGGGGCCGTACTTGACCGGAATTGGCGCGCCCCAGTAGCGCTGACGGGCCACGCCCCAGTCGCGCAGGCGGTAGTTGGTCTTCACCTCGCCGCGACCCAGTTCGGCGAGCCTGCCGGCGATGGTCTCGAAGGCGGCATCGAAGTCGAGGCCGTCGAACTCGCCGGAGTTGATCAGCCGGCCATACTCCACGTAGGCACCTTGCGAGAGATCCGGCGCCTGGCCGCACTCGTCGGCAATGACCGCCTCGATGGGCAGGCCGTACTTGGTGGCGAACTCCCAGTCGCGCTGGTCATGGCCGGGAACGGCCATCACCGCGCCGGTACCGAACTCCATCAGCACGAAGTTGGCCACGTAGACGGGCACCTCGCGGCCGGTCAGCGGGTGCACGGCCACATGGCCGGTGGCCATGCCGCGCTTCTCCTTGGTGGCCATCTCCGCCTCCGAGGTGCCGCCCTGGGCGCACTCCTCGCAGAAGGCGGCCAGCTCGGGGTTGCTCTCGGCCGCGGCCTTGGCCAGCGGATGACCGGCCGCCACCGCCACGTAGGTCACCCCCAGCAGCGTGTCGGGGCGGGTGGTGTAGACCGACAGCGGCTCGGCCGCGCCACCGTCCACCGTCTTGATGTCGAACGTGAGCTCCACGCCGCGCGACTTGCCGATCCAGTTGCGCTGCATGGTCTTGACCTGCTCCGGCCACTCGATCTTGTCGAGATCCGCGAGCAGCTCATCGGCGTAGTCGGTGATGCGCAGGAACCACAGCGGGATCTCCTTGCGCTCCACCAGCGCACCCGAGCGCCAGCCGCGCCCCTCGATGACCTGCTCGTTGGCCAGCACGGTCTGGTCCACCGGATCCCAGTTGACGGTGGACATCTTCTTGTAGACCAGCCCCTTCTCCACCAGCTTGGCGAAGAACCACTGCTCCCAGCGGTAGTAGCTGGTGTCGCAGGTGGCGAACTCGCGGCTCCAGTCGTAGGCGAAACCCAGCGCCTTGAGCTGGTTGCGCATGTAATCGATGTTGTCGTAGGTCCACTTGGCCGGCGGCACCCGGTTCTGGATCGCCGCGTTCTCGGCCGGCATGCCGAAGGCGTCCCAGCCCATGGGCTGCATCACGTTCTTGCCCTGCATGCGCTGGAAGCGCGAGACCACGTCGCCGATGGTGTAGTTGCGCACGTGCCCCATGTGCAGCTTGCCGCTGGGGTAGGGGAACATCGACAGGCAATAGAACTTCTCGCGGTTGGCGTCTTCCACCGCCTTGAAGCACTGGTTCCGGTCCCAGAACTGCTGGGCGTCGCGTTCGATTTCGAAGGGCTTGTACTGTGCGTCCATCGGCTTTCGCAATGACCTTAGAGTGTACGGGCACGGCCGTGCCGTGCGGGTGCGCAGAAATTGTCCGGCGTCATTCCCGATCGGCAGCCGTACGATAAAACGTTGAACTGACGGCGGGATGGCGTCTAAATGGTAACCAAGGATACCCCAGTAGGGCATGCCCGGCCATGCCCGGCCCATGCCGAAACCGGTTCGAGGAGATGACCATGAGCGAACGTCCCGACTCCCATCGCGAACATCGGCTGCGCGAAGGCTACGAGCGTATGCTGGCACGGCTGCGTGAGGGCGCCGACGACCTGACCTGGGAGAACCTGCAGCAAGAGCTGGACGAGGCCGTCGAGTTCGAGGCCGAACTCGAGGAGTTCACCAAGGACGAACTGGCTCTGCTGCGTGCCTGGGTCGAGCGCGACCTGATCGACATGCGCCGCTACCTGCGGGCTGGCGGGCGTGGCGTGGCCGCCTGGCTGGGCATCGATCTCGACCAGCTCTCGCGCAAGGTGGTGGACTCGCTGTTCTCCATTGCCGACCGCAGCATCGTCGACAACGAGCGGCTCAAGGAGGATCTGGAGGCCGCCCGGGCCGACTACTGCGAGGGCGAGGTGGCTGCTCCCGGGCGCATGGCCTGCGTGCACTGCGACGCGGTGGTCGACCTCGAAGGCGTGACCCGTATCGAGCCCTGTCACCAGTGCGGCCATCGCTACTTCTACCGTGTGTCGCAATAGCCCCGTCTGACATGTCTTGTGCGACATAGTCCGTCCGATATAGTCCGTCCGACGCTGCGGGCCGGCAGCTGCCGGTCCGCGCTTCCTCGCTGCCGTTCGGCCAGGCCTGTCACAGCCAGGCGTCGAGCAGCATGATGGCCCCCACCACCAGCGCGCTGAGCACCAGGGCATAGCCCAGGTTGAGACGCATCATGCGATAGCCGCTGATGCCGTAACGCCCCTGCAGCGACAGGTTGATGCCCGACAGCGGCCCCACCGAGGTGCCCACGGCCCAGGAGGCCAGCGCCGTAAAGGCGAACAGGGTCGGTTCGCTGCCGCGCAGATCCAGCATCGAGGCCAGCACCGAGACGCCGATGATCGGGTGCAGGCCGGCCACGGCGCTGAGGACGATGGCTAGAAAGCTGATCACGGCCTGGAGCGCGCCAAAATGGGCGAACAGCCGCCACTCGCTGCCGGTAGCGGCGGCCACCAGGGTGGAGAGGCCCAGCGTCAGCAAACCCGCCGAGAGAAACAGGGCGATCTCGCCGCGCATCGCCGGCAGCCGTGTCAGGCTGTGCTGGTGCACCCGGTGCCAGGTCCAGCGCGGCCCGGCGGGCAGGTTGCTGGCCAGCGCCACCGCCGGCAGCAGGAAGGTGATGATGCTGACGATGCCGAGCTCAGGCGTCAGCTGGAAATGGAACAGCATCACCAGGCCGGCCATGGCCACCGGCATCAGCAGGCTGCGTGGGGAGAGCGAGAAGCCCGCCACCTCGGCCAGGTCGAAGCGGCGCGACAGCTCGAACGTGGTGAGTGCCCCGCTGACAAGCGCCAGGGGCAGGCCGATGGCGAGGATGCGTGAATACTCCATGCCCGGCGCCAGCGTCATCACCACGCCCATGGAGGCGAAGAAGGGCGACCACAGCGCGGCGCTGGAGAGGCCGCGATTGAGCGCCAGCAGTTGGGGCGTGCTCAGCGGGGCGCGGCGGGCCAGGCGGTCACCGATCATGAACACCGTCGACAGATTGAGGATGGTGCCGAGCAGGTGCACGCCGAGCCAGGTGCCGGCAGTGCCTCGGCGGCCGGTGACCGGCCGGCCCAGGGGGCGCGACGAGCCGCTGCGGTTGCCGATCAGGCCGATGAAGCTGACCCCAACCAACATTGCCACCACATAGGTATTGCCGCTGGTGATCGTCGGCCAGGCGACCGGCGCGCCGTAGTGCCAGCGTGAGACGATCAGCAAGCCCAGCCCGATGACGGCCAGCGCCCCGGCCTGCCAGCGGGTACGCCGGGGAATGTCGCGCCACAGCAGCAGCGTGGCCAGCCACAGGGCATAGCCGACCCCATGCGGCAGCAGCACGATCCCGCCGAAGGCGAGTATCTGCTGTACCAGCCCGACCAGGATCAGTACGCCTGCCAGGGCATGGCGCAAGGGCATCGGTGACGAGTCGGGTGGGGACACGATGGCTCTGGGCTCCGGCGAGTCGGGACGGTGTGCCTGCTTTGTGAGCAGTCTAACAATATCTTCCTATCCCCCGCGACTCGCCGCGTCACGCGCCTCCTCCAGCAGGGAGAGCATCGCTCGTGCGGCGTTGGAGAGCGTGCGGCTTCGGTGCACCAGGTAGCCCAGCGAGCGATGGATGGGCGGGTGCTCCACGTCCAGCTCGTGCAGCTCTCCCGCCACCATTCGCTCCGGCAGCAGGCTCCAGCCCAGGCCGATGGCGGTCATCATCTTGAGCGTTTCGAGATAGTTGGTGGCCAGCGCCACGGGCAGGGTCAGGCCGGCAGCGGCGAAGCGCGACTCGATCAGCGTACGGGTGAAGGTCAGCGGTCCGGGGAGCACGGCATCGAAGGTGCACAGCTCATGCAGCGTAAGCCGCCCATGCCCGGCCAGCGGATGGTCGTGGGCGCAGACGAAACACATGCGATCCAGCCACACCGGCACCACGTCGAGCTGCGGGTCGGGATGTGGCGCCAGGGTTACCACGGCCAGCTCCAGCTCACCGTCCAGCACCCCTTGATAGGCCAGCTCCGAGTCGAGGAAGCGCAGGTCCATGCGTACCTCGGGGTGGGCCTGGGTGTAGGCCTTGAGCAGCGGCGGCAGGCGGTGCAGGCCGATATGGTGACTGGTGGCAAGCGTCAGGCTGCCGGCCACCTGGCCTTCGAGATTGGTCAGCGCACGCCGGCTGTCGTCCACCATGACGAGGATTTGCCGGGCGCGGGGCAGCAGCACCCGACCGGCTTCGGTAAGGGTGACGCGGCGGCCGATGCGGTCGAACAGCCGCGCGCCGATCTGGTCTTCCAGGGTGGCGATGCGCTTGGAAACCGCCGGCTGGGTCAGGTGCAGCTGCTCCGCGGCGCGGGAGAAGCTGCCGCTGTCGGCCACGGCGAGGAAGGCTTGCAGGCTTTGGGTATCCATCTCTCGTTTGTATTCCTTTATGGAATCCAATAAATAAATAACATGAATTGATTTTATGGGCGAGCCGCGCAAGACTGCAATCACTCGGCCATGGCGATGCAGGAAAGAAGTAGCCTTGGCATGTCGGGGCTTTGCCGGCGACAAGGTCTTCGAGGAGGCGCTGTGAATCCATCCCTGGACGCTACATTTGCCATCCATGGCAAATGACCTCCTCTCCGACCTGTCCCCGGCGCCCTTCGGCGAGTCCTGCTGCAATGGCCATTTGAGGCAAAACGTACGAGATCGGCGAACCTTGGGGAATCTTTCCCTAGACCGGACAGGCAAAAGGGCCACAGAGCCCGGGAGAACGATATGGCAGGCCAGACGCTTTACGACAAGCTGTGGTCGCAGCACCTGGTGAAGGAGCGCGACGACGGCACCGCACTGATCTACATCGACCGCCAGTTGCTGCACGAAGTGACCTCGCCGCAGGCCTTCGAGGGGCTGCGTCTGGCCGGGCGCAAGCCGTGGCGTCTCGATGCCAACCTGGCCACGCCGGACCACAACGTGCCGACCACGGTGAAGGAACGTGCCGAGGGTAACGCCGGCATCAAGGATCCGGTGTCGCTGATCCAGGTGCAGACGCTTGACGACAACTGCGTCGAGTTCGGCATCGAAGAGTTCAAGATCAACGACCCGCGCCAGGGCATCGTCCACGTGGTGGGGCCGGAGCAGGGCGCCACCCTGCCGGGCATGACCGTGGTCTGCGGCGACTCCCATACCGCCACTCATGGCGCCTTCGGCGCGCTGGCCCACGGCATCGGCACCTCCGAGGTGGAACACGTGCTCGCCACGCAGTGCCTGCTGGCGCAGAAGATGAAGAACATGCAGGTGCGCGTCGAGGGCAAGCTCGGTACCGGCGTCACCGCCAAGGACGTGGTACTGGCCATCATCGGCAAGATCGGCACCGCCGGCGGCACCGGCTACGCCATCGAGTTCGCCGGCAGCGCCATCCGCGACCTCTCCATGGAAGGCCGCATGACCGTGTGCAACATGGCCATCGAAGCGGGCGCCCGGGTCGGCCTGATCGCGGTGGACGACACCACCATCGAGTACCTTGCCGAGCGCCCCTTCGCGCCGAAGGGCGAGCAGTGGCAGGCCGCCGTGGCGGACTGGCGCAACCTGGTGTCCGATGCGGACGCCGAGTTCGACAAGGTGGTCACTTTGGATGCCGCCGCGATCGAACCCCAGGTGAGCTGGGGCACCAGCCCCGAGATGGTCACCGGCATCTCCGGCGAGGTACCCGACCCGGCCGAGCAGGACGACGAGACCGTCAAGCGCGGCTACACCCGTGCGCTGGAGTACATGGGCCTCGCGCCCAAGCAGAAGATCAGCGACATCAGGCTGGACAAGGTCTTCATCGGCTCCTGCACCAACTCGCGCATCGAGGACCTGCGCGAGGCGGCCAAGGTCGCCCGTGGCAAGAAGGTCGCCGACTCCATCAAGCTGGCCATGGTGGTGCCGGGTTCCGGCCTGGTGAAGCGCCAGGCCGAGGCCGAGGGGCTCGACAAGATCTTCATCGAGGCGGGCTTCGAGTGGCGCGAGCCGGGCTGCTCCATGTGCCTGGCGATGAACGCCGACAAGCTCGGTGCCGGCGAGCACTGCGCCTCTACCTCGAACCGCAACTTCGAGGGGCGCCAGGGCTACGGCGGGCGCACCCATCTGGTCAGCCCGGCGATGGCCGCCGCCGCCGCCATCGCCGGTCATTTCGTCGATGTACGCAGCTTCGACGCCCAGCCCGTCGCAGAGGAGGCCTGAGCCATGAGAAAGTTCGAACGCACCGAAGGGCTCGTCGCGCCGCTCGACCGGGCCAACGTCGACACCGACCTGATCATTCCCAAGCAATTCCTCAAGTCGATCAAGCGCACCGGCTTCGGCGTCAACCTGTTCGACGAGCTGCGCTACCTCGACGAGGGGCAGCCCGGACAGGACTGCTCGCAGCGTCCGCTCAACCCGGATTTCGTGCTCAACCAGCCGCGCTACCAGGGCGCCAGCGTGCTGCTCGCACGGCGCAACTTCGGCTGCGGCAGCTCCCGCGAGCACGCTCCCTGGGCATTGGAGGACTTCGGCTTCCGCGTGGTGATCGCACCGAGCTTTGCCGACATCTTCTACAACAACGCCTTCAAGAACGGCCTGTTGCTGATCACCCTGCCCGAGGATGTCATCGACCGGCTGTTCCGCGAGGTGGAAGCCAGCGAAGGCTACCGCCTGGACGTGGACCTGGAGAACCAGCGGGTGATCACCCCCGCGGGTGAGATCCTCGAGTTCGAGGTCGACGCCTTCCGCAAGCACTGTCTGCTCGAGGGGCTCGATGACATCGGCATCACGCTGCAGGACGAGGACGCCATTCGCGCCTTCGAGGTGAAGCATCGCCAGGCCCGGCCGTGGCTGTTTCGCGATACCGCTTGAACAAGGAAGCAACGATGACACGCAAGATTCTGGTACTGCCGGGTGACGGCATCGGCCCCGAGATCACCGCCGAGGCCAGCCGCATCCTCGCTGCCTGCCAGGCCCACGGCCTCGACGTTGAGATCGAGGAAGGGCTGGTCGGCGGAGCCGCCTATGACGAACACGGCGAGCCGCTGCCCGCCGTGACCCTGGACAAGGCCAAGGCCGCCGATGCCATCCTGCTCGGCGCCGTGGGCGGACCCAAGTGGGACAAGCTCGAGGACCTCGCCAAGCGTCCCGAGAAGGGCCTGCTCGGCCTGCGCAAGAACCTCGGCCTGTTCGCCAACCTGCGCCCGGCCATCACCTACCCACAGCTGGCCAGCGCCTCCAGCCTCAAGCCCGAGCTGGTGGCGGGCCTCGACATCATGATCGTGCGCGAGCTCACCGGCGGCATCTACTTCGGCCAGCCCCGCGGCATCGAGGTGCGCGACGGCCAGCGCGTCGGTTTCAACACCTACGTCTACTCAGAGAGCGAGATCGAGCGCATCGGCCGGGTCGCCTTCGAGCTGGCGCAGAAGCGCGGCAAGCGCCTGTGCAGCGTCGACAAGGCCAACGTGCTCGAGGTCACCATCCTGTGGCGCGAGGTGATGGAGCGGCTGGCGCCGGAGTACCCCGACGTCGAGCTCTCGCACATGTACGTCGACAACGCCGCCATGCAGCTGGTGCGCGCGCCCAAGCAGTTCGACGTGATGGTCACCGGCAACATGTTCGGCGACATCCTCTCCGACGCCGCGGCCATGCTCACCGGCTCCATCGGCATGCTGCCCTCGGCCTCGCTCAACGAGAGCGGCCAGGGCATGTACGAGCCGTGCCACGGCAGCGCACCGGACATCGCCGGCAAAGGCATCGCCAACCCGCTGGCGACCATCCTCTCGGTGGCGATGATGCTGCGCTATTCGCTCTCCGAGCCCGAGCTTGCCCAGCGTATCGAAGACGCCGTGGGGAAAGTGCTGGACGACGGCCTGCGCACCGCGGATATTGCCTCCGAAGGCACGCGTACCGTGTCCACGCGGGAAATGGGCGATGCCGTGCTGGCGGCCTTCGAGTCGCGTTGATGCCTGCTCCTTGACCCGTTGTCACAACCCCCGGCCCGGGCCCGCCTGCGAGGTGGGCCCGGGTCATGTATACTATTGGCCTCATTCTTTTCAGGAGGACTTCACATGTTGAAAGTCGGTTTCGTCGGTTGGCGCGGCATGGTGGGCTCGGTACTCATGCAGCGCATGCAGGAGGACGGGGATTTCGACGGCATCGAGCCGATCTTCTTCACCACCTCCCAGGTCGGCCAGGCCGGCCCCGACATCGGCGTGGACGTGCCTCCACTCAAGGATGCCACTGACCTTGACGCGCTCAAGGCCTTGGATATCGTGATCACCTGCCAGGGCGGTGACTACACCAAGCAGGTATATGGTGACCTGCGCCAGAGCGGCTGGAAGGGCTACTGGATCGATGCCGCCAGCACCCTGCGCATGGAGGACGAGGCGACCATCATTCTCGACCCGGTCAACCGTCGCGTCATCGACGAGCAGCTGGCGCGTGGTGCCAAGACCTTCGTCGGCGGAAACTGCACCGTCAGCCTGATGCTGATGGGGCTCGGCGGCCTGTTCGAAGCCGACCTGATCGAATGGATGACCTCCATGACCTATCAGGCCGCCTCCGGCTCTGGCGCCAAGCACATGCGCGAGCTGCTGCTGCAGATGGGCGCGCTGCGTGACAGCGTGGCCGATGAGCTTAACGACCCGGCCAGCGCCATTCTGGATATCGACCGCAGGGTCACCCAGGCCATGCGCAGCGGCGACTTCCCGGTCGACAACTTCACTGCGCCGCTCGCCGGCAGCCTGCTGCCCTGGATCGATACCAAGCTCGACAACGGCCAGAGCCGCGAGGAGTGGAAGGGCAGCGTCGAGACCAACAAGATCCTCGGCATCCAGGGCAATCCGATTCCGATCGACGGCCTCTGCGTGCGTATCGGCGCCATGCGTTCGCACAGCCAGGCCTTCACCATCAAGCTCAAGAAAGACGTTCCGCTGGATGAGATCGAAGAGCGCATCGCCAAGCACAACGAGTGGGTCAAGGTGATTCCCAATGACAAGGAAGCCACCATTGCCGGCCTGACACCTTCGGTCGTCACGGGCACCCTGAGCATTCCGGTGGGCCGCCTGCGCAAGCTGAACATGGGTAATGAATATCTCTCCGCGTTCACCTCAGGCGACCAGCTGCTGTGGGGTGCAGCGGAACCCCTCAAGCGTATGCTGAAGATCCTGCGCGAACAGTAATCGCGGCTAGCAAGAAAATACGTGAAGTCCGGGGCATCCTTTTAGGATGCCCCGTTTTCTTATGCTTGAACTCAGGCGAGGTATGGTATACCGCTAAGACATATGGCTGGGTTGTCCAGGCCCGGCATGGATGACAAGAATTACTGAACGGCTACCCCTCGGGTGGCGGAGCAAGGGAACCCAATGAGACGCAAGCTGACGATCGCCATGCTGTATGCCACGGCGTCGCTAAGCCCTGCGGCGCAGGCGCTTGGGGTGGGGGAGGTCGAGGTGCGTTCAACGCTGCAGATGCCGCTGCACGCCGTCATCCCTCTTACCGATACCGTGGGCCTGGAACCGGGCCTGCTGCGTGTTTCCATGGCCAGCGCACGGGACTTCGAGGCGGCAGGCCTGGTGCGCACCCCGCTGGTGACAGGTATTCGCACTGCGGTCAACCAGGCCCAGGGGCAGTGGCGAGTAGAACTGGCCAGTGAAGGCGCCATCACCGAGCCCTGGCTGGATCTGCTGCTGCGCTTCGACTGGCCTGGCGGACAGCAGCTTCGTGAAGTGACGCTGCTGCTCGACCCGCCAGGCTACGATCAACTTCCGGTGCTGGTACAGGCACCTGTCTCGGTCTCGGTCCCGCCAAGGCCTACGACGGTGGCCTCCAGCCCGTCGTCTCGACCGGTGGGCGCCGCTGCAAGGACACCAACGGGGACTGCCTGGGTGGCAAGCGGCGATACGCTCTGGAACGTGGCCACACGACTGCGCCCCGATAGCGGCATCAGCATGGACCAGATGATGATCGCCTTGGTCGAGGCTAATCCTGAGGTCTTTCCCTCGGGCAACATCAACGCCATGCGGGCGGGCTTTGCGCTGAACGTTCCCTCTCGTGAAGCCATCGCGGCGCGCACTGCCCAGGAGTCCCGCGAGATCGTGCTGGCCATGAACCAGGCTTGGGCACAGCGTGGCCGAGGGGCGCCTGTGAGCGTTCCCCTTGGCGGGGCCACGTCGGCCGTGGCGATGGCCAGCGCGGCGCCAGGAACCGTGGAGGCGGTGCCGCCCGCGCCGGATACTGGAACGGCAGCCTCGCAAGCAGCGCCTGGCGATGCCCCTCAGCTTGTGCAGCCTGAGCCGGAACCGCGCCTGACCCTGCTCAGCGATGCCGAGCTGGCCGCCGAGGGCGAAGCCGCGCCGGCACCCGCCACCGACCTGGCTGAGCAAGCCGCTGTGGAGCAAGAGCCAACCCTGCCGGTGGAAGAGCAGGCGCTGTCGGCGGAAGAGCAGCGCCTCGCCGAGCTGGAGCGCCGCTGGCAGGCCAGCCAGGATGCTCTGGCAGAGGTGCGTGTCGAGCGCGATGCGCTGCAGCAGGAGCTGGGTGGTTTGCGTGAGCAGATGGAGGCGATGCGCGAGCAGCTTGCCCTGCTGTTGGCCGGGGGAGCAGGCGCGGATGCCGCCGGGCCGGGTGGCTTGTCGCCGACCCCACCGGCGGATACCCCCTGGTGGGGCAGTGCCTATCAGGCGGCCGAGGAGCGAAGCCTGGTGCTGGGCGGAGCGGGCCTTGCCGCGCTGCTCGGTCTTTGGCTCTGGGTGCGCCGGCGCCGCACGGCCCAGGCAGGTCCCCTGGCCGCCTATACCACCTTGCCCCCGGTGATGGGCGATTCGCTGGCGACAGCCATGCCGGGCGGTACGGTCGCCGTGACGAACCGCCCTCCCTACACGCCCCCGGGCATGAGCGTGACAGCGGCTGACAGCGAGGTGCCAGCCCAGGCCGCCGTGCCGCAGGCGGAGGCGATCAGCGAAGTCGACATCTTCATGGCCTATGGGCGCCATGATGAAGCCAAGGCGCTGCTGGAAGCCAACCTGGCGACCGAGCCCGGTCGCCACGACCTTCGGCTGAAGCTACTGACCCTCGTGCTGGAGCAGGGAGATTGGCAAACGGCCGAGCAGCAAATGCAGCGGCTCGGCGAGACGGGTGACCCCGCCCTTATGGCCGAGGCAGCGCGCTTGCTGGCCAAGCGCGGCGCTGCCAAGGAGGCCGGTGCTAGCGCGGGTGCTGCCTCGACGCGGTCCTTGGACGACCCGACAGCCCCCGTGGAAGCGCCGAAGGAGGGGGGGGCGACCTGCCCAGCCGTCGCGGAGAAGCCCATAGACGACGCGACAGCCCCAGTGGGGGCAACGAAGGAGGAGGCTGCGACCTGCCCGGCCGTCGCGGAGAAGCCCATGGACGACGCGACTGCTCCCGCGGAAGCGCCAAAGGAAGCTGGTATCGAGCAGCGCGAGACGCTGGCCGATGGCGAGAACGTCGTCGAACCGCCCTCGCAGAGCGAGCCGATCGCCTGGGATGTGATCGACTACAGGCCTCCCACCTTGGGGCCTGAGCCAGCGCCACGGGTGGAAACCCCGATGCAGCCGAGCATCGAATTTCCCCGTGATGAGAGCCCCCGAAACAACGCGTTCCGGGCACCAGTCGGTGCGCCAGCCGAGGAGGCAGTGTGGGAAGTCGAGGAGGTGGCCTTCCCGCCGCTTGACCGGGATAATGGCGCGGCCCCTGCCGAGCCCTCTCCCTGGGCCGACCTCGCCGACGCACGGCGCCTGCTGGAGAGTGGCGAAATGGCGCGCGCTCGAACGCTGTTGCAGCGCTTGCTTGCCGGGGCCAAGGACGCACGCCTGCGTGACGAAGCTCAGGCGCTGATCACACTCTATCGGCTTTGATGATGGCATGACCCTGTTTCGACTTCTTGATGATCGCCGCCCCTTGCTTGGCCGCCTGGCCATGGGGGTGGAATACGACGGCAGCGCCTACTGCGGCTGGCAGCGTCTTAAGCACACCGCCTCGGTCCAGGCAGAACTGGAGCGCGCCCTTGCCAAGGTGGCCAGCCAGCCGATCACGGTACACGCCAGCGGTCGAACCGACTCCGGCGTCCATGCCACTCGCCAGGTGGTCCACTTCGATGCGCCCGTGCCGCGCTCTCAGAAGGCCTGGGTGTTCGGCGTCAACGCCAATCTGGCGCGTGACGTGGCAGTACGCTGGGTACGCGAGGTGCCCGACGATTTCCATGCACGGTTCAAGGCGCTGGCACGCCGCTACCGCTACCTCATCCTCAATCAGCCGAGCCGGCCGGTGCTGGAGCGAGCCAACGTGACCTGGTGTCGCGATCCGTTGGATGCGGACGCCATGCATCGCGCCGCTCAGGCGCTGGTGGGCGAGCACGACTTTTCCAGTTTCCGTGCGGCCGGCTGCCAGTCGAAAACCCCTTGGCGGCATCTGCACTTCATCGAGGTGCAGCGGCACGGGCCACTGGTGGTGGTTGACGTGCAGGGCAACGCCTTCCTGCATCACATGGTGCGCAATATCGTCGGCGCCCTGGTCACGGTGGGGCGAGGCGAGCAGGGTGATGGCTACCTGGCCGACCTGCTGGCCTTGAAGGACCGGACACTTTCCGATGTCACGGCGCCTGCTTGCGGGCTGCATTTCGTCGACTCGCTCTACGAAGAGGCCTGGGGGCTTCCGCAGGAGCCCTTGGGACCGAACCTGCTGGCTTTTCGCGGCGAATGGACAGGCGAGCGCCCCCTTCCCGACTGCCCGATGGTGGAGTTCCGCCGCGGCAGGCCGACTGCCGAATCGGCTGCACCTACCGTTAACCGCTGAAAGCCACACTATGTAGCCCTACGTGGCATTGCGATTCTTTCTGCTAGTTTGTGTGCGTCTCGGTGACGTGGTTTATTTGTCATGGATAACGAGATGGCATCGCGCCGTAAAGAAGCGGGGAGGGAACCTGCTTGGCGATGCCATCGCTCTCGTGTGCACAGTGTCAGGCAGGAGGGATGGCCTACCATGAGCGGAATTTGCGGCATCATTCAGTTGGATGGTAAGCCGGTCGAGCGCGAAGAGCTCGACCGGATGGTGGAGCGAGCGGCGTACCGAGGCCCGGATGGTATCGAAAGATACCTCGACGGCCCGCTTGGGTTGGCCTGCCTTTCCCTCGATGTCACGCCTGACGGTAGCGGTGCCTGCCACCTGGTTCGCGACGAGCGGCATGGCCTGTTGTTCATGGCGGATGCTCGCCTCGACAATCGGGCCGAATGCGAGGCCCTCTCTGGCCGGTCCGAGGGATCCACCGATTCCGAACTGATGCTGTCGGCGCTGGTCGGCGCTCGGGAGCAAGGCCCGGGTCGCCTGCTGGGCGACTTCGCCTATGCCCTTTGGGATGCCAAGCATCGGCAGCTGCGCCTTGCCAGAGACGCCATGGGATTGCGTCCGCTCTATTATCGTGTGGAAGCGCGGCGCATCCTCTTCGCCAGCGAAATTCAGCAGATCCTCGCCGTCTCCGGCGTGCCGCGCCGCCTTAACGAGCGGGCCGTAGCCTGGCACCTGTGCTGCATGCAGACCCCGCAGGGAGAGGTCTTCTACGACGGCCTCGAGGAGGTTCGCCCCGGCGAGGAGGTTGTGATCGAGGCCTCGGCTGCCGTAAGCCGCCGCCTGTTCTGGCAGCCCGATCCGCACCATCGCCTACGCTACCGTGACGAGCGAGACTACGCCGCCCATCTGCAGGAGCTGCTGAAGACCTCGGTCAGGGCACGCCTTCGGGCACGCGATCCCGTCGGCGTCAGCCTGAGCGGTGGCGTCGACTCCACCAGCGTAGCTTCAGTGGCGGGCTGGCTACGCCAGCAAAACGAGTC
Source organism: Halomonas sp. E14 (assembly GCF_052568415.1). Taxonomy (NCBI): domain Bacteria; kingdom Pseudomonadati; phylum Pseudomonadota; class Gammaproteobacteria; order Oceanospirillales; family Halomonadaceae; genus Halomonas; species Halomonas sp. E14. The sequence goes on along the minus strand of NZ_CP199423.1, from coordinate 2,274,560 downwards.
GCTGCCCTCCATGCGTGCCTACAGCTGGGTGTTTCCCGAAGCGCTGGCGGAATGCGACGAGAGCGAGACCATCTATAAGGTGGCCGACCACTACCGTATCCCGGTCTCGGAGATTCCGGCGGAGCAGACCTACCCCCTGGTGGACGATGCGCTCAACAGGCCGCATGAAGACGACCCCTTCTTCTCTATGTTCCAGCCCTTCATGGAGATGTCGCTGTCGGCGGCGTTGAAAGATGGGGTGAGCAGCATGTTCTACGGCTTCCGTGGCGATGTGATCTGCGGTGGCAGCGTCGAGGACGTACCCGGGCTGCTGTTTGGGGGAAATCTGCGCGAGGCGCGTCGGGTGCTGGCGCGGCTGGCCAGGATCCAAGGGCTGGATCGGCGCCAGGCCGTGGGCCGCTTCTTGCTGCGTCCCTTGACCTACGACCTGCTGAAGGGCCGTTACCAGGCTGAACGCATGCCCCCCTGTATGGCGCGGCGGGTGGCCCGGTATCAACAACGGCACCCTCACGGCATGCCGAACGTCATGTGTCATCCCGCTTCCTGGATCGGGTGGGACTGCCGGCGGTGGAGCCGCGCTTTGCGGCTTCCCAGGCATGGCCACGCTATGCAGCGCGCGACCGCTACATCCATATCACATCACCGCTGGTGACTCGCGGCGTGGGATATGCCGAGCGGATTACCTCGCGGCACGGCGTCGGCCTGGCCGATCCCTGGAGCGACCGTCGGCTCGTCGACTTCATCCTAGCCTGCCCGCAGCACCTTGTGGGCAACGTATTGGAGGCGAAACGCATTGCGCGTCGTGCGATGAAAGGCGTGATGTCCGATGAGGCGATTCGATCGATCCGCAAGGTGTCACCCGAAGGCCTTTATGTCGATGCGCTGCGGCGCAAGGCGCACGCCAAGGTGCTCGATCTGCTTACCAACAGCCGTTGCGGAGAGCTCGGCTATATCGACGAACCGGCCCTGCGCGCGCGCTTCGAACGCTACGTGCGTGGCGAAGAAACGATCTTCGATCTGTGGCCTACCTTGTCGCTTGAAATTTGGCTTCGTCGGTACTGGGGATGAGTCTGTCTCATTACTAGTGTGCACAAAAGTCCTGCCGGATTTCATGCCACCGATTCGTACTTAATCCATATTGTCTGCCTCTGGTAATAAAGATAGTTTGCGAGCAATGGCAGCGACCCTGCATATGCGTGCATGGTTAAATGCCAGAGCTCGGTACGGTTATTCATGGCCGTATTCAAAGTCATGTGTTCAGTGGATCAGCTGAACAGACGGGGGTAGATATATGGACATTAATACCCAGTCTAGCAAGCGTCGTGAGTATCGCGCACCGCAGGTCACCCGTTGGGGGGCGGTGGAAGACATTACCCTGGTGGGCCAGACACGCCCCGGTGGTGATGTGCTGCCCGGCGATGCTGAAGGCAATGACAGTGGCAGCATCAACCCTCCGGGTCTGAATCGCTAAGCCGCTGAAGCAAGGTCATGACCTGGCAACTTCAGGTTGATGCCTTCCTGCTTCTCGATGCCGACAATGGCGCCGAGAAGCAGGTCTGTTCCCGCAAGAGTACCGAGTCGTTATTGTCCTTTACGCGTCAACCTGATGCCAAAGCTGCGCTCGAGACCCTTTGCCACGGACTCGAGGCCAATTCGCTGTGGAGCGAATTCGATGAAGTGCGCCTTGTGGCGCGTGCCGACCCGGCACCTATGCTGGCGGCATTCGGCCGCTTCAGCCCGCGCCAAAGAATGCTGCTGGGCAACCTCTCCGCAGAACTCACCGATGTCATCCAGAATCACCGTTACGTAAACTACGCCGAAGCAGAAAAGGCGGCCGAGAGGCTCGCCGCCAAGCTGTTGGCGCGTTACGGACGTGATGCGCTTGCCGAGTTTCGCTTCACGGCCATTCCGCGCGGCGGCTGGATCGTGCTGGGCATGCTCTCCTATTGCCTTGGACTGCGACACGAGCAGATCGGCCTGCCCGGCGATCTTTTCGATGACGGCGAAAGGCGAACCTGGGTGGTGGTCGATGATTGCGCGTTGTCCGGCGTGCGTTTTCGCCAGTTCCTGAGAAGCCGTGGGCTTGACTCCGTGATCTTCTGTCCCCTGTTTGCCCCGCCCGGGCTGTGCGAGGCGATTGCCCGTGCCGAACCCGGGGTGGAGGCCTGCCTCAATGCGGTGGATCTGCGCGATGTGGCGCCGGAGCGCTTTGGCCAGTCCTATCCGCAGTGGCTCGAGCGGCGCAGGGCGCGCATCGGCGAGGCAGGCGCATGGCTGGGCATCACGGAGTATGTCGCCTTCGCCTGGTGCGAGCCGCAGTCATAGTTCTGGGACAAGGAGGCGGGCTGCTATCGGGCCAGCTGGAATCTGCTACCGCCATCGCTCTCCTTGAATCGCAGGCAGGAAGCCGAGCGGCTGAGCGAGCAGCCGAAGGGTGGGGCGGTTGGGCTTACAACCCTCATGGAGCAGGGGCTGGGGCCGATTCGGGAAGCGCCGCGGGTGCTGTGGCGCGAGGTCGACGATGCCATTGCGCTGGCTCGCTTCCCCGTCGAGCCGGATGCCTCCGCTGCCTGCCTGCGGTTGGAGGGCTCGGCGGCCGAGATGTGGCGCTGCGTGCTGGCGCACGGCACGCTGGAGAGTGCCCAGTCAGCGCTGCTGGCCCGCTATGATGTCGATGCGTCTACCTTGCGCCATGACCTTGCCGCCTTCGTGGCAGAGCTCGAGAAGGGCGGCCTGTTGTCATACCGTTAAACTACCCACTTCTGTTGCTCAGCAAGGAGCGTGGCGTCCATGCCTCCCTATCGCTATGTTCTTTTCGGTTTCTGCCTGGAACGACATACCGCTTCCGTACCCCCATGACGGTGGCCCCGCTCGGCAGCGATGTCGATTTGCGCTTTCAACTGGTTGTGTCGCCGCAGGTGCAGGAATTCGATGCCGCTGCGTGCCTGTTCCAGAGCGCGGCGGTGAACCACCATGGAGAGAGCAGCGTGCAAGGGTATGCCACCGCGACGGGTGTGGTCATGCGCTTCCCGCGTATCGCGGATTTCTGGCTGAGCACCGGCGTAATCCGCTGCGAGCTGCACGACCCCGAGCTGGAATTCATGGTCGAGATCTGCCTGCTTGGGCATGTGATGGCTTATTACCTCGAGCTTTGTGGCATGGCGGCGCTGCATGCCGGGGCGGTAAGGCAGGGCGACAAGGCGGTGCTGTTCGCCGCGGATCGCACCGGAGGCAAGAGCACCATGGTGACGTCGCTGGTGAAGGCGGGGTTTCCGCTGCTGGCCGACGATATCTCAGCCTTGGCCTGGCAGGACGGCAAGGTTATGTGTCGCCATGGATTTCCTCAGATGAAGCTGACCCCCGAACAGATCGCGCGTTTCGTGGCCAAGGCCGAAGCTGAAAACTTTCCGCTGGTGCACCCTTCCTTTGCCAAGCTCAGCGTGCCGGCCGATAGGGTGGGCCGGGTTGTCTCGACCTCCCTGCCGGTCGCCTGCATCTACCTGTTGCAGCGCTATCTACCAGGCTCGGAGGCGGGGGAGGGCACACGAGTGAGAATCGAACCGGTGCCGGCAGGCGAAGCCATGATCCAGCTGATCCGTCATGCCTTTCTGGCCAATACGCTCGGCTCCCACGCCGACTGTGCCCTGCTTGGGCCGACGCCGAAGGGTGTCGAGAACGACCTCAAGGCCAGCCGTTTTCATCTCGTGGCACGCATCACGCGTTCTGTGGCGGTCAGGCGCTTATGGTACCCTAGCGGCTACGAATATCTGCCTGCCGTGCACCGGGCCATTGCGGCCGATCTGGCCGCAACCGAGGCCAGCGACCGACAGACGGCGTAATCAGGACGACGTTTCCGTGCGTGCCCGGCGCGGGAGAGCGCTTTGAGGTAGTCGATGAGCCTGTTTGATCGCCATGTAACGCCCCATGCTCAGGCGCGTACGCGCATCAAGTTCTGCGGACTGACCAACACCCAGGATGTAATCGAAGCGGTATCCGTCGGTGCCGACGCGCTGGGCTTCGTGCTCTGGCCCGGCAGTCGCCGCCACGTCGATGTGTCGCGTCTGGCGGACCTGGTCGCTAACGTGCCCGCCTTCGTCACCCGGGTGGGCCTGTTCGTCGATCAGCCTGCCGAGCAAATCCGCAGCGTCTGCCACCATCTCGACCTGCTGCAGTTCCACGGTGACGAGTCCCCGGACTTCTGTGCCGGTTTCGACCGCCCCTGGATCAAGGCGCTGCGCATGCGCGACGACCTCGACCTGGCCGCTGCCGCCGAAGCCTACGCGGGTGCTCAGGCGCTGTTGCTGGACGCTTACCGGCCCGGCGTGCCGGGTGGAACCGGGGAAACCTTCGACTGGTCGCGAATCCCCGCAAGCCTGAAAAAACCTGTTATTCTCGCCGGTGGGCTGACCCCGGACAACGTGGCCGATGCCGTCGAGCGCGTGTCACCCTTCGCGGTGGATGTTTCCGGCGGCGTCGAAGCCGAACCGGGCCGCAAGGACCCCCGCCACCTGGCGGCCTTCGCTGCGGCAGTGACCCAGGCCGATCGCAAGCGCCTGGGCTGAATGCCACGTTGCTCAAGCCCGACCCAATCCCTGTCCCTTATGGCGACCCTGTGAGGTGTCTTTAGTGAGCAAGTTCAGCGACCTGACCCGACTGCCGGATGCCCGCGGCCATTTCGGCCCCTACGGCGGCCGGTTCGTCTCGGAGACCCTGAGCTTCGCCCTGGACGATCTGGAGAAGACCTACCTGCGTCTTCGCGACGATCCGGACTTTCAGGCCGAATTCGACTACGACCTGGCCCATTACGTAGGCCGTCCCTCTCCGCTCTATCATGCGGAGCGATGGTCGAAGCAGCTCGGCGGGGCGCGGATCTGGCTCAAGCGCGAGGACCTCAACCACACTGGCGCGCACAAGGTGAACAACACCATCGGCCAGGCGCTGCTGGCCAAGATGAGCGGCAAGCCGCGCGTCATCGCCGAGACTGGCGCGGGCCAGCACGGTGTGGCCACGGCCACCGTGGCGGCCCGGCTGGGGCTCAAGTGCGATGTCTACATGGGTGCCGAGGACGTGCAGCGCCAGAAGCTCAACGTCTATCGCATGCGCTTGCTCGGAGCCAACGTGATCCCGGTGGAGTCGGGCACCCGCACGCTCAAGGACGCCATGAATGAGGCGCTGCGCGACTGGGTCACCAACGTCGACGATACCTTCTATATCATTGGCACCGTGGCCGGCCCGCATCCGTACCCGATGCTGGTGCGCGACTTCAACGCAGTGGTTGGCCGCGAGGCGCGCCGCCAGTCGCTGGAGGAGTTCGGCAAGCTGCCCGATGCGCTGATCGCCTGCGTGGGCGGCGGCTCCAATGCCATGGGCCTGTTCTACCCCTTCGTCGAAGACGACGATGTCGTCATGTACGGCGTCGAGGCCGGTGGCGACGGCGTCGATACCGGCCGTCACGCAGCACCGCTGACCTCCAACGCGCCGCGTGGCGTGCTGCACGGCAACCGTACCTATTTGATGTCGGACGAGGGCGGCCAGGTCTCGCATACCCACTCCATCTCGGCGGGCCTGGACTATCCGGGCGTGGGTCCGGAGCACGCGCTGTGGAAGGATGTCGGACGCGTGCAGTACGTGGCCGCCAACGACGATGCCGTGCTCGAGGCGTTTCGTGAGCTGACCCGGGTCGAGGGCATCATGCCGGCGCTCGAGTCCGCCCATGCCCTGGCCTATGCCAAGCAGCTGGCGCCGACACTGCGGCCCGACCAGAACATCGTGGTCAACCTTTCCGGCCGCGGCGACAAGGATATTCTCACCGTCGCCAAGCTCGACGGCATCGAGATCTAAGGGGACAAGATGAATCGTATCGACCAACGTTTCGCCGAGCTCAAGGCCCAGGGCCGACGCGCGCTGATCCCCTATCTCACCGCCGGCGACCCGGCCCCGCAGTACACCGTCGGCTTCCTGCATGCGTTGGTGGAAGCGGGCGCCGACGTGCTCGAGCTGGGGGTGCCGTTCTCCGATCCCATGGCCGATGGCCCGGTGATCCAGAAGGCCTGCGAGCGTGCGCTCAAGCATGACGTACGCCTGACCCATCTGTTCGAGATGGTGCGTGAGTTCCGCCGCCAAGACAGCGAGACGCCCATCGTGCTGATGGGCTATCTCAATCCCGTCGAGCGCATCGGCTTCGAGGCTTTTGCCGAGCAGGCGGCCTCGGCGGGCGTCGACGGCGTGCTGACCGTGGACATGCCGCCGGAAGAAGCCGACGAGTTCGGCCCGCTGCTCAGACGCCATGGCCTGGCCTCGATCTTTCTCGTCGCCCCTACCACTTCGCAGGAGCGGGCCGCTACAATATGCGCCCACGGCGAAGGCTATCTCTACTACGTGGCGCTCAAGGGCGTGACCGGCGCCGCGACGCTCAATGCCGAAGATGTGGCCGAGCACCTTGCGCCCCTGCGTGAGCTGACCACCTTGCCGCTGTGCGTCGGCTTCGGCATCCGCGACGGGGCCTCGGCGGCCGAGGTCGGCAAAGTGGCCGATGGCGTCATCGTCGGCAGTGCCCTGGTCAGCCGTATCGCCGAAAACGCCGAGCGGCCCGAGGTGATTGCCGACGAGCTCAAGGCGGTGCTGGGCGAGATGCGCCAGGCCCTGGACGCGCTGCCACCACGTTAAGCTTCGCCCACGGTTCTGACTCAAACGCCCGGTACAGCCGGGCGCTACAGCATACGGAAGTCTTTCTGACATGAGCTGGCTCGATAAGATCGTTCCCTCCATGGGACGGATTCAGCGCAAGGACCGACGGGCGAGCGTGCCCGATGGCCTGTGGCGCAAGTGCCCCAAGTGTGAGGCGGTGCTCTACCTGCCTGAATTGGAAAAGCACCACAACGTCTGCCCCAAGTGCGACCACCACCTGCGCCTGACGGCGCGCAAGCGGCTCGACTGGTTCCTGGACAAGGAAGGGCGCGAGGAGATCTCGGCCGACCTCGAGCCGGTGGACCGCCTCAAGTTCCGCGATTCCAAGAAGTACAAGGACCGCCTCAATGCGGCCCAGAAAGAAACCGGCGAGAAGGATGCCCTGGTGGCCATGCGCGGGAGCCTGAACGGCCTGCCGGTGGTGGTGGTGGCCTTCGAGTTCTCGTTCATGGGCGGTTCCATGGGGGCCGTGGTGGGCGAGAAATTCGTTCGTGCCGCTACCCTGGCGCTTGAGGAGCGGATTCCGTTCATCTGTTTCTCGGCCTCGGGCGGCGCGCGCATGCAGGAAGCGCTGTTCTCGCTGATGCAGATGGCCAAGACCTCGGCGGCGCTGGAGCGCCTGCGCCAGGCCGGCGTGCCCTATATCTCGGTGCTCACCGACCCGGTATTCGGCGGCGTCTCGGCGTCGCTGGCCATGCTCGGCGATCTCAACGTGGCCGAGCCCAATGCACTGATCGGATTCGCCGGTCCGCGCGTCATCGAGCAGACCGTGCGCGAGAAGCTGCCAGAGGGCTTCCAGCGCAGTGAATTCCTGCTTGAGCACGGCACGGTGGACATGATCGTACCGCGCGGCGAGATGCGTGACCGCCTGGGGGCGGTGCTGCGCAAGCTGACCCACCAGCCGCCTCTGGGGCTGGAGGAAGCGGAAATGCCGGAGGCGGAGCGGATGGAGGAGGCTGGCGCCGAGCGGATCGAGGAGGGCGACTATCTCGCCGCCGAGCCCGATGCACCGGATGCCGATGAGGCGCACCAGCCGTCCAACGCTCCCGATCGCAACGACACGGCGCGCTGATCCTACGTGATGCCTTCCCCGTCATCGCGCACGCTGGACGCCTGGCTCGGCTATCTGGAACAGGTCCACCCGGTGGGCATCGACCTCGGCCTCGACAGAGTAGCCGAGGTCGCTCGCCGCATGGGCCTGCTGCAAAAGCGCCTGGCGTCCCGCATCATCACCGTGGCCGGTACCAACGGTAAGGGTTCTACCGTCGCCATGCTCGAGGCCTTGGGCAGGGCGCATGGGCTCTCGACGGCTGCCTACACCTCCCCGCATCTGTTGCGCTACAACGAACGCCTGCGCTTGGACGGCGATGACGCCGACGATGCCACGCTGGTGGCCGGCTTCGAGGCCGTGGAAACGGCAAGGCAACAGGCGCCCGTGGTCAGTCTGACCTACTTCGAGGCAGGCACGCTGGCGGCGTTCTGGGCCATTGCGCAACGGTCGCCCGATCTTGCCGTGCTCGAGGTCGGCCTCGGTGGGCGGCTCGACGCGGTCAACGTGATCGATGCCGATGTGGCCGTCATCACCACCATTGCACTCGATCACGCCGACTTCCTTGGTAGCGATCTTGAGGGTATCGGCCGCGAAAAGGCCGGTATATTGCGCTCCTCGCGTCCTGCAATCCTTGGCAGCCGAGCCTTGCCTGAAAGCGTTCGTGGCGTGGCCGAAGGGCTGGGGGCACCCGTCTCGGCGCTCGGCGAAGCCTTTACCTGGCAAGGCGACAGCGAAACCTGGCGCTGGCAGGGCACTAGCGCGTCGGGCGGTGGTCTGAGCCTGGACGACTTGCCCGATCCGGGGCTGCCGCTGGACAATGCCGCCACCACGCTGCAGGCGCTGGCCGCCGCCGACGTGGCTCTGGACCCAGCGTGCTGCCGCCGAGCCTTGCGCGGCGTCACGCTGCCGGGCCGCATGCAGTGGCTGGGCCAGTGGTGTCTGGACGTGGGCCACAATCCTCATGCGGCGACCTACCTGGCCCAGCGGCTGGCAGCACTGCCCAGCGCGGGGCGTACCTGGGTGCTGCTGGGCATGCTGGCCGACAAGGATGCCGATGGCGTGATAGCGGCGCTGGCGCCGGCTGTCGACGCTTGGGTAGCGGTAGGCCTGGCCGGCGAGCGCGGCCGCAGCGCCGAAGACCTGGCGCATCGCCTGCAGGCCAGGGGCGAACAGGTGGCCTGGCAGGCGGATTCGCCCGAGGCGGGCGCCGCTTGGCTGTCGGAGCGCCTGGCGGCAGAGGATCGTGTACTGGTCTGCGGCTCCTTCTTTACCGTTGCGGCCGTTCTGACATGGCGGCAACAGCAGACAGCATAGCCAGGGGCAGGAGGGCATGATGAAGTACGGAATGCGCGAGAGGATCAGCGGGGCCGTCATACTGGTCGCGCTGGCCATCATCTTTGTACCTATGCTGTTTGACGAACCGGCGCCGCGCGACGAACGTCCTCAGCCCGTTTTCACTATCGAGCAGCCGGTGCCGGTCGAGCGTCGCGACGTGCCCGATCCACAGCCGCCTGCCAGCCTCGGTCAGATTCGCACGCCGGGCAGCACCTTGGTCGAAGCGCCGGTCGAGCCTGGTGAGCCCGTAGCAGAGCCTGAGCCTCAAGTGCAGGTCCCCCCCGTGGTGGAACCGCCCGCGTCGGCACCGGCCCAAGCCGCGCAAGCGCCGGCCGTGGTCACACCGCCGGCGCCCCAGCCCTCGACGCCGCCGGCCCAGGCCGACCCCATTGCCGACCTGGCGCGGCAGGCATCGCAGCGCGTCGAAACCGCCCAGGCGCCTAGCACCGCGCCTTCGCCCACGGCAGCGTCGGGCGAGTGGGCGGTGCAGGTCGGCAGCTTTGGCGAGGCGGGAAATGCCGAGCGGCTGCAGGCGCGCCTGCGCGAAGAGGGGTTCTCGGCCTACAGCCGCAGGCGGGACAACAACATGACCACGGTCTATGTGGGTCCCTATGCTTCGTCGGAGGCCGGTGAGCGGGCCATGACCGAGCTCAAGGAGCGTGCCAATCTCCAGGGGCTGCTGGTGCGGGTGAGAGAGTGAACGAGATGATGTTGACCTGGCTCGACTGGCTCTTCCTCGCCGTGCTGGCGGTGTCGACCCTGGCGGGGTTCATGCGTGGACTCGTTCGCGAAGGGCTGGGGCTGGCGGCCTGGATCATCGCGCTGCTGGCTGCCCGCCTGCTCGCCGAGCCGGTGGCGGACATGCTGTCCGGGCTGATCGAAAGCCCCGATGGACGGCTGGTGCTGGCCTTCGTGCTGGTGATTCTTGGCGTCGTGCTGCTGTGCGGTATCGTGATCCGTATGGTGCACGCAGCGGTGGAGTGGGTGGGCATGGGCCTGCTCAACCGGGTGGCCGGGGCCTGCTTCGGGATGGCTCGCGGCGGCGCGGTGCTGGTGCTGGCCACCATCCTCATCAGCCTGACGCCGCTTGGACAGCTGCAGGCCTGGCAGCAGGCGCAGCTGCGACCGACCTTCGAACAGCTGCGCGACTGGTCGGTCAGCCAGCTCGAGGCCTGGGAGGGGCGTGTGCCCAACAGCCCACAGGACTGGCGCAACCTGTCCTGGCCGGAGCGCGGCAACGGCGCCGCGCCTGGCGAACCCCAGAATTGACCCATGCATTTCTTACGCCGGCCGCGGCCGGCATCCTGCAAGCGAGGTAAGGTGGAATGTGCGGTATCGTAGGCCTTCTGGCCAAGCAGACCGTGAATCAGGCGATCTATGATGCGCTGACGGTGCTGCAGCACCGCGGCCAGGATGCCGCCGGCATGATGACCTGGAGCGATGGCCGCTTCTTGCTGCGCAAAAGCAACGGTCTGGTACGCGACGTGTTCCACACCCGCCATATGGCGCGCCTGCAGGGCAACCTGGGGATTGGCCATGTGCGCTACCCCACCGCCGGTTCGTCCAGCGAGGCGGAATCCCAGCCGTTCTACGTCAACTCGCCCTACGGCATTGCGCTGGCGCACAACGGCAACTTGACCAACTCCGAACAGCTCAAGCAGGAGCTGTTCTCCTCGGACCTGCGCCATATCAACACCAGCTCCGACTCCGAGGTGCTGCTCAACGTCTTCGCTCATGAGCTTGGCAAGCAGGGCTTTCACCTGTCGCCCGGCGACATCTTCGATGCGGTACGCCGCGTGCATCGACGCTGCCGCGGTGGCTATGCTGCCGTAGCGATCATTAATGGCGTCGGCCTGGTTGCGTTCCGCGACCCCAACGGCATCCGCCCGGTGGTGTTCGGCACCCGCGACGAAGGCAATGGCCAGGAGGTGATGATCGCCTCCGAGTCGGTGGCCCTGGACGTCGGCGGCTTCGAGCTGCATCGCGACCTGGCGCCGGGTGAAGCGATCTTCGTCGACATGCAGGGTGAGTTCCACACCCAGCAGTGTGCCGATGCTCCGCTGCTGGCTCCCTGTATTTTCGAGCACGTCTACCTGGCGCGCCCCGACACGATTCTCGATGGCGCCTACGTCTACGGTACCCGTATGCAGATGGGGCGCAAGCTGGGCGACCGCATTCGCAGCGAGTGGCCGGAACACGACATCGACGTGGTGATCCCCATTCCGGACACCTCGCGGACCTCGGCGCTGGAGCTGGCCCAGCACCTGGGCGTGACCTACCGCGAAGGCTTCATGAAGAACCGCTACATCGGTCGTACCTTCATCATGCCGGGGCAGACCCAGCGCAAGAAATCGGTACGCCAGAAGCTCAACGCCATCGGCGTCGAGTTCAAGGGCAAGAACGTTCTGCTGGTGGATGACTCCATCGTGCGCGGCACCACCTGCAAGCAGATCATCCAGATGGCGCGCGATGCCGGTGCCAACAAGGTCTACTTCGCCTCGGCGGCTCCCCCGGTGCGCTACCCCAATGTCTACGGCATCGACATGCCGGCAGCCTCGGAGCTGATTGCCCATGGTCGCAGCGAGGCCGAGGTGGGTGAGCTGATCGGCGCCGACCGCATCTTCTACCAGGACCTGGAGGACCTCAAGGCAGCCTGTCGAGAAGTGAACCCGCACCTAGAGATCTTCGACTGCTCCGTGTTTGATGGCCGCTACATTACCGGCGACATCGACGCCGGCTACCTCTCGGCCCTGGAAGCCTCCCGCAACGACTCCGCCAAGCAAGAGCAGAGCGTCGGTGCGCATGCGCTCGTGGGCATGCACAATCAGGATGACGACATCGACGATTGAGGTGGTCAGGATGTACGACGAAACCCCCGATGACACGCAGTGGGCGCTGGAAACCCTGGCCATTCGCGCCGGCCACCAGCGCACCCATGAGCAGGAGCACGGCGAGCCGATCTTTCCGACCTCGAGCTTCGTCTATGGCAGCGCCGCGGAAGCGGCGCGCAAGTTTGGTGGCGAAGAGCCGGGCAACATCTACTCTCGCTTCACCAATCCAACGGTGCACACCTTCGAGCGACGCCTGGCAGCGCTGGAGGGCGGCGAGCGCTGCGTGGCGACCAGCTCCGGCATGGCGGCGATCCTCTCCACGGTGCTCGCCCTGCTGAAGAGCGGCGACGAGATCGTGGCGTCACGCTCGCTGTTCGGCTCCACGATCAGCCTGTTCGACAAGTACTTCGGCAAGCTTGGCATTACCACCCGCTATGTCGAGCTGGCCGACCTGGCCGCCTGGGAGTCGGCGATCACGCCGCAGACGCGGCTGCTGTTCGCCGAGACGCCCTCCAATCCGCTCTCCGAGCTGGTCGATATCGCCGCGCTGGCTGAGATCGCCCAGCGCCACGGCGCGCTGCTGGCCATCGACAACTGCTTCCTTACGCCCGCGCTGCAGACTCCGCTGGCGCTCGGGGCCGACCTGGTCATCCATTCGGCCACCAAGTACCTGGACGGGCAGGGTCGCGCTGTGGGGGGGGCGGTGGTGGGCCGTCACAAGGAACTCGAGGAGGTCTTTGGCGTGGTGCGCACCTGCGGCCCCTGCCTGAGCCCCTTCAACGCCTGGATCTTCACCAAGGGCCTGGAGACGCTCAGCTTGCGCATGCGCGCCCACTGTGCTAGCGCCCTGGCGCTGGCCGAATGGCTTCAGGCGCATCCGGCGGTGGCCAAGGTGCACTACAGTGGCCTGGTCGACCATCCGCAGCATGCCTTGGCCAAGCGGCAGCAGGGGGCGTTCGGTGCGGTGCTAGGCTTTGAGGTCAAGGGGGGGCGCGAGGCGGCCTGGTCGGTGATCGATGCCACGCGTCTGCTCTCCATCACCGGCAACCTGGGCGACGTGAAGTCCACCATCACCCATCCGGCTACCACGACGCACGGGCGCCTCTCCGAACCGCAGAAGGAGGCGGCGGGTATCCGCGAGGGGCTGGTGCGGATCGCGGTGGGGCTCGAGGCGTTCGACGACATTCGCGCCGACCTTGCACGCGGGCTCGATCGGCTCGGCTGAGGCATCTTCGCGCTTGCCAGCAGCCTTTCTTAATTGCGGGGCGACACCTACAGGTGTCGCCCCGCTGTCTGTCGTGCGCCAGACCGCCTACGCTGTCACAGCGACGAGCGATTTTTACGAACGCTGTGTTCGGCTTTTTTCAGCAGAAGCAAATGATGCGCTGCGGTACGCTTTGCCTATCAATCGAATCGCTGGAGCCAGGCAATGTGGCGCAATACCCGAACGGGGTGGGGTTTGATCAGCATGAGCCTGCATTGGCTCAGCGCGCTCGTCATCGTCGGTCTTTTCCTATTGGGCTGGTGGATGACCGGGCTCGGCTATTTCGACCCCTGGTACAACCGCGCACCTTGGTGGCATCGCTCCATCGGGATTCTGCTGCTGTTTGCCACCCTGCTGCGCCTCGCCTGGCGCCTGTGGCAGCCCACGCCGCAGGCGCGGGGGAGCCGGTTTGAGCGGCTGGCGGCCCACCTGGGCCATGTGCTGCTCTACGTCCTGCTGCTGGTGGTCATGCTGAGCGGTTACCTGATCTCTACCGCGCGGGGGCGTGGCATCAGCGTCTTCGACTGGTTCGAGGTGCCGGCCTTGATCAGCCATCTGCCTAACCAGGCCGCCATTGCCGGTGAGATTCACTGGTACAGCGCCCTTGCCCTGATGCTGCTGGCCGCCGGTCATGTTCTGGCTGCCTTGAAGCACCATTTCGTCAATCGTGATGATACCCTGGCGCGCATGCTGACTCCGGCACGTGCACGTCGACATTGAACGCCCGCCCGGCGGGTGGTAACCAAGGAGAGACCTCATGTTCAAGAAAGCCGCACTCGTCACCGCGCTGAGCGCTGCTGCGCTGGCCACGGCCGGCCAGGCCCTCGCCGAAGAGTACATTGTGGATACCGAAGGGCAGCATGCCTTCATCCAATTCAAGATCAATCACTTGGGGTATTCCTACATTCTCGGCAACTTCGAGGAGTTCCAGGGTCGTTTCCACTATGACGCCGATGATCTTGAGTCAGCCAGCGTCGAGATGGAGGTGCAGGTCAACAGCCTCAACTCCAACCATGCCGAGCGTGACCGCCACTTCCTGAGCGACGATTTCCTCAGCGCCGGCCAGTACCCGACTGCCACCTTCGTCTCCACTGGCTTCGAGCCGACCGGCGACAACGAAGGCGTGCTCACCGGCGACCTAACCCTGAAGGGCGAGACCCGTGAAATCGAGATGCCCGTGCGCCTGATGGGCGAGGGCGAAGATCCCTGGGGCAACTACCGTGCCGGCTTCGAGGGCTCGACCATGCTGACACTGGCCGATTTCGGCATCGACATGAGCGATTTCCCTGAAGTGATGCATGAGCTGGAGCTCTATGTGACTTTCGAAGGCGTTCGTCAGTAATAATCGCTGACGCTGCCTGCGCCACCGCCGGTTCTGCCGGCGGTGGCGTTGTGCGTTATACGAATACCATTATCGTTCCTTTTCCTTTCAGGTCTTGCGAGTGACATCGACAGGCTCTTCACCCTCCCTCGGCGTAACGCTGTGGCGCCAGACCTGGCCGATGGCCATCGGCGTATTGGCGCTGCTGGGCTTCCAGCTGGTCGACAGCGCGTTCATCGCCCGTCTGGGTACGGCGCCGCTGGCAGCACTGACTTTCACCTTTCCGCTGACCTTTCTGATCATTGGCGTTCAGGTCGGGCTCGGTATCGCCATTGCTGCGCTTATCTCGCGGGCCCTGGGCGCCGGCGAGACCGAGCGTGCCCGCCGGCTCGGCACGCTGGTGCTGATGGCGGGAACGCTGGGAATCGCGCTGCTGGCGCTGGGGCTCTGGTTCTGGCAGATGCCGATCTTCCAGCGACTTGGCGCGGATGACTCGGCCCGTGAGCTGATCCGTGGTTACTGGGCGCCCCAGCTGCTGTCGGCATGGCTGGGCGCGGTGCTTTATTTCATCTACAGCCTGTTTCGTGCGCATGGCGATACGCGCCTGCCAGGCAAGATGATGGTCATCACCAGCCTGCTGAACCTGCTGCTCGATCCGCTGCTGATCTTTGGCTTCGGCCCCTTGCCGGGGCTGGGGTTGCCAGGCGCTGCCTGGGCCACGGCTATCGCCTTCTTCGGCGGACTGCTGCTGGTGGGGCGGCGTCTGGCGGGCACGCGCTGGCTGGCCCGCCAGGGGCTTGCCTCAGAGGTGCGTCAGTCGGCGCGCCCCTTCCTGGCCATTGCCGCCCCAGCCATGATGGGCCAGCTCATGCCGCCGCTGGCGGCCATGCTGGCGGTATCGATCGTCGCCGGCCTGGGTGAGAGTTCAGTGGCGGCCTGGGGCCTGGCAAGCCGGCTGGAAACGCTATCGCTAATGGTGGTACTGGCGATGACAATGTCCCTGCCGCCGTGGCTCGGCCGCTGCTACGGCGCCGGCGACTGGCAGCAGATCGACAGGCTGCTGCGCCTGGCACTGAGGGTAGTGCTGGTCTGGCAGCTGGGGCTTGGCCTGGTCCTGGCGGCGCTGGCACCTTGGGTGGCGCTGCTGCTCTCGGGCAATCCGGAAGTGCGCCATGAGCTGGCCACGCTGATTCGCTTCATGCTGCCCAGCTATGCCTGGCTCGGGGTCTGCATGCTCACAGTGTCCGCTGGCAACGCGCTGGGCTGGCCGCTGCGCTCCATGCTGCTTTCCGCCGCCAGGCTGTTCGTCTTCTATCTGCCTGCACTCTGGCTCGGCACCCAGTGGGGCGGACTCCTCGGGTTGGCGCTGGGTGCCGCACTGGGCAATGGGCTGGCCGGTGTGGTGGCCTGGTGCATGCTGCGGGGCAGGATAAAGAGGGAGTATGACGCCCGGCAGGGCGGTGTGGCGCCGGCCCAGCGCACGCGGGCAGGCTGAACCCGGCAGCGATTGCGAACCCCTGGCGTATTCTGCTGTCAGGGTAGGAACGTGATGGCGCCTATTGGCGCCATACATGTACGTCGAAACGAATGGAGAACGTAATGACGGTAATGAAGTTCTTGATAGCGGCACTGGCTTCCCTGGGCATCGTCACGGGTGCCGTAGCTCAGCAGATGCAGGCTCCACCTCAGGGTGATCAGGTCGGGCAACTGGCCGAGCTGCTCGACCTGGATGAGAATCAGCAGCAGGAGATCCGCGAGCTCATGGGGGATGCCGAGGCTCGCATCGCACCGCTCGAGCAGGAGGCCCAGGCTCTGCAGGTCCGGCTCGGCAGCCATGTGGAGCCCAACTATGACGAGGCGGCCATTCGCGATGATGCCTCTCGCCTGGGTGCCTTGACCGGCGAGATCACGGCCGAAACGGTGCTGCTGCAGGCCAAGGTGGAAGCGGTCTTCACTGAAGAGCAGCGCCAGCAGCTCGACGCGCAGATCGCCGAGCAGCAGCGCCAGATGCAGCAGATGCAAGACCAGATGCAGCAGCAGCAGGGCGGCGGCCAGCCGATCCAGTAAGCTCCCCCGCTGGCCAGTCGATGCGCTGGCCGATGGTTTTGGTGCCTCAGGGCCAAGGCCAAAAACAAGTGGCCCTGCCTATTGGCAGGGCCACTTGTTTTCCGACGGCTGCGTTCAGTCGCCCGGGGGGGGGCTGTACGCTTTCTGCGGCGCGCCCAGCTTCTGCTGCTGCCAGGCAAAGTAGAGGAACAGCGCACCCATCACCAGGTAGCCAAGGGTGAAGTCCCAGGCGGCATTGAACGACAGTCTGGGCGCGTGCATCAGGCCGATGAAGGAAAACAGGGCGGCTATGCCGGCGAAGGCGGCGGCCCGGCGGAACTGGTGGTCGATCACCGAGACTGTCATGGCGCCAAGCAGGATCGCCATGAACATGGCGCCTTGGCCGAGCGGAACGATACCGGCCGAGATGCCCTGCACCGTCTCGCCTGCCGCGTTGTTGAAACGCGTCATCACGTAATTGGCGAAGTAGGGCAGCATGGCCAGCGCTACGGCGGGATAGTAGCGGGTGTCGTTGCTCTGGAAGGCGGTCGCTACCATCGACATGCCTACGAATACCAGGATCGGCGCCACGACCGAGACGGGGATGATGGCCGCCAGCGCAGCGATCAGGCCGAACATGGTGGCCAGGGCATATACCGCACCATTGAGCAGGCTGTAGCCGCGCCCGGCGCCCATCCACTTGGCGCCGACCGTGGCGATGTATACCGTGGTGGGGAAGACGCCGCCGAACAGGGCGCCGATCATGGTACCTGCGCCATCTACGGCCTGGCATTCTCGCACGTCGTACTTGTCGCCGGCGGCTTCCATGGCCTCCACGTTGTTCATGGTCTCGATGGCGTTGTAGAGCGTGATCGGCAGCACCACGGTCAGGATGGCGAGCATGCCGGTGAACAGCAGTCCCAGTCCCTCGAACCAGGCCATATTGGGCAGCAGTGGGTAGAAGCCCAGGTGGCGGAAGGCGTCGCTGAAGCGCTCGCTCCCTGCGTCGCCGATCAGGTAGGCCATGGCGGTACCGATGACGATGGCAAACAGTGAAGTGGGCAGGCGGAACGGCATCGCTACGCGGGCGACGAGACCGACGATGATGATGGCCAGGACCAGCAGGCCGATCACCGGCATCTCGAGCGTCTTGAACAGCATCTCGCCGGCGATGAAGGTCAGTGCCACGCCGGCGACGGCGCCCAGCATGGCGGCCCGCGGCAGGTGATACTGCACCCAGCGCCCGATCAGGCTGATGGCGGCTTCGATCGCGCCGCTGATGAAGCAGGCGGCAACAGCGATCTTCCAGGCCAGCTCGGCGTCACCGGTCAGCTGCTTGGCCGGCAGCAGCACGCCAAACAGGAAGACGAACATGACCGGCGTGGAAATGCCGTACGACAGTGCCGTGACATCAGCTCGGTTCTCCTTGTGCGCGAGGCGGGCCGCGCTCCAGGCGTAATAAAAGTTACCGACCATGACGGCGATCGCCGCGCCGGGGAGCACCTGGCCAAAGACGATGGCGGGGGAGAAGCCCATGCCGAGCATGGTGATGGCAATGATGACGAAGTTGGCAATGTTGTTCTGGAACAGCGCAAAAAAGGCGTCAGTGTCCTCCTTCTTGTACCAGGGATAGTGCACAGGGGAAGCCGCCATGGTTAGCCTCGTGTATTGTTGGGTTGTATACAAGACAGTATCATTTTTGGTCACGCTGCTGGAACGCTCAGCTGTCGCGTCTTCGCCTGGCGAGGCTACCACAGATTCGTTCCGCTAGGCGGCGACCGCTGCCATTCCGCTTGGGCTATTCCGTTTAGCTAGGCCATCTACGCTGTTCCATTTGGGCTGGGACTCGAACCCGTCTTGGCGCATGCTATGCATGAGAGCCACGCAAAGGAGTGCCACCCATGGAACACGATGAAAGCTGCATCGTCCGCCATTTCGGCTATTATGCGACGCTGGCGGACAGGGAAAAGGCGCTGCTGAGAGAGCTGGAGAGCCAGCCGGTATCGGTGAAGGCAGGCACCGTGCTGTGGGAGGATCGCGATGAAGCCAGCGATTTCTGTACCCTCCAGCGGGGCTGGGCCTACGCCTTCCGTCATCTTGAGAACGGAGCGCGCCAGGTCATCGAGGTCTACCTCCCCGGTGATATCATCGGGCTGAGGGAATTTGCCTTCTCGCAGCGCCTGGCAGGGGTCCGGATGGCTGAGGATGGGGTCGCCTGCTTCTTTCCCCATCAGAACCTACTGTCGATCTTCGAAAACTCCTTCACTCTAACCTCGATCCTGTTCGCCATCGCCAGCCGCCAGCAGGTGCTGCTCACCGAGCGCCTGGTGAACCTGGCGCGGCGCAGTGCGCGCCAGAAGCTGGCGCATTTCCTGCTCGAGGTCTGCCAGCGGCTACAGCAGACGGAGGCCACGGGAGAGCAGTGCTTTCACCTTCCGCTGTCCCAGGAACTGCTTGCCGACCTGCTCGGGCTGAGTCCGGTGCATGTGAGCCGTACCTTTTCCGCCCTGAGCGAGGAGGGCCTGCTCTACCGTGACCGTCATCAGGTCACGATTCCCGACGCCAAAGCGCTCAAGGAGGAAGCGGACTTCGATGATCGTTACCTGATCGGCAGCATGCGACCCCTGCTTCAGGGCTATGACCCGCGCCACCAGAATGGCCAGTGCGAAAGCGCACGGCTGCTGGATGAATCGCGCTGAGGTAGCAAGTGCGCTGAAAGAATAAAACGACACCCGGGCTGCCCCGGGTGTCGTTGAGGGTACGCGAAAAGACTCAGTTGACCGCGGCGATGGCCTTGGCCAGGTAGGGCAGATTCTCATGTGAGAAACCGGCTACGTTGGCACGCCCCGAGCGAACCATGTAGATGCCGAATTCGTCACGCAGCCGGTCGACCTGCTGCGGCTCGAGCCCGGTGTAGGAGAACATGCCACGCTGCTCGGCCACGCAGGCGTACTTCGCATCCAGCCCGTAGGGCTTCAGTGCGGCGACGAAGTCCCGGCGCAGGGTATTGATGCGGTCGCGCATCTCGGTGAGCTCCTCGCGCCAGATTGCGGCAAGCTCGGCCGAGTGCAGGATCTCGCTGACGATGGCGCCACCGTGGGCCGGCGGGTTGGAGTAGTTCTCACGTGCCACGATGGCCACCTGGGAGCGCACATTTTCCATCTGCTCCTGATTCTTCGCCACCATAATGAGGCAGCCGGTGCGCTCGCAGTAGATGCCGAAGTTCTTGGAGCAGGAGCTGGTGATGATGACTTCATCGAGATTCTCGGCCATCAGGCGCACGCCGTAGGCGTCCTCTTCGAGGCCTTCGCCAAAGCCCTGGTAGGCGAAGTCGATCAGCGGGAGCAGGTTGCGCTCGCGCACCACCTCGAGGATCTGCTGCCACTGATCGCGATCCAGATCGAAGCCGGTGGGATTGTGGCAGCAGGCGTGCAGCACGATCACGTCGCCGGCCGGGATCTGCTGCACTGCGGCCAGCATGCCGCTGAAGTCGAGGCGGTTCTCGGCGTCGACATAGGGGTACTTGTTCAGCTTGATACCGGCCGCGGTGAAGATGCCGTGGTGGTTCGGCCAGGTGGGGTCGCTGACCCAGATTCCCTTGCCGGGCAGCTGCGCGCTGATGAAGTCTGCGGCCAGGCGCAGGGCACCGGTGCCGCCCGGCGCCTGAGTGGCGCTGGCACGCTTCGCCTCGAGCACGGCAGAACCCTGCTGGCCCAGCACCATTGGCAGCACGACCTCGGCATAGCGCGGGTCGCCATGTGAGCCGATGTAGGTCTTGGTGGTTTCATTCTTGAGCAGCAGGGCCTCGGCTTCCTTCACGGCGCGCATCACCGGCGTGTTGCCCTGGGCATCCTTGTAGACACCGACGCCGAGATCGACCTTCTGGGGGTTGGTGTCCTTCTTGAAGGCCTCGATCAGGCCGAGGATGGCATCCCCGGGCACCCGCTCAATATGTTCGAACATTTATTTCGCTACCTCGTCGTCGGTTCTAGCGGCAAGAATGAAATCGTTTCGGTGCAAGCCATTGATCTTGTGCGTCCACCACCTGACGGTGACCTTTCCCCATTCCGTCAGCAGTGCGGGGTGATGCCCGGCGGCCTCGGCCACCTCGCCAACGCGATTGGTGAACGCCAAGGCCTGCTTGAAGTCGGGAAAGGCAAACACTCGCTCAAGCTGCATGATGCCATCGCGCTCCACGATCTGCCACTCGGGAACTTCCGGTTTGAACAACCGAATTTCGGCTGGCGTGACGGTGGGTGAGCCGCGGCGGCAGGCCTCGCAGGGCTGGCGTGACAGTCGGGTCATGACGAACTTCCTCACGGGATAAGACACCCGCCGGCGTCGGGTTCAAGGCGTGTGTTGTCGCCGGTATTGCCTCCATGCCAGCAGATCGGTCGCCGTTTGCCAAGCGCGTTGTGCCGCTGGCCAGCATCGGCGGGGTGCGTTCGGCTGATATACTCCCACCACCCCAATCCAATGCCTTCGGAGCTCAACGTGTCCACTGATTCGCCGCTGATCATCGCCCTGGATCATCCCTCGCTCGATGCCGCCCTGTGTCTCGCCGACAGGCTGGATCCCAGTCGATGCCGCGTGAAGGTGGGCAAGGAGCTGTTCACCCGTAGCGGGCCTGACGTCATCGAAGCGCTGCATGGCCGTGGGTTCGAGATCTTTCTCGACCTGAAATTCCACGACATCCCTAATACGGTGGCCGGTGCCGTGCAGGCGGCGGCGGAGCAGGGCGTGTGGATGGTCAATGTGCATGCCGGCGGTGGTAGGCGGATGATGGAAGCGGCTCGCGAACGGCTTGAACGCCATGGGCTAGCCACACAGCTGATCGCGGTAACGGTGCTCACCAGCATGGAAGCTGAGGACCTGGCCGAGGTCGGTATTGCGGCTTCCCCGGCGAGCCACGTCGAGCGGCTTGCGCTGCTGGCGCGCGACAGCGGTATGCACGGAGTCGTCTGCTCGGCGCAGGAGGCGGCCCGGCTGGCCGAGCTGTGCGGCGAAAGCTTTCTCAAGGTGACGCCGGGAATTCGGCCCCGCGATGCCGAGCAGAGCGACCAGCGCCGGGTCATGACGCCGAGCGCCGCCATGGCCGCCGGCAGCACCCATCTCGTCGTGGGGCGCCCGGTGACCCAGGCGCAAGATCCAATGGCGGCGTTAACTGCGATCGAGCAGGAGCTTCAGCAGGGCTGAGGCTATTCCCCCTCGATGCCGGTGATCGGACGGGTCGTGCCCCAGCTGCGACAGCGCGGGCACTGCCAATGCAGCGGCTGCCCCGAATGGCCGCAGCGCTGGCAGCGGTGGCGGGGGCGCGCCTCCAGCAGTGTATGGGTGTGCTGCTTGAGCAGCTGCAGGCGGTCATCCGTAGTGCCGTGCTCCTGCTGCTGGTGTTGGTAAAGGTCGAGTAGATAGTCCAGGGCGCCGAGGCTCGGCGCCCGATTGAGCTGGGCGCTGACCAGCGTCATGGCTGCCTGCACGCTTTCTCGCTTACGGCGGATTTCTGCCAGCCTGATGATCAGGCTGGTGATATGGGCGCGCTCCAGCAGCGCTTCCAGCGCATCCACCAGCCCCGCTTCGTCGTCGAGCATCAGAAAGGCGTGCTGCAGCGGCTCGAGCACGAGCGGCATGAA
Source organism: Halomonas sp. E14 (assembly GCF_052568415.1). NCBI lineage: Bacteria > Pseudomonadati > Pseudomonadota > Gammaproteobacteria > Oceanospirillales > Halomonadaceae > Halomonas > Halomonas sp. E14. The sequence continues at coordinate 2,252,392 of NZ_CP199423.1, read as the reverse complement.
GTCGAGGTCCTGGTCGGGAATGCGCATCAGCAGGCGGATGGCTTCGCGATACTGGCCGGTGTCCTGGGCCAGGGCGGCCAACAGCAGATTGGCACGCACGCAGCGCGGGTCGATCGACAGCGCTTGGCGCAAGTGCTTGCGCGCCAGGCCGGGGCTTGCCGAATGCCGCTCCTGGTCGGCCAGCTCGCAAAGCCAGTGTGCCGCCGAGCGGCGAATGTCCTCGTGCTGTCGGATCAGGGCGGGGTTGGCCACCTCGAAGGCGTGCTGCCACTCCCCTTCACGGTCGTAAAGGTCAGCCAACAGGCGCTTGGCCGCCAGGCGGGTATCGTCGCTGCCGGTTTCGCGCACCACCTGCTGCAGCAGCCGTTCGGCCCGGTCGAACAGACCGAGGTGAAGGAAGTCGCGGGAGAGTTCGAGCTGGACCTGGTCGCTTTGCGCCGCGGTCAGCGTGGGGCGGGCGAGCAGGTTCTGGTGGATCTTCACGGCCCGATCCGCCTCACCCCGGGCGCGGAACAGGTTGCCCAGGGTGATATGCGTATCGATGGTTTCGCTGTTGACTTCAAGCGCGCCGACAAAGGTTTCGATGGCCCGGTCCGGCTGCTCGTTGAGGAGATAGTTCAAGCCGACGAAGTAATCCCGCGACAGCGAGGCCGATGGCGCGGGATCCTCATGCCGCCGTCGCTCGCGACGGCCTAGCCACCAGCCGATGGCGACGGCAGCCACCAATAGGGCCAGCAGCAGGGCATCGGGCATTTAAGGCAGTTCCTTCAGCTCCTGGACACGCAGGCGATCGAGCTCCTTGCGCTGCTGTCGGTTCAGGCGCTGTTCGCGGGAAAGCAGGGTACGCAACCTCAGCCATACGCCTGTCATCGCCAGCATGCCTAGCAGCACACCGCACACCAGGGCGGCAAGCAGCCACACCGATAGCGAGACCGCAGGGAGTTCCAGCCAGATGAGGTTGAGCGGTACCGTCTGCTGGTTGTTGACGGCGAAGAGAATGCCGACCAGCAGCACCGCCAGCAGGATGATGGCCAGGATCAGGCCTTTGAGCCAACGCATGTGGATATCCCTTGTGATTGGAAAGGTTAGTAGCCGAGGGCGCGGCTGGCATTGACCTGCTCGCGGAGTTCCTTGCCGGGCTTGAAGTGTGGCACGAACTTGCCCTCCAGAGCGACCGGTTCGCCGGTCTTGGGGTTACGGCCGACCCGCGGCTCGCGATAGTGCAGCGAGAAGCTGCCAAAGCCGCGGATCTCGACGCGTCCGCCCTCGGCAAGCGTGTCGGTGATATCATCAAGGATCAGGCGCACGGCAGATTCGACTTCCTTGATCGAAAGCTCCGGCTGTCGCATGGCGATCTGTTCGATCAATTCAGATTTAGTCATCGGCTTTCTCCAGACGATTCCTGGTCCGGAAGGACCTGGGCGGCATTCTTGTTCTTGTTCCAGCATACTGCGCAAATCGAGATAAAACAACGCACTACGACCATGGTCATGGAAACGGATGCAAAGGGCCGCGTGGCGCTGCCCCAGGCTGGGTGGCTTCGGTATACTGCTGGCTTCATTTCCTATCGAATCGAGGTCGACGTTGAGCGAAGCGACTAACACCGATGCCGCAGCCCAGCGCAAGCGGCTCTACTGGCACTCTCGCCGCGGCATGTGGGAGCTGGACCTGCTGCTGATCCCCTTTCTCGAGCACTGCTACGATCAGCTGGATGAACAGGACCAGGCGGCCTATCGCGCCCTGATCGAAGGCGAAGACCAGGATCTGTTTGCCTGGCTGATGCGGCGCGAGACGCCGCCGAACCCGGACTTCCACCGTATCGTGCAGCTGATCCAGGCGCATGCCGAGAATGCCGCTAACGATAGTCGTCGTCCCGTCTAGGCTGGCCTGGGGTTGTCAGGTGCTGCTGGCGCTGAGCGTGGTGGCAGCCCTGCTGCGCTTCGCCAGCCCCTGGCTGGTGGCGCTGGGTGGGGTGTGGCTGCTGTGGTTGGGCTGGCACCTTAACCGTAATGCAAGGGCAGGGGAGCTCGCGGCGCTACCGGGCGACAACGATTCCTTGGTCTGGCGTTGGCGAGAGGGTGGGGCGGGCAGAAGGCCTGGGCGTGAGCTTGAGCCTCCTGGGGATGATCCAGCGTGGCGCGATGTCACGCTTCGCTGTCGCTACCTCGGCGCCTATCTTCTGGCGCTGCAGATCGACGGGCGCACCCTGTGGCTGTGGCCCGACAGTGCTCCGCCCGATGCGCTGCGCCGCCTGCGTAGGTACCTGTTGGCGCAGCGCTGATGGGCCCAGGCTTAGCCGTGTTCGGTCAGGGCGCTGGCGTGGAGCCGGCTAGGCAGTGCCGGATCGTTTCCCGGGGTCTCGGCGTGGTGGGGGCAGCCGGGGTTGTAGTGCAGCCCACGCGACTCCCTGCGCGACTGTGCTGCCAGCACGGTGAGTCGAGCCAGCCGCAGCGAATGCCACAGCCCCGCGGCGGAAGCCTGCAGGCTGCCCGGCTCCACGGCTTGGCTGACTTCATCGCTCAGTTGTGCGAGTTCAGCGGCCGCGGCGCTCAGGCCGCTGTCGCTGCGCACGATGGCCACGCGGCGGCTCATGATGTCGCGCATCGCCAGCCGCCAGGCCTGGACTTGCGCTTCATCGACCCGCTGGCCGCCCGGCTGCCAGGGGCGAATCGGGAGCGTGCTCGTGGCCTGGCGCTCGGCCAGCCGGGCTGCGCAGCTGCGCGCAAACACCAGGCACTCCAGCAGTGAATTGCTGGCCATGCGATTAGCGCCATGCAGTCCGGTGCAGGCGGTCTCGCCGATGGCAAACAGGTGCGGCACACTTGAGGCGCCATCGAGATCGACGGCCACGCCGCCGCAGCTGTAGTGGGCCGCGGGCACTACCGGAATCGGCTGGCGGGTAATGTCCAGGCCTCTGCTGAGGCAGTGCGCATGAATGGTCGGAAAGTGATGGCGAATGGCCGCTTCGCCTAGATGACGTACGTCCAGCCATACATGGGGCGCTCCGGTGCGCTGCATTTCCGCGTCGATGGCGCGGGCGACGATGTCTCGGGGAGCAAGTTCGCCGCGAGGGTCGCGTTCGAGCATGAAGCGCACCCCATCGGTGCTGAACAGCTGGCCGCCTTCCCCTCGTACCGCCTCGCTGATCAGAAACGGCGAGCCGTCCGGGTCGTAGAGGCACGTGGGATGAAACTGCTGGAATTCCAGGTTCATCAGTTCGGCGCCGAGCTCGGCGGCCATCATCATGCCCTCGCCGCCGGCCGGGTTCGGGCTGGTGGTGTGGCGATAGAGGCCGCTGGCGCCGCCTGTGGCCAGTACTGTGTCCGCAGCCAGCAGTTCTACCGGATGGCCCGACGAGTTGACGCAGCGTGCGCCGCGGCAATGTCCTGCGCTGTCGGCGATCAGCGAGACGGCGGTCAGATCCGTGAGCTGCTGTATTGCCGGATGCGCCGCTACATGCTGCATCAATGTGTTGATCACGGCGCGCCCGGTGGCATCGGCGGCATGTATGATGCGCCTGGCGCCATGGCCCCCTTCGCGGGTCAGGTGATAGGGGTAGTCGGAGCCGGCGTCGCTGTCGCGGGTAAAGGGCACGCCAAGCGAGAGCAACCATTCGATGGCGGCGGGCCCCTGCTCCACGGTGAAGCGCACGGCGCGCTCATCGCACAGGCCGTCGCCCGCCACCAGGGTATCCTGCACGTGGGCGTCGAAATGATCCTTGGGAGAGAGCACGGCCGCAATGCCGCCCTGCGCCCAGCGGCTGGCTGCCTGGCTGTCATCGGCGGGAAAGACAAGGGTGACTCTGCGGGTAGTGGCTGCATGCAGGGCAAGCGTCAGCCCCGCGACACCACTGCCGATAACCAGTACGTCGTGTTCGCTACGGGACATGCGCGTTCTCGCTGCAGCACGTTATTCAACCGCGAATTTGCAGGAAAGAATGCCAGGGCAGGATAGCGGAGCGTCTGGTGCCCGGAGCCGGGCTCGAACCGGCACGGTGTTACCACCGAGAGATTTTAAGTCTCTTGCGTCTACCAATTTCGCCATCCGGGCGGCAAGGTTTCGAGCAGGCAGCTGAAGGAAAAAATGAATGGAGGCTGGAGTCGGAATCGAACCGGCGTACACGGAGTTGCAGTCCGCTGCATAACCACTCTGCCATCCAGCCTCATGGAGTCTTGATCAGAATCGAGAGTCATTTCGCCGATGCTCGGCTGATGCCTGTCTCGTTCTGTTTTCGATGATGGCTTGAGCAAAACACGCTCTTCATCATGAAATGGAGCGGGAAAGGAGATTCGAACTCCCGACCCTCGCCTTGGCAAGGCGATGCTCTACCACTGAGCTATTCCCGCTCGACTCGAGAGCGAAGTATACGGATAAATGGGTGTGTGTCAATCACTTGATGAGCGCAACTACATGGCACGGCTGAGGTGCGGCCAGGCGGCCCGCAGGTAGAGGGCCATCGACCAAAGCGTCAGAATTGCCGCCACGTGGAGCGTGACAACGCCGACCTGGGCGAGCGGCGTGCCCGGGAAGAAGGCAAGCAGCAGCAGCAGGGCAAGCATCTGCAGGGTGGTCTTGACCTTGCCCAGCCAGGATACTGCCACGCTGCCCCGCTTGCCCATTTCAGCCATCCATTCGCGCAGAGCGGAAATCACGATCTCGCGGCCGATGATCACCAGGGCGGGAAGCGTCAGCCACATGCTGTCGTAACGCTCGATCAGCAGCGCCAGGGCAACTGCCACCATCAGCTTGTCGGCAACCGGATCGAGAAAGGCACCGAAGGGGGTGGCCTGGTTCCAGCGGCGGGCAAGATAGCCGTCCAGCCAGTCGGTGATGGAGGCAAGGGCGAAAAGGCCGGCGGCAAGCGGCATGCTCCAGGCATAGGGCAGGTAGAAGAACATCACCAGCAGCGGGATAAAGGCGATTCTTGCCAGCGTCAGGATGTTGGGGATGTTCATGAAAAAGATGTTCCTTGCCTGAGGTCTGGGTTGCCGGGAGTCCATCATTCTATCCGTAGCCGCTGCCATCATCCATGCAGGGCTTGATGAATCGTCTCGGCCAGGGTGGCGCTGATGCCGGGCACCCGGGCCAGCTCTTCCTGGCTGGCCTGCTTGACGCCCTGCAACCCGCCGAAGAAACGCAGCAGTTCCCGGCGCCGCTTGGGGCCAATGCCGGCAATGCCTTCCAGTGCCGAGCTGCGGCGCGTCTTGTCGCGCCGCTGGCGATGGCCGGTGATGGCGAAGCGGTGCGCTTCGTCACGCACATGCTGGATCAGGTGCAGCGCCGGTGAGCTCGGCGTCAGGTTCAGGTTCTGGTCCACGGTTTCCAGGAACAGCGTTTCCAGGCCGGCCTTGCGCGTGGTGCCCTTGGCCACGCCTAGCAGCGTGACGTGGCGAAGGCCAAGCTCGCCAAGCACCTCCCGGGCGAGGTTGAGCTGGCCTTTGCCGCCATCCACCAGCAGCAGGTCGGGGGCAACCCCTTCGCCTTCGGTAAGCCGGCGAAAGCGGCGCATCAGGGCCTGCTGCATGGCACCGTAGTCATCCCCGGCCGCTACCCCTTCGATATTGAAGCGGCGGTAATCCGACTTGCGCGGCCCCTGGCGGTCGAAGACGACGCAGGACGCCACGGTGGCCTCGCCGTGGCTATGGCTGATGTCGAAGCACTCCAGCCGCTGGGGCGGCTGCTGCAGGCCCAGGGCGTCGCGAAGGGCGTCGAAGCGGCGGTCGAGTTCGGACTGGCTGGCAAGCCGGCTGGCCAGCTGCTGCTGCGCATTGGTAATGGCCAGTTCCAGCCATTGGCTGCGATGACCGCGCACCTTGTGCGCCAGCCGTACACGCCGCTGGGCGCGTTCAGCCAGTGCGCTCTCTACGATGCCGGCATCGGGAAGGGGCAGGTTGGTGATCACTTCGCGGGGGATCTCACGCCCCTGGCCGAGGTAGAACTGGCTGACGAATTCGCCAAGCACTTCGTCAGCGGCAAGATCCAGGCCATTTTCCGGCGTGTGATGACGCGCCCCAAGCAGCCGTCCCTGGCGGATCGAGAGTACCGAGATACATAGTGCGCCCTCACGGTCGGCCAGGGCGAAGGCGTCGGCATCGCCGTGCTCGGTATCGACGAATTGGCGCTGCTGTAGCTGGCGCAGGTGCTGGATCTGGTCGCGCAGCCGCGCCGCCTCTTCGAAGGCCAGGCTGCGGCTGGCGCTTTCCATGGCCTCGGTTAGCTCCGCGGTGACCTGTTCACTGCGGCCTTCCAGGCACATCACTGCATGGTCCAGGTCGCGGCGGTAGTCGCCTTCGTCGATAAGCCCAACGCAAGGAGCGCTGCAGCGGTCGATCTGATGCTGGAGGCAGGGGCGTGAGCGGTGCGCGAACACGCTGTCCTCGCAGTTGCGGATGCGAAAGATCTTCTGCATCAGCGACAAGCTTTCGCGCACGGCGCTGCTGCTGGGATAGGGGCCCAGGTAGCGGCCGTCGTCGTGGCGCCGGCGGGCTCGCTTGTACTCCAGCGCTGGGTAGGGGTGGCGATCGCTGACGAAAATGAAAGGGTAGGACTTGTCGTCGCGCAGCAGGATGTTGTACGGCGGGCGCAGTTCCTTGATCAGCGTTTGCTCGAGCAGCAGGGCTTCGATCTCGCTGCGTGTCACCGTGACCTGGATGTCGGCAATGCGGCCCACCATGGCCTGTGTCTTGGTATTCAGCTGGCCGCGGAAATAGCTAGCTAGGCGGGCCTTTAGCCGCCGTGCCTTGCCTACGTAGAGCGTGTTGCCCTGGGCATCGACCATACGGTAGACGCCCGGTGACTGGGTGAGGTGGGCCAGGAACGGCTGTGAATCGAAGGTCATCGCAAGCTGATGGTGGTGCGTGTCGCCCCAGCTTACCAGAAGGCGGCGCTCATTGCGGTGCCTGGAAGCCTTCGACCAGGCCGTGCTTCAGCCCTAGGTGAGTGAGTTCGACATCGGTCTGCACGCCGAGCTTCTCGAAAATGCGATAGCGATAGGTATTGACGGTCTTGGGGCTCAGGAACAGCCGGTCGGAGATCTCGGCAACGCGCTGGCAGTTGACGATCATCATGGCCACCTGAAGCTCACGCTGGGAGAGCTGGTCGAAGGGATTCTCATCCGACTCGAAGCGCGCCAGCACCAGGCGCTGGGCGATGTCCGGGCTGATATAGCGATGGCCGGCGAACACGCTGCGGATGGCCTCGACCATGGCAGGGACCTGGGTATCCTTGCTGATGAAGCCGCAGGCGCCGGCTTCAAGCAGGCGCTGGGCAAAGTTGTCTTCCATGAAGCCCGTCAGGGCGAGGACGCGAACATCGGGATGGTTGCGCATGATTTTGCGCGTGGCTTCTAGCCCGCCGATCCCCGGCATGCGCAGATCCATGACGACGACGTCTGGCTCGAGCTTGCGGCATAGGGTGATGGCTTCTTCGCCGCTGGCGGCTTCGCCGACTACCGCAATGTCTTCTTCGCTGGCCAGCAGGTGGGCCAGGCTGGTGCGCACCAGATGATGATCATCGACAACGAGAACCTTGATCAAGCTGACGCTCCTCGTCAGGTAAAAAAACTGGGGACAGAAGACGTCGTAACGCAGGCGGCATGCCGGCACAAGCGTGGGCGCCAGGCTGCTGGGACGTTGGCCGCTGCGCACGTCGGCAAGATTGCCATACTCTTCTCGTAAGGGAAATTAACCTAGCGTCTATTCGCCAGTTCTATCGTTTCGGCACAATTTAACTTGACGACGCCCCGGTGCGTGAGTATGATCTGCGTCGTTCTCGCCGGGTGCGGGAACGCTGTGGGGCCTTAGCTCAGCTGGGAGAGCGCAACACTGGCAGTGTTGAGGTCAGCGGTTCGATCCCGCTAGGCTCCACCAATGAATCTCATGAAAAAGCCGCCTGGCCCAGTCAGGCGGCTTTTTCGTGTTTGCCTCCTCCCCGTTGCCGATTGCCAGCCGGCCGGTCTCGGTGTGACCTGGCGAAGGTGTCGTCTACCCTGAAGCAGCCAGTTCGCCAATCAGGGAGGCAAGGAAATGCCGAATCTGCATAATGCGGTAGTCGTGATCACCGGTGCCTCGAGCGGGATCGGTCGCGCCAGCGCCTATGAATTCGCCCGCCATGGCGCCGCGCTATTTCTCTCGGGACGAGACCGTCAGGCCTTGCATGAGGTGGCTGAACGCTGCCATCGCCTAGGCGGGCAGGCGCGCATTGCGGTGGCCGACGTGACGGACCCCGAGGCGATGTCGCGTCTGGCCGATGGTGCAGTCGAGACGGCGGGGCGAATCGATGTGTGGGTCAACAATGCCGGCATTGGTGCGCTGGGCGTGTTCGACGAAATGCCGCTCGAGGTGCACGAGCAGGTCATTCAGACCGACCTGCTGGGCTGCCTGCGCGGAGCCCATGCTGTGCTGCCGCACTTCAAGCGGCAGGGCCGCGGCATCCTGATCAACAATATCTCTCTCGGCGCCTTCGCTCCGCAGCCCTATGCCGCTGCTTACAGCGCCGCCAAGTTCGGTCTGCGTGCCCTGGCCGAGAGCCTCCGTGGTGAGCTGCACGCCTGGCCGCATATCCATGTCTGCAATGCCTACCCCTCGGTGATGGATACCCCGGGGTTTCGCGATGGCGGCAACTATACCGGCAAGGCCATTACGCCGGTGCCGCCGGTCTACGACCCGCGGCGTGCGGCAAAGGCAATCGTCGGGCTGGCGCAACGTCCGCGGGCCAGTGCCTTCGTCGGCTTGCCCGCCTTGCTGGCCTGTCTGTCGCCGCTGGTGCCGGGCTACAGCACCCTGAACGGCTGGCTGGTCAGCCGGGCGCTGGAGCGTGCTGGCCCCATGCCGACCTCCTCCGGCAATCTCTTTTCTCCTCCCAGCGGCGAGCGGCGTATCGAAGGGGGGTATCGCAACCGCCGCGCGCGGCGTCGGGCCGCCATGGTAGGTGCCCTGGCGGGTGGCGTGCTGGCGGGGCTATGGTTGTCCGGCAGGGGACGCAGCTCCAGGCGCTAGGTCCGGTGCCGGGCGCCTTTCGGGTGCAGGCCTTGGCGAGGCTCGTGCCTGCGCCTATCTTTTTTATCAGAAGCGTTATCCATCGGTAGCGTTATTTCATCGGTAGCGTTAATTCAACGATGGCGTTGGTTTCTTGGTAGCCTTGACGCGAGAAAGGAGACTCTTGTGAGCGACACGGATCTGGGCAACATGGATGCGGGCCAGCTCAAGGCATTGTATGAAGCGGGGCGTGCCTCGCCGCGTGAAGCGACAAGGGCGGCGCTGGAGCGCATCGAGCGCTTCAACGGGGCGGTCAATGCCTACGTGTTTGTCGATCATGAGGGGGCCGAGGCGGCGGCAGCGGCGTCCGAGCGGCGCTGGCAACAAGGCAGGCCGCTGAGCGAGATCGACGGGATACCGGTCTCGCTGAAGGACTTGACCGAAGCGGCGGGCATGCCCGCCAGCAAGGGGTCACTGACCCGCTCTAGCGAGCCGTGCCGCCATGACGCCCCTCCGGCACGCATGCTGCGTGAGGCGGGTGCGGTCTTCCTTGGCAAGACCAACACGCCGGAGTTTGGCTGGAAGGCCATTACCGACAATCAGGTCTTCGGCGCCACCGCCAACCCGTGGGATACCCGTCTCACGCCGGGAGGTTCTTCCGGCGGGGCGGCGGTGGCCGCTGCGCTGAACATGGGGGTGTTGCACCAAGGCGGCGATTCAGGAGGATCGATCCGCATTCCAGCGGCATTCACGGGCACCTTCGGCTTCAAGCCGACCTTCGGCTGGGTGCCCGAGTGGCCGCGTTCAAAGGCAGCTACGCTCTCCCACCTGGGGCCCTTGACGCGCACGGTGCCGGATGCGGCGCGCATGCTCAACGTAATGGGCCGCTACGATTACCGCGATCCCTACGCGCTGCGCGGCCAGCCCGACGACTGGGGGCAGGACCTGGAGCGCGGCCTTGACGGCCTGACGATTGCCTTCGCCCCGACGCTTGGGCGAGGCGTGGTCGACCCCGAGATCGCCCATGGCGTCGAGCAGGCCGCTCGGCACCTAGCGTCGCTTGGCGCGGTGGTCGAAGAGGTCGAGCTCGATCTCGGCTCGCCCATCGAAGTCTTCAACACTATCTGGTTCACCGCATCGCTGGCCGTCTATCGTGAGCATGACGAACGCGACCGGCAGCGCCTGGACCCGGGAATGGTGGCGGATGCCATGCGCGCCGAGCGGATGAGCGCGCTCGACATGTTCTATGCCATCGAGGCGCGTGCCAGGCTGACCGAGCGGCTTGAGCACTTCAACCAGCGTTACCATCTGGTCATGACGCCTTCGGTGGCGGTGCCTCCGTTCCCGCTCCATCACGATGTGCCGCCAGGCAGCGGCATGCGTGACTGGGAGGAGTGGTCGCCGTTCTCCTATCCGTTCAATCTCAGCCAGCAGCCGGCTGCCTCGGTGCCCTGTGGTTTCACCCGAGCCGGGCTGCCGATCGGCTTTCAGCTGGCCGGTGGCAAGCATGACGACGTGCGTGTACTCAGGGCGGCACATGCCTACCTGGGTGCTTATCCGCCGCGCTTTCCTGAAACTCCTCGGGTACCGGCCTAGCTCGCCGCCTGGCTGGAGTGGGCTGGGGCCTTATGGCGAGGTGGCAGGGTGCCCTTCAAGCCACGTTGCCAGCGCCTCGGCAGGCAGCGGCGGGCAAAGGTGGAGCCCCAGCGCCTTGCGGATGCCGAGTTGACTTATCAGAGCGAGGGCTGGTTCATCGTCTATGCCCGTCAGTACCGGTTCGATGTGCAGTGACTCGAGAAGCCGGCATAGGCCTTCCAGCAGGCTGCGGTCGGTTTCGCCATTCGCCCTCAGTGCACTCGGGATCATGGCCTTGCGCACCGGCAGGCGCGCCAGCCAGGCCAGCTCCAAGGGACCTTGACCCATCTCGTCCACGACGATGCCGATGCCGAGCCGTTCCAGCCGCTTGAACAAATGCAGCGAGGCGTGAAGGTTCTCACCCAAAGAGCGGGCAGGCAGCTTCAGCATCAGCCAGTCGAAGGGTTCTGCCGTCAGGTCGCGCAGGAACTGGTCCAGCGGCCGGTGATCGAACGGCTCATTGGTCAGGTGCGAGCCGCACAGGGGAATGGTTACCGGCAGGTCCGCCAGGGCGGAACCGGCCTGGCGCCATGCGCTGCGGCGATCGAGTGTGGCCTGGATTGCCCAGCGCTTGAGGCGAGTGCCAAGCCCGAGGCGGGTGATGGTGTCCATCTGCTCCATGGGCGGGCCGGGCCAGCGCTGGGGGTCACGCCAGGCCAGCACCGCCTCGAGCCCGGTGCACTTGCCGCTGGCCATGTCCAGCTCGGGCTGGAAGCGCAGTGTGACATGCTGCTCCGGCAGCAGCAGCGCTTCGCGCAGCTGGTTTTCCAGGCGATAGTTCGCCTCGAGCTGGGACGTGAGGTGATGATCGACGAAGGCCAGGCGTCCCGGCCCCTGGTGACGGGCGCTGTACATGGCGCTGCGGGCCGCATCGATGAGCGCTTCCCCCTCCTGCGCATCATAGGGGTAGAGGGCGATACCGATCGATACGGTCAACAGCAGGTAGCGATCTTCACTGACAAAGGGAGGCTCCAAGGCCTCTTGCAGGCGTTCGGCCACGATCTGAGCGGTTTCGGCCGTGCCCTCTTTCTCCAGCAGAACGACAAACTGGTCGCTGGCCAGCCGGGCCAGGGTGTCCTTGCTGCGCAGCGTTTTTTGCATGCGCTGGGCCAGCTCGCCCAGCGCCTTGTCGCCAGCTGCATAGCCATGGGTCTGGTTGATTGCCTTGAAGTCGTCAATGTCAATGAACAGCAGCGCCAACGCGCAGTCTGAGCGCTCCGCCTGAGCCAGACCATGGTTGAGCCGGTCGCGCAGCAGCAGCCAGTTGGGTAGGCCGGTGGTCGGGTCGATGTGAACCCAGTGGCGCTCACGGAACAGGGGGCCGCTGTCCGATGCCAGGGTCACGAAGGTGCGCAGGAAGAGCCCCGTCGACCCGCTGACGGGCAGGCTGTCGACGGTCATCAGGACGGGCAGCGATTCGCCACTTTCACGCCGGCACAGCATTTCCTGCTGCCATGAACCGGTCGGGGCGGTCTCCTCGCCGGGTTGAGCCGATGAACGCAGCAAGGCGAAGAAACGCGACACGGCCCAGCCGGTGGTTTCACCGCGAGAACAGCCCGCCAGGCGGTCGAAGGCCTCGTTGGCCAGCACGATGGTTCCGCTTGCGTCGGTGATGGCCATGCCGATCTGGCTGTGCTCGAAGGCATTCAGCACCAGCCGTGCCGGATGCAGGGCCAGGTCGCGGAGCTCGTTGCCCGGGGGGCGTCTGCCTTGGTGCGTCATGGGCTGGGTAATCTTTCCTATGGCCGAGGAGGCCGCGTCTCACTGCCGCGGACGTGGTTGAGGTGAATATCGACCTGCAATGCATGGACTTTAGCGCCATTTCGCTAATGCCAGCGGCTTTTCTTGCGTGTTGGCAGCCGGCTCGCGCGCTCCTCCTTGAGACGTTTCGTGGCAGCTCAAGTTCTTTACACCATGGCCGATATTGCGAGAACACGCCTCTCTTGTCTGGCAGCGGCGCTGCAGTGGCAAGAAGCTAGCCGGGTCGCCCCGGCAAGATTTGCTCTGGCCTGGATGATTGAGGGGAATTCGTTGCATCTTTCGGCTCGCATGGCACTGTTCTCGCGCGCACTGTTTTCGCTGCAAGGGCGGCTTCTGGCTGGCCTGGCCATGACCTGGCTGGTCATTGTCAGCATGCTCTTGATGCTGTCGTGGAGCTTCGGAAAGGGGCTGGTCGATGAGGTGAACCTCGCTCACCTGCGCTATGAGTCGAGCTTGATCGCCGATGACCTGACGGCACAGCTCAACCGGCGTTTTAGTACCCTGCAGCGCCTGGAAAGGCACCTGCGCAATGCTGATGCGGGCCAAGCGGCCGGAGCGCTAGAGGACGGGCACTTGCTGCTCGAGTGGTTCGATGGGCTGATGGTGACGGACGCACAGGGCAGCATAGTGGCCGACTGGCCGGTCGTGCCAGAACGGGTCGGCTTGGATGTCGCGGAGACGGAGTACTTCCGCCTGGTCAGCCGCTCGCCGTGGCCCTATGTCAGTGAGCCCTTCGTTGGCCGGGCCTCTGGCGATTCCCTGGTGCTGATGCTGGTGCCGCGCTGGACCGACGAAGGCCGGTTTGCCGGCGTGGTGGGCGGCATGCTCAACCTCAGCCAGGGTGGGCTGTTTCGTCGGCTGGAGGAGATTCGTCTGGGCGAGAACGGCCATGTCACGGTATGGACGGCCTCCGGCCGTCAGCTCTTTCAACCGCGCCGTCTGCGTCAGTCAGGCGTGCCGCCGGGTCAGTCGGATTCGCTGGCGTTGGCCCTGGACGGCTGGCAGGGTGAAGCCTTCTCGTTGCTTCCCGATGGGGAGCCGGCGCTGGTGGCCTATCGCCAGATCTGGCCGGCCAACTGGGTGGTGAAGGTATCGCTGCCCCAGAGCCAGGTCCATGCCCCGCTGGCGGACTACCTGCGCAAGCTGTGGTGGGCTTGGCTGGCGCTGGCCCTCTTGCTGCTGGTGACTATGCGTTGGCTGGTCACTCGGCTGCTGCGGCCGTTGCGGAGGCTGGAACGTCAGATCGCGCAGGTGGGCGCAGGCGAGCGCCACTATCTGGAACTCTTCACCAACATGCATGAGCTGCGCCAGGTCGCCAGCAGCTTCAACCGGCTGGAGCGCGAGCGTTTGGCAGCCCTGGAGCATCTTCGCGACCGCCAGGCCTTCCTGGATGCCGTGCTGGGGTCGACCCCGCTGGGCATGTTCGTGGCGGACCTGCAGGGGCGGTTGAATTACCTGAACCCGGCGCTGCTGGAGCTGCTGGGGCTCGATGCGCTCCGCAGCACCAACGACTGGTGGGGGCGCATTCATCCGCTGGATCAGGAAGGCACCCGCGACCTGTGGAGCCATTCCCTGAATACCGGCAGCGACTTCATCCGCCAGCTGCGCTACCAGCATCCCGGCGGCGACACCCTGTGGCTCGAAGTGCATGCCAGCCAGGTGCGTGGCAACGACCAGCCGCTGGGCTTCGTGGGTATGGTCAAGGATATCACCGAACGTCGGCAGCAGGAGGCGCTGCAGCGCTGGGAGGCGGAGCACGACCCGCTTACCGGGTTGCTCAACCGACGTGGCTTCGAGCGTCGCCTGGAAGAGGCGCTGGCGGAATATGCCAAGACCGGTACCCCCTCGGTGCTCATTCTGTTCGATCTTGACCACTTCAAACCCATCAACGACAAGGGCGGGCATGCGCTGGGCGACGAGATGCTGCGTCGCGTGGCGCAGGTGGTGGCCTGGGAAGTGCGGCGCAGCGACCATGTGGCTCGCCAGGGCGGCGACGAATTTGCCGTGCTGCTGCCGAGCTGCACCCTTCAGCAGGCAAGGGAGATCGCCGAATCCCTGCGTCGTGCGGTATCGGAGGTGACGGTGTCGCATGAAGGCGAGACCTATCACATCTCGCTTAGCATGGGCGTCACGGCCATGCAGGAGGGTGATCAGGCCATCGAAACGGTGCTGGCACGAGCCGATGAAGCGTGCTACCTGGCCAAGGCCAGTGGGCGCAATGCGGTATGCCTGGCGGAGCCCGAGTCCAGCCGTTGCGACCAGTAGGTTAGTCAGGAAGCAAGGTGAAAGGGCGCGGCGGGTGCCGGGATATACGCTGCGGCAAGCCAGCGTGCGGGTCTCCGTGGCCACTGCAGGTGGCCACCGGGCATGAGGCAGAAAAGAAAAGGGGCGGGGAAAAGGGAAATGGAAAAGGGAGAAAGAATCAGACCTGCGCGTTGAGGCGTCCCGGCTGCGCCGCGACGCGGCCGCTGGCGCCGTAGAGGGTCTTCTCGGCGGCCTGATGGATGAAGCCCAGCAGCCGGGTGTTCTGCTCCATGCGCAGCCCGACCAAGGCGCCGTTGCGCTCGTTCAATCGCTGTGCTTTCCGGGTCAGTTCCAGCGTGGCCTCCCAGGCGTCCTGACAGCCGGCATCCGCGGCGGCCTGGCGCGCACCCTGGGCATCCTCGGCGTAGCCCAGGCGGCGCTGCACGCCAAGGCGCAGGGCTTCGCAAGATTCCAGCTCGCTCAAGTAGTGCTGCTTGCGTTCGGCAAGCTCGCCCAGCACCTGGCCGTTGAGCTCGGCCTGCACCAGTTGTTCACGCTCGCGCTCCAGCAGCTCGATGATCCGCGTGAGACGCCGGCGTTGATCCTGCAGCAGCCGCGCCAGGCTCATGGCTTACCTTGCTCGTCCAGCAGCGACTGGATCAGGCCGTCGGCAATCCGCTCGGCGCGAATGTCGAGGCGGCCTTCCCGAATGGCTTCGCGGATCTCTTCCACCCGGTTCATGTCGATGTCGCGGGAGGCATCGGCCGCCGTCTGGCGCAGGTGCGTCTTGGCCGCAGGGCCGGCATCCTGCTGCGAGGCGGGTGTTGCTCCCTTGACCGGCTGGGCGTCGTCGCGCTGGGTCGACGGCAGCGGGCGCGTCAAGGGGTTCTGGTTATTGATCTTCACAATAGGGGCCTCATGAGCGGGGCTTTCTCCTACTATCGGCAGTGCCAGACGGAACTTTAGGCAGTGCGGTGCCAAAGCGTCGGGCACCCTGCCGGTCAGGGCTCTCGCCGTGTCGCCAGGGTGCCTCAGGCCGGTTCAGAAGTCCACGGCGAGCAGACCTTGGCCGATCACCCGCGCCGTGACCATTTCGCGCGAATCGAAGCGCACGCGTACGCGATCGCCCATCCCGCCCGGTTCAAGCGCCTGCCCCTCACGGGCGATCCGAAAACCGCTGCCGTGGGCCTCCACCACCACCCTTTGGTTGCGCTCCACCAGGGGCAGGGCACGCAGGTGATGTGCCTGCAGGGTTTGGCCGGCACCTAGCGGGCGTGTCAGCACCTGGCCGACGATCTCTGCGGAGTCCAGCAGCGTGCGGCTGGGCAGCGCGGCGAGATTGCCCCGGCGGCTTTCGAGATGGTGGGGCTGCACGCTATCGCCGGCAGCGAGCGATGTCGCCAGCACCGGGTAGTCGCCGATCACGCCCACTTCCGCTTGCAGGTAGCGCACCTGGCGCCCGTCGCTGCCGCAGCGCACGCCGACTGACACGCGCCCAAGCGCAGGTTCGCCTTCGCGGGTCAGGAACGGCTGGGGAAATTCGCAGGCGGGCATGACCGCCGAGGTGGGGCGCACCTCGATGATGATTTCCTCCCCCAGCGGTTCCGCCTGCTGATGAAGGAAGCGCTGCACGACGTCGAGCAGGGCGGCGTCGTCTGCCAGCGCCCCGGCCGGGGGCAGGCAGGCGAAAAGGGCCAGGGCCAGCAGGGCGGCAGCCGGGCGGCGGGCAGCAACAGGGCGTGGGCGGCGGCGCAGCATATCGACCGGCTCGTGTAGGGATGTAGAGGCATTCTAGCCCTGGCGCCAAGGGTGAAATAGGTGAAATGGATGAGGAAACGCGGGCTGTTCTTGCCATTGAGGTGACACCGCCCTGGCTATTCTCCAACCTCAACAAGTTCCGCATGTTCTAAACCAGGTACGCAACGGGAGTGCCGGCATGATCGACCAGCTCGAAGCCGCCTTTAATTACCATCAGCAGGCGCTTGGCCTGCGCCAGGAGCGGCACAAGGTGCTGGCCAGCAACATCGCCAACGCCGATACGCCGAACTACAAGGCGCGCGACTTCGACTTTGCCAGCGAGCTCAAGAAGGCGGTGGAGCACGGGGGGCGCTCCTCCGGGGGCGGCCTGGCCCTGGCGCGCACTGCCGATCGTCACCTTGCCGGGCAGGCCTTTTCGGCGCCGGGGCGTGACCTGCTCTATCGGGTTCCCGCCCAGCCCAGCCTCGATGGCAATACCGTCGACATGGATCGCGAGCGCACCGCCTTCGCCGACAATGCCGTGCGCTACCAGGCCGCGCTGACCATCATCAACAGCCGCATCCAGGGGCTGAAGAACGCCATGCAGTCCGAGTAAGCCGCCGGGACACTCAGGAGCTTTCCCAATGTCCATGTTTTCTGTTTTCGATATCGCCGGCTCGGCCATGAGTGCCCAGTCCCAGCGCATGAACGTCACCGCCAGCAACCTGGCCAACGCCGACAGCGTGGCAGGCCCGGACGGCGAAGCCTATCGCGCCAAGCAGGTGCTGTTCGAGGCGCGCCTGCAGGGGCGCCATGGCATCGGTGGGGTGGGCGTGCGCCAAGTGGTGGAAGACCCCTCGCCCCTGCGCCTGGAGTACCGCCCTGAACATCCGCTGGCCAACGACGAAGGCTATGTGGCCATGCCCAATGTCGAACCGGTGCATGAAATGGTCAACATGATTTCGGCGTCGCGCTCCTACCAGGCCAACGTCGAGGTGATGAACACCAGCAAGCAGATGATGCTCAAGACGCTCACCTTGGGCGAGGGTTGACGCCATGCCCACCGCTATCGATGCCAACGTCATCTCGCGCATGAACGCCGGCGGCCCCTCGCCGCGTGACGCCAGCCAGTCCGCCGAGCTGCGCGACAACTTCATGACCCTGTTGATCACGCAGATGAAGCACCAGGACCCGCTCAATCCCATGGAAAACCATGAGATGACCTCCCAGCTGGCGCAGATCAACACCGTCAGCGGGATCGAGCAGCTCAACCGCACGCTGCAGGACATCACTGCCCAGATGCACGCCGGCCAGGCGCTACAGGCAACCGGCCTGATCGGCAAGGGCGTGCTGGTGCCGGGTGATCGCGTTCTGCTCGAGCACGGCGAGGATGGCGCGCTGCACACCACGCCGTTCGGGATCGAGCTGGGGCAGTCGGCCGACAACGTCCGCGTGGTGATCACCAACGCCAGCGGCCAGGTCATCAATCGCTACGATATCGGCCCGGTCAAGGCCGGCGTGGAGTCCTTCGTGTGGGACGGCCGCACCAGTGAAGGCGAAGCTGCGGTGGCCGGCAGCTACCGCGTGCGTGTGGAGGCCACCAGCGGCGAGCGCACCCTGGCCGGTTCCACACTCAACTATGCCCTAGTGGGCGGCGTGACCCCGCCGGACAAGAATGGCGGCGTGAAGCTGGACCTGGGCGCGATCTACGGCCAGGTCGGGCTCGACCAGGTGAAGCAGATTCTTTGAACGGGGGCGCCAACAAGGCGCCGACACAGCATAAGAGAACCGCGCATAGCGGCAAATTAGCCGGCAGGCAGAGGAACGAACATGAGTTTTTCGCAAGCATTGAGCGGCCTGAATTCCCAGGCTCAGAAACTGGGCGCGATCGGCAACAACATCGCCAACTCCCAGACGGTCGGCTTCAAGGGCTCCAGCGTCCAGTTTTCCGACGTGTTCGCCAACTCCAAGGTGGGGCTGGGTACGCGGGTAGCCTCCGTGCTGCAGAACTTCAGTGAAGGGAACATCGAATCCACCAACCGCAACCTGGATCTGGCCGTTGCCGGCAGCGGTTTCTTCCGCTTCATGGATAACAGCGGTGAGGTGGTCTATTCCCGTAACGGTCAGCTCACCATGAAGGCCAACGGCGACCTGGTAAACGCCCAGGGCTTCCAGATCATGGGCTACGGCCTGAACGCTGCCGGTCAGGTGCAGGTGGGCGGTCAGCCGGTGCCGTTGAATGTCTCTGCCGAAGAGCTGGCAGCCAGCGCGACCACCCGGGTCGGGACGACGATCAACTTGGATGCGCGCAAGTTGCCGGGCTCTGAAGATATGAGCTCTGTCGAAGCCCGTGATGCGAATGGTGGCCCGCTAACCATTGACTATCACTATTCAAACAACTTCACCGTTTACGACTCACTGGGTAACCCTCGCAATATAACCGTCTACTACGAGAAGACTGATGCCAATCAGTGGACGGCTAAGATGACGCTTGATGGAAAGGCTCTTGTCGAAAGGGATGCTGATGGCGATCCCGTAATAGTTGATGACAAGCAAGTTCCGCAGGGATTTACGCTTCGGTTTAATCCCAACGGCCAGCTGATAGAACCTGCTAACAATGTCTTTGAAAATATTACCTTCGTTGCGGCGGATTATCTTGGCGGGGGGGCGAATAATCTTGAGTTCAACCTCGACCTTGCGGGTACCACTCAGTTTGGTAACACCTCCACGGTCAGCCAGCTGACCCAAAACGGCTATACCTCCGGCACCTTGGTCGGCATCGTCATCACTGATGATGGCACCATCATGCGCAACTACTCCAACGAGCAGTCGCGCCCCGCCGGCCAGATTGCCCTGGCCAGTTTCCGTAACCCCGAAGGCCTGGCCCCGGCTGGCGACAACGTCTGGCGTGCGTCTGCCGAATCCGGCCAGGAGCTGGTTGGCGCGCCGGGCACCGGCCTGCTGGGCGGTATCGTCTCCGGCGCGGTGGAAACCTCCAACGTGGACATGGCCCGTGAGCTGGTCGACATGATCGTGGCGCAGCGGGCCTACCAGGCCAACTCGCAGACCATCAAGACCCAGGACGAACTCCTGCAAACCGCCATCAACCTGCGCTAAGCGCTACTGACTAGCGTCAGGGGAGTCGAGTCATGGACCGCATTCTCTATACCGCCATGAGCGGCGCCAAGCAGACGATGGACCAGCAGGCGGTGGTAAGCCACAACCTGGCCAACGTCTCCACCAGCGGCTTTCGCGCCCAGCTGCATGCCATGCGCGCCGTGCCGGTACAGGGCGACGGCGCGCTGGCGACTCGCGTCTCCGTGGCGGCTACCACGCCGGGCAGCGACTTCAGCCCGGGGCCCATCAATCGTACCGGCCGTGAGCTGGACGTCGCCCTGATGGGCGACGCCTGGCTTGCCATTCAGGCCGCCGACGGCAGCGAAGCCTACACCCGACGCGGCGATCTCGAAGTCGGACCCGATGGCCTGGTCACGGTGCTGGGTCGGCCGGTGATTGGTGAGGGTGGCCCGCTCATAGTGCCGCTGGGGTCGAGCGTTACCATCGGTGCCGACGGCACGCTCAGCGCCATCGGGGAGGGGGAAGGCCCCGAGGCGCTGGTCGACGTGGGAAGGCTCAAGCTGGTCACGCCGCCCCAGGCCCTGCAGCGCGGTGACGACGGCCTGTTCCGCATGCCCTTGAACGACGAGGGCGAAGCTCAGGCGCTGGCGGCCGATGACGACGCCGGCGTGGTGAGCGGCGCCCTGGAAGGCAGCAACGTCAGCGCGGTCGAGGCCATGGTCGCCATGATCGACGTGGCCAGGCGCTACGAAATGCAGATGAAAGTGATCAGCACGGCTGACGAGAACGCCCAGCGGGCCAACAACTTGCTCTCTCTACAGGGCTGACGAGGCTGACGCCCGTAAGCTGAGGAACCACCATGATCAAATCGCTTTGGACCGCCAAGACGGGGCTCGAATCCCAGCAGGTGAAGCTGGACGTCATCTCCAACAACCTGGCCAACGTCAGCACCAACGGCTTCAAGCGCTCGCGGGCGGTATTCGAAGACCTGCTGTACCAGAACCTGCGCCAACCCGGTGCGCAGAACGATGTGCAGAATCGCCTGCCTTCCGGCCTGCAGGTGGGTACCGGCGTGCGCCCGGTGGCCACCGAGCGCCTGCACACCCAGGGCGGTCTGGAACATACCCAGAATTCCCGAGACCTGGCCATCAACGGCAACGGCTTCTTTCAGGTGCTGATGCCCGACGGCTCCACGGCGTATACCCGCGACGGCAGCTTCCAGCTCAATGAGAACGGCCAAATGGTGACCGCCAATGGCTATCCCCTGGAGCCGGCCATCATCATTCCCGACAACGCCCTGTCGATCTCCATCGGCGAGGACGGCACTGTGTCGGTCACCCAGCCCGGCGTGACCCAGGCGCTGGAAGTAGGGCAGATCTCTCTCTCCACCTTCGTCAACTCGACCGGGCTCGAGAGCATCGGTGGCAACCTCTATCTGGAAACCACGGCGTCCGGACCGCGCAACGAGACCATGCCAGGCATGAACGGTGCCGGGCGACTGTTCCAGGGGTATGTCGAGACCTCCAACGTCAACGTGGTGGAGGAGATGGTCAGCATGATCCAGACCCAGCGCGCCTACGAGATCAACAGCCGGGCGGTGCAGACCAGCGACGAAATGCTGGCGCGTTTGAGCCAGCTCTGATGAGACGCCTTTCCGCCCGTTCGGGGCGGAGCAAGGCCGAAAGCGAGTGAGAATGAAAGGTACGAGCATGACGACGCGTTTGGCCATGGTGCTACTTGCCGTTCTGGCGCTGGTATTGGGTGGCTGCGCCCAGGTGCCGCGCGCTTCCGTGGTCGGCGAGCAGGAGCAGATCACCATCGCCGAGCCGCCGCCGCGGCTGGCCAACGGCTCCATCTACCAGGCCCATCGTGGCGTACAGCCGCTGTTCGAAGATCGTCGCCCGCGCATGGTGGGCGATATCCTGACTATCGTGCTCGACGAGCAGGTCAGCGCCAGCAAGAACGCACAGTCGAACATGAACCGCAGCGGTTCGGCGGGGCTCGATATTTCAGCGCTGCCCGATGTGCTCGATCGCCTGGCCGAACGGGGCATCGACCTGTCCGGCAATCTCTCCGGCAACAGCGACTTTGCCGGCGGCGGAGGCTCCCAGGCCAGTAACAGCTTCACCGGTACCATCACCGTGTCGGTGCTCGAGGTGATGTACAACGGCAACCTGCGGGTGCGCGGCGAAAAACAGATCGCCATCAATCAGGGCGTAGAGTTCATCCGCTTTTCCGGCGTGGTCAACCCGCGCACCATCACCGGCCAGAACACCGTTCCTTCCACGGCAGTGGCAGACGCCCGGATCGAATACGTAGGCAACGGCTATATCAGCGAGGCGCAACACATGGGCTGGTTGCAGCGTTTCTTCCTCAACGTTTCGCCTTTCTGATGCGACGAGTTAGCGAGGCGGTCATGACGACTCATTCCTTATCCAGCGCCAAGCGTTTTCACGCTACGGCGGCAAGATGGCTCACGCTTGCCTTGCTCTGCCTGGTCGCGCTGCCGGCGCAGGCCGAACGCATCCGGGAAATCGCCACCTTCGCCGGCGTGCGCGACAACGTGCTGGTCGGCTATGGCCTGGTGGTGGGCCTCGATGGCACCGGCGACCAGACCATGCAGGCGCCCTTTACCGGGCAGAGCCTCACCAACATGCTGTCGCAGCTCGGCATCACCGTCCCGCCAGGCACCAATATGCAGCTGCGTAACGTGGCGGCGGTGATGGTCACGGCCGACCTGCCGCCGTTCTCGCGGCCTGGCCAGCGCCTGGACATCAACGTTTCCTCCATCGGCAATGCCCGCAGCCTGCGCGGCGGCACGCTGCTGATGACCCCCTTGAAAGGGGCGGATGGCGAAACCTATGCCATTGCCCAGGGCAACCTGCTGGTCGGCGGTGCCGGGGCGGCGGCGGGCGGCGCCCAGGTGCAGGTGAACCAGCTGGCAGGGGGACGCATTCCCGGTGGCGCCATGGTCGAGCGCGAGGTCCAGCTGGATCTCGGCCTGCACGGAGGGCTGTTGGAGCTAGAACTCAAGCAGGCCGACTTCGGGACCGCGCAGCGCGTGGTCAGTGCGATCAACGCCGAGTTCGGGCGTCCGGTGGCAGCGGCCCGCGATGGCCGCGTGATTGCGCTGGATGGCCCCACGAATGCCAACTCTCGGGTCAACTTCATGGCCCAGGTGGAGAACATTCGCGTCACGCCGACCGAGGCGCCGGCGAAGGTGGTGTTCAACGCCCGCACCGGCTCGGTGGTCATGAACAGCGCGGTCACCCTGCGGCGTGCCGCGGTGGCTCATGGCAACCTCTCGATCATCATCGATACGCGTTTCCTGGTCAGCCAGCCGTCGCCCTTCGGCGAGGGCACCACCGTGGTGGTGCCGGAAACAGGCATCACCCTGCAGGAGCAGGATGCCTACCTGCAGATCGTCGAAGGCGCCAACCTGGTGGACGTCGTCAATGCCCTCAACGCGCTTGGCGCCACGCCCAGCGATCTGATGGCGATCCTTGAAGCACTGAAGGCGGCCGGGTCGCTGCGCGCCGACCTGGAGATCATCTGATGGCCATTCAGAATATGAGCAGCCAGCTGGCCATGGACGTGCAGGGGCTCGAGCGGCTCAAGCATACCGCCAGGCAGGATGAGGCGGCCGGCCTGCGCGGAGCCGCGCAGCAGTTCGAAGCGCTGTTCCTGCAGATGATGCTCAAGAGCATGCGTGACACCATCCCCTCCGGCGGGCTGCTCGACAGCCAGCAGGGCGACTTCTACCAGTCCATGCTCGACCAGCAGTGGGCGCAGACCATGGCCGGGCGCGGCATCGGCCTGGCCGACCACCTCGTCGCGCAGCTGGAGAAACAGCTCGGTGTTGCGCCGGCGCGATCGGCCGTCGCCGATGCTGAGCTTTCCGAACTCATCGCAGGCATTCCCCGCGGCACGCCTCGCGTGTTGAAGGATGCACTGCAGCCCGAGCCCGACGGCGACAAGCCGATGACCGAAGACCGCGTCGCCAGCCAACAAGGCGCCGCCGAGCCCGTGGCGCTGCCGGCGAGCTTCCTCGATGAGCTGGAAGCCGTACGAGGCGGCTTCATGGCGGCGCTGGACGCCAAGCTGCCGGCGGCGGCAAGCCCACCGCCCAGCAGCGAGAATCGCCCGACGCCTCCGGTGCGGGAAACTCGCGCCGGTGTGCCTGCGGGCGAGCACGTGCAGCGCTTCATGGAGCGACTTTCGGCGCCCGCCCAGGCCGCCAGCCGGCGCACGGGCGTGCCGGCCGAGCTGATCCTGGCCCAGGCAGCGCTGGAAACCGGCTGGGGGCGCCACGAGATTCCCACCGCGGACGGCAGCAACAGCTACAACCTGTTCGGCATCAAGGCGGGCAGCAGCTGGCAGGGGCGTACCACCGATGTCACGACCCATGAATACATCAACGGGCGGCGCACGCGGATGGTCGATACCTTCCGCGTCTACGGCTCCTTCGAGGAGGCCTTCACCGACTACGCCCGGCTGATCGGCAACAACCCGCGCTATGCCGCGGTGACCACCGCCGGGGATGCCGCGCAGGCCGCCAGGGCGCTGCAGGCGGGAGGCTACGCCACCGACCCGGCCTATGCGGACAAATTGATCGCCGTGATGAATAGCATGGGGCCGATGCGGGCACGCGACTCGCTGGTGTTCTTCAGCTACTGAACTCTCCGAGGCAGTTTCTCCAAGGCAGCTAAAGCTTTCGAATTTCAGGCCGATATAGCGGGCATAGGCGAAAGGAAACGACATCATGAGCACCATTTTCTCCGTCGGCCTGAGCGGCCTGAATGCCGCCCAGAACGCGCTGAATACCACCAGCAACAACATCAGCAACGTCTATACGCCCGGCTACAATCGCGAGCTGACGCTTCTCGGCCAGAGTCGTGCCGATGCCGGGGTGCAGGTCAATGCGGTGCAGCGCCAGTTCAACCAGTTCGTGGCCTCGCAGCTCAACGCCGCCACCAGCGCGTCCAGCGCCCTGCGGGCCTACGAGAACCAGATCAGTCAGATCGACAACCTGCTGGCCGACCGGAGCGCCGGCCTGTCGCCGCTGATGCAGAACTTCTTCTCGTCGCTGCAGGACCTTGCCGGTGCGCCGTCCGATCCGGCCGCGCGCCAGGGCCTGCTCGGCACTGCCGATACCCTGACGGCACAGTTTCGCGCCTTCGACGGCTACCTGCAGGACATGCAGGTGGGCATCAACGGCCAGATTCGCGATGAGGTCGTCCAGGTCAACAACCTCACCGAACAGCTCGCGACCCTCAACCGCGAGATCGCGCTGGCGCGCGCGCGCAGCGGCGAGGCGCCCAACAGCCTGCTCAACCAGCGTGACCAGCTGGTCGCCGAGCTGAGCCAGCGCATGGATATTCGCCTGGATATCCAGGACGGCAAGAGCTACAACATCAGCCTGCCCAATGGGCAGCCGCTGGTATCGGGAACCAACGCCTACAAGCTCGAGGCCATCGAGGCGCCGCATGATCCCCAGCGAGTCGTCTTGGGCTATCGCGATTCCGGCGGCAATATCGTGGCGCTGTCGGAAAGTACCATCAAGGGCGGCACCCTTGGCGGCCTGATGACCTTCCGTACCGAGACGCTGGACAAGACCCAGAACCAGATCGGTCAGCTCGCCGTATCGCTGGCGGTCGGCTTCAACGAGCAGCACCGCCTGGGCCAGGACCTGGATGGCAACCAGGGCGGCGATTTCTTCAAGATCGGCCAACCGCAAGCCTACTCCTACCCGCGCAATGCCAATGACGCGGAGATCGTGGCGGCAAGCTTCGATTCGGCCAATATCGATCAGCTGCGCGCCACCGACTACACCATCCGTTTCCAGGATGGCCAGCCGCAGATCACGCGCAAGGATAGCAACCAGGCGCTGCCGGCAAGTGAGGTCAAGTGGGATGAGGATGCGTTCACCTTGAGCTTTGGCGGCATGACGCTGAGCTTCGACAAGTTGCCCGCAGACGGCAATCGCTACGAGGTGCAGCCGCTGCGCCGGGTGGCGGCCAATTTCGAAACCCAGGTTCGTGACCTGGACAAGATTGCAGCGGCTTCCCTCGTCGAGACTAGCGGAACGCTGGCCATCACGAATGTACGAACCGACACTTCGCCGCGTGAAGATATTCCCCCAGGGGGAATCAGGCTGGAAGTTAAGTCAGACGGCACCTTTACCTTGTCAGACGGCCTGCCAGATGGCATGAGCCTGATGCGAGACGGTACTGCCCTGACCGCTGCCGATGAGCTGAAAGAAGGCGATAGGCTGACCATAGGTGGCGTCAGCTTTACCCTGGGCAAGCTGCCGCAGGCTGGACAGTCAGCCGCACTTGCGATCTCGCTTGGCGATACCGGGACGGGTAACAACCGCAACGCCTTGGCACTGCAGAACCTGCAGAGCCAGGCCCTGGTGGGTGGCCGTGCCTCCTTCAGCCAGGCCTATGGTGGCATGGTCAGCGATGTCGGTAACCGTGCCAATATCGTCAAGGTCAACCTTGATGCCCGCCAGGGGCTGACCGACCAGCTCAAGGCCGTACAGCAGTCCGAGTCTGGCGTGAACCTGGACGAGGAAGCGGCCAACCTGATTCGCTATCAGCAGTTCTACATGGCCAACGCCCGGGTGATCGATACCGCCTCCTCGGTATTCGACACCATCCTCGGCCTGCGCAACTGATTTCTGGGAGAGTTAGACGATGCGTATCAGCACCGTAACCATGTTCGACCAGAGCGTGGCCGCCATGAACCGCCAGCAGGGCGATTTCCTCAAGGTCGGCCAGCAGATCGCCAGCGGCCGGCGCGTGGTGAACCCCTCCGATGACCCCCAGGCGGCGTCGCGTGCGGTGGGCGTCTCCCAGGCCAAGGCGGTCACCCAGCAGTTCAGCGACGCGCGTATCTCCGCCCGCAACTCCCTGGCCCAGGCCGAAAGCGTGCTCAACAGTGTGGCCGACGGCATCACCAGCGCCAAGACGCTGCTGGTGCAGGCGGCGAGCGATACCCTGAGCGACGTGGATCGCCAGTCGGTGGCCTCCGAGCTGCGCGGCATCTACGAGACGCTGATCGGCCAGGCCAACGCCACCGACGGCAACGGTCGCTACCTGTTCGGCGGCTTCCAGGACAACTCCCCGCCCTTTACTCGCACCTCGGGCACCGGTGTCTCGGGTGTCGACTACATCGGCGATGCCAACACCCGCGAACAGCGGATCGACGCCTCGCGGCTGATGCCGGTGGCCGACAACGGCAAGGTCATCTTCCAAAGCGTGCCGTCCGGCGCCGGCTACGTGGCGCGGGCGGAGCGTTCCGTGTTGGCTGACCCAGCTCCAGCCGCTGGTAGCCTCGGTGTGCAAGACGGCTTCTTCGCCAATGCGGGCTCTGTATCCTTTACCGGTGGCCCGAACCGCGTCGACCCCAATGCCGAGCATTTCGGCAAGCCCTTTACCGTGAATTTCGTGGAAGTCGAAGAGGATGGCGAGATCACCATGCGGGTCCGGGTGGCCAACCCCGACGATTCAACGAGCCAGATCTATGACGAACCCTATGTTTCAGGCAAGACCGTCAGCTTCGGTGGCGTGAGCATCACCCTGGAAGGGACGCCCGCCGATGGCGACCAGCTCCAGCTGCGCCCGGCCAACGACAGCAATGCCAACCAGGACCTGTTCAAGTCCTTGAAGGACGCCATCGACTTGCTGGAACTCGACCAGGAGGGCACGGCCGAGAATCGCGCCCACTTTCGCAACACTATCAACACGGTGATGCGCGAGCTCGACAACAGCCTCGATAACGTCCTGACCGTGCGTGCCTCCATGGGCGCACGCCTCAACGAACTCGACGTGGTCGATGCCGTTTCCAGCAATCGCATGATGAACTACGAACAGACGCTCTCCGACCTGGTCGATCTCGACTACAGCAAGGCCATCGCCGAATACAGCCTGCGCCAGGTTGGGCTGCAGGCGGCGCAGAAGGCCTTCGTCGACGTGAAGGGTCTGTCGCTGTTCAACTTCATGTAAGTCGTGATCGCACGTAAAACCGTCGTTTTATTTGAGTCTGTCTTGGTCCCTGCAGGCCGTGCAAAGCAGTCGAGGCACGGTCTTTTACCGCTCCGGTTCGCCGGAGCGGTTTTTTTTAATTTAAGGGGGGCAGCGGTGCCAAGGCATCGATCAGCGAATACATGAACTGGATGCCGTTGCTGAACAGGCGCTGCAGGAAGCGCGACATGTCGGTCATCAGCACCATCAGCAGCACCAGGCCGACGGTGAGCGACGTCGGGAAACCGATGTTGAAAACCGTGAGCTGCGGCGCCGAGCGGTTGAGAATACCCATGGCCAGGTTGATGATCAGCAGCGAACCCACCAGCGGCAGCGCCAGCGACATGCCGGCCACGAAGATGGTGCCGCCGTAGCGCACCAGCATCTCGAAGGCGGTGGGATTGAAGGCGCCGATGCCCACCGGCAGGCTGAAGAAGCTGCTGGCGAGCGCCTCGAGCACCATCAGGTGGCCGCCCAGGGCCACGAACATCAGCAGGGTGATCATGAAGAACACCCGCGACAGAATCATGGTATTGGTGCCGCTTCCCGGGTCGAAGAAGGTGGCGAAGGCCAGACCCATCTGCAGGCCGATGAATTCCCCCGCGGCCTGTACCACCGCGAAAACCACGTGCATGACCAGGCCGATGGCGATGCCGATCAGCATCTGCTCCACCATCAGCCCCAGGCTCGCCCAGGACATGATCGGCACCTCGGGCATGGCGGGCAGCACGGGGGCCAGCACCAGCGTCATAAGGAAGGCCAGGCCGATCTTGACCTGATTCGGCACGCTGGAGTGTCCCCACAGCGGCGAGGCGACAAAGAAGGAGGTGATGCGCACGAAGGGCCACAGCAACACGACCAGCCAGCCTTGCAGTTGGGCGAAGGTCACCTCGACCATGGCCGGCTCACATCAACATGCTGGGAATGCTGGTGAAGAGATTGCGCGTGAAGTCGACGATCAGCTTCAACAGCCAGGGGCCGGCCAGCACCAGCACTGTGAAGACCCCCAGGATCTTGGGAATGAAGGAGAGCGTCATCTCGTTGATCTGGGTGGCGGCCTGGAACAGGCTGACGGTGAGGCCCGTCAGCAGGGCCGTGATCAGCAGCGGGCCGGCCAGGAACAGGGTGACGCGCATGCCCTGGTAGGCGATGCCCATGACCATTTCCGGTGTCATCGTGACTCCTTGCCGGCGCAACGGGGCGACGGCCAAACGTTAAATGAAGAAGCTTTCCGCCAGCGAGCCGATGACCAGCTGCCAGCCGTCGACCAGCACGAACAGCATCAGCTTGAAGGGCAGGGAGATGGTGGCCGGGGGCACCATCATCATGCCGAGCGACATCAGCGTGCTGGCCACCACCAGGTCGATGATCAGGAACGGAATGAAGATGGTGAAGCCGATCTGGAACGCGGTCTTCAGCTCGCTGGTAACGAATGCCGGGACCAGGATGCGCAGCGGCACGTCTTCCGGTCCCTGCATGGGGCCCACGTCGCCCAGCCGGGCGAACAGTGCCAGGTCGGGCTCGCGGGTCTGGGCCAGCATGAACTCGCGGAACGGCCCCTGGGCGATCTGCAGAAACTCCTCGAAGCCGATCTCCTCCGCGGACAGCGGCACCCAGGCCGTTTCGTAGACCATGGCGAACACCGGCGACATGACGAAGAAGGTGAGAAACAGCGCCAGCCCGAGCATCACCTGGTTGGGCGGCGTGGACTGGGTGCCGATGGCCGTGCGCAGCAGGCTGAGCACGATGATGATGCGGGTGAAGCCGGTCATCATCAGCAGCGCCGCCGGCAGGAACGCCATGGCGCTGAGCAGCAGCAGGGTCTGCAGCTGGATCGACCACTGCTGGCCGCCGTTGTCCAGCGGCTGGCTGACAATACCGGGGATCTGCTGGGCGAAGGCCTCCAGCGGCAGCAGGGCAAGGCCTAGCATTGCCAATAGGGCAGGCAGCGCCAGCGGGCGCCGGACAAGTGAGCTGCGAATCATGGCGTGCCCCGGTCGGGGCCGCCGAGACCGGCATTGTGCTTGAGCGCACGGGCTAAGCGGGCGGCGAAGCGCTCGCCTTCCCCCGTGGCGCCGGGTGCGGTGGCTTCCGGTTGCGCCGGGGCCGGCAGTTCATGCAGCTTGCTGACCTGGCCGCCGCCCACGCCGAGTACCAGCCAGGTGTTAGCGATCTCCACCACCACCACGCGCTCGCGGCTGCCGATGGCCGTGCTGGCGACGACCTGCAGCTGGCCACCGGCGGCGCGACGCTGCGGCCCCCAGCGCCGGAGCAGCGCGCTGCAGGCGAAGATGATTGCCAGCACCAGGGCCAGCGCGGCCGCCGTCTTGCCCAGCGTGGCCAGGCCCACCAGGGCGTCGCTGCCCACCGCCAGGCTTTCGAGCCCGCTGGCGCTGGCGCCGGGGGAGGTCGTCTCGCTCATCGGTTGAGTTTCTGCACCCGCTCGGAGGGGGTGATGATCTCGGTGATGCGAATGCCGTATTTGTCCTCGACCACCACCACCTCACCCTGGGCAATCAGGTAGCCGTTGATCAGGATATCCATCGGCTCGCCGGCCAGGCCGTCGAGCTCGATCACCGAGCCCTGGGTCAGCTCGAGCAGCTGCTTGATGGTGAGCCGGGTGCGGCCGAGCTCCACGGTCAGCTTGACCGGGATGTCCATGATCATGTCGAGATCACGCGGTGCGGCGCTGCCCGCGCCCTTGTCGAGCGGGCGGAAGATGCGCTCGCCGGCCGACTGGGCGGCAGGAGCGGGCGCGCTGGGGCGCAGCGCCTCCTGCGATGCGGCTTCCATGGCCTCCTGCTCGGCCAGCGCTTCGGCCCAAGGATCGTCGTCGCCCGTGGCACCCGTGGCGGCCTGCTGTTCGGCCATGGCCTCGGCCCAGGGATCGTCCTCGGCAGGCGGCTCGCTGTTGCCCTGTTCCGACATGGCGGCGGCCCAGTCGTCGTCGGAAACGTTCTGATCGGGTTTCTTGGGATCAGTCATGCTTGGAATCCTTGGCTTGAGGTGCAGCGCCCTTGATGAAGGCATCCTGGGGAGCCGGGGTCTGGGCCCCGTGGTCGATGATGCGGATGACGCGCAGGGCGCGTAGGTCATGCTGGCTGCCGTAGTCGCACTCCATCACCGGCACGCCGTCGACGCTGGCGACCACGGTGTCGGGAAGCTCCAGCGGCAGCACGTCGCCGACCTTCAGCGCCATCACATGGGCAATGCGGCTGGGGAGGTCGGCGAACTTGGCGATCAGCTCCACCTCGGAATGACGCAGTTCCCCGGCCATTCGCTTCGACCAGGCGCCGTCCTGCTCCTGGCGTCCTTCGTTGAGCGGGTTGGCCAGCAGGTCGCGCAGCGGCTCGATCATCGAGTAGGGAATGCAGATCTGGAAGCTGCTGGAAAGATTCCCGACCTCGATGTTGAAGTTTGTGTTCACCACGATCTCGTTGGGCGAGTTGGTGATGTTGGCGAACTTCGACTGCATCTCCGAACGCAGGTAGTGCATCTCCAGCGGGTAGACCGACTTCCACGACTCCTCGTAGGCGTCGATCGCCAGGTTCAGCAGACGCTGGATGATGCGCTGTTCGGTGTTGGTGAACTCGCGCCCTTCCGACTTGGTCAGGAAGCGGCCGTCGCCGCCGAACAGGTTATCCACCACCATGAACACCAGGTTGGGCGGAAACACGATCAGCGCCGAGCCGCGCAGCGGCTTCATGGCGATGATGTTGATGTTGGTCGGCACCGGCACGTTGCGCGAGAAGTCGCTGTAGCTCTGGTAGCGCACCGAGTCGACGGTGATGTCCGCGCTGCGCCGCAGCAGGTTGAACAGCCCGGTGCGGAAATGGCGCGCAAAGCGCTCGTTGATGATATCCAGCGCCTGCAGGCGTTCGCGTACCACGCGGTGCTGCGTCGCCGGGTCGTAGGGACGGATGCGGACCTCGTCGTCGCTGCGCGCAGCGGGTTCGTCGTCGCCGCTGACGCCCTTGAGCAGGGCGTCGATCTCATCCTGTGACAGCAGATCGTCTTGAGACATGTGGCCAGAGCGCCCGGTTATTGCACGATGAACTCAGTGAACAGCACGTCCCGGATATCCAGGGGCGGCTGGGGCTGAGTCAGGGGATCGGAGATGACGGCAGTGATTTCCTCGCCCAGGCGACGCTTGCCGTCCGGGGAAGTGAGTTCCGCGGCCTGCTTGCCGGAAAGCAGCATCAGCAGCCGGCTGCGAACCTGGGGCATGTGTTCCTGCAGGATGTCCTGCGTCTCCTTGTCGCCGACCTTCAGCGACAGGCCCAGGTAGAGCAGCCGCGAACCGAAGTTGTCGTCGGCCAGGTTGACCGTGAACGGGTCGATCTTGACGAAGATGGGCGCCTGGCGCTGCAGCTGCTGCCCCTGCAGATTGCCCTGTGCCGAGCCGTCGCGATCATTCATGACCAGGTAGATGGCTGCGCCCGCCGCTGCGGTAGAGAGCAGCACCAGGATGATCATCAGCCACAAGAGCTTGGAGGAGCCGCCGGTCGATTTCGCCATTGCCTTGCCTTCGTGAAGTTGGGTCCCGCCATGGGAGCGTCAGTATCGCAATTCGCACGTCTCCCGAAGGGGGGAACAGGCCGCGCGAAAGGGCCTATCTTGGCTGTTTGTCCCAGGCGTAGAGAGTGTGTGTCAGGCGTAGAGGGTGAGCATCAGGCGTAGAGGTTCACCCGACCGTCCAGCGAAATACCGACCGGTGCGCCCTCGGTGACCGCCTGCTCACTCCCGTTGGCGCCATCTTCAACGGCATCGCCTACCGTGGCACCCGGCCTGCCGGCTTGATGCTCGGCAAAGGCCTGCCCCTGCGGCTGGCGCTGCTCGCCAACGGAAGACTCGGCCAGGGTGATACCCTGTTCGGCAAGCGCCTCGCGCAGCTGCGGAATGGCTTGTTCCAGCACCTGGCGAACCTGGGCATGCGCCGAGAGGAACTGGGCCTGGGCACCCTGTTCGGTCATCTTGAGCGTGACCGAGAGCGGCCCGAGCTCGGCCGGGTTCAGCTGCATTTCTACCCGCTGCTCGCCGCCCATGCGCGCGAACTGCACCAGCTGCTGGTTCAGCTGGCCCGGCCAGGCCGGGCTTTGGATCGGTGCCGGCAGGCTGGCCTGGGCGGGTGCCGCCGAGGTCGGCCCCGGCGCCTGGGCACCCAGGCCCGGCACCAGCGGCTCGGCGCCCGCCAGGGGGCGGCCTGCCTCTTGTGCGGCTAAGGGCGTGGGTAGCTCCCTGGCCGGCGGGGCGGCAGCCGGGGTGAAGGCTTCTGCTGTACGGTTGGCGGCGCCGCCGCGGGAAGCGGCGGCGGCAGAAGCCGCCAAGCTGGCGCGCCCGGCGCTGTCAGCCGCCGGGGCGGCTGGCGCTTGCACCTGGCCGGCAAGGCTTGCCGGCGGCTGGGGCTGGCCGCCCAGAGTCGTATGAAGCGGCGTGGCACTGCCATGCGGGTGCGCTTCGCCGACGGCCGGCGTGGCCGCCAGCCTGGCGGCCACGGCAGGCTCGGCTGCTGTGGCTGGCGCCGTTGGGGTAAGCGGCACCGCGGCCGCCATCCCGGGCTGCGCCATCGCTGTCGCCAGGGTGGTTTCCGGCGTTGCGCTGTGCGCCGCCTGGACGGCGTCCGGCGGCGTCCATTCGTGTGTGCCTTCGATCAAGGCGAGGCGCGCCATGATGCCCTCTAGCTCGGCATCGGGCACGGCCACCGGCGCGTCCAGTCCAGCTGCGAGCTGGTTCGAGCCGGCAGTGAGCGCTGGTAGCCAGGGCGCCGTGGGCACCATTTGCTGCGCCAGAGCGGGAGGCAGGCCCTCGCCCGGGCCGAAGCCGGCAGCCAGGGGCGCATCGGCCATGGCCGGGCGCTGCCCGGCGTGGGCCATGGCCTGGGCGAAGGGCGCCTGGGGGGCGCCACGCTCCGCCATCGGCCCGCTTCGGTTCGGCGTCGGCAGGTGGCTCAACAACAGCTCGATGTTCATGAAGGTCTCCTGAGCCGGTTCACGGCGTCTGCCCGCTGCGCTGGCGCAGCAGGCGCCCGGCGGCCATCTCGTCGCTGATGCGCTGTTCGCGTCGCCCTTCCTGGCGCAGCAGCTCGGCGCTGCGGCGCGTCGACAGGGTATCGAAGGCAGACAGGCGCTTCTGTTCTTCCTGCCACTGCTGGCGGCTTTGCTGCACGCGCTGCTGCTGAGCGTTCAGGGCCTCGCGCGCGCGTGCCAGCGCCGCGTCCAGCGAGGCGAGGAACTGGTGGTAGTTGTGCATGCTGGCCGGGTCGATGCCGTCGCGCATGGCGTGCTGCAGCCGCTCGGCGTATTCCAGGCGATAGCGGTTGAGCGATTCCAGCTGCGCCGCCACCTGGCTCTCGCTCTGGCGGGCGCCGGCAAGGGCCTGGCCGGCCTGGTCGCGGGCGTCGCGGGCGAGTTCACACAGCATGGCGAGTTGTGACGTTGCACTCATGGCCTGACTCCTAGGGTCTGGATGAGAACCTGTCGTGACGCCTCCACCGAGGCGCTTTCCTGTATGCCCTGCTGCAGGAACTGCTCCAGCAGCGGGTAGCGCTGCACGGCCTCGTCGAGCAGCGGGTCGTGCCCCGGGCTGTAGGCGCCGACGCTGATCAGGTCGCGGTTGCGCTGATAGCGTGAAAAGAGTCGCTTGAACATCTGGCTCATGCTCAGCTGCGCGTCGTCGATGATGTGGGTCATCACGCGGCTGATCGAGGCCTCGATGTCGATGGCGGGGTAGTGGCCCGCCTCCGCCAGGCTGCGCGACAGCACTATATGGCCGTCGAGGATGGCGCGGGCCGAGTCGGCAATCGGGTCCTGCTGATCGTCGCCTTCGGTGAGCACGGTATAGAAGGCGGTGATCGAGCCGCGGCCGCGCTCGGCGTTGCCGGCCCGTTCGACCAGGCTAGGCAGCTTGGCGAACACCGAAGGTGGATAGCCCTTGGTGGCCGGCGGCTCGCCGATGGCCAGGGCGATCTCGCGCTGGGCCATGGCGTAGCGGGTCAGCGAATCCATGATCAGCAGTACGTTCTTGCCGTCGTCGCGAAAGCCTTCCGCCAGCCGCGTGGCATAGGCAGCGCCCTGCAGCCGCTGCAGCGGCGAGGTGTCGGCGGGGGCCGCCACTACCACGGCGCGCCGCCGCCCCTCGGGGCCGAGGATGTTGTCGATGAAGTCCTGCACCTCGCGGCCGCGCTCGCCGATCAGGCCCACCACGATCACGTCGGCCAGGGTGTAGCGCGCCATCATGCCCAGCAGCACCGACTTGCCCACGCCGGAGCCGGCGAACAGCCCCATGCGCTGGCCGCGGCCGACGCTGAGCAGGGCGTTGATGGCACGAATGCCGACGTCGATCTGCTCGTTGATGGGGGCGCGCGAAAGCGGGTTGAGCGGCGGGGTGGCAAGCGGTGCGCGCGGCGCGGTATCGAGCGGACCGAGCCCGTCGAGCGGCTCGCCGTTGCCGTCCACCACGCGCCCCAGCAGCGAATCGCCAAGCGGGAAGCGGCGCGCGGCGTGATCGGGACCGTCGCCCAGCGGGTAAACCCGGGCGCCCGGCATCAAGCCAGAGATTTCGGTGAGCGGCATCAGGAACAGGCGTTCGCCGGAGAAGCCCACTACCTCGGCCTCGGCGAAGCGCGGCGGCTCGTGGGCGCCGGCGGTCGGCAGCTCGATGCGGCAGGCATTGCCCAGCGCCACCCGCAGCCCCACCGCCTCGATCACCATGCCGGTGGCACGCAGTACGCGCCCGCTGGCGCGATAGCCGGGCACGCTCGCCACGCGCCCACGCACGCGCCGCAGCGTCTGCTGCCAGCGAGCCTGGTGCGGGTTGGCGGCCTGGGCTACCGTCTCGGTCATGAAGCCTGTTTCCTTTTAGAAGCCAGCGTTTTTGAAAGGCCAGCGTTTTTTCTAAGGTCGTTTTTTTAGCCATCGTCCTGGGAAGCGCTGGCGCGGCGACGGCGTACCTGCGCCGTTACCGCCTCCCAGCGGCTCTCCCAGGTGGCGTCGAGCTCGCCGCTGGCGCTGGTCACGCGGCAGCCGCCACGGCTGATCTGGTCGTCGGGCTGCAGTTTCCAGCCGGCCGCCTGCAGCTCGTGACCCAGGTGTTCCTCCACCAGCTTGAGGTCGAGCGGATGCAGCCACAGGCGCTGCTGGCCGGTCAGCGGCGGCTCGGTGTGCAGCAGGGCGCGAATCAGCACCAGCACCTGGCGCGGGCGCGCCTTCAGCGCCTCCCCGGCCAGCTGCTGGCCGGTGGCCAAGGCCAGCTCCACCAGGTCGTTGCCCAGCGCTTCGTCCAGCGAGGCCAGCGCCTCGGAAAAGGCGCCGGCCAGCGGTGCCAGCGGTGCCAGCTCCGTGGCGATGCGCTGCTGCAGCTCCCGCTGCGCCTGCTGGCGTCCTTCCGCCAGCCCCTCGACATGGCCCGCCTGCTTGCCTTCGGCAAAGCCCGCCTGGTAGCCCTCTTCGCGGGCCTCGCGCAGCACCTGTTCGCGCAGCGCCTTCAGCTCGGCCTGGCGGCGGAAGGCTTCCTTGCGGCGAAGCTCCTCGGCCCGGTCGCGGGGCGCTGTCGCGGCACCCGGCAGCTCCTGGCGCAGCTCGGCCATGCTCCAGCGCTGCCAGGCGTCCTGGCGACCGGTGGGGGAAGGGCCGTGCTCAGACCAAGGGCCGTTCTCAGACATAGGTGTCGTCTCCACCGCTCAGCACAATCTCGCCGGAGTCGGCGAGGCGGCGTACCACCTGGAGCACGGCCTTTTGCTCGGCTTCCACCTGGGAAACGCGGATTGGCCCGCGGGCCTCCATGTCCTCGCGCATGAGGTCGGCGGCGCGACGCGACATGTTGCGCAGGAATTTCTCCATGAGCGCCTCCGGCGCACCCTTGAGCGCCACCACCAGCGAGTTGGTGTCGATCTCCTTGAGCACTATCTGGATGCTGCGGTCGTCCAGGTCCATGAGGTTCTCGAACAGGAACATCTCGTCGATGATCTTCTGGGCCAGGTCCTCGCTGTGGGCGCGCACCGTCTCGATGGCGGTTTCTTCCAGCGAGGAGTTCATCAGGTTGAGGATCTCGGCGGCGGTTCTCACGCCGCCCATCTTGCTGCGCTTGAGGTTCTGGCCATCGAGCATGCCCGAGAGCACCTCGGTCAGCTCCTGCAGGGCGGCGGGCTGTACGCCGCTGAAGGTGGCGATACGCAGCACCACGTCGTTGCGCAGCTTGTCGTCGAACAGCTCGAGGATGTCGGCGGCCTGGTGGCGCTCCAGGTGCACCAGGATGGTGGCGATGATCTGCGGATGCTCGTCGCGGATCAGGTCGGCCACCATCGAGGCTTCCATCAGGTTCAGCGAGTCGATGCCGCTGCTGCTGCTCTGGCTCTCGAGGATGTCCTCGATCAGGCTGGTGGCGCGCTCGCTGCCCAGCGCCTTGGTCAGCACCGAGCGGATGTGGTCGCTGGAGTTGAGGTTCAGCGCGATGAACTCCTCGGTCTCGCGGTGGAACTCCTGCAGCACCTGGCGCATCTCCTCGTGGGAGACCTGGTCCAGCTCGGCCATCTCCATGCTGAGCTGCTGGATCTCCTTGGGCGGCAGATACTTGAACACCTCTGCCGCGCTGTCCTCGTCGAGCGCCAGCATCAGGATGGCGCTGCGGCGCGTGCCGTTCATGGCGTTGGCAGTACTCATGGTTTGTTCATCCAGCTGCGGACGATCATGGCGATCATGCGCGGATCTTCCTGGGCCATCTCGCGCAGTGCGGCAAGATGATCTTCATAAGCCGACGACTTGCGCTGCCGCTTCGGCTTGGGATAGGTGCGGCTGGCGTCGTCATCGGCCAGGGTCGGCTCGCCGCTGCGGCCTTCCTCGCTGTCGTCGCCGATCTGCACGCGCAGGGCGGGGCTCTGCAGCGTAGCCGGCAGCGGCGCCTGAGTGTGGCGCTTGATCAACGGACGCAGCACCAGCAGGTAGCCGAGCAGCACGCCCAGCGCGATCAGGAAGTAACGCACCACGGTGGTCGCCAGTTCGTGCATTTCCGGCTCTTGCCACCACTCCAGCACTTCGACCTCTTCGATGGTGCGGCTGAAGGGGCTGTTGACCACGGCGATTTCGTCGCCGCGCGCAACCGAGAAGCCGATGGCCTGGCGCACCAGGCGCTCGATCTGGGCGACTTCCGCGGCGTTCAGGGGTACGCGGCGTACCACGCCCTCTGCGTCGCGCTCCTCGCGGTAGTCGACCACCACCGCGGCGGAGAGGCGTACCACCTGGCCCTGGCGGTGCTGGATGTGCTCGATGTTGCGGTCGACCTCGAAGTTGGTGATGCCGTCCTGGCGCAGGCTGCTCAGCGACGCCGGCACCTGCTCGGTCGTCTCGCCTTCCTCGCCCTCTGCTTCGCCGTCCTCGGGGTTGGGGTTGTTGATGGGAGAGGGCGCCACGCCCGGCGGGGTGTTGCTCAGCGCGCCGGGAATGCCCAGCGCGAGGTCATCGCCACCGCTATAGGAAACGCTGGACTGCAGGCTGCGCACCGCCGCCTGGTTGGGCGGCTGGTTGGGGCCAAAGCGCTCGGAGGTCTCTTCGCGGCGGGAGAAGTCGATCTGCGCGGCCACCTGGGCGCGCACGTTCTCGTGACCCAGCAGCGGGGCCAGGATGTTTTCGATGCGGCGCTGGAACGAGCGCTCCACCTCGGCGATGTAGTCGAGCTGGGTGCCGTCCAGGTCGCGCCCGTTGGCTTGCGGCATCGACAGCAGGCGCCCGTTCTGGTCCACCACCGTGACGTTTTCCGCCGCCAGGTCGGGCACGCTGCTGGAAACCATGTGCACGATCGCATTGACCTGGCCGTCGCCCATTACCCTGCCGGGCTCCAGCGTGACGATGATCGACGCCTTGGCCGGCTCGCGGTCGCGCACGAAAACGGAAGAGCGCGCCATGGCCAGGTGCACGCGGGCCCGCGATACCGGCCCCAGCGACTCGATGGAGCGCGACAGTTCGCCCTCCAGTCCGCGCTGGAAGTTGACCTGTTCGGCGAACTGGCTGACCCCGAAGGCCTGGCTGTCCATCAGCTCGAAGCCCACGTTGCCGCCTCGCGGCAGGCCCTGTTCGGCCAGCTGCAGGCGCAGGCTGTGCACCGCGTCGCCCGGCACCATCAGCGTGGTGCCGCCGCCGCTGAAGCGGTAGGGCACGCCGCGGCTGTCGAGCTCGCTGATGATGCGTCCGCCGTCGGCCTCGGTCAGGTTGCTGTAGAGCACACGATATTCCGGCGCACGGCCCCACATCAGCACGGCGGCCACGATGGCGACCAGGGCGGCGGTGCCGATCAGAACGCCGATCAGCGGATTGCCGCGCAGCTGTGCCTGAAGGCGCGCCACGGGCGATGGGGCCGGCTGGGCTGCGGCGGGCTCCTGGGTGGCGCCGGCGCTCATGCGCACCCCCTGGGGTGAGCACTGCCGGCAGCGTATAACCTGTTGCGAGAAGAGGGCATTGACAGCTTCCGTACACTGCGTTGCGACCGCCCTCTGCG
Organism: Halomonas sp. E14; assembly: GCF_052568415.1. Taxonomy (NCBI): domain Bacteria; kingdom Pseudomonadati; phylum Pseudomonadota; class Gammaproteobacteria; order Oceanospirillales; family Halomonadaceae; genus Halomonas; species Halomonas sp. E14. Next base: position 2,213,451 of record NZ_CP199423.1, on the reverse strand, counting down.
GGGCGTGACTTTGATCGACGCTATTATGCGAGCCCGTGTCGAGGGCAAAGGCAGGAAAAGCCTGTTTTTTAGAGGCCAATTGAGGGCTTGGCGAAGGAAGGGAAGCTGGTAGCCTTGCGCTTATCGCCCAGACTCCCAGGGAGCGTCTTGCATGAGTTCACCCGCCATCCAATCCGCGCTTGCGCAAATGCAGGTCATGGCCGCCCAGGCCGGCGGCCAGGCTGCCAAGGGCCCGCTGGTTGCCACCCAGGTGGGGCAAGGCGGCTTCGCCGGTGAACTGCACGCCTCGATCCAGCGCATCAACCGCCTGCAGCAGGCGTCCAGCGCCAAGGCCATGGCCTTTCAAGCCGGCGACCCCAACGTCGAACTCAACGACGTCATGGTCGACATGCAAAAGGCCAGCGTCGCCTTCCAGATGGGGCTGCAGGTGCGCAACCGCCTGGTCACGGCCTACCGCGACGTGATGAACATGCAGGTTTGAGCCGCGGGGCCAGGGCAGGCTAGACCTTCAGGTCGACCAGCCGCCCGTTCAGCTCTTCCAGCCGCTCGGCGATGGCCAGCACTTCCTCGGCGGGAATCTGGCGCAGCACGTCGCCGGTCTCGCGGTCGATGATCCGCGTGACGACGCGCGAAGGGTCGTCGTTCAGCTCGAACTCCACGCCGTACTGGCGCAGTACCTCGTTGACGCGCTGGATCGGCTCGACCAGGTCGGCCTGGCTGGGCGCCTGGGCATGGCTTTCCGCCTGCGACAGCATGCTGCCGGCGGTGGGCAGCGAGGCCAGCACGCTCTCCTTGCGCTGGCGAGGCGTGAGGTCGTGCAGGGCGGAGCTGGGCAGCGTGCTGGTGGCATCGGTAAGTGGCGAAGTCATAGGGTGTTTTCCTTGTTGAGGCCCATGGCGGCGCAACGGGATCGCAGGCCGAGCGGGCCTGTCCCAAAGTTCCTATCGGCAGCGCAAAGCATGACTTTAGCACCGTGGCGGCAACCATAAGCCGCGTTGACGGCAGCGCAGCATGATCGGCTATGATGGCGGCGGACGGAAAATAAGAGATTGGCGATCTAATCGGGCGCAGGGTCGCATGGGTCTGTCCGGGCAAGAGCGCCGACGCAGGGTGTCGGCGATGGCAGGGCGTGATGCCCATTGGCGGCTGAGAGGTCCCATGAACCAGGAACTACCCATCGAGCGCATCATGCAGGCCGGGCTGCTGACCTGCGAGCCCGACACCCCGCTGTGCGAGGCGGCCCGGCGCATGGCGCAGCGCCGCTGCAGCTCCATCCTGGTGATGAAAGCCGGCATGGCCCAGGGCATCTGGACCGAGCGCGATGCCCTGGCGATTGATTTCTCCGACCCCGCCGCCTCGACCACGGCCATCGAGCGGGTGATGAGCCGCCCCGTCGCCACTCTGCCAATGGGCACCTCCCTCAACGAAGCGGCGATTCGCTTCAGCGCCGAAGGGCGGCGCCACTTCCTGGTGGTCGATTCTCACGGCGCCCCGGTCGGCATTCTCACGCAAACCGACGTGGCGCTGAACCAGGGGCTAGAACCCTACCTGCGGCTGCGCGAGGTGCAGGCCGCGATGCGCCCCAGGGCGCTGGTGCTGCCCGGCGACAAGCGTCTCTCCGAGGCGGCCCAGACCATGCACCTGGCCGACAGCGACGCCGCGGTGGTGCGCTGCGCCGACGGCACGCTCGGCATCCTTACCGAGCGCGACCTGGTGCGCTTCGTGGCACGCCACCCCGGCGACATGCCCATCGGCGAGCTGGCCAGCCGCCCGCTGCTGACGGTGCGCGACAACGACAGCCTGATCGCGGCTCGCGACCTGCTGGTACAGCATCGGGTACGCCACCTGGCGGTGGTCAACGAGGCCGGCGAAGTGGTAGGGCTGCTCGGTTTCCGCGACCTGCTGGCCGGGGCCGAGCACCTCTACATGCAGGACCTGCGCGAGGCCCTGCAGCAGCGCGACCAGGCCTTGGCGCAATCGCGCGAGAACCTGCGCCTGGCCGAGCGCGTCATCGACACCTCGCTGGAAGGCATCATCATCACCGACCCGCGCAACCGCATCGAATTCGTCAACCCAGCCTTCACCCACATGACCGGGTACACCGCGGAAGAGGTCATCGGCAAGACGCCGGAAATCCTCTCGTCCGGCCGCCACGACGGCGCCTTCTACCGCGAGATGTGGCAGGCGCTGAAGAGCTGCGGCTACTGGCGCGGCGAGATCTGGAACCGGCGCAAGAGCGGCGAGCTCTACCTGGAGCTGCTGACCATCTCGGCCATTACCGACGAGACCGGGCAGGTTTCGCACTACGCGGCGCTGTTCAGCGACATCACCCATATCCGCGAGAACGAAGAGCGCATTCGCAAGCTGGCCTACTACGATCCGCTCACCGGCCTGCCCAACCGCCGCCTGCTGGAAGATCGCCTGGAGCTGGCCATTCGCCACGCCCATCGCAACCAGTCGCGCCTGGCGGTGCTGTTCCTCGACCTCGACCATTTCAAGCAGATCAACGACAGCCTCGGCCATGCCAGCGGCGACGAGCTGTTGGTGCTGATCGCGGAGCGGCTGCAGTCCCGGCTGCGCGAAGACGACACCCTGGCGCGCCTGGGCGGCGACGAATTCCTGGTGCTGCTGCCCGATCTCGAAGAGGTCGAGGAGGTGACCCGCATTGCCCGCCGGCTGGTCGACGCCGTGGCCGAGCCCTGCGTGCTGGAAGGGCGCGAATACCATATCGGCTGCAGCGTGGGCATCAGCCTCTACCCCGACGATGCCGTGGCCGCCGAAGTCCTGGTGCGCAACGCCGACATGGCCATGTACCGGGCCAAGCAGGATGGCCGCAACGGCTACCGGCTCTACCGCAACGACATGAACCTGCAGGACGACCGCCAGCGCGCTATGGAAACTGCGCTGCGCCACGCCATTGACACCGGCGAAGGCCTGCATATCGTCTACCAACCGCTGTTCGAGCGCGAAAGCGGCACCCTGCACGGGGCCGAGGCCCTGCTGCGCTGGCAGCACCCGCTGCTGGGCGAAGTCGCCCCCGACAGCGCCATCGCCCTGGCCGAACGCGCCGGACTCATGCCGCGGCTGGAAGAGCGAATCCTCACCCTGGTGTGCGAGCAGCTCAGCCGCTGGCGTGCCGCTGGCGTCGACCCGGTGCCGGTCAGCATCAACCTGACGGCCCGCCAGCTCTACAACAGCGCGCTTCCCCAGCGCATCGACGACGCCCTGAAGGCCCACGGGCTGCCGCCCGGGCTGCTCGGCTTCGAACTTTCGGAAAAGGCCCTGATGGAGAAGCCGCGACAGGCCGCCGAAACACTCAAGCGGCTGCGCCAGCTGGGCGGGCCCATCACCATCGACGACTTCGGCAGCGCCCACGCCGCGCTGAGCTACCTGCAGGAGCTGCCCGTCACCGCGCTCAAGATCGACCGGCGCTTCGTGCAGCGGCTCGAAGGCGGCCAGCGCGGCGCCGCAGCGGTGGTGGCGGCGGTGGCCGGCCTGGCCCATGAGCTGGAGCTGAAAGTAGTGGCCATCAGCGTGGAAACCGAGGTGCAGCACCGCGCCCTGGCGCGCCACGGCATCGACCTGGTGCAGGGCTTCCTGACCGGCCGGCCCGTCGCGGCGGAGCAGTTCGCCGGCGCCTACCTGGCGCAGCGCGACCAGCAGGCCCCGCACCCGGCGTGAAGCCGCCACAACCGGGCGCTTTTCTCCGTTTCGGCGCCCGGCAGGGGCGGTTAGGCTTGGCCCACCTTTCCATTACGGCGGCGCCTGAATGACCACCAACGGCTCCCGGGGCGGCGGCTACCACCGCGGCCCCATGCGCCATGAAAGCCTGGACGCCCCCCACCACGGCGATGAGCACGAGGGCTGGATGATCGGCTACCTCGACATCATGACGCTAATGGTGGCCCTGCTGGTGCTCATCTTCACGCTCTCCCAGCTCGGGCGCGGCGCCGAGGCGCCCGTGCCCGCGCCGCTCGGGCCGCTGCTGGGCGTGCCGGCACCCAGCGCGCTGCTGCTGGCCCGGCCGGCCGTGCCGCCACCCGCCCCGGCCGGGCTCAGCCCCAGGGCCATATCCGCCGCGCTGGGGGTGGCTGGGCTGCCGCGCCGCACGGCCTTGCCGCTGGGCACGCCGCCCACTGCCTTCACGCCTCCCGGCCCTTTGCAGCTGCTGGCGCAGCGCACGCCGCTGCCGCTGCTGGCACAGGCGCTGCCGGCTTCCATGCCGATCCAGGCCGCCTTGCCGCCCCAGCTCGAATCACAGCCTCAACCGCTGCCCCAGCCGCTGATCGACCGCGACGCTGCGCTGCCCGAACCCCAGGCGCCGTTCATGCTGATCCTCACCGACCACCCCCCGGCGCGGGTACGCGAGGTTGCGCCCGGCGCCATTCAGGCCGCCGAAGCACTGCACCATGCGCTGGGCGAACGCCTGGCCGAGGCGCCCTACCTGCCGGACCTGGAAGGGGTGGAGGTATCGCGGGTGGCCGAAGGCATCAAGCTGCGGGTGGAAGACCGGCTGCTGTTCGCCACCGCCGCGGCCGAACTGACCGACGCCGGCGAAACGCTGATCCAGCGGCTGGTGGCGGTGATCCAGCGCCACGACGGCGAAGTGGCGGTGGAAGGCCACACCGACAGCCGCCCCATCCAGACCGCCGAGTTCCCCTCCAACTGGGTGCTCTCCAGCGCCCGCGCCATCGCCATCGTGCACGCGCTGGAGCGGGCCGGGGTGGAGCCGCAGCGCCTGCGTGCCGTGGGCCTGGCCGACACCCGCCCGCTGGCCGGCAACGACAGCGCGGAAGGGCGTGCGCAGAACCGCCGGGTCGAGGTGATCATTCATGCGCAGCCGCTGGCGCTTAGCCCTTAGCCCTTAGCCTGTAGCCCTTAGCCTGTAGCCCTTAGCCTGTAGCCCTTAGCCTGTAGCCGCTAAAGTTTTTCCTGCGTCGGCCGAAGTTCCCTCTATCAGGACGTCAATTCATCGGCACTCATTCATCGCCGCTAATTCCTCGGCAAAAGGCAGTTGCATATGGCCAGTATTTCCTCCCTCGGCATCGGCTCCGGGCTCGACCTCAACGGTCTGCTCGACCAGCTCAACGCGGCGGAGCGCGGCAAGCTCAAGCCCATCGAACGCCAGATCGAAACCCAGCAGGTCAAGATTTCCGCCTACGGCGAGCTGCAGGGTGCGCTTTCCGGGCTGCAGGGTGCCGCCGGTGCGTTGAACGACGCCGCGCTCTACCAGAGCCTTTCCACCGCCACCAGCGGCGACGCCGTGCAGGCCGCGGCGGGGCGCGATGCGGCCATGGGCCAGTACGCCATCGAGGTGGAGCGGCTGGCCAGCGCGGGCAGCCTGGCCTCCGCCCGGCTGGAAGGTGTGGTCGGCCTGTCCGATGTGGTCTCCGCCGAGGGCGGCGAGCTGGTGCTGCAGTTCGCACATGCCGGTGAAGGGCAGGCCGCCAGCGTGCCCGTTTCCATCGCCGCAGGCAGCACCCTGGAGGACATCCGCGATGCCATCAACGCCGAGAGCGCCGGGGTCAGCGCCTCGATCGTCTTCGACGGTGAAGGCTACCGCCTGGCGCTGATGTCCAGCGAAACCGGCAAGGACGCGTCGATCACCGGCATGGACTGGTCCGGCGTTGACCTCGCGGAAGGGGTGGCCTTCAGCGAGGAGGAGGGCGCCGGCGCCATCGCCCAGGCCGGGCACGACGCCCTGCTCAACGTGAACGGCATTCCCATCGTCAGCGCCTCCAACCAGGTCGAGGGCGCCATCCAGGGCGTTACCCTTACCCTGGCGGCGGAGGGCAGCAGCACCGTCAAGGTGGAGCAGAACACCCGTGCGGTACGCGAGGCCGTGACCGGCTTCGTCGACGCCTACAACGCCCTGAAGGGCACCATCGGCAGGCTCACCGCTTTCAGCGGCGATGTCGAATCTGCCGGGCATCTGTTAGGCGACAGCGCCGTGCGCAGCATCGAGGCGCGCCTGCGCGGCGTGCTGTCGGGCGGCGTGGCGGCGGAAGAGGGCGGCTTCGCCATGCTGGGCGATATCGGCATTAGCCTGAAGCTCGACGGCACCCTTGACGTCGACGAAAAGCGCCTGGACGACGTGATCGCCAACGACCAGGCCGCGCTGAGCACCTTCTTTGCCGGCGACAGCGCGGGCGAGGGCCTGGCCGGCCGGCTTGGCGACACCATCGCGCAAGCCAGCGGTGGCAACGGCACGCTGGGCGGCGCCATCAGCGGGGCCGAGAGCCGCATCAAGAGCCTCAACGAACGCTATGCGCGCATGGAGCTGAGCATCGAGGCCACCATCTCCCGCTACCGCACCCAGTTCGGTCAGCTCGATGCCATGATCGCCCAGATGAACCAGACCAGCGACTACCTCTTCCAGCAGTTCGAGATCATGAACGCCCAGCTCGGCCTGAAGAAGTAGCGCAAAGCTTTCGCTGCCTTCTCTGGCGCCGGCTCCCCTGGCATCGGCTGCGTTGGTCTGCCGCCCGGCACCCGCCGGGCGTTTTCTTTTTCGCCTCACGTCCGGTCACGTAACCTTCTGTTTGGCCGACTAAAAAAAAAGCGCCGCCGAGCTAAAGTTTCCCCCTGGGGCGCCGTTAATAAGGGTAACGGCCAACGGCGCCGTTGAGGTAGGCCCGAGATGCTGGGCCGGCGAAACAAGGTTCAGTGGGCCCGCCAATGGAGCCCTCAACGAAAGAAGGAATGACACTATGTCAGTCATCAATACCAACATCACGTCGATGATCGGGCAGTCCAACCTGCAGAAGAGCCAGTCCGCCCTGCAGACCTCCATGGAGCGCCTCTCCTCCGGCCTGCGCATCAACAGCGCCAAGGATGATGCGGCCGGTCAGGCCATCGCCAACCGTATGTCTTCCCAGATCACCGGTCTGGCCCAGGCGCAGCGTAACGCCAACGACGGTATCTCCGTTGCCCAGACCGCCGAAGGTGCCCTGAACCAGATCAACGACAACCTTCAGCGTATTCGTGAGCTGGCCGTTCAGGCTGAAAACGGCACCAACTCCGCCGAAGACCGCCAGTCGATCCAGAACGAAATCGACCAGCGCCTGAACGAGATCAACCGCATCTCCGACGAGACCAACTTCAACGGCACCAAGGTGCTGCAGTCCGACAACAACATGCGGATTCAGGTCGGTGCCAACGATGGCGAAGTGATTTCCATTGGTCTGAAGGAAATCAACGTCAAGACGCTGGGCCTGGAAGGCTTCAATGTGACTGGCAAGGGCGAAATCGCTAACGCCGCTGCTTCGCGCAATGACCTCGTTCTGGCTGGCTTCCAGGCGCAAGGCACCTCCAACGGGGTTGAACGCTTCACCAATGTACTGCAGAACGTCGAGGCTAAAGCCTCTAATGTACTTGGTTCAGTGACTAACGGCAGTGTCGTGAGCTTCAGCGGCACCAATACTGGGTTTAATGTCGCTGCAACGGACGGCTATACCTTCAACGCCGCCACCAACAGCTATAGCTTTGATGCTGCCGGCGTTGATATGGCTGACGCTCTGTCTCACCTGGTACCCAGCAAGGCAGGTGAAACCACTGAGCTGACCATTACCATCCAGGGTGCTCCCAATGGTGGCACTCAGAACGTCATAGTCGATAGCGAAGGAAACCTGACCGCTAAGGAATCTGGCGCGGTGCTGTACCTGACGGCAGATGGCAACCTGACCCAGACCAACAGCAGCGGCTCATTGCAGCAGGCCAAGTTGGAAAACGTGCTGGAAAGCATGGGTAGCCAAGGAGTCGCAGCTCCAACCGCACCGTCTATCTCTGAATCGTTTGGGGATGGTACTGATGCTGCTACTTTGCAAGTTGGCTTCTCAGCACTGACGGCGGGTCAGTCCATCACCCTGGATGGCGTGACGCTGACCGCGTCCGGCACGATGACTGATGAAGACGTTGCGGCGGCTTTCTTCACCAAGCTGCAGAACACCGGCATCGAAGGAGTGGCCAACGGTGCATTTACGGGCAGTTTCGGCACGCTTGATTTTAACAATCTGGGTGGTGCTACAGCTGTGTCAGGGGCGACAATGACCCTTGAGACAAGTGGTAATGATGACGGCGCGGCCTTTGGTGGTCCTGGTGGCATTGTGGCAGAAGTAGCAGGTCAGGACGCCGGCACCGGCGGTACCATCAAGATGGGTGATACCGTCTTTACCGCCGACACTACCACTGGCAATCTGAACGTTACCAATGCCACCATCGGTGCCGATCAGCTGGCCAAGCAGATGCAAGGCTCCGCCTTCACGGTCAATGTTGATGGCAATCAGTATGAGATTGCAGCAAATGGTAGCGTATCTCGTGAACTGCAGGCGATTGAGTCCACGGGAACTGCTAACTATGGTGATGCCACAAATGCTGCCAGCGTCAGTCTCACCTTCGGCAACATGCAGGCGGGTGATGCCTATGAAATTGACGGCGTGACGTTCACCGCCAATCAGAGTCTGACAGGCGAACAGGTGGCGAACGCCTTTGCGGCGGCGCTGGGTGGCAATTTCGATTCTGCCCTGGGTGATTTCGGCACCTCGCCGACTTTCACTAATATGGATACCCCTGCTGATTTCACCACGCAAGTGGTAGACGGCACGCTGACCATCACTACTACTGGAAATAATGATGGTGCTGCCTTCGGTGGTGCTGCAGTAGCTGTCAACGCCACCGTCAATAGCGATGCCACGAACGTGTACATCAATGCTGATGGCGGTTTCGTCACCGATGCGACCTCCACCATCGAGCGTTTCGTGCAAGAGAATGGCAATGTGACGGATAGCTCTGCGCGTCAAGTGTTCGTTGACCAGCAGGGCGAGTTGACCTTCAAGTCCGTCACCGAAAGCGAGCGTTCCAAGCTGGGTGATTTGGATGACGCCCTGTCCCAGGTCGACGCTCTGCGCTCTGACCTCGGTGCCATTCAGAACCGTCTGGAATCTGCCATCGACAACCTGGGTACTACCCAGACCAACCTCTCTGCCGCCCGTTCGCGCATCGAAGATGCCGACTACGCGGTGGAAGTGGCCAACATGACCCGCGCGCAGATCCTGCAGCAGGCTGGCACTTCCGTACTGGCTCAGGCCAACCAGATCCCGCAGTCCGTGCTGTCGCTGCTGGGTTAATCTGGGGCTTGAACCGGTGGGGCAGGCAGGCTTTGCCCCACTTTCAAGGCCGACAGGCGCCCTCGTGGCGCCTGTTTTTTTTCGAGGAGTCGAAGATGTCAACGGTACACACGAGCCTATCGTCAAGCGAGTTGTTGGATAACCTGTTGCCCAAGCTCAAGGCCACCGAGAACTTCCTTCACGATACGCTCAACGTCAAGATTGAGTGTTGCGCCGAGCCGAGGGAAAGGCGTCGCCTTGCCAACCTCCAGACGGAGTTTGAGCTTGAAATCGCCATGATCCGCATGAACCTGGCGCATCTGCTTAGGCGCTACTCGGAAGAACTGGTTGACGCGACAGGGGCGAGCGAAGGAAAGCGCGATACGCTGCTGGCATTGGATGACCATGAAGCGGTCGCCATCGAAAGCATTCGGCGCCTCTATTCCCGCTCGCATGCGCTGCAAACCGGTTCGGAAGGGAGCAGTGCATGAGCGAAGAAAACTACCAGCAAGTGATCGATGCCCTTCAAGACCTTATCGACGAGACGCAAAGCACCCTTGAGCGCTTCGAGACGGCCGGCATGGTCGAAAAGATGCCGAAGGATTACGACAGGCTGCTGGGCATTCTGGACGATGCCGTAAAGCAGCAGCGGTCGCATACGCTGGCGATGCTCCAGCTTCCGGTAGAAGGTCCAATGACAGGGGAGGGGGAATGAATGAAGCGCAACGTATCACCTTGCATGACGTGCTTTACGAGAAATAAAGGACACCCACATAGGGCGCGAGAGATGTTCGAGCGGCGGGCGGCGTGACCCTTCTTCAGTCGTAGGGGGTGGCGCGGGAGTCGCGGCCGGTCATGGTAGACTTCCCGCAACTGAAAGGAGGGTGCATGGCCGCCAACCACCACGACACCGGCTACAAGGAGCTGTTCAGCTACCCGGAGTTCGTTCAGCAACTGATTGAAGGCTTCGCCCCGCCCGAGCTCGCCGCGCTGATGGACTTCACCACGCTCCAGAACCACAGCGGCCACTACATCACGCCGTTGTTCGAGGAGAAGTTCGAAGACGTGGTGTGGTCAGTGGAGATCACCTGGGAGGGGATGCCCCAGCGTGTCTTCCTCTATATCCTGTTGGAGTTTCAGTCCACGGTGGATCGCACCATGCCGATCCGGCTGATGCACTATGTCGCCTGCTTTTACAGCGAGCTACTCAAGCAGAAGGTTGTCACCCCGGGTCAAGGCTTGCCGCCGATCTTGCCCATCGTGCTCTACAACGGCTCGAAGCCCTGGACGGCCCCGCGGGATATCTTCGAGATGGTGCAGCCGGAACCGCCCGCGTTCCTGCGGGTCTATCAGCCACACCTGCGCTACTACCTGATCGACGAAGGGCGCTACACTGACGAAGACTTGGGGCTGCGCCAGACCCCGCTAAGCGGCGTGTTCAGCGTGGAAAACGCCGGCCAGAGCTGGGAAGCCCTGCAGCGCGCCGTGGACCGTGTCGTTGTTATCATCCGGGCCGATCCCAACAAGCAGCGCATCGACCGAATCATCACGCGTTGGCTCAAGCGCCACCTGCAGTGGCTTGGTGCCGAGCTCGATCTGGCACAGCTAAACAGCCTGGTAGAGGACAAGGACATGCTTGCAGAGAATTTAGAGAACTTGGTGAAAAAGGAGCGGCAGGAAGGTCGTCAGGAAGGTCGCCAGGAAGGTCGCCTACAGGGCCGTCACGAAGGCATCGAGGGTACCCTGCGTAAGTTGATCGAGCTGAAGTTTGGTGGCGTGTCTGACTGGGCGGAAGAACGCCTGACGCAGGCCAGCGATGAGCAGTTGGATGCGTGGGTCGGCAAGATCCTGACCGCGGGTACGCTGGAAGAGCTGTTCAGCGATCATTGAGTTCTTATCGCCGGCAACCGGAGACAGCCGTCATGTCGGTTCGCCCCTCAATCTCGATGCCGTGAAACAGCAGCGGACGCATACACTGGCGATGCTGGGTTGAATTTGTCTTACAGGCTAGTAGGCAGCCAATCAGGGACAGGCCGCCATTTCTTCTGAAGGCTGGGGCTTGTCTCTTGATTTCAGGCCCTGAGCTGCGCCTCGGCAAAATCCAGCAGCCGCTGGTAGTCGCGCTGGCGTATTACGCTCTCGACGATGCCGGCGTCCAGGTTGAGGTAGTCGTGCACCAGCGCGTTGCGCAGGCCGATGACCTTGTTCCAGGGCGTGCCGCTGTCGTCGTGGCCGAGGCGGTGCAGCTTGGCGAAAGCCTGCCTTGCGTCGCTGGGCACTGCCTGCCCCAGTGCCTTCAGGCGCTGCTTGGCGATGCCGATACAGGCCTCGGTCAGCAGCTGCAGGTTGCGTTCAGCGGCCCGGTAGAGCAGCGGGCTTAGCCCACTGGGTTGCTTGGCGGCCTGCGATAGCTGCTCCAGCTCCTCGGTGAGGGTCGCCAGGTGCTCCCGCATGGCGTCGATATATTCGTGTTCCATAGGGGTCGGCTCGGTCGGTCAGGCGAAGTGGCGCTGATGGTAGAGGTGGTCGATCTCCCACATGGAGCCGATGCGCTGTTCCTCTCGAATCACCCGCAGGCGATCGTTGGCCTGCAGCACGCGCCCGGTGCGGATGATCACATGCGCCAGGGGCAGCGGCGCCAGGTTGATGTCCACGATGGAGAGCTGGCCCTCTTTTAGCGCCAGGGCATCCTGCCAGGCTTGCGTCAGCAGCTCGGGGCGCAAGCGCCGCTCCAGCGGGTCCTTCTCGAAACTGCGAAACGCGACGGCCAGGTCGTAGTCGCTGCGGGGCGTTGCGGTGCCCTTGGCCCGCGAGCCATAGAGCCACAGCACGGCGATTTCGTCGCTGCGGGCCGCCAGTTCGGCCAGGGCTTCCTGAAGGGCGGTGGCATCTGGCATCGGGTCCTGCCTTGAATCGGCTGAGCAAGAGGGTGTCAGTCTAGCATTCGATAAGATAAGGCGTAATCAGGCAAAGGCCGGTGCGCACCGCAGGCCGCTATGACGCCTGCGGTGCTACACTGGCGGCCTGCCGCACCGTCATGCCTGGAGGCGCCATGTCCGCTGCCGCTCGCAAGAAACTGCCCATCGGTATCCAGACGTTTTCCGACATCCGTGAAGGCGGCTACTACTACGTTGACAAGACCTCGGTGATCCATCGACTGGTGGAAGAGGGGAAGTACTACTTTCTCTCGCGGCCGCGGCGCTTCGGCAAGAGCCTGCTGCTGGATACGCTGCGCTGCCTGTTCGAGGGGCGCGAGGCGCTGTTCGAGGGGCTCCATATCCACGACAAGTGGGACTGGCAGGTGCAGCACCCGGTGATTCGGCTGAGCTTCGCCGATGGAGTGTTGACCAGCCGAGAAGCGCTGGATCGACATATCGAAGAATTGCTGCGCGCCGAAAAGGAACGACTGCAGCTCTCGCTGCAGAACACCTCCATCGCCGGTCAGTACCGAGAGCTTATCCAACAGGCCCACGAAATGTATGGCCGGCGCGTGGTGGTGTTGATCGATGAGTACGACAAGCCGATTCTCGACAACCTGCTGGCGCCCGAGCGCGCCCGTGAGCTGCGCGAGGGGCTGAAGAACCTCTATAGCGTGCTCAAGGACGCCGACCCGCACCTGGCCTTCGTGCTGCTTACCGGGGTGTCGAAGTTCAGCAAGGTGAGCCTGTTCTCGGGGCTGAACAACCTGAACGACATCACCCTTGATGCGCCTTACGCATCGATCTGCGGGTATACCGATGCCGACATCGACACGGTGTTCGCCCCCGAGCTGCCGGGGCTTGAGCGCGACGAGATCCGCCGCTGGTACAACGGCTACCGCTGGGGCGGGCAGGAGGTCACCGCGGTCTACAACCCCTTCGACGTGCTGCTGCTGTTCCAGAAGCGCCAGTTCGGCGCCTACTGGTTCGAGAGCGCCACGCCTACTTTCCTGGTGGAGGTGCTCAGGCAGCGAGGCATATTCACCCCGGCGCTGGATCAGTGGGAGACCGAGCCTGAGCTGTTGGGTCGCTTCGACGTGGACGATATCGCCACCGAAGGCTTGCTGTTCCAGACCGGCTATCTCACGGTGAAGAAAGTAGAAGAGCCGATGCTAGGCTATCGGCTCTATACCCTGGGTTTTCCCAACCAGGAGGTTGAGACCAGCCTCAACCAGGCACTGCTGCCAGTGCTGGGGATGGAGAGCGCTCCCCGTGAACGCAAGACGCTGTTCACCCATCTGCGTGCCCACGACTTGGTGGGGCTGGAAGCGCACCTCAAGGCACTCTATGCCGGTCTGCCGCACGACTGGTACCGCAACAACCCCATCGCCCGTTACGAAGGCCACTATGCCAGCGTGTTCTACAGCCACTTCGCCGCACTGGGCGTGAACGTGACGGTGGAGGACGCCAGCCACCACGGCAAGGTCGACATGACGGTGGACTTCGCCGGGCATATCTACCTGTTCGAGTTCAAGGTGGTGGAACAGCTGCCCGAAGGCAGCGCCCTAGCGCAGATCAAGGCCAGGGGCTACGCCGACAAGTACCGCGGCCAGGGCAAGCCGATTCACCTGGTCGGGGTGGAGTTTTCCCGCGAGCGGCGCCAGATCGTGGCGTTCGAGGTGGAGTCACTGCAGGCAAGTTAGAAGGCGGCAGGGGAGTTGCCGCCTGTGTTACTGCGCGGGGCGATCAGCGGGCGGGGTTGAGCTCGGTGATCTTCAGCGTGGCGGGCTGCATTTGGTTGCTGCCGTGCACGCCGACCCAGATGTTGTACATGCCGTTCTGCGGGTTCTGGAACATTACCAGCGGGTTCAGGCCGATGAAGTCGTCGTTGCAGTACCAGCGGCCGTCCGGTGCGTTGATCACCAGGGTGGTGTCGCTGCTGGCCTCGACGGTGATATAGAGCGGCAGGCTGCCTGGGGTATAGTGCAGGTCGACATCGGGGGCGCTGCCCATGATGAAGCCGGTGCAGCCCGGCCCGAGCTTGCCGTTCACCTCCGTGGAGCCTCCCGCCTGCAGGTTCAGTTCCCAGGGGTCAGGGGTGAAGCCGGCCGCAAGGTGATGGCTCCCGTAGCTGGGCGAGGCCGACCAGTCGGGCTCCTGGGCGGTGGCGCTGCCGAATGCCAGCGCGGTGCCGAGGCCCAGCGCCATGATGCCCGTGCGGGCTGAGAAAGAGGGTAGGTTGCGGTTCACTGTGGAGTTCCTGCGTGAAGGCGCCGGGCGCCTGGAAGGATCGGCAGGGTTCTTCCGCCCCGCCTGATGGCTCGAGGTAGAATACGGGCAAATGCCCTTGATTGAGAAGGGGCGCATATAGCGCCGGGAGCCTTACCTTGCCGAGTATCGATGTGGTGCTGGAACTCTCTGCCGAGGCCTGCCTGGCCCACTACGAGGGGCGGGCGGGGCTGGTGCTGGCGCGCAGTCTGGATGGCCGGCGGGTGCGCTTTCCCGCCGAGGCGCTGCGCCGGGTGGTCACCCGGGAGGGGGTGCACGGCACCTTTCGCCTGGTCTTCACCGCAGAAGGCCGTTTTCAGGCTATAGAGCGGCTGACTTGAATTGGCAATAGCCCTATCCTTGTCGCGCGTCGACTCTCGCACCCTCGTGATGTTTCGATTCGTCTGATATACAACAAGAAGCGATTTATCGGCTTTCGCCACGCGGCCATGTGCCGCACTCCTTCCTGCAGGCCACTTCATGCGCTATAGCCAACCCCAAGACCCGAGCCACTATCAGAACCGCCGCCTGGATGTGCTGGCCGAGCCGCCGGAAGTCGGCCACGAGCTGTTCGTCGGGCTCAGCGCCCTGCGCGACACGTTGAGTAGCCGCCACCATTCCCGCGACTTCGCCTTTGCCCACGCCCGCTACCTGCGCAGCCGAGTGCTGGCGCTGGGGCTGATTTTTGCGCTGCTGTCGCCGCTGTGGATCGTGGTTGACTCCCTGGTGCTTCCTTCAGAGCTGCTGCGCTACACCCTGGTCGGCCGCATCGTGCTGATGCTGGGGCTGGTGGCGGTGCTGCTGCTGGCATATACGAGCGGCGAGCGCATCCGCCGCATTCGCTTCAGCGCCGGCATGCTGCTGGCGCTGCCGGCGGGGTTCTACCTGCTGGTGCTGTTCATGCTGCCGCCGGACCAGGTGCAGAACCTGGTCGGCTACGGCTTCATCCCGTTCCTGCTGGTGGCCGCGCTCAGCATCTTTCCCTTCACGCTGCTGGAGTCGCTGGCGGCGGGGCTGGCCATGCTGGGGCTGCTGGCCTTTTCGCAGCACGTGGATGGCGCCTGGCTAACCGGTCGTGGCGTCGAGAGCCTGTGGTTGCTCTCCAGCCTGCTGATGGTGTCGTTGGCGGCCAATCACTTCCAGCTCAGCCTGCTGCTGCGGCTCTATCGCCAGGCCACTCACGACCCGCTGACGGGCCTGTTCAACCGCGGCGCGTTGGAAGTGCACCTGACCAAGATCCAGGCCTGGCAGCGGGAAACCCAGGGTCAGGCGGAAGCCGGCGCCGTGCCCTGTTCGCTGCTGATGTTCGACCTGGACAACTTCAAGCTCATCAACGACACCCACGGCCATTCGGTGGGCGATACGGTACTGTGCCGCTTTGCCGAGGTGCTCATTGGTCAGACCCGCAAGCACGACTGCACCGCACGCTACGGCGGCGAGGAGTTCGTGGTGCTGCTGGTAGGCAGCGGCACGGCGCGGGCGGTCGAGGTGGCGGAGCGTATCCGGGTGGCGGTGGAAAACCATGCCTTCTATAGCCGCGACAACCAGCGCATACCTGTGACCAGCAGCATCGGCGTGACCCGCCTGTGTGAGGATGAACCGCCCCAGGAGGCGCTGAAGCGCGCCGACGAAGCCTTGTACCGGGCCAAGCATGCCGGCCGTAACCGTGTCGAATTGATCGATGCGCCCTGCGCTTGAGCAGGTCAAGTTCTCGCCGCACCTGCCGATATGACTCTCATGTTTCTCGGGGAGTCTAGGCGGTATGCCCAATAATACGCAGCAGGTGGCGCGACACACGTGGCTGGTTCTGGTGCCGGTGCTGCTGCTGGCCATGGGGCTTATCAACGGCCTGGCCGGCTGGTACCTGCCCGGAGAGTGGCAGCCTTCCGCTGCCAGCCTGCCGGTGATGACGCTGGTAGGAGGCGGCCTGCTGGCTGCCACCCTGCAGCGCGTGCGTCTGGCGCAGGGCTGCGGCGTGCTGCTGCTGGGTCTTGGTCTTTCTTCCCCCCTGGCGGCTCTGCTGCCCTCGCTGGCGGATTTCCTGATGCTGGGGACGGCGCCGTTTTCACCGGCTGCCAGCATCGCCTTGCTGATGGCATCGGCCTGCCTGATGGGCGGAACCGCCACCCCGCGGGCGCGCCTCGGCTGGTTCTGGGTCGGTATCGCGATTTGCCTGATCGGTGCGCTGAGCGTCTTGAGTGTTGTATGGCCGTATCTGGTGATACCCAGCCCCTGGGGCCAGGCCTTTACCACCCCCTTCACCGCACTTCCCGCGTTGCTGTGCGGCACTGCCATGCTGCTGCTGAGCCGACGTTCCGCCGCGCCATTGGCGCTGAATCGCGCCGCGGTACTGGCGCTGGTGGGCGGCGTGCTGGCCAGCAGCCTGGCCTGGTATGCGCTCACCTGGCAGCAGGCCGACGCCCAGCGCCGCCATGCCGCCGAGCTGCTCATTCACTTCAAGGGAGCGAGCGAGCGCGCGGTGGACGGCCAGCAGCGCAGCCTGCAGCGCCTGGCCGAACGCTGGGCCAACCTTGGCGGGCTTCCCCCGGCGTCCTACCGTGCTACGGAATCGGCGACCTATTTTCGCGACATGCCGGAACTGCTCTCGCTCTACTGGCAGGCCCAAGACGAGACCTTCGGCCCGGGACGCGACCGTGACGCCGAGCTGCGCCTGCCGGAGTGGGTACAGCTTGGCGACGCCTGGCTGCTCGACTGGCTGGCGGTAGGCGGTCCTTACCCCCGCTGGGTGCTGCCCGACAGGGACCGGCCCGAGCTGACGCTGGTGGTGGTGCCACTGCCTGAGCCTGCCGACGGCCGGGTGGTGGCTCTGGTCGATCTGCGCCGTCTTGTCGAGAGAGAGCTGTCTGCCTTGGTCACCCCGCTGACGCTGACGGTGTGGCGCAACGATGTGAGGTTGGTCGACAACCGCCAGGACCAGGCGAGCGAAGGGCGTCTATTGCATAGCACTTCTATCGTGCTGCCCGGCGGCGTGAGGCTGCTGGTTCAGGCGCACGACGCCCAGCCGGCCATGGTACCGCTGGCTGCGCTGATGCCGCTGGGCGTGGCCCTGGGCGGGCTGCTGCTTAGCTACCTGCTGGCGTTCAGCCTCGGCATGGCCAGCCTGGGCAGGCGGCGCTCGCTGGCCCTGGCACAAGCACAGCGCTACCTGCGGGCGCAGCAGCGTGTGCAGACCATGATCGCCCGTGACCAGCCGCTGGCCGACACGCTCAAGGCCGTGTGCCGCCTGGTGGAAGCCCAGGCGCCGGGGGCCATCGCTTCGATCATGCTGTGCGACGAAACCGGCACGCTGCTGAGCAAGGTGTATACGGTGTCGCTACCCGAAAGCTGGTGCACGGCGCTGCGCGACGTGCGCATCGGCCCGGGCAACGGCGCCTGCGGGCGCGCTGCCTACCTGCGCGAATTCGTGGTCTGCGCCAATATCGCCGAGGATGCGAAGTGGCGCGGTTTTCATGCCGCGGCGGAGGCGCATGGCCTGCGCGCCTGCTGGTCCTACCCGGTGATGGCCAGCGACGGCCGCCTGCTGGGCACTTTCGCCATCTATTCCGCGCAGCCCGGCGAACCTCAGCGCAGCGACCGGCGGCGCATCGTCGAAGCGGCGGAGCTGGTGTCGCTGGCGGTGGAGCGCGAACAGAACCGCCGTGCGCTGCGGGAAAGCGAGCAGCGCTACCGTTCGCTGTTTACCTACCATCCGGATGCGGTGTTCTCGCTGGACCTGGCGGGCCGCTTCGTCAGCGCCAACGCGGCCTGCTCCGAGGTGACGGGCTACCGGCTGGAGTCGCTGATCGGCCAGCACTTCGATGCCTTGATCGAGCCGGCCGACCGCGAGCGCCTGCGCGATCAGCTGCGTGCCGCGGGGGAGGGGGAGGCGTTCCGCTATTCGCTCACGGTGTCGCACGCCGAGGGGCACAGCGTCTATCTCGACCTGACCAATCTGCCAATGGTGGTCGAAGGCAAGGTGATCGGCTACTACGGTATCGCCAAGGACATGACCGAGCGCCACCGCCGCGACACCGAGCTGCGCATCCTGCAGCGCAGCGTGGAAGCCAGCATCAACGGCATCGTCATCGCCGATGCGCGTGCGCCCGGCCTGCCGATGATCTATGCCAACGAGGCGTTCGAGCGTATCACCGGCTATCGGCGCAGTGAGATCATCGGGCAGGGCTGCAGCGTGCTGCAGGGCAGCGAAACCGATCCGCAGGCCATTGACCAGATGCGCCGGGCATTGGCCGAGCAGCGTGAGCTCAGCGTCACTTTGTGCAACTACCGCAAGGACGGTACGCCGTTCTGGAACAATCTCTACCTGGCACCGGTTCGCGACTTCTCCGGCGAGGTCACCCACTTCGTCGGCGTTCTGCACGATATTTCCGAGCGCAAGGCCTACGAGGCGAAGCTCTCCTACCACGCCAGCCACGACGCCCTGACCGGGCTGGCCAACCGTGCGCTGTTCGAGGACCGCCTGCTGCACGATGTTCAGCTGGCTCAGCGTCACGGTCGCCAGCTGGCCGTGCTGTATGTCGACCTGGATGATTTCAAGCCGATCAACGATAGCCTGGGCCACGAGGTGGGCGACAAGGTGCTGATCGACGTGGCCCGGCGCGTGGCGAAGGAGCTGGACCCCGGCGATACGCTGGCCCGCTTCGGTGGCGACGAATTCGTCATCCTGCTGCCGGAGCTGCGCAGCGAAGACGCCGCCCTGAGGCTGGCGGAGCGGCTGCTGGCCAGCATCGGACGGCCCTTCCGCGTGGAGGAGCATGAACTGTATATCGGCGCCAGCGTGGGCGTCGCCTTCCTCAAGGAGGAGCTGGCGAACCCCGTCGAACTGATCCAGCAGGCCGACATGGCGATGTATCGCGCCAAGCAGAAGGGCCGCAACGCCTGGGAGTGCTATACCCGAGAAATCAATGCCGAGGTGAGCTCGCGCATGGCGTTGCGCAACGACCTGCAGGAGGCGATCGAGGCGGGCGACTTCGAGCTGCATTACCAGCCGCTGCTGTGGGCAGAGGATGCATCGGTGGCCGGGTTCGAGGCGCTGGTGCGCTGGAAGCACCCGGTGAAGGGCTATCTTTCGCCTGGGCTGTTCATCCCGCTGGCCGAGGAGACCGGGCAGATCGCCCCGATCAGCGAGTGGGTGCTGCGCCAGGCCTGCCGTGACATGCGCCGCCTGGGCAATGAGGGCTACGGCCGGTTTCGTGTCGCGGTCAATCTGTCGCCGCTGCAGTTCCACCGCCCCAATTTCCTCGACAAGCTCAAGCGAGCGCTGCTGGAAACAGGGCTTGAGCCGGACTACCTCGAGCTGGAGCTGACCGAAGGCATCCTGATGAACGATACCGCGGCGGCGGTGGCCACCCTGCACCAGCTGCGCGACATGGGCGTGGAAGTTTCCATCGACGATTTCGGTACCGGCTACTCCAGCCTCAGCTACCTGAAGCAGCTGCCGATCGGCAAGATCAAGATCGATCGCAGCTTCATCAGGGAAGTGACCACCAATCCCCACGACAGCGCCATCGTGCAGGGCATCATCTCCATGGCGCATCACCTGGGGCTCGAGGTGGTGGCAGAAGGCATCGAGGAGGCCGAGCAGCGCGATTTCCTCGCGGCGCATGGCTGCGACGTGCTGCAGGGCTTCTTCTTCGCCAAGCCGATGCCGCTGGATCAGCTGCGCGCCTACCTGGAACGACAGGGCTATCGCTCCGCCGGGGCTAAAGTTGCCTTCCAGCCAGCCGATAGATGAGTGCCTTTCGTCTGGCTCTTTCGTGCTGAGCGCATGGGGAAAAGAGATGCAACCAAGGGGTGAGCGATAAGCATGGAGCCGCACCAGGATGACTTCATACGGGTGACCAGCCCGGGCGAGATCGAGGCGCTGCTGGATCAGCTGATCCAGCCGGGTGGCGCTTCGCTGCTGCTCGATGCCCCCGAGAGCGCGCCGCTGCCCGTGGTGGTCATGGAGCAGCAGCCCGGCGAATCGCTCACCGTTGATCTTTCCGCCATCCGCGAAGTGGTGGGTGAGCTCAAGCGTGGGCTGGGGTTTCGCCTGCTGGGGCAGTTCCAGGGCAAGATGATTCGCACGCCTTCCCTCAAGGCAATGAGCCTCGATGCCGAGCAGGGCCGAACGATCGGCTACTGCGAGTACCCCCTTTACCTGGAAGAGCTGCAGCGCCGTGAAGCCTACCGCGCACGCCTGCGCCTGGGCATGGAGGTCGGCGCCATCCTGCGTAGCGCAGTGACGGACAGCGAAGCCTCGGCGCAGGGCGATCTCAAGGATCTGTCGCAGGAGGGCTGCCTGCTCGAACTGCCGGCTTCTTCCGCCGCCCTGCTGACCGACGGCCTGCTGTTCGAGATCGAGTTCTGCTTCCCCAACGGCACCCGCTTCACGGTCAAGGCGGTGCCGCGCCACAAGCAGGCAGACGCCGACCGGCAGACGCTCAAGGTGGGCTTCAAGTTCGATGCCTGCACCGCCGATCAGGAGCGCAAACTGTGGTTTTTCGTGCGCGAGATCGAGCGCGAGGCGAAGCGCTACGGCGAGGAGGCCGACGTCGGCCGCCTGCCGTCGATGCTGTTCCAGAGCCAGTCGGCCGCAGTCGCGCCGCCGGTAAGCCGGCGCAACCTGTTGAACTACCCCACGCCGATGGCGCGGCGCCTGGCACGGGTGGCGGGCTACCTCGATGCGCAACTGCTTGAGCTGCAGCAGGGCGATGAGGTGGACTCGGTTCAGCTCTCGCGGCATGCCGACATGCTGCTGCAGCTGGCCGAGGAGGACATCGAAGCGCTGCAGTTCGCCACGCGCTGCTTGGTGCAGGAGCCGCTGCTGGTGCGCCACGGCCTGGCCGTGGCCGTGCACATGCTGGCGCTGGCCGGCAGCAACGCCGTGCCGCGCGACGTGCGCAAGGCGCTGGCGGCCAGCGCCATGATCCATGACCTCGGCAAAGGGCTGCTGCCGGGTGAACTGCTGGCGGCGCCGTCGCTAGAGCCCGCTGAGTTCGCCCGGCTCAAGACCCACGTGGAACTGCTGCAGCAGCGGCTGGGTCGCTGCCAGTGGCTTTCGCCCGCGGTCGTCAAGGCGGTAGTGGTCGGCTCCAACGAGCGTCTCGACGGCAGCGGCTATCCGACCGGCGCTTCTGCCAAAGGGCTTTCCGAACTGGCGCGCATGAGCGCCGTGGTCGACGTGGTGGACGCCATGCGCCGCAGCCGGGCCGACCGCCCGGCCTGGCGCATCGATGCGGTCTATCGTCACCTGCTGCACTCTCCGCACCTGTTCGATCCGCGCTGGGTCAAGCGCTACGTGCAGCGCTTCGGGCTGCGCCCGGTGGGCTCGCTGGTGCGTTTTTCTGGCGGTGCGCTGGCCTGGGTGCAGCGGCTCGATCAGCAGGGCAAGCCGTTCCAGGTACAGCTGACCGATGCAATGGTGCCGCCCGGCGAAGCCCTGGGCGAGGTGCTGCGCGGCGATGTCACCGCTCGCCTGGGTGACATGGTGGAAGAGCTGGCGGTGTCGACCTGAGTGCTGGGCTGAAGGCGTCGTCTAAAGTGGGTGCGCCTGCTGCCGATATAGCGAAATAACCCTTGGAATGCGGGCTTTTCACCGGAACTCATGGCGCGAAGCCTGCCAGAATAGTGGCATCAAGAAGGAAGCGTCATGGCTACGATAAGCTCGCTAGGCATTGGTTCAGGGCTCGATCTCAACGGCCTGCTCGATCAGCTCAACGCCGCCGAGCGTGGCAAGCTGGCGCCCATCAAACGGCAGCAGCAGAGCCACCAGGCCAAGATCTCGGCCTACGGTAAGCTGCAGAGCGCCTTGAACAAGCTGCAAGAGTCGGCGGCCAAGCTCAACGACCCGAAGTTCTTCCAGAGCGTATCGAGCAACGTGACCGGCAGCGGGGTCAAGGCGGCGGCAAGCGGCGAAGCCCAGCCGGGGCGCTTCGACGTAAAGGTGCAATCGTTGGCGCGGGCGCAGAGCCTGGCGACCGGTGGGTTCGCCGAGGCCGCCAGGTTCGATGCCGGCAGCCTGAAGATTGAGTTGGGCGGGCGGGATACGCCGCTGGATATCAAGATTGCCGCGAACAGTTCGCTCAAGGATATTCGTGACCAGATCAACGCGGCCAAGGGGGGCGTCAGCGCCTCCA
The DNA here is from genome assembly GCF_052568415.1 of Halomonas sp. E14. Classification (NCBI taxonomy): domain Bacteria; kingdom Pseudomonadati; phylum Pseudomonadota; class Gammaproteobacteria; order Oceanospirillales; family Halomonadaceae; genus Halomonas; species Halomonas sp. E14. Next base: position 2,191,023 of record NZ_CP199423.1, on the reverse strand, counting down.
TCGTCAACGATGGCAGCGCGGAGCATCCCTTCCGGTTGGTGCTGACCAGCACCAAGACCGGTACCGAAGCCGCCGTGACCGGCATGCGCTTCGAGCTGGCGGGCGGTGGTACCGATGCACGCTTCGACTTCGCGCCGCCTACGCCCGGCGAAGAGGGCGACGAATACCCGGCGGAATATGTCGGCCTGCGCCAGACCGTTGCCGCCGCCAATGCCAACCTGCTGGTGAACGGTATCGCCATCGTCAGCCAGACCAATCGCGTGGAAGGCGCCATCCAGGGGGTGACGCTGGACCTTGAAGAGGTGACGGGGGATGGCAGCAAGACCACGGTGGTAGTGGAGCGTAACACCCTGGCCATCCGCGAAGCGGTGGGTGGTTTCGTCAAGGCCTACAACGACCTGCGCAAGACGGTCGGCGAGTTGACCATGTTCAATGCCGACACCGGGGCAGCCGGCGAGCTGCTCGGCGACGGCGCACTGCGTACCGTGGAGTCGCGTCTGCGCGGCGTGCTCAGCGGCGGGGTGGGGGAAGGTCAGTTTCGCATGCTGTCGGACATCGGCATTTCGCTGCAGCGCGACGGTACGCTGAAACTCGACGAACAGAAGATGAGCGGCATCGTGGCCAGCGACCCCCAGGCCCTCTCCGCGTTCTTCGCCGGGGAAGACAAGTCGGGCGGGCTTGCCGGCAGGCTGGGCGATACCCTGGATCAGGTGCTGCGCGACCGCGGCCTGCTGGACAACGCCAAGCGCGGCCTGGAATCGCGTATTTCGGGGCTCAAGGATCGCTACGAGCGCATGGAGCGCAGCATCGAGCAAACGATCCAGCGCTATCGGGTTCAGTTTGGCCAGCTCGATGCCATGATCGCCAACATGAATCAGGTCAGTGACTACCTTTTCCAGCAGTTCGACATCATGAACGCCCAGTTGGGGCGCAAGAAATAGCGGCTGCTGACGGTATGAGCCGCTGCAAAAGAAGCCAGAACCACAGGAGAGTTTCGCCATGACAGCCATGCGAGGAGCCGCCAACTATGGCCGTGGCGCCGGCGCCTATGCGCGCGTTGGTGTGGAAAGTGCCGTGATGTCCGCAAGCCCGCATCAGCTGATCGTGATGCTGTTCGATGGCGCCCAGGGCGCGATTCGGGCGGCGCGCATTCACCTGCAGGCGGGCAATGTCGCCGAGAAGGGCAAGGCCATCTCCAAGGCGCTCGATATCGTCAACAACGGCCTGGCGGCGGCGCTTGATACCGAGAAGGGCGGCGAGATCGCTGAGCGGCTCGGCTCGCTCTACGATTATGTGGCGCGCCTGCTGCTGGCGGCCAACCTGCACAACGACGTGGAAAGCCTCGATCAGGCGGAAAGGCTGCTGGAAGATGTCGCCTCGGCCTGGCGCGAGATTGGCGGCACGGGAGCGCAGAGCTGAGATGGCCATGTCCACTGCCGGGGTGGTGCTCGATGGTTATAGGCGCCTCAGGGAGCAGGTGGCGGCCATGCTGGTGCTGGCCGAGACCGGCGACTGGGACGCGCTGATCGAGCAGCAGGCTGATTATCTGCAGCTTGTCGACCGGCTGCGGCAGCTCGACGTTGAGGTGACGCTTGGCGTCGATGACATGGTACGCAAGGCCGAACTGCTGGAAGCCATCCTGACCGACGACCTTGCCATTCGCGAGCAGCTGATGGTGCGTCGCAGCGAACTGGGTCGGCTGATGGACAGTGGCCGCCGCCAGCGCGACCTGCATCGCAGTTACGGCAAGCAGGCGGCGGTGGTGGTCGACGCTAGCGACAAGTTCGGTACGGGAACCCCGTGAGCGGCATCACGCCGCTATTGGATACGTTGCTGCACCAGGTGCTGGGCAAGCGCGTCGACATTCCCACGCCTCGCGATCTCAACGAGCCGGTGCGGCCGGTGGCGGCCGGCGAGGGGCCGCGCGCCCTGCACAGTGACTCGCGGCTGGAAGGGCGGCGGCCTGCGCCACTGCCCGCCCAGGGAGCCGCCGCTGCGCCCCAGCGCGAGATGGCCGCTCGCCCGGCAGCAGACGGGGGCCATGCGCCGGCTTCCGCCCAGACGCACTTCAGTCCTTCCGGGCGCACCATCGCCGATTTGCTGATTCGCTTTCCCGCCCCGCCCTCCGTGTTGACCAGCCCCGCGGCGCTGATGCGGGAGGGTGAGCCCCCGCAGGCCGCTACGCTGGCGGCGCGCCTGCAGGGCAGCGTGCGGGACAGCGGGCTGTTCTACGAGGCCCATCTGTCGCGCTGGTATCGCGGCGAGGTGAGCCGCCAGCAGCTCGAGCAGGAGCCGCAGATGTGGCGCACCTTGCGCTTCACTCCGGTGGCGACCGCCGCCCAGGCCGCCGCCGCGCAGGCCACCACCGTCCAGACCGCTGCCGCGTTTGGGCAGGTGACAGCGCCGGCGGGGGGCGCTCCGCTGACGCCTTCCGCTGTGGTGGCGACGGCGACGCTGGAGGCGTCACGACAGGCGTCACGGCTGGGTGAGGGGGGAGCCATGCTGGATTCCGGCCGGTCTTCCGCCCGGCCGCTGGAGGTTCCGTCGCGGATGGGCATGCCGGGGGGCGAGCCCGGGGCCAAGCCAGGATTAGCCTCGACGGAGGCTCAGCCGCCCGCGGGGCGTGAAGCGCTTGAGGCTTCCCACCGGGTTCGAGGAGGCGCAGAGCCGGTGCATGAAAGCCTGCAGGGGCTGGTGCGCCACCAGCTCGAAATGCTGGTCACGCCGGTGCTGCGCTGGGAGGGGGACGTGTGGGCCGGCATCTTTCTCGCGCTGGTGGTGAACGTGCCGCCGGGCGCCAGGCGCGAGGAGGAGAAAGACCAGGACGACGGCGACGAGCCGGGAGGCGAGGCCTGGCATTCCGAAATGACGCTGCGCGTGCCCAGCCTGGGCGATATCGGCGTGGCGATGTGGCTGCAGGGCACGCAGCTGCGGCTAGAGCTGAGCGCTTTCGATACTGCCTTGCGGGATAGACTCGAACGCGAAGCGGGCCTGCTGGAGCAGCGCCTGCAGGATGTCGGCCTTACTCGGGTGCTGATCGACGTGCGGCGCGGCGAGAGGTCGGGCGAAGGCCGCGGCGAGGAATGGGGAAATGGCTGATTCGAAACCCGAGCGGCGACGTCAGGCGGTTGCCCTGGCGTATCGCGAGGGCGACGATGCCCCGCGGGTGCTGGCCAAGGGCTATGGCGACATGGCGGAGCGGATCCTCGCGGAGGCGAAGCGCCAGGGAATCTACGTACATGACGCCCCGGAGCTGGTGTCGCTGCTGATGGGGCTCGACCTGGATGAGCGAATACCGCCGCTGCTGTATCAGGTCATTGCCGAGCTGCTGGTTTGGGTCTACGAGCTGGAGCAGGGTGAGAAAGGTAAAGATTTGTAAAAAAATGTATCCAAAAAATCGCCTGGGTCATGAGACGCGCGGATTGTCAATTGTGCAGCGTTGCTTTTTTCTCTCGTAAACCCAACGGGTTACAGGCTTAATAAAAAAGTATTGATCTACGTCGAACGTTGACTGGGCGTTCTGATGCTTTTGGCTGGTTGGCAATTCCTGTTTCTTAACGTCACAATCCGTTTCGATTCCGTTGGCGCCGCATGATGCCCGGGTATGAGCCCTTGGCTCACGGGCTCTACCACCGGTGAACATCGGAACGTAACGACAAAACGATAGGACACGCGCCAGGCCGCGTGCAGGGAACAGTCAATGAAAGCCATGAACTATCTGGACGAGATCCAGGAGCTCAACCTTGCTTACCTTCTGTTGGCTCAGCGGCTGCTGAATGACGATCGCGCGGCGGCCATGTTTCGCCTCAAGGTCGACGAAGAGACCGCCGACCTGCTGGTGTCGCTCAGCGCAAGCCAGCTGACCCGCCTCGCCCGCACCAATCAGCTGCTGTGTCATTTTGGCTTCGAAGGCGCCGACAGGCTGCGCCAGGTCGTCGACAATCCCCGGGAAAACGGTCTGGCCCAGTTCCATGCTTCGCTGCTGATGGCGGTGCAGGGCGCTTCGTCACCGGCTCGGGAGCGCTGAGCGATGGCGCAGAAGAGTCTTGTCGAGGAAATGCAGCAGGTCCAGCTGGCTATCGAGCTGATCGAGCTTGGCGCGCGCCTGCAGGTGCTGGAGTCGGAAACCGACCTGAGCCGTGCACGCCTCATACGGCTGTTCAAGGAAGTGCGTGGTATGTCGCCGCCCAAGGGCATGCTGCCGTTTTCGACGGACTGGTTCATCACCTGGCTGCCCAACGTGCACGCTTCGCTGTTCTATAACATCTATCGCAGCCTGCTTGATAACCAGGGCTGCGAACGCATGCAGGCCTTCGTCACTGCCTACCGCCTCTACCACGAGCAGGTCAGCCTCGACGGCGTGGAGCCGGTGCTGGGGCTCACCCGTGCCTGGACGCTGGTGCGCTTCTTCGAGAGCGACCTGCTGCAGCTGTCGAGCTGTACCTGCTGCGGGGGGCGTTTCGTCGCCCATGCACACTCGCCGGAACACGACTACGCCTGCGGGATCTGCATGCCGCCGTCGCGAGCGGGCAAGACGCGCAAGCGGCGCGAGCAGGAGCTGGGCGAAGGGCTCGACCTAGTGGCGCCCTTGGTTCGCCGGGTAGGTTGATCCAAGGCGGTCATGGTAATGACCACACTCCTTGAAAAACAGCCCTTGAAAAAGCAGCACGCCGTTCCGGTTCGTCCGGAGCGGCTTTTTTTCGTGAAAGTCTCAAGTCGACAGCCGGCGTGCCGATATCTCCAGCATATCGTCGCCACACATCCATGAAAGGGTATCGGTTGTGCTGATTCTTCTGGGGTATCTCGTCGTCATTCTGTGCGTGTTCGGCGGCTTCGTGCTGGCGGGCGGCTTCCTTGGCCCCCTGTACCAGCCGACCGAGCTGCTGATGATCGGCGGCGCCGGGGTAGGGGCCTTCATCGCCGCCAACAACGGCAAGGCCATCGTGGCCACGTTCAAGATCATTCCCAAGCTGAGGCGGACCAAGAAGTACAAGAAGGACATGTACATGGAGCTGCTGGCGGTGCAGTTCAAGCTGCTCAGCAAGATCCGCCGTGAAGGCATGCTGGGCATCGAGCGCGACATCGACAGCCCCCAGGACAGCGCGCTCTTCCAGGAGCACCCCAAGGTGCTGGAAGACCCTATGATCATGAATTTCCTGACCGACTACCTGCGCCTGATGGTTGCCGGCGGCATGGACCCGATGGAAATCGACGAGCTGATGCTGCACGAGATCGAGACCTTCGAGCAGGAGGCGCACATTCCTGCCGATGCCATTGCCAAGGTGGGCGACGCCATGCCGGCATTCGGCATCGTGGCGGCGGTCATGGGGGTGGTGAAGGCGCTGACTTACGCCGATGCCGGGCCGGAACAGATGGGCGAGATGATTGCTCACGCCCTGGTTGGCACCTTCCTCGGCATCCTGTTGGGCTACGGCTTCATCAATCCCGTGGCCAGCAGCATCGAACGCCAGATCAAGGAAGCGGAAAAGATGCTGCAGTGCATACGCATCACGCTGCTGGCCAGCCTGCACGGCTACGCGCCGCAGCTGGCGGTGGAATTCGGGCGCAAGGCGCTGCATACCGCCGAGCGGCCGGGGTTCACCGAGCTGGAAGAGTACGTGCGTAATGCCAAGTCGGGTGCTGCAGTCGAATGAGTGCGGGCGGCGATAAGCGTCCGATCGTCATTCGGCGCAAGAAGATCGTCCACGCGCACCACGGCGGCAGCTGGAAGATCGCCCTGGCCGACTTCATGACGGCGCTGATGGCGCTGTTCCTGGTCATGTGGATCCTGTCGGTGGCAAGCGAGGAGCAGCGCCAGGGGGTGGCCGACTATTTCAGTACGCCGCTGACCACCGCCATTACCGGTGGCGATCGCTCCGGCAGCACCCGCGTGATTCCCGGGGGCGGTCCCGATCCGGCTCACAGCGACGGAGAGCGGGCGCGTATCGATACGCGTGAGTTCACGCGGCCGAGCGAACAGCAGCGGCGCTTCTTCATGGACCTGCAGCGACGCATCGAGGCGGCGATCAACGCCGACCCGGAGCTGCGTGAGCTGCGCCAGCAGATGCGCTTCGATCTCACCCCGGAAGGGCTGCGCATCCAGCTGCTCGATGCCGAACATCGGCCCATGTTCGACCTGGGCAGCGATCGCCTGGCGCCGTACATGCGAAGCCTGCTGCGCACCATCGCGCCGTTGCTCAACGACTTGCCGAACTACCTCAGCATCAGCGGCCATACCGATAGCGTGCCCTTCGTCGGCGGCTATCGCGGCTACAGCAACTGGGAGCTCTCCAGCGACCGGGCCAATGCATCGCGCCGCGAGCTGGTGCAGGGCGGGCTGGATTCGAGCAAGCTGCTGCGCGTCTCGGGTTTTGCCGACCGCGTACCGCTGCCCGACACCGACCCTGCCGATGCCGACAACCGCCGCATCGAGCTGCTGGTGCTGCTGCCGGAGGTTGCCGAATACATTCGCCGCCCCAGCGTCCTCGAAGGCCCGGGGGTACCCAGCCCGATGAGCAGCCGGCTCGAGGGCGAGGTGAACGTGGCCCCGGTGGAACAATTCACGGAAAGCCTGCGACGCTCACTCGGCGCCGAGTGAGCGGCGTGTGGAACACAAACTGACTTGGTGGTGACTGCGCATGGATATCACGGATTTCTATGACACTTTCTTCGAGGAAGCCGACGAGCTGCTGGCCGACATGGAGCGCTACCTGCTGGAGCTGGACGTCGACGCGCCGGATACCGAGCAGCTCAACGCCATCTTTCGTGCCGCGCACTCCATCAAGGGAGGGGCGGGCACCTTCGGCTTCGAGGTGCTGCAGCGCACCACCCACCTGTTCGAGAACCTGCTGGATCACACCCGCAAGGGCGAGCTCGTGCTTCGTCGGGACATCGTCGACACCTTTCTGGAAACCAAGGATATGCTCAGCGACCAGTTAGACGCCTACCGCAACGGTGACGAGCCCGACCAGGAGGCCTTCGAGCGTATCTGCCAGACGCTGCAACGCATCGCCCTGGAGGAGATCGGCCAGAACCTGGAGGGGGGCGCTGCGGCGCCGGTCGCGCCGCCGCCGGTAGCTGCACCGGTGGCGCAAGCCGAGCCCGTCGTCCAGGGCCAGCGGGTGGTGGCGCTGCTCAACGTGCGCGAGAAGGATCGCCAGCTGCTGGTCGAGGAGCTCGCCCAGCTCGGCGACGTGGTGGCACAGGGGGGCGATGAGGCGCGCTACGAGGTGACGCTGGTCTCCACGGTGAGCAACGACGACATCGAGGCGGTGATGTGCTTCATCGTCGATGCCGACCAGCTGCAGATCGTATCGGCCCCGGATGCTGGCCCGGCGCAGGCGCCTGCCGAGGCGGCATCCGCACCGGCTGCCGCTGCCGTCGAGCCTGCGCCGGCCGCGCCCGCGGTGGTGCCAGCGGCCGAGCCCAAGGCCAAGCCGCCGGCGAAGGCGAAGGCCAAGGGGGCCGGGGAGTCCACCTCGATTCGCGTTTCCGTCGACAAGGTCGACCAGATCATCAACCTGGTGGGTGAGTTGATCATCACCCAGTCGATGCTCGATCAGACGGTCAGTGAGCTGGAGGGCGTCGCCGACGGCGCCCTGCTGAACGGCATGAGCCTGCTCCAGCGCAATGCGCGGGACCTCCAGGAAGCGGTCATGTCGATCCGCATGATCCCAATGGACTTCGTCTTCAGCCGCTTCCCCCGCGTGGTGCGTGAAACCGCCGCCAAGCTGGGCAAGGAGATCGAGCTGGTTACCGAGGGCGAGTCCACCGAGCTCGACAAGAGCCTCACCGAGCGCATTATCGACCCCTTGACCCACCTGGTTCGCAACAGCCTCGACCACGGCATCGAGCCGCCCGAGGTGCGTGAGGCGTCGGGCAAGCCGCGCACCGGCAAGCTGGTGCTATCGGCCAAGCATCAGGGCGGCAATATCATCATCGAAGTGATCGACGATGGCGCCGGCCTCAATCGCGGCAAGCTGCTGGCCAAGGCGCGCGAAAGCGGTCTGCCCGTCTCGGATGCCATGAGCGACGACGAGGTGTGGCAGCTGATCTTCGCCCCTGGCTTCTCCACCGCCAAGGAGGTGACGGACGTGTCCGGCCGCGGCGTCGGCATGGATGTGGTCAAGCGCAACATCCAGGGCATGGGCGGTCATGTGCAGATCATGTCGCGTGCCGGAGAGGGCACCACCATCCGTATCGTGCTGCCGCTGACCCTGGCCATCCTCGACGGCATGTCGATCAAGGTCGGCAACGAGATGTTCATCCTGCCGCTGTCGGCGGTGCTCGAATCGCTGCAGCCGGCCCGAAGCGATCTCTACGCCATGGCCGGTGACGACGTGGTGCTCAAGGTGCGCGACGAGTACCTGCCGGTCGTGGCGGTGCACGAGGCGCTCGACGTGCCCCAGGCCAAGACCGAGCTGACCGACACCATCGCCGTGATCGTGCAGGGCGAAGGGCGGCGCTACGCCCTGCTGGTAGATGACCTGGTGGGCCAGCAGCAGGTGGTGGTGAAGAACCTCGAGACCAACTATCGCAAGGTGCCGGGCGTATCGGCCGCTACCATCCTGGGCGATGGCAGCGTGGCGCTGATCCTCGACATTACCGGCCTGCACCGGCTGAGCCGGGCCAAGAAGGAGAAGCGTCGGCCCGAGCGCAGCCTCACCCCTATAGAAGCCCTATCCGACACAACGCTGGAGACAACGCCATGAAACAGTCGTCAGACGCGGCCCTGGTGGCGGCCGAAGCCCACAATCGTGAATTCCTGGTGTTCTCGCTGGGCGATGAAGAGTACGCCGTGGATATCCTCAAGGTGCAGGAGATTCGCGGCTATGAGAACGTCACGCGGATCGCCAACGCGCCGGACTTCATCAAGGGCGTGACCAACCTGCGCGGCGTGATCGTGCCGATCGTCGACCTGCGCATCAAGTTCCACCTAGAAAAGGTCGAGTACGGCGGTCAGACCGTGGTGATCGTGGTCAACGTCGAGGATCGCGTGGTCGGCATCGTCGTCGACGGGGTTTCCGACGTGATGACGCTGTCGCCGGACCAGATCAAGCCGGCGCCCGAATTCGGCGTCACCCTGTCGTCGGATTTCCTCAGCGGGCTTGGCAGCCTCGACGACCGCATGCTGGTGATCGTCGACATCGACAAGCTGCTAACCAGCGATGAAATGGAACTCGTCGAACAGGTCGCCGACTGACGCGCGGCGAAGCAACCCAGCGTGTTCAGTGCGTTGCAGGCCGATATGGGGAATATGGGTAAATGATGAAGCTTCTTGACAACCTGACCGTACGGGCCAGCTGGTTTCTGGTGCTGCTGTTCTTCGGCGGCATGATCGTGGCGCTCAGCTTGCTGGGGCTTTATGCGCTGAGGCTGGGCGGCGAGGCGGTTACCGCCATGGCGCCTCATGCCGGCGACTCGGGCGCGTCGTATCTGGCGTCGTTTACGCTCATGGCCGACAGGATGCGCCTGGGCATCGTGGCCGTGCTGGCGGGGTCGGTCGGCGTGATGCTGGTCGTGGTGTGGGGCATCAACGCCAACGTACTGCAGCCGCTGGCGCGGCTGGTGGGCTATTTCGAAGGGTTGGCCAGGGGCGACCTCGCGCAGCCGGTGGAGAACCGCGGCAACAACGAGATCGGCCGCCTGTTCACCGCCCTCAAGCACATGCAGGAAGGGCTTTCCAGCACGGTCGGTACGGTGCGCCGCAGCAGCGAAGGCATCTTCCTGGGCGCCCAGGACATCGCCGAGGGCAATGGCGAACTCTCCTCGCGCACCGAGCAGCAGGCCGCCTCCCTGGCCGAGACCGCCTCCAGCATGGAGCAGCTGGCCTCGACCGTGGAGCACAACGCCGACAACGCACGCCAGGCCAGCCAGCTTGCCGCCGAGGCGTCGCGTACCGCCGTCCAGGGGGGGGAGGTCGTCGGCGAGGTGGTGGCGACCATGCACGACATCAACGCCAGTGCCCACCGCATGTCGGACATCATCAGCGTGATCGACAGCATCGCCTTCCAGACCAACATCCTGGCCCTGAACGCTTCGGTAGAAGCAGCGCGGGCCGGTGAGCACGGCCGCGGCTTCGCGGTGGTGGCCCAGGAGGTGCGCAACCTGGCGGGGCGCAGTGCGGGGGCGGCCGGGGAGATCCGCACGCTGATCCAGGCGTCGCTGGAAAAGGTCGATGTCGGTACCGCACGGGTCGACAAGGCGGGCCAGACCATGCGGGAGATCGTCGCGGCCGTGCAGCGCGTCAGCGACATCATGGACGAGATCGCCTCGGCTTCGCAGGAGCAGAGCAACGGCATCGGTCAGGTGAACCAGGCGGTGACCCAGATGGATCAGGTGACGCAGCAGAATGCGGCGCTGGTGGAGCAGGCGGCCACGGCGGCGACCCAGCTCGAGGCGGAGGCGTCGCGCCTGCGCGAAGCGGTGCTGCGCTTCCGCCTGGCGGGCCAGGCCTCGCCGACGCCGGCCGGTCCTGAGGCGAAGGCGGCGCTGCCCTCACGTGAACAGGACCCGCTGCCGGCATCCCGGCGCAGCGAGCCGGCAGCCGGTGCGTCCGGCGGCGTCCGGCGCCAGGCCCAGGAAGAGGATTGGGCTTCGTTCTGAAGCGGGCGACTGCATCCAAGGTGAAACGACAAGGCAGCACGACAAGACGATACAACAAGAACGGCAGGCGACCTGCTTGCGGCTGCACGGCCGCGCAGGCATCGCATGGGGCATTGGCCAGGGGGGCAAGACAATGAGTGACCATCAGGCGGTAACACAGCGCGAATACTCGCTGGACGAGCAGCATCTGCTCATCACTCGTTCGGATCTGGAAGGGCGCATCACCTATGCCAACAAGGCCTTTGTCGAGGTCAGCGGCTACGACCTCGATGAGCTGATCGGCGCGCCGCATCGCCTGATCCGCCATCCCGACATGCCGGCGCAGGCCTTCGCGGATCTGTGGCAGACCATCAAGCGCGGCGGCACCTGGCAGGGTGTGGTCAAGAACCGGCGCAAGAACGGCGATCATTATTGGGTGCATGCCACGGTGACGCCGATCCTCGAGGGCAAGGTGTGCCATGGCTACACCTCGGTGCGCACGGTCGCGACTGCGGAGGAAGTGGCCGCCGCGGAGCGGGCCTACCGCCAGCTGCGCGACGGCCGCGGCAGCACGGCCCTTCACCAGGGGCGCCTGGTGCGTCGTGGCCCGCTGGGCTGGCTGGCACGCCTCAATGTGCGCACCCTGCGCGCCAAGCTGATCACCATGACCGTGGTGCCGGTGCTGCTGCTGCTGCTCAGCGGCGGCGTCGGATTCTACGGGCTCAAGGTGTCCGGCGAACGGGTCCAGCAACTCAACGTCAACGGGGTGCAGGACATCGCCAACCTGCAGCGTATCGACCAGCTGCTGAGCCAGCTGATGATCGATCTCGAGCGTCCGGTGCGCAATCCGCGCTCGCTGCGCCCCGAGCAGATGGATGCCCTGGCGCAGGAGGTCGACGAGGTCGTCGAAACGATGCAGGACGCCTGGCAGCGCTTCCTTGCCGGCGAAGAAGCGCAGCAAGGCTCGGTAGCCGAGCTGTCGGGGCAGCTCGATAGAGCCATCGCACAAGGCATCCAGCCGGCCATGGATGCGCTGCTCAACGGCAGCGGTTTCGTCGCCTACGAAGCCTACAACGAGGTGCTGCGGCCCGAGGCCAACGCCATCAGCCAAAGTATCAACGTGCTGATCGAAGGCAAGCTGGTCTTTGCTAACCAGCTGGCCGTGCAGGCCGAGCGCGGCCAGCTGGCCATGCTCATGGGCCAGGCCATCGCCGTTGCGGGGAGCATCCTGTTCCTGTTTCTGCTGGGCTTCTGGACGCTGCGTGCCGTCATACGACCGGTGAGGGAGGCCGAAGCCTTCACGCTGCAGATCGCGACGGGCAACCTGGCGGTGAGTTCGCCGCAGCGCCGCCACGACGAGATCGGCGCCCTGTTGCGTGCCCTGGATACGATGCGCAAGAGCCTTTACAGCACCACCGATACCATTCGCAAGGGCATCGACGTGGTCACTCCCGCCACCCGCGCCATCGCCCAGAGCAACGAGGACCTCTCCTCGCGCACCGAGCAGCAGGCCGCCTCGCTGCAGCAGACGGCCTCGAGCATGGAAGAGATGACCGCCACGGTGCGCCAGAACACCGACAACGCCCGGCAGGCCAGCGGGCTTGCGCTCGACAACGCCGGGCGCGTTCAGGAGACCGGTGAGCTGATGCACGGTGTGGTCGAGACCATGCAGCGCATCACGGCGGGTGCCGAAAAGATGAAGCAGATCATCAACGTCATCGACTCCATCGCGTTCCAGACCAACATCCTGGCGCTCAACGCCTCGGTGGAGGCGGCGCGAGCCGGCGAGCAGGGGCGCGGCTTCGCCGTGGTGGCGGGCGAGGTGCGCAACCTGGCCGGACGCAGCGCGGAGGCTGCCAAGGAGATTCGGCGCCTGATCGATGGTTCGGCCGACGAGATCCTGCAGGGGGCGAGCCAGGTCGAGCGTGCCGAGCGCGCCATGGCCGAGGTGGTCGCGGCGTCGGCGCGAGTCAACGACATCATGGGCGAGATCACGGCGGCGTCGGAAGAGCAGAGCAGCGGCATCGGCCAGATCAATCAGGCGATCACCGAGATGGATCAGGTCACGCAGCAGAACGCCGAGCGCGTGCAGCACAGCGCTCGTGCGGCCAGCGACCTGCGGCGCCAGGCCGAACTGCTGGAGCAGGCCATTCGTGCGTTCCGCCTGCGTGATGCGGGCCAGGAGCGGGTCGAGGCACTGGCTTCGCCCGCCGAGGCGGCGCGCGATAGCCGTGCCGGTGCGGAGCATGCCATGTCCCGCCATGGGGATCCGCTTCCTGCCAGGCGAGCACCGGCCAGGGCCGCCAGGGTGAATGATGAGGAGTGGGAAACATTTTGACGCCACGAGACGAGCCCGGCACTGATGCCGGGCAATGGTCGGGATTGGGTCAGCTGGAGCGCGACCTGATCCTGACGGATGAGGATTTCGGCAAGATCCGCCAGCTGATCTACCAGCGGGCCGGGATCGTGCTGGCCGAGCACAAGCGCGAAATGGTCTACAGCCGCCTGGCCAAGCGCTTGCGCCATCACGGCATGACGCGCTTCAGCGACTACCTGGCGCGGCTTGCCAAGCAGCCCGATGCCCGTGAGTGGGAAGCCTTCACCAATGCCTTGACCACCAACCTGACCGCGTTCTTCCGCGAGGCCCACCACTTCCCGCTGCTGGCCGAGCACGTACGCAAGGTCACTGGGCCGGTGCGGGTGTGGAGCGCGGCGGCCTCCACCGGGGAAGAGCCCTACTCGATCGCCATGACGCTGCACGAGGCGCTCGGCTCCCGGGTCGCGGACGCTAGGGTGGTGGCAACCGACATCGACACCGAGGCGCTGGCGCGGGCACGGGCGGGGATCTATCCGCTCGAGCAGGTGCGCAAGCTCGAGGAGGAGCGCATCAGGAAGTTCTTCCAGAAGGGCCGCGGTCCGCATGAGGGGCTGGCGCGGGTGCGCCCTGAGGTGGCCTCGCTGGTCGAGTTCCTGCCGATGAACCTGCTGGCGTCGACGTGGCCCGTGAAGGGCCCCTTCGATGCCATTTTCTGCCGCAACGTGATGATCTATTTCGACAAGCAGACCCAGGCGCGAATCCTTGAGCGCTTCGCGCCGCTGTTGAAGCCCGACGGCCTGCTGTTCGCCGGCCATTCGGAGAACTTCTCCTACATCAGCAAGGTGGTTCGCCTGCGCGGCCAGACCGTTTACACCCTGGCGTAGGCGACGCCCGAACCTCGCTGAGCGAGGGTTGGCCGTTCGCCTGCATGGAACGGGCGCGCTCGGGCAGCCAGCAAAAACTCCCGTGGACATTAAAGTTTTTTACGCCCAGGCCGATGGTGTGCCTATGGATTGTCGGCCTGGGCCGCGACAAGCGATTCTCAAACAAGGAGGCCTTGCCTTGGGATCGAACAAGATCAAGGTGCTGTGCGTTGATGATTCGGCGCTGATTCGTGATCTGCTGACCGAGATCATCAATTCGCAGCCGGACATGGAGGTGGTGGCCGTCGCCCCCGACCCCCTGGTGGCACGCGACCTCATCAAGCAGCACAACCCCGACGTACTGACCCTGGACGTCGAGATGCCGCGCATGGACGGCCTCGACTTCCTGGAACGGCTGATGCGCCTGCGCCCCATGCCGGTGTTGATGGTCTCCTCGCTGACCCAGGCCGGCTCGGAGGTGACGCTGCGGGCGCTGGAACTTGGCGCGCTGGACTTCGTGGCCAAGCCGTCGCTGGGGATTCGCAGCGGCATGCTGGAGTACGCCAACGACATTGCCGAGAAGATCCGCGCCGCGGCCAAGTCGCGGCCGCGCCAGGTGCGCCACAGCGAAGCTTCGCCCCGGCCGCAGCTCAAGGCGCCGCTGATGTCGAGCGAAAAGCTGATCATCATCGGTGCCTCCACCGGGGGCACCGAGGCGATTCGTGCCGTGCTGGAGCCGCTGCCGGCCAACAGCCCCGCCATTCTCATCACCCAGCACATGCCGGGTGGGTTCACGCGGTCGTTCGCCGAGCGCCTGAACCGGCTGTGCAGCCTGACGGTGAAAGAGGCGAGCGACGGTGAGCGCGTGCTGCCGGGGCACGCCTACATCGCCCCGGGCGATGCGCACCTGAAGCTGGCGCGCAGCGGTGCCAACTACGTGGCGCGCCTGGACGACGGGCCGCCGGTGAATCGCCACCGCCCCTCGGTCGACGTGCTGTTTCATTCGGCCGCCACCCAGGCCGGCCGCAATGCCATCGGGGTGATCCTAACCGGCATGGGCAAGGATGGCGCAGCGGGCCTGCTCGAGATGCGCCAGGCCGGCTCGGCCACCCTGGCCCAGGACGAGGCGAGCTGCGTGGTGTTCGGCATGCCGCGGGAGGCCATCGCCGTGGGTGGCGCCGGTGAGGTCGTCAGCCTGCACGACATCCCCGAGCGCCTAATGGCGCTGGTGGCGGCGTCCGGTCGGGCGCAGCGAGTCTGACGGAAGAGCAGAAGACGAATTCACGTCTCGATAAAATGGGAGCTCCTGACATGAACCGCCTGGTTCGCAATCTCAGTATCCATGTCACCGTGATCGCGGCACTGCTCAGCTTTGCCGCCTTGATCAGCCTGGTGGCGGCGCTGTCCATGCTGTCGGATCGCAACGCCGACCGTGTGATGGCCGACCTGAACCGCATCAGCATGCAGCAGCTCAATGAGATCAATCGTGGCGATGCGCTGCTCAACGTGGCCCGGGTCAGCCTCGAGATCGCCTCCAACCAGATCATGCTGGGCCGCATGGCCGAGGCCAATCGTCAGCTCGACGTGGCGCTCGACCGCTTGCAGCGGGCGGAAGCGCGCCTCAACAACTTCATCGAGGCGCCCAAGTCCGAGGCGGCCGAGGCCCTGGCCGTGCCCCTCATCGACAGTTTCCGCGCCGTCCTGGCGCTGTCGCGCGAGCAGCACGAGGCGCTCGACCAGCTCAACACGCCGCGCTTCGGCAGCCTGCGCGACAGCCTGCTGGCGCCGAGCCAGGCGCTGGACGAGAGCATGACCGCCTTTGTCTTCTTTGGCTTCGATTCCGGCCAGGCGATGACCGACGCCTTCCAGGCCCAGGCTACTCGCTTCGGATGGATTCAACTGGCGGCGCTGGTGCTGGCCATCGTTGTGCTGGGCCTGGTCTATGCCGGGCTGCGGGTTACCGTCATCGGCCCGCTCAACTCCGCCGTGACGCACCTGCAGACCATCGCCAAGGCCGACCTGACCGTGCGTATCCCTGAGGGCAGCCGCAACGAGCTCGGCAAGCTGTTCAATGCCATGCGCAACATGCAGCAGAGCCTGGTGCGCATCGTCGGCCAGGTGCGCGACAGCAGCGCCTCTATCCATGTCGGTACGCGGGAGATCGCCAGCGGTAACAACGACCTCTCCTCGCGCACCGAGCAACAGGCCGCCTCGCTCGAGGAAACTGCCGCGAGCATGGAGCAGATCACCGCCACGGTTCGCCAGAACGCGGACAATTCCCGCCAGGCCAGCGGCCTGGCGCTGGAGGCTTCCACCACCGCCGAGCGCGGCGGCGAAGTGGTGGGCCGCGTGGTGGCGACCATGAGCGCCATTTCGTCCAGCTCGCAGAAGATCAGTGATATCACCAGCGTGATCGACTCCATCGCCTTCCAGACCAATATCCTAGCGTTGAACGCCTCGGTGGAGGCGGCGCGGGCCGGCGAGCAGGGACGTGGCTTCGCCGTAGTGGCGGGTGAAGTGCGCAACCTGGCCAGCCGCAGCGCCACGGCGGCCAAAGAGATCAAGACGCTGATCGAGGGCTCCGTGGCCCAGGTCAAGGAAGGGTCGGTGCTGGCCCAGCAGGCGGGGCAGACCATGGAAGAGGTGGTGGTCTCGGTGCGCCGTGTCACCGACATCATGGATGAAATTTCCGCGGCCTCCCAGGAACAGAGCGACGGCATCGAGCAGGTCAGCCAGGCCGTGGGCCAGATGGACCAGGTCACCCAGCAGAATGCCGCGCTGGTTCAGCAGGCTTCCGCGGCGGCGGCCTCGCTCGAGGAGCAGGCCAGCCGGCTGGAGCAGGCCGTGGCGGTGTTCCGCCTGGCCGTTGAATCGCATGCGGCCGGGCGTCACGACGCGCCGGCCCTGGCAGGCCCGACAACCCAAGGTGCACGCCCACCGGCACCGCGCGAGATCGACCCCAAGCCGCGCAGCAGGCGCGACGCCGCCACGGCGGAAGGGGAGTGGGAAGCGTTCTGAAGCAGGACGGCAACAGCGCTGCCGCCAGTCCAACCCTGTAAGACGAAAGAAGAGGAAACCTGATGGCTGACAAGAACATGAGCTTTCTGGTGGTCGACGATTTTCCGACCATGCGCCGGATCGTTCGGAGCCTGCTCAAGGAACTGGGATACACCAACGTGGAAGAGGCGGAGGATGGACAGGAGGCGCTGAACAAGCTGCGTTCCGGCTCCTTCGAGTTCGTCGTGTCGGACTGGAACATGCCGAACCTGGATGGCCTCGAGATGCTCAAGCAGATTCGCGCCGATGCCGCCCTGAAGGACCTGCCGGTGCTGATGGTGACCGCCGAGGCCAAGAAGGAAAACATCATCGCCGCCGCCCAGGCCGGTGCCAGCGGTTACGTCGTCAAGCCGTTCACTGCCGCCACGCTGGAAGAAAAACTCAACAAGATCTTCGAAAAACTGGGCAAGTGAAGCCGGCGGGGCGCCCGCTTGCAGAGGAGTGAACAAGATGAGCGTAAACGAGCAGCCCACCGGGGGTAAGTTACACGGCGCCGCTGGCGAAGATCTGGTCCAACGCATTGGGCAGTTGACGCGCATGCTACGAGACAGCATGCGCGAGCTGGGGCTGGACAAGGAGATCGAGAAGGCCGCCGAGGCGATTCCCGATGCTCGCGACCGGCTCAACTATGTGGCCAGCATGACCGAGCAGGCGGCGCACCGGGCGCTGAACGCCATCGACCGGGCGCAGCCGCTGCAAGACGAGCTCAGCAGCGAGGCCGAGGCGCTCGACAAGCGCTGGGCCGAGTGGTTCGCCGCGCCCAAGGAGCTCGATGAGGCACGGGAGCTGGTCAAGGAGACCCGCTCCTTCCTGACCGAAGTGCCGGACAAGGCCCAGGCCACCCAGCGGGAGCTGCTCGAGATCATGATGGCCCAGGATTTCCAGGATCTGACGGGCCAGGTCATCAAGAAGATGATGGACGTGATTCGTGAGATCGAGAACCAGCTGGTGCAGGTGCTGATCGACAACGTGCCTGATGGCGAAGAGCGCGAGAAGATGCAGCGCCAGGCCAACGACCAGCGCGAGTCCCAGGCACGCAAGCGCGAGGATCTGCTCAACGGCCCGCAGATCAAGCCCGAAGGGGCCGATGTGGTCAGCAGCCAGGACCAGGTAGACGACCTGCTGGACCAGCTCGGCTTCTAGGCCGCCCGCCGCGTGCCTGGCCATTCGGCCTGGCACGCGACCGTGGGCTGACGCCGGTTAACACAGCGCCAAGATATGCCTTCGGCGCCGATGGTCGTGGTGATAAAGCCACGATCATCGGCGCTTTTTGGCGTATGGCGCTCGGCCCCGAGACGCCACAATGGCCACCGTGCAGAGGAATGTCCGGGAACCATGGCCGACGAAAGCAGCGATCAGGAAAAGACGGAAGAGGCGACGCCACGCCGGCTGGAGAAGGCCCGGGAAGAGGGGCAGGTGGCGCGCTCCCGTGAATTGACCACCTTCATGCTGCTGCTTGGCGGGGTGGTGGGCATGTGGTCCATGGGCGCGATGCTCTACGACCAGTTGGGACTGGTGATGGAGCAGGCCTTCCTGTTCGAGCGCCGCCAGGCGTTTGAAACTGGCCCCATGCTGGTGAAGGTGCTCGACCTGGGGCAGCGCACCCTGATCACCATGCTGCCGCTGTTCCTGCTGCTGACGCTGGTGGCGCTGGTGGCGCCGGTGATGCTCGGCGGCTGGCTGATGTCGGCCAAGTCGCTCAAGCCCCAGCTGTCGAAGCTCAACCCCCTCAAGGGGCTGAAGCGCATGTTCGGCACCCAGGCGCTGGTGGAGCTGTTCAAGGCCGTGGCCAAGTCGACGCTGATCGGCGGTGTCGGCATGGCCTACCTCTATGTTCATCGCGGCGAGTACCTGTCGCTGATGGATCAGCCCACCACCCAGGCATTGGCCCGGGCGCTGATGATGGCAGCCCAGGCCTGCGGCCTGATGGTGCTCACTCTGCTGGTGGTGATCCTCATCGATGTGCCCTACCAACTGTGGAGCCACAGCAAGAAGCTGCGCATGTCCAAGGAGGAAGTGAAGCGTGAGCACAAGGAGTCGGAGGGCGATCCGCACGTCAAGGCGCGAATCCGTTCCCAGCAGCAGGCGATGGCCCGCAACCGCATGATGAGCAAGGTACCCGAGGCCGACGTGATCATTACCAACCCGACCCATTATGCCGTGGCCCTGCGCTATGACGAGCAGCGCATGGGCGCTCCGCGCGTGGTGGCGAAGGGCACTGAGCTGGTGGCGGCGCGCATCCGCGAACTCGGCCAGGAGGCGGGGGTGCCGCTGCTGCAGGCCCCGCCGCTGGCGCGTGCTCTGTACCACCACGTGGATCTCGACCAGGAGATCCCGTTCGACCTGTATACCGCCGTGGCGGAGGTGCTGGCCTGGGCCTTCCGCCTCAAGCATGTGGCCAAGGAGGGAGGCGAAGTGCCACCGATGCCGGAAGACTTGCCCATACCGCCGAGCATGGATGTGCCGGCGGGCGGCACGCCGCCTGGGGATGCTCCCCAAGGGCCGGCGGCAACTAGCGGGGCGCGAGAATGAAGTCGTTGAGCCATCTCATCGGTCGCCGTGACTGGATGGGCGATGTACGCATGAAGCTGCTGGCCGGGCCGATCCTGATCCTCATGATCCTGGCCATGATGATCCTGCCGCTGCCGCCGTTCGCGCTCGACCTGCTGTTCACCTTCAACATCGCGCTGGCGATCATGGTGCTGCTGGTCAGCATGTTCACCGAGAAGCCGCTGGACTTCGCTGCCTTCCCGGCCGTGCTGCTGTTCACCACGCTGCTGCGCCTGTCGCTCAACGTGGCCTCCACGCGAGTGATCCTGATGGAGGGCCACCAGGGCGGCGACAGCGCCGGCAAGGTGATCGAGGCGTTCGGTACCTTCCTGGTGGGCGGCAACTTCGCCGTCGGCCTCGTGGTGTTCCTGATCCTGGTCATCATCAACTTCATGGTCATCACCAAGGGGGCCGGGCGTATCGCCGAGGTGGGCGCACGCTTCATGCTCGACGCCATGCCGGGCAAGCAGATGGCCATCGATGCCGACCTCAATGCCGGGCTTATCGGCGAGGAGGACGCGCGCAAGCGCCGCGCCGAAGTTGCCCAGGAGGCCGATTTCTACGGCTCCATGGATGGTGCCAGCAAGTTCGTGCGCGGCGACGCCATGGCCGGCCTGGTGATCATGGTAGTCAACGTGATCGGCGGCCTGCTGATCGGCATGCTGCAGCACGGCATGGGCTTTGGCGATGCCGCCAAGACCTATACCCTGATGACCATCGGCGACGGCCTGGTGGCGCAGATTCCCGCGCTGGTGATCTCGACCGCGGCAGGTGTGACCGTATCGCGGGTCAACACCGAGCAGGACGTGGGCCAGCAGATGATCAGCCAGCTGTTCGTCAATCCGCAGGTGATGATCCTGGCGGCGATGGTCATGGGGCTGCTGGGCCTGGTGCCCGGGATGCCCAACCTGGTGTTCCTGATCTTCACCGGGCTGCTGGCCGGGCTGGCCTGGATGCTGACGCGGCAGAAGGAGCAGCGGCTGGTGGAGCAGGAGATTGGCGCCGAGCCGCCGCCACAGCCGGTGGCCCCCGAGGCCAGTTGGGACGACGTGCAGCTGGTCGATACGCTGGGCCTGGAAGTGGGCCACCGGCTGATTCCGCTGGTCGACCAGCGCCAGGAGGGCGAGCTGCTGGGGCGCATCAAGAGCGTGCGCAAGAAGTTTGCCCAGGAGGTCGGTTTCCTGCCGGCGGTGGTGCATATCCGCGACAACCTCGAGCTGGGCGCCAATACCTATGTGATCTCACTCAAGGGGGCGGAGATCGGGCGCGCCGAAGCCTATCCCGGCCAGTGGCTTGCCATTGACCCGGGGCAGGTTACCGGCCAGCTGCAGGGGACGCCCACCGCGGACCCCGCCTTCGGCCTGCCGGCGGTGTGGATCGATGCCGGCCAGCGGGAGCATGCCCAGGTCTACGGTTACACCGTGGTCGATGCCGGCACCGTCATTGCCACCCATCTCAACCACCTGCTGCACCGCCATGCCGGTGAGATGCTCGGCCGCCAGGAGGTGCAGAAGCTGCTCGACAAGCTTGGCGAAGAGCAGAAGTCGCTGGTCGATGACGTGGTGCCCAAGTCGCTCAGCCTCACTGTGCTGCAGCGTATCCTGCAGAACCTGCTCGAAGAGGAGGTCTCGATCCGCGACCTGCGCACCATCCTCGACTGCCTGGCCGAGTACGCGCCGGTGCAGAAGGATGCCAGTGAACTCACGGCGCTGGTGAGAATGGCGCTGGGCCGCTCGATCACCCAGCAGTGGTTCTCCGGCCAGGACACGCTCAATGTGATCGGCCTCGAGGCGCAGCTCGAGCAGGTGCTGATGCAGGCCATGAACGGCAACGGTGCCTTGGAGCCCGGTCTGGCCGAGACCCTGATGAGCCAGGCCGAGCAGGCGCTGGAGCGCCACGAGGCGAGCGGCGAACCGCCGGTCATGGTGGTACAGCACAGCTTGCGCCCTCTGCTGGCGCGCTTCCTGCGCCGTCGCCTGCGTCATCTGGTGGTCATGTCGCAAGCGGAAATTCCCGATGACCGGACGCTGCGTGTCTCGACCTGGGTAGGAGGGCGGTAAACCATGAGTGTGATGCGTTTCGTTGGAGCCAACAGCCGGGAAGCGATGCGGCAGGTGCGCGAGGCCCTGGGCGATGAAGCCCTGATCCTGGCCAATCGCCGCGTCGAGCAGGGGGTCGAGATCCTGGCCATGGCGGAATCGGGTACGCCTCAGCCGGAGGCCCCGGCGCGGCCCGCCACGTCGACTGCCTCCGCGACGCCGCGCCAGGCGCAGGGTGCTTCGACCCAGGTGGGCACGGTTCAGCCCGGCGCGATGTCGCCTGGAGCGACATCGCCCGGCCAGGACCCAGCCCAGGCCTTCGAGGCGATGAGCGCGCGGCTGCTCGAGGAAATGCGCGACATGCGCGCGCTGCTGACCCGCGGCCAGGGCCCGGCGGGGGAACAAGAGACGTGCCGAGACGCGCTTGCGCGCCAGCTAGAGGAGGCGGGCTTCGCCGCCGCGCTGGCGGCCGAGCTCGTTTCCACGCTGCCCGAGGAGCTGGCCCTGGATGGTGCCGCGAACGACCAGGTTCAGGCCTGGCTGCAGCGCCAGCTGGTCCAAAGGCTGCATGCCCTGGGCAACGAGGGAGAGTTTCTCGACCATGCCGGCATCGTGGCGCTGATCGGGCCGACCGGGGTGGGCAAGACCACCACCACGGCCAAGCTGGCGGCACGCTACGTCAAGCGTCACGGTACTCGCCCGGTGGCGCTGGTGACCACCGACAGTTTCCGTATCGGTGCGCACGAGCAGCTGCGCATCTACTCCCGCCTTCTCGATGTGCCCATGTATGCGTTGAACGCCGACCAGCCGGTGTCCGACTTGCTCGAACGCATGCGCGGAAAGTCCTGGGTCATCATCGACACCGTCGGCATGAGCCAGCGCGACCAGCGCGTGATCGAGCAAGTCTCGCACCTGCGCGGCGCCAGCACGCCGGTGCGCCTGGTGCTGATGCTCAACGCCGCCAGCCAGCCCGAAACCCTTGAGGAAGTGGTCGTGCGCTACCGTCAGGCTACCCAGGCGGCCGGCGCGGAGCTCACCGACTGCATCATCACCAAGCAGGATGAGGCGGGCCGACTGGGGCCGGTGCTGGACATCATCCTGCGTCACGGGCTGCGGCTGCTGTTCGTCTCCCACGGCCAGCGTGTGCCGGAAGACATGTCGCTGGCCGCCCCCGACTCGCTGGTGCACCTGGCCCTGAGCCAGCGCCGCCCGGTGCGGGGGGCGGGCAGCCGCCAGGCAGCGGCGCCCGCCGCCACGCGCCAGTACGGCCTGTTGAGCCAGGGCCGGCGGGTTGCGGTGATCCTGCGTGAACTGCGTCGTCGCCTGGTCGGCTTCGAACATCTGGAAGCGGGGTGGGATCTGCTCGGCCTGCCGCCCTCGGTGCAGCAGCAGCGCCTCGATGCGCTGTGTGCCAAGCCCTCGCCCCTGCACCCGTTGGGCGTGATGTGGAGCGAGCGGGCCAAGGTGGCGGGTGAGGCCTGGGCGATGCCGGATGTGGCCCTCGACCACGATGGTGCCTGGTCGGCCCTGCCTTGGCTGCAGCACCGCCAGCCGCCGGGTCTGCAGGCTCGGCTGGCCGCTGCCCGCGCCCAGGGAGCTTCACTGCACCTGCTGCGTGGCCTGCCGGATGCCGAAGCCGGTGCCTGGCTGGAACGCGAAGGCCTGGCCTGGTGCAGCCTGGTGCGTGGGGGGCAGCGCGTCGTCTACGCGGGCGAAAAGCAGCCGCTTGCGGCACTTGCCGGGTTGGGGGAGCCGATGGCGCAAAGAGACAGCCGCTATCGCGGGGCGCCTTGCCGCCTGCACTTGGCTCGGCTACCGGTGACGCTGGCGCTGAAGGGCAGCGGGCGCCGCGGCGACGAGCTAACGGCCCAGGCCTGGCTGGGTGAGCTGCGCGATGGCGAGAACGACCAGCTGCTGGCCCGGCGCTTTTGGCTGGCGCCGGCCCGCCTGGGCAACGACCTGGAGCCGCTGCTGGTGACCCAGCTGCAGAGCGATGCGCTGCCCCAGCTGGCCCGGCGTGCCTGGCAGCAGCTGACGCCGGCCGAACTCGGCGAGGTGCGTGCCGATCTGCGGCTGCTGCTGGCGGGCGGCTTGGCCACCGTGGCCCTTCAGCTGGACCTAG
Source organism: Halomonas sp. E14 (assembly GCF_052568415.1). Classification (NCBI taxonomy): domain Bacteria; kingdom Pseudomonadati; phylum Pseudomonadota; class Gammaproteobacteria; order Oceanospirillales; family Halomonadaceae; genus Halomonas; species Halomonas sp. E14. Next base: position 2,167,491 of record NZ_CP199423.1, on the reverse strand, counting down.
TCGAAGATGACTCGGCACGCGACCTGCGTGCCGAACTGCTGGGGCTGGCCGGTGGGCGTCAGCGACGCCGCGATAGCGCCCTGCTTGGCGCCCTGGTACAGCTGTTCCTGATCCGCGATGCGATTCGACAACTGGGATTTGGCGAGAGGGAGACAGGCTAGATGGGAACCGATCAGGCCGCGGGCCTGCGCGAATGGGTCTCGTCCTCGGCGCCAGCGGGGGAGTGCCCGATGCACATCGCCGAGGCATTGCTGCAGCTGGCGACCGAAGGCGGGGGGGCGCCGGCCAAGGCGCGTCCTGCGCCGTCCACGCCAGCCACTGCGCCCATGCGCGTCGCGCCGCCATCGGCCGGTGCGGTGCGTACCCTGATGGTGCTCGGGCTGCCCGGCGCCTCGGTGGGCCAGACCGAGCGGGTCACCCAGCTGCTCGAAGCCTGGGCGAAGGAGGGGCGACGCTGGGTGGGCGATCCGGCCAGCTGGCGCATCGTAGCGCTGCCCGTTACCAGCCCGCACCTGCCGGTGCTGGCCATGGAGCAGCCGCACTGGGCGCTGTGGGTCGAGGACGATCTTGACGCCTTTCGCCGCGCGTTTCGCCAGCTGCGCCAGGTGGTGGAGCAGGGCGGGCCGCAGCGCCTGCTGGCCGTGCACCCCCCTCACGTGGGTCGCAAGGGACTGTTGATGAACCTGCGCCATGTGGCGGCAAGCTATCTCGATGTCGACCTGCTGGTGCTGGCGCGATGAGCCGCCGCCTCGTCCTTGCTGCACTTGTGGGGCTGGTTGCCGCCCAGGCGTCGAGCGTCCAGGCGGCGGGAAGCTGGGTGGCCACGGCACCAGCGGTGCAGGTGGCCATGGCCGATCGCCAGATCGCTTCGGCCGCGCTGCAGCCGCCGAGCCCTGCCCTGGCGCAGGGCCAGGTGATTCGCCGGATCGGCTGGCAGTACCAGGCCCCGCCGGGAGCGGCGGTCGATGCCTGGCTGTGTCACCCGGATACCTGCATGCGCCTGCCTGGGGCGCGCGGGCACAGCGAGGCCCTGGCCGGACTGCCCGCCGACGCCGCGCTGCATTTTCACTTTTCCCTGCAGGATGCGCGGCAACGCATCGCCACCCTGCAGGGCTTACAGGTCATCGTCGATCATGAGCGGCGCTGACGGGTGCCATCGGATTCTCAGCAATCCTACCGTGGAAGAGGGCTGACGGCCGCGGGAGCAAGGACATGTACACAGCACGAGGCAAGATCGCACAGACGGACATGCTGGAAGAGTACCTGCCGCTGGTCAGGCGCCAGGCGCTGGCCCTGCAGGTACGCCTGCCGGCCAACGTGGAACTGGATGACCTGATTCAGGCCGGCACCGTCGGCCTGTTGGAGGCCATGGGGCGCTATGACGCCTCGCAGGGCGCCACCTTCGCCACGTTCGCCAACCAGCGCATTCGTGGCGCCATGCTGGATGAGCTGCGCGGCCGTGACTGGCTGCCGCGCAGCGTGCGGCGCAATGCGCGCACGCTGGACGAGGCGGTGCGCCGCCTCGAGCAGCGGCTGGGCAGGGCGGCGGAAGAGCACGAGATCGCCCACGAGCTGGATATGGAGCTTGAGACCTATCGCCAGCTGCTCAGCGACACCAACAGCGGCCACCTGCTGCCCTTCGAGGTGCTGCTGGCCGAGGGGGTAGAGCCCGGCATGGAGGATACCTCGCGGGACACGCCCTACCACCAGCTGGTCGACGAGCAGAAGCGTGCCCAGCTGGTCAAGGGCATCGAGGCGCTGCCGGAGCGGGAGAAGCTGCTGATGGCGCTCTACTATCAGGAAGAGATGAACCTGAAGGAGATCGGCGTGGTGATGGGGGTCACCGAGTCGCGGGTGTGCCAACTGCACAGCCAGGCGGTCAGCCGCTTAAGAGCGCGCCTGGCCGACGACTAGCGCTGCCTTTCCGTCTCTCCCCTGCGTTGCCTGTTGCCCGTAAGCGCCATGACCGAGCAGACCTTGGCCGGTTACCCACCACCCGGTCAGCGCAGGCCCGGTGGCTCTACCGCCATCAGCTGGAGATGGACGTCCGGCAGGTGGCGCAGGTGCTCCGCCAGCCAGGCGGTGATCAGCGGCTGCAGCGCGAGGCGCAGCCTGGCCAGGCTGTCGGCCTCGATCGTCTCCAGCTGCTCGTCCAGCCAATCGACGAAACTCTCCTCATCCAGCGCGCCAACCCCGTGGCGATCCAGCATCAGCCGGCCGATGCGGGTCCAGCCGGGGCTCGAGGCGGCCACGGGTATCGCCAGGTAGAGGGTGCCGTGGCGTGAGGAGCCGCGCTCCGACAGGCCGGGCAGCGGAGTGATGGCGTTTTGATTGACGATGCAGGGGCGCTGCGGGTGGCGCGACTCCAGGGTCAGCCCGTCGGCGTCGAAGCGAATCAGGTCGCCGTTGACCGGCGACAGGGGAGCCTCGATACCCAGCGACGCCGCCAGCTGGCGGTGTGCTTCCTGATGGGTGTGTTCGCCATGCACGGGCAGTAGCAGGCGAGGCTGCAGCCAGCCGTAGAAGGTGCGCAGCTCCTCCTGCGACGGATGGCCCGAGGCATGCAGCTCCGGATGGTTGAATTCATCCCAGATCGTCACGCTTAGACGCGCAAGGCCGTGCTTGAGCCGCTCGATCTGCGGCTCGTTGCCGGGGATCGCCTTGGCCGAGAAGATCACGGTGTCGCCGACCCCCAGCTCCAGGCTGTGGTGGCGGCCGTTGGCCATGCGGCTGAGCGCGGCGCGCGGCTCGCCCTGGCTGCCGGTGGCAATTACCAGCACTTCTTCGGGCGGCAGGTAGCCCAGGTCGCTGACCGGCACCAGAGGCGGCATGTCGTCGAGGTAGCCAAGGCCGCGGGCGGTGGCCACCATGCGTTCCATGGCGCGCCCCATCAGGCTGACGCGACGCCCGCAGCGCTCGGCTGCCAGGGCAATGGCCAGCACCCGGGCCAGGTTGCTGGCAAAGCAGGTCACCACCACCCGCCCGGCGCACTGGGCCAGGCGCTGCTCCAGCGCCCTGGCCACCTCGCCTTCACTGCGCGAATGGCCGGGGAGGGGGGCGTTGGTGGAGTCGCCCACGACCAGGTCGACCGGCGCCAGGGCGCGAAACAGCGAGCCCTTGACGGAGTGGCCGATCAAGGGCTCGGGGTCGAGCTTCCAGTCACCGGTGTGCAGCACGCGACGGTTGCCCGCGGCAATCAGCAGCGCACAGCTTTCCGGAATCGAATGGGTCAGCGGCAGGTAGCGCAGCGTGAAGGGGCCGCTCTCCATGGCTTCTCCGGGTTCGATCACCCGAATGGCCTCGGTGGCCAGGGCGCGCTCGGTGAACTTGTTGCGCAGCAGCCCGGCGGCCAGCGGCGTGGCGTAGATCGGGCACTGCCACTTGGGCCACAGCCAGGCCGCCGCGCCGATATGATCTTCATGGCCGTGGGTGATGAACAGCGCCAAAGGCGTGATGCCGAGCGCGGCAGGCGTGTCGAGGCTGGGCACCTGCAGCGGGCTGTCGGGCAGGTCCTGGCGGATCATCATGCCGCAGTCGATCGCGATCCACTCACCGCCATGGCCATATAGGCTCAGGTTCATGCCTATTTCGCCGCAGCCGCCCAGCGGCAGAAAATACAGCGGTAGGTGTTGTCGAGGACGAATGGTGGCGCGAGAAGAGAGCATCGGCAAATCAGGACCGGACAAAGTTGCCTTCACTATACGGGAACGGCCCGACCCATCACAATGCACGTTCGGCGATACGGGCGTGTTCCGTGCGGTCCAGTTCGCTACAATGCGCACCCACTTATCGCTATGTCGTCTACGGTTCCCATGTCCCATTTCTATCGTCTTGTCGTCTCCTGCCCCGACCGCCGCGGCATCGTGGCGCGTGTTTCCGGCTTCATCGCCGGCCACGGTGGTTCCATCACCGAAGCCAGCCAGCATTCCGACCTGGAAGCAGGGCGTTTCTTCATGCGCTACGAGATCCTGGCCGACTCCATCGGCATGACCGCCGAGGAGCTGGAGAGCGCCTTCGCACCGGTCGCCCGCGAGTTCGACATGACCTGGGCGCTGCGCGATACCCGGCGGCGGCCGCGCGTGGTGATCATGGTGTCGCGTGAGTCGCACTGCCTGGTGGACCTGCTCTACCGCTGGACGGCGGGCGAGCTCGATGGCGATGTGGTGGGGGTGATCTCCAATCACGACGACATGCGCGGCCTGGTGGAGTGGCATGGCTTGCCCTATCACTGCGTTCCGGTTGTGCCGGACGACAAGTCCTCCGCCTTTGCCGAGGTCGAGCGGCAGGTCGAAGCGCTGCAGGCCGACGTTATCGTGCTGGCGCGCTACATGCAGATCCTGCCGCCCCGCCTGTGCCAGCGCTATGCCGGCCGGGTGATCAACATCCACCATAGCTTCCTGCCCTCCTTCGTCGGAGCGCGTCCCTATCACCAGGCCTATGCGCGTGGCGTGAAGCTGATCGGTGCGACCTGCCACTACGTGACCGAGGAACTCGATGCCGGACCGATCATCGAACAGGATATCCATCGCGTCAGCCACTGCCACACGCCTCAGGACCTGGTGCGCTTCGGACGCGACGTGGAGAAGGCGGTGCTGGCGCGCGGGCTACGCTGGCATCTCGAGGACCGGGTCATCATCCATGGCAACAAGACCGTCGTCTTTGCCTGACCCTTCGCAAGGGAAGCGCTGCCGATGTCGTTCTCCGCACTGATCCTGGCACCCTGGCTGCTGTTGGCGTGCGGGGCCGTGTCCCTCGCCACCTTGCTGCTGGCCCTGGCGCAGCGGCCATGGCGGGCGCTGCTCGACGATCGCGGCCTGCAGCACCGCTGGCTGGCCGCCACGCTGATCGTGGTGCTGCTGTGGCAGCTGCGGGCCCAGTCGGTCGAGTGGTTGACCCTGCACCTCATGCTCACGGCCTTGCTGACGCTGCTCTTCAAGGCGCCTCTGGCGCTTCTGACCAACCTGGCCGCCAACCTGGCGCTGGTGGCACTCGGCAAGGCGGAGTGGCAGCTCCTGGGCGTGAATGTGCTGCTGACCGGCGTGATCCCGGTGACGATCGTGGTATCCGTGTGGCGCCTGGTGGATCGCTACCTTCCGGACAACTTGATGGTGTTCCTGTTTCTCTGCGGCTTCTTCGGCGCCGCCCTGGCCACGCTGGGCACCGGGCTGGCGGGTGTGGCGCTCATCATGCTGGGGGCGACGGACCCCGAGGCGATCCATCTGGCTCGCGAATACATGCTGTTCCTGCCGCTGCTGATGCCGTCGGAAGCCTTCCTTACCGGCATGCTGCTCAGCTGCCTGATGGTCTATCACCCCAGCTGGGTGGCGACCTTCGACCGACACCGCTACATCGATACCAAGTAAGCTTGCTCGACCCCCGTAAGGCTGATTCGACCCAGTAGGGCTCAGTCGATGCCGGGTGGGGCTCAGGTTTCCGCCAACGGCAGGGTGAGCTGGCGCCGCGCATCGTCCGGCACCAGCCTTACGCCTACGCCAAGCAGGCGCACGGGCCGTTCACGCCTGGCCCAGGCCTGCGCCATCAGCGCAGCATAGGTGGCCAGGCACGGCCAGCCGCCGCGGGCGTCGAGCGTGGTCAGCGAGAAGTCATCGAAGCGCACCTTGACGAAGGTGCCCGCGATGGGCGGGTTGCCGTGGCGCGCCAGCCTGGCCTCGAGACGCTCGCACAGCGGCGCCAGCTCGCGGTGGCAGTGGTCCAGGTCGGGTAGGTCAGTGGCAAAAGTGGTTTCCACGCTGACGGACTTGCGCTCGCGTTCAATGCGAACCGGCCGGTCGTCGATACCCCGGGCCAGCTCGTACAGGCGCTTGCCATACTTGCCGAACTCCTGCAGCAGGTACTCCAGCGGCACTCGCTGCAGCTCGTCGCAGGTGGCGATCGCCATCGCCTGCAGGCGCTTGGCCGTGGCTGGGCCAACGCCGGGAAGCTTGGTCACCGGGAGCGCTTGCACGAACTCGTCGACCTGGCTGGGAGCGATGACCGTCAGGCCGTCGGGCTTCTCCCAGTCGCTGGCGATCTTGGCCAGGAACTTCGACGGTGCCGCGCCCACCGAAACGGTGATCCCCACGCGCCTGAGGCACTCCTCCTTCAGCCAGCGCGCCATCCAGGTAGCGCTGCCTGAAAAACGTGCCACCTCGGTGACGTCGAGAAAGGCTTCGTCGAGCGACAGCGGCTCCACCCAGGGCGTCAGCTCGTGGAAGATGGCCTGGATCTGGCGCGACGCCTCGCGATAGCGCTCGAAATCGCCGCGCAGCAGGGTCAACTGGGGGCACAGGCGCAGGGCCCTGGCGGTGGGCATGGCGGAATGGATGCCGAAGGCGCGCGCCGGGTAGTTGCAGGTGGCGATCACCCCGCGTCCTTCGACGCTACCGCCGATCGCCAGCGGCACTTCGCGAAGCGCGGGGTTGTCGCGCATTTCCACCGCGGCATAGAAGCAGTCGCAGTCGGCATGCAGAATCTTGCGGTTCATCCGAAGTGACGAAACTCGCTGCCGGGCGCAGCCGGCGCTTAGCCGAGCGCCTGGCCGCTGCCGCCGCGAATGACACCGACGCCGATGCCTTCGATCTCCAGCGCCTGGTGACGCAGGTCGATCTCGATGGGCGCGAAGTCGGCATTCTCGGCGGCCAGCACGACCCGGTAGCCGCTGCGATGGAAGCGCTTCACGGTGACTTCGTCGTCCAGCCGGGCCACCACGATCTGCCCGTCGCGTACCCGCTCCGTGCGATGCACGGCGAGCAGGTCGCCTTCGAGGATGCCGATCTCCTTCATCGAAAGCCCGCGCACCCGCAGCAGATAGTCGGCGCGAGGGGTGAAATAGTCCGGGGGAAGCGGGCAGTAGCGGTCGATGTGCTCTGCCGCCAGGATGGGGCTGCCGGCCGCGACTTCACCGATGATGGGCAGGCCCTCGTTGGCGGGGGAGGCGCCGGTGCTGGGCTCGCTTTCCTGAAGCGGCAGGCGAATGCCCCGCGAGGTGCCGCGGATCACCCGGATCACGCCCTTGCGTTCGAGTGCGCGCAGGTGCTCTTCGGCGGCGTTGGGCGAGCGAAACCCCAGCGCCTTGGCGATCTCGGCGCGGGTCGGCGGGTAGCCAAACTCGTTCATCGTCTTGACGATGAAGTCATAGACATTCTGCTGGCGCGGCGTAAGCGGGCGGGTCATGAGCGCTCCCGGTAGAGGTCTGGCGGTAGAGGTCTGGCGTTGGCCCGACCGGCGAGGCGGTCCGAGCATGGCGTATTGTTCAAGTATACAGCATGGAAGTCTATCCAGTAAAAAACGGTTTCCTAGCCAGCAGCGTTCTCATGCAGCGTTTTAAACGAGATGGGAAGGATAGACATTGAGAGATTGAAGGCATTGCCGTAGACTTTTGTAATGTTTAAAACAACTGTTTCTGGCAGGTCGCGCCCATGGCTCAAACCGATACCGTCACACGCATCCTCGATACCGCCGAAGTGCTGTTTGCCGAGCGCGGGTTCGCCGAAACCTCGCTGCGCACTATTACCAGCAAGGCGCGCGTCAACCTGGCGGCGGTCAACTATCACTTCGGCTCCAAGAAGGCGCTGATCCAGGCGGTCTTCGCGCGCTACCTGGACCCGTTTACGGTGCGTTTCCACCATGCCCTGGATGAGCTCGAGCAGCGCCATTCAGGCGGCGTGATTCCGCTCGAGGAGCTGCTGGAAACCATGGCGCGTACCGTGCTGGAGGTGCCGGCCGAGAAGCACAGCCTCAAGGTCTTCATGAAGCTGCTGGGGCTTGCCTACAGCCAGGCGCAGGGTCACCTGCGGCGCTATATCCAGGATGAGTACGGTAGCGTCTTCACGCGGTTCACCGACCTGGTGCGGCGGGCCACGCCCGAGCTGCCCGACGGTGAGCGCTTCTGGCGGCTGCATTTCATGCTGGGCACGGTGATCTTCACCCTGTCGGGGCTTGATGCCCTGCGCGATATCGCCGAGAAGGATTATGACGAGCACGTTACCGTGCGCGACCTGATTCGCCGCCTGCGCCCTGTGGTGGTGGCCGCCATGAATGCACCGCTGCCGCCTCCGCCCGCCTTGCAGCCGGCCAAGGCGAGCTGAAGTGCGTACGCCACGGCTTGCCGAACTTCCCCCCGCCGAGGGGGTGTGGCTCGAAATCGACGTGACGCGTCAGCAGCTCATTTGCTGGCGTGGCGAGCAGCGCCTGGAAGCTTGGCCCGTCTCGACGGCCCTGGCAGGAACGGGGCAGCAGGAGGGCAGCGGCCAGACCCCGCTGGGGTGGCACTATGTGCGCGCGGCGATCGGTGGCGACCAGCCGGTGGGTGCGGTGTTTCGCGGTCGCAGGCCCACCGGCGAGACCTATTCCGCCGAGCTGGCTGCGGCGCATCCCGGGCGCGACTGGATCCTGACCCGCATCCTCTGGCTGTGCGGGCTGGAAAGCGGCAGCAACCGCGGCGGGGCGGTCGACTCCCAGCGGCGCTACATCTATCTCCACGGTACTCCGCCCGACCAGCCCATGGGCGTGCCTCGCTCGCATGGCTGCGTGCGACTGCGCGATGAAGCGCTGCTGCGCGTGTTCGCCCTGGCACCACCGGGAACCCCGGTATGGCTGCACGCGTTGCCGTCCAAGGCCTGAAGCTCGGTTGACCTGGCGCAGTCTTTGCGCCTGCCGCCGGGTCGGCGGCTGTCGTCATCGCCGACTTTCGTCTAGAATCACCCTCCTTCTGGCCCAAGGAATCCGATCATGACGCAGACTCTCGGTCCGGTGATCCTGGACCTGCAAGGCACCGAACTGACGGGAGAGGAGCGTGAGCTGCTGCTGCGCCCCGAAGTCGGCGGGGTGATCCTGTTTTCCCGCAATGTCGTCGACGCCCGCCAGGTGCGTGAACTGTGCGCAACGATCCGCGCCCTGCGCCCCGAGCTGCTGCTGACCATCGACCAGGAGGGTGGGCGGGTGCAGCGACTGCGCGAAGGCGTGACGCGCCTGCCGCCCATGGGCAAGCTTGGCCGTGACTACGCCGCGGCACCCGAGGATACCCTACGGCTGTGCCTGGATGCCGGCTGGCTGCTCGGCATGGAGATGGCCGCCTGCGGCCTCGATTTCAGCTTTGCCCCCGTGCTCGACGTGGACACCGGCATCTCCGGCGTGATCGGTGATCGCAGCTTTTCATCCGACCCGCAGGCGGTGGCCGCCATGGCGGGCGCCTTCATTGCCGGCCTGCACGAAGCGGGCATGGCCGCGGTGGGCAAGCACTATCCCGGTCATGGTGGCGTGGCCGCCGACTCCCACCTGGAACTGCCCGTCGACGAGCGGCCGCTGGAGGCGCTGCGCCAGCACGACCTGGTGCCTTTCGCCCAACTGGCCATTCGCCTCGACGGCGTCATGCCAGCGCACGTGGTCTATCCCGCTTTCGATCCCCGGCCGGCCGGTTTCTCGCCGAGCTGGCTAAACATGCTGCGTGACAATCTCGGTTTCAAGGGCACGCTCTTTTCTGACGACCTGGGCATGGCCGGTGCCGAATACGCCGGCCAGCCCGGCGAGCGCGCCCTGGCGGCGCTCGAGGCCGGCTGCGACATGGTGCTGGTCTGCAACGACCGCGCGGCGGCGCTGGAGGCGCTGGAGGCCTGCCACGGGCGAACCACCCGCCCCGCGGCGCGCTTGCGCTATGGGCGTGCCCGCCCGGAGCTCGATGCCCTGGAGGCGCTGGGGCGCTGGCGCCGCGTGCATGCCCGCCTCGAAGCCCTGGCCGGTAGCTGAGCCTCGCAATTTCCGTTATCCCTTTGCCATTGGTGTTGACACCCCACATGCCGAAACTCGAAGCCGATTTTCATCAATCCCTGGCGACCATGCGCGATGTCATGGAGACCGCCGACTGCCTGATCTCCCAGCAAGAGGTCGAGCGAGCGCTGGATCGCATGGCCGCCGAGATTACCGCCGACCTGGGTGACAAGTTGCCCGTCTTCTACTGCGTGATGAACGGTGGGCTAATCACCACCGGGCACCTGCTGACCCGGCTCGGCTTCCCGCTGGAGGTGGACTACCTTCACGCAACCCGCTATCGCGGCGGCCTGCGTGGCGGCGAGCTGTTCTGGCGCGTGTCGCCGGAAATTCCCATGGCGGGTCGCCATGTGGTGATCGTCGACGATATCCTCGACGAGGGGGCAACGCTTGCCGCTATTCTTGCCTACTGCCGCGAGGCGGGTGCAGCGAGCATCTCCACCGCTGTGCTGGTGGACAAGCGGCACGACCGCAAGGCGGTGCCGGGCCTCAAGGCCGACTACTGCAGCCTCGAAGTGGTGGATCGCTACGTGTTCGGCTTCGGTATGGACTACAAGGGCTACTGGCGCAACGCGCCGGGGATCTTTGCCCCCAAGGGTTTGTAGCTCGGCGTCCAGCCAGACTGCACGAGCCAGGCGTCTATCGCCTGGCTTGTGGCGTTTTAGCGGCGTGGGCGCTCAGTCCAGCTCGCCGATGGCGTCGCCCAGCGCATTGACCAGGCGGTCGATCTCGTCGCGCTCGACGATGAAGGGCAGCCCGAGCTGGATGGTGTCGCCGCCGTAGCGCACGTAGAAGCCTTTCTCCCAGCATTTCATGGCGATCTCGAAGGGACGGCGGGCCGGCTCGCCGGGGTAGGGCTCGATCTGCAGCGCCCCGGCCAGTCCGTAGTTGCGAATATCGCTGATATGGCGGGTGCCCTTGAGCCCATGCAGGGTCTCCTCGAAGACCGGGCTCATCTCGCGCACGCGCTCGATCAGGCGGTCGTTCTCGAGCACGTCGAGTGCGGCCAGCGCCGCGGCACAGGCCACCGGATGCCCGGAGTAGGTGTAGCCGTGGGGCAGTTCGAGCATGTAGTCGGGGCCGCCCTGTTCCATGAAGGTCTGGTAGATCTCACCCCGCACGATCACCGCGCCCATGGGTACCGCGCCGTTGGTCAGCTGCTTGGCCACGTTGAGGATGTCCGGCACCACGCCGAACGCCTCGGCGCCGGTCATGGCGCCCATGCGGCCGAAGCCGGTGATCACCTCGTCGAAGATCAGCAGGATATCGTGCTGATCGCAGATCTCGCGCAGTCGCTGCAGGTAGCCCTGGGGCGGAGGAATCACCCCGGCCGAGCCGGCCAACGGCTCGACGATCACCGCGGCGATGTTCGAGGCGTCGTGCAGCGCGATCAGCTCTTGCAGCTCCTCGGCCCGCTCGGCGCCGCGCTCGGGCATGCCTCTGGTGAAGGCGTTCTCCTTGAGCAGGGTATGGGGCAGATGGTCGGCGTCGATGCCCTGGCCGAACAGTGTGCGGTTGGCGCCGATGCCGCCCAGGCTGATACCGCCGAAGTTGACCCCGTGATAGCCCTTGGCGCGGCCGATCAGCTTGGTCTTGCTTGGCTTGCCTTTCTTGCGCCAGTAGGCGCGGGCGATCTTCAGTGCGGTATCGGCGCTCTCCGAACCGGAGCCGGTGTAGAACACATGGTCGAGCCCCTGGGGCATCAGGCCGCGAATCCGGTGGGCCAGCTCAAAGGCCTTGGGGTGGCCGAACTGGAAGGCCGGTGAATAGTCCAGCTGCTGGAGCTGACGCGTCACGGCCTCGGTGATCTCCGGCCGACAGTGGCCGGCACCACAGGTCCACAGGCCGGAGAGCCCGTCGAAAATGCGCCGACCCGCGGCATCGGTGAAATAGCTGCCTTGGGCACTCACGATGATGCGTGGATCGCGCTTGAACTGGCGATTGCCGGTATAGGGCATCCAGTAGGCGTCCAGCTGTGCTTGGCTCAATCCGGCGGCTGTCTTGGGCTGTTGTGGTTGTGACATGGCACACCTTCCATTGGCAACGAGTGTTGAATATCTTGCTACAGCCTATATCGAGTGGGCGCCAAACGAAACCAGAGCGCCCCTGCCTGGGCAGGGGCGCTCTGGGTCAAGCCGACGGGATGACGCGGGATTACAGGCCCAGCTCGTGGGTCGCTTCCTCGCGCATCTTGAACTTCTGGATCTTGCCGGTGACAGTCATCGGGAACTCATCGACGAACTTCACGTAGCGGGGGATCTTGTAGTGGGCGATCTTGCCCTTGCAGAATTCCTTTAGCTCGTCGGCGTTGAGCTTCTGGCCTTCGGCCAGCTTCACCCACGCCATCACTTCCTCTCCGTACTTTTCATCGGGCACGCCGATGACCTGCACGTCGGACACGGCCGGGTGGGTGTAGAGGAAGTCCTCGATCTCGCGCGGGTAAATGTTCTCGCCGCCGCGGATGATCATGTCCTTGATGCGCCCGACGATGGCGATGTAGCCCTCTTCGTCCATCGTGGCCAGGTCGCCGGTGTGCATCCAGCCGGCGCTGTCGATCGACTTGGCGGTGGCTTCCTCGTTGTTCCAGTAGCCCAGCATCACGCTGTAGCCGCGGGTGCACAGTTCGCCGGTCTCGCCGCGCGGCACCACCGCGCCGGTTTCGGGGCTGACCAGCTTCACCTCCAGGTGGGGGTGAATGGTGCCCACCGTGGTCACGCGCTTGTCGAGCGGAGCATCGGTCTGGGTCTGGGTGCTGACCGGGCTGGTCTCGGTCATGCCGTAGCAGATGGTAACGTCCTGCATGTTCATCTTGTCGATCACCTTGCGCATCACTTCGATGGGGCAGATCGAACCGGCCATGATGCCGGTGCGCAGGGTGGAGAGGTCGTACTGGGCGAAATTGGGGTGCTCCAGCTCGGCGATGAACATGGTCGGTACGCCGTAGAGCGCGGTGGCCTTTTCGTCCGATACCGCCTTGAGCGTTGCTTCCGGGTCGAAGCCGTCGCCCGGGTAGATCATGGTGGCGCCGTGGGTCACGCAGCCCAGGTTGCCCATCACCATACCGAAGCAGTGATACAGCGGCACCGGGATTACCAGGCGGTCCTTCTCGGTGAAGCCCATGGTGCGGGCGACGAAGAAGCCGTTGTTGAGGATGTTGTGGTGCGACAGGGTGGCGCCCTTGGGCGCGCCGGTGGTGCCCGAGGTGTACTGGATGTTGATCGGCTCGTCGAACTGCAGCGTGGCCTGGATCTCGGCCAGGTGCTCTTCGGAAACCTCGTCGGCATGCGCCAGCAGGCTCTGCCAGCTGAACATGCCGGTCAACGCACGCTCGGCGTCGAGGCATACCACGCGCTTGAGTTCGGGCAGCTTGGCCGCCGAGAAGGTGGACGGGGCGCCGTCGCGCAGCTCCGGCGCCAGCTCTGCCAACGTGGCCACGTAGTCGGAGGTCTTGAACTTGCCCTGCAGGATCAGCGTTGAGGTGCCCGACTGCTTCAGCGCGTACTCCAGCTCGTGGGTGCGATAGCTGGGGTTGATGTTGACCAGGATGGCGCCGATCTTCGCCGTGGCAAACTGGGTAATGGTCCACTCGGCGCAGTTGGGCGACCAGATGCCGACCCGGTCGCCTTTCCTTACACCCAGGGCCAGCAGGGCGCGCGCCGCCTGGTTGACAGTCTGCTGCAGCTCCTTCCAGGTGTAGCGCAGGCCCTGGTGCAGGCTCAGCAGGGCATCGCCGTCGGGAAAGCGGGCGACGGTGGCGTCGAAGCAATCACCGATGGTTTCTCCTTTCAGCGGCGTGTCGCTGATGCCGCTGACATAGCTGTTGAGGACGTGTTGGCGTGTCATCGTGATACCCATCGTGTTGTAGCAAGTTGTTGTTGCGAATAGTTGTTGCGATAGCTGTTGAGACAGTGGCGCGGAAAATGGCAAACGTATGGCTAGCGGCGAAGTCGCTCGAGGACGTCCCGAGCGCGTGCTTCCACGTCGTCGAGCTCACGTTGCATCAGGCGAATATCCTCGAGCTGGCGCTCCATGTTGGCGCGCTTGTCGGCCAGAATTTCCAACAGCCGCTGCAGCTGCCGCCAGTTGCCGTCGGGCATGGCATCGTACATCTCGATGACTTCGCGAATCTCGGCGAGCGAGAAGCCCAGTCGCTTGCCGCGCAGCGTCAGCTTCAGGCGGACTCGGTCCTTCTCGTGATAGATACGTGTCTGGCCGCGCCGCTCGGGCGCCAGCAGGCCTTCCTGCTCATAGAAGCGAATGGTGCGCGGGGTAACCTCGAACATCTTGGCCAGCTCACCGATGGAGTAGTTCCGGCGCTGGCGAGGGAGAGGATGGCTGCCATTGACTGTTGGCCTGGTTTCCGGCTCTGTTGTTGTCATCATTGTCTTCCTGTCTAGTCGGGCCGCGACGCGGGCTCCCTCCAACTGCCTGCAACACTAGACGACGTTGACGTTAACGTAAAGTGGTTGTCGACCAAGGGAGGTATGCGCTAAAACCTAGCAAGTGCTAGGTTGGTCGGCATTGCGGGGCTCTCCCGCGACGCGAGCCGCCTTGTCTTTGGGTTCGTCGATTGCGCCCATCACCAACTACAAGAGGACACCACGATGGATTTTTCCCTGAACGACGACCAGCGGGCGCTGGTCCAGGCGGCAGCGGACTTTGCCAAGGCCGAGCTTGCCGAGCATGCCGCCGACTGGGACGCGCAGTCCCATTTCCCCGTGGACGTGATTCGGCGCGCCGGCGAGACTGGCTTTCTCGGCATCTATACCCCCGAGGAGTACGGCGGGCTGGGCCTCACCCGGCTCGACGCTTCGCTCATCTTCGAACAGCTGTCGCAGGGCTGCATCGCCACCACGGCCTACCTGACCATTCACAACATGGTCACCTGGATGATTGCCTCCTGGGGCGACGAGGCGCTGCGCGAGCAGTACGTGCCGGCCATGGTGACGGGCGAGTTGCTGGGCTCCTACTGCCTGACCGAGCCCGGTGCCGGCTCCGATGCCGCCAGCCTGCGCACCCGCGCCGTGCGCGAGGGCGACGACTACCTAATCAGCGGCTCCAAGATGTTCATTTCTGGCGCCGGCGCTACCCAGGTACTGGTGGTGATGGCGCGTACCGGTGAGCCGAACAGCGGCGCTGCAGGAGTTTCCGCGTTTGTGGTGCCGGCCGATGCCGAGGGCATCAGCTACGGCAAGAACGAAGAGAAGATGGGCTGGAAGAGCCAGCCGACGCGGCTGATCAGTTTTGACAATGTCCGGGTGCCGGTGAGCAACCGCCTGGGCAACGAAGGCGAGGGGTTCCGCTTCGCCATGAAGGGGCTAGACGGCGGCCGGCTCAATATTGCCAGCTGTTCGCTGGGGGCGGCCCAGCAGGCCCTGACCCTGGCGCGCAACTACCTGGCCGACCGCAAGCAGTTTGGCCGCGAGCTGTCGCACTTTCAGGCGCTGCAGTTCAAGATGGCCGACATGGCCACGGAGCTTACCGCAGCGCGCCTGATGGTACGTCATGCCGCCTGGCGGCTCGACCAGGGCGACCCCGAGGCCACCGCCTACTGTGCCATGGCCAAGCGACATGCCACCGACATAGGCTTCCAGGTGTGCAACGAGGCGCTGCAACTCCACGGTGGTTATGGCTATATCAAGGAGTACCCGCTGGAGCGCCTGGTGCGCGATACTCGCGTGCACCAGATACTTGAAGGCACCAACGAAATCATGCGCGTCATCGTGGCGCGCCGCCTGCTGGCCGATGGTGTGATCGAAGCGCTGCAATGATGCGGGCAAACCAATCGGGAGAGAACAAACGCATGACGGATCTGGCGGTCATCTTCGATGAGCTTTCCACCTCCGACGGTGGTCGGGTGGGTGTGGCGACCCTCAACGCCCCGAAGTCGCTCAATGCGCTGTCGCTGGACATGGCCCGGCAGCTGGCGGCCAAGCTCGACGCCTGGGCGGTCGACCGCAGTATTGTTGCGGTATGGCTGGAAGGCGCGGGCGAGAAAGCCTTCTGCGCCGGCGGCGATATCGTGGCTCTCTATCGCTCCATGACCGAGGAGGGCGACAATCGCGGCAGCGGGCGCGACAGCCTGTTCGCTGAAACCTATTTCACCACGGAATATCGGCTCGACTACCGCATCCATACCTACCCCAAGCCGATCCTCGTCTGGGGCGACGGTATCGTCATGGGCGGTGGCCTGGGCCTGATGGCCGGGGCTTCCCACCGCATAGTGGCCGAGACCAGCCGCATCGCCATGCCCGAGATCTCCATCGGCCTGTACCCGGACATCGGCGCCAGTTGGTTTCTTAACCGCATGCCGCGCGGCGTGGGCGCCTACCTGGGGCTGACCGGCGCCCAGCTCAATGCCCGCGATGCGCTGGACCTGGGCATGGCCGACCATTTCGTACCGCGCGAACGGCGAACCGCGCTGCTCGATGCCCTGGCCGGCGCGGATTACGGCAAGCGCAGCGCGCAAGAACTGCGCGCCGGGGTGAGCAGCGCGCTTGCAGCGTTCGAGGATCGCTCGCACGCGCCCTCCGGCCAGGTGTGGTCGCACCTCGACCACCTGCAGCGTCTGGTGGGCACGGCCGATGTGACCCAGGCGGTGGAGGCGATTCTTGCTGATGACCGCGACGACGCCTGGCTGCGTGCCAACCGCGAGCGCCTGGCCGTTGGCAGCCCGCTGAGTGCCCACCTGGTCTGGCGCATGCTGGAGCGCCATCGTCACACCAGCCTGGCCGAGGCTTTCCGTGACGAGCTGAACCTCTCCGTTCAGTGCTGCCGCGAGGGCGACATCGCCGAAGGCGTGCGCGCCCTGCTCATCGACAAGGACAAGAACCCGCGCTGGCGGCATGCCGACGTGGCCAGCGTGCCCGAGGCCGACCTGCAGGCGATGATGGTGCCGCTTTGGCGCGATGACGAGCACCCGCTGCGCGACCTTGGATAGGTCGGCGCATCCGCCGCGCATCCCTGCCAATGGAACTTCGACAACGACAAACAGGAGCAGCTTGCATGAAAATCGCCTTTATCGGCCTGGGTAACATGGGGGCGCCCATGGCCATCAACCTGGTCAAGGCCGGTCACGACGTCAGTGTCTTCGATCTGGTCGATGCCGCCATGAAGCGCCTGGAGGAGGCCGGAGCCCACGCCTGCGCCAGCGCCCAGAGCGCCGTCAACGGCGCCGAGGTCATCATCTCCATGCTGCCTGCCGGGCAGCATGTGCGCCGACTCTATCTGGGCCGTGACGACTCCCCGGGGCTGTTCGACGCCCTCGAAGGCAAGCCGCTGATCATCGATGCCTCCACCATCTCGCCGGACGATGCGCGCAGCGTAGGTGCGGCGGCCGCCGAGCGCGGGCTGACCTACCTCGATGCGCCGGTTTCGGGCGGGGTAGGCGGCGCCCAGGCCGGCACCCTGACCTTCATCGTCGGCGGCAGCCAGGCCGGCTTCGAGCAGGCGCGCCCGGTGCTGGAAGCCATGGGCAAGAACATCTTCCACGCCGGCGAGATCGGCGCGGGGCAGGTGGCCAAGATCTGCAACAACATGCTGCTTGGCATCCTCATGAGCGGCACGGCGGAAGCCCTGGCGCTGGGGGTCAAGAACGGGCTTGAACCGGGGGTGCTCTCCGAGATCATGAAGCAGAGTAGCGGGGGCAACTGGGCGCTCAACGTCTACAACCCCTGGCCCGGGGTGATGGAAGGCTCCGCCGCCTCACGCGACTACCAGGGCGGGTTCTTCACCGACCTGATGGCCAAGGACCTGGGCCTGGCCTGGGAGCTGGCGCTGGGCAGCAAGGCCGCGGTGCCGATGGGCTCCCAGGCGCGCAACCTATTCGCCCTGCATGCCGCCCAAGGCAACGGCGGGCTGGATTTCTCCAGCATCCAGAAGCTCTACCGAGCGGGTGAAGCCCCTGAGCGCACTTAGCCAAGGCGTTTTGGCAGGTGCAATCGAAACGGGCACAATCCAGTGCCCGTTTCTGCTCGCCGAGGCTTCATGACCAACCCCCTCAATGCCGGGCGCGCCCCCCAGCGCCCTCTGCGCCGCGAGCTTCTCGAAGGCCCCATTGCCCTGACCCTTTGGCGCAAGAGTCTGCCGGTGGCCGGCGGCATGGTGGCGATGCTGAGCTTCAACCTGGTGGATGCCTGGTTCATTGCTCGGCTGGGCACGGCACCGCTGGCGGCAGTGTCCTTTACCTTCCCGGTGGTATTTGCCGTCATCAGCCTGGCGATTGGCCTGGGGATCGGCACCTCGGCGGTCGTGGCGCGGCGCCTGGGCCAGGGGGATATCGAAACCGTGCGGCGGCGCGCGACCGATGCCGCCCTGCTGGCGCTGGCGGTCGGCGTAATGCTGAGCGTGCTGGGGTTGGCCACGCTTGAGCCATTGTTTCGCCTGCTGGGGGCCGATGCCGCGCTGATGCCTCATGTGCGCGACTACATGGGCATCTGGTACCTGGGCGCGGCGGCGGTGATCGTGCCGCGGGTGCTCAATAGCGTGCTGCGCGCACAGGGCAATACGCTGATCCCCGGGCTGATGATGGCGGTGGCGGCATTGCTCAATGGCCTGCTCGACTGGCTGCTGATCTTCGGTGTGGGCCCGTTTCCTGCACTGGGTGTGCAGGGTGCCGCGTTGGCCACGGTATTGAGCTGGGGCGCCATGACGGCGGCGCTGTTCTTTCAGCGTGAGCTGCGTGACTGCCTCGACCTGCGCCACCTCACCCTGGGCGGGCTGCTGGCCTCGTGGCGCGAGCTGTCGCGCATTGCCATACCGGCCGCCGTCACCAGCGTATTCACGCCGCTGGCCGTGGCGCTGGTGACGCGCATCGTGGCGGAACATGGTCATCATGCGGTGGCGGGCTATGGCGTGGGCACGCGTATCGATGCCATTGCTCAGATTGGCGTGCTGGCGCTTTCCATGACCCTGCCACCCCTTGTCAGTCAGAACCACGGCGCGGGACAGCATGAGCGGGTGCGCCGCGCCATCGTCGGCTGCTTCGCCTTCGTGCTGGCCTGGCAGCTGCTGATCTGGCTGCTGCTGCAGGCCCTTGCCCCGTGGCTGGTGGCAAGCTACGCGGACGGTGCGGCCATGGGCGAGGTGCTGCGCAGCTTCCTGTGGTGGGTACCGCTGGGGCTGGGTGCGCAGGGCGTGGTGATACTGGCAGTTTCGTCGCTCAATGCCCTGCATGAACCTGGCCGGGCGATGCGCCTCTCGGTGATTCGCTTGTTCCTGCTCACGGTTCCGCTGGCCTGGCTGGGCGGCACGCTGGGCGGGCCGCAAGGCGTATTCATCGGCTTGTTCGTGGCCAACGTGCTGGTGGGCCTGGTGGCGTGGCGCCTCCTTCACCGGCGCCTCGATGGCGTGCGCCTTGGTTGAAGGCGCAGGTTTGAGGCAGCCTGGCGGGTTGGAAGCGTAAAGAAGGGCAGAAAAAGGTGTGCGAGGGGTTGGCATTGAAGTGGCGTTGGTCTACATTCGTTCAAAATGTAGAAATTCCACCAGGAGAGCCGCGATGACTCAGATCACCCCCGTTACTTGGGAAGACCCGTTCCGCCTGATCGACCAGCTCGACGAAGACGAGCGCATGGTCCACCAGACCGCTCACGACTACTGCCAGGAGAAGCTGCTGCCGCGCGTGCTCGAGGCCAACCGCCACGAGCATTTCGACCGCGAGATCATGAACGAGATGGGCGAGCTGGGTCTGCTCGGTGCCACCATCGACGGCTACGGCTGTGCCGGCATGAACTACGTCAGCTACGGTCTGATCGCCCGCGAGGTGGAGCGAGTCGACTCTGGCTACCGCAGCGCCATGAGCGTGCAGTCGAGCCTGGTGATGTACCCGATCCACGCCTTCGGCAGCGAAGCCCAGCGCGAAAAGTACCTGCCCAAGCTGGCAACGGGCGAGTGGGTTGGCTGCTTCGGCCTCACCGAGCCGGACCACGGCTCTGATCCCGGCGGCATGACCACCCGCGCCACCCGCACCGAGAATGGCTGGCGGCTCAATGGCACCAAGAGCTGGATCACCAACTCGCCGATCGCCGACGTCTTCGTGGTGTGGGCCAAGGACGACGCGGGCGTGATCAACGGCTTCATTCTCGAGAAGGGCATGAAGGGGCTTTCGGCACCCAAGATCGAGGGCAAGTTCAGCCTGCGCGCCTCCATCACCGGCCAGATCGCCATGCAGGATGTAGAAGTTTCCGACGAGCAGCGCCTGCCGGGCGTGACCGGCCTCAAGGGCCCGTTCTCGTGCCTCAACCGGGCCCGCTTCGGCATCGCCTGGGGCAGCATGGGCGCCGCCGAGGCATGCTGGCACGCCGCGCGCCAGTACACCCTGGACCGCAAGCAGTTCGGCCGCCCGCTGGCCGCCAATCAGTTGATCCAGAAGAAGCTGGCCGACATGCAGACCGAGATCGCCCTGGGCCTCCAGGCCGCGCTGCGGGTCGGCCGCATGATCGACGCGGGCCAGCTGGTGCCGGAAGCCATCTCGCTGATCAAGCGCAACAACTGCGGCAAGGCCCTGGATATCGCTCGTGTGGCGCGTGACATGCACGGTGGCAACGGCATTGCCGACGAGTACCATGTGATTCGCCATGTGATGAACCTCGAGGCGGTGAACACCTACGAGGGTACCCACGACGTGCACGCCTTGATCCTCGGCCGTGCCCAGACCGGCATCCAGTCATTCGTCAACTGAACCGGGCGACAAGGAGTGCAACCATGAGCGGACCGCTCGACGGTATCGTGGTGCTCGACATGTCGCGCGTGCTGGCCGGCCCCTGGGCCGGCCAGCTGCTCGCCGACCTGGGGGCGCGGGTGATCAAGATCGAGCACCCCGAGCGCGGCGACGACACTCGTGGCTGGGGCCCGCCGTGGCTGGCCGGCGACGATGACGCCGAACGGGTGGCGGCCTACTACCTGTGCGCCAATCGCGGCAAGCAGTCGCTGGCCCTCGATATCGCCACCGAGCCAGGCCAGGCGCTGGTACGCCGGCTCGCCGAAGGGGCCGATATCGTGCTCGAGAACTTCAAGGTGGGCGGCCTGGCCAAGTATGGGCTCGACTACGCCAGCCTCAAGGCCTTGAACCCCAGGCTGATCGGCTGCTCCATCACCGGCTTCGGCCAGGATGGCCCCTATGCCCACCGCGCCGGCTACGACTTCATGATCCAGGCCATGGGTGGACTGATGAGCATCGGCGGCGAGCCCGACGGCATGCCGATGAAGACCGGGGTGGCGATTACCGACGTGATGACCGGGCTCTACGCCACCATCGGCGTGCTTTCCGCGCTGCATGAACGCGAGCGCACCGGGGAAGGGCGGCATGTGGACGTGGCGCTGCTGGACGTGCAGGTGGCGGCGCTGGCCAACCAGGCGCTCAATACGCTGGTCAGCGGTGTCTCGCCCCAGCGACATGGCAATGCCCATCCCAACATCGTGCCTTACCAGGCATTTGCCTGCGCCGATGGCCACCTTGTGCTCACCGTCGGTAACGACGGCCAGTTTGCGCGGTTGGCCGAGCTGCTCGGGCATCCTGAGTGGGCCATCGACCCGGCCTATGCGACCAACGCGGCGCGCGTTGGTAACCGTGATGTGCTGGTACCGATGGTACAGGCCGTGCTGCTCACGCGCCGGCGTGACGACTGGCTGGCCGAGCTCGAGGCCCGTGGCATCCCTGCCGGGCCGATCAATACCCTCAGCGAGGTCTTCGACGACCCGCAGGTGAAGCATCGTGAAATGCGTCGCACCCTTAGGCGCGGCGACCTCGACGTGCCGCAGGTCGCCTGCCCGCTGCGCTTCGACCGCCAGGCTGCTGTCAGTGACGTCGCGCCGCCCCGGCTGGGCCAGGACAGCGATACGATACTCGCCGAGATGGGGCTTAGCGCCGCTGATATCGCTCGGCTGCGTCGTGAGGGCGTGGTGCGCTGATAGGGTTGCGGCGTGAAACACCAGTCGCTTGTCGGGCAGCAATTTGGACCGCGCCAGGGCATGCTTACGGCATGGCCAGGGGAGTGAGTTTTCCCGCCTGCCACTGGCATGCCCGTCCTGGTCTGAACCCATGATATGCTGCGCCCGAACGGCAGCAGGGAGCGCTACGTTCTTTCCTGTCTCGGGTCCTTACCAGGTACGTCATGGCTGCTGTCGATCGCTCTCTCTGGTGGGAAGATTTCCTGCCCGTTTCCTCCAATTCCGCCGTTCCCAGGATCGAATGGTCGCGCCTGTTGGCGGGGGGCTGGGTTTTTGCTTTCCTGGCCTTTCTTCTTGTGTTGCCTTCCGCCTATGCGACTTTTCCACTGCTGGCGGCGGCCACCCTGCTGCCATTGGCGGTGTGGGCATGGGCTCATGGCGACATCCCGCTAGAACTCGACCGCGAGGATGGCCTGCTGCTAATGGCACTCGCTGCCTACGGGGGGCTCTGGTGGCTGGACGTCTGGCGCTCGGGCCATTGGCCGGTGGGCCGCGGGAGCGAAGGCGTGCTGCTGCCGCTTTGGCCCTTGCTGGCCTGCCTGCTGCTGGTGGCGCTCAGGACGTTCACGCCGGGCCCGCGGCTGCTATGGCTGGCCGTGAGCTGTGGTGCGCTGGGGGCCGGCAGTATCGCCATGCATGAGCGTCTCGTGCTAGGCAAGGCTCGTGCCAGCAATGGCATGAACGCCATTCCCTTCGGCAACCTGTCACTATTGCTGGGTGGTCTGGCGCTGCTCGGGGCGCTCTGGCTGATACGCCACCGCGAATACCGTCGTCCGCTACTGTTGGCCGGGGCCATGCTGGCGGGCGTGGCGGGAATGCTCGGTTCGCTGCTGTCCGGCACCCGCGGCGGCTGGATGGCGGCACCGCTGATGTTGCTGCTGGTATATCGCGCCGCACGTCCGCTGGTGCCGCCGCGTACCCTCAACGCCATCGCGGCCACGCTGGTGGGCCTGCTGCTCGCCGTAGCACTGCTGCCACAGAGTGGCGTGGTCGATCGCTTGCAGAAGGCAGTCGTCAACGCGCAGCAGTATTGGCAGGAGGATTCACGCCGTGGTTCCATCGGCGCGCGTCTGGAAATGTGGCGGGCGGGGGTGGCGCTGTTCGCAGAACGGCCGCTGGTGGGCTGGGGCGAGGAGCGGCTGCAGCGTCAGCGGGACCAGTGGGTGGAAGCGGGCAGCTTCCATCCGGGCATTGCGCGCTACGACCAGCTGCACAGCGACCTCATCGATACGGCGGCCCGGCGTGGCAGCCTGGGCCTGGCTACGCTGCTGCTGCTCTACGGCGCGCCCTTCGTGCTTTTCTGGCGGCGCCTGAACGCTGCGCACGTCGACCCCGGCGTGCGGGTGCTCGGGGCGGCCGGGGTCATGGTGGTAGTGGCCTTCATTGATTTCGGCCTCACCCAGTCGATGCTGCGCGACGCGCGTGGGCTCAGTGGCTACCTGGGGCTGTGCGTGGTGTGCTGGGCGGTATTGCACCGCTACGAAGGGCTATGCCGGGCCGCAGTGCAGCCCGGCGTGCCGCCTGCCTGAGCTCAGCGGGGCGAGAAGCGGCGGCTCAGGCCGGTTTCGGCGATCATCCGGGTGGAGATCTCCTCGATGGAGAAGCGCGTGGTATCGATAAAGGGGATGTGCATCTGCCGATAGAGCCCCTCCGCCTGTTCCACTTCCTGAGTGCACTGGTCGAGCGAACTGTAGCGGCTGTTGGGCCGCCGTTCGTGGCGAATGGCGGCCAGGCGCCTCGGGTCGATGGTCAAGCCGAACAGCTTGTGGCGGTACTGGGCCAGGGCCTTGGGCAGCTTGAGCACGCCGTCTTCGTCGAGGTCGTCTTCGGTCAGCGGATAGTTGGCCGCACGGATGCCGAACTGCAGCGCCAGGTAGAGCGAGGTGGGCGTCTTGCCGCAGCGTGACACGCCGATCAGGATCACGTCGGCCTGACTGTACTGGTGTGTTCTTGCGCCGTCGTCATTGTCCAGGGCGAAGTGCACGGAGTGGATGCGGTCCATGTAGACTTCGTCCTGGCCGATCGAGTGGGTGCGCCCCACGCTGTAGCTGGAATGGCTGCCCAGCTCCTGCTCCAGCGGCTTGAGGAAGGTCGAGAAGATGTCGACCTTGAAGCCGGTAGCGCTGCGAATCACTTCGCGGATCGACTCGTCGACGATGGTATCGATGATGATCGGCTGCTCGCCGTCCCGCTGGGCGGTGGATTCGATGATGTCGACCAGCGCACGCGCCTTCTCGAGCGTATCGATGTATGGCTTGGTCAGCATGCGCAGTTCGATGTTCTCGAACTGGGCCAGCAGGCTGCGGCCGAGGCTCTCGGCGGTGATGCCGGTGCCGTCGGAGATGAAGAAGGCGGTGCGGGGCATGATGGGCGATTTCCTTTGGCGTCGTGGGGCATATTTTCCAGCCTGCCGGGGCCCGGGGCAAGGAAGGGAGGCGGCGAATGCCCCGGCAAACTACAGAAACGCAGCAAAACGGGCGACTGTTGTAAAAATCCTCCACTGACTTCGATGTTAGACCAATGGCGAATATGGACGCAGGCGGGTAAGGTGACGAGCATTGTATTTCTTGCCTGTCACTCAGGCATCGACGATCAAGGCCATGGCAAGGTCAAGGGGGATTTGTGGAAGGTAATGTAGAAGATTACATCCTGTGGTTCGACCAACTCGGCATGGATGACGTGGAGCGCGTGGGTGGCAAGAATGCCTCGCTGGGCGAGATGATCTCCAACCTGTCGGACGCCGGTGTCACCGTACCCGGCGGCTTTGCCACGACTGCCCATGCCTACCGTGAATTCCTCGCTCACGAAGGGCTGAACGAGCGCATCAACCAGGCCCTTTCCAGGCTAGACGTTGATGACGTGACGGAACTTGCACGCGTCGGCGCCGAGATCCGCCAGTGGGTCATCGATACACCGCTGCCCCCTGCGTTCGAGGCGCACCTGCGCTCGGCCTACGAGGCGCTGGCCAGCCAGCATCCCAATCTCAAGGTGGCGGTGCGCAGCTCGGCGACCGCGGAAGACCTGCCCGATGCCTCCTTCGCCGGTCAGCAGGAAACCTTCCTCAACATCGAAGGCTTCGACAACGTCAAGCGTGCCGTTCACGAGGTGTTCGCCTCGCTGTTCAACGACCGCGCCATCTCCTACCGCGTCCACCGCGGCTACGCCCATGAGAACGTGGCGCTATCGGCCGGCATCCAGAAGATGGTGCGCTCGGAAACCGGCGCTTCCGGCGTCATGTTCACCCTTGATACCGAGTCGGGCTATCCCGATGCGGTGTTTGTCACCGCCTCCTGGGGCCTGGGCGAGACGGTGGTGCAGGGTTCGGTCAACCCCGACGAATTCTACGTCCACAAGCCTACCCTGGCGGCCGGGCGCCCGGCAGTACTGCGCCGCAACCTCGGCTCCAAGCTGATCAAGATGGTCTATGGCGAAGACGCCAGCGCGGGCAAGTCGGTGTCCACCGTCAACGTGCCGTTGAAGGATCGCGGCCGCTTCTGTATCAACGACGATCAGGTCATGGCACTGGCGCGCCAGGCCATGACCATCGAGCAGCACTACGCTCGCCCGATGGATATCGAGTGGGCGCTGGATGGCGACGACGGCGAGCTCTATATCGTCCAGGCGCGGCCGGAAACCGTGGTTTCCCAGTTGGAGGGCGGCAAGCTGGAGCGCTTCCACCTCAAGGAGAAGGGGCGCACCTTGGTGGCTGGCCGGGCCATCGGCCAGCGTATCGGCCGTGGTGCGGTGAAGCTGGTGTTCTCGCCCGAGGAGATGGATAAGGTCAAGCCGGGCGACGTGCTGGTGACCGACATGACCGACCCCGACTGGGAGCCGATCATGAAGCGCGCTTCGGCCATCGTCACCAATCGCGGCGGGCGTACCTGCCATGCGGCGATCATCGCGCGTGAACTCGGCATTCCGGCCGTGGTCGGCTGCGGCGATGCCACCGAGCTGCTCGAGGATGGCCGCGATGTCACTGTCTCCTGTGCCGAAGGTGACACCGGGCATGTCTACGAGGGCCTGCTGGAGTTCGACCGCCGCGTGACCAGCGTCGATGCCATGCCGGAAATCCCCTTCAAGATCATGATGAACGTCGGCAACCCCGACCGCGCCTTCAGCTTCGCCGGGCTGCCCCATGCCGGTGTTGGCCTGGCGCGCCTGGAGTTCATCATCAACCGCATGATCGGCGTGCACCCCAAGGCGCTGCTGGAATACGACACCCTGCCGCTGGAGCTGCAGCAGACCATCGACCTTCGCACGGCCGGCTACGCCGACCCGGTGAGCTTCTACGTCGACAAGCTGGTCGAGGGCATCGCCACGCTGGCGGCCGCCTTCCATCCCGAGCGGGTGATCGTGCGCTTGTCGGACTTCAAGTCCAACGAGTACGAGAACCTGATCGGCGGCAAGCTCTACGAGCCGGGCGAAGAGAACCCGATGCTCGGCTTCCGCGGGGCGTCACGCTATATCTCCGATGCCTTCCGCCCCTGCTTCGAGCTGGAGTGCCAGGCGCTCAAGCGGGTGCGCGACGAAATGGGCCTCGATAACGTTGAGATCATGGTGCCGTTCGTGCGCACCACCGAAGAAGCGCGGGAAGTGGTGGAGCTGCTCGCCGCCAATGGCCTCGAGCGCGGCGTCAAGGGGCTCAAGGTGATCATGATGTGCGAGCTGCCGGCCAACGCGCTGCTGGCCGACGAGTTCCTTGAGTACTTCGACGGCTTCTCCATCGGCTCCAACGACCTGACCCAGCTTACCCTGGGACTGGATCGCGACTCGGGCATCGTGGCGCACCTGTTCGACGAGCGAAACCCGGCCGTTAAAAAACTGTTGGCCATGGCGATCCAAGCCTGCCGTGCCCAGGGTAAGTACATCGGCATCTGCGGCCAGGGGCCGTCCGACCACCCGGATCTCGCCAAGTGGTTGATGGAGCAGGGAATTGATTCCGTCTCGCTGAACCCTGATGCGGTGCTGGAGACCTGGTTCATGCTCGCCGGCGAAACCCTCGGCTAATTCGGTTACGCAGTTTTACATAGTCGCCCGGTTGGCGGTCGTCAACCGGGCTTTTTTTCGCCTATGCTATAGCCTCTTACATGGAGTTACCGAGGGACTTCTGATGGACCACCGTTCAGTTTCATTTCGCCGTCGCTGGCTAGCCAGCGCTACGTCTCTCGTCATAGTGGGTTTGCCCTGGTTGGCGCAAGCCGACGTCACCTTTCAGTACGAAGCTCCCGCCATCGCCCCCGAAACCGCCTCGGGCTTCACCGACAAACCGGGCTGGGCCACCGAGCGCTTTGCCGTGGCCGCCGCCAATCCTCTTGCCACCGACGCGGGCTACCAGATTCTCAAGGCAGGCGGCTCGGCGGTGGATGCCGCCATCGCCGTGCAGATGGTGCTGACCCTGGTCGAGCCGCAGTCGAGTGGCATCGGCGGCGGTGCCTTCCTGATGCATTACGACGGCAGTGACGTGGCAGCCTACGATGGCCGCGAAACGGCGCCAAGGGCCGTACGTGAATCGCTGTTCCTCGATGGCGACGGCGAGCCCCTGGCGTTCCTCGAAGCCGCCGCCAGTGGCCTCTCGGTTGGTGTGCCTGGCACGGTGCGTATGCTGGAGATGGCCCACGAGCGTCACGGCAAGCTGCCCTGGCGGGAGCTGTTCATCCCGGCGATCACCCTGGCCGAGGAGGGCTTCGAGGTTAGCCCGCGGCTCCATACCAGCCTGGCGGCCGAAGAACGGCTGCGCGACGATCCGCTGGGCGGTGCCTTCTACTACGATGACCAGGGTGAGCCGCTGGCGGCTGGGGCACAGCTTCGCAATCCGGCGCTCGGCGCCGTGCTGCGTGAAATCGCCGAGCATGGCAGCAAGGCGATGCACACCGGAGCGATTGCCGAGGATCTCGTGCAGCGCGTGCAGAACCACCCGCGTCGGCCCGGCGCCATCAGCCTGGAGGACATGGCCACCTACGTGGCCAAGGAGCGCGCCCCGCTGTGTACCGACTGGCAGGCCTACCGGGTCTGCGGTTTTCCGCCGCCTTCGTCGGGCCATCTCACCATCATGCAGATCCTCGGCATGCTCGAGCACTTGCCCGGGGTGGACGAAGTGTTGGTCGACGACCACCCCAGCGAAGAGTGGCTGCACCAGTTCCTTGAGGCCTCGCGGCTGGCCTTTGCCGATCGTGGCATGTACATCGCCGATCCGGACTTCGTCGATCCCCCCGGTGGCAGTTGGGAAAGCCTGCTCAATCCCTCCTACCTGGCCAGCCGCGCCGAGCTGATCGGCGAGGAGAGCATGGGCCCCGACGCTGCCAAGCCTGGCCGGCCCAGCGGGCAGGATGCGGCCTGGGCCATTCAGCCGGCCCAACCGGAATACGGTACCAGCCACATCAGCGTGATCGACGAGGAGGGCAACGCCGTGGCCATGACCACGACCATCGAGGCGGCCTTTGGATCGCGCATGCTGGCCGACGGCGGTACCGGCCTGGCGGGAGGCTATCTGCTCAACAACGAGCTGACCGACTTCTCGTTCCGCCCGCTGGATGCCGACGGCACGCCCATCGCCAACCGCGTGGAGCCCGGCAAGCGGCCGCGCTCGAGCATGAGCCCGACGCTGGTGTTCGACCGCGAGAGTGATGAACTGGTCGCTAGCCTGGGCTCTCCGGGCGGAGCTGCCATCATCCACTACACCGCCAAGACCCTGGTGGCGATGCTCGACTGGGGGCTCAATGCCCAGGAAGCCCTGAACCTGCCCCATGCCATCACCCTGGGCGGTCCGGCCTATGTGGAAGAGGGTCGCTTCCCGGCAGAGCTCATCGACGCGCTCAATGCACGCGGTCATGAGGTCAGCGAGCGTGAGCTGACCAGCGGGCTGCAGGCCATCCAGCGTACCGAAGAGGGCTTCTTCGGCGGGGCCGATCCGCGCCGTGAAGGCGTGGTGATGGGCGATTGACGCCTTTGCGCCTCACCGCCGAAGCCAGTTGCGCAGCTTGACCAGCAGTAGGGCGCCATCGCTGAGCTCGCGTCGTTCATCGAGCAGCTCGGCGAGGTGGTCCGGGTAGTCGGTGATGATGGCGTCGACGCCGAGGTCGATCAGCTGCGACATGCGCGCCCGGTCGTTCACCGTCCAGGCGTGCACTTCGTAGCCGAGCTGGCGGGCCAGGCGGATCTCGTTTTCGCTGATGCGATTGTGGCGCAGCCCCAGGGCATCGAAGCGGCGACGATCCAGCGTGCCCGGCATCACTAGCTGGGCCAGCAGCGTCACGCGCAGCTCCGGCTCCTGCGCCTTGATCATGTCCACCACGGCCGGTGACATGATGGCGAGGCGGGTTTCGCCGACCACGTCGGGGTCACCGCAGCGAGAGGCAAGCTGCGCTGCCTCGCCGCGTGTCAGGCAGGCTTGTCGCGCCTCGCTTTCGCGGTGCAGCGCGGCGAGCACGCCCTCGACCAGCGCGGCCTCGGCGCCGGGGTCGGGCTTGAGGTCGATCATCAGCGCGCTTCGCCCGCGTACCGCGGCCAGTGCTTCATCGAGCGTAGCGATCCGCTCGCCCACGAAGGCGTCGCCAAACCAGCTACCTACGTCGAACTCACGAAGCTCGGCCAGCGGCACGTCGCGCACGTTGCGCGGGTCGCCGGTCAGCCGCTGCAGGCTGCGGTCGTGATACAGCACTACCGCCCCGTCAGCGGTCAGCCGTGCATCGATCTCGACGTAGTCGGCGCCATCGCGAATGGCCTGTTCGATGGCGGGCAGGGTGTTCTCGGGCGCGGCCATGGAGCTGCCGCGGTGGGCTATGTTGGTCACCTCGTCGCGCAGCTCGAAGCTGTTGACGATCAACCACGCCTGGCTGAGTGCGAACACTAACACGGCCAGTTCGATGCCCCAGGCGAGTCGGCCCGGGTGAGCATCGGGCGGCGGCGGAGCAGGGCGCGGCTCGCGGTGGGCCAGGTGCAGGTACAGGCACGCCGAGAGCAGGGCATTGGCGGCGATGCCGACGAAGGTGATGGCCAGGGTGACCAGCACGTAGCCGGTCACGTAGGCCAGCATGGCAGGAATCAGCACCGCGTTGCGTTCCGGCAGCCACCACAGCATAGGTGTCACGATGCGGTCGAACAGCAGGCCGGCGCCGAAGGGCAGGGCAAGGATCAGCAACAGCAGCGAGAGCACTACCAGCGCGACCTTGCCGCGCTGGCCGCGAGTGAGTTCGCCGCTGCGGCGCAGGGCGGCCAGTGGCGGGAGGGCTTCCAGCACTGCTACCGGCAGCGCCAGAATCCAGCGCACATAGAGCCCGCCGGCCAGCGCCGCCCAGCCGAGGCCGAGCGGTACCGCCACGCCGAGGTAGTACCACAGCGCGGCCGGGCGCATGCGCATGACATAGTAGGGGTCGAGCCCGCCAACGATCAGTTCGTAGAGCCAGCCGAGCAGCACCACTACCGGTACGAGCAGGAGCAGATGGCTGCCCACCTGCAGCACGATCAGTCCGGCAAGCGCGGGCAGGCGTCGCAGGCTTTGCCACAGCGCGATGAAGGCCAGCCGGTAGTGGTTGTCGCGACGCTTCACCGCCACCAGGATCATCCCGGCCTGCTGCAGGTACAGGACGAGAAACACCAGGGCGATGGCCGCCAGGGACCAGAGCAGGCCCGCCGGGCTGAGCAGCAGCGAGAGCAGCTCGGCATTGGTGACCACGGGGCGGTCGAAGCGAGCAAGCAGACCGGTCAGCGTCCAGGCGATGGCTGGCAGCAGCAGGCTGGAGGCGAGCAGGGTGAAGAACAGGTGGTAGGCCAGCAGCGGTCGGACGTGTTCGCGCAGGCTGCGCAACAGCTCCAGGCCCAGGGTCGATGGCGAAAGCGGATGAAATGTCATGCCTTTAGGGTGGCACCGAGCGCCTCTCGCAGGCAAGGGGGCGGGTGCCACCCCCTCGCTCACAGCTTGGACTCAGCCTTCCAGGGCGAGGCGCTCCTCGGCTACCACGATGCCGTTGTTGTCGGCATACAGCCACTGGCCCGGACGCAGGGTCACGCCGGCAAAGGTGACTGCCACGTCGCGCTGGCCCTCGCCGCGCTTGTCGCTCTTGCGCGGATGCGAGCCCAAGGCCTGCACGCCGAGATCCGTGTCGGCCAGAACGTCCACGTCGCGCACGCAGCCGTACATCACCACGCCGGCCCAGCCGTTGTCGGCGGCCTGCTCGGCGAGCATGTCGCCCAGCATGGCGCAGCGCTGTGAGCCCCCGGCATCCACGACCAGCACGGCGCCTTCGCCGGGCTCGGCGACCGCCTCCTTGACCAGCGAGTTGTCCTCGAAGCACTTGACGGTGCGCACCGGGCCGCAGAAGGCCTCGCGGCCACCGTAGTTGACGAAGATTGGATCGAGGACCTTGACCTCGGGGTGGGCATCGCAGATATCGGGCGTGATGATGGCGCTCATTGCCGGGCTCCTTGCCGTTGAAGGGTGCTGGCATGATGCCACACGCTCAGCGGGCCCGGCGCTCGTCGATTCGTCGCAGGACGACGCCGTGGTGACGGCGTCGGTGGCGTGGGGTGATGGGCTAGAAGCGCAATCCTACGGACGCGGTAAAGGAATCGATGGTGTAGTCGCTGTCGAAATCGTAGCGCTCGTACTCGGCGCGCAGCATCACCGGGTGAAAATTGAACTGGGCGCCGAGCCCGTAGACGGGGTCGAAGCCATCCTGATCGCGCAGCTCCAGGCTTTCATCGCCTAAGTTGCCGGTGACCGTCGTGTCCCAACTGGCCGCCCCGACCTTGGCGAAGGGGGTAAACCAGGAGGTAACCGGAAGCTGGCCCACCAGGCTGGCGCCGTACGCCGTGGAGTCGAGATCGGCGCTGCCGCCATCGCGTCCGCGCAGCTGCACGCGGCCAAGGTCGGCATAGAAGATCTCTGCCGCCACATAGCGGTTGAATTGATACCCGGCAAACCCTTTCCAGGCGTTGTCGTTGTCATCGATGCTGAAATGACGCGCCCCGCTCTCGATGAAGTTGTCTACCTCAGCGCGGTCGTTCTCCAGTGAGCTGAAGCCGGTGCCCAGGCCCAGGTAGGCGTAGCGCTCGTGGGGTGAGCCGGCCATGGCGCTGCCGGCCGCCACCAGGGCAGCGCAGGTAAATGAAGCGGTGAGCAAGAGGCGAATGGTCATGAGCATGCTCCTTGAATCCCTTTGCTGACGAAATGTCCCTTTTCGTTTTTTGCATGAGCCCATGTCGCTGTCATTTATGATTCTGTCATTTATGACGCTGTCATTCATGTCACTGTTATTCATGCTCATGCTGGTTATTTAAAGTTAGCCGGGCGGCGCTGGCCGCTCAAGCCGGGGCGCGTAACCAAAGGTAGTGGGCCGAGCGACAGCGGGCGAAACCGCCCACGTCGGGTCCGGAAGGAAAACAATAACGTGCCCTGTATAGAACCAAAAAAAGCGCCCTGCGAGAGGGCGCTTCGTTCATCGGCTCCGGCGCCTGGAGGCCAGGCGCCTACGATGTTGCGAGCATCGGAGTCGAGCTTGATTCAATCAAGATCGGGTTTCAGGCTTCCTGAGCGACCGGGATCACGTTGGAAGCGGCGTTCTGATACTCCTCGATCTCATGGAAGTTCATGTAACGATAGATCTCGCCGGCCATGGCGTCGAATTCGCCCATGTAGCGCTGGTACTCCTCGACGCTGGGCAGGCGGCCTTCCACCGCGGCCACCGCCGCCAGCTCCGCCGAGGCCAGGTAGACGTTGGCGCCGTCGCCCAGGCGGTTGGGGAAGTTGCGGGTGGAGGTCGAGACCACGGTGCTCTTGGCGGCAACGCGGGCCTGGTTACCCATGCACAGCGAGCAGCCCGGCATTTCCATGCGTGCGCCGGCGCGGCCGTAGATGCCGTAGTAGCCTTCCTCGGTCAGCTGGTGCTGGTCCATCTTGGTCGGCGGTGCCAGCCACAGGCGGGTCTTCAGGCTGCCGGCCGGCTGCTTCTCGAGCAGTTTGCCCGCGGCGCGGAAGTGGCCGATGTTGGTCATGCACGAGCCGATGAAGACTTCGTCGATCTTCTCGCCGGCCACTTCGGACAGCAGGCGGGCGTCGTCCGGGTCGTTCGGCGCGCAGAGTACCGGCTCCTTGAGCTCCTCGAGGTCGATCTCGATCACCTCGGCGTACTCGGCGTCGGCGTCGGCACGCATCAGGCTCGGGTTGGCCAGCCACTCCTCCATGCCCTGGATGCGGCGCGAGATGGTGCGCTTGTCGCCGTAGCCGTTGGCAATCATCCACTTGAGCAGGGTGATGTTGGACTTCAGGTACTCGGCCACGCTCTCCTCGGACAGCGTGATGGTGCAGCCCGCGGCGCTGCGCTCGGCGGAGGCGTCGGAGAGCTCGAAGGCCTGCTCGACGGTGAGATCCTCGAGCCCTTCGATCTCCAGCACGCGGCCGGAGAAGGCATTCTTCTTGCCCGCCTTGGCCACGGTCAGCAGCCCCTGCTTGATGGCGTAGTAGGGGATGGCGTGGACCAGGTCACGCAGGGTGACGCCCGGCTGGCGCTTGCCCTTGAAGCGCACCAGCACCGACTCCGGCATGTCCAGCGGCATCACGCCGGTGGCGGCGGCGAAGGCGACGAGGCCCGAGCCGGCCGGGAAGGAGATGCCCAGCGGGAAGCGGGTGTGCGAGTCGCCGCCGGTGCCCACGGTGTCGGGCAGCAGCATACGGTTGAGCCAGCTGTGGATGATGCCGTCGCCCGGACGCAGCGAAACGCCGCCGCGATTCATGATGAAGTCGGGCAGAGTGTGGTGAGTTTCCACGTCGACCGGCTTCGGGTAAGCGGCGGTGTGGCAGAACGACTGCATCACCAGCTCGGCCTGGAAGCCCAGGCACGCCAGGTCCTTCAGCTCGTCGCGGGTCATCGGGCCGGTGGTGTCCTGGGAGCCCACGGTGGTCATCTTCGGCTCGCAGTACATGCCCGGGCGCACGCCCTCCATGCCGCAGGCCTTGCCGACCATCTTCTGGGCCAGGGTGAAGCCCTTGCCGGTGTCCTTGGGCTGTTCGGGCAGGCGGAACACGTCCGACTGGGGCAGGCCCAGCGACTCGCGTGCCTTGCCGGTCAGGCCGCGACCGATGATCAGCGGGATGCGTCCGCCGGCGCGCACCTCGTCGAGGATCACCTGGGTCTTGAGTTCGAAGGTGGTCAGCACCTCATCGGTGCCGTGCTTGCACACCTTGCCCTCGTAGGGGTAGACGTCGATCACGTCGCCCATTTCGAGCTTGGAGACATCCATTTCGACGGGCAGGGCACCGGCATCTTCCATGGTGTTGAAGAAGATCGGCGCGATCTTGCCGCCGAAGCAGAAGCCGCCGGCGCGCTTGTTGGGCACGTTGGGGATGTCGTCGCCGAAGAACCACAGAACGGAGTTGGTGGCCGACTTGCGCGAGGAGCCGGTGCCGACCACGTCGCCCACGTAGGCGACCGGGAAGCCCTTGGCCTTCACCTCTTCGATCTGCTTGAGCGGGCCGGTGGTGCCGGGCACTTCGGGCACGATGCCTTCGCGCTCGTTCTTGAGCATGGCGTTGGCGTGCAGCGGGATGTCGGGGCGCGACCAGGCGTCGGGCGCGGGGGAAAGATCGTCGGTGTTGGTTTCGCCCGGCACCTTGAACACGGTGAGGGTGATCTTCTCGGCCAGTGCCGGCTTGGACAGGAACCACTCGGCCTCGGCCCAGGACTGCATGACGTCCTTGGCCACGGCGTTGCCGTTCTTGGCGCGCTCTTCCACGTCGTGGAAGGCGTCGAACATCAGCAGGGTGTGCTTGAGCTGCTCACCGGCTTCCTTGGCCAGCGCCTCGTTGTCGAGCAGCTCGACCAGGGTGGCGATGTTGTAGCCGCCCTGCATGGTGCCCAGCAGCTTGACAGCGTGCACCTTGTCGACCAGCGGAGACGCTGCCTCGCCCTTGGCGATGGCGGTGAGGAAACCGGCCTTCACATAGGCGGCTTCGTCGACGCCCGGGGGAATGCGATTGGTCAGCAGGTCAAGGATGAATTCCTCTTCGCCAGCGGGCGGGGCCTTCAGCAGCTCGACCAGCGCGGCGGCTTGTTCGGCATTCAGGGGCTTCGGCGGGACGCCCTCGGCGGCGCGTTCTTCGACATGTTGGCGATAGGCTTCAAGCACGTTGGGGCCCTCATCTGGTGTGTTGCCCAAAGCGGCGCGATACGGCGATGAACATCCGCGAAATTACCGCTTTGGTTGGGGAAACAACCGTAGTCACTGGGTGGCGCGATTCTACGGCAAACTGTCGACAATGTTAAGTTGGGCCCCGGTTCCGCTGCCTTGAACTTTGGTCGTCGCGATGTTGCTCGGCTACAGCGTGCCTCCGCCCGCGCCCCGCGTTAACATAGGTTGCCCATGAAAAAGTACGAAGCAGAAGGGCGCGGTGATGCCATGAGCGAGCGTGTTTCCTCACCCTGCGTCGGGCTCTGCTCGACGACCCTGGGCGATCCGATCTGTCGCGGGTGCCAGCGTAGCGATGCCGATATCGTCGGCTGGTTTGCCATGACCAGCGAGCAGCGCAGTGCCCGCATGCTCGAGCTGGATGGGCTGCGCGAGCAGGTGGCGGCGAGGTACCTGCGTATCGTCGATGCCGAGCGCCTCACGGCGCAGATGACGCAACACCGAGTGCGCTTTCGGCCCGAACAGCCGCCGCTTTCCCGAGCCATCGAACTGCTGCGGGTCGGGCGCGGTCGGATGCAGACGCTGTCCCGCTATGGCCTGCAGGCCCGGGGAGACGCCGCGAGCTGGAGCATCGTCGAGCTGCACGAGCGCCTGAGCGAGGCCTTGTTGCAGGAAGCCTTGCGTCAAGGCTCGCCTGGCCCGATCCGCTGACAGGTCCGGCTGCGCCCTCTCTGCCTCGTTGCCTGAACCGAGTGAGACCCTATGCACGACACCCCGGATATGATGAGTCGCGATTCCCTGCTACCGGCGGATCTGCTTGCCTTTCTTGCCTGCCCCACGCCGGATGCCTGGGTGGCCTGGGCGCTGGACAATCCGGAGCTGTTGCTGATCGACCACGCCCAGTGCGAGAAGAAAGCCGCCTCGACGGCCATGAGCCTGCTTTATCGCTACGTCGACCAGCCGCTGCTGCTGACCAAGATGTCCCAGCTGGCCCGCGAGGAGCTGCTGCATTTTGAGCAGGTGGTCAAACTGATGGAGGCGCGCGGCATTGCCTACCGCCACCTGAGCGCCTCGCGCTATGCCGAAGGACTGCGCAGGCATCTTCGGCCTCAAGAACCCGAGCGGCTCGTCGATATTCTTATTATCGGCGCCTTCATCGAAGCCCGCAGCTGCGAGCGCTTCGCCCGCCTGATACCGCACCTGGACGACGAGCTTGCCAAGTTCTATCGCTCTCTGGTTAAGTCGGAAGGGCGTCATTACGAAGATTACATAATGTTGGCGCGACACGTCGCAGCTGAGCCTATCGACGACCGGGTAGCCTTTTTCGCTGAGCGGGAAGCTGAACTGATCGTCGCGCCGGATGAGGCGTTTCGTTTCCATAGTGGTGTACCCGTCTGAGGGTGCCACCCTCGCCACGCAGGGTTACATGATGCAGGACGCTACCGTAGAGAAACCTGACAGCGACTGGGACCACCTGGCGCTGTTCGGCCAGTTTTCCCTCATGCTCGGCGATGACCTACTGACGCAGTTCAGCTACGACAAGGTCAAGGCCTTGCTGGTCTATCTGCTGCTGCACACCCAGCCCGTCAATCGGGCGAGCCTGGCGGAACTGCTGTGGCCCGACCAGGGCCTGTCCTCCGGACGCACCAACCTGCGCCACGCCCTGCACTGCCTGCGGCAATCGCTGGGCGAAGAGGCGGAGCGTGTGCTGGTGGTGTCGCGCCAGACCATCGCCTTTCGCAAGCCCGACAATTGGCGCTTCGACCTCCACGAGCTGCAGCAGCTGCTCGACGCGCCGAGCGATGTTGCGACCCTGGAGAAGCTGCTCAAGCGCTATCGCGGCGATCTGGTCGAGGAACTGCAGCTGCCCGCGTGCACGGAGTTCCAGCGCTGGCTGGTGCAGTTGCGCAACGAATGGCGGCAGCGGGTGATCCGCTTCGCCGAAGAGGTGCTGGACCAGCACGACGACGTGCCCGTCGACCTGCTGCAGGCGCTGGTCAGCCGCTTTTCCGGCTACGGCCCGTTCCACGAGCGCCTGGTTCGCCAGTTGGCCGAGCAGGGCCAGCTGGCGGCCGCCCACGAGCAGTACAACGCCTACCTGCAGCTGCTGGCGCTCTCCGGTCAGCAGCCGGAACCGGTGTTCCTCCAACTGGCGCGCCACTGGTCCGACGGCAGCCCAGACCTGCAGCGCCTCTCGCCCCAGGGGGCCTTCTCGCGCACCCTGGCAGCAGGCAGCTCGCCGCTGCGCGAAGATGAGATCGAGCAGCGCCAGCTTTCGGTGATGGCCATCCGCCTGCGGGTGAAGGGGGATTTCTCCGCGCGCGACGAGACCCGCGCCTGTTTGGCGCTGCAGATCGAGCTGATGCGCTGGCTCGAGCAGCAGTGTCATCACCTGGGCGGCTTCTGGCTGCCGGGTGCCACCGGGGGGTTGGGCCTGGCCTGCTTCGGTACCCATGGGCCGGCGCACCAGTTGGCCGAGCTGGTGGCCCTCTACGAGCACTGCCGTCGTGTGCTGCCCGACGAGGTGGCCCGCCATTGGTCCGGTGCCGAGGAGCCACCGCGCATTGAACTGGCGGCCGGTCTCAACAGCGGACGGGTGGTGTACCTGCCTGAGCGGCAATTGGTCGACCCGCTGGGCCAGGTAACCCAGGGCTCGCTGGAATTGATGAGCGCCGCCGAGGGCAGCGAGCTGGTGATCTCCCAGGAGGCCAGCCAGCACATGCCGCCAGCGCTGGACCTGCAGCCGCGCCTTTCATCGCGGCTGGTGGCGAGCGATGGCCGGGTGCGCCTGCGTGCCCTGGTGCTGGGTCACAACGAAGGTGGCCGCGACGCCATGCCGCCGAGCCTGGTGGGACGCGAAGGGCCGCTGCGCACGCTGCGCGACGCCCTGGCGAGGGCGGGCATCGGCCTGCGCCAGAGTGTACTGGTGCGCGGCGCCTCGGGCATGGGCAAGTCGGCCCTGATGGTCGGCTTCCGCCAGTTGGAGCTGAGCCGTGATGCCGCCATCTGCTGGCAACCCACCACGCGGCTCTCGGTGCTGGAGCCCTATGGCGTGGCGCGCACGCTGCTGCGCTGGCGGCTGGGCGGTGAGCTGAACAGCAAGCGCCTGCGTGGGCTGCTGCAGGAGTCGGCCGAGCTTTCCCTGAGCGAGGAGCAGTTTGCACTGCTGGAAGAGGCGCTCGGCGTGCGCGAGACGCCTGAGGTGTCGCGGCTGGCCAAGAGCGGCGAGGCCGCCGAACTGGTCGTGGCGCTGCTGTGCCGGGTGATCGAGCGCCAGGCGATGGAGCGCACTCTGGTGCTGATGATCGACGACCTGCAGTGGCTCGACGAGCCCTCGTTCCGAGTACTGGCCGGGCTGCAGGCGCGGCTGCCGATCAACTGTGCCTTCCTGCTGGTGGCCAGCCATCATGGGCGCGAAGCGCTGCCGACGCGGCTGCACTGGGATCAGCAGCTCTCGCTGGGACATCTCGACGCCATGCAGTCGTCGCGGCTGTTGTCGCAGCTGGCCAGGCGCTATCGGCTGCACCTGAGCCCACGGCTGCGCGGCCAGATCATCGAGCGCTGCGACGGCGTGCCGCTTTACATGCAGGAGATCTGCCGCCGCCTGGAGATGGATCGTCGCGAGGGGCGCAGCGTGCACCTCGATGAACTGCCTCGGGGGCTGCTGGGACTGCTGGCGGGGCGCATCGACCAGCTCGACGGTGATCGCGAGGTCGCCCATGTTGCCGCCGTTCTGGGCCGGCGTTTCCGGCTCGATTTCCTCGCCGAGTGCAGCGGCTGGGAAATGGCCTCGCTCAACCGTGCCCTGGAGCAGATGCGTCGGCTCGAAATCATCGAGCCCGCCGGCGGTGAGGGTAACAGCCGCGAGTTCCAGTTCAGCCACCTCTTGCTGCAGGAAGCGGCCTATCTCTCCTGCCCGCGCGACGTTCGGGTGCGTATCCACCGCCAGGTGGTGAGCCTGATCGAGGAGCGCTTCCCGGCCTGGATCAGCCGCCATCCGGGCGACTTTGCCACGCATCTGCGGCGCAGCGGACACTACGCGCGCGGCGCGCGCTACTTCGAACTGGCGGCACGCGAAGCGCTGAAGGTGAGCGCCAACCGCACGGCGCTGAAGATGGCCGACTTCGGCCTGGCCAGCCTGCGCCACGTGGAGGACCAGGCCGAACGCGAGATCAGCCTGCTGACGGTGCGCGGCCAGGCCGCCTTCGCCCTGGAAGGCCATGGCTCGCCCACGGCCCACGAAAGCTTCGTGCGTGCCCGCGAGCTGCTGGTGCAGCACGAAGGCTGCCAGGCCGAGGAGGCCGAGGATCTGGAACAGGCCTTTCTGGTCAAGTGGGGGCTATGGGTCGGCTGCAGCCAGCGCCATGCCCATGCCGATGCGTTCTCGCTGGCCGCCAGCCTGGCCGCCATCGCCAGCCGTCTGGAAGACCCTCGCTATCGCCGGCTGGCGGACTATGCGCGTGCCAACTGTGAATACTGGGCCGGGCGCATCGGCCAGGCGTTTGATCACCTCGACGAGATCGCGCCGCTGGAGCAGCCGATGATGATCGAATGGCTGCCGTTCTCGGAGCATCCCCAGGTCGCAGCCGCCTGCTTCCAGGGCTGGGCCGTCTGCCTGCGCGGCGACTATCGGCGCGCCGAGCAGCAGGTCGAGGCGGCCATTCGCCTGGCCGAACGGATCGGCCACCCCAGCTCGCTGGCCATGGCCCTGCTGTTCGCGGCGGCGCTCTATCGCCAGCTCGGTCACGTCCACCTGGCGGCACGGCGCGCCGAGCAGGCCGTGACGCTGACTGAAACGCCGGACCTGCATTTGTGGCAAGTGTCGGCCCAGGGCATCCTCGGCTGGCGCCGGGCCCTGTCGGGTGACCGTGACGGCCTGGCGCTGGTCGAGCTGGCGGTCGAGGAGTTGGGCGAGATCACCGGCAGGGATCGCTACCACCGGCCGATCCTGTGGTTCAGCGACGCCTGCGTCGCCCTGGGCGAGCTGGTGCGCGCCGAGGACTACCTGGATCAATCGCTGCTGATCGCCCGCGAGCGCAGCACGCTGTTCGTGCCGGAGCTGGCGGTGCAGCTGGCCCAGGTGCGGCACCGCCTTGGGCGCTCGCGTGACGAGGTGCGCCGGCTGGTGGAGCAGGCTCTGGAGTGCTCCCGCCAGCACGACAACCTGCACCAGGAGCTGTGCGCGCTGGAGGCCTGGCTGACCCTGGTGGACGAGCATGACGAACAGGCCCGCGAGCAGCTCCGGCGTCTGCTGAACGGCGTCAGCCACAGCGATGCGCCTGTGCTGGTGCGCTGGCGCATGCTGCTGGATCGGCGCGAGGTCTTGGCGGTGGGTGCAGAAGGGCGGCTGACGGTGGACGGCTCCTAGTCGAAGGATACGCCTCGCCGAATGCCTATCCTGGCGAAGGTCAATCGGCGCCGCCGTGGCTTACCGGGTGTCGGCTTCCAGCAGGGCAATGCGCTGCATGGCATCGCCCTGGCTGGTGCCACACAGTTCGGCGTCATAGTCGAAACGGCGGCACACCTCGGGCCGCTCTGGGGCGCCGAACAGTCGGCACAGGTTATCGGCATCGAGCTGCAGGCAGCGCATGCCGGCGGGTTTGCCAGACGGCATGCCAGGGATGGGCGAGCTGATCGAGGGCGCGATGCAGCAGGCGCCGCAGCCGGGGCGGCAGCCTGGTACAGTGGCGTACGACTCGCCAGACTCGACCTGGGCGGTGCTAACGAAGGTCATGGCTTGTGCTCGGCAATGGCGCCCTTGTCGATACCTTCGAAGGCCTGGACCCGCGTCGCGCTGCCGGTCTCCTCGGCGATCCGGCGGGCCAGCCAGGCGGCGATGTGTTCGACCGTGGTGGGAACGTCCATCACGATGCAGCGTTCCATGGGCAGGCGCAGATGGAAGCGACCCTGTTCGGCACGATAGCGGCTGGTCAGGCTGTGGCGGCACTCCTGCTCGGCCTGGGGCGCCAAGTCCGCCTGGTCGATCAAGTAGCGATCATTTAGCCAAGTTGCCCAGCGAGCCTCAAGGGCAGGGCAGCGTTCGCCGCGCTGCCAGATATGCAGCCGCGAGCGATGGCCATGGGCGATGCGCTGACAGTTGCCGGCGTGTCGCTTGAGGCCGTGGCTATAGGTGTAGACGGCGCCCTCGATGGTCTCCTCGCGCAGCCGCAGGCGCAGGTCGCTGACCCGGGAAGGAGGGCGCTTCATCAGTTCGCGGCTCAGGAAGCTGGCGAACCGCAGCGGGGTGATCTCCGCCCAGGGCAGTAGGGTAAAAGCCTGCCGCGGCGCGCGCACCTCCATGGGGTAGGGCAGCAGCGTGCGAACGCTGAGCCCTTCGCTACATTCGCTGATGGTGACCCCGGGCGCATGGCTCGGCACCAGCAGGGTGTGATCGGCACCGGCATCGAGGCGCGACTTGATCCACGGCTTGACCAGGCCGAAGTCGAACAGCATGCCGTCCTCACCGAGCTCACCATCCAGCTCGACATCGACCAGCCAACTGACACCGATCAGCCCGCGTTGCGGGCACCACAGCGACGCGTCGAGCTGGCTCAGCCGGTTGACGAATAGCGTCATCAGTCGATCCCCGTGATCTTGTGGGTCTGCAGCGAAAGGCGCCACTGCGGATGCGCCAGGCAGTAGGCCAGGGTGGCTTCCAGGTGTTCGCGGGAGCCCGGTGCGGCGGGGTTGTCCATGGGCTGCAGGAAGAAGTGCTTGAACTCCAGCTCCGCGAAGCGCTCGGGCGGTGCCTGCCGCTGGGGGTAGACCAGCTTGAGCTCATCGCCCGAACTCAGGGCCAGCGGTGCATCGCCCTTGGGGCTTACGCAGAGCCAGTCGATGCCCGCTGGTGCGGGCAGGGTGCCGTTGGTTTCTACCGCCACGTCGAAGCCTCGGGCATGCATGGCGGCAATGAGCGGGGCGTCGAGCTGCAGCAGCGGCTCGCCTCCGGTGAAGACCACGTAGGGCGTGGCGACGCCGCAGGCGCTGGGCCACAGCGCCGTGAGGTGCTCGGCCAGTGCCGTGGCGCTGGCAAAGCGGCCGCCGTTCTGACCGTCGGTGCCGATGAAGTCGGTGTCGCAGAAACGACAGGCGGCGCGTTCCCGGTCCGCCTCGCGTCCCGACCAGAGATTGCAGCCGGTGAAGCGGCAGAACACGCTGGCGCGCCCGGTTTGCGCCCCTTCCCCCTGCAGCGTGTAGAAGGCTTCTTTGACGTGGTACATCAGGCGTCGTCCTCGGCGACATCGGGGCGCGGAGCATCGCTGGCATACGCCAGCGGGTCGACCACCCCGTTGGCGGCGAAGGCGGCCAGGCGCTCGCGGCAGCTGCCGCAGCGCCCGCAGGCCAAGGGGTCGCCGCGGTAGCAGGTCCAGGTGTCGGCGTAGTCGAGGCCCATGGCCAGGCCGTCGGCCAGGATCTCGGCCTTGGTCGAACGCAGGTAGGGAGC
Source organism: Halomonas sp. E14 (assembly GCF_052568415.1). NCBI lineage: Bacteria > Pseudomonadati > Pseudomonadota > Gammaproteobacteria > Oceanospirillales > Halomonadaceae > Halomonas > Halomonas sp. E14. The sequence continues at coordinate 2,125,217 of NZ_CP199423.1, read as the reverse complement.
GTGGATCTCGACGCGTTCGAAATTGGCGATGGCCGCCACGGCATTCATCGCCTCGACGAAGGCGGGCCGGCAGTCGGGGTAGAGCACGTGATCGCCGCCGTGGGCGCCGTAGTCGACGCGGCACGCCCCGATGTTCACCGCCTTGGCGATGGCCAGCGAGAGCAGGATCATGTTGCGGTTGGGCACCACGGTGGCGGTGAGGTTCTCCTCGCCGTATTCGCCGTCGGGCAGCTCGCGGCTGGGGTCGGTCAGCGCTGAGCCGTCGACCAGGCCGTGAATGGCGCGGATGTCGATAACCTGATGGGCGACGCCGAGCCTGCCGCAAACGCGTTTGGCTACCTCCAGTTCGCGGGCGTGGCGCTGGCCATAATCGAAGGAAAGGGCGGACACCGCGAGTCCTTCGCGCAGGGCGCGGTGAAGCACGGTATAGGAGTCCATGCCGCCGGAGTAGATCACCACGGTGGCGGGGGAGTGCGGTTGGCTCATGCTGGGGCTCTGTCGCGGAGAATTTGTCAGGTCTCGCCTGGGCGAGGCACCGGGATCCGGTCCGGCGCGGCCAGTCTACCGGCTGGGGCGAAGGCTGGCCAGGCTCTGCCGTAGTTGCTAGACTTTTCGCCCCTCTTGCCTGCACCAGGGCGCTTCCTGACGTTGCCGAGCGCATACGCCACCCCAGAAGTGCCGAGCGTGCCATCGTCCTGACAACGGTGACCCATGAAAGCTCCCGAATTGCTCTCCCCGGCGGGGACGTTCAAGAACATGCGCTATGCCTTTGCCTATGGTGCCGACGCCGTCTATGCCGGCCAGCCGCGCTACTCCCTGCGTGTGCGCAATAACGACTTCAAGATCGACAATTTGCATCGCGGCATCGCCTATGCCCACGAGCGGGGCAAGCAGTTCTACGTGGCGTCAAACATCGCGCCGCACAACAGCAAGCTCAAGACCTACCTGCGCGACATGGAGCCGGTGATCGAGGCCGGGCCGGATGCGCTGATCATGTCCGACCCGGGGCTGATCATGATGGTGCGCGAGCGCTGGCCCGAGCAGGTGATCCACCTGTCGGTGCAGTCCAACGTGGTCAACTGGGCGGCGGCCAGATTCTGGCAGGCGCAGGGGATCAGCCGCATCATCCTGTCGCGGGAGCTGTCGCTTGAGGAGATTGCCGAGATTCGCGCCGAATGCCCCGATCTCGAGATCGAAACCTTCGTGCACGGTGCGCTGTGCATCGCCTACTCGGGCCGCTGCCTGCTTTCCGGCTACTTCAACCACCGCGACCCTAACCAGGGCACCTGCACCAACGCCTGCCGCTGGCAGTACAACACCGTGGCCGCAGCCCAGGACGAGACCGGCGACCTGGTGCCGGCCAACTCCGCGGCGGCTCATGCGGGAAGCGGCGTGTGGACGCCGGGCCAGGGCGGCCTGATTGCATCGGGCAGCGGCAGCGCGAACTACAGCACCGCGACGGCCGGCGGCGTGGAAGGGCAGGACGAGCTCTCTGCGCTGATCGAGGATGCCACTCGCCCCGGCGAGCTGATGCCGGTGTTTGAAGACGAGCATGGCACCTACATCATGAACTCGAAGGACCTGCGCGCCGTGCAGCATGTGCCCCGGCTCACCGAGATGGGCGTGACCTCGCTGAAGATAGAGGGTCGCACCAAGTCGCACTACTACGTGGCACGCACCGCACAGGTCTACCGCCGCGCCATCGACGACGCCGTGGCCGGGCGCCCCTTCGACATGCGCTTGATGGACGAGCTCGACAACCTGGCGAACCGTGGCTACACCGAGGGCTTCTACCGTCGCCACGTCCACGACGAGTATCAGAACTACGAGCGTGGCAATTCAGTGGGCGTGCACCAGCAGTTCGTCGGCGAGGTGATCGGCTACGATTCGGGACGAGGTGTGCTGGAAGTCGAGGTCAAGAATCGCTTCGAGGTAGGTGACGGCGTGGAGTTGATGCTGCCCGGTGGCAACCGGCGCTTCACCCTCGAACATATCGAGAACAAGCAGGGCGAGGCCGTGCAGGTCGCGCCCGGCTCGGGCCACGTAGTGCGCATTCCGGTGCCCGGCGAGGCCATTGCGCCTGAGCGCATCGAGTTTGCCCTGCTGATGCGAGACCTGCGGGGCTAGCGAAACGTTTCGATGAACATATGCTTATGAAATGCGGGCGGCCAGTGGCCGCCCGTCGTGTCTGTCCCGTCGTATCTAAGTAGCACTAGGGAGACGTGCCGGGGGCCGGCGTGTCCGACAGTGGCGGGGCGGAACCCGCATGGTGACCCACGCCGTTGCGCCCGCTGTGCTTGATGCCATACATGGCCTGGTCGGCAGCGTCGATCATGGCCTTGGCGTCGAGGAAGCCACGCCCTTCGTCCAGCGAGGCGATGCCGATGGAGGCGGTCACGCACAGCGGCTCGCCTTCCGGTTTGGCCAGCGGCTGGGTGGCCAGGTAGTGGCGAATGCGATTGGCTAGTGCGGTCGCCTGGCCGTGCCGGGTGTTGGGCATGATGATGAGGAACTCTTCTCCGCCATAGCGACCGGCGAGGTCATGCTCCCGCACCATGGACGCCAGGGCCGTGGCGAAGCGTACCAGGACTTCATCGCCGAAGCGGTGGCCGTAGCGATCATTGATGCGCTTGAAGTGGTCGAGGTCGATGAACATCAGCGACAGCGGGTGCGCGCACCGCCTGGCGCAGTCGAACTGACGCGTCAGCTCCTGCTCGAGCCAGGCGCGGTTGGCCAGCCGGGTCAGGTGATCGAGGCGCTGCTGCTCGTCCATTTCGGCATGGCGGGCCTGCAGCGTCTCCAGCTCCTGCTGCTGTTCGGCAAGGCGCGTGCTGAGGTTAAGGTTCTGCTGGAACAGCAGCTCCTTGGCTTCCGCCAGCAGCAGCGTGCTGTCGCGCTCGGGGGGCGCGGTGATCTCAAACAGCCGAGCCATGGTGGGCAGGCGCTGCTCCAGCGCCTGCACCACCGAGACCAGCATGGCGATATCGAGTGTTTCCAGGGCGGCCAGGCGACGCATGAGCTTGCTCAGCCGGCCGGCAGCTTCGTGAGAGAGCCAGAAGTCGGCGATCAGTCCTGAAAGGCGTAGGCACAGGCGCCTGGGGTCGCCGTCTCGCAGTGGGCCGTGGCTTTCGTGGATGGCAACGGCCAGGGAAAGAGGCACGCCCCAACTGGCCGCAAGCCAGGCGCCCACCACGCTGTGGTCGCAGCCATAGCGCAGCTGTTCGGCGTCGCGCAGAGCTGCGTGGTCGCGCAGCCCGGGGATGTGTTCGGCATAGCTGTCGCCATCAATCGCTTCGAAGGCGAGGATGCCGATATCCTGCAGCAGCGCGGCGGTGAACAGCGAACCGGCGTCGCCGGGGCAGAGCGATTGGGCCAGCTGCTGGGCGGCCGTGGCGGCAATGATGGCGCGCTGGCAGAAGTAGTCGTACTCCAGCGGCCCCGAATGGGTGCGGGGCAGACCGAAGCTCATGGCGGTAGCTAGGGTGGCATCGAGCCCGATTCGCGACACGGCATCGCGGCTGGTGGCCACCGGGCTTCCACCCCTGGCATAGAGCGCGCTGTTGGCCAGGCCGATCAGACGCAGCGTCAGCGCAGGGTCCTGTTCGATCGCCTTGGCGAAGTCGGTCAGGCAGGGTTCTGGAGAGCGGGCGATCATGATCACCCTGAGCGCGGCGGCGGGCAGGCTGGGCAGGCTGCGGCAGTGCAACAGCCGCTCGCGCAGGCCTTCCGGCAGGGGGGGCAGGTCGGTGGGCACATTTCCCTGTTGGGCCGCTGGAGCGGACGACGTCCTATCGAACGACATGATGGTTTCTGTCCATGTGGTTTACGAGCTACCCCCGCACGCTATCCTATCCCCGCGCCCTATCCTATCAGAACGAAACCGCGCGAGTGACTGATTGGCTAGCGTTTTCTCAAGGAGGCGTCGAGGTGATCGACGACCTCTGCCCAGTCGGCGTCTTCCTCGAGAGCGGCATGCAGGAAGTCGGCCTGGGCCCGGTTCCAAAACGAGGCCTGGTAGATCGCCAGCGTATCCGGCAGGGGGGCATGTTGCTCAATAAAGGTCTGGATGGATGCTGCGTCGGAGGGGAGGCCCAGCTGCTCGAAGAGTTCGCTGAATCGATGCACGGGTTGTTCCATGTGATCGCTCCTTGCAAGTCGGCATGCCATTAACGTAGACCTTGACGAAGGGCATTGCGCCACGCTCGGGGGCGAGGCGTCAAACGTTAGTTTCAACGCTCGCCCACCAGGGGCGTGAGGAAGCGTCGGCGCCGCTCTTCCGTGGGCAGGGGCTGGGCAAGCAGATGGATCAGCTTGGTCATGGCCGCCTCGGGCGTCATGTCGTCGGCCGACATTACCCCGGCCTGTCGCAGGCCTTGGCCGGCGGCATAATGGCCTGGCGCAATACCGCCGACCGGGCACTGGCTGACGGCGGCAAGCAGCTTGCCTTCGCCCGTGGCCTGCGCCAGCACGCCGAGCAGCGCTTCGTCGGGCGCTATATTGCCCCCTCCCCACACTTCCAGTAGGGCGCCCTGTACCCGCGCTTCTCCCAGCCAGGCGGCCAGCTGCCACGCCTGGATGCCTGGCCATAGGGCAATGCGCACTACGCCGCCCTGGGCAAGCGGGGCGTAGTCCGGCTGTTCGAAGCGGGGTGCACCGCGCTGCTGCGCTTCCAGGCCGCGGCCGGGGTAGAGCACCGCATCTTCGCCGACGCGTTCGCCTAGCAGCGGGTAGTTGGGACTCGCAAAGGCGTCGGGGGCCTGGCTGTGCAGCTTGCGGGTGCGCACGCCGCGCATCAGCCGACCGGCAAAGGCCACGGCCACCTCCTGCAACCGGGGCTGCCCGGCGAACCGCAGCGCCAGTTCCACGTTGTCGCGGGCGTCGCTGCCCTCGGCTTCAAGCGGCTGCATGGCGCCGGTGACTACGACGGGGCGGTCGAGCCCCTGTAACTGGTAGGCCAGGCTCGCCGCCGTCCATGCCAGGGTATCGGTGCCGTGCAAAACCACCACGCCGGCATAGTCTCCCACCGCCTTAGCGACGACGTCGCCGAGGCGGCGCCAGTCCAACGGCGTGGCGGCGCTGGAGTCGATGGGGTGCGGCATCTCGTGCACGGTGAAGTCGGGCAGCGCCGCCTGGCGTGAAGGTGGCAGGGTCGCCAGCGCTCGCCGCAGCCTGGCCTCGATGTCGCTGCCGGGGACAAGCCCCTGGGCGCTTGGAAGCATGCCCAGCGTACCGCCGGCGTAGAGAACCAGAAGAGTGCGACCGGGAGTGCTGGGCGGTGCCATGGGGCTTTCCTCGTGCCTGAAGGAGTGGGAGGCGGCCATGATACCCGTGCTGGCGCCTCGGCTCATCCCGCTTGCGTTCAATCCTGACGGGCGACGCGCACCCCGTCGTCGACCCGCTCGCCAGGGTGGTTGACGATCAGCTCGCCGGGCTCGAGGCCTGACAACACCTGGGTGACCAGTCCCTGGCGGCGACCGATTACCACGGCGCGGCGCCAGGCGCGCCCTTGATCGATGGCGAAGACATGCCATTCTCCTTGGTGGCGGAACAAGGCGCTGGTGGGTACCTGGAGAATACCGTCGGCTTCCCACAGCACGAACTCTGCCTCGATGCGAAAGCCGCTGCCAAGCCCATGCGCCTGCGGGGTGAAGTCCGCTTCGAAGTCGACGATGACCGGAACTCTTTGCTCGTCGACCCCGAGCGCCGAAATACGCGTGAATCCGGCCGGTTCGACTCGGCGCACCTGGCCGTCCAGGGCGTCGCCGCCCCAGCCGGTGAGCCGCACCGGCATGCCGGGCCGCAGGCGTACGGCGTCCATGGAGAGCAGGTCCACCTGGATTTCGAGGTCGCTGGGGCGGCCAAGCTCGAGGATGGGTTCGCCGGCGGCGACGCTGCCTTCGCAGCAGCGATAGCGGGACAGTACGATGCCCGAGACAGGGGCCCGGACCTCGAGCTCCGGAATATCGCCGGGGGCGATCCGCTGGCCGCTGGCGACGTCGAGCAGGGCGCGTGCGCTCTCCGCTTCGAAGCGCGCCACTTCGACGCCCGACGAGGCAGCGTTTTCAAGTGCCACCAGGCGGTCGCGCTGGTTACGCCGCTGCTCGAGTTCGGCCGTCGAGACCAGGTTGCGCGAATGCAGCTGTTGGTAGCGGCGGAACTCCGCTTCGGCAAAGCGGCGGTCGGCCCGCACGGTGTCCAGGTTGGCCTCGGCGGTGCGCAACCGTGCCTGGGCCGCCTGAAGGCTGTCCTCTGCCTGTTGGCGGGTGCGCGCATCCAGCGCCGGAACCGGACTTGGTTCCAGTCGAAACAGGGTCTCGTCGGCTTCCACGGGGTCACCGACCTCGAGCGTGACGCGCTGCAGGAAGCCGGCGATCGGTGCCGAGACATGCCAGGTGTCGCGCAGCCGGGTGCGGCCCTCTTCTCTTACCGATTCGGTAAAGCGCCCCGCGGCGACGGTAGCCGTGGTGACGGGCACGGCCGTAGGCCATAGTGCCCAGGCAAGCAGCGCGACCAGGCTTATCGTCACGAGGGTGAGACCGAGGCGGGGAATCCAGCGATTCATGGGGTGCACTCCTCGTTATTCGACGGCTTTCAAGGCGCCAAGCATGTCGAGCCGCCCCAGGCGCCGTACCACCAGTAGCGCTACGATGCCCGAGGCGGCGATGACGCCGAGGGCGGCAAAGCCGAACGCGTAGGGGGTCAGGACCAGGGGAATGCGAAACAGGTCGTTGCTGAAGGCCTGGTTGAGCAGCAGGGCAAAGCCTGCACCGATAAGCCAGCCAAGCGGAATGGCGGCCAGGGTGAGCAAGGCGATTTCACCGAGCAGGATGCGCGACACCTCCCCGCGGGTGTAGCCCAGCACTCGCAGCGTGGCCAGTTCGTGCGCGCGTTCGGCAAAGGCGATTCGCGCATTGTTGTATACCACGCCGAAGGCGATGGAGCCGGCCAGCGCAACGAAGATCATGGCAAAGGTGAGCACGGTCTCGTCCATGTACTCGCGAATGCCGCGCTCGGCATCGGCCAGTACGCCGATGGCGGCCACACGCGGCATCGCCTGCAGGGCGTCGTTGAGAGCGTCACGCTCGCGGCTGTCGACCAGCAGCCAGACCCCGCTGAGCGTCGGCCCTTCGCCCAGCAGCGCATTGAGACGTGGCAGCGGCAGGTAGGCGCCGACTCCGATGGGTTCATCCACCATGGCCGCAAGCGGAAGGCTGAGACGCTGGCGGCGCCCCTCCATCACCTCTACCTCGATGGTATCGCCGAGCTCAAGGCCGAGCTGTTCGGCGAGAAAGCGCGTCAGCATCAGGCCGTCGTGCGGCAGCGGCTGGGGGCGGCCCTGGCGGTCAAGTACCTGGCGTAGCGCAGGCTCGGCCGGTAGCCCGAGCAGCGCTGTACGGTAGTGACGGTGCTCGTGGCGCAGGGTCACGGCGACCCGTCGCCACGGCTCCACGGCGAGCACGCCCGGCAGGTGATGCAGTTCCCCTACGGCACGGCTGGCGGTGGGGTCGCTGAAGGTGAGCTCCATGTCCATGCGCAGCACCTTGCCATACTGCAGGTCGAGCATGCGTTCCACCGCGCTTAGCTGGTAGGCCCCCATCAGCAGCAGGCCGGCGGACAGGGCGATGCCGAGGGTCGAGAGCAGAGCTTTGCCCGGGTGGCGCAGCAGGTGGCGCAGCACGATGCGCGCCTCGTTGCTGAGCAGTGCGCCGGCCCGCGAGCGCTCGAGCCAGGTGCGCTGGAAGTGCTGGGGGGTAGGTGGGCGCATTGCCTCGGCCGGCGGCTCTCGTACGGCGCGCCACACCGCTTGCCAGGTGCCTGCCAGGGCGGCCAGGCCGGCGACGAGAAAGGAGAGCGCCAGCGCCCAGGGGGGCACGCGAAAAGGCATGGCGGGGAAGCGGAAATAGTCGGCGTAGAGCCCGGCGAGCCCGCTGGCCGCCCAGGCGCCGAGCGCAACACCTAGCGCCCACCCCAGCGCCTCGATCAGGCCCGCCAGCAGCCCGTAGTGAAGCGCCAGCTCGTGGTTGCGGTAGCCGAAGGCCTTGAGCATGGCAAGCGGTTCGCGCTGGGTGAGAATGATGCGACCCATCACGACATGCAGCAGAAATGCCGATACGGTCAGGAAGATCGCGGGCAGGATGGTGGCCTGGGCACGCTGCTGGCTGAGTTCCTCCTCGAGGAAACGGTGCGACTGCTGGTCGTGCCGGGTCTGGGTGCCGGTGGAGCCGTAGCGGTCCAGCAGCCCGTCGAGCCGGTCGCTGACGCTGGCCACATCGGCCCCGGGCTGAACGCTGACCAGCAGTTGGTTGAAGGCGCCGTCCATGCCGAAGGCCTGGGCCAAGGCGCGTTCGTTCAGCCACAGCGTGGCGTAGCGCAGGTAGTCGGGCAGCAGATCGGTAGGTGCTGCCTGGTAGATCACTTCCGGGCTGCGCGCGATGCCGCTGATCTGCAGGCGCGCGTAGCGCCCGTCGATGATCGCGACGAGCGTATCGTCCGGCTGCAGGCGGTGAGCGCGGGCAAAGGCGTCGCTTACCACCGCCTGGTCGGCACGCCCGGCTTCCGGCAGGCTGCCGGCCAGCAGGTGCAGCCGGTTGAGCAGCGGCTGACGCCCATCCGGGATCGACAGGGCCAGGCCGCGTATCGGCTCGTCGAAGCCGGCCACGTTCAGGCGCAGCGGTGCACGCACACGGGGCAGCACGCGGCTGACTCCCTCCAGGGTTGCCAGCTCCTCCACCAGCCGCAGCGGCGCCCGCTTCACGTCGACGAACAGGTCGGCATAGTGGTACTCGGCGTAGAAGCGTTCCTGGGCGCGGGTCAGCGACTCCAGGGTCGTCGCCGAGAGCACCAGGGTCATCACCCCGCTGGCGATCACCGCAGCGATGGCGAGGGCCTGGCCCTTCAGGCGCAGCAGGTCGCGCAGCAGCTTGCGGTGCAGGGTCGCCATTGGCTCACCAGCGCAGCGTGGCCGGCGGGCGGCGCAAGGCATTGGCATGCATGGCGTCGATCTTGCCATCGCGCAAGCGAATGACCCGGTCGGCCATGTCGCCGATCACCTCGTTGTGGGTGATGATCGCCAAGGTGGTGCCGGTGGTGCGGTTGATCGCTTCGAGCACTTCGAGCACGCGGATGCCGGTGCGCGAATCGAGGGCGCCGGTGGGTTCGTCGCAGAGAAGGACCGCCGGGCGTTTGGCGATGGCACGGGCTATGGCCACCCGCTGCTGCTCCCCGCCGGAGAGCTGCGAGGGGAAGTGGTCGAGGCGCTGCTCGAGGCCCACCATGGCAAGGGCCTCCTCGGGAGGCAGCGGATCGCGGCTGATATCGGTGACGATGGCGACGTTCTCGCGTGCCGTGAGGCTGGAGATGAGGTTGTAGAACTGGAAGACGAAGCCAACATGGTGGCGGCGAAATTCGGTCAGCTGGCGCTGGCTGGCGTGGGTCAATGCCTGCTCCCGGTAATGCAGGCTGCCTTCGCTGGCTACGTCGAGTCCCCCCAGGATATTGAGCAGCGTCGACTTGCCCGAGCCCGAGGCGCCGAGCATCACGACCAGCTCTCCGGCATGCAGGTCCAGGTCGATGCCGCGCAGCGCCTGGATGGTGACGTCGCCCATCCGATAAAAGCGCTTGAGGCCTCGGGCCTGGAACACCCGCACTGGCGTGTCGCTCATGGTGACCCTGCGTTGTCGTGCCGAAAGGCGGTGGCGGCGTGGCGAAATCTGCCGATGGCCAGGCTCGAGCCTGACCATTTTCGCGCTAGCCAGGCTTGTGTTGAGCCTAGCACGGTGCGCCGGGCCGTCGGTGTTGACCTATATCAACGCAGCGTGGATGACAGGCTGAAGCTCATGCCAGGCTGTGGCGCTCCAAGCGCTCCAAGCGCTCCAAGCGCTCCAAGCGTCCGTGGTGTCGGTCCCCTAGCGCGTCACCAGCCGCCCCTGGTCGTCGATGTCGAGCCTGCGGTTGCGGCCGGCAAACAGTGCCAGCAGCGCCGCGGCGGCAACCACCGCGAGCAGTACGGCGGTGATCACGCCGAGGTCGGCATTGAGTTGCAGCAGCACACCCACGGCCAGCGGACCCATGGCGGCAAGCGTATAGCCGCCGCCCTGGGCCAGGCCCGACAGCTTGCCGGCGAGTCGCGAATTGGCCGTGCGCAGCACGATCAGGCTGAGGGCCAGGCTGAAGCTGCCCCCCTGGCCGAGCCCGAGCAACACAACGCCGACCCAGCGCCAGCCCAGCGGCCCCTGCAGCAGCAGCCACAGGCCGGCGGCGATGCAGCCCAGTACCAGCAGCAGAGCCGGTCGCTGGTCGCGGCTCAGCCGGGCGAGCCAGGGAGCGCCCAGCGCTGAGATCAGCTGCACCATGACCGAGGCGCCCATCAACCAGCCCGCTTCCGACTCCCCGAAGCCGCGCTTCTGAAGCAGCGCAGGCAGCCAGCCGAAAACGATGTAGGCCAGCGAGGATTGCGTGCCCATCAGCAGTGTGACCTGCCAGGCCAGCGGCTGCGACAGCAGGCCGCGTATGGAACCGGCGCTGCTGGCGGCCGTGGTGGCTTGCGGCGTGCGCGGCATCAAGAGCCGCCAGGCCAGCAGCGCCATGGCCGCCAGCAGCGCCCAGCTCATCAGGCTGAGGTGCCAGGACCCCAGCAGGTTGGCCAAGGGGATGCTCAGGCCGGCACCCAGCGCGCCGCCGAGGCACAGCGCCATGGTGTAGACGCCGGTCATGAGGTCGGCGCCGGCCGGCAGCTCGCGCTTCACCAGGGCGGGAAGCAGGGTGCCGGCCACGCCGATGGCGCCGCCCACCAGCACCATGCCGCCGAACAGGGCGAGCACGGAAGGGGCGCCGCGCAGCAGCAGGCCGAGAATGAGCGCGATGAGGGCCAGCGACAGGGTGTTCTCCGCCCCGAGCCGCTTGGCCAGCCAAGGCGCGAGGGGAGCGAAGATGCCCAGGCACAGCACCGGTAGGGTCGTCAGTGCACCGATCGCCAGCGGCGTAAGCCCCGTGTCCTGCTGGATTCGCAGCAGCAGGGGCGCCATGGAGGAGAGGGCGGGGCGCAGATTGAGGCCGACCAGCACCATCAGGAAAAAGAACAGCAGGATACGCCGCGAGTCGGGCCGCACGTCAGTCATGATTGCGCCAATCTCCATGCTTGGCTGGGAATGGGCGGGTTGGGGACGCAGTGGGCTCGCGTGGCGCCAGCAGGGAGGGCTCCCCGTCGTCATGTAGAGCAAAGGCGATGTTGCCACGGGCATCCGCAACCTGGGCCTGGCGGCGGATCTCGGAGACATCCTCCACGCTGACCAGCGGTGCGGAGATCCCTGGGGGCGGCGGCTTGGCCACCAGCCGTCCCTCATAGGCCCAGCAGCGCTGGGGTACCTGGGATACCAGCCAGCGGCTGCCGCGCCACATGGCCTCGCCGTGGGTTTCCAGGGCTAGGGATTCCACCGGCACCAGGGCGGCGAACAGCCGGGCATTGAGCACCGGGCCGCTGCCGCCCAGCGTCACGGCACCCTGGTAGCGGTCTTCGTGAAGGCTGGCCACCACGTCGCTGCGTCTGGTCTCGGGAAGCACGCTGCCCTGGCCGCACAGGTGAAGCAGATCGCGATCAATCTGCTTGATCACCCAGACCGGAATGGGGTGCTTTCCGGTTAGCCACCTCAACATGAATCGCCCTCCTTGGCTGAGACATATCCGAGCACCTGCATGGCGGACACCTTCTTCAGCGTTTACCGATAAGCCGCCTACCTTCCCATATCGGCGTGCCGCAACCAAGCGCCATGGTCAAGCGCGCTGGCTGCGTCCGCGACTGCGCCGACGGCGAGGGGCACGGGCATCCCCGTCGTTGGTACTGCGCTCGCTGCGGCCCTGGCGTGCGCCCTGGCCGGCAGTGGCGCCGTTGCCGTTGCGGCGCCCGCGGGAGTTGCGTCCGTTCTCGATCGGTTCGGGCTTGGCGTTCGGGTCGGGCTCGAAGCCCGGTTCGATGCGCTTGTCCAGGTCGCGCTTGATCAGCCGCTCGATGCCTTTCAGCAGCCCGTGCTCGTCGATGCAGACCAGCGAGATCGCCTGACCTTCGCTGCCGGCGCGGCCGGTGCGGCCGATGCGGTGCACGTAGTCCTCGGCCACGTTGGGTAGCTCGAAGTTCACCACGTAGGGCAGTTCGCTGATATCCAGGCCGCGAGCCGCGATGTCGGTCGCCACCAGCACCTGAAGCTCGCCCGACTTGAAGGCGCCCAGGGCTCGGGTACGGGCCGACTGGCTCTTGTTGCCATGGATGGCCATGGACGGGATGTCTTGCTTCGAGAGCTGTTCGGCCAGGCGGTTGGCGCCGTGCTTGGTGCGGGTGAAGACCAGCACCTGGTGCCAGCGGTGTTCGCTGATCAGATGGGCCAGCAGCTCGCGCTTCTTTTCCCGGTCGACCCGGTAGACCGACTGGTCGACGGTCTCGGCCGTGGTGTTGCGGCGGGCCACCTCGATCTTTTCCGGGGCATCCAGCAGGCGGTCGGCCAGGGCCTGGATCTCGTCGGAGAAGGTCGCCGAGAACAGCAGGTTCTGGCGCTTCTCGGGCAGCACCCGTAGCACCTTGCGGATGTCGTGGATGAAGCCCATGTCGAGCATGCGATCGGCTTCGTCGAGCACCAAAATCTCGACCTTGGAAAGGTCGACATGGCGCTGCTGATGCAGGTCGAGCAGGCGTCCCGGCGTGGCGATGAGGACATCCAGGCCGGGACGGATGGCGTCGACCTGGGGCTGCTGGCCAACGCCGCCGAAGATGACGTGGCTGCGCAGGGTCAGGTGGCGACCGTAGTCGGCGACGCTCTCGCCGACCTGGGCGGCAAGTTCACGAGTGGGCGTGAGCACCAGGGCGCGTACCTGGCGCGGGCCGGGGCGGGGGCCATCGGCAAGGCGCTGCAGCATCGGCAGGGTGAAGCCGGCGGTCTTGCCGGTGCCGGTCTGGGCGCTGGCCAGAAGGTCGCCGCCCTTGAGAACGGCGGGAATGGCCTGGCGCTGGATGGGGGTCGGAACGGTATAGCCCTGTGCCTCAACGGCACGGAGCAGTTCGGCACGCAGGCCGAGGTCGGAAAAGGTCATGCGGTCTCCGCAGATACGCCCTCGCCCTGTCATGGAAAGTCCATGACCAGTCCCGGGCCAAGGCGTGAAAAAAATCGGTTCAGGGGCGCGGCAGGAGGGACCACGAGTCGCCGCGTCTGGATATTATGCCAGCTTATTGTTCGCGCTGCAGCTTTTTGCCGCGGCGCCCGCCTCAGCGGGGCAGGCGCCGCAGCGCCGTGGCGATGTCGTCGGCGACGCCGTCCCAGCTGCGGCCCAACGCGCGCACCAGCGCGGGGTAGCCGTCATCGGTTAGCTCGGTCAGCACCTGGAAGCGCTGCATTGCCAGCACCTGGCCCTGGTCATCGAGCATCTGCCATTGGCCGCCGGCCTCCGCTACACCGTCGTAGCGGCCCTGGAAGGTATCCACGTCGAGGCGCAAGCGCAGGGCGCCGCGCTGCCCCGCGCCGCCGTCGTCGCGCAGGATGCGCGTCTCGGGCAGACGCTCGGCCAGGCGTGCGCGCAGGCCGCGCTCGAGCTGACGCCCCAGCGGCTCGGCCCACAGGTGCTGGCGGGCGGCATGCAGCGTGATGTCATCGAGCTGCAGCACGATGCCGTCGACGTCGAGGTAGTGCGCCAGCCTTGGCGGCTGTACGACCAGCACCTGCTCTACATTGCCAGCGGCGACGCCCGTAGCGGTGGTGCCCGGCAGCATGAAGCGTTCGGCAGGCGCAGAGGGGCTGGCGCAACCGCTCAGCAGGGCGACCGCTGCCAGGCTGAGCCAATGAATGGGCCTCATGTGCTGCTTCCTTCAAGGTGGCGAATACAGCCTTCGCTGGATCGGGTCATCGCATTTCTCCTTGCTTCCTATGGCTCAGTGAATGGCTCACGGGCGCCGCGGGGCCCTAGGCAGCGGATCTTCGGCGTCCAGGCTGTCGAAGAACAGGGCACGGGGGTTCTCATTGAGCGTTCGTGTCACCGGCTGCAGGTCGCGCATCAGCCGTTCCAACCGCTCGGCCGCCGCGGTGAGTTCGCGGTAGCCGCTGGAGTCGGGCGATACCCCTGCCAGGGTCTCCTGCAGCGCCGCCAGCGTGGCGTTCAGGTTGCCGGGCAGGCTGCGGGTGGCCGGGTCCTCCAGCAGTGTGTGTAGCGAGCCGCTGAGCTGACGCACTTCATCCAGCATGGCCTCGGATGCGTTCAGGTTGCGTTCGATCCCGGCCAGCAGCGGTTCCACCTCCAGCGCGTTGAGCTTATCCAGCAGCGCGGTGACCTGGGCCTCGATCTGGGCAAAGCCACCGGAAATGGTGGGGAAGACGCTGCGATCGCTGAAGGTCTCGGCCACGTAGGTGTCGGCTTCGTCGCGGTGGAAGTTGACGTCGACGAACATGGCGCCGGTCAGCAGGTTGCCCGACTTCAGCGAGGCGCGCAGGCCGACCCCGAACAGGCGCAGGAAGCGTTCGTCCCACTCTTGCAGGTCGACCTGCTGGTTCTCGATCCCCAGCCGCTGGGGCTCGATGCGAATCAGCACGGGAATGGCAAAGCCGTTGCGGGTTTCCGGCTGCGAGGCGGTGAACTGCCAGGGCACGGCCGCGACGGTGCCGATGCGTACGCCGCGAAACTCGACTGGGGCGCCGCGGGCCAGGCCGCGCACGCTGTCCTCGACCAGCAGCACGTACTCGAGGTAGCGGTTGAAGGTGCCCTGGCGGGCGCTGTCTTCATCGGCGTAGAGGTTGAAGGTGGCGTCGTTCTCTACCGGAGCACCGCGCGGCAGGTCTTCCAGCACGCCGAAGGTGACGCCGCCGCCCAGCAGGGCCTCCAGGGACTCGACGTTGACCCGGATGCCGTTGGCGTCCAGGCGCAGGTCCACGCCGCTGGCTGACCAGAAGCGGGTGCTGTCGGTTACCAGGCGGTCATAGGGGCTTTCGATGAAGATGCGCTGATGCATGCGGCGCGACTCGGCGTTGAAGTTGACCTCCTCCACGCGGCCGACCGTATAGCCCTGGTAGGAGACCGGGTCGCCGGGGCGCAGCGAATTGCCGAGCTGGCTGATCAGGTTCACGCGCAGCCCGGCGGCATCGGCGGGCGCCACCGGGGGCAGGTCGCTGACCTGGAAGTCACGCACGCCCGGTTCGCCGGGCCCTGGCGCCAGCTGCAGGTAGGCACCCGAGAGCACGGTGCCAAGGCCGCTGATGCCCTCTCGGCCGATGCGCGGCTTGACTACCCAGAAGCGACTGCCTTCGGTGAGCATGGCCTCGGTATCGGGGGCCATGCGCGCCGTGATCACCGTATGGCTGAGGTCATCGGAGAGGCGCACGCTGGCGACGCGACCGACCTCGACGTTGCGGGTCTTGATCAGGGTGCTGCCCGCCTCGATGCCCTCCGCGTTGCTCATGGTCAGGGTGATCAGTGGCCCGCGGCTGCGATAGTTGTCATAGACCAGCCAGAGCCCGATCAGCACGGCCACGATCGGCACGATCCAGATCGGCGACAGGCGGCGCTGGGGCGTGGCGCGTGCCCGGTGCAGGTCGCGGGAGTCGGTTCGGTCGCGAGGTGACGCACTCATTCAGGGGGTTCCTTGCACGGAGGAGGCTTCGCGCGGCAGCGGCGAGTCCCAGATCAGGCGCGGGTCGAAAGTCATGGCGGCCAGCATGGTCAGCACCACCACGGCACCGAAGGCGAGGGCGGCGGGCCCGGGCGTGATCGACATCAGGGCGCCGGCCCGTATCAAGGCGACCAGGATGGCGACGACGAAGACGTCCACCATCGACCAGCGGCCGATGAATTCGGTAAGGCGATAGAGCCGCGTGCGGCTCGTGGCGTTGAGTTCATTGCTGCGCTTTACCACCAGGCACAGCCAGGCGAGTGCAACCAGCTTGCCGACCGGGACGATCACGCTGGCCACGAAGATGACCGCGGCGACGGGCCAGGAGCCCATCTGGATCAGCTCCACCACGCCGCCGACGATGGTGGAGGGTGCGGTATGGCCGAGGCTGGTGGTGGTCATGATTGGGTAGACGTTGGCCGGGATATACAGGATCGTGGCCGCCGCGAGCAAGGCCCAGGTGCGCTGCAGGCTGTGCGGTAGGCGCGTATGGAGGGGCTCGCCGCAGCGTCCGCACTGCCCATGCCCGTCGGCGTCGAGCCGATTGACCAGGCCGCAGGTAGGGCAGCCGGTCAGGCCTTGTTCGGCGGCAGTGACTCCGGTGCGGGCGCCTTGCGGGGCCCGGGGCTCGCCGGCAAGCGAGAACCACATCCAGTCGGCGTCGATCGACTGCATGGTGAACAGCAGCAGCAGGGCGAAGGCGCAGAAGGCCCAGAAGGCGATACCCAATTCGATCTGCGCCATGCCGGCGATCTTGATCAGGCTGACCAGCGCACCGATGATGAAGACATCGGCCATCATCCATGGGTTGAGGTGGGCGAGCGAGCGGGCGATGGCGCGACTGGCCGGCAGCGGGCGGCGCTGCAGCAAGCCGAGCTGCAGCCAGATCACGCCCAGCAGGTACACGGCGGGCAGTACGGCGATGGTCAGGATCACGGCGATAGCGACCACCGGTTGGTGAAAACCGATCAGGGTGGTGGCGGTCTGGGTGAGCTCGATGCGGTTGCCGAAGCCGCCAACGCTGAAGCTGACGAAAGGAAACGACACGGCCAGCAGCAGTGCTATCAGGGCGGCGAGGGCCAGCGCCATGCTGCGCTGAGCCGGTCGTCGGTGGCGGCTGACCAGGGTGTGGCTACAGCGCGGGCAGCTGGCCTGCTCTCCGGGTCGCAGTGGCGGCAGCTTCACCAGCAGGTCGCATTCATGGCAGGCGCGCAGACGTCGCCGGCTGTGCCGTTGTGCAGGTGCCCGACCAGGCGGCGATGTTGCCGCATGGGGGGAGCTGTTGAAAGTGGACCTCGACACGAGCGATAGTACCTGCGAACCAAGGAAGTGATGGCTGGGATGCCAAAAACTTGAGTTACGCGACCCAGTCAGGTGTGGCATTCCTCGCCTTCTTGAAGTGTGACACGTTGACGGCGCGCCTACCATATACAAACATTCGCCCCTGAATGTTCCCGAGGAAATACCATGTGGCTTCCCTTTCTGGCCGTGGCAGTGGGTCTGGTGCTGCTTGTCTGGAGCGCCGAGCGCTTTGTCGACGGGGCCGCGGCTACGTCGCGCCTGCTGGGCGTTTCACCGCTGCTGGTCGGCATGCTGGTGATCGGTTTCGGCACGTCGGCGCCTGAGCTGATGGTTTCGGCCCTGGCCGCCGGCCAGGGCAACCCGGGCCTGGCGCTGGGCAATGGCTATGGCTCCAATATCGCCAACATCGGGCTAATTCTCGGCCTCATGGCGCTGCTGTCACCCCTGGCCGTGCATTCGGGCGTGATCCGCCGCGAGCTGCCGCTGCTGGCTGGGGTCACCCTGCTCTCCGCGCTGCTGATGTGGGGAGGAATGATCGGCCGGCTGGAAGGCAGCCTGCTGCTGCTGCTGCTGGCCGGTATCATCGCGCTCAGCATTCACCAGGCGCGCCGTTCCGGCCCCGATGCACTGGCCGACGAGACCGAGGAGAGCCTTGATGCCAAGCCGATGTCGCTGCGGGCAGGGATCGTCTGGACCCTGGTAGGGCTGGCGCTGCTGGTGCTGAGTTCCCGCATCCTGGTGTGGGGCGCGGTGGCGATTGCCCAGGGGTTGGGCGTGAGCGACCTGATCATAGGCTTGACGGTGGTGGCCATTGGCACTTCGCTGCCCGAGCTGGCCTCCTCGTTCAGCGCACTGCGGCGCAACGAGCACGACCTGGTGGTCGGCAATGTGGTGGGCTCCAACCTGTTCAACACCCTGGGGGTGGTCGGGCTGGCCGCGGTGATCCAGCCGATCCAGGTGGGCAGCGAGGTGCTGCTGCGCGACTGGAGCGTCATGGCCGTCATGACGGCGCTGATGGTGGTTTTCGCCCTGGGCTGGCGAGGGCGCCCCGGGCGCATCAACCGCTGGGAGGGCGGGGCGCTGCTGCTGGGCTTCGTGAGTTATCTGCTGTACATGGTGTGGCTGGTGCTGCAAGGGCCTGGCGGGGGTTGAACGCGACAACACGTCACAGGTCATAACAGGACGTGAGCGCTTCGCTCTAGTAGGCTTGATCGGCTCAAGCACATCACAAGCACAAGACACGGTAGTCTCGGAGCCTGGTTTGGGTAGCGTATTGTAGGGTTTTGTATATCAGCTATCCCTTGCATAGCGCTCTGTTCTAGGCTCTACCCAAGTGCCGAGGAGGAATGCGTCACGGCAGCGCTTTGCAGCGCTGCCGCAGGCATAACAATGCACCCCTGTATGTGTGCGCCCGCATCCCTTTGGACGTGAACTCTTAGGCAGCCAAGAGGCATTACGTCATGGAGCTTGATCCCCTACTCCTGTCCCGCTTGCAATTCGCCTTTGTCGTATCGTTCCACGCCATCTTTCCCGTCTTCACCATCGGCCTGGCGTCCTACATCACCGTGCTGCATGCGCTCTTCTACAAGACGCAGAATCCCGCTTGGGACCGCCTGGCTTACCTGTGGACCAAGGTGTTCGCCGTGGCCTTCGGTATGGGGGTGGTATCGGGGATCGTGATGTCGTTCCAGTTCGGCACCAACTGGAGCAACTTCTCTCAGGCCAGCGCCAACTTCATTGGTCCGCTGTTGAGCTATGAGGTGGTCACCGCCTTTTTCCTCGAGGCGGCCTTCCTCGGCGTGCTGCTGTTCGGTCGCGGGCGCGTGCCGCAAGGGGTGCACCTGTTCGCCGCCTCCATGGTGGCACTGGGGACCTTCATTTCGACTTTCTGGATCCTGGCGGCCAACAGCTGGATGCACACGCCGGCGGGGGTCGACTTCATCGATGGCAGCTTCCGCGTCACCTCGTGGATGGAAGCGATCTTCAACCCGTCGTTCCCCTACCGCTTCGCGCACATGGCAATGGCGTCGTTCATCACCGGCGGCTTCGTGGTGGCGGGCGTCAGCGCCTGGTACCTGATGATCGGCCGGGACGTCGAGGCCAACCGCAAGGCGCTCTCCATGTGCCTGTGGATGCTGCTGGTACTGACCCCGACCCAGGCCTTCGTCGGTGACCTGCATGGCCTCAATACCCTGGAGTACCAGCCGACCAAGCTGGCGGCCATGGAGGGCAACTGGGAGACCAAGCAGGGGGCGCCCTTCCTGGTCTTCGCCTGGCCGGACCAGGCCGCCCAGCAGAACCGCTTCGAGATCGGCATTCCCTACGCCGCAAGCCTGATCCTTACCCATGAGCTGTACGGGGAGGTACCCGGGATACTCGAGGCGCCACCCGAGGAGCAGCCGCCGGTGGCCCTGGTGTTCTGGTCCTTCCGGACGATGATCGGCATCGGCTTCCTGATGATTGCGGTCTCGCTGGTGGGGCTCTACTTGCGCCGCGGCGGCAGGCTCTATCACTCGCGCCGCTATCTGCAGACGCTGCGGCTGATGTCGGTCACGCCGTTCATTGCCGTGCTGGCAGGGTGGATCACCACCGAGTCGGGGCGGGCGCCGTGGCTGGTGTACGGCATCATGACGCACGCCGAAGGGGTCACGCCCTCGCTGACCGGCGGCATGGCGCTGTTCACCTTGATCGGCTACATCAGCGTTTACGCCATCATCTTCTATGCCGGCACCTACTACCTGACCCGCGTCATTCGCTACGGCATGCAGCCCAAGGACGAGGAGAAGATGGTCGACGACTTCGAGACACCCAAGCGGCCCTTCTCCGCCACGCATACGCCGTTTGACGACAATCCTGCCAAGAGCGAGGGCTGAGCCATGGAAATGTTCGACCTCTCCCTGATCTGGGCGCTGATCATCGGCTTCGGCATCATGATGTACGTGCTGATGGACGGCTTCGACCTGGGCCTTGGCATCCTCTTCCCGTTCGCCCCGGACGAGGATGCCCGCGATGTGATGATGAACACGGTCGCGCCGGTGTGGGATGGCAACGAGACCTGGCTGGTACTGGGCGGTGCCGGGCTGCTGGCGGCCTTTCCGCTGGTCTACACCGTGTTTTTGCCGGCGCTCTATATCGGCGTGTTCCTGATGGTGGCGGGGCTGGTGTTTCGCGGGGTGGCCTTCGAGCTGCGCTTCAAGTCGCGGCGCGACCGGCGCAACCGGCGCCTGTGGAACCTTGCTTTCAGCGGCGGCTCGGCGGTGGCCGCCTTTGCCCAGGGGGCCGTGGTCGGCACGTATATCCAGGGCTTCGAGACCCAGAACGGCGTCTTCGTCGGCGGCGCCTTCGACTGGCTGACGCCGTTCACAGTGCTGACCGGTATCGGCATCATGTTCGGCTATGCGCTGCTGGGCACCACCTGGCTGATCCTCAAGTCGGAGGGCTACATTCAGGCCTGGGCCTACAAGCTGACCACGCCGCTGCTGATCGCGGTGCTGGTGATCTTCGCCATCATCAGCGTATGGACACCGCTGGTGAACGATGTGGTATGGGAGCGTTGGTTCGGACACCTTCACGTGATCTGGATCCTCCCCGCCCTGACCCTGCTATGCATGTTCGGCGTGTTCTGGTCGGTGCGCCGCCAGCGCGAGCTGCTGCCGTTCATGGCTACGCTGGGTATGTTCCTGTTCACCTACCTTGGGCTGGTGGTCAGCAAGTGGCCCTGGATCGTGCCGCCCAACTACACCATCTGGGATGCCGCCTCGGCGCCAGAATCGCAGCTGTTCCTGCTGATCGGGGTGCTGTTCGTGCTGCCCTTCGTGCTGGGCTACACGTTCTGGTCGTATTGGGTGTTCCGCGGCAAGGTGAGGGCCGGCGAAGGCTATCACTAGCGCATGGGCGAATCACCGGGGAAGCGCACCCCGCGCGGCTGGCTTGCCGCGCACGGCGCCAAGCAGCAGGGCTGGCTGGCGCTGGCCTGGCTGGGCGGGGTGGCGGCCGGGGCGGCCACGGTCGCCCAGCTGGCCTGGCTGGCCTGGATCATCAGCCGGCTGCTGGTCGATGGCGCCGAGCTTGCCTCGCTGAGCGGGGCCTTCCTGGCTATCGTCTCGCTGCTGCTGGTACGTGCCCTGGCCCAGTGGGGACAGGAGGTAGCCGGCCAGCAGGCCAGCCTGCGCATTCGTCACGCGGTGCGGTGTGAACTGCTGGCGCATCTCGCGGCGCTGGGCCCGGTGCGTGCCGGCGAGCGCCACTCGGCGAGCCTGGCCAGCCAGCTGGTGGAGCAGGTGGAGGCGCTGGACGGCTATTTCGCGCGCTTCCTGCCCCAGCTTCGCCTGGCCGTGGCCATTCCATTGCTGATTCTAGCCGTGGTGTTCTGGCTCGACTGGCTGGCGGCGCTGTTCCTGCTGCTGTCGGCGCCGCTGATTCCGCTGTTCATGGCCTTGGTCGGCATGGGGGCCGAGCGTCTGAATCGCGACCAGTTCGCCGCGGTCAGCCGGCTGGCAGGTCATTTCCTCGACCGGGTGCGCGGCATTGCCACGCTGCAGCTCTTCCATCGCACCCGCGAGGCGACCGCGGACGTGCACCTGGCCGCCGATCACTACCGACGCCTGAGCATGCGCACGCTGCGCGTCGCCTTTCTCTCTTCCGCGGTGCTCGAGTTCTTCGCCTCGGTCGCCATCGCGGTGGTGGCGATCTACGTCGGCTTCGGGCTGCTGGGCTACATCGACTACGGCCCCTCGGAGGCGCTGACGCTGTTCAGCGGCCTGCTGGTGCTGCTGCTGGCGCCAGAGTTCTTCCAGCCGCTGCGCACCCTGGCCCAGCACTATCATGACCGGGCGGCTGCGCTCGGAGCCGCGGATGGGCTGCTGGCCTTCCTCAACGAGACCCCCAGGGCGAATCCTGCCGCCGCGGTGACGCTGGCCGCCCCGGGTCCGCTGCTGAGACTCAGCGAGATCACGCTGGAGCATCCGGGACGGGGGCGCGTGCTTGGCCCGCTCAGCCTGGTGATACAGGAGGGCGAATGCCTGCTTCTCACCGGCCCCTCGGGCGCCGGAAAGTCGGCGCTGCTGCAGGTGATGGCCGGCTTCGTGACGCCGAACCAAGGCCAGCGCCAGGCGCGCACCGGCTTGACGCTGGCGTGGATGGACCAGCGCCCGCTGCTCATCCACGGCAGCCTGGCCGACAACCTGCGCCTGGCAGCGCCCGATGCAAGCGAGTCCCAGTTGCGCGACGCTTTGGCGCTGGTCGGCCTCGGCCCGCTGGTGGCGGCATTGCCGCACGGCATGGCCACGCCGCTAGGCGAGCGCGGCGTCGGGCTGTCGGGCGGCCAGGCCCAGCGCCTGGCGCTGGCGCGGGTGTTTCTGTCCAACGCGCCGCTGGTGCTGCTCGACGAGCCCACGGCCAGCCTTGACGACGCCACCCAGGCGCAGGTGATTGCATCGCTCGCCGAGCTGCGCCGGCGCGGGCGTACGCTGGTCGTGGCCAGCCACCACCCGGCGCTGCAAGGCCTGGCGACGCGGCACCTCATGCTCGAGGCCGGCCGGCTGCTGCCGCGCCAGGAGGATGGCCATGGCGGACCCTAGGCTCTCGACCACGCTGGCGCCCTGGCTGCGCCTGCTGGCACAGCGCCGTCGGCGCCTTGCCGTCGGGGTGCTGTTGCTGGCCTTGACGCTGTTTTCCGCCATCGCCCTGCTGGCGCTATCGGGCTGGTTCATCACCGCCAGTGCCCTGACCGGCCTGGCGTTGGCCGCCGGCCTCGCCGCGCGGCTGGACGTCTACGTGCCGGGAGGCGGCATCCGCCTGTTCGCCGTGACCCGTACCGTGGCGCGCTACCTGGAGCGCCTCTACAACCACGATACGGTGCTGCGCCTGCTGGCCGATCTGCGCGGCCGTCTGTTTGCCGCCCTGGCGAGGCTGGACGCGCGCACCCTGCAGCGCCAGCGCGCCAGCGACTGGCTCAACCGGCTCACGGCAGACATCGATACGCTGGACGCGCTCTATCTGCGCCTGCTGGCACCGCCGGCGGTGGCGCTACTGGCGCTGCTGCTGCTGGCGGGTTTCGTGGCGCTGTGGGTACCCGCCGCCGGGCTTGCCGTGCTGCTGCTGCTGGGGCCGACCTGGCTGTGGCTGACGGCCGGGCAGGCCTGGTGGGGCATGGCGCCCAGCCGGCGCCAGGTGTCGCACTTGCAGCGCCTGCGCAGCCTCGCCATCGAGCATGTGCAGGGGCAGGCCGAACTCGAGGCCTACGATGCGCGGCAACATCACGGCCAGGCGCTGCTGGCGCAGGAGGCGCAGCTGCAGCGGGACCAGGCCCGGCTGGGGTGGCGGGGTGGGCTGGGCATGGCGCTGGTCAATGCCATGGTGGGTCTGTGCATGCTGCTGTGCCTGTGGCTGGCCGCCCTGGCCTGGCAGCAGCAGGCCATCAGCGGTGCTGTCATGGTCATGGTGCCGCTGGCCGTGCTGGCCGTGGGCGAGGCCCTGGCCGGCTTGCCTGTCGCCTTCACTCAAATGGGTGCTACCTATGGCGCCGCTGAGCGCCTCAACCGGCTGGAGCGGGCGGCGCCACGGCAGGGCCAAGCCTCATACTCGCCCTTGCCGCAAGGGCCTCTGGCACTCGGGCTCGATGGCGTTGCGCTGCATTATCAGGATGCCCTGGAGCCAGCGCTGCAGGGCATCGACCTGGCGATAGCGGCAGGCGAACGCGTGGCCGTGACCGGCACCTCGGGTGCCGGCAAGTCGAGCCTGGCCGCGCTCGTCACGCGGCGCCTGCCGCCTACCAAAGGTGCGATCACGCTGGGGGGCGTGGCGCTGGAGCGGGTGGCGGAGCCCGACCTGAGGGCGCGGGTGGCGGTGCTCGATCAGCGTATCGACCTGTTCCAGGACAGCCTGGCCGCCAACCTGCGGCTGGCGGCGCCCGAGGCGGACACAGCCCGCCTGTGGCAGGCGCTGGAGTGGGTGGACCTGGCGGCATGGGCCCGTGAACTGCCGGCCGGGCTCGAGACCCCGGTAGGCGAGGGTGGGCGCGCGCTTTCCGGCGGGCAGGCCAGGCGCCTGGCGCTGGCGCGGCTGTGGCTGCGCGACCCGGGGCTGGTGATTCTCGATGAGCCGTTCGCCGGCCTGGATGCCGCCACCGCGGCGCGGCTGGCGCTGCACCTGGATACCTGGCTAACGGGGCGAACCGTGCTCTACCTGGTCCATCAGCGCGGTGCGGGCGGCATCGACCCGCCCGGTATCGACCGCGAGGTGCGCCTGCTGGCAGGAAAGCTGACCGTTTGCGCAAATCGCTGATATGTCTCAGGATGACAAGAAAACCGGCAACGAGGTGACCTCATGCGCGATTTCCTCCAGCGGCTGCCCAAGGCGGAGCTGCACCTGCATATCGAAGGCTCGCTCGAGCCGGAACTGATGTTTACCTTGGCGGAGCGCAATGGTGTCACGCTGCCCTACGATTCTGTCGAGGCGGTAAAGGCGGCCTACGAATTCGACGACCTGCAGGGGTTCCTCGATCTCTATTACCAGGGCATGAGTGTGCTCAGGAGCGCAGAGGATTTCCATGACCTGGCGATGGATTACTTTCGCCGTGCCCATGCCGACGGCGTGGTGCATGTGGAGATGCACTTCGACCCCCAGGCACACCTGGCCCGCGGCGTCGAACTGGAAACGGTGATGGAAGGGCTTGGCCTGGCCTGCCGTGAGGTCGAGCGCGAGCTGGGCATGTCGACCGCCATGATCATGGCGTTCCTGCGCGACCGGCCCGCCGAGGCGGCCATGGCGGTGCTGGAACGAGCGGCCCCCTACTGGGAGCTGCTCGATGCCGTGGGTCTGGACAGCGCCGAACGGGGTCACCCGCCGTCGAAATTCACCGAAGTGTTCCGGCGCGCGAAGATGCTGGGCATTCCCCGGGTGGCCCATGCCGGGGAGGAGGGGCCGCCGGAATATATCCGCGAAGCGCTCGATCTGCTCGAGGTGTGTCGCATCGACCATGGGGTACGCTGTCTGGAGGATCCGGCACTGGTGAACCGGCTGCGTGACGAGGGCGTGGTGCTCACGGTGTGCCCACTTTCCAACGTGCGCCTAAAGGTTGTGCAGGATCTCGCGTCCCACCCGCTGCCGCAGCTGCTTGACGCCGGGCTGCGCGTGACGCTCAACTCCGACGACCCCGCCTACTTCGGTGGCGGCATGCTGGCCAATTTCCTTGCCTGCCACGAAGCCTTCGGCTGGTCGCGTGAGGTCTTCGTGCAGCTGGCCGGCACGGCTATCGAGGCGGCCTTCATAAGCGACAGGCGCCGCCTTGAGCTGCATCGCCAGCTGGCCAGCAGCGTCTGACAACGAAATACCCCCGGCGAGTGCCGGGGGCGTGTCGTTATTGTTGTTCCCTTCAAATGTCCCTGCGACTGGGCCAGCCTAAGGCAGCGCCGGCACTTCGAACTCGGGCATCTTGCCGGTCAGGGTGTGCAGGAAGGCGGTGATATCAGCGATAGTATCGTCCTCGAACTCACGGTTCAGCATCTCGCGACCCATGATGGCCACGGCTTCTTCCAGCGTCTCGGTGGCGCCGTTGTTCATGTACGGGTAGGTCACGCCCACGTTGCGCAGGGTCGGGGTGCGGAACTTGTACATGTCGGCTTCGTCACCGGTCACGTCGAAGCGACCCACATCGGTGGAGCCGGGCACCTGAATCGCCCAGAAGTTGCTGTCGGTGAGCGCCGGGCCGCTGTGGCAGGCGATGCAGCCGGTGTCGACGAAGGCCTGCATGCCGCGCTTCTCCTGGTCGTTGAGCGCCGCCATGTCACCCTGCAGGTAGCGATCGAACGGGGAATTCGGCGTGTTCAACGTGCGCTGGAAGCTGGCCAGTGCCTGAGCCAGGTTCTCCTTGTTGATCGGATTCTCTTCACCGGGGAAGGCCTCGGCGAATTTCTCCTGGTAAAGCTCGAAGCCTTCGAGCCGCTCCAGGGCTGCATCGAGGTCCATGGCCATTTCGATATCTGCCTGGATCGGACCCAGCGCCTGGCCCTCGAGATCGGGCTCGCGGCCGTCCCAGAACTGTGCGTTGAGGAAGCCGGAGTTCAGCACGGTGGGGGTATTGCGGTCGCCGATTTGGCCGTCGTGGCCGGTAGCGCGCGGAATGCGGTCGCTCCAGCCCAGCGCCGGGTTGTGGCAGGTGGCACAGCTAATGACGCCGCTGGAGGAGATTCGCGGCTCGAAGAACAGCATGTTGCCAAGCTGCACTTTCTCCTCGGTCAAGGAGTTGTGTGCCGGAATGGGCGGAAGGTGGGGCAGCGGTTCGAAGCGGTCGCGATAGTCACCGAGGCCATCATCGGCAGCCACGCCGCTCGAAACCGCAAGCGCGGCGCCCAGAGAGACTGCGGCGACGAGACGGGCCGGTCGAGCAAGAGCGTGTTGAATCATG
The DNA here is from genome assembly GCF_052568415.1 of Halomonas sp. E14. NCBI lineage: Bacteria > Pseudomonadati > Pseudomonadota > Gammaproteobacteria > Oceanospirillales > Halomonadaceae > Halomonas > Halomonas sp. E14. The sequence goes on along the minus strand of NZ_CP199423.1, from coordinate 2,098,872 downwards.
GCGAATCTCCAGCAGGAGTTAAGGCATAAGGGTCTTGTTGCCCTGCAAGCTTAGGGTTTTGGCTTGACGCATATCAACCAAGTGGAATGCTCGGAATAGGGTGGGGTTTGAGCTGTGTCAAAATGTCTTTCGGTATTTATAACGCTTGTTTGCATAACCCTTGTACTACGCTGATTTTCGTGTTCCCTGTTCTGTCTCTGCCAGAGGAGGCCCGTACCGTGCGCTATCGTTACCCGAGGATTCCCGAGTCGGAAGTGACTCCCAGGGCGCTGTTCGAGTCACGCCGTCGTTTCTTGCGTCATGGGGCGGCCCTGGGGATGGCGGCGGCCCTGCCGGGGCTGGCTTGGTCGCCTTCCGCCAGCGCCTGGCGCGACGGGCTGCAGGCCAGCCTTGCCGCTGACTTGCCCAGCGTATCGCTGGCAAACGGAGAGCCCTTGACCTCGCTGCGTGACATCACCACCTATAACAACTTCTACGAGTTCGGCACCGGCAAGCGCGACCCCGAGACCTTCGCGCACCGGCTCGTCACCGACCCCTGGTCGCTGACCATCGAAGGGGAAGTGGACAAGGCAGGTACCTTTGCCCTCGAGGATGTGCTGAAGCACCAGGACCTGGAGGAGCGCATCTACCGCCTGCGCTGCGTCGAGGCGTGGTCGAAGGTAGTGCCCTGGATCGGTTTTCCGCTGGCGGCCCTGCTCAAACGCCACGAGCCGACCTCGCGCGCCCGCTACGTGGTGTTCGAATCGATCCACGACCCCGACAACCTGCGCGGCCAGCGCCGCTCCATCATCGAGTGGCCCTATCGCGAAGCCTTGCGCATCGACGAGGCGATGCATCCCCTCACGCTGCTGGCCGTCGGCCTCTACGGCGAAGTCCTGCCCAACCAGAGCGGTGCGCCGATCCGCCTGGTGGTGCCGTGGAAATACGGCTTCAAGAGCATCAAGTCGATCGTGCGCATCGCCCTGGTGGAGGAACGCCCCACGCCTTCGTGGGTGGCGCAGAACCCCGCCGAGTATGGCTTCTATGCCAACGTCAATCCGCAGGTTGACCATCCACGCTGGTCTCAGGCCCGCGAGCGCAGGATCGGCGAGAGCGGGCGACGTCAAACGCTGATGTTCAATGGCTACGGCGAGCAGGTGGCGTCGCTCTACGCCGGCATGGACCTGAGTGAGCACTACTGATGAAACGACGAGCTTCGCGTGGAGTCAGCTCATGCTGAGCGGGCGCGCGCGCATCACCATCTTTCGTCTGCTGGTGCTGGCCATCGGGGCCTTGCCGGCACTCTGGCTGGGGTGGCAATGGTTCTACGGAGACCTGGGCGCCGTGCCCGGTGAGGCGGTGGTGCACTTCACCGGCAAGACGGGGCTGACCCTGCTGCTGGCCACGATCGCCTTCAGCCCGGCCTTTCGCTTCACCGGCTGGGTCGGCTTCATGGTAGCCCGCCGCCAGATCGGCCTGTGGGCCTTCTTCTGGTTGGTGGCCCACATGCTGGCCTGGATGGGGCTGGACCAGTATTGGGACTGGCCGTGGATTCGCCGTGAAATGGTCGAGCTGCCCTACATTCGCTACGGCGTGGCTGCGCTGCTGCTACTGGTACCCCTGGCTGTTACTTCCTTCGCACGTGTGCGGAAGGCCATGGGCTGGACGGCCTGGCACTGGCTGCATCGCCTGGTCTATGTGGCGGCGGCGCTTGGCGTGGTGCATTTCTGGATCCTGACCCGCGCCGACTACCTGCTGCCGACGCTTTTCGCCGCCGCGCTGGCGGCGCTGGTGCTGTTCCGGCTCATCGACGCCGCCATCCATCGCCAATGAAAAGGGTGCGGGCAAGTGCCCGCACCCTTCGTCTCTTAGGCTCAGTCCCTTAGTGCGTAGTAACCAGCATCACCACGCTAAGCGCAGCCGAGACCCACATCGCCGGCTTGATGTCGTAGAGCTTGCCGGTGGCCAGCTTGATCAACACGAAGCTCAGGAAACCGAAGGCGATGCCCAGGGTGATCGAGTAGGTCAGCGGCATCAGGATGATCGCCAGAAAGGCCGGGAACGCCTGCTCGAACTGCGTCCAGTCGATCTTGCTCACCGGCGCCAGCATGAACAGCCCGACCAGCACCAGGGCCGGTGCGGTGGCGATGCCGGGCACCAGCGACAGCAGCGGCGAGAGGAACAGGAACGGCAGGAACAGCAGGGCGATGGTGACCGCCACCAGGCCGGTACGCCCGCCCTGGGCCACGCCGGCGCCGGACTCGATGAAGGTTTGCGCCGCGCTGGTGCCCAGCGGTGCGGCGATCATCGAGGCGAAGGCGTCCACGGTCATGGAGCGCTTGAGGTTGCGCGGATTGCCGTCCTTGTCCTTGAGATCGGCGGACTCGGAGAGCGCCATGAAGCACGACAGCGCATCGAAGAAGTTGGTGAACAGCATGACGAAGATGAACGGCAGGTAGGCGACCTTGAGCGCGCCCCAGATATCCACCTGCATCACCGCGCTGAAGTCGGGCCAGGCGGCGATACCGCTCCACTCCACCACCACGTCGCCGCCCCACATCCGCCCCATGGGCGTGGCCAGCAGGGTGGTCAGCGCAATGCCCAGGATCAGCGCGCCGTTGAAGCGCATGATCACCAGGATGGCGGTGGCCATCATGCCGATGAAGAAGGTGATCAGCGAGGCGTCCATGCTGCCCAGGGTGACCAGGGTGGCGTCGCTGCCGACGATGAAACCGGCGTTCTTGAAGCCGATGAAGGTGATGAACAGACCGATGCCGCAGGTGATGGCATAGCGCAGCGAAGGCGGAATCGCATTGATGATCGCTTCGCGCACGTTGAACATCGCCAGGGTGGCGAACAGCACGCCGGACCAGAACACGCAGCCCAGTGCCACTTCCCAGGAAAGCCCGGCGCCTTGCACCAGGGTGTAAGTGAACAGCGCGTTCATGCCCATGCCCGGCGCCACCAGAATCGGGTTGCGGGCATACAGGCCCATGGCCAGGCTGCTCATGAAACTGATCAGCACGGTGGCGGACAGCGCCGCCGAGAAGGGGATGCCGGCGTCGGAGAGAATCGCCGGGTTGACCACGATGATGTACATCGAAGCCAGGAAGGTGGCGATGCCGGCTAGGATCTCGGTCCTGAGCGTCGAGCCGCGCCGGGTCACGCCGAAGTAGGCATCCAGCCAGCGCGCCCGCGCCAGTTCGTTCGCACGCGGTTGAGGCGTCACCTTGTCTGTCAGGGAGGTCGGTTCCATTGCAGCGTCCATTGTTGTTGGTATGTCGTCGTTGTCGTCGGGCATGAATTTGACCGGGTGGTCAGGTATGCGCGACCCTCAGCCTAGCCAATGTCTGACCGGTTGGACAGGTGGTGCCGACTAACGTCGTAGGGCTGTCGCAGGCGATGCCTTGAAGAGCAACGCTCGGAGGAAAGCGCTGAATTGGGCAACGAGGAGGGGGAGTGCTGGAAAGAGGGCGGAACGCTGACCGGGGCTCAGTTCACTGCGGTCGGAACGAGCGGCAACACGAGCTGCTCGACGGGAAGCGGCTTGCAGAAGAAATAGCCCTGGAACACGTGACAGCCCGCCGCGATGAGCCAGTCGAGCTGGTGGCCGGTTTCCACGCCTTCGGCCACCACCTCGAGCTGCAGGGATACCCCCATGGCGATGATGGTCCGCACGATGGCCATGTCATCGCCGCTCAGCAGCAGGTCGTTGACGAAGCTCTGGTCGATCTTGATCTGATCCAGCGGTAGCCGTTTGAGGTACTGCAGCGAAGAGTAGCCGGTGCCGAAGTCGTCCAGGGCGAACCGGATGCCGAGACGCTTCAAGCGCCGCATCTTGTCGATTCCGGCCTCGACGTCGTCCAGCAGGCTGCTCTCCGTCAGCTCCAGCTTCAAGCGGTGGGAATTGGCGCCAGTGGCGGTGAGTACCCGCTGAATACGCTCGACGAAATCCGGCTCCTTGAACTGGCGGGCGCTGACGTTTACGGCCAGGGTCAAATGCGCCGTAGTCGCTTGCTGCTGCCAGGCCACCAGCTGCCGACACGCCTGTTCTAGCACCCAATCGCCAAGGGGTACGATCAGGCCACTCTCCTCGGCCAGCGGGATGAACTCCGCCGGCGACACCATGCCACGAGACGGGTGCTGCCAACGGATCAGCGTTTCGGCCCCCAGTGGCCGACGATCGGCGTCGTACTGAAGCTGATAGACGAGGCGGAACTCGCCACGCTGCAAGGCTAAGCGCAGATCACGTCTGGTTTCGTTACGCGCTTCCATGAGGGCCTGGGTGGCATCGTCATGGAAGCAAATGGTGTTACGACCGGCAACCTTGGCATGGTGACAGGCGGCATCTGCCAGTTTGAACAGGGTCTCGACGTCGCTCGAGCCGTCGAACATCGCCACGCCCTGGCTTGCCGAGAGGAAGTGCTGAAGCCCATCGATGGAGTAGGGCTCGGCCACGATGATCCGGATTCGGTCGGCCAGCTCTTCCGCCAGATTGGCCGCCTTGTCCGGCTGCTTGGGCAGGGAGTCGATGATGAGGAGAAACTCATCGCCGCCCAGCCGCCCGACCATAACCCCCTCCTGCTGGAAGGTGCGCAGTCGCTGGGCAACCTCGCGCAGCAAGCGGTCGCCGGCACGATGGCCGTAGCTGTCGTTGATCTGCTGGAAGAGATCGAGATCCAGATAGATCAGCGCTCCGTACTCCCCGGTACGCTGGCACTGCTGAAGTGAATGGGCGAGATGCTCGCTCATCAAGCGCCAGTTGGGCAGTTCCGTCAGGCCATCGAAATGGGTCAGCTGGTGCGCCTTGCGTTCGGCCACCAGTCGGCGTGCCTCGCTTTCACGCAGCCGCAGCACCGCCAGGGCAAGCTGCTGTAGTTGACTCCGTCCTCGCTCGGCCAGGCGCTGAACGTCAGGCAGCTCGGGAACTTCACGCTGGAAACGAGAAAGCGCGAGCAGCCCTTCGGCGATGATCAACAGGTGACGATTCAGGATACGGGCGGAGTAAAAGGCGGCGACCAGCATCAGGGCCAGTATCGCCGCGCCAAACAGCAGCAGCGTGTTGAAGTGCCCAAGCGTGTCCTGATAGGCATCGCTGGTGCGATCGCCGCTGCGCTGCGCCAGCTTGGACGAAAGGTGCCCCGTGAGCATGGAGAAGCGCAGAAATTCATGCTGTGCCTCGTCCAGGTAATGTCGGGCCCGGGTGGCATCCACGGTGGCGATGTCGCCGGCCATGATGATGAAGCGCCGATAGCCCTCGAAGGCCTCGCGCAAATGTTGGGCACTGCCGTGGTTCAAATCGATCATCAGCGGCGTTTCGGTCAACGTCTGTATCTGCCCGCCCAGGGTGGCAAGCTCGTTGACGAAGTGCGAATGCAGCCGATAGCTGGCAAGCGCCGACAGCTCGCCCCGGTCGGCCTGCTGCAGCATGTCCACTACGCCCTGATGTAGCTCGTCCAGGCTCTGGGTGTAGTTGGCGGCCTGCAGCAGAGCGGCGATGTCCGCCGACTGTATGGCGTGGTTCTGACTCATCCTCTCCTTGAGCACCTGCACCGCAGCAAGACCGAACAGCAGGGCAGGGATCAGCACCACCAGAGTGGGCAGAAGAAAGATCCAGATGAGCGGACGGTTCGACTTCATGGGCAACCTTACGGTGCTTGGTCGGCCAGCGATGGCCACAGCTCCGGTGGAATGCTGGCACGGTAGCGATAGCCCGCCTCACCCAGCGGCGAGAAGATCACCAGGGTGCCTTCGGCTGGGAAGTAATCCATCAGGTCGGCCAGGTTGGGGCCATGGGCCACGATCATGCGGTTGGCGCTGCCCTCGACCGGCAGCGAGAGAGCCTTGCCGGTATGCACGATGACAGGCCGCTTCTCGTCGTCCGTCATCGCGGCGGTATAGCGCAGCAGCTTATCGATCTGCTGGGGCTTGTTCGGGAACAGGATCCGCGCGGTCTCCTGCGTTCGGCAGAAGGGGGTGACGAGAACGGGCTCCTCGATGGGCCAGGCGTGCCGCGCCATGTGCTCGGCGACAGTCGCCATGAGTTCACGGCCCTCGTCGCTCAGGGGCCGCTGGGTAGCGCAGTCGTCGAAGTCGACCGGTACCCGGTCGGGAAGAGTCGTGTCCGTCGGTCCATGGCGCATGTAGAACACGTAGCCGCCCTGGTGCAGGGAAGCCAACAGCTCGGCGCTGGGCTCGACTGCCACGTGCTCATCCGCCCAGGTGAACAGGCTGGCAAGCCACAGCAGGCACGCCAAAGGCAGGCGGCAATAGAGCAACGGCTGTCGAAACAGAGCGATCAGAGGGAGCACGGACGACCCTGGTTATCGTTTGTAATGATGCAATATGCATGAGAAATCTAATACTCACTAGCCACCTTAGGTATAGGCAACGAGGTTTCTTGATCTAGATCAAGTTAATGGCCGGATGCACTTGCGCCAATAGTGCTGACTTGGTGTCGTGCTTTGGTTGGCGTTGCCCTCAACGTTTCTCTCGGTTACGTTGGGTAAAAAAGCCGCAGAAGATGGCTTACGTAACCAAGACGTACTCAGGGATGCCGCATTAGGGATGATGGGAAACATCATCCGTTTTGCCAGCAGGGCGGTAGCGTGACTGGAGTTCGTGGTCAGTCCGGCGACTACGTACTCCAACTAAGCTTTTGTTCAGCGCACATACGTTACATCGCAGCTCTTCTCGGTTCGCGCGTCGTAACCCCTACATGCAAAGCGTTTTCACCTTCCTGAGCTTGGGGTCAGGTATGCGAGTTTTATATTTGACTTCTTTAGATAAGAAATTCTGCATACAGTATACTGGCTCCGACAAATCGCGCGCGCACGCGAATTCTGCATAGGTGGCCGAGCTATACTTCGGCTCAAGAAAAATCAATGAATTGGAAGAAATGAAGCGCGTCAGATAATTTTATTGAACACGCAGGGGTGTTCATCCAATATCAGGACGCGCAGTCCAATCACTGTTAGGTTTAATGGGGGGCGGGTTGCTGCCATGTCGGGACTGAATTCAATGGAAAACGGCGTGCTCGGTGAAGCACGCGCGAGAGCCTTTCTTTTAGAGCGGTTCTGGGTGCTGGAGCGGTCAGTGGACATTCATGGTGCAGACTATCTGATTCAGCGTCGTATTACTGATCGAAATTTCATGGACCGTTCCCCTCCAAAGCTCGGTGTAGTTCAGGTTAAGTACGTGCAGGATGGAAGTACGTACCTTTCTATATTCAAGGACTATCTTTGCGACGCGGACGGGCACGCCTACAAAGAGTTCTTTCTTCTCGTCTTTACTGGAAGGGAATCGAGCTCAAGAAGTTTTCTGCTTTCGTCCGACGACTTTTTAAAGATGGCGACAGAGAAGTTTAAGTCAGGAAGGGCGAAGTTCCAGCTTAAGGCGTCAGTTGTTCTTGATTCAAGCAATCATGAAATCCTTGACTACACCCGCGCACTTGATCGCATCGATCATGCGCTAAAGAATGCGGATTTTCTTGCCAACCGTAGATTTCTAGGTGCGACCAGTTACGTCAAGATCAGTCCAGATCAAATCGAGCATGATTTGCTTCTTCCGTTGGACAATCATTACTCGGATATCGGCAAGGCTTTTTTTGACGAGAAGAAAAAGCTTCAACGAATCGTCTTTGACGCTGAGGAAATTCTGGAAGCGATGCAGAAGATGCTCCGCTCAACCGATCCAGAGGAAGCGTTTCGGATTTACGAAGAGGATCTGTCGCAGCACATCGGAAGCGGCCACGGAATCGTGATTGACGCAGATTTCTTCAATGATGAAGACTTCTTGAGCGCGGTTAAGAATCACAGGCAACGACTTGACGCGATTAGGGATAGAGGTGTCGAGGGGAATTTTTTTGCGCTGCTTCAAAAGATTGGATCGGAAATTCCCTGGCGTATCAGCGATTTCGAGATCGCCGAGGGAACGAGGGTTCGAGTCACTGTTACCTATGACGCTGACACCTTATCGAACGCCAGAGTGACGGTGAAGGGGGACGTAGGCACCGATGACGCTCCGCGATTGGTAAGGTCCAGACCCGGCCGGCATGAAATTGTTTTTGCGCCGTATCAGTGCTTCTCTTGGGAGGTCCGCGCCGGCAAGACTAGAGCGCCTGATAGCCCAGAGGAAATTGAAAAAGCGATTCGCGAGCGGATATGGCAGATTCGCCGGCCGCTACAAAGCGAGATTGAGAGACACCTTATTGGTGAAGAGCTAGCCATATCATGGTGAAACCTAACGAGTGCGTGAACCCGTCAAACCATTCCGTGCCCTTCGGGCACTCCAGGCTTTGCGGGTTACGCTGGCGTTAGCACTCTCTAGATAACATCGAACGGAAGGATGTAAATAATGGCATTTGTCGGGGCAAGATGGTGGAAGTTCGATTTCCACACGCATACACCAGCTTCTTTTGATTATGGTAAATCAGACAGTGGTTTAAAAACATCCAAGACCCCTAGAGAATGGCTGCTGGATTATATCTCTAAGGGAATAGAGTGTGTCGCAGTTACAGATCATAATTCGGGTGACTGGATTGATGGGCTCAAAGATGCCGCAGAAATCTTAAGAGCTGAAGGTCACTCAATTTTTGTATTCCCTGGTGTTGAGATTACTGCTAGTTCAAATATACACGTTTTGGGGATTTTTGATCCTCATGTTACATCAGCGGATATTAATGCCGTTGTCGGAGCGTCGAAGTTTCGAGGGACAAAAGGGGATAGCGATTCAGTAGCAGAAGAAAGTGCTGAAAATGTAATAAGAGAAATAATATCAGCAGGTGGTGTTGCTGTTCCAGCTCATATTGATATGAAAGCTGGACTTTGTCAGCAGTATTCTTCTCATACAATTAGGCAAGTCTGTGAGAATGCAAATGCAGTTGAGATAATTTTTCCTGACCAAGAACGAGATGACGCGCCTCTATCAAGATATACAAATTTATGTATGGATTTGCCTTCAGTTATTGGCTCGGATGCTCACCACCCTAATGATATTGGTAGAGCTTATACATGGGTGAAAATGTCTACCCCTTCTATAGAGGGGCTAAAGCTTGCCTTGGTTGATGGTTCATCTTCCATAATTCGTTCAGACAATGAAATAAAAAATCCAAATACTTCTTCCAATACGCTTTTACGTTCTGTAACTATAGAAAATGCCAAATATGCAGGACGATCGAACCCTCTAACAGTTGAATTTAACCCATGGTTAAATTCAATTATTGGTGGGCGTGGTAGTGGAAAGTCCTCTGTCCTTGAATTTATAAGATTAGGTATGGATAGAGCGAGAGACTTATATGAATTAAGTCAAAACAATGAGATACGAAGGTCTTTCGAAAGTTTTACTAAAATATCGGCATCCCGAGACTCTGAAGGAGTAATGCTCGCAAATACGAAAATCAGTTGTATTTATACTAGAGATGGAGTTCATTACTTACTGATTTGGACGAAGGAAAATGAGAGTGTTTCAATCTCTCGTTATGATGGCCAGCAATGGGTTCAAGAAGAGGGAGAAGCCCACTCACGATTCCCAATAAAGATATTCAGCCAGAAGCAAATATTCGATTTGGCTAAAAAACCCAACACTCTTCTTCGGTTAATTGATGAATCATCAACCGTCGGTTTCCAGCAATGGAAAATGGAATGGTCTGAAAAAAAATCCCATTTCCAAACTTTGTGCAGCCAAAAAAGAGAGCTGCAGTCAAAGTTGGCAAATAAAAATGTGCTATTAGGACAGCTTTCGGATGTCGAGCAGAAGATAAAAGCAATAGAGAAATCTGGTCATACAGGAATTCTTACTAGCTATCAAACATATAGCGAGAAGAGAAAGATCGTTTCTCAATATGAAACGAGTATCGAAAATTTAAAGCGCCAAGTTGAGTCGACATCTAACGCTACTGTTGTTCCATCAATAGATGAAAGTGCGTTTGATATTCAAAATTCAAGAGAAGCAGAATTGCTTTCCAAATTACAGAGCCTGAATAGTTCAGTTTTATATTTCAAAGAAATTATTGAGAAAGCCGCAGTCTCACTCGAACATGAACTAAACCAATTCAAAGGCTGGTATAGTGAATCCGGCTTCAACAAGCTCCATATTGAAGCTAATAATAAATATTATGAGCTAATTGATGCTTTGCGCAGAGAAGGGGTTGAGAGTCCTTCAGATTATGCAAAGCTAATTGATGAACGAGACACCATTATAAATTCTCTAAAAAATATTGACTTGGTAAGTTATCAATTAACAGAAGTAGACTCTTTAATAAATTCGGCATATCAAGAAATAATTGGGTGTAGAAAAAAGCTAACCAAAAGCCGATTAGAATTTTTGAGACAAAACATTGCCGGTAACTCGTCTATTAAGGTTGATTTGGCACCTTTTTCAGATGTAGATCAAATCGAAGAATCATTTAGAAGCGTTGTTGGGCGCTCAGATAGCGCATTTTCTGCAGATATTTTTGATTTGGAGCGCGAATCTGGTTTCCTTTACAACCTGAATAAAGAATTGGCCCATACTACAGGGGATGAAGATTCAAATGGTCTAGAGCCGTGGTTGTCTAAAATTCATGAATTTAAAGTCCAGGTATCAAATTATACGACTGGGGAAATTCAAGGCACAAAGATTGGGAAAAGATTTTCTGAATTTTTGTCTAATTTACAACCACAAATCTTTGACCAAATAAATACTTGGTTCCCTGAAGATAGATTAACCATAAAATTTAATGATGGTAATAGGTTTAAAGATGTGTCGCAAGGTTCAGCTGGCCAAAAGGCTTCGGCCATATTGTCGTTTTTGTTGTCATATGGGACTGAACCTCTAGTTTTAGACCAGCCTGAAGATGATCTTGATAACGGTCTCATTACTAGTCTGATTGTTTCGAAGCTACATGAAAACAAATCAGAGAGACAAATAATTGTCGTAACTCACAACCCTAATATAGTGGTAAACGGTGATTCAGAGTATGTTGTTGCGCTAGAAGATAGAGGCCAAATAAACCCAGTAGCAACTGGTGCATTGCAAGAATCAACGGTCAGGAAGAATGTTTGCGAAATTATGGAAGGGGGGGAAACTGCACTCCAACAACGATACAAACGAATGTTCAATGTTTAATGCTAACAATCGACTGCTATAGAATAACAAGGCCAGCTCTGGATTGGATAACTGAGCACGAAGAATTCCTGAATATTCCGATTTTCTTGGGGCGTCACTTTTCTCTATAAACTTCAGTATCCGATAAATATTACTTAAATAGCGATCTAACTCATGACGCGCTTTTCATAAAATTTGCATATCCAGAAAGAAGGGCGTCTTTGTAATTTTAATTATCGCCCCTCAACGCTGGCGCGAATTCTTTTAATAATCTTTCGCAGAAAACTCTCAAGCAGTCTCGTCCAGACGATCTTACTTCGCCTTTAACGCTAAGATTTATTCCATTGACTATTTCGTGGCGCAGAGAAATCATAATGAAAGCCCATTCTCGAAACTCTGCAGCTTAATGGATTTATTATGCTCTGCTAGCCGCCATCACCGCCGAAGATTGAACCATGGAGCATACTGAGATAGCTGGTAATTTCTGTTGAACTCTTCAGTTTCATCTTCCCCCCACAAAACATACCATCCGGGCTCCACTGATAGCCCGCCTTAGACAAAATCACTATTGATCCATGCCTGCAACGTTCGCCTAAGTGCTTCGATGTTCATATTGGCCATTTAACGCCTTAAACACCGGCTTGGTGAAGTTGGCGGCTTTTATGGAACAAAAAGGTGACAGCTTTACCATACCCGCGTGCTTTAACTTGTTATGCCCTGAGCACGAAGCGTGTCCCCAAAAAGCCCTGACTCAAATTAGCCAGATGTCAGGGCTTTCAAGTTTGAGAAAGCTTAGGCCGGATTAACGACCAAGCCAGCTTTCTCTGCTTTTCTTTTACGCTTAATGCAACGGTTAGTCGCTTCTGTGATAGGAGTCTCTCCGCCTTTCACTCCTCTCATGTACATCACAGCTGCAGCTGCTTGCATGATGGATTCAGCAGAGTCAGGATTTGCCATGTCTGCTGTCATCTCCTTGACAAGCTCCGCATCAGTGATGCCATTTTTCTCTGCACGACCGAGAGCATTAAACTCTTTCCTCGCGCGGGTTTGTTGAGTTTCAAAGGGATTCTTCATTGGACCACTCCAGTTCCTTAGGCCTCAGAATTGACGCCTAAGGCTCTGTCATGGGGACGGTACTCGAAGATTTCAAGGCTGTACAAAGCTCGTACGCATAACGCCCGGCTTTGGGGCGGACTTGTAGCCGCGAAGCGGCGGAAAGGCCGTCCCAGCCCCGAAGGGACGACACAGCCGTTGTTATGTGAGCGCACCGCCATCTACAAACCTAGCCTTGCCCTTTCTATTGCGGCCTTTACCGCCGACAAGGCTTGAGGGCTATTCTTCCAGCATGTTGTCCTGAACATAGACGCCACTCTTTCAAAAATTTCTTTTGGCCCATAGTTTGCCAACTCATAAAAAGAATCTATCCCTATTTCCTCAAAACGTTTAACTACTGCAGGCCCAACACCCTTCACTTCGAGTAGAGCGTTTTTTTCTGACTCGCTGAATGCCATACCGCCCCCCTTAAGCCACATAACGCTTTGCTCACCGAAAAATTGGGAGCGCAGCGAGTAATTTTTCGGGCGCAGCAACATCTACGAACCCATGCTCCCTGAGCAAAACCACTTCATCGTCCAAGTCAGGAAACCGGCAGACCCGCTTAAGCTTGTTGTAGTTAAACCAAAAGTTTTCATAAAGACCAGACCCACTTGGGGTCTTCTTATCATCCATTTCTCTGCGTCCAAGCAGAAATGCATAAAACTCTCGAATTGTTCTAGGCAACTTAGAAAGCTCCCTTAAAAACTTCCGAAAATGCTCCTTTACCTCTTTGGCCGAGTGCTCGAATTCCTCTGCGCATTCCTTTTGATAGGCCTGATACTTTTTGAAGTCTGACATTTGTGGTGTCGGAATGTTTTCAATATAGGAATCGATTGACGTAGAAAAATTGCCATCTTCGTCAGGTATCTCAAGTTAGATTCGGACTCTTGCCAAGTTACGGCGGACTAGCTCGTAAAGTGCCTGCAAGCGATCAGGCGGAAGGTGATATAGTCTTTTTACATAGATCACCGATATCCCAAATATTTTCCTCCGTGAACGCAAGACTTTGAATAAGCGATTGGCCCAACTGATACGATGTTTGCTTTTTCCCGATAACAAGTACGTTAATTTCATCAAACTGATTTTTTGACGTTGTCTTAAGAGTCTTGTTGACCTTCTGAGCGGTCTTAGTAGATGTAACCTGGAAAGCCACAGAAGGCACTTCATCGCCGAGATCTAGGCCCGGCTCATTACTTCTTTCATCATTTAGATTCACTAACGAGAGTGCCAGAGCCTCATTGAGATAGTCCTTAAATAAATCCTCAGGATAGCGATTGAGGTCTGTAAGCCCCAGTTGGCACCGAGTAGATACCTGCTGAGAAATGGAGGTTAGTCCGTCAACAATTTTGCCGATGAGATGTCCGCGCGTGATCATGCTTCCCCTTGAATATTACGCCCGGCTCACGCGCCGGTTTGGAGCCGCGAAGCGGCGGAAAATCGGTCACCGTGCACTTTCGTGAGGGGAGATAAATTAAAACCTCTCGCGGAAAAGTATGCACTATTCGAAAACCTTGAGCCAAATTAGCTTTCGCGAAAGTATGAGGATTTCGAATTCTACGAGGCTGAAGCATTTGGTGAAAACATTGATCTGTTCATGGGCGAGGCAAATGGCTAACAAGGCGCTTGTTAGGACGAAAACTACGCTGCGCTTTGTTTGCGCCGCACGGCTTGATCGTTGGTACTCGGCCTTAAGGATCGTTTGCTAGAAAACTCATTAAATAATCAATTATATAGGCATCGAATATCAGTACAGAACTATCTTAGGCAGCGCTAAGCCTCAATCCCACGAGGAACCAACCTTGGTCATCCGTGTTGATGACGTGCGAAGTCAAGAAGTTATCGAGCTAATACGAGAGCACCTCGAGTCAATGGCGCCGACGGCTCCTCCGGAGAGCCGTCACGCACTCGATCTCGATGGGCTACGTGGCCCGGACGTTACCCTTTGGGCGATGTGGGATGGGGCGGAGCTCGCCGGTATTGGGGCACTCAAGCGCCTTTCACAAACTCACGCCGAGATAAAGTCCATGAAGACCGCAAAGCCCTACCTGCGTCGGGGCGTTGCGTCGCGCCTACTTTCGCACATGATGCGTGAGGCAAAATCAAGCGGTTATAGTCAACTTAGCTTAGAGACAGGGTCGATGGAGTACTTCCAGCCTGCAAGGGCGCTATACGCTTCATTTGGCTTTGCTCCATGTGCGCCATTTGGCGACTACCTGGAAGATCCGAACAGTGTGTTTATGACCATCTACATAGATGAGGTTAGTGCTTAGAAGCGGCTGAAAACCGGCGCAAAGGCTTACAGGTGTACGCAAGCACCTACACTACCGTGCAGATGAAGCATTCAATTCAGCATCAGGAGGCTTCATGTCGCTACGTAGGCTCCCGTTCGTTCTCTCAATCGCAACCGCTGCTCTCATGCTCAGCGGCTGTCCGTCGCCGGGGAATGGCGAACCACCGCCGACGACCGAAACATCCGATACCTCTGAATCCGAAGCGGCGCTTGCTCCGCTTGAGGTAGGCGACGAGGAGATCCGTGCGGCGGATGGGTCCGTGCTGCTCAGCATGGAAGATGTGCCGGGCACCATTCGCGCGGATCAACAGGCTGAGTTTGGTGCTGCGGAGCGCTTCCGGGAAGCCTCGGTTTCGCCGGATGGTGTCTGGCTAGCCGTGGTCACCACGGGGGCGGCGCACAGTGCCGGCTGGCTTGTACGAGGGGAAGCGCGGCAGCCAAGGCCGGCTGCGTTCCAGTACGGCGGCAACATCACCATTGGGCCGTGGAGCGATGATTCGCGGCGGGTGGTTTTCGTGCAGGAAGGCCCTGCGGGCGGTCGCACGCTGACGGTGGTCGATGCTGAGCGGCTGGGTGAAACGGTGGAGGAGAGTGCCATGCCGGTGCGCAGCCCCGAGCATGACGAGCTGGCACCCGAGGAGCGCATCTACGAGGCGCTGGCATGGAGAAACGGAGAGCTGCTTTTCCGGGTGGGTGGCGAGCGCTGGGTCTTCGATCCGGATAGCGAGGAGGTACGGCGGGAGGGGTGAGCCTTCGAAGCAGTGGGTTTCAAAGCTGGGTTTTACATCTGAATTTCAAATCGTGGCGAGTGGTCCTCATGAATTCTGAGGACCGCTCGCCATTTTCGTTTCAGGCTTGGTCGCGCTGGTGCTGGCAGCGTCCGCTGGCCCAGGTCTCTAGAATGCTGCGGTCGTCGCCCAGCATCATCAGGGCGAACAGGCGCTCGCCGAGGGTTTTGCAACGGGCGTGACGTCGCCCAAGCAGCGGTGAGCCGTCGGGGTCGATGACGACGAAGTCGGCTTCCATGCCGGGGGCGAGGCGGCCGATCTTGTCATCCAGCGAGAGCGCCTTGGCGTTGCCCAGGGTGAGGCCGTATAGGCCTTGCCAGGCGGTGAGCGGCTGGCCGCGCAGTTGGCCTACCTGATAGCCGGCCTTGAGCGTGGCGAGGCCGGAGAGATCGGTGCCGCCGCCGATGTCGCTGGCGTAGGTGATGTTGAGGCCGACCTCGCGTGCCGCCAGGCGGTCGAACAGGCCGCTGCCGAGGAACATGTTGGAGCTGGGGCAGAAGGCGATATTGGCGCCGCGCTCGGCCAGCCTGCAACGCATCTCCTGGTCGAGGTGGATGCCGTGGGCGAAGGTGCTGCGCGGGCCGACCAGCCCGGACTGCTCGTAGACTTCGAGATAGTCGCGGCTCTCGGGGAACAGTTCGGCCACCCAGTCGAGTTCGCCGGGGTTCTCGGAGAGGTGGGTCTGCAGCCACAGGCTCGGGTCGTTGCGCAGCAGGCCGCCGGTGGCGTCGAGCTGCTGGCGGGTGGAGGTCGGGGCGAAGCGCGGGGTCAGGCTGTAGCCCAGGCGCCCTCTGCCGTGCCACTCGCCGATGAGCAGTTCGGTGTCGCGAATGCCGCCGTAGGTGTCGTCGCACAGCGCCTCGGGGGCGTTGCGATCCATCAGCACCTTGCCGGCCAGCATGCGCAGGTCGCGTTCGCGGCAGGCCGAGAAGAAGGCTTCCACCGAGGTGGGGTGGCTGGAGCAGAACACCTGAGCGGTGGTGGTGCCGACCCGCAGCATCTCGTCGAGGAAGGCGTTGGAGATCACCTCGGCCCGCTCGCGCTGGGCGAAGCCGCACTCTTCGGGGAAGGTGTACTCGTTCAGCCAGTCCAGCAGCTGACGCCCGTAGGAGGCCATGATCTCCAACTGCACGTAGTGCACGTGGCTGTCGATGAAGCCGGGCATCACCAGCTTGCCGCGATGATCCACCGTCTCGATGCCTTGGGGCAGGCGTGGCGCCAGCGCTGCGTAGTCGTCGATGGCCTTGATGCGGCCGTTCTCCAGCCACAGCGCGCCGTCGGCGTAGTGACGCACGCTGCCTTCGGCGGGGCTGTCGCCTTCGCCGGGGTCGGCATCGAAGCTCAGCAGTTCGGCGCGTATCACGCGGGATTCGTTGCTCGTCATGTTTGGGGCTCTTTTATTGCAATCATCGGGCTGTTCCGGCGGCAGGCCTGCGAGGAGGCGCTGTGAATCCTTCCCTGGACGCTACATTTGCCATCCATGGCAAATGACCTCCTCTTCGGCCTGCCCCCGGCGCCCGATAGCCAGCGTCGTGGTCAGGAAATTTGTTTGCACCGGTTTGTTAGAACAGGGCACGCAGTTCTGCCGGCGCCAGGCCGCGTTGATCGGCGCGTTCGGCATTGCCCACCATCGGCAGCAGTTCGGCCAGGGCGGCGATGGCGATGGCGTAGGGCGTCTTGTCGCCGCCTCTGATCGGTTCGCCATCCGGGCCTCTGGCCAGGCCGATGGGGCAGCGCACCCGGGGCAGGGCCGCGTCGTCGTGGCCGGCGTCGGTGAGCCGCGAACGGAAGCTGGCCCACTTGCTCTTGGAGCCGATCAGGCCGATGGAGGCGATGTCGTCCCGCTGGAGCAGGGCGTCGACGAGTACCCGATCCTCGGCGTGATCGTGGGTCAGCACCAGCGCGTGGCTGCCTGCCGGGAGCGCCGCCACAGCGGCCTGCGGATCCGGCGCGTGACGGCAGGCCAGGCGTGGTTGTTCCGTGGTCCAGGCCGGGAATACGCCCTCACGGCTATCGTGCCACAGCACACGCCAGGGCAGCGGGGCGGCCAGGCGTACCAGTTCGTTGCCGACGTGGCCGGCACCGAAGATGGCAAGCGTAGCCGCGCTGCCGGGGAACACCTCCAGCAGCACGTTGACGAAGCCGCCGCAGCACTGGCCGCTGCGCCCGCCCAGGGCGAAGGCTTCGAGGCTCATGCCGGCTTCGCCCTGTGCCAGCTTCTCGCGGGCGGCGTCGATCACCTGGAACTCGAAGGTGCCGCCACCCAGGGTGTCGAACACGTCGCTCTCGCTGATCACCATGCGCGCGCCGGGCTCGCGGGGCGTGGAGCCGGCGCTGGTCACCACGGTGGCCAGCGCGTGGGGCAGCCCCTCGCGCTGCAGCCGGTGCAGCGCTTCGTGCCAGGGAGTGGGCCGTGGCGCGTTCATTACGGCGCGCCTCGTTCCAGCTGCGCGCTGTCGTAGCGGCTGCGCAGCTCCTCGGCGGCCAGCAGCACCCGCTCCGGCGTGGCCGGGGTGTCGAGTCGCGGCGCTTCGGCGTAGTCGGCCAGGCTGGCCAGGGCGTCGCGCAGCGCCGACCACACCGCCATGCCGAGCATGAAGGGCGGCTCGCCTACCGCCTTGGAGCGGTAGATGCTGGCCATGGAGTTGGGGTGGCCCTCCATCAGCTTGACGTTGAACACCGGCGGCAGATCGCCGTAGGTCGGGATCTTGTAGGTGGCGGGACCGTCGGAGATCAGCCGGCCGGCCTCGTTCCACTTCAGCTCCTCGCTGGTCAGCCAGCCCATGCCCTGAATGAAGCCGCCCTCCACCTGGCCGATGTCGATGGCCGGGTTCAGTGAGTCGCCCACGTCGTGCAGGATGTCGACCCGGTCGACCTGATACTCGCCGCTGAGGGTGTCGACGCTGACCTCGGCCACAGCGGCGCCGAAGGCGTAGTAGTAGAAGGGGCGGCCCTGGCCGACGTTACGGTCATAGTGGATCAGCGGCGTGGCGTAGAAGCCCTTCTCGGAGAGCGAGATGCGGTTGAGGTAAGCGGACTGGACCAGCTCGCCCCAGGGAATGCTGCGCTCGCTCTCGCCGTGGCCCGCCACCAGGTGGCCGGCTTCCATGCGCATCTCTTCGCGGTCGAGGCCCTGATCCTTGTAGAGGTGCTCGTGGGCGAAGTCGAACAGGCGCTGCTTGAGCTTCACGCAGGCGTCGCGGGCGGCCTGCCCGTTGAGGTCGGCGCCGCTGGAGGCCGCGGTGGGCGAGGTGTTGGGCACCTTGTCGGTACGGGTAGCGGTGATGCGCACCTCGTCGACGTCGAGCCCCAGCTCGCGGGCCACCACCTGGCAGATCTTGGTGTGCAGGCCCTGGCCCATCTCGGTGCCGCCGTGATTGATCATCACGCTGCCGTCGGTATAGACGTGCAGCAGGGCGCCGGCCTGGTTGAGGTGCTTGGCGGTGAAGGAGATGCCGAACTTCACCGGGGTCAGCGCCAGGCCGCGCTTGATGATCGGGCTCTCGGCGTTGAACTCGGTGATGGCACGCCGCCGTGCCCAGTACTCGCTGCTGGTTTCCAACTGCTCGACCAGCTCGCGCAGCAGCTTGATCTGATCCACTTGCTGGCCGTAGTGGGTGGTCTGCCGGCCGTGGCGGTAGAAGTTGCGCTTGCGCACCGTGAGCGGGTCTTCGCCGATGCGCCGGGCGATGTCGTCCATCGCCGCCTCGATCACCATCATGCCCTGGGGGCCGCCGAAGCCGCGGAAGGCGGTGTTGGAGGCGGTGTGGGTGCGGGCGCGGTGGCCGGTCACCCGGGCTTCGCCCAGGGAGTAGGCGTTGTCGCTGTGGAACATGGCGCGGTCGACGATGGCGTCCGAGAGGTCGGGGGAGTAGCCGCAGTCGCCGATCACGGTGATCTCGCCGCCCTGGATCACGCCCTGCTCATCCACGCCGAGGCGGTAGCGGTTGTGGAACGGGTGGCGCTTGCCGGTAGCGCGCATGTCGTCGGCGCGGGGCAGGCGCACGCGGGTGGTACGGCCGGTGCGCCGGGCGATCAGCGCGGCGATGCAGGCCCAGGGCGAGGCCTGGGTTTCCTTGCCGCCGAAGCCGCCGCCCATGCGGCGCACTTCCACGGTCACGGCGTGGAACGGAATGCCCAGCACCTCGGCCACCAGCTTCTGGGTTTCGCTGGGGTGCTGGTTGGAGGTGTGCACAATCACGCCTTCGTCTTCGGTGGGCTGCACCAGGCAGGCCTGGCCTTCCAGATAGAAGTGCTCCTGACCGCCGACGAACTGCTCCGCCTCGACCACGTGGGCGGCGCTGGCCAGGGCCTGTTCCCAATCGCCGCTCTGTTGCACGTGGGTGGGGCGCACGAACTCGCCGCGCTCGGCGGCAGCCACCGGATCGAGGCAGGCTGGCTGCTCGTCGATCTCGGCGATGCCCTGGGCCAAGGCCGCGTTCACCGCCTCGCGGGCGGCGCGATGGCTCTCGGCGGCCACGGCGAACAGCACCTGGCCGACGTAGCTGATCTCATCCTCGACGAAGATCGGATCGCCCGGGAACACGGGGCCGATATCGGTGTGTCCCGGCACGTCGTGGAAGCCGACCACGTCGACCACGCCCGGCATGCTGCGAACCTTGTCCAGATCGAGCCGGGTCAGGCGGCCATGGGCCACGGGCGAGAGCGCCAGCGCCACGTGCAGGGCATCGGCCGGCGCCTTGAGATCGTCGATATAGGCGGCGCGGCCGGTCACGTGCTTGATGGCGCTCTCGTGGGCACGAGAGTGCGGATGCGTACCCGGCGTGACGGTGTCACGGGCCAGTGGTGCGGCACCTTTGATGCGGCCTTCGAGCTCCTCGCGCGCCACGGCGGAGTCCGCGCTCATGTCGTCGGCATTTTTCTTCAGCTTAGTGAGCGTACGCATGGAGCATCACCTCCCGGGGGCTGTCGGTGTCGGCCTGGGCGATCGAAAGGCGCAGGCGCTCGAGCAGGTTAGCGGCGGAGAGCCGGCGGTAGTGAGCGCTGCCACGCACGTCGCTCATGGGCTGGAAGTCGTTCGACAGGGCCTCGCGAGCCGCCTGGAAGGCCGCCAGGTCCGGCGCCTTGCCTTTCAGGGCCGCTTCCGCATTGGCGGCCCGCTTGGGGATGGCCGCCATGCCGCCGAAGGCGAGTCGCACGTCGCGCATCACGCCGTTCTCCAGGCGGTAGGCGAAGGCGCCCAGCACCGCCGAGATGTCGTCCTCACGACGTTTGGACAGCTTCCACACCTTGAGAGTTTGGCCCGCCTCGGGGCGCGGCAGGAAGATCGCGCGAATGGCTTCGCCCTCGCGCAGCGCGGTGCGCTTGTAGTCGAGGAAGAAGTCGTCCAGCGGCAATTCACGCTCACCCTCGGGGCCGACCAGGCGCAGACGCGAGCCCAGCGCCAGCAGCACCGGCGGGGTGTCGCCGATGGGCGAGGCGTTGGCGACGTTGCCGCCCAGGGTGCCGCGGTTGCGCACCTGCTGGGAGCCGAGGCGGTGCAGCAGGTGGGCGAAGGCGTCGTAGTGCGCTTCCAGCAGCGGTTCGAGACGCGAGTAGGTGACGGCGGCGCCGATCCACCAGCCGCTGCGGCCGTCTTCCAGCGTGGCCTCGTCGATGTCGTTGAATTCGGCGACCCGGGTCACGTCGATGACGTGCTCGAAGCGCGCCAGGCGCTGGGTCGATTCGAGCCACAGGTCGGTGGCACCGGCGACGAGCCGCGCCTTGGGGTGCCGCTTCAGGCAATCGGTGAGTGCTGCAAGCGTGGTGGGCTGCAGGAAGGCGGCGTCGTTATCGGCTGCCTTCGCCTCATTCTTGGGCTCTGCTGGCTGGGTCTCTGCGGCGGCGTCGAGCCACAGCGGGCGATTCTCGGGATGCTGGTTCATGCTCAGGGCGGCATCGCGGATCGGGCGATAACCGGTGCAGCGGCACAGGTTGCCGCCCAGCGCGGCTTCCAGGCGCTGCGGCGTGAGGGGAGCGGGGGTATGGCGCTGCTGTTCGTGCAGGGTGAACAGCGACATCACGATGCCCGGCGTGCAGAAACCGCACTGGCTGCCGTGACACGCGACCATGGCGGCCTGGGCGGGATGCAGCTTTTCGCCCTGGGCAAGACCCTCGACGGTGACCAGGTAGCGGCCGTTGAGCTGGTGCGCGGGCGTGATGCAGGCGTTAGCGCTGTGATAGCGCAGCTCGCCATTGGGGCCGGGTTCGCCGATGGCCACCGTGCAGGCGCCGCAGTCGCCCGAGGCGCAGCCCTCCTTGGTGCCGGTAGCGCCGAGCGTTTCGCGCAGCAGGTCGAGCACACTGGTTTCGGGCAGCGCCTCGCATTGGCGTGGCTGCCCATTGAGCAGAAAGTGGATCATCGTCTTGTCTCTTGTTGACCTTGTGATTCTAGACCTGACGGCCTGCGGGGAAGCGTAATAAGTCTTGTGTTGACCATGTGGTCAAGATGTCATCAGCTTGGGCCAGGATCCACTGTTTTGCAAGACCCGGTTGCCTGGTCGGGGTGCGCCGCGCCCGTTTTCTCCTAAAGCGCCATTGGCAGCGCGAAGGGGCTCAGGCACTCTTTGGCCTTCCCTTCGCACCAGGGTAGGTTCCGATGTCCGATATGTCTGAAACCGAGTCGCTGTGCCGCCCCAGTTCGGGTAGCGATGGCAACGGCGCCACGCGCAAGCGCAACGAGCGCGAGATACTCGAAGCCGCCGAGCGTGTCTTCGCCCAGTACGGCTATCGCGGGGCCAGCGTGCAGGCCATTGCCGAGGAGGCCGGGCTGCCCAAGTCCAACGTGCTCTATTACATGGGCAACAAGCGGGGCCTCTACGTGCGGCTGCTGGAGCGCATGATGGCGCGCTGGAACGCCCTGCTCGACGATATCAGCGTGGAGGATGACCCGGCTGAGGTGCTCGAAGCCTTCATTCGCAGCAAGATGGAACTCTCGCAGCGTCACCCCGAAGGTTCACGCCTCTTCGCCGCGGAGATCCTCGGCGGCGCCCCGTTCCTGCAGGACTACCTGCGCGGTGGGCTGCGCGAGTGGGTGCAAACCCGAGCCAAGGTCTTCGAACAGTGGGCCGAGCGCGGCCTGATGGATCCGGTCGATCCGGTGTGGCTGATCTTCCTGATCTGGTCGGCCACCCAGCACTACGCCGACTTCCAGGCCCAGGTGCTCGGCATCACTGGAAAGGAGGAGCTCAGTGACGCCGACCTGGAGCGGATCACCCGGTTCCTGACCCAGGTGATCCTCAAGGGGTGTGGGGTCAAGCCTCCCTCGGCAACGCCAGGCTGATCGCCACCGTCGCCATGAGCATGGCGCTCGACACCCACAGCGTGGCGCTGAGGCCGCCGGTCATGTAGAGCCAGCCGGAGAGCAGGGTGCCGATCAGCCGGCCCATGGCGTTGGCCATGTAGTAGAAGCCCACGTCCAGCGAGACCCCGTCCGAGCGCGCCATGCGCACGATCAGGAAGCTATGCAGGCTGGAGTTCACCGCGAACACCGCCCCGAACAGCAGCAGCCCGCCCAGCAGCACCCCATGCGGCTGCCACTGCTGCTGAAGGCCAAGCGCGATCAGCGCCGGCAGGGCGGCCAGCGCGGCGGCCCAGGCGATGGCGGCGCTGCGGCCCGCCGTGCGACCGGTGATGCGTGGCGCCACCGCCTGCACCGCCCCGTAGCCGATCACCCACAGCGCCAGGAAGCCGCCGACCCGCCAATGGTCCCAGCCGAACTGGGTGGCGAGGAATACCGGCAGCGCTACCACGAACCACACGTCGCGGGCGCCGAACAGGAACATGCGCGCCGCCGAGAGAATATTGATCGCCCGGCTCTTGGAGAGAATCTCGCGGAACTTCGGCTTGGCCTTGGCGCGGCCCAGGTCGGCGTCGAGGCGCAGCAGCGAGAGGCCGAGCACGCCGACGAGCATCAGCGCCATGGCCAGTATCGCGCCCTGGAAGCCGATCAGCGTGAGCAGCAGCCCGCCGAGAAAGAAGCCCACCCCCTTGAGCGCATTCTTCGAGCCGGTGAGCAGCGCCACCCAGCGGTAGAGCGAGGTGTGCCCCTCGTCGCCCGCCGGCACCAGCCCCTTGATCGCGCTCTTGGCGCTCATCTTGTTGAGGTCCTTGGCGATGCCGGAGAGCGCCTGGGCCGCCATCACCCAGGGCACCGCGAGCCAGGCCGTGGGAAGGAGCAGCATGGCCAGGGCGACGATCTGCAAGCCCAGCCCCAGGTTCATGGTGCGGTTGAGCCCCAGCCGCGCGCCCAGCCAGCCGCCCACCAGGTTGGTCACCACGCCGAAGAACTCGTAGAACAGGAACAGCAGCGCCACTTCCAGCGCCGAATAGCCGAGCTGGTGGAAGTAGAGCACCACCAGCATGCGCAGGGCGCCGTCGGTGAGCGTGAAGCCCCAGTAGTTGCCGGTTACCAGCAGATACTGGCGAACCTCGCGGGGCAGGGCGGCAACGCGGGCGATCATTCCTTGTTGCTCTCCACCCCGGTGGCGTTCCCCACCTTGGCGGCCAGCTCCGCGGTGCGACAGGCGTAGCCGTACTCGTTGTCGTACCAGGCGTAGAGCTTCACCTGGGTGCCGGCGACCACCATGGTGGAGAGGGCGTCGACGATGGAGCTGCGCGGGTCGGAGCGATAGTCGATGGAGACCAGCGGGCGCTCCTCATAGCCCAGGATGCCGGCCAGTTCGCCCTCGGCGGCCTGCTTCAACAGCGCGTTGACCTCTTCGACCGTGGTCTCGCGCGCCACCTCGAACACCATGTCGGTGAGCGAGGCGTTGGCCAGCGGCACGCGCACGGCGTGGCCGTTGAGCTTGCCGGTGAGCTCCGGGAAGATCGCGGTGATCGCCTTGGCCGAGCCGGTGGTGGTGGGGATCAGGCTCATGCCACAGGCCCGGGCCCGGCGCAGGTCCTTGTGAGGGCTATCCAGGATCACCTGGGTGTTGGTGATGTCGTGAATGGTGGTCATCGAGCCGTGGCGGATGCCGAGCCGCTCGTGGATCACCTTGACCACCGGCGCCAGGCAGTTGGTGGTGCAGCTCGCCGCGGTGACGATGCGGTGGCGGGCCGGATCGAAGAGGTGGTCGTTGACCCCCATCACCACGTTGAGTACGCCTTCTTCCTTCACCGGCGCGCTGACCACCACGCGCTTCACTCCCTGGTCCAGGTAGCCCTGGAGCTTGGCGCTCGTCTTCATCTTTCCCGAGCACTCGATCACCACGTCGCAGTCGGACCAGTCGGTATCGGCGATCTCGCGATTGGTGCTGAAGGCGATGCGCTTGCCGGCCACCTCGATGGCGTCCTCGGTCGCCGTGATATCATCGCCGCCGCCGCTCCATTGGCCGTGTACCGAGTCGAACTGCAGCAGGTGGGCGAAGGTGGCGGCGTCGCCGCCCGGGTCGTTGATGCGCACGAACTCGAGGTCCGGGTGGGTCCAGCCGGCGCGCAGCGCCAGGCGACCGATGCGACCGAAACCGTTGATGCCGATGCGTAGGGTCATGTCGGGGCTCTCGTGTCTGTAGAGAAAGTCGTGAGTGAACGTCGGTGGCGAAACATATGGCAAATCGTATATGAAGCGAGATGACAATTCGATGACGCCCGGCGGCGAACTGCCCATCGATGCCCAACTGCCGGCGATCCGCCAGGCGCTGGCCGCGCATTCCCGCGTGCTGCTGGTCGCCGAGCCCGGGGCGGGCAAGACCACCCGGGTGCCGCTGGCGCTGCTGAACGAGGCCTGGTGCCTGGGCGAGCGCGGCGCAGGCCGCCTGCTGCTGCTGGAGCCGCGGCGGGTGGCCGCCCGCCTGGCCGCCGGCTTCATGGCGGAAAGCCTGGGCCAAAGAGTCGGCGAGACCGTGGGCTACCGCATGCGCGGCGAGAGCCGGGTGGGGCCCAGCACGCGGCTCGAGGTGGTCACCCAGGGGGTGCTGACGCGAATGCTGCAGGACGACCCGCTGCTCGAAGGGGTGAGCGGCATCGTCTTCGACGAGTTTCACGAGCGCAGCCTGGAGGCCGACCTGGGACTGGCCCTGGCACTGGATGCCCAGTCGGTGCGTGACGACCTGCGCCTGTTGGTGATGTCGGCCACCCTCGACGTCGAGGCCCTGCTCGGCGTGCTCGGCGAAGCCACGCCGCTGCTCGAAAGCCAGGGGCGAAGCTTCCCGGTGGAGACCCGTTATCGTCCGCTCAGCTTTCGCTCCAACTCCAACTCTCGCTCCAGCGCTCGCGACGACGCCGCAAGCCAGCAGGCTATAGCGGTAGGGGAGGCCCTTGCCCTGAGCGAAGGCGATGCCCTGGTGTTCCTGCCCGGGGTGGCCGAGATCCGCCGCCTGGCGAGGGAGCTGGCCAGCCGTCGGCCCGAACTGGCGGTGCGCGAGCTGCACGGGCGGCTGCCGCTGGAGGAGCAGCGCCGCGCCTTGAAGCCCGAGGCCGACGGTCGGCGGCGCGTGGTGCTCTCCACCGCCATCGCCGAATCCAGCGTCACCGTGGATGGCGTACGCATCGTCATCGATGCCGGTCAGGAGCGGGTGCCGGTGTTCCAGCCGCGCAGTGGGCTCAGCCGGTTGGAGACCCGTCGCGTCAATCGCGCCAGCGCCGACCAGCGTCGCGGCCGGGCCGGGCGTCAGGGGCCGGGGCTTTGCCTGCGGCTGTGGGCCGAGGAGCAGCCGCTGCCGGCCCACGGCGAGCCCGAGATGCTGCAGGCCGATCTCGCTCCGCTGGCCTTCGAGCTGGCCCGCTGGGGAATCGTCGAACCGAGCGCGCTGGCCTGGATCACGCCGCCGCCCGCCGGGGCGCTGGCGGCGGGGCGCCGCCTGCTGCAGCGGCTCGGTCTGATGGACGAGGGCCTCCTGCTCACCGAGCTGGGTCGAAGCTGCGTACGCTGGCCCACCCATCCGCGCCTGGCGGCGATGCTGGCGCGTGCCGGCGAGCTCGACGCCGCGCCGCTGGCCTGTGCCCTGGTGGCGACGTTGGAGGGGCGCGATCTCGACGGCGAACAGGACCTGGAGCGCACGCTGCAGGCCCGCTTGGCGCAGCCCACCGCTCACCGTCAATGGCAGCGCGAGGCCCAGCGCCTGGCGCGGATTGGCGGCGTGGGCTTGGAGGTCTCGAGCCTGGCGCCGCTGGGGGAGCTGCTGGCGCTGGCCTATCCGGACCGCGTCGCGCAGCGACTCCAGCACGACGCTGGGCCGGGTCGCTTCCGCCTGGTATCCGGGGGCCTGGCGACCCTGCCCGAGCGGCATCCGCTGGCCCATGCCGAGCTGCTGGTGGCCGCCGAGCTGGACGGCCAGGCCAGCGGCGCGCGAATCTTCCGCGGCGTGGCCATCGAGCGAGCGCGGCTCGAGGCGCTGTTTCCCGAAACGCGAGAGTGGCGGGCGAGCCTGGAGTGGTCGGAGGAGCAGGGGCGCCTGATCGGCGAGCAGGTACGCGGCCTGGGGGCGGTGGTGCTCGAGCGCAAGGCGCTTTCGTCGCTGCCGCCGGAGGCGGTGCGTCAGGCACTGCTCGATGCCCTGCGCCGTCGCGGCGAGCTGCCCTTCGACGACAGCGCCGAGCAGCTGCGCGGCAGGGTAGCGCTGCTGCGCCAGGCGTTGGGCTCTCGGGGGGATCAAGACTGTGAAGATGAGCAGGATTGGCCCGACTGGTCGTTGCCGGCGCTGCTCGATGATCTCGAAGCCTGGCTGGGGCCGCACCTCGACGGCGTCAGAAGCCTCGACGCGGTGGCGCGGCTGCCGCTGGGCCGCTTTCTACTCGACAGCCTCGACTGGTCGCTGCGTAGCCGGCTCGATGCGCTGGCGCCGGAGCGTCTCGAAGTGCCCAGCGGCTCGCAGATACGCCTCGACTACACACCGTGCCTGGAGGGGCGGCCACCGGTGCTCGCGGTGAAGCTGCAGGAGACCTTCGGCTGGCGGGAGTCGCCGCGTGTCGCCGAGGGGCGTGTCGCCGTGTTGCTGCACCTGCTTTCGCCGGCCCGGCGCCCGCTGCAGGTCACCGCGGATCTCGCCAGCTTCTGGGCCAACGGCTACCCCGAGGTGCGCAAGGAGATGCGCGGCCGCTACCCCAAGCACCCCTGGCCCGAGGACCCCACCACCGCCGAGGCCACTGCGCGGACCAAGCGACGCTGAGGCTCGGTTCCAGGCCTGCCGCCGTCGTCATTATCCCAGCAGGGCGCCGGCGGCCATGCCGAGCGCCATGACACCGAGTGCAATGCCAAACGCCGGCCAGGGCATCAGCCACGCCTCGCCCCGCTTTAGCCGCCAGGCCAGCCGGATCAGCGTGCGTTCGCCCTTGGCGCCCAGGCGCAGTTGCAGGCGCCGGAGCTTCAGGCTCGGTCGGAAGCGCTGGCCCATTCGCGCCAGCAGCAGCACCCCCAGCGCCAGCAGCGGCGCGATGGCCGCCGAAGCCAGGGCATAGCCGGGAGTTTCGGTGAGCGGCATTTGCCAGTGCCAAGCCCAAGCCAGCAGCACGGGAAGCGCGCCGAGCAGCCACCAGGCGATCCACAGCCAGGCCGGCACCGCCAGGGTCTGCTGCTCGGGGGACGTACGATGCAGGCGCCAGAACAGCCGCAGCATCAGCAGCGTGGTCGCCAGGCCGGCACCGAACAGCGGCCAGGCGGGCCAGCCACTGGCGTGGAACGCCGACTCCATCGCCGCCTTCACCAGCGCGCCGCCGCCTGGCGGCACGCCGGCAAGGGCGGCCGCAGGAAGCACCAGGCCCCACAGCGCCCGCCGACGGTCGCGCCCCTGCAGGCGGTTGGCCATGCCTGCCCCGAGAAACAGCGCGGCCTTGGCCAGCGCGTGAGTGGCGGCCAGCAGCAGAAGTGCCGCCATGGCGGCCTGGGTTGCC
Source organism: Halomonas sp. E14 (assembly GCF_052568415.1). NCBI lineage: Bacteria > Pseudomonadati > Pseudomonadota > Gammaproteobacteria > Oceanospirillales > Halomonadaceae > Halomonas > Halomonas sp. E14. The sequence goes on along the minus strand of NZ_CP199423.1, from coordinate 2,070,804 downwards.
CTGGCCTGCAGCACCAGCCCCAGCAGGGCGGTGAGCAACCCCATCTGGCTGACGCTCGACCAGGCGAGAATCGCCTTGGTATGGGTGTGGAACACGCCGCGCAGCGCACCATAGAACGCCGCGGCGAAGCCCAGCACCACCAGCGGCGCGCCCCAGCCGGGTGTCGCTTCCCCCAGGGGCAGCAGGCGCAGCGCCCCGAGCAGGCCGAGCTTGATCATCAGCCCCGACAGGATGGCACTGGCCATGGGCGGCGCGACGGGGTGTGCCACGGGCAGCCAGGCGTGTACACCGAGAACACCGGCCTTGATGGCCAGCCCCAGGCCAAGGCTCGTCAGTGCGAGCGGCGAAAGTGCCTCACTGCCGAGCTGGCTGAACCGCAGGTCGCGGCTCTCGTTGGCGATCAAGGCCAGGCCCAGCAGCATGGCCACTTCAGCCAGCAGCATCATTCCCAGGTAGCCAGCGCCGGCCAGGCGTGCCGCCCGGTGACCGTCGTGTTGCACCATGGCCCAGCCCAGCAGGCTTAGCAGCGCGGCGCCGGTATAGAAGGTGAGCAGGTCGTCGGCGAGGAGCGCCATGACATGCACCGCCGCACCCAGCAGCAGGAGACCCAGCAGGCGATTCGCCGCCGGGAAGGTGGCGCGCCAGTAGCGGGTGGCCAGGATCACGAGCGGCCAGACGACCAGGGCAGGGGCGAGGAAGGCAAGCCCGATCGAGTCGAGGCGCAGGCCGTGAAGGCCCGCCTGCCCTCGGCCCAGCAGCACTAGCCCCCAGACCCAGGCCAGGGCGGCCAGCCCCAGCGCCAGCACGGCCAGGTGGCGGGAGGTGCGATTGGCACCGGCTGGGGTGGCCTGCGTTGCCGGGCGCCTGGGCAGGGGGCATAGCCCGATATCGAACAGCCGCCACAGGCAGGCGGCGGTAAAGAACGTGCCGAGCAGCACCGCCGCCGAGATGGCGACGCTGCCGCTTTCCAGCGATGCCTGCAGTAGCCACCACTTGCCGACGAAGCCACCCGTCGGCGGGATGCCCAGCAGGCTGGCCCCGGCCAGGGCCATGGCCAGCCAGGCCATCGGCAGGTGCTGGGCGCTGCCGGCCAGGCGGCTCATCCGGTCGTGCCCATGCGCCGCGATGATGGCACCGGCGGCCAGGAACAGCGCGCCCTTGGCCAGGCCGTGGGCCAGCAGCACCTGCAGCGCGCCGTCGAAGGCCAGGCCCTGCGGCGCCAGCGTCGGGGTCGAGCGGGTGGGACCTGGCAGGCTCAGCATCAGCAGGGCATAGCCGCTCTGCGACAGCGTCGACCAGGCGATCAGCAATTTCAGACGGGTCTGCAGGGCGGCCTGAATACCGCCCCAGGCCAGGGCGACGGCGCCGGTCAGCCCCAGCCAGTGGGTCTGCAGGCTGTGCAATATCGCGAACGGCCCCAGCCAGAGTCGCCAGGTCAAGAACAGCGTGACCGCGACGACCACCGCCGACAGCATGGCGCTGACCGGCGCCTGGGCCCGGGCATGCGCGGCAGGAAGCCAGGTGTGCAGCGGAACCATGGCCGACTTGATCAGCAGGCCCAGCGTCATCAGGGTGGCGGCCAGCCGGAGGGTGGAGTCGTCCTGCACGGCCTGGCTCAGCAGGGCGATATCGAGGCGGCCCGTCTGTCCATAGAGCAGGGCCACGCCCAGCAGGAACAGCAGCGACGCCAGCAGCGATGCCAGCAGGTAGCGCAGTGCCGCCGCGCCATAGGGGTCGCCCGGCGAACGCGCCACCAGACCGACCCCCGCCAGGGTGACCAATTCCAGGGTGACGTAGAGATTGAACAGGTCCTGCGACAGCAGCAGCGCATTCAGGCCGGCCCACAGCAGCCACCACAGCGGCCACAGGTAGCGGTCGTCGGCGCTGGCGCGATCCGCCAGCAGCGCCAGGCTGGCCGCGGCGGCCACGCACGCCGTCATGCCCAGCATCATCAGGGTGGGCAGATCCAGCTGCCAGGCAATGCCCAGGGGCGGCGGCCAGTTGCCGAGCGCCAGCTGCAGCGCTTGCCCCTGAAGGGGCGCGCTGGAGAGCGTGGCCAGGCTGCCCAGGATCAGCGCCAGGCCCAGGCCCACCTGTTGCCGCGCGCCGAGCCAGCCGAGCACCGCCGTCAGCGCCAGGCACAGGGGCGCGACGACGATCAGCGCCAGCGCCACCGACTGGACTGGCGTCACCGCTTGGCCTCTTGCCGTCTGCGTACCTCGGCCCTGACCACCAGTGCCAGAGCGGCGGCGGTGGTGCTTACCGCCACGACGATGCCGGTTAGCACCATCACATGGGGAACCGGGTCGATGCCCGCGGGGGTCTTGGCCAGGCCCACCAGCAGCAGGAACACGGCGCTGGCCAGCACATTGAGTGCCAGGATACGGCGCAGCAGGTCGTGGGTCTGGAACAGCCCGACCACCGCCATGCCGCACAGCAGGGTCGCGATGAAGGTGTAGAAGGCGCTCATTGCCCGGGCTCCCCGTAGAGATAGAAAGCCATCAGCATCAGTGCGATGGAGAGTGCGGTGGCGATTTCGACGGCTACGATAAGCGCGGTCGCCAGTTGAATCGGCAAGGCCAGGAAGGTGCCGGTCAACAGCAGGCCGCCGAGCCCCACGGCGAGAAACAGTGCCAGGCCGGCGCACAGCAGCAGGCGTAGCAGCGGCTGCTTAGCCGGCCGATGGATCCAGGTGACGCCATTGGCCAACAGCAGCAGCACGCCGCCGGCGCCCATCACGGCGCCGGCAGGGAAGGCGCCGCCAGGCGCGTGTGAGCCACGCCACAGCAGGTAGACGGGCACTAGCAGAAAGAGTGGATGCAGCAGGCGCGACAGGGCGGGCAGGCCGGGCAGGGCAATGGCCGGGGCATAGGGGCGAAGTGCCGGCCCCAGCGACCAGATCAGCATGACGGCGCCCAGCATGACGGCTACTTCCAGCAGCGTATCGAGGGCGCGCAGGTTCAGCAGCACCGCAGTGACAGGGTGGCTGACGCCTGTCGCATCGAGTGCGCCGGTGACCTCCAGCGCCAGGCCGGGGCGAGGCAGAGAGTGGGCCACCCAGGCCAGCCAGCCAGCGCTGAGGCAGGCGGCGCCAAGCGCCATCCAGCGCAGGGGGCGCTGCCAGCGGTGCGGGTGAGCTCCCAGGCTGGTGCCGGCCGGCAGCCGGCCTAGCGCGGTCAGCAGCAGTGCGCCGGTAACCCCGGCACCGACGGCGGCCTCGGCCAGGGCGATGTCCGGCGCCGAAAGGCGCACCCAGGCAAGTGCCATCAGCAGCTGAAACGCCATGAAGTGCACCACTGCCGCGAAGCGGCGGGACAGGAACAGTGCCTGCCAGCCCAGCCACAGCATGCCGGCTGCCAGCAGCGCGTCGAAGCCCCAGGCCAATGTTGTCACTTGCGCACTCCTTCCTCCTGCGCGGCAGGCAGCCCGTCGCCGCCCTGCCCGGATCCGGCGTCCGAGCTGGCGTGAGCCGAGGTGCGTGGAGTGATGCCGCAGGCCATGGCCGTCGAGGCGATCAGGGTGGCCCCGATGCCCGAGGCCGCCAGCATCAGCCCCCAGATCAGCAGCAGCTTGACCGCCTCGGCTAGGCCCTGTGCCTGCAGGGCCAGGCCCAGGCAGATCAGCCCCAGGCCCAGGTTGTCGGCCTTGGTCAGGGCGTGCAGCCGCGCGTAGACGTCGGGAAAGCGGATCAGCCCGAGGCTGCCGGCGAGGAAGAACAGCACCCCGGCACCGATCAACAGCTGTCCCACCACCCAAAGTGCGTCAGTCATGGCGTGCCTCCTCGCGGGTCTCGCCTTCCTCGCGCAGCAGCGTCCAGGTGCGGGTGACGAAGTTGGCCATGCCGATGGCGGCCAGCAGCGCGAACAGCAGCGCCACGTCGGTGAGCGGCGTGGCACCTTGGCTGCCCAGAAGCAGCAGCACGGCGATGGTGGACGTGGCGATCAGTTCGGCGGCCACCATACGGTCGGCGCTGGTGGGGCCTCGGTGGATGCGCCAGGCACCCACGCCGGCATTGGCCAGCAGCAGGCAGGCGGCAGCGAGATAGAGTGCGGTCATCGAGCCTCCTTTTCCGACGTGCGAGGGGGAGCGAACAGCGGGGCGACACGGCGCTCCAGCCGCTGCAGTGCGGTGGGAATGTGGTGGCGGTAATGCAGCACATGCACGTGCAGACGATCGTGCTCGATACGTACGCTGAGCGTGCCGGGAATCAGGTTGATCAGGCTGGCCATGAACAGCCGCCCGGGGCCGTCCGGCAGCTGCTGCCAGCGGTGCTCGATCACGCGGGTATCTAGCTCGAGGGGGCGGCGGCAGGCCAGGCAAGCAACCTCAATGCCGCCCTGCAGGCCGAGCCAGAGGGCAGCTGGCAGGAAGCGCAACCAGGCCAACGGCCTGAGCGGCCAGGTAGGAGCCGGCATCACCAGCGCCGCCACCACCACGGCGGGCAGCCCCCAGCGCCAGCCGTCAGGATCCCCGCCGCTGATGGCCCACCACAGCAGCGCCGGTAGCGCCAGGCGCCGGGCCCAGCGAGCGATGCTACTGGGTGGCGGCACTGGCCTGGTCGCGCTGACCGGACTTGGGTGTGCCGTGAGCGCTCCGCTTGCGCAGCACCCACTTCTCCAGCTCCACGATCAGGAACAGCGCCACGCTGGCGGCCAGGATCACCAGCCAGTGCAGGGCCCCCAGGGCGGCACTGCCGAACACCGCCTGCATGAACGGCAGGTAGGTCCAGCCGAGCTGCAGCATCACCACCAGGCCGATGGCGAGCCACACGGGGCGACTGCCGAAGATGCCGCGCAGCGAGAGGGCGCTGTTGACCAGGAAGCGGCTGTTGATCAGGTAGGCCGCGCTGCCCATGACCAGCATGTTGACGGCGCCGGAGCGTGCCAGCTCCTCGCTGCCGCCCTGGACCTGCAGAATCCAGCTGAACATGCCGAACACGCCGATCAGCAGCAGGATCGAGACGAATACCACGCGCCAGAGCAGGAACAGGTCGAGCAGCGCGGCGGACGGGTCGCGCGGTTCGCGCCGCATGATGTCGTCCTCGCTCTTTTCGAAGGCGAGCGCCAGGCCCAGCGTGACCGCCACTACCATGTTGACCCACAGGGCCTGCAGCGGCGTGACCGGCAGCAGCGTGCCGCCCAGCACGGCGAGCATGATGGCCAGGCCCTGGCCGCCGTTGGTGGGCAGGATGAAGGTGACGGTCTTGCGGATGTTGTCGTAGACCTTGCGGCCCTCTTCGATGGCCCCGACGATAGTGGCGAAGTTGTCGTCGGCCAGCACCATCTCGGCGGCTTCCTTGGCCGCCTCGGTGCCCTGGATGCCCATGGCCACGCCGACGTCGGCCCGCTTGAGCGCCGGCCCGTCGTTGACGCCGTCGCCGGTCATGGCGCAGATGCCGCCCTGGGCCTGCATCGCCTTGACCAGGCGCAGCTTGTGCTCTGGGGCGGCGCGGGCGAAGACGTCGATCTCGAGAATGCACGACTCGAGCTCCTCATCGGACATCGCTTCGACCTCGCGCCCGGTCAGCGCCTTGTCGGTATGGGCGAAGCCGAGCTGTTCGGCGATGGCGCGCGCGGTCACGGCATGGTCGCCGGTCACCATCACCGGGCGAATCCCCGCCTCGAGACACTGCTTGACGGCTTCAATGGCGGCTTCGCGCGGCGGGTCGAGCAGGCCGACCAGGCCGAGCAGCACCAGCCCTTCTTCCGCGTCGGCATCGTCGAGTTCCCCCGAGAGGGCATCGGCGTCCTTCTCCGCCAGCGCCAGCACGCGCAGGCCGCGAGACGAGAGCGCATGGATGCGCTCCTCCCACTCGGCTGGGTCGAGCTCCTGGTCGCCATCCGCAGTGCGTACCTTGTGGCACATCTCCAGCAGCCGATCCGGGGCGCCCTTCACTAGCAGGCGCTTGCCGTCCAGCTCGTTGAGGGTGGCCATGTACTTGCGCTCGGATTCGAAGGGGATTGCGTCCTGGCGGGGGTGTTCGTCACGCAGCTGGTGGGTGTCCAAGCCGCCCTTGGCGGCGGCCACCACCAGGGCACCCTCGGTGGGGTCGCCGTGGATGACCCAGCGCTCCTCCTCCTGGGCGAGCTCGGCGTCGTTGCACAGGGTGCCGACCTTGAGGAAGTGGGCCAGCGCAGGATGGTCGTCCAGGCGGATCTCGTCGCCATGCTCGGCGCTTTCCGGATCCTGCGGCGCCTCATGCAGCTTGCCTTCCGGGGCGAAGCCGATGCCCGAGAGCCGGTACTCGCCTTCAGCAAGCCAGATCGCTTGGGTGGTCATCTCGTTGCGGGTGAGGGTGCCGGTCTTGTCGGAAAAGATGGTCGAGATCGAGCCCAGGGTCTCGACCGCAGGCAGGCGCCGGATGATGGCGTTGCGCTTGGCCATGACCTGGACGCCCAGCGCCAGGGTGATGGTGACGATGGCCGGCAGGCCTTCGGGGATGGCGGCCACGGCCAGGCCCACCGCGGCCATGAACATGGCGCTGACGGGTTCGTCGTGCACCACCACGCCGATCGCAGCGGTGATGGCCGCCGCGGCAAGAATGAAGATCGCCAGCACGCGGCCCGCGCTGTCTAGCTGCCTGAGCAGGGGGGTCTTGAGCTGTTCGACACCGCGCAGCATCTCGGAGATTCGCCCGATCTCCGTGCGCGTGCCGGTTTCCACCACTACCCCCTGGGCGGTGCCCTGCACCACAATGGTGCTGGCATAGACCATGGCGCTGCGATCGCCCAGGTCGGCATCCTCATCCACGGGATCGGTCTGCTTGTCGACCGGCGTGGACTCGCCGGTCAGCGCCGCTTCCTCGGTGCGTAGCCGCTTGGCTTCCAGCAGGCGCAGGTCGGCGGGAACACGGTCGCCGCTTTCCAGCATCACGATGTCGCCCGGCACCAGGTCCTCCGCCGAAATGGTCTGGCGCTTGCCGTCGCGCAGCACGCTGGCCTGCGGCGAGAGCATGTTGCGAATGCTCTCCAGGGCCTGCTCTGCCTTGCCCTCCTGGAAGAAGCCGATCAAGGCGATGATGATCACCACCGCGACGATGGCCAGGGCATCCAGGGTGTGGCCGAGGAAAAGGCTCGCCACCGCTGCCACCAGCAGGATGATCATCAGCACGTTGTTGAACTGTTCGAGCAATCGCCGCCACCAAGGCCGCCCCTTTTCTTGCTTCAGCCGATTCGGACCATGCTGTTCGCGTCGTGAGGAGGCGTCGTCATCACTCAATCCGTCGCGGCTGCTTTCGACCTTGGCCATTGCCTCGTCGAGGGACATGGCGTGCCAGGCGGTACGGGGAGCGTCTTGGCGATCGGGCATTTCCTTTTCTCCGATTGCAAATGGGATAAACTCGTTGTATCACAGCAGCATGCTGCGCTGCAGTGATGCAGGGCAAGCTTTGTTCGCTAACCCATGACTGCGACACGTTGACGCATCCTGCTGTCAATTAAGGGTCACTGGGCCATAGGACAATAGGCATGGGGCGTGCTCGGCCTATGCTAGTGGTTCCAGTGTAGGGGGAACGTCGTCATGAACGAAAGTGACGGTCTGCTTCATGAATTTTTCATGAACTGCACGGACGTGTGTTTCGTCATGGATGTCACTGGGGGAAAGGTGTTTCAGTTTCGGCTGGTGAATGCTGCTGCCGCCCGTAAGACTGGCCTCACTCCTCAGTGCTATGTAGGCCGCCAGTGGCAGGAATTGCTGCCACCGGCCCAGGCCAGGTGGCTGGCGAAGCAGCTGCGCGCCTGCGTTCGTGCTAAGACCCCTCGGGTCTTCGATGCCACGCTGGACTTTCCCGCCGGCCAGCTCGCCTGGCAGCTGAGCCTGACGCCGATCTTCGATGCCAACGGCACCGTGGTACGAATACTCGGCGTGGCCCGCGATATCACCTGGGATCGTCACCTTGCTCATCGCCTGGAGCAGGTGGCGGACTGGCTGCCGGGGTTCATCTATCAGCTCCATTACACCAGCGAGGGGGAGTGGCACTTCACGTTCGTTGGACGGCGTGTCCACGAAATGTTCGGCGTGGAAGCGGCAGACGCCAGGCGAGACAGCCGCATGCTGTTCAACCGTATCCATCCCGACGACTATTCGCGCGTTATGGAGGAGAGCCTGGCGTGCGTGGAGCTGCTCCGGCCGTGGCACAGTGAGTTCCGCATGATCCACCGGGAAGGCCACATGCTGTGGGTCGAGGCTTACGACCTGCCGCAGCGGCTTGAGGATGGCAGCGTGCTTACCACCGGCTATGTGAACGACATTACCGAGCAGAAGCAGCTTCAGGTACGCCTGGAGCACCAGGCCCAGCACGATCCACTCACCGGCCTGCCCAATCGGGCCCTGTTGATGGCCCACCTGCACCAGGCGCTGGTCCTGGCTCAACGCCGCCATGGGCTGCTTTCGCTGCTTTTCATCGACCTGGATGGCTTCAAGCCCATCAATGACACCCATGGCCACGCCCTGGGAGACCAGTTGCTGACGGCGGTGGCGCTGCGAATGCGCGCCCGGCTGCGTGAGTCCGACGTGTTGGGGCGCCTGGGTGGCGACGAGTTTCTGGTGCTGCTGGAAGGAACGGGCGCTGAGGATGCCCTTCGCTTGGGCGAAGCCCTGTGCCATGACCTGGCGCAGCCCTTCCTGATTGGTGAGATCAAGGCCTGCATTTCAGCCAGCATCGGTATCGCAAGCTATCCAGAGCACGCCACGACGCCCGAAGTGCTGCTCGAGGCCTCCGATGTGGCCATGTATCGTGCCAAGCGAGCAGGGCGCAACGGAGTGATGCGCTATGATGCGACCTCGATCGAACTGAGCGAGAGCAAGCATGAGCGACCCGGCACGCTGCCCCTGTGATCCGACCCGCCCCTATGCCGGCTGCTGCGGCCGCTTTCATGCGGGTGAGGCGGCGCCGACCCCCGAAGCGCTGATGCGCTCCCGCTACAGTGCCTTCGCCCTGGGGCTCGACGATTACCTGCTGGCGACCTGGCACGCCAGCACTCGCCCAACGGACCTGAACTGGGACGAGGCCACCCACTGGATACGGCTCGAGGTGCTCGATCACCGCGCGGCGGGCGAGCGTGGTCATGTGCATTTTCGCGCCACCTTCCGCGAAGGCAGGCGCTGGGGTGTGCTGGAGGAGAACTCACGCTTCGTGCACGAGGCGGGGCGCTGGTGCTATGTCGACGGCGAGCCGACCCTGGCGCGCCTCAAGCCCGGCCGCAACGACCCTTGTCCCTGCGGCAGCGGGCGCAAGTTCAAGAGCTGCTGCGGGACGACGTGAGGCTCGACGCTACAGCAGCATGGCGGCCGCCCAGCCGAAGGCGATCAGCGGCACGTTGTAGTGCAGGAAGGTCGGCACCACGGTATCCCAGATATGGTCGTGCTGGCCGTCGGCGTTGAGCCCGGCGGTGGGGCCCAGGGTCGAGTCGGAGGCCGGCGAGCCGGCATCGCCCAGCGCCGCGGCGGTACCCACCAGGGCGATGGTGGCCATGGGCGAGAAGCCGAAGCTGAGTGCCAGCGGCACGTAGAGCGAGGCGATGATCGGCACGGTGGAGAACGACGAGCCGATGCCCATGGTGATGAACAGGCCGACCAGCAGCATGATCAGCGCCGCCAGCCCCTTGTTGTCGCCGATCAGCTCCGCCGAGCCCGCCACCAGCGCGGGCACCTCGCCGGTGGCCTGCATCACCCCGGCGAAGCCCGCCGCGCTGATCATGATGAAGCCCACCAGCGCCATCATGCGCATGCCTTCGGTGAAGATGTCGTCCTGTTCGTGCCAGCGGAACACGCCGCTGACCGAGAGCAGGGCGAAGCCGAACAGCCCGCCCAGCACCATCGACCCCGAGAGCAACTGAATCGCCACGGTGCCCACCAGTGCGGCGCCGAGCACCGCCATCTGCCATGGCGCCAGGTGCTTGGCCGCCTCGGCGGGTGTCTCGTCGCCGTGAGCCAGGTCGCGGTCCTCGTAGCGGCGCGGCCGGCGGTAGCTGAACAGCACGGCGACGGCGAGCCCCAGCGCCATGCCACCGATGGGCATCAGCATGGCCATGGGCACCATGCCGCGGGTGACCTCCAGGCCCAGCTCGGCGCCGCTCTCGTTGAGATTGGCCAGCAGGATGTCGTTGAGAAAGATCGCGCCGAAGCCGACCGGCAGCAGCATATAGGGCGCGGTGATGCCAAAGGTGATGACGCAGGCCGCCACGCGACGATCCAGGCGCAGGTGGTTCATCAGCTTGAGCAGCGGCGGCACCAGCACCGGTATGAAGGCGATATGCACCGGAATCAGGTTCTGCGAACTGACCGCGGTGGCGAGCAGGGCGCCGAGCAGGGTGAAGGCGACCCAGCGGCGGCTCGACGGCTGGTCGTCCAGGTGCAGCCCGCGGATGGCTCGGCTGGCAATCAGTTCGGTGACGCCGGAGCGTGACAGCGCTACAGCGAAGGCACCCAGCACGGCGTAGGAAAGGGCAATGGTGGCGCCCTTGCCTAGGCCCTGGTTGAAGGCATCCATGATCGCACCCAGCGGCATGCCCGCCACCAGGCCTCCCACCAGGCTGGCGGCGATCAGGGCGAAGACGACGGAGACGCGGGCAAGGCTCAAGGCGACCATGACCAGGATGGCCAGAACGATGGCATTCATGTGTGGCTCTTGGATGAATAAACGGGTGTGATGATGCAGGTTTTGCAGCATAAAGCCCCGGACCGAAGCGCCGGGGCAGCGTATCTTACCTCAATGGGGCGGCCGGGTCAGTGGCTGGGCAGCAGCGCCACCGGCACCAACGCATTGAGCACCCGCGAAGTGAGCAGGCGGGTGGCGCTCTCGATGTCGGGGGCGAAGAAGCGGTCGCGGTCGTAGTAGTCGGCCTGGCCGCGCAGCGCCTGCCTGGCCTGCTCCAGGCGTGGCGTGCTGGTCAGGCGATGGCCGCTGCCGTCGACGCGGAAATCGAGCCCTTGGCAGGCCGCCAGCCACTCGATGGCCAGGATGCCGCGCACGTTGTCGGCCATCTCCCACAGCCGCTTGCCGGCGGCCGGCGCCATGGAGACGTGATCTTCCTGGTTGGCCGAGGTGGGCAGGCTGTCGACGCTGTGCGGATGGGCCAGGGCCTTGTTCTCGCTGGCCAGCGCCGCGGCCGTGACCTGGGCGATCATGAAGCCGGAGTTGACCCCGCCGTTCTCCACCAGGAACGGCGGCAGCTGCGACATGTGGGTGTCCATCATCAGCGAGACGCGGCGCTCGGTGAGCGAGCCGATCTCGGCCAGGGCCAGGGCCAGGTTGTCGGCGGCCATGGCCACGGGCTCGGCGTGGAAGTTGCCGCCGGAGAGGATGTCGCCTTCGTCGCTGAACACCAGCGGGTTGTCGGAGACCGCGTTGACCTCCACGGCCAGCACCTCGGCGGCCTGGCGAATCTGGGTCAGTACGGCGCCCATCACCTGGGGCTGGCAGCGCAGCGAGTAGGGGTCCTGCACCTTGTCGCAGTGGGCGTGGGAGTCGCTGATCTCGCTGCGCTCACCGAGCAGGTGACGGTAGGCGGCGGCGGCATCGATCTGGCCGCGCTGGCCACGGGCGTCGTGGATGCGGGCATCGAACGGCGAGCGTGAGCTGAGCGTGGCTTCCACCGTCAGTGCGCCGCACACCGTGGCGGCGGCGAACAGGTCTTCGGCCTCGAACAGGCCTTTCAGGGCGTAGGTGGTGGAGACCTGGGTGCCGTTGAGCAGCGCCAGGCCCTCCTTGGGCGCGAGCCGCAGCGGCTGGAGCCCGGCGATCTCGAGGGCCTGACGGGCAGGAATCCATTCGCCGCGATGGCGTGCCTTGCCTTCGCCGAGCAGCACCACGCTCATGTGGGCGAGCGGCGCCAGGTCGCCGGAGGCGCCGACGGAGCCCTTGAGCGGGATGTGCGGGTAGACCTCGGCGTTGACCAGGGCGAGCAGGGCGTCGAGCACTTCGCGGCGGATGCCGGAGAAGCCGCGTGCCAGGCTGTTGACCTTGAGCACCATGATCAGGCGCACCAGGGCGTCTTCCATGGGCTCGCCCACGCCGGTGGCGTGGGACAGCACCAGCGAGCGCTGCAGCTCTTCCAGGTTGTCGTGGTCGATGCGGGTCTGGGCCAGCAGGCCGAAGCCGGTGTTGATGCCGTAGACGGTGCGGTCCTCGGCGACGACACGATTGACGCAGTCGACGCCGCGCTGGATGGCGGCGTCGGCGCTGTCGGGCAGCGTCACGCGCAGCGGCGCCTCGAACACCTGGCGCGCCTGCGCCAGGGTCATCTTGCCGGGTCGAATGTCGAGATGGGTCATGAATCTCTCTCCAGAAAATGCGTTGGCAGCTGAAGCGATGAGCTGTGCCGGCAACAAGCCTGCGCGAGGGCGCTGTGAACCCATCCCTGGGCGCTATTTTTGCCATCCATGGCAAAAAAACCTCGCTTCGGCTTGTTCCCGGCGCTCATCGCGCCGAACGTTGAGGCGCTCTTATTTATCGAGCATCGGCAGATCCAACCCATTTTCCCGGGCGCACTGCTTGGCGATATCGTACCCGGCATCGGCGTGGCGCATCACCCCGGTGCCCGGGTCGTTGCGCAGCACCCGGCCCAGGCGGGCGTGGGCGTCGTCCGTGCCGTCGGCGACGATCACCACCCCGGCGTGCTGGGAGAAGCCCATGCCCACGCCGCCGCCGTGATGCAGCGAGACCCAGGTGGCGCCGCCGGCGGTATTGAGCAGGGCGTTGAGCAGCGGCCAGTCGGAAACGGCGTCGGAGCCGTCCATCATGGCCTCGGTCTCACGGTTGGGGCTGGCCACCGAGCCGGAGTCGAGGTGGTCGCGGCCGATGACCAGGGGGGCCTTGAGCTCGCCGTTCTTGACCATCTCGTTGAAGGCCTGGCCGAGGCGGGCGCGATCCTTGAGGCCGACCCAGCAGATGCGCGCCGGCAGCCCCTGGAAGCTGATGCGCTCGCGGGCCATGTCGAGCCAGCGGTGCAGGTGCGGGTCGTCGGGGATCAGTTCCTTGACCTTCTGGTCGGTCTTGTAGATGTCTTCCGGGTCGCCGGAGAGCGCGGCCCAGCGGAACGGGCCGATGCCCTGGCAGAACAGCGGACGGATGTAGGCCGGGACGAAGCCGGGGAAGTCGAAGGCGTTGGCCACGCCCTCTTCCTTGGCCATCTGGCGGATGTTGTTGCCGTAGTCGAAGGTGGGCACGCCCATCTGCTGGAAGTCGAGCATGGCCTGCACGTGCACCGCCATGGACTGCTTGGCGGCCTTGACCACCGCTTCGGGCTCGCGCTTGCCGCGGGCCACGTACTCGTCCCAGCGCCAGCCGGAAGGCAGGTAGCCGTGCAGCGGGTCGTGGGCGCTGGTCTGGTCGGTGACCATGTCCGGCCGTACGCCGCGCTTGACCAGTTCCGGCAGCACGTCGGCGGCATTGGCGCACAGGCCGATGGAGACCGCCTTGCCCTCGGCGGTGTAGCGCTCGAGGCGCGCCAGGGCGTCGTCGAGGTCGTCGGCCTGCTCGTCCAGGTAGCGGGTGCGCAGGCGGAAGTCGATGCGCGACTGCTGGCATTCGATGTTCAGCGAGCTGGCGCCGGCCAGGCTTGCCGCCAGCGGCTGGGCGCCACCCATGCCGCCGAGCCCGGCGGTGAGGATCCAGCGGCCGGTGAGGTCGCCGCCGTAGTGCTGGCGCCCGGCCTCGACGAAGGTTTCATAGGTGCCCTGGACGATGCCCTGTGAGCCGATGTAGATCCACGAGCCGGCGGTCATCTGGCCGTACATCATCAGGCCCTTGCGGTCGAGCTCGTTGAAGTGCTCCCAGTTGGCCCAGGCCGGCACCAGATTGGAGTTGGCCAGCAGCACCCGCGGGGCGTCCTTGTGGGTCTCGAACACGCCCACCGGCTTGCCCGACTGGATCAGCAGGGTCTGGTTGTCCTCCAGGCGCTTGAGGGTCGCGACGATGGTGTCGTAGCACTGCCAGTCGCGGGCGGCGCGGCCGATGCCGCCGTAGACCACCAGTTCCTCGGGGCGCTCGGCCACGTCGGGGTGGAGGTTGTTCATCAGCATGCGCATGGGCGCTTCGGTGAGCCAGCTCTTGCAGCTGAGCTCGCTGCCGGTGGGGGAGGCAATTTGCCGGCTGGCGTCGTGGCGGGGATCGGCAGGCGTGGTATGGCTGTTCATCGTCGTGTTCTCTCTGGTGTTGCAAATCGTTGTGGGTCGGTTCAGGTATCCAGCGTCAGCCGGTGGATCAGGCGTGCCGCGGCCTTGGCGGTGTGGCCGTCGATGTCGAAGCTCGGGTTGAGCTCGGCGACGTCGGCCAGGCGCAGCTTGCCGCTGTTGCGGACGGCCTCGAGCAACGGTTCGATCAGCGCCAGGGGCACGCCGCGGGCGGCGGGGGCGCTCACTCCCGGTGCCTCGGCCGCCGGCAGTACGTCGAGATCGATGCTGAGGTAGAGGTGGTCGCAGCGCGCCATGAAGCGCTGCAGGTCGCGCACGATGGCGTCGAGGCGCAGGGCATCGATCTCGTGGTCCTCGCGCACCAGCACGTTCAGCTCGCTGGCCCGGGTGAACAGGGCGCGGGTGTTGCTGGCCCGGCTCACGCCCAGGCAGGCGTAGCGGAACGGCCAGTCGCGGGCGTGGCACTCGGCGGCGATCTGGGCGAAGGGCGTGCCGGAGGAGCGCACGTGGGTCGGGTCGCGCAGATCGAAGTGGGCATCGAGGTTGATGATGCCGATCCGCGGGTGGGCCTCGCCTTGAGCCTCGAAGTGACGCGCCAGGCCCGACCAGCTGCCGAAGGCGACTTCGTGGCCGCCACCCAGCACCAGCGGCAGGTGGCCGCGAGCGAGCAGGCTGGCGATGCGCTCTGCCAGGCGCTGCTGTGCCGCTTCCAGGTCGTCGTTGCCGTGGCAACTGACGTCGCCGGCATCGAACACCGGGGCGCTGCGATGCCAGGCCAGCGGTGCCAGTGCGCGGCGAATGGCCCGCGGGCCTTCGGCGGCACCCACGCGGCCCTGGTTGCGGGCCACGCCGGCATCCGAGGCAAAGCCGACCAAGGCGGCGCCGGGGGCGCTGTCCGGTCTCACCGGGGTGATGACCTGATGCCAGCGCAGGCTGTCGGGTTCCGGATCTTCGCGCCCGGCCCAGGGAGACATATCGATGGCGTCAAAATAAATGGAGTTCATATCTTCCTCCTTAGGCCGGGGCTACCCCGGGAGCAGCCAACGCGAAGACGCTGTGAACCCATCCCTGGGCGCTCGACTTTTTCATCCCTGAAAAAGACGCTTCGCTTTTGGCTGCACCCGGCGCCCCTCGATTAGCCATGGGTTATCTCTCCGCTGAACATCCGCTGGCGCAGGCGGCCGGGCTGTACGGCGTAGGCCAGCTCGGCGGGCGAGCCGACGTCCCACAGGCACAGGTCCGCCGGTGCGCCCGGGACGATGCGCCCCAATTGCCGGGTGTGCAGGCCCAGCGCCCGGGCGCCGTGGGCGGTCATGCCGGCCAGGGCCTCGCGCGGCGTCAGGCGGAACAGGGTGCAGGCGAAGTTCAGCATCAGTGTCGGTATGAACAGCGGCGAGCTGCCGGGGTTGGCATCGGTGGCGATGGCCATGGGCACGCCGGCCTCGCGCAGCGCGGCGATGGGTGGCAGCTGTGTCTCGCGCAGGGTGTGGAAGGCGCCGGGCAGCAGCACCGCGACGCTGCCGGCCTCGCGCAGGGCGTTGACGCCTTGCTCGTCGAGATATTCGATGTGATCGGCGGAAAGTGCGCCATGCCGGGCCGCCATGGCGCTGCCGCCCAGGTTCGAGAGTTGCTCGGCATGGGCCTTGATCGGCAGGCCGTGGGCTTCGGCGGCCTCGAAGACGCGCTCGCACTGGGCCACCGAGAAGGCGATCTTCTCGCAGAACACGTCCACCGCATCGGCCAGTCCTTCGGCGGCGGCGGCGGGGATCATCTCGCGGCACACCAGCTCGATGTAGCCGTCGCTGTCGCCCTTGTACTCCGGTGGCAGGGCGTGGGCCCCCAGCAGGGTGGTCACCACCCGCACCGGCAGCGTCTCGCCGAGGCGGCGCGCCACGCGCAGCATCTTCAGCTCGTCGGCCACGCTCAAGCCGTAGCCGGACTTGATCTCCACCGTGGTCACGCCTTCGCGCATCAGCGCTTCCAGGCGCGGCCTGGCCAGGCTGAACAGCTGCGCTTCGCTGGCTTCCCGGGTGGCACGCACGGTACTGAGGATGCCGCCGCCGCGGCGGGCGATCTCCTCGTAGCTGGCGCCCTCGAGACGGCGTTCGAATTCGTCGGCCCGTGAGCCGCCGAATACCAGATGGGTGTGACAGTCGACCAGACCGGGGGTCATTACGCCGCCCTGGCCGAGGGGCTGGCAGTCGGCGGTCTCGTTCGGGTCGAGCTCACGCATGGGCACGACACGCTCGATGGTGTCGCCCGCCACGATCACCGCCATCGGTTCGGGCAGGGTGTCGTGACCGTCGAAGAGCGTGACCTCGCGCCAGAGAAGGCGCGGTCGTGTGGCTGCGGGCATGGCGAGTCCTACGGTCGTTGCTTTAATGTATATACATTAAGTGCAATGAGGTCCGCCACGTCAAGCAGAAGAGAGGTTCATTTAGGACGGCTGCTAATGAATTCTCGCTATAGCGCTGGGCTGGAGTAGGGAGGTGTGAAGACGTTATGTCTATACATTTTGGGATGGCTGGCGACTTTTTGGGATGGCTGGCGGCTTTCGAGCCGGTTCAGCCGGTGCGGCGTGATAGCGACGAGCGCAGCTTATAGCGATGACCAGGATGGATCAGCCGGGCGTAGCTGATCAGGTGCTCGCCGGACCAGGTGCGCCGTATCATGCTCAGGCAGGGTTGCGCGGCTTCCATTTCGAGCCGTTCGGCGGTTGGGGCGTCAACCTGCACCGCCTCGACCACGTGCTCCACGTCGGTGATTGGGCAGGCCGCTACCAGCACTTCGTTGGGCGTACGTCGGCTGAAGTCGGTGTCAAGGTAATCCGGCACCCAGCGTGGGTTTACAAAACGGTCCTCGAGCTGAATCGGCACGCCGTTCTCACGATGCACGATGCGTGTGTGGAACACCCGCGTGCCCAGACGCACGCCAAGTCGCAGCGCTACTTCATCGTCGGCGGCGATGGCTTGTGCCAGAAGTACGTCACTGTCGTGGTGATGCCCGCGGCTGCGAACCTCCTCGGCAATATTGTGCACGTCGACCAGCGACGATTCGGCTTTGCGGTCAGTGACGAAGGTGCCGAGCCCCGGCTGACGGGTCAGGTAGCCCTGTTGCACCAGGTCGCGGATCGCCTTGTTGGCGGTCATGCGGCTGACGCCAAAATCGCGCGCCAGGCGCTCCTCCGGGGGAATCTGGTGATGTGCCGGCCACTCGCCGCTGTGAATCCTTTCTAGCAGGTGTTGCTGGATCTGCAGGTAGAGTGGAGGCGTGCTGTTCATGGGCAAGCGGGTGTCCTGTGACGTTCATGTCTATACATAGTCTACTCCCAGCGCCTCCTTGTTACAGCCCCGCGGCAGGAGGGCTTGCCCATGACGTGTCAAGCGGCCAGCCTTGATATCACTCGACATGGACCGCTGCGACAAGGCTTTCACGGACATGGCGTGGCATGCTTGAATGCGGGACAGTTTCCGTATCACTCCGGTAAGAGCGCGTCATGGCCATCGGTTCATCTACACGTATCAACAAGTACATCAGCGAGAGCGGACTTTGTTCCAGGCGCGAGGCGGATCGCTATGTCGAGCAGGGCAATGTGTGGCTCAACGGCAAGCGTGCCAAGACGGGAGACCAGGTTTTCCCGGGTGACGTAGTCAAGGTCAACGGTCAGCTTATCGAGCCCCAGGAGGCCGAGGATCGCGTCTTCATCGCCTTGAACAAGCCGGTGGGCATTGTCAGCACCACCGACCCGAATGAGAAGGACAATATCGTTGATTTCATCCAGCATGGGGTGCGCATCTTTCCTATCGGCAGGTTGGACAAGGATTCCCAGGGGCTGATTTTCCTGACCAACGATGGCGATATGGTCAACAAGATCCTGCGGGCCAGCAACCATCATGAAAAGGAGTATCGGGTCACCGTCGATAAGCCGATCACCGACGAATTCATCGCCGGCATGGGCAGTGGCGTGCGCATCCTGGGCGAGGTGACGAAGCGCTGCAAGGTCATCAAGGAGTCGACGTTCGTCTTCAATATCACCCTGGTGCAGGGGTTGAACCGCCAGATCCGCCGCATGTGCGAAAAATTTGGCTATGAAGTCACCCGGCTCGAGCGAATCCGCATCATGAACGTCTCGCTCAAGGGTCTGGCGCTTGGAGACTGGCGCGACCTGACCCGCAAGGAGCTCGAAACGATCATTGCCTTGACCGAGGCTTCGAAGTCCGAAGCATCACCGGGTGACGCAAGGACGTCGCCCGAGCGGACACTTGGCAAGCGCCGGACGGTCAAGGGGGCAGGGCAATCCGCGGCCAAAGGCGGGCGCGACGACAAGGGTAGGACACCTGCCAACGCTTCTGCCAAGGCCAAGGCCAAGGCCAAGGCCAAGGCCAAGACAGGCGCGGCGAAGGCGCCGAAGGAGCGTGCCGCTGGTAAGGGGAGGGTGGCCCAGAACGCTGGCAAATCGAGTAACCGAAAGCCTGGGCAGGGGAAGCCCAAGCCAGCCGGCGGCCAGAGAGGCAAAGGCACGAAACCCAGCCGGACGAAGTCGGGGAGATAATCCGACGGCGGTCCTTCTTGCGTTGAGCCGAAACGCACACCCGGCGTGCGCCGGGTGTGCTATCAGGACAGGTTCTTGCCGCCCTTGGGGTCGGAAGCGTCGTAGTCCTGGGTGTCGTCAGGAGAAGAGTCGGGCTCTTGCGTCGTCTCGTGTTCATACTCGCGGGCCGCGCGAATGGCCTCCGGCTCGGTCTCGTGACGTGAAATCTCCTGCGGCGAACTTGGATCCGTGACATCCACAACCCGCCAGCCTGATACGAGGATGGCCTCAGGCTGCTCTTCCGTGATGGGTTCGACACGTGCCGTGCGCGTCATGGCGTCCTCCTTGATGATAGTGGCTGTCTTACCTTGGCAAAGAATGGCTGTCTTTGCGACCGCTGGGCGCCATGGACCGCTTACGCTTGATTCTTCGCAAACCGCAAGCCATACAGAAAGGGCAATGCCGGACAAAGGAGGTCAGGATGAGGAAGCTTTTAGGAATGGCAGCCGCCTGGTGGCTGCGCAAGCCGGAAAACCGCGCGAGACTCAAGCGCAAGGGCAAGCAGATGCTGGATGGCTTCCGCGGCCGCCAGAATCGCTCTTCGCAAGGGCAGGACTCCCAGCGCCGCCGTTGACGCTTTGCCCCGGCACCTTGCTGGGGCATTGCTTTTCCCCCCACGTATTGCAGGACCCTCAGCTTTCATGAATCGCCGAATGAATAGTCCCGCCGCCGCACGCAATCGCCAGCCGATTCTTGATGTGCTGTCTCAGGTGTTACCTGACCACGCGGTGGTGCTGGAAGTGGCCAGCGGTAGCGGTGAACATGGCGTGCACTGCGCGCAGGCTCGGCCTGGCTGGACATGGCAGCCAAGCGACCCGAACCCGGAGGCGCGGGCGTCCATCTCAGCCTGGTGTGCCCATGCTGGGCTTGGCAATCTCCGTGAGCCCTTGCCGCTGGATGTCAGTGGAATCTGGCCATGCGGGCCCTTCGATGCCGTGGTCGCTATCAACCTGGTGCATATTTCGCCCTGGGAAGTTACTGAGGCACTTATGGCGCGTTCCGCTGAGCGGCTGCGTGAGGGGGGTGTGTTGTACCTGTATGGCCCTTATCGCCGCGATGGCCGGCATACCGCCGAGAGCAATGCGGCCTTCGATGCCGATCTCAAGGCGCGCGATCCACGCTGGGGCGTGCGCGATCTCGAGCGAGTCGTTGCCGAGGCCCACCCGTACGGCTTCATGCTGGAGCAGGCCATCGAGATGCCGGCGAACAACCTCAGCGTGGTGCTGCGCTACCACCGCTGAGGCAACGGCCGCGTTATTCTTCGATCTGTCCGGGTACGCGGTAGCGTACGCCATCTGCCTGGTGGTCGTCTTCGTAGCGGCGAGTTTCCTCTTCCGCTGGAATACCCCATAGGGTCTTGCGGCTGCCGTCTTCGTAGGTATAGGTGGTACAGGCGGTCAGGAGGAGTGACAGGCCGGCGAGCATGAAGGCGGCTCGAATCGAGTGGTGCACGAAGGATTCCTTAGTGAGGCAGCGATGGTTTGGCCAGCCTGAGGCCAGGCTGGCTGGGCGTCAAGTGCGACTTAATGCCCTGACAGGCCGAGCAGAATCGGCACGTAAACTACCAGCAGCAGCACGCCGATCAGCCCCAGCAAGTACGGAACTATGGCGCGCGTGATGCGCTCCAGTGGCAGTTGGGTTACCGAGGATGCCACATAGAGATTGATCGCCACCGGCGGGGTGATCATGCCGATCGCTAGTCCCATCACAATAATGATGCCGAAATGAATCGGATCGATGCCCAGCTGCAACACCAGTGGCAGCAGGACAGGGGTCAGGATGATCAAGGCACTGGCGGTTTCGATGAACACGCCGGTGAGCAGGATCACCGCGACGATAAGCAGCATGATCACGTAAGGGTTGGTAGACAGCGAAAGCACTGCCTGGGCGATGGCACCCGGTACCTGCCAGCTCGAGAGGGTCCAGCTCAACACGGCAGAGGTGGCGATGACAAGCATGATGACCGATGTCGTGATCGCCGAGCGGATCAGTATGCGATAGACCTCGCTGAAGGTGAGGTCGCGATAGACGAACAGCGATACCAGAAGAGCATAGTTGACGGCCACCACGGCGGCCTCGCTCGGCGTGAAGATCCCGGAAAAAATGCCGCCGAGGATGATAACCGGCGTCATCAAGCCCCAGCAGGCGCTCTTGAAGGTACGCCATATCGTGGCCAGGGATAGTGTCGTTCCCCGCGGGTAATTGCGCCGGTAGGCCTGGATAATGGCGATGGTGCCAAGCCCAATGCCCATCAGAACCCCAGGCAGGATGCCGTTCAGGAACAGCTTCGATACCGATTGCTGGGCAACCACCGCGTAAATAATCATCGGTACGGAAGGAGGAATGACCACGCCGATAGTGCCACTGGCAGCGATCAGGCTGGCTGCCGACGCTGGATCGTAGCCCTTTCGCTTGAGTTCTGGCACCAGGCTGGACCCCACCGCAGCGGTGGTGGCGGCACCCGAACCCGAGATGGCCGCAAAAAACATGCCGGCCCCGACCGAGACAATGGAAAGCCCGCCTTTCAAAAAGCCGAACAGGGCATCGGCGAAGTCGACCAGCTTTTCACTTACCTTGCCCTGGGCCATCAGGTCGCCAGCAAGAATGAACATTGGAACGGCGACCAGTGCAAAGGAGTTGATCCCTTGAAACATCTGCTGGGTAACGACCATCAACGGCACGCCTTGGGCGTTGAGTGCCAGCAGTGTGCTTGCGCCAATGGCCAGGGCGACCGGCACACCTAGCAGCATGAAGGCGAAGAACAGCAGGAACAGCAGGCCGGTCATGGCGGTGGCTCCTCGGCCGTGCTGCTGCCGGTGTCGGCAGCCTGCGGGCCCTTCACCACGAGCTCGATCGCGTCGACCAGCGCGTACCAGGCCATGATGGCGGCCGAAATGTGGATCACGGCGTAGACATAGGTCATCGACAGCCGCAGCGAGGCGGAGCGCTGAAAGCTCTGCACCTGCATGTAGCGATAGCCGATGACGATCAACGCGATCATGAAGCCCAGCGCCACCAGCACCGCGGCAATACGCGCCAGCTGCGCCAGGCGGGCGGGCAGGGCGTCGACGATGAAGGTCACTGCGATATGGCGCCCACGCTGGAAGGCTAGAGTCGCTCCTAGGAAAGTGACCCAGATCAGCAGGAACCGCGCCACTTCCTCGGTCCAGCCCACCGCGGTGAAGAAGACTCGCGAGACGATCTGCAGCGTGATCACGCCGATCAACGCCGCCATGCCCATAAACACGATGGGCTGGATGACGGCGTCGAGAGCGCGTTCGATGCGCTGCAGGAGCCCGGTGAGGGCGTGCAGCAGAGCGCTCACTTATTGCAGCGCCTCCTGGATACGAGTCAGGTAGTCGCCAAAGCGGGCGCCGTACTTCTCGTACACCGGAGCCACCGCCGCCTGGAAGGCCTCCAGGTCCGGGTCGTCGACGATCTCCATGCCGGCGGCACGCAGCGCCTCGAGCTGGCTGGCTTCCATCTCGGCATTGACCCGGCGCTCGTGCTCCGCGGCTTCCTGCGCAGCCTGTGTCAGTACGTCCTGAGCGGCTTCAGGAAGGCGGTTCCAGGCCGGCATGCCCATGACAAAGAGGGCCGGGGCATAGGTGTGCCGCGACAGGGTCATGTGGCTCTGGGTCTCGTGGAGCTTGAACGAATGGATGACGTTCACCGGGTTTTCCTGGCCGTCGATGGTGCCCTGCTGCATGGCGGTCAACGCTTCGGTCCAGGCCATCGGGATGGCATTGGCGCCCAGGGTACGGAAGGTGTCGGTATAGACCGGGTTTTCCATCACGCGAATACGCAGCCCGTCGAGGTCATCCGGCGTACGCACGGGCCGCTCGCTGTTAGTCAGGTTGCGAAACCCGCGCTCGGCATAGGCCAAGCCCTTGAGATTGACATCTGCGAGCTTGTCGAGTAGCTCCTGGCCGATGTCGCTGTCGAGCACGGCATAGGCGGATTCCGGCGAGGGGAACAGGAACGGCAGTTCGAACACCGCCATCTCTTCGACAAAGTTGGCGACCGGCCCGTTGGTGATCACGCCCATGTCCACGGTGCCGATCTGCATGCCTTCGAGCAGGGTGCGCTCGTCACCCAGCGAGGCATTGGGATAGATATCGACCGAAACCGCGCCTTCGGTGCGCTCGGCGACCAGTTCCTGGAACTTCACCGCGGCGATATGGAAGCCGTCCTGTTCGTTTACCACATGGGCCAGGCGCAGGGTGACCGGGTCCATGTCAGCGAAGTCCGACGCCTGGGCGGTAGCGATGAAGGCGAAAGAGACGCCAAGTGCCAGCGTGCAACGTGAGAAGGATTTCATTTTTCTAATTTCCTTTTTGGGTCAAACCGTTGTGGAGCATGCCCCAGCCGACCCGGCAGGGTCAATCGCCTTGCTCAGAAGGTGTGAACAGGACTCGACCAAGGCTAAAGCAGGCGGTACATGACATGCCCATCGACCAACCCCTGCTGTGGGTGGCGGAAGGCGCAGGGAAGGGTGCCGACGATCTCGAAGCCGTACTTCTGCCACTGCCGGATCGCTACCGTGTTGGTGGAGACCACCATGTTGAACTGCATGGCGGTGAATCCCAGCTCGCGGGCCAGGCGCAGGGAGTCTTCGCACAGCTTGCCGGCGATGCCCTGGCCGCGCGCCTTTTCGGCCACCAGGTAGCCGCAGTTGCAGACGTGGTCGCCAGGCCCGGGCTGGTTGGGCTTGAGATAGTAGGTGCCAATCAGGTTGCCGGCCGAGTCTACGGCCACTCGCACGGCCCGGGGCAGCTCCACCCACATGCGGAAGGCATCGGTTTCACCGATCTGGTGCGGCACGGCGTAGGTGTCGCCGGCGTGCAGCACCGGGGCGATGAAATCCCACATGGCGGGCCAGTCGCCTGGCTGATAGGGGCGGATGCGGATCATCGAGTTCTCCTGGATACCTGGCATCGGCCCCTGATTCTATGTCAAGCCTCTTGCCGGGGGCAGTCGTGCGGCTGTGCTGGTGCGAGGTCTTGGCGCCTGGCCTGTTCAGTTCTGCAATGCGAAAACCTTGTCTCGGTTGAGCAAGCCGAGCGGATCGAGGGCGTGCTTGAGCGTACGCATCAGGGCGAGCTCCTCGGCGCTGCGCGACAGCTGCAAGTAATCGCGCTTTTCCAGGCCGATACCGTGCTCGGCGGATACCGAACCGCCTAACTCGCCCAGTGGTGCATAGACCAACTGTTCTACCGCACGACGGGCTGCGGGCTCGCCGCTGCCGATACTGACCGAAACATGCAGGTTGCCGTCACCCAAGTGGCCGAATACTACCAGCCGGCCATGGGGCCACTGGGCGGCTAGCCCCTCTTCCAGTGCGGCCACGTAGCGCTGCATATCGGAGATGGGCAGGCTGACGTCGAAGGTGAACATCGGCTGGAGTTGCTGGATCAACCCTTCGATGTCCTCGCGGATCGCCCAGATGCCCTGGCGCTGGGTGTCGGACTGGGCGAGCACCGCATCCTCGATCAGGCCCGCCTCCAGCGCCGACTCCAGCGCGGCGCCAAAGCGGGCGGCGTTCTCTTCATCGTCGCCGCCAAGCGACTCGATGATGGCGTAGTAGGGCCAGTTGGCAGGCAGTGGTGGGGTGTTGCGGCCGCTCTCTTCGGTCAGCAGCGCGTAGTGATTGCGCCACATCACCTCGAAGGTGCCCAGGCTGCCGCCGAGTTCCCGCCCCATGTGACGAAGAAGCCCGGTGACACCTTCAAAATCGGGGCAGGCTACCAGCGCAGTACGCTCGCTGGCCATTCGGGGCTGCAGGCGCAGCACGGCACGACTGACGATGCCCAAGGTGCCCTCACTGCCGATGAAGAGCTGCTTGAGATCGTAGCCGGCATTGTTCTTGAGCATGTGGTTCATCGAACTCACCACGCTGCCATCGGCCAGCACCACCTCGAGCCCCAGCACTTGCTGGCGCATCATGCCGTAACGAATCACTCTGACACCGCCCGCGTTGGTAGCGATATTGCCGCCGATGGTGCAGGAGCCGCGCGCGCCGAGATCCAACGGAAACACAAACCCCTCGGCCTCGGCCGCTTCCTGCACACGTTGCAGGGGGATTCCGGCCTGTACCGTCATGGTGGCGCCCACAGGATCTATGGCTTCGATGGCTGTCATGCGCTCCAGCGAGATGGCCAGTTCATCGGGTCCTACCTCGCCGCCATGCACCAGGCCGGTAAGCCCACCGTGGGTAACCACTGGCTGGGCGTGAGCATGGCAAAGCCGCATGATGGAGGCCAGCTCCTGGGTATCGGCAGGTCTTACGATCGCGCCGGCCCGGCAGGGTGCGCCAGTCATCCAGTCCACTCGCCGCTGGGCGACATCTGCGCCGCTGATCACATTGCCGCGACCAACGATGGTGGCCAGCGCCTCTAGGGATACTTGCATGGGGTGTCCTTCTCAGGCGGTATCATGCCGGCACGCCATCTGGAGGCGGCTAAGGCAGTATCAGGTCATTAGCAAGTATACGATTTCCACGAGTGATTGCAGACCTCTTGCAGTACGTCATGCTTCGCGATGCCTTGTTGCCCTGCGCAGTCATCTCTTTTGGCCAAAGCGATTGGCGCAACGCTATGGCCCGGAACGCTGCGGAGCGTCGTGGGTCTCAAGCCAAGAAACCGTAGGGAGCTTGCTATGCTTGATAGTATCCAGCGCTTCTTCCAGCAGGTCCTGGCAGAACCGGAGGCGTCGTCTGACCCGGCGCCGACGCTCGAGCTGGCCACGGCCGCCTTGCTGTGCGAAGTGATGCGCGCCGATTATCATACCGATGACATTCAGATCGCTGCTCTGCGAAAGCTGCTGCAGCGCTACTTTTCTCTCGGCGAGGAGGATGTGGATGCGCTGATGGAGATGGCCAGGGAGGAGGTGGAGACTTCCGTCGATCATTACCAGTTCGTCAGCCTCATCAAGCAGCACTACGCCTATAACCAGCGCTGTGAGCTGGTCAGGATGATGTGGCAGCTCGCCAATGCCGATAGCGGCCATAACTCGCTTGAAGAGCACCGGATCCGACGCCTGGCCGATCTGCTGCATGTCAGCCACTCCGACTTCATTCGCACCAAGCTGCAGGTGCAGGAGCAGTTGGGCGGGTCGCCGGGCCAGGCGTCGCAGTAACTAGCAGCGGCCTCCTTCCGGTAGGGGAAACTATCAGCGCCGAGCGGAGAGCGCTGATAGACTAGGCGCCTGCTTTCGGCACGGGGCCGAAGCGCGGTGCAACTGGAGGAGTGGCATGTCCCGCGAAACCATCGTCCTGGGAGCCGGCATGGTCGGCGTTTCCATTGCCTGGCATCTGGCCCGCCGCGGCCATGCGGTGCAGTTGATGGATCGCCGCCCGCCTGGCCAGGAGACTTCCTATGGCAATGGGGGTCTCATCCAGCGCGAAGCGGTACGGCCCTATCCCTTTCCTCGTAAACTCGGCAAGCTGCTCTCGTCGCTGCCCAATCGACGTGTCGATATTCGCTACCAACTTTCCGGAATGCTGCGCTACGCAGGCCCGCTGTTCGATTATTGGCGCCATTCCGCACCGCGAGAGCATGCTCGCATCATCCCTGAGTACGCCTCGCTCATCGCCCTCTCCACCCAGGAGCATGCCCCCATGATCGAGGCGGCCGGTGCCGGCGATCTGGTGCGCGACGATGGCTGGCTTGAAATCTATCGTACCCGTGGCGAGCTGGATGAGCGCCTGCGCGAGGCACAAGAAGCCGCCGAGCGTTTCGGCGTTACCTATGAGGCCTTGAATGCGGCCGAGCTGCATCAGCGTGAGCCTCAGCTCGGCCAGGCCGCGATCGGCGCCATCCACTGGACCAATGCCTGGAGCGTGTCCGACCCAGGCGCTCTCGTGGCCGCCTATGCCAGGCAGTTCGAGGCCGAGGGGGGGCGCTTCGTGCAGTCCGAGGTGAAAGGTGTCGAGCGCAACGGCCAGGGCTGGCGAGTTCTGTGCGAAAGCGGGGCTCATGAGGCGCAGGATGTGGTAGTGGCGCTGGGCCCATGGTCGGGGGGCTGGCTCGAGTCGCTCGGGTATCGTCTGCCTACCTTCGTCAAGCGCGGCTACCATATGCACTATGGCGCCGCACCGGAACGCCACCTTCAACATTGGCTGCTCGATGCCGAGGTGGGCTATATCCTGGCTCCCATGCGGGCGGGTATTCGCCTAACCACCGGCGCCGAGCTGGCGGCGCTGGATGCACCGCCCGCCTATGGCCAGTTGGCGGCGGCCGAGCGTGTCGCCAGAGCGCTTTATCCTGCCCTTGGCGAGCGCCTCGAAGAGACACCCTGGAAGGGCGCGCGCCCCTGCCTGCCCGACATGAAACCGGTTATCGGGCCGGCCCCGCGTCACCCAGGGCTCTGGCTGGCCTTCGGTCATGCGCATCAGGGGTTTACGCTGGGGCCCGTGACCGGTCGCCTGGTGGCCGAAATGTTGGAAGGCGAACCCACCGCGGTCGATATGCAGCCCTTCCGTGCGGACCGTTTCTGATTGCTGAGCGTGCGCATGCGCCGGTGGATCAGCTCCGCCGGCGCAGCTGGTGGTGAATGAACTTGATCACCAGTGTCATCACATAGACGATCCATCCTGCGGTGGCCAGCACATTGAACAGCAGCATCTTCTGCTCGCCGTTCAGCGGGGTCAGCAGCGTCTCGATCACAATCCCGATGAGCAGTGCCAGGGTAATAGGCAGGGCGAGGATGTGCATCCACATTTCCGTGCGGCGTTTGCGTACGTGAAAGCGGCTCAACAGGACACGAAAGGGGCGGTGGGCAAAGCTCACCATGACCATGGTGCCCAGGGCGAGCAGTGCCGCCAGGGTGGGCTCGATGCTGTCCAGGCGCGCCGAGACGCTGATCGACCAGAACAGCAGGATCCAGAGCAGGCCGGCCAGAACGGCGACGATATCTGCATAGTGGCGGACCCTGGGCATAGGTTTCTCTCGTACGGTTGAAACGGACCCGATGATACGGGAAATCTTCCGGCAATGCTGCCGTTGGCGCGGGTCAAGGTGCGGGCATCCGGTATACTGCGCCTTCGTCCCCTTCATGCTGAACGACAGGATACGCCGTGAACGAAATCACCCTGACCCGCCCCGATGACTGGCATCTTCACCTGCGCGACGGAGAAGCCTTGCAGGCGGTGGTACCTGCCACCGCACGGCAGATGGGGCGCGCTATCATCATGCCGAACCTGCGTCCACCTGTTACCTCGACCGAGCAGGCGCTGGCCTACCGCGAGCGAATCCTGGCCGCGCGCCCGGTGGGGTCTGCGTTCGAGCCGCTGATGACGCTCTACCTGACCGATCGCACGCCGGCCGACGAGATTGAGCGAGCGGTTGCCAGTGGGTATGTGCATGCCGTCAAACTCTACCCGGCTGGGGCCACGACCAACTCAGACTCTGGCGTTACCGACCTTGCCCAATGCGATGGAGCCATCGCCGCCATGGCTCGCCTGGGTATGCCGCTGTTGGTACATGGCGAGGTCACCGATGCCCATATCGATATCTTCGACCGGGAAGCGGTCTTTATCGAGCGCATCATGAAACCTCTGCTCGAGCGGCATCCAGACCTCAAGGTGGTGTTCGAGCATATCACCACCACTGAAGCGGCCACCTTCGTTGCCGAGGCGCCGGCCAACGTGGCGGCCACCATTACCGCGCATCACCTGCTATTCAACCGTAACCACATGCTCGCGGGCGGGATTCGGCCTCACTACTATTGCCTGCCGATTCTCAAGCGCGAGCGGCATCGCGAGGCGTTGCTGGCAGCGGCTACCTCGGGCAGCGGCAAGTTCTTCCTCGGCACCGACAGTGCACCGCATGCCAAGGGAGACAAGGAGTCTGCCTGCGGCTGCGCCGGCGCCTACACGGCTCCGGCAGCCATCGAGTTTTATGCCACGGCGTTCGAACAGGCAGGGGCGCTGGACAAGCTGGAGGGCTTTGCGAGCCATTACGGCCCGGACTTCTACGGTCTGCCGCGCAATCGGGATCGCATCACCCTGGTGCGCGAGGCGTGGCAGATGCCGGAGTCGTTGCCTTATGCGGATGGACAGGTGATCGTGCCGCTGCAGGCAGGCGAGACGCTGGGCTGGCGCCTGCGCGGTTGATCCTGGCGGGTAGGTGTGCCAACGGCCGCCTGACGGCGGCCGTTGCATCAGGCGGAGTTTAGTCGGCGATGACTTCGGGCTGGGGAGCGCTATGCCATTCCGGCTGTCCCAGGCGGGTAACCATGGTTTCGACCATGCGCGCCGAGTGAGCGGCCGCCGTTTCCAGGAATTGCTCGAAGGTCAGATGGTTGTCGCCACCCCCTGGGATATCGGAAAGGGCGCGGATAATCACGAATGGACAGCCATAGAGATGGCATGTCTGGGCGATCGCCGCGGCTTCCATCTCCGCTGCCAACATGGTCGGGAAGCGGCTGCGTGTCTTGGCAACGAGTTCCGGGCAAGCCATGAACACATCCCCGGTCGCGATCAGGCCTTCGACCACCTTGACTTCACCAAGTGCCTCGACGCTTTCACGCGCTACGGTGACGAGTCGCGGGTCGGGCAGGTAGGCCGCAGGCATGTTGGGCACCTGGCCATGCTCATAGCCGAAGGCAACGGCATCGACGTCGTGATGGCGAACCTCGCTGGAGATCACCACGTCGCCAATGGCAAGATCTTCACCGAAGCCGCCGGCAGAGCCGGTATTGATGATGGCTTCGGGCTGATAGACGTCCAGTAGCAGCGTGGTGCCGATGGCAGCGTTAACCTTGCCGATTCCGGACTGCAGGATAATGACATCCACGCCGTGTAGCCGCCCATGGTGGAAGGTGCAGCCGACATGGGTACGGGTGCGGCGTTCTTCCAGCAGAGAAGCGAGATGCTCCACCTCCTGGGCCATGGCGCCAATGATGCCAATGCGTTTCATCTGTCTAGATTTCTCCAATGGGCTGCCGACGCCGCGCTGGGCTTTCATCAATGAGGCTGGGCGGTTGGCTGGGCGAGCCTTCAACAAGAGGCACGAATTCTAGCGGGTCCGGCCGGCTGTGTCAGGGTGGGGGTCAAATGGGCGTGTTGCCCTGCTGCATGGCATCATGGCGCTCCGCGGCGAAGAGCGTATTTTCTAGCAGCGACGCTACCGTCATCGGGCCCACGCCTCCCGGTACCGGGGTGATCCAGGCGGCACGTTCGGCCGCTGGCGAGAACTCCACGTCGCCCACCAGGCGGCCATCCTCTTCGCGATTGATGCCGACGTCGATGACGATCGCGCCCTCGCGCACCCACTCTCCCTTCACCAGGCCAGGCTTGCCGACCGCAACCACCAATAGTTCGGCGCGGCGCACGTGCTCCTCGAGGTTGCGTGTGAAGCGGTGGCAGACGGTAGTCGTGCAGCCAGCCAGCATCAGTTCGAGTGCCATGGGGCGCCCAACGATGTTCGAGGCGCCTACCACTGTGGCATCCAGGCCGCGAACCTTGAGATCACTAGCCTGCAGTAGGGTCATAATGCCCTTGGGCGTGCAGGGGCGCAGCACCGGCAGGCGCTGAGCCAGGCGCCCCAGGTTGTAGGGGTGGAATCCGTCTACGTCCTTGTGTGGCACGATGCGTTCGAGAAGAGGACGAGCATCTAGGTGGGCAGGAAGCGGCAGTTGCAGCAGGATGCCGTCGATGCGCGAGTCAGCGTTAAGTGTGTCGATCAGGGACTCAAGCGCCTGCTGGGAGGTGTCGCTGGGTAGCTCATGGCGGAAGGAGAGGATGCCTGCCTGCTCGCAGGCGCGATGCTTGTTGCTGACGTAGACATGGGAGGCGGGGTCCTCGCCCACAATGACGACGGCCAGGCCAGGTATGCGCTTGCCCTCGGCCCGGCGCGCCTCGATCTGGCGTGCGACCTGCTGTCGGACCTGAGCGGCAATGCCCTTGCCGTCGATGAGTTGGGCGGTCATCGTCTCTCCCCCGTGGATGAATGCTGAGTGGCCGGATGGCCGGTTGGCGACATCGAGCCTCCAATTTTCGCATGTTGGGGTCGCAAGGCAAAGCGCAAAAGCCTCGTGGAGTCAGGCAGCTATTGACCCTCGCTGAATCTTGCGTAGAATACGCAGCGCTCGATGAGGCCAGTGAGGCGCATCGAGGCCGCGCAAGGTCGGCGGGGTGTAGCGCAGTCTGGTAGCGCGCCTGCTTTGGGAGCAGGATGTCGGGGGTTCGAATCCCTCCACCCCGACCACAACCTTTTGTTTGGCTTGGTGAAAAAAGCGAAACGGGTTGCGGTTGGGCGGCGTAAAAAGTAGAATGCGCCCATAGCTCAACCGGATAGAGCAACGGCCTTCTAAGCCGTAGGTTGCAGGTTCGAGTCCTGCTGGGCGTGCCAGCTTGCGTGCTGAGATGCCTGCAGGTGTTCCAAAGCGTTGGGCAGTTCTTGGTGGCTGTGGTTGTAGAAGCGCTGTGGTTGTTAAAGGCGTAGTGGTAGAAGCTGTTGTCGATATGGTGGATGTAGCTCAGTGGTAGAGCCCCGGATTGTGGCTCCGGTGGTCGTGGGTTCGATCCCCATCATCCACCCCACATCGACGCAGGCACTTGCAATGGTGGATGTAGCTCAGTGGTAGAGCCCCGGATTGTGGCTCCGGTGGTCGTGGGTTCGATCCCCATCATCCACCCCATTGCACCCTTCATGGTTATATTTTTTCTCCATCGTTATTCCGTAACGACTCTACTCGGCCTGCCGGGTGGGTTCTTTCCGTTTGCGGGCATGGCGAGTTCGTGCGCTTTGCTGTGCTTCGTTTCTTCCTGTCATTTTCCCTTAAATTTCCGTTTTCTCATTGCTAAGGCGCCTTGCAAAGCGGCGCAATGCCCCCATCTACAGGGGAATGCTTGCCAGCGCAGGGTGGGATTCTTAAAATCTCTCCTTTGACCTTACACGCTTTCAACCGAACGCCCCCAGAGGACAATTCATGCAAGTTTCCGTCGAAACGACCTCCCAGATTGCACGCCGCGTCACGTTTCAGGTGCCGGCTGCAGAGGTCGACGAAGCCGTCGAGGCCCGCCTCAAGGACACCGCGAAAAACGTTCGCCTGAATGGCTTTCGCAAGGGTCGGGTGCCCATGACGGTGGTGCGCCAGCGTTACGGCCAGGACGTGCGCAATGAAGTCGTGGGCGAACTGATGCGTGAGCGCTATGTGCGTGCCATCAGCGAGGAAAACCTGAATCCTGCCGGCTTCCCCAGCATCGAGCCGACCGTCAATGAGTCGGGCAAGGATCTCGAGTTCGTCGCTTCGCTTGAGGTCTATCCGGAGATCGAGCTCGCTTCGATCGAGGGTACCGAAGTCGAGCGTCCCGTGGTGGATATCTCTGACGCCGATCTCGATGAGATGATCGAGACGCTGCGCAAGCAGAACGCCAGCTGGGAAGTGGTCGAGCGTGCCGCGGAAGATGGCGATCAAGTCAAGATCGACTTCAAGGGTTTCCTTGGCGATGAGCCTTTCGAAGGCGGTAGTGCTGAAGGGCACGACCTGGTGTTGGGCTCTGGCAACTTTATTCCCGGCTTCGAGGATCAGCTGGTTGGCGCCAAGGCGGGTGAGGAGCGCGAGCTCAAGGTGACCTTCCCCGAGGACTACCAGGCCCAGCACCTTGCCGGCCAGGAAGCCACCTTCCAGGTCAAGGTGCATGAAGTCAAGGGCCGCGCCTTGCCTGAGCTCGATGAGGCATTTATCCAGCGCTTCGGAGTGGAAGGCGGTGATGTCGATAAATTCCGTGCCGAAGTGAAGAAGAACATGGCGCGCGAGGCCAAGCAGGCGGTAGACAACCGTCTCAAGCAGCAGGTGCTCGAAGCGCTGAAGAAAGCCAATGACGTACCGGTCCCGCAGTCTCTGGTGCAGCAGGAAACCGACGCCCTCAAGCGTCAGGCGGCCCAGCAGTTCGGTCTCGGCGAGGATTTTGACGTTTCCCAGCTGCCCAATGAGCTGTTCTCCGAGCAAGCCAAGAGCCGCGTTCAGGTTGGCCTGCTGCTGGCCGAGGTGATCAAGGCCAACAACCTCGATGCCAGCGACGATGATGTTCGCGCCAAGGTCGAGGAGCTTGCCGAGCAGTACCAGGAGCCCGAGCAGGTCGTCGAGTACTACATGAGCAACAACCAGCTCAAGACGCAGGTGAAATCGGCTATCCTCGAAGAAAAGGCGGTGGACCAGCTGCTGGCACAGGCAAGCGTCAAGGATGTTGAGATGACCTACCAGCAGGTGCTGGCGGCGGCTCAGCAACAGGCGGACCAGGACGAGCAGGATGAAAACGCCGAGGCGGAAGAAGCTCAGGAAGCCAAGAGCTGACACGCCTTGCCGCCGTGCTCGCGAGGAGCTGCGGGCGCGGCGGAGCGTCACCCGCTTCCATTCATCGGATGCAAGGACATCACATTGATGAGCAACGAGTTCGAGACACAAAACGCCGGCGGCCTGGTGCCGATGGTAGTGGAGCAGAGCGCGCGCGGAGAGCGGGCCTATGATATCTACTCCCGTCTGCTGAAGGAGCGGGTGATCTTCATGGTGGGGCCGGTGGAAGACCACATGGCCAACCTGCTGGTGGCTCAGCTGCTGTTCCTCGAGTCCGAGAATCCGGACAAGGACATCCACCTTTACATCAATTCACCGGGCGGCTCCGTCACGGCGGGGATGTCGATCTACGACACCATGCAGTTCATCAAGCCCGACGTGTCCACCGTTTGTATCGGTCAGGCTGCCAGCATGGGTGCGCTGCTGCTGGCGGGTGGCGCAGCGGGCAAGCGCTACTGCCTGCCCAATTCACGCATGATGATCCATCAGCCGCTGGGCGGCTACCAGGGGCAAGCCTCGGACATCGAGATCCACACCCGCGAGATTCTGGGTATCCGTGACAAGCTCAATCGTATTCTGGCGCACCACACCGGGCAGGATATCGAGACCATTGCCCGCGATACCGATCGCGACAATTTCATGAACGGCAGCCAGGCGGTCGAGTACGGTCTGATCGACGCCGTACTGGATAAGCGTCCTGTATCCTGATAGCGTGATCCAGTACGCCCCTACTTAAAGTGATTCATTGGCGGTCCCTGGCCGCCAAAGCGACAGAGGTACGCGAATGGCCGACGGCAAAGGCAAGGGCGAAGGCGGCAAGCTGCTTTATTGCTCGTTCTGTGGCAAGAACCAGAACGAAGTCAGGAAGCTGATAGCAGGCCCGTCCGTCTATATCTGCGACGAATGTGTCGATCTTTGCAACGACATCATTCGTGAGGAAGTTCTCGATGCCGACGCCGAGAGCGATGAGGAGCGCCTGCCGGTTCCGCGTGAGATCCGTCGCACCCTGGATGACTATGTGATTGGCCAAGACCGAGCCAAGACGGTGCTGTCGGTGGCGGTCTACAACCACTACAAGCGTCTTCGGGCAGGGGTGAAGGGCGACGACGTCGAGTTGGGCAAGTCGAACATCCTGCTGATCGGGCCGACCGGCAGTGGCAAGACGCTGCTGGCAGAAACCATGGCGCGCCTGCTCAACGTACCTTTCACCATCGCCGATGCCACTACGCTGACCGAAGCGGGCTATGTGGGTGAGGATGTTGAGAACATCATCCAGAAGCTGCTGCAGAAGTGCGATTACGATGTCGAGAAGGCCCAGCGCGGCATCGTCTACATCGACGAGATCGACAAGATCTCACGCAAGTCGGACAATCCGTCGATCACACGAGATGTCTCTGGTGAAGGCGTGCAGCAGGCGCTGCTCAAGCTGATCGAGGGAACCACGGCCTCCGTGCCTCCCCAAGGTGGGCGCAAGCACCCGCAGCAGGAGTTCGTGCAGGTCGATACCAGCAACATCCTGTTCATCGTGGGTGGTGCCTTTGCCGGGCTCGACAAGGTCATTCGCGATCGCGCAGAGAAAGGGGGCATCGGCTTCAGCGCTGTGGTGAAGAGCAAGGATGAGACCAAGGGCGTGGGCGACCTGTTGGCCGAGGTCGAACCTGAAGACCTGGTCAAGTTCGGCTTGATCCCGGAATTCGTGGGGCGGCTGCCGGTCATTGCGACCCTGACCGAGCTCAACGAGGACGCGCTGATCCAGATCCTGACGGAGCCCAAGAATTCGCTGGTCAAGCAGTATGCCAAGCTGTTCGAGATGGAGGGCGTCGAGCTTGAATTCCGTGAGGACGCGCTGCGTGCGGTGGCCGCCAAGGCAATGACGCGCAAGACGGGTGCTCGTGGCCTTCGCTCCATCCTGGAATCCGTCTTGCTTGATACCATGTACGAAATTCCTTCCATGGAAGGGGTGACCAAGGTCGTGATCGATGCGTCGGTGATTGCCGGCGAAAGCGAACCGCTGCTGATCTACTCGCAGCAGGAGCAGCGCGTCGACGGGACTGACGGCTGAGCCCAGGCAATGCCATGGAAAGCCAATGCTGAGGGGCCGCCTGGCGGCCCCTTGCCATGTCTGGCAGTGTCATCCTTGCATTCAGGCGCCTTCGCCCCCATTCCCTTCCGTAACCATTTCGATTCGTTGAGGTACGTCTGCGATGTTGCAGAACGCTGAACAGACCTTGAGTCTGCCCCTCCTGCCGCTGCGCGACGTGGTCGTGTATCCGCAGATGGTCATACCGCTGTTCGTCGGCCGGGAGAAGTCGATTCAGGCGCTCGATGCCGCTATGGCGGCAGACAAGCGTGTACTGCTGGTCGCCCAGCGCGAGGCCGGGCATGACGATCCCGATGCAGACGACCTCTTTACGATCGGCACCGTGGCGGAGATCATGCAGCTGCTCAAGCTGCCTGATGGTACGGTCAAGGTATTGATCGAAGGGGTATCCCGAGCCGACCTGCGTGAAGTTCGCCATACGGACGACGGCTACAGCCTGGCAATCTCGGTTCTGCGAGATAGCGAGCCGTTGAGCGAGCGGGAGCAGGAGGCGCTGGTACGCGTCCTGCTCAATCAGTTCGAGCAGTACGTTAAGCTCTCCAAGAAGGTGCCCAACGAGGTTCTCAATTCGCTATCCGGCATCGAGGATCCGAGCCGTCTCGTCGATACCGTCTGCGCCCATCTGTCACTAAAGATCCACGACAAGCAGCAGCTGCTGGAAATGGACCGGGTTCGCGATCGGGTCGAGCATCTGATGGCCCTGATCGAATCGGAAATCGACTTGCTGCAGGTCGAGAAGCGCATTCGCTCGCGGGTCAAGGATCAGATGGAGAAGTCCCAG
This sequence comes from Halomonas sp. E14, assembly GCF_052568415.1. NCBI lineage: Bacteria > Pseudomonadati > Pseudomonadota > Gammaproteobacteria > Oceanospirillales > Halomonadaceae > Halomonas > Halomonas sp. E14. The sequence continues at coordinate 2,034,897 of NZ_CP199423.1, read as the reverse complement.
CGCGAGTATTACCTGAACGAGCAGATGAAGGCCATCCAGAAGGAAATGGGTGAGCTGGAGAATATGCCCAACGAGGCGGAGAAGTACGAAAAGGCCATCGAAGCCTCGGGTATGCCAAAGGAAGCCCGCGACAAGGCCACCCAGGAGCTGGGTAAGCTCAAGATGATGTCGCCGAACTCAGCGGAAGCCACGGTGGTGCGCTCCTACCTCGACTGGCTGGTCTCGGTGCCCTGGAAAAAACGTACCCGCGTCAAGCATGACCTGATTCATGCGCATAAGGTATTGGACGAGGACCATTACGGTCTCGATGAGGTCAAGGAGCGGATCCTTGAGTACTTGGCGGTCCAGAAGCGCGTCAAGAAGCTCAAGGGGCCGGTACTCTGCCTGGTCGGGCCTCCTGGCGTCGGCAAGACCTCGCTCGGTCAGTCGATAGCGCGCGCCACGAATCGCAAATATGTGCGCCTGGCCTTGGGTGGGGTGCGTGATGAGTCAGAGGTCCGTGGCCATCGCCGCACCTATATCGGCTCACTGCCGGGCAAGCTGATTCAGCGCATGAGCAAGGCGGGGGTCAAGAACCCGCTGTTCTTGCTCGATGAAATCGACAAGCTGGGCATGGACCATCGCGGTGACCCAGCGTCGGCATTGCTGGAGGTGCTGGATCCCGAGCAGAACGACAAGTTCAACGACCACTACCTCGAGCTGGATTACGACCTGTCGGAGGTCATGTTCATCTGCACGGCCAATTCGATGAACATCCCGGGGCCGTTGCTTGACCGCATGGAGATCATCCGTCTACCCGGGTACACCGAGGACGAGAAGCTCGCGATTGCGCGTCGCTACCTGGTGCCCAAGCAGCTGGCTGCGAACGGCTTTGAAGCTGGTGAGCTCGATTTCGAAGAAGAGGCGCTGCTGGAGCTGATTCGCTACTACACCCGGGAAGCGGGTGTGCGTGAGCTGGAACGCCAGATCGCCAAGGTGTGCCGCAAGGTGCTGCGCGAGCGGTTGGAGCAGGAAGGCAAGGGTGCTCAGGCGCCTGCTCAACTGGCGGCTGACGACATCGAGGCCTATGCTGGTGTGCGTCGCTACAGCTATGGCCTGGCCGACAAGGAAGATCAGGTTGGGCGTGTCACAGGATTGGCCTGGACCTCGGTGGGTGGGGAGTTGCTCAACATCGAGTCGGTGGTCACTCCTGGCAAAGGGCGCATCAACAAGACGGGCTCGCTGGGCGATGTCATGAAAGAGTCCGTGAGCGCTGCCCATACCGTGGTAAGGGCGCGCGCCGAGTCGCTGGGGATCGACCCGGAGCGGTTCGAGAAAGAGGATCTGCATATCCATGTTCCCGAGGGCGCGACGCCGAAGGATGGACCCAGTGCAGGCATCGCTATGGTGACGGCGATGGTATCGGCCTATACCGGACGCCCTGTGCGCTGCGACCTGGCCATGACCGGTGAGGTCAATCTACGTGGCGAGGTCATGCCGATAGGAGGCTTGAAGGAGAAATTGCTGGCCGCACGGCGCGGTGGTATAAAGGTCGTGCTAATTCCAGAGGAGAATCGCCGGGATCTCAAGGAGGTGCCGGACAATATCAAGGGTGCTCTGGATATTCGTCCTGTGCGATGGATTGACGAGGTGCTCGAAGCGGCATTGGCCAAAAGGCCGGTGACAGGTGGAGATGAGTCTCGAGCCGATGAAACCGCAGCTACTACCTCGATGATCAGCACGCATTAAAGGTATTTTTCGCATCATGCCAGGGTGAAAACCCTGGCATGGCGCGGTTTGGCGCCGCAAGTTGCTTGACACATCTTTTGCAGCATTGCTATAAATTGCAGCCATGCTGTGATCGTGTTGCCGGGCAAAAGGTATGCCGATTAGAGCCATTTCCTGAAATAGTCAAGGGGTGAAGTGTGAACAAATCCGAGCTGATCGAAGCCATTGCCGCGACTGCTGATATTCCGAAGGCGGCTGCGTCACGTGCACTTGATGCCATGGTGGACACCGTCACCGAAAGCCTCAAGAAAGGTGACACCGTCTCTCTGGTGGGGTTTGGTACCTTCTCCGTCAAGGAGCGTGCTGCACGCACCGGGCGTAACCCGCAGACCGGCGAGCCGATCCAGATCAGCGCCGCCAAGGTGCCCACCTTCAAGGCCGGCAAGGCGCTCAAGGACTCTGTCAACTGAGCGAATGACGTTGCACGAAGGCTGCCTGGCATGGAGCCGGATTCGACAACGGTTATACAGGGCGCATCGCTTTGGCGATGCGTTTCTTTTTTTGATGTGTCGGTAAGTCGCGTCGCGTCCCGCTGGCCATGGCCCTGAAGGTGCCTGCCCCATTATAATGTCGCGCGTCTGCCACCCAACCATCATCAGCAGAGGCCTGCATGCTGCAAAGTATACGTGACCGCTCCAGAAGCTGGGGTGCAAAGATCATCGTGGGCGCCGTCGTGGTGACCATGGCCCTGTTTGGCGTCGAGTCCTTGGTTGGGCTGTTTGGTGGCGGTGGGGATGAGGTCGCCAAGGTGAATGGGCAGTCCATCACCCGTCAGGAACTCGAGATGGAAGTGCAGCGTGCCATCCGTTCCGGGCAGGTGCCGCCTGAACAGGAGCGTGCGCTGCGCGGACAGATACTGGACGAGATGATTGGTGAGCGCCTGCTCGCCTCTTTTGCCAGCGATGGTGGCCTGCATCTTTCCGATGAGCAGCTCGACCAGGTGATCGTGACCCTGCCTGAGTTCCACAACCAGAATGGCCGTTTCGACGCGGACCTGTTCCGAAACCGCCTTGCCAGTGCAGGCTATTCGCCTGCTTCATTCCGGGCAGCGCTGCGTGTCGATCTCAAGCGACAGCAGCTGCAGCAGGGGCTGGCCTTCAGTGAGTTTACCCTGCCCGGTGAGCGTGAAACCCTGGCCAACCTGCAGGGGCAGTCCCGCAGCTTCCGCTACCATGTGCTCCATGCCGACGACCTGCCCTTGGCGGTGGACGTGAGCGAAGAGGACCTGCAGCGCTATTACGACGCCAATGCCGAACGCTACCGGCGCCCCGAGCAGGTCCGCCTTGTGTATGTGATCATCGATCGCCAGGAAATGGCGGCGCAGGTCGACGTGAGCGACGAGGCGATCCGCCAGGCCTGGGAGGCGCGTGGCCAGGATGCCGACCGGCGTGTATCGCACATCATGGTGGGGTTTGGTGCCGAGCGTGATCGTGAACAGGCAGCCGCTCGTCTGGAAGAAGTTCGCCAGCGCCTGGCGCAGGGCGACGCCTTTGCCGACCTGGCGCTGGAGTACTCCGAAGATCCATCCACTGCCGAGCAGGGCGGGGATCTTGGTGTGATCAGTCGTGGCTTCTTCGGGGATGCCTTCGACGAAGCTGCCTTTTCACTGAGGCCTGGTCAGGTATCCGGCATCGTCGAGAGCAGTGGCGGTCTGCACCTGATCCAGGTTACCGATCTCGATCAGCCACCGCTCGAGGAGATGCGCGATGAGCTACAGCGCGATCTCGCCCTTGGCGAAGTTACATCGGCCTTCCATCAGCGCGTTCAAGCCTTGATCGACGAGAGCTTTGCCGCCGACGACCTGCAGAGTGTGGCAGACAGCCTTGGCTTGTCCTTGCGCGAAAGTGACTGGGTGTCGCGTGAGGGCGGCCAGGGTGTGCTGTCCGAGCCAGGCGTGATGAGTGAAGCGTTTAGTGAAGACGTCCTTCGCGAGGGTTTCAACAGCGAGGTAATCGAGCTGGATGAAGATCGTCGCATGGTCCTGCGTGTGGCCGAGCATCGTGAAGCCATGGTGCAGCCGCTCGACGAGGTGCGCGACCGCGTGCTGGCCGAAGTGACGCGGCGCAAGCAGCACGAAGCCCTGCTGGAAGTGGCACGTGAACGTGTCGAGCAGCTGCGCGCTGGTGAATCACTGGATTTGACCTGGCAGCAGGTCAGTGGTGCCACGCGCCAGCAGAGTGATGTCCCGCGGCCGGTGCTTCAGGCGGCCTTCCGCCTGCCGCAGCCGCAGGCGGGCCAGCCGGTTTTCGGGCACGTGAGCGAGAACGGCCGCGTAGTGCTGATTGCACTGGACCAGGTTCAGGAAGGTGAATCCGACCCGCAGGTCGAGGAATTTGTGGCTCGCATGGCCGAGCAGTTGCGCGCTCAGTCGGCGGTGCAGGCCCTGCAGCAGCATCTGCGTGAAACGGCTGATATTCACCGCTAAGGGATGAGTGGGATGGTAGGGGGCGTCAGGCGGCGCCTCCTTTTCTTTGATGAGAATTTATACCGTTACCTTCACTTGGGTTCTCTTAGTACACCTCACTAGTCATGCCTCGTCTTTGCGCTCGCTACTGAAGCACAGCGCGGCTCTGCCTTTAATGGTATTGTGTAACATTATTTGGAAAGGGTTGGACGTATGAATAAGGCACCGCTCACTGCCATTCCTGTGCACCTCATTACGGGATTTCTGGGTGCCGGCAAGAGCACGGTGATTCAAGGCATGCTCGCACAAAAGCCGGCAGCCGAGCGCTGGGCCATTCTGGTCAATGAATTCGGCCAGGTGGGGATCGATCAAGCGCTTTTCGATGAGCGCGATGATGTCGTTGTCAAGGGTCTGCCCGGAGGCTGCCTTTGCTGCCAACTGGCCTTTGTGCTTCAAGCTACGCTCGTCAACCTGTTGCACCGGCATCGCCCCGACCGCTTGATCATCGAGCCTTCGGGCCTGGGTCATCCTGCGGGTGTGCTTGAACTCCTTCGTGGTGAAGCATTTCGTGAGGTGCTGGAGCTGCACCACGTGATCACCGTATTAGATCCGACACGCCTGGGCGAGGCGCGTGTGAACGAGCATCCTACCTTTCGTGACCAGTTGGAGATGGCAGACGGCGTGGTGATCGCCAAGGCGGACCTAGCCACGGCGGAGCAGCTCGATGCCGCCCATGCCCTGGCGCGAGATCACTGGCCGCTGCGTCGTTGGGTGATAGAGGTGACCCATGGCGCCTTTCCCATTGCCTTGTTGCTCCAGCCGCATGCCGAACCGGCGTGGCAAGCGAGAGTAGGCCATGAGAATACGGCTCATCGCCAGCTGCGCGCGCAGGCGTCGAAAGTGGTCATGTTGGAAGATTGGGCGCCAGTCATGCCGCAGCCAGGCTCACCGACCTTCGAGCAGGGAGCTGCGCTGGGCTACACCACGCTTGGCTGGCGCTGGTCGCCTTACGAGGTGTTCGATCTCGACCGACTGACGCTGCTACTCGGCTCATTGCCCGCGGGGCTTCGCATCAAGGGTGTGCTGCATACGGATAGCAGCTGGGTGCGCTATAACCGCGGAGGAGGCGCCGCCTGCCTCGAGCCCAGTGCCTGGCGCCAGGACTCTCGTCTGGAGGTAATCGGCGAAGACGGCACCATTCCGGATGCGCATTGGCTTGCTGAAGCTCTGCAGCAGTGTGTGATAGAGCAGCCTTGAGCCCGACAGGCACCGGGGCGAGATGTCGGGCACGGAACAGTAGGCTTGTTATGGTGGCGCCGTTAGAGCGAAAAGCAGCGCAGCTCCGGTCTGCCATTGCCTTCCACCAGCACTTCCCACCCCTGGTCGGCTTGCCAATCGCCAAGCACGATGCGCTGTGCGGGCTCGCCGTCGAGTTCGAAATCGTGCTGGGCCGGGCGATGCGTGTGGCCGTGGATCAGGGTCCTCACACCGTAGTCGCGCATCACGCTCAGCACCTCTTCCGGCGTAACGTCCATAATGGATTCGGCCTTGTTCGAAGTGGCCTCGCCCGACTGCTGGCGCATTGCGGCCGCAAGCATTTGCCGGTCGGCCAGCGGCATGGAAAGAACTTGCGCCTGCCAGTCAGGATGACGTGCCTGCTCGCGAAATGCCAAGTAGGCCTTGTCGCGGGTGCAAAGGCTGTCGCCATGCATCAGCAGCACCGGGGCTCCGCCGAGATTCAGCACCGCGGGGTCTGACAGCAGCTTGGCGCCTATGGCGCTGGCAAAGCGTGAGCCTAGCAGAAAGTCGCGGTTGCCATGCATGAGATAAATGGCCGTGCCGCCATCGGCAAGCGAACGAAGGGCACGGGCAACGGTTAGGGCCAGTTCGGCATTGCCGGTAGGGTCCTGGTCCGCGTGGTCGAGCAGGTCGTCGCCGATCCAGGCTTCGAAGAAGTCGCCCAGGATATAGAGCGCGTCGGCACCCTGTGCGCGTTCGTCCAGCCAGCGCAGGAAGCCTTCGGTCACTGCGGGGGCGCCGGGGTGCAGGTGCAGGTCGGAAATCAGCAGCGTCCTGCTCATTGACGAGTCTCCATGGCGCTTGTAAGTTCAGCCGCCGGGCGGAGCCCGGCGGCCTCGGTCGGGGAATGCCGGTTATTCCGCAGCTTCTTCTTCGACATAGGCGCGCTGGATGACCACGTCCTCGGCCGGTACATCGGCATGCATGCCGCGGCGGGTGGTAGCAACGCCCTTGATCTTCTCGACCACTTCCTGGCCTTCTACCACTTCGCCGAACACGCAGTAGCCCCAGCCCTGGATGCTCTTGCCACTGTGGTTGAGGAAGTCGTTGTCCGCCACGTTGATGAAGAACTGAGCTGTGGCGGAGTGAGGGTCCTGCGTCCGGGCCATGGCGAGGGTGCCGGCCAGGTTCTTCAGGCCGTTGTCAGCCTCGTTCTCTACCGGCTCACGCGTCGGCTTCTGGTTGAATTCCTGGTCGAAACCGCCGCCCTGGATCATGAAGCCATCGATGACGCGGTGGAACAGCGTGCCATCATAATGACCGTCACGAACATACTGCTCGAAATTGGCCGCAGTCTTAGGAGCCTTGTCGTGATTCAGCGCGACTTTGATGTCGCCGAAGTTGGTCTGCAGAATAATCATCCATCTTTTCCTGTACGAGAGCACGCCTTGGCGCCGTGCATGGGCGTGACGCTATAATAGCCGTTTTGCATCGATGCGCGAAGCGCGTCGGGTTGGCGCCCCCCTTAGCCAGTGGCGCCCCCGGCCCTTGCCATCTTGCAGTATGCAATCCAACCAGAGGTTTGCCGCATCCTTATGACCACCGAAACCGCCAGCGCGCCAAATTTCATTCGTAACCAGATTCGCGAGGAGATCGAGGCCGGCCGTGCCGACAGGATCGTGACCCGTTTTCCGCCGGAGCCCAACGGCTTCCTGCACGTGGGTCACGCCAAGTCGATCTGTCTGAATTTCGGTCTGGCCGAGCAGTTCGGTGGAGATTGTCACCTGCGCTTCGACGACACCAACCCGGCCAAGGAAGAGCAGGCCTATATCGATGCGATCAAGGAAGATGTCAGCTGGCTCGGCTTCGAGTGGGCCGGCACGGTGCGCTACGCCTCGGATTACTTCGAGCAGCTCTATGCCTGGGCCCAGCACCTCATTCGCGAGGGCAATGCGTACGTCGATGACCTGTCGCCGGACGAGATCCGGGAATACCGTGGCACCCTGACCGAGCCAGGGCGCCCGAGCCCCTGGCGCGAGCGCAGCGTGGACGAGAACCTCGATCTGCTCGAGCGTATGCGCGCCGGTGAATTCAACGAAGGTGAGAAGGTGCTGAGGGCCAAGATCGACATGGCTTCGCCCAACATCAACCTGCGTGATCCGATCCTTTACCGTATCCGCCATGCGCGCCATCACCAGACCGGCGATGCCTGGAAGATCTATCCCTCTTATGACTTTGCCCACGGCCAGTCGGACGCTATCGAAGGCGTGACCCATTCCATCTGCACCCTGGAGTTCGAGGACCATCGCCCGCTCTACGAGTGGTTCCTCGCCAACCTCCCGGTGCCGGCGCGCCCGCGCCAGATCGAATTTGCGCGCCTGAACATGAATTACACCCTCACCTCCAAGCGCAAGCTCAAGCTGCTGGTCGATGAGTGCATCGTTGACGGCTGGGATGACCCCCGCATGCCGACCCTGTCCGGCATGCGCCGGCGCGGCTATACCCCTGCGTCGATCCGCAAGTTCTGCGAAATGATCGGTGTGACTCGTGCCGACGGTGGCCTGGTCGATATCGCCATGCTCTACCATGCCATTCGGGCGGATCTGGAGGACAACGCGCCGCGTGCCATGTGCGTGCTGAAGCCGCTCAAGGTGGTGCTGACCAACGTGCCGGAAGACCACGAGGAGGTCTATGAGGTGCCTGGCCATCCGGCTCGCGAAGACATGGGCATTCGCCGCATCCCCTTCACTCGGGAGATCTACATCGACAGCGACGACTTCATGGAGGCGCCGCCCAAGAAGTTCTTCCGCCTGGCGCCGGGCCAGGAGGTGCGGCTGCGCAACAGCTACGTGATTCGCTGCGATGAGGTGGTCAAGGATGAGGCCGGGGAGATCGCCGAGCTGCGCTGCTCGGTGGATTTCGACACCTTGGGCAAGAACCCTGAGGGGCGCAAGGTCAAGGGCGTGATCCACTGGGTCAGCGCGACCCATGCGGTGCCGGTGGAGGTTCGCCTCTACGACAACCTATTTCTGGTCGAGCAGCCTGACAAGGACAAGGACGCTGATTTCCTCGAGCACCTCAACCCCGAGTCGCTTGAGGTCTGCCAGGCGATGGGCGAGCCGAGCCTGGCCGGAGTCGCGCCGGAGTCGCGCTTCCAGTTCGAGCGTATGGGCTATTTCTGCGCCGACCGACATGCCTGCCGCGACGGCAAGCTGGTGTTCAATCGCACCGTTGGACTGAAGGACAGCTGGGCCAAGATTCAGAAGAGCGATGGCCAGAAAAACGATGGCCAGAAGAAGGGCTGACATGCAGATCTACAACACGCTGACGCGCCGTAAGGAGCCCTTCGCACCGATCGAGCCGGGAAAGGTGCGCATGTACGTCTGCGGCATGACCGTCTATGACTACTGCCACCTGGGCCACGCCCGGGTGATGGTGGCCTTCGACGTGGTGACCCGCTACCTGCGCTGGCGCGGCTACGACGTCACCTACGTGCGCAACATCACCGACATCGACGACAAGATCCTGCGGCGTGCCGACGAGAACGGCGAGAGCATTGCCTCGCTGACCCAGCGCATGATCGCCGCCATGCACGAGGACGAGGCGCGTCTGTTCGTCGAGCGCCCTAGCCACGAGCCCCGGGCGACCGGGCATGTCGGCGAGATCATCGCCATGGTCGAGACCTTGATCGACAAGGGCTATGCCTATGCCGCCGCCAACGGCGACGTCTACTATCGGGTGCGCAAGTTCGAGGGCTACGGCAAGCTCAACAACCGGAACCTCGACGACATGCGTGCCGGTGCTCGCGTCGAGGTCGATGAGCACAAGGAAGACCCGCTCGACTTCGTGCTGTGGAAGGCGGCCAAGCCGGGGGAGGCGAGCTGGCCCTCGCCCTGGGGCGACGGGCGTCCCGGCTGGCACATCGAATGCTCGGCCATGTCCAAGTGTTGCCTGGGCGAGACCTTCGATATCCATGGGGGCGGCCCGGACCTGACCTTCCCCCATCACGAGAACGAGATCGCCCAGAGCGAGGCCGCGAACAGCAAGCCGTTCGTCAATACCTGGATGCATGCCGGTGCGGTGCGGGTGAATCAGGAGAAGATGTCCAAGTCGCTGGGCAATTTCTTCACCATTCGTGAAGTCCTCGAGCGTCACGACCCCGAGGTGGTGCGCTTCCTGCTGGTGGCCAGCCACTATCGCAGCCCGATCAACTATGCCCCCGAATCCCTCGCCGAGGCGCGCAAGTCGTTGGAGCGTCTCTATACTGCGCTAGAGGGCGTAGTTATCGATGGCGGAGAGGTAGACAGCCGCTTCGCTGAGCGCTTCGTCAGCGTGATGGACGATGATTTCAATACGCCCGAGGCACTTTCGGTGCTGTTCGACCTGACCCGCGAGCTGAACCGGTCAAGGAAGGAAGCGCCTGACCAGGCGCCTGCCCTTGCCGCTGAGCTGCGTCGACTGGGCGGTGTGCTGGGGCTGTTGCAGCAGGAGCCGGCGGCTTTCCTTCAGGGCAACCAGGTGGCCCTGCCGCTGCCGGAGGCCGAGATCGAAGCCAGAATCGCACGGCGGGCCGAGGCCAAGCAGGCGCGCGACTTCGCTACCGCCGATGCCATTCGCGATGAATTGGTCGCCCTTGGCATCGTGCTCAAGGATTCCCGTGAAGGCACGAGCTGGATCTACGAAGCCTCGCGCCAGTGAAGGGAAGGGGCAGGGACGGTCAGTGACCGCCTGTTGCGCCCGGCTTCGGCCGGGCGCAGTGGTTTTGGCGCAAGCCAGCGGTCTCGAGTCAGGCCAGCGGACGAGGAGGCAGCGGCACCTGCAATGGCCAGCTGGCATCCACCACGAACAGCCTGCGGTGGCCTGCGCCATGGCTGGCGTGGCCGAGCAGGGCGATCTGGACCGGTGAGGCGGAACGTGAGAAGTGCTCTGCCAGGCGTGCCTCGATGTCACGCAGGGGAAGAAAAGCCTCATTGCGCGGCAAGGCCAGCCAGTGAGGCTTGGCCAGCCAGGCCGCGCGCGTCTGGGCGGGTAGCCCATCGCGCAGGGTGCGCCAGGCCGGCCAGTGCAGCCACTGGCCGCGCAGATGGTCGGGGCTCGCCTCACGAGGCGAAGGCAAGTCACCAAGCCAGGGGTAGAACAGCACGCCCGGCATGGCCATCTGGGTGCGAATGGGGGCTGGTTCAGGCGGGCCGAGGTCGCGGGGATGAATGAGCTGCTGGATGGTCGTGCGAGCCTCGGGTTGGCCGGTCAGGCGCAGCTGGTGGCGGACCAGGTGTTCGCGCTTGGTGGCCAGGCTATCGGCGCCGCCGGGGCCGATCCAGCGTGATGGGTCCGATGCCGTGCCGGGGCCTTCCGGCAGGCCCAGATAGAACTTGATGGCCACTTCGAGGTGCACCAGGCCAGGATCGTCGCGGCGGCGGTAGAGCAGGTCGAGCTCGCCCAGGGTGCGCTTGCCCTGGTGGACACGCAGGTTGCTGGCCAAGAGGCGAGTGCCCGGTGCGGTATCGAGCAGGTGCTGCCAGAGGCGCTCGTGATAATGTCCCATGCGACCGGAAGCGGTATCGCCGACGCGACGCTCCAGCGCCTGCGGGTTGGCTTCTTGTGATGCGAGGAAGTCGCGCAGCCGAGCGGGCGCCGCCAGGCCCAGGGTTTCCCTGTCGGGGCGCCCCGGCCAGGCGGTGGTGATGAGGTCGGGTGTCAGCACGATCCACGCCAGGTCGCGTACCAGCGGATGATGGCAAAGGCTGAGCAGGCGGGCAGCGTCGTCGGACATGGGGACTCCGCGTTGAGATCGGGTCTGACAGTCAAACTGTACACGCCTTATACTCTAGTGACATTCACAAGGGAGGGTGATGACATGAGACGCGTCTTGTCCGGCCTGGCTGCCTTTGCGGCGGGCTCCATGCTGCTGGTCAGTGGCACGCAGGCCAACGATAGCGTGACGGTGGCCTCGAAGATCGATACCGAAGGGGCGGTCTTGGGCCAGCTGATCATCCAGCGGCTGCAGCAGGGCGGAATCCAAACCGAAGACAGGCTGCAGCTGGGTGCCACCAATATCGTTCGCCAGGCGCTGCTGAGCGGCGAGATCGATCTCTATCCGGAGTACACCGGCAATGGCGCCTTCTTCTTCGACATGACCGACAGCGACGTCTGGCACGACGCCGCGCGCGCCTACGAGACGGTTCGTGAACGGGATGCCGAGAATGACTTGGCCTGGCTGACGCCAGCACAGGCCAATAATACCTGGGCCATGAGCGTGCGCGGCGACCTGGCGCGTGAGCATGGGCTCGAGAGCCTTGATGACCTCGCCCGCTATCTCGCCGAAGGCGGTGAGTTCAAGTTTGCCGCCAGCGCCGAGTTCGTCGATTCGCCACAGGCGCTGCCTGCCTTCCAGCAGGCCTATGGCTTCGAGCTGAGCGGGGATCAGCTGCTGGTGCTTTCGGGGGGCAATACGGCCGCCACCATGCGCGCCGCCGCCCAGCAGACCAGCGGCGTCAACGCGGCGATGACCTACGGCACCGACGGCGGCCTCCATGCGCTGGACCTGGTGGTGCTGGAGGATACGCGTGGCGTGCAGCCGGTCTACCAGCCGGCGCCCGTGGTGCGCCAGGAGGTGCTCGAGGCTCATCCCGAGATTGCCGAGCTGCTCAGACCACTGTTCGAATCCCTGGACCTGGAGACCCTGCAGGCGCTGAATGGCCAGGTAGCGGTGGAAGGGCGCGACCCGCGCCAGGTGGCCGAGGAGTACCTGGCCGAGCTGCGGGAGTGAGGCGTGATTGAAGGCAGACAGGCACCCAACTGGGTGCTGGTGAGCCTTGCGCTGATGGCGTTGCTGGCGTGGCTCTCGCTCGATGCGGTCACGGTGGCCGCCAACCGGATCGTGCCCGGTATCCCCCAGGCGGCGCTGACTGTCATGGGCGGCTGGCCGGCGCTGCTGCTGGCCTTGCCGCTGCTGGCCGTGGTGGTTCTGGCCTGGCGGCCCGACCGCCGGAGCCTTTGGCTGGCGCTGGCCGCCGTGATGGCTGTGCTGCTGCTGCTGCCGTTCTGGCTGTCGGCGGCGGCCTCCACGCTGGTGAGCCCTGACCTGCCCCAGGCGCGTATCGGTATCGGCACTTCGTTCTGGCTGCTGAATTTTCTGCTGTTGCTGGCCATGATCGAGCTGCGCACCCGCCTCGGGCTGTCGCGGCCACAAGGCTGGCTGCTGCTGCTTCCCGTGGTGCTGGCCTGGTGGCTGGCGCTGTCCCTATGGCTTGAGCCGCTGGCGCTGAATCGCGAGTACCAGGCGCGCAGCGAGCAGTTCATGGCGGCGCTAAGCATGCATCTCCGGTTGGTGGGTGCGGCGGTCGGCGCAAGCCTGCTGCTGGCTGCGCTGCTGGTCATGCTCATGCGCCGCCATGCCGGCGCCCGCAAGGCGGTATTTGCAGTGCTCAACGTCGTGCAGACCATTCCCAGCCTGGCGCTGTTCGGCCTGTTGCTGGCGCCGCTGGCCTGGCTTGGCGCCCGGGTCGACTGGCTGGGTGCGCTTGGGGTGGGCGGTATCGGCTGGGCGCCGGCCTTTCTCGCCTTGCTCGGTTACAGCCTGCTGCCCATGGTGCGCAACCTCTTTGTGGCCCTGGAAGGCGTAGAGCCTGCCGTCATCGAGTCCGCCTGCGGCATGGGCATGAGCCAGCGCCAGGTGTTCTGGCAGGTGCGCCTGCCGCTGGCGCTGCCGGTGGTGCTGGAGGGCGTGCGCATCACCACGGTGCAGGCCATCGGCCTGACGGCGGTGGCGGCGCTGATCGGCGCGGGGGGGCTCGGTACTTTCATCTTTCAGGGACTGGGGCAGGCGGCCATGGACATGGTGCTCCTCGGGGCGTTGCCGATCGTCGTGCTGGCCCTGCTGGCGGACGCCCTGCTGGGCGCCTTGACCGACTACCTGCGCCCAGGAGGGGCTGGATGATCGAACTTTCAGGGGTCACCAAGCGCTTCGGCGACACCACGGCGGTCAATGCTGTCACGTTGAGCATCAAACCAGGGCAGCTGTGCGTGCTGGTGGGCACGTCGGGCTGCGGCAAATCCACCACCCTGCGCATGATCAACCGGCTGATTGCGCATGATGAAGGTGAGATTCGCTTGGATGGCCAGCCGGTAGGCGAGTTTGAGGAGGCGCTGCTACGCCGCCGCATCGGCTACGTGATCCAGAGCACGGGGCTTTTCCCTCACTGGACAGTGGCACGCAATATCGGCGTCGTGCCGCGGCTGCTCAAGTGGCAGCGCCAGCGGGTCAGGGAGCGCGTCGAGGAATTAATGCAGCTGCTTGGGCTGCCGGTGGAAACCTTTGCCGGCAAGTACCCGCACCAGCTGTCGGGCGGTCAGGCCCAGCGCGTCGGCGTGGCCAGGGCGTTGGCGGCGGATCCCGACATTCTGCTGATGGATGAGCCCTTCGGGGCGCTGGACCCGATCACTCGCCGCACCCTGCAGCATGAAATGCTGACGCTCCAGGCGCGGCTGCGCAAGACCATCGTCTTTGTCACCCATGATATGGATGAAGCCCTGGCGCTGGCCGACCAACTGGTGGTGATGGATGCCGGGCGGATCGTGCAGCAGGGGGCTCCCATCGAGCTGCTGCGTGAACCGACCAGCCCTTTCGTGGAGTCGCTGCTGGGGGGCCAGGATCGCGGCCTGAAGGAAGCGGCGCTGCTGAGGGTCAAGGATCGCATGCTGCCGCTGGGGCCACGGCTGCTCGCCAGCGAGCGCATCGACCTGGAGGCGCCGCTCAGCCAGGCGCTGTCGGTCATGCTGTGGCACCGCGTCGACCGGCTGACCGTGGTCGACCGTGACGACCTGCCAATCGGCGAGCTGTCGCTGCGTCGGCTGCTCGGAGCCAAGCCGGGATGAGCGCCAAGGTCACCGAGACGCCGCGCGTCGTACTGAGCCAGGGCCTGCAGCGCTGGGCGGTGCCGCTGGGGTGGCTGCTGGCACTGCTGGTGCTCACCTTCGGCATGGCACAGTTCGAAGCGCTGTTTCGTTTCATCGAGCCCCACAGTCGGGCCGTAATCTATCCTCGCGCCAGCTTCGCTGCGTTGCTGGGGCAGCATGTCCTGGTGGTGGCTTTCTCGTCGCTGCTGTCGATCCTGCTGGGAGTAGGTGCTGCGGTAGCCGTTACGCGCCCGGCGGGTCGCGACTTCCTGCCGCTGGTGTCGCAGCTCGCTTCCATCGGCCAGACGTTTCCTCCCGTGGCGGTACTGGCCCTGGCCGTGCCGGCGCTGGGCTTCGGTACCGTTCCCATCATTGTCGCGCTGGTGCTGTATGGGCTGCTGCCCATCGTGCGAAATACCCTGGTCGGTATTGGCGGGGTGAGCCAGTCGGTGCATGAAGCGGCGCGCGGCATGGGCATGACCCGGCGGCAGCGGCTGCTGCAGGTAGAGCTGCCGTTGGCCGCTCCGGTGATCCTGGCCGGCATTCGCACCTCGGTCACCATTAATATCGCCACCGCCGCGCTTGGCGCCACGGTGGGTGCCAGCAACTTGGGCGATCCGATCATTGCCGGCATTGTCAACAACAATACGGCCTATATCGTTCAGGGTGCCCTGCTCATCGGCCTGCTCGCTCTCACCGTCGATAGCGTGTTCGAGCGACTCGTCACGCCGCGGCGTTGAGCGCCGCCCGGCACAGGGAGTTTGTTTACAAAAGCCACAAGATTTCCCGCCTTTCTGCCGAATAGGCAGAATTTCCAATGGCAAAGGGGATGCGTTTGGTCGCATCTTACGTTAACGTCAACCTTTCCAGCGTTGGCGGACTGCTGGGAACGACCTCTGGCAGCCCACGCCATTTGCGTCGACACTGCCCTCAAAAGGGGCGGTTTTCCTCCTGCCACCACCCAAGGACCAGGATGATGACAACAACACACGACATCCACACGCCACGCTTCATGGTTGGCGATGAACTGCATATCCCCACGTTCCGGCTGCTCAGGCAGGATGGAACCCTGCACGAGGAGGCCGATGCGCCCGACCTCGATGAGGAAACGGCGCTCCGGATCTACCGTGCCATGCTGGCCACCCGGGTGCTCGACGAGCGCATGATGGCCGCGCAGCGCCAGGGCCGGCTGTCGTTCTACATGCAGTGCACCGGTGAAGAGGCCGCCGTGATCGGCGCCACCGCAGCGCTGGAAGATGCCGACATGATCATGGCGCAGTACCGAGAGCAGGGCGCGCTAGTCTACCGTGGCTTCAGCTACGACGAGTTCATGAACCAGCTGTTCGGCAACGAGCTCGATTACGGTAAGGGTCGCCAGATGCCGATCCACTATGGGTCGCGTAAGCTGCACTACATGACCATCTCGTCCCCGCTGGCCACCCAGATCCCCCAGGCGGCAGGCTATGCCTATGGCCAGAAGCTGGCCGGCGAAGGGCACTGCACCATTACCTTCTTCGGAGAAGGGGCCGCCTCCGAGGGCGACTTCCACGCCGCGCTGAACATGGCGTCGGTGCACAAGGTGCCGGTGATCTTCTTCTGTCGCAACAACGGCTACGCCATCTCCACACCCGCAAGCGAGCAGTTCGCTGCCGACGGCATCGCACCGCGGGCCTTCGGTTATCGCATGCATGCGATCCGCGTCGACGGCAACGACGTCCTGGCGGTCTATCGTGCCACCGAGGAGGCGCGCCGCATTGCGGTGGAGCGCAACGAACCGGTGTTGATCGAGGCGATGACCTATCGGCTGGCGGCTCACTCCTCGTCGGACGACCCGTCCGGCTATCGTTCCCGCAAGGAGGAGGAGGCCTGGCGCGAGAAGGACCCCATTTCACGCATGAGGGCGTGGCTGCTGGACCAGGGCTGGTGGAGCGAAGAGGAGGAGAAGAACCTGCAGGAGACCCTGCGCCGCGAGGTGCTCGACACCATGAAGCGTGCCGAGAAGCGGCCACCGCCGCCACTGGAGTCGCTGGTGACAGACGTCTATGCCGACGTGACGCCGGCGCTGCAGCGCCAGCTCGATGGCCTCAAGCGCCATATCCGCAAGTATCCGGATGCCTACCCGAAAGGCGCGCGATCCCTCGACCCGGATGTGCGCGACACCCAGCCAGATGCCACCGCTGGCGACGACCAGGGGAGAGCCTGAGATGCCCAAGATGAACATGCTGCAGGCGATCAACAACGCGCTGGACATCGCCATGGCCGAGGACGACAAGGTACTCTGCTTCGGCGAGGATGTGGGAATCTTCGGTGGGGTGTTCCGCGCCACCAGTCATCTGCAGGAAAAATACGGCAAGGCTCGCTGCTTCAACACGCCGCTGGTGGAGCAGGGCATCATCGGCTTCGCCAACGGCCTCGCCGCCCAGGGCTCGGTGCCGGTGGCCGAGATTCAGTTTGCCGATTACATCTTTCCGGCCTTCGACCAGATCGTCAACGAGTCGGCCAAGTTCCGCTTTCGCTCCGGTGACCTGTTCAACGTCGGTGGCCTGACCATCCGTACGCCCTATGGCGGCGGGATTTCCGGCGGTCTCTACCATTCCCAGTCGCCGGAGGCCTACTTCGCACACACGCCGGGGCTGAAGATCCTCGTGCCGCGCAACCCCTACCAGGCCAAGGGGCTGCTGCTCTCTGCCATTCGCGACCCTGATCCGGTCATCTTCTTCGAGCCCAAGCGCCTCTACCGTGCCGCGGTAGGCGAAGTGCCCGAGGAGGACTACCAGCTGCCCATCGGCGAAGCCGAGGTGACCAAGGAGGGCAGCGACGTCACCGTGCTGGGCTGGGGCGCCCAGATGGAAGTGATCGACCGCGCCGTGGAACTGGCCGAGAAGGAAGGCATTTCCTGTGAAGTCATTGACCTGCGCACCATCATGCCGTGGGACGAAGACACCGTGGTCGAGTCGGTGCTGAAGACCGGACGGCTGGTAATCACCCACGAGGCGCCGCGTACCGGTGGCTTCGCCGCCGAGATCGCCGCTACCGTCCAGGAGCGCTGTTTCCTGTACCTGGAATCGCCTATCGAACGGGTGACGGGGCTGGATACGCCTTTCCCGCTGACGCTGGAAAAGGAATACCTGCCCGACCACCTGAAGATCTTCGAGGCGATCAAGGCATCCGTGGCGTACTGACGCCCGATATCAGGACAGGAGAGAACGATGAGCGATTTCAAGCTGCCCGATATCGGCGAAGGTATCGTGGAGTGTGAGGTGGTCGAGTGGCGTGTGAGCGAAGGCGAGGAGATCGCTGAGGACCAGCCGGTGGTCGAGGTAATGACCGACAAGGCGCTGGTCGAGATCACCGCCCCCGAGGCGGGCCGTGTCACCCGGCTTTATGTGGCGAAAGGCGATATCGCCAAGGTGCACGCCCCGCTGTTTGCCTACGAGGCAGTGGGGGAGGAGCCTGCGACGCCAGACGCACCGCCGCGCCCCCGGGTGGAAGAGGAAGCCGTCAGCCCTGCCGCCGAGGCCCCGCCTGCCGCCCAGGCGTCAACGGCCCCCGCGTCATCCGCCAAGACAAAGGATTTCATTCTGCCCGATATCGGCGAAGGCATCGTCGAGTGTGAAGTCGTCGAGTGGCGTGTTGCCGAAGGAGAGGCCATCGCCGAAGACCAGCCGCTGGTCGACGTGATGACCGACAAGGCGCTGGTCGAGATCACCGCGCCGGAAGCCGGCGTGGTGAGCAAGCTGCATGTGGCCAAGGGCGAGATTGCCAAGGTGCATGCGCCGCTGTTTGCCTATGTGCCGGACCTGGCCGGCGAAAGCGAACCCGCCCCGGCGAGCTCGGGGTCGGTGGCCAGCGCTGAAAGTTCCGCCAGTATTGCTCCCTGCGCCGCCGTTGGAGGCGAGGGCGGCGGACGGGGGGCCTACGGGCGCACTCCCGCAAGCCCGGCGGTGCGGCGCCTGGTGCGCGAGCACGGCCTGAGTCTGGACGCCGTGGCCGGCTCAGGCAAGGATGGCCGCGTGCTCAAGGAGGACGTGCTGCGACATCTCGAGCACGGGGAGGCGAGCCCCACTCAGGAGGCGGCGACGTCCACGTCCGCAGCATCGCCGGCCAAGCCGGCCCCGGTGCCTCAGGCCGCGGAGGGCGAGGTGCGGGTCGAGCCGATTCGCGGTGTACGTGCGGTGATGGCCAGGCGCATGGTCGAGTCGGCCACTACTATCCCGCACTTCCAGTACGGCGAGGAGATCGACGTCACCGAACTGCTGGCCTTACGCGAGCGCTTGAAGCCGCTGGCCGAGGCGCAGCAGGTGCGCCTGACCCTGATGCCCTTCTTCATGAAGGCGCTGGCCCTGGCGGTGCGCGAAGAGCCGATTCTCAATGCCCGTTTGAATGCCGAGGTCACCGAGATCCACTATCTGCCCTCAGTGAACGTCGGCATGGCAGTGGACAGCCAGAGCGGGCTGATCGTGCCCAACGTCAAGCACGTGGAGCGGCGTAGCGTGCTGGAGGTGGCACGCGAGATCCAGCGCCTCACCGGCGCCGCCCGCGAAGGTCGGGTGGCCCAGGAGGATCTCAAGGGGGGCACCATCAGCATCTCCAATATCGGCGCCTTCGGCGGCACCTACGCGGCGCCCATCATCAACGCCCCTGAGCTGGCCATTGTCGCCATCGGCAAGAGCCAGTGGCTGCCGCGCTTCGATGCGCAAGGCGAGCTGGCCAAGCGGGCGATCATGACCGTGACCTGGGCCGGTGACCACCGGGTCATCGATGGCGGTACCATTGCGCGCTTCTGCAACGCCTGGAAGGGCTACCTGGAAGCGCCGGAAACCATGCTGCTTCATCTCGGCTGATCGCCGCCGCCCGAGCCCAATGGCTCGGGCGTCTTCTCTCCTGTGGGGATGCCCGCCATGTCCCAGGCACAGCTACAGCAGTTCTACATTCCGGAAGAGCAGTCGATCTACCTGCTCAGTCATGACGATGCGCGTAAGCTCAAGGCGTGGGTGGCGCTGTGCCAGGCTCAGCTCGAACAGCTGGGGTACCGCGAGATCGCGCTGATCGGCAAGGGTGCCTATGGCTTCGTGTTCGCCGGCATCGCGCCCCATGGCGAGGAGTACGTTTTCAAGTTTACCCGGGTCAACCTGCCCCAGCAGCTGCAGGATCGCCTCGAGGAGGAGGCGTTCATGCTGGAGCAGGTCGTGCACCCCCGCGTGCCTCGGCTGGTGGCCTTCCAACGCGTGCGCAACCAGTCGATCCTGGTCATGCAACGGGCGCCGGGGCTCAATCTCGAAGAGGTCTCGCTACGGCAAGGGCGGCTTTCGCCGCGCCTGGTGGTGCGAATCGCCGATCAGCTTGCCGATATCCTGCGCAGCCTGCGGCGTGAAGCCGGGCCTTCGGGGCGGCCTATCGTGCATGGCGATATCAAGCCGTCGAACCTGGTGTTCGATGCGGAGCGGGAAACCATTGCCTTGATCGACTGGGGCTCCTCCGTCTTTGCCCAGCTCGACGCCAACCAGCAGTTCGTGGCGTCCAACGTCATGGAGCTGATGTCCGACAACCTGCAGCAGACCAATGCACGCCTCGGCGACGTCTATTTCATCGGCGACGAACAGCTCAACGGGGCGCTCTCGTCGCCGCGGTTTGACGAGCAGGGCACGGCCGGCACGCTCTACGCCCTGGCGTCGGCACAGTCATGCCGTTTCGGGCAGCGGGCTATTCCGGCCACTTCCCTGGGCCTGCCCATGGAGTTTGCGCGAATGCTCGACGGCATGCTCGATGACGACCCCCGCATTCGCCGCCGGGCCGGGGATCACTTCATCAGCGAGATGCCGAGGCTGGCCCGGGTGGTGATGATCGACTTGCCGGAGCCGGCCGAGGTACCGCTGGTGCCGACCTGGGTAAGGCCGTCGACGCGGGAGATCGACACGGTGGTCTACAGCTCGCGCAAGGCCTTCCTGCGTGAGGAGGGAGGGCATGAGACCCTCAACGACATCAACGATGTGCAGCTCGATCGCTACTACAAGAACTTCATGCAGGGCATGGGCGAAACCGAGAAGGCCTTCCTGGCGGCGGTAAGCCGGCTCGGCAGGTACCCGGTGGTGGGTGGGCTGGCGGTGCGCTGGGAGGCCGATGGCGTCTACATCGACACCTCGCTCAACCTGCATGACCCCGGCCTGCGGCCGGCGTTCGTCGCCGCCGTCAACAACATGGTCAACCTGGCTCAAGCGATCTACCGCCAAGGCATCTTCAAGAGCTGCCTGTTCAATGCCCGCGATACCTTGCACCTGGACCGGGAAGGCCCGGCTCATCCCTTCGCCATTACGCCCGGCATGCGGCTGCGCTACGAAGTGAGTGCCGTGCCGGAGCTTGAGGACAGCAGCCGACTGCATAGCTACTTCGAGGATGGGCCCGATCCTGAGGAGTTCCTGGTGCTGCCCGAGCCAATCATCACCTCGCTCGAGGCGCTCAACGAGATTCACCATACCGGGATGATCATCTTCGAGGCGCTGCCCCAGCATCTCAAGATCCACAGCTATTATCGCCTGCTCGACCCCGCCCGCGAGGCCGAGTTTCGCGCCCGGCTCGAGGATATTCTCGATGCGGTCGGACTCATCGAGGGCCTCGGGGTGTCCGGCTTCATGAAGATGCCCTACAAGGACACACGCTTCTTCACCCATGTCGAGCGCCAGCCCGAGCGCTACTATCCGCGAAACCCCCGCGAGTGGGCAGAGCCGTCGGCGCCCGAGCGCACTCGGTAAGGTTTGTGCCCCGGTGGCTTCGCGTCGAAACGCTGGTAAATTCTTCCTTTTGCCTAGGCGAGGGAACCATGACGACGCTGCTGCTCAACGCTGACATGGGAGAAAGCTTCGGCCCCTGGGTCATGGGACGCGACTCCGAGGTGATGCCTCACGTGGACCTTGCCAATGTGGCCTGCGGTTTCCATGCCTCCGATCCCGATGTCATCCGCAAGACGGTGCGCCTGGCCCGCCAGCACGGCGTATGCGTAGGTGCGCACCCCGCCTATCCCGACCTGGTTGGTTTCGGGCGTCGTTCTCTGGCCTGCTCGGCGGCCGAAATCGAGAACATGGTGCTGTACCAGTTGGGTGCTCTGACGGCGCTGTGCCGGGCCGAGGGTATCGAGGTCAGCTACGTGAAGCCGCATGGGGCGCTTTACAACGATATGGCGCGTGACCCCGAGATCATGACGGCGGTGATGCGTGCCATCCTGGCCTATGACCCCGGGCTGCCACTGATGACCATGGCAACCCGCGATACCTCGGCGGTGAGCGCCCTGGCGCGAGAACAAGGCGTGACCCTCTGGTTCGAGGCCTTTGCTGACCGCGCCTATGACGGCGACGGGCGTCTCATTGCCCGCCGCGAGCCAGGGGCGGTACACCATGATCCCGAGGTCATCGTCGACCAGGCGCGGCGTATCGCTACCGGTCGGCCGCTTGTTGCCAGCGATGGCAGTGACCTTGTGCTAATCGCGGACACGCTCTGTGTGCATGGGGACAACCCGGAGTCCATTGCCGCCGTAAAGGCCATTCGCCAGGCACTGGATGCGCTTGGGGACGATTCGTGAGCGGCAGGAGAGTGAAATTGCCGCGGCTGGAGTCGGCCGGGCTGGATGGCTGGATGGTGCGACTGTTCGAGCGCATCGACGAGCAGAATCTGCCCTGGATCACGGCGCTGATGCGGCGCAGCGAGGCGGCCTTCGGCGCCGCTCTGGTAGACTTGGTGCCTTCCTACACCACGCTGCTGGTGGTCTTCGACCCCCTCAACCTGACCCCACTGGAGGCGCGTCACCGCCTGCAGGCACTGCTCCACGAACTGGTGCCGGATGGTCCCACGGCGTCGGGAGACGTGCATGAGCTGCCCACCTGGTATGACCCAAGCGTCGGGCCAGACCTGGAGCGGGTAGCCGGGCATACCGGCATGAGCGTCGAGAAAGTGATCGAACGTCATGCCGGTACCGACTATCGCGTCTTCGCCCTCGGCTTTGCTCCCGGTTTTGCCTTTATGGGCCTGCTGGATGCCTGCCTGGAGATGCCGCGCCTGGCTACCCCGCGAAAGTGGGTGCCGGTGAATAGCGTGGCGATTGCCGGCCGCCAGACGGCGGCCTATCCCGCCGTGACGCCGGGAGGATGGAACCTGCTGGGCCGCACCTCGGTGCGCCTGTTCGATCGCGACCGCGACGGTTTCAGCCTGCTCAAGGTGGGCGACAGGGTGCGCTTCGTGCCGGTTGACCGCCACACCTTCGAGGCCCGTGGAGGCGATACCACCCCAACGGAGGCTCGTCGATGAATGAGTATACCGTTATCGGTTTTCGCGTCGAACAAGCAGGACCCCTGGCGTTGCTTCAGGATGCCGGTCGTTTCGGCGTGCGTCGCCTTGGCGTGACCCAAGGAGGGCCGGCAGATCTCCATGCTTGGAGCTGGGCCAACCGACTCGCCGGCAATGCCTGGGGGGCTGCGGCGCTCGAGATTACGTTCGGCGGGCTCACCCTTGTGGCCGAGCGTGACCTTGTGTTGGCCGTGGCCGGGGCTGACCTGGGGGCCAGCCTCGATGGCCAGCCGTTGCCCATCTGGCAGCGCTTCCCTTGCGGGAAAGGCCAGCGGCTGAGCTTCGCTTCGCCGGTCAATGGTCTGCGCGCTTATCTGGCGGTGGCGGGAGGCTTCCACGCTAATGCAGTGCTAGGCAGCGTCGCCTGCGTAGTACGTGAGGGGCTCGGCGGTTTCGACGGCCGCGGCAGCAAGCTGGCACAGGGCGATCGACTGACGGTGATGCCTGCCGCTCCCGCCGGGGGCGGCTTGCGTCAGGCCCCGGCGGAGGCGCGGATCGATTATCGAGTGCCTGCAGCCCTGTCCCTGCTGCCCGGCGCCCAGATCGGCGAATTCACCGGCCGAAGTCTTTTCCGGGCCTTCAATGCGACATGGCGGGTGGACGATCGTGCCGATCGCATGGGGGTCAGGCTCACGGGACCGAAACTTGAATTCCGTGGTGATTCGCTGATCTCCGAAGGAATCGGTCTTGGCGCAGTGCAGGTCCCGCCGGATGGCCAGCCCATCGCACTGCTCAATGACCGCCAGACGATAGGTGGCTACCCCAGGCTCGGTGCGCTGACACCGTTGGCAGCGTCACGCCTGGCCCAGTGCCTGCCGGGCCAGGCGATACGTCTGGCGCCAGACACTCCGGAACGGGCTCTCGCGGCCTACCGTCGTTTCCGAGCTGTCTTTGGCGCATGATGACAAGCCAGGGGGCGTTTGCAAAAGCCGGTTCAGGCGCCCAAGCCGCTTTCGCGCAGCAGCTGGTCGATGGTCGGGCCATTTACCGGGTCGAGGCGGGCATCGGCGCCCTCCATCAGCAGCTCGGCTTCCAGCTCTGCCAGGCCGCGACCCAGGCAGCGCTCGATCAGCTCCGCCTTGCTGAGATCGGTTCCTTGAAGAAGGCATTCCAGCCGGTCTTCGACTTCACGTGAAAAACGCAGGATGTGTGGCATAACGCCCTCCTTCGGGCCGGCAACGATAGGGCTGCGCTTGGCCGGTTGTCTCTACAAAATAAAACGTGAGTTTCATCTTGTCACGGCCACAGTATGGCCGAGTGTAGTGACAGGAAGGTGACGGTCAGGCCAGGCCGCGTCGTGTCATCACCTCGGTGATGATCGGTACCGGTGTCATCAGGTGCTCGCGCATCATCTCTCCGGCCTGCTCGGCACGACGGGCGAGAATCACCTCGACCAGCGCGGCATGCTCCTGGCGCTTGCGCTCGAGGGCGTCTTCGGAGAAGACCGTTTCGCGCAGCCAGAGGTGGCGATAGCGTTCGACCTGATCGAACAGGCTTTCGCGGACCTGAAGCAGGTGAGGAGAGCCACAGCCGCTGGCGATGGCAGTATGAAAGGCCTTGTGGCGGGTGTCCCAGACATCGAGCAGCTCGTCCGGTGTATTGACCTCCATAACTTTGGAGAGGGTATGAGCCGTGGCCAGAATCTCCGCTTCCCAGGCGTCGTCGCCACGCTCGATCGCAAGCGTGAGTATCAGCCCTTCGAGCTGGGCTCGGGCGTCATAGATGTCCTTCAGCTCGGCCAGGGACATCGGGGCGACTCGATAGCCCCGCTGGCTGATGGCAATTACCAGCCGCTCTGCCACCAGCTGAGACAGGGCTTCGCGAAGCGGGCCGATTCCCAGGCGATAGCGATCCTTGAGCCGGCTCATGAGCAGTTTTTCTCCCGGCTGGAAGATGCCGCGGATGATGTCATGCTTGAGCCAGCTATAGGCGCTGATGCCCAGGTTCTGTCGGGGCGAACTATCCATGGCGTACATCCTTGCTTTTAGCCGCATCATAACCAATTGCTGCCGATAACGGTAACCGCAAGACATTATGATGAATTGTCTATATTCGACGGCCTGAGCCGAGGGTGGGTTCAACGGGCCGCCGTATCGCCCCGGTCAGCCTGTTCCACCACCCAGGCCACGAGTTCGAGGGTGAGTTGGTCCGCCGCTGCGCCGAAGGCCGTGACGACATCGGGCAGGGCTTCGCTCTGCGCGTGGTGGCGCTGCTCGAAGCGCCGGCTGGCCAACAGCTGCTGGGAGCGGGCATCGATCAGGCGGGCGTCCAGGCGGATCACCGCCTGCGGGGCACGGCCAGCGTGGTACTCGCTCTGGAAGGCGCGCAGGTCGCTGGCAAGCTCGAAGTCGGCGACCAGCGCGGCACCATCATGGACGAGACGCGAGAGGCGGCCATCGGCCTGGAAGGCATCCAGCATGCGATTGCGCAGCAGGCGGGGCATGTCGTCGGCCCAGCGTGCGCCTTCGTAGACCTGAGGCTGGTGCGGAGTGGGCACGACCACGATGCGAGCACTGTCGAGCAGGCCGCTGGCTTGTGGCGTGTCGATCCGCAGAGTGCGCGTGTCCTGCCGGGCAGCGTTGGCGTGTGCTGGCGGAACGGTGCCATCGGGCAAGGTGTAGAGTGCCAGCGGGGTGCGCTGCGGCACCAGGGTGCAGCCGGCAGCGCCGAGCATCAGGAACAGCAGACCCAGCAGGGGTAGCCGCAGCGGGGTCATGGGGTGAACTCCTCTATCTGGTCGCGTCCGAGCAGGAAATCGGTCGGGTTGTCCTCCAGCCTGCGCACCAGGCGATTCAAGGATGACAGGGTGTTGCGCAGTTCGAGCGTGGCGGGGCCGAGTCCCTGCACCCCACGAATGCCGCTTTCCAACGCACCCTGGTTGTCCTGCATGAGCTGTTCAATCTGCTGGGCCGCCCGGGCCAGACTGCCGGTGAGCTGGCCGGCTTCACGCAGCATGCTCTCCGTGGGGCCCTGCAATAGCCCACCTGTGCGCTCCGCCAGGCTGCGCAGCTCCGCCAGCACGCGCGCCGCTTCCTGGGTGACCTCCACCATGCGTTCTGCTACCTGACTCGGCGCATCGCCGATGGCGGCCAGTTGAGCCGTGGTGCGCTCCAGGTTGGCAAGGATCTGCTCCACGCTGTCGATATTGTCCTGCGACAGCAGCGCCTCGAGGCGTGATAGCACGCTGTTGACGTTGCCGAGCAGTTCTTCGCTGTCGCTGAGCAGCGCACCCAGCGGCGACGGATCGGCCACGATCTGTGGCGGTGCCTCGCCGCGATTAATCAGCAGTGGGCTCTCCGGTGTGCCGCCGTGCAGTTGGATCGACATGCTGCCGGTGATATTGGCCAGCGCAAGGCGCGCCCGCGTGTCCTGACGAATAGGCACGTGGCTCTGCACGCGAATCAGCGCTCGCACGTTGCGAGGATCGACCGGATCGAGTCTCAGGTTAACGACGTCGCCGACCCGGACCCCGCTGTATTCCACGGCGTTGCCCTCGGACAGGCCGCTGACCCCTCGATTGAACAGCACCTCGTAATGGGTGTAGTCGCGGTCGCCAGCGGTGTGGTTCAGCCACAGCGCAAACAGCAGGCCGCCTGCTATGGCCAGTACGGTGAACAGGCCAATGACGACATGGTGGGCTCGGGTTTCCATCACCCCTCCTTTGCAGCGTGGGCCGCGTGGCGGGCGGCGCGGCCTCGCGGGCCATGAAAATAGTCGCGGACCCACGGATCGTCGGTCGCTTCCACGACGTCCAGGCGGTCGGCGACCAGAATCCGGCGGTGAGCGATGACCGCGACGCGATCGCAGGCTGTATAGAGCGTATCGAGATCGTGGGTCACCAGAAAGACGCTGAAGCCGAGGGCGTCGCGTAGCGTCATCAGCAGTGTATCGAAGGCGGCGGCGCCGATGGGGTCCAGGCCGGCAGTGGGTTCGTCGAGAAACAGCACCTCCGGGTCGAGGGCCAGCGCACGAGCCAGGGCAGCACGCTTGACCATGCCGCCCGACAGCGCATCCGGCATCAGCTGGGCTGCCTGGGAAGGCAAGCCGGCCAGGGCCAGCTTGAGTCGCGCCAGATGTTCGGCGTCCGCCCGGGCCATTCCCAGGTGTTCGATCAGCGGCAGGGCGACGTTTTCCTGCAGGTTGAGCGAGCTGAAGAGCGCGCCACGCTGGAACAGCACACCGAAGCGGCGTTCGATTCGTGCTCGCCGGTCGGGCGCCAGCCGCTGCAGGTCCTCGCCGAGCACGTGAATCGACCCGCCGTCCGGCCGCTTGAGCCCGACGATGCTACGGAGCAGAACCGACTTTCCGGTGCCGGAACCGCCCACGACGCCGAGAATCTCGCCGCGACGGATATCCAGGTCGAGGCCGTTATGCACCACATGGCTGCCGAAGCGGTTGGTGAGGCCGCGTACTTCGACCACCGTATCGGACGCTTGACTCACCAGCCCATCTCCATGAAGAACATGGCGGCAAGTGCGTCGAGCAGGATTACCATGAAGATGGATTGCACCACGCTGGAGGTGGTGTGCTCACCGACAGACTGGGCGCTGGCCTTGGCCTTGAAGCCTTCCAGGCAGCCGATGACTGCGATGATGAAGGCGAATACCGGCGCCTTACCGATCCCCAGCAGGAAATGGCGCAGCGGTATCTCGCGCTGCAGGATGGCCAGGAACTGCGTGGTAGAGATATCCAGCGCCAGGGCACAGACCAGCGCCCCGCCCAGCATGCCGCTGAGCATGCCCACCAGGGTGAGGATCGGCAGGCTGATCATCATCGCCAGCACTCGGGGCAGTACCAGCAGCTCCATGGGGCTCAGGCCCTGGGCGCGCAGGGCATCGAGCTCTTCGTTGGCCTTCATGGCGCCGATCTGGGCGGTGAAGGCGCTGGCGGTTCGCCCGGCCAGCAGAATGGCTGCGAGTAAGACGCCGAACTCACGCAGGAAGGAGTAGGTGACCAGGTTGACGGTATAGATGGTGGCGCCGAAATCGCGCAGCACCGTGGCGCCGAGAAACGCCACCACGGCGCCGACCAGGAAGGTGAGCAGCGCCACGATGGGAATGGCGTTGAGCCCGGTCTGCTGGATATGAGCGACGAGGGCGGTGATGCGCCAGCGCCAGGGGCGCGGCAGGTTGGCCAGCAGGCTGGTCAGGGTCAGCCCGATGAAGCCGGCGAGCTGAAGCTGCTGGCGGCCCAGTGCCTCGACGCGCCGGCCCAGCTCGGCCAATGCACCGAGTATCGGCAGCGCCCGTGGTTCGGTAGGCGGCGGCGACGCCTCCCGCGCCTTGGCCACTGCCTTGAGCATGCTGCGGCGTTCCGGTGGCAGCGCCGGTGCCCAGCGGTCTATCTCCTGCACCCGGTCGGCGCCCAGCAGATCGACCAGCACAGAGGCGCCGGAGGTGTCCAGGGCACCGAGGCGATCAAGCGCAATCTCTTCGGCGGCCCTGGCCTTGGCGGCAACGGCGCTCAGCCTGGCGTAGTGCGGCAGCGTCCAGTCACCCTCGGCGCTGAACCGATCGGCCTCCTGCACCAGCATGCCGGGACGAGAAGCAGTGTCGGGCATGAAGTCGACTCAATTCTCCTGGCGTTCAGTTGCAAGGTGTCGTCACCTCACGGTTTTTGCACTATATCCTGATCGCCGGGCGGGTGACAGGGGCGGCTTGGCAGCCGTCAGGGTGCGTTGCCGTGCTGCAGTTCCGCCAGGATGCGTCTTGCCACTTCCTTGAGTCGCGGCCCCAGGTTGTCGACCATGATCGAATGGCCGAGACGGTGGGCGGCACCGCCGCAGTTGATCGCCATTACCTCGGCGCCATCCTCGAGGATCAGCGGCGTAGCCACGGCGCTGATTTGCGACTGCCAGTCGCCCTCCGAGAGACAGAAGCCATAGCGAGCATAATCCTCCTGGCTTCTCCGAATCCCTTTTTCCAGTCCCGGCCAGTCCGCGCCATGCGCCTTGGCCAGTTCCGCCATCACCGCCTCGCGGCGCGCTTCGGAGAGCCCGCACAGCCAGGCGCGGCCGATCGCCGTGGTCGCCATCGGCAGGCGCGAGCCAATGTCGAGACGCACGATCAGTGGGCCGCTGCCATGGCAGCTTTCGATATACACCATGTCGTGCTTGTCCGGCTCCCCGAGGCTGACATTGCAATCGGTGGCTTCGGCGAACTGCTGCATGAAAGGGCGAGCGATGTCGCGAATGCCCTGGCTGGCCAGGAAGCGGTAGCCCAGGGCCAGGATGCCGGGGCCAAGGCGATATTTCTCCAACCGGGTGTTATGCCGAAGATAGCCGAGCTGGGTCAGGGTGTAGGTCAGCCGCGACACCGTCGGGCGCGGAATCCCGGTGCGGCTGGAAAGCTCGGCATTGCCAAGATACTCCTCGCCGGCACCGAAGGCGCGCAGCAGTTCCAGGCCGCGGGCCAGAGCGGTGACGAAGTTGCGGTCCTTGGTCGGCAATGTGCCGTCATCTTCCAGCGGGGCAGGTGTGTTCATTGTGGTTCCCTGTCGCGAGGTCGTTGGGCGAGTATCGCATATTGCCCCGGGTCAGTCCGTTGGCGGCCGAGCCCGGGGCGGCAGGGGTGCTCAGCGCTCCGCTCTTTCGATAATGCAGGCGATGCCCTGGCCGACCCCGA
This sequence comes from Halomonas sp. E14, assembly GCF_052568415.1. Classification (NCBI taxonomy): domain Bacteria; kingdom Pseudomonadati; phylum Pseudomonadota; class Gammaproteobacteria; order Oceanospirillales; family Halomonadaceae; genus Halomonas; species Halomonas sp. E14. The sequence goes on along the minus strand of NZ_CP199423.1, from coordinate 2,005,632 downwards.
TGCACATGGTGACCAGTGCGTAGCGGCCTGCTCCGGCTTCGAGCTGGCGCAGTGCGGTCAGCGCCAGGCGAGCGCCGGAGGCACCCAGCGGGTGGCCGATGGCGATGGCGCCGCCGTTGGCGTTGAGGCGGCTGTCGTCCGGATCGAGTCCCAGCTGCTTGACGCAGCCCAGCACCTGCACCGCGAAGGCCTCATTGATCTCGATTACGTCCATCTGCTCGAGGGTTAGGCCGGCTCTTTCGAGCGCCTTGCGGCTGGCCGGTACCGGGCCCAGCCCCATCACACGGGGGGGCACGCCGGCTACGGCACTGGCCACGATACGTGCCCGTGGCGCAATGCCGGCACGCTCGCCTGCGGCGAGGCTACCCACGATCAGCGCCGCCGCGCCGTCGTTAAGGCCGGAAGCGTTGCCAGCCGTGACCACGCCGCCTTCGAACAACGGGCCCAGCCTGGCCAGCTTGTCGGCGTCGGTGTCGGGGCGCGGGTGTTCGTCTTGCGTTACCACCTGCGGTGGTTGCCTGCGACCCTGGGCGACCTCCACGGCCAGCAGCTCGTCGTCATAGAAGCCGCGGGTCTGGGCCTCGGCATAGCGGGACTGGGAGCGAGCGGCGAAGGCGTCGCTCGCCTCGCGGCCGATGCCGAGATCCTGGGCCACGTTGTCGGCGGTCTCGGGCATGCTGTGGCTGCCGTATTCGCGGGAAATCCAGGGGTTGGGGAAGCGCGAGCCGATTACGGTATCGTACAGCGGCTGGTTGCGGGCGTAAGGGGATTCCGCCTTGCCCAGCACATAGGGGGCGCGGGACATGGATTCCACCCCCCCGGCCAGGAACAGTTCACCCTCGCCGAGCCGTGTGGCGCGAGCGGCATCGATGACCGCCGCGAGGCCACTGCCGCACAGGCGGTTGACCGTCTGGGCCGCCACTTCGACCGGTAGGCCGGCGACCAGCCCCGCGTGCCGTGCGATGTTGCGCGAATCCTCGCCGGCCTGGTTGGTACAGCCGGCCAGCACCTCTTCATAGGCTTCGATGGAAAAGGCGTTGCGTGCGACGAGCGCTTTTAGCACGTGGCCGAGCAGGTCGTCGGGGCGTATGGCGGCGAGGCTGCCTCCATGGCGACCGAAGGGAGTACGCAGTCCGTCGAAGATATAGGCGTCTTGCATGGGAGTTCCTATTGGGCAGGGGGCTTCAGGCCGCTGTCAGGGTAAGGTCGAGGGCAGCACGGCGGCGTAGCCAGGGGCTGGCGCGGTAGCGGGGATCGCCGGTAGCGGCCAGAAGGTTGTCGAGAATGGTGAGAATGCGGCGGCGGCCGTAATGGTCGCCCATGGCCAGCGGCCCCAGTGGATAGCCCAAGCCGAGTTCCACGGCGCGATCGATGATCGCTGGGGCGGCCACGCCCTGCTGGGCGATGTCGCTGCCGACGTTGACGATGCATGCCACCACCCGCTGCAGCACGAACCCATTGCTGTCATTGATGATGCTGACCGGCGTGCCGTCATGGGCAAACAGGGCCGCGGCGGCATCGCGATAGGCAGGTTGGGTGACTGGCGTGGTCATCAGGCTGCGGCGCCGCTCGAGGCCGGCCAGCAGATCGACGGCCACGCAGCGTTCGGGCTCCAGGCCCAGGCGCAGTGCGCAGGTTGTGGCATCTTCGCCTAGCGGGGCGACCAGGCACAGCGCTTCCGAAGAGGGAGCCGAAGCACTGTCCAGCGGCCAGCCCGCTGTGGTCACCAGCGCGGCGAGCTGTCGTCTGGCTTCGTCATCCTCAGTGCCGATCCACACCGGGCGCGGCGCGGCTTCGGGCGTGGGGGGCTCGGAGGGCAGCTGGGGTTTGCCCTCCTCATAGCGGTAGAAGCCTTCGCCACTCTTGCGTCCGAGCAGCCCGGCCGTCAGGCGCTGGCGCGTCAGGGGCGAGGGGCGAAAGCGCGGCTCTTCGTAGTACTGGTGGTAGATCGACTCCATCACCGCATGGGAGACGTCGAGCCCGGTGAGGTCGAGCAGCGCAAAAGGGCCCAAGCGAAATCCGCCTTGATCGACCAGGATGCGATCGATCGTAACGTGGTCGGTCACGCTTTCGCCCAGGATACGCAGCGCCTCGGTGCCGTAGGCGCGACCGGCATGGTTGACCAGGAAGCCCGGGGTGTCGGTAGTGCGGGCGGTGAAGTGACCCATGGCGCGTCCCAGCGCCTCCACTCTATCGGTCACGTCATCAGCGGTGCGCAGCCCGGGGATCACCTCGACGATCTTCATCAGCGGTACCGGGTTGAAGAAGTGAAACCCGATCACGCGCTGCGGATGGCGACAGCCCGAGGCAATCGCCGTCACCGACAGCGACGAGGTATTGGTCGCCAGTACGGCTTCATTGCCGAGAATGGCCTCCAACTGCTGGAACAGCGCCTGCTTGGCCTCGAGCTTTTCTACGATCGCCTCAACGACGATATCGCAGCCTGCCAGGTCGGACAGGGCCTCGGCCTGCTTCAGGGCAGTGCGGTAGCGCTCGGCATCGGTCTCGTTCAGGCGCTGCTTCTGCACGGCGCGCTGCCACAGGCCACCGATGTACTGGCGCGCCTCGGCAACTGCCCCTTCGCGCAGGTCATGCAGGTAGACGGTCAGCCCGGCTTGGGCGGCGATCTGGGCAATGCCCCGGCCCATCGCACCCGTGCCAACGATACCCAGGGTACGGAAGGGAGTCGGTGTGTTGTTCAGCATGAAGATCCTCTCTGGGCTGCTTTTTAAGCTTTTGTGCTTCCGAATTGTTGTACTTCTGGTTTGTACCTTGGTTTCGCTTTGCGAAACAACATTTCATTTATTGACTGATATCCTAGGCTATGCAAGAGTGCAAGACAACCAAATGCGGTCTTACGTTCTGCTAAGCGAAACAAGGCAGGCCTGGCCTTGACGCTTTAGGGCAATGCCCGTCGAACGGCCGCTTCTCTCCTGCGTGAGGACTCGTCATGATTCGCGACCCCGAACTGCTCGACCAGCTGACCACCACCATCGCCCGCTTCGTGCGCGAGCGCTTGATCCCCAATGAGGCGCGGCTGGCAGAGGAAGACGCCGTGCCGCCGGAGCTGCTCGAAGAGATGAAGGCGCTGGGGCTGTTCGGCCTGTCGATTCCAGAGGAGTACGGCGGCCTGGCTCTGACCATGGAAGAAGAAGCATTGGTGGCCATGGAGCTGGGCAAGACCTCGCCGGCCTTCCGCTCGGTGTTCGGTACCAACAACGGGATCGGCGCCCAGGGTATCCTGATCGACGGGACGCCCGAGCAGAAGGCGAAATACGTACCCCGTCTGGCCACCGGTGAGCTGCTAAGCGCCTTCTGTCTGACTGAGCCCGATTCCGGTTCGGATGCCGCCAGCCTGCGCACCACGGCCGTGCGCGACGGCGAGCACTACGTGCTCAACGGCACCAAGCGCTACATCACCAACGGCCCCGAAGCCGACATCTTCACCGTGATGGCGCGCACCGACCCGAGCCACAAGGGCGCTGGTGGTATCAGCGCCTTCATCGTCGAGGGCGACACCCCGGGGCTCAAGCGCGGCCCGGCGGACAACAAGATGGGCCAGAAGGGTGCCCATACCTGCGACATCATCTTCGAAGACTGCCGTGTACCCGCCGAAAACATCATCGGTGGCGTGGAAGGGGTAGGTTTCAAGACCGCCATGAAGGTGCTCGATCGAGGCCGGCTGCATATCGCGGCCGTATGCGTGGGCGTGGCCGACCGACTCGTGGAGGAGTCGCTCAACTACGCGATCGAGCGCAAGCAGTTCGGCGTGCCCCTGGCCGAGCACCAACTGGTGCAGGCGATGCTTGCCGATAGCAAGACCGAGGCCTACGCGGGACGCACCATGGTGCTCGATGCCGCACGGCGCAAGGACGCCGGCGAGAACGTCTCGACGCTGGCCTCCTGCTGCAAGCTGTTCTGCGCCGAGATGGTGGGACGCGTGGCCGACCGGGCGGTGCAGGTGCACGGCGGTGCCGGCTACATGGCGGAATACGCGGTGGAGCGCTTCTATCGCGACGTTCGCCTGTTCCGCATCTACGAGGGCACGACCCAGATCCAGCAGGTGGTGATCGCGCGCAACATGGTGCGGGAGGTGACCTGATGGCGGTTGGGAGTGCGCCGACGGCTAAGTCGGACATCCGCCAGGCGCCCGACGAGGCGATCTTCGGCCGTATGGCGAGCGAGCTGGTGGCCGAGCTTCCCGAGCGACTCAGCACCCGGGTGCTGCAGAATGCCGAGCGCCTGGCCGACGAGCCGGCGCTGGTCGACGGCGAGGTGCGCTGGAGCTACGGCGAGCTGGGGCATGCGATTCATGCCACCGCCGAGTGGCTTGATTCACTGGGCATTCGCCGCGGTGATCGCATCATGACGGTGAGCGAGAATGGCCGAGCGCTGGTGGCGTTGCTGCTGGCGGCCAGCGAGCGCGACGTCTGGGTGGCCATCGTCAATTCGCGCCTCTCGGCCCAGGAGATAGATGTCATCCGCGACAACTGCCAGCCGCGGCGGGTGTTCTATACCAGCGAGGCCTCGCCGGACGCCGAGTCCCATGGCGAACGCCATGGCGCCGAGGCGCTCGAGCATGCCTCACTGGGCCGACTGCATCTCTCCGCATTGGCTGAGGTGGCACCGGAGCCGGTCGCCGCCAGCGGCGCCGAGCAGGTGGCGGCGATGATCTATACCTCCGGCACTACCGGCACGCCCAAGGGAGTGATGCTGACCCATCGCGGCGTCCTCTATATCGCCTCCATTTCGGGCGGCATGCGTCACCTGTGCCAGGGCGAGCGGGTCTACGGGGTGCTGCCGGTGTCGCACGTGTTCGGCCTGTCATCGGTGTGCATGGGTTCGCTCTACAATGGCGCCTGCCTCTACACCGTGCCACGCTTCGATGCCGCCGCCATGCTGGCCGCACTCGAGCATGAGCGCATCACCGTGCTGCAAGGCGTGCCGGCGATGTTCGCACGCACGCTGGAGTACCTTCGCCGCGAAGGGAGAAGCCTGGTGGCGCCGGCGCTGCGCTACATCTCGGCGGGGGGCTCGCCGCTCGATGGCGATCTCAAGGGGCGTGTCCAGGCCCTGTTCGGCCTGACCCTGCACAACGGCTATGGCCTCACCGAGGCGAGCCCGACCATCAGCCAGACCCGTATCGACGACTGCTTCGACAGCAACACCGTAGGGCGCGTACTGCCGCTGCTGGAGTACCGCCTGGCGCCGCTGGGCGACGGTGGCGAGGACGAACCCGCACATGCCGGCGCCGGCGAGCTGTGGGTACGTGGACCCAACGTGATGAAAGGCTACTTTCGCCAGCCCACGGCCACCCGGGCCTGCCTCACCGCGGACGGCTGGCTGAACACCGGCGACATCGCCCGCTTCGATGACGACGACCAGCTTTATATCGTCGGCCGCAGCAAGGAGCTGATCATCCGCTCCGGCTTCAACATCTATCCACCCGACGTGGAGGCGGTGATCAATGAGCATCCGGACGTGACACTGTCGGCGGTGGTGGGACGCCAGGTGGAGGGCAATGAGGAGGTGGTCGCCTTCGTCCAGTGCGAGCCCGGCGCCACGCTCAGCGAGGCGGAGCTGCGTGCGTTCATCGGCTCGCGGCTGGCGCCCTATAAGCGGCCCACGCGCCTGATCCTGATGGACACGCTGCCGGCCACGGCCAGCGGCAAGATCCTCAAAGGCCGCCTGCGCGACATGGCGGGCCGGGAGAAGGAGGCATGAGAGAAACTGCACTCATGGGCTACCACGAGCTGCTCGGCATACGGGTGGTGGAGTGGTCGGAAGGACTTGCGGTGGTTGAACTGGTAGCAGACGACCGCCACCTCAATCGCAGTGGCATTGTGCATGGCGGGGTGCTCACGTCGATGCTCGACAGCGCCCTGAGCCTCGCCGGGCTTTACTGCGATGACCCCGGGCGGGTGCGCCGCGGCATGACGCTGTCGCTGACCAGCACCTTCGTGGGCCCAGCCGGGACCGGCACCTTGCGTGCCACCGGCAGGGTGCGCGGTGGAGGGCGCAAGGTCTACCTGGCAAGCGGTGAAGTCATCGATGCCGAGGGCACGCTGCTGGCTATGGCCGAAGGAGCGTTTCGCCGTCGCAGCGGCAGCGAGTCGGCGGAGGGTGTGCCCGAGTGAACGCGGCGTGCCTGCGCGCCGGCCTGTTGTCGATCGTTACGCTGTGCACGCTGTTTCAGCTTGTCTTCGGAAGCGCTGTGGTCCAGGCGCTGGCTATCCTGGCCCTGGCCGGCTACCTGGTCATGCTTGGCGGCCGGCTCTCGCCCATGGCGCTAGGGCTGCTGTCCGCCGCCGCCATGGGGAGCCTGCTGGCGCTGTGGCAGGCCGAGGCGCCGGGTCGGCTGCTGTTCGAGGCCGCCGGACGTTTCGCTTTTTTCGCTACCTTCGTCGTGGCGCTCGGCCTGTTGCGCCTGCCGGCCTACCGCTCACGCTTGGTACGCCGCTGTGGCACCGCCATGCTGCTGCAGCCGCCCACGCGACGCTATCCCATTCTTTCTGCCGGTTCGGCACTGTTCGGCATTATCCTCAACATCGGGGTGCTGAATTTGTTCGCCGGCATGATCGAGAAGAGCAACACCCTGGCGGCGGCCCAAGGGCGGGCCTGGGTCCGTCAGGCACGTCAGCGGCGGATGATGCTGGCGCTGCTGCGTGGTTTTTCCCTGGCACCGCTGATCTCGCCCATGGGTATCGGCGTAGCGGTAGTACTCTCGAGCCTGCCGGAGCTGCGCTGGATCGACCTGGCCCCCTATGTGGTGGGCGCGGCGCTGCTCATCTTCCTGGTGGGGTGGGGCATTGACCACTTGACCGGCCCGCACCCTGTGGCTCGCAGCGAAGCGGTCGCGGTGCCTTCACTGGCTCCGCTGGGGGCGTTCTGCCTGCTGCTGTTCGGCATCGTCTCGTTGGTTTTCCTGCTGTCCTGGTGGCTTGAGCTTCGTTTGCCGATCGCCGCCCTGGTCGGGGCGCCTCTCAGCGCATTCGGTTGGCTGGCCTGGCAACGGCGTCGGCTCGGCCTGCTGGGTGTTCCGGCGGCCCTGGCGAGCCTGCGGCGTCAGTTGCCGTGGCTGGTGGCGCCCATCGGCAACGAGGTCGTGGTGCTGGGGGCGGCGGGGTATCTCGGCCATCTTGGCGTGGCACTGGTCCCGGTGGAAAGTCTGGGGCCACTGCTGACCTTCATCGCGCCGCTGGGTGCTGCCAACGCGGTGCTGGCGATGCTACTGGTGGTGGGGTTGGCCCAGGTCGGGGTCAACCCCATCGTGACCGTGACACTGCTGGTGGGTCTGCTGCCTTCGCTGCCAATCGAAGGACTCTCGCCGGCACTGACTGGTGCCGCCCTGATGGTGGGTTGGGCGCTGGCGCTGATGTCATCGCCGATCACGGCTTCGATGCTGATCCTGTCGCGCTTCACCGGCGTTTCCTCCCGTCATATCGGCTACCGCTGGAACGCCCGCTTCCTGCTGGCCTGCATTCCGCTGCTGACAGGGTGGTTCCTGCTCGCCGCCTGGTAAATGGCTGGCGCAGCCTTTATCCGCAGCGGCGTTCTTCCAACGCCAGAGTGGCCTGGCGGTGGGGGCCGCCCAGGTGGCGCGGGTAACTCAGCGCCTCGATGGCGAGCAGGTCGATGTCGCTCTCGCGGTAGGCCCAGCCGCGCTCGGCCAGCATCAGGCTCGCTGCCTCCATGGCCGCCCGGGGATTGGCGTCGTCGTCGCGTGCTGCCTTGGCCAGCGTGGCCAGCAGGCTGCCCTGACGGCTCACCGTCACGGGCAGACGCAGTGCCTTCAGCGCATTGGCCACCGCCTGCTGCCGTTCGGCGTCGGCGCGCAGCGCGACCAGTTCGGTCATGCCGGCGGTCACGACCAGCGCCAGGTCGGCAGCGACGGCGTTGAGGTCTTCTGCCGCCTCGGGCGACAGCACAACGATGCTCAGACAATGACTCGGACAGGTCGTGTCGGAACCGGCGATCAGACACGCCAGAGTGGCCTCTGCGGGACGGTTGGCGAGTTGGATGCCGGCTCGCTCGGCTTTTCCACGCAGGCGCTCGAACAGCGGGTGCTCGCCCAGCAGAGCGAGGTGCTCGAGTGTCGGCGGCTCACCGGCGTCGGGCACCCGGTGCGGTGCGCGAGCGGCGAAGAAGGCGTGGATCAGCCCGGCGCGCTGGGGTGAATCCATGCAGGCGAAGAACAGTTCGCGCTCACGACGCAGGCCATCGGCCAGGCTGCCTTCGCTGCTGAAGGCAATCGCTTCGACACAGCGGAAGGGGGAGTAGAGTTCCGGCACCTCGCTTTCCAGCTGGGCCCGGTAGCGCTCGATGGCCGCCGTGTTGGCGACAGGGGACGGCAGCTCCCCGGTGACCCGCGGCGTATGTTTGCCGGCGAGGACGTCACGCGCCGCCGCCAGTCCCGCCTCGAGCGGGTCGCCAGCGTCCGCTACGGCGTCGACGATACCCAGGGCGAGTGCCTCGTCGGCATCGACAAAGCGGCCGCTGGTGATCAGGTCGAGGGCCGCTTCGATGCCGCTCAGCCGTGGCAGACGCTGCGTGCCGCCGGCGCCCGGCAGCAGGCCGAGCTTGACCTCGGGCAGGCCCAGCTTGGTGCCGGGCAGGGCCACCCTCAACTGGCAGCCCAGCGCCACCTCGAGCCCGCCGCCCAGCGCGGTACCGTGCAGCACGGCGACGATGGGCTTGTCACCGGCTTCCAGGGTGGCGATCACCTCCGGCAGGATCGGCGCCTGGGGCGGTTTGCCGAACTCGCGAATGTCGGCGCCGGCAATGAAGGTGCGGCCGCGAGCGAGGAGTACCAGCACCCGCGCCTCGCTATCCTCGCGGCCCCGGGCGACGGTCTCCATCAGGCCCTGGCGGACGGCCTGGCCCAGGGCGTTGACCGGCGGGTTGTCGATGGTGATCACGCCGATGTCGTCATGGCGCTGGTAGCTGACCGGAGTCGTCATGGGGCATGGCTCTCAGTGGCTGGTAGAAGAGTAAGCGTATCGCGCATCGTCAGGCTCATGAATCGATGGGGGGCGTCAGGGTCGCCGAGCGTGGCCGTGCCAGGCGCTGACTCCAGCGCGCCAGCAGTACGGCGGGCACCAGCGCAGCGAGGGCGAAGGCGAACAGCTCGAGCTGGCTGAGCGGGACCATGCCGCCGCCGGGCAGGGCGAACAGCAGGCCTGCCACCAGCACCAGGCCGCGGGTGACGGTTTCGCTGACGGCGCCAATGCCGAGGCGGCCCACACCGATGAGATAGCCCTGCATGGCGGAGGCGAACAGCACGATACCGATCAGCGCCTGGACGAAGACCAGCCCGATCTGCAGCGGCTCGGCCTGCATGATCAGCGCCGGATTGAGCACGAACAGGAAGGGGATGAAGTAGATCACGCTGCCCAGGCGCATGGCCTGCAGCCCGGTGGCCATGGGCCGCGCACCGGCGACGGTGGCGGCGGCGAAGGCGCCGAGCGCCACGGGTGGGGTGATGAAGCTGAGCATGCCCCAGTAGAGGATGAACATGTGCACCGCCATGGGGTCGAGGCCGCCGCCTTGGATCAGCGCCGGGGCCAGGGCCACGGCGAGGAAGATGTAAGCGGCGGTGACGGTCATGCCGATACCCAGCACGAAGCTGGTGAGCGCCCCCATGATCAGCAGCAGCGGTACGCTGCCGCCGGCGATGTGAATGAAGTCGTTGGCGATGGTGCCGGAGAGGCCGGTCATCGACAGTGCCCCGACCAGCATGCCGACGCCGGCCAGGATGGCGATCAGCTCGGCGAACAGTTTGGCCGCCGACGACAGCGACTCGCCCAGCTCGCGGAGCCCCCAGCGATTGCGACGCGAGAACTGGTTGAGCACCAGCAGCAGCGCCGTGGCGTAGAAGGGCGCCACCGCTTCGCGCTGCATTACCAGCAGCATCCACACCAGCAGGGCGAAGACAAAGATGAAGTACCAGCCCTGCTTGAGGGTCTGCCACAGCGAAGGCAGCTCGGCCGCCGGCAGGCCCTTGATGTCGTGGCGTGCCGCATAGGCGTCGATCTGGATGAACAGACCGAGGAAGTAGAGGATCGAGGGGATGACGGCGGCCAGCGCCACGGCGGCATAGGGCACGTCGAGAAACATCGCCATGACGAAGGCGGTGGCGCCCATCACCGGGGGCATCAACACGCCGCCGGTGGAGGCACAGGCCTCCACCCCGCCTGAGAACGAGCGGCCCATGCCGATGCGGCGCATGGCGGGAATCGATAGCACGCCGGTGGTCAGCACGTTGCTGATCACGCTGCCGCTCATCGAGCCCATCAGGCCGCTGGAGAAGATCGAGACCTTGGCCGGGCCACCGCGCACGTGCCCCAGCAGGGCGAAGGCCAGGTCGATGAAGAACTTCCCGCCGCCGCTCTTCTGCAGCACCACGCCGAACACCAGGAAGCCGATCACCAGGCCGGCGAAGGCCTGCAGCGGCACGCCCATGATGCTCTCGGTACTCATGGTGTGATACATGGCGGTCTCCTCCAGGGTGGAGGGGAACGCCTGGATCGGCCCGGGAACGACGTCGGCCACCAGCGGATAGAGCGAGAACATGGCCACGATCACGGCGATGGGCCAGCCCCCGGCGCGGCGGGCCGCTTCGACGATCAAGAGCCACCAGGCGTAGCTGGCCAGGATGGCGGTGTCGGGGGCGGCGAAGGCCCAGCCGCGCTCGAGGATCGATTCGGCGTGGTAAACGAAGTAGCCGCCGACGATCAGCGTGGCCAGGCTCAGCGCGTAGTCGTACCAGGGCACCGGGCGGTGCTGCAGAGACGGGGTGATCGGCCACAGCAGGTAGACCAGCGGCAGCAGCAGCGCCACCACGGCGTAATAGAACTGGGTCTCGAGCCCGGTGACGAAGCGCAGCCAGCCGAGGTTGAACAGATAGTCCAGGGTCATCGCCATCAATACCACGGTCACCGCGCCGGGGATCCAGCGCAGCGCGAGCGGCAGCGTGCGGATATGGGTGACCTTCTCCTTGAGCTGGCGCGTCGATTCGTTAGGGGGAGTGGGAGGGGTCATGGCGGCGTCCGTGAATCGGGGAAGGGGCGGCATGGCCGCCCCGGGTCAGGCTGAGGTCCTGGCTTCACTCGAAGACCGGGTCGAGACCAGCCTTGCGCAGCGCTTCGGCACGGGTCTGCATCCAGGCTTCCTCGAAGGCGTCTTCGTCGTCGGGAGCGTCGCCAAGAAACTCCTCCCAGGTGGCGATGAGCAGCTCCTGACGTTCTACCAGCGCCTCCTGGTGCGCCTGCATTTCGTCGGTCCAGACGCCGATTTCCTCGTAGTACGCCACCACCGCGTCGTGGAACGGCACGACCCACTGCAGGTCCTGATAATCGAAGGCGTAGCCCACGGCGCCGGGCGCGGCATCCTTGTAGTCGTCGTAGTTGTCCTGCAGCGCCCTGATCAGGCCGTAGGCCACCTTGTCGTCGAGGTCACGGTTGGCGACCACGATCGGATAGGGGTAGCTGGCGCTGGGCACGGGGTTGTCGGCACTGACGTCGCCGGCCCCGGCGGTCACCTCGTGGGGGCGGAAGTAGGGGGCCACCGCCATCATGCGCTCCCAGCCCTCGGCGTCGTCGGGGTCGAGCACCGGCCAGCTGATGCCGCGTGGGCTGCTGGCGAGCTGCTGGGCCGGCGGGGTGACGGTGGTGGTGAAGGAGGCATCGGCGTTACCGGCAATGATGCCGTCGAAGGAGCGGGCATAGCCGGGGAAATCCACTCGCTCGACGTCATCCCACGTCAACCCGCCGAAGGCCAGGTAGGCTTCGGTGCCCTTGTTCAGGGCGTCATCGCCACGAATATAGGCGATGCGCTTTCCGGCCAGGTCGGCCGGTGTCTCGACGCCGAGATCGCCGGCAACGGCCAGTGAAAGGCCGAAGGAGGCAGTGGAGGTGGTGATGACGCGGATTGGCTGCGGGCCCCAGTCGCGGTTGGCGAACATCATGACGCCTTCGGCACCGTAGTAGCTGGCGATGCCGCAGGCGCAAAGGTCGACGCGGCCCTGCTTGAGCGGCGTCATGCGCGAGACATCATTGTCGCCTGGCAGGATGCGCACCGAGGTGCCGTAGTGGCTCTGCAGCATGTTGCCGATGGCCACCGCCTGGGCATAGCCGCTGGAGTTGGTGCCGTAGGCGGTCCAGGCCATGGTGCGGGGAAGCTCGACGTCACTGGCCTGGGCCACTGTGGCAGCGAGCAGCGAGAGCGGAAGTGCTACGAGAGCGAGCGAGCAGGGCAGCTGGCGCATAGATGTCTCCTGTATTGTGCCGGTTGTTGTTTTGCTATGCGGTATTTAATTCCGAAACTGAGTTCGATACTAGGAAGCCACCGTGGTGGTGTCAATGAGTCCGCAAGAATGATGTATCGTCAGCCTTCCGCTCTGCGGAACATGGCCTAAGGCTCGCCGAGTCTCTCTGTCACAACAAGAAGTTGGCGCTTTCCTACAGAGGCAGGTGAGGGCACCCCTAGACCAAGGTCTAGGCGCGGGTTGATAGACCAAAGGCAATATGGAAGAAGCAGGATGCTGCGTGCTCGGTTCTCTACTATTCGGCAGGGCGAGACAGTTCGCGCCAGGCGGCAAAGGTGCTGAGGAAGACCCTGCCGGTCATGTCGTCGAGGAAGTCGCTGCGCTTCAGGCGATCCATGACTGGACCCTTGACCTCGGCCAGGTGCAGGGTCACCCGAGAATCCCTGAGGCGCGCGTTGATGGCGTCGAGGCTTTCCAGCGCCGAGGCATCGATCAGGTTGACGGCGGAGCAGATCAGCACCACGTGCTCGAGCTCCGGGCGGGTGGCCACCAGGTCATACACGGTGTCTTCGAGATAGCGCGCGTTGGCGAAATAGAGGCTCTCGTCGATACGCAGCAGGGCCACATGGCTGACGGTTTCCGTGGTGTGACGCTCGACGTTGCGGAAATGCTCGGTATCCGGGATACGTCCGACCAGTGCGCTGTGGGGGCGACTGGTGCGGTAGAGAAACAGGCCGATGGAGAGCACCACGCCGCTGATGATGCCGGCCTCGACGCCTTCCACCAGGGTTAGCAGGATGGTCACGGCCATCGCCGAGAAGTCGCTGCGGGAGTAGCGCCAGGTCTGGCGAATCATGGGAATGTCGATCAGGGTGAGGATCGACACCGTGATGGTGGCGGCGAGGGTGGCGATCGGCAGGTAGGCCAGTGCCGGGGTAAGGAAGAGGGTCACGGCGCCGATGCCGAGCGCGGTGAATAGCCCGGCCAGCGGGGTCTGGGCCCCCGCGTCGTGGTTGATGACCGTACGGGTCAGGCCGCCGGTGACTGGCATCCCGGCAGAAAATCCGGCGGCCAGGTTGGCGCTGCCCAGCGCGACCAGCTCTTGGTTGGGTGAGATCCGCTCGCGGCGCCGAGCGGCCAGCATCTGTCCCATGGAGACCGACTCGACGAAGCCCACCACGCTGATCAGCAGGGCCGGTATTAGCAGGGCCTGCCACAGCCCGGCATCGAAGCCGGGCAGGGTGAGCGCAGGCAGCCCCTGGGGGATATCGCCAATCACGGCGACACCACGCTCGTTCAGCGTGAACTGCCAGGTGACGGCGGCGGTGACCAATACCGCGAAGACCGGCCCGCTGCGTGTCAGCAGGTCGGCCAGGGGGCGAGAGAGGCCCAGGCGGCGCAGGGCCGGGCGCCCTTGTTGCCGCAGCAGCAGCAGGAAGGCGAGCGTGCCGAGGCCGATGGCGAGCGTCGGCAGGTGCAGGCCTGGCAGGGCCGTGATCAGCTCCGCCAACCTTGGCAGCAGGTCACGCGCGGCGAGGTCGAGGCCCGCCAGATGCCCCACCTGGCTGGCAGCGATAAGCACGCCAGAGGCGGTAAGAAAGCCGGCAATGACCGGGTGGCTGAGGAAGTTCGCCACGAACCCCATGCGCAGCAGGCCCATCAGCAGCAGGATCACGCCCGAGAGCAGGGACAGGATCAAAGCGGCATGCAGATACTCGGCGCTTCCCGGTGCGGCAACGCCTGACAGGGCCGCCCCGGTCATCAGCGCGATGATGGCGACCGGGCCGACGGCCAGCGTGCGGCTGGTCCCCAGTAGCGCATAGGCGATCGCCGGGAGCAGGCTGGCATACAACCCCACCACGGCAGGCAGACCGGCCAGCACGGCGTAGGCCAGCGACTGGGGGATCACCATGATGGTAACGATCACCCCCGCCAGCACATCGGCAGTGGCCAGGCGTCGGTTGTAGTGGGGCAGCCATGTGAGAATCGGCAGGTAGCGTCGCAGCATCCGTGTTTTCACGTCAGGGTCGGTCAACCAGACTAAACGATATTGGTGATTGGGTTGAGTCTTGGTTAGCATCGCGTGATATAGCCGTTATCCGCCGCCGCGAGTCGAAACGGCCCGCTCACGCCCTATGCCGACAGGATACGCCATGAAGCCGGAAACCATCGCCCTTCACCACGGATACACCGCCAACGACCAGCACGCCGTGGCCGTGCCCATTCACCAGACTACGTCGTTCTCCTTCGACAGCGCCCAGCATGCGGCCGACCTGTTCGACCTCAAGGTCGAGGGCAACATCTACTCGCGCATCATGAACCCTACGTGCGCGGTGCTGGAGCAGCGTATCGCCGCGCTGGAAGGCGGGATCGCCGGCCTGGCGGTGGCCTCCGGCATGGCGGCGATTACCTATGCCATTCAGACCATCGCCGAGGCCGGCGACAATATCGTCTCCATCAGCGAACTCTATGGCGGTACCTACAATCTGTTCGCTCACACCCTGCCGCGCCAGGGTATCGAGGTGCGCTTCGCCGACAAGGACGACATCGACGGCATCGAGTCGCTGATCGATGCGCGCACCAAGGCGGTGTTCTGCGAAAGCGTGGGCAACCCCTCCGGCAGCGTGATCGACATGGCGCGCCTGGCGGAAGCGGCCCATCGCCACGGCGTGCCGGTCATCGTCGACAATACCGTGGCCACCCCGTTCCTATGGCGTCCGATCGAGCATGGGGCCGATATCGTCATCCATTCGGCGACCAAGTACATCGGCGGGCATGGCACCACCATCGGCGGCGTGATCGTCGATTCCGGCAAGTTTCCCTGGGCCGAGCATGCTCAGCGCTTCCCGCTGCTCAACGAGCCCGATACCTCCTACCACGGGGTGAGCTACACCCGCGACGTCGGTGAGGCCGCCTTCATCGCCCGGGCCCGGGTGGTGCCGCTGCGCAACATGGGTGCGGCGCTCTCCGCCCAGGCGGCGTGGAACCTGCTGCAGGGCCTGGAAACCCTGTCGCTGCGCATCGAGCGTATCTGTGACAACGCGCAGCGGGTCGCCGAGTACCTCGAGCGTCACCCCTCGGTCACCTGGGTCCAGTTCGCCGGCCTGCCCAGCCACAAGGACCACGCCCTGGCACAGCGCTACATGAACGGGAGTGCCTCGGGCATCCTCAGCTTCGGCATCCAGGGCGGCCGCGAGGCTGGCGCGCGTTTCTACGATGCACTGGGCCTGGTCCTGCGCCTGGTCAACATCGGCGATGCCAAGAGCTGTGCCTCCATTCCTGCATCGACGACCCACCGTCAGCTCAACGACGAGGAGCTCCGCGCAGCCGGGGTGACGCCCGACATGGTGCGCCTCTCCATTGGTATCGAACATATCGACGACATCCTGGCTGACCTGGACCAGGCGCTGGCCGCCAGCCAGGCGTGAGTCAGCTTGGCAGCCCGGGGGCGACGGCGAGTGCCGCCGCCCCCGGGCGGGCCCCAGGTTGTCGGCCAAAGCCGGCCCAGCTTGAGTCGAGCTTTGGTCTGTGAGTCGAAAGTGGGGGTGCGTTCATTACCCACATGGCGCTACTCTCATCCCACTCCAATAACAAAGAGACAAGACGCCATGCGAATTCTGATGTACTTGCTGGCTATGGGGTCGCTGGCCGGGGGGCTGTTGCTTTCTTTCTCCATTGACGCCGGTTGGATGGCGCTGCTGCCTGTCCTCCTGGGGGCGCTTGGCGGAGGCATCCTGGCGCAGGCAGGCCTGGTTGGGGTTTATCGGGCGGGCGCGCAAGCCCTTGAGCAAGGCAGCGTCTCGGCGTGGCTGCCGGTCACCCGCGACTACCTGTCGCTGCGCCGCATGGCCAACGGTCTTATCCACCAGGCGAGTACTACCGCCATTGCCTCGGCGGAAGTATCGCATCATGCCGATTGCATGGATCAGCGCCTGACGCGTCAGGAGCGCACGGTCAGCGAGGCGTCCTCGAGCATGGCGGCGATCACCTCAGCCATCGAGCAAGTGGCCGTGAGTGCGGCCAATGTGGCTAGCCTGGCCAGCCGGTCGCGCGACGCCAGCCATGTCAGTCGTGAATCGCTGGAGCTGGTGATCACCGAGATGCGTGCATTGGCAGAGCGTTCGGAGGAGGCGCTGGAGCTGTTGAGCGTACTCGGTCAGAAGGCCGAGAGCGTGCGCAACGTCACCTCGCTGATTGAAGAGATTGCCGAGCAGACCAACCTGCTGTCGCTCAACGCGTCCATCGAGGCGGCCCGAGCCGGCGAGCATGGCCGCGGTTTTGCCGTGGTTGCGGGTGAAGTGCGTCAGCTTGCCGGCCGTACGTCGGATGCCACTCGCAACGTTGAGGCGCTGGTGGCGGATATTGGCGACAGCAGCCATCGCGTGGTGGACACCATCGGTCATCTCATGCAGCGCGTGGGCATGCGTGCCAGCGAAATGGGCAAGGTAGGCGAGCAGTTGACCGAGATGACCGGGCATTTCGACCAGGTGGAAAGCGAGATTCGCTCCATTGCCGAGGCCATGGACGACACCCAGCGCCATTCGCAGCGTGTCGCCGGCACGCTCACCCTGCTCGAAAAGGAGACCGAGCAGGGCAATCGGGAAATGCATGGCCTGGCCAAGCAAGCACATGCGCTGATGGGCGGCGCTGAAGCCGTCGATGCCGGCCTTGCCCAGCAGCGCCTGGAAGGGCGCCACCAGCAGGCCTTCGAGGCGGCGCGCGGGGCAGCCACCAAGATCGGTGCTCTGCTCGAATCTGCGATCAAGCGTGGTGAGCTCGATGAGGCCAATCTCTTCAATCCTCGCTACGTGCCCATTCCCGGCACCAATCCCGTTCAATATCACGCAGGCTATGACACCTTCTGCGACGAACGCTTGCCTGAAATTCAGGAGCCCCTGCTGGAAACCCTTGGCCTGGCCTACGCCATCGCCATCGATCGGCGTGGCTACATCCCCACGCACAACATGAAGAGCAGCCGGCCGCCCACCGGCGAGTACGAGCATGACCTGAAATTCTGCCGCAACAAGCGCATCTACGAGGATACGACCGGCCAGCGTTGCGGAACCCATGAACAGACGCTGCTGCTGCAAACCTACAAACGTGACACCGGTGAGATCATGCATGACCTGTCGGTGCCTATCTACGTGTCGGGCAAGCACTGGGGCGGTTTCCGGGTGGGCTACAAGCCGGAATCGGCTGCCCCGCAGGTGGAGCCACCCATCCCGCTGAGCTTCGAAATGCGCCAGGAAAGTTCACGCACCGTCATGCCGGTGTAAGGCCTGGCTCGGGCATGCCCTGGTCCGGAGGGAACGGGGCAGGCCGAAATGCTTGCGCGTGGGGACTCTTAGAGAGGCGGCTCACTGCGACTTGTGCGGTTCGTCCGTACCGGTGGGTACCAGCACTGGGCGTGGTCGCGTGCTCCATGCTGACCACGAGTAGAGTGCCAAGCCGAGCCAGATCAGCAGAAAGGTCAGCAGCTGAGCGGTGGTCAACGGCTCATGGAAGACCCACAGGGCGATAAAGAACTGGATGCTGGGGTTGAGGTACATCAGAAAACCCAGGGTGGCCAGGCGCAGGCGCCGTGCCGCGCCGGCAAAGGCAAGCAGTGGCAGTGCGGTGATGACCCC
Organism: Halomonas sp. E14; assembly: GCF_052568415.1. NCBI lineage: Bacteria > Pseudomonadati > Pseudomonadota > Gammaproteobacteria > Oceanospirillales > Halomonadaceae > Halomonas > Halomonas sp. E14. The sequence continues at coordinate 1,987,740 of NZ_CP199423.1, read as the reverse complement.
GCTAGCGACCAAGAGTATCAAGGTGCGGGGTGCCTCCAGGAAGTGCGACTGGCCAACCAGTGAGAGCCACGCAAGAGTTAGCAGGCCCAGCGGCAGCAGCAGCAGGGTCTCGACGAACAGGCCGGACAGGCCATCGAGCGGAACCCGCTTGCGCAGTAGGCCATAGGTGCCGAAACTGAGCGCCAGTGCAAGGCTGATCCAGGGCAGCACGCCAAGCAGCGAGAGTTGAATGATGATGGCCAGCCCGGCCAGGCCTATCGCCAGTACCTGCAGGCCCGAGATACGTTCACGCAGCACCAGCATCCCCAGCGCTACATTCACTAGCGGCGTAAGAAAGTAGCCAAGGCTTGCCTGCAGTACCTGGCGGGTTTCCACCGAATAGATGTACAGCCCCCAATTGAAGGCGATCAGCAGGGCACAGGCCAAGACTGCACCCAGGCGGCTCGGCTCGCCCAGCGCCTGGCGAATGGGAGCCCAGCGTTTCAGCAGGGTAACCAGCCCCGCCAGGAACAGGCACGACCAGATGATCCGGTGAATCAGGACTTCAAAAGCCGGCACGCCGTCGAAAAGGGCGAAGAACAGCGGAAAGCAACCCCACATCACATAGGCGCCCAAGCCATATGCCACACCGCGAGTGGCGTCTTGTTCACTGGCCGGGCGCGCTGTCATGGGGGGCTCTCTCGCGTAAAACCACCAACTTAGCAGGCTATTCGATGGCTGACCATGCCGACATTGCTCGTGCAGCTATTGGCGATGTACTGACGCCACGCGCCCGCTGGGTTAGTCTGAGCCCACGAGTGATACCTGCAAGGGAACCGACATGAGCGACTTACGTGCCACCCTGGTGCAGTGCGATCTGCGCTGGGAAGATGCGCAGGCCAACTGCCAACGACTCGAGGCGCTGCTGGGCGATCTGAGCGGTGAAGACACCGATCTGATCGTGCTGCCCGAAATGTTCTCCACCGGCTTCACCATGAATTCACGCGAAATGGCCGAGCCGATGGGTGAGAGCCGTGCGGTGGCCTGGCTGCAGCAGCAGGCAGCGCAGCGCAACTGCGTGGTGACCGGCAGCGTGGCGGTGCAAGAGGGCGGCCACTACTTCAACCGCCTGGTGTGGGCCCGCCCGGATGGCAGCATCGTCTATTACGACAAGCGGCATCTGTTTCGCATGGCGGGTGAGCATGAGCGCTACTCCATGGGGCATGAGCGTGTGATCGTCACGCTCAAGGGCTTTCGTATCCTGCTGAGCGTTTGCTACGACCTGCGCTTCCCCGTTTGGCTTCGCCAGAGCCCGGCGCCAGGTGAGCACTTCGAATACGATGCCTTGCTGTGCGTGGCCAATTGGCCGGCGCCGCGGCGTCATCCCTGGCGTATCCTGCTGCAGGCGCGCGCCATCGAGAATCTGTGCCCCGTCATCGGGGTGAATCGCGTCGGTGAGGATGCCAACGGCATGCAGTACAGCGGCGATTCCATGCTGGTGGATGTCAAGGGCGAGCCGATCATTGACGAACCGCAGGGCAGCAGCTTCATTCGCACAGCCACGCTGCGTCACGCCGAGCTCGAGGAGTTTCGCCAGAAGTTTCCCGCCTGGCGCGATGCCGACCACTTTTCCCTGGCCGACGGAGTGGGGTTCTGATGCGCCTCGACCGCTTCCTGGCGGAAACGACCGACCTGACCCGCAGCCTGGCCAAAAAGGCGATGCAGCGTGGCGAGGTTCGCGTCAACGGTGAGATCGTCAAGCAGCCGGCGACACATCTCGATCCCACCGATCGGGTGCACTGGAACGATGAACTTCTGGAACTGGTCGGGCTGCGTTACGTGATGCTGCACAAGCCGGCAGGGGTGGAATGCACTTCCCGCAGGGGACTCTATCCGCGTGCCATCGATCTCATTGACCTGCCCAAGGCGGAGCGCCTACAGCCGGTTGGCCGGCTTGACGTGGATACCACCGGACTCGTCCTGCTCACGGATGACGGACAGTGGGCGCACCGGATCACCTCGCCGCGAAAACGCTGTGGCAAGGTGTATCGCGCCAGGCTGGCCGAACCCCTGGCGCACCCAGACGACGCCGTGGTGATTTTTCATGAGGGTATCCTGCTCGAAGGGGAAGAGAAGCCGACGCTGCCGGCAGAGCTCGACGTGCTGTCGCCGACCGAAGTGGCACTGACACTGTACGAAGGCCGCTATCACCAGGTGAAACGCATGTTCGCCGCGCTTGGCAATGCAGTGGTTGACCTGCAGCGGGTGGCAATTGGGCCACTTGCGCTGGATGATCTTGCAGAAGGCGAGTGGCGTACGCTGACGGATGCGGAGGTTGAAGCGTTTCGTTAAGACATTTATACCGTTATCATTCTTGTCCTCACAGACATCGCCAATCTGGGTGGAATCAGGCCTGAGTCGTCAGGCCTGCGGCCGCCACCAGAGCACGCGTATAGTCTTGGGATGGCGCTTCAAGGAGCGACAGGCATTCACCTTCTTCGACCAACGCACCTTCCTTCAAAACCATGACTCGATGTGCCATCGCGCGTACCACCGCCAGGTCATGGCTGATGAACAGGTAACTCAGACCCCGTCGCGCCTGCAGCTCACGCAGCAGCTCGACCAGTTGCTTCTGTACGGTACGATCCAAGGCCGAGGTGGGCTCGTCGAGCACCACCAGCTCAGGTTCGAGAATCAGGGCGCGGGCCACGGCGATCCGCTGGCGCTGGCCACCTGAGAATTCATGCGGATAGCGGGCCGCACAGTCGCTCGGCAGGCCAACTTCCTGCAGCGTCTGCTGTACGCGGGCCACTACGTCCTGCTCACTTAGCTCGGGGCAGTGGAACCGCAGCCCCTCGCTGACGATATCCGATACCGGTAGGCGCGGAGACAGCGAGCCGTAGGGGTCCTGAAACACCACCTGAAAGCGTCGACGACGCGCACGCAGAGCATTTCCGCGCAGGCAGTCCAGCCGCTCGCCGTCGAACACGATCTCCCCACGGCTTTCGACCAGACGCAGCAGTGCCATCGCCAGCGTCGTCTTCCCCGAACCGGATTCCCCCACGATACCCAGGGTTTCTCCCGGCGCAAGCGTGAGGTCGAGCGGCTTGACGGCCTCGAACGCAGGCGGCCGCTTGGCGAAAAGCCGCTTGGGGCGCTGAAAGCTGACCGACAGCTGGCGTGCCTGCAGCAGCGGGGCGGCGTCGGCCACCGGCTGCGGTCGTCCCACCGGCTCGGCAGCCAGCAGGGTCCGGGTGTAGTCGCTGCGAGGGGCCTGGAACACCTCGGCTACAGGCCCGGTTTCCTGCTCCTTGCCTGCATACAGCACGCAGACGCGATCGGCATGGCGGCGTACCAGATTCAGGTCGTGGGTAATGAAGAGCATGCCCATGCCGTGACGGTCGCGCAGCTCCGCCAGCAAGGCGAGGATCTCCTGTTGCACAGTCACATCCAGCGCCGTGGTGGGCTCATCGGCGATCAACAGTTCTGGGTCGTTGGCGATGGCCATCGCGATCATGACGCGCTGACGCTGGCCGCCGGAGAGCTGGTGTGGCCAGGCATCGAGCAGTTCGCCGGGGCGGGGCAGCTTCACTTGTTCAAGCAGCACGCGCGTACGCTCCCTGGCTTCGCGCCCCGTCAGACCCTGATGCAGCCGCAGCGTTTCGCCGATCTGTTTGGCCACGGTGTGCAGGGGGTTGAGCGACGTCATGGGCTCCTGGAATACGAAGCCGACGCGGCCGCCGCGCAGCGCCTGCCAGTCGCGGGATTTAAGGTTGGCCAGGTTCGTCTCACCCAGCCAACGGCCACCGCTGACCTGGGCATTGTCGGGCAGTAGGTTCATGGTGCCGAGCGCCGACACCGACTTGCCCGATCCTGATTCGCCTACCAGGGCCACGGTTTCGCCGCGCCGGACGTGGAGCGAAAGCTCCTGAACGACCGGCTTGCCGTCGAAGCTGATGGTGAGCCTGTCGAGGTGCAGCAGGTCGCGAGAGGCGGAATCAGGCATTGGGCTGGGTCCTGGTCAACGGAGTGGCGGTGGGAGCGTGCTGGATATGGCGCGGATCGAAGGCGTCGCGCAGCCCCTCGCCGATGAAGACCAGCAGCGAGAGCATCAGTGAAAGGCTGACGAAAGCGGTGATGCCAAGCCAGGGCGCATGCAGGTTGTTCTTGCCTTGGGCCACCAGTTCGCCCAGCGAGGGAGAGCCGGGCGGCAGGCCGAAACCGAGGAAGTCCAGCGCGGTCAGGGTGGTGATGGCACCGGTGAACAGGAACGGAATGAAGGTGAGCGTGGCTACCATGGCGTTGGGCAGCACGTGGCGCCACATGATCAGCCGAGACGGCAAGCCCATGGCCTTGGCGGCACGCACGTATTCCAGGTTTCGCGCCCGCAGGAATTCAGCGCGCACCACATCGACAAGCCCTAACCACGAGAACAGCAGCATGATGCCGAGCAGCCACCAGAACCCGGGCTGCACCAGGCTGGCCAGGATGATCAGCAGGAACAGCACCGGCAGCCCGGACCAGATCTCCGTGAGCCGCTGCCCGATCAGGTCGGTCTTGCCGCCGAAATAGCCCTGTATCCCCCCGATGACCACGCCCATGGCCAACGAGCCAGCGGTCAGTACCAGGGCAAAGAATACCGACAGGCGAAAGCCGTAGATGACGCGGGCCAGCACATCCCTGCCTTGGTCATCGGTACCAAGCCAGTGGCGGCGATCTGGTGGCGAAGGGGAGGGCCGCATCATCTGCATGTCTAGCGTCTGGTAGGAGAACGGAATCGGCGGCCAGATGGCCCAGCCGTGCTGCGCGATCTGCGCCTGGATGAACGGATCATGGTAGTCCGTCCGCGTCGGCAGGAAACCGCCAAACTCGGTCTCGGGATAGTCGACCAGCAGCGGCGTGTACCACTGGCCGTCGTAGCGCAGCAGCAACGGCTTGTCGTTGGCGATCAGCTCGGCACCCAGGCTGACGATGAACAGCGTCAGGAAGATCCACAGCGACACGCGCGCCCGGCGGTTCTGGCGAAACACGCGAATGCGGCGCTGTGTGATCGGCGAGAGTGAGGAAAGGCCTTTCATTGGCGGTGAAAACCATGCCATCGGTTAGGACTCCCGTGTCTCGAAATCGATGCGGGGGTCCACCCACACGTAGGTGAGGTCAGACACCAGCTTGAGGATCAGCCCGATCAGGGTATAGAGGAACAGGGTGCCGAAAATGACCGGATAGTCGCGCTGCATGACGGCCTCGAAGCCCAGCAGCCCGAGTCCTTCCAGCGAGAAGATCACCTCGATCAGCAGCGAGCCGGTGAAGAAGATGGTGATCAACGCGCCGGGCAGGCCGGCGATGATGATCAGCATGGCGTTGCGAAAGACATGGCCGTAGAGCGTCCTGCGGTCGCTGGCACCCTTGGCACGAGCGGTCAGCACGTACTGCTTGTGGATCTCGTCCAGGAAGCTGTTCTTGGTCAGCATGGTCAAGGTGGCAAAGCTGCCGATGGTCATGGCCGTGACGGGCAGGGTGATGTGCCAGAAATAATCTTTGATCTTGCCCCAGGTCGACAGCTCGTCGAAATCGGGCGAGGTCAGCCCGCGCAGCGGGAAGAGATCCCAGTAGCTGCCGCCCGCGAACAGTACGATCAGCAGAATGGCGAACAGAAAGCCCGGGATGGCATAGCCGACGATGACCAACCCGGAGCTCCAGACATCGAAGCGCGAGCCGTGCCGCAGCGCCTTGCGTATGCCCAGCGGGATGGAGATCAAATAAACCAACAGCGTGGTCCATAGGCCCAGGGAGATCGACACCGGAAGCCGCTCGATCATGAGATCGACCACCGGCCGGTCGCGAAAGAAGCTGTTGCCGAAATCGAAGGTGGCGTAGTCGCGCATCATGGTCAGGAAGCGCTCATGGGCGGGCTTGTCGAATCCGAACTGCTGCTCGAGTTGTTCGATAAAGCGGGGGTCGATCCCGCGTGCGGCGCGGGATTCATCGCGTATCACCACGTCGCCGCCGCCGGCATCCAGGCGGGTGCTGGCCATGCCATCCATGCCTTCAAAGCGGGCCAGCATCTGGTCGATGGGCCCGCCGGGCGCTGCTTGCACAATGATGAAGTTGAGCAGCATGATGCCGATCAGCGTCGGTATCATGAGCAGCAGGCGTCGGAGAATATAACGGCTCACATTGGCTCCCTGATATAAACGGCAGTGGCCTCAGCGACGCCGCAGGCGTCGATTGAGCTCCGCTTCTCGCTCGATGTCCACCCACCAGGCCGACAGGTCGAGCCCGTAGGTCGGGAAGGGCTCGGGATAGCCGAACTTGTCCCATATCGCGATACGCGTCTCGCCCGAATGGTAGTGGGGGATGGTTATGAACTCCCAGCGCAGCACACGATCCAGCGCCTGCGCGGTTGTGTTCAGCTCCTCGCGGCTCGACGCGCGAATCAGCCGGTCCACTAGCTGATCCACTACCGGATGCTGGAGTCCCATGAGGTTGCGGCTCTGAGGGCTCTCGGCAAACTCGCTGGTCCAGTATTCGCGCTGCTCGTTGCCGGGATTGTTCGACTGCGGAAATTGCCCGGTAATGATCTCGAAGTCGAAGCTGCGCAGGCGATTGAGGTATTGATTGATGTCCACGATGCGCAAGCGGCCCTGGATGCCCAGGCGCGACATGTTGCGCAGCATCGGTTGGACGACTCGCTCCAGCCCGCTATCGAACAGCATCACCTCGATGGTCAGCGGGTGCCCGGTCTCGGCGTTCACCAGTGTCCCGTCGCGTACTTCGTAGCCTGCCTGCAGCAGCAGGTCATAGGCGAGCCTCAGGCGCTCGCGCAGGTCCTCGGGGTGACCGATGGGCAGCGGTTCATCGAAGACCCGCGACGGCAGTCGGTCGGCGAATGGCGCCAGCAGATCCCGCTCCGCTTCACTCGGCAGCCCCTCGGCCTGCATCACCGAGTTCTGAAAATAGCTCTCGGTGCGATAGTAGGAGTCATAGAAGAGGTTGGCGTTCAGCCAAGGAAAGTCGAACGTCAGGTTGAGCGCTTCGCGGACGCGAGGGTCCTGAAACTTCTCTTGGCGCAGGTTGAAGACGAAGGCCTGCATCCTGGACGGATGGCCATCGGGCACGGTGATTCGGCGGACCAGGCCGTCCCGGTAGGCAGGAAAGTCATAGCCGATCGCCCAAGTGGCGGCCCGCGCATCGATGCGATAGTCCATCACGCCGGCCTTGAACGCTTCCCAGGCGATGTCGCGATCCCGGTAGTAGTCGAAGACCAGGCGGTCGATGTTGTGGCGGCCGCGGTTCACCGGCAGGTCGCGAGCCCAGTAGTCCTCGACGCGCTGATAGACGATGCGCCTGCCGGGTTCCACCTCGGCGATGCGATAGGGGCCGGAACCCGGGTGACGCGCCAGCGTCGGTGCGGTGAAATCGCGCGACTCCCAGTAATGCTTCGGCAAGATTGGCAGTTGGCCGACGATCAGCGGCAGCTCGCGGGAGTCATTGTTGGAGAATTCGAAGCGCACCCGGTGGCGATCGAGCGCCTCGACGCGCTCTACGTCGGCGTAATAGGCCCGGTAGAAGGGGTTGGCCTGCTCGATCAGCAGGTAAAAGCTGAAGACCACGTCTTCGGCGGTCACCGCCTCGCCATCGTGGAAGCGGGCCTCGGGGCGAAGGTCGAACTCGATCCAGTAGCGCTCGGGGTCGAGCCGCATTCCTGAAGCGAGCAGGCCGTAGACGCTGAAAGGCTCGTCGAGATTCTCGACCAGCAGGGTGTCGTAGATTTCGCCCACACCGATGGCAGGGGTGCCGCGAATGATGAAGGGGTTGGTCGAGTCGAAGCTGCTGCCCACCGCGGCCTGGGTCATGGTGCCGCCCTTGGGTGCCTCGGGGTTCACATACGGGAAGTGGGGGAAGTCGGCGGCGAGCGCCGGTTCGTCGTACAACGACAGGCCGTGAACGGTAATGGCCTCTGTGGCCTCGTCCGCCAGAGCGAGTGGCGCCCAGGCGATAAGTGAAAGGCTGAGGAAAAGGCTATGAATGACAAACCGCATCAATGACTTCCTTGATGGCCACCGCCCATGCAGGCAATGGCCATAAGGTGTCAGGCCCACTGTGCATTGTAAACCTTTACCTCAGTCCCGCTCAGCGTGCGGCCAGGCTGCGGCGCGGAATCTCCAGCGCCTGGCCGATCTGGATGACATCGCCATTTAGGCCATTGTGCTGTCGCAGCTCCACCAGGCTCACGCCGTGGAGCGAGGCAATCGCCGACAGGCTGTCTCCCCGCTGCACGATGTAACGCTCCGTGCTGCCGGGCCCAGGCTCGACGCTCGGTGCGGTGAGGCGTGCCAGTACTGCCTCTTCATGCTCGATGGGCACCAGCACCACCTCTGCCGTTGCGGGGCTGGCCTGGCCGTTGGTCAGCCCGGGATTGAGCGCACGCAGCTCGCGGCTGTCCACGCCCGTGGCCGCCGCAAGCTGCTGCAGATTGATTACCGTTTCGACCGGCACCTTGGCGAAAGCGGGTGCATCGTCGATATCGGGCAGCACAACGCCGTGCTGTTCGGGCTCGGCGATGATAGCGGCGATCGCATACAGCTTGGGCAGGTAGTGCATGGTCTCGTTCGGTAGGCTGAGGTGCCAGTAGTCGTTCGGCGCACCCTGTGCCGCCGCACTGTGGCGCGCTCGGTTCACCGTGCCCGCTCCGGCATTGTAGGCCGCCAGCGACAGTTCGATATCGCCGTCGTACCACTGTTCGGCCTGCAGTTCGATGTAATCCAGCGCCGCCTGGGTGGAAGCGATAACATCGAGGCGGCCATCGTAGCCACCCTGGCTGCGCAGCCCCAGGGCCGTTGCCGTTCCCGGCATGAACTGCCACAGGCCCGCGGCACCGCGATGGCTCAGCGCGTGGGGGTCGAAAGCACTTTCGATGAAGGGAATAAGGGAGATTTCGCCCGGCAGGCCCCTCAGTTCCACCTGTTCATTGATCCAGAAGAGCCAGGGGCGGGCCCGCTCGACAATGCCAAGAACGTTGGCCGGGTTGGAGCGGTAGTAATCGATCCAGTGCTGCACGCGTTCATGCTGGTAGCGATCCTGCCACTGCAGATTGTCGCGCAGTCGCTCCCAGGTGTCGCCGGGTTGCGCTCTCAGTTGGAGATCGTCCCAGAAGTGGTGGGTGGGGATCGGCTGCAAGGCCCCGAACGCCGGGGCCGCCTGTACGTTTAGTCCGGGTAAGGCGGTAGCGCCGAGCGCCGCCAGCAGGCTGGCAAGGCAAATGGCCCGGCGCCGAGTCGTTCGAAACGTCATGTTTCCCTCTCCAGTTCGCAGCTGCGGTTGGCTGAAGGGCGGGTGGCAATGGTGTGGCGCATCAGAATCTATCCTTCCAGGCACGCAGGGTGGCGAAGGTGGCTTCGTCGGTATCGGTTCCGCCATGCTGTGCCGCGGCGGCCCGCACCCCGGCGTCGGCAGTGCGCAGAAACGGATTGATGCGCTTTTCACGAGCCAAATTGCTGGGCAGCGTGGGGCGGTCGAGCTCTCTGGCGAGCATCGTGTCGGCTAGCGCCGTGCGCACATCGCTGTTGTCGGGGTCGGCCGCACGCGCAAATTCAAGATTGGCGCGCGTGTATTCGTGAGCGGCGAACACCAGCGTATCGGCGGGCAGCTCGGCAAGACGCTGCAGCGAATGGAACATCTGCTGCGGCGTGCCTTCGAACAACCGGCCGCAGCCACCTGAGAAGAGGGTGTCGCCACAGAACAGTAGCGGTGGAATGCCGGCAGTGAAGAAGGCGATATGGTCCAACGTGTGGCCCGGCACCTCGAACACATCGAATTGTCGGCCGAGCACGCGGCAGCTGTCGCCTTCGCCGACGTGTTCGTCGATACCCTGGATATGCGGATTACGGGGGCCGATCACATGGGGGGCATAGCGCTCGATGAGTTCCGTTAGGCCGCCGATATGATCCGGGTGGTGATGTGTGACTAGAATAGTGGTTAGCGATAGGTTCTCTCGCTCCAACATCTGGATCACCGGGCGGGCATCGCCGGGGTCCACGACGCATACGTCGGGGCTCGAATCCTGTCGCAACAGCCAGATATAGTTGTCGCTAAAAGCGGGAATCGGTGTCACGCTGAGCATGGTCAGACTGTCCTCGTCGCGTCGTCAACCGTTTTGTGCCGGGTCGTGCGGCCGCAGCATGGCTCCGTTGCAGTGGAACGACGAAGAGAGCGGCCGAGGGGCATCGCGAAGGCGGTGGAAATCGCCAATGTCATCTATCTTGGTTGCAAAACCGCTGATCTTGGAGGCTTTGGTCGTCAATGTCAAATCCGCAAGCCATGCTGACTCTCGCGCAACTCTACCGCGAGGGACGGCGCTACTGGTCGAGTGCGGACGGCATCGCCCACTGGAAGAGTGAACGAGCCTGTCTGGGCCCGGTCTGCGAACGCCTGCACGGCGGCCACAGCCTGGAGCTCGGCATGGCCCCTTCGCTGATTGATATGTCACCGATCCGCCATAGCATGCGCTGGGCACCCAGCGTCGAACTTTCCGAACAGCCCTCCACCCTGGTCTGCGAGCCCGATGCGCTGCCGCTGCCCGACGAGAGCCTTCACCTGGTGCTCGTGCATCATTTGCTGGAAGTCGCACCGAGCCCTCACCGCCTGCTGCAGGAGGCCGCTCGGATCACCGCCGACGACGGCTGCCTGATCATCCTCGGCTGGGCACCGATGGGGTTGTCCGGCCTGTCGCGACTCTATCCCGGGCGCCGTGACCGACTGCCCTGGCGCGGCAGCTGGCGTACCCCGGCCAAGCTGCGCGACTGGCTTGCGTTTGTCGATTTCCGCATCGAACGGGTAGACTACTGCGGCTTTCACCTGCCGGGCCGCATGCCCGGCAATGCGTCGCTGGAAACCCTGGGGCGTCGACACAATGTGCCCCTTGGAGACAGCTACATCATCCGTGCAAGGCGCAGCACCAAGCTGGCTCAGATCCAGCGTCCGCGGCTGCGGTTGGGCAGCGCGCTAGGCGGGGGTGCGCTGGGACATGCCTCCTCTCGGGTGGCGCGGCGCGCCCAGGAAACCACCAGCAAAAGGACCGCAGAGGTTGAGTGACACCCCAAACGCTACGCCGCTTCCCGACGTCATCGTCTACACTGATGGCGCCTGTCGCGGCAACCCCGGGCCCGGCGGCTGGGGGGCCGTGCTGATCAGCGGCAAGCATGAAAAGACCCTCAATGGCTTCGAGCCGGCCACCACCAACAACCGCATGGAACTGATGGCTGCCATCATGGCGCTGCGCGCGCTGAAGCGGCGCTGCCAGGTACAGCTGTGGACCGACTCGGAGTACCTGCGGCGCGGCATCACCGAGTGGATCCATGGCTGGCAGAAGCGCGGATGGAAGACCGCGGCACGCCAGCCGGTAAAGAATGCCGAGCTGTGGCAGGCCCTACTGGAAGAAACCCAGCGCCACGACATGTCCTGGCACTGGGTGAAGGGCCACAGTGGCCACCCTGGCAACGAGCGTGCCGACGCGCTGGCCAACGCCGCTATCGATGCCCACGGACCGGCCAGGCGTACCGTACGCAACCCTACGTAAACGAAAGAGCAGCGTCATGCGTCAGATCGTACTGGATACCGAAACGACCGGTATCGATCCCCGCGAGGGACATCGCCTTATCGAGATTGGCGCCATCGAAATGATCAACCGGCGCTTTACGGGCAGGACGTACCATCAGTACATCAACCCAGAGCGTGAAGTTGAAGCCGAGGCCATCCAGGTGCACGGCATTACCAACGAATTTCTGGCCGACAAGCCGGTGTTTGCCGCCATTGCCGATGAGTTCTGGGAATTCGTGCGCGGTGCGGAGCTCGTGATTCACAATGCCGCCTTCGATGTCGGCTTCATTGATCACGAGTTCTCGCGGCTGCAGGCGCAGCGCGGTGAACCTCGGCTCGGCCCTGTCGCTGCACACTGCGAGGTACTGGATACCCTGCAGTTGGCCCGCGACCGCCATCCGGGCCAGCGCAACAACCTCGATGCGCTGTGCAAACGCTACGAGATCGACAACGGTCGTCGGGTGCTGCACGGCGCCCTGCTTGACGCTGAAATCCTGGCGGAAGTGTATCTGGCCATGACGGGCGGCCAGACCGCACTGACGCTGGACGCGGACGAAGGGGCAGGGGGCGAGGCCATGGCCAAAGGCCACGCCATTCGACGCCTGTCGCTGCCGGCGGGCGCACTACGAGTGGTTCGGCCGGCTACGGTTGAGCTAACTGCTCATGAGGCCAAGCTGGCCCAGATCCGCAAGGTCGCCGGGGTGTGCCACTGGGATGCATTGAACGCTGAGGCCAGCACAACGGAAGTGGCGCCTGATGCTGCGCCGTGAGCTGCCCCTGGAGCGTGCTGGCAGGGTGATACGCATTGCGGAAGGCCGCATAGCGCCCGGCCCGGAGGGCCTGCTACTGCAGCCTGCTCAACCCTGGAGCGCGGCCATGCAGCCGCTGTGTTACTGGCATGATGAACCTGTTGCCCTGGCACTCGATAATTGTGCTGAAACGCACTGGCCCAGCGGGCGCGAATGGCTGGCTCGGTTGCCGGAGTCGTACTTTCCGCTGATTTCCACGGCGTTGCAGGTTGCCGCCTGGCTGAACGACCATCGTTTCTGTGGCCGCTGTGGCACTGCCGCCGCTCCGCTGGATGCCGAGTTCGCCATGCATTGCCAGCAGTGCGGACACCGCAACTACCCGCGCATCTCACCCTGCATCATCACCCTGGTGACCCATGGAGATGCCATGCTGCTGGCCCACAGCCCACGCTTTCCGCCGGGGCGCTTTTCCACCCTGGCAGGCTTTATCGAGCCGGGGGAATCGGCCGAGGAGGCCGTGCACCGAGAGGTGTTCGAGGAGGTGGGCGTGACGGTAGGCCGAGTGCGCTATTTTCGCAGCCAGGCGTGGCCGTTCCCCCATGCGCTGATGCTGGGTTTCTTTGCCGAGGCGGCCAGCCGGCGCATTCGCATCGATGGGGTGGAAATCGACGATGCGGCCTGGTTCATGCCGAGCCGGCTGCCTCAGCTGCCGCCACCCTATTCCATCTCGCGCGCGCTGATCGAGACGCACCTTGCCGAAGTAAGCGGTCAGCCGCGCCCAAGCGCAGCCACGACATGAGATAGCGCGAAAGGAGGGATAAAGCAAAGCGGGCCGCCCAGAGGTGGCCCGCTTTGTTTTGTCTGGCTTTGCTTTTCCCGGCTTTGTTTTAAAGCTGCCCGGCTTGGCGTCGTGTATCAGCGCTTGGGGAACAGGCTGGTCAGCTTGGTAGCCAGCATCACGTTGCCGGTCGCCTTGAGCTTGCCGGTCATGAAGGCCGTCATGCCGTTAACCTCGCCATTCATGATGCCTTTCAGCGTCTCGGAACTCATCGAAAGAGATACGGAGGGGTCATCGTGCTCGCCTTCCTCGATGTTCAGGCTGCCATCCTTCACCACCAGGTAATGGCTGCCGTTGTCGCTGAAGTGAAATTGGAACACGTCATCCATGCCTTTGGCAGCCTGGGGATCGAAGCGGGACTGCAGCTTTTCAAAGATCGAGTTCGACATGTGAGGCATTCCTCCGTCAGGGGTTTGGGCATAAGGCTAGAGGGTTAGGAGGGTATTTCAAACAATCGTTTCAATCAAGCCCATTGTGCTGACCGACGCCTCGCGTCAGGATGATGAAAAGCTGAGAAAGTGGAGTCGTGCCAGTGAATGAATGGTTGATGGATATCGGTCGGTTTGCCGCCCAGTTGACAATCCTGACGTTAGTGCTGGGCATAGTCATCGCGGTGCTTGCGCGCGCCAGAAGCGAGGCGGGAAGCGACAGGCTGCGCCTGCGCATTGAAGAGCTGAACCAGCGTTACGAACATCGCCGCCGCCGGCTGGCTTTGGCGGCTGCCGAGCCCAGCTTGCGCAAGCGCCTGCTGAAGGGCTTTCGGCGCGACGACAAGCAGCGTTTCAAGGCCTCGAAAGAGCAGGCGAAGCCGAGGGCGACCGTGTGGGTGCTTGATTTTCGCGGTGACATCAAGGCCAGCGGGGTGCAGCGCCTCGCCGAAGAAATCTCGGCCGTGCTGGCAGCGGCGAGCGATGGTGACGAGGTGGTGCTGCGCCTGGAGTCGCCAGGCGGGCTGGTACACGCCTATGGCCTGGCCGCCGCCCAGGTGGAACGGCTCAAGGAGGCCCGTCTCACCGTGACGGTATGCGTGGACAAGGTCGCCGCCAGCGGCGGCTATCTCATGGCCTGTGCCGCCGACCAGTTGCGTGCTGCCCCCTTCGCCGTGATTGGCTCGATTGGCGTCGTTGCCCAGCTGCCCAACTTGCATCGCCTGCTCAAGCGCCACGATATTGACGTCGAATTGCTGACCGCTGGTGAGTACAAGCGCACCCTGACCGTGTTCGGCGAGAATACCGACGAGGGACGGGATAAGTTCCAGTCCGACCTGGAGCACACCCACCAACTTTTCAAGGCGCATGTCGCCAGGCATCGACCGGGGCTGGATATCGAAGCTGTTGCTACCGGCGAGATTTGGTACGGTCGCGATGCCTTGGAAAAGGGCATGATCGATGCGCTGGGTACCAGCGAGGCCTACTTGATGTCACGCCTGCCGCAAGCGCGTGTGCTCAGCGTCCGGCTGGAGGCGCGCAATAACCTGGGAGGGCGACTGGGCATGGCGGTGTCCAATGGCATCGAGGCAGGTCTGGAGCGCATCTTGGAGCGCCTTGACGCGGGACGCTGGGAAAAGAAGTGATGCGCCGTGCGCTAGAGCTGCTGGAGTCTGGCCAGCGTTTCCACCACCTTGCGTGCCTGTTCGCCCAGCAGCGAATAGTAGATGGTCTGCGATGCCCTTCGCGTGTTGACCAGGCCTTCGCGGCGGAGAATCGCCAGATGCTGGGAAAGCGCGGACTGGCTAAGCGCTAGGCGCTGGTTGAGCTCGGTGACCGAGAGCTCCGTGTCGTCGAGAAGGCACAGGATGCGCAATCGGTTTTCGTTGGCCAGCGCCTTCAGCAGCGCGGTGGCCTGGTCGATGGCCGGGTCGCCGGCGGCGAGAAGACGCGTCGCTGCGCTGTGCGAAGTGCTCATGGTCATCTCCTCGAACGGGCCCGGAGGGCTCCCCCAGGCGAATGACGTGTCAATGGCGTGAAGGCAGGCGCTGCTGGCCGGTGCTCCTGCTTCAGCTCGGGTGCAGCACACATGATTCATGCCATTACTGATTTAGTTATCATTGATAGGGAAGCGACGGCTGTCAAACGAAGATTCAACTTAAGTGGTGCAAGGTGCGTCTCGATAGCTGCAATATTGTCGACAATTTAGGTTGGATAAAGGGAGGAGAGCGCCAGATTAGCCGATGGTATGAAGGTAATTCCTCAGGATTTCTCTAGAGTGTCAACAATTCCTGTAACGCCACGATGCTGGATAGACGCTCATGACAACCTATAACGCCACCTTTCGTCAGTCGATTGATCAGCCTGAAGCCTTCTGGCAGGAGCAGTCGGGTCGCATACCCTGGTTCACCCCGCCCAGCAAGATCCTTGATTACGATGACCAAGGCCATGCCCGCTGGTTTGTCGACGGCGAACTCAATCTGTGTCATGCCGCCCTGGACCACCATGTGGATAATGGTCGCGCCGATCAGCCGGCCATTTACTGGGACTCCCCCGTCAGCGGCAAGAAGCGCACCCTGACCTATCGCGAAATGCGCGACGAGGTGGCCCTGTTCGCCGGTGCATTGCAGTCGCTCGGGGTCGAGAAGGGCGACCGTGTGGTCATCTACATGCCGATGGTGCCGGAAGCGCTGGTGGCAATGTATGCCTGTGCCCGCCTGGGTGCGATCCATTCGGTGGTATTCGGGGGCTTCGCCCCGCATGAGTTGGCGGTGCGTATCGACGATGCACAGCCCAAGGTGGTGGTGGCGGCATCGTGCGGTATCGAGGTTGATCGCGTCATCTCCTACAAGCCCATCATCGATGCTGCCATCGAGCAGAGCGAGCACAAGCCCCAGGCCTGCGTCGTGCTGCAGCGGGAACAGCTCCAGGCGGCGCTGGGCGAAAAAGACCACGACTGGGCGGCGCTCACGGCCCAGGCCACGCCGGCAGCGTGCGTGCCGGTAAAGGCAACCGACCCGCTGTACGTACTCTATACCTCGGGCACCACGGGCAAGCCCAAGGGCGTGGTGCGCGACACCGGCGGCTATGCCGTGGCGCTGCACTACTCCATGGAAGCGATCTACGACGTGGCGCCGGGCGACGTGTTCTTTTCGGCGTCCGACGTGGGCTGGGTGGTGGGGCACTCCTACATCGTCTACGCCCCGCTGCTGCGCGGTTGCACCACGGTCGTCTACGAAGGCAAGCCGGTCAAGACACCCGACGCGGGGGCGTTCTGGCGACTGATCAGCGAATACCGGGTCAAGAGCTTCTTCACCGCCCCGACCGCCTTCCGGGCGATCAAGAAGGAGGACCCGGACGGCAAGCTGCTGGAGCAGTACGACATCTCCTGCCTGAAGGCGCTGTTCCTGGCCGGCGAGCGCCTTGATCCGCCGACCTTCCACTGGCTCGATGACCTGCTCGACGTGCCGGTGATCGACCATTGGTGGCAGACCGAGACCGGCTGGCCGATCGCCGCCAACCTGCATGGCCTCGACCCGATGCCGACCAAGGCCGGGAGTGCCACGGTGCCGGTGCCCGGTTTCGACGTGCAGATCCTCGATCGCGAAGGCGAGCAAGCCAAGGCGATGGAGCAGGGTAGCGTGGTCATCAAGCAGCCGCTGCCGCCCGGATGCCTGGTCGGTGTATGGGGAGACCCACGGCGCTTCCACAGTGCCTACATGGCGGCCTACCCGGGCTATTACCTGACCGGTGACGGCGGCTATTTCGACCAGGATGGCTACCTCTTCATCATGGGCCGCACCGATGACGTGATCAACATCGCCGGCCATCGCCTCTCGACCGGCGAGATGGAAGAGGTCGTTGGTGCCCACAAGGCCGTCGCGGAGTGCGCGGTGATCGGCATCCATGACGCGCTCAAGGGCCAGCTTCCGGTCGGGCTGGTCATCCCCAAGGATGGCTTCGACGGCGATGAAGTGGCGCTGGAAAACGAGCTGATCGCACTGGTCCGCGACAAGATCGGCCCGATCGCCTGCTTCAAGCAGGTGCTGGTGGTGAACCGGCTGCCCAAGACCCGCTCGGGCAAGATCCTACGCAAGCTGCTGCGCAATATCGCCGATGGCCAGGAATTCGGCGTACCGTCGACCATTGATGACCCGGCGAGCCTGCAGGATGTTCACGAAGCCATGAAGGCGCGCGAAATCGGAGCCGCGCACCAAGCCCGCCAGGTCTGAGCCTGCCGGGATTGCAACGCCGCCCCCCGGGGCGGCGTTTCACGTCAGGGTGGATTGGCCACGCTCCACGGCAGTGCGTATAATCCGCGCCTCGTGAAACCGAGGGTTCCCTTACCCCTCATCCGCAAAAAAAGGAAAGCTCATGTTCGTCCTGACCGAAGTGCAGCAGCGACGCTGCGTTGCGCTGCTTGTCACGTTTCATATTGTCGTCATTGCCGCCAGCAACTATCTGGTCCAGCTTCCCTTCACGCTATTCGGTTTTCATACCACCTGGGGAGCCTTTAGCTTTCCCTTCATCTTCCTGGCCACCGACCTGACGGTACGCCTGTTCGGCAAGGAGCCGGCGCGGGCTATCATTACTCGCGTCATGCTGCCGGCACTGATCATCTCGTACGTCGTATCCGTGGTATTTCCCCGCGGCGGCTATGCGGGGATTGAGGCGCTGGGCGAGTGGAACCTGTTCGTGGCACGTATTGCCCTGGCCAGCTTCATGGCCTATGTCCTGGGTCAGCTGCTGGACGTTCAGGTGTTCGACCGGCTGCGCGGACTGCGCGCCTGGTGGGTGGCGCCAGCGGTATCGACCGTATTCGGCAACCTGGCGGATACGGCGGCCTTCTTCTCGATGGCCTTCTACCGCAGCCCCGACCCCTTCATGGCGGCCAACTGGATGGAAATCGCCGTGGTCGACTATGTGATCAAGCTCGCCATCAGCCTGCTGTTCTTCCTGCCGCTTTACGGCGTGCTGCTGGCATGGCTCAGCCGCCGGCTGGTAGACCTCACCGGGAAGCAGGAGCTGACACCCCAGCGCACCTGACCCCACAACCGACCCAGGGAGACATGCATGACGGTCGAACTCGCTTTTACCGATACCGGAGGAGAGGGCATTCCGCTGGTGGTGGTCCATGGGCTGCTGGGCAGCGCCGACAACTGGCGCTCCCACGTCAAGCAGTGGCAGCAGGCGCGGCGCGTCGTGGCCGTTGACCTGCGCAACCATGGTCGCTCACCCCATGCCGAGGGCATGCACTATGCGCAGATGGCAGGGGACCTGCTGGCTCTGATGGATTCGCTGGCCATCGAGCGCGCCCACCTTCTCGGGCACTCCATGGGCGGCAAGGTGGTAATCAGCCTGGCACGACTGGCTCCTGAGCGGGTGGCCTCGCTGATCGTGGCCGACATTGCGCCTCTGCCCTATTCCCACGGCCATGACGCCGTGTTCGCCGGGCTTCGCTCCGTCGACGCGGGCAAGCCGGCGTCGCGGCGGGAGGCCGATGAGCTGCTGGCCGAGCACGTTGAGGACCGCGCGACGCGGCTGTTCCTTGCCACCAATTTGGAGCGCGGCGAGCAGGGCCTTGAATTGCGTATCGGCCTGCGGCAGATCGAAGCGGGGTACAGCGATATCATGCAGGGGCCGGCCGGTGAGGGAGCCTATGAAGGGCCAACCCTGCTGCTGCGGGGCGGGCGCTCCCACTACGTGACCGACGCGATGCGCCCGGAGATCCTGGCGGTGCTGCCCCAGGCGGAAATTCGCACGCTGGAGCAGGCGGGGCACTGGCTGCATGCCGAGCAGCCTGAGGCCTTCCAGGCCGAAGTCAACGCCTTCCTGGCGCAGCAGCGGGCGTAACCCGCTGCTCAGGGCGCCTGGCCGTCGAGATCGACAGTCAGGCGTTCTGCCGGCGTGCCTCGCTCCAGCAGGCCCGCCTCCAGCAGATAGTGGTCGAAGCGCCGATACCGGCCCAGGTCGACCGCGGCGGGGCGCAATGCCAGCCGCGGCATGATGTCCTTCCAGGTTTCACGCAGGTTGGGGTCATTCAGCAAGGGCTCCGCTTCCGCCATGATCGACCAGGCTTTCTCAGGATGGTTAACGATCCACATGGCGGCCTCTTCCAGTGCGGCGACCACATACCGTATGGCGTCGCGCTTGCCGTTGATCTGGTCGCGATTGGCCATGAGGATTAGCCCATCATGCGGCGGAAGGCCCAGTTCCTCAACGGGCAGCAGTCGGGTCGCGATGCCCTCGTCCGCCCATTGGCGCGGTGGCAGGAAGCGCTTATGCAGCAGCATGGCGCCTACTTCGCCTTCACGAAGCGCAGTGAGCACACCGTAGTTGACCTCGCGCGTCTCGACCAGGTCGAGGGCCGCGCTGATATCCATCAAGTGGGCAAGGGCGCGTGCCAGCAGAATGTCACGGCCGTCCTGGTCGATATAGCCGAAGGTCAGCGTCTCGTAACTGATTTCGGAGGAAGAGCCCGCTAGGACGGATTCCCGCAAGGCCAGGCCTGCCATGGGCGTGTCGACCAGGGTAGCCACGCGAACGAGCGGAAGCCCCTGGTCGGCCAGCAGGTGCAGCTGCGTCTGGCGCCCGACGACCAGGTCGGTCCTGCCGGCCGCCAGCAGCTTCGCCGGTACGCTGGGGTCGGCGGGGGTGGCCAGGGCGACTTCCAGCCCGCGGCGCTTGAACATACCCTTTTCGCGCGCGATGAGCAGCAAGGCGTGTTCAGGGCCCGGGTACCAGTCAAGCGTCACCTCCAGCCTTTGAACCGGCGGGGGCACCAGTGGTTCGGCGGGCGCGCTGATCACCAGTGGCACTTCAGGGTTTGCCACGGTGGCCGGCGCGTCTTCGAGTATTGTCTTCTCGGCTGGCCTTGCACTCAGCGCAGCGCTGGGCACGAGCAGGCGGAGGAACGAGGGCCCGTCGACTACGGGGGGCACCGCAACCAGAGGCGTGGGCGGCGGAGAGGCCAAGGCTTCCGTCGGCAGCGGCCCGGTGGCAAGCCTTGATTCACTCTCCTGACTGGCCTGCGGGACCGCTAGAGCCTGCGCTGCTTCGCCTTCCATTTCGGCGACGGCAGGCGTCAGCTGCAAGCACAGCAGCAGCAGCGCAGCAAGGCGCCCTAAATGGTAGCAGCGAGCATGAGGTGGACTGCCCATGGCGGGTCTCCGGCGCCAGTGTAAATCTTCGTAAAACGGCAGTTTAGCGTCGCCTGCTCCTCGCTGGCTAGCAAAGCTACCCCTGTGCCGGCGGGTGTGGCATGTCATAATGACCCCTTCGCCAGCGGGGAACGGTATGGATACGATCAACACGCTCTTTCTGCTCTCGGGCTTCCTGATCGCCCTGAGCGTACTTGCCAGTCGCCTCTCCTCCCTGGTCGGGCTGCCCTTGCTGTTGATTTTCCTTGGGCTCGGTATGCTGGCGGGTGAAGACGGCGTGCTGGGCATTCAATTCGATGACTATTCGCTAGCCTTCCTGATCGGTCACCTGGCGCTGGCCATGATCCTTCTCGATGGCGGGCTTCGCACGCGCCTCACCACCTTCCGCGTCGGCTTCAGGCCCGCGTTGTCGCTGGCTACGCTAGGGGTCTTCGTCACCAGTTCGGTAGTCGGCCTGATCGCCATGTGGGTCTTTGACTTGACCTTGATCCAGGGACTGCTGGTGGGTGCCATCGTCGGTTCTACCGATGCGGCGGCCGTGTTTTCGATGCTCAGTGGGCGCGGCGTGCATCTCAACGAACGCGTCAGCGCCACCCTAGAGATCGAGTCGGGTACCAACGACCCCATGGCGATCTTCCTCACGCTGCTGCTGGTCGAAATGCTGGTAGGGGACATTCGAGGCGCAGCCTCGACGGTACTGTTCCTGGTATCGCAGTTCGGCCTGGCCCTGGTCATCGGCCTGGGGGGCGGCTGGCTGAGCGCCAAGCTGCTGCGCTCGCTCGACTTGGCGCCTGGGCTCTATTCGCTGCTGGCCCTGGCGCTTGGCTTCTGCGTCTTCGGCCTGACCAGCCTGCTCGGCGGGTCAGGCTTCCTGGCCATCTACCTCACCGGGCTGATGATCGGCAACCAGCCCGGTCGTCACCTCAATTTCATCCTGCCTGTGCACGATGGCCTGGCGTGGTTGAGCCAGATCGGACTCTTCCTCATCCTGGGCCTGCTGGTCAGTCCATCGGGGCTGCTGGAATTTGCCCTGCCGGCCTCGCTGGTGGCTCTGGCGCTGATCTTCATTGCGCGCCCCCTGGCGGTACTGATCACCATCAAGCCCTTCTTCAAGTTCCGCTGGCGAGAGATCGGCTTCATTTCCTGGGTGGGGCTGCGCGGTGCAGTACCCATCGTGCTGGCGATTTTCCCGGTCATCGGGGGGGTCGAGAACTCCGCGCTCTATTTCAACG
This sequence comes from Halomonas sp. E14, assembly GCF_052568415.1. Classification (NCBI taxonomy): domain Bacteria; kingdom Pseudomonadati; phylum Pseudomonadota; class Gammaproteobacteria; order Oceanospirillales; family Halomonadaceae; genus Halomonas; species Halomonas sp. E14. Next base: position 1,966,257 of record NZ_CP199423.1, on the reverse strand, counting down.
TGGCCTTTGCGGTGGTACTGATGTCGCTGCTGATCCAGGGAGGGACCTTGCCGCTGATGGCCCGCTGGATGCGCGTCGAGGTGCCCCTGGGCGTCTCGCCCAATCACCGCGGGCCGCTGGGCATCTTGCCAGAAAACGACTTCGAGATGTTCGTCTATGTCGTGGACAACGAAGACCTCGACGACGTGCCGATACGCCTGCTGCGCTTTCCTTCCGGCGCGGTGATCTCCGCCCTGTTTCGCGAGCACGCCATGTTGCACCCCAAGGGCAGCACCCGGCTGAAGGTGGGGGATGTGATCTGCGTGATCGGGCGTAGCCATGATCTGCCGGCGCTCAATCGCCTGTTCAGCGGCAACGCCAAGCTGAAGCAGGAGCGGGCCTTCTTCGGCACCTTCACCTTCGATGGGGATGCCCTGATGCGCGATATCGCCGCTGTATACGGCCTGACCCTGAGCCCGGGAGAGAGCGAAATGACGCTGGCGGAATTTGTTTCGCTGCGAGTCGGAGGCCACCCGGTGGTCGGCGATGACGTGGATTGGCATGGCATCCACTGGGTCGTCAGTGCCATGGAAGGTAACCGGATCACTCGGGTCGGGCTGCGCCTTTACTAACCGCCGCTTCGCTTGCGCCCCCCTAGGGTGGGCTCTATCTTCAGGGTGAGCCTTCGTGCAGCTGCATCGACGCCTGCCGAACCGGGAACAGCGGAACATGGCCGATGCCACTCACAGTGTCGTGTCGGCAGAACCAACGAGCCTTTGGCCACGGCCTAGATGCCTCAACGTTTCCCGCAACGACGTTTCACAGCGACAAGGAGAGTCACACCATGCTCAAATTTCTCGCCAGCACAGCCGGTATCATCTTTCTCATTGGCCTGCTTGTGGTCATTGGCCTGCTGATGCTCATTTTCTGACTATACATTGGGGCATGGGCGTTTCTGCTGCAAAAGGCAGGACCGGCTTTACTCGATTGACCGTGGCGACTTAGCCACGCCTCATTCAACGAAACCGTTTTACAAGCGTGCTAACGGCAAGACCCATTCGCAAAGCCACAATTGTAAAGACCCTCGAAACAACTGCGCCCGGCCGAAGCCGGGCGCAGTCATTGGCAGGAGCCTTAGTTGGCAAAGCTTGCCGCATTCAGCCACAGGTGCACGACAATGCTGGCGATATAGCCCAGCAGGATCACCGGTGCCCAGCGCAAATGCCCCATGAACGTATAGCTTCCTCTTGCCTGGCCCATCAGGGCGACTCCTGCCGCCGAGCCAATCGAGAGCAGGCTGCCCCCCACGCCGGCGGTCAGGGTAATCAACAGCCACTGGCCGTGCGACATCTCCGGCTGCATGGTAAGCACGGCGAACATGACCGGAATGTTATCGACCACGGCCGAAATCACCCCCAGCGTGATATTGGCCCAGGTGGCGCTCCAGCCCGTATAAAGGGTTTCGGAAAGCAGCCCTAGATAGCCCATGAAGCCCAGCCCGCCGACACACATCACTACGCCATAGAAGAACAGCAACGTATCCCATTCAGCGCGTGCGACGCGGTTGAAGACATCGAAAGGCACGACGCTACCCAACTGGGCCAGTTTGCGTTCGTCTCCTCGCCGGGTGTAGCGCTCGCGCTTGCGCTCTATCGAGCGTGGCAGGCTGCGGCGCAGGTAGTAGCCGAAGAACTGCAGGTAGCCAAGTCCCGTCATCATGCCCAGCACTGGGGGCAGATGCAGCAGGGTGTGACAGGCCACGGCCGTGGCCACCGTCAGCAGGAACAGCAGCACGATGCGCCTGGCTCCGCGCTTGAGCCAGACATCCTCATATACGCCTTCCGGCCGGTGAGCCTTGATGAAGAAGCTCATCACCGAGGCCGGGATCAGGAAGTTGACCAGTGACGGCAGCAACAGGGTGAAGAATTCCGAGAACTGGATGATGCCCGCCTGCCACACCATCAACGTGGTGATGTCACCAAAGGGGCTGAAGGCTCCGCCCGCGTTGGCGGCGATCACAATGTTGATACAGCATAGGTTAATGAAGCGTCGGTCACCTTCGGCCACCTTGGTGACGACGGCGCACATGAGCATGGCGGTAGTCAGGTTGTCGGCGATGGGAGAAATAAAGAACGCCAGCCCACCGGTGATCCAGAACAGCTGGCGGTAGCTGAAGCCCTTGCGCAGCATCCAGGAGCGCAGGGCATCAAAGACGCGGCGCTCCTCCATGGCGTTGATATAAGTCATCGCCACCAGCAGGAACAGCATCAACTCGGTGAACTCGAGAAGCGTTTCGCGAAAGGCGTGCTCTGCGTCGGCAGGCATTCCCAACTGGACATATACCCAGCCGATCATGGCCCAGATCAGACCGGCCGCCACCAGCACCGGCTTCGATTTACGCATGTGCAATTTCTCTTCGCCCATGACCAGCGCATAAGCCAGGACGAAGATGGCGACGGCGATCAGGCCCACCGTGGAGCCCGTCAAGTCAAGCGAGCCTGTTGCAGCCAAGGCATCGGGACTGAACGTAATAGCAAGAAGTAACAGCAATAGAAGACTCGACCACCGGGCTTGCGCCCGAAGTCTGGGGAGGTAGCAGCTGCCAGTCGGCATGGGGTCGTTCCTGCATGGAAAGGGGAGGGGAAAAACCCCAAAATCTTAACATGCGTTATTGCACTGCAATAGTGATAAGGCGGCTAACAATCTAGAAAATTTGCGACGAAGGTATAGGTATCCGTCAATGGGCCAGGCGTGCGTGAAGTTCCACCTCAACAGACGTCTTGTCATCGCTCACCCAGAGCGCGCCATCCTGAAGCGTTATGTTCAGAACCATACTGCGAGCCGCCAACTGCCCCAGCGCCGACATGCTCTCCGGCGAAATATCGTAGATCGAGAGGTTGGCAAGCCCGGCGAGCTTGTTGCCGAGCTGCTCCCACCAGATCCTGGCGCCCTGGCCACTGTAGGTGTAGAGAACGACTTGCTTGGCCCGGCCGCAGGCGCGCCGTACCTCACGCTCTTCCGGCTGGCCAAGCTGAATCCACAGATCGATCTCGCCGCTCAGGTTCTTCAGCCAAAGGTCTGGCTCATCGTCGGCGCTGACGCCGCGGCCGAAGGCCAGGTCTTCCTCGGCATGGCGAGCGAAGGCAAGCAGGCGCAGCATCATGCGCTCGTCGGTCTCCGAGGGGTGGCGGGCGAGAGTGAGGGCATGCTCGCCGTAGTAATGGCGATCCATGTCGGCTATCTGGAGCCTTGCCTTGAAGATAGTGGCTTTCAGTGCCATTCAGGGAGCCTCCTGAAAAAGGGATTCGCCCAGCCTTTGCCAACGCCACCTTGCAAGCGGTGGCCAGACCGCCATGCTTGGGAATAACCCCCAGAAAAAAGAAAAGCCACTGATGACAGTGGCTTTTCTTCATGTAATGGCGGAGGGACAGGGATTCGAACCCTGGAAGGGCGTTAACCCTTGCCGGTTTTCAAGACCGGTGCATTCAACCGCTCTGCCATCCCTCCGGCTCACGGGGGCGAATATTACCAGTTTTGCTCTGTAGGTCAAGGGGTTCGCGCCAGGCTCCGCCCAAGAAAGCGCCAGTCGAGGCCGGCAACCGCCGGCAAGGCAACAAGACGACGGTATACAGTTGCCGCAAGTGCTTGCGATGATCAGGCGTTGATCCTTGCAGTACTAAGGGGTTGCGTCGGGAACCAACGAACGGCATTCTTGGTCCACTGCAGAGATCAACAAAGATCAACCACAGGGAGCTCTGGATCAATGGCCTACCACGACACACATGTGGCCCAGCACTCGTCCCAAGCCGTCAGCACCAACAAGGTGCTGCGCAATACCTATGCGCTACTGGCGATGACACTGCTGTTCTCCGCCGTCACAGCGGGTGCCGCCATGGCCATGGGCGTCGAACGGATGAACATCTTCGTGTTCTTCATCGGCGCATACGGCTTGATGTTCCTGGTCCACAAGACTGCCAATTCGGCCTCCGGCCTGCTGGCAACCTTTGCCTTTACTGGCTTCATGGGCTTCACGCTCGGCCCCATTCTCAGCGCTTACCTGGCCCTGCCCAACGGCGCGGCGCTGATCATGAATGCACTGGCCATGACCGGCCTGACCTTCATCGGCCTTTCCGCCGTGGCGCTGGTCAGCAAGAAGGACTTCAGCTTCCTCGGCAACTTCCTCATGGCCGGTGCCATCGTGCTGATCCTGGCCATGGTGGCGGGGCTGATCTTCCAGATCCCGACCCTGATGCTCATGGTTTCGGCTGGCTTTGTGCTGTTCGCCTCGGCGGCCATCCTCTACCAGACCAGCGAGATTGTGCACCGCGCCGGCGAGACCAACTACATCCTTGCCACCATCACGCTCTACGTCTCGATCTACAACCTCTTCGTCAGCCTGCTGGCACTGCTCGGCATCATGAGCAACGATTGATCGCAAAGCGGTAGCTGTTCGCAGGCCCCGCACAAGCGGGGCCTGCGCATTTTGATGGAAGCTTTCTCCATGCGATATGCCTTACTCGTCCAAGGGGCGCCCTACAGCAGCCAGGCCAGCCATTCCGCGCTGCGCTTTGCTTCCGGGCTGCTTGCCAGAGGACACGTTCTTGAGGCCGTGTTCTTCTATCATGATGGGGTGTACAACGCAGCCCGACTGGCCGCGCCGCCGCAGGACGAACCGCACCTTTACGATGCCTGGTGCGAACTGCACCAGGCGCATGGCACCCAGCTACAGGTTTGCATTGCCGCAGCGCTGCGCCGCGGCCTGCTCGATGAGCGCGAGGCGCTGCGACACGGCAAGAGCGGCCACAGCGTCGAAGCGCCCTTCGAGCTGACCGGCCTTGGCCAGTTGATTGGTCTGGGTCAGGAGGTTGATCGCCTTGTCACCTTTGCGCCCTGAGGAGGCCGCCATGAGCCAACGAGATGCGGCCCGGTACGGCGACCTGCTGGTCGTGCTTCGGCATGCGCCCCATGGCAGCAGCTGGTTACGTGAAGGACTGGACGCCGCCCTGGTCGCCGCGGCGTTCGGGCAGCAGGTAAGCTTGCTGTTCCAGGGGGATGGCGTGGCGGCGCTGGCCAAAGGCCAAGGCCCGGGAGCTCTGGGCCAGAAAGGTACGGCCGCCACGCTCGACATGCTGGCCATGTACGACATCGAGTCGATCTACGTGGACGATTCGGCCAGGGCCGCACAGGCCCTTTCGGTACAGGACCTGTCGCTTGCCTGCCACCTGGTCGACAGTGCGGCCATTGCCCGGCTGATCGACGGGCATGCCCTGGTCCTGACGTTCTGACGTCTTACGATCCGGCACATCAGCACGATGCGAGGCAGCCCATGATCCTGCACATACTGAACCGCTCGCCTGGCACCAGTCTCGCCTATCGCGATGCGCTGGCCGGGATGGGACCCGATGACCGCCTGCTGCTGGTCGAGGATGGCGTGCTCGGGGCATTGGCTACACAGGTTCCCCATTTTCAGACGGTAGAAGGTCGCATCTTTGCCCTGCGTGAAGATCTCGTCGCCCGTGGCCTGGAGGGGCGCTGCGATGCAGGCGTCCAGGTGGTGGACGTCGATGGCTTCGTGACCCTGACCGAAGAAGCCGACAAGACAGTGAGCTGGTTCTGATGGCTTCTACCGCTACCGATCGTTATCTCGATGTCGACGGCTCCCCGATTGCCCTCGACCCAGAAGGTTACCTGGTTGACCTCGCCGACTGGACGCCGGACGTGGCCAAGGCTCTTGCCGCAGAGGAGGGGCGGGCGCTGACCGAAGAGCACTGGGAGGTCATTAGGGTGCTGCGCGACTTCTACCAGCGCTACGAGGCGGCACCCGCCATGCGCCCTCTGGTCAAGGCGGTGGGTCAGGCGCTAGGCCCCGAAAAGGGCCGCTCGGTGCATTTGTTGACGCTTTTTCCCGATAGCCCGGCCAAGGTCGCGGCACGTCTGGCCGGGCTGCCCAAGCCGGCCAACTGCCTCTGATGCGATGAACTTTCTTGCCCATGCCTGGCTGGCCCGTGCAGGGAGCGACGCCTTCCTTTACGGCAACCTGATCGCCGACGGGGTCAAGGGCAGCGACCTTTCTGCCTGGCCGCAGGACGTGGCCCTGGGGATACGCCATCACCGCCGGGTCGATGCCTTCGTGGATGCACATCCCACGGTGCTCTCGGCGCGTCGTCGTGCCCCTCACCCGCATCGTCGTTACGCTGGTATCGCGCTCGACCTGGTATGGGACCATTTCGTGGCACGCCAGCTGTCGCTGCACCGCCGCGAATCCGAGCTGGTGGCTCGCAGCTACCGAGTGTTACGTCAGCGGCCAGCGCCGGCGCGACTGGCGGGCATGATTCCGGCCCTGATCGCACAGGACTGGCTGCATCGCTATTCCGATTTTGCGTTCACCTGCCGGGCGGTCAGCGGCATCGGCCAGCGCCTGTCGGGACCGAATCACCTGGAGGCTCTCGTTCCCTGGCTGAAAGCGGACTATGACCAGCTGAGAGAGGATTTCATGCAGCTCTGGCCGGCGGTTGCCGCCGAGCTCGAGGTCGCCCCCGGGGCCTGAGCCACCCGCGCTTCAGTCGGCCCGAAGCCACAGGCAGGAGACCGGGTCGCCCACCTCGACCCGGCTGTCTGCCGGGATAACGGCCAGCGCGTCGGCCACGACGCACGACGAGAGCACGCCCGAGCCCTGGTCGGCGTAGGCTTGTGCCGTGATGCCGTCATCGTCCATGGCCAGGGCCACACGCATGTAGTGCCGCCGCGGCCCAGTACGTGTGGCAAAGCCGGCACGCGCCTTGAGCGTAGGCAGGTTGGCGAGTTCGGGGCAGTCGAGCAGAGCGCCCAGCAGCGGACGCAGGAACAGCCAGGCAGCAACGAAGCTGGAAACGGGGTTGCCGGGAAGGCCGACGAATCGCACCTCGCGCCCGCGGCTGTCTTCCAGGCGCCCCAGCGCCAGCGGCTTGCCGGGCTTCAGTGCCAGACGCCAGAGGTCGAGCCGACCGATCGCCTCGATGGCCGCTTTGACGTGATCCTCTTCACCCACGCTGACTCCGCCCGTGGTGACCACCACATCGGCTAGCTCCGCCGCGTGCCGGAGGGTATTGCGGGTACCCTGGGCGTCGTCGGGCATGCTGGCGACGAACGTAAGTTCGGCGCCGAAGCGTTGCAACAGCTCGCTCAGCATCGGTCGATTGCTGTTGTAGATTTGGCCCGGCAACAAAGGTCGGCCGGGCTCGACGATCTCGTCGCCGCTGGTGAGCAGGGCAACACGGGGGCGGCGGCGTACCGCCACCTTGGCAATACCTTGGCTGGCCAGGTGGCCGAGGGCAGCGGCGTTCAGGCGGTGGCCGCGGCCGAGCAGCACGCTGCCAGCGGTCACGTCGCAGCCCCGGTGGCGAACGTTGTTATCGAGCGGCACGTTGGCAGGCATCATCACCGCCTCGCCGGCGGCTTCGGCCTTTTCCTGCATGACCACGCAGTCGGCGCCTGGCGGCAGTGGGGCGCCGGTAAAGATCCTGGCACAGGTTCCCCGTGCCAGCGGCTGCGGAACGCTCCCAGCGGCAATGCGCTGGGCAATAGGGAGGGTCTGGCCAGCGTCTGCGTGGTGCAAGGCATAACCGTCCATCGCGCTGTTGGCGAAGGGCGGCACGTCGAGCCGTGCAATGACCTCATCGGCCAGCACGCGCTGTGCTGCCAGCTCACAGGGCACGATTTCCGACTCCACGGGCACGAGCTGGTTAAGCAGCGCGGCCAGCGCTGCTTCGACGGATTGCAGCTCAGCCATGCTGGCCTCGCTCGGGAATCACCAGGTTGGCGAAATTGCACGGCTTGTGGCGGCTGTCGAGCTGCTCGGCCAGCAGGCCTTCCCAGGCGGTGCGGCAGGCGCCGCTGGAGCCGGGCAGGCAGAAGATTACCGTGGCGTTGGCCAGGCCGCCCAGGCAGCGGCTCTGGATGGTGGAGCTGCCGATTTCCTGGGCGGAAAGCTGGCGGAACTGCTCGCCGAAGCCTTCGATACGCTTGTCCAGCAGGACGGACACCGCCTCGGGCGTGGAATCCCGCCCGGTGAAGCCGGTGCCGCCGGTAGTCAGGATGACCTGAACCTGCGGGTCGGCGATCCACTCGGCCACCACCGCGCGGATCTGGTAGATGTCGTCGATGACGATGCGCCGCTCGACGAGCCGATGACCCGCTTCCGTCAGGCTTTCGATCAGCAGGGCACCGCTCTTGTCGCTGCCGAGATCGCGGGTGTCCGAAATAGTCAGCACCGCGATACGCAGCGGAATCATCGCCTCGCTCATGACTTGTCTTCCTGCTTGCCAGCCTGCCGTGCCTGGAAGGCCGCCAGCTGCTCCGGCGTGGCATCCTGTTGGTAGCGCGACTTCCACTCGGCGTACGGCATGCCGTAGACATGCTCACGCGCCGCCTCGTCATCGAGCGCGACGTCACGCTCCTCGGCGGCGGCAACCAGCCATTTCGCCAGGCAATTTCGACAGAAATCGGCAAGGATCATTAGGTCGATGTTCTGCACGTCCTTGTTGGCGTCCAAGTGCTTGAGCAGGCGACGGAACGCGGCGGCTTCGAGCTGGGTACGGGTGGCATCGTCGAGATGCTGCATGGTGTCGCTCCTTGTGTTGCATGGCTGCGGCGCGAACTGCCGAAGGCAGACGGGCCGGGGTCAGGCGGCATCCCCGCGAGTACAGACCGACAGCACGACGGCATCTTCCTCGCTGACGGAGACCAGCGCATGTCCCATGTCGCTGTCGAAGTAGATGCTGTCGCCTTGGGCGAGCTGCAAGGGCTCGTAGAATTCGGTATAGAGCTGAATCTCGCCCTGCAGCACCATCAGAAATTCCTCGCCGTCGTGGCGAACCCACTCGCTGAACTCATCGAAATGACGCGCACGCACGATCGTCTTGAAGGGAATCATGCGCTTCTGGGCCAGTTCACAGCTGAGCAGTTCATGCTCATAGGTGGGGGTCGGATGATGCTGCCCCTCACCCTGGCGGGTCAGGTCGCGGCGCCCCATGGTGCGCGGCTGCACGCGTGGCGGTGTCAGCAGCTGGGGCAGGTCTATGCCGAGGCCGTTGATGAGCTTCTGCACGGCGGTGAAAGTCGGCGAGATCTGATTATTCTCGATCTTCGACAGAGTCGAGCGAGCCAGCCCCGTGCGCTGGCTGACATCCTCAAGTGTCCAGTGATTGGCCAGGCGAATCTCTTTGAGTCGCTCACCCAGACGCAGGGGCTCGACGAAGGGCTTGCGGCCGGCAGCAATCTTCAGCGCGGCCTGCTGGTCGGTTTTGGCGGGCATGGATTTCACTATAGGAAACAGATTTCCCCGAAGCCTACCACAAGACGCCTGCCGTGCCTTGTTTGGCTGACTCCCGCCGCATGTCAATCCTCGAAGGGCAGGCCAAGCAGCGCCTTGACATGCGCTTCGGCGCTGCGGCTCAGCGAGTCGAGGTCGTAGCCGCCCTCCAGCACCGAAACCAGGCGGTTGTCGGCATACAGTGCCGCGATGTCGAGGGCCAGGCGGGTGACCCAATAGAAGTCCTCGTCTTCCAGGCAGAGTTCGGCCATCGCGTCTTCGCGGTGGGCATCGAAGCCGGCCGAGACCAGCACCAGCTCCGGCTTGAAGGCATGCAGCGCCGGCAGCCAGTCATCCTCGATCGCGCGGCGGAAGGCGGCGCTGTCGGTGCCGGCCTCCAGCGGCGTATTGACCACGTTCTGCCATTCGCTGCGCAGGTAGCGCCAGGGATAGAAGGGGAACTGGAAGCTGGTGCAGATCAGGACTTCCGGGTCGTTCTTGAAGATATCGATAGTGCCGTTGCACTGGTGGACGTCGAAATCGAGGATGGCAATGCGCCGTGCCCCGTATTTCGCCTTGGCGTGTGCGGCCCCGACTGCCACGTTGTTATAGAAACAGAAGCCCATGGCGTCGGTAGCCTCGGCGTGATGCCCCGGGGGGCGGACAGCGCAGAAGACATTATCCGCCTGGCGGCGGTAGACCTGGTCGACGCCACGGATCACCGCGCCCGCCGCCATGCGTGCGGCTTCGAGGCTGTCCGGATTCATCATGGTGTCGGTGTCGAGCGTTACGATCCCCGTTTCGGGCACGCATTTGTCGAGCGCGCGCAGATGCCGCAGCGGATGCACACGGGCAAGCTCCTCCTCGGTCGCTTCTCGGGCGTCGGACTGCATGGTTTGCTGCAGCAGGCCACTCAGCGCCAGGCGGGCGCTGATGGCCTCTAGGCGCAAGGGGCTTTCGGGATGCTCCGGACCCATATGATGAAGGTGGCAGTGAGGGTGAGTGATATACGCCGTGATCATTGGGTGGCTCCAGAGTGACTTGGATCACCATAATCCGCGTAACCCCTTGCATAACACTGTCAATAAGTCGTACACAGAGTAGGAAAACCTGACCAGGCGGAGGGAGCGATTTGAGTACCCGGTTCTTGCGGCACTTCTTCGAACCTCGCACCATCGCAGTGATCGGTGCTTCGGAGAAGCCCCACTCCATCGGTGGCATCGTGATTCGCAACCTGCAGGAAGCAGGCTTCCCGGGGACGCTCTGGGCTGTCAACCTGAGAGGGTACGAAAGTGTGTTCGGACAGCCCTGCGTGGCGCGTGTCCGCGACCTGCCGGAAGCCCCGGACCTTGCCGTGATCTGCTCGCCCGCGCCCACCCTGCCAAAGCTGATTCGCCAGCTCGGGCGCATCGGCGTGAAGGCGACCCTGGTTCTGTCCGGCGGATCGGATCTCGATGATGCCGAAGAGGGCGAGAGCTCGATCCGCGAACGCATGCTCAGCGCCGCGATGGAGTCGGGTATCCGGGTGCTTGGGCCGGAGTGCATGGGCCTGATCGTGCCGGGCCGCAAGCTCAACGCCTCCTATGCCAGCCAGCCGGTCAAGCCGGGCAAGGTCGCTTACCTCGGTCAGTCGGGCATGCTCGGCAATGCCATGATCGACTGGGCGGCAGGCCGCGGCATCGGCTTCTCGCATCTGATCACGGTTGGCGATAGCGTCGACGTGATGCTTCCCGACCTCATCGACTACATCAATCAGTACGCCCCCACCCAGGCGATCCTGCTGCACCTGGAGCGTATCCAGGACTCCCAGCACTTCATGACCGCGCTGCGCGACGCCTCGCGCCACCGCCTGGTGCTCGCGATCAAGAGCGGACGTACGCCGGAGTCGGACCTGACCAACCTGCCGCCCACGCCGGGCATTGCCAACCGCGACATGGTGTTCGACGCCGCGCTGTCGCGGGCGGGCGTGGTCAGGGTCAACGATTCCGACGAACTCTTCGACGCGCTGATGACGCTGTCCCAGATGAAGCCGCTGAAGGGCGACCGGCTGGCCATCGTGTCGAACGGCCTGGGGCCCGCCATGCTGGCGATCGACAAGCTGATCAGCTCGGGCGGTCGGCTGGCCCGCTTCAGCGATGAGACGCGTCGGGCGTTGAGGAAGGGCGACTTCGACATGAGTAAGCCGGGCGATAACCCGGTGGACCTAGGCGGCAACGGCACCCCTGAAAAGATGGTCGAGGCGCTGGAGATTGTGGCCGGAGACCCAAATGTCGATGCGGTACTGGTCGTTCACGCCCCCACGCGCTTGGCGCCGTCGAAGGTCACGGCCCAGGCGATCATCGCCAACCGCAAGCGCTTTCGCCGCAACCTGCTGACTAGTTGGATGGGGCTGGAAGGGGCCCTGTATGCCCGCCATGAATGCAGCATGGCGGGCATTCCGACCTATGTATCGCCGGAAAAGGCGGTCAAGGCCTTCATGCACATGGTGGACTACCAGCGGGTGCAAGCGCTGCTGCAGGAAACTCCACCAAGCCTGCCGTTTTCCACCACCGCCGATATCCGCGCCCAGTGCCGCCAGCTGATCGAGCAGGCCAGGGCGGAAGGGCGCGAGACTCTGTCGCACTCCGAAACGGCCAAGGTGCTCGAAGCCTACGGTATCCCCACCGCACCCAGCCGCTACGTGCATACGCCGGAAGAGGCCGCCGAGGCCAGCCAGGCGTTCGAGGGCCCCTGGGCGCTCAAGATCGTGCACGAAGGCAACTGTCGACCGTTCCGCTATCGCAAGCATCCGCACAAGCTGTCGGCCGGGCTGATGCAGGACCTGCATGACGCCCAGCAGGTGGCGGAAGGACTGGTCGTGCTGGGCGACAAGCTGCGCGAAAAATTCCCTCCGGTAAAGATTCGCGAGTACTGCCTGCAGCCCATGCAGCGTGGCAAGCATTCGATGCAGCTGTGTGCCGGGATCACCCGCGACCCGGTGTTCGGCCCGCTCATCGTGTTCGGCATCGGCGGCTACAAGGTCAACGTGCTGGCCGACCGCCAAGTGGCGCTGCCGCCGTTGAACATGACGCTGGCGGCCGACGTCATAGGCCGCACCCATGCGGCCAGGCTGATCCGCGAGCACTCCTCGCATCCCGAACGCGACCTTACCCGGCTGTGCCAGCTGTTGGTCAAGCTTTCGCAGATGGCCTCCGATCTGCTGGAGCTGCGGGGCCTGGAGCTCAATCCGCTGCTGCTCAATCGTGACGGCCTGGTGGCGGTGGATTTCGCCCTCGACCTTGGCCACCCGGCGCGCTTCGCGATCATGCCGTATCCGGAAGAGCTGCGCGAATGGACCACCCTGCGCAACGGCATGCAGGTGGAGGTGCGCCCCATACGCGCCGAAGACGCTCCGCTGATCACCAGCTTCCACGCGCAGCTCTCCGAGGAGAGCATCCGCTTCCGCTATTTCCACAACAAGTCGGACTTGAGCCAGCGCGACCTGTCGATCCTGTCGCATATCAACTATGACCGCCAGATGGCCTTCATCGCCGAGCATCACAAGGAAGAAGGCGGCAAGGAGATGTTAGGCGTGGTGCGCGTCTGGAACGACCCCGACAACATCCGCACGGAGTTCTCGATCATCGTGCGCGACGACATGGCCGGGCAGGGGCTCGGCAGCCTGCTGATGAACAAGATGATCGCCTACTGTAGGAGCATCGGCACGCTGGAGATGATCGGCAAGGTGATGGTCGACAACCACCCGATGCGCGCCCTGATGAAGCATCTGGGTTTCACCTGTCGCTACAACATGGAAGAGCAAGTCGTCGATGCGGTGATGCGCCTGAACGAACCCCAGAGCGAGTGGCAGCGGCTACGCCTGGAAAGCCTGCCCGATTGAGCCCTGCGGGTGGCGCCTGACACCTCCAGTCTATGCCGCCAGGCGCCATCAGAGGCGCCTGGCGTAAAACCCGTCAGGGAGCCAGGCGGAAGGAGGACCAGCGTCCATCGCGCTGCTCGTAGCGGATGCGGTCATGCAGCCGGCTGGGCTGGCCTTGCCAGAACTCGAGCATCTGCGGCATGACCCGATAGCCGCCCCAGTGGCCCGGCCGTGGAATCTCCTGGCCTTCGTAGGCCTGCTCGAAGCGGTGCTGCCGCTCTTCGAGCCAGTGGCGGTCCGGAATGACCACGCTTTGGGTGGCGATCCAGGCGCCAAGCTGACTAGCGCGGGGGCGGCTGTCGAAGTAGACGTTCGATTCCTCCTCGCTGACCTGCTCCACCAGGCCTTCGACCCGCAGCTGGCGGCCCAGCGAGGGCCACCAGAACACCAGGGCGGCATGCGGCACATTGGCCAATTCGCTGCCCTTGTGACTGTGGTAGTTGGTGTAGAACACCATGCCACGCTCATCGTAGCCCTTGAGCAGCACGATTCTGGCATGGGGAAGCCCCTGGCTGTCCACCGTCGCCAGAGTCATGACGTTGGCGTCGTCGCCTTCCGAGTCCACGGCCAGGGCCATCCACTCGTCGAACAGCACCAGCGGATCGGCGGGAACCAGGCCCTCTTCGAGCCGTCCGCCTTCGTAATCGCGGCGAATGTCGGCAATATTGCGTGTCATGGCGTTCTCCTTTCGAATTTTTGTCTATGGTCGCCGCTGTGGCTGTCCATCACAAGCGCAAACCTGCCGGCCGAACGGTTCAAGCGACGGCCCAGCCCAGTTGCACCATCAGCATATAGGCGCCGGTGCCGACCATGATCGACAGCAGAGCATTGCGCCGCCAGAGGTGCAGTGCCGCCACCACCAGCGAGGCCACCAGCATAGGGAGCCCGTTGGGCCCGACGTTGAGTTCTGCCTGGATCAAGGGGCGGATGTCGCGCAGCGCATAGATCACCAGAATCAGCATGATCGCCGGGGGCAGGTAGCGTCCCAGGTGCAGGATGAGGGGGTGATCGGCCTGGCGCGCCAGGGCCACGAAGGGCAGCAGGCGGGTGGCAAGCGTGGCCACTGCGCAGACGGCGATGAAGATGCCCAGCTCTATTGCGCTCATGCAGTCGGCACCTCGTCCCGAGCGCCGCGCTGACCGTGGTGGTAATGCGCCAGCAGCATCAGGCTGGCGGCGGCGATGGCCGTCAGCAGCATGTGCTGGTCCGGCACCAGCAGGATGGCGCCTACGCCGGCCAGCAAGGCGATCACGAAGGGCAGGCCCTGGCGCAAACGCCGCGCCTGCTCAAGCGTCAGGACGATGAACAGCGCCGTCAGGGCGAATTCGATGCCACGGCTGTCGAAATCGAGAGCGCTGCCGATCATGACGCCCGTCAGCGTACCCATCACCCACCACAGCTGGTTGAGCGCGCTGATGCGAAACGCCAGCCCATGGTCACGCTGTTCCGCTGCCGGCTGGGTGGTTAGCAGGGAATAGGTCTCGTCGGTGAGCGAGAAGATCAGATATGGCTTGCGCCAGCCCGCGCCCTGGAAGCGCTTGATCAGGGATAAGCCATAGAAGAGGTGGCGGGAATTGAGCATCAGCGTGGCCACGGCAACTTCCACCAGGCCGGCACCGGCCGCGAGCAGTGCGACGGCAAGAAACTGCCCCGCTCCGGCATAGATGAATAGCGACATGAGCAGGGCGGCCCACCAAGGCATGCCGAGCTCGATGGCGAGGATGCCGAAGGCGGCACCCAAGGGCAGGTAGCCGAACATGACCGGCACCGTACGCGCGCCGGCGCTGCGCCAAGCGGAAGGGGAAAGCGATGGGGACACTGGGGCGGCCTCCTTGTGCGACGCCGGTGGCAACGTGCCTTGCGGCCTATTTTATGGCACGTTGGGCCAAATTCCAGTGGATACCATCGTTATTTTCCAACTGCGTAGTAAACCCAGCCAGGAGTTTAGGGATTTCCGTTCTCTCTCATCTGTCGACTGCGGAAACGCGCATAGAACATGCAGCCGGTGAACAGACCCAGCGACGCCAGCGCCTCAGCAATGCCAAGCACGCCCTGACCGGGCAGGGTCGCCACCATCACGCCCTGGATAAAGTAGAGCAGGCTGACGAAGGCGAGCCAGGCATGTCCACGCGGGCGTCGACCCAGAATGGAGGGCAGGAAGAGGACCAACGGCAGGACACGGATGAGGATAGGCGTAAGCGGGTTGGTACCGGCCTCCATGGCCAGGCCGCTCCAGATCAGCAGGGCCAGCAGTACCACGTAGCTACCCAGCACCAGCTGGCGGCTGCGCTCGGTGAGCGGGTCGAGCCCATGGCGCGCCTCCAGGGATTCCACCCATCGCCTCATGACGGCTCCCTCAGGCTGGTCATCGCCAGGGCCAGCCGGCCCAGGCGCTTGCCCTGGGCACGCACCAGCGAACGCTCAGTGTCGGTCAGCGGCTGGTCGTTGCGCTGCCCCGCCAGGTGACTGGCACCATAGGGAGTGCCGCCTGATGTCGTGGACATCAGTTCGATTTCGCTGTAAGGCAGTCCCGCATAGACCATACCGTGGTGCAGTAGCGGCAGCAGCATGGAGATTAGCGTGGTCTCCTGCCCCCCGTGCAGGCTCGAGGTGGAGGTGAAGGCGGTAGCAGGCTTATCTACCAGCGCGCCGTTGAGCCACAGCGCGCTGGTCGAGTCGATGAAGTGCTTCAAGGGAGCCGCCATGTTGCCAAAGCGGGTCGGACTGCCCAGCGCCAGTCCGGCGCAGTGACGCAGATCATCCAGCTCGGCATAGATGGCCCCTTCGGCCGGGATCTCGGGATCGACGGCCTCACAGGTGGGCGATACCGGGGGCACGGTGCGCAGGCGGGCTTCGATGCCGGAGCACGACTCAACGCCGGCCGCCAACTGTTCGGCCATGGTTCGCGTGGCACCGTGGCGTGAGTAGTAGAGGATCAACACGTAGGGCAGGGAGTCGCGCATCGTTGCTCCAGAGTAGCCGGCCAGAAAGAACGGAGATCAGTCGTCTGCATGGAGCAGGGCGAGGACGTCCTCGGGGGGACGACCGATCACGGCCCGCTTGCCATCATCGGCGATGGGGCGCTCCAGCAGCTTGGGATGGGCGACGATAGCACGAATCACCTGCTCCTGGTCCTGCAGGTTGTCCTCCTCGACCTGCTGCCATTCAGGCTCCTGGGTACGCACCAGCGCCTCGCCGTCGGCATCTAGCCGCGACATCAGGTCACGCAGCTCGTCCTCGCTCAACGGCTCGTCGAGATAACGTCGCACCGTCACGTCGGCGCCGCGCTCTTCCAGCAGCGCCAATGCCTGGCGTGACTTGGAGCAGCGGGGGTTGTGGTAAAGCGTAATGGCCATGCGAGACTCCTCGTTCCTTGAAAGGTACCGGCATTGTAGAAGGGCAGCCTTGCCGGCCACAACCGCAGCCAGGGAAGGGAGCCCTGCGATCAGCGCCTTGGTTGCCTTGTCGTGCTTGCCTGAATCCCTCTCATGCTCATGCGTAGTCATCACCTTTCTAGCCGCCGGCGCCTTCACCGGCGGGAGCCTCGGCGTCGTTCAAGCGGCGATAAACCCAGGCGGTGCGACCATCGGCGAGCTGCAGGGGCACGCGCTGGTAGCGAATGCCCAGTCGCTCGTAGCGATCCAACTGCTCGAGTTCTTCGGCAGACACGATGACCAGCTCACCTGCGGTTCGCTCCCCCGGCGCCTCGACCAGGTCGAGGCCATCGCGGCGGAAGCCGGCGAGTACCGCCGGTTCGGTCTCTCCGGCGCGCCCCATCACCAGCCAGCGAACGGGGGCCAGGCGCAGGGTGCCGTAGACGAACACGGCGTGAGGCCCTTCGTCGACCTCAGGCAGGTGGGCGGGGCGATCATAGGTGAAGGGACTCAGCATGGTAAGCCACAGCCAGCTCAGCGCTCCCAGCAGGAGGACGAGCAGGCTCAGCACGATATCGCGTGGGCGGGGGCGCATGCGCATTCCTTGCAATGAAGTCCTCGCTATCCTGCCACGCCGACGGCGGCCATGTCCGGTTGTTCTAACCTTGGTTAGCGCTCTGCTAGGATGACTAGTCGTGTCACTTCCCAGCCTTGATCACAGCGGAGGTAGCCCATGAACCCGTCGGCATTCGAGGACCAGGACTTCAGGGCGTTGGTGGGCGATGTGAAGCCGCTGCGCAGGGGCACCAATCGAGCCAGCCCGGGCCCGCGCCGCAGTCGCCCCACGGAGGCCCAGCTTGCCCGCCGCGAGAGCGCCCAGGCGGAGCTGGGCCAGGACAGCTTCCTGTCGGATGACTTCGTCGAACTGCTACCGCCGTTCGACCCCATGGAGTTTCGCCGCGACGGCATCCAGCACGGCGTCGTCGATCGCCTGCGCCATGGCGGCTATACCGCGCAGTCGCGCCTGCACCTGCTGCGCCGCCCCCTGGCCGAGTGTCGCCGGATGCTGCCATCGTTCATCCATGAAGCCTACGCCCATGACCTGCGCTCGGTACTGATCGTGCACGGCCGCGGCCATGAGGTCGACAGTGCCGCCAACGTGTTGCGCTCCTACCTGGCCAAATGGCTGGCCCAGTTCGATGAGGTGCAGGCCTACGTCTCGGCGCAGCCAGCCGACGGTGGGCTGGGTGCCACCTGGGTGATGCTACGCAAGAGTGCGCGGGCGAAGGCGGAGAATCGCGAACGGCAGCAGAAGCGCCGAGGATGAGAAGGGCCACACAAGCCGGTAGAGTGCGGCTTGTGCGGCAGACTGGCGGCGCTTAGACGAGAGCCGGCTCGGCGCGTTTCACACCATCGCGCATGCGCTGGCGGAACAGCGGCTCGTCCACATCCACCGCCGGCTGGTAGGCGCGGCTGAAGGTGTTGAGGGCATGCAGAGCGTCCTCGACCCACTGATCCTCGCGCAGCGACAGCGCATCGAAGCCACAGCGGGTCAGGAAGAACACCTGGTCGACCAGCACATCGCCGATGGCGCGAACCTCACCGGTGTAGCCATAGCGTTCGCGCAGCAGGCGAGCGACGCTGTAGCCGCGACCGTCGGTGAACTTCGGAAAGTCGATGGCGATCAGGGGGGCCTCAGCCAGCTCCGCGGCCAGCTCAGATGTAAGCTCGGTGCCGCTGGCAAGCCAGGGAGCAAGCACACGGCCCTCTTCCCGCGCCTGCCAGCGCGCCAGCGGCACGATCGCCGGAGCATCCGGCAGCACGGCCTCATCCTCGCGGATCAACACCCAGCGGTCCTCGGCCGGCTGACCGTCACGAATGAAAGGGCGCGTCGCAGCGTTCTGATCAGGCATATACCCGCTCCTTGAAAGGCTTGAGGCCGATTCGGCGATAGGTTTCGATGAAGGTCTCTCCCTCGGCACGCTCGCCGACATAGACCTGCAGGACCTTGTCGATCACCTCGGGAACGCTCTCACGGTCGAAGGAAGGGCCGAGTATCTTGCCGAGCGAGGAGTCGTTGCCCTGGGCGCCGCCGAGCGAAATCTGATACCACTCCTCGCCCTTCTTGTCGACGCCGAGAATGCCGATATGGCCGACGTGGTGATGACCGCAGGCGTTCATGCAGCCAGAGATGTTGAGTTCCAGCGGCCCCAGGTCGTAGAGGTAGTCGATGTCCTCGAACCGCTCCTGGATCGCCTGAGCGACGGGAATCGACTTGGCATTCGCCAAGGAGCAGTAGTCGCCCCCCGGGCAGCAGATCAGGTCGGCCAGGGTGCCCACGGTGGGGTTGGCCAGACCAAGCGCTTCCAGGCGATGCCAGAGCTCCTCGAGCCGATCCACGGCCACGTCGGCCAGCACCAGGTTCTGCTCATGAGTCACGCGGATTTCGCCGTAGCTGAACTCGTCGGCCAGGTCTGCCACCTGATGCATCTGCTCCCAGGTCAGGTCGCCCGGCGAATGGCCGCGGCGCTTGAGTGCCAGCGTGACCGACTTGTAGCCCGGCACCTTGTGCCCCTGGACGTTATTGGTAACGAAGCGCGCAAAGGCACGATTCTCGCCGCGCAGGCGCTCGAATTCGGCCATCGCCTCTGCGCCGATGGCGCGACGATCCGGGTCGACGAAGTGTGATTGCATCGCCTCCACCACTTCGTGGGTCAGCGTCTGCGGGCCATCCTTCAGGTGCGCCCATTCGGCGTCGACCCGGCGACGAAACTCCTCGACGCCCAGCGCCTTGACCAGAATCTTGATGCGCGCCTTGAACTTGTTGTCGCGGCGACCGAACTGGTTATAGACGCGAACCAGCGCCTCCAGGTAGGTCAACAGGTGCTGCCACGGCAGGTCGTCGCGCACCACTTCGCCGATCATCGGCGTGCGGCCCAGGCCGCCACCGGCCAGCACGCGCACGCGCACCTCGCCCTTGTCGTCGCGCCACAGGCGCAGCCCCACGTCATGAACCTGAATGGCGGCGCGATCCTCAGCGGCACCGGTCACGGCAATCTTGAACTTGCGCGGTAGGTAGGTGAATTCCGGGTGGAAAGTCGACCACTGGCGAATCAGCTCGCACCAGGGGCGTGGATCGACCTCCTCATCCTCGGCTACGCCGGCGAACTGGTCGGTCGAGGTATTGCGAATGTCGTTGCCGCTGGTCTGGATGGCATGCATCTGCACGCTGGCAAGCTCGGCCAGCATGTCGGGCACCGTCTCCAGCTTCGGCCAGTTGAGCTGCAGGTTGGTACGGGTGGTGAAGTGGCCATAGCCACGATCGTAGTCGCGCGCCAGGTCCCCCAGCTTGCGCAGCTGGTAGGACGCCAGCATGCCGTAGGGGATGGCGATGCGCAGCATCGGCGAGTGGCGCTGGACATAGAGCCCGTTCTGCACGCGCAGCGGCAGGAATTCCTCATCGCTCAGGCGTCCGGCCAGATAGCGATTCATCTGGTCACGGAACTGGGCAACGCGTTCATTGACCAGGGTCTGGTCATGGGTGTCATAGCGATACATTCAGCCGGTCCTGCTGCTTAGGGGATTGGCGAAGCGTCAGGGGGCACCTTAACGCCCCAGCATTATTCTATGAAAGAATAAATCTTCATATTTTTTATACGAAAAGTAATATAAGACGTCAACCTCGGTGCATCGCCTCTACCGGAGCGCGATGCGCCTTCGGGCAATGGCCGCAAGGGAGCGAAGCCCGTGACGAAAGCGGCACGGGCGACGTCTTCCTCGTCAGGCGGGGTCGTAGGAGAGCACCGGCGACAGCCAGCGCTCCATCTCTTCCAGGGTCATGCCTTTGCGCTGCGCCAGCGCCTCGACCTGGTCTCGGGTGATCTTGCCGGTGGAGAAGTATTTCGACTGTGGATGCGAGAAGTACCAGCCCGATACCGCCGCGGCCGGCCACATGGCGAAGTTTTCGGTCAGCTCGATGCCGGCGTTCTCGGTAGCGTCGAGCAGGCGGAACAGGGTGCGCTTCTCGGTATGGTCGGGACAGGCGGGGTAGCCTGGTGCCGGCCGGATACCCTGGTACTTCTCGGCGATCAGCGAGTCATTGTCGAGCGTTTCGTCGGGCACGTAGCCCCAGAACTCCTTACGCACGCGTTCGTGCATGCGCTCGGCGAAGGCCTCGGCCAGGCGATCTGTCAGCGCCTGCACCATGATCGCGTTGTAATCGTCACCGGCGGCCTTGTAGCGCTCCGCCAGCGCCTCGACGCCGTGCCCGGTGGTCACGGCAAAGCCGCCGATCCAGTCGGGCTTGCCGCTCTCCTTCGGCGCAATGAAGTCGGCCAGGCTGTAGCAGACGCCGTCTCGGTTCTTGGTGGTCTGCTGACGAATATGGTGCAGTCGTTCGATCACCTCGCTGCGCGTCTCGTCCGCATATACCTCGACGACGTCATCGTCGACGCTGTTGGCCGGCCACAGGCCGATTACCCCGCGCGCCTCGACGCGCTTCTCGTCGATCAGCTTGCGCAGCATCGCCTGTGCATCGGCGAACAGGTTGCGCGCCGCCTCACCTACCACGGCATCGTCGAGAATCTTCGGGTACTTGCCCGCCAGTTCCCAACTCATGAAGAAGGGCGTCCAGTCGATGCGCTCGAGCAGCTCTTCGATATCGTAGCCAGTGAATGTCATCAGTCCGGTGACGGCGGGGCGCGGCGGCGTGTAGCTATCCCACGCGATGGGCAGCTTGCGCTGTCGCGCCTCGGCGTAGCTCAGGTCCGCGGCCTTGGGACGGCGCTTGGCGTTGCGGTCGCGCACCTGTTCGTACTCTGCCTTGATCTCGGCCACATAGATGGGCTTCAGCGTCGGCGAGAGCAGCTTGCCGGCTACGCCCACCGCCCGCGAGGCGTCGGCCACGTAGATCACCGGCTCCGCGTACTGGGGGTCGACCTTCACCGCGGTGTGTGCCTTGGAGGTGGTGGCGCCGCCGATCAGCAAGGGCAGCGTGAAGCCCTGGCGCTGCATCTCCTTGGCCACATGGACCATCTCGTCCAGCGAGGGTGTGATCAGCCCCGAGAGACCGATGATGTCGGCGCTCACCTCACGGGCGGTCTGCAGAATCTTCTCCGCCGGCACCATGACGCCGAGGTCGACCACGTCGTAGTTGTTGCACTGCAGGACCACGCCGACGATGTTCTTGCCGATGTCGTGCACGTCGCCCTTCACCGTGGCCATGACGATCTTGCCCTTGGCCTGGCTGTCCTCGCTCTTCTCGGCTTCGATATAAGGAATGAGGTAGGCCACCGCCTGCTTCATCACCCGCGCCGATTTGACCACCTGAGGCAGGAACATCTTGCCGGCGCCGAACAGGTCGCCGACCACGTTCATGCCGTCCATCAGTGGCCCTTCGATCACTTCGATGGGGCGTGCGGCCTGCGATCTGGCCTCCTCGGTATCCTCTTCGATGAATGCTGTCACGCCTTTCACCAGCGCATGCTCGATGCGCTTGTTGACTGGCCAGGAGCGCCACTCGAGATCTTCCTTCTTCGCCGCACCGCTGCCGTCGCCCTTGTATTTTTCAGCCAGGTCGACCAGGCGCTCGGTGCCGTCGCTGCGGCGGTTGAGCACCACGTCCTCGACCGCTTCGCGCAGCTCCTCCGGCAGGTCGTCATAGACCGCCAGCTGCCCCGCGTTCACGATGCCCATGGTCAGGCCGGCGCGGATGGCGTGGTAAAGGAAGACCGAATGGATGGCCTCGCGCACCGGGTCGTTGCCGCGGAAGGAGAACGACACGTTGGACACACCGCCCGAGACCATGGCGTGGGGCAGGTGCTCGCGGATCCAGCGGGTGGCCTCGATGAAGTCGACGGCGTAGTTGTCGTGCTCCTCGATGCCGGTGGCAATGGCGAAGATGTTGGGGTCGAAGATGATGTCTTCCGGCGGGAAACCGACCCGCTCGACCAGCAGCTCATAGGCACGCCGGCAGATCTCGGTCTTGCGTGCGAAGGTGTCGGCCTGGCCGGTCTCGTCGAAGGCCATGACCACCACCGCGGCGCCATAGCGGCGACACAGCGTGGCCTGCTCGATGAAGGACGCCTCGCCCTCCTTGAGCGAGATGGAGTTGACCACCGCCTTGCCCTGAACGCACTTGAGGCCGGCCTCGATGATCTCCCACTTGGAGGAGTCGATCATGATCGGCACACGAGCGATGTCGGGCTCGCCGGCGATCAGGTTGAGGAAGCGCACCATCGCTTCCTGCGATTCCAGCATGCCCTCGTCCATGTTGATGTCGATGACCTGTGCGCCGTTCTCGACCTGGTCCAGCGCCACCTCCAGTGCCGTGGTGAAGTCCTCCTCGACGATCAGGCGCTTGAAGCGCGCCGAGCCGGTGACGTTGGTACGCTCGCCGACGTTGACGAACAGCGAGCTCTTCTCGATGTTGAACGGCTCCAGGCCGGACAGGCGGCACGCCCGCGGCCGTTCGGGCACCTTGCGTGGCGCTACGTCCCGAATCGCGGCGTGGATCGCCGCGATGTGCTCCGGGGTCGAGCCGCAGCAGCCGCCGATGATGTTGACCAGGCCGCTTTGGGCGAACTCGGCAACGATGGCTGCCATCTCATCCGGGGTCTGGTCGTACTCGCCGAACTCGTTGGGTAGCCCGGCGTTGGGGTGCGCGGAGACGAAGGTATCGGCCTTGTTGGAAAGTTCTTCCAGATAGGGGCGCAGCTCCTCGGCCCCCAGCGCACAGTTAAGGCCGACGGAGAGCGGCTTGGCATGGCGCACCGAGTTCCAGAAGGCTTCGGTGGTCTGGCCCGAGAGGGTGCGCCCGGAGGCATCGGTGATGGTGCCCGAGATCATCACCGGGAGCCGTTCGCCGCGATCGTCGAACAGGGTCTCGAGTGCGAAGATGGCCGCCTTGGCGTTGAGTGTATCGAAGATCGTTTCGATCAGGATCAGGTCGGCGCCACCCTCGATCAGCGCTTCGGCGGCTTCATAGTAATTGTCACGCAGCTCGTCGAAGGTGACGTTACGCTTGGCCGGGTCATTCACATCGGGCGACAGCGAAGCGGTGCGCGAGGTCGGGCCAAGTACGCCGGCTACGTAGCGCGGCACGCCGGTCTCGGCCGCCACGGCATCGCACACCTCACGCGCCAGGCGTGCCGATTCGCGGTTAAGTTCAACCACCAGCGCCTCCATGCCGTAGTCGGCCTGAGAGAGGCGAGTGCTGTTGAAGGTGTTGGTCTCGATGATGTCGGCGCCGGCCTCCAGATACTGTCGGTGAATACGCGCCACCAGCTCGGGGCAGGTCAGCGCCAGCAGGTCATTGTTGCCCTTCAGGTCCGAAGGCCAGTCGCGAAAGCGTTCGCCCCGAAAGTCGGCTTCATCGAGTCGGGCGTTCTGCAACATGGTACCCATGCCGCCATCCAGCATGAGGATGCGCTCGCCGAGACGCTCGGTGAGAGAGGCGGTCAATGCAGAAGGTAGGGCGGCCATGGGTCGAGTCGGTCTCCAGCGAAATCACGGTCCATAGGGTCGACCGCAGGGGCGCCTTGAGGAAGGGCGTCTTGTCAGGGGCGGTCAGTTTGGCCGCTCATGGTAGCAAAAACAGGGCCCTGGGGGCAGGGCTGATCAAAAACCGACCAAATTGGTCGGGATTGTGTCGTGCCGGGGTTTTGCTTACCATACTAGGCATGTCACCTATGGTCGGCACCGACGGCGCCGGCCCGACCAGCGAGAACAGCATGAGCGAGATCATCCAGATTACCGACAGCGCCCAGGACTACCTTGCCGAACTGCTCGAGAAGCAGAACGTCGAGGGAATCGCGGTGCGCATCTTCATCACCCAGCCGGGTACCCCTTACGCCGAAACCTGCCTTGCCTATTGTCGTCCCGGTGAGGAAGAACCTACCGATCAGGCGCTGGGCTTCACCAAGCTCAAGGTCTTCGTCGACAAGAACAGCATTCCCTTCCTCGAGGAGGCGGTGGTCGACTTCAACGCCGACCGCATGGGCGGGCAGCTCACCATCAAGGCACCCAACGCCAAGATGCCCAAGGTCAATGCCGACAGCCCCATGGAAGACAGGGTCAACTATATTCTCTACAGCGAGATCAACCCGGGGCTGGCGGCCCATGGCGGCGAGATCAAGCTGATCGAGCTGACCGACGACAACGTGGCCATCCTCGCCTTCGGCGGCGGCTGTCAGGGCTGCGCTGCGGTCGACCTGACGCTGAAGGAGGGGGTGGAGAAAACCCTGATGGAGCGCATTCCCGAGCTCGCCGGCATCCGCGACGTCACCGATCACACCGACACCAGCAACGCCTACTACCGCTGAGCTTCTCATCGCAGCACCCTCATGGCGCACCAGAGGCGCCATGAGGATAGACTCCGAGTGTCTTGAAAGAATCTAAACGCTGAAAGCATCCCGAAGAGTCTCAGCGCTCGGTTGCGGAGGGCTCCGTCTCCGAGCTTTCCGCAGCCTCCTCGCGGTGCCGCTCGCCCGGCTCCTGCCAGATGCGCCGCGACAGTTCCTGCTCCAACGCCCGGATTCGCCCCGCCTGCTCATCGAGATGACGCTTCTGGTCATCGATGCGCGCCTGCAGCAGCGAGTGCTCGTGGCGTAGCGTATCGATTCGCTCTTCGGCGCGGGTTTTGGCCCACTGGGTCTCCCGATGACGCTTCTCTTCTTGCGCCAACACCGCCTGCGTCTCGTGCAGCTGTCGCTGCAGGGCTTCCTGGCGCTTTTCCATCTGCTGCAGTGCTGCCTGGTGTCGCTTCTCGTTCGACAGCCGCTCCTGTCGCGCCTCGTCGAGCAGCCCCATCAGGCGGGCTTCCGCCGATTCATGGCGCTGCTCTTCCTGGTTAAGACGAGCCTGGTGCTGGGCGTCCCGCTCGGCCAGCCCCTGCTGGTAGGCCTGCGCCTGCTGCTCGCTGTCGACCTGGAGCTGATCAAGCTGCTGCAGGCTGCGGGTCAGTCGCTCGGCTAGCTGGCTGGCTCGCTCCAGCGCTTGCTCGCGCTCGGCTTCGGCCTTCGCCAAAGCGGCGCTGCGCTGCTCCAGGCGCTGCTCGGTGCCGGCCAGGTGTGCCGCCAGCGCGGTTTCGCGCTGCTCGGCATCTTCGACCAGCCGCTGGGCGCTGAGCATGGCCTCCTTGGCGTCGGCGACCTGGCGATCCGCTTCTTCACGATAGCGGCCAAGGGCCTCGCCGGCCTCTTCCTGCGCCTTGCCCCATAGCCCTTCGACGAGCCGCTGTACGGATTCCGGCAATGCCAGGGGAGTCGGGCTCTCGCGATTGGTTTCACGACGGTTTCGCCATTCGCGCAGATGATCGCTGATGGTCGTGAAGCTGCCGGTTCCCAATACTTCACGAATCTTCTGCACGCTCGGCGCTTCCCCCTTGGCCTGAAGGGCCTCGATTGCCCGCTGAACGTCTTCATATTGCACACCGCTGCGTGCCATCACGGCTCTCCTTGAAAGAACAAGCGCTTGCTCCTTGAGTTATGCCGCAGGCGTCGCTTGTTGTTTCACTTCCCTGCGCCCGCAAATCGCAGCATAGCGCCATTCGACGAAAGGGGGAAGTAAATTACATTATACGTAATATGTAATTACGAATAATGCTCGGCAATAAATTCAAGATTACCCGCCTTATCTTGAATTAATGCTCGCTACACCTGAGACTAAGGGCACAGCGTTTAAGGAGCCCAGCAGATGGTGCCGCCAGACAAGCCAGAAAGAGATGCGAAAAGGCCGGTTATCACTGCCGTAAATTATTACCAAGTAATTGATTCAAATAGAGTTTCACCTTCGTGCCGACAGGGCGAGGCCCAGCGTATTGCAGCCCGCAGCGATGCCGAAGCTGTGGCCCAGTGGCTGGCGGAGTTTCGTGCCAGCCCGCAGACGCTGCGTGCCTATCGCCGTGAAGCCGAACGTCTGCTGCTGTGGCTCGAACCACAAGGTCGCGGTCTTGCACAGCTGCGCCGTTATGACCTGGATGCATTCGAGAGTTTCTTGGCTGCACCCATGCCGGAAGAGCGCTGGATCGGGCCGCCGCGGCCTCGCCATGCGCCGGACTGGCGCCCGTTCCGCGGGCCGCTGTCGCCCGCCAGTCGTCGACAGAGCCTAGTGATCCTGCAGGGGTTGTTTGCCTGGCTGGTTGAGGCGGGGTGGGTCGAGCACAACCCCTTCCGACTTATGCGCGACAAGCGCCGCCGGCTCGACAACCGCCAGGCAGGCATCGAGCGCTACCTCGAACGGCCGCTATGGGAGTGGCTATGGCAGTGGCTGGAGCGCCCGCTTAGTGACGAAAGCGACGGGCGGCAACGCTATGCCTGGCAGCGGCGGCGCACTCTCTTCGGCTTTGCCTACCTGTTGGCACCCCGCCTCAGCGAGATGGCAACGGCCGAGATGGGTGATTTCTTCGAGCGTGAAGGGCGCTGGTGGTGGCGGGTAGTGGGGAAGGGGGGGAAGGTAGCACGCATCCCGGTGCCCGCCGACATGCTGGCATTGCTAGGCGAATGGCGAACCGTACTTGGGCTTGTGGCGCTGCCGCGGCCAGGCGAGGAGGGTCCCGTGCTGCGGGGACTGGATGGTTGCCGCGGGCTGGGTGACAACCAGCTCTACCGGCTGATACGCGATACCTTCCGCGAGGCCGCCGAGGCACTCAAGGCGGAAGCGGGTGAGCCGGCCATGGCCCAGGTGGCCAGGCTGCGCGCCGCCACGCCCCACTGGCTGCGACATACGGCGCTGACCCACCAGGCCCAGGCCGGCGTGGAATTGCGCTATCTCGCCAGCACCGCACGCCATGCTCGCCTTGATACCACGGCCAGGTACTTGCACACGGAGGACGAGGAGTGGCATCGCCAGCAGTCCGCCCATGGCTTGCCCGGCCGGGCCGGCGAATCGGTATAATGGCGATCAAGCCAACATGGGAGGCAACATGACCACCGAAGCCACGGCCGAGCAGGCCCAGCAGGCCTTACGGGAAGAGTTCGAGCTGTTCGACAACTGGATGGATCGTTATCAGTACATCATCGACATGGGTAAGCAGCTGCCGCCGTTCCCCGAAGAGTGGAAAACCCCGGAGCTAAAGATTCAGGGCTGCCAGTCGAACGTCTGGGTACACCACCGCCGAGACGGTGACGTGATCCACTTCGATGCGGTCTCCGATGCCGCCATCGTTTCTGGCCTGATCGCCGTGCTGATGCGCATCTACAACGACCGCCCGCCGGAAGAAATCCGTGCGACCAGCCCCCACTTCCTGCAGGACCTGGGGCTGGACAAGCACCTGTCGCCGACACGTAGCAACGGGCTGCATGCCATGCTGGCAAAGATCTACGAGGTGGCGGAGAGCGAAGCCGCCTGAGCGAAGCCTGCAGCCGGGTCAGCGTTTTTCGGGATGCTGGCCATGGCGGCAGCGAAAGTGCTGGTCGAGCTCGGGATCGTCGCGACAGAGCCGCTCGCTAGGCCCGCCCGGCACCGGATCGATGCCACCTGCGCTGCCGGGGTGGCAGCGCACGATACGTCTGGCGGCCAGCCAGCCTCCGCGCAGCGGGCCGTGGACCTGGATGGCCTCCACGGTATAGTGCGAACAGCTGGGCCAGAAACGGCAGCGTGGCCCCAGCAGGGGGCTCACTACCCACTGATAGATACGAACCAGGCCGATCAGAACGAGCCCCAGTCCGCGCCCGGCCAGCCGACCCAGACGATACAGCCAGGCGGCAAGGCAGGGCATCCGTCAGCGCGCCGCAGTAGCAGTGGGGTAGAGCTGCTCGGGGTCGATCAAGGGATCGCTGCTGATCCTTGCCGCGGGTTTTTCCAGCGCCACATAGAAGCAGCTGCGCCGACCGGTATGACAGGCCGGCCCCGTCTGGTCGACCTGCAGCAGCAGGGTATCGCCGTCGCAGTCGAGGCTGGCTGCCTTGAGCTGCTGCTGCTGGCCCGAAGTCTCGCCCTTACGCCACAGCTTGCCTCGGGAGCGCGACCAGTAGCAGACACGCCCGGTGGCCAGCGTCTCTTCCAGCGCTTCGCGGGTCATCCAGGCCATCATCAGCACTTCGCCGGTGTCGTACTGCTGAGCAATGGCGGGAATCAGTCCTTCGGCGTTGAACAGCGCCGCATCGAGTACCTGTTCCAGCGGGTGAGTCTCGCCCTGGCTGCCGCGTTCAAGCGCCTTGAAGGTGGTCATGTCGTCATTCCTATTCTTACTGAAAGCTGGCAGGCCGAATCAGCCTCATGCATTTACCGCCTGGCCGAGGCAGTGCTGGCAGCTGCCCAGTAGCTCGATGGTCTGCCGCTCCACGCGAAAGCCGAGCGCGCGTGCATGCTCGCTGAGCTGGCTATTCACCTCGTCCAGGTGCAGTTCCTCCACGCGCCCGCAATGGCGGCAAATAAGCAGCTGGAAGCCATGCCTGTGCTCGGGGCAGGGGCAGGCGACATAGGCATTCAGCGATTCGATGCGATGCACAAAGCCTTGCTCGATCAGGAAGTCGAGGGCGCGATAGACGGTGGGTGGGCGCGCCGCCGCATGTTCGACGGTGAGGCGATCAAGCAGATCGTAGGCCTTCAGGCCGCCGGCGGTCGAGGCGATCATCTCGAGCACTCGCCGCCTAATGGGGGTGAAACGCACGCCATTTCGCTGGCACTGTCTTTCCGCCTGCACAAGCAGGGCGCTGGAGTCGGTCATGAGGAAACCGGCAGGTTCAGGACAAGTAGGCATTCTACGCGTTGCGCCAGGCAGTCACCAGCGCCCGGCTCATACGGCGGGCTTGAGCTCGCCGCGACGGGCAAAATGCGCTTGCGCGAAGGCCACTCGCGCCTCGACATCAAGGCCGGGCGGCTGCTTTTCGATCAGGTCCAGCCGAGGGCGCAGCCCCTCGCCGTTGGCCATCTGGATCGCAAGGCCGGGGCGCGCATTGAGTTCAAGCAGCATCGGGCCGCGGTTCTGGTCGATCACCATGTCGGTGCCCAGGTAGCCCAGTCCGGTCATCTCGTAGCAGCCCGACGCCAGCTTGAGCAGATTGGTCCAGTCCGGAATGCGCAGGCTGGCCAGCTCATGGCCGGTATCGGGGTGGTCGCGTCGCGAGCGGTCGAACTGCACGCCGCGCACCGCGGTTCCGGTGGCGATGTCCAGCCCCACGCCCACCGCGCCCTGGTGCAGGTTGGCCTTGCCGTCGGAGGCGGCCGTGGAAAGTCGCATCATGGCCATCACCGGATACCCCAAGAAGACGATGACCCGTATGTCGGGCACCCCTTCGTAGGTGTATTCGGAGAGCTGGACATCGAAGTTGATCAGCGCCTCGATCATCGCCACGTCAGGCGTGCCGCCCAGGGAATAGAGGCCCGACAGGATATTGGAGATATGCCGGTGCAGGTCTTCCAGCTCGAGGCGCACGCCGCTCGGCTTGATGTAGCCTTCATTCTCGACGTGCTCGATCACCAGGATGCCCTTGCCGCCGCTGCCCTTGGCCGGTTTGATCACGAAGCCGGAATGCCCCGCGATCATCTCCTGCAGCCCCTTGATGCCGAACTGGGTCGTCACCGTGCCGATCAGCGCCGGGGTGGTAATGCCATGCTGCTCGGCCAGCAGCTTGGTCTTCAGCTTGTCATCCACCAGGGGGTAGAGCCGCCGGCTATTGTAGCGGCCGATGTAGCGAATGTTGCGGCGGTTCATGCCGATGATGCCGCGTCGAAGGAGCTGGCCTGGCCTTGCCCACATGGCTCAATCCTCGGTGACGGGCTTGAACCGCCGCAGTTCGAGCAGGCGGTAGCCGGTGTAGTTGCCGATCAGCAGGATCATCGCCATGATGATCAGCTGAACGCCCAGGAAGTTGAAGGTGATGTGCCGTATCCACGGGTTGTTCATCGCCAGGTAGGCCAGCACCGCGGTGACCAGGCTGCCGCCGCCCTGGATCAGCACCTGCTTGGGTCCTTCCTCCTCCCACAGGATCGACATGCGCTCGATGGTCCAGGCCAGGATGATCATCGGGAAGAAGGTGATGGTCAGACCGGCGTTGAGGCCCACCCGGTACGAGAGCACCGAGAAGATCGAGATGATGGCGATCACCGTGATGATGACTGCCGAGACTCGTGCCACCAAGAGCAGGTTCAGGTACGACAGGTAGTTGCGGATCACTAGGCCGACCGAGACGATCAGCAGGAAGCCGATCAGCCCCGTCAGCAGCGTGGTCTGAATGAAGGCGAGGGCGATCAGCACCGGCATGAAGGTGCCCGAGGTCTTGATCCCGACGAGGATGCGCAGGAACACCACCACCAGCGCGCCAATGGGGATCAGCAGGATGGTCTGGAACAGCGCCTGCTCTTCGAGCGGGAGGCTGTGAATCGAGAAGTTGAGCAGGGTGTCGTCAGCCAGCTGGCTGCGAACGGCAGCCGCCGCCGGCTGGCTGCGCGACAGCATCGAGAACGTCACGCGTGAATTGGTCCCGCCCTGGACCTCCAGCACCGCCCGCCCGCCGGTTTCCCACAGCAGCAGGTTCTCCGGCTGGCCTTGGGCACCGGTCATCGGGTCGAACAGGGTCCAGCTCTCGTCGTTCTCGAACACCTGGATCCATGGGGTCAGCGTCTGACGACGACGGCCGTCGTCCAGCAGCAGCCCGCTCACTTCGCGTGCCGGTACGCCGGCCTCGTTGAGCAGCCTTACCACCAGTGGGCTGCGCTCGAACTGGGTCAGCAGCAGGCGGGCATTCTCGCCCTGGCGCTCGCCGCTGAGTTCGTGGATCAGCTCACGGGCGAAGGTATAAGGGTCAGCGCTGCGGGCCCAGGCACGCTCGATCACATTG
Organism: Halomonas sp. E14; assembly: GCF_052568415.1. Classification (NCBI taxonomy): domain Bacteria; kingdom Pseudomonadati; phylum Pseudomonadota; class Gammaproteobacteria; order Oceanospirillales; family Halomonadaceae; genus Halomonas; species Halomonas sp. E14. The sequence goes on along the minus strand of NZ_CP199423.1, from coordinate 1,934,916 downwards.
GCAGCGGCGGTGTCGTAGGGGCGCTCCCAGCTGATGTCGCGCAGCGCCGGGGGGCGGATATTCTGGCGCCGCCGGTCCTCGGTCACCTGCAGGCGCACGGAGTAGTAGAGCTGCTGGCTACCGGCGGCTTCGCGAATCGACCATTGGGCGCGGCGACCGGTTTCATCCTGCAGGAAGGAGAGGCCGTACCCCGGGGAGGCGGTGTTCTCGGTCAGAATGCGGTAGCCACGCTGGTGGGAGGGCAGGGCGAGGTCGACCCGTACCGGAGAGCCGAGCGCGGTGAAATCGACCACGGCCTCCACCTCCCACACCAGACGCTGTTCGCCCGGTGTCCAGGGAACCTCGAGCTGAATGTGACGATGCAGGCTGGTGCCAACCCCCAGCACCAGCAGCAGGCCCACGATAAGGTAGAAAGGCAAGCGCGACATGAAGCGTCCTTGGTCAGGCGTGGGCTGCGGATTTAGATCTCGTCATCGTCTCGGTCGACGATTTCGTCCTCGGCGGCTTCCGAGGCGGGCCGCCCGCCGGGAAATTCAGGTCGAGGATGCAGGTAGGTTTCGGCCACGTCGATCAGGGCGATATCCATCAAGAAGCGGCGCCCGAGCAGTACCGGATAGTTGAGGTGCGTTCTGTCGTTGAGGGTGAACTCGACCTGCTCGCGAATTGGACCCAGGGTCATCATCAGGCTCACGACCGGGCGAGCTTCGCTGCCGGAAGCCTGCACGATGCGTACGCGTCGAATCACCGGTCGCTCGATCCACTCATTCTTGACGCCTTCCACCACCACATCGTCGTCGGTCAGCCCCAGGCGGAAGCGCACCCAGTCCTCACCATCGCGCTCGAAGCGTGTCAGGTCCTTGGCCGACAGGGACGAAGTGTTGGCCCCGGAATCGATCCGCGCCCGAAGATAGGTGCCCACGTCGGGCAGGCCGATCCACTCCGAACGCCCAACGAGCTCCTTGTCGTTGAGCGTTTCGCTGATCTCTTCGCGGCATTCAGCCGTGACCACGATAGGCTCTTCCCCACGCTGCTCCAGGCGAGCCAGGTTGAAGTTGATCTCGCGCAGCGTGGCGCCGGAGTCACGCAGTTCGCGGAACAGCGTGTCTTGGTAAAGATCCTGGCGCTCCAGGCGGTCATCGAGGCGATCGCAGCTGAGGGCGAGCTGCTGTTCGAGCTGCTGCATGCGGGCCTCGAAGGCATCCGGGCTTAGGGTGGGCTCGGGCTCTGCCTGAGGAGCAACGGCGCAGCCTGTCAGTACCAAGGAGGTCAGCAACCAGGGGGCGAGTGTCAGCAGCGTGCGTGGTCGCATGATGGATCAAAAACCTCCGGGGACAGAACCGAGAACGATGGGTGACGAGGCGAAACGGCGGGAGAGGCACAACCCAGCCTAGCGCAAGAAAGTGACGAGAGATGATAAGGATTAAGCTACGGTTTTGTCCAACGCCTTGGCGAATTCATCATTTAACATAATATACATTATGCGCACTTTGCTATAGACATCACCAACCCTGGCCATGCCGGGAACGCCTTGCCTGCGACCAAGAAACCCTGCAAGCGAGAAACCCCGGCGGCATGCCGGGGTTTCATTGGCGGGACATTCGCTTCGGGTCAGGAGCCTTCGTCCGCCGGTGCGTAGGAACCGTCCTCGCGGTGCACTTCCTTGCCGGTGATCGGCGGCGTGAACACGCAGGCCAGGTGCATGGTCTTGTGGGCGCGCAGCAGATGCTCGTCATGCTGGTCCAGCACATAGATGTCACCCGGCTTGATCGGCCAGATCTTGCCGTCGGCCAGGGTCTCGACTTCGCCTTCACCCTCGATGCAGTAGACCGACTCGTAGTGATGCTTGTAATGAATGTGGGTCTCGGTACCTTCGTAGATACGCGTGATGTGGAAGGAAAACCCACCGCCATCGCCAGCCAGTACCAGCCGCGTGCTGTCCCAGGTGCCGGTTTCCGCCTTGACCAGTCGGTCCGTCTTGCGCGCTTCCTCGAGATTGCGAACGATCATGGTTCACGTAGCTCCGCTCAAAATATCGAAACAAAAGTTCGAAACATAATATTGCAACGATCGGCTGCCGTGGCAGCCGATCGCGCTGCTTGTTGTGTTGCCACCCCTCAGCCGACAACTTCCTTGACGCTCTCCTCGAGGATATCCAGCCCCTTGAGCAGATCCTCATCGGGAATGGTCAGCGGGCACAGGCACTTCACCACTTCACCATCCTGACCACTGGTCTCGATGATCAGCCCCTTTTCGAAGGCCTTGCTGGTGATCTTGTCGGCCAGCTCGCCGGTGCCCACGTCGATGCCACGCATCAGGCCTCGGCCGCGTTCGCTCGCCGGCACGCCTTGCTCGCTGATCCAGGTGGCAATCTTCTGGAAGCGGTCCTCGACCACCCTGCCCTTGCGCTGCACATCGCGTTCGAAGGTGTCGTCCTGCCAATACTTGCGCAGTGCCGCAGCGGCAGTGGTCAGCGCCAGGTTGAAGCCGCGGAAGGTGCCGTTGTACTGGCCCGGCTTCCACTGGTCGAGCTCCGGGCGCATCAGCACGTGGGCGAACGGCAGCCCATAGGCTGACAATGATTTCGAGTTGGTGACGATATCAGGCGTGATGCCGGCGTGCTCGAAGCTGAAGAACTTCCCGGTGCGGCCACAGCCAGCCTGGATGTCGTCGACGATCAACAGGATATCGTTGTCGCGACAGATCTGCTCGAGGCGCTTGAGCCAATCGAGACCGGCGACATTGATGCCACCTTCACCCTGTACGGTCTCGACGATCACCGCGGCCGGAACATCGAGGCCGCCGGACTTGTCGGCCAGCAATTTTTCGAAGTAGTCCAGAGTATCGGTGTTTTCGCCTAGATAGCCATCGTACGGCATGAAAGCGGCACCCTGCAGCGGAATGCCACCGGTGGCCTCGCGGAACTTGCGATTGCCAGTGGTCGCCAACGACCCCATGGTCACCCCATGGAAACCATTGGTGAAGGTCACAATGTTGTGACGTCCTTTGGCCACCCGCGCCAGGCGAATGGCGGCTTCGACGGCGTTGGTGCCGGTCGGCCCCGGCAGGTGGATCTTGTAGTCCAGGCCGCGCGGCTTGAGGATCAGCTCCTCCAGCGCTTCGAAATAGTCCCGCTTGGCGGCGGTCCAGAAGTCGAGGCCGTGCACGATCCCGTCACTATCCAGGTAATCCAGCAGCGCCTGCTTCAAATGAGGATTGTTGTGGCCGTAGTTGAGGGTGCCGGCGCCCGCCAGGAAATCGATGTACTCGCGGCCCTCCTCGTCGGTCAGTCTGGCATTTCGGGCCTGAGTGAAAACGACCGGAAAGGAACGCGAATAAGTCCGTACGTTGGATTCCATGCGTTCAAGCGTCTGGGTTTGCATCTGAAGACCTCCTGGTGAGGTAAAAAAGACATGAGAAGAGAGTGGACGGCCGCCTGACGGCCATCCCGCTTCATTCTTGATGGACAGGGCTAGATCCGGCGGGTATCGAAGGGGCCGATACGCACCAGATTCTCCGGGTCGTGTTCCCCGCCAAGTTGGTCGGTAGAGAAGTATTCCCGGCTGTTGAGAGGGGCCTGCCAGCGGTCGGCAAGCCGGCGGAAAAGCCCCCATGACGCCTGGTTGTCCGGCGTGATAGTGGTTTCCAGATGGTGGACCTCGGCAAGCTCGGGCCGGGTCATGACTGCTTCGACCAGGCGACGTGCCAGGCCGGTACCGCGCGCTTTCTCGCCCACGGCTACCTGCCATAGGAAATAGGTATCCGGCGCGTTGCTTTTCACATAGCCAGACACGAAGCCGACGATCTCGTCCTCTGCGTTGGTGGCTACCGCGCAGGTATTGCGGAACTGGGTTGCCAGGAGCAGATAGGCGTAAGCGGAATTGACGTCCAGTGGGGGGCAGGACTTGACGAGCTCATACACCGCCCAGCCGTCGTCGGGGTTAGGCTTGCGAATGAAGAGCGGCGAGGCGTCGCTGCCGACCACGGCATCGGCCACACTTGGACGGGCCAGCTCAGCTGAAGGCGTAAAAGGCTGTGTTGTCACGTTCATGGTAAGGCTTCGCTGTAGCGAGGTTGAGACAATGATAACAGGGCCGTCGGATAAATCAAAACTAAGGTTATGACTTAAGCCTTCATCCATAACACAAAATTATGCCCGCTAATCAAGACCAAGCGAGCCGCACCTGGTTCGGCCGAGACGACGCTCCGCTTTGACCACCCACCCTTACACCACTCTCAGTCTAGACCACCCCCAGCGGCACGCCATGGTTAAGCAAACGGGCCGCCCTAGGGCGGCCCGGTGCAGGACTGTCGCAGCGGTAACCGCTGCGATGGTACGAAGGGGATCAGCGTCGCGTCGGCGTGCGCATCGTCACGAACTCTTCCGCCCCGGTGGGATGAATGCCGATGGTGGCATCGAAATCCGCCTTGGTCAGGCCCGCCTTGACCGCGATGGCGATGCCCTGAATCACCTCGCCTGCCTCGTCGCCGACCATGTGCGCCCCAACGACCACATCGCTTTCGTCGTCGACGATCAGCTTCATCAAGCAGCGTGCCCGGCTGTTCGACAATGAATGTTTCATCGGCTTGAAGTCGGTGCGATACACGCGGATAGCCGCGTAGCGCTCACGCGCCTGCTCCTCCGACAGGCCCACCGTGCCAATATTAGGGTGGCAGAACACCGCGGTTGCAATATGGGAGTAATCCAGAGGCGGCGGCGTATCATCGCTGAAATGACAGCGCACGAGGTGCATCGCTTCGGCCAGCGCCACCGGGGTCAATTCCGGGCCACCGGTCACGTCGCCCAAGGCCAGGATTGAAGGGATCGAGGTCTCGTGGCGCTCATTGGCATGCACGGTGCCATCCGAATTCAGTTCAACGCCCAGTGTATCCAGCCCCAAGCCTTGCAGATGCGGCTTGCGCCCGGTGGCGGCAAGCACGGCATCCACCTCGAGGGTCTCGCCGTTGGTCAGGCTGACGGTCAAGCCTGATTCGCCCTTCTCGATGCTTTCGATGTTGGTCTCAAAATGCAGCCGGACGCCCCGCTCTTCCATCTGCTCACGGGTGAACTCCCTTACCTCGCGGTCGAATCCACGCAGGAACAGCTCGCCGCGATAGACCAGGTGTGATTCGCTGCCCAGGCCGTTGAAGATGCTGGCGAACTCCACGGCAATGTAGCCGCCGCCCAGCACCAGGAAGCGCTTCGGGAAGGTATCAAGATCAAAGATCTCGTTGGACGTCAGGGTATGCTCGCGGCCGGGGAACTCGGGCACCCAAGGCCAGCCTCCCACGGCGACGAGGATCTTGGCGGCACTGTGAACGGTCCCGGCCACTTCGACCCGGTGCGGGTCGAGCACCTTGGCGCGCCCTTCAATGAGCGTGACACCGGCACTCTCCAGCAGCCTGCCATAGATCTCGTTGAGTCGGTTTATCTCGCGGGTCTTGTTGTCGCGCAGCGTGGCCCAGTCGAAGGTTGGCGCCTCTGGCAGGCTCCAGCCAAAACCATCGGCATCGCCAAAGGCCTCTTGAAAATGCGCGGCATAGGAATAAAGCTTCTTGGGTACGCAGCCCACGTTGACGCAGGTGCCTCCCAGGTAGCGGTCCTCGGCGACTGCCACACGCGCCCCGGTGGCTGCGGCGGTACGCGCCGCCCTGACGCCGCCGGAGCCGGCCCCTATGACGAACAGGTCGTAGTCGAAATCTGGCACGAAAATCTCCTAGTCATGCGGGCTTGGCGTACAAGGCCCAGCGTTGCCTCCGCCGATACTACCAGCCCGTGGATGGACAGTGGGAGTGCGGCGCTTGACCGCGGCCTACTCGATCCGTAGAAAACGCACGAGTGAACTCGACGGTGGCAGCCAGCCGGCATCGTCAGTGCAACCGGGCACAGCGGACGCCGGCGCCTGCCCAAGCCACGGACATGTGCGACACCACGCAGGGAACCCGCATGAACGATCCTTTCGCCCCACTGCAACAGGCGCATCTCGATGGGCTCGAACGATACTACGCCGAGCGGCTCTCAGCGCTCGGCTATGACGGTGTCTGGCTGTTCAGCGGGAGGCCGCTCCTGCATTTCGGCGACGACCAGTACGCCAGCTACAGCAGCTTTGGGCATTTCCAGCATTGGACCGGCCAGCCCGGCATGGCGCACTGCTGGTTGCGCATCATCCCCGGCAAGCGCCCGACTCTCTTCCTGCACGCCCCGGATGACTTCTGGCACCTGCCGACCCGTCTGCCGGACGAAGCATGGACCGAGCGCATGGAGATCGTGGTAGGACGCTTCGAGACGCCGCCGCCCGCCACACCCGGCCGCTTCGCCGTGCTGGGAGATCTCGACTCCGCCACTGCCCAGGCGCTCGGCGCCGAACTCAACCCCGCCGCGCTGTGGCAGGCACTTGATGAGGCACGCGTACGCAAGAGCGACTTTGAGATAGCCTGCCTGATGGAGGCCAATCGGCAGGCCATGGTCGGCCATCTGGCCGCCCGCAACGCCTTCCTGGCCGGCGGCGCCGAACTCGACGTCCAGCTCGCCTACCTTGGTGCTTCACGCCAGCGTGAAAGTGAGGTGCCCTACGGCAATATCGTCGGCATCAATGCTCATGGCAGTGTGCTGCACTACCAGCACTATGAGGTTCGGCCTCCGGCGCGCAGGCACAGCCTGCTGGTCGATGCCGGCGCCCGTCATCGCGGTTATTGCGCGGATATCACCCGCACCTGGGCAGGCGCCGACGCCGACCCGCTGTTCGCTGACCTGATCCGCGGCATGACCGAACTCAAGCAGCGCCTGGTGGCCGAGCTGCGCCCCGGGCTTTCCTATGTGGTGCTACACATGGCCATGCATGAGGGGCTGGCGAAGCTTCTGCGCGACAGCGGGCTGATCACCTGTAGTCCCGAGGCCGCGGTGAATGAGGGCGTGACGCACGCCTTCTGCCCGCATGGGCTGGGCCATCTGCTGGGGCTCCAGGTGCACGATGTCGCCGGGCGCCGCGCCGCCGATGGCTCCTCGCTGCCACCGCCCCCGGCGCATCCGGCCCTGCGCCTGACGCGCGACCTGGAGCCCGGCATGGTGCTGACCATCGAGCCGGGGCTGTATTTCATTCCGATGCTGCTCGAGCCGCTCAAGGCACAGCCGCAGGGGAAAACGATCGACTGGACGCGAGTGGCACGCTTGGCGCCGCACGGTGGCATACGCATCGAAGACAACCTGCTGATCACGGCTGACGCTGCGTTGAACTTGACGCCCGACGAGCGGGAAGTGGAGGCCAGGGTCCGGTGAGGCGACCATGAGCGAGCGCTATTTTTGTGCCGATTTCACGCCGCCGCGTGGGGCCGCCAACCCTCACGTGCAGACCCTGCTGCCTCGGCTGATGTCCTTGCCCCGCCTGGCGCGGGAGATCGAGGTGCTAGAGCTGCCAGACGGTGATTTCGTCGAGCTCAACTGGGCGCTCCCCAAGCCGGCAGAGCCGACCGCCCCGCTCTTCGTGCTGTTCCATGGGCTGGAAGGCTCCTTCGACTCGCCCTATGCTCGCTGGCTTCTCAAGGCCGCCACGGGCCTGGGCTGGCGTGCCGTACTGATGCATTTCCGCGGCTGCGGTGCCCAGCCCAATCGCCTGCCGCGTGCTTACCACAGCGGTGACACGGCGGACGCCTACTGGCTGCTCGGCGAACTCTCGCACCGCTATCCCAGGGCGCTCAAGGTGGCCGCAGGCGTGTCGCTGGGCGGCAACATGCTGCTCAAGCTGGTCGCCGAACAAGGCGGCGATGGTCTCGACCTGGCCGGCGCCATCGTCGTCAGCGCCCCGCTCGACCTGGCCGCCAGCGCCGATACCCTACATCGCGGCTTTTCACGAGTGTACGAACGCCACCTGCTCAAGGCGCTGAAATCCAAGGTCCAGGTAAAACTGAATCGCGGCGGCCTGCCCCTGGCGCTGGACCACAAGGGGCTGGCGCGCATCGACAGCCTGCGCGCCTACGATGATGCCGTCACCGCCCCGCTGCACGGCTTTCGCGATGCCGCCGACTACTATCAGCGTGCCTCGGCCGGCAGGCTGCTGGACAGCATCGAGCTGCCCACCCTGATCCTGCATGCCGATGACGACCCCTTCATGCCGGCGAATCTCTTTAGACGGCTTCCGGTTCCGTCCGATGCCGTACGCCTGGAGATCACCGAGCACGGCGGTCATGTGGGCTTCATGGAGTGGCGCCAAGGTCGACTGCGCCCCTGGCTGGCCAGGCGCGTGGAACAGGCCCTTCTGGCCTGGCGTCCGCAGGACGACATCTGGCGGCAAGCGACCGGCGCGCGACTCAGCCGATCGGACAGCTGACGCCCGTGCCCCGCAGGCCGCAATAGCCGCCCGGGTTCTTGTGCAGGTACTGCTGGTGGTACTCCTCGGCCAGATAGAAGTGGGTCAGCGGCGCGATCTCGGTGGTAATCGTGCTCCGTCCCGCCTGGGCCAAGGCAGACTGGTAGATATCGCGGCTGCGCTTTGCCGCGCGGAGCTGGGCGTCGTGAGTGGTATAGATCGCGGAGCGGTACTGGCTGCCCATGTCGTTGCCCTGGCGCATGCCCTGGGTCGGGTCATGCGCTTCCCAGAAGGTTTTCAGCAGTGTCTCGAAATCCTGCTCCTGCGGATTGAACACCACCTGGACTACCTCCGTATGCCCGGTACGCCCGGTGCAGGTCTCTTCGTAGGTCGGATTCGGCGTCACCCCACCGGCATAGCCCACTGCGGTGACATGCACCCCTGGCAGCTGCCAGAACAAGCGTTCGGCCCCCCAGAAGCACCCCAGGCCCAGCACCACGACCTCGTGCCCTTGCGGAAATGGCGGCAGCATCGAGCGACCGCTGACGGCATGGACGCCCGACACGCGCAGCGGCGTGTCGCGACCTGGCAGTGCCAGAGAGGGATCGATGATCATGCTGGTCTCCTGGTAGTGGCCTTCACGGGGTTTCGCTGCCGCCCGGCGGCCTGCCGGGTCGGGTGAAAATATAGACCAGGTCGACGGCCTGGGCCGCCCCGGAGACAGCCTGCACATAAAGGTTGCGCCACAGCGTGTAGCGCAGGGTCAGTTCGGCGATCGGCGAGAAGATGCCGACCCCGTAGCTGATGCGCAGGTCCTCGGTCAGGTAGCCGGTGACGACCACCTGGCTTTCATCGCCCACGCCTGCCGTTTCCAGGGCCAGGTCATCGATGCCGAACGCACGCCCCAACGCCCCCACCGCACCGCCTGTCTGACCCAGGGTCAAGCCCACCAGTGCCGAGGTCAGGGCGCCGTCGGTATCCCCGTCCCGCGGCGCCCTGCCGCGCAGCAGGTAGGACAGCGCTGAGGCTTCATTCATCGCCGGCTCGGAGAAGATCTCGAGGCTCGGCTCCGCGGCGAAGCCGGTGACGCGCAGCCCGGCCACCACGCCGTCTTCGGTGACATCGGGATTGCGGATGGCCTCGAAGTCGAGCAGCGGCTGGTCCGGCGGTCCGCTGAACAGCAGCTGGCCTTGGCGAATCAGCAGGTCCTGGCCAAAGGCGCGGAAACGGCCATCGGTCAGAATGACCTCGCCGAACAGCTGGACCGGGCCGTCCTGCTGGCGCACCTGTAGGGTACCGCGCAGCCCGGTTTCCAGCCCGGAGGCGGCCAGCAGCATGTCAGGGCCGAGCAGCAGATCGATGCGAACATCCAGGCGCATGCCGGCCTCGCGCAGCGCCACCGCGGCCGCCTCGTCGTCGCCGGCTCGTACATCCAGCGCCTCCGAGCGCTGGGCCCGGGCTTCGTCTCGCCGCGTGATAATGATCTCGTCCGGGCTCGGGCTGACGGCGGCCGGCGGCGTCTCACCGATCTCCAGTCGCGCCCAGGGCACCTGGACCTCGCCACGTACGCGCAGCTCGCTCGGGTCGATGCGGATGCGCAGGTTCGGTGCCACACGCAGCCGGCCGAACTCGGGTAGTGCCACCAGCAGCGGGCGTCGTGTGCCGTCCACGCCGATGGCGATACGCCAGGTCTCGAGGGTCGGCCAAGTGGCCGTTCCGTCGATCACCAGGCGTCCGTCGTCAGTGGCAACGAAGCCGAGGATACGCGCACCATCGCCCTGGAACTCGACGCGTATGCGGCCATCCTCGACAAACAGCGGAATGTCCATGCCAGCGGCCTGAAGCCCCGCCAGCTCAAGCGCACCATCGAGACTGGGCGAGTCACGCGTTCCGCTGATCTCGACGCGGCCGCTAAGCACACCTTCCAGCGTATCGACCCCAGCGGCCAGGGTGCGATAGCGTGAGAGGTCCACCTCGGCCAGGGTCAAGGCTCCCTGCAGGCGCCCCTCTCCCATCGGATCCTGCAGGCCGAGCTGCAGCGCCAGGCGCCCGGCGCCGGCCAGGTTGAGATCCACGTCGAGATCGGCGCGAGACTGGGTGGCATCGATATCGAGGTTCAGACGCGTCGCAGGTAGCGACCACGGCTGGCCATAGATATCCACCCCCTGCAGCGACAGGTCACTGTCCAGCCCTCCTCTGACTCGCCACTGGTCGCCTCCCTGCCGCCACTGCACCTGCAGCTGCAGGTTGCTTTCGCCACCGGCGCGCCAATCGTCGGGCAACCATTCGTTAATCAACGCCATCGGCAGCTGCTGCACCGACAGCGCCATCTGCCCTTGGTCGCCACTGGCTTGCAGCGTTTCATCGAGGCACAGGCGGCCGCCCTGCTCGCGGCGTAGGCAGAACGGCTGCACCTGGGCGCTGCCGGCCGCCAGGTCGGCGGTGAAGCGCAGCGGATCCGCCAGGCGCAGCTCCCCATGTTCGGTATTCACCGCCAAGGGATCGATTTCGCCCACATAGCGCTGGCGGTCCTCGGTGAGCCGGCCCTGCAGCGTCAGCGAGGCTTGCGACAGCGGCATGTCGGGGCCGGCCACGGCATTCAGCCTGGCCTGATGGGCCGACAGCCGTCCTTCGAGGTCCAGCGTCACCTCGCTGAAACGCTGGCCGGCGGCAGCGATCCCCGTCGCAGCCAGGCGCAGGTCCAGTACGGGGTCGTCGAGACCCTGCACCGTGCCGCTCAGGCTCAACGCTGCCAGACGGTTGTCATCGAAGGCCAGCTCGCTGCCGTCGAGGTCGAGCTCGAGCCGTGGTGCATCGAGCGTGCCTGCAGTTCGGAAGCGGCCCTGCAGGCTGCCGCTCAGCGACTCATGCAAGGCCGAAAGCTCGCTGAGCGCGATATCGCCGCTCAGCGACATGCGGCGGTCGGAAATCTCGCCGCTGGCGGTCAGACGATTGCGCTCGCCCTGGCGGAAGTCGAACTCCTCGACGCTCCAGCGCATGTCGCTGTCGCCCGCCAGGCGCGCCTGCAGCGATAGCGGCAGGCCTTGCAGCTCACCGGCAATGGCGAGCTTTGGCACGCCAAGCTCCCAGCCGTCAGGTGCCTGCTCGAAGGCGATATCGACATTGCCGCTCAGCCGTCCTTGTACGGCATCGGTGAAGCGCCCGGGGTCAAGATTATCGAGCCGCAGCGTGGCATTCAGGCCAAGGCCGTCCTGCCAGTCGATGCGCCCGCGGCTGACCACCGAAGCGTCGCCCAGGGACATCGACAGCGGCGTCCAGGCAAAGTGGCTACTGTCCCCGCTGCCCGTCATCGCCACGCGGGTGCGCGGTACGTCAGGGCCTTCCAGCCACAGCGACAGGGCGGCGGTGTAGTGTTCCAGATCGCCGCTGACGCGCGCCCTCACATCCTCAGCGAGGAAGGGTTCGTCCAGTGTCTCCTCGGGCGACTCGGGCACTTCCAGCATCCACCGCGAAGGCAGCGGCCATTGCAGAAAGTCGCTATCCAGGGCGGCCGTGAAAGGTAGCGTGGGGTCGAGGAGATCCGCGCCGGCCGTCAGCTGTGCATCAACCGGACCGGCTGCCGCAAGCTCGGCACGCAGATCGGAAAGGTCACCGCTTATCGCCAGGGTCAGGCGCTGACTCGCCAGCTCCGGCATGAGGTCAGGGAGCCATAGTGCTACCTCGAGCCTGGCCTCCAGCGGGTAGTCGTCGCGCAGCGCCACGCGTCCGCTGAGCCTGGCATCGGCGTCGAGGCTGGCGATATCCAGATAATGGAGCTCGACCCTCTGGTCCTCGGCCTCGAGTCCCACGGCTAGCTGGCGAACGTGGTAGTCGAGGGGGCCGCTGATGGCAATGTCCTCGACCTGCAGACGTGGCACCGAGAGACGGAACGGCAAGGTCACACTGGGCAGCTCGCGCCGCGCCTGCTCCGCCAGCGGAAGCTCCTGAACCGGCTCGGTGGATAAGGCCGGCGCCTGTACAGCCTGGGCGGCCAATAGCGCTGCCTCGTCGAGCCGTGGGGGGGCGCCGTCTTCCGCGGCCAAAACCAGCGCAGCGAGCGGCGGTGGCAAGGCCAGCGTCATGCCGCGGAGTCGACTGGGCAGCAGCTGCAGGAAGTCGTCCTCGGCATGCACGCCGGCGCGAAGCTCCTCCAGGGTGATTCGGGTGCCATCCCCCAGCACGACGCGCGCATTGTCTAGGGCGAGCTCCGGCGCCTCGATCGCCAGGGGAAAACGAAACTCGGCAGTAGTAACGGGGGCCTGGACCTCTTCGGCGGCTTCCAGGCTCGCTGCGGTCAGCGGCGTCGCTTCATTTACCAGCGCTTGCGACGGTGGCGGCAGGCTCACACGCAGCCCCTCGAGGTGGGTGGCGCCGAGCTCCAACCGCGACGCTCCCGCCTCTGCAGCGCTACTGCCGTGATCAAGAGCCACTCGGGTGCCATCGGCCAGGTGTAATTGGACGTTGATGAGCTCGAGCGAGCGGAGCTCGACGGGAATCGGTAGCTGCACGGGCTCGCCGGGAGCGTCCTCTTGCGCGGCGGGTGTGATTTCGTCCTCTGTTGGCGACGCGTCCAGCGCAATGCGGGCGTCTTCGATGACCAGTTGATCGATGCACAGCCGCCCCTGCAGCAGGCAGTCGTCGGCCCAGGCCAGCTCAAGGCGTGTAGCGGAGAAAGACAAGGTGGCGGTGTCAAGCGCGAAGCCGCGCAATACCAGGCGCTCCAGCGGGGCCCCTTCGACGCTTTCCAGTGCGTAGAAGCCTCGCTTGGCCCCTTCCTGCAGCAGCAGGCCAGTCCCCCAGGGCGAGAGCGCCAGGCCCAGGGCGAGCAGCGTCAGGCCCAACAGCCACAGTGGCAACAGAATCGACAGGCGCAGCAGGGACCACAACAGTAACCTCACACTCAAAACTCCGGGCCGATGGTGAAGTGAATGCGCCAGGCATTCTCTTCGTCGTCGAACGGGTGGGCCACGTCGAAGCGCACCGGGCCAACCGGCGAGATCCAGCGCACCCCCAGCCCAACGCCAGTGTTGAGCTGCTCCGGCCACCAGTCGGTGAAGGCGTCGCCGCTGTCGAGGAACAGCGCTCCCCACCAGTCACCCGTGACATGACGCTGGAGCTCGGCGCTGCCGACCAGCAGCTGCTGTCCGCCGATCAGGCGCCCCTCCTCGTTGCGTGGCGCCAGGCTTTCGAAGGCGTAGCCCCGCACAGAGCGATCGCCGCCGGTGAAGAAGCGCAGCGAAGGCGGAATTTGCGAGAAGTCATCGGTTTCGATGGCGCCCACGCTCAGGCGGGTCACGAAGCGCAGCCGCTCGCCCAGCATGCGGATCCATTCGGTGTCGCCGGTCATGCGCAGGAAGTCGGCATCGGAACCCCAGGCGCTGTCGGAATATTCGAAGGCGATGCGCTGGCGATCGCCCCAGGTCGGAAAGCGGGGATCCCGCGTGCGCGTGCGCGACCAGCTGACCCCGGGGTAGTAGATGAAAACGCTTTCGGCCTCACCGCCCTGGGTGAAGTCCTCGTAGGTGGCACGCACATAGACCGTCTGCACCCAGCGGTTGTCGAACTCCCAGCGCCGTGCCGCCTCGAGCGAGAGTTCGTTGGTACGGGTATCGTCCATGTCGCGGTGGCGGAAGCCGTACTGGAAACGGTACTGGTCGCGCAGTGGATCATCCAGCGGCAGCAGATAGGTACCGGTCAGGCGCTGCTCCGGCTGAGAGACGAACAGGTCATGATCCAGACTATGCCCGTAGCGGTTGATCCATGGCTGATCCCAGCTGAAGGAAAGCCGCGGACCCACGTCGGTGGCGAAGCCCACGCCGACTTCGAAATGGTGCCGGTCCGCCGGTGCCACCTCTATGTCGATTGGCATATTGGGGCGCTCGGGCGCGTGCAGCTGACTGACGGCGGCGAGCGCCTGGGCCGACAGCTGGGGGCCGGGCGGTCGCGCCATGCGCAGCCGCGTGGGCCCGCGTGGCAGCAGCGCCTCCCCTTCCGTCGTCACCTCGTTCCACCAGCCCAGCGTCGGCGGCGGGAAGGCCAGCTCGCGCCGTGCATCGAGGCGTGGGCGGACGCTGACCGAGCTGAACCAGCGCGACTGCCCAAGGCGCTGGGCGTATAGCGCAACGTCGCCGGCCAGGTAGGGTTCGCCCGGAGTGAAGGGCGCCATGCTACGCAGGCGCTCCTCGACGATATGGCTGCCGCGAATGCTGACCTGGCCGAAATCGTAGCGCTGGCCGCTGTCAAGGGTCAGATAAAGGCGCGCACTTTCGTCGAAGGGTCTGACCTCCATTCGGCGATCGGTGAAGCGCCAATCAAAGTAGCCGCGCTCGAGCGACAGGTTGGCCAGGCGGTTGCGCATGCGATCCCATGGTGCATGCAACAGCGGATCGCCGACGGCGAGCGGCAGGGCGTCGACGGTGTCGCGGAAGGGGCTATCGCTCGCGGCCTCGCCCTCCAGGTTCACGTCGAGCACCTGGATCCTGACCCGTGGCCCGGGGTCGATGGTCAGCGCCACGTGCTTGGGCGGCTCCGTCTCGTCCAGGGCAATGGCCAGGCGCGGTTCGTAATAGCCATACACGCGCATGGCTTCACGTGTCCTGCGTGCCACCACCCCCTCCAGGCGGCGCCGATCGTACTGCTCGGCGTCGAGACTGGCCAGGTAGAAGCGCACATTGTCTGCGACGTCGCCTTCGAGACCGTCGATGCGTGCCTCGAGCGCGAGCGCTGCATGAGCCATGCCAAGACACAAGGCCGTCGCACCCATGCGTGAAATCACGCCTTTCCTCATATCAACGGCTTCCTGACTGACTCCTTAAAACCGCAGGACCTGGGCCCGGCGGCTTGCGACGTTACTGCTGCAAGGCTTCAAGCCCTGCGCTCAAGGATAGCTGGGCTTGCCTGAGTTCGAGCAGTTCCGCTTCCATGGCGGTGATTCTTGTCGGCAGGCCCTGCTGCACCTCGCTGATTGCGTCCAGCTGTTCGTTCAGCGACTCAAGCTGCTCCGACAGGGCCGCCAGGCGCTGCGTCATGGCGTCATCGCGGGCGTCGAGTCTTTCGTCGATCTGCATTGCCTGCTGGTCGAGCGCCGTGTCGAAACGCTGTTCCAGTGCCTCGACCCGCTCGGTCAGATTCACCTGCTGATCATCGCGCTCTGCCACGAGTGCCTGCAGGCGCGCGTCAGTGTCCTCGATCTGGGCGGCATGCTGCTGGCTGCCTTCGGCCACGGTGTCGAGCCGTGCCGCCAGTGCCTGCCTACCCTCCTCGCCAGCGCGCTCGATGGCATCGACGGAGAGCCGAATGGCACCGAGCAAGGCATCGCGCGTCTGGGCTTCCTCGTTCAGCCTGTCGAGCTGCGCTTCGATGGCGGCCAGGGTCTCGGCCAGGCTTTCCACTCGTGGCGCATCGTGCTGGGTGACCTGGCGCACCTCGGCCTCAAGGCCGGCCATCCGCGCCACGACCGACTCGCCGTGTGCCTCGATGCTGTAAAGCCGCGACTCGATGCCTTCCAGCCTGTCGCCGCGCCCTTCTTCGGCATCGAAGCGTGCATGCAGGTTGGACATTTCGCCGGCCAGCTGCTGCCACAGGTTATGCAACCGCTGCTGCTCCTGCCAGCCCAGCCAGCCGAGCCCCGCCACGGCCACCACCAGGAGTAGCGTCACCAGCTTGACGGGCCACAGCCGCTGCCGGGGGGGAGCGTAGCGGCGCGAACGCGTCAGGCTGGCATCAGGGTCAGGCACGATAGGGCGTCGCTCGACGGGGCGCGATTCGGGCATGAGCTAACTCCTTGTGGACAGGTGCGGCAGGCGCCCGCCGATGATAAACAGAGGCCACGCCTGCGCGCTCGCTGTTGCCTCAATGCGAGGAGCCAGCCACCTTCGGGTCAGCGCGCCGACCTATGCCGCGGTAGACCAGCCCCCAGCTTGCCACGTGGTTGGGGTCGTAGATATTACGGCCATCGAGTAACAGATGTTCACGCAAGTGTTTGGCCAGCCGAGCCCAATCCGGGTTCCAATAATGCTTCCACTCGGTCACCAACATCAAGGCGTCGGCGCCCTGGCACGCGATGTAGGGGTCGGCGTCGAAGGTTTCGAGCAGCGGATGGTCGCCCACCTCGGCCCGCACGGCGGGAATGGCCGCCGGGTCGTGAAGGCGCACCCGCACTCCTTGGGCCCAGAGCGCCCGCAGTAGGGTCAGTGCTGGGGAATGATCGATGCGCGCCGAGCCGGGCTTGAACGCCGCGCCCCAGATCGCCACCGTGCGCCCTTCCAGCTGACCATTGAAATGCGTCCAGAGCTTGCGAAACAGGGTTTCCTTCTTCTGCTCGTTGATATCGAGCACCTGTTCGAGCAGCGCCGACTGGCGGCCGCTGGCCACCTGCACATCGGCCAAGCGCATCAGGTCACGCGAGAAATTGGGGCCGCCAAAGCCACAGCCAGGGTAGAGGTATTCGTAGCCGATGCGCGAGTCGGCGCCCATGCCCTGGCGCACGTACTCCACGTCCACACCGAGGCTGTCGGCCAGGCCGGCTATCTCGTTCATGTAGCTGATGCGGGTGGCCAGCATGCCGATGGTGGCCAGCTTGGTCAGCTCCGCGGCGCGACGCGGCATCAGCTGCATGACGTCGCGACGGCGATTGAAGGCACGCAGCAGTTCACGCACCTGGGCCTCGGCGCGCTCATCATCGCAGCCCAGCAGCCAGCGGCCAGGACGCGTGAAGCTATCCCAGGCCCGCCCCTCCTCGATCATGTCGACCAAGGCGACCGCACGCCGTTCGTAGTTGCCCAGGCGCGCCTCGAGGCGCTCGGTCTCGCCGACCGGGAAGGTGGAGTGGTTGACCAGGACCAGCGGCTTGCTCTGCCGCTGTGCGGCCTGTTCGGCCAGCCGTCCTGCCTCTTCACGCTGTTCGGGCGACAGCGAGAACCAAAGCACGTCGATCGGCTCCGCCGAAGGCAGCGAGGCGTCGTCGGACACCGTGAGGGTGCCTTGCTGCAGGCTCTCCTGCAGGTGGCCGAGCAGGTCGGGCTCGCGCCGCACCCAGTCGGCCTCCAGCAAGGCCGCCCAGGGAATCGTGGCGTGGGGAATCCAGTGCACCTGATGCCCCACCCACGAGAGTGCGGCCGCCGCCGTGACCGCGGCCAGTTCACTTCCATGTAGCTCGATACGCATCGACGTCACTCCGCCCGGCTATAGCGAGCCATCAGCTCACGGAACCCCTCGCCGAAGCGCGGGTGGCGGCGGGCGTAGACCAGCGTCGCCTCGAGGTAACCGAGCTGATGGCCGCAATCATAGGTCTTGCCACACATGCGCCAGGCATCGACGCCGTCGCGCTGGCGCAGGGTCTCGATGGCATCGGTCAGCTGAATCTCGTCACCTGCCCCCGGGGGGGTTTCGGCCAGCAGTGAGAAGATGCTGCCGGGCAACACGTAGCGGCCGATCACCGCCAGGTTGGAAGGCGCCTGCTCGCGAGCGGGCTTTTCCACCACGCCCGCCAGGCGGCAAGACTGCCCGGCCGCTGGCGGCTCGCCCTCGGGGCTGACGATGCCGTACTTGTGCACCGTCGCCCAGTCAACCTCTTCCACCATCAGCTGCGTGCGGCCGGTAGCTTCAAAGGCATCGATCATGCCGGCCAGATCATTGCGTGCCAGCCCCTCGTCGTCGACCAGGACATCGGGCAGCAGGACGGCAAAGGGCTCGCTGTCGCCGATCACCGGGCGCGCGCAGAGCACGGCATGGCCGAGCCCCAGGGGCTCCGGCTGGCGCACGCTGATGATGTTGACACCTTTGGGCACGATGGCCCGCAGCTCATCGAGCAGCTCCTGCTTGCCCTTGGCCTCGAGGGTGGCCTCGAGCTCGAAGTGCTTGTCGAAGTGGTTCTCGATGGCGCTCTTGCTGGCATGGGTGACCAGCACGATGTCGCGGATGCCCGCTGCCACCGCCTCGTTGACCACGTACTGGATCACGGGGCGGTCAACGATAGTGATCATTTCCTTGGGAATTGCCTTGGAAGCGGGCAGGCAGCGAGTGCCGAAACCGGCGACGGGCAGAACGGCCTTGCGGATCATGGTGCCTTCCTTGTCGGTTGTGGATGTCCCCCCGGGCGTCGCCATGATTCCGTCATGGGAAAGCCCAGGCTGCTACGGGTAGAATAGAGCATGATACCGAAGGTAAAGAATGTTGCCAGGGTGCGAGACCAATTCACACGGAGAGACCACATGAGCGCAAGCCTCCACCATAACGTCGACCAGGGCGAGATCGCCAAGTTTGAGGCTCTGGCCAGCCGCTGGTGGGACCCGCACAGCGAGTTCAAGCCGCTGCATGACATCAACCCCCTGCGCCTCGACTTCATCGACGCCCGCTGTGGGCTGGCGGGACGTAAGGTGCTGGACGTCGGCTGCGGTGGGGGCATCCTGGCCGAGGCGATGGCTCGTCGCGGCGCCCAGGTCACCGGGGTGGACATGGGCGAAGCGCCGCTGGCCGTGGCTCGCCTGCATGCACTCGAAAGCGGAGTGTCGGTCGACTATCGCCAGGCCAGCGCCGAGGCTATGGCGGCCGAGCATCCCGGCGAGTTCGATGTGGTGACCTGTCTCGAGATGCTCGAGCACGTGCCCAACCCGGGCTCGGTGATTCGCGCCTGTGCCACGCTGGTCAAGCCGGGTGGGCAGCTGTTCTTCTCTACCATCAACCGTACTCCCAAGGCCTATGCCCTGGCGATCATTGGGGCCGAATACGTGCTGAAGCTGCTGCCACGGGGGACGCACGATTACCGTAAGTTCATTCGCCCTTCCGAGCTGGCGGGCTGGTGCCGGGAAAGCGGCATCGTCGTGCGCGAGCAGAGCGGCCTGGTCTATAACCCGCTGACACAGCGCTACCGGCTGTCGAGCCATGACGTGACGGTGAACTACCTAGTGCACTGCCAGCGCGAAAAGACGCCGCAGGAGCCGGCATGACCCCGATGCCTCAAGGGCTGTTGTTTGACCTCGACGGCACGCTGGTCGACACCGCGCCCGACCTGGCGCGCGCCACCAACGCGCTGCGGGCCCACCATGGGCTGGCGCCCCTGCCCTTCCCGGCGATTCGGGCGCAGGTATCCAATGGCGGCAGCGCCCTGGTGGCGCTGGCCCTTGGCCTCGCCCCCGAGCATGAAGCCCACGCCGAAGCGCGACAATTCCTGCTGGATGCCTACGGCCAGGCCGTGGCGGAAGAGAGCTATGTGTTTGCGCCACTCGACATGTTGCTGCAGCGCTGGGAGGCCTTGCAGCGGCCCTGGGGAATCGTGACCAACAAACCCCGCGCCTACGCCGCACCGCTGGTGGAAGCGCTCGGGCTGAGGCCCGGCGCCCTGCTCTGTGCCGACGACCTGCCGGTAAAAAAGCCGGCTCCGGAGCCCTTGCTGGCCGCGGCCCAGGCCCTGAGGGTAGCGCCTTCGCAGTGTTGGTACATCGGCGATCATGTGCGCGACATGCAGGCGGCTCGCGCCGCCGGCATGCCGGCGGTGGCAGTCGGCTACGGCTACATTGAGGAGGGCGACGACTACCTCAGCTGGCCCGCCGATCTCTGGTTCGAGACCTGCGAAGCGCTGGTTGAGGCCCTGCAGCCCGCCATCGAGTAGCGGGAACGCTCAGGCACGGGGCGGTTGAGCGTCGAATCGCTGGCCGTTGTGACCGTGGCTGTCCGGCCCCATCAGCCACAGGTAGGTCGGCATGATCTCCGCTGCACTGCGCAGGGTGTCGGGGTCTTCGCCCGGATAGGCATTGGCGCGCATCTTGGTGCGCGTGGCGCCAGGGTTGAGGCTGTTGACGCGAATCGTGCCCAGGTGCTCCAGCTCGTCGGCCAGCACCTCGACGAAGCCTTCAGTGGCGAACTTCGAAACGGCGTAGGCCCCCCAGAAGGCACGCCCCTTGCGACCGACGCTTGAGCTGGTAAAGACCACCGAGGCATCGCGGGACGACTTGAGCAGCGGCAGCAGCGCCTGGGTCATCCAGATCGGCCCGTTGATGTTGACCTGCATGACCTGCTCCCACAGCTCCGGGTTGTACTGCTCGAAGGGAGTGATGCGCCCCAGCAGCCCGGCGTTGTGCAGCAGGCCATCGAGACGACCGAATTCCTTGTCCAGGGTTTCGGCCATGTCGTGGTAGTCCTTGAGCGTGGCCCCTTCCAGGTTGAGCGGGAAGATGGCGGGCTGCGGCCCGCCGAATGCCTCGATCTCGTCGTAGACTTTTTCCAGCTTGGCGATGGTGCGTCCCAGCAGCACCACGGTAGCACCGTGGCGCGCAAAGCTCAGTGCCGCTTCGCGGCCGATGCCGTCGCCTGCCCCTGTCACCAGGATGATCCGATCTTCAAGCAGATGGCTCGGCGCTTGATAGTCGATCTTGCAGCTCATGTCGGCTCCTTAAGTAGCCAGTCCTACAGGGACTGACGTAAAAAGTCGTTGGCCAGCCCCGCCGCGCTGCTGTCGGGATGGTTCTCCCGCACACGCTCCAGCAGGGCTCGACTCTCCTGCAGGTTGCCCTGGCGCGCCTTGATCAAGCCAAGCTTGTAGAGCGCATCCGGCACCTTGCTGCTTTGCGGATAGTCATCGATCACCCGCCGAAATGCCGTTTCCGCCTCGTCCAGGTTGCCTTCCGCGGAGTGCAGCTCACCGAGCCAGTAGTGACCGTTGGGGGTGAGATTGTTGTCGGGATGCTGCTGCACGAAGCGCTCGAATGCGGTGATGGCCTCGCCGAACTGGCGGCTCTGCACCTTGGCGAAGGCCGCTTGGTATTCGGCCTGCGCCCCGGCGCTGGCGCCGCTGGGCGACGGCGTTTCGCGCACCTGGCGCGCCGCCTCCTGATCCACCTCCGGGCGGGTCTCGATACCGGCGCTGCCGGCCATGAGCCGCTCGTCGAGGTCCATGTATTGCTGGCGCGTCTGGTTGCGCAGCTGCTCGAGCTGATGGCGTAACTCTTCGATCTGCCCACGCAGCTGCTGGATTTCGCGCTGGTGCTCCTGAACCTGGTTGAAGATCACCAGGCTGCCGCCGGCCTCCTCGCGCACTTCTGCCTGATCCAGAAAAGTGCGGGGCTGCGGGCTGCGGTCCTCGATCACCGGTCGCTGCTGGGCTACGGCTAGGCTCATTACGGACAGCGGGAGCACCAGGGCTCCCGCGCCGCACAGCCTTTTCAGACTGTGTCTCATGTAACACTCCATAGGCGCAGCTTCGCGCCCGTTCCAATCAGTAGGCGAACACCACGCGACGATTCTGCGAGTAGGCCGCTTCGTTGTTGCCGCTTACGGCCGGGCGCTCTTCGCCATAGCTGACGACTTCGAGCTGCGAGGGCGACACGCCCTGCACTTCGAGGAAACGCTTCACCGAATTGGCACGACGCTCGCCGAGCGCCATGTTGTATTCACGCGTGCCACGCTCGTCGGTATGGCCCTGCAGCACGACGCGAGCGCCGCTGGAACGCAGGTAGCGAGCATGCGATACCAGCACCGATTCGAACTCGGGACGAATGTTGTCACGATCAAAATCGAAGTAGATCACGCGCACATCAGGGATACGGCCATCGGCCTGCTGGCCGGCACGGTCACCGCTGATGCCCGTACCACCGACCTGACCGGAGCCGGCTACGCCAGAGCCAGCGACACCACTTCCGGTACCGGTACGGGTGCCATCCATGGACCCGTCACGGGACCCTCCGGTGCTGGAACAGCCGGCCACGAGAGCCAGAGACAAAGCGACTGCCAGGCTCCTGGCATAGGACTTGAATTGCATCGTCAAACTCCTTGGAGGAATCGAATGACACCGATCATCGAGCTTTAGTTCAGAAACGGTGACCATGCGGGTTCACGCACGTCACCCTGTGCCGATGGCAGCCGATAGGACGAACGTCCATCTGCCGACACGGCCCCCAACACCCCGCTGCTACCTTGCCGGGTGGCGAAGATTACCATGGTCCCGTTGGGCGCAACACTAGGCGATTCATCCCAACGTGAGTCACTGAGTACGACCAGTCGGCCCGAGCCGAGATCCTGCCGAGCCACTTGGTAACCATTGCTGCTGCGGTGCACCAGATAGATCGATTGGCCATCCGGCGCAAAGCGGCCGCGGGCATTGTAGTTACCGGTAAAGGTCAGGCGTTCGGTCTGGCCGTTGGCCAGATGGTAGCGATACAGCTGCGGCCCACCGCTGCGATCCGAGGTGAACAGCAGGCTGCGGCCATCGGGCGCCCAGGCCGGCTCGGTATCGATGCTGGAGCTGTTGGTGATGCGCTCGACATTGCGCGATGCCACATCCATCAAATAGATCTCTGGCTGGCCGTCCTTGGACAGCGACATCGCCAGGCGGCGCCCATCGGGCGACCAGGACGGCGCCCCGTTGAGGCCCTCGAACGAGGTGGCACGGATGCGCTGTCCGGTGGCGAGTTCCTGGATGTAGATGGCCGGCCGCTCGGTCTCGAACGACACATAGGCCAGCTTGCGGCCATCGGGAGACCAGGCCGGTGACAGGATCGGCTCGCGTGAGTTGAGCACTTGCTGGCTGTTGTGGCCATCGGCATCGGCCACGTAGAGCGCAAACTGCATCTGGTCACCTACCCCCTGGGCGGTGACATAGGCGATACGCGTCGAGAAGGCACCGCGAATGCCGGTGATCGCCTCGAAGATCTGATCGCTGACATAGTGGGCACCGCCGCGCAGCTCGTTGCGCCCAGCCGTGACGCTCTCGCCGAGCATGCGTCGCTCGCCGCTCACGTCCATCAGCTCATAGCGGATACGGAAGCCATCGCCCTCACGGCTGACGCGCCCGACCACCAGATAGCGCACATCCAGCGCCCGCCACTGGCCATAGCGCACCTCGTCGCTCTGGCTCGGCCGGTCGTACATGGCGTTGCGCGACAATGGGTCGAAGTAGCCGCTGCGCTGGAGGTTATCGCTCACGATCCGGGCGATGTCCTCCGGGACGTCACCGTCGGCGGCAAAGGGCACCACCGCGATGGGCGTCGCCCGGTCGCTGCCGCGGGTGATCTCGATGGTGAGGTTGGCCTGGGCTAGCGTGCTGAACATCAGCAGCACGACGCTTAGCCAGGCGGTCATCAGGGCTTTCATCAGCGTACATCTCCCGGTCTGAATCGCAGATTGAATTGACGGAAGTCTCGTTGTGCCGTTGCCGGCAGTTGCCGCAGTTCTGCAAAGGGTGCTGCCGCTTCGACCGCCTGTATCGCCGAACGATCGAAACTGCTGTCACCACTGCTTTGACTAATGGTAGCGCCAAACAACTCACCCGACGGGCCAAGCTGAACCTGTACCGTGGCGTCCAGATTGCTGCCAGCGCCCGGCGGGATTACCCATGCCTGCTCCACGGCACGTCGCACAATGTTGATGAAACTGTTGGCAGCCTCCTGAGCCTGGCGCGCATTGGCCACGGCATCGGACTCACCCTCGATGGCGCGATCGAGCCCTTGGCTGGCGGCTTCGGCGGCCCGGCGTGCCTGGGCCTCGGCTTCACGCTGACGCTGAGCTTCCGCCTCGGCCTCGCGACGGCGCTGCTCTTCAGCCTCGCGCTGGCGTTGGGCTTCCGCTTCGGCTTCCCGACGGCGTTGCTCCTCGGCCTCGCGCTGGCGTTGGGCTTCCGCTTCGGCTTCCCGACGGCGCTGCTCCTCGGCCTCGCGCTGGCGTTGGGCTTCCGCCTCGGCCTCGCGACGGCGCTGCTCCTCGGCCTCACGCTGACGTTGGGCTTCCGCCTCACGGCGCGCCTGCTCTTCAGCTTCACGCTGGCGTTGGGCTTCCGCCTCGCGCTGACGCTGCGCCTCGGCTTCCTGCTGGCGCCGAGCTTCTTCCTCGCGCTGCTGGGCCTGACGCTGCCGCTCGGCTTCGGCCGCCTGTTCTTGCTGTCGCTGCCGTTCGGCCTCCTGCTCCTGGCGCAGTTGCGCCTGGCGCTCGGCCTCATCGGCACGGCGCTGGGCATCGGCCTCGGCCGCTTCGCGCTCGGCCTGAAGGCGTCGCGCGTCTTCTTCGCGGGCCGCTTGCTGCTCGGCCGCCTGGCGTTCAGCCTCGGCACGCGCCTCGGCCTCGGCCTCCGCCTGCCGGGCCGCCTCTTCCGCCTGCTGCGCCTCTTCGGTGGCCTGGCGCGCCTGGGCACGCGCACGCGCCTCTTCCGCACGCTGCGCCTGGTTGGTGGTGGTCTCGGTGCTGACCAGGGTGGCCTGCACGATCGAGCTCGACTCAGGCGCGTCAGGCTCACGCTGGGGCAGCGTGATGATGCTGAGTATCACCACCAGCAGATGCAGACCGATGGAGAAAACCGCCGGCAGGCCGTAGCCAACCTCTGTCTCCTGCTGCAAGGGCGCACGTCGCTCCTTCCGAGCCATCGCCTCTCCTCGTTTCTCAGTCACGCGCCGGCGGCTCGGAGATCAGGCCGACATTGGTCACGCCAGCCACCTGGAGAGTGCTCATCAGCGTCACGACCTCGCCATAGGGCACGAAGCGGTCTCCGCGCACCATGACCGGCGTGCCGGGCTGACGATCGAGCAGGATGATCACGCGGTCACCCAGCTCCTCGAGGTCCACGGCCATCTCGTCACCGCCGATGGAGAGGTAGTAGCCTCCTTCGCGGTCCACGGAAACGATGATCGGGTCGCGATCCTCCTGGCTCTCGATGGGCTCGGAGGTGACCTGAGGCAGTTCCACCTGCACCCCCTGCGTAAGCATGGGCGCAGTAATCATGAAGATGACCAGCAGAACCAGCATGACGTCGATGAAGGGCACGACGTTGATCTCGCCCATCGGCTTGCGCTGGCTACCTCTATTGAAGGGTCCGTGCATCGTACGCCTCCTCAGGCCGATCCTGCGTCGCCACGACCCTGCAGATTGCGATGCAGGATGGAGTGGAACTCCTCAGCGAAGTCCTCGTACTTGCCAAGCAGGCGCCCCGACTCCGACGACAGCTTGTTGTAGAAAATGACCGCCGGGATGGCGGCAAACAGCCCCATGGCGGTAGCGATCAGGGCTTCGGCGATCCAGGGGGCGACGGTTGCCAGGGTGGCCTGCTGGGTCATGGAGAGCGACTGGAAGGAGCCCATGATGCCCCAGACGGTGCCGAACAGGCCGATATAGGGACTGGCCGAGGCCACCGTGGCCAGGAACACCAGGTGCAGCGTCAGGCGTTCCTCTTCGCGCGACCAGGCCACGCGCATGCTGCGCTGCACGCCGTCGAGGATGGCGTCGGGGCTCTTGGTCTTGGGCATCAGCCGGTTGAACTCGCGAAAGCCCGCGCGGAATACATGCTCGGCACCCTGGGTTTCCTGCTCGGAGGGGGTCTCCCGATAGAGCTCGTTGAGGTCGACGCCCGACCAGAACCGTTCCTCGAAGGCCTGGTGCGCCGCGCGTGCGCGCCGCATCGCCAGGGTGCGCTGAAAGATCACGATCCAGGAGAGGATCGAGCCGACCACCAGGAGCAGCATGACCAGCTGCACCACGGTGCTGGCGCTCATGATCAGATAGGGAATGGACATGGTGTCGTTCACGGGCATCCTCGTCGACTAGCAGTTAACCGTTGAGTACCGCGGCAAGGGCCGGCGGCCAGGGGGTAGGCTTGAGGCGGCTGGCATCCAGGCAGGCGATGTCGACCTTCGCTTCGCACAGGGGTTCCCCGTGGCGCTGCACCGCTTGCGTAAAGCGCAAGCGGCAGCGGCCCTGCGATTCGACGGCGGCCGTGACCACCAGTTCATCATCCAGGCGCGCCGGCTTGGCGTAGCGACACTCCAGACGATGCACGACCAGTTGAATGCCTGCCTCAAGCAGGTCGCGTTGCGTGAAACCCTGGTGGCGCAACCACTCGCTGCGGGCGCGCTCCATGAATTTCAGGTAATTGACGTAATAGACGATGCCACCGGCATCGGTATCCTCGATATAGACCCGCAGCGGAAGTTGGAACGGCGTCACGGACGCACCTCGCCCGCGGCGTCGACGGCCGTTTCGTGGGGGGCCAGGCCGAAGTGCAGCCAGGCCTGACGCGTCACCACGCGGCCTCGCGCCGTGCGCATCATCAGTCCCTGCTGGATCAGGTAGGGCTCGATGACGTCTTCGATGGTGTCACGCTCCTCCCCGATGGCGGCCGCCAGCGAGTCAACGCCCACCGGCCCGCCGTCGAACTTCTCGATCATGGCCAGCAGCAGGCGCCGGTCCATGTGGTCGAGGCCATGATGGTCGACGTGCAACATGTTGAGCGCCTGATCGGCCACCTCGGCATCGACGCGTCCATCGGCGCGCACCTGGGCGAAGTCGCGGACTCGGCGCAGCAGTCGATTGGCAATTCGCGGCGTGCCGCGCGAGCGCCTCGCCACTTCCTGCGCCCCCTCGCGATCCGCTTCGACGCCGAGCAACCGCGCCGAGCGCTCGACGATTTCGGTGAGCTCGTCGATGGTGTAGAACTCCAACCGCTGCACGATGCCGAAGCGGTCGCGCAGTGGCGAGGTGAGCAGCCCCGCACGGGTGGTGGCGCCCACCAGCGTGAAGCGCGGCAGGTCGAGCTTGATCGAGCGCGCCGCCGGCCCCTCACCGATGACGATGTCGAGCTGGTAGTCCTCCATCGCGGGATAGAGAATCTCCTCCACCACCGGCGACAGCCGATGGATCTCGTCGATGAACAGCACGTCGCCGGGCTGGAGGTTGGTAAGCATGGCGGCCAGGTCACCGGCACGCTCGAGCACCGGGCCGGAGGTGGACTTCAGCCCCACGCCCATCTCGGCCGCGATGATGTTGGCCAGCGTGGTCTTGCCCAGCCCCGGGGGGCCGAACACCAGGGTATGATCGAGGCTTTCGTCGCGCCCGCGAGCCGCATCGATGAAGATGCCCAGTTGCTCACGGACTCGTGCCTGGCCAATGTACTCGGCCAGGCGCTTGGGGCGAATGGCATGGTCGACACGCCCTTCCCCGGCCCGCTCCTCGGCGGCTATCAGTCGATCATTGTCCAGCATGGCCACCACCTGCAGTCATGTTCGCCACTTCCCCTCACCCGCCTCACTGCCCGGTTCCTTCGCGTGCCCGAGCATGCCGTATCAACCGGCCAGGCGCCGCGTCAGCGCCGCCTTGATCATGGCCTCGGTGGAGAGCCCCTCGTCCAGCCCCGATAGCATGCGGGCCGCCTCGGCTGGCTTGTACCCAAGGCTGACCAGGGCGGCCTCGGCGTCGGCCAGCGGATGGCTTGGCGATGCCGGCAGCCCGGTGCCGGCCTTATCGGCGAACAGGCCCGAGCCGCCCGGATGCTCCCAGTGGGGAAAGCGGTCGCGCATCTCGACGATCAACCGCTCTGCGGTCTTCTTGCCGACCCCCGGCAGCCGCGTCAGGGCCTTGATGTCGTCCTCCATGACACAGCGAATGAAGGCGTCTTCCTCCATGCCGGAAAGAATGGCCAGCGCCAGTTTGGGCCCGACACCGTTGACGCGAATCAGTGCCCGGAATAGCGCACGCTCCTGATCGCGGGCGAAGCCGTAGAGCAGGTGCGCATCCTCGCGGACCGTCAGATGGGTGAACAGCGACACCGGCTCACCGACGGCGGGTAGTGCCACCAGGGTCGTCATCGAGGCTTCGAGCTCATAGCCGACACCGGCCACATCGACCACCAGCCAGGGCGGTTGCTTGTCGAGCAGAGTGCCACGCAGGCGTCCGATCATGGGGCTCCCACTATGTATTCGTCGTTGAGAGGCAGCCCGGCTATCATGGCGCCACCCGGGCCCAGGGCCTCTTTGGCGCCACTATACTGGTCGCCCAAGCGCCTTACCAGCCCACCGTAAACGGTGTTCGAAAATATTTTCGCCGCTCGCCAGACGCACGCTTCAAGGCTGAAAATCGCGCCAGGAGCCCCCGCGCCGGCGGCTGCGATGGCCGCCGAAACTGCCCTGCTGGACCAGCCCCAGGCGGGCGTAGGCATGGGTCAGCGCAATGGCCAGGGCATCGGCCGCATCCGCTTGGGGAACGCCGCTGAGCCCCAGGATCGACACGACCATGTGCTGCACCTGGGCCTTGGTCGCCGCTCCGCTGCCGGTTACCGCCTGCTTGATCTGGCGCGGTCCGTACTCCTCTACCGGCAGGCCATGGTTGGCGGCGCAGACGATGGCCGCGCCGCGCGCCTGTCCCAACTTGAGCGCAGAATCGGGATTCTTCGACATGAATACCTGCTCGATGGCCAGCTCGCCCGGGCGATGCACGGCAATCAGCTCTGACAGCCCGGCGTAGATGCGTGCCAAACGCTGCGGAAGCTCGACGTCATGCAGTCGAATGCAGCCACTGGCGACGTAGCGCGGCGTCGGCATGGTCACGTCCAGCACGCCATAGCCGGTGATGCGGGACCCGGGGTCGATGCCCAGAATCAGCATGGCAGGCAGTCGGCGGTGCGGGCTCTGCTCGAGCGGGCTGGTGGCGGCATTAGCAGATGCTGCAGCGTTTGGAACATGAAGGCTCCTGCACACACACCACCGGCGCCTTGCAGGCGCCGGTGAAGGAACAGTAAGACGGCAACGGGTTCAGCGCCGATGCATTACTCGCTCTCGCCCGCCTTGGCCTTCTGGCGCAGACGAATGTTGAGTTCGCGCAGCTGGTCGCCGCTTACCTCACCCGGTGCGTCGGTCATCGGACAGGCGGCGCTCTGGGTCTTGGGGAAGGCGATCACTTCGCGAATGGTGCGAGCACCGGCCATCAGCATGACCAGGCGGTCGAGGCCGAAGGCCAGACCACCATGAGGCGGCGCGCCATAGTGCAGGGCGTCGAGCAGGAAGCCGAACTTTTCGCGGGCCTCCTCTTCGCCGATGCCGAGAATCTCGAACACGGTGCTCTGCATCTGCTGGTCGTGGATACGGATCGAACCGCCGCCTAGCTCGGTGCCGTTCAGCACCATGTCATAGGCCCGCGAGAGTGCCGCGGCCGGGTTGGACTTGAGCGCCTCGGGGCTGCACGAGGGCGAGGTAAACGGGTGGTGCAGAGGGCTGAGCCGGCCGGCGTCGTCGGCTTCGAACATCGGGAAGTCGACCACCCACAGCGGCGCCCAGGCGCGGGTATAGAGGTTGAGGTCCTCGCCCAGCTTGACCCGCAGCGCTCCCAGCGCCTCGTTGACCACGCGCGCCTTGTCCGCACCGAAGAAGACGATGTCGCCATCTTCGGCGCCGACGCGGTCGAGCAGCTCCTCGATCACGTTCTCCATGAACTTGACGATCGGTGACTGCAGCCCCTCGATGCCCTTGGCACGCTCGTTGACCTTGATCCACGCCAGCCCCTTGGCACCGTAGATGCCGACGAACTTGGTGTAGTCGTCGATCACCTTGCGCGACATGCTGGCACCACCCGGCACCTTGAGCGCTGCCACGCGTCCGTCTTCGGCGCTGGCCGGGCCGGAGAAGACTTGGAAGTCGACCTGCTTCATCAGGTCGTCGACGTCGACCAGCATTAGCGGGATACGCAGGTCCGGCTTGTCGGAGCCATAGCGGTCCATGGCCTCGGCCCAGGTCATGCGCGGGAAGGCAGGCAGTTCGACGTCGAGCACGTCCTGGAACAGTTCACGGATCATCGTCTCGGCGATGCCCATGATGTCGTCCTCCTCGATAAAGGAGGCCTCGATGTCGATCTGGGTGAATTCCGGCTGGCGGTCGGCGCGCAGGTCCTCGTCGCGGAAGCACTTGGCGATCTGGTAGTAGCGATCGAAGCCGGCTACCATCAACAGCTGCTTGAACAGCTGCGGCGACTGCGGCAGGGCGAAGAAGCTGCCCGGATGGGTGCGGCTGGGCACCAGGTAGTCGCGCGCGCCCTCGGGGGTGGCGCGGGTCAGGATCGGCGTCTCGATATCGAGGAAGCCCTGCCCCTCGAGGAAGGCCCGCACATGGTGGGAAATGCGCGAGCGTAAACGCAGTTTCTCGATCATCTCGGGACGGCGAAGGTCAATGTAACGGTGCTTGAGGCGCACCTCTTCGCCGACCTTGCCATGCTCGTCGAGCTGGAACGGCGGCGTGGCCGCGCTGTTCAGCACTTCGACGTCCTTGGCCAGCACCTCGATCATGCCGGTGGGCATCTTGGGGTTCTGGGTGCCTTCGGGACGCAGCCGCACGCGGCCTGAGATACGCAGCACGTACTCGCTGCGAGCACGGTCGGCAGTGGCGAAAGCCTCGGCGGTATCGGGGTCGACCACCACCTGAGCGATGCCGTCGCGGTCGCGCATGTCGAGGAAGATCACACCCCCGTGGTCACGGCGGCGATGAACCCAGCCGCACAGGGTGACCGTCTGGTCCACCAGGGTCTCGTTGAGCTGGCCGCAATAATGGCTGCGCATGTCGTATCCTGTTTACGTTAAGCGTTGTCGATGGGGTTGTCGGGAGCGAGCACGGTCAGGCCGCCGCACCTTCCTTCGCCGGTGCCTTGCTGTCGCCGCCACCGCCCGATGAGTCGCCGGCCAGGTTCTTCTTGCTGCCGGACTTGAAGTCGGTCTCGTACCAGCCGCCGCCGGCCAGACGGAAGCCCGCGGCGGACACCAGTCGGCCGAGCGCAGGGGCTTCACAGGCGGGGCAATCGGTCAGGGGAGCGGCACTGAGCTTCTGGAGCTTCTCCAGACGATGGCCGCAGGCCTTGCACTGGTATTCATAGATGGGCATGGTTCAATTCACTCCTGATTCGACAGCGCGCAACCAACGGCGATATAGGGTCAAGCGGCGCGCTTTCCAAGCCTGCCGTGAAAGCCGGCTAGTATAACTCGCCTGACAGGGCCTGTCCCGGCCTTGCCCAGGTCAACCAACACAAGGAATCCAGCATGAAAGCCGTGTTACTCGACGCCGCCAGCCTGGGCCCTGACATCGATCTCGTCGCACTGCGT
The DNA here is from genome assembly GCF_052568415.1 of Halomonas sp. E14. Lineage (NCBI taxonomy): Bacteria > Pseudomonadati > Pseudomonadota > Gammaproteobacteria > Oceanospirillales > Halomonadaceae > Halomonas > Halomonas sp. E14. The sequence goes on along the minus strand of NZ_CP199423.1, from coordinate 1,903,788 downwards.
GAACAGGTCGATACGCTAGACGTGCACGCGACCAGCACCACCGAGCAAAGCCGCGAACGCTTGGCCGGGGCCGAAGTCGCCATCGTCAACAAGGTAGTACTCGATGCGGCCACGCTGGAAGCACTGCCCGAGCTCAAGCTGATCTGCGTGCTTGCCACCGGCACCAACAACATCGATATGGCCACCGCCAATCGGCTCGGCATCGCGGTGCGTAACGTCACGGCCTACGGCACGGCCAGCGTGGCCCAGCACAGCCTGATGCTGGTCCTGGCGCTGGCCAATCGGCTGCCGCTCTATCAGCGTGACGTGGCGGCCGGGCGCTGGAATGAAAGCCCTTTCTTCTGCCTGATGGAGCACGGCACTCTGCAGCTGGAGGGCAAGCGCCTGGTCATCGTCGGCCAGGGCGAGCTTGGCCGGCGCGTCGCCGCCCTGGCCGAGGCCTTCGGCATGCAGGTGACCTTCGCCGCTCGGCCCGGTAACGAAGCCAACGACAGCCGTCCGGGGCTCGCCGCACTGGCACCTGAAGCTGACGTCATCTCTCTGCACTGCCCCCTCACCGAGGCCACACGCCACCTGGTCGATGCCGCCCTGCTCGCCTCGCTCAAGCCAGGTGCCCTGCTGGTCAACTGCGCCCGGGGCGGCATCATTGACGAAGAGGCGGCGCTGGCGGCGCTGCGTGCCGGGCGCCTGGGAGGCCTCGGTGTGGACGTGCTGCCGGTGGAACCGCCTCGTGACGGCCACCCGCTGCTCGATGCCCTGAGCGAACCGCTCAATTTGATCGTCACCCCGCACAACGCCTGGATCACCCCGGAAGCCCGTCAGCGGATCGTGATGTTGACAGGCGAGAACCTGCGCCAATGGAAGGCCGAACAGAACGGAGCCTGACCATGCTGCACAACCTGGGCTCGATCAACCTCGACCACATCTATCGGGTACCTCACCTGGTGCACCCCGGCGAGACGCTGGCCAGCCATGGCTACCGGGTCGGTCTCGGTGGCAAAGGGGCCAACCAGTCGCTGGCCATGGCCCTAGCCGGCGGCCAGGTCTGTCACTGGGGGCGGCTGGGGCGGCACGACGCTTGGGCCCGCGATCGCCTGGCCCGCGACGGGGTTGACGTCAACCACGTCGAGCTGGTCGACGAGCCCAGCGGGCACGCCATCATTCAGGTCGACGACCAAGGCGAGAACGCCATCCTGCTGTACCCCGGGGCCAACCACGGCTTTACCCGCCGCCACCATGTGGCACTATGTCAGGCAGCTCGCCCCGGTGACTGGCTGCTGGTGCAGAACGAGTGCAACGCCCTGCCCGAGCTGCTCGATGGCGCGCACCGCCACGGCCTCGCCATCGCCTTCAATCCCGCCCCCATGACCGATAGGGTGCTGACGCTGCCGCTGGAAACCTGCCGCCTGCTGTTCGTCAACCGAGGCGAAGCCGCCTGGTTGACCGGGCTGCCGGAGTCGAGCGACGCCCAGGCACTGCTTTACGGACTGCACCAACGCCTGCCGGAAACAGCCACGGTGCTGACGCTGGGCCATGAAGGGGCCTGGTACCAGGCAGGCGATGAGCGCCATTTCCAGCCTGCCCTGCCGGTCGAGGCGATCGACACCACCGGCGCCGGCGATACCTTCATCGGTTATTTCCTGGCGGCGCTACAGGAACAGCGCCGCATTCCTGAGTGCCTAATGCTGGCCGCCCATGCTGCCGCTCTCGGCGTGCAGCAACCCGGTGCCGCCGACAGCATTCCTTCGCGCGACGAGGTCGAGCGATATCTCACCGGTTCACAGAGCGCCTGACACCCACAAGGAGGCCACGTGTCACATCCGATCATCTTCGATACCGACCCTGGCGTCGACGACGCCCAGGCCATCGCCATCGCCCTACGCCACCCCGACATCGAGCTGCTGGGGCTGACCACTACCTACGGCAATGTCGACGTCGAGACCGCCACGCATAATGCGCTGCTGCTGTGCGAGCTGGCCGGTCGCGGCGATGTTCCCGTGGCCCAGGGTGCCGCGGGCCCCATGGTCAAGCCACGCCACCCGGCGCCGGCACACATCCACGGTGCCAACGGCCTGGGTGACATCGAATTGCCTGAAATGAAGGGAAAGAAGGATTCGCGCAGCGCCGCCCAGTTCATCGTCGACACCGTCAATGGCCGGCCAGGCGAGGTGATGCTGGTATCCGTGGGGCCAGTGGGCAACCTGGCCGCCGCCCTGCAGCTCGATCCCCAGCTCACCGAGAAGGTCAAGGGCGTGGTGGTCATGGGGGGCTCGATTCGCGAGGGCGGGAACGTCACGCCGGTGGCCGAGGCCAACATGTTCAACGACCCCCACGCCGCCCAGCGGGTGCTCACCGCCGGCTGGCCGCTGACCCTAGTGGGGCTCGACGTGACCCATCGCTGCGTGCTGACGCCGGCCCACATGCAGCGCATCGAGGCGGGTCAGGGTGAGCTGGGCAGAGTGCTGGCCGGCAGCTATGCGTTCTACCGCGACTTCTACCGCGAATTCCTCGGTATCGACGGCTGTTGCCCCCACGACAGCTGCGCGCTGGCGTGGCTGCTGCGCCCGGAGCTGTTCACCTCCGCCCCGGGGCATTTGGCGGTCGTTACCGAAGGGGCTGCCGAAGGTCAGACCATCTTCGCCCCGGAGGGCCGTGGCTTCATTCAGCCCCGCTGGTCGCAGACTCCCCTGGCGGAAGTCTGTCTCGAAGTGGACGGCGAGGCAGTCGTGGAATGGATCGCCGATACGTTGGGTTAAGGCGTTACAAGCAGACGAAACTGTCCGGTTCGCGGTGCTCGATCGCCTCGAGCTCGACATGCGTCACCCTGGCGTTCGGCGGACCTTGCCACAACCAGCTGGCGACCTGGTTGACCGCCTCGCCATTGCCGCACAGCAGCACCTCGACCTGCCCGTCGGGGAGATTCTTGGCGTAGCCGGTCAGGCCGTGCTGGAGCGCCTGCTCCTGCACGGCGCGGCGATACCAAACCCCCTGCACCTTGCCGGCCACCCGGGCCTTTACACAGCATCGGCTCATCTCGATTCACTCCCGGTCGGTTCTTCGATCACCAGTTCTTGCCGAACGAGAACCGCACTGTTGCGCGGTATCACCCGACGTCCTCTCGCCAGCATGTGACTGCGCGTAAACGCCGCCCCGAACAGCAGGATCAGCGAACTGTAATAGACCCACAGCAGGCATATAACCTAATATTCATAACTACCCATAAAGACCCGTACAAGCCAACCAATCCGTTGTTTTTGTTATAATTGGTGGCCTGTTGCTACCCATGGCCACCCATACAAGCCCGCGCCGTAATGTATGGCCTGGTGTATGGTGTAGACTGAAAAAGCACCCTCAACCTATCGCCATACAAGAACGCCCATGAAACGCAGCGCTATCAAGCGTCGGCCCCTGGCCGATACCGTGCTCTCCAAGCTGGAGCCGGAAGAGAAGGAGTACCGCGAATCTTATGGGGTCGACCGATTGTACTTCGTGGTCGCCCCGTCAGGAAGGAAGCGGTGGGAAGTCAGGTTCAAGAAGCCGGCGACGGGGCGCTGGGCCTGGATGGGCATCGGCACCTATCCCGACGTCACCGCCAAGGCCGCCCGAGCCGCCGCCCAGGACATCGCCGACAAGGTGGCCGACGGCATCGACCCTGTGCAAAAGCGGCGCGAGGAACGCACCGGAGAGGGGCGCATGGGGCCCTTTAGCATTACGGCGAAGGCATGGCTGAAGCATCGCGTCGAAGACGGGGTGTTCGGCCCGGACACCGAGTATCAGGCGCGCACCGCGCTGGAAAACGACATCATCCCCGTGCTGGGCAGCATTCCGATATCGAAGGTGGCGCGCGCCGACTGCGCCAAGGTGCAGAGACGCATTGAGGCGCGCGGCGCCCTGAGCCGTGCCAAGAAGTGTCGCATCTGGCTGCGCGACATCTTCGATTACGCCCATTCTCTCGATCGCTGCGATACCAACCCGGCAACAAGCCTTCATGTTTCGTCGAAGGCGCCCGGGCCATCAAAGCCGTTCCCCTTCCTTCGTGAGGAGGAGCTCCCAGACTTCCTGCGCAAGCTTCGCCATACGTCCAGCGGGCCGCTGGTGGCCGCCGCCTCGTGGATCACCCTCTATCTATCGACGCGACCTGGCATGGTGCGCTGGATGTACTGGCCGGAGATAGATTTGAAGGAGGCGCTATGGCATATACCCGCCGAGAAAATGAAGTCGCGGCGCGACTACGTGACGCCTCTGCCTCGCCAAGTAGTCGAGCTGCTGAAGGAGGTGCGCCCCCTGGCCGGAGAGGATGGCCAGGTTTTCCCCAACAGGAACTATCGAAAGAATCGAAAGCTGGCAAACGGCCGAACCAACAAAGTGCTTGCAGTCGGGAGCATCAACAAGTGCCTGTCGACTATGGGATATGGAGGCCGCATGACAGGGCACGGATCTCGCCATACGGCGAAGACGTTGCTGACCGAGCACGGCTGGCCGCGTGACTGGAGCGAGATGCAGTTGGCTCACTCTCTGCCAGGCACTGAGGACACTTACAACCAGGCGCGCCTGCTGAAGTGGCGGCGCGTCATGATGCAGTGGTATGCCGACTACCTTGACGCCCTCGAGGCTGGCATCAGCGAAGAGAAGGTCGAGTGGTTCGACGCCCAGGTGCTGCTGCCTGGCGGCCAGCGCTTCACCGAGCCGGAGCCGGTCTAGCCGCCGCCTACCGCTTGAACCTCACGCTGCCCAGTACCTTCCGCTTGAGGTTCTCGGCGTTGGCGTGATCGGCGTGGGCGATCCACGAGCGGATGCGCTGCTGGATGGTGAAGAGGTCGGTTTTGCCGCGCTGGTACTGCCAGCGCATCGCCTTGAGGTTGCGCTTGATGCGACGCACCGAATCGCGCCTCAGCAGCCGCTTGTGGGCCCAGATGCGGTAGCCGAGGAAGTTCACGCCGCGGCTTGCCGGCAGCACCGAGGCCTTGCTGAACCGCATGCCCATCGAGGCGAGTTTGTCGTCGAACTGGTCGCGGATCGTCAGCGCCTCCTGCTTGGTGCGCACGAGCACCACCATGTCATCCATGTAACGCGCGTAGCGCTTCAGGCGGAGTTCGCGCTTGGCCCACTGGTCGATGCGGTTGCCGACCAGGTTGGCGATCCACTGGCTGAGCAGGTTGCCGACCGGAATGCCCACCGGGTCAGGATCGGCCGGATCGGCGGTGCTGTCGATGATGGCGTCGATCAGCTGCAGCGTTGCCGGGCAGCTGATCTTGTCACGCACCACCGCCTTGGCCAGGTCGTGGCGGATGCTGGCGAAATACTTGCTGACGTCCATCTTCACGACCCAGACGGGGCCGGTGGCGGTCATGCCGCGCAGCCACTGCTCGACACGAGCGGCGCCGGTGTGAGTGCCCTTGCCCGGCCGGCAGGCGTAGGAGTCGTCGATCATGGCGCCGTCCCAGATCGGGCCGCACAGGCTGCAAATGGCGTGCTGCACGACGCGGTCGCGATAGGGTGCGGCCAGGATCTCCCTCCGTTTCGGCTCATAGACCAGAAAGCTGCGGTACCGGCCGGGCTGGTAGCTGCCCCACAGCATCTCCATCTGCAACGCGCCCAGCTCCTCCCACAGATTGGCCTCGAAGGTGGCCACCTCATGCCGATCCCGCTTGCCGCGCCTCGCCAAGCGGTGCGCTTCCTGCAAGTTGTCCCAGTCCACTATCGCCTCGATCAGGCGCTTATGCCGCTTCCCCACGCTGCCTCCATTCGGGTGTTTGAAATGCGACCGGGCGGGGCTTTCGCTCTCGCTACTCGCGCCGCCCGGTCTGTCGTATTCGGCCCGCATGGCGGGACCAGGATGGTATGGCTGACCCCCTATCAGGGAATCCAGGTGACGGCGAGGCCATCGCCGCCCTCTCTGTTAACTGGTGGTCACAGACACCGCGCAGCCCCGTATTGCTATTCACATTCCAGGGATTGTTGTTCGCGTTCGCACAACGCGACCCACACCGGACGCCGTTGTCCCATTGACCGCCGGCGATCCACATACGCCAGTGGCGAAGCCCATACCACCCTTCAACGCCGCTACTGCAGCCGTTTACGCCAGGCGCCGATCATGGCGCCGATCTCCCGGAGCTGCTGCGCCGCCTCTCCCACGCGCGCCGGCCTGACCAGCTTGCGCTCGGCGCCGTGGCGCAGCAGGGAATGGATGAATCGCAGCTGCTCCTCGATGCGGTAGATCTTGCTTTTCTGGCCGCTGGCAACCGCCTCGATGATCCGAGCCACCAGGTCCCACAGCGCGTCTTCGAGCCGCGCCGCATAGCGGTACCGCTGATGCTTGGGCACCTTGTCGATGGTCGGCGCCAAGTCAATGATCAGCTTCTCGGCCTTATTGAGTAGGACAAGGCCCCGCTGCCGCGGGGCACCTTCAGGGCTCATGGTCATAGGGAGTCACAGACACCGCGCAGCCCCGTACCGCCATTCACAAGCCAGGGATTGTAGTTCGCGTGCGCACAACGCGACCCACACCGGACGCCGTGGCCCCATCGACCGCCGGCGAGCCACATACGCCAGTGGCGATGATAGATCTCGCCACGGTTATGGCCGCTGTCCTTGCCGTTCTCGACGATGGTGCGGTCATAGCTGTAATCGTTGCTCGAGGTGGAGCCCACGTCGTAGTGGTCCCGCAGCATCTCCCAGACGTTGCCCGCGGCATCGACGACACCGGCGCAGCTCACGGCCTTGGCGACGGTACCGGTAGCGGTGCGCCCGCTGTTGCTGGTGGCGCTCCATGCCGTGTCGTTGTTGCCGTCATTGCCCTGCGGGGCGCCGTCGGCGTAGACGTAGAACTGAGCCAGCGTCGGCACGTATTTGCCGGCATTGGCGAGCAAGCGCGGATAGTCGAGATAGCGCGAGTAACCTTCGGTGCCGGTTAGCGGCGTGGCGTTGTAGCGCGACAGCGGCACGGTCTCGGGCCAGGGTGCGCCATCCTCGGACGCCAGGTAGATATCCACCCACCAGCCGGGCATGAACTCCACCATCCCCGACGGATCGCACTTGGGCCGATGCTTCAGGTCCCAGACGCTGGTTGGCATGACGATCACGGACGGATCGTAAGCAGCGTTGTAGCGCTCGGCCAGCGGCCGCCAGCGGCCGAAGTGGAAGCCGCCGATGCGGCGCGACTCATCCGGGCCGTACCCATCTGGCACCGTGATGTTGCGGCTCGCCACCAGGTGGGCGCGCCCGTTGGCCTGCTGCACGGCATACAGGTAGACGTCATCGCCCAGCGCCAGATTGTCGAGACTGCCGTCCTGATTGGCCGGGGCGGTCGGGTCCCAGTCGATGCGCGGCTGCAGGATAAACCCCTTGCCGTTGCCGCCGATGTTCAGGATGCCCTCGGGCACGTCCAGGCGCACCTCGTCAGCCGTGCGGATCTTGCCCATCAGCTTGAATTCGCCGGCCGCCTGGCCCGGTACCGCCAGAATGCTGTCCGCCATGATTACTTGTCCTCCAATTGCGCCAGTGCCGCCTCAACTTCCTCGACCTCGAACCCCAGGCGGACCAGCCGGGAGCATCCGGTCTCGACCAGCCGGTACTGGGTCCGGATCGCCTCGCCGCTGGCCTCGTCCTCGTCGGTCATTACGCGATACTCGGGCTCCTCGCCGTCCGGCGCCTCACCTTCGGCCAGCACGCGATCCACCTCGTAGGCAACGCGGCCATCCAACAGCGCCTGCCAATGCCGGCGCAGGTCGGCCACTTCGTAGGGGCGCAGCTCGCCGGCCAGCGCCGCCTCCTGCAGCAGCATGAAATCAGCCCGCGTCTTGAGCTGGTTGCGCGGAATCCCTCTCATGTCATCACTCCTCGGTCATGTCCTCGATACACAGCACGCCATCCACCACCACCACCCGATAGGGCGTGCCGGTTTGTCGGTCTACTGGGTCGATGCGCTCGTCAGTGTGCTGCTTGGCTGCGGCCTCGGCCTGCCCTGCGGCAGTGTCCGAATAAGCCTTCGAAGCCAAGGCCTTTTCAGGGTCTTCTTCCTCGAGCAGCTCGCCGACGCGCTGGTCGGTGTACTCGTGCACGTAGCTCTGCGAGGCCATCACCACCGTCGGGTCGACGACGATCTCCACAAGCTCGGCATTGCTCCACTCGCTGATAGCGCGAATCTTCAGGTCCTGAGCAGCGCCATCGGTGAGCAAGGGTTTGTAGGTCGGCGGGTAGCGTCCGATCACGATCAGGTCGCCATCGATGTCCTTGAGGCCGACCTCTCGGATCATCCAGCCGCCGTCGTCAGCCGGCACAACACCCTCGGCAATGACCCAGTGAGGGTTGTTGTCATCCACCTTGAGCAGGTTGATGGGGTCGTCCCAGACCTCGTCTACCAGCGCCGTCAGCGCCTCCAGCTCTTCGCGCCCATAGGTGTCGTAGTAGTTGTCTCCACCGCCGGTGCCGGCGTGGATCGTTGCCAGGCGCACCGGATCACCGCCCGCTTGAGCAGCAGCCAGCTTCGCCCGCCCGATATCCGTCAAGATCGTGTAGTACTCGGCCATTGCCTCCATCCTCTATTGAAGCGGGTAAACCGCTGTCTGCACTACGCCATGAATGCCGCAACCGTGGAAAAGGCCTGCATTTTGAACCACTGTCGCCGACACCGGCGGGCGAATTTCCGTCGACACCACGCCGTGCACACCCCAGCCATTGACAACAGGCATTCGCCTCTCGATGTCGGTGACAATGGGCGGGCGCAGCTCGGTCGACGTCACGGTGTGAGTCGCGGCTGCGTGATAGGCGGCATGGGCCTGTTCGCGCTCGTTTATGCGATAGGGACGAACGTCGGTGGCGGCCCCTGACACGACAGTGGCGGCGTAATAAATGCTGGAAAAGCTACGGAAATAGATTTGGTACTCGGGGACCATTCTCGCCGGCACAACATCCCCAATGATCTGGGATATCTTCGACAGGTCGACGAAACCGGAATCCGAAAAGCGAACCGCCCCCTCGGCGTTCAGCGCCACCTGAACGCGGGAAGTGAGGAAGGCGTTGTCGACGTCTTCATGCGGGGCAAGAGACGGCTCCTCGTCAGGATCGGGCCTGATGAAGCCCTCACCATATTCCTCGTCCTTGCGGTGCCACAGCTGATTAGCAGTCGCTTGATCGGGAAACAGGAGCTGCAAATAGGTGCGCAGGAAATGCAGGCCTCGGCCCTGCGTGTCGGCCGACTTCCACGCGCGATACAGGTAGCGGGTTGCCGCCTCTTCCCTGGCGTCCCGGAGCAGCACCAGGCCGTCGTAATTGACTGTCCGGCGCACCAGGTCGAAGCTCCCCAGGTGGGGGGCGCCGAGCACGCTGGCATCGAAGGTGTCGCGGGCTACGCGCTCGAACAGGTCGCCGAACAGCGCTTTGAGCTCGGCCTCGATCTGGCCATTGGCGTAGCTCTCTCGGAGCGGGCTGATCGCCGGCAGTTCGGCGCCAGGGAAGTCGAAGTTGCTCACAGGCCCGACCCCCAGAACGGCACGTTGACGTTGCCGACCGTCACGTTGACATCAAGGCTCTCCGGCGAGACATAGCGCCACAACTCGGGTCGCGCAGCGCCTGCCGGGTCTTCGATGGCGACCTTCAGGTCGGCGCGGCCGACGCTGAGTGCCGGCACTCGCTGGCGGAGCAGCTGGTAGACCTGCTGGTAGAGCGGTGCGCTCTGCCCGCGGCGCGACTGGTCGGCCTGCTCGCCGAACTCATCGAGCATCACCTGGCGGATCTGGTCACGAACCACGCTCTCGTCGTAGCTGGTTGCCACCGTGGCATCGATGGCGACCGCCAGCGGCGCCCGGATCGGGGTGTAGAAGCGCACCCGGTAGCTATCGTCGGCGGCATGGATACGCTCACGGATGGCGAGCTGCGTGGCGGTCAGCGATTCGTCATCTAACAGCTGCGGCTCGACCTCTTCCCCCGGCTGCTGGGTCAGCACCGTCTCGTCACCCGTACCCGACAGGCAGGCGACGAACAGGGCATTGATGTTGTCCACGCTCATGCCGCGATGGCGCTCTTCTACCCCCTCGTTCCACACCGACAGGAAGCTCAGGGACGGGAAGTGTCGACGCACCAGGAAGTCGAACTCGCCCAGGAAGACCGCGTTGTGGTTGTAGACGCTGGGATATTTGGCCAGCTCGCGCAGAGCGCGCATGGACGGCGGGTTCTCGCCATTGCTGGCCACCACCTCCAAGGTCATCTCCAGCTGCGCCTCGACAGGATCCTGCATGGCCTCGAACGCCATCGGCGAGCCAGTGCGGAAGTCGTCGATGCGCCCCAGCGAGTAGTAGGTAGTGATCGTCAGCTGACGACCATCGGATGGCTGCACGCCGACCACGCCGGACTGCCCGAAGCGCACGTAGACGCGCTGTCGCTCGTCGGCCTCGACGTGATAGATGCGCTCGCCGGCCAGGGTGTTGGTGTAGCGTTCCCGGTACTCGAAGGCGCCGTCCGCATCGGTCACGTGCAGCCCGCACAGCCAGGAATCGTCATCGGCCATGTCGAGCTCGACGGCATAGAAGGCGCGGCTTCCCTGCACGACGTGCGCGCGCGCCCTCTCGTGAAGCTGGACGGCCTCGAAGGTGGTCGTCTCGCCCGGACCGACCTCTGCCGGCGTCTCGACACGGAATGGCCGGCCGGCGGCATCCAGCATGCTGCGCCCCGGCGCGACGGCGAACGCCGTGCCTGTCGGGTTATGCATCTTGACCGTGATCTGTGCCGGCTTGGCCTTCGGCACCAGGCCGCGCATGGAGGCGTCGGCCAGCACCGTGGCGTCACGCACTTTCTCGAACGGCTCGGCCAGCGAAACCTCGAGCTGCTGGGAGTACATGGCCAGCATGGTCGCCATCGCGTCCAGGTGCTGAAGGATGCGCGGGTCGCGGGCACGGTAGAGCGCGCCCACCGCCGGGTAGCGCGCCACGCTGTCGTCTATGGCCTGCTGGAAGTCTTCGCGCGTGTACATCACGAGCCCCCGAAGTCGCTGAGGTCGTAGGAACGGCCAGCGACCTCCAGGGTGAGGCGCAGCCGGTCGACGCCCTCCGGCGTGCCATAGAGCTCGACAGCATTGCTGGGCAGCACTTCCAGCACGCCGACGTCCCGCCTGAGCTTGCGCACGAAGCGGTCGGCGCGCCCATCTTGCTGGGCTCGCTGTAGTAGGCGGTTGGCATCGGCGCCGTAACCGGAGCCCAGGTAGCCGTTGACCGGAGTCTCTAGCCAGTGCCGCACCATTGCCTGAATGTCATCGCCGGTGATCGTCGTCATGCCGCCATGCTATGCCGGGCGGCCGGCCCGCGATCCTGGCGTTTTCCGGTCAGCTCATGCCGCTGTAGGCACCGGTGACTATGTGGGCGATGCGCCGGTCTGAGACGTCGCGCGACACGTCCTGCCCCTGGCCGCCATGGCGACGGTCGCCATCGTGAGAGCTCGGCGGCGACAGCGGCGCGCTGACGGTCGGCGCCTCGGCAACTCGGGGCATGCTCGGCGCCGGGACATGCGCGGCCGGCGGCGGCGTAACGCCGGCCGGCGGGCCGTTGGCCGCCAGCCCCATCGGGACCAGGTGGGCGGTCTGCACCGACTGGCTGGCCAGCATGGGCGCCCCGGCAGGACTGCCGGCCGGCACAGCCCCGGTAGGGCTCAGCTCGCCGGCGCGGGCGGCGGCAAGGTAGCGATCGGTCTGGTTCCGGCGGTCCTCGAGGCCGTTGTGGCCGCCGTTGATCAGGCGCGTGACTTCGCGGGCATCACCCCGCTGCGCGGCCTCGGAGAGCCCGGCACGGTTCTGCCAGTACCAGGTGGCGACGCGCGCGGCCACCTCGGGGTCGGCCGCCAGGTCGGGATTGTTGACCAGGTCGATGCCCAGCGCCTCGCTGGCTGCCGTGTAGTTGTCTCGCCCGGTCAGCTGCGTGTAGCCGCGGCCACGATAGCGATAGCCGTCGCCGGCCTCGGTGTTGCCCATGCGGCCGCCGTACATGAGCTCGGCGACCGCCTCGGGTCCCTGCGCCATGGCGGCTTCGACGGCCTCGCGCCCCTGCTGGCGTGCCGTGCGGCTGACCTCCATGATGCGGTCGGCAGACGAGTAGCGAAAACTCTCCTCCAGGCTGCGGAAGCCGTTCGACTCATGGTGCATCTGCCCCATGAAGGCGGCCTGTTCGTTGGCGTCGGTGATGCCTGCCTCGGCCATGGCCGCGACCAGCGCCGGCTCGGCTGCGGCCGCGTTACGGCGTGATTGTCGGTTCTCGCCGGCCTCGCGGGCCGAGTCGCGCACCCAGTCCGCCGCCGTCGATAGCCCGGTCTTGTCGGCGATCCAGCCGCCGGCCTGCTGTGTGCGCTCCCATGCTGACGCCGCGGCTTCGCTCGCCCCCTCGGCCGCGCGCGACGCTGCCTCGCTGGCCCTGGCGGCGGCCACGCCGGCGCGCTCCGACACCCAGTCCCGTGCGCGACCCGCACGCTCGGCCGTCCACTCGGCAGACGACACGGCGGTATCCGACACCCAGCCGGCGGCGTCGCTGGCTGCCTGGCCGACATCGATGCCGGTCTTCTCCCGGATCCAGTCGTTGACGTCGCCGGCCGCCTCGCTCAGGGCCTCCCAGCCACGCGCCGCCAGCGCGACCGCGCTTTCCCAGCGCGCCTGCATGCTGGCTGTCACGTTCTGCCAGCGCTCGCTGATCGTACCGGCGACCGCCTCCCAACTGTCGCCTATTCGCTGCGACACGCGCTGCCAGCCCGCGGTGACGTCTTCCCACTTCGACGAAGCCGCCTCGCTGACACGGCCCCACAGCGCAGACGTGAAGTCGGCGGCGTAGTGCCAGCTGTCGGACATGCCTTGGATGATTGGCGTGTCCTGCAGCCGGTTCAGCCACTGTCCGGCCTTCTCGCCCAGCACCTCGCCGGCGCTACCGCCAAAGAAGCCGCCGGCAATGGTGCCCACGACGCCGCCCACCGCGGTACCGATGACCGGCACGACGGAGCCCAGCGCGGCACCGGCAGCAGCGCCACCGGCCATGCCGCCGATACCCCCCAGGCCGCCACCGACGGCGCGGCCGGTGGTGACGTTCTTCTCCTCTCGGCTGGCGTCGCTGCGCTCGCTGGCCGCCACGTCGCTGGCCATGAAACCGAGGCCCAGCAGCGCGCCAATGCCCGGAATGCGGCGGGCGCCCTGGCGCAAGGCGCCACCTATGCGGCCGCCACGCCCCGGAGGGGATGACCCCGCGCCTGGCGGCACCGCGCCGGCCGCCCTGCTCTGCCTGCCGGCCTGTCCGGCCGCGGCGGCCGGCGGGACTGCCGTTCGAGGCGTGTGCCGGCCGCCTGCTCGGCGCCCGCCCGGTACCGGAATGCGGCGCGCCATGCTGCTCATGCCCATGGCGGTCAGCAGCCACTTGAGGCTCGAGGCCAGGGCGCCGGCTATCGCCAGGGGCAGCGCGCCGAGCAGGGACAGCATGGCCGTGATCGGGGCCAGCAGCAGCAGGACGCCTCGCCACAGCATGGAGCCGCCGCCGTCGCTCACCGGCTTGCGCTCGATGTTCTTCAGGATGCGGCGCTGTCGCTTGCCCTCTTGTTCGTCGTCACGATTCTTGCGCCGCATCATCCGCCAGAAGCGGCGGTACCAACGCTCCTGATTGCGGTCGCTGTCGCCGCCCATGATCTTGCCGAAGCCGCGGGACAGCGGCTGCGCGACCTCGTTGAAGGCCTTGACCGCCGGGTCCGCCTCTTCGGTGCCGGCCCCCATTTCCTGTACGGCGTCGCTGAGCCGGCGCCCCATGCCATCCACGGCCATGGAGAGACGGCCGCCGTCCTCATCGTCGTCGCGCGGGCTGCCGTCGCCCCGCTGCCGGCCGCTGGGCGAGGCCGCCTCCGAGCGGCGCACGAACCGGCCGCCGGCATCGCGGCCGGCGCCAGGGCTGGGCGTTGCCGGGCGCGCCGTCGCGCGCGCGACCGGCTGAGAGGGGTCGGTACCGGGCTCGACTTGGCTGGCCGACCGCGACGGTGAAGCCGCCGAGGCCACGCCCTCGCTGCCTGCGGCCTGCGCCGCGCGGTAGACGTATCGCCCCGGCGCCTGGCGATCGGGTGGCGTCGCCGCCACGGCCGGGCGGTCGATGCGAATCACGACCTCGTTGCGGCGCGCCTCGCTGGAGACAGCGCCAGGCTCTGACGAAGGGCTGCCGGCGGCATGGTCGGGACCGGCCTCTACTCGCTCGACCTGCCGCGGCCTGGCCACGGGGCTGGCGTTACTCCCGCTGATGTCTCGGCGCAGGGCGGCGACCTCGTTGCGAATCGCATCCAAGCGACCGGTGATATCCTCGGCATCCAGCCGCTCGCCGACCAGAAAGCCCTGATTGTCGTGGTTCAATGCCATGGCTAGGGACTCATGAAGGTGTCTAGCTGTGTAAAGGTCATCTGCAGCTCCTCCATGGCGTCTTCACGGCGCGAAAGGCTGGTCTCGCAAGATTGGGCGCGGCATAGCATGCGCCCAGCAAAGGCGCCGACATCGCCGACGAAGGCGTGCTGCACCGTGATCTCGATAGCGTAGTCAGCCGGCACGCCGAAGGTGCCGTCCTGCGCGGCCATGGCAACAATGTGATCGAGAAACCAGCGCTTGAGCAGGCCGGTGCGGTCATCCATGGTGGTGATGCGGATCGCTCCCGCTTCTCGCTGCTGCAGCGTGTCAACCAGGGCGCTGCCAGCGCGGGATTTACCCCCGGTCACCTCGCCGTAGCCGCGCTCGATATCCGTGCAGAACAGATTGAACTCATGCGAGTAGTCGCCTACCAAGTTGCTCCGCACCTTGAGCAGGAACAGGTTTTTCTTGGCCCGGCCGGTATCGACAGCCTCCTGATAGATGCGCTTCGCTTCTGACGGCGTGATGCCGCCGTACAGCATGTTGGCCGCACTCCAGTAGCGCCCCTGGCTGGCCTGACCGCCAAGCAGGTTGCCCAGCCTGTCACCGGCCAGCCCGGCCTCCAGCGCCGTCAGGATGCCGCCCTCAATGTCCCCTTTGGCAATCTGGCCCAGCGCCTCGGCGCCGGAGTTGATAGTGCCGCGCATGCCGGGCGGGATATGGCTGTGCATGGCCCGGCTGGCAGCCTGCGCGCCGATGGATGCGCCGGCCTGTGAGACGGCGCCGGCAAGCCGACCGCCCCCCGCCAGGTTCCCGACTCGACTGCCGATCTGGCTGGCCCCGGAGCGAATCGCGCCGTCGGCACTGCCGATGACGTTGCCGCTGGCCCCGGCGCCGGAAAGCTTGTCGAACAGGCTCATGGCCACCCCTGGCCGTTGCCGTCATCCTTGCCCATCTCGGCGAGCTGGGCGTAGAGCTTGGCCTGCTCCTCGTCCAACTGCATGGTGTCGGTCAGGAAGGCCTCGAGGATCTTCTTGTTGGCCCCCATGTCACGCATGGCGGCAATGGCCTGCGCCAGGCCGATGCCAACGCCCATGCCGTCGTTGAGCGTGCGCTGACGCTCGGCCTCGAGCGCGGATATCGAGCCATAGAAGTTGATGCGCCACGGCCGTTCGCTGGGCGGGAACACCACGCCGTAGCGCTTCAGGGTGTGCATGTCGATGACATGGTTGAAGGCATCGGCCAGGGCGACGCGAATCACGCGCGCGCTCTCGGCCGCCTGCGCGGAGGTGCGGAAGAAGCCGCCCTCCCCCAGGCCGCCCGACAGCTGGTCGGCGAACCCGATCATCGACAGGTCGACGCCGATGGCGCCGGACAGCAGGCGGGCGTGCAACATGACGTCCTCGATGCTCACCTGATCGGCGCGGCCAGACTGGCCGCCCCCCTCGACGCGGGTCAGCTGCTTGTCGCCGAAGGTGGGGATCACGTGCCGAATGCGCTCCATGATCGGCCTACCACCCTTGACCGCTTCCTCGGCGATCTCCTTGGAGCGCTTGAGCATGTCGGTAATCGAGCCCATGAACTTCTCCTGCATGTCCTTCGACATGTCGTTGAGGTTCACGGTGAGCATTTGCTCGTCGATCGAATCCATCCAGCGCTGGCCGACCAGGCCCAGCAGGCTGGAAACCAGGTTGTCGTAGGCGTCTTCCGCCGGATAGATGAGCGAGCCGCCCGCCATGGCCGGCATCAGCGGCAGCTCGTTGACGTCATCGGTGCTGAGCGCGATCTTCAGCGACTTCTCGAATACGCCGTGCTGAGGCACCCACTGGCTGCGCGGCATCTTGAGGCGCGCCATCTGCGTGGTGTCCAGGCGCTGGAAGTTGCGCTCGCCGGTATAGATGGCGAAGCCCACCGTGCGGCTGCCGCGGTCGAACGGCTGCACCAGTGGCGGCCTGACGAGCTCGTCGACGTACAGGTCGACGACGCCGCGCTGATCGGTGTAGATGCGGGCGTAGGAGTCGCCGAACACGCCCCCGAGGTAGGCCATGGGGTAGGCGGCGCGGTTCAGGATGCCTGACAGGTCTTCGCGGATGTCCTCGACCAGCTTGCCCAGTTGGTCGTTCTCGTCGGCTACCGGCCGCTTCTCGATGAAGACGATATCGCCCGTGGTCTCGTGGCCGCCCAGCGCCGACGTCACCAGCAGCTTGACCGCCGACGACACGATGGGGTCGGACTCCATCTGCGACCACTTGTTGTAGATGGCCTGGCGAGTGCGGGCCTGACGCGTCCCCGAGGCCATGAGGCTCGCGACCGTCGTCGTGCCGGCACCGTAGAGCATGGTGTCGGCTGGCGTGATTTCGTGGCTCTCGGGGAGGTGGTCGTTCTCCCACTTCTTGGCACCAATGCCGAGTCGTGAGAGCAGGCCTCGCCGATGCCTTGGAGATGATTTAGGCATGGCCCGATGGTGGGCCATGCCGGGGGTGGGTCAGCGCGGGGTTTTCCGGCTTAGGCGCCGGGCAGGCGGGATTCCATGTCCTCGTCTTCGAGGGTGTAGAAGTCGCCGGACTCGCCGTCGAGCAGGAACTGGTTGGTACCCACGGCCTGCGTCGCCAGGTACAGGGTGCGGAACTCGTCGGCCATGACGATGGTTTCCTCGCGACTGTCGCCCTGGTAGGCGGCCCGCACCATCGGGTCGTCGCGTTCGCCCAGATCCCGGCCGCTGTCGATCAGCAATGCCTTGACCGCCCACCAGTACGGCCCGTAATCCCGGTACCGAAGCGGGTCCTTGGCCAGGCGGCGCTCGATCACGCCGAGCGCGAACCCGGGAAAGTCGGAGAAGCCGCGATTCTCCTTGAGGGCGGCGGCCCGTTGCCGGGCCAGCGCCTTGATGTCGTCCTTGTCGAACAGGTGTTCAGTGAATGCCATGTCAGGCCCTCAGGTTGAGTTCTTCCGCCGCCCGCGGGAAGTCGGCGAGCAGTGCATTCCAGGCCCGGCGGCGAACGCGCCATGCCGTCTCCTTGCGCATCCAGCGCCGATAGCTGCCGTGACGGCTGCCGTACTCCTTGATGCGGTCCTTCCACGCACGGGTCTCGCCCTCGACCAGCACCATCTCGTCAGGGTCACCGTCGTCGCTGATGGCCGGCACCGGCTCGCCCGACTCTTCGGCCGGCGCCCTGTCGGCGACCACCATCGTTGCCCGGTGCTGCAGGTGTGGCGGCAAGTATGACTGGGCCTCGCCCTCGAAGTCGAACCACGGCACCGCGCTCGCCACATAGCGCTCGACACTGCGCCCGATCTCCTCGCCGGTTTCGCCGACCAGGGCCGCCTCGAACGCCGCGTCGTCGAAGTGCTCGCGCACCACCTGCTTGAGGCGGAACATCTGCCCGGGACCAAAGTCGGCCAGCGTGACTTTCAGTCCATGGGCGATGGCGTAGTCGCGCAGGGCTTCTACCAGGCTGGACTGGCCGCGCGCGACCTCGACATCGCCGGCCACCACGAAGCTCATGCCTTCCCAGCGCTCGATCAGCTGGCGTTGCTCGTCGACGATGCGAGCCAGCACCGGGGAGTCCGGGGTGACGCGCTCCGGATCCAGCGGAATCGGGAAGTGCGGCGCCGGCAGCGAGTAGTCGCGGGCCGAGTAGCGCGCCATGACCGTGGTCTCGCGGCGCGTGGCCACCTCTGGGCAGGCATCGGTGTAGAGGCGCAGCGTCTGGCCCTCGCGCTCGGCGGCGTCCTCAATCGCAGCCGCGCGCACCAGGCAGGCATCGTGCTCACGGCTGCCAGGGTAGGCAACCTCGCCCAGCGGCACCAGGGCGGCCAGCGTAGCCCGCTGCTCTCGGCCGTCGACGTAGCCGACCGCGCTGGGACGGAACTGCGCCAGGGACTCGGAGCTGACCGCGAACAGGTCGTCATCGACGGTGATGAAGCACTCGGCAATCACCGGCCGGTCGGCCACCATCACGCCTTTGTCGGCGGCGAAGGCCTCGGCGACGCCGGCCGGCAGGCCGCCGGCCTCCTTGGCCTGGCGCTGATAGCTCTCCACCGCCTGGCGGCGCATCTGGCGCGCCATGTCGACCTCGGACTCCCATTCGTTGACCAGCTCCGCCTCCTCGTTGACGGCGATGTCGACCGCGCCGTAACCCAGCCGCCCGCTGCGCAGCGCCGCCACCAGGTCGGACGCGCGGTTCTCGCCGCGCTTGGCGCGATCCAGGAAGGTGGTGACCACCTCGCGGACGCTCAGCGGGTCGTCGTCCAGCCGCTCGGCTTGGCGGGTCTGATAGTTGTAGCTCGCCCGATGGAAGGTCGCCGCCTCCTCGATCTGACGCTGCAAACCACGCTCCTTGACCTCCATCTCGGCCAGCAGGCTCTCGTTCTTGGCCCGCGCCGACTCCGACTTGGCGCGTGACAGCCGCTTGCGCACCTTCTCGGTCTGCGCCATGGCGGACATCAGCTGTCCCACCTTGCGCGCCACCCAGTCCGACGCCGACGCATTCTCCTCGAGGAAGCGGTTCTGCTTGTCGATGGTGTCCAGGTTGATGCGCTGACGCTCGCGGTTGGTGGTCGCCCGGCGCTCGGCCTCCTTGGCGGCCATCGCCTCCTGAATACGCGTCACCGCGTCGGCGTCGCCAACGACGTCGATCAGCGCCTCCATCTGCTCGCGACTCATGCCGCCGCTGATAGCCAGGCTGTCGCCGCCGTCGGGCTTCATCATGGCACCGATCCAGTCGGCCTTGCTGTTGACCAGGGAGCGCCTGGCGGTGTCGAAGGTGCCGTCGGCGTCGTAGTGGTAGACCGTGACCTGCTCAGTCTTGTTGCCCTGGCGCACGCCGCGGCCGTTGCGCTGGGTCAGGCTGTCCGGCGTCCAGCCGATGGTCAGGTGATGGATGGCCTGCGTGCCCTTCTGCAGGTTGATGCCGACCTCCGCCTTCTCGTTGGCGATGATCACGCGGTACTTGTTGGCCTCGCCCGGGGCGTTGAAGCCGTCCTGCACCGCCATGATCTCCTCCGGGCTGTTGTTGCGCTGCCCGGTGATGACGGCGATGGCCGCCTCCGGCACGCCGGCCCGGCGCACCAGCAGCCGGCGGATCTTGTTGTGCATGCCCAGCAGGTCACAGAAGATGATCTGCTTGGCGCGCGGGATGCGATTACCCTCGGAGTCCACGCCGCGCGGGGTCGCCGCCTCGGTCTGGAAGTTCTCGAGCATGGCGGCCAGCTTGGGCGGTACCGAGACATCGAGCTCGACGCCCGCCTTGTCGGCCATGGCCTCGAAGCGGTCCTGTGTGTCCGAGCTCACGGTGTCGAGCACGATGGCGCCGCTCTCGATCCACGCCTTGACCGGCATCTTGTACTGGCGGCCCACCACCTCCCGGCTGGCGTCACGAATGGTCTTTACGCTGACCGCCTCCTCCGCTGTGGCGTTGGGCCCCGGGCGGGTGCGCTGCTCGGTGGGCGGCTTGGCATTCCACTGCTCCACCAGCGCCCGCGCCTCCTCTTCCTCGCCCTCGGCGAACCGGTAGCGCGACACCCTGGCATCAAGATCGGGGTCGGCGATGAGCATGGTCATCTTGTTGATCAGGTTGAAGGGGTGGCCGATCAGCTCCATCGGCTCGCCGAACTTGCCGGCGATACGCTCGAAGGCCGCCGCGTCGCCGCGGTTCTCGCCGCGCTCCGCCATGGCGTCGGCGGCATAGCGGTAGGCCTGCTTGTACTCCTCCAGCTGCACCACGGTCGCCTCCGGTAGCTGGATGTTGCTGGCCCGCTCCGGGGCGTCCGGCACCTTGATCTGGCTGCCGACGTCATCGGCGTTCTTGATGGTGGCCACTTGGCGCATGGCGCCGCGCAGCATCTCGACGTTGTTGAGCCCCTTGAACACGTTGATGGCCCGACTCTCGCCGTCGATGGACTCGTCGTCCTCGTTCTCGATCTGGCACACGGCGTTCATGAAGCCGTCGGCGCCCGACGTGCCGATGAACATGTCGTTCACGCGGTCGTGCCCCACGGCCAGGGCCATCATGGAGTAAATCTCCAGCGGGCTGTTGGTGATGGGCGTGGCGGTCAGCAGCATGACGCCATCGCCCCGGGCGCCACCGCCGCCCCGGATGACCCAGGCCTTGGCCTGCGCGTCGAGGCCGCGCTTCGAGGCCGGCGATTGCGACAGGTACTTGCCGCCCTTGAAATCCACGGTGGTCGCCGAGTTCTTGAACACGTGGGCTTCGTCGATCACCAGCGAGTCGATGCCCATGTCTTCCAGGAACGGGGCGGCACCATTCTTCTTGCCCAGCACGTCGACGATGGTCGCTGCCTTACCCTTGGCGCGCTCGTCGGCCTTGCGGTCCTCGCTCTCGGCGAAGGACTGGTCGGCGCTGCGCATGTAGGACTCGTAGCCGGTGATGGTGTCGTCGCGCAGCCGGATTCGCTCGAAGGCCTCCATGGTCATGAAGATCTTGCTGTGGCGGTTCTCCATGATGCGGTTGAGGTCTTCATCGTAGGCCGACGAGCTCACGCTGCCGTCGCGCAGCCCCACGTAGAGACAGTCATCGGTGCTGGCGTAGGCCTTGGCGCTCTCCTTCTGCCAGTTGGACAGTACGGAGTTGGGGACCACGAAGACGGTCTTCTTCTTGGCGCCGATGGACTGCACGTACTGGGCGACTGCCAGCGCGGTGAGGGTCTTGCCCAGCCCCACGTCGAAGCCGTTGATGCCGGAGAAGTCGCGCGCGCGGGAGCGCACGTAGGCATTCTGGTAGCCGTGCAGCTCGAGCTCAGGATTCATGCCCGGGATGGCCAGCGGGCTCTCGTCCTCGGGCTGGGCAAAGCGCAGCCTCTCCGGATCGTTGGCCTGGCTCTCCAGTCGCGACACCACGTTGGCGTTGCCTCGCGCCCAGCCGTTGAACTGCTCGTTGGCCTTGTTGACCATGGCGCGCAGCTCGCGGATACCGGCCGCATCGCCCATGTCCAGCTTGGTACCGCCCAGGGTGATGGTGCCGTTGCGCAGGTAGGCGCCGATTCGCCGAATCAGCTTCTCTCGGTCGGTCAGCTTGCTGCCGGGAATATCGAACTCGATGCGCGGCTCGCCGCTGGCCTCATCGATGGCCACCACGGCACTGGGGTGGACGAAGCGGCGCAGGAACTCGGCCTTCTCTTCCAGGGTGACGTAGGGGCTGAACAGGTTGAAGCTGATGCGCGACACGTCGACGCGGTCGATGCGCTCGGCGGCCACCGCCTTCTGCCGCATGAGCTTGGCGCGCAGCTGCTCGCCAGGCGCGGCCGCCATCTCGGCGTCGATCCGCTTGACGAAGTCGGCGTAGCTGCCCACGAAGTAGTCGTCGGCCCGGCACACCTGGCTGCCGTCGGCGGACACGCACCAGTCGTCGCTGTCGAACGGGCTGAAGTCGTCGCCCAGCACGCTGCGCGCCTGCTCCAGGGTGGTCCAGCTCGATTGGTTCTCGTACAGCAGGCCCTCGAAGCCGTGGGCGGCACTGACCTGCATGGTCGGCGCCTGCTGAACGTCGCCACGCCACAGCGCGCTGAATCCGGCCTTGCGCTGGTAGTGGGTGACCAGCTCGCCGAGCCCGCGGCGCAGCTCGCCGTCCACGCCCTTGACGCGCCGGGCGGCGGCCGCCTGTTCGCGCATGGCGGCCGACAGCTTGGCGTAGCCGGACAGGAAGTCGGTACCGCTGCCGCGGCCGTTCTCGTCCAGCACCTGCGCCACGGCCAGCCCCACCAGCCCGGGCGCCCAGGCGCGCGCCCGCGCCTCGTCGTCGGCCAGCTTGTCCAGCGCGGCCAGCGCCGACGCCAGCCAGGCGGGCATGTCCAGCGACTGCGAGGTGTCGCGCATGTACTGGCGCAGCGTGACGGCGTCGACGTAGCCCATGCCGGCATCGAAGGCGGAGTAGGCGTCCTTGAACCGCCCCAGCAGCTCGACGCCCCGCGTATCGCTGTCGCCGGACGCCAGCGGTACCCACTCGCCGCCCTGCAGCTGCAGGGTCTGCCCGGCCTGAGTGAGGGTGTCGCCCTCACGGTAGACGATGGGCTGCGTCTCGGCCGCCTCCAGCAGCGCCCAGTCCACGCGACTGCCAGGCAGTCGGCGGATCAGCCTGGCGACCTCGGGGATACTGGCCGGATTCTTCACGCGGTCGACGTCGCGGAACTTCTCGGGATCCTTGGGCACGAACTCGCCGAGCACGAAGCGCTTGCCCTCGCCCTTGAAGTACCGCCCCTCGACGAACTCGCTCCACATGACCTTGGCCTCGGCCAGGGTCTCGGGCGCCTGCTCGTGCAGCTCCTCGATCTTCTCCGCGGCGTCGCGGCCGTACTTGCGGAAGAAGATGACGTCGGTGATCGTGTCCGCGTCGGCGGCGCCGAACACGCTGTTGGGCAGCCGGTAGGCGCCCAGGAATTCGGCCTTGAGGCTGGCCCGCTGGCGTAGCTTGACCTCGGCGCCACCGCGCCCGGAGACGCAGCGCGGCGGCACGACGAAAGCGGCCAGGCCGCCGGGCTTCAGCTTGTCGAGCGAGCGCAGGATGAAGTAGGCCTCCAGCGTCTCCTTCTGGTACTTGGGGTCCAGGTTCTGGTTGCCGCCCCGGTCGGCGACGGTACCGAACGGCACGTTGGTGACCACCGCGTCATAGGCCTCGTCGGGCGTGGCGGCCGCCACCTGCTCGAAGGGTGCCACCGACACGTGATAGCCGGGACCGCCGTTGACCAGCTCGTTGACGGCACCGGAGGTCTCGTCGATCTCCACGGCGTCCACGGCGGCATTGCGCGGCGCCGCGGCGCCGAAGATGCCGGTACCGCCAGCCGGGTCGAGAATCTTGCCGCCGGCAAAGCCCATCTCCGCCAGGGTGCGCCAGATGCCCTCTGCCACTGGCGGCGGGGTGTAGTACTCGTAGGCCGACCCCTTCTTGCCATCGGCGCCGACCAGCGCCCCGCCGTTGCCGGAATAGCCGGCCAGCACGGCGCGATGCTCGTCGGTGAGCTCATCCCGGGACAACTCGCCGGACTGCACCCTGGCCAGCAGCTCGATGGCGGCGTCGTTGGCCTTCTGGCGCTGCCCCTTGGTGCGCTTCTCGTCGTGGCTGTACAGGCCGGCGGTCTGGCGGCGCGGCTCGCCTACCGGCTCCGGCGGCTCGCGCTCGGCCTGCATCGCCTTTGCCGGGTCGGCGGCCAGGGTGGCCGCCTTCAGCTCGGCGCGAACCTCGTTGGCCCGCTTCACCAGGCGCAGCCGGTCGGCCATGGCACCAATGCCCTGCGGGAGAGTGATCAGCTCCTTGCGTACCCTGCCCAGCTCCGACACCAGCTTGAGCCGGGCCATCATCGCCTGCGCGCCGCCACCGGCCGATGCGTCGTCAAAAATCCGCTTCATTCCTCACTGCCTCCTTACAGGGTGTCGGTGGCGGCCAGCATGGCGCGCTCGTAGGCATTGCCGGCCTGCTCGATCATGGCCTCCATCTCCTCATCACCGGCCTGGCGCTCCATGATGGCGAGGATCTGGTCAGCCAACTCGGGAGACAGGATGTCGGGCACCGTGCCGTCGATGACGGATTGCAGGAACTGCCGGTCTTGGCGGCGCATCGGGTCCTCCTCGTTGTCGGCGGGCGCGGGCGGCTCGGCGCCCGATGCCGGGTCGGTGGGCGCCTCCGGGGCGCTGGGCGCGGCGTCACGGTCGAACAGCGGGCGGTACCGCTCCCAGTCTTCGGCCGCCTGCCAAACGGCGTTGCGGGACGTGATGGCCGGCTTGTCCCAGCCCTTCTGCTGCTCAGCCAGCCAGGCCAGCAGCACGGCGCCCAGCAGCGGGTCGCGCTTGGCCCGGGTCTTGACCTTGCCGGCGATGGAGTTGACGAACAGCGAGCGCTCCATGCCGGGCATGGTGCCGGCATCGATGCCCTTGATCGTGGACAGGGAGCGGGTGAAGTCGCGGGTCAGCGTCTTGAACTCGTCGCGCTCGACGACGGCTCGGCCGGCCTCGAGAGGGTCGACGTCTGCCGGTGTCGCGGGCGCGGGCTCCGGCTCCGGCTCTTCCTCGGTGCCGCTGGCGGGCTTGCCGGTCGCCGCGCTCGGCAGCCAGGCCTTGAGCTCGTCGACGCTCATTTCCTGCATGCTGCCCAGGCCATCCCAGCCGGCCCGATAGCTGGCCAGGTAGCCCTGCTCGGCGGCCTCGCGGGTGGCGAAGCCCAGCATGACCTTGTGCTCGTCCAGTTCGCCGTCCTTGCCCACCTGGTTGACGACGAAGACGCGCTCGCTGTCCAGATCGGGGCCAATGAAGACGTCGACCTCGTCGCCATCGGCGCCTTTGGTGCCCTTGATGTAGCCGTAGTCATGGGGCAGCGAGATTGACCACTCCTCGCCTTCCTGCGTGGTGCCGGAGCGCACCGTTCCCTTGGGGTTCTCGATGGCGAGCGTCAGGCCGTGCATGTCGACCTCGCCCTTGGCGTAGTCGCCGCTCTCCTTCTCCTCCTCGGTCGGCTCGATATCGGTGGCCTGGCGCGCCTGCTCGATGTCGTTTTCGCTAGGCGCCTCGCCCTCTTCCCCTTCTTCGCGCGCTTCCAACCCTTCCTCGCCTGACGGCGACTCCTCGGTCGGCTCGGGCTCGGGCTCGGGCTCGGGCTCGGGCTCAGGATCGGCTGCCGGCGCGCTGAACAGGTCAAGCGACTCGATGGCGTAGCTGCCCTCGCCGTACTCCTTCTCCAGTTCCCGGTTGGCGGCGGCGATGATCTCCTCGAGGCTGGCCTGCTGGCCTTCGCCGAACATGTCCACGGTCTGGCCGCGCTCGGCCTCTTTGCGCACAAACTCGGCCATGGCCCGGAAGGCCAGGCCTAGCCGCTTGGTGCTGCGGTTGTTCTGGCTGATGAACAGCGCCATGGCGGCCGTGGCCGGCGGAATGTCGCCGAACAGCCCCAGCTGGCTGACGACCTCTTCCACGCTGGCCCCCTCGGCCTTGGCGCGGCGCACCAGGTTGGTGGCGTCGATGATGGCCTGAACCGCCTGCTCGTTGAGCGAGGCCTCGACACTGTCCACCAGCTGGTTGGTCAGCGCATCGGTACCGGCCTGGTCGGCGGCCTGCGCGCGAATAAACTCCGGCGCCGCCACGTTGAGGGCGTTGATGACGTTGGCGACCTCGGGCTTGCTGGCGTCGGCCGTCATCTCCAGCAGGCGGTCGTCGTTGTAGGCCTTGGCGAAGATGGCGGCCTGCACGCGGGCGATCAGCGCGCCCGTGGGGTTGCCGTCGCCGGTCATGTACTGGGCGGCCTCGGTGTCGCCCAGCGACTGCAGGAAGCCGTTGATGAACCCCCGATTGGCGGCCGACAGCAGGTTGCCGTCGTCGGCGAGCTTGGCGATCAGGCCGTCATCCAGCCGGTCGGCATCGGCCCGCGCCTTCTCGGTGCCGGTCATGCTCAGCTTGTCGTCCTGGTTGGCCTCGACGGCGAACTCCCGGCGGTCGAGCTGTGACGTGCGCACGCGCACGAGCACGGGCTTGCGCATGGCGCGCACGCGGCCGGCGTCCAGGTTGTAGTGATGCGCCTCCTCGATCAGCCACTGGCGGTACTCCTCGGCGCTGCCGGCGCGGTACGCCTCCTGAATGGCCATCGTGCGCCCGTTGCCGGACTCCACGACGCGATCGGGGCCGACAATGGGCGCTCCGGTATCGGCCCGGCGGGTACGCCCCAGGCTGTCCGGATCCAGCTGCCGCGCCGTCTTCTGCACCCAGGCGATGGACGCATCGCGGCCGCGGTCGCGTGGCTGGAGCTCGGCGGGAAAGTCGGGGTTGGGGTTGCCGCTGATATCGTGCGAGGCAATCAGCTCGTCGGCTTCGACCACGGTGAAGCCGGTCTGCACCTCGCTGCCCTTGGCGGTCTTGACCACGTTCTCGGCACCCTCGGGCTCGAGCTCGCCGTCGGCGTTGACCCCGGTGGGCGTTTCCTTGCCGGTAGGCTCGGCTGGCGGGCTCGCCGGCTCTTCCTCGGCCTGCGGCTCATCGTCAGCGGGCTGGCGGGTCTGCTGCTCGCCGACGGCCTGGCTCACCTTCTTGGGCTCGAAGTGCAAGTTGAGCTCGACGCCGGCATCGGTCAGCTCGTCGATGCTGATGTAGCCGAGTCCGCTGTCAGAGTAGCCGTAGGCCTGCTCGGTACCGTCGCCCTTGGCATCCTTCTCGGTGATGTACCAGTTGCCGGCATCGCGGAAATAGTGCAGGTAGGCGGTGGCATCCATGCCCTTGCCATCCTGCTCGTAGCTTGTGGTCATGCCGTCGATGACCCGGGCCAGCACCTGCGCACGGTCGATGTAGGCGTCGGCCTCTTCGCCGTTGCGAATGGCGGTAGCCATGGCCCGGTACTGGCTGCGTGACAGGAAGGGGCGGATATCGTCGAGCATGCGCAGCCCGTCGGCGGGCGTCGGCGGTGCCGGCGGTGCATTCAGGGCGGCGTCCTCGGCCTCGATGCGAGCGATCTCGATCTCTTTCGTCAGTTGGTCGAGCTCGGCCTCCAGGTCGCCGATCTCGAGCTTGAGCCCCTCGATATGCTCGAGGCGTTCGGCGCGCCGCTTGTTCATGCGCGCGAAGGCATCGGAGTTCTTGGCCGCCAGCTTCATGATGCGGCGCGCCACCTGGCGAATCGGCAGGTCGGTACCGCGCTCGGGAGCGACGACGATGGTGATGTCCTTCTTGTTGAGCAGCCACTTCCAGCTGATCAGGTCATCGGTCGGCTTCAGCGCCTTGGCACTGCCCGCGTCCGGGTTGTGGAACATGATGGTGACCGTCTGGCCGTCGCTGAGCTCGAAGACGGCGGCTACGTTGATCACGCCCTGGCGCCGGAACGGACTGGAGATCTGCGAGGCCACGACGTCGAGCTCGCCGGTCGCCGTGTTCATCACGCGCTCCAGGCCGCGCACCTTGCGCCCCAGCGTGGACTGCGTGGCCACCAGGGCGTCCAGCGCAAAGACCTCGTCGGCATCTTCCAGGATGTCGTCGAGCGTTACGCTGTCGAACACCAGGCCGTCGTCGGCATCGGCGCGGCGAATGCGGTACAGCAGCTGAGCCAGCGTAATGCCGACCGGCATCGCGCTGTCGTTCCAGAGAACAGGTGGTGAAGACATAGTAGGCCCCTGTAATGGGTGGATCGGGGCGCCGCGACGGGCGCGCAGATGGGGCCATGCTATGGGAGGGAGACAGGCTGCCGGCCTCGGCTTTTCCTGGCCGCGCAGCCCGGCGGTCAGCCGCCGGCCATGACGTCGGGCGAGCCGGCCGCCACTGCCGAGCCGCAATCCACGGGGTCGCCGATACGGCCCAGCGGGCGACCGTTGACGTTGACGCTGCCCGAGCCTGCGGACAGCACGCCGTCGTGACAGACGCCGTCCGGGTTGCAGTGCGACTCCCAGGCATCGCCCTGGCGGTGGGCGGGCTGGCCGTTGATCATCACGTTGGGGCTGCCCTCGGTGCTGTTGCGCGGCGGAAACGCACCGTGGCCGGTGCAGCCATCACCCTGTCGAGTTACGGCGGGCATCGATCTCACTCCTCAGCCGGTCACGGCCGGCACTCCAGTCCTGATGCACTTCGATCAGGTACGACATGTAGGCCTCGCTGCCGTCGACCAGGTCGGCGACGACATCGAGTCGGTAGGCGCGCGTCTGCTCTCGGCTGGGGCGGTACTCGATCAGCTCCTCGGCCTCGGCCGGCAACTGCTCCCAGGACGGCACGCGCACCACCTGCCCGTCCTGGCGATAGTCGATGTGCTCGATCGGGAATAGCCCGGTCAGGCTGTCGGCCGATACGGTCAGGCCGTCGGCATCGCCGTCGATGGCCAGCAGCACCTGCTCCGGCGTGATCGAGCCCCGGTAGCCGACGACCTCGACGACAGCCGGCTCGCCGGTCACGGGGTCGACGCCCTCGACCTCAACGTTGATCGTGAACGCCACCGGGCCGGCGGTCTCCGGCAGGCTGAACAGCAGGTCGGGCGGCGGCGTCCAGGTTTCGGTTGCCGCCATCAGGACGCGGGGCGCAGCTCGGCCAGCTGCTGGCGAGCGTCGTCGACGGCGTCACGCAGGGCGTCGCGCTTGGCTTCCAGGCGCTTCTCCATCCGCGGCGCCGCGGTCTTCATGCGCTTGGGCAGCTCGACCCTGGCCCGGGACAGGCGCCGCTGGAAGGCGGTGCGGCCGCGGTCCATGGCCTGCACGATCTCGCCGATGGCCTTGACGTGATCGTCCTGGTTGGCCATCGGCACCACCTTGCGGTTGAGCAGCACCTGAAAGATGTCGCCCGGCCGCTTCACGCGCAGCTTGACCACCTGGCTGTCGCTGAACGTCAGCCCGATCTCGCGGTAGCTGACGCCGCTGGTGCGCTTGATCCGCGAATCGACGTCGACGCTCACCGGGTTGGCGCCGGCACGCCGGAAGTACTTCTCGACGTCGCGCACCGCCTTGTCTTTGCGGCTCAGGTCATCGAAGGAAAACAGCAGATTGGCAGCCATGGCGGGCTCCTTGTCAGTTGAGGTTGATCATGCTGGACAGCTGGGTGATGTCGTCCGGCGTCAGCGTGATGGTCGAGCCGCCGACCTGCAGGGTGATGCTGTCTCCGGCACTGACGTGCACCAGTCCGCCGGAGTGCAGGCGCATCTCGCTGTCGGTCAGCAGCTGCATGTTGGCATGGTGCCAGCGCCGCCAGCCGGCGGAGTTGCCGGTCGTCGGATTGCGCCAACCGGTGATCAGAGGGAAACGCGGGTCGCCCTGAATGAACTCCACCCACACCAGGTCGCCGGGCAGGATCTCGATTTCGGTCATGGTCTCGTGGCGCGACTTGTCGCCGACCGGGTACTCGATCTCCGCCACCAGGCCGGTCTCGGCGCCGTCGGTGATGCCCGGGATGCTGACCACGCACGTGCGCGTGTCGGCCTCGTAGCTGTCGACCACGGCCGGCCACTTGCCGGCCAGCAGGCCGCTTCCGCTCATGGTTCCAGTCTCCCCAGCCAGACGCGGGTGAATTGCTCGGGGGCGTCGCCGTCCGCCCCGGGCGCGAACAGGGTGGCCACCGTCATTGCCACCAGCGGCTCGCCGCCCACGACCTCGATCAGGTCGCCGGCCGCGATCTTCTGCGTGTACTTGAGGCGCGTGTTCTTGGTCAGCACCAGACAGCCCGTCATGTGGCGCAGCGTGACCTCGTTGACCCCGGGCTGAAAACGGGCCGCGCGCGGTTTGCCGCGGTTGCCGTAGACGAACTGGCCGTCGGCATCCACGCTGTAAAACCACGGGATGTCGTGGCGCTCCAGGAAGCCGGATTCGACGTCATCCGACGCCGTGTTGACGATGCGGTCGGCCGGCTCCTGATCGAACAGCGCCGGCAGTGGAATGAAGGCCAGGCGACCATGCCGCCAACGCACGACACCGCCCGCCTCCTGTAGAGCCCGGGCAATGTGGTAGGTATGCGCCTCTCCCGCCAGGCAGGCGAAGCGCGGTACCGCGAAGTCGCCCTCGATGCCGCGCAGCGTGGCCCCGCACGCGCGGTAGACCTCGGTCAGCGTGGCGCCGCGCTTGATGACGGCCCGCGGCTTGACGAACGCGACCTCGACCACCGGTTTCAGGATGGCGATGAGGCGCACGTAGCCCGCCAGGTCGTCGGCCTGCATGCGCGCCTGCTGGATGAACTCGGACTTGATGATCTCCAGCTCGTCGCCGTCATAGGTGGTGATCGAGCGCCCGACCTCGAAGTGCTCGGCGGTCTCCGTGCCGGCGCGGATCTCGGCCTCCAGGGTGAGCGGTATCGGCACCAGATCGGAGCGCAGCACCGCGCGACGAATGAAGTCGCCTCGAATGCGCTGGTCGCCGTTCTCGCCGAAGTACAGCTCCATGGCGGTCTACACCGTGACGACGGGATGGAAGAAGACGCGCCGCGGCAGGTCGGCCTCGAGCTGCGTGATCTCGCTGCCGACCTCGGAGCTCGAGCGACCAAAGCCGCCGCCAGCGCTCAGGATGCCGGTCGCCTCCATTTGCAGCGCGTTCTCACGCTCGACGTAGAGGATGAACAGCGGGCGTATCTCGGCCCACTCCGACACCGTGATGTCGACGTTCTCGTCGATGTCGGCGCCCTCTGCCAGGTGGGTCAGCGCCGCGAAGCCGGCATAGAACGACACCGCCGCCACGGCTTGCGCCGTGACGGATTCCGGGGGAAGGATGTTGGCAGCCCCGCGCTCGAGCTTGACGAAGCGGGTCACCAGGTCGGCCAGCTTTGCCATCAGCGGTAATCCGTGCTGTTGCCTTCCACGATCTCGCCAAAGTAGTGGAAGAACATGGTGCCGCTGAAGGCCAGGATCTGGCTGCGGTTCTCCCAGTCGCGATCCGGGTCGTCGATCTGGATGAAGGCGTCGGTGATGCGCTTGTAGCGCAGGTAGCGCTCGGGCGTGCCCTCGTAGATCTTGGCGTTGAACGTGCCGCCGTTGGTGATGATGTCGACGAGCATCTGATCGATGCTGCCGGCCGTCACTTCCATCAGGGTCACCTGCCCCTGGTGGTTGACGCGGATCTGTTGCGGCTCCCACAGGGCGGCGCCCAGCGGTGACGGCACCTCGATCTCGCCTTGCGGCGCGACGACGGGCCACGGGCACTGGCGGGCCAGCAGGTAGTTCTGCTCGAAGCCCTCGATCTCGAAGGTGAAGTCGGAGTTGACCACCTTCTGCCCCATGGCCTTGGTCTGGTCGTAGAAGCCCTTGAGGTAGTTGGCGTTGGATACGGTCATGGCGTAGCCTCGATGGTTGGGATCAAGTCAGCACGAGCCATGGCGTTCCATGGCCTTGAGCGCCCAGACTATCGCTGCCCGGGAGCGCGCAGCCCCCGGGTTTTCCGCTCGGTCTCGGCGCCCTGGCTCAGTGGGTCGTGCGCAGTACCGCCTCCAGGCGCCGGATATGGGCTTGCAGCATGGCGTCACGCGTGGCCAGCGCCTCATAGGCACCTGCCGCCAGACAGCCGTCATAGGGCGGCAGCTCGAGCTCACGCAGCACGGCATCCACCTCGGGATGACAGGCGAACTCAGCGGCCGTCACGACGGGCAGCGCCGGCCGCTCGGGCACAGGCAACGGCTCCTGAACGAAGACGGTCCTAGTCGTCGCGCATCCAGCCATCAGCAAAATGGTCGCGGCGACCGCTACGCGCGTCAGCACGGGCTTTCTCGACATCACGCTCCCCCTCTTCCTTGCCTTTGGCGCTGGCCGTGTCGGCCTTGTGCCGCTGTTCGATACGCTCCTCGGCGGTATCGGCCCGCCGGCCCTCGTCATCGGCTCGCTGACGGGCGTTGTCGCGCTGCCTGGCGACGACGGCGAGCGCGATCGACAGCGCGGTAGCCAACAGCCCCAGGGCGGCGACCACTATTTGCCGGAGCCGGCTCATTGGTCCGCCTCGTCGCCGTGAGGCGGCAGGTTCTGCTTGATCACGCGCACGATGCCCACGCCGGTACCGGAGACGGCTGCCAGGACGGCGAACACCCCCTGCGGCAAGGCGACCTCCCAGAGTGGCAGCGAGGCCTCGACACCGCCGAACACGGCGGCAAGAATGCCCAGCCGCACCGACCACAGGCGGTGCCAGTTGCGGGCGTCGTCGGTCAACCTCATGCCGTCATCTCCCCTGTCTCGTGCTCGAGCCGCCCACCCTTCCGGCGGTAGAAGGCGATCAGCTCGCGTTCGGCGACTTCGCGCTGGCCGTAGCCCGCGCCCGGGAAGGACGCCCAGATGTTGGCGCACTTGCGGATGGCGTCGCTGATACGCCCGGCCAGCACGTCGTCATAGGCGCGCCGCTCCCGGATCTGCTGAACCGCGTAGAGGTCCTGTGATGCCGGGCCGAAGTCGGGCAGGCCGAGCTGCGCCTGGTAGTGCTTCCAGTAACGGTGCAGGATCTGGTACCGGCCGGCCGCCGTGGAATGGATGCCATAGGCCGGCAGCCAGACCCGCTTGTTGGGGTGGTCGCTGAAGTCGGTAAACAGCTCGCCGCCGACCAGCACGTCATAGCCGTCCTGCTCGCCGTAACGGTCCGTACCCTCGGCGAAGGCGATCATGTCCAGGAAGGCGCACAGATTGGCCTCGCCCTGCCCGGGGGCCGGCCGTTTCGGGGCAGTGCCCAGCGCCCCGCGGGTAGCGGGGCCGACCAGCCCGTCAGGCGTCAGCCCCCGGCTGCGCTGGAAGGCCTTGACCGCCCGCTCGGTGACGGGACCGAACACGCCGTCATCGACCAGTCCAGCGCCGGCTTGGCGGTTGAGCTCTTGTTGCAGGGCGCGCACGGCCTCGCCGCGGCTACCTCGTCTCAGAAGTGCCGTCATAGGACATCCTCATCAGGCTGGCGACATTGCCCCGAGCACGCAGCGTCAGGACACAAAACAGGGCGGCGAGCACGGTCTGGAACAGGCTCACCTCAGGCTTGAGAAACACGACTTCGAGGCCGGCGCACAGCAGGGTGCCAATCAGCACGCTGGCCAGTAGCGACACGCACGGCTTGTAGCGGCGCGCGCCGCGGCGGAAGGTGGCCAGGCGCATGGCGGCGATGAAGTAGCTGAAGGCCGCCAGTGCCGGCGCGATGCTTTGAAGTACCCCGGTATCAGCCATTGCCGAGCCTCACTTGCCTTTCCGGCGGTCGAGCCACGTCGCCAGGTCGAACCTCTCGACGTGCTGGATGAGCTTCAGCGACAGCGGGACGACGACGATGGCGCCGATGAACCCGCCCGCTCCGTCGTGGGTCACCGGGGTTTGCGCCACGATCTCGGGTGTCATGAGATAGCCGCACAGGGCGGAGAACAGCAGCGCGCCCAGGCGCTGCCAGGCTCGCAGGTCGGACTTGCTGTAGGCCACGAGGCCGGCGCCGAGCGCCGCCCCCATCAGGGCATTGGCGTCGATCCAGGGCAGCAGGGCCGCCAGGCCGATACCGGTCGCCGTCGCCGTTGCCGCCGCTGCGCTGGTAGTTGGTTCTGCCACATCGCCCTCCTGTCGCGCATGGCCGGACACCTCACGACGCCCGTCAACGACGCCCCAGTGATGCCACCGTCTTTACGATTGCGCCGCAGGCCCTGATCACACCGTTCAAGCGGTCGCTGACGGCAGCCTGCAGCTTCAGTTCCTGCTCCTTCCCCTTGCGCCAATCGGCGTAGGCCTTGCCCTCGAAGAAGGCCTCGGCCTCGCTGCCGGTCATGCGCAGCGCGTCGGGAAGTGATGTCGCCGAATATAGGGCCAGGCTATGGGCGAGCAGCCGCTGGTTTTCCACCCAACTGTCGCGCGAGGTCTGTGAGGCAGGCGCCAACTGGAAATCGCGCCGGCGGCTTGCCAGCCGCGCTATCCTCCCTTGGCAGGGCCATCAGGCCGTGCTCGTCGGCATCGATCAGAAACAGGTGGTCCAGCTCCTGGCAGGCGGCGTCGAAGCCGGCCGACAGGCGGGCGAACACACTCTCGGGGTAGCGAGTGATGACACGCATGCGCTCCAGCAGAGCGGCGTCGATATCACCCTCGGCCGGTACCGCGTTGCCATTGGGCACGAGCTGCGCCGCCATGCGGCCGATTCGCCAGTGCGCCAGGCCGTCGACGCCCAGCAGTTCGCCGGTCAAGCGCTCGACGGCACCGGCCAGGGCGCCGGTCAGGTGGCGTGCCGTCCAGTGGTCGCCCTCGATCTCGCCGACGTCTACGCTGTCGGCGCCGTAGTCACGCTCGCCCGTCAGGTAGTCGGAGAAACGCGCCTTGCCACCGGCCAGGCTGAAGTCGGGGCCATCGTCCAGGGTCGACGCCATGTAGTGGCAGACAGCCATCGTGCGCTCCTGCACCGTCCACTGGTCGGGATCGGAAACGCCTTGGGCATCGTCGACGGCCGCGCGCAGGAAGACGGTCGTCGCTTCTTCGTTGAGGTGTGGCGGAATGGCCGCCAGGGCGATGGCGTCGATCATCGCCAGCTCTTTGAGGCGCACCGTCAGGCGTCGGGTGCGCAGGGTCGGGAAGTGAATCATCACGGCACTCCTTTCATGGCGTCCCAGTCGTGGCGGTCCAGCGCGGTCAGCGTGCTGAACGTCACCGGTATCTGGATCTGGACGAAGCGACCAAAGCGGTCAGATGGGGAGTTGAGCGGCACGCCGATGTTCTCGACCACCATCGGGGCGTAGGTGCGGCCCTTGTAGCGCACGGCCAGCAGCGACGGCGCCGCCGACGGCATGGCGGCCTCGATGAAGCCGTTGACGTCGCGCTCGCCGCGCTGGTACCAGTCGAGCGCCGCGGTCAGCAGCGTGCCCTCCGGGGCCAGGAACTGAGGCAGCACCCAGCGCATCAGCTGGTCGAGCGGCGCCTCGACCTCGGCGCCCGGGTCCCGCCAGGCACGCAGCATGATCGTCGCCTGAAGGCGGACGGGCGGCATGCCGCTGAACACCTGCGTGCTGTTGAGCTTGGTGATGCCCGTGCGCCCGCGCGCGGTCTCGCTCACCTCTCGGGTGGCGCCGCCGACGTCGTCGCCCAGTCGCTCGGCGATGGGCTGGATGGCGCCGCTCTGCAACATGGCGGCCAGTGTCGGCGCCCTGGCCTCGGGACCGGCACCGTCGAACGGCGATTGCCAGTTGAGCGTGGCCTCGAGGTTGGCGTCGTCGACGAACAGGCAGCGCACCAACGGGCTATCGTCCAGCTGCTCGCCGACGTGGTCGACCTCGTAGATGGTGGCGATCAGGTGGGGATTGATGCCGTCCCACAGCGGCCCCAGCCCATCAAATGGCAGCACCATGTCAGACTCCCGTCAGAAAAAAAGGCGGCCACCGGCCGCCAAGCAACACCCCTCGAAAAGGGTTACATCCCCATCTTGCGGCGCACGCGCATCGACTTCAGGCGACGCGCCTTGGCGCGCGGACTGTGTGCCTTGTTACGCGCCTTGCGAATGGCCAGCTTCTGCTTGCCGGACAGCCGCACCTTGCCGGACACGCGCTTGTTGACGCGCTTCTTCTTGCCCCCGCGAACGACGGTGCGCTTGCGGTAGGTGGCGTCGAAGACCGCCTCCTGGTCGGCGTCGTCGAAGGTGAAGTTGTCGATGGCGGTATCGGCCTCGTCGTCGCCGTCGGGCAGCGCGGCCGCCACGGCGTCGCGGATCCGCTCGGCGGCCTCGTCGTCCCAGTCGTCGAGCAGCAGGCCGATATCCTCGTCTTCGATACCCAGGGCCGACAGGTAGTCCCAGGCCGCCTCACGGGCGACGTCGACGACCTCGTGCTCGTCCTCGTCGAGCTCGCCGTCCTGGTTGCCGTCGGCGATGCCGACCATCATGGCCAGCAGGCGGTCGGCGCTGCTCTCGCCGTCGTCAAGGTCGTCCTCCTCGATCCACTGCTGGATGACGGCCACGGCGTCCATGCGCAGACTCATGTGCTCGTGCTCGCCGGCGCTGTCGAGCATCGGTTCGCCGGCATCGTCGAGCAGCAGGTACCGCCGAGACTCCTCGGCGGCGGGCTTGGGGTCGGGCTGCTTGTGGCGCGGGTACATCACGCCACGCAGCATGTTTTGCAGATCAGACATGGTCTCTCCTTAGCGGCTCAGCGTCTGGGTCACGTGGGTCTGGCGGTTGGTGCCGTCGTAGCGCAGCCAGTAGCGGACATCCATGAGTTCATACGGCCGCTGCTCGTTGGGCTGGACCTCGAAGCGCCAGGCCGCGCCACCCATGGCCGGGTCGTCGGACGGTACCAGCCAGCCGGAGGCTTCCGCGCCCTCGAACAGAGTGGTCAGGAAGTCCCGCATGCGTTTGATGGAGACGTTCATCGGCAGCTGCAGGAAGTCCTTGCCGGCGCGCGTGACGGCATCGTCGACGGAGGTCGACATGTCGGCGACCGCGATCAGCTTCTTCAGGCTGGAATCCACCTGCGCACTGGTCAGCGAGTCGCGGAACACGTAGCGACCGCCCCCGGAGTAGTTCTCGAAGACCACTGGGTTGATCTTCGCCCGGGCCAGGGCGTTGAGCTCCTGGTTGTTGGGCGTGTAGGTCTGCACGATGCCCTGGCGGCGAACCGGCCACTCACGGCCGGCAATCGGGTAGTTCTTCGGCGCGAAGCCCTTGGCGTTGACGCGCGCGTTGCGGCCGCACGCCAGCGCGATGTTGAGCGTGGCCGTACCGAAGTGGCGCTTGCCGTTGATGCCGGTCGGGTCGTTGCTCTTGAGCGGCGCCCAGAAGACGTGCAGCAGGTGCGCCTCGGCCATGCTGCCCAGGTTCATCTGTTCGACGAAGGCGATTGCGCCCTCGACGTCGAGATGCCCGGGGACGTCGACACGCAGCTGACGGTTGGTGTCGAAGCCCAGCCGGGCCAGCTCGGCGATCAGTGCCGGCGCCTCGCTACCGCCGGAGGCGATGTAGGCGTAGCCATGCTGAGTGCCGTAGAGCTGGTCGCGGGCGCGCACGTAGTCGTCGACGGCGTAGGCGGTACCGCCCTCGTCGAAGTACTCCAGCACCTCGGAGGTCGCCCACTTCTCGCGGAAGATCTCGTCATAGCCGTAGGCGTCGGAGTCCGGCTCGATGACGGTCGTGGCGCCGGTCAGGACCTCGAGGCGGTCGGTGCGGCTCTCGATGACGTTCGGCAGGTAGTAGGAGTTGCCGCTGTCGTCCTTGGCGTCGCGATCCAGTGAGCCCGTGATCTCGATGAGCTTGTCGCCGTTGGGCTCGAGCAGGCGCAGGGTAATGACGTCGTTAGCGACGTTGACCCCGCCCTCGCGCTTCTCGTCGGCCCGGAATTCGACCATCACACCGTCGTTGAAACACTCCAGGTGCTTCACCGCGAACAGGAAGGCGGACTCGGGCTCGTTCTCCGACACCTCGAAGACGAAGCCCCCGGTCGGCTCCTCGGGGTCGCCGGCCACCTCTTCCCTGACCACGATCCAGCTCAGCACGGCGGCGTCGGAGTGCAGGCGCGCCACCACGGCCTCGTAGGCGCCGTTGTCCAGCGCCTCACGGACGTGGACATAGGCCTCGTTAAGCTCGTTGTCATGCATCGGCTCGCCATGCCCCAGGCGCTGACGGACGTTGCTACGATTGACCTTGAAGGCGCGATCGATGCGCCCGCGGGAGGCGCGCATGGCAATGGCGAACAGCTGGTCCTCATTGCCGGTCGTCGGAATCTCGGAGCCGTCGACCAGGGGGTTCAGCTGAACCCCCGACTCGGCGCCGAGTTGTCGTACGAATGACACGGTCATGGCTGATGCCCCCTTTTAGTCGTCAGCCTCGGCGGCGGCCTTGGCTTCCTCGAAAGCCTTGAGCCCGCCAGCGGTCAGCGTGCCGTCCTCGCGCACCTGGTTGCGCAGCGGCTCGAAGCGCACGCCATCCAGCTCGACGACAAACGCCTGCTCGTCGTCCTGCACGATGGTGACCACCCCTTCTGCCCCGCCCTCGGACGTCTGCTCGGCGCCGTCACCGCCAGCGCTATCGCCGTCGTCGCTGTCGCCGGCATCGCCGGCATCACCCCCGGGCACAGGCTCGGCGGCGGCCTTGGCTTCCTCCGCCGACGGCTCGGCCGATTCCAGGATGACCAGCTGGGCGGCGTTGTTGAGCCTGGCAATCTGCTCCAGGCTGGACACCGCGCGCTGCAGGCGGTCGTAGTCGCGGAACGTAGCCACGCCGCTGGCCAGCGGGCGCAGCTTGATACCGGCCTCGGGCAGGCTGAGCGTGATCGTCATCTTGTTGACGACGTTCACGACCAGCGGGAACTCGGCCCCGCTGAACGCCTCCTTGGCCTTCTGGTTGGCGCCCATCCCGCCTACGGCGGGGCGCCCGATGACCAGTCGAGTCATGTGCTACTCCTTAGAACAGGTTGGTGACGTTGATCAGCGCGCAGCCGGTGGAGCTGGGCTGGTGCGGGTTCACGCTGGTGAAGTTGCGCGCGTAGAAGCCGGCGCCCGACTTCAGGTCGGCGTTGGTGGCCAGCGGAATCACGGTCGGCGGCACGGCATCGCCCAGCACGAACGGGTTGCGGGTCACGTCGGTGGCACGGCCCACGCACAGCACCTCGGCGCTGTTGGCGGTCTCGAGCACCACCTTGGGGCTGTAGTAGACGTCGTAGCGGCCGAACAGGCGGCCCAGGCGGAAGATGCCGGGACGCTCGACGACGCCAGACGGCTCCCAGATATCGGCGGGCAGGCCCTGCATCTGGGCGGCGACGTTCTCGCCCACGTAGAGGTGGGTGACGCCGTGGTTCATGGTGGACAGCGCCATGCGCTGGCTGACAGCGCCCACGACGGCGTTGAAGTCGCGCCACACGTCGGCCCGGGACTTGTAGTCGCCCTGCGAGGCCCACGCGAAGTCGAAGGTCTCCTGGTTGCGGCCAGCCAGGCGACGCGCCTTGCGCAGCACCTCGTAGTGGCGCTCGTTGGCGAACTGCGACTGGATGCCGAGCACGCCCTCGCTGTACGGGTCCAGGCCCAGTTCGTTGGCCATCTGGGTACGGCTGTCGATGGTCTGGTGGGTGGTCACCCGCCACGGCTTGGCGAACAGCTGGAAGGTGTCGACGGCAGTGATGATCTCCGGCGTCAGCTCCGGGGCGCGCTCGTAGTCGATGAACGACTCCACCAGCACGTGGGTGCTGGCCGGCAGCGGCGGCTGGGCGGTCAGGGCGATGGCGCCGTTATCCGGGTTGATGGTGCCGCCGATCTGGTGCGTGGTGCCCTCGATGTCGACCTGTCCGCTGACCGCGGACGTGCCGGTACCGGTGGAACTCACCTCCTTGGCGACGATCATGCCGTCGACGTAGACGATGGCGCGGCCGCGCAGCAGCTTGACCGTTGCGGCATCCGGGTCGCAGGTCTCGTCGGTGTCCTGAATGGCGGTCAGCTTGCCGGTGATGTTGCCGGTCGGGTCGCCCTCGGCGTCGGTCTCGACCTCGCACTTGTGCTCGCGGCTGGACGAGATGTAGGTGTCGCCGGAATTGGCGCCGTCCATGATGCCGCCAGCGCTGTAACGACCGTAATCGCGACCCGCCTGGTGGGTCATGATGGCCAGCTTGGCCTCGTTGGAGTTGATGTCCGCCGGCAGGTAGTGGGCAAACGGAATCGCCTCGGTCAGGGCGGCCAGGATGGCGACCACCGCCCGGTTGGGCTGGAGAGACAGCGCGTCATGACCTTCGCTGGTCGCGGAGTCCAGGGTCATGCCCATCTTGCGGCGCGCTTCATTGGTGGTGGCGTAGGCCAGGTGAATGGCCTGCTGCATGACGTCGGCCGGGCAGGGGGCGCCGTGCGCCTGCTCGTAGACGGCGGCACCGTCGAAGATGGCGCGCGACAGCATGGACGCGGACTTGTCGTCCGCCTCGTCGAGTGCGGCCTGCAGCTTCTGCGGCACCTTGACGCCGGCACTCTGGTTGATCGCGGTGGTCAGGAAGTCGTCGGCAGCGGCCGAATCGAAGACGCCGCTCTTGACCGACTCCTGGCGGAAGGAATCGATGAACTCGGCGACCTCGGCGGTCTCGCGGCTGTGGTAGTGGTGAGGCATAGCCCTCTCTCCTTTGCTCTACGGTAGGTGCAAGGCCGACCAGGTGGCCGGATAGGGTGAGTCTGAGCCCGCCCCCGGACGGGCCGGCGGGCGATTTTCCGGGTTTGCGGGCACAAAAAAGCCGGCGCGCGGCCGGCAGCGGTCGACAGCAGCAAGGCGTCAGGCGATTTCGTCGTCTTCCGGCTCGTCGGGATCGATGATGTCCAGGTCGTCGCGGCGGTTGACGACGTAGCGCGGCACGAAGGGCGGCACGTTGACCACGGCCTCGACGGCGACGATCTCGTAGGCGATCTTCGGCGCTTGCTCCCCCTCCCCCAGCAGCAGATAGATGACGTCGCGGTTCTTGACCTCGAAGCCGCCAGGCTCGCCGATCATCTCCTCGGGTTCGACCAGGAAGCGCAGCTCGTCGGCATAGCCGTTGTTGGCGTCGCGCCGGTCCATCATCTGCGACGGCTGGAACTGCTCGGCCGGCAGCGCGAAGCCCAGGCCGACCATCTCCCAGCGGATGTCGTCCTCGTCCTCGGGGTTGAGCACCATCATGCCGCCCAGCGTTGGCGCGCCGCCGGCTTCCGGGTCGGGGCGGCCGATCTGGCGGCGATAGACCTCGCAGTTGTAGGCGTTGGGGTGCCGGATGATGACGTTGCGGGCCATGGCGTTGATGCCGGACGGCACGTTGTTGAGCATTACCGCTTACCTCCCTGAAGAATGGCGACAGCCTGTTCTGGCGTGAGGCCGAGATCCCGCGCGGCGGCCAGCAGGGCTTCGCGGGCGTCCGTGCTGCCACCCAGGGCCTGCATGCGCTTGCTGCCGCTGGCCGTGCGCCTGGGCTTCACCTTGGTGGCCCGGCTCTGCTTGCGCAGCGCGCGCCGCGCACGATCGTAGTCCCGGTCACCGGTGGCGCTGCGATTGCCGGTCGGGCGCCGCCCCTGTTTCTCGGCCAGGCGTTCGGCCTCTTGCTGCCGCTGACGGATATGGCCGGCGCCATCCTCGGATTGACGCCCCTTGGCGATGGCGCGGGCCAGAAAGGACTGCACGGCGCTGCCGCCCTCGATCTCGGCCATGACGCGCAGCACGTGCTTGCACGCCACGCCGTTGAGCTTCGGGTTGCGGATCTTGGGATAGCCGGTCTCCGGCCGTCCGGCGTTGTAGCGGCCGATGGTGGCGATGTAGCGAAACCAGTAGCGGTGCCGGCCACAGTCGCAGTCGAAGCGCACACCCTCTTTGCGCAGGCGGGCGGCGGCCCGCTGGGGCGACTCCGCGCCGGACGCGATGGCCGTCTGGTAGCCGGCGAACTCCACGGTGACATGATGGCGGCTGACGTCGCTGTCCGGCCCCGCGTTGGTGATGAAGCGCACTTCCAGCGCCTCCACCTGGCGATTACTGCCGCGCAGGCCTCGGCCGGCCGTCGGTACCGCGGTGGTGATCTGGCGGCGGGCTCGCTCACGGTCGGCGGACAGCGACATGTCGATCACCTGGCGCGCCGTGATGCCGCCCTTGAAGCGCTGACCGGCCACGCGGGCGTTGTGGCGGAACGCCGCCAGGTCGTCGGCGGTGATCGGCCGCACCTGTCCGCCCAGGGTGGTCATCAGCATGCGGCCGGCGTCGTAATCGCCGCGCACCTCGTTGGGGTTGAGAATGTTGGGCGCCGCCCTGCGCTCGTCGGCGTCCTGGCGGGCGCGGGCGCGCGCCTCGCCGGCACTGCCGCTCAGGCGGCCTATGGCTCGCCGGTCTCCGGCCATCAGTCAGTCCTCCACGTCGGGCGGCCGCCCTTGCGGTGGTCGGCGCGCGACTCGAAACCGGCACGGCGCTTGAACGCGCGCAGGCGGTCGGCGGTGGGCAGCACCAGGCGCTGCTGCTCCAGTGGCTGGTCGACGGAATCCAGCCCGGCGGCGGCCATGATGGCCAGGAACTCACCGGCATCGCCGTAGACCTTGCGCGCGGTCAGCGTGATGTCCCAGCGCTCGTCGGGCGCCACGTCGTGGTAGACGGCCTGCTCCCAGGGCTGCACCGACTGGGCGAAGTCGCGCACCAGGCGGTAGTAGACGCGCGCGGCCTGGCTGTGATGGTCGACGCTCATATGGTCACCACCCGGCCGGACAGCAGATTGTTCAGGTCGTCGGCCATGTTGACGACGTCGGCCGCCGCTGAGTAGCGCTTGACGTAGCGGCACAGCGCCAGGGCGCCGACCTGCGCATTGCCGGTGTCCGGGGAGATGCGGTAGAGCGGCCCCGTGACGTCGACGCCATCCATCTCGATACCGCCTGCCGGATCGGCCCGCATGGCGCGCTCGGCGAAGCGCAGCCTGGCGCTGCGACCGTCGGACGCCACACTGCCCTTCAGGTCGTAGTAGGCGGTGATGGCCTCTCTCAGGTCGG
Organism: Halomonas sp. E14; assembly: GCF_052568415.1. Classification (NCBI taxonomy): domain Bacteria; kingdom Pseudomonadati; phylum Pseudomonadota; class Gammaproteobacteria; order Oceanospirillales; family Halomonadaceae; genus Halomonas; species Halomonas sp. E14. Next base: position 1,861,650 of record NZ_CP199423.1, on the reverse strand, counting down.
TGTACGCGAACAGCGAGTCCCGGTCGGCCCGGGTCTCGGTCTCGATCAGCACGCAGCCAGGTCGACGCGGGCGCAGGTCGACGGACGCGGCCACCACCAGGATGCCGGTGTCTTCGTCATAGGCGGCGAATACCGTGGCCGGACGGCCGGCATAGCCGGCGATATTGGCTTGCAGCTCGATCATGGGATCGGCTCCTGGCTGACGGCATCGACCTCGTTGGTGAGCGGGTAGCCCGCCGGGTCGTCGGTACCGGGCGTGCCCTTGCCGTCGTTGGGCTCGCCGGCCTTAGGCGCCATGAAGATGGGTACCGTGCACTTCAGCGTCAGGTCGACGGCCAGCACGGTCAGGTTCTGGCTGCCGGTGTCGATGCTCGAGGCCGGATTGTCGGGCGCTTCCACCTGTGCCGGGTATTCGTGCTCGAGGCCGGCGAACGGGTAGCGCGCCAGGAAGCGGCGCCGGCTCGGCGAGTCGAGGAACAGCAGCAGCTGGGCGGCCAGGCTCTTGGCCGTCGGCTCGTCGCTGGCGAAGATGGCCACCTGCGCCCTGACGTCGCCGGCCACCGCCTTGACGCGAAAGTAGCGCTGTTTCGGGTCGTCGGGAAAGGTGATGTCCACCGGGTCGGCGATCTGTGTCGTGAACTCGCGCCCTGCCGGCACCCAGTCCTTGGCCACGGCCACCAGGATGACCGGCAGGTCGGGCGGCCGTGTCGGCTCCTGGCGCGTGTCGTTGCGCTGGTAGGCGGCCAGCATCTCCTCGGCCCGGTCGACCATGCGCGTCGGCGCCCAGGCCACGCAGTACGGGAAGCCGCGCTCGACGAATTCGACCAGGGGGCGCGTGGTCGGCACCACCTCGGCATAGAACGCCTGCATGAACTCGCCGAGCCCGGCCTTCACGGGCTCAAACATGGAGGAACATCCGACGCTTCAGGCGCAGGTAGTCGCGATCGTTCTCCACTTTCGCCTCGGGATCCTGGAAACGCGGCAGCGCGCTGTCCATGAAGAACTGGCGGTCGCGCTCCAGCTGCTTGGTCACGTCCCGGGGCGTGGCCGCGCTGTCAGTCAGCACGGCCTTGCCAGCCTCTTCGTGCTTGCTCAGCAGGTCGAGCAGCTCGCTGTTCTCGCGCTCGAAGCGAGCGGCGGAATCCAGGGCCAGGCGCATGCTGGCGTCCATCATCTCGAACAGCCGGTTCATGGCGTCCATCTGGTCGGCGTGCTCGGCCGCCAGTACGTCGTCGAAGGACATCTCGCCGCTGGTCACGCTGTCCAGCACCAGGTCATAGCCCCGGTTGGTCGAGTAGTTCGGATCGTTCACCCAGTCGAATCCATACAACTCGGGCTTGCGCGGGTCGATGGCAGACGAGAAGCCGCCGACACGATTGGCGTACATGCGTGACGCCAGTTGCCCGGTGGCGGTGTCCAGGAACTCGGTCTGGTGCTCGATGGTGCCGTCGTCGTAGGCCCGCAGATGGGTGGTGACCACCGCCGGCTCGACGGCTTGGGCCTTGCCATCGGCCATACCACCCTCGGCGGGCTCCATGCCGAAGCGCACGCGCGGCCAGTGGCCGAAGTAGCCCAGCATGCCGCGCGTGGCCACGCGCTCCTGCGTGGCCGGACTGTTGACGCTGGCCACGATGGCCGGAATGTCGAAGTTGCGCTCCACGCCACGGAACTGGCGGCCGCGCTCCTTCAGGTTGTACTTAATCAGCGGAGGTTGCTGCATGGTGATGCCCTCACGGTTGACTCCCATGAGGGCATGATGCGGCAAGGCTATCCGTGGATATCGGTGGGTTTTCCGTCTGGTTTCCGGTTTGCGGAGAAACTGGAAGGCGCTACAGCCCGCTTGCCTCCAGCGCGGCAACAATGGTGCTCATGTTGGCATCCACTGATTGCATCAGGCGCTCAGATAGCGCTGACTCCTCCATGCCATGCGCAGACCACTGGGATAGGACGCGGCTCATCGCCTCGTCAGCATCGTACTCAGCATGCGGGCGGCGACCTTGCTCGTCGGCATTCGCAACCTCAATAACCGTAGCGGCAAAGTTAGCCACGGCACACGCCTCCATGGTCACGTCACGCTGCCCGCCGCCGGCAGGCACATCTACCCAGCACTGCATCTCGGTGCGATACATTTCTTCGGCCCGGCCGTCCCGGTAGGCATCAAGCATCATGGCAGTGATCTGCTGCACCTGGTCGCCGGTCAGAATTGCGGAGCCCGAGCGGGCGCCCTGAGCAGCCGGGGGCTGCCCGCCACTACCTGCTGCCACCCCCTGGCGCGGCATTCCAAGCCGCTCACGATCCTCTCCGGCGAGGCTGCGCACGAAATAGAGATATTGGGTGCCGTTATACCCCGTCAGAACCGCCATATTAGGGGAGCGCTGCATTGTGGCCAGCCTTCCCCCGCCGATGCGGAAGTTGAACGAGCGATTCTCCTCATCGATGGATTCAACGACGGGATTCAGCGATCGGTTGGCGAATGCCATGTGGAGCCGACCACCCTCGACCCCCACCCTGAGCATGGACTGCGACACGCGGCCGATGCCCGCAACGTACTCGTCTGATTGGGAGTAGACACCTCCGAAGACATCGTTGATGAACTGGGCCTGACGGTCATTCAGGCGAGGGGCGTTCTCCCAGGCGGACACGGCCTGCTCTCTCGACTGGCGAACTTCCTGCTGCCGGCGCTCGTGCTCGGCATTCAGGCGCTCGCGTTCAGTCCTTGCTCTGTCTGCCGCTCGCTGACGCTCCTCGGCAATTGCCTCGCTCTGTCTTGTTGTGGACTGGGCGGCATGGCGCTCTGCTTGTTGCCGCGCTTCGATATCCGCCAGCCTTTCATTCACTTCAAACAGCGGCTCAGCGTAAGCGGTGGTCGCCATCACTCCTGCAAAAATCGCTGCCACGACTCCTGTTTTCATCGTTAGACCCCTTCTATCCCCTGAAGCCGATATGTTACACCACGTCGTCGAACAAGGCTTCGGCCTCGCTCTCCAGCGAATCGCCCAGCGAGCGCCCGTCGCCGTCGCCTTCCTGGCTGGCGGTGTAGATCAACCCTTCCAGGAAGGCAAAGCACACGGCGTCCCACAGGTCGGGCGATGGCATGCCCTCCCACTCCTTGCTGTGCTTCGGCGGCACGCGAATCCGCCCCTTGTCGGTGAAGGTTTTCGGGATGCGGCTCGACTGCGACAGCATGGTCTTGCGGTGCTCGCCGGTCAGGATCGACAGCCGCCCTTCCTTGGCGGCGCGCGCGGCCTGGTGCATGGCCTGTGCCCGCAGGTTCATGTAGCGATCCTTGTTCTTGTTCTGGAAGCATGGGTTGCCCCAGTTGACGCGGTGAACGGGCTTGCCCATGTCCTCCAGATCCTGGCAGACATTGATGCCCAGGCCGCCGGAGTCCACCACGTAGGTCACGCCGTCGTAGGGGTCGCCGCTCTCCGCCACCAGCCCGGCAAAGCGGTTGCTGCGCACGTTGTTGGTCAGCACCGGCACGGTCACGATCTCGACGCGCCGCGCGTCGGGGCCGCGCTCCCCGTAACCGATGATGCGGGCGACCACGACGGTGCTCTTGTCGCGCAGCCCCTCGCCGCTGGCGATGTCGGACAGCACCACCCAACCATAGGGTTCGTCGTCGCCGATGATCCGCCCCCGGCGGTACAGGGCCTCGGCCACGGGCAGGTTCATCATGTGCTTGCCGGACTCGAGCGGGAACAGGCCGAGCAGGCGCACGCGACGCTCGTCGTCGTCGTAGCTGTCCCACAGCTCCTTCAAGGCCTGGTCGCTGACCAGCGGCGATTCCAGCGAGGAGAACACCAGCGGCGTCCAGTCGCCGCCGTTGAGCTTGCTCAGGTCGTGGTGCGTCCGATAGAAGAAACCGGCGTTGCGGGTCGGCTGCGAGGTCAGCAGCATGCGGTTGTGTTCTTCGGTCAGCGCCCCGCGCAGGGTGGTCAGCACCGCGTCGGGCAGCGTCGACGCCTCGTCGCCGATGATCATCAGCCATTCGCCGTGGCGGCCGGCCATCTTGTTGGCGGTCTTCTCGTTGGCGGTCTTGGACTCGACGAACCACGTGTCCTTGAAGCCAAGGATGCGCATCACGCCGTTGGACAGGATCTCGATGTGCTCGGCCAGCCAGCCGAACGGGCCGCGCCGGATGCGCTCGACGGCCAGGCCGATCTCCTTCCACAGCGTGGCCTTGAGCTGGGCCATGTCGTTGGCGGTCAGCAGCGTGATCGACTGCGGGTAACACAGCAGGTGCCAGAGCACGATAGCAGCGATGGATGTAGTCTTGCCGGTACCGTGGCCCGACGACACGCTGACCATGGAGCGCGACGGCGCCACGCTCTGAAATAATTGGATCTGCTGGGGCGTGGGCCGCATGCCCAGCACCTCGACTTGAAATCGCACCAGGTTTCCTGCATAGGCTTTGCAGAACGGCAGCCAGCGCGGGTCTTCATGTAGCAGGGTGCGCTTCTTACGCATCGCTGCCCCCCGCGCCACCTCCGACGCCTACCCCGATGTCGTCATGATCGATGGTTAGCCCAAGCCGCTCGGCACGCCCCTGCATCTGCCGCTCAACTTCGGCGGCGTGCTCCAGGGCCTCGCGGTACACGCGATCCATCGCCTCCTTGTCGACTAGTGCCAGGGTGGGCTTCTCCTCGATCTCGACCTTCTCCTTCCACAGCTCGGGCTGGCGATTCTTGAGCCAGAACTTCGCCGCTTCGGTATCCGGGGGGACGATCTCGGTGTAGGGCACCACCACGGGCTGCCCCTGGTACTGGAACACCTTGACCGCCTGGTGCGTGTAGCCGGTCGCCTTCTTGTACAGCGAGCGCGCCACGTTGGCGTCGGCGTCGACGCGACCTTGCTCCATGGCGGCGCGAAATTCGGGGTGCGCTTCCATCCAGTCGTAGACGGTGCGCTCCGTCACCTCCAGCAGGCTGGCGACGTGGGCGGGCGTGGCGCCCAGCAGGGCATGCTTGTAGGCGAGGCGCGCGTACTGGCGGCGGTACTTGGTGCGGCCGCTGGCATCGGTTTCGTAGATCTCATGCAGCGGGCTGTCGCCGAAGTCCTCCTCGAGCGATTGTGTGCATACGCGCGTTAGGGTGAAGTTGTGAGATACGCCGCCCTCCTCCTCTCCGGCCTCGTCCCAGGGGATGGTTTCGGCGTCTTCAAGCGGTACCGCCTTGTCTGCCATCTCCGGCGGCAGCTCTTCCAGCTCCTCGACGGTGGTTTCCGGTTTCTGGCGAGGTTTCCGGTTTCCGGTTTTCGCCTTGGGTTTCTGGGTTTTCGGTTTTCGGGCCGGCTTCGCCTTGCTGCCGCCCTTGACCCACTCCTCCTTGAGGGCGCGCTTGCGCACGGCAGGGCCCGACACGTCGAGCCCCAGTTCCCGAATCAGCCAGGCGTAGCCGTCGCGCGAATCCGCTTCCCAGGTTTCTCTCGCCTTGCGCCACTGCTGTTCCGTCAACTTCGCCATCAGGTGTACACCAGCTCCAACTCAGGCTGCACGGCGCCGGCAGCGGATCGCGCGTCGCGATGCAGGCGCTTGAGCTTGGCATCGGCAGTACGCCCGGTGGCGGCGGCGCGCTCGACAGCAGACTGCAGGCGCGAACCGCCCTTGACGTTCTCCCAGCGGCGCGGGTTCAGCTCCTCGACGCGGGACAGGGCCTCGCATGCCTCGCCGACCTGCTTGGACATCAGGTTGACCAGTTCCTCGACGGCTTCGACGCGCTCCTGCACCTGACGGGTGGCGATCATGTCTCGCCAGCGTTGGCGCTCCCACTCCTCGCGCATCAGGATGATGGCATCCCGGGCGGCGTGGCTGCGCTTCTCGCCGATCTCCATGCTCTCCGTGTTGCCCAGCAGGTAGTCGACGGAGACGTCGTACAGCAGGGCGGCGCGCTTCACCACCCACAGCGGAATCTGCGAGCTGTAGTTGCCGAGCTCGATCTTGGCCAGCTTGGCGGAATTGGCGTACCCCAGCAGCTGGGCGGCCTTGACCTGCGAATAGCCCTGCATCTCCCTGGCTTCCCGCAACCTGTCACCCACCTGGCGGGCGAGCATCACCTGCTCTTGCCGGGTAGGAACGCCCGGACCACCGTTTCGACGGCGCCCTATCGCTGCCTTGGCTGCTACCTCAACCTGCTCCATGCCAACCCCCAGTCGTCAGCCCTTCAACCCGTCGTTATGCTTCTGCGCGGCCCGTTTCGCGGCGGCCGCATTGCCGCGCCACATGCCCAGCCGCTCATCGGCGGCATGCAGCTCGAACCATTCGTCTCCGCCGAGCACCACCTTGGCGATGCGGTACTGCCCGGCCCGAATGCAGTAGTTGCTGACCCGCTGCCACTCCAGCTTGGTTGCCGTCACGCCGCCCCCTTGGCCATGAGCTGACGGCCGTACTCGGCCAGGCATACGGCGTCGGCGATACCGTCGTGAGGCACCCGCTTCTTGCCCGGCGTGAGGTCGACCATGGGGAAGGCGCGCTTCACGAACGCGATGGCGGCGTCCTTGTCCTTGGCGGTACCGGCGAGCACGCGCTTCTTCCAGGCCTGCGGGGTCACCAGGCGGTACGGGATGCCCAGGGCCTCGCACACGCCCAGCAAGCGCCCATATCCAGCCCCGAAGGTGAACGTCGACGTCACGCCTTGCTTGGGCATGGCGCCGACCTTCTCGATGATCACCAGTCCGGGAGAGGCCGCGGTGAGGATCCGGGCCAGCTCGTGGCCGTCGATCTCCTTGCCGATGATGGGCATCACGTCGCCGGCTGCCTGTCCGGCAGCGTTGATGGAGGCGATACCGCCGGACTTGCCGGGGTCGATACCGATGATGTTCATGCCGTGGCGCCCTCCCTTGCGGCGATGAAGGCGAGCGCGTTGGTCAGCTGCTCGCGAATGTCGGGGTCGTTGGCGAACTCGGTCAGGCCGGCGCGAATCGTCTGCTGCAGCCACTCCACCTGCCAGGGCTGCCACTCGGCGCGCTGGTGGACCATGCGATGCGCCCACGGGGTCAGCGGCATCACGAACGAGTCAGGCGCCTTGAGCCCCCATCCGGACAGGCCCCCCCCCAGGCCGATGACGTGGTGAGCCTCACAGCCCTCCTCGCCGGTCATGCAGCACGGCAGGCTGCGCACCCATGCCAGATAGCGCTCAGAGCGCCAGGCCTTGCTCTTGGGGATCACTGGCGGGCCTCCTTGTACTCCTCGTAGAGGGCCAGAGCGGGCTCGCTCCACTGGACGCCCTGCTCGGTACCGAAGGCGTACAGGCATTCGATCAGGTCGCAGAACACGCGCTTACTCATGCGACTGGTGCTGAGCCCGACCATGACGAAGCCGCCATCCATGCCGGGCACCATGCGGTGACGCTTCAGTGCCGCCGTGGCCAGGTCCTTCCACTCGTGCGGGGCCATCTTGACGCCGTGCCACACCACCTGCGTGGACAGGTCGCTGAGCATCGGCCACAGCTTCTTGTTCTGGCTGTCGGTGCGCTTCTCCTCGATGCGGGTCAGCACCACGCGCACCGGACCGCCTCTGAGGCCGCGACCGGCCATCGCCATGGCCTGGCTCATGACCGGGGCCAGCTGCCCCGGGTGCTGGATCACGTACTCGACCTGATTGGCGGAAGCGGAGCGGTTCATGCCGCCCCCTCGGGGCCGTGATGGTCCTCCATGCAGTCTTTGGCGTGCTGCCTGGCGGCGTAGGCGTGGCCAATGCAGGGGCGGGTCGGCTCGTCGGTCACGTCATCGAGGCCGCGGGCATGGCACAGGAAGGCGTCGCCGCTCTCCAGCACGCAGTCGGCGTCGGTCTGCGTGGTGAAGCACTGATTGGCAACGCTGCCTGCCCGGTAAGCACAGCCGGGGCAGACGCGATCACGTGCGTGAGCCGGTACCCGTTCGGCGGCCTCGAGCCCCACCAGCGCGCCCTTCAGGCTCGGGTAGTTGAGCTTCTCGGCCTCGTAGGGATGCAGCCCTGCCTCTTGAATCAGCAGGTCGATGGCGTGGTCGCGGCCGTTGTCGATCACCTGGTCGGCCAGGGTCACCAGATCGGCGACCAGCTCTAGCAGGGCGCGGGCGCCGGCCTCGGTACCGAAGCGCAACAGGGTCTCGACCCGGGCATCGCGCTCCTCGGTGAAGACGACGGCATGCAGGGCCTGACGGGCTTGGGGGCTGAGCTCTGTCATGATCACGCCCCCTTGCCGCGGCTGCGGTAGTCTTCCCAGTCGAGCACCAGCGTCGTGCCGCCACCCTCCTCGGTGCGACTCATGACGCGGGGGCCCAGGTAGCCCTCGAGCTCGGGCTTGTCCAGGTTGGAGATCAGGATGGTCGGCAACTCCTCCTTGTAGCGCTCGTTAATCACCTTGAAGAGCATGACCATCTCCCAGTCGGTACCCAGTTGGGCGCCCACCTCGTCGAGGATCAACAGGTCGAGGCCGTCCACCAGAGTGCGCACGGCCTGGCGCTCGGACATGCCGCCGTCGCGGTAGACCTTCTCCTTCACCAGGTCGATGAGCTCGTAGACGTCGATGCCCAGCACGGTGTGCTCGCGATCCAACAGGGCATTGCCGATGGCGTAAGCGAGGTGCGACTTACCGGTACCCACTCCGCCGACGAACACCAGGCCGCCGCCTTGCGCCAGACGGTCGTCGAAGCGGTCCACGTAGGCCTGGCAGATGGCCTTCACGCGGGCCTTGTCGCGGCTGTCATCGACCTGGTAACCGGACAGCGTGCGGTTGCGAAAGCGCTTGGGGATCATCGCGCCCTCGCGCAACTTGGTGCGCCGCTGGGCGACGGACGTCGAGCGCTGCTCCCGGATGGCGGCCTGGCTTTGCGCCCTGAGGTCGTCGTCCAGGCACTGCGGGCACTCGCTCCACTTGTCGTTGGGCATCAGGCTCGCCACGTAATCGCCATGGATCCGGCAGGACTTGTCGGCGGTCTTGGTCTTGCCGGCCATCAGGCTGGCGAGGTGGCCGCGAACTGCCGGGGTGGTGGTCAGGTGCTGGCTCATGATCCCTCCGTGGCCCACTGGGGCATGTCGTTATCGGCCGGGCGGTGGTAGCTGCCGGCAGGCTTGGGCTGGGCGAAACCGGCTCGCCCGGGCTTGGCATTGGTCTGCGCAGGCGGGGGCGGCATGTCGTCTTCCCAGCGCTCGCCGTTCAGGTAGGTCGTGGGGTGCATGCGATCGAAGCCGAGCTGTTCGGCAGCGATGCGGCGGCCGATGTCGTCGGCCAGGAATCGGGCGAACTCCGCCAGGGTCTTGTCAGACGCCTTGGCAGCCGCCTCGAAGGCTTTGCGGGCCGCCTTGCGGTTGGCCTTGCGCATGCCGGCTTGCCAGAAGGTCTCGAAGGCAGCCTCCATGGGGCCAGCAGCAGGCTCGTCTTCGTCAGCAGCAGCGGCACCGTCGGGATCATCGCCGCATTGTTGAGAATCAATACTTCCTGACCCCTCAATACTCTCTAACCCCTCAGTACTTACTTGTGTCGGATTGGCCGTATACGGTTCAGCCGTATCCGGTTTATCCGTATCCGGCGAATCCGGACGCGGCTCGTCCGTATCCGGATTATCCGTACACGGTGTCTCGTGAACGATGTAGTCAGCACTGCCGAAGGAGCCACCCTTGCCACGCCCTTGGCTGCGGCGCAGATAGCCAGCCTGTTCGAGCTCTCGCAGCAGGCCGTATACCGCATCGCGCCGGGATTGCTTGACGCTATCGGCGGTCTCGTTGACCAGATGCTTGACGCTGACTTCCCAGTTGTCGGGCTTGCCCAGCAGGAAGACCAGCAAGCCACGCGCAGCCCATGTCAGGCGGCGATCCTCGCTGATCCGCTTGTCGAGCATGTAAAAATTGCTCTGCGGGCGCGGTGCACGACGAATGCTCATGCCGCCCCCTTCATGCCCACCAGGGCCAGCAGGTCGAGGAAGCGGTCGCGGTACCAGTGGGGCTGGGTCTCGCGGGGTGACTGCGGGGCGGTGATGTTCTTGCCGTAGGCCTGACCCTTGTCGGTCACGCACCAGTAGGCCTTGGTGCCGCTGCGTGCCTTGCGATTGCGACGCTCAAGGATGCCCATAGCCGCCAGGCGCTGGTTGAACACAGCGGCCGTGATGCGCACACCAAACTCGGCCAGCAGCGCAGTGGCGCTATCGGTGTCCAGTGAGCCCTGCCCCGCCTCGGGACCATCCTCGACATACCCGGGCAGCCAGGCGGTATTCAGGCCGTGGGCGCTGCCGATCTTCTCCAGTAGCACGACGCGGCTCGACGGTGCCGGATTGTTCAGGGTGCAGAAGCACTCCAGCAGGGCTAGCTCGCCGGTGAGGCGCGCCTGATCGGGCCGGGCGGCCGGCAGCTGGTAGCCGCCGGTCTGGCGGATGGCGGGCAGCACCTCGCCGGCCAGCCACTTCTGGAAGGGCAGCGCCTTGGGTTTGTCGCTACGAGCGACGAAGAAATACAGGCCTTGCTCGGTCAGCGCGGCCATCTGCTGGCGTCCGGAGGGGGTCTGGACGAAACAGACCCCCTTCCACTCCTCGGGCACATGCCCAAGTGAACCGGACTGCCCTTTCCAGACGTAGCCAAGGGCCTCGGCCACGTCCTTGGCGACAAAGCGAGGTTCGCCGTCTTCGCCTTGAATAACGCGGACTTGCCGTTCATCAAAGGTGAACGGAGTCAACTGGACGTTTGATGCTTTTTCGTTCATACTGGCTCCACAAACTAGGTGTGCAGCAACGCCCCGCGGTGGCAGCCGATCGGGGCGTTGTTGTGTCCGGGCTACGCCCGGCTCGGGGGTGGTGATGCAGCCACCCATTGCTACAGGCCGAACCCGATACGGCGGATTTGGTCGGCGGTCAGGTCCCCCTTCTTCTGCATGCCGGCCAATACCTCGGCCCGCGAGCGCTCCCGCAGCTCCGAATAGGGCAAGTGGCCGCGCTGGATCATCTTGTGAACGTTCTGTGTCGAGCAGCCGAGCTCACGCGCCACGGCAGAGGGGCCGCCGCAATCCTTGATGAGCTCCCTGAGCGTCGGCACCTTGGCCGTCTTAGCGTTCTGTGTCACGTAGTTTCTACCAAGCTATCAACCGGATAGTAGAGAGTATGCCACGTAAAGTTGATAGTTCAAGAAATTGGTTCTTTCCGATGAATTGGCATTGCTCCTAAGCTGCCTATAATCAACCGAACGATTGCCAACCAAACATTTGCCGGCATGCCGGAGGAAAAGCTCGATGCCGAGACCTGACTCGGAAGAAGAAGAAAAGCGCATCATCTGGGAGCGAATCCTGGAGACAGCGCTGCGACACCATAGGCGCACCAAGGTCTATGGCATGCAAAAGGTCATCTCGGCAGACACGGGCCCCGAGGGGTCGGCCGGCTACGTTGGCACTGCCGCGGTATCGAAGTGGGCCAAGGGCAAGTCGAAACCCGAGCGAGAGACCCTTCGCAAGCTGTCCGACCTGTATGGTGTCTCCATGGCCTATCTCTCCGGACGGGAAGGCGCGCCATCCGGCGAAGGTCAATACGGGCCGCCCGACGAGCTGCTGCGCCAGGCAGGCGACATCACCGAGCTGGTGGTGTCCGAATTGCTGCCCAACGGCACCGCTGACCAGTTCCTGTGGGTGATGCGCCGCGCCCACGACCTGCTGCTGGAGGGCATGGAAGAGAAGGCAGCACGCGGCGAGCTGGTTCTGGAGGTGGCGCGCAAGAAGCGCGAATGGCAGGCCGCATCCAATGACTCGACCGGACCGAAAGCTGTCGACTGAAGGCCGACCATGAAGGAGTTCTACCTGTCGACGGCCCGCCTCGCCGGTACCGCGCATGACGACGCTGCGCTGGTCACCTGGGCGGAGCGCCGCGGCGGCTACCTGTGGTGCGTGTGGGATATCCTGCCCAGCGCCGACGTCAAGCGCGCCCCGCTGACCTCGGGCTACGCTCCCGATCCCGACGCCATGCTGGATGTCGCCGCCATGTTGGGCATGGCCAAGCGGCTGCGCCTCTCACCCACCCACCACATCAACGCCGCCCTGATCGAGCTGCTCGTCGACAGCCGCCCTTTCTGTTCGGCATCAGGCCGCCGCTGGGCGGTATGGGCCAGCCCCGCCAGCTATCTGCTGAGCCAGCCGCCGCTGGCCATTCGGGATACCGGCGACCCGCCAGGGCGGGCGTTGGCCGATGGCCACCTGGTCTGGCGCGCGTCTTCGTTCCTGCGTCGCTATCTGGCGCGGCAGCGGCTCGCTGCCCGGGCAGCCCGCCCCGCGGCGAAATGCGGCCAGCCGGCAGAGATACCGCTGATCTACGCCCGAGACCGCTACCGGCGCGACACCTGCCATCGCGTGATTTCACGCACACCCCGTCGAGTGGCCGTAGACGTTCTCCCGTTCCGTCCCGGCCCCGCCTTCCTGCACCCGATTTGGCGGCAACACCTGGTCGACATCGCTCTACTGCCTCGCGACGTGCTCGAGCGCGATCGCCAGGTCGATCATCGGCCGAGTTCGCGCACCTATTACGCCGACCCGCCACCGGACTTTCGACTTTACGACGAAGATGACGACCCTGACTTCGACGCCTTCATGAACGAGGACGATCCGCCGGAATATCACGACGCCGACCGAGACAACCCTCACTTCCCCGTCATCGAGCTGCCCGAAGACAGTCTGGGCTGGGCGCTGTCAGTGCTTGATCTGGATCCTCGCGCCTGGCCGGCACCGGCCGCCACCATCAAGGCCGCCTTCCGGCGTGCAGCCCTTCGACATCATCCCGACCGCGGCGGACAACCTTCTGACTTTCGCGCAATCCGCGCCGCCTACGAGCTGCTGGCAAGGCTATAGTCGCGCCATTAAGTCAAGACTTGATCAATTACACCCTTCATACCCCTTATTCATGGCTAACCATTCCGACTTAGTTCGATATACTTAGCGTTCCCTCCGGGAGGGCCATCGCAACCATAAAGCCACGCTGCCTGGATGGCAGCCATCGCCTATCCGTGGGGAAGTAATGAAGAAACGCAACAGCCACCCGCCCGCCATCGCCATTCCAAGGATGTCCCGCGACGCCCTTCGTCGCCTTGACCTCGCCTACGACCAGCTCCGAAAAGAGCGTGCCGCCGAATTTTTTTCGAACGCAGAATCAACTAGATACGCCGAGAAGCGCGTAGCTTTCTAAAAAGAATCAATTTTACAGTTGACTCCTTCTGCCCCAACTCCTAGTATCAACTCAACGGTTGATAGTTGGGGCGGATGAGATGAGCCTGAGCAAGCGCCAAACACAGATAGTCGAACTCATGGCCCGGGGACACACCGGCCAAGAAGTCGCTGACATCCTGTGTTGCGCCCTGCCCACGGTTCGCCGCCACCTGCAAATCGCTTGCGAGCGTCATGGTGCGCGCAACACCGCCCACCTCATTGCCCTCTCCATCAGCCGTGGATTCATCAAGCCGCTGTGCCTGCTGCTCATCGTCGCCATGTGCGACGGGCATCCGGACAGCCTGCGTCGCAACGCGCCTCGGCGCCTGACGCAACGACTCGATGACATCCCGGCCGTCGTCATCTGACGCCAGCCGCCACGGCTCTTTAACAACTGATCACGCCTCCCCCTGGCTTGGTAAGGGGGCGCCATCCGGCCTCATGTCGGACAGGCGGGCACGCCGACCCTAGCGGGTCGCCAGGATAATCGCGGTGGAATGCCGTAGACCCTGGCGGGCGCCGGCAAGCGCGGAGGAAAGCGACTCCACGGCGTGTCACCAGCAGTACGCAGCCACAGCGCAAGTGGCACCAAGCGCCCCTGCCTGGGGCTGTGAATGCCGGGTATCGGCGCGCCATCAGGAACGATCACCCAGCAAGGGAGAGCGTATGGCCATCGACACTATCGACGCCGCCATGGCTGACATGGGGCGCCAACTCAGCAAGAGCAAGGTTGCTACCGCCATCAGGCAAGCCCTGGCAGCAGGCGGCAGCTACGAAATCGTCATCACCATCGCCCAAGAGAAACAAGGCGCCTCGGTCACGATGCAAGGCCGCACCGTGACCGGGCGCGCCACGCTTGGCCGACTGATTCGACTCAGGTAACGCCCGGCCCCTGGCAACAGGGGCCATCGAGAAGCGCCTTGGCGCCGTAGGTCTCCGACCCACCCGCCGTTGCGGCGTCAGGGTGCTTCTCGATGCCAGCGGCATCACCCTTCAGTTCCCTGCACATTGCCCGGCTTCCCGTCGGGCTTTTTTACGGACATCTGGAGCCTGGCATGACACCAGCCACGAAGCACGAGCGACGCATTCAGAACGACCAGCGCGGCGCCTCCCGCTACGCCTGCCGCCGACTCATCGACCAGAAGCTGCGCGACATGCAGCTGAAACGCGAACTTCGGGAGGTCTGGCAATGAACCCTGCAGCCGCCATTGCTAGCGCCCTGGCGCATCACATCGACCCGGCTCTGGCTGGGGCCATCGGATCCGCCGCCCTGCTCGCCGGCATGTTCGCCATCGCCGGTACCGGGGCCTGGCTGTACGAGAGGTATCGCCCATGAACCGCACCGCTGACATTGCCCGCCTTCGGCTGGGCATCGGGACCGTCCCGATCATTCGAGGGCCGGATTGCCCGGTCATCGCCCCGGCGCGCCGCAAGCGAGAGGACGGCCCGCTCACTACCCAGCAGGCCGACAACGCGAGGCGCTACGCCGACTACATCGCCCGCCGCCAGGGCATCAAGGCCCCGCTGATAAGGCTTTTCAAATGAAGTTTCGCTCACTAGCCGGTCTGACGCCTGGGATTGTGCGAGAGCTTCTTGAATACGATCCAGGCACCGGAGCCTTCTACTTCCGGAAGAGAGGCGTGCACTGGTTTAAAACCCAGCGGGCCTGCAGCTCCTGGAACTCAAGGTGCGCCGGCAAACGAGCGGATCGCCTGTGGCGAAACAATGAAAACGGCTACCAGCGGCGAGTCGTTCAGCTGCTCGGCAAATACCGGAAGGCCCACCACCTGGCCTGGCTATGGATGACCGATGCCCCGCTGCCAGACGAGATCGATCACCATGACCAGGACGCGACAAACAACAGGTGGGGCAACCTGAAAGGCTCAAACCGAAGCCGGAACATGAAAAACCGCTCAAAAAACAAAAACAACACTAGCGGGGTGACTGGCGTCGGCTGGAGTAAGCGAGCCAATAAGTGGACGGCTAGATGCCAAATAGGTGGCAGAAGCCACTTTCTTGGTCACTTCGACCGCGTTGAAGACGCCGCAAAAGCTGTCGCCGACTTCCGGTCTTCAAACAACTTCTCACCAAATCACGGAGCGGATATCGCCCATTACCACGAGAGAAAAGCGTGATGGTCGAGCCGATCGCCACCCATGGGCTGAGCATCGCCATGGCGCTGATCCTGGCCGCCGTCGTGCTCGCCTTCCTGACTCGATAGGAGCCCCGCCATGGATATCGATGACATCGAGCTGCTGGACGCGCTTCGCGCAGCCGTTCACGACCCAAATCTAGGCCCCGAGTTGGCCGGTGGGCTCTCCCGCCTGCTTGCCGCCGGGGAGGACGCGACCCGCGTCGCCAGCCTGACCGCCGCCTGTGATGCCCGCGGCAGCCTGCAGGCGGTCGTGCGCTGGTACCGGCAGCGCCAGGAGGAGTTCGCCTCATGATGGAGATCGCTGAGTCATTGACGATCCCTCAATCCATCGTGATGGCCGGGCTGATCATCGCCTTCGCCATCTGGACCACGGGGAAAGACTGATGATGAAGACCCGCATCGCCGGCATCCCCTGTCTGGTGGATGTCACCAGCTACACCCCGGCCGATCCGGGCAGCTTCTTCGAGCCGCCCAGCGGGCCGGAAATCGAGTACGAGGTCTACGACCGCCGTGGCTACAAGGCGGGCTGGTTGCTAGCCAAGGTCACTGACGATGACGACCTCGCCATCCTGGAGCAGCACGAAGCCAGCCTGCGCGAAAGCCGGGACCAGGCGCGCATCGATGCCTACATCGACAGCCTGATGCAGGCATGAAAAAGCCCCGTTCCCTGGTGGGCATAGGAGAAGGCCATGAGTGAACTGAAAGCAACGCCTGGGCCGTGGCAACGGTCGCCATCGAAGGAATCGGGCGGCTCGTTCATTGAGCATATCGACGCCGAGTATGTCAGCCATGTTGTGGCATTCGTGCATGCCAGTCACGGCATATTTGACCCGCCAGTCGCCACTGAAGAAGACGCTGCTAACGCACACCTGATCGCAGCGGCGCCGGAGCTGTACGAGGCATTGGAAGCCGCCCGCAGTGACATGAAGAAGGGCGGCATCAGCACAGCAACGATGCGCAAGGTTGTTGATGCCCTAGCCAAAGCCCGCGGCGAATAAAGAAGGCCCCGACCTGGGCGAACAGGTGTGGGGCCGGATGATCCACGAGAAAGCGAATCACCAACGAGGATAGCACCATGAGCATGACTATTGAACAAGCCAAGCATGAGCTGACCACTAACCATCGCGTCGCCACGCTGGAGATGCCGGAAGATGTGTGGCTGCAGCTGCGCGGACTGGGCATCGGGGCCAGTGAGGCCGCGGCGGCCGTCGGGGCCAGCGAGCACCGAACCCCGTTCGAGATCGCCGAGCGCAAGTTGGGACTGGTCAGCGACGACGCCGACGCCAACTACCGCCGCAAGATGAAGATGGCCATGGGCCACGTCATGGAGCCGGTGACCGCCGCCCGCTTCTCGGAGTTCACCGGGCTCAACGTCCAGAACTTCAACTACATGCTGGCCCACCCCGAGCACCCCTTCATGCTGGCCAACATCGACCGCCGCATCGTCGGCGTCACCGATGCGCAGTCGGCCTGGCTCGAGCTGGTCATGGGCCAGACCGTGAAGGGCCCGGGCGTAGCCGAGCTCAAGAACGTCGAGTTCGCGCAGGGCTGGGGCAAGCCGGACAACGTGCACACCACCGGCGGGCTGTGCACCAGTGGCGAGGTGCCGGAGGACTACTTCATCCAGGTGCAGCAGCAGCTGGCCGTGACCGGCTACGAGTGGGGCTTCCTGGTGGTGACCATCGCCGGCTGGGAGACCCGCTGGTACCCGATCCTGCGCGACGACGAGCTGATCGACGACCTGATCGCTTTGGAAGGCGACCTGTGGGCCGCCATTCAGCGCGGCGAGCTGCCGGACATCGACGTCGAGCACCCGAAGGCGCTCGACCTGCTCAAGCGCCTCTATCCGGGTACTGATGGTCGCGTGGTGGCGATGGCCGAGCTCGAGCACTGGAAGAAGGTCGAGGAGGACGCCAAGGCCGAAATCAAGGCCCTGGAAACCACGGCGAAAACGGCCCGTGCGCGAATCCTGAAGGCAATGGGCAGCGCCGCCGTGGCCGCCTTCCCCGACGGCACCTGCTACCGCCGCAAGGAAGTGAAGCGGGCCGGCTACGAGGTGGCGCCCACCAGCTACATCGACTGCCGCGTCGCCAAGCTCAACAAGGCGGAGCTCGAGCAGCTCGAGGAGAGCACTGAAGACCAGAACCAAGGAGAAGCCGCATGACCACTGCACCCCTCAACGCCCAGCAGTTCCAAGCCCCTGCCGAAAGCCATGCGGCGGCGCCGTCTATCCAGACGCAGGAGGAGATGCAGAACCTGCTGTTCAACCACAACGCCATGAGCCAGCTCTACAACCTGGCTCAGGTGATGGCCAAGGGACAGTCGACGGTGCCGCGCCACCTTCAGGGCAACGCCGGGGACTGCATGGCGGTGGTGATGCAGGCTGCGCAGTGGCGCATGAACCCCTTCGCCGTCGCGCAGAAGACTCACCTGGTCAACGGCACGCTGGGCTACGAGGCCCAACTGGTCAATGCCGTGATCAACACCATGGCGCCCACCACCGGCCGCCTGCGGTACGAGTGGTTCGGCGACTGGACAAAGATCATCGGCAAGTTCGTCGAGAAGCAAGGCAAGAACGGCACCTACAAGGCGCCGGGCTGGTCCTCGGAGGATGAGGAAGGGCTGGGCGTTCGCGTGTGGGCCACGCTCAAGGGCGAAGACGAACCTCGTGTTCTGGATATCCTGCTGACCCAAGCCCAGACCCGCAACTCCACCCTGTGGGCCAGCGACCCAAAGCAGCAGCTCGCCTACCTGGCCATCAAACGCTGGGCGCGTCTGTACTGCCCCGACGTGATCCTGGGCGTCTACACCCCCGACGAGGTGGACGGTTACGGCCAGCAGGCCGGTGAGCGGGACGTGACACCGCGCCAGGCGTCGCAAGGGCCGGGTTCGCTGCCCAACACCGCCCAAGGCCGCGCCAAGGCCCGTCTCGCCCAGAAGCGCCAGGCGAGGACTCAGGAGACGCCGCCGACCAGCGAGCCCGCCGAGGACCCCATGGGCGAGCTAGAGGATGCCGGCCCCGGCGGCGAGATCACCTGTGCCTACGTGTGCGAACTGATCAAGAAGGCATCCAACCCTGACGAGCTGGCCGAAGCCGCCGACATGGCCCGCCACCTGCCGGAAGGCGACCAGGGCGTAGCCCGGGAGGCCTACAAGGGGCGCCTGGCAACGCTCAAGCAGCAAGCTGACGGCGGCCAGTAAGCCGCCAACCGCCGGCCCCGCACGATGGGGCCTTCACCGCCAGCCGGAAACACATGGCGCCAAGCCCGCTTGGGGCTGTCGCGCGCCCGTACTCCGGCGCAATAGGAGCCACGACGATGAAAACCGTCACCCTGAAACTGACCGGCATTTCGCCGCTTCTCATGCACAGCGACCGCTATGCGAACCCGCTCGACCCCATGACCAAGGCCCATAAGGTGCTGACCGGAAAGCGGAAGAAGCTGGACGAGGATCACGAAGCTATCGCCAAGTCCGAATGGATGGGCGGCCTCTACCACGATAAGGACATGGGCCCTTATCTGCCCGGCCAGAACATCAAGTCTGCCTTGGTTGGAGCCGCCAAGCTCAACCGCCTGGGCGCCGCCTTCAAGCGCGGCGTCATGGTGCTGGAAGAGCGCGTCAAGCTCGACTATCCCGGCCCGCGCGACCCGGAAAAGATGTTTGCCGAACGAAAATTCGTCGACTGCCGCTCGGTGGTGGTCAGCCAATCGAGGCTGATGCGCTATCGGCCCAAGATTCATGACTGGTCGCTTCAGGTCGACGTGATGTTCAGCCCAGAGATGACCGAGCAAGACAGTATCGTCCGCGCCGCCGAGGATGCCGGCATGTTCGTCGGCCTGGGCGATTACCGCCCCGAGAAGGGCGGCACCTTTGGACGCTTCAACGTGGAGGTTGTGAAGTGAGCAAGGACACCACCTGGATGGAAGGCGCCATCGCCTCTTTCGACCGCGAAGGTTTCAAGGATGGCGACCTGATCAGTCACGAGTGGCTTGACTGGGCGCTGGATATGCCGGCGCCCGCCACCGTAGCCGAATACGAGAAAGCGCGCTGGGAGGAGCGGAACCGCCTCAAGAGCTTCTTCACCTACCTGATGGAGGAGCGCTGCATCGTGGTCGCCAACGTCTGGGGCGAGGGCTACCGAATCGTCCCGCCTGACGACCAGGCCGGCTTCGCCATCCATGCCCTGACCAGGGCAATCAACAAGAGCCTGAACAAAACGCAGCGCATCTTAGCGCATGCACGCTTCGACGAGATGAGCGACGAAGGCGCTCGCCGTCACGTCGACGCCCAGGCCCGGGTGGCGGGCTTCCAGCAACTGATGAATCGGCAGCAGAGGCGCCTCACCCTTCCCTTCCATCCCGCCGAATAGCGCGATTGGCTCAGCGCGCGGCATGCGATGGCATGGCTCGGTCCGGCCAGGCATCGCGTGGCAAGGGCTGCGTATGCAGCGGTCTGGCGGCTTGCGAGCCGCCCTTCCGGTGCAGATGCACCAAGGGCGCCGCCAGGTTCCGCATGGCAGGGCATGCATTGGTATGGCGCGGCAACCCAAGGGCTACAGCGTAGCGGTCTGCCCTCTCTGCGAGAGGGCTTTCCGGTGCGAAAGCACCGTCTGGCCGGGCGCAGCGTGGCCAGGTTTGGCGAGGTGTTGCGATGTGCGCCATGGCACCCCAAGGGCTGTTATCAGCGGTCGCCGGACTCCACGAGCCCGGCTTCCGGTGGCAATAGCCGCCACCCGAGTCTGGGCGCCGCCAAGCGGGGCCAGGCGGGGCTGGGCCTGCCGATGTGAGGCAAGGCACCCCAAGGGCTGCAACGCAGCGTGTAGCGCCTTCTCCGAGGGCGCTATGCCGTGCGCATGCACGCACCTGAACACGAGAAAGGAGCCTATATGGCACGCGGAGTGAACAAGGTCATCCTCATCGGCCACCTGGGGCAGGATCCGGAGGTGCGCTTCATGCCCTCAGGCAACCCGGTCGCCAACCTGAGGCTGGCCACCACCGACAGCTGGATGGACCGCCAGAGCGGCCAGCGCCAGGAGCGCACCGAGTGGCATAGCGTCGTGCTGTTCAACAAGTTGGCCGAGATCGCCCAGCAGTACCTGCGCAAGGGCTCCAAGGTCTACATCGAGGGGCGGCTTCAGACCCGCAAGTGGCAGGGGCAGGACGGCCAGGACCGCTACAGCACGGAAATCGTCGCCAACGACATGCAGATGCTCGACTCCCGCGGCGAGCAGGGCCAGCAGTCCGGCGGACATGACCGCGGCTACACCTCGCCGCAAGGCTATGGCGAGCAGCGCCGGCCGCCACAGAGCCAGCCGCCCGGTTACGGCGCGCCACCGCCCAGCCAGGCCCCGCAAGGCGGTGGCGGCGGCTTCGACGACTTCAACGACGAGATCCCGTTCGCCCGCTTCCCGAATATCGCCGGGGGCTAGGGCCAACCACCATCTTTCAAGGAATCAACATGTCAGACCATCAAAGCCAGACCCTGGAGCAACTGCTCCACCAACACGTCAGCGCTTTCGTCGAGAGTGACAAGCCGAAGGAGATCATCGAGAAGCACGTCGAGAAGATGTTCGAGTCGGTAGTAGAAGACGCCTTCCGCTCCTACGGCGACATGGGTAAGCAGGTCAAGGAAGCGATCAAGGCCGCTATGCCTGGCAACATCAGCGACATGATGGGCCTGGCGCGCTACAACAACCTGATCGCCAACGCTATGCGC
The DNA here is from genome assembly GCF_052568415.1 of Halomonas sp. E14. Classification (NCBI taxonomy): domain Bacteria; kingdom Pseudomonadati; phylum Pseudomonadota; class Gammaproteobacteria; order Oceanospirillales; family Halomonadaceae; genus Halomonas; species Halomonas sp. E14. The sequence goes on along the minus strand of NZ_CP199423.1, from coordinate 1,840,635 downwards.
AACACCTGGGAGAGCTCCGGCATCGCCGAGAACGTGGCCCAGCGGGCACAGCAGTCGGCCGAGGAAGTGCTCGCAGAGTACGAGATCCCCGAGGCCGTCAGCCTCAAGAAGCTGCTCGAGGCCTTCATCGAGGAGAACGCCGAGGAGGCCCAGCAGAGCGGCTGGGAACACCCGAAGGTGGTCTACGAGGAAGAGGGTAGCTTCATGCACCTCTACTTCGACAAGGACCCGGAAGAGTCTCGCTACTCCTCTCGCAGCAAGTACTCGCTCGACAACAGCCTGGCGGCCCGGATCAAGACGGAGAAGGACCCGAACTACGGTGGCTACGATGTCGCTGAGGTCTACGCCGCCAAGCTCGATGGCGATGTGATGGGTAAGCAGATGGGCGAATGGCACAGCGAGTACGACAAGCTGGTGATCGCCCTCTACTACGGCGAGGCCAAGCTGATCCTCGACTGCGATCCCGACGACTTCTCTTACCCCGGCTACGACTGACGCTTAGCCGCTCCCCGCACGCGCGGGGCTCAACCACCACCCTGCCCCGCCATGCTGCGGGGCTTCCTGTTTCTGGAGGGCACCATGCAGTGTGATTGCCAAACGAAAGTCGCCGAGAAGCTGGCCGAGCACGTCAAGGCGAAGCTGCCCGAAGGCTTCAAAGACTTCGACGCCAAGCTCAAGGGCTACGGCTTCGCCATGGCCGGAAACCAGCTGATGTCGCCGTTCATGATCAGCTACCAAGGCGAGGCCTGGGTGCCGAAGAAGAACGGTGATGGCATGAAGCGGCAGAAGATCGACACCTTCGTCACCGCCAACTTCTGCCCTTTCTGCGGCAAGGCGGCCAAGCCTGATGGCGACCAGGAGGCGGCATGAGCAAGCTCAGCCACGACGGCCCGACCACCTACCACATCCACATCCCTCTACATGTCCTGCTGAGCTACAGCGACAAGAAGCTCGGCGAGGTGGTTGCCCATCCGGACGGCGCGCAGGCAGCGCGCGCCGAGCTGCGAGAGATGCAGCTGATGGGCATGACTGTCTTGGCTGCCGGCAAGTGCGACAACAAAAACCCTGACGGCTCGTGCGCCGGACACCCAAGCACCTCGAAGGAGGCAGCATGAAAACCATTGTCGAGTTCAGCGCGTGCTTCCTGGAGCCGATCATGCGCTTCGCTGACCGGGATGGCGTGCAAGAGAAGATGATCGGAATGCAGGCCATGCCGGCCGCCAAGGGTGGTGTGCTGCTGGCCGCGACCAATGGCCATGTGGCCATCATCGCGCGCGACCCCGAAGGCCGAATGGTCGGCACCAATCCCGTGGTCTTCTCCCCGGAGGCCAAGCTTGTCGAGGCGTCGGCAGCGCATCCGAGCAGCCGCTTCTACCTCACCGACGCAGGCCTGGCCGTGATCTTTGACCGGAAGCCTCAAAACGCTGGCGAGTCCCTACTGGACACCTGCCTGACCGCCGGCAAGGCCCAGCTGCTCAAGTGCGAGCCGCTGAACATTGCGAGCGTCTTCCCCGAGCAGTCAGCGCTGGGCGCGGACAGCGCGCCGTGCTTCAGCGTCAACGCCCACTATGTCGGTCTGTTCAGTGATTCCTTCTCGGTCATGGCGGGAATGGAGCGCGACAGCCGGGAAGGCGTGGAGCTGCGCTGCGAGTTGCCTGAAGCAGGGAAGCGGAGCCGAAAGATACTCGTCCTGCCCGTCGCAGACCACGTGGATGCGGCAGGGGTGATCATGAATATCCACGCAGGCCCGGTCACGTACACCAAGGACTGGATGGAAGTCAGGGCCAAGCCCCGGATTCGCGTGGTGCCGGGCGGGAGGTTGGTAGCATGAGCGATAAGACCGGAATCGAATGGACCGATGCCTCCTGGAACCCGATTAGAGGCTGCTCCCGTGTCTCCGAAGGCTGCCGGCACTGCTATGCGGAAAGCCAGGCGGCGCGGATCATCGCCATGGATCGCGGTCGTGGCATCCCCGAGGGAAAGGGCGCCTATGACGGCCTGCTCGCCAAGGGCGGCCAGTGGAACGGCACCATTCGGATGCTTCCCGGGCTGCTGACGCAGCCGATTCGCTGGAGCAAGCCTCGCAAGATATTCGTAAACAGCATGAGTGACCTCTTCCACGAGAGCGTGCCGTTCGAATTCATTGCGGCTGTTTTCGGCGTCATGGCAAGCACGCCAAGACACACCTACCAGGTGCTAACCAAGCGCCCGGGTCGGATGCTGGAGTTCTTCGCCTGGCTGGCCCAGCAAGCCGAGGGGGCCAATGAGCGATACATGAACTCCAGCAGCTACCGGCGCGGCGTCGAGGCGCGGCAGGCGCTTCGCGACGAGGGCAAAGCGTCCTTGAGCGAACCGCAACCCCCGACTGAGATAGTTCGCGGCTTGTACGACATCGCGACACCGATCATCAGCCCGCACATGGACGGCAAATCCCGCTACCACCACCTGCAGCACCTGGGCGAGAGACACTGGCGAAGGTGGCCGCTCGATAACGTCTGGCTCGGCGTCAGCGTCGAGGACCAGGCCACGGCCGACGAGCGTATCCCGCTGTTGCTCGAAGCGCCGGCAGCAGTGCGATGGCTCAGCATGGAGCCGCTGCTGGGCCCTATCACACTCCCGCGAGTTGACTTCCACTGTGATCTCTGTGGCGGCACCGGGATCCTGGCGCGCTGGCCGAAAGGGCGCTGCCATCACTGCAACGGCCGCGGCGCAATCCCTGCGATAAGCACGGACCCCAAGTTCGGAACGCCGACCACGCCTGCACGCCACATCGACTGGGTAGTCGCCGGCGGCGAGTCCGGTAAGAAGGCGCGGCCGATGCACCCCGACTGGGCCCGAACCGTCCGCGATCAATGTGCCGGCGCCGATGTGCCGTTCCTGTTCAAACAATGGGGCGAGTGGCTGCCGATGCTCGGGCAGGCCGAAGGCGTGAGCGTCCGTGGCGAGAAGCACATCTTCGACGACGGCACCGTGATGGGTTGGGCCGGGAAGAAAGCCGCGGGGCGCCTTCTGGACGGCCAGCAACACGACGAATACCCGAGGGCGCGCCAATGAACCTGCTCACCAGCATCGCCGCCATGCTTGGCACCAAGGCCAGGACATGGGCCGGCATCCCGATACCTCGCCACCAGGCGCCACGCAAGCCCAAGTACGGCAGCGTGAAGGCTCACCAGCGACACGCCGCCAAGCGTCGCGCACGACGACGCGCCAGGCGGCTCAACCACTACTGACAGGCCACCCCACCGAGGTGGCCTTTTTCATGCCCAAGGAGAGCGACATGCACGACATCGACACCGTTTTCGAGGCCTGGCACCAGGCCGCCCAAGCCAGCGCCCTCGCCGCCCAGCAGCTCGAGGCCTGGCTGTCATGACCGGCCAGCCGCACCCCGATTCACCGAATGCCAAGTGGGCACGCCACGGCTACCAGGTCGAGCGCATCCCGCGCCGCGGGAGCGGCGGCCATCACCGCATCATCCGCGACCCCGAGGGGCGCGTCGTGCTTCAGGACGCCGGCCATGCCGGCGAACTGGAGTGGATCAAGGCCAACCTGGAGGCCGGCACGCATGATTGAGCGGCACGAGATTCGGCACTTTCAGCTTTTCTGCGGCCTGGGTGGCGGTGGCCGGGGCTTCAACCGCGGGAGCGCGCGCGTCGGCAACATGGAGGCGCGCTTTCGCTGTGTCGGCGGGATCGACATCGATGCAGGCGCGATTGCTGACTTCCAGCGCCTGACTGGCGTTCCCGGGACAGTCATGGACCTGTTTTCACGTGAACAGTACATTGCCTTCCACGGCCACGAGCCGCCGCCCGACTGGCGTGAAGCGACTCCTGCCGACCTGCGGCGCGCGGCTGGCGGCGAACGGCCGCACATCGGGTTCACCAGCAGCCCATGCAAGGGGCTGTCGGGGCTGTTGAACGAGACGCTCAGCAAGACCGCCAAATACCAGGCGCTGAATGAGTTGACGCTCCGCGGGATCTGGTTGCTATGCGAGGCCTGGGCCGACGATCCGCTCGAGTTCATCCTGTTCGAGAACGTGCCGCGTATCGCTAGCCGCGGCCGCCACCTGCTTGACCAGATCTGTGCCCTGCTGGAGAGCTACGGCTATGCCGTGGCTGAGACCACCCACGACTGTGGCGAACTGGGAGGCCTGGCGCAGTCTCGCAAGCGCTTCCTTCTTGTGGCTCGTCATCAGGCGAAGGTGCCGCCCTTTCTCTACGAGCCGCAGAAGCGGCCGCTTCGCGCCGTGGGCGACGTGCTCGAAAAGCTTCCGTTGCCGGGCGATATCGAGCTTGGCGGCCCGATGCATCGGATCCCGTCTCTACAGTGGCGCACCTGGGTTCGCCTGGCCATGGTTGAGGCGGGCAAGGACTGGCGCTCACTTGAGCGCCTGCGTGTCGAAGGCGGGGCGCTGGCTGACTACGGCATCGTGCCTGGCTGCAGCTGGCACGGCGGCGTAATGGGCGTGAATCGCTGGAATGAAACCTGCGGTACCGTCACCAGTCGCGCCGGGCCCACTAACGGCGCCTTTGCCATCGCCGACCCGCGAATTGACGGCCACCCACGCTCCGTGCAGCACGGCGTTCGTCGCTGGGATCAGCCGGCCCCGGTGGTGACCGGCAAGATGTTCGTTGGCGGCGGCCCTCACTCGGTCGCAGACCCTCGCATCGGCCGGCGAGGCCCTAGGTTCAGCAACGTCTACCGGGTCGTGCGCTGGTCCGACGCCTCTCCGGCCGTCACCAGCGGCGCCGGCCCAACCGCTGGCGGGCTGGCGATCGCTGACCCCCGCTCCGGCATGGCCGCCAGCCGGCCGCACTACCAAACCGGCGGGCACTACGGCGTGGTGGACTGGAACGCCGCCGCCGGCACTGTCAGCGGCAAGGCCAGGCACGATAGCGGGCGCTTCTCGGTTGCGGACCCGAGGGCCGCAGCTGCTCACGCGATTGCTGATGCCCTGCCAGCGCCGACAGACAGAGGCGCCTACATCATCGTAGCCGAGGATGGCACCTGGCACCGCCCGTTCACCACCCTCGAGCTCGCGGCGTTGCAAAGCCTCGTCGATCCAGAGGAACACCTCGAACTGGAAGGCCTGAGCGATAGCGCTTGGCGCGAACGCATTGGCAACGCAGTGCCTCCCGATGCCGCCGAGGCCATCGCCGGTGTCATGGGTACCACCCTGCTGCTGGCGTGGGCGGGCGAAACGTTCGCCTTGGGCAGTACCCCGATATGGGTTCGCCAGGTCGCCGCCGGCCTATCGCTCCACCAACCCGAGAAACCCGACCCCAAGGCCGCCCACTGAGGCGGCCGGTTCGTTCTGGAGGTCCTATGAACAGCCCTGTAATGCGATACCACGGCGGCAAGTGGCGGCTTGCACCGTGGATCATGTCACAGTTTCCGCCGCATTCAGCCTTCGATGTTTACGTTGAGCCTTTCGGCGGAGCTGCTGGGGTGCTTCTCCAGAAGATTCCCTCAAAGCATGAGGTTTACAACGATCTGGACGAAGACGTGGTGAATGTCTTTCGCGTTCTTCGAGACCCGTGGAAAGCCCAGCATCTCGCGAAGCTGTGTCGCCTCACGCCGTTTGCTCGCAGTGAGTTCGAATTGGCCTACCAGCCCACCACCGACCCCGTTGAGCGAGCCCGGCGCACCCTGTTTCGTGCTTCAGCCGGGTTTGGGTCCGCATCTGCGACAGCCGGAACGAGCGGTTTTCGAACTTACACCGGAGAAGACGGACCTCGAGGCAAAATCGCCGCTACCTGGCTGGACTATCCACGAGTCATTGCCAGCTACGTTGAGCGCCTCCAGGGGGTGATTATCGAGAACCGCCCCGCCCTCGACGTGATGCTTCAGCATGACCGAGAGCGCGCCCTTCACTACGTAGACCCGCCCTACCTGGATTCAACTCGCCAGAAGGGCCACCGGCTCGTATATCGCCATGAAATGGATGAGGCCGAGCATATAGAGCTCCTCACGGGGCTGAAATCGCTGCAAGGGTTCGTCGTGCTGTCCGGCTATGACAGCGAGCTGTACCGAGAATCACTGCCCGGATGGCACCTAGTGCAGAAAGACGTTCAAGCGTCTGGCCAGCGTGGTGGAGCAACCCGTACTGAATGTCTGTGGTTATCCCCTCGCGTTGTCCAGCAACAGCGCCAAGCCGACATGTTCGCCACCGCCTAAACCTTCGCCGCCCGGCGGGCGGCATCGCAACCTGGAGACATCGCCATGTGGTTCAAGAACCTTCGTCTGTATCGCCTGCCCGCTGCCGGCAGCATCGCCGTTGAAGCCCTAGCCGAAGCCATGGGCCGCTTCGCCACCCGCGACATGGGCGGCCACGAGGCCAAGCACCTGGGCTGGGTGCCGCCGGCCGGGCGCAAGAGTGACACCCTGGTCCACGCCATCCAAGGCCAGTTCCTGCTGACCATGCAGCGCCAGGAGCGAATCCTGCCCTCGTCCGTGGTGAAAGAGGAGGTGGAGGCCCGCTGCGAGGAGATCGAGGCCGTTCGCGGCGGCCCGGTGGCGCGCGCGGAGAAGATGAGCATCCGGGAGCAGGTCTACGAGGAGTTCCTGCCCCGCGCCTTCGTGCGCAGCCACCGGGTCGACCTCTGGTGGGACATGGCCGGCGGCATGATCGCCGTCAACACCTCGTCGGCGAAGCGTGCCGAGGAGGCGCTGGACCTGCTGCGCGCCACGCTGGGCAGCCTGAAGGTGCTGCCGATCGCTACTCACTCGCTGCCGACGCGCGTCATGACGCACTGGTTGCAAGACCCGAGCCTGCGCCCGTCCTGGCTGGAAGTCGGCGACAGCGTGCAGCTCCGCGAAAAAGGCGACGACGGCAAGGTGACGGCCAAGAACGTCGACCTCGATACCGACGACATGCAGCAGCTGCTGGAGTGTGGGCGCCAGGCCTCTCAGCTGAGCATCACCCTCGATGAGCGGGTATCGCTGACGCTGACCGATGACCTGACGCTCAAGAGTCTGCGCTTCTCCGATGCCTTGCTGGACGAGGCCGGCGATACCGACGACGACGGCGACGCCGTCCTGCGGCTCGAGACCGACTTCATCCTGATGGTCAACGCCCTGCGCGACGTCATCAAGCTGCTGCTGACCGGGCTGGGCGGCGAGGCCGTGCCCGAGTTCAAGAGCATGGATGAGGCGGCGCCCTCGCCTGCCTCGCCCGGTACCGACGAGCCCGACCCACTGCTGAGCGAGGCCAAGGCCTTCGTGATCGAGAGCGGGCGAGCGTCGATATCGGCCGTGCAGCGGAAATTCAAGATCGGCTACAACCGCGCGGCGCACCTCATCGAGGACCTGGAGCGCCAGGGCGTGGTTTCCCCCATGGACAACAGCGGCGCCCGTAAGGTGCTCGAGGAGGTGGCATGACATCGCTGGCCCACACCCCGGCCGAGACGGCAGCCTGCTCGTTCTGCGAGCAGGTCATGCAGCGCAACCAGGAGCTGGAAGACGATAAGGCGCGCCTGGCCGAGCAACTCGACCTGTCCGACCAGCTCGCGGACCTGGCGGAGGCGCGCCGACACCTGGATGAGGTCATCCGCCGATCCGGCATGCTCAAGAAGCCGACCACCTTCCTGGAAGCTGTGGCCGCCGTCTGCGCAGACAACCACGAGCTGCGCCGGCAACTGGCCAATCACCGCGCCTGACCGCCCGCCTACTACCGCTGGAGCCCATGATGAACACACACGCCCACGAGAGCGGGCGCGCGCCCGTGCGCGCCTCGCTCGACCCCTACGACGAGGCTATCCGTCTGGCCCTGGACAACAGGGACTTGCGCGAGGAGCTGGCTGTCGCTCTGCGCCGCGCCGAGAGCGCGGCCGCCAGTCGGGACAAGGCCAAGGCCGAAGCCGACCAGCAGCGCGAACGCGCCGACCGCCTGGCCGCCGAAAAGGCGGCCGGCAAGAAGGAGCTGGCCCAGACTCGCCACCAGGCGAGACAGCGCGTCCAGCAACTGGAAGCCGAGCTGTCCCGCAAGGAGAAGGCGCCCGCCGAGAAGGCCGGCGAGGATCCGGGGCCGCACGCCACGATCAAGAGCGACGACGGTCGCGTCGTCGTTCAGCTGGCCTTCAACCAGGTGCACATCCACGAGCCCGACCGCTGGTACATGGTCAGCAGCAAGCCGCTCGACCAGGCGGAGAAGCACCGCCTGGTCTTCTGCGGGCTGATCGACGGCATCATGGCCGGCGACGACGCCGTCTTCATCAAGGGCGCCATCCACCGCCTGGCCGGCCACTGGCGCAAGGAGAACGGCTGCCAGCGCATCGAAGACCTCGACCTGCCGGCCCGCGTCGTCACCCAGCTCGAGGACGCCGGCTATGAGCTGCTGAGCGAGATCGGTACCGAGGCCAAGCGCAAGGCGCTCGCCGGCATCAAGGGCATCGGCCCGGCCACCATCCAGAAGATCGCGCGCGCGGTGCGCAAGGCAGGTGGCCGGTGACCAACTTCGACCTTCACGAGAAAGCCCAGCAGTTGGCCGACAACGAGTCGGCCTATCAGTTGGCCCGCCGACTGATAGAGATGGAGCAGGACTGCGACCAGCTACGCGGCTGCTTGCACAGCGCCTGCGAGGAGCTGAGCGCCCTGAAAGCCGCCCTGGTGGACGAAGGCGAAGAGGTGCCGACAGGGCCGGCGCTGTCGCTGGTGGAGAAGCTGAAGGCAGAGCGTGACGGCCTGGCGGAGAAGGCTCCGAAGGGTATGGGGCGTGAAGAAAGGGAAGCTGCCTGGGCCGCACTGCGCATGGTGCGCGATGCCATAGGCGAACTGTTTGGCCCAACCGCCTCTATCGAGAGCGACGAGGCGGTTCTGCTGCGCGGCCCCGAATACCACCACGAGGCTGAGGCGCAGATAGCTGCGTTGAAAAGGGTGAGCGATGGCTTCAATGCCCTGGCAGCCACGCTGGGCAAGATTTGCGACATCTTCGGAATCGGCGAGGCGGCACGCTCATCGAGCGTTCTTCTGGTCAACGTCGAGAACGCTGCCCGCTTCGCCGGCTACCTGCATGCCATCGAGAATAAATTCCTCATGGTGCCGGGCAAGCCGGACGACGACTTCCCTGACATCGAGCCAGATGATGAATGCCTGGTGAACAGCTGGGGCGCCCGATGCACAGAGAATTATGTCGAGCAGTTTCGGGAGGCGCTGAACTTCCTGGTTGCTACCAAGCTCGAGGAGGTTCTGAAACAGGAGGCCTTGAACTTCGAGCGCGACGAGTCTGACTCAGACACCACCTCCGAAAGGGCGGCTTACAGGCGCGCAGCAATGTGCTTGCGCACAAGGGGTGAAGCCGAGCGCCGACGGGCTAGGGAGGTGCTGGATGGATGCTGACCTCCCTCCCCTGACCGAAGCCCTGGTGCAAGACGTCATCTACGCCTGGTGCAGCAGCGCCAAGCACGAGATCACGGTGCCGAACTGCGGCGCCGTGTGGGGCCCTGAAGCCGACGTGGTATCGGTCACCCGGGCAAGGCTCGGCCACGAGTTCGAGATCAAGGTCAGTCGATCCGACTGGCTTTCCGAGCTGCGCCAGATTCGCGGAGACCGGCGCTGCGCGAAGTGGTATCGCGCCCATACCCTGACCAACGCCAAGGAGGAAGCGAAGAAGACCGCCGGCCTGGCTGCCAAGGGCTCGAACTGCTGCGGGCTGGTCCCGCCCAGCTACTTCTGGCTGGTCACCGCACCCGGAATCGTCCGAGACGACGAGCTGCCCGCCTATGCCGGCCTGATGGAGGTCGTGCCCTACCGTCATGGCATCCACCAGGCCCACGGCTACCGGGTCACCGAGACGCGACCCGCGCCCCGACTGCATCGCGTCAAGCTCCTCGACAACCAGCTGATGGCCATGGCGCGGGGCGTGACCCTGCGCTACTGGCAGCAACGAAGGAAAGCCGCATGAGAACCCGACTCAAGAATTCTCCTGTTCCCGATATCCGCGCTGGCTGGCGACCGATATCCAGCGCCCGGGCCCGGAAGCTACGTCGCCGTGGCGAGCACGTCGAGTGGCGCCCCTCCCTTCACTCCCTGGCCTGGATGCCTGGTGGCGTGCTTCCCGAAGGTGTCGTGGAAGGAGCCGCGCCCGGCGAATACGAAGCCAGGTGCCGGGGCTGTGACGAGTACATGCCCATCGTCTGCGGCCTGAGCGAGATCCCCGACGAGGACTATGAACACTGGTGCGGCGGCTCGCCGATGTGCTGCCCATAGAGAGGACCACAGACATGACAATCGATATCGAAGCGTTGGAGGCCGCCGCCAAGGCGGCCACGCCAGGCCCCTGGGTGCGCGGCCGGTTCGGCGGCATCTACCCCGACCATGAGAATACCCGCGGCCCCTGCGTCGTCCATGCCCAGTACGCCGACCACACCAGCCGCCCCAACGCCGAGGCCAACGAGGCCTTCGTGGCCGCCGCCAACCCCAAGGTGGTGCTGGGATTGCTGAGACGGCTGCGCGATGCCGAGGGCAACCACGCGGCGTCGTGCATCTACTGCGGCGAGGCCATCATCTACGACACGCGCAAGGTCGACGACATGGAAGCTGCCCACCAGCTGCTGATGGAGCACGACCGCCTGTGCCCGAAGAACCCGGTGGCTCAGCGGCTGCAGGCGGTCGAGCAGGAGAATGAGCGCCTGGCTAGCGTGTCACCCCATGGCCATGTGCTGAACACCCGCGACCTGATGCTGGCCGAGGAGAAGCTGGAAGCCGCTACCGACTATGCCGAGGACCGGGCCCGGATGCTGGGCATGGTCGCGGAGCGCCTGGGTGTGGCCGGCGAGCCCCACCAGGGCAAGGATGAACAGATCCTGGAGGCGCTGGACACCCTTATCGAGCGCAGCCGGCGCATGGAGGAAGCCATCGACTTCGCCTGCGCACCCGATATGTGGGAAGAGCGCTCCGACCTGGGCGGCGAGGTCTACGAGTACAAGTACCTGGAGTGGTATGTCGACGTGCTGCAGGAGGCGCTGACGCCTCACGAGCTGCACCCCGACGACGCCATGGTGGAAGCCGCGGCGCTGGCCATGCGCAAGAAGCTCGCCGACAAGCGAGGCGAAGGCCGGGGCGGCTGGGAGACCTGCAGCATCCCTCGCCTGAACAGCATGCTGGTCAACCACATCGCCAAGGGCGACCCGGTGGACGTGCTCAACTTCGCCGCCATGATCCATGCCCTTGGTGGACGCACCAGCCTCGATCGCGTGGCCCCGAGACAGCCAGGCGAGGCACCGCCCTGGTACGTCACCGACGACAAGCCGTGGTTCGCCTACTGTCCCGATCAGGGCCTGATGGCCTTCGGTACCGAGGCCGAGGCCGTCGAGCAGGCCACCGACTTCATCGACAGCTGGCTGGATGGCGACACCGGCTGGGATGAGCAAGTCGACCAGGTGTTCGTCGGCCGCGCCACCCAGATCAGCAGTCAGGTAGATCGAGTCGACCGTCCGGACGAGAGTCAACTGGATGAAGACGGTTGCGACCCCGAAGGCTACCACTGGGGCGACTTCGAGTACGTGTGCAACTACAAGGTGCAGCCGGTGGTTAGCGACGCCGCCAAGGCGTGGGCGGCCACCAGCGGCGGCGACACGTCCGGCTACGACCTGGTGGCCCACATGAAGCGCCAGATAGCGTTCTCGACCCGCGCCTTCGGCCCCGGCAGCCGCTGCCAGGGCGTAACCGACCATATCCGCAAGGAGCTCAAGGAGGTCGAGGCCGCCCCGCACGACCTCGAGGAGTGGATCGACGTCGCGTCGCTGGCCCTGGACGGCGCCTGGCGTGCCGGCTACTCCGCCGAAGAGGTGGCGGCCGGGCTGGGTGCGAAGCTCGTCAAGAACGAGGGGCGCGACTGGCCGGACTGGCGCACCGTCGACCCCACCAAGGCCATTGAGCACAACCGGCAGAGCGAGGAAACGTGATGGAGACCGCCAGCTATCAGGATGATGATCAGCGCGCCGTGCTCACCCTGAGTATCGAGGGCGCCAAGTTCAGCGAAATGGGCATGGGGCGCGTCGGCGAGATATTCGGCCTGCTGGCCCAAGTCGCTGGCGAGGACTCGGTGCTGGTCCGGTATTCCGGCGGCGAGATCATCATCAAGGAGGGGCGCCCGGGCGGCGCCTCTGACTCCCATAGGTCCGCCGTGGAAAAAGCGTGCGACAACTGGCTGGAGAGCGAGGGGTTAAGCATGGCCTCGCCCGAGGCCTGGTGGGCAACCAAGGCATGGATGAAGGCCAAGGGCTTTGACTGGCCCGAGGAGGCGGAAGGTGCCTAGCTTTGTATGGCGGCCGAAGCCGCCCACCCTGGATGAAGTCGTGGCCGCGGGAGGCGTGGCCCACTACTGGGCGCGCGGCTGGAACTTTAACCGCCCGGTGATCGCCGAGGTGTCGGTCTCCACCCGCGTCGACCCGCTGGAGAACTTCGTGACCGTGGTCAGCGTTGGTGGCAAGGAGGTGCTGGAGCCCACCACCAGCCCGCGCTTCACCAATCACGAAATGCTGCCGGGGTGGGCGCCCCTGGAGTGGGCCGGCCCCATTCCCCAGCCCGTCGACGGAAAACACGCCGCCGACACCCCATAGAGACCCATCACCATTCAAGAGAGCCCGGCTGGCAACCGTCAGCCGGCCATCTACCCTGTTATCGAGAGGTTCCCATGACCGCCGCTGTTGCACCCGACATCGCCGCGCGTAACGAGGACGAACTGGTCTTCCTGACCACCCAAGACGTGATCGAGAAGACAGGCCTGGCCAGCACCACCCTTCAGCGCCGGCGCGAAAGCGACCCGACCTTCCCCAAGCCGGTGGTGCTGAGCCGCGTCGGCAACCGGCCGCGCTGCATCCGCTGGGTCAAGTCCGAGGTCGAGGCCTGGATGCGCCGCCAGTTGGACAACCGCCTGGACTGATCCCCGCCTGCCCCCGCCAAGGGGGCTCATCATTCCAGCCCACACTTTCTTGTATGGCGCCGTGTATGGCGCCTTCCCGCCAAGCAAAATCACCATACACTTTCAGGTGATCCCACCACTGCTATTCGACCAACTCACGACGCACTAAAACCGCTGAATTTCTTGGAATTATTGGCCTTCCCATGGCCATTAAGTGGCACCTTGTAAAGGCCGCCCCAAACAGGACGATAAGGGAGCTGTAGTAGACCCACAGCAGGATCATCACCACCGAACCTGCCGCGCCATAGGTGGATGCGGTGGCCGTATAGGCCAGATACGAAGCGATGGCACTGCGCCCCACCGCAAACAGCAGCGCCGTGACTACCGCACCCAGCAGCACGTCACGCCAGCCTAGCACCACGTCAGGCAGAACCTTGAAGATGGTGGCAAACAAGGCGGTGATGACCGCCAGTGAGACGACGAATTCAGCCCCTGCCGTGAGCGGACCGGCCAGCGGCACCGCCGTGCTCGCCACCTGCAGCATGGCGCGCAGCATGATGCCGACCACCAGTGAAACCAGCAGGATGAAGCCGATGGCGAGCACCACGGTAAGTGACAGGATGCGCTGCTTGAGGAATACCAGCATGCTGTTGCGACTAGGCTTGGCCGTCACACCCCACATGGTGTTCAACGAGAACTGCATCTGGGCAAAGACGGTGGTGGCGCCGACCAGCAGACCCCCTACCCCGAGCAGCGTCGGCAGCAGTCCCGACTCCTCGATGCGTGAGGCTGCCACGGCCTGCTCCACCATGCGCGCTGCCTCTTCGCCCACGGTGCCCTGCAACTGGGCCACGATCTGCCCTTGGGCGGCATCCTCGCCGAAGACCACGCCGATCACGGCCACGGCGATGATCACGGTCGGGGCCAGGGAAAAAAGCGTGTAGAAGGCCAGCGAACCGGCATAGCTGAAGGCGTTGCGCTCCAGCCACAGGTTGACCGCCTCCTTGATCGCACGCCACCACAGCATGAACGAAATCCGTTCCACGACATCTCCTTGTTTGCCGTCATGCGTTACAGCATATCCGATCGATGCCGACCTGTCGGCCTGGCCGGCTCACGTTGCAGCGTCACGGACGAGACCACCATAATAAGGCCCGAGCCGCCCATGAAGGAGTTCCGATGCGTGTTTCCGACTATCAGTTCGACTGTCTTGTTTTCATCGGGCGCTTTCAACCACCGCACCTAGGGCACCTGGCGGTCATCAACGAGGCTCTGCGCCACGCCCGGCAAGTCATCGTTCTGGTCGGTTCCGCCTGGCAGGCCCGCTCGCTGCGCAACCCCTGGCATTTTCTTGAACGCCAGGCGCTTCTCAGGAGCTGCTTCGACGACGAGGAGAACGGCAGGCTCGATATCGTGCCGCTGCTTGATGCCCTCTATAACGACGATGTCTGGGTGCGCGACGTGCAGCGCAAGGTTCGCGACATTGCCGGCCATCATCATGCCAGGCTGCCGCGCATCGGGCTGATCGGTGCCAGCCGCGGCCAGTCGAGCTATTATCTCTCGCTGTTTCCGCAGTGGGAGTCGGTCAGCGTACCGCTGGTAGAAGGCATCTCGGCCAGTCAGATCCGCGAGCGCCTGTTTCGCTCATCCTCTTCCACCGCCGACTACCTGAGCACCGGTGCCGTCCACGACCTGCCTCCCGGCGTGGTCGAGGCCCTGCGCGAGTTTGCCGACAGCGACGCCCACCGCCAGCTGATGGAAGAGCAGCAACTGCTTGAACAGTACCGCCAGGCCTGGGTCAATGCGCCCTATCCTCCTATCTTCGTCACCGTCAACGCCGTGGTGGTGCAATCAGGCCATGTGCTGCTGGTGCGCCGTACGGCCGCTCCCGGCAAGGGACTGCTGGCACTTCCCGGCGGTTTCATCAGCCCCCATGAGCGGTTGCTCGATGCGTGCCTGCGGGAGCTGCGCGAACGCGTGCGGCTGAAGGTACCGGAGGCGGTGCTAAAGGGCTCGTTGCGCGGGCAGCGGCTGTTCGATGAGCCGCACCGCAGTTGGCGTGGACGGACCTTGGCCGAAGCCTTCTACTTCGCCCTGCGCCCCGACCAGCAGCTGCCGCAGCTTAAGCCGGTCAAGGGCGGCGATCACGCGCGCTGGGTACCGCTGGCCGAACTCGAACCGGACAGCCTGTTCGAGGACCACTTTTTCATCATTCAGAATTTTCTCGGCCTGCCGGCCGATTTCGGCGGGATCTAGCGGCACAAAAAAAGTGCTCCAGGGATCGGCGAGCGCCCCAAGCGCAAGGCGCCCGGAGCGCAGGAGATGGAGCATAGGGGGTATATGTGCCGCCTCCAAGCACCGCGAACAAATTCATCGGGAACGAATTTGAACAGCCTTAGCGCAGCGATTGGGCGGTGCAGCCAGCCGTGGCGTGTTTTTTCAGGCCTGGAGGAAATCCCGGGGCAGCTTCATCATCTGCCGCCACAGCTTCTCAACGCCTGGCTTATGCACCAATGAGCAGCGGTAGAGGCGGATCTCCAGCGGCACATCCCACTTCTCGTCACCGGCGCGTACCAGCTTGCCGCTCCTGAGCTCATCGCGGACACAGAAGTCGGGAATCCACGCGAGCCCGACCCCCTGCAGCACCATGCCTTTAAGCCCCTCGGCCATGGCGGTCTCGTAGACCGTGCGCAGGCGCAGGCGCAGCGGATCGTTCTTCAGCAGCATGCGCACGCTGCGCCCGAGGAAGGCGCCCTGGGTGTAGGCCAGATAGGGAATGGTGTCCTTGCTTTCCAGGCTGAAGCGGGGCTTGCCCTTGGCATCGGGGACGCTGACCGGCAGCATCTTGACCTGCCCGATGGAGAACGAGGGAAAGACCTCACCATCGAGCTGCATCGTGGCGTAGGGGTCGTGGTAGGCCAGCATCAGGTCGCAGTTACCCTCACGCAGCACGTGGATCGCCTCGCCGACGTTCATGGCCACGAGCCGAGTGGGCAGCTCGCCCAGGCCTTCCTGCAGGCGCGATATCCACTCGGGATAGAAGCTGAGTGCCAGCGAATGCGCCGCCACGATGTCCAGCGCCTCACGAGCCATGGAGACGCCACGCAAATGCCCCAGGCACTCGTTAAGCTGCTCCACCAGATTGCGTGCCGTCACCAGGAACAGCTGCCCTTCTGGGGTCAGGTTGATGGGTGTGGTCGAGCGGTCCACCAGAGTGACACCGACGGCCTGCTCGAGGGCACGGATACGGCGACTGAACGCCGGCTGGGTCACATGGCGCTGCCGTGCAGAGGCGGAAAAGCTGCGGGTGTTGGCCAGCGCCACGAAATCTTCCAGCCATTTTGTCTCGAGATTCACCGTGACTCCCGCCGCAGAGAAAAGATTGAGAATGCCGATACGTACTTGTGTCGACAGGGTTCTTTATCCAACAGGCCACTAATGTAACCCAGCCCCCCTGGCGAACCCAAGAGCGCATGATCACTGGATGGGGGCGGTCAGATAGGCCGCTCGCGACACCAGTTTCTGCCACAGCGGGCGGTTCTGCATCTCGTCGAAACCGATCCGGCGGCAGTCGGCAAAATCACGCTCCAGCATCAGTCGTACCTGCGCGGCAAAGCGTCGGTCGGGGATGAAGGCAGTGATCTCGAAATTCAGGCGAAACGAGCGGTTGTCGAGATTCACCGTACCCACCGCCGCCGCCGAATCGTCGATCAGTATCACCTTCTGATGTAAGAAGCCAGGCTGGTAGCGATAGACCTTGACCCCGGCTCGCACCATGTCGGGCAGGAACGAGAAGGCCGAAAGGTAGATCAGCAGGTGATCGGGACGTTCCGGCATCATGATGCGCACGTCTACGCCCCGCATGGCCGCCAGGCGCAAGGCATCCTGCACCCCCTGGTCCGGAACAAAATAGGGGCTCGTGACCCAAAGTCGCTCATGGGCGCTGTGGATGGCATGCTGCACCAGCAGGCTGGCCGTCTCCTGCCGATCGGCAGGGCCAGAGGGCACGATCACCACGTTCTGACACTCTTCACAGTCGGTGCGTGGCTCCCAGGCCAAGTTGATCACCTCGCCGGTGGCCCAGTGCCAGTCCTCCCAGAAGGCTTCCTGCAGGCCCAGCACGCTGGGCCCGGTAAGCTTGAGATGCGTATCCCGCCAAGGCCCGTGGCGCGGATGCTGCCCCAGGTACTCGATGCCGACATTGAAGCCACCAAGCCAACCCTGGCGGCCATCCACCACCTGGATCTTGCGATGATTGCGGAAGTTGAGCTGGAAACGATGCTTGAATCCCCGCGATGAACGAAACGGGCTCACCTCTACCCCGCCTTCTGATAGCTCACGCAGGTAACCCTCGGAGAGCTTGCGGCTGCCAACCTCATCGAACAGGAAGTAGACCCGTACGCCTCGGTCAGCGGCACGCAGCAGATGCTCCTTTAGCCGGTGCCCCAGAGCGTCGTGGCGAACGATGAAAAATTGTACAAGGACGTAATCCTCGGCTGCATCGATACCGGCAAAGAGACTGTCGAAGGTCTCCTGCCCATCGATCAGCAGCTCGGCCTGGTTGCCGCTGGTCAACGGCATCATGGCAAGCTGCTCCACGGCGCGAATATCAGGATTGCGCGGATCCGCAAGGAACGGCTCCAGACGTTCGCGATAGCGCGCCAGGATGCGCCGTAGCACGGTATCCCGCTCGCCGCGGGCGGAGACATAGCCGTAGAAGCGCGGCCGACCGAAGATCCAGTAGGCCGGCACGGCCAGGTAGGGAAAGGTCACGAGAGAGATGATCCAGGCAACGGCGCCCTGCGAGGTACGGCTGGAGAGCAGCGCCAGGATCGCCGACAGGATTCCCAGTAGATGGATCAGGAAAATCGCGAGGCCGAAAAGCCAGGATGCCATGACATCTCCCTGAAAAACAGCACACTGCAGCATACCCCAGACGGCAGCGGCCCCGCCAGTTGGCGGGGCCGCGGAGTCGTCGAGGCGAGATCAGGCCCGCTCGGCGATGATCTCCTTCCACTTGGCGGGGCCTATCTGGTGTACCGAGGTGCCCTGGCTGTCGACCGCCACGGTGACCGGCATGTCCTCGACCTCGAACTCGTAGATCGCTTCCATGCCCAGGTCGGCGAAGCCCACCACGCGGGACTTCTTGATCGCCTGTGCCACCAGGTAGGCGGAGCCGCCCACGGCCATCAGGTAGACCGCCTTGTTGTCGCGGATCGCCTCGATGGCGGCCGGGCCGCGCTCGGCCTTGCCCACCATGCCCAGCAGGCCGGTCTCTTCCAGCATGGTGCGGGTGAACTTGTCCATACGCGTGGCGGTAGTCGGGCCCGCCGGACCTACCACCTCGTCGCCCACCGGATCCACCGGCCCGACGTAGTAGATGAAGCGACCTTTCATGTCGACTGGCAGTTCTTCGCCCTTGGCAAGCATGTCGACCATGCGCTTGTGGGCGGCATCGCGTCCGGTGAGCAGCTTGCCGTTGAGCAGCAGGGTATCGCCCGGCTGCCAGGTCTGCACTTCTTCCGGGGTGACCGTATCCAGGTTAACGCGCTTGACGTTGTCACCCGCCTCGCGGGTGATCTCCGGCCAGTCTTCCAGCTTGGGCACCGGCAGTGCCGCCGGGCCGGAGCCGTCCAAGGTGAAGTGCGCATGACGGGTGGCCGCGCAGTTGGGGATGATCGCCACCGGCTTGTTGGCGGCGTGGGTCGGGTAGTCCTTGACCTTGATGTCGAGCACCGTGGTCAGGCCGCCCAGGCCCTGGGCGCCGATACCGCTCTTGTTGACCTTGTCGAACAGCTCCAGACGCAGCTCCTCGGCACGGTTGGACGCGCCGCGCGCCTGCAGCTCCTGGATGTCGATGGGATCGAGCAGCGCCTCCTTGGCGATCTCCATGGCCTTCTCGGCGGTGCCGCCGATGCCGATGCCGAGCATGCCGGGCGGACACCAGCCGGCGCCCATCTTGGGCAGCTGCTCGAGCACCCAGTCGACCACGCTGTCCGACGGGTTGAGCATGGCGAACTTGGACTTCGCCTCGCTGCCGCCACCCTTGGCCGCCACGTGGACCTCGACCTTGTCGCCGGGCACGATCTTGTGATGGATGATCGCCGGCGTGTTGTCGCCGGTGTTCTTGCGGGCGCCGTCCGGATCGGCCAGCACCGAGGCGCGCAGCACGTTGTCGGGCAGCTGGTAGGCACGACGCACGCCCTCGTTGATCATGTCGTCGAGGCTCATCTCGGCGTCCCAGCGCACGTTCATGCCCACATGCACGAACACGGTGACGATGCCGGTGTCCTGACAGATCGGACGGTGGCCCATGGCGCACATGCGCGAGTTGATCAGAATCTGGGCGATGGCGTCCTTGGCCGCCGGGTTCTCCTCCCGCTCGTACGCCGCCGCCATGGCGTCGATGAAATCCTTGGGATGGTAGTAGGAGATGTACTGCAGGGCGTCGGCGACGCTCTGGATCAGATCGTCCTGGCGGATCACGGTCATGTGCAAGGAACTCCTCGGCAGTGTCGGCATGCCCGCTTATGGATTCGCAAGCGCGAAGCGGCGGGCTCGAACGGTGGCGAATTATACCGTATCGCATCGTTGTCGACAGGGTTGTGCCGCCAAGGTCGTAGCTCTTCGTGTTTTAAATAAAAGGTAACGGTATAATGACTCTATGTGGGTTTGTCGCCACGGTTCTCCGCCTCTACGCTTGCAGTTAGCCCGTTCATGGACTCGACACCGCCTCGATCAAAGGAGCGATCATGCAACCCACCGTGTCTGATTTTATCATCTCCCGCTTGCGCGAATGGGGTGTGGAGCGGCTGTACGGCTACTCAGGCGACGGCATCAACGGTGTGATGTCCGCCCTGCGCCGCGCCGACGGCAATCCCCGCCTCATCCAGCCCCGCCACGAGGAAGTGGCCGCCTTCTTGGCCTGCGCCCATGCTAAGTTCAGCGACACGGTAGGCGTCTGTGTCGCCACTTCCGGACCAGGTGCGGTGCACCTGCTCAACGGCCTCTATGATGCGCGCAAGGATCACATGCCCACCGTGGCCATCGTCGGCCAGCAGGCCCGCAAGAGCCTCGGGACCGACTACCAGCAGGAGCTGGACCTGATGGCGCTGTTCAAGGACGTCGCCAGCGAGTACGTGCAGATGGTCACCGAGCCAGCCCAGGCCCGCCACGTCATCGACCAGGCCATGCGCATCGCCACTGCCCGTCGCACCGTGACCTGCGTGATCCTGCCCAATGATGTGCAGGATTTGCCCATGGAGGATCCTCCCATGGAGCATGGCGCGGTGTTCTCCGGCGTCGGCTACCGCTTCCCCAGTCAGGTGCCGGCAACCGCCGACCTGGACACCGCCGCCGAAATCCTGAATTCAGGCAAGAAGGTCGCCATCCTAGCTGGTGCCGGGGTCAAGCATGCGCTTGACGAACTGATCCGCGTAGCCGACCTGACCGGCGCCGGTATCGCCAAGGCGATCCTGGCCAAAACCATGGTGCCGGACGACCTGCCCGGCGTGACCGGCGCCATTGGCCTGCTTGGTACCGAGGCCAGCGACAAGATGATGAAGGAGTGCGATACCCTGCTGATGGTCGGCACCCGCTTCCCCTATGTGGAATTCCTGCCGGAGCCCGGCCAGGCACGTGCCGTTCAAATCGACGTGGTACCGGAAGCGCTGGGCATACGCTACCCCACCGAGATCAACCTGCACGGCGACGCTGGGGCCACACTGGCAGCCCTGGCCGAGCGCCTGGAACCAAAGGCCAACGACAAATGGCGCAAGAAGGTGCAGGGCTGGATCGACGACTGGTGGGAGAAGACCGAGGCCCGCGCCGCCACCGAGGCCTCACCGATCAACCCTCAGTTGGTGTTCCAGAGCCTCTCGTCACGGCTACCCGAGAATGTGATGCTCGCCTGCGACGTAGGCAGCGCCACCAACTGGTACGCGCGCAACCTGAAGATTCGCCGCGGCATGCTAGGGTCGGTTTCCGGCGGCCTGGCCTCCATGGGCAACGGCGTGCCCTACCTGATCGCCGCCAAGTTCTGCCACCCCAACCGGCCCGCCATCGCGCTAGTGGGTGACGGCGCCATGCAGATGCTCGGCAACAATGCCTTGATCACCCTGGCCAAATACTGGCAGGAGTGGGAAGACCCACGCTGCATCGTGCTGGTGCTCAACAACCACGATCTTAGCCAGGTGACTTGGGAGCAGCGCGTGATGGAGGGCGACCCCAAGTTCGACACCTCGCAGGAGCTGCCTGAGTTTCGCTACGACCAGTATGCCGAGCTGCTCGGCCTCAAGGGCCTGGTCATGCGCGAGCCCGACGACGTCGACCGGGTGTGGAACGAGGCACTCACCTCCGACCGCCCGGTGGTGATCAATGCCTATACCGACGGGGATATCGCGCCCCTGCCGCCGCACATCGAGTTCGCGCAGGCCAAGAGCTACCTGGCATCGATGTTGAAAGGCGATTCGAGCGGCCTGCACAGTGCCAAGCTCTCCGCCAAGCAGATGGGCCGCTCGTTGTTCAAGCGCAAGAACTAGCGGCAGCTTGCTGCCCTGCTCAAGATTTGTAGTTTGGGCAGGGTGAGCACAGCATGAAACGATAACGGTATATTAACGTACAATTGGTCAAACTCCCTGGCACGTCGGGCAAAGATAGAGCCGGCGCGACGCTACCGTCAGCCGCTCGACCGGGGTTGCACAGACATGGCACGGGCAGCCGTCGCGCTCGAACACGGCAAAGCGGCACAGCCGAGGGCTCTCGCCCTGTCGTCGCGCCTTGATCACCCAATCGTTTCGATTGGTGGTACCGGCCTGGTCGTAGGCCTGCCGGGTGACGGCAAGAATGGTTCGCGCCAACCCTTCCAGCCGCTCGTCGCTCAGATCAACGACCCGGGCCGTGGGCGGCAGCCCGGCGAAGAAAAGAATTTCGGAGCGCAGGTAGTTGCCGATGCCGGCGAAAGGTGCCTGATCGAGCAGCAGCCCGCCCAGCCGACGGCGCACGAAGCGCGGCTCGCTCAAACGCGCCACGGCCAGCTCCGGCGTGACCCCGTGGGTCAACAGGTCGGGGCCGAGACGAGAGAGAAAAGGATGCTCGGCGAGCCGCTCGGCCGGCCACAGCGAAACGTCCGAGGCGCTGTAGAGGCTGGCCGAGCGCCCTTCCGCCGTCAGCCGTACGCGCAGCGAGCGCTCGGTATCGGGCTCGCGTTCGGCGTCGTGGAGCTTCCATACGCCGTAGAGCTGGTTGTGGCTGTAGAGCACGCGACCGTCGTCGAAGCGGGTCAGCAACGCCTTGCCCCAGCTGTCCACCGCCGTGACCTCTCGCCCCACCAGCGAGTCGGCCTCAGCGGCCAGTTCGGGGAAGGCGAACCACACGGACTCCAGCCGCCTGCCGGCAAGCTGCTCGTGCAGGCGGTCGGCGGCACGGCGAATCTCAGGCCCTTCGGGCATCGAGTGTTTCCTTAGTATCTTGCCCCGCTCGGGGCTGATCCGCGGGCAGGCCTGCGAGGAGGCGCTGTAAATACTTCCCTGTACGCTACCTTTGCCATCCCTGGCAAAAGACCTCCTCTTCGGCCTGCCCACGGCGCCCCTCGCTCCGTGGTGAGCAGCAGTCAATCAACGATGCCTACCCAAGCGCCAGCTGCCGCTCCTTCAGCTCATGCAGCCGGTCGCGCAGCCTGGCCGCCTCCTCGAACTCCAGGTTCTGGGCCGCCTCGAACATGGCGTCCTCGACACGCGCCACCTCCTTGGCCAGATCGGTCGGCGAGAGCTCGTTGAGGTCGTAGATCGCCGCACCCTCGGCCACCTTGCGCTCGCTGCGCCGCCCCTTGCCCTTGCGCCCCGGCGCCTGCGCCGCCTCCATGATGTCGGCCACCGAGCGGGTCACGGTGGTGGGCGTGATGCCGTGCTTCTCGTTGTGGGCGATCTGCTTGGCGCGACGCCGCTCGGTCTCGTCGATGGCGCGACGCATGGAGTCGGTCACCCGGTCGGCGTAGAGGATCGCCTTGCCGTGGGCGTTGCGCGCCGCCCTGCCGATGGTCTGGATCAACGAGCGCTCGTTGCGCAGGAAGCCCTCCTTGTCCGCATCCAGGATCGCCACCAGCGACACCTCTGGGATGTCGAGTCCTTCGCGCAGCAGGTTGATGCCCACCAGCACGTCGAACTTGCCCAGGCGCAGGTCGCGTATGATCTCCACCCGCTCCACCGTGTCGATATCGGAGTGCAGGTAGCGCACCCGCACGTCATGCTCGTCAAGGTATTCGGTGAGGTCTTCGGCCATACGCTTGGTCAGGGTGGTGACCAGCACACGCTCGCCCACTTCGGCGCGTAGGCGGATCTCCGACAGCAGGTCATCGACCTGGGTAGTGGCCGGTCGCACTTCGATTTCGGGGTCAACCAGGCCGGTGGGGCGCACCACCTGCTCCACCACCTGGCCGGCGTGCTTGGCCTCGTAGGGGCCAGGCGTGGCCGAGACGAAGATCGTCTGCGGGCAGATGGCCTCCCACTCCTCGAAGGTCATCGGACGGTTGTCCAGCGCCGAGGGCAGGCGGAAACCGTATTCGACCAGCGTCTCCTTGCGCGAGCGGTCGCCCTTGTACATCCCCCCGACCTGGGGAACGCTGACGTGTGACTCGTCGATGAACACCAGCGCATCGGACGGCAGGTAATCGAAGAAGGTGGGCGGCGGCTCGCCGGGTGCACGCCCCGAAAGATAGCGCGAGTAGTTCTCGATGCCGTTGCAATAGCCCAGCTCGTTCATCATCTCCAGATCATAGAGCGTGCGTTGCTCGAGTCGCTGGGCCTCCACCAGGCGGTCGTTCTTGCGCAGCCATTCGAGACGCTCGACCAGCTCGACTTTGATCGCCTCGGCGGCGGAGAGGATCGTCTCACGCGGCGTTACGTAGTGGCTCTTAGGATAGATTGTCATGCGCGGCACCTCGCCGCGGGTTTCGCCAGTGAGCGGATCGAACAGGCGGATCGAGTCGATCTCGTCGCCGAACAGCTCCACCCGTACCGCCTCCTCGTCGGAGTCGGCCGGATAAATGTCGATCACGTCACCGCGCACCCGGTAGGTAGCGCGCTTGAAGTCCATGTCATTGCGGGTGTATTGCAACTCCGCCAGGCGGCGCAGGAAGCTGCGCTGGTCGATCAGCTCGCCGCGAGTGAAGTGCAGGCGCATCTTCAGGTACTGGTCGGGATCGCCCAAACCGTAGATGGCCGAAACCGAGACCACGATCAACGCATCGCGCCGCTCGAGCAGCGCCTTGGTCGCTGAGAGCCGCATCTGCTCGATGTGGTCGTTGATCGAGGCGTCCTTCTCGATGAAGGTGTCCGACGAGGGCACGTAGGCTTCGGGCTGGTAGTAATCGTAATAGGAGACGAAGTACTCGATGGCGTTGTCGGGGAAGAACGACTTGAACTCGCCGTAGAGCTGGGCGGCCAGGGTCTTGTTGGGCGCCATGACGATGGTCGGTCGCTGCAGCCGTTCGACCACGTTGGCCATGGTGAAAGTCTTGCCCGACCCGGTCACGCCCAGCAGGGTCTGGTGGGCCAGTCCCGCCTCCAGCCCCGTCACCAGGCCTTCGATGGCGGCAGGCTGGTCACCGGCGGGCTTGAACTTGGCATTCAGGCGAAACGGTTTGCTCATCTTGGCTCCGGCAACGCGCCGGGCGCCTCATGGCGCCCGGCAAGGATCATCTCCAGGCGGCTCGGGGCCGGCGGTGCAATGCGCCCCGCTCAGGCCTCGACCACATCGGCACTACGCGTGGTGACCTCCACGGTGGCACTGGTCATCAGGCGGTGAATCGGACACTTGTGGCTGATCTCCTCGAGCCGGGCACGCTGCTCGGCATCCTCGATGCCGTGGAAGGTCATCACCACTTCGAGTCGATAGATGCCCTTCTGTTCCTCGCTGTCGTCACGATTGACGGTAACGCTAATGCCTTCGAGGGGCCATTTCTTGCGCTGGGCGTACATCTGCGCAGTGATCGCCTTGCAAGCCCCGAGCGAGAGATCGAAAAAGTCGTGGGGGTCCGGAGCACTGCCCTCGCCGCCGTAGGCCTTGGGCACATCGACGTAGAGATCCTCGAACCCTTCGATCTGCACCTGCTGGCGAAAAATCCGGTTGCGCTCACTGACGATCTGGATGGTCTGTTTCATTCTGCGTAATTCCGCTATTTGACGACGATGGGAAGGCCCAGGGATTCGATGGCACGCCGCAGCGTCTCGCGGCTGGCCCGGCCTTCGACGTCGGCTCCATGGCGACCTACCTCAGCACTCTCGACGCCATCCACCATCATCAGGGCTTCGGTGATACGATTGATCTGTTCGGCGTTTTCCACCCCTGTGAAGCTCAGCGACACCTGTGCCATGGACGACTCCCGTTCCTAAGCATAACGAAAGAACAGTCTAACATGGCTACTAGGGAGCGGCAGCCGCTTGCAATGTCGCAGCACCGGCCGCATACCTTGAAAACCCACCCCTGAACACGACCTGGAGCCACAGGCAATGAGTGACTGGATGACCGCCCTGGGCGGACGGCGAGTGAGCGACGAACGCGTGGAGTTCGACACCCCCGACCCGGCTAGAGCCGCCCTGGAAGGCACCGTGACCAGCCCGCTGGTCCACCTCGCCATGCTTGACGTGGCCGGCGCGGGCGCCGCCAAGCTGCTGCAGGGGCAAACCAGCGCACAGGTCGAGCTGGCTGACGGCCACTTTGCACCGCTGACCAGCTTCTGCACCGCCAAGGGGCGCATGCTGGCCAATGCCCAGCTGCTGCGCATCACCCCCGAACGCTACCGGCTGATCCTTCACCGCGGCCTGGCACAGCCGCTGCGCCAGCATCTGGCGAAGTTTGCCCCGTTCTACAAGTGCGAACTGCAGGTGCGTGACGACCTCGCGCTGGTGGGGCTGATCGGCCGAGAGGCCCAGGCGCTGGCGGAGGTGCGCTGCGACCTGGTTCCCCCCGGACTCTGGCACCAGGCGGGCGATGAAACCTTGCAGCTGCTTGCCCACCCGGGGCCCCAGCCGCGGCTGCTGATCTGCCTGCCCGAGGCGCAGGCAGCAGCGCTGGTCGCCCAACTGGCCGCACAGGCTCCGCTGGTGGGCAATGCGGTGTGGTGCCTGCAGGACATCCAGGCGGGACTCGCCTGGCTGACGCCGGCGCATCAGGATGCCCTGCTGCCGCAGATGATCAACTGGGAGGCGCTGGGCGGGGTGAGCTTCAAGAAGGGCTGCTATACCGGGCAAGAGGTGGTAGCCAGAGCGCATTTCCGCGGCCAGGTGAAGAAGCGCCTGTCGCGCGCCCAACTGGAGGGGGAGCAAGTGCCGCCCCTGGGCGCCAGCGTGCTCGATGCAGAGGGCAAGAGCGCCGGCGAGGTAGTGGCCGCCGAGCTTGACGCCTACGGCCAGGCCGAGATCCTGGCGGTGCTGAGCACCCGCGACCATGCCGAGCCGCTCAGGGTCGAAGGGCAGCCAGCCAAGCTGTTGAAGCTTCCCTACTCCATCGAACGCGTCGACCCTGAGAGCCTGGCCCAGCGGGCCGGCTAGGCGAGCCCGAAGATTCGCTTGGCGGTTGCCGTACTCTGCGCGGCAATCGCCTCGGTCGAGACATTCCGCAGCTTGGCCACCATATCGCATACCTGGTCGATGCGGACCGGCTCGTTGCGTCGGCCCTGGTAGCCGCACAGTGGCATGTCGGGGCTGTCGGTTTCCAGCACGAAGCCATCCTCTGGCAGGCTCTTCACGGCGCGCCACAGGCGCTGCGCCCGCTCATAGGTCACCGCCCCGCCCAGCCCCACCACGAACCCCAGGTCGAGAAACTTCCAGGCCTGATCCGGCGAGCCGGCAAAAGCATGTATCAGGCCGCCGGCCGGCAGGTCGAGCTCACGCAGCCGCTTGGACACCTTGTCGTTGGCATGCACGCAGTGGATGACCACCGGCAGCTGGCGCGTCTTGGCCAGCCGCAGTTGGGCATTGAACAGCTCCCACTGGGCCTCCAGCGTCTCCTCGAAACGGGCATCGATACCGCACTCGCCTACCCCCTTTACCTCGGGGTGGGCGTCGAGCGCCTGGGCGAGCGCATCCACGTCCTCCTCGCCATGTTCGTCGATGAAACAGGGATGCAGGCCCAGGCTGATGCTAACGTCGGGCCGCTCGCCCAGTGCCAGCACGTTTGGCCAGCGCTTGCGCGTGGTGCCGGGCACCATGAAGTGGCCCACCCCGGCGGCCCTGGCCCTCTCGAACATCGCCTCACGGTCGGCGTCGAAGTCGGGAAAGTCCAGGTGACAGTGGGCATCGATCAACATGGCGCCTCCATGGCTAGCTATCAGTGCTCCCGGGTCGCGGCAAAGCGGATCTCGGGCCAGCGTTCCTGAGTCATCTGCAGATTGACCCTCGTGGGGGCAATGTAGGTCAGGTAGCCACCGCCATCCAGCGCCAGGTTGGCGCTCGCCTTGCGCTTGAATTCCTCTAGCTTCTTGGCATCGTCGCTGTAGATCCAGCGGGCGGTCTGCACGTTGACCGGCTGGTAGACGCAGTCGACCTTGTACTCTTCCTTGAGCCGGTGGGCGACTACGTCAAACTGCAGGGTACCCACGGCGCCCAGGATCAGGTCGTTGTTGTCCAACGGCTGGAACAGCTGGGTGGCCCCCTCCTCGGAGAGCTGCTGCAAGCCTTTCTGCAGCGCCTTGAGCTTCAGCGGATCCTTGAGCTGCACGCGCTTGAACAGCTCCGGGGCGAAGTGGGGAATGCCGGTGAAGCGCATCTCCTCACCCATGGTGAAAGTATCGCCGATCTGGATGGTACCGTGGTTGTGCAGACCAATGATGTCGCCTGGCCAGGCCTCCTCAACGTGGGCGCGGTCGGCGGCCATGAAGGTCAAAGCGTCGGCGATCTTGACGTCCTTGCCGATGCGCACATGACGCATCTTCATGTTTTTCTCGTACTTGCCCGAACAGACGCGCAGGAAGGCGATGCGATCGCGGTGCTTCGGGTCCATGTTGGCCTGTATCTTGAACACGAAGCCGGTGAAGCGGCTGTCGTTGGCCTCGACGGAGCGGGTATCGGTCTCACGGGGCTGCGGCGGCGGCGCGTATTCAACGAAGCCATCCAGCATCTCGCGCACGCCGAAGTTGCCCATGGCGGTACCGAAATAGACCGGGGTCAGCTCGCCGCGCCGGTAGGCATCGAGATCGAACTCATGCGAGGCACCACGCACCAGCTCGACCTCCATGCGCAGCTCCTCGGCCGCCTCCGCGCCGAGCACTGCATCGACTTCGGGGCTGTCGAGCCCCTGGATGCGCTTGTCATCGGGAATGCGGTTGCCCTGCCCCTGGGTATAGAGATGAATCACATCGTTGTAGAGGTGGTAGACGCCCTTGAAATGACGCCCCATGCCGATCGGCCAGGTCATCGGCGCGCACTGGATGTTGAGCACCGTTTCGACTTCGTCCATTACCTCGATAGGGTCGCGGATGTCGCGGTCCATCTTGTTGACGAAGGTGAGAATGGGCGTGGTGCGCAGACGACACACCTCCATCAGCTTGATGGTGCGATCCTCGACGCCCTTGGCACCGTCGATCACCATCAGCGCGGAGTCGACTGCCGTCAGGGTACGGTAGGTGTCCTCGGAGAAGTCCTCGTGGCCCGGCGTGTCGAGCAGGTTGACGATGCGCCCGCCATAGGGAAACTGCATCACCGAGGTGGTCACCGAGATGCCGCGCTCCTGCTCCATCTTCATCCAGTCGGAGGTGGCGTGGCGGTCGTTGCGCTTGCTCTTCACCGACCCGGCAAGCTGGATCGCATTTCCGAACAGCAGCATCTTCTCGGTGATGGTGGTTTTGCCCGCATCGGGGTGCGAGATGATCGCGAAGGTTCTACGCAGCCCGACTTCCCGGGCTAGGTCGGCATCAGACATCAGGGTAAGATTCGTCGTCATGGCACCGGTCATCGGTGCGTGGGTGTCAAGTGCCCGCATTCTACGGCTTTGCCCGACCGAGGTGTAGGGCAAGTCTCGCCCAAGGTGGCAAACGGCACGCCACGACCCCGTGTCACGGTATCATGGGCAACGCCCTGCCTGGAGTCGTCATGCCTTCCGCCCCCCCTTTGCCGCTGCCCCTCTCCACGCCCAGCCACAACCTGATCCGTCTGACCATCATTCGTGGCATCACCTGGATGGGGTTTCTTGCCGCCGTCATCATCGGGATCGAATGGCTGGATTTCCAGCTTGAAGTGCTGCCGGTGATCGGCGTGATCGCCAGCATGGGGCTATTGAACCTGTTCACCTGGTGGCGCCTGGATCGACAGTGGGCCGTACGTCACAGCGAGTATGTCGTTCATCTGCTGGCCGATATCGCGGCGCTGACGGTGTTGTTCTATTTCACCGGCGGCTCCACCAATCCCTTCATCAACTACTACCTGGTGCCGGTCACCATCGCTGCAGCCACCCTGCCCTGGCGCCATGCCTGGTTCATCGCCTCGGCCGCCATGGCCGCCTATACCCTGCTGATGCTGGACTACCGGCCGGTGCCCCAGCTTGACCATCACGGCGGCGACGTGAATCTGCACGTGGTCGGCATGTGGCTCAACTTCGCCCTCTCCGCCGGCCTGGTGGCTTATTTCATCGTCAAGATGGCCAACGCCCTGCGCAGCCGAGAACAGGCCCTGTCGCAGACCCGCGAAGCGGCGTTGCGCAACGAGCAGATCGTGGCCGTAGCCACCCAGGCCGCCGGTACCGCCCATGAGCTGGGCACGCCGCTGTCGACCATGGCTGTACTGCTCAGCGACATGCGCGAGGATGCGCATGGCAACGCCCAGTTGGTAAAGGACATCGACCTGCTGCGCCAGCAGGTCGATGTGTGCAAGACGAGGCTGCGCGACCTGGTGCGCAGCGCCGAAAGGCAGCGCCTGTCCAACCCCGAGGCGTGCGATGCCCGCGACTGGCTGACGGGCGTGATCCAGCGCTGGCTGGTGCTGCGTCCGGACGTCAGCCATGTAGTGGATATCGCCTCGCAGCAGGGCACGCCTTGGCTCAAGGTCGACGCCACCCTGGACCAGGCCATCACCAACCTGCTCAACAATGCCGCCGACGCCAATCCGGACAACATCCAGATCCGGCTGGACTGGAACGCCGAGGAAGTGGTCATCGACATTCGTGACCACGGCCCCGGCGTGGCGCTGGAGATTGCCGATCGCCTTGGCGAAACTTTCGTCTCGACCAAGAGCAAGGGGCTAGGGATTGGGCTGTTCTTGACCCACGCCACCATCAACCGCTTCGGAGGTGTGGTAAGCCTATATAACCACCCGGACGGAGGGACACTGACCGAAGTGATCCTGCCGCTCGGAGACACATAACACATCATTGAAGCTTGAAAAATTATAGAAGCAAGTCATGAGCGATGCGACGAGGATGCCATGCAAGACGCTGAAACCCGGCTGTTAATAGTCGACGACGACGAAATGTTCTGCCACGTGCTGTCACGCGCCATGGCAAGGCGCGGCTATGACGTGCTGGTGGCCCACGATGCCGATCAGGCCCTTGAGCTAGCGCAGCGCCACCGTCCGGGGCTGGCCACGCTGGATCTCAAGCTCGAGCACAGCTCCGGCCTGAAGCTGCTGCCGGAGCTGCTGGCCATCGTGCCGGGCTGTCGCGTCGTGGTGCTGACCGGCTACTCCAGCATCGCCACCGCCGTGGAAGCCATCAAGCTGGGTGCAGTCAACTACCTGTGCAAACCGGCCGACGCCGAGGAGATCCTGGTGGCGCTGGGCCGGGAGGGCGGAGACCCTGATGCTGAAGTCGCCGAGGCCCCGCCCTCCATCAACCGCATCGCCTGGGAGCATATCCAGAAGGTACTGCAGGAGCACGACGGCAACATTTCTGCCACTGCCCGTGCCTTGGGCATGCATCGCCGCACGCTGCAGCGCAAGCTGCAAAAACGCCCGGTGCGGCGCTGATTACTGGGCCGTCCAGCCCAGGTCGATGTTCCAGCTCGAGCCGGTCACCGCACCGGCCGCATCCGACGCCAGGTAGGCAACCAGGCCGGATACCTCTTCCGGCTGGATGAGCCGCTTGACCGCCGCGTTCTTGAGCATGACCTGCTCGACAACCTGCTGCTCGTCCATGCCGTGCAGCCGCGCCTGGTCGGCGATCTGGTTCTCCACCAGCGGCGTCTTGACGTAGGCCGGACAAATGGCATTCACGGTGATGCCCTGCGCCCCACCCTCCAGCGCTGCCGTCTTGGTCAGGCCGATCATGCCGTGCTTGGCACTGATGTAGGCAGACTTGCCCGGTGACGCTATCTGCGCGTGCACCGAGGCGATATTGATGACCCGGCCCCAGCCATTCTGACGCATGGACGGCCATACCGCCTGCGTGAGCAGAAAGGGAGCCGTCAGCATCAGGTCGATGATCTGGCGCCACTTGGCCTCGGGGAACTCCTCCAACGGAGCGACATGCTGGATCCCGGCATTGTTGACCAGGATGTCCACCCGGCCGAAGCGCTTGAGCGCCTCCGCTACGGCGGCCTTGCAAGCCTCACCATCGGCCAGGTCGGCCTGGAAGAACGCCGCTCCCACCGCCTCGGCCTTTTCCCTTGCCTGTTCGTTGTAGTCCACCGCCAGCACCTGGTGCCCCATCTCGCGGAATTGGCGAACCACGGCCTCGCCAATGCCACTGGCGGTTCCGGTGACCAGAGCGACGCGAGGCGCAGGATTAGTTGGATTGGTCATCGACACGTTCCTTCTACAAGGCTGAATGAGTGGGCCAAAGCCATATCAGCATAAGCCGCTACTGCACCGCACACCAGCGCCCCGGATCATGCCGGTGGCGCCAGCACCTTGTCCATCAGCCGCTGGGCAAGGCGGCTGGCCTCCTGGAGCGACTCGATATCGCTCAGGTCATCGAGCAGCTCGCAGCGCCAGCACCATTGCGTCGCATCGATCCGCTCCGCCATGAACGGGTAGCGCCCAGAGGGAAGCATGAAATCACACGGCCCCTCTTCGTTCGGCATGGCGGCCGTTGCGTCACCCGGCAGCAGCACCAGCGACAGCGATACCGGGGTCACCAAGGCACCCGCCAGGTAGCGCCCAGGAGCGGTTTCCGCCTCCTCAAGCAGCAGTTCCTGAAAGCACAGCGCATCGCAGGTCAGGCGCGGGTTGTAGTTCGGCGAACCCTTGAAGGCATCGCTGCGCTCGCGCTGCCAGGCCTTGGCCAGTTGGAAGAGGCGTTGGTATTGGTCGTGTGTCAGGCTCTGCATGGTCGTAACCTCGTGGCGTGGACTGGGGCGCTGCGATCGGTTCGGCAGCCTAGGCGTTGGCTGCTATTCTGGCAATTCCCCCTGTGACGAGGAACGCCCATGCTCCCTTTACAGCGACTCGAACTGGCCGTCTCGATCGCCCGGGAAGCCGGAGACGCCATTGCTGAAGCACGACGCCGACAGGTCTTCGGCTCCCGCTACAAGCGGGACCATGAGCTGGTTACCGACGTCGACTTCGCTATCGACACCCTGATCAGTGAACGTCTTGCCGCCAGCCTGCCCGACGAGCCCCGCCTCAGCGAGGAGCTATCGCCGGATCCTCAAGTCATGCGCGATGCCGAGTCACTGTGGGTCATCGATCCCATCGACGGCACCGTCAATTTCGCCCATGGCCTGCACCACGTGTGCGTTTCGATTGCCTGGGTCAGCGAAGGCAAGGCTCGGCTCGGGGTCGTGCACGCCCCATTTCTCAACGAAACCTACACGGCGCTATGCGGCCAGGGCGCCTGGTGCAACGGCAAGTCGATCCATGCCAGCCGCACGGGCAACATGGCGCGCAGCCTGGTGGGCACCGGCTTCCCCTATCGCCGGGACAGCCGCCCCCCCTTGATGCGGCGCCTCATGGCAGTGCTGGAACACTGTCAGGATGTCCGCCGTAACGGCTCGGCGGCGCTGGACCTGTGCGACGTGGCGTGCGGTCGCCTCGATGCCTACTACGAAAGCGTCTCGCCTTGGGACTTTGCCGCCGGGCTGCTGATCGCCCGTGAAGCCGGAGCCAGAACGGGGCACCTCTACCCCTGTCCCGACGGCATACCGGAAGACTTGTACGGCGAGAACATCCTGGTAGCGAGCCCCGAACTCTTCGATGAAATGAAGGAACTCTTGCGCGCAGCGGACGCCAACGCGCTGTCCTTGTCCTGATCACGAGGGCCTGACACCGCCCGCGATAGCTCACTGCAATGGACCGGCTAGCAGCCTGCTATTGGAGAGCAAGGCCTGGCTGGGCCACAATAGTGTCGAATTCCACTGGAGACTTGCCATGTTCGTCGTCATCTTCGGTCGCCCCGGCTGCCCCTTCTGTGTTCGCGCCCAGGCCCTCGCCGAGCGCCTGGAAAGCGCCGGTGCCATCGAGGGACATCGCTATGTTGATATCTGGGCGGAAGGCATCAGCAAGGCCGACCTGGAAAAGACCATTGGCAAACCCGTGAGTACCGTGCCACAAGTCTTCGTCGACCAGACGCACGTAGGAGGCTTCACCGAGTTCGATCAGTACGTGAGAGAAAAGGCCCTGCTAGCCTGATCCTGGCCGCTTGGCGTCGAACGGGCAGTGCTCATTCGCCCTGCTTGGTAGGCGCCTTGGCATTCCTCGAGCACCATTGCTCAGGCATCATTCTTCAAGCACTATTCCTAGTACCTCCCCCAAACCATTCGATTCATGCAACTTTCCTCAGGCAACTTCGCTGGGACTCCCTCCCTGCGCCTGAGGCGTCCGCCACTGATGACGTATCGCTCTCCCGTGCAGCGTTCATGCTGCGTTGAACGTCCTGACGCCGTTGAAAGCCGTTTGCCACCACCTCCTATACTGACGCCTAAGTAGGCGCATCAGGACATAAGGACGGCGCGATGCAACGGCAAGAATTCATCCAACAGCTCTGGCTCGACTATATCCACCACCATCCGGATATCGGAGCCCTGCGCCTGTGGCCACTCGAGACGCCGGCGGAATACCTGGTGCTACTCACCCTCAATCGCACACCCTTTGCAGTGGCAGACCTGCTGCCGACGCTAGGGCATCTTGGCTATCGTCCCATGCAGCGCTTTGCCATGGCCGACCGGGGCCTGCTGATCTGCCTGCTGGCACCACCCGACGAAGGCGCCTGGCTGGTGTTGGCCGAGCTACAGCTGGGGGCGCTCTCTCGCGAACCCAGGGAGGCCCTGGCGCGCCTCGTGACGACCAGTCACCCCAAGGATACCCGCGGCAAGAACCTGCTGTGTCGCGGACGCCCGTGGGATATGCCGGACTGGCCTACCTACCGCCTCGTCAACCAGGCGCACCCGCTGGCTGGCTGGCTCTCGGTGATGGGTCCGGGAATGCATCATGCGGGCTTCGATTGCGAGCAACTGGGCATGGCGCTGGAGGAGTTGAACACCAAGCTTGAGCAGACGGGCCTGAAGGGCAGCGACGATCATCGCCACAGTGTCTTTCCCGTCTCACCGATCCTCCAGTACCGCTTTTATCCCACCAGCTCGCGCCGGCTGGCTTTTGCCGAAGGCGATGAACATCGCATCTGCCTGGGCGGCCTGGCGCTGGTACAAAAACGGCTCAATGGCCACCATGAGCGGGCAGTGGAGGCTCTCTTGCCGCCGCATACCCGCTGCGAGATGGCTTGATCCCTTGAGAGGTTATCCACAGAAACTGTGGATAATGCTGTGCAAGGCGAAGCTCCCATGCCGCGCCATCCCAGCAATAATGCGGCTTCGCAACGATCGGTCACAAAATCGCCACAGCAGAGTGACCTGGATTATTCACTGCCCAGCATGCAAGAACCCGGGCCGGACCCGGGTTCTTGTAATCGCCGAAGCCAAGCCTACGGTCAGGCGTCGAAAGTCATCTCGGGAACATGATCCGGCACAATCAGCTTGCCCGCGGTCTTCTCGATGATCTCCTCGACGCTGACGCCGGGAGCACGCTCCTTGAGGATGAAGGCGCCGTTTTCGATTTCAAGGTAGGCCAGATCGGTCAGCACACGATTGATGCAGCCAGCACCGGTCAGCGGCAGGGTGCACTTTTCCAGCAGCTTGGACTCGCCGTGCTTGGAGGCATGGGTCATGGTGCAGATGATGTTCTCGGCACCGGCCACCAGATCCATGGCGCCGCCCATGCCCTTGATCAGCTTGCCAGGCACCATCCATGAGGCAATGTTGCCTTCCTGGTCGACTTCGAAGGCCCCCAGCACGGTCAGATCGACGTGACCGCCACGAATCATGGCGAAAGATTCCGCCGAGCTGAAGATCGCAGCACCCGGACGCGCCGTCACGGTCTGCTTGCCGGCGTTGATCATGTCCGGATCGACTTCATCCTCGGTGGGAAAGCGTCCCATGCCGAGCAGCCCGTTCTCGGACTGCAGCATCACGTCGATGCCATCCGGCACGTAGTTGGCCACCAGGGTGGGGATCCCAATGCCCAAATTGACGTAGAAACCGTCCTTGAGCTCTTTCGCCACGCGCTGCGCCATTTGTTCGCGAGTCAGTGCCATCTTGTTTGCCTCTTGTGTTCGGTTGAGAAGCGTTTGGCCGTTCGGTTGGCCGTGCAAGGTTTGCAGCGAAGCGGGGCGATCAGCCCTCGCGCACCGTGCGCTTCTCGATACGCTTCTCGAAGGTGCCCTGGATGATGCGATCGACGTAGATGCCCGGGGTGTGGATCTGATCGGGACGCAGCTCGCCCGGCTCGACGATCTCCTCGACCTCCACCACGGTGATCTTGCCGCAGGTGGCCGCCAGCGGATTGAAGTTTTGCGCCGTGTCGCGATAGACCACGTTGCCATAGCGATCGGCCTTCCAGCCCTTCACGATGGCGAAATCAGCGTGGAAGGCCTCTTCCAGGATGTAGTGGCGCCCATTGAACTCGCGCACTTCCTTGCCTTCACCGATCGGGGTGCCGTAGCCGGTGGCGGTATAAAACGCAGGAATTCCGGCTCCGCCGGCGCGCATCTTTTCGGCGAGAGTCCCCTGCGGAGTCAGGATGACCTCGATCTCGTCATTCAGCATCTGCTGTTCGAACAAGGCGTTCTCGCCAACGTAGGACGCGTAGAATCGCTTGATCTGCTTGTCTTCCAGCAGCAGGCCGAGGCCGAAACCGTCGACGCCACAGTTATTGGAGATGACGGTCAGATCCTTCACGCCGCGGCGCTTGATCTCGGCAATCAGGTTCTCGGGGATGCCGCACAGGCCAAACCCACCAGCTACCACGGTCATGCCGCTCTCGATGCCTTGCATGGCGTCTTCGTAGGAGTAAACGCGCTTGTCGAATCCGGACATCGCGAAGCCTCGTCTTGTTGTGAAAAGGAAGAATGACAGTACCGGAACAGTGTTGACCCAGCCAATATATTTGTTAAGTTTGTTTTTTTTATCAATTTATACAAAAAACAAATGAAAAGATGGCCACCATGACCGTAAAGCAGCTACGCGCCTTCCTGGCCGTCGCCCAGACCCTGAGCTTTACCCAAGCCTGCGAGCGGCTGCATCTATCCCAGCCTGCACTCAGCCTGACTATCAAGGGGCTGGAAGAAACGCTGGGCGGTCCGCTGTTGATACGCAGCACACGCAGCGTGCGCCTGACACCCGAAGGCGAGATCCTGCTCCCACTGGCCAAGCGGCTGCTGGCCGAGTGGGACAATACCGAGGAACTGCTGCGCCAGCGCTTCACGCTGCAACTGGGCCGCGTGGCGCTAGCGGCCATGCCCTCCCTTGCCTGCAACCGCCTGCCTAGCGCGCTGCGCGTCTTTCGCGAGCGCTTTCCGCGAGTGAACGTCACAGTACACGACGTCATCAACGAACAGGTGATCGACATGGTGCGCAGCCAGCAGGTGGAGCTGGGCATCGCCTTCGAGCCGGAAACCCAGGAGGGCATCGACTTCCTCCCGCTGTTCGACGACACCTTCATTGCCGTGGTGCCCTGCCAGTCGCTGCTGGCCAGTGCTCCCGCTGTGGGGTGGCAAGCGCTTCTGGCCCATGACTTCATCACCCTGCAGCGCCCTTCGATGGTCCGCATCCTGCTGGAGCAGGCGCTGGCGCAGCGCAACATCGAGCTGCCGGTGGCCTTCGAGAGTCACCAGCTGGCGACGGTAGGCAGGATGGTCGCCAGCGGCCTTGGGGTCAGTGCCGTGCCCTCGCTGTGTCGCGAGCAGATGCACGAGCTCGGGGCTCGCTGCCTGCCCCTGCGCGACCCGCAGATCTCGCGTACCGTGGGTGTGGTGGTCGGCCATGGCCAGGAGCTCTCGATTGCCGCTCGCGCACTGAATGATGTGCTGCGGACCACCCTGTGCGAGCCGACCCCATGGGGCGGCATCACACCGCCTGCGCCAATCTGAGTACGCAGCGTCCATCGGCACTGCGGCCCGCATGAAGCGTTGGCACGCATGAGCCAAGTTGATGCTGGGCAGGATTTCCCTGATCCATTAGCATGGGCGGCTAATCGGAAACGCAGCGCAAGGAGCCCGGCATGTCGACCCTGAAAGGGATCGCCAGCGTTCTGTTCATCGTGGCCAATACCCTGTTCTGGGGGGTGCCGCTGATCTTCCTGACGGCCCTGAAACTGATTACCCCGGGGCGCCCCCTGCGGTTAATCGTACTGAAAGGGCTCAATGGCGTGGCCCTCAACTGGATCGGCGCCAACCTCTGGTGGATTCGGCACTTTCTCAAGCCCCAGCTGACGATGGAGGTGCCCGACGGACTCTCAAGGGAACAAAGGTGGCTGGTCATTTCCAACCATCGCAGTTGGACCGATATTTTTCTGCTATTGATGGCACTGCATCGGCGGATTCCCATGCCGCGATTCTTCCTCAAGCAGCAGCTGATCTGGATCCCCATCGTCGGCCTGGCGTGGTGGGCCCTGGAGTACCCCTTCATGCGACGCTACAGCCGGGAGCAGCTCGAACGCAGCCCGCGTTTGGCGCGCATCGACCGCGAAGCCACGCAGCGCATGTGTCGACGCGCACGCGAGATGCCTATTGCCATCTTCAATTTCGTCGAAGGCACACGCTTCACCCCAGCCAAGCGCGACGCCCAGCAGAGCCCCTATCGCCACCTGCTGCGGCCCAAGGCCGGCGGCACCGCACAGGTGCTTAATCAGCTCGGGGACCAGCTCAGCGGCATCCTCGACATGACGCTGCACTATGAAAACCCCCATCCAACCTTCTGGGGCTTTCTATGTGGGCGCGAAGGCCCCGTGACATTGACGGCACGGCGCCTGGAAGTTCCCAGCTGGATGACCACCGGCAGCTATCACGACGACCCGCTTTACAAGGAACGCTTCCACTCATGGCTCAATGCCCTGTGGCAAGAAAAGGACCAGGCGCTCGACTCGCACTGATCCTGGCACTCGCTCTCTTACTCAGCGCCTGCGCTGGAGGCGGCAACACTCGCCCAAGCGTGGTTCAGCGCAGCGCAGACCCCGGCATCTCGGGCAGCTGGATCGAGGTACAGCGCGGCGACACCATGGGCAGCATCGCCGCTCGCGCCGATGTACCGCTGGCGCGCCTGCAGCGCTTCAACCCCGACGTCAACCCCAATCGGCTGGCGGTGGGCCAGCGCCTGCTCGTACCCACTCAGCAGGAGCGCGCGCCGTCAGGCGGACCCTACCGCTACCAGGTACGCCCCGGCGATACCTACTCGGCCATTGCGCGGCGTTTCAACACC
This sequence comes from Halomonas sp. E14, assembly GCF_052568415.1. Taxonomy (NCBI): domain Bacteria; kingdom Pseudomonadati; phylum Pseudomonadota; class Gammaproteobacteria; order Oceanospirillales; family Halomonadaceae; genus Halomonas; species Halomonas sp. E14. The sequence continues at coordinate 1,802,107 of NZ_CP199423.1, read as the reverse complement.
ACTCCGGCACGTATTCAGGCGGCCAATCCTGGCATTGAGCCCACCCAGCTACGGGTGGGCCAGGTGCTTCACGTGCCGCTACGCGGCTCCGGCAGCGCCGTTGCCGCAGCACCTGCGGCGTCGAGCCCGAGCCGTCCCAGCCAGGCCGGCAGCGGGACGGCGGCCGCTCCGGCGTCTGCACCTTCGAACGCTCCCGCCCTGCCTGCCTCGGCGCGCAACTGGCCGTGGCCGCTGGACGACTATCGCGTGGTGCGCTCCTTCGGCACCGACAGCCGCGGCACCCTGCAACCCATGCTGCTGGCTACCAGCCGCGGCGCCCGGGCCAAGGCGGTCGCCGATGGTGATGTGCGCTTCGCCGGCAGCATGCGCCAGTTGGGACGCGTGGTCATCGTGCATCACGCCGACAACCTGCAGAGCGTCTACGCCCTGTGCGACACCCTGCTGGTGGATGATGGCGCGCGGGTTACCCGCGGAACGCCGCTCTGTGAGGTCAGCTTCAACAGCGCCGCCGAACGCCACGATCTGCTGTTCGACCTGCGCATGGGCGGGAAGCCGATCGACCCGCGGCGAGTGCTGCGCTGAGCCAACACGCCAACAGGTCAACAAGGGGGCATGCCGATCAGCGAGCCTGACGGTAAAGCCCCCAAAAGAGCACCAGCAGGAGGGCATAGATCCAGCCTCCCGCCGGGTAAGCCAGCAGGCTGTAGGTCAGGCCGAAATCGATGAAGGCCACGGCGAGCAGCGTGCCCGCCACCGCCAGGGACCGACGCTCACCCGAGCCGGAGCCGATCCCCCGGGCAAAGAGCCACAGCGGCGTAACATAGAGACCCAGCAGCGCCAGCAATCCCGGCAGGCCACGCTTGACCCAAGCATCCAGCGCATCGTTGTGGGCATGCCAGAAGCGGCGCAGCAGCGGGTCCTGACGCCCCTCCTCGCTGCGTTCGATCATCAGCGTGCGATAACCGGCCATGCCCCAGCCGGTCATCGGCCGCTCGCCAATCAGCTCTACCGCCCCCTTCCACATCTCGACCCTGGCGCTGATCGAATTCATGTCATCGTCACCGGTGAAGTAACGCTCGACGCCGACCCTGGCATTTTCGACCCGCTCGGCAACCCCGGTCTGCGGCACCAGGTACGCCGCCGCCATTAAGAGCAACAGCGTCGACAGCAAGCCCAGCCGCCAGCGCACCGACATGCGGCTGACGTGCCCCCGGTAAAGCACCCAGGCCGCCAGGGGCAGGCCGATCCAGCCGCCCCGCGTGCCGGAGAGAGCCGAGATCAGCAGGCCAGACAGACCGCCGGCCACCATCAGTAGCGACCAGCGCCAGCGAGCCTGGCGGGACCAGGCCCACCCAAGCCCGGCCAGGCACAGCAGCCCCAGCAGAAGCCCCAGGTTGCCATACAGGATGGCGTTGAAGGGCTCATGCCCCTCGACACGCCGAGAGCCCTCGATCAGCTTCTGCCAGATCGCCCAGGCGCCTCCTGCAAGGCTACCCAGCGCCAGCCCAGCCCATAGCCAGGTTGCCGTCGCACGTAGCTTGGCGAAGGCCACCAGGGCGGCGATGGCCAGCGCAACGGGCCAGGCATGGGCAACGCCGCGCACGCTCTCGCCGTGCCACTGCGCCATCACCAGCCAGGTCAGCCCATAGCCCCCCAGGGCAGCCATCATCAGCCAGTCATCCCTCAGCGGCGCAACCGCATCAGGCGAGTCATCGGCCAGCAACGCCGCCAGCAGCAGCAGGACCGGCACGATGACCAGCCACTGCCAAGGCAACACCAGCAGCATGCCGGCACCGGCAAGCGCCATTGAGGCCAGGCGACGGCTCCACAGAGCCTGCAAATAGCGAAAGCGAAGTGCCGCTCCGGCAGGCGGCGACTGAGGCTCGTTCACGGCGGTATCATCCACTGAGCGCACTCCCGAGGCAGGTGGCCACGGCCCTCCTGCCCCTATCGCATGTCCCTGCCTACTTCGAACTGGAAGAAAGGTAACGGTATAAGGATGAGTCTTGGTTTAAGGCTTAGCCCCGATGGTAGCCAGGCGCCACGAACGGCATCTTCGCCACTACCATGGGCAAGCGCTTGCCACGCACTTCAGCATAAACGGTGGTGCCAATCTCCGCCTGCTCGATCGTGACATACCCCATGGCCACCGGCTGGCCGACGCTGGGGCCGAATCCGCCTGACGTCACGCGACCGATCGAACGTCCGGCTTCATCGAACAACTCTGCTCCCTCACGTACCGGGGCACGCCCTTCGCCAAGCAGGCCGACCCGCTTGCGGCGATGGTCCTTGGCGTCGACCTGATGCAGGATCACGTCGGCACCCGGGAAGCCCGCCGGACGTTCGCCTCCATGTCGGCGCGCCTTGCCAATGGCCCAGATCAGGCCCGCTTCCACCGGCGTGGTCTCGGTATCGATGTCATGCCCATAGAGGCACAGGCCAGCTTCAAGCCGCAGGGAATCGCGTGCGCCCAGGCCAATCGCTTCCACCTCTTGCTCGGCCAGCAGTCGCCGCGCTAGCGCCTCGACCTGGTCTGCGGGCACCGAGATCTCGAAGCCATCCTCCCCTGTATAGCCGCTGCGGCTGATCCATACCGGTATACCGGCCATCTCGAAGCGGCCATGCTGCATGAAGATCATCTCGCAGGCTTCCGGACAGAAACGCTGCATCACATCGGCGGCCTTCGGTCCTTGCAGCGCCAGCAGGCCGCGGTCGAGCACCTCGATGCCGTGGTCAGCGTCCAGCCCGGTCTCGAGCAGCGCCACGTCCTGGTCCTTGCACGCCGCGTTCACCACCAGCACCAGGCAGTCACCGGCATTGGCCACCATCAGGTCGTCGAGTACGCCGCCTTCGTTGCCGGTAAACAGCGCATAGCGCTGCATGCCCACAGGCAAATCGACAATATCGGCACACACCAGCGTCTCAAGGGCCTGCGCGGGATTCGGGCCCTTCAGCAGGATCTGGCCCATATGCGACACATCGAACAGCCCGCAGGAGGTGCGGGTGTGCTCATGCTCCTTCTTGACGCCCAGCGGGTACTGCACCGGCATGTCGTAGCTAGCGAAGGGCACCATCTTCGCCCCCAGCTCCAAATGAAGGGCGTGCAGCGGCGTATGCTTGAGTTGGCTCATCTCGGACTCCTCAGGGAAAAAAGGAGGTGCCTTGCAGGCACCTCCCGAGCGGGCCACAAGGCCGTCGCTCAGCTCTTGTTGTGGTCAAGTTCTTCGCCAGGCAGCACTTCCTTGCCGTCGAAGTAATCCTTGGTGACCTTGAACACAACCGGTGACAACAGCGCCAGGGCGATCAGGTTGGGAATCGCCATCAGGGCATTGAAGGTATCGGCCATCAGCCAGATGAAGCCCAGCTGGGCGATGGCACCCAGCGGAATGGCCAGCACGAACAGCACCCGATAGAGCATGATCGAGCGGGTGCCGAACAAGAACTGGAAGCACTTCTCGCCGTAGAAAGACCAGCCGAGGATGGTGGTGAAGGCAAACACTGCCAGCGCCAGCGACACGATCTGGTTGCCCCAGCCGGGCAGCGCGGCATCGAAGGAGAGCGCCGTCAACGATGCGCCCGCCTCGCCCTCTACCCACACCGTAGAGGTCAGAATGACCAGTGCGGTGATGGTGCAAATGATGATGGTGTCGATGAAGGTGCCCAGCATGGCGATCATGCCCTGGCGCACCGGATTCTTGGTCTTGGCGGCGGCGTGGGCGATCGGCGCACTACCAAGGCCTGCCTCGTTGGAGAAGATGCCGCGTGCCACGCCGAATCGAATCGCCGCCATCACAGCGGCACCGGCGAAACCACCCACCGCGGCATGCGGATTGAAGGCATAGTAGAAGATCATCCCGAATGCCTCGCCGATCTGACCGGCATTGACGATCAGCACCAGCAGGCCGGCGATCACGTAGGCGATCCCCATGATCGGCACCAGCTTGCCAGCCACCTTGGCGATACGCTTGATGCCGCCAAGAATCACCGCCCCGGCCAGCACCATGATCACCACGCCGGTCAGCCAGTGGGGGATGCCGAAGGTGGAGTCGAGGGCATCGGCTACCGAGTTGGACTGTACGGTGTTGCCGATACCGAAGGCCGCCACGGCGCCAAAGAAGGCGAACGCCCCGCCGAGCCACAGCCACTTACGTCCCAGGCCATTCTTGATGTAGAACATCGGGCCGCCGACATGAAAACCGGTGCTATCGGTTTCCCGATAGCGCACCGCCAGCACCGCCTCGGCAAATTTGGTCGCCATGCCGACCAGGGCGGTGATCCACATCCAGAACACCGCCCCGGGCCCGCCCAGCGCGATGGCAGTGGCCACGCCGGCAATATTGCCGGTCCCGATGGTGGCCGAAAGGGCCGTCATCAGCGCATTGAAGGGAGAGATTTCCCCTTCCTCCTCAGCCTTGCGTTTCTCGCCGGGTACCGGCTTGGCGTCGCGTCCCTCCCACATCAGCCGGAAGCCGGTGCCCAGCTTACGGATAGGCATCAGTTTCAAGCCGACCTGCAGATAGACGCCCACCCCAAGTAGCAGGATGAGCATCAAGGGGCCCCACACCACGCCATTGATGGCGTTGAATATCGATGTCAACGTTTCCACTTACGTATCCCTCTGTTGTACGGAGTTGTTGTCAGGCTTGCCAACGGTGCGCCGCCCCCGGGATAGCCGCTCGACAGCAGGGCACACCATTGCCCACCACGGCAGAACGATCGTCGACTGCACTTCGAAACGCTCGCACATATGGCAGAACAAACCGGCGTACCATAGCGGAAAACACCAAGCCAAGACCACCCAGCGGAAAGTAGGCCCCCATGTTCTCGCCGATCCCTTCTTATGCCGTCCTAGGGGGAGCCACTCCACCTCCGTTTCTTATTGGAAACAAGTTTACCCTATTTTCTCCAAGAACGGCTTTTTTGCTAGCCTAGCCAAAGCAGTATCGGCAATGAGGCGGACCCGCTAAACTGACAGCGTAGTGACCCCGGCGCAGGCTGTCGACCGGCAGGGGTTGCCGCGTGTACGCGGTATCAGCGCCGCATTGCGCAGCAAACTCCCTCAGGCAAGAGCATAAAACACGCCATGAGAATGCGCCGACGGACTCGCCAAATACGTCCATTGGCGTTAGCATGCCTGCGTTCAGAAAACCTTTTCGTATAGGAAAACACCATGAGCTCGATTCCAGCCAATCTTCGCTACAACGAAAGCCACGAGTGGGTGCTGGACAACGGCGACGGCACCGTCACCATCGGCATCACCGACCATGCCCAGCAAGCGCTTGGCGACGTGGTCTTCGTCGAACTGCCCTCGGTAGGCACTACGCTCGCCAAGGGCGATGAATTCGGTGTCATCGAATCAGTCAAGGCCGCCTCGGACCTGTACGCCCCCCTCGACGGCGAAATCGTCGAAGTGAACGAAGCGCTGGAAGAGACGCCGGAAACGGTCAACGCCTCACCCTATGAAGGCGGCTGGATCATGAAGGTCCGCCTGGCCGATGCAGGCAGCCTCGAGACGCTGCTCGACGCCGACGCCTATCAGGCCGTTGTCGACAGCGACGCTTGAACCGACCCTCTCCCCACCCCGGCCTTCCGGCCGGGGTTTCTTCACGGTACTACTGACAGGTTATTCCATGGCTATCGACACTCGCCGCCTGGCCGAACTGGCCGACCATGACGCCTTCATCCGTCGCCACAACGGCCCCGGAGCCGCAGATGTTGCCGCCATGCTGGCGGCGCTGGACATGGACAGCCTCGAGACACTGATCGAGCGCACGGTGCCCGCCGACATTCGCCTCGGCCGCCCGCTGCAGCTCGACGCGCCGCGCACCGAAGCCGAAGCGCTCGACTACCTAAAGCGCCTGGCCAAGCAGAACAAGATCTTCAAGACCTATATCGGTCAGGGCTACTACAACACCCACGTACCCGCAGTCATCCAGCGCAACGTGCTGGAGAATCCAGGCTGGTATACCGCCTACACTCCCTATCAGCCCGAAATCGCCCAGGGCCGCCTGGAGGGGCTGCTGAACTTCCAGCAGATGGTCATGGATCTGACCGGCATGGAGCTGGCCAATGCATCGCTGCTCGACGAAGCCACCGCCGCCGCCGAGGCCATGGCGCTGTGTCAGCGCGCCAACAAGAAATCGAAGAGCAACACCTTCTTCGTGGCCGACGACGTGCTGCCCCAGACGCTGGATGTAGTACGTACGCGCGCTCACTTCTTCGGCTTCGAGCTGGTCACCGGGCCTGCCGAGACCCTGGCCGACCACGACGTGTTCGGCGCACTGCTGCAATACCCGGGTGAAAGCGGCCGCATCCACGACCTGGCCTCGCTGCTGACGGCGGCGCGCGAACGCAACATCATGACCTGCGTGGCCGCCGATATCATGAGTCTGGTGCTGCTCAAGGAGCCGGGTGCCCTCGGCGCTGACATCGTAGTCGGCAACACGCAGCGATTCGGCGTTCCCATGGGCTACGGCGGCCCGCACGCCGCCTACTTCGCCACCACCGATGCGCTCAAGCGCTCCATCCCCGGTCGCATCATCGGCGTGTCCAAGGATGCCCGAGGCACCACCGCGCTGCGTATGGCGATGCAGACCCGCGAGCAACATATTCGCCGCGAAAAGGCCACCTCGAACATCTGTACTGCCCAGGCACTGCTGGCCAACATGGCCGGTTTCTATGCCGTCTATCACGGCGCCGAGGGGCTGCGCACCATTGCCAACCGCATTCACCGCCTGACCACGCTGCTGGCTGAAGGGCTGAAGTCCAGGGGCGTAGCGCTGGCGCACGACAGCTGGTTCGACACCCTGCGCCTCACCGGCGTCGATGCCGGCAAGATCCATGGCCGCGCCCTGACCCATGAGATCAACCTGCGCTACTTTGCCGACGGCGATATCGGCGTGAGTCTCGACGAGACCACTACCGCCCATGATCTCGACGTGCTGTTCGACGTGCTGATCGGCGAGGAACACGGCCTTTCGGTCACGACACTGGATGAGCAGGTGACTTCGGGGGGCATCAGCGGCATCCCGGCGGCTTGCCAGCGTACTTCGGGCTTCCTGAGCCACCCGACCTTCCAGCGCTATCGCAGTGAAACCGAGATGCTGCGCTACCTCAAGCGCCTGGAAAACAAGGATCTGTCACTGACCCACGCCATGATTCCGCTGGGTTCGTGCACCATGAAGCTCAACGCCACCAGCGAGATGATTCCAATCACCTGGCCCGAGTTCGGCCAGCTGCACCCCTTCGTGCCGCAGGACCAGGCCGTGGGCTACAAGCAGATGATCGACGAGCTGGCGGCCTTTCTGGTCGAGGTCACCGGCTACGACCATATCTCGATGCAGCCCAACTCCGGCGCCCAAGGGGAATATGCCGGCCTGGTGGCCATTCGTCGCTACCAGGCCGCGCAAGGCGAAGGCCATCGCGATGTCTGCCTGATCCCCAGTTCCGCGCACGGCACCAACCCCGCTTCGGCTGCCATGGTCCAGATGAAGGTGGTCGTGGTGGAGTGTGACAGCCACGGCAACATCGACCTTGACGACCTGCGGACCAAGGCGGCCCAGCACAGCGAGCGCCTGTCGGCGATCATGCTCACCTACCCTTCCACTCATGGGGTGTTCGAAGAAGGCGTGCGCGAGGCGTGTTCCATCGTGCATCAGCACGGCGGCCAGGTGTACATCGACGGTGCCAACATGAACGCCCAGGTTGGCCTCTCCCGTCCCGGCGACTTCGGCGGCGACGTCAGTCACCTCAACCTGCACAAGACCTTCTGCATTCCCCACGGCGGCGGCGGTCCCGGCATGGGTCCGATTGGCGTGAAGGCGCACCTCGCGCCATTCGTTTCGAACCATGTGGTCACACCCATCGCCGGCGTGCGTGAAGAGTGCGGCGCCGTATCCGCCGCCGCCTTCGGGTCGGCCGCGATCCTGCCCATTTCCTGGGCGTATATCAAGATGATGGGGGCACGCGGCCTGCAGCAAGCCACCGAGCTGGCCATCCTCAACGCCAACTACGTGGCCAAGCGCCTCGAGGCCCACTACCCGGTCCTCTACCGGGGCGTGAACGGCACCGTGGCACACGAGTGCATCATCGACATTCGCCCGCTCAAGGCAGCGTCCGGCATCAGCGAGGAAGATATCGCTAAGCGCCTGATGGACTACGGCTTCCACGCTCCCACCATGTCATTCCCGGTGCCTGGAACCCTGATGGTGGAGCCCACGGAATCAGAATCGCGCTATGAAATCGATCGCTTCTGCGACGCGATGATCGCCATTCGCGAGGAAATCGCCTGCGTCGAGCGTGGCGACTGGCCGCTCGACAACAACCCGCTGGTGAATGCGCCGCACACCCAGGCCGACCTGCTGGACGACACCTGGGAACGGCCCTATTCACGAGAACTTGCCGCCTTCCCCTCCGAGGCCGTCAAGGCAGCCAAGTACTGGCCGGCAGTCAATCGCGTCGACAACGTGTTCGGCGACCGTCAGCTGATCTGCTCCTGCCCAAGCATCGATGAGTATCGCGACTGACACGTCGCCGTCTGAAGCTGCCAAGCAGAACGGCCCGCCGAGCGATCGGCGGGCCGTTCTGCTAGCCTGGTCACGGGCCGGGGCTAACAATCGGATAGAAAGGAATCCAGCGGTGACACCATCTCACCATGGCCAAACCGCTCTCGCATGCGTTGCTCGCGGAACCCCTCCAGTAGGCGCTCATAGCGACGCGGCACCCGCGATCCCGAGCGACTGACCAGATGCAAGGTTTCATGCTCAGTGACTGGAAGATCGAGCTCCTTGACCTGGCGCTGCCAGGGCGAAGTTTCCAGAACCAGCCGCGAAACCACCGTGAACCCAAGACCGCGGGCCACCGCGTCCAGCACCATGGCGACCTCGTTGGTGAAACCCTGGCGGCGAAACTGGCTCATCGAACGAAACTCGTCCGGAAAATTACTGCGCAGCAGCGTACCGGCATGGCTGACGCCGTCGGAATAGTTGATGAAGCCGAGCCCCATCAGCTCGCTTAGCGTGGTCCCGGCAAAATCGGCCGGCACCACCAAGCACAGGGGTTCCTGGTGCCAGAGGCGGCAGTCGAGTTCAGCATGGCGAATCGGCTCGGTGACGATGCCCAGGTCATGTCGCCCGGTCAGCACGTCGGCAACGATCTCATGACTGAAGGCGAAGCTATAGCTGACAGTAAGCCCCGGGGACATCTGCTGCTGGCCCAGGATGTAAGGATAGAACATGAGCCCTACGCTACCCGGCGAGGCGATACGGCACTCGCCGGTATCGAGCGCCTCGTCATCCAACGAATGGCGGAACTGTTCGTGGTCGGAAAAGAGGCGCAGCCCGTAATCGTAGGCCCGGCGGCCGGCTTCGGTCAGGGTGAAGCGGCGACCCTGGCGCTCGAGCAGCGACTTGTCGAGATACTGTTCCAGCTTGCGCACATGCTGGCTGACACCGGGCTGCGTCATCTCCAGACGTTCAGCCGTGCGTGTGAAGCTGCCGGTCTCGACCAAAGTGATGAAAGTACGAAAGTACTGGGCGTTGAACATGGCGCGTCGCTTGTTCGGCTGGCCGTAACCTGATGTGCCCATTCTACCAGTCCCACTGCCCCGGCGCAGCGCTGCGCCAGAGCTATCAGCGTGTTAGCATCCTGATAACCCTAGCGACAACGACAAGGACAGTTACATGCCTGACACCATATCCAGCACCATCTCTCCCCTTCGCAGCCTGGAAGTACTCTCCCAGCACGAAGTGAACCGCCTGCGGGACACCTCCAAGGCAGGTTTGCATGACCTGCTGCGGCGCTGCGCCCTCGCCGTGCTCAGCTCAGGCAGCATGACCGACGACAGCCTGGTACTGCTGGAAACCTATCACGACTTCGACATCGAGGTGATCCAGCAGGATCGCGGCATCCGCCTCAAGCTGACCAACGCACCGGCGCAGGCCTTTGTCGACGGCAAGATGATCCGCGGCATTCGCGAGCACCTGTCCTCGGTGCTGCGCGACATCGTTTACGTCTATAACGAGATCCAGCACCACGCACGCTTCGACCTCAGCACGGGCGAAGGCACCACCAATGCCGTGTTCCACATCCTGCGCAAGGCGGGCACCCTGCACCCGGGGCGCGATCCGAGCATCGTGGTGTGCTGGGGCGGCCACTCCATCGCCCGCGAGGAGTACGAGTACACCAAGGACGTCGGCTACCACCTGGGCCTGCGTGAGCTGGACATCTGCACGGGCTGCGGCCCGGGTGCCATGAAAGGCCCCATGAAGGGAGCAAACCTGGCGCACGCGAAGCAGCGCATCCCCGACGGGCGTTACCTGGGCATCTCCGAACCCGGCATCATTGCCGCCGAAGCACCCAATCCGTTGGTGAATGAGCTGGTGGTCATGCCGGACATCGAAAAGCGTCTGGAGGCCTTCATTCGCATTGGCCATGGCATCGTCGTGTTCCCGGGCGGGGTCGGCACGGCAGAAGAGATCCTCTATCTGCTCGGTATTCTGCTGCATCCCGACAACGCTGACATGGAAATGCCGCTGATCTTTACCGGCCCGGCCAGTGCCGCCGACTATTTCCAGCGAATCGACGAATTCCTTGTCTATACCCTGGGAGAAGCGGTTCGTAGCAAGTACACCATCGTTGTCGATGACCCGATAGCTGTTGCCCGCACCATGCGCAAAGGGATCGATGCCGTCACCGAGTTTCGCCGGGTGCACCAGGACGCTTTCCACTACAACTGGCGCCTGACCATTGCTCGGAATTTTCAGGAAACCTTCGAGCCCACGCACGAGGCCATGGCCAATCTCGCCCTGCATCGCAACCAGCCGGTACACGAGCTTGCGGCCAACCTGCGTCGGGCCTTTTCGGGTATTGTTGCCGGCAACGTCAAGGAACAGGGGCTGCGTGCCATCGAGGCCAATGGGCCCTTCCTGCTGCACGCCGAAACCGAGCTGATGCGCCGTCTCGACGAACTGCTGGGCTCTTTCGTCGCCCAAGGGCGAATGAAGCTACCGGGACGGGAGTACGTTCCCTGCTACCGCCTGGTTTGAGCTAACGCGCCTTGCTTAAACGCGGAGCGCCCGCAAGAACACCCGGCAGAGGCCGGTTCGGCACTACCGGGTGTTGACATGGTGTCCTTAGTGCAAGGGGCCATCGTAGCGCCGCGTCAGGCCTCACCGGGCAGCGGACGCCACCATAGCCATACCGCATGCAGCAGCAGTCCCAGCGTCGCGCCGTGAGCAAGCAACAGCTGCCAGCTGATCCAGGCGGTGAACAGGGCGTGCCAGCCGCTCATCAGCGCCAGTCCTGCCACCAACGCCAGGCCGAAGCGCCCGACCAGTGCCGGCAAGCGGCTACGCTCGGCTACCGGCAGCAGCCGCCAATTGAGCACGGCAACCACGGCCACGACGCCAAGCGCCAGCAGGATCAGCGACAAGCGGTTACCGTGGTCGCCCGCCAGGTAGCGCGGCACCGTAGCCAGCATCAGTACGATCAGACCCAGCATCAGGCTAAGCCGCTCCGCCGTTGGCGTGCCGTTCATGCGCCCACCTTCAGGTCGTGGGTAGCGATCCAGGCTTCTACCCAGGGCAGCGCAGCATCGTCGGCCATAAAAGTTTCCATGGCATCGACTTCGAGCCGCTCGCCGATCCGCTGCGCGCCCAGGCCCTGCAGCATTTCATCGAGCCGCCGCCCGGCTCCGCAGAAGGTGTCGCCATAGGAGCTGTCGCCTAGCGCAATTACGCCGTACCGCAGCGACGTAAGCGATGGGCAGCGCTCGTCCAGCTCACGCGCGAAGGGCACAAAATTACCAGGGAAGTCGCCGCTGCCTGTGGTCGAGACACAGAACAGCGCCAGGTCCGGCATGACATCGGTCAGGTCCGCCAGGGTCGGCTGCTCCAGCACGGCCACTTCATAACCCACTGTTTCGAAGAGAGGTTTTACCTGCTCGGCGACATCCAGGGCACCACCATACATGGTTCCAACGAAAATTTTGAGCATAGGCATGTCGGGGAATAATAACTGAGTAATTTTGTAGGATATTACCACGCCCGCCGGAAAAAAATCAGCCTGCGCAGGTCGTGGCGGAAGGAGCGGTCGGGGTGCAGGCTAGGCAAAGCCCGAGTATAATCGTTGGTCTTTACCAAGGAGGTGACATGCTGCATACCTTCGAGACCTGGATCACCCCAATCATGATCAGCGGTCTGATCCTGTTCATGGGCTTCATCATCTGGGATCTTGCCAAAAAATCCCAGGCCGGACGCTTCGGCACCCTGATGCTCTTCATTGTGCTGGGCGCCGGTGTCCTCGGCTATATCCTGAAGGTGATCATCACCTGGGCGCTTGAGCGCGGCGGCGGCATCTGACGGCAAACCGTCACTCACCTGCCTTCGTACGCTGTCGATCCCGTTGCACGTCGAGTATCCGCACCCTGTTCGCGCGCTCACAAGAGGCCATCCGCTCGGATGACCTCCGTGCCGATGGCTGCGCCTCAATGGGTAAGCGGGCCCTCGTAGCGCTCCACCTGGCTCTTGAGCTTCTGCCCTGGTCGGAACGTCACCACCCGGCGCGCCGAGATGGGTATTTCCTCCCCGGTCTTGGGGTTTCGCCCAGGGCGCTCGCGCTTGTCGCGCAAATCGAAATTGCCGAAACCGGACAGCTTTACCTGCTCGTTTTCACGCAGGCAGGCGCGGATCTCCTCGAAGAAGGCCTCCACCATCGCCTTGGCTTCCCGCTTGGTCAGTCCCAACTCGGCGTGAAGGTGCTCGGCCAGTTCCGCCTTGGTCAACGCTCCCATGTCTACTCCTTCAGAGTGGCGGTCCAGCCCGCCGCCTTCACCATCAGCCTTGAGGTGGCGGCCCGGAAACGGGCGCCGCGGCGAGAACCGCAGCCCCCGTCATCCACACATGCTCCGGGACGCCAGGTTAACCGCGCAGTTCCGCGCCGAGGTGCTGATGGGATTCAGCGACAATGGCATCGACCAACTGATTGATTTCCTCGTCATTTAGCGTGCGCGAAGGATGCTGCCAGGTCAAGCCCAGGGCGACACTCTTGTAGCCTTCCTTCACCCCCTTGCCCTGGTAGACATCAAATAGGCTCAGCTCTTCCAGCCACTGCCCTGCCTGCTTGCGCACGCAGTCGAGCAGCGCCTGCACCGGCTGCTGTTCCGCCAGCAGGAACGCCAGGTCGCGGCGCACTTCCGGGTAGCGCGACAGCGGCGCGAATTCCGGCAGGCTACCATGCACCAGCGCATCCTGGCGCACCTCGAACACATACGCTTCTGCCCGAATCCCTAGCTCGGCCGTGACGCGCGGATGCAGCGCACCGATCCAGCCAACCGGCTCCCCGCGATACAGCAGCCGCGCGCTCTGGCCAGGATGTAGCGACGGATTCTCGGCGGCTTCGAAGCGCCATGCCTCCCTCTCGCCGCCCAAGGCCAAAAGACTCTCGACATCGCCTTTAAGGTCGAAGAAGTCGACGTTGTCACGCCCGCCAGCCCAGCCTTCCGGCTGTCGTGAACCACACGCCAGGGCACCAAACATCGGGATCTGCTGCAGATCATCCAGGTCACCCCGGAACACCAGGCCCGTCTCGAACAGGCGAACCCGGTTCTGCTGGCGGTTGAGGTTGTACTCAAGCGCTCTCACCAGGCCCGGAAACAGGCTGGCGCGCATGACGGAAAGATCGCTGGAAATGGGATTGGCCAGCCGCGGCGATATGGCATCGGGCAGCAGCGCCTGCTGCAATTCCGGTGCCACGAAGCTGTAGGTGACGGCTTCCTGATACCCCCGCGAGGCCATCTGTCGACGCAGCCTGCCCAGCGGCGTACGCGCCTCATGATCTGGGCGCAGTGCCAGGCGCGCCGCCGGACGTCGCACCGGCAGTCGGTTGTAGCCGTGTATCCGGGCCACCTCCTCGATCAGGTCCTCTTCGATAGTGATATCGAAGCGCCAGCTGGGAACCTGCACGTGCCAGCCGCTGGCATCGGCCTTTACCGTCATGCCCAGCCGCTCGAGGATCTCCTGCACCTCCTCGCCGGGCAGCGACTTGCTGAGCGCCTGCTCCAGGCGCCGTTCGCGTAGTGTCACCTGGCGATCGGCCGGCAGGTGCGCATCGCTTGTCACCTCGACCAGGGGGCCCGGCTCGCCGCCGGTGATCTCGAGCAGCAGCGCCGTGGCCCGCTCCACCGCTTGCGGTGCCAGATTCGGGTCCACGCCTCGCTCGAAGCGATGCGAGGCGTCGGTATGCAGGCCGTAGGAGCGCGCCTGGCCCGCCACGGCCAGCGGAGAGAAGAACGCCGATTCGAGGAAGATATCGCGCGTGGCTTCATTGACACCCGAGTGCTCACCGCCCATCACACCGGCGATGGCAAGCGGACCACGCTCGTCGGCGATCACCAAGGTGGAGCCGTTGAGGGTAATTTCCTGGCCGTCGAGCAGCACCAGGCGCTCGCCTTCGCGGGCCAGGCGCACGATCACGGCACCGTGCAGGTTCGCCCGATCGAAGGCGTGCAGCGGCTGACCCAGCTCGAGCATCACGTAGTTGGTGATGTCGACCACCGGATCAATGGCGCGAAGCCCGCTGCGGCGCAGTCGTTCCACCATCCACAGCGGGGTCTGCGCCGCGACATTCACGCTTTTGATCAGCCGGCCGATATAGCGCGGGCAGCGCTCGCCGTCCTCGACACGCACCGGGAAGGTCTCGTCGTGAGTCGCAGTCACCGGCGAAATAGACGGCCCTGCCACCGGCAGGCGATTGAGCACACCGACTTCACGAGCCAGGCCCTTCAGGCTGAGGCAGTCGCCGCGGTTGGGCGTCAAGTCTACCTCGATGGTGTGATCGTCCAGTCCCATCCAGTGGCGAAAGTCCTCGCCTGCGGGCGCCTCGCCCGGCAGCACGAGAATGCCTTCCGAGGTCTCTTCGGCAAGACCCAGTTCGGAGGCAGAACAGATCATGCCTCGCGATTCGACCCCCCGCAGCTTGGCCTTCTTGATCTTGAAATCAGTAGTCTTAACGTCGCCAGGCAGCACGGCACCGACGCGGGCGAAAGGCACTTTCTGCCCCACCGCCACGTTAGGCGCACCGCACACCACCTGAACCAACTCGGCACCACCATCGTTGACCTGGCACACGTTGAGCTTGTCGGCATCGGGGTGCTGCTGCTTGCTCACCACCTCGGCCACCACCACTCCGCTGAACGCAGCAGCCACCGGCTGCACGGCGTCAACCTCCAGACCCGCCATGGTGATCTGATCGGCGAGGCCCTGGGCGCCTAGCTGCGGCGAAACCCACTCACGCAGCCACTGTTCGGAAAATTTCATGACTCATCCTGTGTTCTGCCGAAGTTGATATAGCGCCGCACGTTCACGCGAACTGCCGCAGGAAGCGCAGGTCGTTATCGAAGAACATGCGCAGGTCATTCACCCCATAGCGCAGCATCGCCAGGCGTTCAGCGCCCATGCCGAAGGCGAAGCCCTTGTAGCGTTCGGCGTCGATGCCCGAATGGCGGAACACGTCCGGGTGCACCATGCCGCAGCCCATGACCTCCAGCCAGCCGCTGTGAGAACAGACCCGGCAACCCTCGCCCGAGCACATCACACACTGGATATCGACCTCGGCAGAGGGTTCGGTAAACGGGAAATAGGAGGGGCGGAAACGCACCGAGAGATCGTCACGCTCGAAGAAGGCGTGCAGGAAGTCTTCGATGGTGCCCTTGAGGTCGGCGAAGCTGACGTCTTCGTCGACCAATAGTCCCTCGACCTGGTGGAACATCGGCGTATGGGTCAGGTCGGAGTCGCTACGATACACCCGGCCGGGACAGACAATGCGAATGGGCGGCTCCTGCTCCTTCATCGTGCGCACCTGCACCGGGGAGGTATGGGTACGCAGCAGGCGTGTGGCATCGAAGTAAAAGGTATCAGCCATGCCCCGCGCCGGATGGTGCGCGGGAATATTGAGCGCCTCGAAGTTGTGGTAGTCGTCTTCGATTTCTGGGCCAACTGCCACCTGATAGCCGATCCGGGTAAAGAGCCCTTCGATGCGCTCAAGGGTGCGCATCACCGGGTGGAGCCCACCGTTGGCCTGCCCCCGCCCGGGCAGCGTGACGTCGATGCGCTCGGCGGCCAGCTTAGCCTCGAGGGCTGCGCTAGACAGCGCCTGGCGCCGCTCGTCGAGCTCGGTGGCGAGCGTCTGCTTGGCCTCGTTAATCCGCTCACCCGCCGCCGGCCGTTCGCTCGCCGGTAGCTTGCCCAACCCCTTGAGCAGGGCAGTAATCTCCCCCTTCTTGCCGAGGTAGCGCACGCGCAGCTCATCGAGTGCCGCAATGCTGTCTGCGGCTTGCATGGCAGTGCGGGCCTCGGCGACCAGTGTGGGTAGATGGTCCATCCGTTGAGCTCCGAAGTCGTTGATCTTGGCTGAATAATCGCTAGATAGTAGGGGCTAGTCGCATAAAAAAACAGGGGAAGAGCGGCTGCTCTTCCCCTGCGACGGTCTGGCATCATTGCGCGTCGGCAGCTGCCGGCGCCTCGCCATCGGTCGATGTCACTTACTGGGCAGCCTTGGCCTTCTCGGCGATGACAGCAAAGGCGGCCTTTTCGTGCACGGCCAGGTCGGCCAGCACCTTGCGGTCGATCTCGATGCCTGCCTTCTTCAGCCCACCGACAAAACGGCTGTAGGACAGGCCGTGCTGACGAGCCGCGGCATTGATCCGCTGGATCCACAGCGCGCGGAACTGACGCTTGCGCTGACGACGGTCGCGGTAGGCATACTGACCCGCCTTGATGACGGCCTGCTTGGCGACGCGGAAAACGCGCGAACGGGCACCATAGTAGCCCTTGGCCAGCTTAAGAATCTTCTTGTGACGACGACGTGCGACGACACCACGCTTGACACGAGTCATGGCTTTCTCCTGACGTTGAAATGGGCGACCTGAGGTCTAAGGCTTACAGATTCGGCAGCATGCGCTGAATCAGGGCCTTGTCGGCGTCATGGATAAGCTTCGTACCACGCAGGTGACGCTTCCGCTTGGTCGACTTCTTGGTCAGGATGTGGCTACGGAACGACTGCTTGTGCTTGAAGCCGTTAGCCGTCTTCTTGAAGCGCTTGGCAGCGCCGCTGTTGCTCTTGATTTTCGGCATGAGTCTAACTCCGCTCGAGATTTTTCAGAAAATCCGGGGCCGATGGCCGGCTTGCACCGACCACCCGTTTGGCTGGCCTTCGGATCACTTCTTCTTGGGGGCGATGATCATGATCATCTGACGCCCTTCCATCTTGGGGAAGGCCTCCACGGTCCCGATCTCCTCGAGATCCGCAGCGATCCGCTCCATCAGCTTGCGGCCGATGTCCTGGTGCGCCATTTCACGTCCGCGGAACCGCAGCGTGACCTTGCCCTTGTCGCCACCTTCGAGGAAGCGGATCAGGTTCTTCAGCTTGACCTGATAGTCGCCCTCGTCGGTGCCAGGCCGGAATTTGACTTCCTTGACCTGAATCTGCTTCGTCTTCTTCTTCTGAGCTGCCTTCTGCTTCTTCTGCTCGAAGACGAACTTGCCGTAATCCATGATCTTGCAGACGATCGGATCGGCATTGGAAATCTGGACGAGGTCTAGACCGGCCGCTTCGGCACGCTCGAGCGCTTCGCTGGTGGGTACGACACCCAGCTGCTCGCCGTCGCTGTCGATCAGGCGAACCTGATCCTCGGTTATCCGCTCGTTCATTGGGGGGCGCTTGTCCTGCGGACGTGCGCGCTGGCTGCTTCGCTTGATCGTTCCGTCTCCGTTCCGGTAATTGACGATGTCGTTACCAACCTGTCTTTACCAACCTGCGGCTACCAACCCTCGGACCGCACCCGCTCAATGAAGGCATCAACGGTCATGGTACCCAGGTTTTCGCCGGTGCGCGTGCGCACGGCAACCGAGTCGGCTTCGACTTCCTTATCTCCGACAACCAGGAGATAGGGAATCTTCTGCAACGTATGTTCGCGGATTTTAAAGCCGATCTTCTCGTTCCTCAAGTCCGCCTTGACGCGAAGGCCGATTTTCTGCAGGCGCTGCTCCAGATCGAGCGCATAATCGCGCTGTGCATCGGTGATATTCAGTATCACCGCCTGCTCAGGCGCCAGCCACAGCGGCATGGCGCCGGCATAGTGCTCGATCAGTATGCCAAGGAAACGCTCAAAGGAGCCGAGAATGGCCCGATGCAGCATGACCGGCGTCTTGCGCTCGCCATCTTCGTCGACGTACTGTGCGCCGAGCCGGCCCGGCAGGTTGAAGTCGAGCTGCAGGGTACCGCACTGCCATACGCGGTTGAGGCAGTCGCGCAGGGCGAACTCGATCTTGGGTCCGTAGAACGCCCCTTCACCCGGCTGCAGCTCCCACTCGAGGCCGGTGGCATCAAGCGCGGCCTCGAGCCCCTCTTCAGCGCGATCCCAAAGCGCTGCCTCGCCCATGAAGTCTTCGGGGCGAGTCGAGAGCTTGAGCTCCACATTGTCGAAGCCCAGCTCCTTGTAGACCTTGAGCGTCAGAGCAATGAAGGCCTCGGCTTCGCTCTGGATCTGCTTCTCGGTACAGAAGATGTGCGCATCATCCTGGGTGAAGCCGCGTACGCGCATGAGGCCATGCAGCGAACCGGACGGCTCGTTGCGGTGGCAGCTGCCGAACTCGGCCAGACGCAGCGGCAGATCACGGTAGCTTTTGAGCCCCTGGTTGAACACCTGCACATGGCAGGGGCAGTTCATCGGCTTGACCGCATACTCGCGCTTCTCCGATTCGGTGGTGAACATCAGGTCACTGTAGTGCCCCCAGTGCCCCGACTTCTTCCACAGCGACAGGTCAACGACCTGCGGCGTACGGATCTCTTGGTAGCCGTGCGCGTACTGGACCCGGCGCATGTACTGCTCCAATGCCTGGTACATGGTCCAGCCGTTGGGATGCCAGAACACCATGCCGGGCGCCTCTTCCTGGAGATGAAAGAGATTCATGCGCTTGGCCAGCTTGCGATGGTCGCGCTTTTCAGCTTCCTCTAGGCGCTGTAGGTGCGCCTTGAGCTGCTTCTTGTCGCCCCAGGCGGTGCCGTAGATCCGCGTCAGCATCGGCTTGCTGGCATCGCCGCGCCAGTAGGCACCGGCCAGCTTGGTCAGTTTGAAGGCCTTCAGGTGCCGGGTATTGGGCACATGCGGCCCGCGGCACATGTCGGTGTATTCCTTGTGGTAATACAGGCGAATCGTTTCCCCTTCCGGGATGGCGCTGACGATTTCCTGCTTGTAGGGCTCGTCGCGCTCCACGAAAGCCTGCAGCGCCCGGTCGCGCTCGACGTATTCACGCACCACGTCGTATTCCGTCTCGATCAGCGCCTGCATGCGTGCTTCGATGGCGGCGAGATCGTCCGGCGTGATGGAGCGACCGAAGTCGATGTCATAATAGAAGCCGTCGTCGATGACAGGCCCGATGGCCATCTTGGCATCGGGATAGAGCTGCTTGACGGCATGCCCGATCAAATGGGCACAGGAGTGGCGAATGATCTCGAGGCCTTCCGGGTCACGAGCGGTGATGATGGCTACGCTGGCATCATGATCGATGACATCGGCAGCATCCACCAGCACGCCGTCGATCTTGCCCGCCACGCAGGCCTTGGCCAGGCCGGGGCCGATGGACTCAGCAAGCTGCATCACGGAAAGCGGTTTGTCGAAGGTTCTCTGACTGCCGTCAGGCAGGGTCACGATGGGCATTAAAGCGTCCTTTGCGCAGTGGTGATCCATACCAGGGATCACGTGTCGCGATTGATAGCGATGATAAAGGCTAGGAAAACCGGACCCTCACGGCCCACCCACTACTCTGGGCGATACGGGTGCGCACATCGCGCCCCGCCGTGCGTCACGGCAGCCGCGTAGCGTAGCAGAAGGCACACGACCAAGGCTAATGTCGAGTCCCAATATTCCTGACACCTTCACGATCCGAGGCGGCCGGCCTGCCGTCGCGGCCCTGGCGTATGAACGCAACAAGGGCGCCCGAAGGCGCCCTTCTGCTTATCACCAGCTCGTTGCTAGAGCGAACCGGGACAGCCTATCCTCGCTACCTGCAGCGAAGATCAATCCCAGTTGACGATCTCAACACGACGGTTCTGGGCACGGCCCTCGTCAGTGTCGTTGGTCGCTACCGGGCGCTCTTCACCGAAGCCGCGAGTGGTCATCCGCTGCTCGGCGATGCCCTGAGATACCAGATACGACTTGACGGAGTCAGCGCGACGCTGGGACAAGCCAACGTTGTATTGCGGCGAGCCCACGGAGTCGGTGTGCCCTTCGATGCGTACACGCAGGTCGGAGTTTTCGCGCAGGGTATTGGCCACCTGGTTCAGCGTCTGGTGGGCGCCCGGTCGAATCTCCGCGGAATCGAAGGCGAATGTGACTTCGCTGCTGAGCACTACCGGCTCGAACTGCGGCGGGGGCGGCGGCGGAGTGGGCTCGGGCATCGGCTCTGGCTCCTGCTGCACGACCGGGGCCGGGGCCGGTGTACGGTCGGCACACAGCAGAGCGCCGATGGAGGCACCAGTGGCACCACCGACGGCGATACCCTGATCCTCATCGGAGCTGCCGCTGACGGCATAGCCAATGCTGCCGCCGATCAGGCCGCCGGCGATACCGCAGACTACCGGCTGCTGGTACCAGGCATTGCCGCCGGCGCCGGCACCGGCCGTGGCACCACCACCGGCACGTTCACCACCTTGCTGGAAGTTGGTCGCACAGCCGGACAGGCCGATGACCAACGCAGATCCCAAGAGTAAGCCAGTCGTCGATCTTTTCATTTTAAAGACTCCTTCTTTTTTCGTTTTCGGACGCCATCGTGGGCACCGAAGGTCAGGACACTCATTGACCCAACGGCTCACAGTGTAGGCCGGATTTGGCCAGGGAGAAAACCTGGCCGCAGTTTCCGTGTGCCACCGTCAGCCATACAGCCATGCCCAACATGACTCGGCAAGCCGCTGTTTAGCTTGCCGG
The DNA here is from genome assembly GCF_052568415.1 of Halomonas sp. E14. Lineage (NCBI taxonomy): Bacteria > Pseudomonadati > Pseudomonadota > Gammaproteobacteria > Oceanospirillales > Halomonadaceae > Halomonas > Halomonas sp. E14. The sequence goes on along the minus strand of NZ_CP199423.1, from coordinate 1,781,127 downwards.
AATTCGTTTTGTGCTGCAATCACCTCGCATTGTACGAATTTCGTACAATGGCAAACCGACCAAAAAGCCTGCAAGCAACCCCGCCCTCAATGGAGGCTTTTCGGCCAGTTCTTGCGGAAGATCATCACCTGCTCCGCCGCCTTCAGCACGGCCTCGCGCCACTCGTCCTCCACCTGCAGGCGTTCGCGGTCTTCGCGCATGCGTTCTCGCGGCGTCAGTGACTTGCGCGCCGAGTGGGTGTGCAGGTGGCGAGTACGGGCATAGACTTCACCAAAGGGCTGGAATGCCGGCCTATCCAGTAAGCTGGGGTCGAGGATTTCAAGCAGCATCTTGCAGCGCCACGAGCCCTCAGTCACCTCAACCTGCTCCTGCAACAGCGACGACGCGACGATTTCAAGGTTGGACAAACAGTTCTCATGCGCGCGGCGCAGCTCGGCCTCGCGGAAGGCCTCGCGTCGCTTCACCTCTCGCCAGAGCGTATAGGCGTATGCGCTCAGGCCGGCAATGATGGCCAAGCCTACCGCTAGCAGAATCAGTGCTGTGGTGGTCGTCATGGAGCTCCCTTACTCTTGGCTGTGGCCTGCATTGTAACGCAAGCCAGGCGGGGCACCACGTGGCGTGACGTGGCGTGGTTCAAGGGCATGCCGAACCTGGCGGCACGCTCAGACTACCGGCGCTGCAGGCCAGGAACGGGCCATTGACCAGGCTCTCGCCGCGGTTGTAGCGCACGGGCTGCTGGGTGGCGATATCCAGCACCACCCCGCCGGCCCCTTCCAGCACTCCCTGGCCCGCTGCGGTGTCCCATTCGCAGGTCGGCCCGAAGCGGGGGTAGAGATCGGCCTCGCCCTCGGCAATGCGACAAAATTTCACCGAACTGCCGCAGCGCTCGAGCAGGGCGTCCGGATAGCCTGCAATCCACTCCTGGGTCTGCGCATCAAGGTGCGCACGACTGGCAAGAATACGTAGGGGCCACCCCGGGCTGACGCATATCTCACGCCGTCGGTTGTCGCGCCAGCACCAGGCACCCAGCCCCACGCCACCGCCCCAGGTACTCCCCAAGGCCGGTGCATGCACCAGACCCAGCACCACGCGCCCCTCCTCGATCAGCGCCACGTTGACAGTGAAATCCTCATACCCTTCGATGAACTCCCGCGTGCCATCGAGCGGGTCCACCAGCCAATAGCGCTGCCACTGTTGCCGTAGCGCCCAGGCGGGCAGTCTCGCCTCCTCGCTGAGCAACGGCAGATCGAGCAATGCCGGCAGCCCCTCGACGAGGCAGCGCTGCGCCGCCAGGTCGGCCTGCGTCACAGGACTGCCGTCGTCCTTTGCCAGCCAGCCCGAGTCACGGCGGCGTACCGCCAGAATCTCACGGCCTGCAGTCTCGCACAGCGATCGCAACGCTTCGATGAACGTCAGGTTGAGCGGCATTCAGCCTCTCCTTCAAGGGGTTACACTTATTACTACTGAAGTATAACGCCAACTTAAGTAGAATCGCGCGCCGTGCTCCCGGCACATTTCCCCTATGCGACCCTGGAGAACTCATGGAAACGCAACGCGACACACCGGAACGGACACCCGGTCCTTCGCGAGCCGCCCAGATCGGGCTGTGGCTTGGTCCACTCTGGGTGGTGATGACCCTTGTCCTGCCCGCACCCAGCGGCATGTCAGACCCCGCCTGGGCCTGTGTCGGCATGGCGCTGCTGATGGCCACCTGGTGGTCGACCGAAGCCATGCCCATTCCGGTCACCTCCCTGCTGCCGCTGGTGATGGTCCCTGCCTTGGGCATCGGCACCATGGATCAGGCCGCATCGAGCTATGCCAACCCGATCATCTACCTGTTCCTCGGCGGGTTCCTGCTCGGTATCGCCATGCAGTACTGGAACCTGCATAAACGCATCGCACTGCATGTGCTCCGCGTGGTGGGCCACCAGCCCCGCCGGCAGATCGCCGGCTTCATGATCGCCACCGGCTTTCTCAGCATGTGGGTGTCCAACACCGCCACGGCCATCATGATGTTGCCCATCGGCATGTCCGTGATCAACCTGCTCGGCGACAGCGACCCAAGCGAGCTGAAGCGCTATGCCACCGCCCTGCTGCTGGCTATTGCCTACTCGGCGAGCATCGGCGGCGTGGCAACGCTGATCGGCACGCCGCCCAATGCCCTGCTGGCAGGCTACCTGGCCGAAGAGCGCGGCATCGATATCGGCTTTGCCCAATGGATGCTGATCGGCCTGCCCATCAGCACCGTCATGATGGTGGGCGCCTGGTGGTGGCTGACACGCCGCGGCTTCAATGTGCAAAGCGGCGGTGAGAGCGGCGGGGGCAACCTGGTGCGGGATGAACTGACCAAGCTTGGCAAGATGAGCTCCCCGGAGCTGCGGGTGGGGGTGATCTTCCTCGCAGCGGCCATCGCCTGGGTGATACGCCCCCTGCTCAATGACCTGGGGTTAGGCTGGCTGTCTGACACAAGCATCGCCATTGCCGCCGGCATCGCCCTGTTTCTGGTGCCCAGCGGGCGCGGCCAGGGCGAGCGACTGATGGTATGGCAAGAAGCCCAGAAGCTTCCGTGGGGAATCCTGCTGCTGTTTGGCGGCGGCCTGGCCCTGGCTGGCTCGATCAGTCGCTCCGGCCTGGCCGAATGGATCGCCGAGCAGCTTGGTGTGTTTGGCGTATTCCCACTGTTGGCCATGGTCGCCATCGTGGTGCTGGTGATCATCTTCCTTACCGAGATCACCTCCAATACCGCCACGGCAGCAGCCTTCCTTCCGCTGCTGGGAGCACTGGCCATGTCGCAGGGCGTGTCGCCGCTGCTGATCACGGTGCCTGCCGCCATCGCCGCCAGCTGCGCCTTCATGATGCCGGTCGCCACCCCGCCCAACGCCATCGTCTTCGGCACCGGGCACATGACGATCCAAGCCATGATGCGCGCAGGCTTCGCCCTTAACCTGATCAGCACGGCCGTCGTTACCGTGATGGCCTACTACCTGATCCTTCTGCTCTGGTAGCACGCCTTCGGGCACCTGGCGAAGGCCAGGTGCCCGGGGTGCGCACACCTACCCAGCAAGACGACTAACCTCGCAAGACGATCTTCCGGCCTAAACGACCTACCTGCTAAACGACCCATCTGGCTAAACGACCCACAGCGCAGCGTAGTGATCGAGCAGCAGCACGCCAAAGACACCCAAGATATAGCGGATCGAAAACCAGAAGGCCGCCAACGGCGCCTGGGGATCGACGCCACGCCATACTTTCCAGTTCCAGTACATGAAGCGGGCGTTGAGCGCCAGGACCCCCAGCAGGTAGACCGCCCCGCTCATGCCAATGACGAAGGGCATCAGGGTGATGGCTACGGTAAGCCAGCCATACAGCCAAATCTGCAGGCGGGTGAAGGCTTCCCCATGCGTTACGGGCAGCATCGGCACACCGGCACGGGCATATTCATCGCGCTTATGAATGGCCAGCGCCCAGAAGTGCGGCGGCGTCCAAGCAAAGACGATCAACAGCAGTAGCAGCGGCTCTGGGCCCAGATGGCCTGTGACGGCAGTCCAACCAAGCAGCGGCGGTGCCGCCCCAGCCACTCCGCCTATCACGATGTTCTGCGGCGTGGCCCGCTTGAGAAAGGCGGTGTAGATCAGCGCATAGCCGATCAGCGAGCCCAGGGTTAGCCAGGCCGTGAGCAGGTTGACCTGCCACATCAGCAGCGCAATACCCAGCACCGACAGCAGCGTGGCCCAGCCAAGTGCCAGCGCGGTGGGCATGCGCTGCGTGGCCAGCGGGCGCTGCGAGGTTCGCAGCATCAGCGCATCGAGGCGTCGGTCGACCACGTGATTGAACGCCGCCGCACCCCCGGCTGCCATGCCGATGCCCGCCAGGCCGAACACCACCGTTGCCGGGTCGGGCAGTGCGGGGGTCGCCAGCGCCATGCCCACCAGGGCACAGGCCAGCATCACAACCACCACACGAGGCTTGCATAGCGTCAGCAGATCCTGCCAGGTCCAGTCGCCGGCCTGACGGTCCCATAGTGCCAGCACGCTGCGCTTTCCCTGCGCGCGCTTCAAGACCGCATTAGACATGTGCCCACTCCTTGTCACATCGTTTGGAACCAATTGCCTGAGGCAGCGTTTCGCGCCAGTGCCAAACGGCCAGGGCCAACAGCAGCACCAGCGCTACTGCACCGGCGGTATGCAGCAGGGCCAGCCATAGCGGCAGCCACAGCAGCACGTTGGCGATGCCCAGGCCGAGCTGGATACCGTAAGCGATAACCAGCCCGCCTAACCAGGGCCGCATGTGCGCCTCCTGCCAATACCGCATCGCCAACATAACCAATGCAAGGCCCAGCAGCAGCGCCCCGATCCGATGCCCTTGGTGAATAGCGGTCCGTGCATCAGCGTGCAGCTGCCCGTGCAGGTAGTTGGGTCCTACCGTCTGGGTCAGGTGGAAGCCTTCGCTCCAGTCCATCTCCGGCCACCACTGGCCGTTACAGGTAGGGAAGCCCTGACAGGCGATACCGGCATAGTTGCTCGACACCCAGCCGCCCAGCGCCACCTGCAGCAGCAGCATGCCGATGGCGAGCCCCCATAGCGGGGACAGGCGTCGACGCCCCCGAATGGACTTCGCCGCCCCGGTCGAAAACCGCCGCAGCGCCAGGTGCAGCCAAAGAAACAGCAGCAGCACGGATAGGCCGCCGAGGAGGTGGAGCGTCACGACCTGAGGCCACAGCTTGAGGGTCACCGTGAAGGCACCGAAGGCACCCTGCAGCAGAATCACGCCCAGCAGCGCCAGGCTCAGCCGCCACGGATAGCCGGCCTGGCGCCTCAGCGGCATGCCCAAGAGCAGCAGCGCAATCACCAGCAGCCCAAGCGCCGACGCCACATAACGATGAATCATTTCGACCCACGCCTTGAAGCTTTCCAGCGGGGCATCCGGCGAGTGAGCCAGGGCGCGCTCGGCATCGGGAACCACCAATCTGCCGTAACAGCCCGGCCAGTCCGGGCAACCAAGGCCGGCGTCCACCAGGCGCGTCCACACGCCGACCAGTATCACCAGCGTGGTGAAGACCACGCCTGCCAGGCTCAGCATCAGCAGCAATCGCACCCTTGGCTCATGCTCAGTCGCATTCATTGGTAGGGATCCTTCCTTTGTCACCGGGACTTGCACCTCCATCATGGATGTACCGTGCGTGAGTTGCGAACGCACGCTTTCAGCGCTGGCTGATCTCACGCAGAGGCGTGATACGCGTATCCGGATTCCTGCGTAGCAAATGGTTGATGTCGTCCAGCACCGCTCGCGGCTCCACCTCCGCGCCATAGGTCAGTACCGCACGGCCTTGAGGGTCCAGCACCCAGATCTGGCCCGGCGCGTGCCAGGCAGGCAGCGACCTCCACTGGGCTACCGCTTCACCCGGCAATGCCGCCGCATCGCCACCGATGCGCAGCCGGCTTAGCCTCGGCGCCTCGCGCCCCAGCGCGCGATGCAGGCGCCACCACCGGTCGGCCATGGCACCACACTCCTGGCTGCAATCGAACGCCAGGATCCAGTCGCCCTCCTCGATCCGAACCGGCGTGCCGGCCAAGGGCCAGTGTTCCAGCTGCGGCGCATCCGGGCCCAGCTCGCCATGGGCGGTACGTTGTTCGGGAATGCCGATGCGCCACTGCACCATGACCCAGGCGCTGATCATGGGCAGGGCAAAAATGGCAAGCAAGGCCAGCAGCTTCAATCGCTGGTGGCGCATGGGTGTCGTGGCGTGCATGGCCCCTCCTCGTCATTACAAAACGGAATGCTCGACATCGGCTCGCAGCCGTCTACCACCAAGCAGCATGACCACAAGGGCGGCCAGCGCCAGCCCCCACCACTGGACCGCATAGCCCAAATGGCGGCTAGGCGGAACCACGCTGGGCTCCCACCAGCTCTCGAGAAAACCCGGCCCCACCTCGAGATGAAGCCAGCCCGAATGGGCAAATTCGAGCTCCGGCCAAGCCTCGAGTTCGATGCGCTGCAACCGCCTCCCCTCCTGGTTGGGACCGAAGAGCGGTGCCAGGCTGCCTGCCCTCTGCCAGCGGCCGTAGAGCGTCACCACGCCCTCCGGGGTGTCGACCCGCGGCATGGCACGGCTCGGCCCGGTTGCCAAGAAGCCACGCTGCACCAGCCAGACGCGCCCATCCTCTGTGCGCAGCGGGGTCAAGGCCGCCACGCCCAAGCGGCCATCATGGGTGCGGTTATCGAGAAAGAGGGTGTGCTCGGGAAGATACTCTCCTCGCAGCGTCAGGCGCGCACCTTCGGGAGGGAACTCGGCAGGCGCTTCCAGCGTGGGCGCCTCGTCCAGCTGCGTGAGGTAGTCACGCTTGTCGTCGGCACGCTCCCACTGCCATAGTCCAAGAGCCAGGCCCAAGGCGACGAGCAGCAGCCAAAACAGATACCAGAGGCCCAGGCGCCAGCTCGGCAAGCGTGTCGCCGGTGGCGTGTGCCCTACCCCCTGCCCCTTGATGGAGTGACGCATGCTGTTGAAGATCCTGATTGCGACCGTGTTCGTGGCCATGCTGGTCAGCCTGGCTGCCGGTGCTGGTTTCCTTCTGCGTGACGATCCTCAGTCACGCCGCCTGCTGGTATCGCTCAAGATCCGCGTGGCACTCGCTGCCTTGCTGCTTGCGCTACTTTTCTTCGGTTTTGTTTCCGGGCAACTGGGGCCCACCTGAGGCCCCAGCGCAGCTTCGCCGCTTCAGCCTAGAAGACATAGACGAACAGGAACAGGCCGACCCATACCACATCGACGAAATGCCAATACCAGCAGGACGCCTCGAAGCCGAAGTGCTCCTGCGGCGTGAAATGGTGGCGCATCACCCTGACCAGCATCACGATCAGGATCAGCGTGCCAACGATGACATGCACCCCGTGGAAGCCGGTGAGAATAAAAAACGTAGCGCCGTAGATACCCGCCTGCAAGGTGATGCCGTAGTGTGCGTACGCCTCGTAGTATTCAACCCCTTGGATCACGATAAAGCAGAGCCCCAGCAGCACTGTGCCTGCCAACCAGTTGCGGCAAACCCGGCGATGCCCCTCCTTCAGCGCTTCATGGGCCACCGTCAGGGTGATGCTGGAAGACACCAGGATCAGGGTATTGACCAGCGGCAAGTGCCAGGGGCTGAAGACCTGAGCTGGCCCGGCAATGGAAGCATCGGGCGGGCTGAGCAGCGGCCAGTGAGCGATAAATTCTGGCCACAGCAACGCCGTGGCACCCTTGGTGCCTTCTCCGGCCAGCCAGGGAACGGCGAAGGTTCGTACATAGAACAGCGCCCCGAAGAAGGCGGCGAAGAACATCACCTCGGAAAAGATGAACCAGCCCATGCCCCAGCGGAAGGAGCGGTCCATCTGGGCATCGTAAAGCCCCTCGCGCGACTCGTTAACCACATCGCGAAACCACAGCGCCATGACGGTGATGACCCCCGCCAGGCCCAGCATCATGACAGGAGTGCCTCGATCATGGACCAGCACCATACCGGTGCCGATCATCATTACCCCCAGGGCCAGCGAGCCCAGCACCGGCCATTTGCTCGTTGCAGGAACATAATAGCTGCCACCACTCATGCCTCACCTCCTTCATCGCGCTTGGCACCGGCCTGCAGCGGCGCCTTCGCGCCCTCGATGGGATACAGGGTGTAGACCAGCGTCACGGTATTGACCTCGGGCGGGAGGTCGCGAGCCAGCTGGAACACCAGCGGCAGTTCAAGGCGCTCACCCGCTTCCAGGCGCTGCTCTTCGAAACAGAAGCAGGACGACTTGCGCACGTGGCGGGTGGCGGTAGAGGGCGATACGCTGGGTACTGCACGCCCCCAGCTCTCACCATTGCTCTGGTTGCTGAAGGTAAACGCGACCTCGGAGGTCTGCCCTGGATGCAATCTCACCTGGCGCGTTTCCACCTCGAGCCGCCAGGGCAAGCCGGAGCCGTTGCGCGTGATGAACTGCACGGTGACCAGGCGCGATTCGTCTACCTCCTGGTGCAGCAGCGCCTGGGCCCGCGTGTCTACCTTGCCGTTGATGCCGGTCACCCGACAGAACACATCGTAGAGCGGCACCAAGGCAAACGCGAAGGCAAACATGCCCACCAAGGCGGCCACACTGCGCCACACCGTACGGCGCACTCCCTGCTGCTGCTCTGCTGTCTCGTTGTCACGCATCACCTTCCTCCTTCCTTCAGGCCGGCACTGTACGCTTCAGCTCAATGCGCCGGGCGCTGAAAGTTCGGTGGGGTCTCGAAGGTATGCAGCGGCGCCGGGCTCGGCACGCTCCACTCAAGGTCATCGGCGAACTCCCCCCAGGCCTGGGCCGGCGCCTTCTGCCCCCCCCGAACACACAGGATGATCACCGCAACGAAGAGCAGTTGGGAAAAGCCGAACATGAAGGCGCCAAGGGAGGAGACCAGGTTGAAGTCAGCGAACTGCAGCGCGTAGTCGGGAATACGCCGTGGCATGCCAGCCAGCCCCGCGAAGTGCATGGGGAAGAAGGTTAGATTGACCCCGATCACCGACAGCCAAAAATGCCATTGGGCCAGGCGGACGTTAGGATAGTGACCGGTCCATTTAGGCAGCCAGTAATAGACCCCGGCCATGATGGAGAAGATGGCTCCAGGCACTAGCACATAGTGGAAGTGCGCCACCACGAAATAGGTATCGTGATACTGAAAATCGGCCGGGGCGATGGCCAGCATCAGCCCCGAAAAGCCGCCAATGGTGAACAGCACAACGAAGGCCAGGGCAAACAGCATGGGCGGTTCGAAGCTGATCGATCCGCGAAACAGCGTGGTGACCCAGTTGAACACCTTCACCCCGGTAGGCACCGCGATCAGCATGGTGGCGTACATGAAGAACAGCTGCCCGGCCAGCGGCATGCCGACCACGAACATATGGTGCCCCCAGACCAGGAACGACAGCACCGCAATGGCTGCCGTGGCATAGACCATGGAGGCATAACCGAACAGGCGCTTGCGGGCGAAAGCCGGAATGATCGCCGACACGATCCCGAAGGCCGGCAGGATCATGATATAGACCTCGGGGTGGCCGAAGAACCAGAACAGATGCTGGAACAGCACCGGGTCCCCGCCGCCTGCGGCATTGAAGAAGCTGGTACCGAAATTGATGTCCATCAGCATCATGGTGATCACGCCGGCCAGCACCGGCATCACCGCGATCAGCAGGAAGGAGGTGATCAGCCAGGTCCACACGAACAGCGGCATGTCCATCATGCGCATGCCGGGAGCACGCATGTTGAGGATGGTGGCGATGATATTGATGGCACCCAGGATCGAACTGATCCCGGCAAGGTGCAGCGCAAGAATGAAGAAGGTAGTGGAAGGCGGTGCATAGGTGGTGGAAAGTGGCGCGTAGAACGTCCAGCCGAAGTTGGGCCCACCGCCCGGCATGAACAGCGTGGAAAGAAGCAATCCGAAGGCGATGGGTAGTAGCCAGAAGCTGAAGTTATTGAGCCGCGGCAAGGCCATGTCAGGCGCCCCGATCTGCAGCGGAATCATCCAATTCGCCAGCCCCGTGAACGCCGGCATAACCGCGGCGAAGACCATGATCAGGCCATGCATGGTGGTCATCTGATTGAAGAATTCCGGGTTGACGAACTGCAAGCCCGGCTGGAACAGCTCCAGACGCACCACCAGGGCAAAGATCCCACCGATGAAGAACATGACCAGCGAGAAAATTAGATAAAGAGTACCAATTTCCTTGTGGTTGGTGGTCAGCAGCCATCGCAGGATGCCTCGGGGCGGAGCCTCGTGGGCGTGTCCATGCCCGGCTTCCGCAGCGGTGCTGCTCTGCTCAAAGGTAGGTTGAGGAGGTACCTTGGGGGCCATCGGACTACTCCCTTTCATTATCTTGTTATGGCGCTGCTTGTCAGGGTGGCCACGACGCATGGCGCCGTGGCCTCTTTCAGCGTTGCAGGCGTTCGGCGATTTCAGCGGGCTGTACAGAATCCCCGGCATCGTTGCCCCAGGCATTCCGCGTATAGGTGATGACCGCCGCAAGCTCCACAGGGTTGAGCGTAGTGCGGAAGGAAGGCATCGCCGTACCCGAGACGCCGTTGATCACGACATCCTTGTGCCATTCGATGTCCGCGACCATACGCTCGTTGCCGGCCAGGGCAGGAAAGGCCGGCGGCGCCCCTTGGCCTTCGGGCTGGTGACAGGACGCGCAGATGCTGCCGTACACGGCTTCGCCCCGCTCCATCAGTTCGGCCAGCTCCCACTCGCGATCGACCCCCATGGCCTCCTGGGTCGCCATCTCCTTGCGCTCAGCCAGCCAGGCGTCGAACTCATCCTCCTCCACCGCGTGGACGACAACCGGCATAAAGCCGTGGTCCACGCCACACAGCTCGGCGCACTGACCGCGGTAGATTCCGGGTTCGTTGATCCTTACCCAGTTTTCGGTGATGAAGCCAGGCACGGTATCCTGCTTGACCGCCAGTGCCGGCACCCACCAGGCATGGATCACGTCATCGGAAGTGAAGAGAAAGCGGACCTTACGGTTGATCGGCAGGACGAGAGGCTCATCGACTTCCAGCAGATAGTGCTCGCTGCGGGCCTCGTCGCCACGGATCTGAGCGCGCGGTGTCGCCAGGTTGGAGTTGAAAGCAACATCCTCACCGAGATACTCATAGCGCCAGCGCCACTGCTGGCCGGTCACCATCACATCGAGCTCGGCATCGGAAGGGTCGTAAATCTTCTTCAGCGTTGCGGTGGCAGGTACTGCCATGCCAATCAGAATCAGTAGCGGAATGGCCGTCCAGAACACCTCGACGGTAGTGTTTTCGTGGAAATTGGCGGCTTTTGCCCCCTTGGAGTGGCGATAGCGGAACAGCGAATAGAACATGACCCCAAAGACGATCACGCCGATTACGACACAGATCCAGAATATGGCCATGTGAAGGTTGTAGATCTCTCTACTGAGGTCGGTAACCCCAACCGGCATGTTCCAGCCGCTAGCCAGAGCCACCTGGCCCGAGCCGACAAGGGCCAACACCCCTGCCAACCATGCGAGCAGAGTGCGCATCGACGCCTCCCCATCTTTTGTAGTTGTCGTCGTCAGCGGCATCCCGTCTGTCAGGGGCGGGATCCCGTATTCAGGAACATTAGCCGCTACTGCAGGAAGTATAGAAGCAGGTTCAGGAAATACACTGCCGAGCCACCCGCCTTTTGGCTAACGCGCCCGTCAACGCAACACTGCTGCAAAATGCGCTATCCGGCCACCGTGATGGCCACCCAGGCAATCACGCCGACCAGCACCAACGCGAGCACGATACCCACCAGGATGAAGGCCAGCGGATTGCCTGTCTCGAAATCACTGCGTCGCTGCTCATCTCTCTGGACGCCGAGAAACGCTGCCAGCACCGACTTGATCACTCCCCACATTGTCCACCCCCTTAGCCTGTCCCACCCAGCATGGCACAGCCGCACCCAGCCAGCTCAACGGCGCTCCGAAAGGACCAGCCAATTTCATACTGCAGCGCAGCAGATACGCGCGAAGCCCCGCTCAGGCTGGGCTACACTGGAGTCAGGAGCTTTTTCATTGACCGCCCTCTAGAGGGCTCGGAGCTTAGCCATGGCTACCAACCATACAACGCCAACGGGCTTCAGTCAGGCCTTTGACGTTTCCAACCCCATGCTGGAATGGTGGGCGCAACAGTGGATACACAGCGCCACGCCCATGTCACGCCTGCAGCTGGCCTGGATTGAAAACCTGGCACAGCTAATGCAGCAGGAGGCAAAGTTTCTCTCTGCCCTCGCGGAATCCAGCCGTCAGCTCAGCCAGTGCTATGAAACCCACAAAGGGGATCCGAGCAAGCTGAACGCCTGTTATCAGGAGATTGCCAATGAGGTCGCCGACCAGCAGATGGAGCGACTCAAGCAGGTAGCCACCTTGACGCATGACATCCGCAAGCGAATCTGGGAAGAGCTGTAGCAGTGCCGACCCGCTTCCTATCAACATAAGCGCCAAATGCAGGCCCGCATCGCAAGCCTGTATTTGGCGACCTAGCACGGCGGCATACCGACCTTCTCCCCCGCTTCCCTTACTCATGTAGCTTGTAACTGCCCGCCACATGAGACGGGACGCAGCAGGGCACTTCATCGCAGCACTCGCAACCCCAACCGGCCCCAAGTTGTCAAGCAGTTGAAAGAAAAGCATAAAAGGGGCTTTTCATTTGCCGGCCAACACGCTAGTATACGCCTCGTTCGCGGGGCTCCAGGGGTTCACCTCCTAGCCACCGGAACATGCATCGCAGCGCAACAGCATGACAAGCCCCACCCTGTCATGATGCGATGCCAACAAAGTCGGAGCGTGGCGCAGCTTGGTAGCGCGCTGCAATGGGGTTGCAGAGGTCGCAGGTTCGAATCCTGTCGCTCCGACCATTAAACACAGTAAAAACCGCCGCTTACGGATCATGCCGAGCGGCGGTTTTTCGTTTTGGCTGGCTTACAGACGGTAAGGTTCCCTATGGGGTCCAGCGGCTCTCGTTTTGTTGTGCTATCAAGCGTCTTGCTGGCCTGAGCCAAAAATCAGGAGCACGGGATTTTGAGTGTGAGCCCAGGCCCGTTGTGCGAAGACTAATTATGCGCATAGGCAAGACAAGCAATCGGCAATGCTTCCAATTTGAGAGCAAACTGCTCACTCGATTGAAAAAATTTATATGAGCTACATACTGCTTAGAATTCCGTCTCCTGCCTTTAGGTGAGCATCATGTTGCACAGCGGTCCCGCATATGCCGCTCACTATCTAGATTTATCACGCTTGCCGCTTTGAATCGTGTGTTTCGTCCGCAGGGCTTGAAGGCAGGCCTGGTACCGCGACAGCGCGTGTTGCTGGAAAAGGTATTGGCTTAGTCTACGATGACATCCGAAAGCACGGGAAACGACCCCAGGCACCGGCAGGTCAGTCACCACCCATCAACCAGTCGAGGCCCCGATGAACAAGACTGAGGCAAGAGATAGGGATAACCTAGGAAAGGTGGCTTCAGTCTGCCTATCATTGGCTTGCCTAGCTCTGCCGCAGCTGACTGTTGCTATGGAGTGCGAGCTCGAACCCAGCCAGCAAGACATGCTCGACCGTGTAAATGAAGCCCGCAGCGAAGCTCGCCAGTGTGGTGAAGATACCCATGAGGCAGCGGCACCGCTCGCGTGGAGCTGCCAGTTGGCCGAAGCGGCTCTCGGCCATTCCCGGGAGATGGCCGAGGAGGAGTTTTTCGGCCACGCTGGCATGGACGAGCAGGGTGTGGCATCCCGCGTGAGCGATGCCGGGTATGAGTGGATGGCGGTGGGAGAGAACATTGCCGCCGGGCAGCGCGATGTGGATTCGGTTATGGAGGGCTGGCTGGATAGCTCCGGGCACTGCGCAAACATCATGAACCAAGACTTCACCGAGATGGGCTCGGCCGCTTACGAAGCACCCGAATCGCCTTACTCCCCTTTCTGGACACAGGTGTTCGCGCAGCCAAGGTAAGCGGCCTACCGATTAGCAAACCGCCAATCCTTGCCATTCATGCCGCGTTGGCCATTCGCTCAACCACCCCTGCAGCGCACTGGCGGGCATGGGCTTGGCAATACCATAGCCCTGCGCCAGGCGACACCCCAGGCTCAACAGCTCCGTGGCATGCTCCAGGCTTTCCACCCCTTCCGCGAGCAGGTCCCGATCGAATCGTTTGGCCATGAAGATGACGCTCTCGACAATGGCCCGGTCGCTGGTATCGCTGAGCATATCCCTGACAAAACTCTTGTCGACCTTGATCAGGTCAACCGGCAGCTGGCGAAGGTAGGTCAGCGAAGAGAAGCCCGTGCCGAAATCATCGATGGCCACTTGCACCCCCATGGCCTGGCACTGCGAAATCACCTCCAGCGCAGCCGCTATATCGTGCATGGCTGCCGTTTCCACCACCTCAAGCTTCAAGCGAGCTGGCAAAACCGCAGGCATGCTGGCCAGAAGGCCGGTAAGGTGCGAAATAAACTGCGGCGACAGCAGGTGCGAAGGGCTGATATTGACGCTCACCGGCAGCTGGCTCCCCTCGCCCTGCCACATCGCCAACTGCTTCATCACCGCCTGCAGTACCCACTCTCCCAAGGCCTGCTCCAGCCAGGTTCCTTCCAGGAGCGGCAGGAAGTCAGCCGGCGGCAGCAGGCCCTGCTCGGGATGCTGCCAGCGCACCAGGGCTTCGAAGCCCACCACCTCGGCGGTTTGCATATCCACCTGCGGCTGGTAGTGCAGGCAGAGTTCGTTGCGCGCGATGGCCTGCTCGAAACGCCGCCGCCTGGCCTGGCACTGCTGCATCTGCTGGTCAAGGCCGGGGTCGAAGCGATGGATGGCGTTGCGCCCTCCCTGCTTGGCCCGGTACATGGCCAGCTGCGCATGACGCAGAAGCCCTTCCGCTTCGACGTTGTCGGTAGGAAAGCTGGCGACGCCCAGGCTAGCCGTCACGGCGATTGAACGCTCGCCAATCACGAAAGGTTCGCGAATGACACGCAAAAGCTCTTCCAGCAGGGAGTCGTCGGCAATGTCGTGCAGCAGCAGCACGAACTCGTCCCCGCCCGTGCGCACGATGGTATCTTCTCGACCGAGATGGCGATTGATTCGCTGCGCCAGCGAAAGGATCAAACGGTCTGCCCGTGCCTGGCCGAGGCGCTCATTGACATTCTTGAAGTGGTCGATATCCAGCGTACAGACCGTCAGTGAACTCTTGCGCTGGGTGGCCAGCGTCAGCGCCTCTTCCAGCAGGCGAGTCAGCTGTACTCGCTGGGCCACGCCGGAATATTCGTCAATGAAGCGAGGTCGATTGAGTAAGTTGGCAATTATTGCTGCCTGGTGCTTGGCACTGCCCGTGCTATCTGAGCGAACCTCAACACGATTGCGGCCCTTGTGTTTGGCGTCGTAAAGGGCGGCATCGGCGCGGGCCAGCAGGTCGCGCGCACTGTCACCCTGGCGATAGGCGGTCAGGCCGATGCTGACCGTCACCTTGGGACCCGGCATGGTGGCCTGGGCAATATCGCAGCGCAGCCGCTCCGCCAGCTGACAGGCACCCTCCAACGGCGTTCCCGGCAGCAGAAGGGTGAACTCTTCTCCCCCCCAGCGAGCCAGAAGGTCGCTCTTACGCAGGCTCTGCTGCACCAGCAGGGTCAAGGCATGCAGAATGCTATCGCCAACATCGTGCCCGTAATTGTCATTGACCGCCTTGAAATGGTCGATATCAAGCAACAGCAGGGCAAAATCACCTCCCTCTTCGTTGGCGCTGCGTACCGCCGTGATCAGCGCCCGATCAAAGGCACGCCGATTGGCAGCCCCGGTCAAATGATCGCGCGTCGCCTCGTGCGCCAGGGTCTGCTCAACGCTCTTGCGCTCGGCGATGTCATGGAAGACAGATACATAATGGCGCACTGCCCCGTCATCACCCCGTACCGCAGTAATCGACTGCCATACCGGGTAGATGTTGCCTTTCTTGTTGCGGTTCCAGATCTCGCCCTGCCAGTGCCCTTGCGCTTCCAGCGACTGCCAAAGCTTGTCGTAGAACGCCTTGTCATGCTGGCCCGACTTGAACATGCGCGGCGTCTGGCCCATCACCTCTTCCGCTCGATATCCGGTGATCAGCGTAAAGGCACGATTGACCTGCTCGATACGCATCTGGGCGTCCGTGATCAGCGTCGCCTGCCCCGTCTCAAAGGCCGTGGCCATCAGGCGAAGCTGATCTTCCTGCCGCTTGCGCTCGGTGATGTCCTGCTTGACGGTGACAAAGCTGGTGATCTTTCCCTGCGCGTCCAAAATGGGGGTGATCAATTCGTACTCCCAGTACTCTTCACCATTCTTGCGGCGGTTAAGCAGCTCGCCGCGCCACGCCTGGCCGGCACGCAAGGATAGCCACATCGACTGGTAAGTTTGTTCGGGTGTCTTGCCGGACTTGATGAGTGCCGAGGTGCGGCCCAGCAGCTCCTCGCGGGAATACCCCGTCACCTCGACAAAGCGCTGGTTCACGTACAACAAGCGACCACTGGGGTCAGTGATACCCGTGGCGAGTGGACTCTGCTCAACCGCCGTATAGAAATGCTTGAGCTCTTGGCTCAGGATCTTGACGGGACGCTCTGTGGCGATGGCCTGCCAAAGCGGCGACAACTCGCCCTCATCCACCCGTTCTTTGTTTGTCATGCCGTAAGTCCTTCTGGCAGCGTGCGCATTGGCTGCGCTGCCCACGCCACATTTCTACAAAAGCTGTACAGATTGCTTGAAGGTGAGAAGCGTAACGCAATGCAAGCCAACAAGCCACCAAACCCATCGCCAGGTGACTTGATCTTTATCAACCTTCCAATAGGGTACCGGCACTGCCGATGGGCAGCCATCCGTCAACCCGCATCTGAAGCCCAGCAGCCGCAATGTGCAAGCTTACAGTATACAACTCAGCCGCACGAAGGAGAAAAAGGGTAATGGCAAGGAGAAATCAGCGCAGGAGGACGAAATGACAAGCACTTCGACAAAATCTGAACACGTGTGGAGGTCGGAAGCAACGGCAGGTAAGGTGAAGGGCGGGGTCAGAGCTAGTCAATACAGCAGCACAGAAACCGAAAGGTAACGGGACCCTCCGTGGTCCTTGGGCCTAGCGTCAGCAAATGTAGTTTGCCAGCGCGTCGATTGCGGCCTGCTGGGCAAGTGCCTGGGAGATCCAGTGGCTCAGCACTTCACAGCCCATTTCAAGGTCTTGCGTAGTAAGCATGGCGTTTCTCCTGTTTGTCATACGAGATTCATCATGCCGCAAAGAATTTTACATTTCATCACTTCCACTCACGCTTCGAGTAGTTTGCCTGAGCTAGCGCAAATTCCTGACGAAAAAAGTCAGGAACTCACCAACGGCGGGGCTCCTGGGGTGAGAAATGCCACCATCCCTGGTTCCACGCGTTTTTTTGCCACCACAAAGTGCGCAGGGAACGGGAAGCGAGCGATGCTCAACCCCATTGGTGGACAACGGCACTGAAGGTTGTCCGGATTTCGACCATTCAGGTTGTCCGGTTTTTATCAGGGCTCTTTCATCGGAACAGAATCAGGGGCGTGTGAGGTCTCGTCCTCCTTCGCCGTCAGTGTAGGCACCCATCCGGCTCGACGTTTGTTCTTCAGTCGGTAGCTCTCGCCTTTGATGTGCCACCTGGTCGAGTGATGCAGCAGCCGGTCCAGAGTCGTCGTGGCGATGACCTGATCAAAGAACCATCCGCTCAAGGTTGGAGCCACGGGAATCTCGGTACAGTTCACTCCTTGGATTCCTAGAAACTTCTTCCATACAGTGCCGGGGCCTTCGACAATCTAGATGGTGCATAGTCCTAGCAGACGATGTGCAACGGTAGACCTTTGACGAGTCTGTCTACCAGTACATGCATCACGCTGCGACCCTATTGAATGGTTTGAACTACGACTACCTCCTCTAGTCCATGGCCACCACCAGACGGAATCCAGCTTCTATAACAAAAGGTTACATAAAATGAGACACAGTAACCCCTGGCTGCAAGTGTTTGTCGCTTTCTGGATTCAAGCTATAGGCATCGGTTCTCTGCTCTATGCCTATGGGGTCGTGACTCTCCCGCTGGCCGAAGCCTTCCAGCCCAGCCGCACCCTGCTGATGCTGGGCGTTGCCGTCATGACGCTGTCGGCCGGCTTGCTGTCGCCCTGGCTTGGACGCACCATGGACCGCGGCTCTCTCAAGTGGCTGATGGCCACGGGGGTCATTGCCATCGCCCTCGGGTATACGCTGCTCTCCTTCAGCGGTGCCATGTGGCAGGTGCCTCTCATCTATGCCCTGCTGATGTCCATCGGCTATGCCATCCTGGGACCGCTGGCAGCCTCAACCCTTCTATCACGCTGGTTTTCCAGTCGTCGCGGCTTGGCGCTGGGCATCGCTGGCGCCGGCACCTCCTTCGGCGGTTTCTGCTTTCCGCCGCTGATTCAGTGGCTCATCGAGCTCCACGAGTGGCGACTGGCCCTTCGGCTACTGGCTAGCGTCGTGCTCATAAGCGGTCTGCCGGTCGTGCTGCTGCTAACACGGGACCGTCCCGAGACGCCTCCTGCGCCAATTGAATCAACCAGCAAAGCGAAGGCTACACGGCGCTACGACTCTTACGGGGCCGTGCTGGGCGATCGCAATTTCTGGATGATCGCCCTGTGCGTCGGCATCCTCTTCGCGGTGTTCACGGCAACGGTAAGCAACCTCGCCGCCTTCGCTACCGACCAGGGCGCCAGCGCCAGCCAGGCCGCCCAGTTGATGTCACTGGTGGCCATCATGGCGATTCCGGGCACGCTGCTCTTCGGTGCCCTGGCCGATCGCCTGGACCTGCGGGTCGCGCTGGGGCTGCTGATGGGGCTGGTGGTGCTGGGTATGCTCAGCTTCCTGGGTCACCCCAGCCCCAGAATGCTGCAGATCGGCAGCATCATGGTGGGCATCGGTGGCGGCGGCATGATCCCCGTATGGGGCGCCCTGCTGGCGCACACCTTCGGGCTGCTCGATTATGGGCGCGTCATGGGCATGATGAATCCGCTGCTGATGCTGTTTAGCCTGGTCTCTCCGGTGCTGGCAGGCCTGCTGAGAGACTTGACCGGTAGCTATCACATCGCCTTCCTGACCTTCGCCGTTCCTCTCGCGGCCGCCATCCTGCTACTCCCCTGGATCCGTTTCCAGCGTCCCAGCTATACGCCAGCCCCCGCTGCCCCATAATAGCTGCCCCAGGTGATCCGCAGCGCCGTGCCGTCACGGCGTGCGCTGCGATCAGAACAGTCAGCGCAGTCATGACAAGGCCCGCCATAGGCGGGCCTTGTCATGGTAGTGACTATCCCTGGCTCACTCGATCTCGAACAGGCCCGCCGCCCCCATGCCCCCCCCAATGCACATGGAGACCACGGCGAAGCGCTCACCGCGCCGCCGCGCCTCGAGCAGGGCATGGCCTACCATGCGGGCCCCGGTCATACCGAAGGGGTGGCCGATGGCGATGGCGCCGCCGTTGACATTGAGCCGTTCGTCGGGGATGCCCAGCCGATCGCGACAGTAGACCACCTGGCTGGCGAAGGCCTCGTTGATCTCCCACAGGCCGATATCGCCCACCGTCAGGCCGAAGCGCTCGAGCAGTGTGGGGATGGCCTGCACCGGCCCGATGCCCATCTCCTCGGGAGCGCAGCCGGTGACTACCGAGCCGCGGTAGGTACCCAGGGGCGACAGGCCTCGACGCCCGGCCTCGGCGCGACTCATCAGCAGCGAGGCCGAGGCGCCATCGGAGAGCTGGGAGGCGTTGCCGGCGGTCACGCAGCCGCCCTGCTCGACCCAGCTCCCCCCCTTCCAGACAGGCTCCAGGGCGGCCAGGCTCTCGGCGGTGGTGTCGGGCCGGTTGCAGTCATCGCGATCGGCGGTCACACGCCGGTGGCCCGCCGGCTGGCGATCCTTGTCGAAGAGCAGCTGATCGGCCTCGAGGGGAACGATCTCCGCATCGAAGCGCCCCTCGCGCTGGGCCGCGGCGGTACGCTGCTGGCTCAGCAGCGCATAGGCATCCTGGGCCTCCCGAGAGACCCCATAGCGGCTGGCGACCAGCTCAGCGGTCTCGATCATCGGGATATAGGCCGCCGGCACCACCGCCTTGACCGCCTCGGACTGGGCGCGATAGCTATTCTTGTGCTTGGTCTGGGTCAGCGAGATCGATTCCACGCCACCGGCCACCGCCACCGAGAGCTCGCCGGCCATGATGCTCTTGGCAACCGTGGCGATGCTCATCAGCCCCGAGGCGCACATACGGTCCAGGGCCATGCCCGGAACGCTCGCCGGCAGGCCGGCGGTATAGGCGCAAAGGCGCCCGATATTGTAGGCCTGGGTGCCCTGCTGAACGGCGGCGCCCATGACCACGTCCTGGACGGCCTCAGGCTCGACGCCGGCGCGCTGAAGCACAGCGCGCACCACATGGCCGCCGAGCACCGGGGCTTCGGTGTCGTTGAAGGCGCCGCGAAACGCCTTGGTCAGCGGCGTGCGGGCGGTGGAAACGATAACGGCATCCTGGGGGTTCATGACGGCTCCTCGGGGGTCGGGTTGGTAAAGGTGTAGCGGCTGATGGTGTCCACCACGCAGCCGGGGCGGTCGCTGTCCTCGATCTCGATAGTGATGCGCACCGTGGACTGCATGGCCTCGCCCTTGGGCTCCACGCGCAGGATCTCGCCGCGCCCGCGGATGCGGGCACCGACCGGCACCGGCGCCGGGAAGCGCACCCGATCGCAGCCCACGTTGACGCCCATGGCCAAGTTGTCGACGGTAATCAGCTGAGGCAGGAAGCAGTTGGCCAGGGAGAGGGTCAGGTAGCCGTGGGCGATGCAGCGCCCGAAGGGGCCCTCGGCGGCTCGCTCCGGGTCCACGTGAATCCACTGGTGATCGTCGGTGGCATCGGCGAAGCGGTCGATGCGCACCTGGTCGATGGTCATCCAGTCGGTGACGCCAAGCTCGAGGCCCTCGGCGGCCAGCAGCGCCTCGGGGGTCGTGAAGGTCATGCTCATGGGGCCTCCTCAGGCGCGCTGGGAACTCACCGACACCACCTCACCAGCCATGTAGGAGGCGTAATCGCTAGCCAGGAAGATCATCACGTTAGCCACCTCCCACACCTCGGCGGCACGCCCGAAGGCCTCGCGCGACGCAAGCGACTCCAGCAGGTCGGGGCTGGCGCTCTTCTTGAGGTGCTCGTGCAGGGCGATAGAAGGCGAGACGGCGTTGATGCGCACCCCGTGCTCGGCCGCCTCAAGGGCACTGCAGCGGGTCAGGGCCATGACCCCAGCCTTGGCGGCAGCATAGTGGGCCTGCTCCTTCTGGGCCCGCCAGCCAAGCACCGAGGCGTTATTGACGATCACCCCGCGCCCGCGGGCCTGCATGGTGGGCAGCATCGCCCGGATCATGCGGAAGGTGCCGGTGAGGGTCACGTCGAGCACCGACTGCCACTCCTCGTCGCTCATCTCCACCAAGCGGCGCTGGCCACCGAGCCCGGCGTTATTGATCAGCACGTCGACGCCCTCCAGGCTCTCCTCGGCCGCGGCCACCAGGGCCTGCACCTCGGCCTCCACGGTGACGTTGCAGAGCTGGCCGTAGACACGCTCGAGGCCGGTCTCGGCCTTGAGGCGCTCCACGGCCTCCTCGAGGCGACGGGGATGGATATCGGAGATCATCAGCGCGCGACACCCCTCCTCGATGCAGCGGCGCGCGGCGGCAAAGCCGATGCCGGCGCCGGCGGCGGCGGTGATGAGCACGGACTTCCCGGACAACAGCTGATGGCCGGGCACATAGGCGGGTACTTGAGTCACGTTGGCTACCTCGGTCGGATTCACCTCTCCTCTTATAGGGGCCGGCCCGGGAGGCGGCATCGTCAAAATGGACGTCTCGCCCCAAGCGCAAGGCCCCCGCCGGTGACACCGAACGGGGGCCTGCGAGTGATGCAACGGACGTCGGTCAGGCGTTGGTGACCAGATCCGGCCAGCGCTGGCGCCATGGAGCGGCCTCTTCCAGCCGTGCGGCCAGGCCGATCAGCCGCGATTCCTCGGCATAGCGACCGACGAACTGGGCACCGATCGGCTGACCGTTCTCGCGCCAGTAGAGCGGCACCGACATGGCAGGATGACCGCTCATGTTGAAGATCGAGGTGAACGGCGAGGCCTGCATCGCCGCGGCGACATAGTCGTCGTACGGCTGGTCCAGGGAGAGCGCCCCGAGGGGCGGCGCCGGCGCGGCGGTCACCGGCGACAGCAGCAGGTCATACTCTGCCAGGAGCAGATCCACCTGCCGACCGGCCTCGTCAAAGGCGGCTCGTGCCTCGAAGACCTGAGCGGCGCTGAAGTCAGCGGCGTGCTGCAGGGTACGCCAGTTGATCGGCTCGAACTCCGCCTCCCGGGCCTGGCGCCCCAGCGCCCTTTCGCGCTGCCGCACGCTGTAGAGCAGGCCGGTCCCGGTGGCCACTCCCATGCCAGCGAAGATTCGCTCGACGGGCAGTTCAAGCGTCGCCGCCTCCACCCGATGCCCCAGCGCTTCGCACAGCTCGGCCGCGCGGCGGGCCGCGGCCAGACAGTCCGGGTGCACCGGCTGGCCGAAGGGGTTCTGCTCCAGAAGGGCGATGCGCAACCTGCGCGGTTCGCGCTCCAGTCCTGCCAGCGGATCGTCCGTGGGTGGCACGCTGCGGCTGCCCGGCTCGGGGCCCTGGGTCAGCGCCAGCAGCCAGGCGCTGTCGCGCACGGTGCGGCTGATGACGTGGTGCGCCGCCAGCCCCATCCACCCTTCCAGGTGCTCGGGCCCCATGGGCACCCGGCCGCGGCTGGGCTTGAGCCCGAACAGGCCACAGGCGGAGGCGGGAATACGAATCGAGCCGCCGCCATCGCTGGCGTGGGCCACCGGCAGGATACCCGCCGCCACCGCCGCCGAGGCGCCCCCCGAGGAGCCGCCGCTGCTCAGCGACAGGTTCCAGGGGTTTCGCGTATCGCCATAGAGGCGCGACTCGGTGGTAGCGGTCTGGCCGAACTCCGGCGTCGTCGTCTTGGCGAAGATATTGAGCCCGGCGGCGCGATAGCGCGCCACCAAGGTGGAGTCCTGCTTGGCGGGGTCGGCATCTCGGAAGAAGGCGCAGCCGTGGGTGGTCCGAGTTCCCTCGAGCGCAACGCCGAGATCCTTGAGGGCAAAGGGCACGCCCGCCAGCGGGGCCTGGTCGGCCAGATGCTCCCGCTCACGCTGCCCGAGCGCCGACAGTCGCCGCGCCTCCTCCTGGGCCATCTCGTGATGCGTCAAGGCAAAGGCGTTGATGGCCTGGCGTGCCTCGGCACGGGCCAGCGATGCCTCCAGCGCCTCGCTCGCGGTAATATCGCCCACGCGAATGCGCCGGGCGATCTCCAGCGCATCCCACTGCTCATATTCGGGCAGCGGCAGGCGCGAGCTGGCGCCAGCTGCGCTCGCCAGACTCACCCCGCCGCCCAGGGCCAGCAGCCCCAGCCCGGCGCCGGCCTTGAGCAGGTCACGCCGCCGCGGGTCGAAGCGGCTTCCGGTCTCGTCGCTCATCTCAGCTTCCCCATACCTTCTGGGCCGGCTCGGCGCGGTTCATCA
This sequence comes from Halomonas sp. E14, assembly GCF_052568415.1. Classification (NCBI taxonomy): domain Bacteria; kingdom Pseudomonadati; phylum Pseudomonadota; class Gammaproteobacteria; order Oceanospirillales; family Halomonadaceae; genus Halomonas; species Halomonas sp. E14. The sequence continues at coordinate 1,758,021 of NZ_CP199423.1, read as the reverse complement.
GGCGGTGGATCGTCTCCCCCGCTTCCTCGGGCGTCAGCCGCCGGCCCTGGTCCTCCTCGGGGCCGGTACGCCAGCCATCGCACACCGACAGCCGCCCGCCCTGGCTCTCGAAGACCTGGCCGGTCACCCCCTCGGAGGCGCTGCTGCCCAGCCACACCACCAGGGGGGCGACGTTGTCCGGGGCCCAGGCGTCGAAGCCTCCGTCCTCGGGGGCCTTGACCACCTCGGGCATGGCGCTCTCGGTCATGGCGGTACGGGCCGCCGGGGCCAGAGCGTTGGCGGTCACCCCGTAGCGCGCCAGCTCGGCGGCCTGGACCAGCGTCAGCGCCGCCACGCCCCCCTTGGCCGCCGAGTAGTTGGCCTGGCCGATGGAGCCCTGAAGGCCGGCGCCGGAGCTGGTATTGATGATGCGCGCTTCGACCTTCCGCCCGGCCTTGGCCTGCTCCCGCCAGCGCCGCGCCAGCACGTTGGCCAGGCAGAAGTGGCCCTTGAGGTGCACCTGCACCACCAGGTCCCAGTCGGCCTCGTCGAGGCCCACGAACATCTTGTCGCGCAGCACCCCGGCATTGTTGACCAGCACCTGGACGTCGCCGAAGGCCTCCACCGCGGCGGCGACGATGCGTTCGGCCCCGGCGAGGCTGGTGATGTCGTCGATAACAGCGATCGCCTCGCCGCCCTGCTCGCGGATCTCGGCGGCCACCGCCTCAGCCGCCTCCCGCTGGATGTCGTTGACGCAGACCCGGGCGCCCTCGGCGGCGAACGCCAGGGCATAGGCCCGCCCCAATCCGCCGCCGGCACCGGTGATGATGACGCTACGCTGATCGCAGATTCCCATGCTCTCTCCTCAGAGTCGTTCGATGATGGTCACGTTGGCCTGACCGCCGCCCTCACACATGGTCTGCAGGCCGAAGCGGCCGCCGCTGCGCTCGAGTTCGTGAAGCAGGCTGGTCATCAGCCGCGCGCCGGTGGCCCCGAGGGGGTGGCCAAGGGCGATGGCACCGCCGTTGACGTTGGTGCGCTCGGGGTCGTAGCCGGTCTCGGCCAGCCAGGCCATGACCACCGAGGCGAAGGCCTCGTTGATCTCCACCCGGTCGATCTCGGCCAGGGAGAGCCCGCTCTTCTTCAGTGCCGCCTGGGTGGCGGGAATTGGCGCACGCAGGTGCCAGATAGGATCATCGCCCAGCACGCTCAGGTGGTGGATGCGCGCCCGGGGCGTCAGGCCATAGCGTTTCAGGGCCCGCTCGGAGACCACCAGTAGCGCCGCTGCCGCATCGGCGGTCTGGCTGGAGACCGCCGCGGTGATCGACGGGTAGGTCGGATCCACCGGCTCCAGCTCGGCCATCTTCTCAAGGGTGGTATCGCGGGGCGTCTCGTCGTGCTCGACGCCGGCGACGGGGACGATCTCGGCCTTGAAAAGCCCCGCCTCCCTGGCCGCCAGAGCGCGGCGATGGCTCTCCAGGGCGAAGGCCTCCATCTGGGTCCGGGAGAAGCCCCAGTGGTCGGCAATACGCTGGGCGGCATAGAACTGGTTGACCGGGGCATCGCCGAAGCGTGCCCGCCAGCCGCGGCTGCCCGAGAAAGGGTCCGGAAAGCCCAGCGGCTGGCCAGCCAGCATGGCCGACGAGATGGGGATCTGCGTCATGGTCTGCACGCCTCCCACCGCCACCACATCCTGGGTGCCGCTCATCACCGCCTGGGCGGCGAAGTGCAGCGCCTGCTGGGAAGAGCCGCACTGCCGATCCACGGTGGTGCCCGGCACATTTAGCGGCAGCCCGGCCGCCAGCCAGCTGGTACGGGCGATATCCCCCGCCTGGGAGCCGATGGTGTCCACGCAGCCGAAGATGACGTCGTCATACTCGGCGGCGGGTACGCCGTTACGGGCCACCAGCGCCTCCAGCGCCGCCGCGCCCAGGTCGATGGCGTGCACCTCGGCGAGCCCTCCCTTGCGTCGTCCGGTGGGCGTGCGCAGGGCATCTACGATGTAAGCCTCGCTCATGGGGCCTCCCTGAAGGTGTGGCCGGGGCCCAGCGCAGCGCCCTCGGCAAGAATGGCGTCGGCGATGCGCGCCTTATGGAAGCCGCGGTCGCCCCAGGCGGCATCCAACGCCCAGGCACGCTTCATGAACATCTGCAGGTCGACTTCCCAGGTGTAGCCCATGGCGCCATGCACCTGAATGCCGTTGCGGGCCGCCAGCCAGGCCGCCTCGCCGCAGGCCAGCTTGGCCTGGGAAACGTGCAGCGAGGCATCGGGGTCCCGGGTTTCCAGGGAGTGAGCGGCGCGGTAGAGCAGCGGCTTGGCGAACTCGATCTTGCCGGCCACGTCAGCCAGCTGATGCTTGACCGCCTGGAAAGCACCCAGCGGCTTGCCGAACTGGCGGCGCTGGGCCACATAGTCCACCGAGAGGTCGAGCATTCGCTGGGCCAACCCCAGCAGCTGACCCGCCACCGACTGCGCGCCACGATTCACGGTCTGAGCCCACAGCGCCTGGCCTGCCTCGCGGGACACCACCCGGGTCGCCGAGGTCGGTTCCCACATGACCCGCATCAGCCGCCGCGAGGCATCGATGCTGGGGTTGGCCTCCACGTCCACCAGGGCACGAGGCACCAGGTGAAGCTCATCCTCGTGGGCCATCAGCAGCAGGTCGGCCAGGTGCGCATCGGCCACCAACGGGTTGACCGGGTCACCGATGGCGATACGCAGACCGCCCTCGGCGATGCCTTCGAGCCAACCCTGGCGGTCACGTACCTCCTCGGGCAGCGCGCAGAGCAGACCGCAGGCGACGTAGGCGGTATCCGCCAGGGAGTCCGGAATACCGTAGTAGCCCAACTCCTGGGTCATCAGCGACCAGGCAACATCGCCCATGCCCATGCCGCCCGCCGACTCGGGGACGGAGAGCGCCGTGAGTCCCTGCTCGGCCATCTTACCGCGCAGGTCAGGTGAGCGGCCGGCATCGGTCTCCCAGATCTCGCGGAGCACCTCGGGGGCCGCCTCCACCATGAGGAAGCGGCTGATCGCTTCACGAAAGGCCAGCTGGTCGTCGGTAAAGGTAAAATCCATGGCAGACCTCAGGACTTGGGCAGGCCGAGCATGCGCTCGGCGATGATGTTGCGCTGAATCTCGTTGGCCCCGGCATAAAGGGTGCCCGCCTGGGCGAACAGGAAACCCTCCAGCCAGCGTGATTCCTCGCCGATCTCGGGCGCCTGGGCCAGCAGTTCACCCCGAGGGCCCAGCAGTCGCATGGCGGTCTCGTGCAGCTTGAGATCAAGCTCCGACCAGACGATCTTGTTGATGCTTGCCTCGGCGCCAATCTTCTCACCCCGGGCCAGGCGCCCAACGGTGTAATAAGCGGAGAGCGCATAGGCCTCGGCGCCGGCCCAGGCTTCGCAGACTGCATCGCGCAAGGCAGGGTCACGTCGGGCCTGTTCGGGATGGCGGTGGTAAAGCTCTACCAGACGGCGGGCCGCCTGCTGATAGCGAGCCGGCGAGCGCAGCAGCAGGCCGCGCTCGAAGCCTGCGGTGGCCATGGCCACCTGCCAGCCGGCACCCTCCTCACCGATTCGGTTCTCTACCGGCACCCGCACGTTGTCGAAGAAGATCTCAGCGAAGGCCTCCTTGCCGTTGAGGGCGCGAATCGGGCGGATCGTCACCCCTTCGGCGTCCAGGGGCACCAGCAGATAGCTCAAGCCGCGATGCCGACTCGATTCGGGATCGCTGCGGAAGAGGCCGAAAACCCAGTCGGCGAAGCTGGCGCGGGTGGACCAGGTCTTTTGGCCATTGATCACATAGTGGTCGCCGTCGCGGATCGCCTTGCTGCCAATGGCGGCCATGTCGGAGCCGGCGTTGGGCTCCGACCAGCCCTGGGCCCACATCTCCTCGCTGGAGGCCATGGGCGGCAGGAAGCGACACTTCTGGGCCTCGGTGCCGAACTCCATCAGGGTGGGGCCCAGCAACAGCTGGCCGTTCTGGTTGATGCGCTGGGGCGCCTCGGCGGCGAAGTACTCCTCTTCGAAGATCAGCCAGTCGATCAGGTCGCAGCCGCGCCCGCCGAGGTGCTCCGGCCACATGACCATGGAGAGGCGATTGTCGAAGAGACGGCGCTCCCACTCGCGATGCTGTTCGAAGCCTTCGCGGGTGTCGTAGCTCGCCAGCGGCTCGGTCGGCACGTTCTCGGCCAGCCAGGCCCGCACCTCGCACCGGAAGGCCTGCTGTTTAGGGGTATAGGACAGCTCCATGACGGCTCCTCAGAAGGTGGCCTCGCGCTTCTCGACGAAGGCGCGGCGGGTCTCGGCAGAATCGGGCGAGGTGTAGGCCTGCAGGGTGAACCCCTGCTCCCAGCGATACTTATCCTCCAGGTTGCCATCTTCGATGCCATTAAGCGCCTCCTTGGCGATACGGATCATCGCCGGGCTCTTGGCGGCGATGGCGGCAGCGATCTCGCGGGCGGTAGCGGCAAGCTCGGACTTCTCCACCAGGCGCTCGATAAAGCCATAGCGGCTCGCTTCCTCGGCGGAGATCGCCTCGCCGGTGAAGAAGAGGTAGCGCACCTTCTGAACCGGGAAGAGGCGCTGCAGGTGGGCGCCGCCGCCCATGGCACCGCGGTCCACCTCGGGCAGCGCAAAGCTGGCGCAGCGCGACGCCACCACGATGTCGGCGGCACCGGTCATGCCGATGCCGCCGCCCAGCACATAGCCGTGCACCGCTACGATGACCGGCACCGGCGAGCGGTGGATGGCCCGAAAGGTGGCATAGTTGCCGGCGTTGACCGCCACGATGCGCTCCGGATGGCGGTCCAGCTCCTTGATGTCGACGCCGGCGCAGAAGCCGCGCCCCTCGGCGCGCAGCACGATGACACGCACCTCAGGGTCGGCGCCGAGCCGGTCGATCTCGGCGGCCAGGGCGTGCCACTCGGTGCTGTCGAGGGCATTGACCGGCGGCCGGTCGATGACCACCTCGGCGATATGGGCCTCGAGTCGGGTCTGAAAGGCACTCATTTCAATTCACCTCCGTGGTAGTCGAACCCTCTGCCGTCTCCTGGCGCGCCGGGAAGAGGCGGGCGAGACAGCGTTCGGCGTCGTTGACGATGGTTGCGATCAGCTCTTCCACGCTGACCAGGCGGTCGATGGCCGCGGCCACCTGGCCGCTGGGCAGGATGCCCGCCTCGGCCCGGCCCTCGACCATGGAGTGCTGCAGCAGCACCGGCTGGTTGGCGGCCATCACCGTCTGGGCCAGGGCCGCGGGGTCTTCGCGCAGGGCGCGGCGCAGGATGCCCAGCGCCTGGCGGTGGGTCATGCCGGTCTCCCGCTGCCAGCGCCGGGCGCTGCCCAAGGCGATCAGCAGACGCCGCAGGGGGCCGGCCTCTTCCAGGCGGCGGATGAAGGCGTTGTCGATCATGCGGTGGCGCATGCCGTCCACGGCAAGCGACACCTTGATATGCGCCGGATCCTCCACCGCCAGATAGCGCTCCAGGGTGGCGGCGGGGGTCGGGGAGTCGCGGGTCATCAGGAAACGCGTACCCATGGCGATGCCCGCCGCCCCGGCGGCCAGGGCCGCGGCCAGGCCGCGCCCGGTGGAAAAGCCGCCGGCGGCGATCACCGGCACCTTCACACTGTCGAGCACCTGAGGCAGCAGGATGGTGGAGGGCACGCTGCCGGTATGGCCGCCGCCCTCGCTGCCCTGGATGGTGATCATGTCGGCGCCCATGGCCTCCGCCTTGATGGCGTGCTTGAGGGCCCCCACGGTGGGAATGCACAGCACCCCCGCCTCCTTGAGGCGGGCGACCGTGGACGCGTCGGGGCCGCGGCCGTAGCTCACCGCGGCGAGGCGGTGGCGAATGGCCAGCGCCACGCAGTCGGCGGCGTTGGCCTGGAACATGTGGAAGTTGAGGCCGAAGCGGCGGCTGCCGGTGAGCTCGATCACCTTGAGGATCTCAGCCTCCAGGGACTCGGGGGCGATGGTGGCCCCCGCCAGGAAGCCGAAGCCGCCGGCGCGGGTGGTGGCCGCCACCAGGCCGGCATCCGAGACCCAGCCCATGGCGGTCTGCACGATCGGATAGCGACAGCCCAGCCGCTCGGTCAGGGGGGTGGCAGGCAGGCTCATGAGCCCTCCCCGGCCGCCGCCTTGTTCTCCCTCGCCATGCCCTTGGCATCGAAGCCGCCCAGCAGGTCACCGGAGACCTGCTCGTTGTGCACATGGGCGAAGTGGTGCCAGGCGAAGGCCGCCTCCATCCCGCTGCGCTTGCCCTGCAAGTCCTCGATGTGGTTGATCACCTGCTTGGTCAGCGCCAGCCCCATGCGCGGCTGAGCGGCGATGCGCGAGGCGATATCGGTCACGGTGGCGTCCAGCGCGTCGCGGCTCACCACCCGGTTGACCATTCCCATCTGCCAGGCCCGCTCGGCGCCGACCCGCTCGCCCAGAAAGAGAAACTCCTTGGCCAGGCGCGGGGCCATCTCGTAGGGATGGGCGAAGTACTCCACGCCGGGAATGCCCATGCGTACCACCGGATCCTGGAAGAAGGCGTCGTCGCTGGCGATGATCAGATCGCAGACCCAGGCCAGCATCAGTCCACCGGCCACGCAGGCGCCGTGCACCTTGGCGATCACCGGCTTGGGGATCTCCCGCCAGCGCCGACACATGTTGAGATAGACCTCCTGCTCGCGCACATAGAGGTATTCGCCGCCGGGCTTGTCGGTGTGATCCCACCACAGGTGGCGGCGTTCGAAGGCGCGATTGATATCGCGTCCCGGCGTGCCGATGTCGTGACCCGCCGAGAAGTGGCGGCCGGCGCCGCACAGCACGATGACCTTGACCTCTGGGTCGTCCACCGCACGCCGGAAGGCCGCGTCCAGGGCATAGGTCATCTGGGAGTTCTGGGCGTTGTTGAACTCGGGACGGTTGAGGGTCAGGGTTGCCACTCTCCCCTCGACGCCGTAGCGCACCGGCTCGTCGGTCTCGTAGCGCGACTCGTCGGCCCGCTCGACGCGGATATCGTCATGGGACATGGTGACCTCCTCAGGCTGTCTGGCGGCGTCCCGGCGGATTGCCCTTGAGGGCCTTGGCACGCAGGTTGTGGGGATCGAGGCGTTCGATCAGCGCCAGCTGCTCGGCGCTCGGGGCGGGCGTCTCAGCGAGGTTCGGCGCCTTTTCCAGCGGGAAGCCGGTGTTGTCCTGTACCTCGTCGAAGGTCACGCCGGGGTGCAGAGAGCGCACGCGAATGGCGTGGTCCGGGCCCTCGAAGTCCAGGACGCAGAGGTCGGTGACGATATGACGTATCTCCAGCAGGTCGCGGCGCATCCCCTCGGCGTACCGGGACGGGTGGTAGCCGGCCCCGGAGACCATATCGACCTCACCTTCGACGAAGACCCTTCGGGTATGGGCGGGCACGAAGAAGGAGTTGATGTGGTTGATGCTGTTGCCAGGCAGGCCGCGCACGCCCAGCATGGCCACCTTGGGTCGCTCGTAGTCGCCGATGCAGGAGAGGTTGGTCTGGCCGAAGCGGTCGATCTGGGTGGGCCCGATCATGGCGTGGCGACGCCCGCCGGCCACGCACTCGAACATGCGCTCAAAGGGCAGGTAGCCGGCATAGCTCGGCTCCGCCTCCCGAGGCCCAAGCGGAATCGGCGTCTCCACCAGCAGCGCCTCGCTGTCGGTCATGAGCAGCTCCGGCGTATGGGTCAGCTTGGCCAGGCTGGCGCCCAGGCGGGGGATCACCCCGAGCCCCGAGGCGATCAGCTCGCCGTCGCCACGCCAGGCCTCCGCGGCCGCCACGATCATCAGTTCGGCCAGGGTAAAATCGGTACTCTTGCTCATCGCCTCTCTCCTTAAAATATCGGTCGCGGCAGACGACCGATCGCACCGCCGCCGCCGTTGGCGTCCTGATAGGCGGCCTCGCCCGGGGCGATGAAGGCATCGTGATAGGCCTGCCAGCCACCCTCATCGCTGGCGCTGGCGACATAGCGCTTGAGGTGCTCCAGGTCCCAGCCGTAGTCCGGGTCACAGCTGGTGGGATGCGCCCCCAAGGGCGCCTCGATCACGCCGCTGACCAGGTAGCGCTCGAAGGTGTTGTCACGGGCCTGCTCCGGTGACAGCGCGAGACGCTCCTCGATGCGCTCGGCAGAGACGAAGCAGCGATCGGCGGCACGCGCAAAAAGATGGTCGAAATAGGGGTCGCGTCCTTGGATCAAGGTGTTGCCCAGACGGTCGGCAACGTTGACGTGGACGAAGGCGGCGTCGAGGTTGAGCGCCGGCATAGCCACCAGGGTCTCGCCGTCGTCATAGGGAGAGCGGACCAGCTTGAGTTCGGGGTTGTGGGTCAGCACGTCGGTGCCGATGCCGCAGCGGGTGGGCAGAAAGGGCAGGCGCATGCCGGCGGCTCGCAGCCCCCACTGGAACATCCCCTCGTCGAGCTCCATCAGCTCCAGCTCGCCGGCCTGGCGCGCCTTGCGGTACCAGGGCTCCAGGGGGATGGCGTCCAGGGTGGCGAAACCGTAGATCAGCTTCTTCACCTTGCCGGCCGCACACAGCATGCCGACCTCGGGCCCGCCGTAGGACACCACGGTCAGGTCCTTTAGGTCGCTGCGCAGGATCTCGCGCACCAGGGCCATGGGCTTGCGCCGGGGGCCCCAGCCGCCGAAGCCGATGGTCATGCCATCCTCGAGCTGGCCGACTGCCTCGGCCGCCGTCATTTGCTTGTTCATTGCTCACTCCCCTGCTGGCCCACAGAAAAGTCGTGCCCCCAGATGCTGACCCGGGTGAACTCGAAGACGCTGTGCTCGGCCCAGTCCACCTGCAGCCCACCGTGGCCGAACTCCAGATCGAAGCCGGACGGGGTCTTCATGTAGAAGGAGGTCATGCGGTCGTTGAGGTGCTCGCCCAGGGTCGCGGAGAGCGCGACGCCGTGCTCGCGGCGACGATCGTCGGCGCGCCCCACCTCGGTCATGTCGTCCACCTCCACCATGACGTGAACGCAACCGCTCTCCACGGGGAAGGCGGCCAGCGCCAGGCTGTGGTGGCGACGATTGCGGCAGTGCATGAAGTGAATGCGCACTGGCGGTACCGAGGGGTCGGGGCGGAAGTTGAAGATGTCGGAGTGCTCGAAGCCCAGCACGTCGCGAACGAAGGCCAGGGTCTCGTCAAAGTTGTGAGCAGGCAGCACCGTATGCCCCAGGCCCATGTCGCCGGTCACGAAGCGCGGCACACCCTGTGGCGAAATGAAGGGCAGCAGGTCGGAGCGATGCCCCCAGACCAACTCATGACGATTGCCTGAGGGGTCACGGCAGATTGCCACCGCCTGGTAACCACGCTGGTCGCAGAGCGCCTCGTCGCCGAGCTCGAAGGGTACGTTCTTCGCTTCGAGCTCAGCCAGCGCCGCCTGGAATTCGCGTTCGCTGGCCAGCTCCCAGCCGGAGGCGACATAGCGCTTATCGCGACCTGACACCACCAGCATGCGGTGGGGACGCTCGTCCATCTTCAAATAAAGCCCCTCCCCGGGGGCCTCATGAACCATCATGCCCAGGACATACTCGGCGTACTCACGCCACTCGGTCAGGTTGTCGCTCTGGGCCACAACATAGGCCAGGCTGCGAATTTCCATCTTGCGGACTCCTCACTCGTCAGTGTATGGACCCAGTATCCGCAAGCCGTCAGCCCACCATCATCGTCCGTTGAGACTAACCAGCCGCCCGCCACCATCCGGCGAATAAAAAAAGTCGCCGAGCAGGAATCCTGCCGGCGACAAAGGCTTACCGCATGTAGCAGCATCGAGAGGTAACGCCGCTAGCGGTAGAAGATCACCAGATCATTGATGACCGAGGGGCGCTCCTCGCCTATCACATGGGTGTGCACTTCGAGCACCACCTTGGTGCCCTTGCGGGTAACGCCGGCCTCCTTGACCCGAGCGCGTGCGTGCACGCTCGTCCCCACCGGGACCGGCGCGGGGAAACGCAGGCGATCGGAGCCGTAGTTGACCACCGTCGAAAAGCCCTCGATGACGAAATTCAGGGGCAGCGTCAGCCGCGACTGCAGCACCTGTACCAGGGCACCATGGGCGATGGTGGTGCCATAGGGGCTCTCCCGGGCGGCCCGCTCGGGGTCGGTATGGATCCAGTAGTCATCGCCTGAGAGCTCGGCAAAGCGGTCCACCAGCGGCTGGTCGATCAGGAGCGGCGCGCTCCAGTCGCTGAACGCGTCACTGACCAGGCAGGCGACGGCCGCGGCGTCATCGAAGGGTACCCGGCGGCGACCCTGCTCATCCCTTTCCATCACCGGCGTCTCGTCACGCTCGCGCTCCCCGCCCGGGCGGGTAAAGCGCAGCAAGGTGTCGCCGCGGGCACTGATCCGACAGAAGCTCGGCTGAAGGGCCATGCCCACCTCGATCTCCTCCTCGGCAAGGCCGACCAGGGTGGTGTTCATGCGCACCCCTTCAGCCAGCTCCACCACTGCCAGCACCTGGGGCGACTCGTCGGCGAACTCGGGCAGGGTGGGAATGCGCGCCAGGGTATAGCTGTAGAGGGTCGCCTCGCCCGACGCCTCCTTCCAGCTCAGCTCGGGCGAGAGGCAGTGAGTGCAGTGGCGGCGCGGGTAGAAGACCCAGGCGTGGCAGGCATCGCAGCTCTGCAGCAGCAGGCGGCCTTCCTTCAACCCCTCCCAGAAGGGCCGGCTGATCTCGGTTGCCACGGGTAGCGGTTTGTAGTCCATGCTCTCAACTCCCCTGAAGAATCAGTGCGCCCTGCTCACTCATCACGCCACCCGTTCCCGACACGAAGGCCTGGTCGCAGCGCGACAGCTGACGCTCGCCGGCCCGGCCGGCAATCTGGGTGTAGGCCTCGATCACCTGGGACATGCCACCCGCCGCCGCGGCCTGCCCGAAGCTGAGCTGGCCGCCGTGGGTATTGAGGGGGAAATTGCCTTTCCAGGTAAGATCGTGCTCGCGCACGAAGGCCATCCCCTCCCCCTTGCCGCAGAAGCCCGCATCCTCGAGGCTGAGCAGCACCGTGATGGTGTAGCAATCGTAGATCTGGGCCACGTCCATGTCGCCTGGCCGGGTGCCGGACATGGCGAAGGCCTGGCGGGCGGCGTGGGCGATGGGAGTCTCGGTCATCTCCTCGGCGTAGGAGGGCGACTTGAAGGCAAGCCGCTCGCCGAAGCCGGTAACGAAGGCCGGGCGGTGCTTCGCCCGGGCGGCCAGCTCCTTGGAGGCGACAATCACCGCCGCCCCGCCGGCCACGGGCATGACGATCTCGAGCACGTGCAACGGATCGGCCACCTTCCGGCTGGCCAGGACATCCTCGACGCTGAGCGGTTGGCCGTGGAAGATCGCCTCGGGGTTGGCCAGGGCATTGGTGCGCTGATCCACCGCAATCTTGGCCATGGCCTTGGGATCATAGCCGTAGCGGGCCGCATAGCGCTGGGCAATCATGGCGTAGCCGGTGTTCTGGCCCATGTGGCCGTAAGGCAGGTCGAACTCCGCCTCCGGTGCACCGAAGGCGGTGCTGTGGCCGCCGAAGCGCATGGCCCGGGCCATCCAGGCCGGGTCCTCGTCGGGTCCAAAGGGCGCCATGCGCGCCGGCAGCACGCAGAGCACCGCCTGACACAGCCCCATCTCTATGGCCGCGGCTGCACGCCACACCATGCCGACCGGCGTGCAGCCGCCCAGGTCCACCACCTCGGCGAAGTTGACCTCGATGCCGAGATATTCGGCGGCCATGGCCGGCACGAAGACCGAGGCCTCGTGGAAGTGAGGGCCGTTGATCACCAGCCCGTCCAGATCCTCCCGACGCAGGCCGGCATCGCGCAGGGCGCGACCGGCCAGGTCGGCGACCTGCTCCAGATGGAACATCTGCGGCGCGGTCTGATACTTTTCGGGCCGATACTGGGCGGCCCCCACGATGGCCGCCTTGCCTGACAGTCCCGTCATCATCTTTCCTCGTTGCGGTAATGGAGGGTGACGCCCCGCTCAGGGGCGAAAGGCGGGGAGGCCCAGCTTCTCGAGCCGCGCTTCTGACCAGGGAACGTAACGCCCCTCGGCGTCGTCACGCAGGTAGATCGGCTCACCGCACAGCTCAGGGCAGTAGCCTTGGCGCTGCAGGTCCACCTTGCGCAGTTTGAAGGTGCTGGTCATGTCGGCGCTGGCCGAGACACGCACGAACTGCGGCGCGGCATAGCCGGGCAGGCGCTCGGCGGTCAGCGCATAGAAAGCCTCGGGATCAAACGCCTGTCCCGGCTGCATCACGATGGCGGCCATGCCGGCACGCCCCTCGAAGCCCGGCACCGTCACGCCGTAGATATTGAGCGACTCCATGCCGGGCAGGTCATCCAGGGCGTTGGCCACTTCCTGGGTGGAGACGTTCTCGCTCTTCCAGCGGAAGGTGTCACCGATACGATCGACAAAGTAGAAATAGCAATCCTCGTCGTAGCGCAGCAGGTCACCGGAGCGCCAGAAGGCGTCGCCATGCCGAAAGACATTGCGCAGGATCTTCTGCTCGGTGGCCTCTGCCGAGGTGTAGCCCTCGAAGGGGGCCACCGGGGTGTTCTCGTCATACTGGATCATGCCCAGCCCCTCGCCCACCTCGCCAGGCTGGCAAAGCATGCAGAAGCCTTCTTTATCGCGCAGGTGCCGCTCGGTCTCCACGTCGAAGCGCACCAGGCGGAAGTTGGTGCGATTCCAGTCAGGCACCCGACCGCAGGAGCCCACCCGGTTGTCGACGTTGATCAGGCTGGTATTGGCTTCGGTGGAGCCCCACCCTTCGAGGATACGCATCTCGCCGAAGCGCTCGACCCAGCGCTGCCAGATCTCGGCGGAAAGCCCCGCCCCCAGCATGCAGCGCAACGAATGGCGGACCGGCTGGCTGTCGTGGTTGAGCAGATAGCGGCAGATCTCACCGATATACTGGCAGACGGTGACCCCGTGGCGCTCGATATCCGACCAGAAGGCACTGACGCTGAACTTTCGCCGCAGCACGATGGCCGCCCCCGCCCTGAGGGCCGTAGAGGTCACCGAGGTGGCAGCTGCACCGTGATAGAGCGGCAGACAGCAGTAGAAGACATCCTCCTTGGTGGCCCTGACGGTGGGCACCATCACATCCCCGGAGGTGAGCCAGCGCAGATGGCTGTAGATCGCCGCCTTGGGCAGGCCGGTGGTACCCGAGGTAAAGATCAAGAGGGTGCGATCTGCGGTGCGAATCCCCGCCCTCTGAACGGCCGGTGGGGGCGTCACCTCCGCGGCGGCGATGGCCTCGCCCAGGGGCTGCCAGGGCAGCACCCGCGGCGGGCAAACCGCGAGCTCGTCGTCCTCGACCAGCCACAGCGGCAGTGAGGGCAGCTCCTCGGTGGCCTGAAAGTTCTCCAGGCACTCCTCACCGACGATGGCATGGGCCGCTCCCGTAGTCGAGAGCGCATGTACCAGCGGCACGCCGCGGATCTGGGTATTGATGAAGGCCACCACGGCGCCCAACTTGACCAGACCGAACCAGGCGGCATAGAAGGCTGGACGGTTCTCCATGGCCAGCGCACAGACATCGCCGGCCCTAACGCCGCGCGCGGCCATGACGTTGGCCACCTGGTTGGCCCAGGCATTGATGTCGCCATAGCGGTAGCACTGCGCCTGGTAATACAGGAAGGGGCGATCGCCATATCGCTCCGCCTGCTCCTCCAGCCGATCGGCCAGGGTGTAGGGCAGATCGGGAGTCAGCGTCACGGCGGCCGCACGCTCATTCAGCCTGGCCTGGGTCTCCGCCAGGCTTGGCAGCGGGCCATGCCCCGTGCGCGACGGCATCAGGTCACTGTCAAGGTTCATGAAGTGTCCTCTAATTGCTCGTTATTGTTCGTCCATGGCCTAGCGCACGCGTATGCGCGGCGCCGGCGTATCGCGTCGCAGCGTGATCAAAAAGCGCTCCAGCGGAGCCGGCGCCGCCACCTCGGGCAGCGTCTCCTTGTCGGGGCGCTGGCCCCAGAACTCTTTCCATGAGGGGAAGAGATCATGGAAGGTGCCCTCGTAGGGCTCCCGGCCCGGCCAGCGCATCTTGAGGTCGCCGATGGGCGGCCGGTTCAGATCGCTGGCGTACCAGTAGCAGGGAAGACGACGCCGGAAGCACCAGCGCCCGTCGATACGCTCGTAGTCATCCCAGTAGAGCATCTGCATGATCACCCACTCGGGGCCGGTCTCATGCTCGTTCTTGGAATAGACCACCCCTACCGCATGGTCGGGGTCGGTAAACTCGATGAGATGCTGACCAAGGTGGTGGGAGGTGCCGGTGAACTGATCGCGCAGCGTCGTGTCCACCCAGGCCTTAAGGTGCCCGCGCCCACGCCGCTCGCGCCCGACCCGGATGTCCGGAGCGAACAGATTGACGTGTGCATCCAGGTCGCGCATGTCAAGGGAGATGGCGTACTTGGCCACCAGTTGGCGGATCTCCTCGATAGACTCGAGCCGATCCAGGCGCCGCTCCAGCGAAGCTGTCTGCATGTTCTACCCCTTCACAGGAACGCCATGCCGCCGTTGACGGACACGTTCTGGCCGGTCATGTAGGCCGCATCATCGCTGGCCAGGAAGGAGGCCACACCCGCCAGATCCTCCGGCTCGGCCATGCGGCCCAGCGGAATCGCAGCGATCATCTGGTCGCGCCACTCATCGGGAATATCCGCCATCATCGGGGTGTTGGTGGGTCCCGGCACCAGCACGTTGGCACGGATGCCCTGGGGCGCCAGCTCCCGGGCGATGCTGCGCGTCAGCCCCACCACGCCGGCCTTGGTGGCACAGTAGTGGGCGGGGCCTTCGCCGGTGGCAATCGCCGTACTGGAGACGTTGATCAGCACGCCACCCTGGCTGCCCTTCTGCATCAGCCGCACCGCTTCGCGGCAGCAGAGGAAGGTGCCGGTCAGGTTCACCCCGATGACGCGCGCCCAGTTCTCGTCCGGCACCTCCGGGAAACTGTCCATAGCACCGGTGCCTGCACTGTTGACCAGCACATCCACGCGGCCGAAAGCCTGCTGGATTGCCTCGAAGGCCGCCCGCACCGATGCGGCATCGGCCACGTCGCAGCCAAGCCCCAGCGCCCTGTCGCCGAGCTGTGCGGCCACATCCCGGGCCGCCGCCTCCTGCAGATCCAGGGCCGCCACCCGAGCCCCCTCCGCCGCAAAGCGCTGTGCCATGGCGCGCCCCATTCCCTGGCCAGCCCCGGTAATGACCACTACCTTGTCCTGATGCCGCATGCTGCCTCCTGACGCCTGTCATCTTTCAGGAATGGCGGGAAAGAGACCCCGCCCCATGTAGCGCATGATCCGCAGGGCGGCAGGTCGCGTAATCGTCCATCGAGACTATTTCTGACGATATTCCCGTGTGGTCTGAACGGACGATGCTCCCCGGCCAAGCCTGCCGGAGCATCACCTGAACCCCAGGACCCAAGGAGAACAACGGGATGTCGGAACAGAACCTGCCGCTGCCGGAAGGCCACTATGTCGAGCTCCCCAGCGGGCTGCGTCTTCACTACCTGGATGAAGGCAGCGGCCCGGCAGTCATCTGGCTGCACGGCAGCGGCCCGGGTGCAAGCGGCTACAGCAACTTCAAGGGCAACGTGCCGGTCTTCGTGGCGGCCGGCTACCGCAACCTGGTGCTCGACCTGCCGGGCTTCGGCCGTTCGGACAAGCCCGACAACGTCGACTATGACCTGGCCTTCTTCGTCGCGGCCCTGCGCGGCTTCGTGGACGCCCTGGATCTGCCCCGCGTCACCCTGCTTGGCAACTCGCTCGGCGGCGCCATCGCCCTTGGCATGACGCTGGAGCAGCCGCAGCGGGTCGAGCGACTGATCCTGATGGCCCCCGGCGGCGTGGAGGCGCGGGAAACCTACTTCGAAATGGAAGGCATCCGCCGTATGGTGGAGATCTACGGCCGGGGGCCCATGGGCGTCGAGGAAATGCGCCAGGTGATGAGCCTGCAGCTCTACGACGCCTCGGGGCTGGAGGAGTCGCTTCTCGCGGAGCGCGCCGCGGTCGCCGTCACCCAGCCCGCCAACCTCTTCTCCACCATGCTGGTCCCCGACATGACCGAACGCCTGAACGAGATCCAATGCCCGATCCTCGGCTTCTGGGGCACCAACGACCTCTTCAATCCACCGGGCGGAGCCGACAAGATCCTGGCCGGCGCCCCGAAGGCTCGCTTCCTGATGCTCAACCGCTGCGGCCACTGGGTGCAGGTGGAGCATCGCGAGCTCTTCAACCGCACCTGTCTCGACTTTCTCGCCCACGGCTGACCGGGAGGTTCCATGTCGGATTACGCCGCGCTGCTGTCGCCGGGGCGCATCGGATCGCTGGCGCTCAAGAACCGTATTGTTCAGGCCCCCATGGGCACCAACCTGGCCGAGGAGGACGGCAGCTGCGGGGAGCGCATCCAGGCCTTCTACGAGGCCCGTGCCCGCGGCGGCGCGGGCCTCTTGACCATGGGAGTCGGCGCCATCGCCCACCCCCACGGCACGGCGGAACCCTGGCAGGTCGGGCTCTCGCACGATGACTTCCTGCCCGGACTGACGCGCCTGGTCGAGCGCGTTCATCACCACGGAGCGCGCATCGCCATTCAGCTTCAGCACGCCGGCAAGACGGCGATTCGCGACCTGACCGAAGGGCGCGAGCTCTGGGTTCCCTCCCTGCCGCCCCGCGGCAGCACCGCCATGATGGCCAGCCTGACCCAGGAGGAGCTGGGGCGCTTCATCAGCTCCAGCAAGAGCCGGCAGAGCGGCCAGCCCAAGATCCGGGTCATGGAGCAGGCCGACATCGACAGCCTGGTGTCAGGCTTCGCCGATGCGGCCGAGCGCGCCAAGCGCGCCGGCTTCGACGGCGTCGAGCTTCACGCCGGTCACAGCTACCTGATCGCTGGCTTCCTCTCCCCCTACTACAACCGTCGCGAGGACGCCTACGGTGGCAGCCTCGAGAACCGCGCACGACTGCTGCTGGAGATCATAGGCGCGGTCCGCCAGCGAGTTGGCACCGACTACCCGATCTGGATGCGGCTGGATGCCAAGGAGCTGCATACCGAAGGCGGCATCGACCTCAAGGAGAGCCTCGAAGTCGCTGCCATGGCCGAGGCCGCGGGCCTCGATGCAGTGAGCGTTTCGGCCTATGCCACCCTCAAGGAGGGGCATGAGTTCACCGAGGCCCCGCTGGTCCAGACACCCGGCGCCTTTCTCGACTGGGCCTCAGCCTTCCGCAAGCGGCTGGGCATCCCGGTGATCACCGCCGGCCGGCTGTCGCCGGAGGACTCGGAGCAGGCCATTGCCCGGGGTCAGTGCGACTTCGTCGCCATGGCCCGCCCCCTGCTGGCCGACCCCGAGCTGCCGCGCAAGCTGGCCGAGGGGCGTCGCGAGGCGATTCGCCCCTGCATCTACTGCTATGTCTGCGTCAGCCAGATCTTCCTCAACCAGCGTATCCGCTGCGCCGTGAATCCCATGGTCGGGCATGACCATGAGCTGCGCCTCGAGCCCACCGCCACGAAGCGCCATCTGGTGGTGGTGGGCGGTGGCCCCGCCGGTCTGGAGGCGGCACGCGTGGCCGCGCTGCGCGGTCATCGGGTCACACTGCTTGAGCGCGGACCACGGCTGGGCGGCACCCTGTTCTTCGCCTCCCTGGCCTACTCCCCGAACGGCCCGCTGGTCGATCAACTGCGCCATGAGGTCGAGCGGCTGCCCGTCGAGGTGCACCTGGGGGTCGAAGCGACCCCCGCCCTGATCCAGGCGCTGGCGCCCGATCACCTCATCCTGGCCGTGGGCGCCAACCGCGATGCACCGGCGATCACCGGCGCCGACCAGGCCCACGTCTGGTCCGGCGATGAGCTGCGCCGGCTGCTGACCGGAGAAGGCGAGGATGTCGCCCGGCGCAAACTCAACCTCTCCCAGCGCATGATGCTCAAGGCAGGCGGTCTCTCCGGCGTGACCGGCAGCGCCGCCGCCCTGCAGAAGCTCTCCAAGCTCTGGATGCCGCTGGGCAAGCGCGTGGTGATTCTCGGCGGCGGATTGGTCGGCCTGGAGCTAGCCGAGTTCCTGGCCCATCGCGGCCGTCGCGTCAGCGTGGTGGAAGCCGGTGGCGACCTCGGCGCCGAGTTTTCCATTCCAAGGCGTTGGCGCGTGCTCCACGAGCTTCGCCAGGCCGGGGTGGAGCTACTGACCGAGCGCACCGCGGAGCGCATCACCGCAGAGAGCGTCCAGGTGCGCGACGCCGTGGGCGACATCCAGGCGCTGCCCTGCGACTCGGTGATCCTGGCGTCAGGCGCCAGGCCCGATGACACCCTCGCCCGAGCGCTGGCGGACACGCTTCCCGATCTGCCGATCACCGCCATCGGCGACGGCGAGCGTCTGGGTTATATCGAGGGCGCCATTCGCGCTGGCATGCTGGCCGGGCGCAGCCTATAGCGGCGTCCGGCCGCTTTCCTGCAGAGTGGAAAACAGCAGTAGAGAGCCCGCCGGAATGGCGGGCTCTCTGTCTTGTTGCCGCGATGGTTGCCTCGATGGTTGCCTCGACCGCTCTGGCTCAGTGACGAAACAGATCGCTTACCCCCAGGCTCGGCAGCGGCCCTGGCGACACCGCCTGGGGCGGCGCCTGAGGCATCGACTGCTGACTGGACCAGGAAGTCAAAAGCCCCAGCCCTAGCGCCAGAGCCAGCGCGGTCAGAAGATAGGCTGGCTTCCGCGCGCGGGGGGTGGCGTGGCGTGGCGGAAACGAATCACGGGATTTATGCATTGTTGTCTCCCCGTTTGGCTGATGGATAACAGGGCGGGTCAAGCCGTACCGCGCCCTGTCTTCCGTTGTAGCGCTCCACTTCCAGCGCCACATGGTCCATACGGACTAACAGCGAAACACGCCGTCAGACCTCGGCCGCCACCGTGCTGGCATAGCGGTCGAGGTGGTAGTCGCCGTCGCCGAGGCAGGCCTGGGCGACTCGAATACGCTTGAGGTAGAGGCCCACATCGAGCTCATCGGTCACGCCGATGCCGCCGTGCAGCTGCACCGCCTCGCGGCTGACCCGCTCGGCCACGGCGCCCATCTTCCACTTGGCCAGACTGACCAGGCGGGCACGCTCGGCGCTCTCCTGATCCACCGCTTCCAAGGCCGCCATGACGGTGCTGCGGGCCAGCGCCAGCTCGACGTGCAGCCAGGCACAGCGGTGCTGCAGAGCCTGGAAGCTGCCGATGGGCACATCGAACTGGCGGCGCGTCTTGAGATACTCCAAGGTCATCTCGAACAGCGCCTCGCTGGCGCCGAGCAGCTCGGCGGCCAGGCAGGCACGAGCGCGATCCAGGGCCGTCTCGAGCAGCGCGCCGCATCTCTCTCCCCTGGCCAGCAGCTGCTCACGCCCAAGCAGCACCTGCTCGAGGCGCAGCCTGGCACCGTTGCGCGAATCCACCAGCGTCAGGCCTTCGACGCTCAGGCCGGCGCTCTCCGCCGGCACCAGGAAGAGCGCCGGGTCGCCCTCCTCCATCAGTGCCGTGACCAGATAGGCGTCGGCTCCCATGCCGTCCACCACCCAGCTCTTCTCGCCATCGAGACGAAACCCCTCCGGCGTACCGCGAGCGCGGCAGGTGCGCGGCAGCACTTGGTGATGGCGCCCCTCCTCCAGTGCCAGCGCCGGGCGCCACTCGCCGGCGATCAAGGGAGGCAGCAGGTCGGCAGCTCGGGCAGGATCGTCCAGCCCTTCCAGCAGGCTGCCGCACAGCACCACCGAGGAGAGCAGCGGCGCCGGGCTCAGCTGGCGCCCCATGGCTTCGCAGATAACGCCCAGGCCCTGATAGCCGAAATCGAGCCCGCCGTGGACCTCACCGAAGGGCACCGCACTCCATCCCAGCTCGACCATCTCCTGCCACAGCGCCGGCTCGAAGCCGAGCGGGTCCCGCCGGTCGCGCAGCGCCCGCTGGGCGACCACCGGGCTGCGCTCGGCCAGGAAGTCCCGCGCCGTATCGGCCAGCAGCCGCTGTTCATCGTCGTATGCCAGACTCATTTCGCCTCTCCTCTGCCCGCCTCGGGAAGCCCGAGGACCCGCTTGGCAATCACGTTGAGCTGCACCTCTGACGAGCCGCCGGCGATGGTCTGGGCGAAGCTGCCGAGCCAGGCCCGGGTCAGCGCCAGCTCCTGGTCGGTAAAGCTCGACTCCTCCCAGCCCAGGGCACGCAAACCCAGCACGTCCAGCAGCACCTCGAACTTCTCCTTCTCCTGCTCGCTGTGCACCAGCTTCATGATGACCATCAAATCCGAGGCATCCTGGCCGGCGTGCATCTCCTCGGCCATGCGCCGCTGGGTCAGTTCGAAGGCGTGCTCCTCCATCCGGCAGCGAATGGCGCGCAGGTGCAGCGCCTGCTCGGCGCGATCCTGAGGCTCGGGCAGGTAGTCGCGAAGCAGCGACAGCAGGTCGAAGTGGGTCGGCAGGCTGATCTCGCCGAACTTGGACATGGCGCGCCGCTCGTGCTGCAGCAGGCGCTTGGCCAGGGCCCAGCCCCCATTGAGCTCGCCCACCAGGTTCTCCCTGGGCACTCTGACGCCGTCGAAGAACACCTGGCAGAAGGAGGACTTGCCGCCGATCAGGTCGATGGGGGCCGTCGAGACTCCCTCGGCGTGCATGTCGATGAGCAGCAGGCTGATACCCTGGTGCTTGGGCGCGTCGGGATCTGTCCTCACCAGGGCGTACATCCAGTCGGACTTGTCACCGTAGGAGGTCCATATCTTGGTGCCCTCCACCACGAAGTCATCGCCCTCGAGGCGTGCCCGGGTGCGCAGGCTGGCCAGATCGGAGCCGGCGTTGGGCTCGCTGAACCCCTGGCACCAGCGCACCTCGCCGCGAGCCATGGGGGGCAGCAGGCGCTGCTTCTGCTCCTCGCTGCCGTGCTCGAGCAGCAGCGGCCCCAGCATCCAGATGCCCAGGTTGATCTGGGGCGGCCGGCAGCGCAGCCGGCGCATCTCGGCCTCCAGCACCGCCGTCTGCTCGGCGCTCAGCCCGCCGCCGCCATACTCGCTGGGCCAGTCGGGGCAGAACCAGCCCCGATCGCGCATCCGCTCGAACCACAGCCGCTGATCCTGGCTGACGAACTCGACCTGGCTGCCCCCCCAGACCATCTCGTGCTCCGCCATGGGCGTGCGCATCGACGCCGGGCAGTTGGCTTCGAGCCACTCCCTAACCTGCTGGCGAAACGCAGCTTTATCTTTATCGTTCATGGGTCTGCCTTTATCTCGTCACTTACCACTACCCTAAATGCCTCAAACGAGCGCCACGTCGTCTGGATGAACGATGCTCCGCTGACGGGCCTAGCCACTCGCTGGCTGCCAGCCTGAAGTCGGCGCCTCGATCGCCTGAGCCGAGTTGCGCTGGGCCGACGTGCGCCCCGCATGACGGCCAAAAAAGGTGGAGTCCCCCAGAGACAGCCCTGAGCTGTACCCTTCGCCCCAGCGTGGCAGCCCGCAGGCCGTGCGCCCGGCCGCGTAGAGCCCGACAATCGGCTCGCCATCCGCATCCAGCACCTCGCCACTGGGCAAGGTCGCCAATCCCCCCAGGGTGAAAGCGTGGAAGTTCGTGTCTTCGGGCGAATAGGCGATCGCTGCAAAGGGGGGCTCGCTGAGCGGGCGCAGCCACTCGGCCCCCTTGTGGAAATAGGGGTCTTCCCCCTTGGCGGCATAACGATTGAACTCCTCCACGCAATGCTGCAGTGCGCCTTCCGGCAGCCCCAGCTCCTGCTCGACTTCTTCCCAGGACTCCCCTACTGCGGCGATGGCTATATCTGGCTCGATGACTGGCCGCCCGAAGATGGCGTTGTCTACCAGCAGCCAGGCCCGGCCTTGCGGCTGGCGAAGCACATAGTGGGCGACGCGGCCATGATAGGCGTCCTCATTGATGAAGCGCTGTCCACGACTGTTGATGAAAATGCCTTTGACCAGAGAGGCTGGCGGGAAAAACGGCAGGGTCGCGAAGAACTCCTGCATGTTCAGCGTCGCCGCGCCCACGCTGATGCCCATGCGGATACCGGAACCGTTGTCGTTGCCACCGGTGACCTGCTGCTTGCAGTCCAACGCCTGGGGAGCGAAACGCTTGACCATTTCCTGGTTGGCGATAAACCCCCCTGCGCACAGGATCACCCCGCGGCGAGCGGAAACACACCATGCCTTGCCATCCAGGCGCACCACCACGCCTCGCACTGCACCGCTATCATCGACGATCAGGCACAGCGTGCGGGCACCATAATGTACCCGGGCACCTAGTGCCTCGGCTCGGCCACAGAGGCGCTCCATCAGCACCTTGCCCCCACCCCAGCCCGTGTACTGGACGGTGTGCCCCCGAGGCGCCGGAGCGGCGTGCCTGCAAAATGGCCAGGCCTGTTCGCTGCCCGACCACAGCAGCGTGTCGTCGGTCGTGGGCTCGATCCATTTGCCCGGCAGGTAAGTCCCTTTAAAAGGCACGCCTTGCGCCTTGAGCCATTCGAAATGCTCCACGCCATGCTTGGCATAGAGCGCGACCCGCTCCGCATCTGCCGCAGGCCCCCCGGCCATCAGCAAATAACGCTCGAAGTCATCGGTGGCGTCGGTGAAACCCGCCTCCAGCTGTACGGAAGTGCCGCCACTACCGCCCACATAGACCTCGCCGCCAGACCAGGACGCGCTGCCCCCGCCTTTCGCGGCAATCTCGAACACGTCGACCTCAGCCCCGGCCTGTCGCGCTTCGATAGCAGCACAGCTGCCTGCGGCACCGAACCCCACGACAGCCACATCCGTCTCGATATCCCAGTGGGGTACATCGGCGAGACGACAAGGCCGGGCGGGTGAGTAGTCACTCATGGGATGTCTCCATTGTTCACCACCCTACTGTTGCCAGAATGGTCCACCCGGTCACAGGCCCGGGCTTCGCTTGGCAAGAGAGTCCTGCGACTAGCGTCGGCGCGGTAGGCCCAGCCCGAACTGGGCGATCAGCTCGCGCTGGATCTCGTTGGTGCCACCGCCGAAGGTCAGGGTCACAGAAGCACGCACCTCGTACTCCAGGTCCCCCATGAGCACCGCGGCAGGGCTGCCGTCGCGCACCAGGGCGCTGCGCCCCATCACCTCGACCAGGCGGCGCAGGATCTCGACCGCCGACTCGGAGCCGTACACCTTGGTGATCGAGGCCAGAGCCACGTCCATCACGCCGCGATCCAGATCGGCGGCGATCCGGAAATTGATCAGGCGCATCGCCTCCAGCCGCGCATAGCACTCGGCCAGGGCCCGCTGCACCCAGGGCTGCTCGATGGGACGCCGCCCGCGCTCGTCCGGGGTCCTCGCCCAGAGGTAGACGCGCCGGAACAGCCCCACCACCTTGTCCGACCAGGAGCCCAGCCCCAGGCGCTCATGGTTGAGCTGGGAGGTGACGAGCCGCCATCCGCCGTGCAGCTCTCCCACCAGATTCTCCTTGGGCACCCTGACGTCGTCATAGTAGGAGGCAGCCGTGGGATTGCTGCAGGTGGGGATGACGGTGCTGGAGAAGCCGGGGTCCCGGGTGTCCACGATCAGGATCGAGATACCCTTGTGGCGAGCGCGGTCAGGGTCCGTACGGGCGGCCAGCCAGATATAGTCGGCGTTCTCCGCTCCCGAGGTCCAAAGCTTGTTGCCGTTGACCACGAAGGTGTCGTCCTGCAGGCGCGCCGAGGTCTTCAGGTTGGCCAGGTCGGAGCCGGCCTCGGGCTCCGAGTAGCCGATGGCGAAGTGAATCTCGCCCGCGGCGATGCCGGGCAGGAAGCGCGCCTTCTGCTCCTCGGTGCCGAACTCCATGAGCGCCGGCCCCACCGTGCTGATGGTCACGAAGGGCAGTGGCGCACCGACGATATTGGCCTCCTCGAAGAAGATCAGCTGCTCGGTGGCCTGAAACCCCTGGCCGCCGTACTCCTTGGGCCATCCCACCGCCAGCCAGCCATCCTGGCCGATCTGGCGCACCACCCGGCGATACTCCTCGCCGCCCTCCTGGCCGCGCAGCCGCTGTCGAAGCTCCGGTGTCATCAGCTGAGCAAAATAGTCGCGTACCCGCAGTCGTAGCGCCTGCTGCTCAGGTGTCAAATCCACAAACATGTCGTCACCTCACTCTCTGCCCAGAATCAGGCCGCTGGTCGGCACACCGGTGCCCGCCGTGACCAGCACATTCTCCACGCTCTCCACCTGGTTGACCGCAGTGCCGCGCACCTGGCGCACCGCTTCGGCCACGCCGTTCATGCCGTGGATGTAGGCCTCGCCGATCTGCCCGCCATGGGTATTGATGGGCAGCCGGCCTCCCCGGGCGTGGTGGCCAGCGCGCACGAACTCCTTCGCCTCGCCGCGTGGTGCGAAGCCGAACTCCTCAAGCTGAGGCAGCACGAAGGGCGTGAAGTGGTCGTAGAGCACCGCCGTCTGAATGGCCTCCGGGGCGAGTCCCGACTGGCCATAAAGAGCGCGCGCCACGACGCCGAGCTCCGGCAGCCCGGTGATCTCCTGCCGATAGAAGGAGGTCATGCTCTGCTGGCCCTCGGCCATGCCCTGGGCACCCGCCTTGATCACCACCGGGCGGTCGGTAAGATCCCGCGCCCGGTCGCGGCGCGTAATCACCATCGCCACGGCCCCGTCGGACTCCTGGCAGCAGTCGAGCAGGTGCAGCGGCTCGCAGATCCAGCGCGACGCCTGATGCTCCTCCAGGGTGATGGGCTTCTGGTAGAAGAAGGCCTCCGGGTTGGTGGCGGCAAAGTCCCGCGCCGCCACCGCCACCCGGCCGAAGTCTTCGGAGGTGGCCCCGTAGGCGTGCATGTATCGGCGGGCGAACATGCCCACCCAGGCCGCCGGGGTGTGGAAGCCGTGAGGCATGTACCAGCCGTAGTTGACGTTGTCGAAGATGGGGGTATCGCCGAAGCCGTAGCTGCCACTGCCGAAGCGGTACCAGGAGCGCTCGTTCAGGGAGCGGTAAACCACCACCGTAGTCGCCATCCCGGTGGCCACGGCCATGGCGGCGTGCATGATCGGGCCGCAGGCGGCGCCACCGCCGTGGGGCACCTGGGAGAAGAAGCGCACCTCGCGACATCCCAGCAGCCGCGCGATCTCATACTCGGGCACTTTATCGACACTGTAGCTGCTGAAGCCGTCTACCTCTGCCGGGTCGATGCCCGCATCGGCCAGGGCCGCCAGGGTCGCCTCCATGGCCAGGCGCAGCTCGGTGCGTCCCGAGTTCTTGGAAAACTCCGTGGCGCCGAGCCCCACGATGGCGGCGCGGCCGGCAATCGACTGATCCGTCATGCTCGTCTCTCCTCGTCGAGGGGCAGCTGCAAGGTTGCCGTTCCAGTCACGTGGCTGCCCATGGAGTTTTTGCCCTTGAAGCTCACGTCAACGCTGCGCGCGGCGCTGTCCACGGCGCTCACCTCTCCGCTGAACACCATGGTGTCACCGGGGTAGTTGGGCGCGCCCAGCTTGATCTTGAGGTCGAGAAAACGCGCCCCGGGGCCGGCCCACTCTTCCACGAAGCGCTGCGCCAAACCGCTGGTGGTCAGGATGTTCATGAAGACATGGGGCGAACCCAGCGCCTGGGCCGCGTCCTTGTCGTGGTGGCCGGGAAAGTAGTCGCGGGTGGCCACCGCGCCGCCGGCGATCAGCGTCACGGTGATGGGAATCGACAGCTCGGGCAGCGACTCACCCACTGTCACATCGTCAAGATGCCGCATGTTCTTCGAGGTCATATTTCCATCCCAGAGTGTCATGTTCAGCCAGCCACTGCCCCAGGGCGTCGAGCACGGCGCTGCCGCCGCCCAGCTCACTGCCCAGCACGCGGCTCCAGTAGAGGTAGCGATGAATCGGATAGGTAATGTCGACGCCAATGCCGCCGTGCACGTGCTGGGCGCGATGGCCGATGCGATGCCCCGCCTCACAGGCGAGCCAGGCTACGCTGGCCGCCTCGGCCTCGCAGGCGAGCCCGGCATCCAGGCGGTAGCAGAGCTGCCAGAGCGTCGAGCGCAGCGTCTCCAGGTCGATGCGCGCATCGGCCATGCTCATCTGGACCGCCTGGAAGCTGCCGATGGGCTGATCGAACTGGCACCGCTCGGTGACATAGGTCACGGTATGGCGCAGTTGGGCCTCACTTACGCCCAGCTGCAGCGCCGCCAGGGCCGCTACCGCGCGCGGACGCAGCCAGGTCAGCGCCGGCTCCGGCAGCAGCTGCGAGTGGCCGATCACCACGCCGTCACACCCGAGGTCGCACACCGGTTCGCCCTGGGCCATGACGCCCCCGCGTCGCGTCACTCCGGCGCTTGCGGGGTCCAGCCAGGCCAGCCGCATGCCGTCCGGCAGGGCCAGCGGCACGATGACCAGCGCCGCCTGCTCGGCGTAAGGCACCGCTGCCAGGGTGCCGGCCAGCGTCCAGCCATCCGGGTGAGGCTGGGCCAAGAGACAGGGCCGCTGCGCGACAACGGCATCAATGCTGCCCAGAGTGAGCAGCCGGTGGCCGGCCGCCGCCGCCTCCACCAGCGGCGCCTCGGCGCTGTCGCCGAATGTTGCCAGCAGAGTGGCGGCCAGCTGGTGACGCCACAGCGGCACCGGGCCAAGCGATTCCCCCTGGGCCTGCAGCACCAGCATCAGCTCCGTCATGCCAAGCCCGCTGCCCCCCTGGGCGTCGGGAATCAGCAGGGAGTGAAGCCCGGTCTCGATGCAGGCCTCCCAGAGCGGCACCAGCCAGGGCTCACCGGACGCATCGAAGCGCTGCAAGGCCTCGTCATGGGAGTGGTCACCGAACAGCCCCCGCGCCATCTCGGCGATGGCCTGCTGCTCTTCGCTCATCGTGAAATCCATGCCGCCTCCTCAAGCACTTGCCGGGCGAAACTGGGGGAGTACCAGGTCGCCATCAAAGGTATTGAAGACCACCTCGAGACGCTGCCCGATCTCCAGGCGGTCGGGGTCCACGTCGACAAGGCCAGCGGCCAGGCGCACGCCCTCGTCCAGCTCCACCAGGCCGATGGGGTTCGGGTAGGCGAAGGGCGGCACTTCGGGATAGTGCATGATGACGAAGGAGTAGAGATGCCCCTGTCCGCTGACCGTCTCGTAGCTCAGGTCGAGTGACTGACAGTGGCTGCAGGCGGGGCCGGGAGGGTGCTGAAGCTCGCCGCAGGCGCTGCAGCGCTGGATGCGCAGCTCGCCGACCTGGCACCCCTCCCAGAAGAAGCGAGTGTCGTCGCTGATGCCGGGACGCGGGCGCGGCACGCTGGCAGGCACGTCTTCGACCCGGGCCGGCTTGGCCTTGGCCACCTGGACCGGCCGGAACTTGAAGACACGAAACATCAGCTGCCCCACCGGCTCGTCGCCGCCGGGTGCCTCTGCAAAGAAGCGCATCACCAGGGTGACGAAGTAGCCGGTGCCAAGACCCGTGCTTTTCTCCTCGCTGACCGAGTCGAGCCGAGTGGTGTAGTAGAGCCTTTCACCCAGACGCACATAGCGCTCGAAGCTCAGGTCCGAGTTGACCGCCACCACCGAGGCAAACCCCTGCGCCTCCAGGAGCTTGAGCGCCTCGTAGGGGTTCTCGTCGGTGGAGCCGGGCGGGTAATTGTTCTGGTGCATGCCCTCCAGGCACCAGGCCTGCAGCATGGCGGGAGGGGCCACGATGCCTTCATGCTCGGTGGTCAGCGCATAGGCCTCGTCGGTATAGAGGGGGTTGTCGACCCCCATCGCCTCGCACCATTGGCGAATCATCGGCGCATTGACGCGATCCCAGGCGTAGACGCGTCCATATTCACGCCCCACCAGGGCACGCACTTCGGATATCCACTCTTGTTCAGCCACGGGTTGGGTCTCCTGCATGTCCGGCTACCCTGCGGCAGCCGCGAAAGGGTTAGGGGGCGGCGCTGCTGGCGGAGAGAAAGGCGGGACGCTCGCCGCCGCCGTGAAGCAGCAGGTTGCAGCCGCTGGCATAGCTCGCCAGCGGCGAAGCGATGAAGCAGCAGGCGCGGCCGATATCCTCCGGCGCGGCCAGCCGGCCCGCCGGAATGGTCTCGGCGACCCGTGCGATGCCCGCTTCGTCGCCGTAGTGCAGATGGGACTGCTCGGTCTGCACCAGTCCGGGGCTGACGGCGACGACGCGCACCTTGGGAGCCCACTCCACCGCCAGCGATTGCACCAGCGACAGCACGCCCGCCTTGGCCGCACCGTAGGCGGCAGTGCCCGGGGAAGCGCGCAGGGCGCTGATGCTGCCGATAAAGACGATGCAGCCTCCTTCCGGCTGGCGCTGCATCATCCGGTTGGCATGCTGGGCCAGCTCCAGGGGCGCGATGAGGTTGAGGCGCAGGATGCTCTCGTGGAAGCGCGGCGAGGCCTCGTCCGCCTCCGCCGCAGGGCTGCCCCCGGCGTTGTTGATCAGCACGTCCAGACGCCCGTAGCGTGATGCGATGCGCTCGAACATGTCCTGCTGGGAGTCCCGATCGCGCACGTCTGCCTCGAGAAAGTCGGCGCGACGACCATCGGCTTCCGGCAGCTGGCCGGGCGCCCGGCGTCCACACACCACCACGTCGGCCCCCGCCTCCAGGAAACAGCGGGCGATACCCGCCCCGACGCCTCGGGTCCCCCCTGTGACCAGCACCACGCGCCCCGAGTAATCGGGCATTGATGATCTGACTGGCTGCATCCGGCTCTCCTCGCTTGCCTCTGACACCATGACGCCAGTCTAGAGAGCACGGCTCATCGGCCACTTCGTCTGAACGGACGATGGCGACATCCGCGGCGAGGGCGACCATTTCCCAGACCCCCAGTTCGAGAGTGACGTCCATGACAGCAACAGATGAGACAGCGCCGCCGGTTCTGCTGGACTGGCCGGCCGAGGGCGTGGCAAGGCTGACCCTGCACCGTCCCGAGGCCACCAACGCTCTTAGCCTCGAACTGCAGACGCGGCTCTCCGCCTATTTCCGCGAACTGGGCGAGGACGAGCGGGCCCGCTGCATCGTGCTCACCGGCGGTGACCGCGTGTTCGCCGCCGGCGGCGATATTCGCAGCATGATCGAGGCCGACCCGATCGAGATTCACCGCCGTCATACCGAAAGGCTCTGGGCGCCGATTCAGCACTGCCCGAAGCCGGTGGTCGCAGCGATCAACGGCTACGCCTTCGGCGGCGGCTGCGAGCTGGCGATGCTGGCCGATGTGCTCATTGCCGGCGAGGGGGCCAGCTTCTGCCAGCCGGAAATTCGCATCGGCATCATGCCGGGCATCGGCGGCACTCAGCGGCTGGTCAGAGCGGTAGGCAAGGCCAAGGCCATGCAGATGGCGCTGACCGGGCGCCCCATCACGGCCCACGAGGCATGGGTGGCCGGCCTGGTCAGCGAGCTGGTGCCCGATGAGCAGGTGGCGCCCCGCGCTCTGGAAGTGGCGGCGCAGATCGCCGAGCTCTCGCCGCTGGCGGCCGAGCAGATCAAGGAGGTGATCCTCGCCGGCCTCGATGCCCCCCTCGAAAGCGCCCTGGCCATCGAGCGCAAGGCCAACGCACTGATGTTCGCCTCCCAAGATCAGCGGGAAGGCATGCTGGCCTTTCTGGAGAAGCGCCGCCCTCAGTTCACCGGGCGCTGAACGCCGCCCGCCTGCCCACCGCTCAAGGAGGTCGACATGTTTCAACCACTCTTCACGCTCACCGGCAAGCGCGCCCTGGTGACCGGCGCCGGACGCGGCATGGGGCTTGGCATAGCCCGCGCCCTGGCCCGCCAGGGTGCCCGGGTGGCCGTCAACGACGCACTGCCCGAGCGCGCGCGCGAGGCGGCCGAATGCCTGGTCAACGAGGGCCATGACGCCCTCGCCGCTCCGGCGGACATCACCGACCCTGCACAGCTTCACGAGATGGTCGCCGGCGTTCAGGCGAGCTGGGGAGGCATCGACATCTTTGTCGCCAATGCCGGCGTCCCGGTGGGCGGCATGACCTATGGCCGCTTCATGGAGAGCGCGCCGGAGGAGTGGAAGGCCTATATCGACCTCAACCTCTACGGCCTGATGCACGGCTGCCAGGCGGTGCTGCCCGGCATGCTGGAGCAGGGCTGGGGGCGGATCATCGCGATTACCTCAGAGTCCTGGCGGGCCGGCGTGCCCATGGGAATCGCCGCCTACGCCGCCTCCAAGGCCGGCGCCGTCGGCTTCATCCGGCAACTTGCTGCGGAGACCGGCCGCCAGGGCGTCACCGTCAACGCCGTCTCGCTGGGTACGATGAACAACTGGCAGGGCGCCGAGGCGATCGCGAGGAAATCCTGCGCGGTGGCCCGGGCGGGCTCTCCCCACGACGTGGGCGCCGGGGTCGCTTACCTGGCCTCGGAGCAAGCGAGCTGGGTCACCGGGCAGGTCCACGCCCTCAACGGTGGCAGCCTGACCGCCTGAAGCCACTGGCTGTGCAAAAACGTCAATGGTAAGGGCCCACTCGTTGAGCGGGCCCTTCATTTGGGTTCTTCACACCCTCTTGCGCTTCTTGATTTGATCGCGAAGCCCCGCCCTGCTAGCCGGCCTCCCTCTCCGCGAACAGGCCACGCTCACGGGCAAGGGGCTGGGCATCCAGGGTGCGATACTGTAGCGACTCGGCTTCAGGCGCGGTGGCCAGCCACAGCAGCACCGCCGCCGGCAGCGCCGGCGATACCGCGCCGTAGCGACGGGCCAGCTCGCCATCCTCCCCCAGGGTAGCCTGCAGCGCCTCCGTGGCCACCACGCCAGGGTTGACCGTGTAGGCCCGGATGCCCTGATCCCCGAACTCCCGCGCCAGCACCCCCGAGAGCCGCGAGACGGCCGCCTTGCCGGCACCATAGGCATAGCCCCAGCCGCCCTTATCGGCCGGCAGCGGCGGATCCTTCTCTCCGGCGCCAGAGGTGATGTTGATCACCACGCCGCCGCTCCGGGACAGCATGGCCGGCAGCAGCGCCTGCGTCAGCAGCACCGGGGCGATCAGGTAGCCCTGGGCGACGCGGGTCAGGGTCTCTGCCGTAAGCGCCATGAAGGGCGCGTTGAGGTCGCGCCCCTGGTAGATGGCATTGTTGATCAGCACATCCACGCGGCCAAAGTGGGCCAGCGCCTGCTGCGCCGACGCCTCTACCGAAGCGCTGTCCAAAAGGTCCATGGGCAGCGCCAGCACTTCGGCGCCGCACTCTTTCAGCGCCTGGGCGGTTTCGGCCAGGCTTCCCGGGAGCGGTGTGCCGTCGGCACGGGACAGCGCGTGCTCGTGCAGCTGGCCCTCCACCTGGGTACGTCCGGTAATCACCAGGTCGAAGCCGGCCCTTGCAAAGGCAAGCGCCGTGGCGCGCCCGATTCCGCGACTGGCACCGGTAATAAAAGCGACTCTGCGGCTCATGAGATTCTCTTCTTGGCTGGCATCACCACCATGCTGGGCTCTGCTGCGAAAAGGAGCATCCTTCAGTCGGACTAGCTGGCCAAGGAGTCCAGCTCGCTACCAAGTCCGCCGCCCAACGGCGCCACGCTGTTGAGAAAAAGTCTAACCAGTTCAGTCTGGCGTCTGACGCCGGTCTTGGAAAAAATCGAGCGCAGGTGAGCGCGTGCCGTATTGCGGCGAATGCCCAGCTCTTCGGCCGCCTCCTCAAGAGACAGGCCGTTGGCCAGCTGCAGGGAGAGCTGCGTCTCGGCGGGCGTCAGGCCGAAGAGCTTCTTGGCCACTTCGCTGCTGGCCTGGGAGCGCCCCACCGCGTCGCGGATATAGACCGCGGCGGCTGGCTGCCCCTTGCCATCGGCCCAGGCGGTGCGTGCGATGGGCTCCACCACCACGCCCAGGTTGACCTCCCCAGAAGGACGAGTCAGCGACATGGCCTCGGGAAAGCCCACCCCCCCGGTCTCAGTTTCGGCTTGGCTGAAGGCCTGGCGAATCAACCGGCGCAGCTCCTTGTTGTCGCTGGGGTAGAAGGCTTCCAGGCGCCCGCCGACGACCTTGAGCCCATCTTCGATCTCGATCAGGTGCCGCGCCGCCAGGTTCTGATCGATGACTAGGCCGCTCTCGTCGACCAGAATCATGCCAAGGGAGAGTTTCTCTACCGCTTGGCAGTAGAGGGCGCTCATCGAGGCAGTGCGATCAAGCTGGTTGTGCAGCGCCAGGGCACGTCGCAGATGGGGAATGATGCGTTCGCACAAGGCCCGCTCCTCCGTACCAAAGCCCGGTGAGCTCTCATCGCGGGTGATACGAAAGCGCAGCCGACCTGCATCAGGGGTCTCGATGTCGGCGCCCAGCAGATGGTACACCCCGCTCGGAGCGCACCAGTGTTTCCGGTAGCTGCTCTGCCGCCACTCCCCTTCGCTCATGACGTCCTCAACGGTAAATACCTTGTTGGCCGATAAGTTCGAGAAAGGGGTAGTCTGGTGCTGATAGGGGAAGTAACTGACGCTAGCGTCACCGAGTTCACGACCTTGGACGCGACCTACGGCCACCATCAGGCCGGTCTCATCCTGAGAGGGCACCCGCAGGATCAGGGTGACGAAGTTGGCCGCAAACAGCTCTTTGACGATGTCGAGCGCCGTGCGCCAATGCTCAGTCTCATGGGCTGCCTCGTAGAGGCTCGATACCAGCTTATCGTAGGTATCCAGATCCAGGGTGGTCATACTCTTGGCGCCCCCTAGGCGGCCCCCGAGAGGGCCGCTTTCGTTATCGTTGGAAGTGGAGGGTTTGCGTTAACTTAGCGACTGTGGCCAACCGAATGTATACCACCAACGTATACTTCTTAAGCTGGCCTGAATCGCAGCACTCAGGCTTCCACATAGCCCTCGGGGCCAGGCGTATAAAGAATCTTCCTGTCAAACGCACAGGGCGCCTCACCGCGGCGAACCTTTTCGACCAGGTCGGGGTTGGCGATGAAGTGGCGCGCAAAGGAGACCGCCTCCCCCTCGCCGGAGGCCACCGCCTCGGCGGCGCTTTCGGGGGAAAAGCCGTTGTTGAGCACCAGCGGCCCTTGGAAGGAGGCCCGCGCCAGGGCAAAGGCATCCAGGTCCTCGAGCGGGGAGCGCATCATGTGCAGATAGGCCAGTCCCAGCGGCGCCACCCGACGCAGCAGCTCGCGATGGGTCTCCACCGACTCGACGTCGCTCACGTCGTTATAGGTGTTGCCGGGATTGAGGCGCAGCCCCACCCGGTCGGCGCCGATCTCGGCGCTCATGGCCTCGAGGCACTCAACCACGAAGCGCACGCGATTCGCGATGTTGCCACCGTAGGCGTCATCGCGTCGGTTGGTGCGCGCACAAAGAAACTGCATCGGCAGATAGCCACTGGTGCCGTGCAGCTCCACGCCGTCGAAGCCGGCTTCCCTGGCGAGCCGCGCGGCGCGGCCGTGTATGGCCACCGCCTCGACCACCTCGGCGGTGGTCATGGCTCGCGGCGTATCGAAGGGCTGCATGCCGCTCTCGTCGGTGAAGACCTCCCCTCGAGCGGCTTCATCGCTGGGCCCTAGGGTCGCAACGCCCGGCCCCTTGACATGGCGGCTCCCGATACGTCCAGCATGCATGATCTGCAGCACGATGCGCCCTCCGCGGCGGTGAACGGCATCGGTCACCCTGCGCCACCCGGCAACCTGCTCTGCGGTGACGATCCCCGGCTGACGACAGTAGGCCTGGCCCTCGGCACAAGGCCAGGTGCCCTCGGCCACGATCAGCCCCGCCTCGGCGCGGGCCGCATAGTGATCGGCCATCATCTGTGTGGGCACGCCGTCTGCCGCGGCACGATTGCGCGTCATCGGCGCCATCACGATGCGGTTGGCGAGTTCCAGCGCCCCAAGGCGCGTCGGTGTCAGCAGGACATCCACCTGGGCCGCCACCTGCCCGCTATGTTCTTGCACTTCGCTCATGCCAAGCCTCCAGCTAGTCCATGGCCGTGATCAGCACGGCGCTGCGCCCACCGTCGACGGGCAGGGTGGCACCGGTGATGTAGGAAGCCGACTCGCTGGCCAGAAAGAGCACCGCTTCGGCCAGTTCCTCGGGGCGCCCGACGCGCCCCATGGGGATCAGCTTCTCGGTGCTGCGACGGCTGGCCTCGTCGGCCAGCATGCCGGCGGTGGCCGGCGTCTCGACTACCGCCGGCACCACCACGTTGACCCGGACGCCATCGGCCGCGCCCTCGGCGGCGGCCGCCCGGGAGAAGTTGATGACCGCTGCCTTCGAGGCGGAGTAGCCCGACATGCCGGCGGTGCCCAGCTCGCCACAGATCGAAGCCAGGTTGACGATCGCGCCGCCGCGGCCCTTCATCAGCCGCAGGGCCGTGCGGGTCGCCCAGAAGGTGCCATCCACCGTGGCCGCAAAATTCTGATGCCACTCTGCGGTGCTCATCTCCACCAGCGGCCCCCAGGTAAAGGCCATGGCATTATTGACCAGGATATCCAGGCTGCCGTGACGCTTGGCGGTCTGTTCCAGGGCCGCGACGAGTGCTGCTTCATCGCTGACATCGGCCACCACAGCCTCGGCCTGACCGCCTTCGGCGCGGATCGCCTCGACCACGCCCTGCAGCGGCGCCTCGCGCCGCCCACAAATCACTACCCTGGCGCCTTCCCGGGCCAGCAATTTTGCGGTCGCCTCGCCGATGCCGCTACCACCTCCTGTCACGAAGGCCACCTTGTCCTGCACCTTGCCGCTCATGCCGTATCCTCCACCATCTCAGTTAGCGATTGCCTGTCCCATCACCCTGTCGAACTCTCCGCGCCGCGCCATCGTCCGCAAGGACTAGAGAAACCTCAGCACCAGTCGCGGACTGGCCGGCTGGGCTTGGCAGCTCAGCGTCATGCCCCGGGCCAGGTCACGCTCATCGAGCACGTCGTTGTGCAGCAGCAGCACCTTGCCCTCCTCGACCCGGCACATGCAGGTGGCGCACATACCGGACTGGCAGGCGCTGGGCAGCAGGATGCCTTGTCGTTCAGCCGCCTCGATCAGCGTCTCGTCGGCGCGGCACTGGAACCGC
Organism: Halomonas sp. E14; assembly: GCF_052568415.1. Taxonomy (NCBI): domain Bacteria; kingdom Pseudomonadati; phylum Pseudomonadota; class Gammaproteobacteria; order Oceanospirillales; family Halomonadaceae; genus Halomonas; species Halomonas sp. E14. The sequence continues at coordinate 1,723,148 of NZ_CP199423.1, read as the reverse complement.
AGCGTCTCTCCGTTCAAGGTCACGCTGACCTCGCTCTCCCCCTCGCTGGCGGCCGGCTCGGTTGAGGTGACGGCCTCCGCCGCTGACGAAGACGCTGGCGTCGCCGACTCCAGGGCAGCCGGGCGACTCGGCGGCGAAAGAAAGCGCTCGAGGCGCACCCGCTCGGGCGGTACGCCCAGGGCGCTCATGGCCTCCTCCACCGCCGCCATAAAAGGACCAGGACCGCAGATGAAGACCTGCGCATGCCACCAGGGCCTGGCCAGCCACATCAGCTGCTCTCGACGCGGCGGCCCCTGCACGGAGTCGAGCAGATGGATCACCTGCAGCCGCTCCGGGTACTGCCCCTGCAGCTCGCGCAGCAGGTCGGCGAAGATGACCGAGCGCTCGTCGCGATTGGCAAAGACCAGACAGACACGGCCGTGCCCTTCGGCCAGTACGGCGCGCAGGATCGACAGCACCGGCGTGATGCCGCTGCCGCCGGCGAAGAGCAGGAAGTCGCCCTCGGGAGTATCAGCGACGAAGCGCCCCGCCGGCGCCAGGCTCTGCAGACGCTCCCCCGGCGCCAGCGCATCGCAGATCCAGTTGGAGCCCAGCCCGCCAGGCACCCGCTTCACGGTGATCCTGAGATCGCCATCCAGGCCGGGCGTGCTAGAGAGGGAGTAGCAGCGCTGGATCGCCTCGCTCTCTGCCGGCAGCCGCACCGTCAGGAACTGGCCGGGGCGGTAGGCGAAGGCGTTCCGCTGAGCCCCGGGTACCTCCAGCCAGATCGAGCAGGCATCGGGGGTTTCGTTGATGACCTCGCGCACGCGCAGGGAGTGGTAGCGTGAAGCGTCCATGTACCCCTCCAGCGTCTTCAGATGTAGGGATCGGCGTTGGGAAGGCCAAGCATCACCGCCCCGAACGACCGCGCGTAGGCGTCGGTGTTATTGGCGATGTGCCCCCGTGCCTGATGAATGTCGCGCACGATTCGCTCGATGGGATTGCTGCGGTAGAGCCCCGACGCCGCACAGGCGCGCAGCAGCTCATCCACATGGGCGGCGCAGGTCTTGGCCACCAGCGCCGACTGGGCGCGCTGAAGCAGGCGATCCTCGACCTCCATCTGGGTCCCCTGGTGCGCGTGGTCAACGATCTGCTGGAAGTTGCGCATCAGCACCAGCTTAAGCTCGTCACTGCGGAGCATCGCCTGGGCCACGGCCATCTGCGCATTGGGATCTTCCGCCGTCTTGGCGCCGTGCTTGCCCACATGCGCGGCCGCACGCTGGCGAAACTCGGCAATGGCACCGTCCAGGGCGCCGATACAGGCAGTGGAGACGGCCCGCTGGAAGACTTGAGTGAACGGAATGCGATAGAGCCAGCCCTCATTGAGGGCTCGCCCAGGGCAGCCGTTGTCGCTGTGGTTGTTGGTGCGCTGGGTACGGTGGGCCGGCACGAAGGCATCCTTGACCACGATATCGTGACTGCCGGTCGCGCGCAGGCCATGCACGTCCCAGTTCTCGACGATCTCGAAGTCTTCCCGCGGCAGCAGGAAAGTGGTGTGCTCAAGCCCCTCGCCGCCATCCTCGCGGGGTAGCAGGCCGCCCAGGAAGATCCACTGGCAGTGCTCCACGCCGCTGGAGAAACCCCAGCGACCGGAGAAGCGATAGCCGCCCTCCACCGGCTCCGCCTTGCCGACCGGCATATAGGTGGAGGCAATCAGAGTATCACTGCGTTCGCCCTCCTCCCCCCAGACGTCACGTTGGGCCTGCTCGGGGAAAAGCGGCAGCTGCCAGTTATGCACGCCGATCACCCCGTAGATCCAGGCGGTCGACATGCACCCTCGTGCCAGGGCCATCTGTACACGGTAGAAGACTCGCGGATCCAGCTCATAGCCCCCCCAGCGGCGGGGCTGCAGTACGCGGAACACGCCGGCCTGCTGCATCTCGCGTACCGTTTCCACGGGCACCTTGCCGACACGCTCAGCGTCGGCGGCACGCTCCGCCAACGTCGGCACCAACGCTTCGACGCGCTCCAGCAGCGCCACCGCATCGGGGGTCATCCAGGCCTCGCTACCAGCGGTCGGGGCCCCCGCCTCATCGAAGATCACGCCCATTTTGTCTCTCCTGTCTTGGCTTGCGATGAGCACGGGAAGTGCTCCTGCCAGCAAGCCTTTCACTCGCCCCGCCGCCCCTCATCGTCAATACGGACTAGCGCCGCCGCCGCGCGTCCCACTAGACCGTTTGGACGATGTGGTCGACACCGGCTCGCGAATAATCGGGACAGCCAATAACAACCCACTCCAGCCAAGGAGATGAGCCCCATGCGATCACTGGTCGGCCTGTTCACTACGCTGCTGGTGGCGACGGCGGCGCTATACGCGTTCTCACCGCGCACGCCCACGCCCCTGGAATCGACGACGCTTCCCATCGAGGAGATGCTGCTTACCGGCATCACGCGCACCTCAGCGGGACTGGTGACCGCGGGCGAGCTCGGCAAGATCATGATGTCCGACGACCAAGGCAGCACTTGGCGCCTGACGAAGATCGATACCCAGCGCCATGCGCTGATCACGCGAATGGTCTTCGCCGAGGAGGGCAGCCTGGGGCTCGCCATCGGCCACGAGGGCTGGGTGCTGCGCACCACCGACGGCGGTGAGCACTGGCAGGAAGTCGCCTTCGATGAAGCGTTCGGGGAGCCCCTCATGGACCTGGCCAGGCTGCCCTCGGGGGACTGGCTCGCCATTGGCGCCTTCGGCCTGGTGCTTCGCTCCACCGACGAAGGGCTCACCTGGGAACAGGAGCCGGCCCCGGAAGACACCGACTGGCACCTCAATGCCATTGCCAGCAGCCAGGACCAGCGCCACTGGATGATCGTAGGCGAGGCCGGTACCGTCATTCGCTCCAGTAACAGAGGCATGAACTGGGAAGTGCTGCCCGAATTCTACGAGGGCTCCCTATACGGCATCAGCCATCTGCACGGCGGGCGCTGGGTGGCCTACGGGATGCGCGGCAACCTCTTCGTGACCCAGGACCATGGCCGCCACTGGGAACGAATCCAGCTAGACGCCCCCATCTCGTTGCATGCCCACCTGAGACTTAACGCCGACACCCTGGTCATTGGCGGCCAGGGGGGCATCCTGCTGGCCACCTCTGATCGCGGCAACACCTTCGAGCTGCTACACAGCGGCGGCAGCGCCACCCTGACGGACATCTACCTGGATCCCGCCGGCGAATGGTGGCTGACCACCAGCCGCGGCCTGCTCCACCGGGTCGACGCCACTCCGCTGGCTCAGCTTTCTGACGCAGGAGCTTCCTCATGATCAACCTGATCCAGACCGCGATTCCCAGGCTGGTAGATTTCATTGCCCCAAGGCTGATCCAGGCCAGAACCGTAATCGGGCTGCTGCTGCTGCTGGCCACGGTACTACTCGCCTGGTCGGCCACCCAGGCCCGCTTCGATGCCGGCCTCACCAAACTGCTGCCCCAGAACCACGAATTCATGGAGGCCTATCACCAGCACTCCGAGAACTTCACCGGCTCCAACCGCATCATGGTGAGCCTGGAGTGGCAGGGCGACGGCGATATCTTCAATCCGGCGTTCATGGAGCGCCTACGCCAGGCCACCGACGAGGTCTACTTCACCCCGGGCGTCAACCGCACCACGGTTCGCTCGCTCTTCACCCCCGAGACCCGCTACGTGGAAGTAACCGAGTACGGGTTCATGGGGGGGGAGGTGATTCCCTCACGCTTCACCGGCAGTGAGGAGGATCTGGCGCAGGTGCGCAGTAACGTTGCGAAGTCTGGGCAGATCGGCAACCTGGTGGCCAATGACCAGGGCGCCGCCATGGTTCAGGCCGAGCTGCTGGAGTTCGACCCCGCCACCGGCGAGCGCACCGACTATGCCGCCGTGGCGGAACATCTTGAGAGCATCCGCCAGCAGCTAGAAAACGATAAGATCGAGGTGCATATCGTCGGGTTTCCCAAGGTGCTCGGCGACATCATGGATGGGCTCGGCACGGTGCTGACCTTCTTCGCCATCGCGTTCGTGATCACCACCCTGCTGCTCTGGGCCTACTCTCGCTCGCTGCGCCTCACGGCCTTCGCCATCTTCGTGGCCATCCTGCCGGTCATCTGGCTGCTCGGCATCCTGCCACTGATGGGATACGGCATCGATCCCATGTCGATGCTGGTGCCCTTCCTGCTCTTTTCCATGTCGGTCTCCCACGCCGTCCAGATGATCAACGCCTGGAAACAGGAGGTGGCCAGCGGCCTGACCGCGGCAGCGTCAGCGGAAAATGCCTTCCGCAAGCTGGCGATTCCGGGCAGCGTGGCACTCCTAACCAATGTCTTCGGCTTCCTGGTCATCATGATGATCGACATCCCCATGCTTCATGAGCTGGGGGTCACCGCCTGCCTGGGCATCGGCCTGATGATCTTCTCCAACATTATCTTCATGCCAATCATTCTCTCCTACCTCAAGACCGACCGCCTGACTCTCGGCGGCGCGGCCATCCAGCATCGCCATCGCCTCTGGTGGCCGGTCTCACGCCTGGCAACGCCGGGTCCTGCGCTGCTGAGCCTGGCGGTCATGCTGGTGCTGCTGGCCGCCGGCACCTACCAGTCGCAGAAGCTGGTGGTCGGCGACATCGGCGACGGCGTCCCCGAACTCCGGCCCGACTCACGCTACAACCTGGATAACGCCAGGATCATGCAGGAGTACTCCATCGGCATGAACGTGCTCTCCATCTACGCCGAAACGGACGGTCAGCACGAGGCCTGCCTCAACTGGGCGATCATGAACGCCGTGGACCGCTTCGACCACCGCATGCGCGGCGTCGAGGGCGTCGAGTCGGTCAGCACGGTGGCGGGGCTCGCCAAGCTCCACGTTGCCGGCAACAACGAGGCCAATCCGCGCTGGCAGACGCTTCAGCGCTCGGAGATGTCCCTGCGGGCTGGAGGCCATGCGGCCAATCCGGAGAACGGACTCAACACCCCCATGTGCGAAACCATCAACCTGATGGTCTACCTGGAGGATCAGGAGAACGCCACGCTCAAGCATGTGGTCGGCGAGGCCCAGCGCTTCATCGACCAGGACAGCACCCCCGGGATCACCTTCCGGCTGGCCGGCGGCAATGCCGGGGTCACCGCGGCCACCAACGAGGCCGTAGAGCGCTCGGAAACCCGGATGCTGGTGTCGATCTTTGCCGCCATCGCCCTGCTCTGCTGGCTGACCTTCCGCTCCTGGCGCGGGGTCCTGTGCGTGCTGGTACCGCTGACCGTCGTCTCCATCCTCTGCAACGCCCTGATGTCGCTACTGGGCATCGGACTCAAGGTCTCCACGCTGCCGGTCATTCCGCTTGGCGTAGGCGTCGGGGTCGACTACGGGGTCTATATCTACGAGCGCCTGCAGAGCATATTGCGGCGTGACAACCTGCCGCTGCGCGAGGCCTACTATCAGGCGCTGAAGCAGCGCGGCACCGCCGCGGCTTTCACCGCCCTGACCATGTCGATCGGCGTGGCCACCTGGGCCATGTCGTCGCTGAAGTTCCAGGCCGACATGGGCGTCCTGCTTGCCTTCATGTTCCTGGTCAACGTGCTGGGCGCCATTTTCGTGCTGCCCGCCTTGGCCTACTGGCTGGGCGTGGGCCGCCACGAGCGCCAGGCTGCAGCCACTGCCGATACTCATCTCGAGCCGGCCACCCAGGGAGGAGCCTGATTATGCGCCACCCCTCTACGCCACTGCGCATTGGCCCGCTGACTCTTCGCAACCGGCTGATCAAGGCCGCCACCAACGAGGGCATGTCTCGTCAGGGGCTGCCGACGCGCCAGTTGGTGCGCTTTCACGAGGCGGTCGCCGCCGGCGGCGCCGGCCTCACCACCCTCGCCTACTGCGCCGTGAGTGCGGCCGGCACCACCCTGAATGACCAGATCGTGCTGAACGAGACGGCCCTGCCCCACCTCCAGGCGCTGACCGAGGCGGTGCACCGGCAGGGGGGCGCGGCTTCTGCCCAGATCACCCACGGCGGCTGCTTCACCTTCGTGCGCGGACACGGCCGCCCCTGGTCGGCCAGCGGCGGCGTGAACAAGATCGGCATGATGAGCGGCCAACTGCTCAAGCGCGCCATGGGCGAGCAGGAGATGGAGGCGGTCGCCGCCCAATTTGCCAAGGCGGCGCGCCTGGCCAGGCGCGCCGGGTTCGATGCGGTGGAGATCCATATGGGGCACGGCTACCTGCTCAGCCAGTTCCTCTCGCCACTCTATAATCAGCGGCGCGATGCGTACGGAGGCGATATCGAAGGCCGCGCGCGCTTTCCCCTGCGCGTGCTGCGACGCGTGCTCGACGCGGTGGGCGACGAGATGGCGGTGATCTGCAAGTACAGCATGACCGACGGCTGTCGGGGCGGGAATCGCACCGAAGAGGGAGTCGCCATTGCCCGCCTGCTGGAGCGCGAGGGAGCCCATATGCTGGTGCTCAGCGCCGGCCTCAACGCCGAGTCGATCACCACCATGTTCGGCTCCTCGTTTCCGGCCGAGAACCGTGCCGTGGTCACCAATCCGCTCATGAAGGCGGCCATGTTCCTGCAGCAGCGCTTTCAGCGCGAGGTGCCCTTTCGCGAACTCTACCTGCTCGAGAAGGCCCGTCGGGTGCGCCAGGCGGTATCGCTGCCCCTGGCCTACCTGGGCGGCGTAAACAGCGCCGCCAATGTCCACCAGGTCCTGGGAGAAGGCTTCGAGGCCGTCGCCCTGGGGCGAGTGCTGATTCACGACCCGGACTTCGTGGCCGCGGTGTGCCGGGGTGCGGACCATCAGAGCGGCTGCACCCACTGCAACCGCTGCGTAGCCATGATGTACACCGAGGGCGGCACCTCCTGCGTGCTGAAGGCCCCCGGCGACCCTCGGCTCAATCGCCAGCCGGCGGCGGGCTAGCCGGCCAGGGGCGCAAGGGAGCTGCCGCCGCCCGGCCCGATCGTCATTACCCGGCCCGGCAACTGAAATCGCTCACCAACTGAAACGCCGCTGGACGTGGGAACCCACGGCCAGCGGCGTTCTAATGATGCCGACTCACCCGGCCAAGCTCAGGCCGGCCGCGGCTCCTTGGGCATGCCCAGGGCCCGCTCGGCAATGATATTGCGCTGGATCTCGCTGGTACCGCCGTAGATGGTGTCGGCGCGGCTGAACAGGAACAGCGACTGCAGGCGCCCCAGCGCATAGGGCGCCCCCTCCAGGATCTCCGCCTCCTCGCCGAGGATATCCATGGCCAGCTTGCCCAAGGCCACATGCCAGCTCGACCAGTCCAGCTTGTAGATCAGCGCCTCGGGCCTGAGGCTGCCGTCCTGGGGGCCCGACAGCATGCGCAGGGCGTTGTAGCGCATGATGGTCAAGCCGCTCCAGGCCTGGGCCAGCCGCTGCCTGATCAGCGGATCACGTCCGCTGCCGTTCTCGCGTGCCCGCGCCATCAGCCACTCGAGCTCGTTGCGAAACTGCATCTGCTGGCCCAGGGTCGAGACGCCACGCTCGAAGCCGAGCAACGCCATGGCGATACGCCAGCCGTCGCCAGGCGCGCCGAGGATATTGTCGGCCGCGGTCACGGCATCATCGAAGAACACCTCGTTGAACTCCGAGGTGCCGGTAAGCTGCTCGATGGGGCGCACCGTGATGCCCGGCTGGTCCATCGGCACCAGCAAGAAGGCGAGCCCCTCCCGGCCCCGGCTCTGGGGGTCGGTGCGAGCGATGACGAAGCACCAGTCCGACTCGTGGGCCAGGGACGTCCAGACCTTCTGGCCGTTGAGAACCCACTGTCCCGAGGACTCGTCCAGGCTGGCACGTGTACGGATGTTGGCCAGGTCGGAGCCTGCCCCGGGCTCCGAATAGCCCTGACACCAGAACTCACGCCCCTCGACGATGCCGGGCAGGAAGCGGCGACGTTGAGCTTCGCTACCGAAGGCGGCAATGGTAGGGCCAGCAAGTCCTTCGCCGATGTGGCCCATTCGCCCGGGGCCGCCGGCGCGGGCATACTCCTCGTGGAAGATCACCTGCTGGCTGATCGACAGGCCCCGCCCACCGTGCTCCGTTGCCCAGCCCACGCAGGTCCAGCCACCCTCGGCGAGGTGGCGTTCCCAGGCCTTGCGCTCTTCGGGGAAGGCGTGCTCATCGCCGGGGCCGCCGCGAAAGCGCAGCGCGGCAAACTCACCCTTGAGGTTGGCCTCGAGCCAGCCTGCGATCTCGTGACGAAAGGCTTCGTCGTCACGGCTGAAACCGATCTTCATGATGTCTCTCCCAACAGCTCACGGGCCATCTGCTCGCGATGCCAGGCGGGTGTGCCGAGATAGCCCTCGCCGGCCCGGGCACGCTTGAGATAGAGGTGGGGGTCGTACTCCCAGGTAAAGCCGACGCCGCCATGCAGCTGGATCGCTTCAGCGGCACAGTGGAAATAGGTCTCTGAGGCCTCGGACTTGGCCAGCGAGGAAGCCAGGGGAAGCTCGGCCGCTACCGCAGAATCACCCTCGGGATCGAGCGCCTCAGCGGCAACGCAGGCCGCATAGTAGACCGCCGAGCGAGCACGCTCGACGGCCAGCATCATCTCCGCGGCGCGGTGCTTGATGGCCTGGAAGCCGGCAATGGGACGACCGAACTGGTGGCGCTCGAGGGTATAGGCAACGCTCATATCCAAGCACGCCTGGGCGCCTCCCAGCTGCTCGGCGGCCAGCATGATGGCGCCGACCCGCAGGCACTGCTCGAGCCCGGCCCAGGCCTCGCCCTCGGCCCCGACCCGGGCAGCCGCGGCAACGTCGACACCGGCCAGGTCCAGCCGGCCCAGCCGCCGAGTCTGATCCAGGGTCGGCAGCGGCGTGCGCGTGACGCCGTCAGCGTCGGCCTCCACGGCAAACAGGCAGACGCCCCGGGCATCGTGACTACCGGGCAGCCGCGCCGCCACCAGCACCAGGTCCGCAGCCTGCAGCTCGAGCACCTGGCGACACTCGCCATCGAGCCGATACCCCCCCGCCGTGGGCGTGGCCACGACCGAGAGCGTCTCTGGCCCCCAGGGCTGAGCGCTACCGAAGGCCAGGGTAGCGACCCGCCGCCCGGATGCCATCTCCGTCAGCCACCGCTGCTGTGCAGCGTTCTCGCCGACACAGCGCAGCGCCAGGGTTGCCAGGCAGGCACTGGCCAGGAAAGGGGCACAAAACAGGCGTCGCCCCATCTGCTCCATCAGCAGCGCCAGCTCCACGGGCCCGAGCCCCAGCCCCCCATGGGCTTCCGGTACCGCCAGCGCCGGCCAGGCCAGCTCCTCGGCTACCGTGCGCCACACGGCGGGGTCATGCCCCACCTCGCTCTGCATGGCCGCCCGCACCGCGGCAGAATCGGACAGATCGGCCAGCAGGCTCTCGGCGGAGTCGCGGATCATCGTCTGCTCGTCCGTCAGGCTAAACTCCATCGGACACCCTCCCGTTATCAGATGCCTCAATCGTTGCGTCTTTTGTGAATCCGGGCATACCGCAACAGGACTAGGGTCGGGCGGTGCTTCTCGTTTTCTACCTTACCGCCGCAGCGTACAAGGCCACACTCGTTCAGAAACATCCTGCCGGCGTCGCTCTTGCTCCATAAGGCCTAAAGGCCAGGATGTCAGCCCGATATCGCCTGGATATCCCTGCGCCTGGCCAGCCAGGGCGTCAGCGCCAGCGCCAGGACCAACATGCCCAGCATGAGGTAGCCTACATTGGTGATCGCCCCGCCCAGCGAGGCGACATTGATCGCTTCCAGTACCTGGTCGATTTCATTACCGGTGGCGAGTAGAGCAGCCGTCAGCTCGGCGCTCAGCTCGGCAGAATGGGCACCCGACACCGCGAATAACTCTGCAGAGAGGCTCTCGCTCAGCTGCATGTTATCGGCGGCCTCTTCGACGACGCGTCGCGTATGCAGAGACGAAGAAAGGCCAAAGATAGCCAGCGCAAAGGACGAGCCCGTCGGCAATCCAAGATCTCGCAGCATGCTGAACAGGCCAGCCCCTGACCCGGACTTATGGGGTGGGACCGCGCCCAGGGCCAACTTCATCATGGCGGTGCTGTTGGAGGCCAGCATGACGCCAATAAAACCTGCCATGACAAGCACAGCTGCCAAAGGCACATTGACCTCCATACGCACGAAATACATCATCGCCAGGAGGCTACCCAGCAATGAAAAAATGGAAATCAATTTGGGTTCAAAGCGATCGATAAGCTTGCCGGCAACCGGGGAAGCCAGCATGGTACAGCCGAACAGCGCAAGTGTGACCATGCCGAACTGAGAGGCAGACCCACCGGGACGATTATTGATAAAGAAGGCCAATGAATAGACGATGCCGCTATTCATCAACATCTGGATCCAGTAGATGGCGCTGGGAACCGCAAAGTGCCGATTCTTGAGAAGGCTGACATCAAGAATAGGCGCTGCGTGCCGCCCGCTGTGACGCCATAACAGCAGCAGGCTGATAATACCCGTTACCACCACAGCCCAGGTAACCCACGAGGCGCGACCAAAATTAGCCGCCCAGGTGGGCAGCGACAGCAGAGCGGCAATGGTGATGAACAGCATGACAGCACCAAGGCCGTCAAACTTTCCGGAGGCGGCCTCCCCCCGATTTTCTGGAACCCAAATCAACAGCGGCAAAAGACCGAGAAAGGCCAGAATACCGCTAATGATATAGACACTCGGCCAGCCGAAGGCATCGATCAGAAGCCCACCCAGCAAGCCGCCTGTCGCCGCCCCTAGGGTCATGATGAACATCATCACCCCCAGCGCCGTACCGCGCTTCTCTTCGGGAAAAAGGTGATTCACATAGCTGAACACCGCGGGGAAAATGCAGGCCACGCCCAGCCCCTGCAGGAAGCGAGCCACCAGGAAGAACCCAAAGCCAGGCGCCCAGGCGGCCATGAATTCAGAAACGCCAAAGACAACCAGGCCGATGACAACCATACGCCGCCGGCCGTACTGGTCTCCCAGCCGGCCCATCATCGGCGCAAAGACGGCCACTGCAATAAAGTAGGCGATCAGGATCAGAGCAGCCAGATTGACCGGAATATCGAAATGGGCCGTCACACTTGGCAAGACCGGCGCCTGAAATGCTGCGGCCTCGATGGTGACAAAAGTCGCAAACAAGAGAGCAATAAAGCTGACCCAGGGGCTGGTTGACTTGCTGCCCCAGGCCTCTCTCAGATTGTTATAGGTTGACGCCATAGGGGGATCGCTCGCCAGTGTCAGGCTATTACGCTGAACATCGGACAGCCCTCAAGCCTGGTAGATTAAATTGCCCTCAGACTCTAACGACAGGCTGACACCGGCGACGTCGTCCGTATGGACGATCGAACACCAGAACTGGCAACAGGCATGCAGCTGCCTGACGGGCTAGGTGGCGAAACGCGTAGCCCAAGGCAGGCAAGACAAGAAAAAAAGCCTGCCGTAAGGCAGGCATGACAGTACAAAAGTACCAAGGATTACCTCAAATGCTGCGATACATCTCCTGCAGGGCAGGCTTCATGACCTTGTTGGAAGCATTAACCGGAAGGCGCTCGACCACTCTCACATGTCGCGGCACCTTGTAGTTGGCCATCCGCTCCCGGGACCAGGCGATCAGCGCCTCCGCCCCCGGGGCCTCGTCACCCCGGGGCACGATGAAGGCGCAGCCCACCTCGCCCATCCGCTCGTCCGGCACGCCGATCACGGCACACTGGGCGACCTCGGGGTGTTCCAGCAGCATGGCTTCGATCTCGGCCGGATAGCAGTTGAAGCCCCCGACGATGAACATATCCTTGAGCCGGCCGGTGATTCGCAGGTTGCCGCGCTCATCCAGGGAGCCCACGTCACCGGTGTGCAGCCAGCCGTCGCTATCGATAGCCTCGGCGGTGGCGTCGGGGCTGTCGAAATAGCCGCGCATCACATGAAAACCGCGCAGGCAGACCTCGCCGCTCTCGCCACCCGACAGGGGCCTGCCCGCGGTGTCGCGAATCGAAACCTCGGTACCGGGAATGGCGCGCCCGCTGGTATGGGCGATGGTCTCGGCATCCTCCCCGGGGTCGCAAATGGTGGCCAGCCCCCCGCACTCGGTCAACCCGTAGGCAGTGGTGACCACCTCGAACCCGAGCTCGTCGCGCATGCGCCGGACCAGCACTGGCGGAATGCTCGAGGAGCCGGTCACCGCCACGCGCAGACTGCTGAGGTCCGCCGCAGCGAGGCGCGGGTCGGAGAGCAGCGACAGGTAGAGCGTGGGAGGGCCCGGCAGCACGCTGATGCGTTCTCGCTGGATGCGCTCCAGCACCTCGGCGGCATCGAACACCGCCTGGGGCAGGATGGTCGCGCCGGCGAGCAGGCAGGAGAGCCAGCCCGCCTTGTAGCCGAAGGCATGGAAGAAGGGATTGATGACCAGATAGCGGTCGCCGGGTCTCAGGCCGATGATGCGGCTGTACTCGCCGAAAGCGCGCAGGTTCTGGCCATGCTCGCTCATCACGCCCTTGGGCTGGCCAGTGGTTCCGGAAGTGAAGAGCAGGTCGCTGAGATCCTCGGGCCTTACCGCCGCGGCTCGCAGGGCAACCGCCTCTTCAGGCACATTGCGCCCGCCGTCGAGGAAGGCCTCCCACGCCATCAGCCCTTCCTGGCCGGGGGCGTCTCGCTCGCTGACCAGCACCCGATGCGTCAAGCTCGAGGGGATAAGCCCATCGAGCAGCGCCACATAGTCCTGGCCCAGGAAGTCTCCCGCCTGAAACAGCAGCCGGGCCCCGCTGCGCGACAGAATATCGCTCGCCTCACGACCCTTCATGCGGGTATTGAGAGGCACCAGCACCGCACCCACTGAGTGAATGGCCAGGGCAGCGAGCACCCACCGCACTTCGTTGGGCGCCCAGATCGCCACCCGGTCGCCGGGCTCGACCCCGACCGCCAGCAGCGCCCGGGCCACACTGGCAACCCGGCCTGGCAGTTCGGCATAGTCAATGCGCTCGCCGGCCTCTTCCAGGGCCGCAATACCGGCATGACGGCGCGCCGCGTGCAACAGCAGCGCCGGTATGGTTTTCGGCGCCATGATCGACGTTTCCGCTTTCACTCTCACCTCCTGGCCTCAGATACTCATCACGAACTGGCCGCTGTCGATGCGTAGCTCGATCCCGTTGATGGCCTGAGCATCGTCGCTGGCCAGGAACAGGATCCCCGAAGCCACGTCCTCGGGCAGACAGAGACGATGCATGGGATCCTGGCGGATGGTGTAGTCAGCGGGCACGACGCCTGCAGGGTAGGTTGCCGCGGTCATCGGCGTCATCACGCCGTCGGGATGCACCGAGTTGCAGCGCACCCGGTAGCGCTCGCGGCGGCAGTGGCTGGCGATGGAGCGCGTCAGTGCCGCAATGGCACCCTTGGAGGCGCTGTAGGCGGCATAGTCCTCCTTGCCGCCGATGGCGGCAATGGAGGAGAGGTTGACGATGGCGCCCCCCTGGCGCTTGAGCAGCGGCAGGGCGTGGTGACAACCCAGAAAGACGCTGTCGGCGTTGATCCGCATCAGACGCTGCCAGGTGGCCAGGTCGGTCTCCTCGATGCTGCCCTCTGCCAGCACGCCGGCGTTGTTGATCAGGGCGTCGAGGCGTCCATGGCGGCTCTCCACGCACGCCATGGCGTCACGCCAGCCCTGTTCGTCTGCAACGTCGAAGACCATGCCGCTGGCCTGGGGCCCCAGCTCGGCCTGCGCCTTCTCGACTCCCTCGGCGTCCAGGTCGGCCAGCACCACCCAACCGCCCTCCTCCACCACCCCACGAGCAACGGCGAGGCCAATCCCGCTGGCGCCACCGGTCACCAGCGTCACCTTGCCTTCGAAACGCTGACTCATGCCGAGGCCCTCCGATGCTGCGTCGCGAGGTCCAGCGCCGCCGCATAGCCGAAGGTCATGGCCGGCCCCAGGGTCGAGCCAGCGCCGGGGTAGGAAGGACCCATCACCGCCGCCGAGCAGTTGCCAATGGCATAGAGCCCGGGGATCACCTCACCTGCCTCGTTCAGCACGCGGGCGCTGCCATCGGTCTTGAGCCCCCCCTTGGTACCGATATCGCCGGCATCCAGGCGCATGGCGTAGTAAGGTGGCTTGGCCAGAGGCGCCAGACAGGGGTTGGGGGCGACGTTGGTATCACCGTAGTAGCGGTCGAAGACGTTGCCACCGCGATCGAACTCCTCGTCCTTGCCGTCGCGGGCAAAGCGATTGACCCGTGCGACGGTGCGGGTCAGGCCTTCGGGGTCCACCCCGATGCTCTGGGCCAAGGCCGTCAGGCTCTCTGCCTTCCAATAGACCCGGTCACGCCACTCGCGGGGCAGGCGGCTGTCGGGCTTGATCTGGGCCGGCATCAGCGGCCCCATGGCGTAGTGAAAGCGGAAATGGCCGTCGAAGATCACCCAGGCGGGGATGCTCTTACCCTCGGTCCTGGCGTTGTCGGCATACATCGCCTCGACGAACTCCAGGTAGGGTGCCGCCTCATTGACAAAGCGCTCGCCTCGCCCGTTGACAACGATAGCACCCGGGAAGGCGCGCTCGGCAAAGACGCCGCGCGCCTTGTCCTCCCCTACCACACTGATGGTCGGCGCCCACCAGGCACGCTCTAGCCCCTCGGTGGCGGCGCCAAGGGCCTGGCCAGCGACCAGAGCGGCTCCCGTGTTGTTACCTGGCGGCGTCGCACTCCAGGCCCGGTCACTGGGCGCCGGCAGGTAGCGCGCTCGAAGGGCCGGATTCTGCTCGAAGCCGCCGGAGGCCAGTATTACCCCGTGACGGGCCTCGATGAGGCACTCGCGCCCCTCCCGCACGACCACGATACCCGTAACGCGGCCATCGCTCTGCACCAATTCGCGCATCTCGGTGTTGAGCCAAAGCGGTACGTCTCGATCCATCAGAGAGCGTCGCAGGGAGGCCACCAGAGCACTGCCCAGCCCGGCCCGACGATCACGCCTGGAGCGCCGTCGCCATTTGAAGTCGAGCTTATAGCGCAGCATCAGCCACAGCAGCATCACGCGCCAGCCCCGCTCCCGGGCCATAGCGCGATGGGCGTCCCGGGCCGTCCAGGCGATGCGCCCCATCAGCAGCGTCGAGGGCGACGCCTCGCGCAGGTGTTCCAGCTCCTCGCCGAGCCGGCTGGTATCGAAAAGCTCAGGGTCCAGGGTGCGCCCGCCCGCCAGGGCCCCGGGCAGGTGCGGGTAGTAGTCGGGATACTTCTCGGCCACCGCATAGCGCACATGGCTGATTCGCTCCAGCTCGTCGATCATCTTCGGCGCCAGGTCGAGATAGGCCTCCAGGCGCTCCTCCTCGATTTCCCCCCGGGTGGCCGCGCGCAGGTAGGTCAGCGCCTGGTCGCGACTGTCGCTGCCCCCCTTGCGCTTGAGGTGGGAGTTGCAGGGGATCCAGATTCCGCCTCCCGACAGGGCCGAGGTGCCGCCATACCTGTCGCTCTTCTCGACGATCAGGGTCTTCATCCCGCTTTCGGCAGCGAAGAGTGCCGCCGTCATGGCCCCGGCTCCGGAGCCCACCACGACGACATCGAAGGACTCCACGGGTTGCGCGTAAGAGGTCATCCACCTGTCTCCCGGCATTGTCATTGTCAAGCCAGCTCCTTCTGCGGCCAACGCGGCGGCACGCAGGGTCAAAGCAGCCACTACAACGCATGATGGGAGGCCTTGGGCCTCCCATCATCGTCAAAGTGGACTACGGTGCATGCCGGCTATTGCAGCTGGGCGGTGTCCTGCAGAAAGTCTTCGCGCAGATGCTTCTTGAGCAGCTTGCCGGCAGGGTTCCGCAGCAGGGCATCGTGCCTGATGCGGATGGCCGACGGCACCTTGTAGCCGGCCAGGTGGTGGCGCACATGGGCCTGCAGCTCCGACTCCTCCACCCACTGGCCCTCCCTCAGCGCGACCAAGGCCGCCACCGCCTCACCGGTCTCTTCATCGGGAATACCGAACACCGCGGCCTCGGCCACCGCCGGGTGGGCAGTCAGGCAGGACTCAATCTCCGCCGGGGCGATGTTCTCCCCGCTGCGCACGATCACATCCTTGAGGCGATCCACGATGAACAGGAAACCCTCGGCGTCGAGATAGCCGAGATCGCCGGTCCTCAGCCAGCCCTGCTCCAGCGCACCAGCCGTTGCCTCGGGCTCTCGCCAGTACCCCTGCATCAGGGTCACGCCCCGCACACAGACTTCACCCACTTCACCCGCTGGCAGCGCTTCACCGTCCGGCGCCAGGATTTGCACATCGAAAAGGGGCGACAGCGGGCCGGAGCTGCGGGGCCGCCCGCGGAACAGCTCGCCAGACACCGCGCTGACAGCGCCGTTGGTTTCGGTCATGCCGAAGCCGATGCCGATCATCTGCTCCGGGAAGCGCGACAGCACCTTGTCCAGCAGCGAGTCCGGCACGCCCGAGCCGCCGAACCCCATGCCCCAGAGCCCCTCCAGGATATCGTCATCGCGCTCCTCGGCCGCCACTACCAGCTGGCGCACCATGGAGGGCGCCCCGTTGAACTGGGTGACGCCTTCGCTGCGCATCAACGCCAGCGCATCGACGGCGCTCCAGCGATGCATGAAGATCAGCTGCCGGCCGTGTCGCATAGCGGTCAACAGCTGAGCATGCAGCCCGCTCACATGGAACAGCGGCACCGCGGTCAGGGTAACCGAAGGGCGGCGCTGTGCTTCGATCCGCTTGACGGCCTTGGGCGACGTCATCCCCGACAGAGCGCCGATGAAGTCGATATTGAACAGCGCCTGACCCACGGCGCGATGGCTCGAGACCACTCCCTTGGGGCGCGACGTCGCTCCCGAGGTGAACAGGATCAGCGCCGGAGAATCAGGATCGACCCTCACCTCCGGAAGCCGAGGCTCGGGCCAGGCCGAAAGCGCCGATTCGAAGCGGGTGGCCTCGCCCAGAGGCAGGCCCTCGTCGTTGCCGGCCACCACCAGACGGCAGCCGGGCACGCCGGTCTGACCGGCCAGCCGGTCGAGGCGCTCGCGGTCACAGCACAGCACCGCAGGCTCCAGGTAGGCCAGCGCCTGGCGCAGTTCGTCGCCCTGGCCAAAGCTGTTCAGGGGGGCAGGCAAGGCCCCGACCCGCACCGCTGCCATGAAGGCTACCGCCCACTCGGGGCGATTGCGCATGGCAATGGCCACGCGATCCCCGGCCTCGACTCCTTGCGCCAGTAGCCAGGCCGCCAGGGAATCGACGCCACGCGTGAAATCGGCAAAGGTCCAAAGGCGATCGAGGTACTTGATAAAGGGGGCATCGCCATGACCGCGCGCCTCCTCCAGCACCTGCAGCAGGGTCTCCGGTGCATGACGATAGATAGCCAGCCGGTGACCGTTCAGCGTCATTGAGTCCAGCGCAAAGGGGCTGGCATCGGCCAGCAACCGCTGCTGTATCGCAGTGTGAGTCGCCCCATCCATCATCGTATCGCTCCTGTTTGTTGTCGTGTTGTTCTGTATCACCCCTTGGGTGCCAGGGCGGGCAGCTCACCCTCCCCGCCAGAGTACCGGTAGACGCCGCCCTCCCCAAGCTCCCGGCACAGCAGCCCCCGCCGGGATAGCCAGTTCAAGTGCGCCAGCGTCTCACCGAAGGCGAGAAACTGCTCGGTGGGGGGCAGCTCGCGGGGGAAGAGCTGCCACATGGCCTCCACCACGCTGAAGCCATCACCGGCGTGCCCCATCGCCATCAGGTGCTCGAGGTGCCGATGATGGTGCGCCTGGAGCTGTTCGATGCGTGCCGGCAAGCCGCGAAACGGCTGGCCGTGGGACGGCAGCACCAGCGTCTCTGCCTCAAGTTCGCTCAAGCGCTCGAGGGAGCTGAACCAGCCACTCAGCGGGTCCGCCTCAGGCTCCACGTCGCTCACCAGGATGTTCGGGCTGATCTCCGGTAGCAGCTGGTCGCCGGCGATCAGCAACGCCTCCTGCTCGCAGTAGAGGCAGAGATGTTCCGGCGAGTGCCCTTCTCCCGCGATGAGCCGCCACTCGCGCCCTCCGATCTCAAGGAGATGGCCGTCGCGCAGCCTGCGGAAACTGGTGGGATGCTGAGGCATGAAGCGGTCACGGCCGAAGGCGGCCAGCAGCGCCTCGCTCTGCTCGTCGGCAAAGCCGCCAGCGCGAAAATAGGCCTGCATCTGCCGTCGCTGAGCCTCATTCCCGACGCCACCCAGGCCGCGCATCGCAAAGAATTCTCCGTGGCTCATATACAGAGGCACATCGAAGCGCTCCATCAGCCAACTGGCCAGTCCCGTATGATCGTAATGAAAGTGGGTGCAGATCAGCGCCTTGAAGGGCAGCCCGTCCAGCGTCTGTGCGGCCAACGACTCCCAGATGCCGCGGGTTTCCGCCAGGTTCAGCCCGGTGTCAACCAGCCACCAACCGTCCGTGTCTCTCAGCAGGTAAACGTTGACATGATCCAGCGCCATTGGCATGGGCAGCCGCGCCCATAGGATTCCGTCGACCACCTCCACCGGAGCCATCGCCGACTCGGGCCTGACCAGAGGGAATTCCAGAGCCGCTCGCTCCTTACGACGCCGCTCCCTGCGCACTGCCGCTTCTGCCGCCACCATGCTCCACCTCCTGCTTGGCCAATCTGCTGCAGACCGCAACGACGGCGGTCGGCGCTTGTGCCCAATCTAGTCAGCGGACAACGCCCTCAATACGTCCAAAAGGACGATGCCCCATCACAGCCCCATCGTCCAAATAGGGTATGCCCCCTATAAGCGGCTTCCCGAGAATCGAACCGACACGCCCACACCAGAGGACAAGAATATGGCGACATCTCAGGAGTACCGGCTCGGCGAATTCACCTTCCCACGGGGGTGGTTCATGATCGCCACTTCGGAAGAGGTCAACAGCCACAAGCCGCTTGCGCTGCGCTTCTTCGGCAAGGACTTTGCGCTCTATCGCGGACAGGAAACCGGCAGGATCGTGCTGCTGGATGCCTACTGTCCCCATATGAAGACCCACCTGGCCGCACGCAACGATACCTCCTACGTGATCATCGACGGCCATGGCACCAATATCGAGGGCGACAGCATTCGCTGTCCCTACCACGCTTGGCGCTTTGGTCCCGATGGCCAGTGCGATGACATTCCCTACCATGAAGGCCCTATTCCGAAGACCGCCTGTGTCAAGTCGTGGCCCGTGGTGGAGAGCCTCGGCGCCATCTGGATCTGGCACGACCCCGAGGGCGGCGAGCCGGAGTGGAGCGCCCCGGCTCTCGACGAATGGGATCAGTCAAGTTGGGTGCGATGGCAGTTCGATGATCTTGGCACGCTGAATCAGCACCCCCAGGAAGTCATCGACAACATCTGCGATTACGGCCACCTAGGGCCCATCCACGGCTCCACCGTGGAGCGCTACGAAAATGAATTCGACGGCCACCTGGCCACTCAGCGTCAGTGCGGCCCGCACCGTACGCTGGTCGACGAGCACGGCGGTCAGCCGATCCTCCACACCATCACGACCTACCATGGGCCAGGCGTACTCATCAGCAACATGACCGGCATGCACGATGCCATTTTGATGATCACCCACACCCCGATAGAGGATGGCTCCATCAAGGTCTGGCACGCGCTGCTGGTTAAGTCACCGGGTGGCAATCGCGAGGTCAACACCCAGGACGTCATCGCAGCGCGCCAGTTTCAGCAGGCTAGCCTTCACGCCTTCATGCAGGACTTTGAGGTCTGGATGAACAAGGCCCCCTGCCTGAATGGGCTCTTTATTCCCAGCGACGGCCCCTTCATGAAAGCCCGTATCTGGTACAAGCAGTTTTATAACCCGCGCTCCATGTCCCGGGAGTTTACCGAGCAGTCCGACGGTGTCTACGTGCCCAAGGGGGCCACGGCCTATAGCCAATAACCATCGACAGACACGCGCCTAGTTCAATCAGACGATTCACCCGGAATAAATGCCTCCTAGATTTTCCAATGAGGCATGACAACTGCAGCGCGCACTTTCGTTACTCAAATAGCTCGGAGGCAGCATGAAAACAATACCTACGATTATCGGCACCAGCTCGTTTTTGATACTGCTAACAACACCGGTCCAGGGCGCCGTTACACCACAGGACGCCGCCCGTCTCGGCAACGACCTGACCTGCGTTGGTGCCGAAGCCTCGGGCAACGCGGAAGGCACTATTCCTCCTTTCTCAGGAAAATGGCTGGGAACACCGCCTCACGTCAATTATCAGAAGCATGTGGGACAACACCCCGTTGACCCCTACCCCGATGACCGCCCAATTTTTGTCATTGATGGTCAGAACTGGCGCGACCATGCCGACAACCTGACGGCAGGTCAGAAAGCGATGCTGGAGCGCTATTCGGGAACCTTCCAGATCCCCGTCTACGAAGGCAGACGAGACTTCCGCTATCCCGATCAGGTATGCGAGATCGCCAAGAAAAACGCACTGGAGGCCGAGCTGATCGATGGGGGTATGGGCTTTACCGGATACAACGGCGCCATCCCCTTCCCCATTCCCTCCAATGCCATGGAAGTGTTGGCCAACCATAATAACCCCTATCGCGCCTTCACCGAGTCAAACTGGCAGCGGGATATCGCGGATGTCAGCTCCAACGGCAATATTAGCTGGGGGCGGGTGGAAAACCTGAATCTCAACGTCACGACCCATCCCGACAATATGGGAACCCCGGTCGGTGAAGGGACCAACGGGGTCATGGCCTACTCGCGAACCGGCACCCAGCTTCCGGCTCGCAATCGTGGTAACGTGACGGTCAGCTCGGAGCCGATCAACTTTACCGACGACCGCCTTGCCTGGAGCTATAACCCCGGCACTCGCCGCGTACGCCAAGTTCCCGAGTATGGTTTTGATACGCCATATGCCGGGACATCGGGGAAGATCACCATTGACCAGGATCGCCTGATGAATGGCTCTCCTCACCGATATAACTGGGAGCTGATCGGGAAGAAAGAGATCTATATCCCTGCCAATGCCTACCGCATTCACTCGAACCGAGTCAGCTACGATAGCCTACTTACTCCTGGGCACGCCAACCCCGATCACATGCGCTATGAGCTGCGCCGCGTCTGGGTGATTGAAGGGACGCTTAAGAATGAATATCGCCACAAATATGGCAAGCGCACCCTCTATATCGATGAGGATACCTGGCACGGCGTGATCAGCGACTACTACGATCGCCGCGGCGAGCTTGTCCAGCATGCCTTCGTCAACTACTACTACTCGCCCAGCACCAGTGCCTGGCACGCCGGCACCAGCTTCTATCACGACTTCACCACCGGGGGTTATATCGCTCTCAACCTGTTTCAGGATCTCGATCGAGCGGCTGAGCTCAACAAGGGCGACCTGAATCCGGATATGTTCACACCGGCAGCCCTGCGCCGTCTCAGCCACTGATAATAACCATAATAATACCAAGAGAAGAGACTAACATGAGACCACTCAACGTCAGCCCTCCCCTCACCAAGGTGACGCCGATAGCGGCTGCTATTATCACAGCAGCCGTATCATCAAGTGCTGCGGCTAGTAACACCATCAACCTTCCGGCCGATGCCACCCTCGACTGGAAGGCAACCACCAGCTATTCGCTATCCGCGCGCACTCAGAGCCGTGATAACCGACTGCGCGGCCCTGGCAATGAAGGCAACGAAAATTTTGCCAGAGGCGATCTGACCGCCAACCGTGCAAGCCTGCTGCTGGAAACCCATACCCGTCGTGACAACCTGGGGCTGGTGGTTTCTGCCAGCACTTTCTACGACGATGTCTACCGACGCTCCACTTCCAGCGAGAGCGAGCTGACCAACTACGACACGCCACCCGGAGAGTTCACTCCCGAGGCGCGTCGCTACCACGGTGGCTACTCCCGCTTCCTGGATTTCTACGGCTATACCGATCTCGAACTTGGCAACAACGCCTTTCTGAACCTGCGCGCGGGCCGCCACGTGGTGGCCTGGGGCGAGGCGCTCTTCATGCCGAGCCTCTCCATGGCCCAAGGTCCCGCCGATGGCTCCCGTACCGGTGTGCCGGGCACTGAGGTCAAGGACCAGCTGCTGCCCGAGGACCAGATCTCTTTCCAGCTCCAGGCCGGCAACAACTGGTCTTTCTTGGGCCATTGGCAATATGACTGGCATGAAACACAAGTCCCGGAACCCGGCAGCTATCTCAGTACCAGCAGCGCCGTCGGCCGCGGCGCCCAGTGCCTGGGACCGGTCATCAACGGTGCCTGTACCTTCGCGCCGCGCGGCAGCGATATCGAGCCGGGCAACAAGCAGGGCCAGTGGGGCATCGGTACACGCTATCGGCTGGGCATGAACACAGAACTTGGCCTCTACTACCTCAACTACCATGACCGCATCCCACTTACCGAAATCAACCCGTTGGCCAATGGCGGTCAGGGCGAATACGCCATTCGCTACTTCGACGATATCGAGCTCTATGGCGCCACCTTTACCACGTCACGAGGCAATGTCTCCTACGCGGGTGAAGTGACCTACAAGAAGGGCGCCCCCACGCTGGTCAGCACTCAGATCATGAACCAGCAGGGGAGCTTCAATACAATTCCCAGCCCGACACGGGCGGATATCATGCAGACCAACCTGAACGCCTTCTATAACGTGGGGCGCACTTCCTTCGCCGACTCTGTCACCCTGATCGGTGAGCTCTCTTATGTGGATATCATGGACGTGGAGTCAAGGCGGCTGCCGGGCACCGATGCTCTGCCTGAAGCGGTCGCGCCGACAACAGACGAGCTTTTCTATACTGGACACGGCTTCGCCTTCCAAGGCTCGGCAATTCTAGACTATCCGGGGTTCACCGAGAGTTGGGACTTGGGAATTCCCATCAGCTACTCGCGGCAGCTCAGCGGCCGCACCCTGACCGGAGGCGTTGGCGGGGAAGGCGATCATCGTCTGAGTGTAGGCGCCAACTTTATCCATCGCAGCGGCCTGGAAGTGGGCGTCAGCTACCTTACCTACCTGGGTGGGGTCGAGGTGGATAATCCCGTCAAGGAACGCCGACTGGCCGACCGCGACTACGCCTCACTGGTGATTCGCAAGGCCTGGTAAATCGAAGCAGAGCGTCACGCCACAAGCGCCCCGCCAGCAGGCGGGGCGCCTTGCGTTACGCAACAGAGTCAGCCCAGCAGCGCCCGAATGGCGCGCTGCGCCCTTTCCCCCGCAAGCAGCCGAGCAAAGTGCTCCAGCTCCTCGGCGATTGCCTGCTGAAGCGCCTCCCTGCGTCCGTGGCCCTTGAGCAGGCGCTTGGCCTGCCGCACCGCCTTTGGATCCAGCGACATAACCGTCCTGATGCGCTCGTCGAGCGCCTGCTCCAGGGCCGCGTGTTCCACCACCCGGTTCACCAGCCCGAGCTGCCGAGCCGTGGCGGCATCGCAGCTCTCTCCCATGACCAGAAGGTCAAACGCGCGCGGGTGCCCCAGCCAGTCAACCAAGAGCTTGCTGCTGCCTCCTTCCGGTACTACACCGAGCTGCGTGAAGGGCAGGCGAAACTTCGCCTCCTCGCAGCAGATCACCTGGTCGCAGTGCAGCAGCAGGGTGGTGCCGATCCCGACGGCGTGGCCCTGCACGCCTGCCAACAGTGGCGTCTCGAGGCCGGCCAGGGTCAATAGCAGGCGGCGGGGGCCCGCGAGCCCGTCGGGGCTGCCGTCATAGTCGAGGAAGTCCCGCAGGTCGTTGCCCGCGCAGAAGCTTCCTCCCTCCCCCGTCAGCCGAATCGCCTGGATGTCGATGTCTCGATCACCCGCTTCGAGGGCGTCGGCCAGGGCATGATAGAGCGCGCTGTCGAGAGCGTTGAGGCGCTCGGGGCGGCTGAGGACCAGGCTCAGCACGCCATCCTTTCGATGAATCGTCAGACCGTCGGCCACGGTTCTCTCCTTGGTTTATTCCGGGGTGACCTGGGCCAGCAGCATCTCCCGCAGGTGACCGCCATAGGGCGGCAGCATGCCCCACTCGGCGCGCGGGTCCTGAGCCGGCGATTTGAAGACGGTGCGCGGGTGGCTGAACTCCTGGAAGCCTTCCCAGCCGTGGTAGCGCCCCATGCCGGAGGCCCCTACGCCACCGAAGGGAGCGTCATGCATGGCGGCATGCATCAGGGCATCATCGAGGGTCACCCCCCCCGACAGGGTCTGCTCCAGCAGGCGGCGGCGCTCCTGGGCGTCCTCGCCAAAGTGGTAGAGCGCCAGCGGCCGGTCACCGGCGTTGATGCCCTCGATCACCTCCTCCAGGCTGTCATAGGGCAGTACCACCAGGGCAGGTCCAAAGATTTCCTCGCTAAGGATGCGGCACGCCTGCGGGGGAGCGACCACCAGGCTGAGCGGGCGCCGGCGGCTGCCTGCCACGACCTCTTCGTTGGGAACCGTCTCGACGCGAGCGCCAAGTCCGCGGGCCTCTTCCACCAGCGACTCGATGCGCGCCAGATGGTGGTCGTTGATGATGGCCACGGCCTGAGTGTTATCGGCAACGCGTGGGTAGAAGCCGGCGTAGGCCTCCTGGAAGGCGCCGAGAAACTCCTCGAGCCGCTCCCGCGGCACATGCACGAGATCAGGGCTGATGCACAGCTGACCGGCATTGACGGACTTGGCCAGCGCCAGCCGCCAGGCCGCCGTAGCCAGATCGGCACTGCGCCCGACCACCGCCGGCGATTTTCCGCCGAGTTCCAGGGTCACCGGCACCAGGTTCTGGGCGGCCGCTTCCATGACCTTACGCCCCACCGCCGTACTGCCGGTGAAGACCAGGTGGTCCAGGGGCAGCCCTGCGAAGGCGGCGCCCACCTCGGGCCCACCGGTCACCAGTTGGACGAGGTCAGGGTCGACGTGGCGCGAAAAGGCCTCGACCAGCACCTCGGCCGTGCGGGGCGCTAGCTCGGAAGGCTTAAGAAGGGCCCGGTTGCCGGCACCAAGCACGCAGGCCAGCGGGCTCAGCAGGGTATAAAGCGGGGCATTCCAAGTACCAATGATGCCGACCACCCCCTTGGGCTGGTACTGCACCCAGGCCTCGGCGCCCAGCTGCTCGTAGGGGGCAAAGGGCTGGCGCGGCTGAGGTTGCATCCAGGCGGCGCAATGGTCGCGGGCATGCTTGAGGGAGGAAAGCGAGCCGAGAATATCGTTGGCAAGCGAGAGCTCCGCGGGGCGTCCCCCGAAATCCTCGTCCATCGCCTGCACCAGCGGCGCATGGCTATCGACCAGCATGTCGATGACCTGCTGCAGCCGCCGCCGGCGCTCGGCGGCAGGCGCCACTCCTTCTCCATCCGCCGCCTGGCGCAGCGTTGCCAGAGGCGCTTGCATCTCGTGTCGTGCTCTTTCGACGGCCTGCTCAGTCATACCGAACGCTCCTGTACCTGTAGTTATGTTGTCAGCAGCACCAAGGGCTACGCGCTCAGCATTTCTTTCCACTGGCGATCCGGCAACGTCCATGCGGACGACTCTTAGCAGCTCAGTTAGTCCGGAAAGACGATGAGACCCCGTCACGGGGCTCAGATACTGCCATGACTAGCCGCATCAGGAGTCCCCCATGAGCCAGACCAGTTTCGATACCCGCGCTTTTCGCAGCGCCTTGGGCACCTTCACGACCGGCGTTACCATCATCACGGCTCGTGGCAACGATGACGCTCCCGTCGGCATTACCGCCAACAGCTTCAACTCGGTCTCCATGTCGCCCCCCATGGTGCTGTGGAGCCTGGCCAAATCTGCCTTCAGCCTGCCGACCTTCAAGGAGTCCCAGCACTGGAACGTACATGTGTTGGCCCTGGAGCAGGAACCGCTATCGAACCGCTTTGCTTCCCGCGGCGAGGATAAGTTTGCCGGTCTCGCGCTGGACGAGGGAATCTCCCCGGCGCCGCTGCTGCAGGGGTGTGCCGCGCGCTTCCAATGTCGAACGCTCTTCGTTCACGACGGCGGCGACCACCTCATCTTCGTCGGCGAGGTGCTCGCCTTCGATCGCAGCGAGCGCCCCCCGCTGGTCTTCCAGGGTGGTCAGTATGCGGTCACCACGCGCAAGCCCCACGAGCCACCGCGCCTGACCAGCGTCGTGCCGCCGCCCGATTGCGTCTATACCGAAGACCTGCTCGGCTACCTGCTGGGTCGCGCCCACTTCCAGCTGCTCTACCAGCTGCGCGAGACGCAGCAGGCCACGGAACTGAGCGATCACCTCTTTTATATCCTCTCCGTGCTGCTGATCCGCGACCGGCAGTCGCTGGCCGAGCTTAACGCCTTCATCGGCTATACGGGCAGCCCCGTCACCCGGCTGGACCTCGACGCCCTGACGCAGCGCGGGCTCATCGCCGCTGAGTCGCGTGACAGCGTGGACCGCTACCGGCTGACCGCTGATGGCCGCGAGGCCTCGCTACACCAGATCGCTGCCGCCAAGGCTGTCGAGCAGACGCTTACCGAGCGGCTTGGCGAGAGCGACGCCCAGATCCTCAAGCTCCTGCTCAAGCGCTTGATCAACGACAGCGACCCAGGGCTGCCGGATCTGTGGGTCGCCGATGAATCGGCCACGTCTAAGGAGTATCTCCCATGACCTCGATCCTCGAGCGTTTTTCCATGCATGGCCAGGTAGCCATCGTTACCGGCGCCGGCCGAGGCCTCGGGCGCGCCATCGCCCTGGCCTACGCCGAAGCCGGCGCAGACGTGGTCTGTGCGGCCCGCACCCTCGAAGATGTCGAAAAGGTGGCCGAAGAGGTTCGTGCCCAGGGACGCCGCGCCCTGGCCATTAGCTGCGATGTGACTAACGACGAGGAGCGCCGTGTACTCATCCAGCGTGCCGCCGCCGACATGGGCAGGCTGACGCAGCTGGTGAACAATGCCGGTGGGGCCGGTCCTAACCATCCGCTCAAGATGTCGCCGGAAGAACTCGATGCCGTGCTGCACTTCAACGTGACCTCGGCCTACTCCCTGACCCAGCTCTGCGTGCCCCACTTACGCGAGGCCGGCGGCGGCAGCGTGATCAACATCACCTCCGGCGCCGCCCGTTATATCCAGCCGCACTTCAGCGCCTACGGCACGGCCAAGGCTGCGCTCACTCATCTGACCCGTCTGCTGGCCCAGGACTTCGCCCCGGACATTCGCATCAACGCCATCGCCCCGGGGCCGATCCTGACCCAGGCCCTGCAGAACGTGGTGCCGGAAAAGATGCTGGCCGGCATGGCCGAGAACACCCCGCTCAAGCGCATCGGCAGCGTTGAGGATATCGCCGCCGCCGCACTCTATCTGGCGTCGCCCGCCGCCGCCTGGGTCACCGGCAAGGTGCTCGAGGTAGACGGTGGTGCCGAAAGCAGCGTCTGGCCCGGCTGAGGAGCTCATCGTGACCATCATTACCGACAACCGTACCCACGCCATCGCCGAGGAGCTCCTCGGGGCCCTGCGGGGAGGCTACACCCTTCCTCCGCTGACCGATCGCTATCCTGACCTGACCATCGATGAGGCCTACCGCATCTCCCTCCAGGCGCTGCGCGCCCGGGAGGCGGAGGGGGAACGTTTGATCGGCAAGAAGATCGGCGTCACCAGTCGCGCCGTTCAGGAGATGCTCAACGTCCATCAGCCCGACTTCGGGTTCCTGACCGACCGCATGCTGTACGCCAACGGCAGCACCATCTCGCTTGCCCGGGCGGGCCTGATTCAGCCCCGAGCCGAGGGCGAGATCGCCTTCATGCTCAGCGATGACCTGCCCACATCGGGCGTCACCCGAGACGCTGTCCTGGCCGCCACCGAGTGGGTGGCTCCCTGCTTCGAGATCGTCGACTCGCGCATCGAAGCCTGGCAGATCCGCATCCAGGACACCGTAGCCGACAACGCTTCCTGCGGCGTTTTCGTCATCGGCGAGTCACGCCTCTCCCCACGCGAGCTCGACCTGGCCAGCGTGCGCATGACGATCCACCAGAACGATGCGCTGGTGGCGGAAGGCTCCGGCGCCGCGGTGCAGGGCCACCCCGCCGAGGCGGTCGCCTGGCTGGCCAACACCCTGGGGGCCTACGGCCTCCCCCTGCGGCGCGGCGACCTCATCCTCTCCGGCGCCCTGGCTCCCCTGCTGCCGGTCACCGCCGGCGACCGCTTCGCACTCACCATCGAGGGCCTCGGCAGCAGCCATATCGCTTTCTGCTGACCCCGCGACACGACGAGAGAACGCCATGAGCAAGATACGCTGTGCCCTGATCGGGTCGGGCAATATCGGCACCGACCTGTTGTACAAGCTGCTTCGCAGCGAGGTGCTTGAGCCCGTTTGGATGGTCGGTATCGACGCCGACTCCGAGGGACTCAAGCGCGCCCAGGCGCTGGGCCTCAAGACCACCGCGGAGGGCATCGAGGGGCTGCTGCCTTACATCGGGCCCGATGACATTCGCATCGCCTTCGATGCCACCTCGGCCTACGCCCACGCCGAAAACTCCCGTTTGCTCAACGAGCAAGGCGTGCTGATGATCGACCTGACGCCGGCAGCCATCGGCCCCTACTGCATACCGCCGGTAAACCTCCCGCAGCTGCTGAAAGCCCCGGGGCTCAACGTCAACCTGGTCACCTGCGGGGGCCAGGCCACCATCCCCATGGTGCACGCGGTGAGCCGGGTCCAGGCCGTCGAGTACGGCGAGATCGTCGCCACCGTCTCGTCACGCTCCGTAGGGCCCGGCACACGCCAGAACATCGACGAGTTCACGCGCACCACCGCCGGGGCCGTGGAGCAGCTCGGCGGTGCCCGGCAGGGCAAGGCAATCATCGTGATCAACCCCGCCGAGCCGCCGATCATCATGCGCGACACCATCCACTGCCTGACCGCCGAAGAGCCCGACCGGGAAGCCATTACCCGTTCGGTGCAGGCGATGATCGCCGAGGTGCAGCGCTACGTTCCCGGCTATCAGCTCAAGAACGGCCCGGTGTTTGACGGCCGCAAGGTCTCGATTTTTCTCGAGGTGGAGGGCCTGGGCGACTTCCTGCCGCACTACGCCGGCAACCTCGACATCATGACCGCCTCGGCCACCCGCACCGCAGAAAGCTTCGCCCAGGAGATGCTGGCCGGCACTCTTTCCCTGCACACCGCTGATGCCTGAGGAGACCTCATGAACCTACAAGGCAAGAACATCATCCTGCATGACATGTCGCTGCGTGACGGCATGCATGCAAAGCAGCACCAGATCTCCCTGGACCAGATGGTGGATATCGCCACCGGCCTCGACCAGGCCGGCATTCCGCTGATTGAAGTGACCCACGGCGACGGCCTGGGCGGCGCCTCGCTCAACTACGGCTTCCCCGCCCACAGCGATGAGGAGTACCTGCGCGCCGTGGTGCCGCGCATGACCCAGGCGCGGATCTCGGCGCTACTGCTGCCGGGCATCGGCACTACCGACCACCTGCGCATGGCTCAGGACTGCGGCGTCACGACCCTGCGCATTGCCACGCACTGCACCGAGGCCGACGTCTCGGAGCAGCACATCGGCCTGGCCCGCAAGCAGGGCCTGGATACGGTCGGCTTTCTGATGATGGCGCACATGATCACGCCGGAGCAGCTGCTGGCACAGGCCAAACTGATGGAGGCCTATGGCGCCAACTGCATCTACTGCACCGATTCGGCGGGCTACATGCTGCCCGACGACGTGACCGCCCGGATCGGCCTGCTGCGCGCCGAGCTGAGCGCGGAGACCGAAGTCGGCTTCCACGGCCACCACAACCTGGGGATGGGCATCGCCAACTCCCTGGCCGCCATCGAGGCCGGCGCCTCGCGCATCGACGGCTCGGCGGCGGGCCTCGGCGCCGGCGCGGGCAACACGCCCCTGGAGGTCTTCGTGGCGGTGCTGGAGCGTATGGGGGTCAGCCATGGCGTGGACCTCTTCGCGCTGATGGATGTCGCCGAAGACCGGGTCGTGCCGCTGATGGACCAGCCGATCCGCGTCGACCGCGATGCGCTGACCCTGGGCTATGCCGGCGTCTACTCCTCCTTCCTGCTCTTCGCCCAGCGCGCCGAGAAGAAGTACGGCGTGCCGGCCCGCGACATCCTGGTCGAGCTAGGCCGTCGCGGCACCGTCGGCGGCCAGGAGGACATGATCGAGGATACGGCCCTCTCCATGGCCCGCGAGCGCCAGCGGCAGGCCAGCTAGGATGGCCGTTCCGGTCGCCTGGCGTCGTCACGGCCTGCTGCTGCTGCTGACCCTGCTCTATATCGATACCTTCATCGGCCGCCAGATCCTGGCGGTCATGATCGAGCCCATCAAGGCGGAGTTCGGGGTCGGTGACACCGCCATGGGGCTGGTCACCGGCCTGGCCTTTGCCCTGATCTATGCCAGCGTGGGGCTGTGGGCCGGGCGCCTCGCAGACCGCATGCCGCGCACGCGGCTGCTGGCGATCTGTGCCCTCTGCTGGGGGGTGGCCACCCTGCTGGGGGGCCTGGCCACCGGCTTCGTCGTCCTGGTGCTGGCCCGCATGCTGGTGGCCATCTTCGAGGCGCCGGTGACCGCCACCTCCCTGTCGCTGATCGCGGACCTCTACCCGCCCGAGCGGAGGGCGCTGGCAATCAGCTGCTTCACCTCGGCGCCCACCCTGGCGGCCATCGTCGCCATGAGCCTCGGCGCCTGGCTGGTCGGGCTGCACGGCTGGCGTACCGCCTTCGTGCTGGTGGGCCTGCCTGCCATGGGGCTGGCCCTGGTCCTTGCCTCCCTGGTGGGCGAGCCTCAGCGCGGCGCCCATGACGTTGCCTCGCGGCTGAGCCTGCCCCTCCAGGGGCTCCGGGCGAGCCTTGCCGATCTCTGGTCGCGCCCCGCCTACCGCCTGCTGATCATCACCAGCGCCGTCACCACCCTGGGCGCCAACGCCTACGGCATGTGGAACGCCACTTTCCTGGTGCGCAGCCACGGCCTCAGCCTGCGCGAAGCGGGCATGCTGGCCGGGTTCATCGGCGGCGGCTCCGCTGCCATCGGCATGCTCTTCAGCGGCTGGCTGGCGGACCGCTTCAGCCACCACGGCCCCGCCTGGCAGCTTCGCCTGCCCCAGCTGGGCCACTCGATCGGCATGCTGTGCATGCTGCTGTACCTGCTCTGGCCGCCTCAGACGCTGATCCAACTGGGCCCGCTGCCGGTGCCCACTGCGATGTTGTGGTGCGCTCTGAACGGCTTCTTTGCCGTCTGGTGGGTGGGGCCCATCCTGAGCTACCTGACCCAGCTCGTGGACAGCTCGATCCGCAGTACCGCCCTAGCCTTCCAGACCATCGCGGTCACCCTGTTTGGCGTCGGCGTGGGGCCCCTGGCGGTCGGCACCCTCAGCGATCTCATCGCTCCGCACGCCGGCAGCGAGTCGCTGCGCTACGCCCTGCTGCTCTGCTGCGTGATGCCGCTCGTTGCGCTGCTGCTCACCGAGCGAGTGATCCGGATCGTGCAGCCCGCCCCCGACAGGGCCCAGCGAACGGCCTAGTCCCGCTGGACGAGGACGCGCTTCGTCCTGCACGACACACTTTTCCCATTACCCCGAGACATGGTCCATCACCCCTCTGTTCATGGAGAGTCCTATGCCCACTACCGTTGTCACCGGCTGCGCCTCGGGAATCGGTCGCGCCATCCGCCAGGCCCTGGAAGACCAGGGCCATCGGATCATCGGCATCGACCTGGAAGGCAGCGAGATTCAGGCCGATCTTTCCCAGCCCCACGAGCGTCAGCGCGTCATCGACGAACTGCACGACCGCTGCAAGGACGGCCTGGACGGCCTGGTCTGCTGTGCCGGCGTCGGCGTGACCGCCCCGGACCCGGGCCTGATCGTCAGCGTGAACCATTTTGCAGTGGTCGCACTGCTCGACGGGCTCCAGGACCTGCTGGCCAAAGGCAAGCACCCCGCCGCCCTGGTCATCGGTTCCGTCGCCGCCACCCACGTGCTGGGCAAGCCCCTGCCGCTGTTGGACACCCTGGTTGGCGGCGACGAAGAGGCTGCCCGGGTCCAGGCCCGTGAGCTCGACCAGCCGTCGGCCGTCTACGCGGCCTCCAAGTGCGCCGTTACCCGGCTGGCACGGCGCTTGTCACCGGCCTGGGGCAAAGCGGGCATCCGGCTCAATGTAGTGGCTCCCGGCGCCGTCGAAACCCCTCTGCACCAGGCTTCCAAGGAAGACCCCCGTTTCGGCAAGGCAGTGCGCGAGTTCGTCGCCCCCATGGGACGCGCCGGCATTCCCGAGGAGATCGCCTCGCTGGTGGCCTTTCTCCAGTCGCCCCTGGCCAGCTTCATCCATGGCGCGGTGATCCACGCCGACGGCGGCATGGATGCCATGACCCGCCCGGATGCTTTCTGACAGATGTAAAAGGATGCGGCGATGAACCCGGACACCCGTAGCGATGCCTCCTGCACGAAAGACCGTCTGCTGCGCTCTGCCCAGGAGGTATTTCTGAAAGAGGGCATCGCCCGCTCGACGCTCGAGAGCATTTCTCGCCATGCCGGAGTCACTCGTGGGGCCTTCTACTTTCATTTCAAAAACAAGGAAGCGCTGATCCGCGAGCTGCTCGAGACAACGCGCCTGCCCTTCCAGCGGTACCTGACGACCTATGAGCGTCTCAAGCCGGTTGCCATGCCGCTGGAAGCCATCCGACAGGCGTGCCGAGCTGGCTTGGAAGAGCTCGATATCGACAGCAACCGCCGTGCGCATCGCATCTTTATCCTGAACGGCAGCCACTGCGAGGGAGTGGATATCCACGCCTTTCATCTCCACTCCTCTGGGCAGCTTCGCCAGGCCCTGCTCGACGGTTTTCAGCGGGCAGCCCAACGGCAGCAGCTGTCCCCCACCGTTTCGCCCGGGAGCGCCGCCGACATCATGCAGAACCTGTTAACGGGACTCTACCGGCACTGGCTCATGACCAGCCCTACCAGTCCCATCAAGGAGAAAGGAATGCATATGGTCGAGACCATGCTGTTTCTGATGCGCTCACCTGACGCCTATCCCTGCCCGACAGTCCCATCTCCCTGCCTGAAAGAGGAGCAGTCATGAAAGTGCTCGTCGCGATCAAGCGCGTGCTGGATTACAACGTCAAGATCCGGGTCAAGGCGGATCACTCCGACGTCGACCTCACCAACGTCAAGATGGCCCTGAACCCCTTCTGCGAGATCGCCGTGGAAGAAGCGGTGCGGCTGAAGGAAACAGGCATCGCCTCCGAAGTGATCGCCGTCACCGTCGGCCCCAAGGCGGCTCAGGAGCAGCTGCGCACTGCGCTGGCGCTGGGCGCCGACCGGGCCATTCATGTCGAGACCGACGAGCGCGTCGAGTCGCTGGGCGTCGCCAAGGCGCTGGCCAGGCTGGTCGAAGAAGAACGGCCGGGCCTGGTCATTCTCGGCAAGCAGGCCATCGACACCGACAACAACCAGACCGGCCAGATGCTCGCTGCGCTGACCGACCTGCCCCAGGGCACCTTCGCTTCGCAGGTGAGGGTCGAGGGGGAGAAGGCGGTCGTAACCCGCGAGGTCGACGGCGGCCTGCAGACCGTCGAGCTGACCCTGCCCGCCATCGTCACCACCGACCTGCGCCTCAACGAGCCGCGCTACGCCAAGCTGCCGGACATCATGAAGGCCAAGAAGAAGCCGCTCTCTGTCACGACCCCGGCGGATCTCGGCGTCGAGGTGGCCTCCAAGGTCAAGCTGCTCAAGGTCGAGCCGCCGGCCGAGCGACAGGGCGGCATCAAGGTGGGCTCCGTGGATGAGCTGGTCGACAAACTGAAGAACGAAGCGAAGGTGGTCGCATGAGCATTCTGATCCTGGCCGAACATCACGACGGCACCCTGGCCGGCGCCACCGCCCATGTGGTGGCCGCCGCCCGGCAGATTGCCCAGCACGGCGGCGGGGAGATCCACGTGCTGGTGGCAGGCCGAGATGTCTTCGCCATCGCCGAGGCCGCCGCCAGGCTGGACGGCGTGAGCAAGGTGCGCGTGGCCGACCACGTCGCCTACGCCCACCTGCTGGCCGAGCCCACCGCGGCGCTGCTCAACGAGCTGGCCGGTGACTACACCCACCTGCTGGCGGCTGCCTCCACCACCGGCAAGAACGTGCTGCCCCGCGTGGCCGCCCTGCGCGACGTGGCCCAGATCTCCGAGATCGTCGACGTGGTCGATGCCGACACCTTCAAGCGCCCGATCTACGCCGGCAACGCCATCGCCACGGTGCAGAGCGAGGATCCTCTCAAGGTGATCACGGTGCGCACCACCGGCTTCGATGCGGTCGGCGCTCAACAAGGTCAGGGCGGCGGTGCCGTCGAGGCGGTCGACTTCGTCGCTCACAGCGCCCAGTCCACCTTCCTCAAGGAGGTGCTGGCCAAGTCCGACCGCCCCGAGCTGGGCGCCGCCCGGGTGGTGATCTCCGGCGGCCGCGGCATGGGCAGCGGCGAGAACTTCACGCTGCTCGACGGCATTGCCGACAAGCTGGGCGCGGCCATCGGCGCCTCGCGCGCCGCGGTGGACGCCGGCTTCGTGCCCAACGACATGCAGGTGGGCCAGACCGGCAAGATCGTCGCGCCCGAGCTCTACATCGCCGTGGGCATCAGCGGGGCCATTCAGCACCTGGCCGGCATGAAGGATGCCAAGGTGATCGTGGCCATCAACAAGGACGAGGAGGCGCCGATCTTCCAGGTGGCGGACTACGGGCTGGTGGCGGATCTCTTCGAGGCGCTTCCGGAGCTGGAAAACAGCCTGTAGACAAACGCCCAGGCGTCCAGCGCCCTAGCCGCCTTGGCGTCATCACAGCGGAGCCAAAAGCTCTCTCGGCTTGCCGGCGGCGAGGAGTCGAACTCTGACCCGCCGGCTTTTTTCTTCGACAGTGGAGCTTTCATGGCAGCGGTAACCGAACGTGATGCGATGGATTGGCCCGTAGCCTCGGCAATCCCGGTACGGTTCAATCGGTGCCTGCGGGCATAGTGGTGCTATCTCGAACAGATATAAGGGCGATCTGATACGCTGTCAGATCATCCAGAAAGCTGATCGGCTGGCACTCAATGGACGCACCTCACGATATCCTTCAATTTTGGCGAGTAGTGGAATGGCTGACGCCGGCATCAGTGCCCAAGGCAGATCCTGGGCGCGATGTGAGGGAGCCGGTGTACAACATCCGCGCGAGCGATCCCCTGCCCTGGGAGCTCGGCCATCCCCATCGCGCTTACCGGTGCGATGCAGTTGACCTGCGTGTGAAAGACGGTACCCGTGCGCGCCGTTACGCCACTCGGGGCGAGCCGGCCGAAGAGTGGGTCTACGCGGTTTACGCCGGTCCCCTCTTGGTCAACGCGGCACGCGCCGAAATCGAGGATTGGCTGGGCGACGAGGTACCCACCGTGGTACGTGACGAACGCGAACCGCAGGGTACGGCCTCGCTGGGATTCCAGGTGTCAAGTGCGGGCTATGCCATTGCGGATTCCCTCGTCATCCCGACCTTTGCCTGGGCATACGGCGTGCTGCGTCGCTTGCAAGCCAGCGGGAAGACCACCCTTCCCCGCGAGGCATTGACGGTAGAAGCCTTCAATGAAGTGGATGCAGAGATCCGCGAGCGCTTCGCTGCAGAGCTTGCTGGGGAGCCACTGACCTCTGAGCTGCTGGATCACTTCCTGGGTTGGCTTTTTCATCGGCTCCACTTGCCGACTGAGGCGCTCAACACGCTCCGGTGTCGTGTGAATTGCCGGCGCCAACGCAGCGCGAGAGACAATCCGGCGCCCAGCGCTGCCTCCTCATTGCCTGAGGATATCGTCGAGCCGCCCAAAGAGGCCGACACGCGCGAACCCAAGCCTTCCCCACCGGCAACGGTGAGTGCTTTGGCGAGTTCGGAGCTGGGAATGCTGAACAGTCTTTTCCTGACCGATCTAGCGCAGGTGCAGGCCGCGGTATCACGCCGGGAAATAGGGTCGGCATTGGCGCAATACCTGGGCCAACGTCCGCTGCAGCAGATCGATCTACGCGAAGACGTCAGGCAGGCCTGGCAGCTGTTGGAACCTGCCCGCTACCCCAAGGGTCGCTGGCCTGGCAAAGGCCGCTTTCCCCTTGTCTTCAGTCAGCAGCTCGCGGTCAATCATGCGTTTCGCACCCTGGGCGGGAGCGCAGGCGGGATGGTGGCTGTGAATGGCCCCCCCGGTACCGGCAAGACCACCCTGCTCAAAGATATCGTGGCGGGGGTCATTGTTCAGCGCGCCGAGATGTTGGCGAGGTTTTCGACGCCGGCCGCGGCATTCGCCCCGCTGGTGGACGCCTGGGCGACCGCAGGCTGGAAGCAAAAATACAGCCGCCTTGACGCCTCGCTGAGTGACTTCGGGATCGTTGTCGCTTCGAGTAACAATGGCGCGGTGGAGAACATCACGCTGGAATTCCCTCGCCTCGAGGACGTGGATGCGCGGCTGGCCCAGCGAGAGAGCCCCTTTACCGAGATTGCCTCGACCTTGCTGCCCGAGGGACAGGAGGCGTGGTCACTGTTGGCGGCTTGCCTGGGCCGCAGTGCGAATCGCCGCACCTTCGCGGATGCCTTTTGGGGGAACGAATCACCTAAGGAACCTGGGCATCGGCGTGCCCATATCACGCTCAAGGGCGAGCGTCCAAGCGGCATTCTGCCTTGGAATGAAGCCGTTCACGCCTTCCAGGCCGCCCTGGCCGAGGAGGCGCGATTGCGTCACGAGCGCCAGCACGTATTCAACCGTGCAACCTTGATGGAGCGTGAAGCCAAGTCGATCGACGCGCTGCGCAAGCAGATTCGCCGTTTACAGGGTGAACACGACGACATCGCGGCAGAGCTGGAACGTTGCCGCCATGCCTACGCCCTGGCCCAGCAAGCACAAGCGCAGGCGCTTGCGGAGGTCCGCCAGGCGCGTGAGCGCCAGCAAGTCGAGGCGACGATGCGCATTGAGGTCCGCGAGCGTCAGCGGGCGGAAGCCGAGAAGCAGGCACAGCGCGCCGAGAGGAACAGGAACCACCATAACGACCATCGCCCGTCCCGAGCTCTCCAGCTGTGGCATCGCCTTTTTACCTCGAGGCGCGTCGTTGCCTGGGAGGCATTGCGTGACCAGCACGAGGCGGACTATGCCAAGGCTCACCAGACATTGAAACAATGTGAGCAAGCCTGGTTTGCTGCACAAGAGAAACTCCTGGCGGCGTGCGAGTCCTTATGTGAGGAGGCGCTGGCGGCTGCGATCCCCGATCAGTTGGCACGTGTCCGGGAAACGAAGCAGCAGCTTGTTAGTGCCGAGAAGAGGCACATCCGACAGAAGAAAGCGATTGATGAGCGCGTCTCGTCGATGGCCAATCTCGAGTCCGCTTACCAGGGCTATACCCAGGTAGTCGCGCAATACCGGGCGACCTTCGGCGAGGCCCACTGTGTCACGCTCAAGCATATGCGTGAGCCACCGCAGGTGAAGGAGGTACTGTCGCCCTGGGCCGATCCCGAATGGGATGCTGCGCGCATGAGGGTCTTTATCGCCGCCCTGGATCTGCATGACGCCTTTGTCTTTGGCGCGGGCAAGCCTCTGCAGCACAACCTGCGTGGGATGATGAAGTTATTGCGAGGCGAGGCGCCGGCAGACCTCGAGGCGCCAGTGGCGCAATCCCTGTGGGCTTCACTGTTCCTGCTGGTGCCGGTGGTCTCCACGACGTTTGCCTCCTTCCATCGGCAGTTTCAGCATCTCGGCCGTGAGAGCATTGGGTGGCTGATGATTGATGAGGCTGGGCAAGCGACGCCACAGGCCGCCGCGGGTGCCCTATGGCGCGCCCGGCGAGCCTTGGTCGTTGGCGATCCGCTCCAGCTTCAGCCGGTCGTCACGGTGCCGGATCGACTCCAAGGCGTGCTGGCGACCAGCCATGACGTCAGCACCGATTGGCTACCCGGGTTCACTTCCGTGCAGGCTCTCGCCGATCAGGCAAGCTCACACGGTAGTCGGATTGGCGATACCTGGGTCGGCATGCCCCTCCTGGTGCATCGCCGTTGTGACAGTCCGATGTTCGAGATTTCCAATGCCGTCGCTTATGCCAATGCCATGGTGCACGGCAAGTCCAATGAGCCGCTCGACCTTCCCCCCAGTGCCTGGATCAACATTCCGGCCAGGGACGCACGCGGCCACTGGATACCGGCGGAGGGTGACGCGGTTCGGGCGCTGATCCAGCAGTTGCAGCAGGCAAACGTCGCCGCCGAGGAGATCTTCTTGATCTCCCCATTCCGTAGCGTGGTGTCGAACTTGCAGACCGTCGCCAAGGAGTATCCCGGACTGCGCGCGGGCACCATCCATACCGTACAGGGACGTGAGGCCAACGTGGTCATCCTGGTATTGGGAGGTGATCCGGCGCGTAACGGCGCCAAAGCCTGGGCCTCCGAAAGACCGAATCTGGTCAATGTCGCCGTGAGTCGTGCGAAGCGTCGGCTTTATATGGTGGGGGATCGAGTGGCCTGGGGGCGCTTCGCGTATTTCGACGAGTGTAGCGCCCGTCTGGAGGGCTTTCCTGCTGGAGATATGCTGCTGCCAAGCCAGAGTTCTGCAAAGAAGTCTGAGGTTGGCTAACTTGCTGGTCCGAAAGCCGATCATCAGCTCAATGACGAACGCAAGGCCGTGGTCCGCAGCGGCGATTTGCCCTGACCTGTCACAAAAACGGAGACGGCGCCACGCGGGCGCCGTCTAGGACTGCCGGTTATCGCTTAGAACGCAACGCCGAACACCAGCGGCACAATGGTGTAGAGCGACACGATGATTACCAGCAGACCGATTAGATTGAGCCAGATGCCAGCACGGATCATGTGCTTGATCGGCAGATCGCCGGTAGCAAAGGCCACCGCGTTGGAGGGCGTGGCAACCGGCAGCATGAAGGCACAGCTGACGGCGAAGGTCACCACAATGGTCATCAAAAAGGGCTCAATGCCCAGACCGACCGCAATGGCGCCCATGATCGGGAAGAAGGCCGCTGCCGTCGCGGTGTTGCTGGTCAGCTCGGTGAGCAGAATGATGACCATGGCCGTGACGGACAGCACTAGCAAAGGCGGCATCCCAGCCATTCCCGAGACGCTCTCACCGATCCAAGCGCTCAGACCGGTCGCGGTGAACTGGGCCGAGAGGGTCAAGCCGCCACCGAAGAGGATGAGCACGCCCCAGGGAACGTCGCGGGTGGCCGTCCACTCGAGCAGCGCGCCCCTACCCTTCGACGCAGGAATCACGAACATCAGGATGGCGGCAAGAATCGCCACGCTGGTGTCATTGATATTCGACAGCCAGGGCATCGCCTCCTGGACGGCCGTGATCCTGGCAATAAGCGGCAGGAATACCCAGCAGAACACCGCACCAGCAAACACCATGAGCACGCGGCGCTCTTCCACAGTGAGCCGTCCCATCGCCTTGAGCTCTGTCTCGATCATGTGTCGCCCGCCATGGATGTCGTCGACTTCTGAGCGGAACACCAGCTTGTTGAGCACGACCCAGGCTAACATCAACATGGTAAAGGAGAACGGCACGCCCATCAGCATCCAATGGCCGAAGCCGATGGTGAGTCCATAGGTATCTTCCATATAGGCGCGCATCAGCGCCATAGGCGGCTGACCGATCAGTGTCGCCATGGAACCGATAGTAATGGCGTAAGCGATGCCGAGCAGTACCGCAGCCGAGAACTTAGGCGTATCGTCGCCGTTACCCAAAGACGCTACCAAGGCGATGATGGAGCCGCCAATCGGCATCATGATCACGGCGGTGGCAGTGTTGCTGACCCACATGGTGATGAACCAGCTGGCGAACATAAGGCCGAAGACGATCTGTGCCGGCTTGGTACCCACGGTAAGCAGTGCAAAGCGGCGATGCAGGTTCCAACGCTGCGTTGCCAATCCGAGCAGTACCCCGCCCAATACCAGAAAGACGATACTGTGCGCGTAAGGCGAAGCCGTGGCCCCTACAGAGGCGATATCGAAGAAAGGAAACAGCACAAGTGGTAGCAGCGACGTGGCGGGAATGGGTATTGCCTCCGTCATCCACCAAGTGGCCATCAGCATGGCAATGCCCGCCACGATGCGCGCGTTTAGTGCAAGTGAATCGGGCAGCAGGAAAAATACCCCAAGGCCGATGGTGAGGCCGAGGACCAAGGATACGGGCTTGAAGGCCGTAGCTTCCGCGTAAGGTGCCTGCCCGACCGTCCCGGTGTTTTGTGACATGTTCTTCACCTGAGTCGCATGACGAGACAGGCAAGTCTGAACGCTGTCTTACCGGCGCGGCCAATACCTAGCAGGTTGGAAGGCATACCCCACTCGCTCGGCAAGGAGCGAAGACAACCCAACAAACAACCAATACTTTCAAAAAGTTATCAGCACACAGCGTGACACGGTTACTTGGGCCTCAGTCATACGGCGCCGGTTCATGGCCACTCACTGCGAAGATGGACTGCAGGGCTGCGACCAATGAATGATGTCGCCCTTGCAGCATCATGCCCCTCTGGCTTCTGCACCTCCTAAGCCGCAAATGCCAGTGTGCAGAAAACAGGGGATCGTCACACTTCGGCATACGAAGCCAAACCTTCTCAAAAACTCATCGAGAAAGCAGGAAATATTGAATTTTATTCAACAGTCTCTCGCTTACGTACCACTTCCACTTGGTGCTGCTCCTTGGTCCACTTACCTTGGGGCTTGTCAATGTACTGAAAATACTCGTTGGTAAAGTTGCCTTGGTTGCAGGTATAGCGGTAGGAACGGGTGCGCACCTCTGCCCGGGGCAGCACCTTGTTGTACACCCCGGGGCCGGTCAGCTCGAAGATATTCTTGTCGGCCACGTCCTCGATATTGTTGCGTATGGTCTGAACGATCAAAGCGAGATGCGGATTGTTCGGTTTGCTGGCGATGAAGTAGTTGCTGATATCGCCCCGCTTGGTGGTAACGAACAGCTCTTCCATCTCGGGCTTGACGATCCGTGCCAGCGGCCATACGGCATGGGCGTCGATATCCAGGTAAACCCCGCCGTGCTTCTGCAGCACCAGCACACGCCAGAAATCGGCCTGGGCCGCGCCTACCTGCAAACGAGCGTAAGCTTCGAAAATGTCGGGCGAGAAATTTTCCTGGATAAAGACTGCCCGGGCCTCGGTGATCATGAAGCGATACTCGAAGCCCGGCGCCATCAGGCGGTTGAACAGGTAGTTCAGGTAGACCGGCAGCGTCGCCTTGTCGGTGAAGTTGGTCTGCCACAAGATGCGCGGTACCGTCGCCTCAGCCGCACGCTTCGATGGCCACCACGGCGCGGCCCGCTCGGGAATAGTGAAGCGCTTGTTAGGTAAAAGGAAGTGAAAGGCGTAGGCGGCCAGCTTGGTCACGTTGGCCAGCAGTTTCACGAGCCTGGCAAAGGCCAATACGACAATGTTGTTCACTCACTTCCCCTTTTCATGGTGACTCCAGCTACGACACGCCCCAGCCCGCACGGTTCTGGGAAGCCGTTAACCTAGCATGCCAGCCCCTAGGTTCGCGAAAAAAATAGTTCGATTTTTCAACGTACTCGGTCCCATGGTCAGAACTGGCTTCAGGCGAAAAACGTCAGTTAAAGCCTATTCGGCAACTAGGCGAAGGCCCCATGCCAGGCAGCCCCTTGAGCCCCCTGGCCGGCGTGGTTTACTCTGCTGCGCATCGCAAGCCTAAGCTGCCCATACGAAGCGGCTTAATTTCAGGAAGAAATTCATGAACCGCAGACGCGTGGGCCGGTACCTGCTGGAAAGATGGTACGACTACCGGCCCGATCCCTTCGATCCGGGCACGATTCGTTCGGCAGTCATCTTCATGCCCAAATCCATCGGCGATGGTATGGGCATCTTCCCTGCCATACGCGCCCTGCAGGCGCGTGGCGCAACGTGGCTTGGCATCGTGGCGTCACAGCGCAGCGCTCCGATATACGAAGCGCTGAAGAAAGAAGGAATCGAAGTGTTCACGGTCGCCCATGATCGCGACTACCGTGCGGTGAGACAGGTGGCGCATGAGATTCGCAGGAGCCACGGCCGGGTCGACCTGTGCGTAGAAGGCACGGCATTGATCTCCACGCCCGCGATCGTCTTCACCGGGACGCTGCGTGCACGCATGAACCTGCAGCTCAGCGGCTCACGAATGAAGCTCTTCGCTCCTTACTGCAATCGCCTGGCGGAAAAGTACCACGATGCATCGCCGCCTCAGAACTGGGCACGCCTGATGCAAGAGGCAGGAGTTGCCGAGGTGGCCGCTCGCTTCGAGCTGCCTATCCCCCCAGCAGTTGAGAACGAGGTCAAGCCTTGGCTGGATTCGCTAGGGCCTTACCTGGTCTTCAACCTGGATGGCAGCATTGCCGAGCGCCAGGTGGCTTTGAGCAAGGCCAGGGAAATGATTCCAGCCATTTACCACGCGCTGGGACTCGTCATCGTGATCCCCTATGATCCTGCTGGTCGCAGAAAAGCCGAGGCATTGGCAGCGGAGTTCCCCTATGTGCACGTCTACCCCGGCCAGCCCACCATTCTGCACAGTGCCACCATGATCAAGCACGCCAAGATGCTGATCTCTCCCAACACGGCAGCCATTCACATCGCCAGTGCTTACGACGTGCCCACGCTCGGTCTCTACCACCGCCTGGAGCCAGTCTGGCAGCCCCGCGCCAGCATTCATGAAGTAGCAGTGGTCAAGGGGCCGCTTGGAGAGGTGCCGCTAACGCAATATCTCAACGCCTTGGACAAATTGATCCATAAACTCCACCCCCTTACCCAAGCCTGAGCCCAAGACGCCATCACTCCCTCGGAGCCACGGGCTCCGCGGCATGCGCCTGCGGCAGCGCCCGAACAAAGGCATCGAGCTGCTTCTCAACAAGAGTCCAATCGAGCCGATTCACATCCAGGGGATCGCTGGGCTCGGCCAGCATATTGATCGAGAGCGGATGGCGGCTATGCCAGTCGTCGCGATCAACCGGGTCGTAGGGAAACAAAACAAAGGAAGGGACACCCAAGCCATCGGCCATGTGCACCGTGGCGGTAATGCCGGAAACCAGCGCATCGGCTTTGGCGATCAGGGCAATGTTGTCATAGATGGTTTGCGTATCGGGAAGGTAGAAAAGACGCTGCGCCTCCGTATCGTGGCACAAAGCCTCGACCTCTTGCTGTTTACCAGGTGCAGAAAGCACACATACATCGTGACCGGGCAACCGCTCCAGTAGAAGTCCGACCAAGCGCTGGCTGGTTTCCAAGGTCAAACTCCGGGCACGGCCCTTGCTATATGCATTGAAACAGACAAAGGGGCGACGTTCCTGCAGAAAAGCCGCTACCCGCGCCTCACTGGCCACATCA
Source organism: Halomonas sp. E14 (assembly GCF_052568415.1). NCBI lineage: Bacteria > Pseudomonadati > Pseudomonadota > Gammaproteobacteria > Oceanospirillales > Halomonadaceae > Halomonas > Halomonas sp. E14. Next base: position 1,679,976 of record NZ_CP199423.1, on the reverse strand, counting down.
CGCGGCACGATATAGCGCGTATCCACATTCTCGAACCCACAGCGGCTCATTAGCGTAACGTACTTATCGGCAAAATGTTGGCCACGCGTTGCCTCCCCCAACTTGAGGTCAACCAGGCCCAATCTGTCGTCCAGTGCCGCTACATGGCGCGCCTGCAACTGGCTGAGCAGGAAAATGGCCCGGTGGTTGGCCAAGTGGCTAAAGAAAACCACCAGGTCGACTTGGCCAATCTCTCTAGCCAGCCGCCGAATCTCGCCATAGCCGGCACGCTTCTTCGTCTCATGAACGGCATCAGCCCCGAACTGATCGCGAAACACCGGCGCCATCTCACTGGTGGCGATCACTTCCACTGAAATATCGTACTGCTGCAGCTCGCGAGGCACGAAGGAGAACACCACTGAATCGCCCCACTTGGCGTCCCAGCGCACGAACAGCACCCGGCGGAGTCCATCCAGCTTCTTAATCTCAGGCCTGTGTTCATCGAACAAGCGGCTTACGATGGAACGTCGCGTGTCATCCCGCCATGCACGTATGCGGTGAATCAACCGGGTCATGGCCATGCATCCTTCCGTGCCCTTGCGTGCTTCATCTTATCGCCCCAGTTCACGAGAGAGCCTGCTTCTGCTTCCGCTCCGCCTGCCGGAAAAGCGCCCAAATGACAGGCAGCAGGAAGGCATACACCATGACGCCGCTGTTATGGGCAAGAAAGACCTGGGACAGTCCGAAGTCAAAATAGGCAACGGGCAGCAACACGCCGGCCACCGCCAAGGCCCGCAGCTCAAGGTCTGGCGCGTTCAACTGGCGAGCGAACAGGCGCATTGGTACCAGGTACAGCGCCAACACCGCGAGCAAGCCGAAAATACCGCGCTTGGCAGCGGCATCGATGAATTCGTTGTGAGCATGGCCAAACTGGCCCGTCACGTGGTCGATCACCCCTCTTTCCGCCAGCTCCCTCATGCCCTCCTGGTAACCACTAGTGCCCCAACCAAATACCGGCTTTTGGGCGATGAGGCGTGAAGCACCATGCCACATGTCAAAACGGGCACCCACTGAGGTAAGGCGATAATCCTCGACAAAATAAAGGTATACGTCTTCAACGGCCTCTGCCGCACGAGCCTGCACGCCGGTTTGGGGTAGCGCATAGGCAAGAGCACCGATGATCAAGAGTGCCGAGAGCGCACTGGCTTTCCATCGGTGAGGCAAGTCGCGGCCATAGCCACGGTAGAGCACCCATAGCACCACTGGAATACCAATCCAGCCGCCCCGGGTTCCAGACAGCAGCGAACCCAGCACACCGCCGACACACCCCAGAAGCAATAACGCCAGCCACATGCCCCGCCGCGGCTGTTTCACCGCCCACCCCATGCCCGCCAGGCACAGAATGCCAGTCAGCATGCTGATATTGCCGTACTGGATCACATAGGTGTAACCGGAGGCTCGCTCCACATCCAGGGCTGCTTTTTGCCACAGCGCCCAACTGCCGGTCAGCAACCCACCAACCGCCAACCCGGCCCACAAAGCCCCAGCCCGGGGAGGATAGGCCAACAGCAGCATCAGCACCGGCACGGCCAGAATGAAGCGAATGGGCTTATCCATGCCGCGAGACCCTTGGCCATCCAGCCAGGCCTCGGCGATCCAAACCAGCGCAATGGCAACGAGAACGGCCACGATCCACCAATCACGCCTCTCGAGTGCCGGCCCCTTGCGAGCAAACAGCAGGACCGTACTGCCCAGCAACAGCATGACCGCCCCCAACGAGTATCCACTGGGCACCACCAGGGCAATGGCCATGAGGAGAAAGGCAGCAAGGCTGGTGTAATTGCGCATGGCCCCGCTGGCGGGACTGGCCATTGTCACGTTCACTAAGACCTACCTGTCTGGTGTCAAGGAATGAGCGGCATGATGCCCATCGACCGAAGTCAAATCAAGAAAGCCTACCTTCAGTAGGCGTTGGCGCCGGAGAAGCCCTTCAATACGGTCAAGAAGATGATCTTCAGGTCCAGCCCGAGCGACCAGTTATCGATGTACCACAGGTCGTGCTCGACACGCTGCTCCATCTTCTCGAGGGTATCCGTCTCCCCGCGCAGGCCGTTAACCTGCGCCCAGCCGGTAATCCCCGGCTTCACCTTGTGGCGCCTCATATAGGATTCCACCAACTCCCGGTAGTGCTCGTTGTGAGCCAGCGCATGCGGGCGAGGACCAACGATCGACATGCGCCCCTGCAGCACGTTGTAGAACTGCGGCAGTTCATCCAGCGAAGTACGGCGCATAAAGGCCCCCACCCAGGTGACTCGCTCATCGCCACGCTTGGCCTGGGTGACCTGGCCTTCCGGCTCATCGTGCATCGCCATCGAGCGAAACTTGTATACCTTGAAGCGCTTCCCGTTGATACCCGTTCGATACTGCTTGAACAGCACGGGCCCCGGCGAGCTGAGCTTCACCGCCACCGCCAGCGCCAGGCAGACCGGCAGGATCAACACCCCGATCAGCGTTCCCAACACAATGTCCTCAAGGCGTTTGATCACCGGCGCCAAACCGGCCATGGGGCTAACGCTGAGATCCAACGCGTAGCGCCCGGCAACCTGGCTGGCACGGTGATTGAGCAAGCGCATGTCCTTGAGCCCTGGGACTAGTCGCACATCCATCATCAACTGCTGTAGGGCGCGAAAAATCCTCTGGGCTTCATGGCCCCTTTCCAGGGGCACGCAAATCCAAACCTCCTTGGCTCCGGAGCGCTCCACGCGATTCATCAGGGCTTCCAAAGCCTCCTCGTCCAGCGTATCCCGCAGGCGATGTACCCCTTCGATGCTGAACCCTTCAGAGGCATGGCGCCGCATGTCCCTCCCCACATCCAGCACATGGCCTTGCGGCCCAACCAGAAATACACCTCGCCTCAGGCGCCCTTGGCGATATAGCGCCTTGACTATCTGGTACGCCAGCACACGTGCTGCCACTGAAAGCAGAAACGACCCAAGCAATGTGAAACCGATCCACAGGCGTGAATAACGGTCAGCCACGTGGGCAAGGAACAAAACTGACATTACCACCAGCGCAATTCCCAGCCAAACCAGCAGCAAGCGTAACAGCACATGAGGAAAACTGGTGGAGCGCCAGTCCTGATAGGAACCATAAAGCCCGTTGATCAAAACTACTAATAATGCAATGACCAGCAGGGCGAGCCAGTACGGTTCCACCATCTGCCACTGACCGAATCTCAGCCAGTAAACGCACGAACCTGCCAGAACGGCACACCAAAAATCCACTACAGGCCCGAGAATTTGGAAGGGTTCATACTTGCTGAACAGGGACGGACGGCGCATAATAAAATCTCAGCCCAATGAACCATATGATATAGCAGAGCTTGTAAAGAACATTGCCATTCCGCCATATCTTTTTAAATTTTATCAAACTATCATAAACTTTCATATACGGCGACTGTTTTATCCGCAATCACATCCCAGTCATATCTTTTTATGACCTCAGCAGATATCTTTTCTCTAAAGTCGTCATCAGTACTTCTATTCGCCATGAGGCGAATCTTTTCCGCAAGATCCTCACTATCTCCCAGCTTAAAATATTGTTCCTCTGGAAGGCCTACTTCGAGGTTAGCAGGAATGTTGCTCGCGACCACCGGCAAGCCGAAGCTAAGCGCCTCCAATAGCGCTATGGGAAGGCCTTCATGTGAGGAAGGCAAAACGAAAACGCCCGCGTGATAGTATAAGTTTGCCAGATTATCTCCACTTTTAAACCCTGTGAATATAATATCATGATTTGATGCTTTTTCACTTAAAAGCCGACTGGAATAGCTATCCTGATGATCTGCCCTACCGACAAAAACCAACTTCCATCCTGCCAATTTCAATTTATCGAACGCCTTAATTAGATCGTGGTGATTTTTTTCCGGAACAAACCTGGAAACCATTAGCACATATTTTTTCGGGACCAATCCGAATTCCTCCAGAACACCTGAATCTTTGCGGAAAGCTGGTGCTTCGACGCCATTGGGTATCAAAAAACAATTCTTTTTATATTTCTTCATCACGAGATTCGAGATGGTTTCGGATATGGAAATCCGAGCATTGGAGTATCGCATACCAGCATACTCACCCAATCTCAATATATTTTTTGCCATACCACCCCACTTAGCCCTTTCATAGTCTGGGCCGTGATGGGTTACCACTACCCTGAAGCCGAGCAAGCGGGCAAATGGAACGAATAACGATGGTCCGATAGCGTGAAAATGAATTACATGAGGCCGCAAAATTACGGAATATAGAACAGATAAAAAAGTATGCAGTGGCGCTTCGAGATATCTATTCTTTGGCGTCCAAACTGCATGCAAAATAACGCCCTTCCAGGCGGGGAATACATCAACAGGCTGGTAAGCACGACGGCCAATGACATGCACATCACAGCCCAGTTCCACTAGCCGGGGGGCTAGTTTTTCCACGTGTCTCTCGACTCCCCCCTGAACATCAGGTATTCCACGCAACCCTACGATAACAATACGCATAAGACTTCCGTTCAAGCAATCGGGACAGGCTTCAAGGTGTCGTCAAAATTTCCCGATAAGCGGAAAGTATAGTTTCTGAGGAAAAACTCTCTTCCACGTAATTAGTAAAATCGTATTTTTCGAAATTTTCTGTCACACTCAGGCAGTCGACAATAGCATTTGCCATATCATCTACATTACCAACCTCAACTAAACGCCCCAGCCGACCATTATCGGTAATTTCTCTTGGGCCTGAAGGACAGTCAGTCGAAACTATCTTCAAGCCCATTGCCAGCGCGTGAATAAGGACATTCGGCATCCCTTCCCATTGCGAAGACAGGACGAACACTCTAGCTTTCTTAAAATAAGGAAAAGGATTGCTGACAAAACCAGGCAACCAAATATGCTGCTGGAGCCCCAATTCTTCTACGGCTTTTTCCAGTTCGCTACGCAACTCCCCCTCTCCAAGAATGATGAGCTTGCAGTTTTTAACTTTTGCCACAGAATGAAAAGCACGGAGGAGCGTAAGATAATCCTTTTGTTTTGAAAGCCTGCCCGCACTGATGAGGATGGGCGCTTCTTCACCCCACGGCAATGCCATAACGGGGTCTTGAGACGCCAGCTCAAGAATCTCGCCAATATTTACCGGATTATAGATTGTCTTGCACGAAAGAGCGTGCCCATAATACTCTTTTAGATCTTTCTCTACCGCCTTGGATACAGCTATCACCATATCGGCCCTTGGATAAAAAAGCCTTGAGATCCGTCGCATTATCCTTTGCTTCACGCTTCCCTTGCTGGCCTCAACACTTGGCGTGTTTGCCTCCCTCAGCACCAGCTTGGATGCAGAGCCTGCCAACAAATTAGCCAAAGCCAGAATAATACAAGGCCCAAGTATAGAAGAGAAGACACAAAAAGGAGAAATATCGCCAATCAGCTTCCTCAATTCAAATATTGCTACTAGTTTGCTGTTTGTCTTGAGTTCCAGAAGCTCGACTTTAGGCGTGAGCAATTCCATATAAGGCCCACCCGATTTCACAATAACGAACATAACTTTTACACCGCTATTCGCCAAATAATTAGCAATGGCAATCATTACTTTTTCAGCGCCGCCGCCATTCAACTCTGCCAGGAAAAACAGCACGGTTTTTTCTTTATGCATGCCAAGCGCTCTTTACTCAATTAAAATTCATAACAGCACAGCGCACTGAAAACGCCACCGTCTATTTCAACAATTCTTCATAGGAGTCGAGAGCATATTTGGTCGCATAGCGAGAGGCTGATTGATGAACCAATGCCGGATCAAAGCGACCATCAATATGGTTCATAGCAGAAACCAAACCATCTACCGAAAGGTATTCCACTAGAAAACCATTCTGTTCATTTATGATTTCTCGCGGTCCATTTGGGCAGTCGAAGGCTATCACGGGAGTCCCCAGAGTAATCGATTCTATCAAGACGTTGGGGAAGCCCTCGTATAGGGAAGTCAACAACGTTGCCCTGGCTCCCAGGTAGAACGGAACGATATCTTTCTGGAATTGCTCGAAGTCGACTCGCTCCTCGACTCCATAGGCCTTCGCCAAGTCTCGAAGCTGGGCTTCGAGGCGACCTTGCCCCACGATCTTCAAGCGCAGCTCGGGCGACTTCTCGGCCACCTTTGAAAAGGCCTCGATGGCGTAATGAAATGCCTTCTGTTCGTCCAGACGGCCAACGCAAAGAAAGTAATCTTGCTTTTCTATTGAGGCCCAGTCCAGAGTGGCTGCATATTCCTCAATGCGTTGATTGACACTATTATAAATGACAGGAGCCTGCTCCTGGCTTATACCATATCTCTCAATGAGATCCAACTGCATGCCTTGGCATTGATTGATAATATAGTCAGCCTTGCAATAAAAAATATCAACCAGCCTTGACACAACATGCCTGCGCCAGAACCCTTTAGCACGCCCAAGCTCTTCAGAAAGAGTATTGATATTTCTTGCTACCAACTTGAAGCGTCGATAGCTTATAGCTCTCACCAAAACCATCATCACCGTAAGCTGATACGTAAACACAATGACCTGGCGAAGATCATTATTTCTCACATATTGCAATAAAGAAAAAAAAGCATGGCGAACGTAAGAAACATTTATCGTTTTAAGTTTAACCTTTTTGTTAATACGATCTGCATATGCAGCATTATCAAGGCGAAGCACTAGTAAAGTGACATCCCATCCCCGCTCGGCTAAGCCGTTTGCCACATTCACGCATACTGCCTCCGCCCCTCCTCCCTCTAGTGCAGTAATAAGAAAAGTGACTTTCTTTTCATTTACATCCACTTTTCTCTCCACATTTCAAATACAAGAAGGAACCAGATCTTACTGACATCGTCATTCTTGCCATTCAAATATTTATCTCTCACCTCAATAACTTTATTGACGTTGAAAATTCCTGCTTCCGCAAGGCGGCACTCACTCAGATAGCTCAACAAGTAATCTCTCAGCTCTTCCCTGAACCAATCAAGAATAGGCACGCCAAAGCCCATTTTAGGCCTATCCATCATTTCTTTCGGCAAATACTGATGAGTAATTTTCTTCAAGAGATACTTTCTCTCGTCACCTCTTATCTTCAAGCTTGAATCGAGCCTGGCTACATATTCGATTATTCTGTAATCCAGCAGCGGCTCTCGCCCTTCCAAGCTGCAAGACATAGTCGCGCGATCCACCTTCACCAGTATGTCATCCAACTGGTAGGTCTTATAATCCACCGCCATGAGCGAATTATACAGATCGTTGTGCTCGTCCAGCCCCTCATAAGATTCAAAATCCGTGGCTAAGTGGACGAAGGGCTTGGCAATCAGCTCTTCGACTTCAGCACGAAAAAAAGCACTGCCGATAATACCCAGCATCTCGGCAGAATGCTTGGCCTCCAAGCTCGAGGCTGCTTTCGCATAGCGCCTGGAAAAATTCGGATCACGGCTTAGGAAAGGAATGGAGCTAGGTTTGATGCTCGAGAAAAAACGCCCAAACTGGTTTCTGAATGGGACTCTGCCAAAAATAGACTCCATCTTCTTGGCATAAATGTACTTATCATACCCACCAAAAACTTCATCACCACCGTCAGCACTCAAGGAAACTGTTACTTGCTTGCGTGCCAGCTCGCTTACCAGCACAGTGGGTATGGTGGAAGCATCGCCAAAAGGCTCATCCCATATTTCAGGCAAGCGAGGAAGGATGTCCAGTGCATCCTGATGAGTGCAGTAATATTCCGTATGATCCGTGCCCAGGTGCTCAGCAACACGCCGCGCATGATGCGCCTCGTTGTAAGCTTCCTCATGGAAGCCAATGGCAAACGTCTTGAGTTTTTCGCTCCGACGGGATTGCAGCAGCGCCGTTACCGCTGAGGAGTCGTAGCCGCCACTCAAGAAGACCCCCACAGGAACATCCGCCACCATGCGATACTCGCATGCAGAGGTGAGCAAGCGCTCCGTTTCATATAGCGCTTCCTCTTCGGTAACTTTCAGTTTGGGCTTACGATAGAAATCCAGCACATCCCAATATTTTTTCTCGTCAAAGTTCTGCTTATCAAGCTTGATCGTCAAGCTGTTTCCGGCTTTCAGTTTTCGCGTGTGTTTGAAGATGGTGTGAGGTTGCGGGATGTAACCATACTGCAGAAAAAGCGCCAAGCCATCATGACACAACTCTTTCTTGAAGGCTGGATGCTGATGGAAGCTTTTTAGCTCACTAGCAAAAAGGAAAAGTCCATCATGATAGTACCAATACAAAGGTTTAACGCCGGCACGATCCCGTAGCAGCACTAGCTCTTTTCTTTCGGCATCGAGGATGGCTAGAGCAAACATACCGTTGAGACGGTGCACCATCTCGATGCCCCAGCAATGGTATGCTTTCAGTATGACCTCTGTATCCGAACCGGAATCGAACTCATACCCCAGCTCCTCAAGCTCATCTCTTATTTCTTTGAAATTATAAACCTCACCGTTATAGATAATCGTTAAATGTCGATGATCCATTGGCTGGTGGCCATGGGAAGAAAGGTCAAGTATCGAGAGACGGCGATGCCCCAAGCCAATATGGACACTCTGATATTGCTTATAAAAATAACCGCCATCATCCGGCCCGCGGTGATGAAGAACATCGGTCATGGCCTTAATGCAATCGAACCCAGAGATATTTTTCCAATCTATGAATCCTGATATACCACACATATCCTTTCTCCAAAACTACAGATAAACCGGAAATCAAAAAATTTTAATACTAAAAATCCAAAAACCCAACTCAATCAATTTATTTTAAACCTTTCATTAATCACGCTCAAAACATGTTTTGCTCGATCACTATACAAGCCAAGTGTAAGTAATTGCATGGCCGCCCATAAAATAACGAACGAGCCTCTATCTTCAAAAATCTGGAGCGCGAAAATAACCGTGATTATTAAATACAGCGAAAGCAATATATATATCTTTCTCCTTCTAACAGATTTCCACACATAACAGCTTGACTCAGTTCGAATAGCAAAAAAAAGTGCGAAAGCCAGAGCAGATGCAACGGCAGCACCTGCAGCACCATATTCTGGTATCATGAGGTAATTAAGGACTAAATTCACAGTAAGCGCCGCAACTGACGCAAACATAGAAAAAACTGAACGACGAGTTATACCCACACCAACCACAGTGGCTTCTGATAACATATACAACAAGGGCATTGCAATACAAGCCACTAAAATAAATTTAGCTTCATAATACTCACTTGGAAGTAAATAATTAATAACCCAGGAAAACATTCCAACAAAAGACCAAATAGTCAATACTGAAATTAGCGTATAATCAATAACAGATTGGATTTTCTCTATTTGTATACCTTCGCTCATCCACCGATAGACAATTGGGTGCCACATTGTAGAAAAAATTGTTGCGAGAACGGTGGCTGCAGAAGCAATGCTTAATGTAACTGCATATAACCCAAGCTCATCAAACCCAGACAATGCGCGAAGGAAAAATCGGTCCAGCGTCGTTAACGCCCAATATGAAAGACCACCAACAACCAAAGGTAACGAAAAAATCAGCATAGACTTCATCTTTTCATTATCATACACTGAGGTAATCGCTTTTTTGATGTCATCCTTCACAGCATACAATATAAAAATCAATGTGCTGAATAGGGCAATAAAATTCGAGACTATTAAATCATAATAGCTGTAACCACTAAATACTAAAAAAATTAAAGCAACAGCCATTAAATGTATTATTTTAGGCAAGGCTTCTGTTATGGAAAAAACCATCCCTCTTCCTTGCATCCTTAGGACATGAGTCAAAATATTTGTTAAAAACGATATCAACAGCCCACCTAGCACTAGCCAGTCCAGTCCAATTATTTTTTCTCCAAACATCATTGCCGATAGGCTAAATGGTGAAAATATAATGACGACACTGAAAGTAAGGAAAGAGATAGTGCCAGGAATAATGCATAACTTTAGCAGAAGGCCTTTGTCTTCACTTTCGTAATATTCTCTAACATAAGCTTGGTGCATGGCCACGCTGAAAAGCATCGTACCGAAACTTATGGTGGCATGATATATAGAGAATCTCCCGATGTCCTGTTGAGAGAAAAACCATGCTATCATTGGCAATGTGATAAAACCTATAAAGGCACCCAATATAGGCCCTAATGAAAAACTGGCAATCTTTTTAATATTCAACGGCCGTATCCATTACAGCAAAATTGAAGGTTCTTCATGTAAATATAAATTTCTAAAACTGTCATCTTAATAAACTAAGAAGTTTTTCAACCTGAACATCCAATGAGAGTTTTTTTGCTTCCTTTGCAACCATCTCTTTATCTAGTTTTTTTTCACCATCTAACAAATTTATAAAATCTTCCGATTTTTTAATTAAATATCCAGTAACCCCATCCTGAATAGCTTCCGCAACACCGTAATTAGCGTAACCAACAGCAGGGCAACCACAAAGCTGTGCCTCAAGATAGACTAGCCCAAATGACTCTTCTCTTTCTGAAAGTAGCCAGAATAAATCTGCGCTCGAATAGTAAAATTTCAAATCTTTTCTTGGGATTTCCCCAACAAAAAGTATATATTCACTTAGACAATATTTTTCCGCTTCTTTTTTCAACTTATTCAAGTAATCTCCTGAGCCAGCAACTATCCATAGGAGATTATGGCCTTCATTTCTTGCCCTTCTGAATACGTTAAGTTTCTTTTCATAACCTTTTTCTTTTATTATTCTGCTTGCTGAGAGGATAACCGTAAAACCCTCTCTTTTATATTTATCAAATAAATCCGATGCGATGGGGAAAAAAACTTCTGAATCCACTCCAGCATAAACTGTAGCGAATTTTTCTTTGGGAAGATTCTTTCCGATTGAATTCAGAAAATACATTTTCATGTAGTCACTAACAGCAATAACGTTTTTGCATACCGGAATGAACTCAACAAGTTTTTTCTTGAACTCAAATAATTTCATATATCCTTTAGGATTTTCAATAATATTTTTTACCTCGTCACCATGAAGGTAGTATGATGTCTTATCAAAAAGAGCCTCTCGCTTTAACAAGCAAATAAAAACAAACGCAGCACCTATATCATTAAGAATGATGGAGTCGTAGCTTTCCAAATCAAGATTTCTTAATGTCAGCAGCATATGTAAAAGCCAGAGCTTTCCTTTCCCTTTCTTAACCCCTCTGCCCCGCACCTTGATGACTTGGTACCCGCTATCCTTATGTTTACCCCCGCCCCCCTCTCGAGTTACTACTGTAACGCAGTGGCCTTTTTTCGCCAGTATCTTTGCATTTTGGGCAGCGACGATACCAGCACCGCCTACAATGGGTGGAAATTCTTGTGAAATAATTAAAATTTTCATTGAATTCCTTTCACCAAAAATACAAGAATTTACCCATAAGCACGCTAACACCCCAAGCTTACTCCGGGCGCATCCCTAGCCCCTTACTCTCTAACTAAAAACTCAACCAATTTCAACTTTGAGAGCCATAAACATAATTACCTAACTAGCCAGGCTTCGCAATAGTTCTTGCATTCCAGGTTCTCGCGGCATTGTGGTCTTAGTCTTCAAATTTTCTGACCGGTTGGTTGAGTTGATTCTTATAGCACCGTGCCATCACCACGAAGCCCACCTGCACATAGGCATAGAACGTGGTCATCATCTCGTGATGAATCGCCGCTTCGGTCAGGTTGTACAAAGCGAATCCCGCCGTGAATACCAAGCCGGCCTGCGCCCAGGTATTCTCTCTGTCACGATGTGTCAGTCGCCAGTAATAAATTCCTGGCACCACAAGATACCCAACCAACGCCAACAGCCCCAGCACACCGCCCGTTGCGGCCATTTCGAAATACTGGCTATGCGCATGCCCACGGCTCACACCAAGCACCCACTCGGTGAGCACACCTTGCTCCACCAGCTCCGCATTCAGCGCTTCACGCTCGTCGTAGCCAAGCCCGATCAGCGGACGCGCCATGAAAGCGTGAGAGGCAGCAGTCCATAGCTGAAGGCGCCCCCCGCTCGACACCGCAGCGCCAATATTGCCATCCATCAGGTTGGTCACTTCCGCCACGGTATAGTCAACACGGTTCTGCACGTTCGGCAACGTAGCGTAGCTGCCCAATGCCAGTAGCAACATGCCGACAATGCCCACCGAGATTGTCTTCCCGCCGATCTTGTCACGGTTCAAGTACAGCAGCAGAAGCAGCAGGATGGGCATCGCTAAAATGCCCCCCCTGGCAAGGGTAAGAATGCAGGTAACGGCACCGGCCACAGCGGCTGCCAGAAGCCATCTCTTGCGTTCGCTTCCCCGAATCAGGCTGGCCGCCAAAAAAGCCATGGCACAGCTGAGGTAGCTCAGATTGATGCTGAACAGGAAGCCATCAGCACGATAGGTGCCCAAGACCTGGGTTTGGTAAAGTGCAACCCCCAGGGCACCCAAGCAACCCAACACCAGGCCGACTTCCATGTAGCGCCTGAACGCTGGCAGGTCGCTGAGTACCAGCAAGTGGCGCAGCATCAGGTAGATGGGTACCAAGGCAGCCATGTGCGCGCCCGGCGCCAGGTAGCGCGACTGCTGCTCATCTAACAAGAAGATGGGTATTCGCGAAAGCAGATACAGCAATAGTAAAACGACTACCACCCAGTCGAATGGGATGACCGTCAGTGTGTGGCGGTTGGCTATCAGGTAGCCGATGGAATAGAGCAACAGCACCGCAACCACCGCATGGCTACGGATCGGTGTGGCAATGAGTAATGCCAGCACCAGAAATAGCGCCCACTGGTTGATCAGGATCGCTCGCTTTCGTGTGAACACTTCTCTTAGTCTCCCATCCCCGCTTTCGAGCGAGCCATCAACGCAGCGAGCGCCCGCAGGCGCTCGCAGAAATCCTACCACACCAGACTCGATGCGCACGGCCAGCATGCCATGCCGCACCCTACTGCACTTCAACCTAACGCGCCCCAAAACCGGTAAATAGAATACGCACCGTCTTGAGGGTGATCAGCACGTCCAGCCACAGCGATACGTGCTTGATATAGTAAAAATCATACTGCAGCTTCTTGGTCATGCCCCGCACTTCCGCAGCATAGCCCTGCTCCACCTGAGCCCAACCCGTAATGCCAGGGCGCACCACATGGCGGTAGCTAAAGAACGGCACGTCCTCCTCGTACCACTCGGAGAGCGAAGCCGACTCCGGGCGCGGGCCAATGAAGCTCATCTCCCCCTTCAGGATATTGAAGATCTGCGGCAGCTCATCGATGCGGTACTTGCGGATCACCTTGCCCACCCGGGTGATGCGCGGATCGCCCTCAGAGATGGTGAAATCCTCTCCGCTCATGTCGTGATACATGCTGCGAAACTTGTACATCAGGAAAGGCCGGGCGCGGTAACCCACCCGCGGCTGCATGAAGAACACCGGCCCGGGGCTGTCCAGCTTGATAATCACGGCCACGACCAGCATGATCGGCAACAGCACCGGCAGCAGCAGCAGCGCCCCCACGGTATCGACCAAGCGCTTGAAGCGCAGATACATGAGCGAAGGAAGCAAGCTACCGAACTCATTCTCGGAGAGGCTGTCGATCTGTACCCTGCCCGAGAGCGACTCATGGATCTGACGAATGTGGTAAACCGGTATATGGCACAAGGTGCAGGTGGCCAGGAATTTCTCCCATTCCGGCGGCAGGTCTTCGGCGCGTAAGTCAGCCACTACGCCATCGAAGCGAATTCCCTGGAGATCGGGTTCCTCCAGCATACGCAGATCGATACGCTCGGTGCCCAACAAACGCTTGGTGTTACCGAACGGCACCAAGGCCAGCTTGAGCTTACGGTAGCGCCGGCCAAAGGAATACCCCAGGTAGAACCATACCAGGCTAGCAAGATAGCCACCGAACAGCACCTGCCTGGTATATCCTTCCCGGGTGAAAAACAGCAGAGCCACCGCGATCAGAAAGGCGATGGAAACCGTCGGCATGATGTAAGCAGCCAGCTTCGCGCTGGGAAAACTCGCTAGGCGCCTAAGCGTCAGCGTCGAGGCGATGAAAGCCAGCCCCACGGCGATGATGGTATTGATGCGTACATCGGGTAAGTAATCCCAGAAGCCCCAGCCCCACCGCTCCAGCGACGGCAACAGGATAACCAGCGGCAGCCCCACCAGTAAGTGTATACCCCAGCCCAGCAATACGACCTCGTACCACCGGGAGTGTCGGCGCTCATATTCACGCTTCATTCGTCACCAGAGCCAAAATCTCGGTGGCCATCTCATCCATGATCTTGTCACGCCGCCATTTCGTCATGAAGGTCCATCGGGGGCGGCAGTGTAACTCAAGTTGCTCCAGTGCAGCGACCGCAGCTTCGATATCGCCGGGGGCGAAAACCGTCGCGTTCTCTATCTCTTCTCTGACGAATCGAGCGGGAAAGCCCGCCAAGCCAGCCCAGATCGGGCGCCCCGTTGCCGCATACTCGAACAGCTTGGAGGGCAGCACGCTCTCCAGTGAGGGCAAGGTGTTCAGGTGTAGAAAGAGCACATCGGCAGCGCAGTAGGCTTCGAGCAATGCCTTACGCGGCACAGGTGCCAGCACCTGTACGTTCTTGATGCTGCGCTCCCCCAGTGCGCGGCACAGTGCCGCTCGGCCCGCGCCGGCACCGATGACGGTGAACTCTACCCGCTGGCTCAGCCGCTCCGCCAGGCTCGGCAATACATGTTCGATGCCCTGGCCAGCTCCCAAGTTGCCGGCATAGAGCACCTTCAACGGCTCGTTGCCGCGGCAGCTCCGACGCTCGAAAAAGCCGGATTCGGCCGCCTCGACGAACGGACGATCGATACCGTTGGTGTGCCAAGTAAAGCGCCGTGACGGGTAACGAGCCTGGAAATAGGGCGCAAACCCTCGCGATACCAGGTTGATACGGTCGGCCTGATGTAGTGTCCAGCGCTCCAACCAACCAAAGCCAGGCGCCAGAAGCCTGCCCGCCCCACCAAGCAGTACGTAAGGAAGGTTGGCAACGAAGTTATCGCGTATGTCCAGGTATAGCTTGGCCCCGCATTGCCTGGCCACCCATCGCCCCAGCACGGCCGTAGCCAAACGCGATGAAGTGGCGATAACCAAGTCGTACGTTTCGCCCTTGGTTAGCCTTCTCACCTGAGCCGCATAGGAAGCGAACGCTCGCGCCTGCGAAGCGAAACCATGCCCTCCCCCCGAGACAGGCAGCCGCGTGAGCCTCACGCTACCGGAAAAGAGCGTTTCCTCCTCAGGTGGCGGGGATTCATGCGTGACGTACCGGCTAGGCATCGTAGTGATGACATGCAGCTCCGCCCCCTCTGGCAAGCGATTAGCCAACGCACCTATCAGCGCCTCAGTACGAAAGGCCCCCGCGCTGATATCCGGCGGGTAATAGAACCCAAGCAGAAGCAACCGCACGAGGCTCAGCGCCCTTCCCTGGCAACTCGAGAAACAGGCAGTATCCGCTCGTACAGCTCCACCAATGCCTGCTCCTGGGCCTCCCAATTGAGCGACTCAGCGGCCTGCTCTGCCTTGGCGCGGTAGTAAGCGCGCAGCTCCGCCGACTCCACCAAGCGCCGAATGGCATCCGCCAGGGCTGCTGTGTCGCCAGGGGGTACGAGCAAACCCAGATCATGGTTTCGCACCACCTTACCGATCTCGGGTAGCTGGCTAGCCACAACCGGCAAGCCTGCTATGACGTACTCAAATAGCTTGTTGGAATCGGTAGTGAAGTGGTTTAGGCAGGTGTTTTCGATAGGCTGCACGCCGATATCCGCCGAGGTGGTATAAGACGGCAATTCACTGAGCGCAACAGTAGGAATGAAGCGCACGCGCTCCTCCAACCCCAACTCGGCGGTCAGTTCGTGCAACTCAGCGGCCTGGCGGCCTCCCCCAATAAACACGAAATAGGCATTCGGTACACTGGCAGCAGCCTCCACCAAACGAGGAAGCCCTCTGCCCGGCTGTAGCCCGCCCTGGTAGAGCACGATCGGCCAAGGCTCAACCAGCCCCAGTTCCTCACGAATGCGGTTCGAATTCTCCACTTTCACCAGCCGCGGGCGATTCTGCAGCACCAGCGGGCGCGGAATGCCATAGGCACGCGCAAAAAACTTGGCACGCGCGTCAGTCGTTGTAATCGTGCCTGCCGCTCTAGGCATCAGCTTCTTTTCCAGCCAGCCTACCAGCCCTCGAAATGCCTGGTACCCTTCCCGGTCGGTGCTGATCTCGTGTGCGTCGTACACCAAGGGCACACGGGCGATCTTGGCCGCCAACCAAGCAGTGGGCAGCACGTTGACGTCATGAGCATGGATGGCATCGGGCCGTGAACGTACGAGTTGAATGGCCAAGCCCGCATGAGTCCATAACCTAGCCACTAACTTGAGCAATTGGCGTACAAAGGTTTCCGGAGGAGGAGCGGCAACTTTCTGATGCTGCGATTTAGCTTGTCCACTCTTCTCGGCGGCATTTCGCTCAGCTTCGAGACGCTTTCTCTTGCGTAACTTCCATAAGGGGCTGCGTGCCACCCGCACAACATGCACATTTGAAGCTAAAATCTCGATCTCCTCAGTAACGCCTGGAGTATGTAAAGCATGAACGATTAATTGATAGCCTGCTGACTGGAGTGTCTGTGCTTCTTTAAGAACACGAGCATCATTAAGAAACTCATTCCATACCACCATGGATATAGTTTTCATTTTTTCCTTCCTCGCATTCTCGAGACGAAGCTTCAGATACGTCTGATTCTCCTTCAAGATATTTCAATATTCTCGGCACTAGTTTTATTGCACTCAAAAAATCATGTCGTACATATGATTTTTCGAAAGAATAAACCAGTGCTGCAAGATATACGTCCTCAAATCGAACTTTTTCCAGTCCTCTTCGCTCCGATTTCGCTTTTGTAAAAGAAACTCTTAAGCGCTTAGCTTGAGAAGGTTGTGTAGACCAGCCCGCCCCAACAGGTTCCAACGACCACCGACTCCAATTAATCGTTATAACTTTCCCACCTCTAGCCTCAAGGAAATCATCTGGACCTTGATCTGGATTGATTATTACTAAAGGTAATTTTTTCAACCGTTGCACAACATCTTGCCGACGACGAGAAAGTAATTTTATTTTTTCAAGATCCTCACTTTTTCCTTTCTCCGCAACAGTACAAATACGATCCATCATGTTTTCATCCAGCCGATGCCACAATACAGGATGAGATCGTTTATATTGTGAAATCAAAGCTATTCCTGGATCAATCAAAATCAAGGAGCTAAGAATTTTCAATCTGGCTAATTTGACTTTTTCTTTCAGGATTTTTTCTGAAGGAACCCAATGATAAATATGGCAATGAAAGCCCTCCACCTCAACCACTCTTATTAAAGGCATCGAAGGCAACTCCGAACATTCCGAAAGCAATGTTGCTTCGTGCCTAGCTAACGAGCTTTTATTAGAATTGAACAATTTTAATAAATGATCAGCTATTTTTCTATTTTCTACATTATAGCTCTTAATGTGAAGTGCTATTATATCTTGACCACCTAACTGAACCCATGATGATTTTAGTTTGTGAATTTTTTCACTCAGCGTTTCTTGAAGAACTTCTCTCAACCAACTCTCACATTTAGGAGATTTCAGCAGTGACCAAAAAGACACCTCATGCTTTCTTGCTTCCTTAACTAGTATATGGCCATGGAAAAATAATGCATTTAGTTTATATTTTTGTGCGCTTAGCGCTTTTATATCATTGACCAAGCTTGCAACACGAGAGCACCCTTGACGTATTAGAATTACTGAAATAATTGCAGCTAAAAGACTTGGTGGCTGCCCTAATAAGAAATGACCGACCATAAAAAAAAATGAAAGCAAGAAACCTACACTGGCGAATACCCCAATTACACGCCCAGGGCTCTCGGCAAGAGAATTGTGGATTTTCTCATTATGCGAATTAAGTAAGATAATCAGGACAAAAGCCAGAATGGAGTATAGAAACAAAAAAAGTGATATTTCAAAATAAAGATAAGACAAAGCCAGCACTATCAAAGATATAAAAACGATTGTAGCAAGACTGCGCGAATAACGCTGATAATTTCGACTGGCTACGTCTTCGTCATTTTCGAAAAGCGCAATTTTATGACTTCTTTTAAGAAGAGCCAAAGCGCCTCGGCGAGCATATATGTCAACCAATTTCTCAGACAACAAATAAAGCACATAAAAAAATACAGTAGAAAAACTAAGGATTACAACCAAAAAATCCCTATCAACTAATGAAAATGCATCTGGGAAATATCTCGGCATCCCAGTTGAGCCCAACAGGATAACAATTTTAAGCGGCAACAAGAAAGCCAATAACAGTGAAACCTGGGAAACCAAGGTGGAACAAATTATTAACAGTGTTTCACCAGGTACAACACGGAAAAATTTATTCCCGATTGAGGCAATCCAGCGCATAGTCAAAAACATATTGCTTAGCAATTAATTCACCCTAAAAAACTTAGTGGTTGTTTTAAATTTAGATGACTTCTTATCCTTAGAAGAGAGCACCTGGTATCTCCGATAGATCCTGACATTGTCAGCATATTTAAAGCGGCCAAGTAAAAGATAAAGTTTAAGAGTCAAGATATCGCTCGAGCGATCCTTCAATCTGCTTCGAATAATAAGACCTCATTGAAAAAATATGCACGAGAATCACATCCCTGCCGCCTTCAATAAAGGCTCCTTAAGATGACGAAGAAGGAACTAAAGAAAACGGCAGAAAGCACTTCTTAGCTAAAGGGAGCCCACAGGAGCATATGTCAGGCGAATACCCATCACTGTAGAGTCAGATGAGGTGGCACTATTGTGAACTTCACATATCATCACTGTGGACGATAGATTCCATGAAAATCTTTCTGATAGTAATTTTAATTTCGCTAGATGTCCTTAAGCAAAGTCTCTTTATATGCTTGTATCTTCTGATTTTCTTTCAGACTGATTACTTCTCTTTCAAGATATTCATCTGCCACATAATTTTTGCCTCTTTTTACTATTGAATTTCTGTTTGGAGTTTGGTTTACAGACTCACAGTAATTTTCATCTACAGGAAGCTCCATTTTCCTTAAAATATTTTTTTCAATGAATTCACTTTTCTTTTCAGCAACTATAAATGCATCTAAATCAAACACAAGAAATCGCGTACCTACTTGTTGTTTTATTTTCACTGCCTGCCGCAATGATCTTTCATATCTTCTAGTAAATACGGCAATATCATCCAAATAGCCCATTGACTTCCATGAGCGCCATACATTAGCTACATCTCTCATGCAGTATATATATACCGGCGGTGAATCTAAAAAAAGTTTTTCAAAATATGGCATATATCTTTCATACCCTGGTGTTTTAATCCCATGGTATTTTAATTCTTTCTTCGATCCTTCCATTTCTTTCTTATTAGCGCATGCAAAAAAGGCATGGGTCAAAATGCTTTTTGAAAAGATCCACGACTGATCCAGACGGTATCCCTTTCTTTCGGAATAGTGATCAAAAACTGATTGTACATCGTCAACAAAATCAAAGTATTTTTCTATTGTCTTAGCGTGCATTTCTTCTTGAATGGCAATATTTTTATGCTCATTTAACAGATCAGTAATCATTCTCGTCCCTGACCTGGCCGCTCCACAGATAATTAATGGCTTAATATTTTTTGCACTAAGCAAAGATTCGATCAAATTAGACACTTTATCAGCCTCTCAGAATGTTATTTTTTATAACGGAATTGATCATTTGAACTGTCATCTCTTTGCCCGGCGGTGAATGTCCGCTCCCTTGGTCTTCGTAATAAATCACATTCAACAGGGACTGATTAATACTATTACTGCCATAAGACTCTTCATTAACACCATCTCCGAGCTCTTTGATCATTGGCTTCAAATGCCTGTATAAGTGAGCTTCATCATGTATATTTTGAAATAAAAAAGCTGGCGCTTGTCTCGTATTAAAATCTAGTTTTGCTATGAGTCTGTCTTTGAACTTTCTTAGCACTTCCTTTTCGCTTAAATTTTGATAGCTGTAATTTAGCATGGAAGTATAGTGGGAAGGGGTGTAGTTATATAAATACAACTGAGGGTTAATGGCAATCGCTATTGCACTAGGAAAAGCATTAGAAACTTTTAGCGCTGCAAATCCTCCTGCTGAGGAGCCAAATAACACCATATTCTTTTCTTTATACCCACCTGTTTCCAAAATTAGTTTTATCAAATCAATTAAAGCATCTATGCCATAATTTTCTTGCGTGTTCTGGAACCAACCAATAGACAAATTATTTTCTTCATTTATTGTTGGATCAGAAAAAGAAAGGACGTCATGCTCTTCAAAATCACTAGCCCAGCTATATCTTTGGAAATCGATATGACCTTTTTTTCTATTGGTGGCGCCGGGAAGGAGAATTAAAATTCTACCCTTATTATTTAGCCTAGCGTAAAAATATAGTGGCACCCCACTTACGTAAACACAATATGTTCGCTCCCCTTGGGTTAATTTAATTTCCTCTGCCGGGAGAAAGGTTTCGTGCTGAATATTTTTTATTATATTAGCTGGTGGGACTTTCTTAATGATCCCTGATAAGGAGGATCGCTTCTCTATTTTTCGGGCAACAAAGTCTAAAGCTTCCTCTCTTTTTTCCTTTCCAAGGGAAAGCACAGTTGTGACTATACTTTTTTTAGCATTTCCTGAAAACCCGAGTGCGATAGATGGTGTATACTGATAGTCTTTCTCACATAAAAAACCTTGCATTTCATCTTCATCACCATAGTATATTTCAGGCTGCACTTTTTGATTCAGACAATCAATATAAACTTGATTATCCTTTTCTCCAAGAAGCCATACATGGCTGCCAGTAGCTTTTTTAATGGAATAATCTTTGTTAAAGTGAAACCATTGTGTGAACTCTCTTTCTCTTGCAAAATCCAAATTATCTTTAACAACCACCCACGCGCCGGGTTTAAAATAAAGTTCCCTCGTGAATTTAATAGCAGGGTATTCAATTCCGGCAGTGATCTTGAAAATTCCAGATTCCTGTGCTTCCACAGCTTTGACAGCTGAACCATACGGTTTAATTTTTAATATGTCAAAGCCTTCTATTTCGACAGAGTTATGAGCCCTGCTACTTAAGAAATAATTTCTATACTTATCGCTTCTATAGCCATATTTACCACTATCGCATATGATTTTCTTTCCATGATCAAACCATTCAAAACTCATACAGTCGCGATGCTTGTGTGATTTTGAATGATAGGCAGCTGATAGAGAAAGCATTGAAGCTTTACCAGGCGCTTCGTCCCATGGCGAACGAATAATTGCATAACCGCTTGAGGAAAAGTCAGATAACAGATAATCGCCCGATGCTTGCGGGAATTCAACTGTTTTTTGTTCAGTTAATATCGAGTCACCAAAGCATAAGGGTCGCTTTAGAGGATCAACAAGCCATTTCTTAGCTTCCTCTGCTTTCTGTAATCTTGGTATTATTATGTTGCTTTCACCATACCAACCAGATTTCACTACTGCATTAAAGGTGGCCAGGACATAAAAATGATAGTGCGGGGAGTGCTCTAGATGAATGCCATTGGCATCAAATTGGGACTGTACTAAGTCTTCCATTTTTCTCATGGCATAGGAATAATTAGTCTTATCCCCAAGTTGAAAAGTATGAAGCAGTCCCATTAGGCCTTGGATTTGAAAAACCCCATGATTATTTAAAGAGAACGTAGCCTCAGTAGTTAAATTGGCAACATGCTTCTCTGCCAACTTTAATAATAGCAGCTCTTCCTTTTCACTTAACTTTAGCTCATAAACATCTGTTCTGTTTTTAAAGAACGCTAGGATGAGCGCTCTGAACCCCACCGACATGTCGTACCATGCGTAGCTTGATGGCATACGTGTTGTTGTAGTATCGGATGGGTCATTACCGTATGCACTGTACCAATCGCAAAAAACATCTAAAAAGTAGGATACCAATTCATTTTTATCATCATATGTATCAAAAAAATTCATTATTGGGTGAAAAAAAGTCCACCCTTGCAGCTGCATTCTCCAGTTTCTATCTTCTTTTTTTTCCGTTGCCTCCCAATCAATAGGAAAGTTTAAATGTACTGCGTCACAGTCTTTCCGAGGTTTAAAAACCCTATTCTTGACAATATCTTTGCAAGTCCCTTCATACTCACCAGGAGGAAAAATCCTATGGAGGAAACATTCAACTGGCACAAGCTCGACTTTATTCAACTTTTCGCACCCATACATGGCCTTAAGTTCTCTCCCACAACTAGGTTAGTAACCGCTGATATACGTCTGTAACTACTTCAGCGCCATTCCGCCAGTCACGATTAGCACAAACCCACTGCCGTGCGTTACTTCCTAGCTGTTCTCTCAACTCTCTATCCATTATCATTTCTTCTAATTTTTTTGCCAACTCTTCTGTACTTCCCTTCTTGAACACTAGTCCGGTGACTTGGTCTTCAACAATTTCTGTAAGTGCATCGCAACTTGAGACCAGTACTGCTTTTGAACTCGCCATTGCCTCAAATGGTTTTAAAGGCGATACCATCTCACACACATCATATGGCTTTCTTGGAAACGGTGCTATGTCAACCAAGGAGTAATAGCTTTGAACTTCACTATGAGGTACACGCCCTGTAATAACAACCACCCCATTAAGATTGAATTTTTTGACTTTTTCTTTTAATTCAGGGAGAACTGCTCCATCACCGACAATTAACACACGGAATCCTGAAACCTTTTTTTCCAACAAAATCCTTACTGCATCTATTAAATCATCCAGACCTTCATAGTTAACTATTGAGCCAATATAGCCAATTACAACATCATCGATCCTGATGCCAAGTTTTTTGGCTAAGTTCTCGTCCTTGCTAATGGGAGAGAATAATTCTGTGTGCACGCAGTTTGGCACTACTGTAATTTTCTCAGCGGAAACCCCCCTACTAATCATGAGGTTCTTCAAAGCATGGGTGATTGTGATTACGGCATCTGCCTCTATGCATGCGTTTGCCTCCATTTTAGCCATATACTTAAACTGTTCCGTTGCATCCCACCCAGGCTGACGTGATAGTCTAGTGATTTCCCACAACCCTCGCACTTCATACACAGACTTAATGCCCAGCTCACGTGCTGCCAATATAGCTGCATATGCATTTGGGAAATTGGATGCTGCATGTATTACGCTTGCGCTCTTTTCTATAGAAAGTTTTTTCACTTGATCAGAAAAAACTTTAACGTACGCTGATATTGTAAGACTGCTTTTTCTTACTTTTTGATCGCTACGGTAATAAGTTACATTATCAACCACATCATAGATAGGGATTGTCTCGGGTAGCTTTTGGCTAATATATTTTTGATGATCACTAGGATAACCCGGCCTAGAAAGAGCATAGACGTTAAATTCATTTATATTATTAATGCCTTTCAGAAGGCCATGCGTTCGAGTAGCATACCCTCCCGAGTTGTATGGTAAAGAATTATGGAGCAGATAAATTACAGATTTTTCCTTAGGATATACAGCTTGAGTCGCTCTAGCTGGCAGAGAGAAGCCTTTTTCTAACTTATCTATTTCATCATCTATTCTATAAGAAGACTTCTTTCCAGTCTCGTTCAAATCTGATTTATCTAGTTCTTCTAGAAAATCTCTTGAGTCGTACATTTTCCCTAAAAATGTTAGCTGGGCTCTAACGGAATTAGCCAGATAGCGATCTTCTTGTATTTTTCGCCAAAGTGCCCAACCAATATAGCATGTGGCTTCAGGATGATTTTCTTTTAAGAGCCAGTAACATTCTCTAAGTTCTTTTTTCCTTGATTTTTCCTTTTTCCCATCTATCCATTTCTCAATAAAATCGGCTTTTTCTCGACCTGTGGAGTAATGTTCTAAGTGAGGAAGAATTTTTTCGACAAACGACTTGTATTTATTGATTTTCCTTTTCGCTACAAAATACGAAAAAATGGAACTAGCTTTCCCAAGGACTAATATGGGATAAGAATTGATTTTATTTATTTTCCTATATGCGCTCGAGGCTCGAGTCGCCACCTTAAAGGCACGACTCCTTTTAATCATCTTCAGTTCATCGTACGCTTTCTTTTTTAATTTTTTTTGATACCTTACCTGATATTTTAAATGATTGTCATTAGCCAAAAAATCCCTCTGAGCATTCCATAAATTCTTGAGATCTGATATTTCGTCAACTTCTTTCGGAAGAAATATTGTTCCTTTTCCACCTAGGTCCAAGCCGGCAAAGATGTAATTTTTCTCTAAAAGGTATGCTGCAACAAGCTCAAACTCCTCTTCCGATTTTATTTCAACTGACAGCCCAACTCTTTTCTCGCTCAAATTTATATTTCGAACCTCATCTGCATCTAGGCCATTTATGTACCCAGACCCTGCTACTATTGGACATTCCTCTCCCTTTTCAACCAACTCATTCCCCTTCATATTTAGTTCCCATCAGTATTATAAAAAACGCAACGTTTGAGCTGAAGACTACTCAGAGAGTTAACGGCCCTCGAAAACTCCACGGGTATCTATTACAATAGCTCTTTCGACTATAGACATTTCTATTTTTTTAAATTCTTTATGGTCGACTAAAAGAACAATAATGTCGGCCTGTTGTAAGGCATCATCATGATTCAGGATCATAGATTTCATCAATTTTCCGCATGGGAGAGATTCAACATTAGGCTCGACAACTAAATTTGTACCTGGATGATTTCTTTCTATTTCTTCAGCAATCTTCAGAGCTGGACTTTCACGCAGATCGTCAATATCCGGCTTGAATGCCAAGCCGAAGCAAGCGATGGTAACGTCCTTGGCGGTCTTTTCAGGATGGTGGCTCAGGAACTTACCTACGGCCTCGTTGACTTTGTCGATCACCCACTGAGGCTTGCCATCGTTCACTTCACGTGCGGTACGAATCAATCGTGCTTCTTCCGGGGTTTCGCTCACGATGAACCAAGGATCAACTGCAATACAGTGGCCACCCACACCAGGTCCTGGCTGCAGAATGTTGACCCGTGGATGCCGGTTGGCCAGGCGAATCAGTTCCCACACGTTGATGTCAAGCTTATCGCAGATGATGGAAAGCTCATTGGCGAAAGCAATGTTCACGTCGCGGAAGCTGTTCTCGGTGAGCTTGGCCATTTCGGCAGTACGCGCCGTAGTGGTAATGCACTCCCCTTCCACGAAGATTTTGTAAAGTGCCGTAGCCGCTTCAGAGCACTTGGCCGTCATGCCGCCGATCACCCGATCGTTTTCAACCAGCTCACGAACCACATGGCCGGGAAGTACGCGCTCCGGGCAGTGAGCTACGCGAATATCCGATTCTTCCCCATAGGTTTGGGGGAAGGTGAGGTCGGGCCTGGCTTCTGCCAGCCATGCCGCCATTTGCTCGGTCGCCCCAACCGGCGAGGTAGATTCGAGTATGACCAAGTCGCCTTTTTTCAGCACCTGGGCAATGTTCTTGCTTGCCGCTTCGATATAGCTGAGATCGGGCACGTGACCATTACCGTTCTCGGCGTTGAAGGGAGTGGGTACGGCAATCAGGAAGGCGTCCGCCGGCTCCGGCTCGGTGGTGGCGCGCAGGTAGCCTTCCTTTACTGCGGCATGCACGATGATGTCCAGCTCGGGTTCGACAATATGAATATCGCCGCGGTTGATCGTTTCTACGGCGTGTTGATTGACATCCACGCCAATCACCTTCTTACGGCGTGAAGCAATAACGGCGGCAGTCGGCAGGCCAATGTAGCCCAAGCCAATGACAGAAATGGTGTTGAATTTCATGGTTCCATCCAAGAGAAGCAAAGAAGCGAAGATTTATTCGAGCTCAAGGTTTACTTTATATTTGCCAGGGCATTTAGAATGCGTTGGCACGCTTTACCATCCCCGTAGGGGTTATGAGCGTAGCTCATCTTTTCGTAGGCGACCTTGTCCGTGAGCAAGGTATGCATTTCAGAAACGATACGCTCTACATTGGTGCCTACCAGCTTGACGGTGCCAGCATCCACCGCCTCCGGCCGCTCGGTGGTATCTCGCATGACGAGTACCGGCTTGCCAAGGGAGGGCGCTTCTTCCTGTACGCCACCGGAGTCGGTGAGGATCAGGTGGGCGCGGTTCATCAGGTAGACGAACGGCAGGTAGTCCAGCGGCTCGATCAAGTGAACGTTGTCGATGTCGGAGAGCAGCCGGTTGACCGGCTCCCGCACATTGGGATTGAGGTGCACGGGATAAACTATTTGAGTCTCGGGGTGGCGCGCCGCTACATCATGCAGTGCCTGGCAGATACGCTCGAACCCGCCGCCGAAACTCTCACGGCGATGCCCAGTTACCAGGATCAGCTTGCGGCTGGCATCCAGAAAGCCGAACTGCTCGGTAAAGCGTTCTTGAAAAGAGGCACTGTTCTCGAGCTTCTTGACCACGTCGAGCAGTGCGTCAATGACAGTGTTACCGGTCACGAATATCTTGCTTGGCTCCACCCCCTCCTCGAGAAGATTTTGGCGGGAGCGTTCGGTAGGCGCGAAGTGCAGCTCAGCCAGCGCGCCGGTCAATTTTCGGTTGGCCTCTTCCGGCCAAGGCGAATAGAGATTGCCGGTACGCAAGCCAGCTTCCACATGCCCTACAGGCACTTGCTGATAGTAGGCGGCCAACGTGGCGGAAAGCGTGGTGGAAGTATCCCCATGCACCAGCACGATATCCGGCTTCTCTTCAGCGAGAACACTCTTCATGCCCTGCAGAATCGACGTGGTTACGTCGGTGAGGTCCTGCCCCGGCTTCATGATGTTCAGGTCGTGATCGGGCTCAAGCTCGAATAGTTCCAGCACTTGGTCAAGCATTTCCCGGTGTTGCCCGGTTACGCACACCTTGGCATCGAAACGATCATCGGCGGCGAGAGAAAGGGCAAGAGGTGCCATCTTGATGGCTTCAGGGCGCGTGCCGAACACGCAGAGTGTCTTGATGGGCATAGAAGGCAAAAGACTGCTTGTTTGAGAGAGTGAGAGAAATTAGCGAGCCAAGAGCTGAATTACAGCTGCTTAAGCAACAGCCCGATGACTTCCTGCTGGCTCAGTTCTGCGGTATTGACCGTCAGTTCTGCTGATTTAGGCACCTCGTAGGGGCTGTTAATCCCCGTGAAGTCCTTGATCTTGCCTTCGCGTGCCTTCTGGTAGAGCCCCTTGGGGTCGCGCTGCTCACAGATATCCAGCGGGGTATCGACATGTACCTCGATGAAATCGCCGTTCTGGAATAGAGCCCGCGCGGCGTCGCGGTCGCTGCGGAAGGGTGAGATGAATGCGGTAATGACGATGATGCCGGCCTCAGCGAATAACCTTGCCACTTCACCCACGCGGCGGATGTTCTCGGCGCGGTCTTCCTCGCTCATGCCGAGGTCCTTGCACAAGCCATGGCGGATGTTGTCGCCGTCCAGCAGCATGGTGTGATAGCCACGGCGGTTCAGCTCCACTTCCAGAGCATTGGCCAGGGTCGATTTCCCCGAGCCTGAAAGGCCGGTAAACCAAACGCACTTGCCCTGATGACCGTTGAGCTGCTCGCGCATGGCTTGGGTAACGCTGGTGCGGTTCCACACCACATTGGCCTTGCTGTCGTGCTCGCGAAATTCGTAGGGCAGTTCGCTATCCAGCGGCTGATGGATCATCCCCGCCCCAACCGTTACGTTGCTGAGGCGGTCGATGATGATGAAGCAGCCGGTACCGGGGCTGGTGCGATAGTCGTCGACGGGCACCGGCGCCGTCAGTTCGATATGGCAGCGCGCGATGGCATTGAGATCGAGATTCTCGGCGTGGCGGTGCTCAAGCGTGTTGACATCGACCTGATAGTCGATCGCTGTGATTTTGCCTGCCACGGCGCGGGTCGCAAGCTTTAGGTCGTACAGCTTGCCTGGCTCCAGCGGGGCTTCGTGCATCCACACGATGTCTGCCTCGAAGCCATTGGCAAGCGGCACCTTGTCCTCTTCCGCCACGAGCCAGTCGCCGCGGGAGATGTCGATCTCGTCTTCCAGGGTAAGGGTAATCGCCTGCCCCGGGTAGGCGGCTTCGAGGTCGCCATCGAAGGTGACGATTCGTTCCACCTTGGACACCTTGCCGGAAGGCAACGCCCGCACGGCCTGGCCGCGGTGAACGATGCCGGCAGCCAGGGTCCCGGAGTAACCGCGAAAATCGAGGTTGGGGCGATTGACGTACTGTACCGGGAAACGCAGGTCGCGCAGGTTGTGATCGTGGCTGATCTCTACGCCTTCCAGCAGCTCCAGCAAGGCCGGCTTATCGTACCAGCCCATGGCCTCGCTCGTGTTGACGACGTTGTCGCCCTTGAGGGCCGACATGGGCACGAAGCGAATGTCGCGGGCGTGGAGCTTCTCGGCAACGGCCTGATATTCCTCGATAATCTCGTCGAAGCGTGCCTGGGAATATTCGACCAGATCCATCTTGTTCACCGCCACGATCAGGTGCTGGATGCCCAGCAGGTCGGCGATGAAGCTGTGGCGCCGGGTCTGGGTCTGCACGCCGTAGCGAGCGTCGATCAGGATGATCGCCAGGTTGGCGGTGGAGGCGCCGGTGGCCATGTTGCGGGTGTACTGCTCGTGCCCCGGGGTGTCGGCGATGATGAACTTGCGCTTGTCGGTGGAGAAGAAGCGGTAGGCCACGTCGATGGTGATGCCCTGCTCGCGCTCCGACTGCAGGCCGTCGACCAGCAGCGCCAGGTCCACCTCCTCCCCGGTAGTCCCGACTTTTTTCGAGTCCCTGGCAATGGCGGCCAGTTGGTCCTCGTAGATCATCTTGGAGTCGTGCAGCAGCCGGCCGATCAGGGTCGACTTGCCGTCATCCACGCTGCCGCAGGTGATGAAGCGCAGCAGGTCCTTGTTCTCGTGCTCGCGGAGGTACTGCTCAATATCCTCGGCGATCATTGCGGATTGGTGTGCCATCAGAAGTACCCCTCGCGCTTTTTCTTCTCCATCGAGCCCGCCTGGTCATGGTCGATGGCCCGGCCGCTGCGCTCACTGGTGCGGGTCAGCAGCATCTCCTGGATGATTTCGGGCAGGGTGTCGGCCTTCGACTCCACCGCACCGGTCAGTGGGTAGCAGCCCAGGGTGCGGAAGCGCACCCAGCGCTCCTCCGGCACCTCGCCGGGGGCCAGCGGCAGGCGCTCGTCGTCGACCATCACCAGCATGCCGTCGCGCTCCACCACCGGGCGCGGCGCGGCGTAGTAGAGCGGCACGATGGGAATCTGCTCGAGGTAGATGTACTGCCAGATGTCCAGCTCGGTCCAGTTGGAGAGCGGGAAGGCGCGGATCGACTCGCCCTTGTTGACCCGGGCGTTGTACAGGTTCCACAGCTCGGGGCGCTGGCTCTTGGGATCCCAACGATGATACTTGTCACGGAACGAGAACACCCGCTCCTTGGCGCGGCTGGCCTCTTCGTCACGGCGGGCACCGCCAAAGGCGGCATCGAAGCCGTACTTGTCCAGCGCCTGCTTGAGCGCCTGGGTCTTCATCACGTCGGTGTAGCCGCTGGAACCGTGATCGAAGGGGTTGATGCCGGCGGCACGCCCCTCTTCGTTGATGTGCTCGATCAGCTCCATGCCCACCTCACCGGCCATGCGGTCGCGGAAGGCGATCATCTCGCGGAACTTCCAGGTGGTGTTGATGTGCATCAGCGGGAACGGCGGCGGCCCGGGGAAGAAGGCCTTGCGCGCCAGATGCAGCATCACCGAGGAGTCCTTGCCGATGGAGTAGAGCATCACCGGGTTGCGGAACTCGGCCGACACCTCACGGATGATGTGGATCGACTCGGCTTCGAGTTGTTTTAGGTGGGTCTGGCGTTCGGGTGAAATTTCAGGCATCGAAAAAAACCTAGTGATAAATCGGAATTAGAGGCTGGCCTTCAAGGCCGATTCCCAGCGCTCGTCGCGCTGGCCGCAGACGATGAAGAACGGGTTTAGCACGCTCTCCTGCTGGTTGCAGCGCAGCGGCTCCAGGGTATGGGCATTCAATACTTGGCCGCCGGCAGCGGTGACCACCGCCTGGGCGGCTGCGGTGTCCCATTCGCTGGTCGGTGCCAGGCGCGGGTAGAGATCGGCCTTGCCTTCGGCAACGAGGCAAAGCTTGAGCGAACTCCCCATGGAAACGCATTCATGGGCTGGGAGCCCGGCGCGGAACGCCTCGAACTCCTTGGAGCCATGGGAGCGGCTGCCGACCACTTGCCAGGCTTCTTGTTCAGGGTCGGGTAGGCGCCGTACTTGGATAGGTTGCAAAGCCCCGCCGCTTTCCTTTTTCCATGCCCCCTGCCCTTGCTGGCCTACCCAGGTAGCCTCGAGTACCGGTGCGTGCACGATGCCGAAGACCGGCACCCCCGCTTCGATCAGCGCTACGTTCAGGGTGAACTCGCCGTTCTTCTTGATGAACTCCTTGGTGCCGTCGAGCGGATCGATCAACCAGTAGCGCTGCCAGGCCGTGCGCTTGGCATAAGGAATTTCCGCAGACTCCTCAGAGAGAATCGGCACCTCCGGGGTTAGGGATTCCAGTAACTCGACGAGAGCATGGTGGGATGCCATATCTGCTTCGGTAAGCGGGCTTCTGTCATCCTTTGTTTCGATATTGAAATCCCGCTCGTAGATCGAGATCACTTCACGGCCTGCGGCATGAACGCCCTCGATCAGCCGGCTGCGAACCTCATCGGTAACGAAATCGGTCAAAAGTATCTCCTTCGGGCTTCGGGCTTCGGGCTTCGGGCTTCGGGCCTACGACACTCTCGACGCTAAGGTTTTGGCTCATAGCTCGTAGCTCGCAGTCAGAACGACCAAACCAACGGTATCAGCGTCACTGCCGTGATACCTACGATCAGGCTCAACGGGGCGCCTAGCCGCAAATAATCGGTAAAGCGGTACCCACCGGGGCCGAGAACCATGAGATTGGTCTGGTAGCCCAGGGGGGTCATGAAGCTGGCCGAGGCAGCAAACATGATGGCGATGATGAAGGGCATGAAACTTACCCCGAGCTGCTCGGCAACGGCCACGGCGATGGGAAACATCAGTACGGCCGCAGCATTGTTGGTGATCAGCTCGGTGAACAGCACCGTCATGAGGTAAACGAGCGCCAGCGCGGCCCAGGGCGCCAGATCCTCTATCAATAGCAGCCACTGCGCGACCTGCGCTGCGGCGCCTGTCTTCGTCATGGCAGCCCCCAGCGCAAAGGAGGATGCGATGACCACCAGCACAGAGAGATCCACGTAGCGTCTTGCTTTGCTCGCCGGCACGCAGCGGGTAACCAGCATGCCACCACCGGCTAGCAGTGCCGCCTCGAGAATGCTCAACAGGCCCGTAGCGCTTGCAGCCACCATGGCGGCAAGAATTCCCATGGCCACGGGAGCCCTGCGAAAATCGGGCGGGGTGGAGTCGTTCAACGCGCTGACAAGGAGGAAGTCCTTACGGTAGCGGTACTGGTCGACGAAGTCTTGTGCAGTTTCGATCAGCAGCGTATCGCCGACCTGCAAGCGAATATCGCCAAGCTTGCCCGGCAACCGCCTACCATGGCGGGAAATTGAAAGAATGACGGCCTGGTAGCGTGAGCGAAAGCGCGACTCTCGTACCGTCTGGTTGAGCCCGCCGAAATCCGGCCCGAGGACGGCTTCCACCAGACAGCGCTGATGGTGAGCGATATCCAGCTTGTGAACGTCGCCGCTTGCCGGTTTCAGCCCATGGATACGGCGCAATTCACGGGCACACTCCGGCGCGCCGATGAATATGAGAATGTCGCCTGCCTGCAACTCGGTACTTGGCGGCACAGCGGTGAGTAGGCGTCCGTGCCGTTCAATATCCGCCAGGTAGCCAAAGCTGAGATGGCGCAGCCCGGCATCGGCAATGCTCTTTCCTACCAGTGGGCCTTTCTCGTCTACCACTACCTCGACCGAGTATTCGCGTGCCTGCTCCAGTTGCTCCAGCACGCCCTGCCGGTTCGGTAACAGGCGGTCGGCGAAAAGGTAGAGAAAGGTACCACCTATCAGTACGATAGGGACGCCGACCCAGGCGAGCGAAAACATGGCGAGCCCAATTCCTTTCTCGCTTTGCAGCAGGCCATCCACGACCAAGTTGGTGCTAGTGCCGATCAACGTGCAAGTGCCGCCGATGATGGCGGCATAGCTGAGCGGCAGCAGCAACTTGGAAGGCGGCAGCTTGAGGCGCCCCGCCCACTCCTGAACGGCGGGGATGAACATGGCCACCACGGTGGTGTTGTTCATGAAGGCACTCAAAACCGATGCCGGTAGCAAGACGCGCAGTTGAGCCTGGCGCAGCCGCTGTGGCTGACCGAGCAAGCGATGGGCCAGCCATTGGATGGCACCGGTCTCCTTCAGTCCGGCAGCAACGACATACAACACCGCAATGGTCATGACCCCGGGGTTACCGAACCCGGCCAGGGCCTCGCCGGGGGTCAGGATGCCAGAGATCATGAGTACGGCCAGAGCCGCCATGAGAATCGTATCCGGGGCAACCCGGCTCATGGCCAGGGCGATCAGTACAGATACGACGATTCCTAACGTGAACAACGCTTCAAATGGCATCAAGGGAGCTGCTTATCGTCCAATGGAGTGGTAACCGATACCCTTGATCACCATTCTGCGGGGCTCGAACATGTTGCGCCCGTCGAAGATGAGCGGTTCTGTGAGCTGCTGCTTGATCAGCTCGAAATCCGGCGCGCGGAAGCTCTGCCATTCGGTCACGATCGCCAAAGCATCGGCGCCACGCAGGGCGGCCTCCTTGGTGCCGCACAGGGTGAGGTCGTCGCGGTTGCCGTAAATGCGCTGGGTTTCTTCCATGGCTTCCGGGTCATAGGCCTGTACCTTGGCGCCGGCTTGCCATAGGGCTTCCATCAGCACGCGGCTGGGGGCTTCGCGCATATCGTCGGTGTTGGGCTTGAAGGCCAGGCCCCAGATGGCGAAAGTCTTGCCGGCCAGGTTGCCCTGGTAATGCTTGTGTATCTTCTGGAACAGGGTGGTTTTCTGTTCCTCGTTACGGGCTTCCACGGCCTTGAGCACCTTGGCGTCGAAGTCGATATCGCCGGCGGTGCGGATCAGCGCCTGAACGTCCTTGGGGAAGCAGGAGCCGCCGTAGCCCACACCGGGGTAGATGAAGTGGTAGCCAATTCGCGGGTCGGAGCCGATGCCCTGGCGCACCATCTCGATATCCGCCCCGAGGCGCTCGGCCAGGTTGGCCATTTCGTTCATGAAGCTGATCTTGGTGGCCAGCATGCAATTGGCGGCGTACTTGGTCAGCTCGGCACTGCGCACGTCCATGACGATCATCTTGTCTTGCTGGCGGCTGAAAGGGGCATAAAGTTCGCGCAGCATATCTTCGGCGATGCGGCTCTCGGTACCAATGATGATGCGGTCCGGCCGTTGGCAGTCGCTTACCGCACTGCCCTCTTTCAGAAACTCGGGGTTGGAGACTACGTCGAAACGCAGGTCCTTGCGGCCACGGGACTCAAGCACGCCCTCCACCTTGTCTCGCACTTTGTCGGCAGTGCCAACCGGCACGGTGGATTTGTTGATAATGACCAGGTCACACTCCATGTGCTGGGCAATGGTTTCAGCCACGGACAGCACGTACTTAAGATCGGCGCTGCCGTCTTCGTCCGGCGGGGTGCCAACGGCAATGAACTGGACCTGACCGTGCTTGATGCCTTCGGCAGCATCTGTGGTAAAGCGGAGCCGCCCGGCGGCATGGTTCTCCTTTACCAGCGGTTCCAGCCCCGGTTCGTAGATAGGAATATCGCCCTGCTTCAGGCGCGCCACCTTATTGGCATCCACGTCTACGCACACTACGTGGTGACCAACATCGGCCAGCACGGCTCCCTGTACCAGGCCCACGTAGCCAGTTCCGAATACGGTAACCTTCATCGCCGTTCCTTTATAAGGTTTCTTTCAAAGAGATATAGCTGGCATGGTGCGTATGTAAGAGGAGTAGGTTCCCTATCACACCGTGGCTAAAACAGTCTTGCCTTCAGCCGCTTCGGAAAGGTGGTCGCCACCCAGCATCACACTCCTCGCATGTCCTTCATGCCCTGTCCCTGCAGCCCATTCCAGCCGCCTGCCTTGAGTGCGACCTGTGCATGGGCATCGCAGTGTCCAGCCGCACTTCCCTGGGCGGGGCGTGCGTTGTGTATCAGCCCTTCCAGTTCGTTCGGCCCCTTATAGCCCGCCGCCAGCAGGTAGGGCAGCCGGTCGAGGTGTACGTGGATGATTACTAGCGCCAGAACGTCGTCCACCAGGAAGCGCACGGTGTGCTGCTCCAGGCTGTCGACGCGCTCGGCATCCTGACCCAGGAACAGGCCACAATCCACCAGCAGAACACGGTGCTCGGCGATTTGCTGGTGGTGACAGCTACCGGTGACTTCCGCCCCGCCGCCATGGTGACTGATACTGGTAATTGACACGTGCTGGCAAGGCGTTCCATGCCGAGTGGTTTATACCTAGTAGAATTTCGATACCACGCCACGAAGCGGTTCACGCTCTTTTCCACCTGCATTTTGATCTTGGGACGGCAGCCGGAGGCCTTGAGCAGCACTTGGGTGTCGGCCCAGGTGCGCGGTACGTCGCAGGGCTGCATGGACAGGTATTCGCAGATAGCTTCGCGCCCGCTGGCTTATCAGCGCGCGAATGAAGCTCATCAGCGAGACCGGGACGCCGTAGCTGGTATTACAGAGCGCGTAGGGGGGCGGTGCTAAGGCCGGGGCGGGAGATGGCGGCGGCACGGTCGGGGTTGGGATAGGGAATCATGTCGGCGATACACACGATGCCCTCAACGATGTCGTCGATATAGGTGAAGTCTCGCGACATGTCGCCATGTTTGTACATCTGGATCGGCTTGCTCTCGAACATCACCCTGAAAAACTTGAAGATGGCCATGCCAGGCCGCCCCCAGGGACCGTAAACGGTGAAGAAGCGCAGCCCCGTCATCGGTACTCCGTCGAGATGGGCGTAGGTGGCTCATTAGCTCGTTGGCCTTCTTGGTGGCTGCGTAGAGGCTAACGGGGTGGATAATGCTATCGCTGGTGGCGAAAGGCGTCTTGGCGTTCATGCCGTATACTGAGCTCGTGGAGGCGAACGCCAGTTGCCCCACCTTGCGCTGTCGATTGCCCTCCAGCAGATCGAGATGGCCGATGAGGTTGGAGTCGGCCTACACGTGAGAACTTTCCAGCGAGTCGCGCAACCGGCCTGGGCAGCCCGGTGGATCACCCGATCGAATTCGTTCTCGCTAAACAGCGTGGCCATTTTTTCGATCGCCGAGATCTAGATGGATGAAGCAGATCGTGGCCTTGCCCGCTCAGGCGCTTGGCCATGGCGTGGCCGATAAAGCCGGCAATGCTGGTGATAAGAAATTTCATCTTAGTGCTTAGCTCTAACCTTGGCTGAGTTATCAACTCGAAAACTACCAAATCAAACGCATAGGCATAATAAAGTGCCCGAGCAGAAAGGGCGCTCGGGCATCATAGTATATTAGTCAGTTTTGGGACTCGGCTAGCTGTATGTTGTTTACTAAGCGAATCTCCTCACCCAAGGCATATCTGAGCAGCCCCACTTCTTTCATACGCAACAGGTCGAAACTGTTCTTATGACTATCGGCAGGACAAGCTGCTGTTTCAGCTAGTCGAAGTCCAGGGCAATAAAGTTTTTCCTTTCGATGCAGAAATTAAGTCATCGGTGTTTCACTGTTTTATATTCGCTGGAAGACGCGCATGGCTAACGGGCGCGGGCTTGCACTTCGGCGCCGGCTATCCACTGCGCTTTCATTCGTACGCGGCTGGAGGCGTCGCACAAATTGTCGGTGCCGGCTTGAATTGCAGGCGCCACAGAGCGATACACTTCCCTTCGGTTCGCTGTAGAAGTCTTGTTTATGCTTGCAGAATAGGATTTGCCTTTTTCTGCCGGTTTACGGCTCAATTGTAATTTGCTGGTCCGGCTGGCAATCGCCTGAGTGGAGTAGTAGGCCAGAGCCGGTTCAGAGTTAGTGCCTACGATAAGCAGAAACCGCAGCTAAAATCTCGGATACTAAAAGCGCCGTGCCATGCATCATCGTTATGCACCTGCCAAGGCAGGACTAGTTTGCTGTTCAAAGATCGTCAGTGTTGGATGCTCAACCCCCAGCGTCACTTCCAACTCGTGCCCTGCCCCTTCGGCCCATTCTAGCAGCGTGGCCTTGAGCGCTGCCTGGGCGTGGGCATCGCCATGCACCAGGCGCACTTCATGCGGCGGGTAGCGCATGCGGCGCACGAAGTTGAGCAGGTCGAGCTGGTCGGCGTGGGCGGAGTAGCCATTCACGGTTTCCACGCGGGCGCGAATGTCGATGCGTTGGCCTTCGAGCATCACCCAGCCGCCGCGGGGGCCGAAGCGCTGGATGTCGCGCCCGGGGGTGCCGGGCGCCTGGTAGCCGGTGAACAGCACGCAGTGGCGCTCGTCGCCCAGCATGCGCTTCAGGTAGTTCACTACCCTGCCGCCGCTGACCATGCCACTGGCGGCAATCACCACGGCCGGCCTGCCGGTATCGCTCAGGTAGCTCACGGTGCGCTCGTGGGCGTCGTGGCTGTCAACGGTATAGAGGTTCTCGAAGCTGAGCGGGTGGCGGCCGCTGCGCAGCCGGCGGTGGGCTTCGGCATCCCAGTAGGGCTTGAGTTCGCGGTACACCTCGGTGAAACGGGCAGCCAGGGGCGAGTCGACGATGATCTCGAGGTCTTGCCAGCGTGCGTCTCGGGCGTCGTGGATCAGCCCTTCCAGTTCGTAGAGCAGCTCCTGGGTGCGCCCCACGCTGAAGGCGGGGATCACCACGGTGCCGCCGTTTTCCAGTGCCCTGTCGATAGCCGCTTTCAGGCGGCTGCGGCGCTGTCGCCTGTCCTCATGCTTGCGGTCGCCGTAGGTGGCTTCCAGCACCAGCACGTCGGCGCGGTACGGTGCTTTCGGCGCCGGCAGCAGCGGTGCGAAGGGGGCGCCCAGGTCGCCGGAAAACACGGTGCGCTGGCGCCGGCCGGCAGCTTTGTCCAGCGTGTCCACTTCCAGGTAGGCAGAGCCGAGAATGTGCCCGGCGCGCTGTAGCTTGATGCGTATGCAGTGGCGATCGTCGTCGAGCAGGGGATGCCAAGTCGCGTAGTCCAGCGCCACCAGCCGCTCTTGCACTTCGGCCAGGAAGCGTTCGATCAGCGCGCGGTCGTGGGTGAAGCCGATCCTCAACGCATCTTCGATCACCAGCGGCAGCAGCCGCGTCGAGGGCACCGAGCAGAGTATCGGCCCCTTGTAGCCCGCCGCCACCAGGTAGGGCAGCCGGCCGATGTGGTCGATGTGCACGTGGGTAACCACCAACGCCAGCATGTCCTCCACCGAGAAGCGCACCTGGTGCTGGGCCAGGCTGTCGAGCTGTTCGGCGTCCTGCCCCTGAAAAATGCCGCAGTCGATGAGCAGGGCTCGGTCGGGCGCTATCTGAAGTCGGTGGCAGCTGCCGGTAACACCGCTGCCGCCGCCGTGATGAATAATCTGGAATGGCGTGCTCATGGTGGCGTTGTTCTTATTCGAAACGTATTGGCCTTTAACGACTTACCCGAGCCGCCTACGCAGCTCGGGTAAGGTATCGTCTTTATTTGGTTAGCCACGTTAAACCCGGGCCAGCCCATGGCGGGCCGGCGGGTCACGCCTCAGCGCAGCGAATCCCCTCTCCCCACGGCATAATAAAGCAGCCCAGCCTGCTTCACCCGCTGCGGATCGAACAGGTTACGCCCATCCACGATGACAGGGGTGGAGAGCTGTTGCTTCAGCCATTCGAAATCGACGGCGCGGAAGTCTTTCCAATCCGTGCAGATCACCAGCGCATCGGCGCCTTTCACCGCTTGAATACGGTCGCCTACCAGCACCAGATCGTCTCGGTCGCCATAGATGCGCCGACACTCGCGCATCGCCTGTGGGTCGAACGCCTGTACCTTGGCGCCCGCCTGCCATAGCGCTTCCATCAGCATGCGGCTGGGGGCGTCACGCATGTCGTCGGTTTCAGGCTTGAACGAGAGCCCCCACAGGGCGATGCACTTGCCGCTCAGATCGCCGTCGAACGCCTGCTCCAGCTTGCGGAACAAGGTCTGCTTCTGCCGGTGGTTCACCGCTTCCACGGCGTTGAGCAGTTCGGCCTGGTAGTCCACCTGGGCAGCGGTGCGGGCCAGCGCCTGAACATCCTTGGGAAAGCAGGAGCCACCGTAGCCGCAGCCGGGATAGATGAAGTGATAGCCGATACGCGGGTCCGAGCCGATACCGTGGCGCACCTGCTCGACGTCGGCACCCAGCTTTTCCGCCAGGTTGGCGATCTCGTTCATGAAGCTGATCTTGGTGGCCAACATGGCGTTGGCGGCATACTTGGTCAGCTCGGCGGCACGCACGTCCATGAACATTAGTTTGTCGCGCAGGCGGTTGTAGGGGGCGTAGCAGTCGCGCATCAGGTCTTTGACGCGCTCGGAATCGGTTCCCACGACGATGCGCGCACCGTGGGTGAAATCTTCAATGGCAGCGCCTTCCTTGAGAAACTCCGGGTTGGAGCACACATCGAAGTCGACCTGCTCGGCGCGCGACTGCAGCACTTGCGTGACGGTTTCACGTACCTTGTCGGCGGTACCCACCGGCACGGTCGACTTATTGACGATCACCTTGTAGTCGCGCATGTGCTCGCCGATGCTCTTGGCCACGCTAACCACGTACTGCAGATCGGCACTGCCATCCTCATCGGGCGGGGTGCCCACGGCAATGAACTGCAGCGTACCGAAGCCCACTGCCTCGGCGGCGTCGGTAGTGAAGCGCAGCCGCCCGGCTGCCGTATTCTGCTTCACCATGGGTTCGAGACCCGGCTCGTAGATTGGCACTTCGCCCTCTTTCAGCCGGGCGATCTTGTCGGCATCCACATCCATGCACATGACGTCATGTCCGACATCGGCAAGGCAGGTGCCAGTCACCAATCCCACATAGCCGGTTCCGAATACGGTGATCTTCATACGATTCCCTTTCTCTGCATTACGCGCCGCAAGGCGATCCCTGACGAGACACTAACGTCTCGAACGAAGAAGATGACAACACTGTGAGCGAACGGTATCCGACAAGCGAAGGCGCGCACAAATCTCATACCCGACTGGATCAGGAACGAGACGGCCACAAGGCACAAACAACGCGGAAATAAGACATAGGTGCGAGAGCAACTCATTCATCTCGAGGCGACGATGGCAGCCCTGTGATCATCTTCCAGGCACGCTACCGCCCGGGGATTTTCGCCGGACAGTTCCCTTGCCCTGTAAGCCTGAGCGATACCGGGGACGGAAGCGAATTGATCAAAACGACTTGCGGCAGCCAACAATTTGTGGCGCCCCTTCACGATCCGCCGCCGAGCCTGGCTCGACTGGTCCCTGCATGTATCGTTATTGGAGTCGAACAATTCTACGGCACTCATCTGCATGGCTCCAGTCACAAATCGTGATTGCGGTTCGCAACACTTAAGTCATTGGTAGCAGTGAGATTTTCGACACTTATTCAACGCATCAACGACAGCGCCACATCGCCACACGCTGCACCAGCGCCAGCCCGATCAACAAGGCGGCAAGCCAGCCAAGCCCGGCCACCAACACTTGATAGCCCCCCGGCACCGTATGCGGTGGGCGAAAGCTCATGCCGTGTTCCGCCAGGCGTGCGGCCAGGTAGATCAGCGACAGCACCAGCGCCAGCGGCAGAGCGGCATGCCACTGCGCCAGCCGTTGGGTCAGCCGCCAGGGAGGTTTCTCAGTAAGCTTGGCAGGGGCAGCTCTGGTGCTGGCGGCCTTGGCCGCCGCCTTGCCCTTCGATTTCGCGGCAGGCCTTGCCGCCTTGGCCCGCCCCTTGGCAGGTTTGCGCACCGAGCTGCGTCGCCCGCCCGGCAGCGCGCCGCCGGCAAGCCGCAGCAGGCGGAACAGCAGCCAGCCAAGGGTGAACAGGACAGACAGCATCACGCCGCCCATCACCAGCAAATAGGTCATGGCGGGGTCAAGCGATACGACCCAGGGAATGCAGGGTGCGCAGCAGAACGGCCACGCTCTCACTTGGCTGCGCGTATTCGCGCATCAACGACATCAGGCGCTTCTCGAACAGGCGCTGACGCTGCTGCTCGTCTTCCTCTTCCAGCTCGGCCAGGCTGCGCACCGGCGGGCCGGTGGGAATGGAAAGCCGCGAATTGGGCTTTTCCAATTCGCGCAGGGCTTCGGCAAAGGCGTCGTCGAGCTCGCGGAACTTGCGCAGCTTTTCGCGCTCGTCCATCGATCGATTGGATTTTTGCTGTTTCATCGGCTTCCGTAAATGCTCAAGTGCCTGACGACACTCGAAGAGTGGCTCGGCCAGAGTATAGCGCCATTGGCCTGGTTAGCGAAGCACACCCCTTCTCCCTTGGGCATGGGGTAAAGAGAATTACGCATCTAATTTATTCTCATTTCTTGTTATTGCAACAAAATATGCACAAACGGTCACTCTTGTTCACCAAACTTGCCTTTGCCTCTATCAAAAGCGCATAAAGAGAACGAGAAAAACCATAACAACACTGGCTGCTGTGCCGCAACGCACAAATCTACAGGCCCATTTTCAGCCATGGCTGAAGGAAGCGGTCTTCAGGGAATTGGCAAGAGAGGCAGTGTAACAGGCAATACGCAGCTCTGCGCTAGCGCCTTCAAACGCCCCAGGGGTGAAGCCCACATGCCGGCTTCATCCGCACTTGCCTCCTACGAAGCCCCCTCCACGCAGCGCATAAAAAAGGAACAGCAGGCATCGCCCTGCTGCAGGCTCAAGTACAAGGGACTAACGATGTATGACGAGATGATGCGGGCGGAAGTCTGGCTGCAAGAGCAGCTAGGCAGCCAGCAAGGAATAGAGGATCTCGCCGGCCGGCTTGGGTATTCGACCTCGCAGGTGCGGCGCCGGTTCAAGCAGTGCTTCGGGCTGTCGCCCAGCGCCTACCGCGACACCCTGCGGCTGGAAAAGGCGGCCCAGCTGCTGGCCTTCACGCCCTACCCCATTCACACCATCGCCATGCGCTGCGGCTACCTGAACCATTCGGCCTTCAGCCGCGCCTTCCAGCGCCTGCACGGGCTGACCCCACGGCAGTTTCGACGGGCCTTTCATGCCAAGCTATATGCCAACGCCCAGCGCCTGCCCGCCAGCGATCCCCCCCGCTTCCTGATTCGCCGCCTGCCGGCGCGTCAGGCGTTGGTATCGCGGCTTTATCATTACAAGACAATGGCGCTATTTCCTACCCTGCAGCACTGGGCGGATGCCACGAAAGGTGCCGACGCCCTGCCTGAACGATTAAGGCAAGCGCCTGCCGTCGCCCTGCTGCATAACATGCTGCTGCCGTGCCGGCTCGACAAGATCGATATCGGCACCGAAATCACCACCGAAGCCGCCAGCGGCATGGCCATACCCTGGGCGTTTCGCGTTGTAGAACTGCCGGCACAGGAGTATGCCTGCGCGCATATCGACGACGAGGCGACGATAGCGACCGCGGCCTACCATTTGATCAGTGAAGTTCTGCCAAGTCGGCACGCCTTTACCACCGGCGAAGCGATAGCGCTGATCGACACCCCCAAAGGCATCGAAATGCAGGTGCCGATCTTCCAGGAATAGCGCACGCCCTCGAAGCTTTTTCCATCAACAAGGCCGAGCCCTGCGGGGCCCGGCCTTATCGTTGCGGGGATAGCGATTCTGCGCGGCGGCGAATACTCTTCATTGCCCGCCAGCGGCTTAATCCGGATCAAGACTCCACGCGAACCAGCCAATCTTCCACGGTGTCGGAACCGAACTCGTCTTTCCACGCCTTCAGCGTCTTGTGGTTGCCGCCGCGGGTTTCAATCACTTCGCCCGAGTTGGGGTTCTTGTAGATCTTCAGCTTGCGCTTGCGGCGCGAACCGGCCGCCGCCGGGGCCTTGGCGGAACTGGCCGCCCTGCTGCCGCCCTGGGGCTCGAGCAGGTTAATCACATCGGCGGAGCTCTTGTTGAACTCGCGCATCAGGGCTTCGAGCTTGTCCTTGAACTCAAGCTCGGCCTTCAGCCGCTCGTCGTTCTGCAGGCGATCCATCTCCGCCTGCAGCTGCTTGAGCTGCTGTTCCTTTTGCATGAATTCGCTGAGAAGAGACATGGGCAGGTTCCTTGCTATGTAGAAATGACAGGATGCGGGGTATAAATACCTCAACAGCAAACGAATGACAATACGTGTAGTGAGTTTTAGTTCAACTCAAGGTGCAGCGTCAAATTAGTCGGTGCATTATTTTGCTGCGCTCCAGGTCGTATGGCGGGGTGTTCCGCAGAAGTTCCCGACAACATAACAAAACCCTTCAAGGATAAAATCGCCGACGAAAACTATCCACATGCCATTGATTTAACAACTTTTTTTAAAAATTCCCAGCAAAGCACTAAAACAAACCTGACAAGCCGGAATAAGCCTGTAGCGAATGTATTCAGCCTCCTATTGCCCGCCGCCTATGCTCACGATTTGAAGGCGACCAGAGGGATGGAAGGCTTCAAACCGCATCGCCGAGTCGCGGGTTGGCGAACGCCTGCGGTGCCCTGCCGCCCGTGAAAGTTCTAAGATAAAAAAGCCGGTAGCGCAAAAGCGGCTGCTTGGCGGGCGAAGTGAAACGGCGTTGCTGGCCTCACCATCGTCAGAATAACGCTGCTCCGAAGGCGTTTTGGACAACGTAGGCGACCGCATTGAGCACTGCCACTTCGCCGTGCACTGCCTAGCACTTGAAGCGACACTCGCGCAAATGCGTTGTTACATTAATTTTAGAAAATGGCTTGATAGGCGCTGATGTTAAGATCCATTTAGAGCGCATCTTTACAAGACTTTTTCAGCCGCTAGGCGACCCAACGAGCGGCTATTCTGGCAGCCCCGCTGATGCTATCGGCACCGCACAGGAAGGCGCGGCACACGCAGCCGTTGATAAAGTCATATCAGAATATGCCATTCACCGACGTGCGAGGCATGTCATGGCGGCGAGCCTTGGCAGGGCGCATGAAGGGTCCTCTATCCCTATCAGGGAGGATGCTGAATGCGTGGGCGTGCTTTGTTTCGCCAAAAATTAAAAAAAAGGCGGCCAATTCTCTTGGCCGCCAAGTAGAGCATGTCCAAATTTTAGGTAGTGGGAGCGTTAGTGCCGGTTGCAACCGCTTTCCCACGCTGGTCGTAAACAGTCAACGTATCGAGAGCTTCTTCCAAACTCTCAGTTCCTAACAAAGCAGATTCGACAGTAGAGAAATTTAAAGCGGTGCTTGCACTTTCATCAGAAAAACAAGCAGAAAAAGTGAAGCTTGCATAATCGGGATCAGTGCTAGTTGCGTTTAACGCATCGTTCGCTCTAGCTACGGTGGTAGCATTACGAAAATCTGTTTGGCATGCATTTGCAGCAGCTTTATCAAGATAATTACCATACTGCGGAATCGCTATCGCCGCCAAAATTCCAATAATCGCCACCACGATCAACAGTTCGATCAGCGTAAAGCCCCCCTGACCGCGCTTCGCTGCCGGCTTGCGCCGCATTGCTTCCATCATCTTCATCGCCATGGTTCCCCTGCTGTGCCCGTTGCGGTCGTATGCCTTGGCGGGCGTCGTCACGTGGCGGCATTGCCGCCGCTGCTTGCCGCCGGGCATGGCCCGTGCGTTTAAACGGAGTTGCCCCCTAACAATTACATTAATTTACAGTTAGTCACTGTGCAAGGGGTGACCTACTATTGACTGACCTGTTGCACCGGTAACAATGCATGAAATGCACCATAACTAATATAAAGGACGCATGAATTACATGGGTAGGACACCGGCTGACGACGTTCTAGAATGGGATGACCTTTCCCACCCTGCGGCTCAACGGCGAGGCACCATGAACGATTACCGCACGCTCCCTGCCGGGGCTGACCAGGACGCCACCGCTACCGCATCAGGCCGGGCGGTGAACACCGAGGGGCTGCGCGGCTTCGCCAGGCGCCTGGTGGAGTACGGGCTGCTGAACCGGGCTGCCGCCGAGCGCGCCGAGCGCGAGGCCGGCGAAGCCGAGGTAAGCCTGCTGCAGCATGTGATCGATTCGGGCCTGGCCACCGCACGCCAGGCCACCCTGTGCGCAGCCTGGGAGTACGGCCTGCCGCTGGTCGACCTCGACGCGCTGCGCCTGGCCAGCCTGCCGCCGGCCAAGGAGTACCCGGAAAAGCTGCTGCGCAAGCTGTGCGTGGTGCCGCTGGTACGGCGCAGCCACCGCCTCACCGTGGCGGTGCCCTACCCCTCCACCCTGGCGCTGCTCGACGAGCTGCAGTTCGCCACCGGGCTGAGCATCGACGCCGTGCTGTGCCCGGTCGACCA
Organism: Halomonas sp. E14; assembly: GCF_052568415.1. Taxonomy (NCBI): domain Bacteria; kingdom Pseudomonadati; phylum Pseudomonadota; class Gammaproteobacteria; order Oceanospirillales; family Halomonadaceae; genus Halomonas; species Halomonas sp. E14. The sequence continues at coordinate 1,635,582 of NZ_CP199423.1, read as the reverse complement.
GCTGGTGCCGGTGCTGGAAGCCTACCTGGCCCAGTTCGAGACCAGCATGATGGACAGCCTGACCGGAGTCGACGACGCGGTCAGCGAGCTGGAGTTCGACGAAGGCATCGACATCGCCGACGAAGGCGCCGCCGAACTCAGCCAGAGCGGCGCCGACGACGCGCCCATCGTCAAGTTCGTCAACAAGATCCTGCTCGACGCCATTCGCCGCGGCGCCTCGGACATCCACTTCGAGCCCTACGAGACCAGCTACCGGGTGCGCATGCGGGTCGACGGCATACTGATCGAGGCCGCCCGGCCGCCCTTCGCCATGCGCACCCGCATCGCCGCGCGGCTGAAGGTGATGGCGCGGCTGGACATCTCCGAGCGGCGCCTGCCCCAGGACGGCGCCATCAAGCTGCGGGTGTCGAAGTCGCGCTCCATCGACTTTCGCGTCAACTCGCTGCCCACGGTTTACGGCGAGAAGATCGTGCTGCGAATCCTCGACCCCACCTCGGCGCAGATCGGCATCGATGCGCTGGGCTTCACGCCAGAGCAGCGCGCCCTGTACGAGAACGTGCTGGGCCACCCCCAGGGCATGATCCTGGTGACCGGCCCCACCGGCAGCGGCAAGACGGTGACGCTCTACACCGGGCTTAACCTGCTCAACGAGGTGCAGCGCAACATCTGCACCGCCGAAGACCCGGTGGAGATCAAGGTGCCGGGGGTGAACCAGGTCAACGTGCTGCCCAAGATCGGGCTGGATTTCGCCAGCGCCCTGCGCGCCTTCCTGCGCCAGGACCCGGACGTGGTAATGGTGGGCGAGATCCGCGACCTGGAGACCGCCGAGATTGCGGTGAAGGCAGCGCAAACCGGCCACCTGGTGCTCTCTACCGTGCACACCAACTCCGCTGCGGAAACCCTGACCCGCCTGGCCAACATGGGCGTGCCGCCGTTCAACATCGCCAGTTCGGTGAGCCTGATCATCGCCCAGCGCCTGGCGCGGCGGCTGTGCAAGCACTGCCGGCAGGAAGCGGAGATCCCCCGCGAAGCGCTGCTGGCCGAAGGCTTCACCGAGCAGGAGGTGAAAAGCGCCACGGTGTACGAAGCGGTGGGCTGCCGCCACTGCACCCACGGCTACAAGGGGCGCACGGGGATCTACGAAGTGGTGCCGATCAGCAGCGCCATGAGCCAGCTGATCATGCGCAACGGCAATTCGATGGATTTCGACCGCCTGGCGCGGCAGGAGGGCCACCCGGACCTGCGCCGCAGCGGCCTGCTCAAGGTAATGCAGGGCGTCACCAGCTTGACTGAGATCAACCGCGTCACCAAAGATTGACGCGTTACCATAACGATACGACACGCAGCAGGGAACCTATGGCAACCAGAACGGCGAAAGCGCCTCGGAAGCTGAAACTGCACCGCTGGCGCTGGACGGGGAAGGGGCCGGGCGGGCGCCTGGTCAACGGCGAGATGGTCGCCGCCGAGAAGTTCGAGGTGGAGCGCGAGCTGGCCAACCAGAACATCATCGTCAAGAACGTACGCCGCAAAGGCGGACTGGGCGGCGGCATGGGCACCATTCGCCCCCGCGACGTGATGCTGTTCGCCCGCCAGATGGCCACCATGATCCGCGCCGGGGTGCCGGTGCTGCAGGCTTTCCAGGTAGTGGCCGAAAGCATACGCAAGCCGGCCATGAGCGCGGTGGTGCAGCAGATGATGAACGAGGTGGCGGCGGGTTCGAGCTTCTCCCAGGCGCTGCGCCAGCACCCCGAGCACTTCGACAGCCTGTTCTGCAACCTGGTGGAGGCCGGCGAGAGCTCCGGCTCGCTGGACCGCATGCTCGATCGTATTGCCACCTACAAGGAGAAGGTGGAGTCGCTGAAGGGCCGGGTGAAGAAGGCGCTGTGGTACCCCATCGCGGTGATCCTGGTGGGGATCGGCGTGACGGCACTGCTGCTGATCAAGGTGGTGCCGCAGTTCGAAAGCCTGTTCCACGGCTTTGGCGCCGAGCTGCCGGCGATGACCCGCATGACCATCGCGCTCTCCGAGTTTGCCCAGCAGTACTGGCTGTGGGGGCTCGGCGCACTGGTGGCGTTCGTCTACCTGATGCGCCAGGGCATCAAGCGCTCCCCTGCCTTCGCCTATCGCGTGCATGCCTTCCTGCTCAGGCTACCGGTGCTGGGCGATATCTTCGACAAGTCGGCGGTGGCGCGCTATTCGCGCACCCTGGCGACCACCTACGGCGCCGGCGTGCCCATGGTGGAGGCGCTGGACATCGCCGCCGGCGCCACCGGCAACCTGGTCTACGAGCGTGCCTCGCGGCAGATCCGCGAAGACGTGGCCACCGGCCAGCAGCTGCACTTCGCCATGCGCCTGACCGAGCGCTTTCCGGCGCTGGCGGTGCAGATGGTCGGCATCGGCGAGGAGTCCGGCTCGCTGGACGCCATGCTCAACCGCGTGGCCGACTACTACGAGGAGGAGGTCGACAATAAGGTCGACGCCCTTACTTCCCTGCTCGAACCGCTGATCATCGTGGTGCTGGGGATACTGGTCGGCGGCCTGGTGGTGTCGATGTACCTGCCGATCTTCGAGCTGGGCACGGTGCTGTGAATGGGGCGATATGGCCGCTGGCGGCCCTGCTGGGCCTGTGCCTGGGCAGTTTTCTCAATGTGGTGATCGTGCGCCTGCCGGTGATGCTGATGTACGGTTGGCGGGCCGAGGCCCGCGAGGCGCTCGAACTCCCCGAGGAGGAGTCGCCCCGCTTCAACCTGCTGGTGCCGCGGTCGATCTGCCCGCGGTGCGAAACGCCTATTGCCTGGCACGACAACCTGCCGGTGGTCGGCTGGCTGAAGCGACGCGGCCGCTGCGCCCACTGTCAGGCGCGCATCAGCCCCCAGTATCCGCTGGTGGAGCTGGCCGGCGCCGGCCTGGCGCTGGCCGTGCTGGCGCTGTTCGGCGCCGGCTGGCAGAGCCTGTTCCTCTACGCCGCTTGCCTGGCACTGCTGGCGCTGGCGGTGATCGACCTGCGCACCCAGCTGCTGCCCGATGCCATCACCCTGCCGCTGCTGTGGGCCGGCCTGCTCTACCAGCTGCTGTTCCAGCCATTGATGCTACCCGGCGCAGTGATCGGCGCCATGGCAGGCTATCTTGCGCTGTGGAGCGTGTACTGGCTGTTCAAGCTGGCGACCGGCAAGGAGGGCATGGGCTACGGCGACTTCAAGCTGCTGGCAGCCCTGGGCGCCTGGCTGGGCTGGCCCTACCTGCCGATGGTGCTGATCGTTTCCGCCGGCGTGGGGGCCATCGTCGGCATCGCCATGCAGCTCGCCCTGCCCCACCTGCGCGGCGCGCCGATGCCCTTCGGCCCGTTCCTGGCCAGCGCCGGCATGATTGCGCTGCTGGTCGGCGAGCCGCTGATGGCGGCCTACCTTGGCTTCACTTTCTGAACAAGACGGGAGAATGGCTGTGATCGTAGGCGTCACCGGCGGTATTGCTTCCGGCAAGAGCACCGTGGCACGCGCTTTCGCGGCGCACGGCATTCCCTGGGTGGATGCCGATGACGTGGCCCGCGAAGTGGTCGAACCCGGCGAGCCGGCGCTGGCCGACATTGCCGAGCGCTTTGGTCCGCGGGTGCTGCTGGCAGACGGCAGCCTGAACCGTCGCGCCCTGCGCGAGATCGTGTTCGCCGACGAGGCCGAGCGGCGCTGGTTGGAAGGCGTGACGCACCCGCGCATTCGCCAGCGCATCCTTGCCCACCTGGCACGGCTAGAGGCCGAAGGCGCCCCCTACGTGCTGCTGGTGTCGCCGCTGCTGTTCGAGTCGGGCCAGAGCGAGCTGGTCGACCGCTGCCTGGTGATCGACGTGCCGGAGAGCCTGCAGATCGAGCGCACCGCCGCCCGCGATGACGTCGACGAAGCCCAGGCCCGCGCCATCGTCGCCGCCCAGGTCCCGCGCAGCGAGCGCCTGGCCCGCGCCGACGACGTCATCGACAATACCGGTGGCGAGGATGACCTTGCCGCCCAAGTGGCCGAATGGGATCGGCGCTATCGGCAAATGGCGGCAGAGCGCTAGAATGGATGCACAGCCAGCCACCGACAAGGATTCATGAGCCAACATCATCAACGCCCCCTGACCGTCGCCTGCCCGCAGTGCCGCAAGAAAGTGGCATGGAGCGAGCAGAACCCCTACCGCCCCTTCTGCAGTGAACGCTGCAAGCTGATCGACCTGGGCGCCTGGGCCGATGAGTCGCACCGTATTGCCGGCGAGCCGGCGCTCGACGAGACCAACATCGACGAGTGGCTGGCCCGGGCCGAGCGAGACCACCGGCCGTGACCCAGCCCGCGGCGCCGACCTACCGGCTGCTGGCCGAACTGGAAGCCGCCTTCGATGCGCTGATCGAGCGCAGCGAGGCCCTGCTGGACGCGTATGCCGCCTCGCCCGCCCAGGCCTGGGCCTTCCAGGCCGAGGCCAGCCCCGAATGGCTGCGCCGCGCCCTGCTCGACTTCTGGTACGCCGACGGCCAGGATGGCCGCGTGACCCGCAGCCACGTGGGGCTCGTGGCCGCCACTCCGGCTCTGCTTGAAGAAGTGGCCAGGGTGAACGCCGCCAAGGCCGACTTCGCCGACCGGCTGGCCAAAATCAAGGCCGATTATCCGCCGCTGCTGGCCGAGGCCAAGGCGGTGCTGCCCTTCCGCCACCCCCACCTGCACGACCACCTGCGCGGCAGCGGCCTCGCCCGGCTGCACCTCAAGCAGTGCTGGCGCGCCATTCCCGTGGCCGAAGCGCCGGTGGCACGGGTGCGGCTGGCCTGGTATGCCAGCGGCCGCTCGATCAAGCGGCTGACGGTGCGCGAGGTGGAGCAGAAGCTGCTGGCGCTGGACAGCGACGCCCCGCACGTACGCATCCAGCTACGCAAGCTGGCCGCTCTGCCTTCCGGCGAGCCGCTGGCACAGGTGCAAAGCCAGGCACCGCTGATGCGCGCCAACCTGTTCTACTGCGAGCCGCTGGAAGATGGCCGCACCCGCCGCGCCATGAACGTGGCGCTGCCGCTGTTCCTGCCTGCGCCTCGCGGGCGCCTGCCCGACCACAACCTGCCGCCAGCCGCCCCGCCCCAGCAACGTATCCGGGCACGCCGCAGCGACGAAAAGCTGGAAGCGCTGCCCTACCTGCCGAGCCTGCGCATCTACCGCTATCGCTGAGCCGCTGCATCCGCCAAGGGCTTGATATGCATCATGCATTGGCGCCGGGAGTTCGCCATACTGCGAACAAGGCTGCCGCACGCCCCTGGCGCCGCCTGGCAGCATACCCGCAGACGATGGAGGGCCCTGTGCCGACACCCCTGAACGTGACGCAGGTCTATCGCGCCTGCCCGGAAGACGCCTTCGACTTCGAGGTGACCAGCGAGCTGGCCTCGCTGGACATGCTCAGCGGCCATACACGGGCACGCGAGGCGCTCGATTTCGGCACCGCCATGCGCAGCGAGGGGTTCAACCTCTATGTGCTGGGCGACTCTGGCCATGGCAAGCATCAGCTGGTAGGGCGTTTCCTGACCGAGCGTTCGCGGGACGAGCCAACGCCGCCCGACATCGCCTATCGCTACAACTTCGACGACCCCAGCCGGCCGCGCTACCTGTTGCTGCCTACCGGCATGGGCCGGGTGCTGCGCGCCGACATCGAGCAGCTGGCCGAGGAGCTGCGCACCGCCATTCCGGCGATCTTCGAAGGCGACGAATACCAGAACCGTCTGCACGAGCTGAAGCAGGCCATGGGCGAGCGCCAGCGCGACGCCATCGAAGTGGTGCGCCGCGAGGCCCGCGAGCACGACATCCTGCTGCTCTCCACGCCCAATGGCTTCACCTTCGCCCCGGCCACCGCTGACGACAAGATGATGACACCGGACGCCTTCGAGCAGCTGCCCCAGGACGAACGCGAGCGCATCGAAGGCACCGTGCAGGTGCTGCAGCGCAAGCTCACCCAGGCCATCCGCCAGATGCCGCGCCTGGCCAAGCAGCTGCGCGAACAGGTCACGGCGCTGAACGAGGAGATGCTCCAGGCGGCCATCGGCGCGCCGCTGGCAGAGCTGGAGGAGCGCTATTCCGACCATGACGAGGTGATGGCCCACCTTAAGGCGATACGTGAAGCCTTGGTGCTGCACGTCGATGCCTTCCTGGAGGAGGAGCCCGACATTCCGCCGGAAGCAGTGTTCAGCCGCTTCCACCTCAACCTGATCGTCGACAACCTGGGCTGCGAGGGCGGCCCGGTGGTCTACCTCGACCTGCCTAGCCACCAGCACCTGGTCGGGCGCATCGAGCACCACGTGCACAACGGTACGCTGCTCACCGACTTCAGCCTGATCCGCGCCGGCGGGCTGCACCGCGCCAACGGCGGCTACCTGGTGCTGGACGTGCGCAGCCTGCTGATGCAGCCGGGTGCCTGGGAAACGCTGAAGCGGGTACTGCGGGCAGGCGAGATCCGCACCGAGTCGCTGGAGCAGGCCTACGGCCTGATTAGCACCACGACCCTGGAGCCCGAGCCCATTCCGCTGGATCTGAAGGTGGTGCTGCTGGGCGAGCGGATGTTCTATTACCTGCTGTGCGAGCAGGATCCGGACTTCCTCGAACTGTTCAAGGTGCAGGCCGACCTGGAAGACGAACTGGAGCGCAACCCGGCCAACCAGCCGCTGTTCGCTCGTATGGTCGCCACCCTGGCGCGGGAATCCTCGCTGCGCCCGCTCGACCGCAGCGGCGTGGCCGCCACCCTTGAACACGCCAGCCGCCTGGCCGACGACCAGACCAGGCTGACGGCGCGCCGCCGCCCACTGAGCGACCTGCTCGAGGAGGCCGACCACTGGGCCGACCGCGACGGCGCCAGCCTCATCGCCCGGGCGCACGTCGAAAAGGCCATTGCCCAGCAGCGCCTGCGCGCCGACCGCCTGCGCGAGCGCAGCCATGCGCTGATCGCCCGCGGCACCGTGGCGATCGAGACCCGCGGGCACCGAGTCGGTCAGGTCAACGGCCTGTCGGTGCTCAGCCTGGGCAACTTCGCCTTCGGCCAGCCAACCCGCATCACCGCTACCGCCCGCCCGGGGCCCGGCCAGGTGGTCGATATCGAACGCGAGGCGCGGCTGGGCGGGCGCATTCACTCCAAGGCGGTGATGATCCTGTCGCGCTGCCTGGCGAGCCGCTATGCCCCCGACACGCCGCTTTCGCTCTCCGCCAGCCTAGCCTTCGAGCAGTCTTACGGCGGCATTGAGGGCGACAGCGCCTCGGTGGCGGAGATATGCGCCTTGATCTCGGCCATCGCCCGGGTCGGCATCGACCAGCGCTTCGCCGTCACCGGCTCTATCGACCAGCACGGCAACGTACAGGCGGTGGGAGGCGTGAACGAGAAGATCGAGGGCTTCTTCGATATCTGCCAGGCACGCGGCGACACGGAGGGCAACGCCGTGCTGCTGCCCGCCACCAACGTGGAGCACCTGATGCTCAAGCGCGAGGTGCGCGATGCCATCGAGGCCGGTCGCTTCCGCGTCTATGCCATTGCCCACCTGGACGAGGCGCTGACCCTGCTGACCGGCATGCCCCTTGGCGAAGCCGATGCCGAGGGCCGCTACCCTGCAGGCTCGCTCAATGCCTTGGTGGTCGAGCGCCTGGCGGCCTTCCACCGCGCGGCCAAGGCAGGGGCGGCTGAGCAAGCGAAGGAGGACGGCGAGCGCGGACAAGATGGCGACTCGAGCCGGCGCAGCGGCCAGGCACCGGAGGAGCGCGGCGATGCCTAGGCACAGCGGACGAAAGGATGACGTGCGCGGCGCGGCAACACCCGCCGATGCGCAGGGCGGCAGTGACGCCCCGGGCGAACCCCTGTCGCGGGTTCTGGCGCTGCTGGACAGCTCGCGCCACAGCCAGGCGGCACTGGCCGCCGCCGTGGACCTGGCCTGCCGCCGCCGCGCCGAGCTGGTGGCGGTCTATGTGGAAGATCTGGACCTGCTGCGCTGCGCGGCCTTTCCCTTCTCCTGCGAGATCGGCGCCCAGTCCGGCCTGTCGCGCCCGCTCACGGCGGAGCGGCTGGAAAGCGTCATTGCGCGCCAGCTTCAGCGTGTGCAACAGGCGCTGCAGCTGGCGGTGGCCGGCCGTGACCTGTCGCACCGGCTAGAAGTGGGCCGCGGCCAGGTGGTCAACGAGGCCCTGGCCCGCACCGCCTCGGCGGATGTACTGGTGCTGGGCAAGGCCGGTGCGACCGAGCGCTACGGAACCCGCCTGGGCTCCACCAGCCGCCGCTTGATCCTCGAGGCGCCTTGCACGGTACTGCTGTGGGACGAGCGCCACCCGTTTCGTCGCGGCCCGCTGCACCGCCTTGCGCAACCGGCTCGTACGGCCGAGCCGCTTCCTGATGCGGCATTGGCGTTTCCCGGGTGGATGTCGGTGCTGTTCGAAGGCACTCTGCCCTTGCCGTGGCAGCATGCCGCCGAGCTCGAGCGCGCCCTACTGCATGCCGACGCTGGCGGCCTGCTGCTGACACGTCAGGAGCTTGCCCACTTGCTGGAGGAAGATCCGGAGCTGCTGGCGCGCATCCCGCTGCCCGTGGTGGTGACCCGCTAGGCGGTGTGCTGGCGGCAAGGGGCAGGAAGTCGGCGCCGGTGAACCGGGCAAGCCTGCCAACCGGTCAAATACGGGCCGCGAGGCTAGACTTCGCGCTCCTCTTCCACTCGGCGTCGCATCCAGGAGCCCAGCAGCAGCAGCAGCGTCAGCGCTACCAGCGGCAGCAGGATATCGGCACTGAGAAAGCTTTCATCGTTGGCGATGGCGTCCAGGCCGCTATAAATGGCGCTGGCATAGACGGCCCACTTGATGCCGAGCCCGAGCGTGGCCGCCAGTAGGTAGGTACCCAGCGGCAGCCGCCGGAGGCCGGCAGCAAAATTGATCACCGAATGGGGGAAGCCCGGCAATACGCGCAGTGCGCACTGGGTGAGAAGATCGCTGCGCGCTTCGAGCATGAGCATGACCTTGCGGGTCAGCCCCTTGGGTTGCCAGCGGTCGCCGGCCAGCGCCGCCAGCTGGTACGCACCCAGTGCACCGAGCACGCTGCCCAAGATCAGCATGGGCGTAGCCACGTGGGGCGGATAGAAAGGCGCGATCAGCCATAGGCCGATGCTGCCGGGCAGGCCGATGGCCAGCGTCACTGCCATCACCAGGATGACGCTGGTCACCACCAGGGGGTGGTGGCTGGTCTCTTCGGCCCACTGCCGAAAGGCGCTGAGATCAGGAGAGTGCCAGACCCACAGATAGGCCGCCATGGCCAGGCTGGCCCCCAGGACGACCCAGCGCCAGCGTCTGCGCAGCGAGGAAACCTCTGCCATCGACTCTCCACCCGACCCTTTTTGCGAAGGGCCATGTTGCCATGGAGGGCGCGCCGGGTCACCCCGCCGGCGGGGTTCAGGCATTCAGGCTTGCGTCATCCTCGTGCGAGGGCGGGTCGACAGGCGGCGAATCCTCCAGACGCGGCATGGCCGCCACGCGAAAATCCACATACTTCAACAGCCCCAACTGGGCGAACAGCACGGCCAGACACCACATCAGCCCTTTGATCATGGTCCTATCCTCGATCGAGACCGGAGCGGCCTCGTCAAGCAGATTCTAGTCCTGGCCGTGGCAAAGAAACAGGTAGGGCGCTAACTTTTTTTACGACCTTTTTCCACGCTACTTCAGCACAGCCTGACGCTACAGCCTGGCCTCGACCCGCTCGAGGATCTGCCGGCTCACCTTGTTCACCAGCGGCCGGGCAGCCTTGGTCACGGCCTTTTCCACCAGGCGGTTGCGGATGGTATAGGTCAGGGTCAGCGACACCTCGGTGCCCTCTTCCACCGGGGTCAACCGATAGCAGCCCTGGTTGTGCACGCCTTCGATCGACTCCCAGGCCAGCGTGTGCGGCGCCGTGCGTTCGGTAACGGCCACGTCAAAGGTCCAGTCCATACCCACCGCGCGCACATGCCAGCGGTAGCGCTCGTCGCCAAGCGGCTCGATCGCCTGGATCAGGTCGGAATAGTCGACAAATTCTTCGACGCGCTCCAGCAGGGCGAAGACGCGTTCGGGCGACGCCTTGAGAATTGCACTGTGTTCAATGGTGGCCATGCGGTTCCCTATGCTCGTGGACAGCGCTAAAATTTCGCCTTCGACTTTCAGGGTAACCGCCCTGCCCCTTTTCGGGCCAGCCCGGGCTTGCGCCCCCCACTGGCTTCGCATTTTCCAAGAGGTTCTGCATGTCCACTCCCAAGGTCGGTTTCGTCTCGCTGGGCTGCCCCAAGGCACTGGTAGATTCCGAGCGTATCCTGACTCAGCTGCGCACCGAAGGTTACGAGGTCGTGCCCAGCTACGACGACGCCGACGTGGTGGTGGTCAATACCTGCGGCTTCATTGATAGCGCCAAGGCCGAGTCGCTGGATGCCATCGGCGAGGCAATCGCCGAGAATGGGAAGGTCATCGTCACCGGCTGTATGGGCGTCGACGAGAGTGCAATTCGCAACGTGCATCCAAGCGTGCTGGCAGTCACCGGGCCCCAGCAGTACGAGCAGGTGGTCAATGCCGTACATGCCGCCGCCCCGTACGACTTTACCCACGACCCGCACATCGATCTGGTGCCGCCCCAGGGGGTCAAGCTGACGCCCCGCCATTACGCCTACCTGAAGATCTCGGAAGGCTGCAACCACAGCTGTAGCTTCTGCATCATCCCCTCCATGCGCGGCAAGCTGGTCAGCCGGCCGGTAGGCGACGTACTGCGCGAAGCCGAGGGGCTGGCCAAGGCCGGCGTGAAGGAGCTGCTGGTCATCTCCCAGGACACCAGCGCCTATGGGGTCGACCTGCGCTACGCGCCGAGCGAATGGCGCGGCCGCGAGGTGAAGACCCGCCTCACCGAGCTGTGCGAGGCGCTCGCCGAGCTGGGCATTCGCGTGCGGCTGCACTACGTCTACCCCTACCCCCACGTGGACGAGCTGATCCCGCTGATGGCGGAAGGCAAGATCCTGCCCTACCTGGATATCCCCTTCCAGCACGCCAGCCCCAAGGTGCTCAAGGCAATGAAGCGCCCGGCCTTCGAGGACAAGACCCTGGCCCGCATCCAGCGCTGGCGCGAGATCTGCCCCGAGCTGACCATTCGCTCCACTTTCATCGTCGGCTTTCCCGGCGAGACCGAAGAGGACTTCCAGTACCTGCTCGACTGGCTCAGTGAAGCCCAGCTCGACCGCGTAGGTTGCTTCCAGTACTCGCCGGTGGAGGGCGCACCGGCCAACGAGCTGGGCCTGGAGCCGGTGCCGGACGAGGTGAAGCAGGAGCGCTGGGAGCGCTTCATGGCGCACCAGCAGGCGATCTCCGCCGCGCGCCTCGAGCAGAAGATCGGCCGCGAGATCGAGGTGCTGGTGGATGAGGTCGACGAGGAGGGCCCGGTGGGCCGCAGCGAAGCCGATGCCCCGGAGATCGACGGCATGGTGTTCCTCGACTCCAAGCGCACCCTGCGCCCCGGCGACGTGGTACGCGCCCGCATCACCCACGCCGACGAATACGACCTGTGGGCCGAGGTGATCGAGGAGGCCCAGCCGGTCAAATTCTTGGACTTCTACTCCGCATAGAAGCCCGAGACGCAAGAACGCCGCCCCGAAGGGCGGCGTTCTTGTTTGAGCCTTGGCTCATCGGGCTCCGCGAACGGAGCCCGAAGGACGATCAGTCCTGACCCATCTGCTGCTTGATCAGATCGCCGATGGTGGTCGGGCCACCGGTTTCGACTTCCTGCTCGCGCAGCTTCTTCAGGTTCTGACGGGTGTCGTCCTGCTCCTTGGCCTTGATCGACAGGTTGATCGCACGGTTCTTGCGATCGACGTTGACGATGCGGGCCTCGACGGTGTCGCCTTCGCTCAGCACGTTGCGCGCGTCTTCGACGCGGTCGGCGCTGATCTCGGACGCCTTGAGCACGGCGACGACGTCAGTGGCCAGCTCGACGTGGGCTTCCTTGGCGTCGACTTCGATCACACGACCGGTGACGATAGAGCCCTTGTCGTTGACAGCCAGGTACTCGGCCACCGGGTCGGAGTCGAGCTGCTTGATGCCAAGCGAAATGCGCTCGCGCTCCGGGTCGATGGAGAGGATGACGGCTTCGGCTTCGTCACCCTTCTTGAAGCGACGCACGGCTTCTTCGCCAGTCTCGGACCAGGAGAGGTCGGACAGGTGAACCAGGCCGTCGATGCCGCCTTCCAGGCCGATGAAGATGCCGAAGTCGGTGATCGACTTGATCGAGCCGGAGACGCGATCGCCCTTGTTGTACTGGCCGCTGAAGGTTTCCCACGGGTTCGGGGTGCACTGCTTGATACCCAGGGAGATACGACGACGCTCTTCGTCGATATCCAGAATCATCACGTCCACTTCGTCGCCGATGTTGACGACCTTGGACGGGTGAATGTTCTTGTTGGTCCAGTCCATCTCGGAAACGTGAACCAGGCCTTCGACACCCTCTTCCAGCTCGGCGAAGCAGCCGTAGTCGGTGAGGTTGGTGACGCGCGCCTGAACCACGGTACCCTCGGGGTAGCGGTCCTTGATGTTGACCCACGGATCTTCGCCCAGCTGCTTCAGACCCAGGGAGACGCGGTTGCGCTCGCGGTCGAACTTCAGCACCTTCACGTTGATCTCGTCGCCCACGGCCACGATCTCGCTGGGATGCTTGATGCGCTTCCAGGCCATGTCGGTGATGTGCAGCAGGCCGTCGACGCCGCCCAGGTCGACGAAGGCGCCGTAGTCGGTCAGATTCTTGACGATACCGATGATCTGCTGGCCTTCCTGCAGGGTGGCGAGCAGGGCCTCACGCTCGGCGCTGTTCTCGGCTTCGAGCACGGCGCGGCGGGAAACCACCACGTTGTTGCGCTTCGGGTCGAGCTTGATGACCTTGAAGTCGAGTTCCTTGTGCTCGAGGTGCGTGGTATCGCGAACCGGACGCACGTCGACCAGGGAACCGGGGAGGAAGGCGCGGATGGAGTCGATGTCGACGGTGAAACCGCCCTTGACCTTGCCGTTGATCACGCCCTTGACGATCTCTTCCTTCTCGAAGGCGGCTTCCAGAATCTTCCACGCTTCGGCACGCTTGGCCTTCTCGCGAGACAGACGGGTCTCGCCGAAACCGTCTTCGACGGCTTCCAGGGCAACGCTGACTTCATCGCCAATGGCGATGCTGAGCACGCCATTGTCGTCGCGGAACTGCGCCGCGGGAATCTGCCCTTCGGACTTCAGGCCGGCATTGACGGTGACCCAGTCACCTTCGATGTCGACGACGGTAGCCGTGACGATGGCGCCCGGCTCCATGTTGATGTCCTGAAGTGACTGCTCAAACAGTTCAGCAAAGCTTTCGCTCATGATTTTCCTACGTGATCAACGGTGTTGAGGCGTCGCCGCCTTCTCCGCACCACCAGCGAGTGCGGGCCTTATTTACCCAATCCCACGCGGATGTTAACGCTGGTTGGACCTGGCCGGGCTTGCAAGTGCAAGTATGAGGTGTTGCCCGACCATGCCATGACATCCGAACGAGGGGGCCGCAAGGGAGATCAAGTCGCAGGGGCGAGGCCGCGCTGGGCCAGCCACTCCGTCAACCGTTCCACCACTTCCGGTATGCTCAGGCTCGTGGTGTCAAGCGTGATGGCGTCATCGGCCGGCTTGAGCGGTGCCACGCTGCGCTGCATGTCGCGAGCATCGCGCGCCTGAATTTCCTTCAAAAGACTCGATAGACTAGCATCCACCCCCGCCTGCTGCAACTGGAGGTGGCGCCTGCGCGCCCGTTCCTCGGGGCTGGCGGTGAGGAACACCTTGAGTTCGGCTTCAGGGAACACCACGGTGCCCATGTCACGACCGTCGGCCACCAGGCCGGGGGCCTGGCGAAAGTCGCGCTGACGCTGCAGCAGGCCCTGGCGCACGCCGTTGAGCGCCGCCACCCGGGAGGCGGCATCGCCCATCTGCTCGGTGCGGATCGCGCGGCTGACGTCATCGCCTTCGAGCAAAATCCTAGTGCTCTGCTCTTCGGCTACGAAGACCACATCGAGCCTGGAGGCGAGCCGCTCGAGCCCCGGCTCGTCGTCCAGCGCCACGCCGTGGCGCTGCGCCGCCAGGGCAGTGAGGCGATAGAGCGCGCCGCTGTCGAGCAGGTGCCAGCCCAGGCGCTCGGCGACCAGACGGCTGATGGTGCCCTTGCCGGCCCCGCCGGGGCCGTCGAGGGTCAGCACCGGGGCCGTGCCCTTCATGATGCGCTCCCTCCTCGCTCTTCGTTGACCATCAGCCCCACCGTACGGGCGAGCTCGGTGAAGCCGGGGAACGAAGTGGCCACATTGGCACAGTCGTCGATGACGATCTCTTCGCCGGCACGCAGCGCCGCCACCACGAAGGACATGGCGATACGGTGATCGCCCAGGCTGTCGATGCGACCGCCGCCGTAGGCAATCTCACGGTCGCCGGCGCCGACGATGTCGATGCCATCCTCGACCACGGTATGCGTCACGCCGATGGCGGCCAGGCCGTCGGCCATGGCCTGGATGCGGTCGGACTCCTTGACCCGCAGCTCCTCGGCGCCGCGCAGGCGCGTCACGCCGGTGGCGTTGGCGGCAGCGATGAACAGCGCGGGGAATTCGTCGATCGCCAGGGGCACCTGGTCGAGGGGAATGTCGATCCCCTTGAGCGGGGCGTAGCGGATATGCAGGTCGGCCACTGGCTCACCGCCCACCTCCTGCTCGTTGGCCAGCCACAGGTCGGCGCCCATCAGTTTGAGGATGTTGATCACGCCGATGCGGGTCGGATTGATGCCAACGTGCTCGAGCGTCAGGTTGGAGCCTGGGGTGATCGCCGCCGCCACCAGGAAGAAGGTGGCCGAGGAGATGTCCGACGGCACGTCGATCGGCGCGGCGGTAAGCTTGCCGCCGCCGCGGAGCCAGCAGGTGTCGCCTTCGCGGTGCACCTCGTAGCCGAAACCGGCGAGCATGCGCTCGGTGTGGTCGCGGGTCGGCGCCGGTTCGCGCACGCGGGTCTCGCCTTCAGCGTAGAGCCCGGCAAGCAGCAGACAGGATTTCACCTGGGCGCTGGCCATGGGCATGTCGTAGTCGATGCCCTTGAGCGGCTGGCGGCCATGGATCTTCAGCGGCGGGCGCCCGCCTTCGGCGGTGTCGATCTTGGCGCCCATCAGGCGCAAGGGGTCGGCCACGCGGCCCATGGGGCGCTTGGTCAGCGAGGCATCGCCGATCAGCTCGCTGTCGAAGGCCTGGCCCGCCAGCAACCCGGCGAACAGGCGCATGGCGGTGCCGGCGTTGCCCACGTAGAGCGGCCCGGCCGGCGCCTTGAGCCCATGCATGCCGACGCCATGCACGATGACACGGCCTTGATGCGGTCCTTCGATGGCCACACCCATCTCGCGGAAGGCCTGCAGGGTGGCCAGGCTGTCCTCCCCTTCCAGGAAGCCCTTCACTTCGGTCACGCCTTCGGCAAGTGCGCCCAGCATGATCGAACGATGGGAGATCGACTTGTCGCCGGGCACGCGAATGCGCCCGGCCACGCGTCCGCCGGGGGCGGCTCGGAAGGTGAGCTTTCCTTGTTGTTGCATCTGGTATTCCGCCTGATAACTGGTCTGATTCAGCAGGGAGTCGAAGTAGTGTCGAGCATGGCTGGCGCGGTCGAAGATGGCGAGCATGGCGTCGCTATCGCCCCGCTCCACGGCAAGCTTCAGCCGCGCCAGCCCCGCCTCGAAGTCGTTCAGGGCCGTCAGCACCGCCTCGCGATTAGCGGTGAAGATGTCGCGCCACATCACTGGGTCGCTGCCGGCAATGCGGGTGAAGTCGCGAAAGCCGCCGGCGGCGTAGCGAAAGATCTCCAGCCGTTCGTCCTGGCGTGCCAAGGTATCGACCAGGGAGAACGCCAGCAGGTGCGGCAGGTGGCTGGTGCGCGCCAACACCTGGTCGTGGCGCGCCACGTCCATCTCCAGCACCTCGGCGCCGCAGGCGCGCCACAGTGCCGTGACCCGCGCCAGGGCGCCCGGGGAGGTTTCGCTGGTGGGGGTGAGGATCACCTTGTGGTCGACGTAGAGGCGGGGGTTGGCAGCGGACACGCCGCTCTTTTCGGAGCCGGCGATGGGGTGGCCCAGCACCAGCCCGGACGGCAACCGCCCGAAGGCGCGCAGCGCACAGTCGCGCACGGCGGCCTTGGTGCTGCCGACATCGGTAACCACCACCTGAGGTGCGCCGCCGCTCACCTGCGCCTCGGGCAGCAGCGCGGCAAGCTCGCTCATGACGCTCTGCATGGCCAGCACCGGCACCGCCAGCACGATCAGCGAGGCGCCTTCGACCAGCGAGGCCAGCTGCGTCGCGCCGCTGTCGATCAGCCCCATGTCGATGCCGCGGGCGATCTCATCGGCGCTGGGGTCGCAGGCGACGATCGTTCCGGGGTGGCCACCCTGGCCGAAGCCGGCGGCACGCAGCGCTGCCGCCAGCGAACCGCCGATCAGCCCGAGGCCGACGATGAGCACCTTGGGCTCGTCGACCAAGCCGCCCGTCATGCGGCTCGGCGTCGCCTCTGCCATTCCGCGCTCCACCACGACTAGAGCACGCCCAGGGGGTAGGAGCCGAGCACCTTCATTTCGGAGGCACGCAGGCGTATCTCCTCGAGTACCGCCGCCACCCGGGGCTCGTCGATGTGGCCCTTGAAGTCGATAAAGAACACGTAGTTCCACACCCCGGTGCGCGAAGGCCGCGTCTCCAGGCGGGTGAGGTCGATCTGGTGGCGATGGAAGGGTTCGAGCAGGTCATGCAGCGCGCCGGGCTGGTTGCGCATGGCCACCACCAGCGAGGTCTTGTCCTCGCCGGACATGGGCACGTGCTGGTTGCCGATGATCAGGAATCGCGTGGAGTTGTCGGGGCGATCCTCGATCTTCTCGGCAATCTTCTCGAGGCCATACAGCTTGGCGGCCATGTCGCCGGCGATGGCGGCGCTGTGCCACTCGCCCTTGATCATCTTGGCGGCCTCGGCGTTGGAGGAAACCGGCACACGCTCGGCGCGCGGGAAGTGGGCGTCGAGCCACTTGCGGCACTGGGCAAAGGACTGCGGGTGGGAGTAGATGCGCGAGACCTTGTCACGCAGGGTCGACTCGGAGACCAGCAGGTGGTGGTGAATGCGTAGCACCACTTCGCCGCAGATACGGATCGAGGAGTCCATGAAGGAGTCGAGGGTGTGGCTGATGACGCCTTCCGTCGAATTCTCGACCGGCACCACGCCGTAGTTGACCGCCCCCGCCTCGACCTCGCGGAACACTTCGTCGATGGCCGCCATGGGCAGGCTAACGGCACTGGCGCCGAAGTGCTTGAGCGCCGCCTGCTGGGTGAAGGTGCCTTCCGGCCCCAGGTAGGCCACCTTGACCGGCTGTTCGAGGGCCAGGCAGGCGGACATGATCTCGCGGAACAGACGCGCCATCTCCTCGCTGTCCAGCGGGCCGGTGTTGAGCTCCATGATACGGCGCAGCACCTGCGCTTCGCGCTCGGGGCGGTAGAACACGGCGCCGGGGTCGCTCTGGGTCTTGACCTCGGCCACCTGCTGGGCGCATTCGGCACGCGCGCTGATCAGGCGCAATATCTCGCTGTCCAGCGCATCGATACGTTCGCGCAGCGCATCGAGATTGGCGATATCGGTCATGGGTTTATCCCCTGCGTTTTTCGAAGTCGGCCATGAAGTCGATCAGCGCCTCTACCGCCGCTTCGGGTACGGCATTGTAGAGGCTGGCCCGCATGCCGCCGACGCTGCGGTGCCCCTGAAGGTTGAGCAGCCCGGCCTGTTCGGCCTCGGCCAGGAACGGCTTGTCGAGGCGATCGTCGGCCAGCACGAAGGGCACGTTCATGCGCGAGCGGTTGCGCGGCGCGATGGGGTTGGAATAGAAGTCGCTGGCATCGATGGCGGCATACAGCCTGGCCGCCTTGCGCGCATTGATCGCGGCCATGGCGTCGAGCCCGCCGATGTCGTGCTTAAGCCATTGGAAGACCAGCCCCGCCAGGTACCAGGCGTAGGTGGGCGGCGTGTTCACCATGGAGCCGGCCTCGGCCATGGCCTGATAGTCGAACAGGCTGGGGATGCGCTGGCAGCGGCGGTCGAGCAGGTCGTCGCGCACGATGACCAGCGTGAGGCCGGCAGGGCCGATGTTCTTCTGGGCGCCGGCGTAAATCACACCAAAGCGCGACACGTCGAGCGGCTCGGCCAGGATACTGGAGGAGTAGTCGCATACCAGCGGCACGCCAACCTCGGGAATGTAGTCGAACTCCAGCCCGCCGATGGTCTCGTTGGCGGTGTAGTGCAGGTAGGCGGCATCGGCCGAGAGCGCGATATCGGCCTGGCTCGGCACTTCGGCATGGCCGCTGGGCTCGCTGGAGCCAGCCATGTGCGCGGCGAAGCCTAGCTGCTTGGCTTCCGCCAGCGCCTTCTTGCCCCAGATACCGGTATAAAGGAAGTTGGCGGTGCCACCCTGCCCCAGCAGGTTCATCGGCACCATGGAGAACTGCAGGCTCGCCCCGCCCTGCAGGAACAGCACCTTGTAGTTCTCGGGGATGGTGAGCAGTTCGCGCAGGTCGGCCTCGGCCTGCTCGGCGATGGCGACGAACTCGGTCGAGCGGTGGCTCATCTCCATGACCGAGAGCCCACGGCCCTGATAGTCGAGCAGCTCTTCCCTGGCGCGTTCCAGTACCGGGGTGGGCAGCGCCGCGGGACCGGCGCAGAAATTATAGTGGCGTGTCATCAGCGTGGTGTTCCGTCTCAGCTCCAGCATGGTTACTGAACCGATGAGCGATGAGCGGATCCGTCGACACGTCATGCGAGGGCGCTGTGACCCCTTCCCTGGCGCTACTTTTGCCAGCCCTGGCAAAAGACCTCGCTATGACCTGCCCCCGGCGCTCATCGCTCGACTTGGTGGCTAGCCTTATTCGTCGTTCTGGCTTTCGCCCTTGTCCACATCCGGCCCGCCCTGGCGCTCGGCTTGCAGGGCATCTTCCGAGGCGTTCTCGGCACCGCTGCCAGGCTCGACCTCCGCCTCGGTTTCGTTCTCGGCTTCGGGCTCGTCGATGCGCACGGTCTTGACCAGCGTCTCGTCGTTGCCCAGGCGAATCAGCATCACGCCCTGGGTGTTGCGCGAGGTGATCGAGACCTCATCGACGCGGGTACGCACCAAGGTGCCGCGGTCGGTGATCAGCATCATCTCGTCGGCGGAGTAGACCTGCATGGCGGCAACCAGGGAGCCGTTGCGCTCGCTGGTCTGCATGGCGATGACGCCCTGGCCGCCGCGACCGCGCAGCGGGAACTCCTCGAGCCGGGTGCGCTTGCCGTAGCCGTTCTCGGAGGCGGTGAGGATGTAGATCTGGCCGCCGTTGCCGTTCTCCAGCACGGCATCTTCCCCGCCTTCGATATCATTGTCGGCGTCGGCATCGATCTGCTGGCTCTGGGGGATGATCAGGCTGATCACCTCGGCGCCTTCCAGCAGGCGCATGCCGCGCACACCGCGGGCGGTGCGACCCATGGCGCGTACGGTGGTCTCCTCGAAGCGGATCGCCTTGCCGTTGGAGGACAGCAGCATCACGTGGTCGTTGCCCGAGGTAATGGCCGCGCCCACCAGGCGGTCGTCCTCTTCGATGTCGATGGCGATCAGGCCGACGCTGCGCGGACGCGAGAACTGGTCAAGGCTGGTGCGCTTGACCGTGCCTTTGGCAGTGGCAAAGAAGATGTAGCAGTCGGGGCTGTAGTCCTTCACCGGCAGGATGGCGTTGATCGCCTCGCCTTCGTCCAGCGGCAGCAGGTTGACCAGCGGCTTGCCACGG
Source organism: Halomonas sp. E14 (assembly GCF_052568415.1). Classification (NCBI taxonomy): domain Bacteria; kingdom Pseudomonadati; phylum Pseudomonadota; class Gammaproteobacteria; order Oceanospirillales; family Halomonadaceae; genus Halomonas; species Halomonas sp. E14. The sequence continues at coordinate 1,615,760 of NZ_CP199423.1, read as the reverse complement.
GAGCCACGGCTGGCGGCCGGCATTTCGTAGACCTTGAGCCAGTACACCTTGCCCTTGTTGGAGAACAGCAGCACGGTGTCGTGGGTGGAGGCCACCAGCAGGTGCTCGATGACGTCCTCATCCTTCATGGCGGTGGCCGACTTGCCGCGACCACCACGGCGCTGGGCCTGGTAGTCGGAGAGCGGCTGGGTCTTGGCATAGCCGGTGCGCGACACCGTGACCACCATGTCCTCCTCGGCGATCAGGTCCTCGATGGAAAGGTCCAGGTGGCTGGCCTGGATCTCGGTGCGGCGTGGGTCGCCGAACTGGTCGCGCACGGCGATCAGCTCTTCGCGGATCACCTCGAGCAGGCGCTCGCTGGAGGCAAGGATCGCCATCAGCTCGGCAATGTTCTGCAGGATGGCCAGGTATTCGTCGAGCAGCTTCTCGGTCTCGAGGCCGGTCAGGCGATGCAAGCGCAATTCGAGGATGGCCTGGGCCTGGGCCGGCGAAAGCCGATATTCGGAGCCGGTGGTATTGAGGCCGAAGCCCTCTTCGAGCTCCTCGGGCTTGCATGAGGTGGCGCCGGCACGCTCGAGCATGGCGGTGACCTGTCCGGGCTGCCACTGCTTGGCCAGCAGCTTCTCCTTGGCTTCGGCGGCGTTCGGCGAGGCCTTGATCAGCTCAATCACCTCGTCGATGTTGGAGATGGCCACGGCCAGGCCTTCGAGGATGTGGCCGCGCTCGCGCGCTTTCTTCAATTCATACAGCGTGCGCCGGGTGACCACTTCGCGGCGGTGGCGGATGAAGGCTTCCAGCACTTCTTTCAGGTTGAGAATCTTCGGCTGGCCGTTCTCGATGGCGACCATGTTGATGCCGAAAACGTTCTGCAGCTGGGTCTGGGCGAAGAGGTTGTTGACCACCACCTCGCCGGATTCGCCGCGCTTGACCTCGATCACCACGCGCAGGCCATCCTTGTCGGACTCGTCGCGCAGCTCGGCAATGCCCTCGATCTTCTTTTCCTTGACCAGCTCGGCGATCTTCTCGATCAGCCGCGCCTTGTTCACCTGGTACGGCAGTTCGGTGACGATGATATGGTCGCGGCCGCTCTTGTCGTCGTGCTCGATGGTGTGCCGAGCGCGCACGTAGATGCGCCCGCGGCCGGTGCGGTAAGCCTCGAGGATGCCGGCCCGGCCGTTGATGATGCCGGCAGTGGGAAAGTCGGGGCCAGGGATGTAGGCCAGCAGGTCGTCAACGGTAAGGGTGTAGTCGTCGACCAGCGCCAGGCAGGCGTCGATCACCTCGCCCATGTTGTGCGGCGGGATATTGGTGGCCATGCCCACGGCGATGCCCGAGGAGCCGTTGATCAGCAGGTTGGGCACGCGGGTCGGCAGCACCTCGGGGATACGCTCGGTGCCGTCGTAGTTGTCGACCCAGTCGACGGTGTCCTTATCGAGGTCGGCGAGCAGTTCATGGGCGAGCCGCGCCATGCGCACTTCGGTGTAACGCATGGCCGCGGCGCTGTCGCCGTCGATGGAGCCGAAGTTGCCCTGGCCGTCGACCAGCACATGGCGCATGGAGAAGTGCTGGGCCATGCGGACGATGGTGTCGTAGACCGCGCTGTCGCCGTGGGGGTGGTACTTACCGATGACATCGCCCACCACGCGGGCCGACTTCTTGTAGGGCTTGTTCCAATCGTTGCCGAGTTCGTTCATGGCGAACAGCACGCGCCGGTGCACCGGCTTGAGGCCGTCGCGCACGTCGGGCAGCGCACGCCCGATGATCACGCTCATCGCATAATCAAGGTACGACTGCTTGAGCTCGTCCTCGATGTTGACTGGCAGAATCTCTCTGGCGATGTCACCCATGGGTTGTCGAATCCTTTGCACAGCAGCGGGGTAACGCGTCCTCATGGCGCGCCATTACAGCCTGCCATGATACCACTGCGGACCCCACAAGGGCACCGCAGGAGACACCGCCCATGCATGCCGCCAGGGCGCTAAGGCGCCCTTCGGGGGCGAGCCTGGCCGCAGCGACGACGCCCACCCCGCCATTCTCAGCCTTCGCTCAGCACCAGTGGCTCCAGGGCACCGCGAATCTCGCCTTCGATGACCAGGGACTGCTGGGCCTTGACGTCTAGCAGCACGAAGGTGAGGTCGGCATCGACAACCGGCTTGCCATCCTTGAGGCGGCGGATCACCTGGTGCATGCGGGCGCTACGGCTGCCCACCTCGGCAAGGTGCGTCAGCACTTCCAGGTCGTCGCCTGCCACCGCCGCCAGCCGATAGTTGATGTTGAGGTTGACGGCCACGAAGGCTGGATTACCGCTGGCGAAGAAACGGGCAAGCTCGGGACGATCATCGAAATAGCCCCAGCGCCCCTCTTCCAGAAACTCCAGGTAGCGCGCATTGTTAACGTGGCCGTAACCATCCAGGTGGTAGCCACGCACGCGCAGGGTGACACGGGACAAGCGGGTATCCATGCAGCTCTCCTTGTTGACTCGCCTAAAGGCCGCCAATGCGGCAACCCTGAATTCTAGGCGGCCCGCCTGTCCAAATTCAAACAGGGGTTTGAAAATGGCGGTATGAAAATTGATCTACGCAGAATCTTTGGCCAGCGCTTCGGCTTGCCACTGGAACCGCCCATCGCCGTTGTCCATAATATGCCTCCTTTTTGCTCCGGGTACCCGCTATGTGGTTCAAGCACTTGCATCTCTATCGCCTGCATGACGCAGCCACCATCGCAGCCGCCGACCTCGAAGAGGCCCTGGCCGCGCAGGCGGCGCGAGCACCGGCGAGCCAAGAGGCCAGGCGCGTTGGCTGGTGCCCTCCCGCCGGTCGCAACGCCACCACCCTGCTGCACGAACTACAGGGCCAGCGGCTCATGACCCTGCTACGCCAGGAGCGGCTGCTGCCCGCCGGCGTGGTGCGCGAGGAGCTGGAAGAGCGCGGTGCCGAGATCGAGGCCCGCGAGGGGCGCAAGCTACGCCGCCAGGAGAAACAGGAGCTCAAGGAGCAGATCTACGAGGAGCTGCTGCCGCGGGCGTTCATCCGCAGCCAGAAGGTCGACCTGTGGTGGGATACCCGACGCCACCTAATCGCGGTGAACACCAGCTCGCGCAAGCGTGCCGAAGAGGCACTCGACCTGCTGCGCGAGACCCTGGGCAGCCTCAAGGTGACGCCGCTGACCGCCCAGACGCTGCCGGTGCGCGCCATGACCCAATGGCTTGCCGAGGAGGGTTCACGCCCACCCGGCCTGCAGCTGGGCGACCAGGTTGAGCTCAAGGCCAAGGGCGACGACGGCGTGCTGCGTGCTCGCCAGGTCGACCTGGACAGCGACGAGATCCAGCAGCTGCTTGCCGCCGGCAAACAGGCCAGCCGCCTGGCCATCGAAGTTGAGGGCCGCCTGGGCTACGTGCTGCACGACGACCTGACGCTCAAGTCCCTGCGGTTCAGCGACGCCCTGATCGACGCCGCCAATGAAACCGAGGACGATGGCGATGCGCTGGTGCGGCTGGAGGCCGACTTTATGCTGATGACCCAGGCGCTGGCGGAAGAAATCGAACAGCTGATCGAATGGCTGGGCGGCGAAGCCACCCAGAGCACACCCCAGAGCCACTCATGAACGACCCCGGCAAACAAGATACGCAGATGACCGATACCCCCGCCGGCCCTACCGCGCCGGACCCTTGGGCCGCCATTCGTCCTTACCAGGACAGTGAAGTGGCCGATGTACTGGCCCGCCTGGCCAGCGACCGCGAACTGCTCGACGCCTTGACGCGCTATCGGCTGCCGCGCCTCAGCCGCTCGCTGCCCTGGCTGGCGCGCGGCCTGGCCTCCCATGCCATCCGGCGACAGACCCGCGATGTGACTGGCGTGCGCGATTTCCAGCTGCGCGTGGCCTACTACATGGAGCGCATGATTCGCACCTCCACCGACGACTTTCGCGTGGAAGGCCTCGAGCACCTGCCGCCGGAAGGCGCCTACCTGTTCATCGGCAACCATCGCGACATCTCGCTCGACCCGGCTTTCGTCAACTACGCCCTGCACCTGGCAGGCCGCGACACGGTGCGCATCGCCATCGGCGACAACTTGCTGAAGAAGCCCTATGTGACCGACCTGATGCGGCTCAACAAGAGCTTCATCGTGCCGCGCGCGCTGCGCGGCAAGCGCGCCATGCTGGCCGCCTACCAGACCCTTTCCGACTACATTCGCCACTCCATCGTGGAAGACCAGCACTCGATCTGGATGGCGCAGCGCGAAGGCCGTGCCAAGGACGGCATCGACCGTACCGACACGGCCATTATCAAGATGCTGACCATGGCGCGCCGGCGCGAGGATCGCGCCGCACCGATCGGCGAGGCAATCGCCGAACTGCGGCTGGTACCGGTATCGATCAGCTACGAGTACGACCCCTGCGACCTGCAGAAGGCGCGCGAGCTGCATGCCATACATAGCCAGGGGCGCTACGAGAAGAGCAAGTTCGAGGATATCCAGTCGATCGTCGCCGGTATCACCGGGCACAAGGGGCGTGTCCAGCTGCGCTTCGGCAGGCCGCTCGGCCCTGGCTTCGACACGCCAGAGGCCGTAGCCGCCGAGATCGACCGCCAGGTGATAGGTGGCTATGAGCTGTTCCCCAGCCACTATCTTGCCTTGGAGGCACTGGGCGATGCGCCCGAGCTGGTGGACCTGAGCCAGGTAAGCAGCGCCGATCGCGCCCGCTTCCAGGCCCGCCTCAAAGAGGTGCCGGCCGAACTGCACCCCTGGTGGCTGGCCCAGTATGCCAACCCGGTGCGTAACAAGGCGGAACGCCTAGCCGATTGCAGCCTGGGGGATGCGTGAGCCAGCACGCCCATCTGCCGCTCGATCGCGGGGCACAGACACGCGAGGCCCACAAGGTCACGCTGATCGGCGCCGTCATCGACTTAATTGTGGGCTTGCTCAAGCTGGTGACCGGCCTGCTGGTAGGCTCGGCGGCGCTGGTAGCCGACGGTATCCACTCCTTCTCGGACCTGGTGACCGACGGCTTCGTGGTGGCGGCCACCCACTACGGACGCCAGGAGCCGGACAGCAACCATCCCTACGGCCATGGGCGTATCGAGACCCTGGCCACGCTGATGCTTGGCAGCGTACTGATCTTCGTGGCTGGCGGCATTGCCTGGGCCAGCCTGATGCGCCTGATAGGCGGCGAACCGTTCGTCGCCCCTGGCGCCTGGGCGATTGGCGTGGCCGTGGTTGCGCTGGTCGCCAAAGAGTGGATCTTTCGCTATACGCTTCGCGTGGCGCGACGGGTGAAATCCCGCCTGCTGGAAGCCAATGCGTGGCACTCCCGCTCCGATGCGCTCTCGACCGTGGTGGTACTGGTGAGCCTGGTAGCCGCCCAGTTCGGTGCCGGCTGGGTGGATGCGCTGGCCGCCATCGTGGTGGGGATCATGGTAGGCCAGGTGGGGTGGCGGCTGATGTGGGAGTCGAGCCGCGAGCTGATCGACACCGCCCTGCCGGAAGCCGAGCGCACGCGCATGCAGGCATTGGCCGAGTCGGTGCCCGGCGTGGAGAGCGTGCATGACCTGCGCACCCGCTCCTTGGGGAGCCAGAACGTGCTTGACCTGCACATCGTGGTAGCCCCGAGGCTGACGGTCTCCGAGGCGCATGAAATCGGCAATGCCGTGAGTCGCCGGCTGCGCGAGGCCTTTACTGACCTGGCCGAGGTTACCTTCCACATCGACCCCGAAGACGATGCCGGCGAAACCGAGCACAGCCTGCGCCCCGGCCTGCCGCTGCGCCAGGATGTAGAGACCATGCTCGATGATGCCTGGCACGCTTGCCCGGCATGGCAGCAGCGCGTAGCGGTGGATCTTCACTACCTCGCCGACCGCATCGACATTTCCGTCTATGTGGGTGTTCTACCCCCTCAGCAGAGCCTTGACGGCGCCGCACGCGACCTACGGGAGAGCTCCCTGTCACTGCCCTGGGTCGGCCGGCTGCGAGTCTGGCAAGGGCCCGGCAAGGGCTGAGACGAACCGAACACCTGCCCTAGAATGCCCCTTATTCTGGCATGAAAAATATCGTTCCCTTGCCTGCCCTCCTCTATACTCGGCAAAGGCTTGCTTACATTTAGAAACACTTCGAGTTTCCTATGCCCCCGCGCCCATTTTCCTCCGGCGTTTCTCCCGGCCGCCGCCGCTTCCTGGCGGGCCTGGGAGCCATGCTGCTGGCCGGTGGGCTCGGGCTTGCCCCTTCCCTGGAGGCGCGAATCGACCGCGCCAGGCTGCGCGACAGCATGCAGCGGCTGTACGGAGCCCAAGGGCTTGCGCTGCTCAATGAGTGGTTCGCCCTACTTGACCGACTGACTGGCAGCGCACTCGACCTGCAGCTTCGCGAGGTCAACGACTTTTTCAATCGCCATATCCGCTGGGTAGACGACATCGACAACTGGGGGCGCGAGGATCACTGGGCAACCCCACTTGAGACCATGGGCAAGCGTCAGGGCGACTGCGAGGACTATTCCATCGCTAAATACGTAAGCCTCAAGGAGCTTGGCGTACCCGGCGCAAGACTGCGCATGATCTACGTGCGCGCCCGAATAGGCCGCAGCCAGATCTCCCAGGCCCACATGGTGCTTGGCTATTACGAGACTCCCGCGGCGATACCGCTGGTACTCGACAACCTGGTGCCCTCAATCACCCCCGCTAGCCAGCGGACCGACCTCGACCCCGTATTCAGCTTCAACAGCGAAGGACTCTGGGCCGGCGGTACCAGCCAGTCGCGGGCCGACCCGGTGGCCAGGCTGTCACGCTGGCGCAGCGTGATCGAACGCATGCAGCAGCAGGGGTTTCTATGACGCAGCCAGAACCGACAACACCCATAACGCGACAACGTCTCGGGGAACGGGGGAACACACGATGTCATTGATCAAGCAGCTCTGGCTGACCATCGCCACCCTGCTGCTGCTGGCCTTTGCCGGCAGCCTGCTGATCGGCGTCACTACCAGCCGGCACTACATCGAGCAGGAAGTTCGTATCAAGAACAGCGACAACGCCAACGCCCTCGCCCTATCCATGAGCCAAATGGAGAAGGACCCGGTAATCATCGAGCTACTGCTTGCCGCTCAGTTCGATACCGGCCACTACCGGCTGATTGAACTCCGGGACCCAGCCGGCCGGGTCATCACCCAGCGCAGCACAGGCGATCATATCAACGACGTCCCGGCCTGGTTCGTCTCCCTGGTGCGCTTCGAGGTGCCGCCCGGCCAGGCCGTGGTTCAGGATGGCTGGCAGCAGTACGGTACCCTGGAATTGGCCAGCCAACACAGTTTTGCCTACCGCTCGCTTTGGCAGAGCACGCTGAAGCTAACCGGCTGGTTCGCCCTTGCCGGCGTGCTCAGCCTGCTGCTGGCCAGTTGGGTTGTGCGCACCATACGCCGCCCGCTGCGCGACGTGGTCAGCCAGGCCCAGGCGATCGGCGAACGCCGCTTTACCGTGGCACATGAGCCGCGCACGCTGGAACTGCGCGAGGTGGTGCAGGCCATGAACCGCCTTTCCGAGGCAGTTCGCCACATGCTCAGCGAAGAGAGCGACAAGCTAGACCAATTGCGCCGGCGCATGCAGCACGACCCGGTCACCGACACGCTGATTCGAGGCCCCTTCCTCGACAGCCTGCACGCGCATCTCAATCGCGAAGGCGATGACGCCAGCGGCGCCCTTGCCATGGTTCGCGTAGCTCAGCTCAACCACGTTAACCAACGGCTCGGCCATGGCAGGACCGATAGCCTGCTGGCCCAGCTGGCAAAATGCCTTTCCCAAGTCGCCAAGCAGCATGGCCTTGGGCAGGTAGGACGACTGAACGGCAGCGACTTTGCCCTCATACTGCCACGCGAGCATGACCTCGACGCGCTGGGCAAGCACCTGCAACAGGCGCTGGAAGCCTTGGCCAATGAGTTCGGCAATGACCTCTCGTTGCCTTCCGCCCTGTGCGCCTATACCCAGGGCGACAGTCGGGCCGACCTGTTGGCCAGCTTGGACGGCGCCTTGGCCGCCGCGGAACAGCAAGGTGCTACCGGTCAGCGCATCGTAGCGGTACCTGCCGCCAATGTGCTCTTCACCAGCCATGATGAGTGGCGCCAAGCCCTTGAACAGGCCTTGGACGAAGGCGTTTTTCTAGCCCATTACCCCGTGTTGGACAGCGCCGGCAAGCTGATTCACCACGAAGTGCCCTCTCGCCTGCGCCTGAAAGGCGAGTGGCAGCCCGCCGGCGTGTTCTTGCCATGGGTGGCTCGCCTTTCACTGACCCCGCAGCTGGACCTCGCCGTCGCCAAAGCCGCCCTGAACGACACGGCGATCAGCGGCAAGCCGGTCGGCATCAACCTGTCGATCGATTCCCTCAAGGACGGCCACTTCATGGGAGAGCTATTGACAACCTTGCGTGCACGGCCGGACCTGGCCCCGCGGCTCTGGTTCGAGCTGCCGCAGTCGGTCGCCGTGCAACAGCCACAGGCGCTGAAAACGTTGTGCAACGCCTTGCTTGGCCTGGGCTGCAAGGTCGGCCTGGAGCATGTGGGCCCCCAGTTCGGCAAGCTGCCCGGGCTGCAGGACCTAGGCCTTAGCTTCATGAAGGTGGACGCCGCGCTGAGCCAGGACATCGAGCAGCGCAACGACCAGCAAAGCCTGTTACGCGGCATGGCCACCCTGGCCCACTCGCTTGGGATACTGGTCATTGCCGAAGGCGTGGCACACCGCAACGCCGCCAAGGCGCTGTTCGAGCTGGGCTTGGATGGCGTGACGGGGCCGGGGGTGCGGCAGGGTTCCGCCAGCCCTGATGCGAAAGACGACAGCAACCGCAGCGGATAGAACGACAGACAAGAACCACAGCCAAAGGTCGGCCGCCCCGGCCTATGGCTGCCTTAGGTTAGATGATCCCGGCATCGTCGGAATCCGAGAGCAAGCCCACGTGGTTGATGCGCTGCCGCAGCGACTGGCGTTCGAGTAGCTTCTGCTGCGCGGGCTCGGGCAGGTCGGTGAAGCTGATCACTCCCTTGTCCATCAGCACGTTGATGACATCCTCCAGCACGCGCACAAAGGCCATGTCCGTGCGGGAGATGGCCAGGTTCTCGATCTCCTTGTTCACTTCAAGAAACTGCTGCAGGTCAGGCGTGCAGGGGGGCACGAACTCATCGCACTCTTCTGTCTTCTCTATGCTGGCTTGGATCACCTGGCCCGATTCGTTGCGCTTGATGTACATGGCAGTGCCTCTGGAAGGACTTTACGTAGAGTAACAAACGCCCTGCCCGGTGTCGCCAGGCAGGGCGTGGGTCTACCTATCTGCTAAAAGCAACGTTACGGGTCGATGTTGAGCTGGTTGCTGGCCAGCAGCTCGGCCAAGATGGCGGAGGAGTCGACTGCCTCTTCTATCACGTAGTTCTCCAGCACGATCACCTGAGTAGCGTTGTCGCCATTTACGCCGATATTGCCCCCATGGTTGATGTATAGCACCGTGTCAGCTCCCTCCTGTGCTGCAAAGATGTACTGATCTAAGGTCTCGATGCTTTCATTCTGCAACAGGTCGGCAAGGTCCAGCACGTTGTTACCCAGACTAAAGTCCTTGACGGTGTCGATGGCCGGGGTATCACTGGTCCCTTGATCGCCCAGATTCCACTGGAAGACATCATCGCCTTCACCCCCGATTAGGGTGTCGTTTCCGGCACCACCGATAAGGATGTCGTTGCCGGCACCGCCCCACAAAGTCTGCGAACCGGCACCGCCAGCGATGACGTTATCATCGGCATTACCAATTAGCAGGCTGCTGTTTTGCACCGTGACGTTCAGCGATCCGCTCACGCTATCGCCATCCGCATCCGTGGCCGTAAAACCAAATCCCAGGTTTTTAGGCATTCCTTGATCGAGGGTGAAGGTGGAGATGGAGGTGATCCTTACCGAGGTGTTGGCACCGGCTGTTAGGTCTACGTAGTCGATGAATGTCCCAGAGGGGGCTGTAATGAAGAGGCTGCCGTCCACTAGCGACGAAGCCTCGGCTTTGCCGGGGATCTGGGTACCGTCGGTCAGTTTGGCTACATAGTGAACCGTTTCACTACCCTCCAGCCCGTTGATGCCGATCTTGGCTACGTAGGCCAGATTGGCTGCACCGCTGGCCCCCTCATTGTCGAAGTCCAGGCGCATTTTTTCACCTGTCTCGAACAGGTTGTTTCCAATCCCCATACCAACCGTACTAGGGTTTACGTTCCCGCTGCCAGTGATCTTGACTGACCACGCCTTGGCAGTTGCATTCGCGTCGAAGGTCCCATCTTCGTAGATGTAGTAAGCCGGCTGCGGACCACTGCCCTTTGATGAGCCCTGAAGATCAGAGCTGAGGATGGCAAGGTCCAGAGGTAGGAACTGCTCGTAGGTGTAGGTCCCTTCCGGGTGGGCGGTGAGCGTGAACACGACCTGCCCGCCAGCCTTTGCCGTCAGTACCGAGCCTTCAGAAGACACTTGGTAAGTTACCGCATTGCCCCCAGAGGTCAATCCAGCCGGCGGTGTACCTGAAAGAGTCACCTTACCAGCGAAGTCGGCACCGATTTCAGCAAGAGTACCGGAAAAGATGACTCCTATTGCATTCAGCGCAACGGCATTGGTGACATTCAGCACTGGTGCGTCGTCGACAATGGTCACCGTCAGGGTGTTGGTCTGGGTGTTGCCGAGCGCGTCAGTCGTGGTGTACTCGATGACGTCGGTCACATCACCTTCGCTGTGATCCGCCGAGGTGGACAGCGTGTAGCGGAAGGTGCCGTCGGCATTGATGACGTAGGTGCCATTGGCGGTGGTGCCGCTGGCCGCTACCGCACTCCAGCCTTCCGCCAGGGTGAGACTGCCGGTGGCGGTCTTGCTGTCACCCGGGGCCGTGCCTTCGCTCAGCCCGGCTTCGAAGACCTCGGCATTGGTGTTGACCGGCTCGACAGTGCCGTCAACCACGTCCACGGTCAGCGTGGTGGTGGACTGACTGCCATCGGCATCCTCGATGGTATAGGTGAACACGTCGGTGCCGGTGATATTGGGCTTGGCCACGTAGGTGAAGCTGCCGTTGGCGTTCAGCGTCAGGGTGCCGTAGGTGCCCTCGATCGCCGTGCCCACACCGCCGCTGACCGGCTCGCCGTCGCTGTCGCCCAGGGCCACACCGACCACGGCGCCATCTTCGGCACGGCTGTCGGCGCCCAGCTTGTCGTTGGACTTGACGTTGCCTGTGGCGGTGTCGCCGCTGGTCACCGGAGTCTCGAGCGTGTCGGCTACCGCCACCGGGGCGTCGTCGACAATGGTCACCGTCAGGGTGTTGGTCTGGGTGTTGCCGAGCGCGTCAGTCGTGGTGTACTCGATGACGTCGGTCACATCACCTTCGCTGTGATCCGCCGAGGTGGACAGCGTGTAGCGGAAGGTGCCGTCGGCATTGATGACGTAGGTGCCATTGGCGGTGGTGCCGCTGGCCGCTACCGCACTCCAGCCTTCCGCCAGGGTGAGACTGCCGGTGGCGGTCTTGCTGTCACCCGGGGCCGTGCCTTCGCTCAGCCCGGCTTCGAAGACCTCGGCATTGGTGTTGACCGGCTCGACAGTGCCGTCAACCACGTCCACGGTCAGCGTGGTGGTGGACTGACTGCCATCGGCATCCTCGATGGTATAGGTGAACACGTCGGTGCCGGTGATATTGGGCTTGGCCACGTAGGTGAAGCTGCCGTTGGCGTTCAGCGTCAGGGTGCCGTAGGTGCCCTCGATCGCCGTGCCCACACCGCCGCTGACCGGCTCGCCGTCGCTGTCGCCCAGGGCCACACCGACCACGGCGCCATCTTCGGCACGGCTGTCGGCGCCCAGCTTGTCGTTGGACTTGACGTTGCCTGTGGCGGTGTCGCCGCTGGTCACCGGAGTCTCGAGCGTGTCGGCTACCGCCACCGGGGCGTCGTCGACAATGGTCACCGTCAGGGTGTTGGTCTGGGTGTTGCCGAGCGCGTCAGTCGTGGTGTACTCGATGACGTCGGTCACATCACCTTCGCTGTGATCCGCCGAGGTGGACAGCGTGTAGCGGAAGGTGCCGTCGGCATTGATGACGTAGGTGCCATTGGCGGTGGTGCCGCTGGCCGCTACCGCACTCCAGCCTTCCGCCAGGGTGAGACTGCCGGTGGCGGTCTTGCTGTCACCCGGGGCCGTGCCTTCGCTCAGCCCGGCTTCGAAGACCTCGGCATTGGTGTTGACCGGCTCGACAGTGCCGTCGACCACGCCCACGGTCAGCGTGGTGGTGGACTGACTGCCATCGGCATCCTCGATGGTATAGGTGAACACGTCGGTGCCGGTGATATTGGGCTTGGCCACGTAGGTGAAGCTGCCGTTGGCGTTCAGCGTCAGGGTGCCGTAGGTGCCCTCGATCGCCGTGCCCACACCGCCGCTGACCGGCTCGCCGTCGCTGTCGCCCAGGGCCACACCGACCACGGCGCCATCTTCGGCACGGCTGTCGGCGCCCAGCTTGTCGTTGGACTTGACGTTGCCTGTGGCGGTGTCGCCGCTGGTCACCGGAGTCTCGAGCGTGTCGGCTACCGCCACCGGGGCGTCGTCGACAATGGTCACCGTCAGGGTGTTGGTCTGGGTGTTGCCGAGCGCGTCAGTCGTGGTGTACTCGATGACGTCGGTCACATCACCTTCGCTGTGATCCGCCGAGGTGGACAGCGTGTAGCGGAAGGTGCCGTCGGCATTGATGACGTAGGTGCCATTGGCGGTGGTGCCGCTGGCCGCTACCGCACTCCAGCCTTCCGCCAGGGTGAGACTGCCGGTGGCGGTCTTGCTGTCACCCGGGGCCGTGCCTTCGCTCAGCCCGGCTTCGAAGACCTCGGCATTGGTGTTGACCGGCTCGACAGTGCCGTCGACCACGTCCACGGTCAGCGTGGTGGTGGACTGACTGCCATCGGCATCCTCGATGGTATAGGTGAACACGTCGGTGCCGGTGATATTGGGCTTGGCCACGTAGGTGAAGCTGCCGTTGGCGTTCAGCGTCAGGGTGCCGTAGGTGCCCTCGATCGCCGTGCCCACACCGCCGCTGACCGGCTCGCCGTCGCTGTCGCCCAGGGCCACACCGACCACGGCGCCATCTTCGGCACGGCTGTCGGCGCCCAGCTTGTCGTTGGACTTGACGTTGCCTGTGGCGGTGTCGCCGCTGGTCACCGGAGTCTCGAGCGTGTCGGCTACCGCCACCGGGGCGTCGTCGACAATGGTCACCGTCAGGGTGTTGGTCTGGGTGTTGCCGAGCGCGTCAGTCGTGGTGTACTCGATGACGTCGGTCACATCACCTTCGCTGTGATCCGCCGAGGTGGACAGCGTGTAGCGGAAGGTGCCGTCGGCATTGATGACGTAGGTGCCATTGGCGGTGGTGCCGCTGGCCGCTACCGCACTCCAGCCTTCCGCCAGGGTGAGACTGCCGGTGGCGGTCTTGCTGTCACCCGGGGCCGTGCCTTCGCTCAGCCCGGCTTCGAAGACCTCGGCATTGGTGTTGACCGGCTCGACAGTGCCGTCAACCACGTCCACGGTCAGCGTGGTGGTGGACTGACTGCCATCGGCATCCTCGATGGTATAGGTGAACACGTCGGTGCCGGTGATATTGGGCTTGGCCACGTAGGTGAAGCTGCCGTTGGCGTTCAGCGTCAGGGTGCCGTAGGTGCCCTCGATCGCCGTGCCCACACCGCCGCTGACCGGCTCGCCGTCGCTGTCGCCCAGGGCCACACCGACCACGGCGCCATCTTCGGCACGGCTGTCGGCGCCCAGCTTGTCGTTGGACTTGACGTTGCCTGTGGCGGTGTCGCCGCTGGTCACCGGAGTCTCGAGCGTGTCGGCTACCGCCACCGGGGCGTCGTCGAGGATCTGTACCGTCAGGGCGCTGGTGGCTTCGCTGCCGTCCAGGTCCTGGACGAAGATGGCGAAGCTCTGTTCCAGGTCATCCTCTCCGGCATCGTGAGCCTTGGCGTTGTTGAGGGTGTAGCTGTAGCTGACCACGCCCGTCGCGGCGTTGTAGCCGGTGATTTGCAGCGTGTTGCCACCCGCGGTGGTGAGGGTCGGCAGGGTGCCAGCCACCACGCCGTTCTGGACGATGAACGCACCACCCACGGTCAGGGTCTGCACGCCATCCGGGGCGCTGATGGTGAAGCTACCACTCTGGGTCAACTCACCGCCACCTGTGGCGGTACCGTTCGGCAGCCAGGCTTCGTTGACCACCACGTGGAAGCCGTCGGCCCCGACCGGGTTGTCGATGGCGACCGGGGCATTGCCGATGGCGATGGTGAGCGTCGCGGTATCACTGTCTCCGTCGGCGTCGGTCAGGGTGTAGGTGAAGCTGTCGCTCACTCCGCCCGGGGTGCCGGCATTGCGCGCGTAGCTGTATGTGCCGTCGGCGGCAATGGTCAGCACGCCGTACTGGCCGTTGACTTGGACCATACCGCTCTCAGGGACAGCGACCGGAGCATTTTCACCAACGGCCACCTGGGTCACCCGAGCACCATCGGCGCCCTGCTGGTCGTTCGCGAGTAGGTTGCCTTCTTCTTCCAGCGTGAATTCACCGGCCGCCAAACTGTTACTGTCGTCTGCGGCAATAGGAGCATCGTCGAGGATCTGTACCGTCAGGGCGCTGGTGGCTTCGCTGCCGTCCAGGTCCTGGACGAAGATGGCGAAGCTCTGTTCCAGGTCATCCTCTCCGGCATCGTGAGCCTTGGCGTTGTTGAGGGTGTAACTGTAGCTGACCACGCCCGTCGCGGCGTTGTAGCCGGTGATTTGCAGCGTGTTGCCACCCGCGGTGGTGAGGGTCGGCAGGGTGCCAGCCACCACGCCGTTCTGGACGATGAACGCACCACCCACGGTCAGGGTCTGCACGCCATCCGGGGCGCTGATGGTGAAGCTGCCACTCTGGGTCAACTCACCGCCACCTGTGGCGGTACCGTTCGGCAGCCAGGCTTCGTTGACCACCACGTGGAAGCCGTCGGCCCCGACCGGGTTGTCGATGGCGACCGGGGCATTGCCGATGGCGATGGTGAGCGTCGCGGTATCACTGTCTCCGTCGGCGTCGGTCAGGGTGTAGGTGAAGCTGTCGCTCACTCCGCCCGGGGTGCCGGCATTGCGCGCGTAGCTGTATGTGCCGTCGGCGGCAATGGTCAGCACGCCGTACTGGCCGTTGACTTGGACCATACCGCTCTCAGGGACAGCGACCGGAGCATTTTCACCAACAGCCACCTGGGTCACCCGAGCACCATCGGCGCCCTGCTGGTCGTTGTTGAGCAGTGTGCCAGTCTCAATAAGGAATTCGCCGGCGGCGATGCTAGCTACATCATCAGCCGCTATCGGGGCGTCGTCGAGAATACTTATACTAAATGCCCCTGTCACCGTCCCACTACTGCTGGTCACGGTATATACAAGGCTTGCCAGCGCTTCGTCCGTCCCCGCTGCGTGCAGCAAGTTGTTCAACTGCGTGAGGGTGAACGCGCCGGTGGCTGGGTTCACTTGAATAGTGAAGAGTTCGAGTTCGCGTGCCGGGGAAAAAGCCGTCAACGTATTGGTCGACGCATCCCATACATAGAGGATAGTTTCTTGGCCTACTTGGCTTTCCACACCATCCATATTGGCAAAGGAAATACTGCCATTTTCACCATTGCCAAAGCTGAAGTTAAGCGTACCGCTGACAATCGCTCCAGAATTACCCACCAGGGCGTCTGAAAGGCTAATCTGCAGGCTTTCGGCCGTGGGCGCGATGACTACGGGGATAACAGGCTCTTCGGGTACTTCATCTTCCGTCAGCGTGAAGAAGCCGCCCTCCTCCTCAGGCGCCCCACCCAGGTCATTCAGGCCATAATCGAACGCCAGCGGGTCGGTCTCTTCGGCCACTCGCGCCAGACGCACGAAGCTGTGGCCGCCATCGGCACCACCGCCACCGCCGGCACCCGCGGCGGTCGCATCAAGAATATCCAGCAGGTCGATCGTGTCGTCGTCCAGCGCGGCGAGCAGTGCTTCTAGGTCGTCATCCAGCGCGGCGAAATCGGAGGCATCGAGGTCACTCTCGGTGCCCAGCTCAGAAGGCAGAGAAACTTGTTCACCGGCTTCCACCAGAGTGGGCGCCAGGCCATCGTCGAAATCCAGCTGCGCGTTGCCACCTTCCGATGTGACCAGCACGTCACCCTCTTGAAGGGTGTCACCGATGCGCAGTTCGCGCAGATTGCCTTGCGCATCACGGGCCCATGCCTGACCGGTGATGGAAATGACGGTTGCAATCGCCATGAGATGCCCCTTTTCGGATGTGTGCCGGCCAATTTCGATCGGAAAGGCCATGCGAGGTGATGGTGATATCTCTACGCTACGTTACATCTCGATACACAGCTATTGGACCGAAGGACAGCCGGATAACGGCAGAGGAGGAAGGCAGGAAATACTGGAGGCGAAAGGAGTGATGAGGAGAACCAAGAAGTTGGCTACTCGATCTCAAGGCAAGCCACACCGGGCTTAGCTGTTACAAGCCCGGTTACTAAGGCCAAGGCACTCCGCTTCAGACGATGCGTTCATCCTGAACGGCAAGCTTGACCAGCAGTTGCATGCGGTCGCGTACGCCCGTCTTGCGAAAAACGGCGCCGAGATGTGCCTTCACGGTACGCTCGGTGATATTCAGTCGGCGCGCCACTTCCTTGTTGCTGACCCCTTCGGCAACGGCCATCGCCACGGCACGCTCGCGCTCCGTCAGCTCGGAAAGAAGTTCCTGCGATACGCGCTCGGCTCCGCCTAGCCCTTTGTAGGTAGCGCCAAGCACCCTATTCAGCAGCTCAGCCGGCACCCAAACGCCTTGGTTGGCGGTAACCAGCGCAGCCTGTTGCAGGAGATTGGGCGCCAAGAGCGCATGGGCATAGCCTCGCGCGCCCGATTGCAAGGCGAGCATCGCCTCCTGCTCGCTCGGCGCCATCGACAGCACCAGCACAGTCGCTCCCTGACTGACCAAGGAGGAAGCCAGTGCCGACCACCCAGGGCAATCTGTCATGATCCAGGCATGGTCACCAGGCTGAACCCGTGTGCGAGCCTGCTCCGCGCCGGTTCGCCGGCCATCGGGAAATGCGCTGTGCCAGCGCGGGACATCGCCTTGCCGTGAACTGACAAACCAGTGTGCCATTATCGTTCCCCCATGGAGTTGCTCCAGGCCCGCAGAACGGGTTTGAGCAGGAACTGCATCACGGTGCGCTTGCCGGTCATGATGTCGACCTGTGCGGTCATGCCCGGGATGACCTGGATCTCGCCACCCAGACCCTCGCCTTCGAGCGTGCGCACGCGCACCAGGTAAAAGGTGTTGTCGTTGTCGTCCGTAATCGTATCGGCGCTGATATGGTCGAGCTCGGCGGATAGACCACCAAAGATGGCGAAATCGTAGGCCGTGAGTTTGATGGTGGCCGGCTGCCCGGGGCGCAGGAAGGCGATGTCCTGCGGGGCGATCCGTGCTTCGACCAGCAGTTGGTCACCGCTGGGCACGATATCCACCACTTCCTGGCCGGGCTGAACCACACCGCCGAGGGTGGTGATGCTCAAGCGCTGCACCACGCCGTCCACCGGCGAGCGGACCTCGGCCAGGCGCACCCGGTCCTCTAGGCCGGCACTGGTTTCATCGAGCGCATTGAGATCGCCAAGCGTCAGCGCCAGGTCGTTGCGCCATTGGCTGCGACGCTCGACGCCGAGCTCGCGCAGTTGGGTTCGCGCCTCTTCCACGGCGGCCTCGAGGCGTGCCACGGCCGCCGCCGCCTGGTTCCGCTCACCCGAGGCGCGCGAGACCTCCCGTTCCAGCCGCAGAACATCGACTTCGGACACCGCGCCCGACTGCAGCAGCGGCCGCGTCAGGTTCAGCTCCTGGGTGGCCATGTTGGCCTCGCGCTGGGCGGTATCACGCCGTGCCTTGGCTTCGTTGAGTTCCTCTTCGCGCTGGCGTATGCGGTCGCGCAGGATGCTTTCCTGTTCGCGCAGCTCTTCCCTTCGGCTTTCGTAGAGCTCGCGCTCCTGGGCCACGATCTGCGGCGCTTCCGTACGCAGCTCATCGCTCGGTTCGAAGGGGGTATCCGAGATCAGCGCGCGCAATCGCTCGGCCCTGGCCTTCAGTGCCAGCGCCTGGGCACGGTTTTCGCGGAAGGTGGCCACGAAGCGCGTCGGATCGATGCGCATCAGCACCTCGCCCGCTTCAACCCGCTGACCTTCGCGCACGAGTATTTCCTGCACGACGCCTCCGTCAAAGGACTGCACGCGCTGCAGCTGGCTCGAGGGGATGACTCGCCCGGTGCCGCGAGTCACCTCATCGATCGAGGCAAAGTAGGACCAGGCAATCAGGGCACAGAAGGCGATCAGTACGGTATAAAGAAGCAGGCGGGCACGAATCGGATCCTGCTGCAGCCTGGCCCAATCGGCATCGCTGCTCCAGTCACGATTGAGGTGCGCCGCCGTCACCCGCGTGGAGAAGAGCCGGTCCATGAAGGGCCGGAAGGCTTTGCCTCCAACGTCCGAAAACCGGCCAATCGCTTCGAATCCCTGCTGCTCGGCGCTCTTGCCGCGGGTGGGGGTTTGTTGCATCGCCATCAGCCTGCCCTCCCGATCTGGCCTTTACGCAGCGCGTCCACCACCTGATCGCGTGGTCCGTCGGCTACCACCTTGCCGCCATCAATCACAATGATGCGATCCACCAGCGACAGCAGCGAGGTTCGGTGGGTGACCACAAGCATGGTCTTGCCATGGGCATACTGTTTCAGGTTGGCCTTGAAGCTCTCTTCACTGGCGTGATCCATGGAGCTGGTCGGCTCATCGAGCAGCAGGATTTGGGGGTCATGGACCAGTGCCCGTGCGATGGCGACAGCCTGGCGCTGGCCACCTGAAAGCATCTGCCCACGCTCGCCCACCTGCAGGTCGACGCCATGGGGGTGCGCATTGACCAGGCTCTCTAGCCCACTGAGTTTGATCGCACGCAGCAGGGCATCGTCATCGACGCCATCGCTGCCGCCACCGGCAACGATGTTGTCGCGCAGAGAGCCGAAAAACAGGCTGACATCCTGGGGCACGTAGCCGATATGGCGACGCAACTGCACCGGGTCGAACTGGCGCAGGTCGACGCCATCGAGCATTACGGCTCCGGAAGTGGGCGCATAGAGCCCCAGCAGCAGCTTGTTCAGGGAGGTCTTGCCACAGCCGACTCGCCCCAGCAGCGCCACTTTTTCACCCGGCGCGATGGAAAGCGATACCTCACGCAGAGCGTCGCGCTCTTCACCGGGGTAGCGCAGCGATACCTTGTCGAAGCGTATCTCGCCCCGCACGACGGGCCGGCTAATGAAGGACTTGCCTTCAGGGCGCTCCACCGGCCGCTGCATGACGCCATCCAGCGACTGCAGTGCAGTCGACGACTGGTGATACTGGGCTAGCAAGGCCGCCGCCTGGCTTACCGGCGCCATGGCGCGCGAGGAGAGCATATAGGCGGCAATGAGCCCGCCCTGGGTGAGGTTGCCATCTATGATCAGGTAGACGCCTATGATGATGACGCACACCGCAACGGTATGCTGTGCCCACATGGCAACGTTGGACACCGAGGCACTGACCAGCCGCATCTGGGCCGAGGTGCGAGACAGAAAGGCGGTGGCCTTTTCCCACTGGCTTTGCAGTCGACTCTCCGCCCGCAGCGTCTTGACCGTTTCCAGGTGCGAGAGCGATTCGACCAACGTGGCGTTACGCTGCGCGCTGACACGCCAGGTGGTTTCGGAAAGCTCATGCATCTTGCCCTGGGCGGCCAGGGCATAAAGCAGCACGATGCAGATTCCACCCACGACAGGCAGTACTAGCGGCACCCCGATCAGTGCAATCACACCGGCAAACAGCAGCACGAAAGGCAGATCCACCAGGGCCACCACGGTTGCCGAGCCGATGAAGGCACGCACCGACTCGAAGGAGTGCAGCGTCGAGGCGAAAGAGCCCGTGGAGGCCGGCCGCGCCTCCATCCGCAACCCTAGCACCTGGCCCATGAGGGTTGACGACAGCTTAACGTCGGCCCGGCTGGCGGCAAGATCAACGAAGGTGCTGCGCATCAGCCGCAGCGCCAGGTCAAAGCAGAGCACCACAAAAATCCCGGCGGCGAGCATCCACAGCGTTTCGGTAGCGTGATTGGGCACCACGCGATCATAGACATTGAGCACGAAAAGCGGCATGGCCACGGCGAAGAGGTTGATCACTACCGAGCCTGCCACGACATCGCGATAGAGACGGCGATTTTCCCGAATCACCCCCCAGAACCAGTGCCGCGCCCGCTGCGTGCCTACCTCGGGGCCACGGGCGTCGAAGCGAAAACGTGGGCGCACGTAGATCGCCTGGCCGCTGTAGCTTTCGGCCAGGCCATCGAGACTGACCTCCGAAACGGCATCCCCCAGCTCCGGAAAGATCACCTGTGCACGACGCCCCTTGAGGTCAAGCGCCTGGAGCACGCAGGCACGCCCGGGTTCCAGCAGCAGCACGACCGGAAACAGCGCTGGGTTGAGCTGAACCAGGCGACTCTTGACGATGCGAGCCGTCATGCCGGCTCGCGATGCGGCTCGAGCAAATACCCCGGGGGTAAGACGCCCCTCTTCGAGCGGTAGCCCGGCAGTCAGCGTCTCGGCCGTCACAGCATGATCATGTGCCAGGGCAATCGTTTGCAGGCACTCAAGCAATTCGTCACGAACCGCCGAGCGAGCCGCGCCTGCCACGGAATCGAGCACTTCTTGTTGCGTCACAGTCACCTCGGATATATCGCCCGCCCGGTGACTCACCAGGCGGGCCTTCAGCCATGCTTATCCGAGCCTTGGCCCGGCGATTCGCCTCGACCGCAACGTTTACCCTTGCACCGCATAGCTGTCGGGATAACCGAGCTGCTCCAGCTGGCGGCGCAGTGCACTGAGCTCCCGCTGGTCAGCTATCGGACCGATTTGCACGCGATGCAGACCCGGCGTACTGACCAGTCGTGCCGGCTGAGCCAGCATGTCGCTAAGTTCATGCCCCACACTCTCGGCGCGCTGCGCATCCTTGAGGGCTACGACCTGCAGGTAGGTGCCCGCCGGTGCGATACGCTCTGCCTGACTTGCCACCAAAGGCTGCTGCACCACGTCCGCCAGCACTTCTGCGTAGATCCCGGCAAAGGGCTGTGTAGCGGCCCATGCCTCGGACGGGCTAGCAGCAGCCGGCTGGGGTACATCGCCATTCGTCTGGCTCTGCAGGCCGGGCCAGGCGCTCATGTCCAGGCTCTCACCCACACGCTCGAGCGTGACCTCGACACGACGGTTCTGGCGGCGCCCTTCCGGCGTGCTGTTGCTGGCGACCGGCTGGCGCGAGCCGTAGCCACGGGTCTCGATCAGGCTACGATCGACGCCCTGCCCGGCCAGGTAGTCGCCTACGCTGTCGGCACGACGCTGGGACAGCGGATCATTGATGGCATCGCTGCCTGAGCTGTCGGCATGGCCGGCGATGAAGACCCGCGCGAGGTCGGTTCGGTCGCGAATCTGCTGGGATAGTTGAGCCAGCTGCTGGCGTGCATCGGGCCCAAGCTCCGCGCTGTTGACGGCAAACAGCGCATCGGCAGAGAGCGTCACGTCGGGAGCCCGCGTAGGCGCCGGGGCGCTGATACCACGGGTGAAGTCGGCCAGTGTGAAGCCTTCCGGACCTGATACGGGGCACAGCATGCTCGGCTCGAGTGCCACACCGTCGCTACGCAGCTCCGCCAGCGATGGCATGTCATCGCGCATCACGCCCAGGGTCTGCATCAGTTGCCCCATGGCCGCCAGGGTGCGGGCATCGGCCAGAGCGATATCGTACTGGGCATTGGCGTAGGCCCGGCTCGCCTCGAAGAATTCGTTCTCGCTGTCGAGCACGTCGAGGAGCGTGCGCTGGCCGATATCGAACTGCTGCTGGTAGGCCCCGCGCACCCGATCGATGGACTGGCGGTGCTCATTGAGATAGCGGATCTGCTCGCGCAGGCGCCGCGTATCGTTGAAGGCGATCTGGGTGGACTGGCGCACGTTGTGGCAGACCAGGTCACGCTGGTTGACGGCCTGCTCCACGCGCTCGCTGGCGGCCCGGAAAGAGGCGAGATCACTGCCGCCGCGATACAGGTTCATGCTGGCGACCAGCTCGACGCTGTGGCGGTCGCGACGCCCGACATCATCGAAGCCATTTTCATTGTTACTGGTGCCGGTGCGACCACGCAGGTCGAGGCGTGGCTGGAAGGCGGATTGGGTGCCGCTCTTCTGGGCCTGAGCGGCTTCGATGTTCTCGATCGCCGCATGGAAGTCCGGGTTGCCCTGGAAGGCCAGATTGACCGCTTCGGCGACCGAAGGCGGCAGGCGGTCATCCAGCGGTGGCGCAGGCGTCAGATTCTCGGCCGGCAGAGTACCGACAATACGCAGGTAGCGAGCAGTGACATCGTGCAGATTGGAGGCTTCGGTCATCAGGTTCGACTCGGCCAGTGCCAGTCGACCACTGATCTGCTCGAGATCGACCCCGCGCCCCGCTCCGGAGCGCACCCGATCCTCGATCTGGGTGAACACGCGAAGGTGATCGGCATAATTATCCTGGGCCAGCCGCACCAGTTCACGATAACGGCTGACGTCCAGGTAGGCCCGCACCGCCTCCAGTGCGATGCTCTCGCTGGCGCCGAGCAGTTCGTAGTAGCGCACCAGCTTGGCCCGATCGAGCCGCGCGACCTCGCTGCGGGTCGCGAAGCCATCGTAGAGCATCTGGGTCAAGCGCAGCTCGGCAAACTCGGTGTTGTAGCTGCCACGGTTGTCACCTTCACGCCACTCGCGGCCCACACCAGCCGCGGCATCGAGGCTCGGCAGGTAATTGCCGCGCGCCACGCCCACGTCATGCCCGGCGGCATTCAACCCGCTCCAGGCGGCGAGCACTTCGGGGTTGGTGGTGATGGCCTGGCGTACTGCCTGCTGCAGGTCGATGGAGCCCGGCGACGCCAGGCCAGGCGGCAAGGTTTGCGCAAGAGCAGTAGACAGTGGGAGCAGTGCCAAGGTGGATCCCACCGCTACGGCCCTGGCCAAGCGATGGACACGAAACGGTTCGGCGGAAGGTTTCATTGGGGTTCCCTTACATGAGGCCGCACCCGCAGTGCCCGTGGCGAAAGCAGTGTCGGCGAGTCATTGACGTTTCTTGTTATTTTTCGACGCCTTCGGAGAGGGCCGCAGGCTGGATTCTTACTCACTAAAATAAGCAAGACTTATGCATGTTATGACTGCTGCACTTCCCCAAACACCAAGTAGCAAACTCTTGCACTTCAAGGGTGAGCATGGACAGTCTCTCTCATGAATGTAAGTAAGCGTAACCGAAGTTTATCCTTTGTCCAACAGTAGGAACGCGACTTTTTTGTAAGACTGACGCCATTTCAACGCAGCCAACTCGGCGCTTGGAGGGGGCGGTTGAGCAAAGGGCGCTCTTGCCCCATACACAAACATGCTATGGTCGGTTCTGACACGACACGGCCGATACGAAAAGGAGACCGCCATGTCCGCCTCGGAAATTCAAAAAACCAGAGTAATTAATGAGTTGCGTGGGTTCATCAAGAAGCTTCTGCAGGAGCCCCAGATCCTCGAGCGCTCCCTTGACATCGCTCGTCGACACTATGGCGACGCCCGAGCCGACGATGCCATGACGCGCATCGCCAACGAGATTTCCGAATCCACCAGCGTGCACATTCCCGAGGACCCCGCCGAGCATTCCGAAGCCGACCGCTTGTTTTTAGAGTTACTAAAAGAAGTCGTCAGTGAAGAGCAGGCACTCTACTAAGGACGAGGAGTACGCAGAAGGTGCCCGGCGCTGCGTTTGCAAGGTGGCATTTCGCTGCGCCGGTAAAACGCCCGACCGTTTCAGGGTAAAGCACGTAGTGGATTTTGCTTTTTTTAATCCAATTTTCCCTATCATTACCCAAACAAGCCACACTTACTGCCCACAACCTCTACTGGGGACACTACCCTACGTCCAACTGCTTTCTATTGTGCTTTTCAGTCGATGGGCTCTTCACGGCGGGAGTCACTGCCGCCGCCCCCCTCCACCGGCCCTTAAAAATAACTCGGCCATCCTCTTTCTCCCCTTGCTCTAGTGAGCTACAACGAAAAGTGAGCGACAGCGAAACGTGACAGCTGCTGGCCCAGCGAACATCGCCTTGGGCCAAAGAGCGCCTACCGAACAGCCTCACCACTTCGTTGCCGTGGAAGACGCGCAGACCTGACGCCCGTGTTTCCTGGGACTTGCAACCGGCCAGTAGGGGGTAACGCATGGGGTCACGCAGGCAACATCCGCCACATCACCGTGACACGGACATAGCATGGCTTGCGGACGGTGAATCGAGCGAGCATCGCTCCCCTTTCCTGCAGGAACCTAGGCTGACGCCGGCTCCCGCACGCGTGCGTTCCCATCGCTACCTGTACATCACACTGGCCATTCTGCTGGCTTTTTTTGGCGTCACCCTGGCCACCCTGCTGGTCGCCGAAGCCAGAACCTCGCACTTCCAGGCACAGGAGCTTTCCCGTTACGCCAGCACCCTGAGCTATCGCCTGGCCCCAGGCAAGAGTGACCGTATTCACTTTCCTACCCATGGCCCCTTCGACGAACGGCTGGGCTATACGCGCCTGCCCGAATTTGCACAACGCCTCACGGACAACGGTTACGACATCACCCATCAGGCCCGCTTCTCCAGGCCGCTCTTGGAATTCACCGAACGGGGCTTCTTTGCTCCCTATGCAGAAAAGGCCCAGGCAGGTCTTACCCTGAACGAATGTCGTGGCGAAACGCTTTACCAGTTTCGCCACCCTCAGCGGCAATATCCGCACTTCGACGCCATTCCTTCGCTGGTTGTCCAGACCCTGCTGTTCATCGAAAATCGCCATCTGCTGGACGAGAGCACACCCTACGCCAACCCCGCCGTGGACTGGCCGCGCTTTACCAAGGCGGCCTTCTCCCAAATGGGCCGCGCGCTCGACATGCCCGGCCAGTCATCTGGTGGCAGCACCCTGGCTACGCAAATGGAGAAATACCGCCATTCGCCCCGCGGAAGAACCGATTCACCCATGGAAAAACTGCGCCAAATGGTCTCGGCCAGCGTGCGCAGCTACCAGCACGGCCCGCAAACGCTGACCGCCCGCCAGGACGTGGCGCTGCAGTATCTCAACACCGTGCCGCTGGCAGCCGCCCCCGGCTACGGCGAGGTGCACGGCCTGGGCGATGGCCTGTGGATCTGGTTCGGCAGTGATTTCAACCAGCTCAACCAGACGCTCTCCGCGCACTCCGACAAGCCGGGCGAGCAGGAGGCCGCCGGGCTGGCCTTGCGCCAGATCACGGCGCTGATGATCGCGCAGCGGCGCCCCTCATGGTATCTGGCCGAAGGGCGAGCAGCGCTGGAACGGCTCACCGACAGCTACCTGCGCCTGATGGCCGACAGCGGCTGGATCAGCCCGGCGCTCAGCCAGGCGGCGCTGCGCCAGCACCTCACCTTCCGCGACTTCAGTCAGGACCCGGTGCGGCTTCGCGTCGAGCAGGACAAGGGGCTGCAGATGGCGCGCCAGCGCCTGGCGACGCTATTGGGTACCTCGCTCTATGACCTGGACCGCATCGATTTCCAGGCGCGCACCACGCTGAACGGCGCCCTGCAGCGCGAGGTCACGGCCTACCTGCACCGCCTTGCCGAGCCCGAGTTCGCCGCCGAGATTGGCCTGCTCGGCGAACGGCTGCTGAGCGGCGATAAGACCGCCGACGTGCGCTACAGCTTCACGCTACTGGAGCGCAGCGACGATGGCTTCCGCGTGCGCGTGCAGACCGATAACACCGGCCAGCCCTTCGATATCAACGAAGGCAGCAAGCTGGAGCTGGGCTCTACCGCCAAGCTTCGGGTGCTCGCCACCTACCTGGAAGTGGTCGCCGAGCTTTACCAGCGCCACGCCGGCCAGCCCGGCGAAGCCCTGCGCCAAGTCGAGATCGACCGGCAGGACACCCTCAGCCACTGGGTGCTCGGCCAACTGGCGGCCAATCCCGAGCTCGGCCTTCACGAACTGCTGCAGGCCGCCATGGAACGGCGCTATTCGGCCAGTCCGGCCGAAGCCTTCTTCACCGGCGGCGGGCGCCACACCTTCAATAACTTTCGACGCGAGGACAACGGCCGCAACCCCACCCTCTCGGAAGCGATGCGCGAGTCGCTCAACCTGCCCTTCATTCGCCTGATGCGCGACCTGGTGCGCTACAGCACCCACCAGCGCGAACCGCGCAGCAGCCTGCTGGAGAACGACCACGACCCGCGCCGCCAGGAGTACCTGGCGCGTTTCGCCGACCGCGAAAGCCAGGTATTCCTGCAGCGCTTCTGGCGCAAGTACCAGGGACAGGACAGCGATGCGCGCCTCACCGCCTTCCTCGGCGGGTTGAGACTTTCCGCCCCCCGACTGGCGGCAGTGCATCGCTACCTGTTCCCCG
Organism: Halomonas sp. E14; assembly: GCF_052568415.1. NCBI lineage: Bacteria > Pseudomonadati > Pseudomonadota > Gammaproteobacteria > Oceanospirillales > Halomonadaceae > Halomonas > Halomonas sp. E14. Next base: position 1,589,287 of record NZ_CP199423.1, on the reverse strand, counting down.
AAGCCGATCGGGACAGCTTTGCAGCCTTCCTGCACGCGTGGCTCCCCGAAGGCACCCGGCTCGAAGAGAGGCAGCTCGAAGCACTGTATGCACGCTATGCCCCGGAAGCCCTGACGCTGTCGGATCAGGGCTATGTGGCTCGGGTGCATCCGCTGGAACTGTGGCTGGTGGGTTACCTGCTCGACCATCCGGAGGCCAGCCTGGCAGAGGCTACCGCGGCCAGCCGCGAGCAGCGCCAGGAGGTCTACGGCTGGCTGTTCAAGACCCGCCATCGCAGCGCACGCGACGTGCGCATCCGTACCATGCTGGAGGTGGAAGCTTTCGTCGACCTGCACCAGCGCTGGCAGCGCCTCGGCTACCCGTTCGACCATCTGGTGCCTTCTCTGGCCACCGCCATCGGCTCCTCGGGCGACCGCCCGGCAGCGCTGGCCGAGCTGGTGGGCATCATCCTCAACGACGGCGTGCGGCTGCCCACCCTACGCATCGATACCCTTCACTTCGCCGTCGATACCCCCTACGAAACGCACTGGCTACCCGCCGACGACCAGCGCTATCGGGTAATGGCACCCGAAGTAGCGGCAGTGCTACGCGAAACGCTCTCGCAAGTGGTGGAAGGCGGCACCGCTCGTCGCCTGCAGGGCAGCTTCACGCTGGAAAATGGCGACCCTCTGGCCATGGGTGGCAAGACCGGCACCGGCAACAATCGTATCGAGACCCTGTCCCGCAGCGGCCAGGTGCTTCAGTCCAAGGCTAGAAACCGCACCGCTACCTACGTCTTTTTCCTGGGCGACGACCATTTCGGCACCCTGACGGCCTTCGTACCAGGCAGCGAATCGGACAGCTTCCGCTTCACCTCGGCGCTGCCGGTACAGGTACTCAAGGGCATGGAGCCGATCCTTCGTCCCTACCTCACTCCCGGCGCCCAGACACGCTGTCTGCCCCAGGAGGATCGACTGATGCAGGCCGGCACGCCCCCGCCCCGCCACACCTCGGCCTGAGCCAAGCACCATCCGGCGCAACTGGTCAATGCGCATCAAAAAGGCCCGTCGCGACGGTTGGCGACGGGCCTCATAGTGTTACAAGGCATGGCTTGTGGCAGGCATGACTTAGTTACAGGGCACGACCTTGCGCAGGGTGTCCTTCGCCCACAGCGTCTGGCCGTCTGGCGTCTTGCCATGATCGTTCCAGCGCTCGGTCACCTCGATGCAGAAGGAGCCGGACGGCTCGGTCCGCACGTCGGGGTTGGACGGGCGTTCCCCACCGATACGCAGGAGATCCGGATTCTCGGTCGTGTAGCGGGGAGCGATGGTGGTATTGCCGGCACAGCCAGCCACCAGGGTGGCCACCAGCAGAATGGGCAAACAGCGGCGCAGAGCCATGTTCACGTACCCTCAAGAGTGTTTTGGTGCTCCGGCAGACATTGCCGGTAGCGCTAAATAGCATTCGCCCAGCCGAAGCGTCAACGTTTTTCAAACAGCGTTTCGCTTGCGGTTCGTCGGACACCGGCCGAAGCGCTAACCTGAAGGCAACCTCTCTGGACAATGGAATGTCATGACCATGGCCGATGCCGCACCGGAACGACACTACGCCCCCGATCCCAGCCTGCTGGAACGGTGGGCGGCCCGCTTTCTACGCAAGCACAATGCCCGGCAGCAGTTGCCGAAGCGGCCGCGCCAGCCCCGTGAGATCGAAGCGCTGCGTCGTGTCCGGCGCCGAGCGGTAGGCTGGGCCATGCTGGCCGGCATCCTATCGGGGGGCATCATCGGCGGCATGGAGTGGTTCATGCGTCAGGGCATGCTGGACGGGATGCAGGACATGACCCTGATGGAACAGATGCCCTACTGGATCGGCTTCTTCGCCGTGGCAGGCGTGGTGAGTACGGTGGAGATCCTGTTTTTGTACTGGAATGCTTTGCGTGGCGTGGCCTCGATCAGTCGCATCGCCGAGGCCCCGCTGCACGGCGACTCCCACCCCGGCCTGATACTGCGCGGCCTTGCTCGGGTGGCCCTGGAGTTTCCAAGCCCACGCCATCGCATCTACGGCATCGACCCCTATGCCTACATGGCCGGCTGGAAGCTCACGCTCATGGCCGTGATGTATCGCATGAAGGTCGGGGTCAGCACCTTCGTGCTGCGGGTGTTGGTACGTCGCGTGCTGGGTCGCGTCGCCCTGCGCGGGGTGCTGCCGCTGATCACCGGGCCGCTGTATGCCGCCTGGAACGCCATCATCACCTGGCGCATCCTGAACAAGGCCTGGGAGCAGGCCCTAGGGCCCTACGCCATCGACGCCTGGATGGACCATCTTGAGGCCAGGCGCCAACCGCTAGGGGCCAATGCGCGCCACGCCCTGCTGCATGCCGTCGGTGAGATGCTCATGCGCAACCAGGACGCGCATCCCAATCACGTCTATCTACTGTCTCGCCTGATGCCGCTGGCCGGCGCAGCGGAGCGGCACCTGGAGGTGGACTGGCCCCGCCACCGCCTGACTCTTGCCCGGTTATCCGCTGAGGAGCAGCGCCTAGTGCTGGATACACTGCTGCTGGCCACCGTGGTATCGGGCAAGCCCAGCGGAGCACGCATGAACTTCCTGATGGAAGCCCATATTGCTTGCGCCAAACCCTACCCCATCCAGCGGGTGAGGGCCTGGCGCGAAAGGTTCCTGAAAGGCCAGTCTCTTGTGGCTCAAGCCGGAGGCAGGCCCTGAGCATCTTTCCCGGCTCGGTCTTGCGCAGCGAGCCGACAGCAGCGGTTTGGACTACTGTTCGAGAATCGCCCGGCAGGCGGGCGGCAGCGAACGTCCCGGGCTGGGGTAGACCTCGGGGCGCGGCGTGGCGGCAATGGCATTACAGCCATCACCGGGAGGCGGCGCGGGCTGGTCGATGCACTCCGGCTGGTCGGGCGGACAGCGCAGCCGCACGTGCAGATGCTCATCATGGGAGTGCCAAGGGCGCACCAGGCGCAGCCAGGAGCGGTCGTCCCATTCGCGCTCGCAAAGGTCACGCTTGACCGCCCCGTCGACGAAGATGCGCGCCACCCGCGGATCATCGGCCGCCAGCCGAATCAGCTCGGCGTGTTCAGCCGTCCACCGCTCATCCAGCCGCTGGGTGCGCGGGTCGACCAGGATCGGCTGCTCCAGCTCTTCCCGCTCGCTGCGTTCGAGGAACGGCAGGTCGAGCCGAAACCAGATGTCGACATCCAGCCCGGTCTGATGGCTCACGTGCCCGTAGGGCATGGGGCCACCGCGCGGCTGGGCCATGTCACCCACCAGCATCGGCCCGAAGCCCGCCTCGTTGACGCGCAGTCCAAGACGCTCGATATAGGCAATCAGCGACGGGTGGCCATAGTGGCGGTTACGTTCGATATCCACGGCCTGGTAGCCGATTCCTTCCAGTGGCAACGCTTCGGCTCCTGCAATACAGCCTCCATCGAAAGGACCGATAACGCGCGGGGGGCCGGCCAGCGGTTCACTCACCTCCGCCCAGGTGCCCGGGCTGGCGGGCGGTGCCTGCTGGGCATGCGCCGCCCCGCCCGCCGTCAGGGCAGCAAGCGCCAATAACAGGACGCCCACATTGCGTGGGCGTCGAACCTTGGTCGTGTCGCTCATCTCTCTTCCTTAACTGGGTGTTGATCCTTACTCACGCTCTTGCCGGGCCAGCCATTCCAGGCCAGGGCGATAGAGCATTTCATGCTCGCCTTCGAACAGCACGAGCTCCACCGGGCCAGACTGGATATAAAGCAGCACCGGCGATTCGGCCTCGTCGAACAGGGGGAATTCCCGTTCGTCATGGGTGGAACGCTCGAGCAGCTCCTGCGGGATCTCGCCCTGTTCCATCAGCTGCTCGATCTGAGCATCAGGAATCCGTTCACCCTCATCCACCAGGTCGTTGAACGCCCACAGCGCCTGGTTGGGGGGGACGGTATCGTCGTCGATGCCGTGGGCGATCAGCACGCGCAGCTGGCCGGCCACGTCGGGGACATGCGCCTTGGGGCTGCGCTGCACGCACTCGTCGTGCGCCTCGCTGCCCTCTTCCGGCACGCCGCTGCAGGCCTCGGCAATCTCCTCGGCATATTTTTCGCCGCGCTCGGCGTTCCATTCGTGCCAGCGAACCAGATCGTAGACCGGCACCCATGCGGCTACCCCGGCGAAGACGTCGGGATTGCGACTCGCCAGGTGCAGTGCGTTCATGGCGCCGCCGGAATAGCCCAGCAGATAGATGCGCGATTCATCAACGTTGGCATGCTCGCGCGCATAGGCCAGGGCATCCTCCATATCGGACATGACCAGGTCGGAGGCCGTCGACTCGGGCCGGCCGTCGTTTTCACCGCGAAAATCGGGATGAATGAACGCCCAGTCGTTGGCCGCGGCGAACTGTCCAAGCGGAATATCGATGTTTTGCAGATAGTCGGTGCTCCAGCTGTGCAGCACCATCAGCAGCGGCCGCTCCTCCTCACCTTCGGGGGCGTAGAACAGTGCCGGCTGTTGGTAATCGTCCGCCGAAGAGGGTATCTCGATATCCTGAATGTCGGGCAGGTACTCCTGCCAGGTTGCCAGGTCGGCGTCCACCAGCCCGCCAGGAAATTCGCTGACCCGCAGATACTCGCTGGGATGTTCGAGCGACGCAGCCTCGCCCGACGCTTCATGGCCAAGCAGCTGTTCAGCCGCCGGCTCACGCGCCTGGGCCGGGCCGACACCCGCCAGCAGCACGGCAGCGGAAGCGCCCAGCAGCCAGGCACGGCCAGTGCCCTGCAGGCGGGCCGATGCCGGGCGGATGGCGTTGGTATTGGGAAGGGAATGGGTATTGGAATCTGTGTTGACGCAGCACGGATGCAGCGGGGCAATACGGCCTGAACGTTCCATGGCGACTCTCCCTGACGGTGGGGGCTTCCTTTCGTTGTGTCTTTTCACTTGCCAACAGTCTAGTTGCCACCGCTGAGCTTGCCAGCCGTGCCGCTGGGCAACTTCCCTTCAAGCAGGAAGGGACGCAGGGCTTGCACCAGCCGTTCAGCCGCGCTGAAGTGAACGGCATGCCCCCGGCCAGGAATTTGTACCACCTGTGCCGCATCGGTCAGGCGAGCGGCACGCAAGAACCACTTGGCAGGCACCAGAAGATCCCTGCCGCCGCGTACCAGCATGACAGGCTGGGTGAGGCCCGGCAGGCGCGTTTCGATGGCATCCGCCATCATGCCCCGCAGCTCGGGCCCCAAGGCGACATTCATGCGCACGTAGTCGCGCAACATCAGCCAGAAGACGGCGGGGTGCTCGAAGAGACCGCTGAGCAGCAGCCGCACGAACTGGCTCCACGCCGGCACTGTACCGTCTGGCGATGTGGCCCTGCCGCACCAGGCGCCAGCGCCGTGCACGATCCGCCAGCGTGGCACCAGCCATCACCGCGGCCAGGCCTGCCGCCAGCACCAGCCAGGGGTGCGAATGCAGCACCCTGCCTAGCGGCTTCCCTCCACGCATCTTTCCATGCATTGGCTTTTCCTTCCTTAATGGGGGAGTCCTGGCACCGGCGAGCGCCACCTTTCAGTGGCTTCTCCAAGCCTCCTGTCCGGCGCCAGGCACCTTCACGCCTTCCAGGCTGGGCGCCTCACCACTGGGCGCCTGCCCCACCACGCTGAAGGACCCGTCCGTTTCCAGCACCACGGCCTCGACGTCGTTCAGCGAGGCCATGCCGGCGGCACGAACGGCGGCGCGTATCTCATCCGGGGTCACCCTTGCCTTGCGCAGCGCCTGGGGAAGGCACTCCCCACGCAGCAATAGCAGCGCCGGCTCGCCGGTCACCAGCTGGCGTACCCAGCGCTGGCGCACGCTCATCCAGGTGACCAGGTACTGCATGCCGACGAGCAGCGCGAAGGCCAGCACCCCCTGCGCCAGGGTCACGTCCTGACTCAGCATGACGGTCGCCAGTACCGAACCCAGCGCGACCGTCACCACCAGGTCGAAGGCGTTCATCTTCGACAGGGTACGTCGCCCTGAGATACGCAGCAGAAACACCAGGCTCGCGTAGCCCAGCACCCCCAGTACCAGCGTGCGCAGCAGCGCCGGAAACGCCTCGAAAAAGATCGGATCCAAGTCGGCCTCCCTGTCTCACCGTTCTAGCTTCAGCCTAGCTCAAGCGTCAGCCTGCCGGGCATGACCGCACCGGGTGCAGTCACCGCCCAACAGGGCTACAATCGAGGGTCTGATTTTCTTGGGAATTCCAGAGCCGATATGTCGAACAATGCAAGCGCCCCGCGCAAGATCCTGGTCACCAGTGCCCTGCCCTACGCCAACGGCTCGATCCACCTCGGCCACCTGCTCGAGTACATTCAGACCGACATCTGGGTGCGCTTCCAGAAGAGTCGCGGCCACGAATGCCATTACGTGTGCGCCGACGACGCCCACGGCACCGCGATCATGCTGCGCGCCGAGCAGGAGGGGATCAGCTCGGAGGCGTTGATCGAACGCGTCTCCCGGGAGCACCAGGACGACTTCGCCACCTTCGGCGTCGCCTTCGACAACTATCACTCGACCCACTCCGATGAGAACCGCTACTTCAGCGAGCTGATCTACACCCGACTGCGCGACCGTGGCCATATCGCCACCCGCGATATCGAGCAGATGTACGACCCGGTAAAGGGCCTGTTCCTGGCCGACCGTTTCATCAAGGGCACCTGCCCCAAGTGCAAGGCCGCCGACCAGTACGGCGACAACTGTGAGGCCTGCGGCGCCACCTACACCCCGGCAGAGCTGATCGACCCGGTGTCGGCCATCTCCGGCGCCACCCCCGAGGTTCGCAGCTCCACCCACTATTTCTTCAAGCTGCCGGATTTCGCCGATTTCCTGCGCGAGTGGACCCGCGGCGGCCACGTCCAGACCCAGATCGGCAACAAGCTGCAGGAGTGGTTCGAGTCTGGGCTCAACGAGTGGGATATCTCCCGTGACGCGCCCTACTTCGGCTTCGAGATCCCCGACGCCCCGGGCAAGTATTTCTACGTGTGGCTCGACGCCCCCATCGGCTACCTCGCCAGCTTCAAGAATTTATGCGACCGCACAGGGATAGACTTCGACGCCTTCTGGCAGAAGGACTCGGAGGCCGAGGTCTATCACTTCATCGGCAAGGACATCGTCTACTTCCATGCACTGTTCTGGCCGGCCATGCTGCACGGCGCCGATTTCCGCACCCCCACCGCGGTGAACTGCCACGGCTTCGTCACCGTCAACGGCGCCAAGATGTCGAAGTCCCGCGGCACCTTCATCAAGGCCGCCACCTACGCCGAACACTTGAACCCCGAGTACCTGCGCTACTACTTCGCCGCCAAGCTTACCTCACGGGTCGACGACCTTGACCTCAACCTCGACGACTTCGCCGCCCGAGTGAATGCCGACCTGGTAGGCAAGGTAGTCAATATCGCCAGCCGCTGTGCCGGCTTCGTCAAGAAGCTGGGCAACGGCAGGCTCTCGGCCCACTGCGCCGAGCCGGAGCTGGTGGCACGCTTCATCGCCACCGGCGACGGCATCGCCGAGGACTTCGAGGCGCGTGAATTCGGACGCGCCGTGCGCAAGATCATGGAACTGGCCGACGAGGCCAACACCTACATCGCCGACAAAGCGCCCTGGGCACTGGCCAAGCAGGAAGGGCAAGAGCAGGAGGTGCTCGACATCTGCTCCGTGGGCATCAACCTGTTCCGCCAGCTGATGGTCTACCTGGCCCCGGTGGTACCGGCCATGGCCGAGCAGGCGCAGGCATTCCTGGCGCTGGATTCTCTCGCTTGGTCGAGCCGCCATGGCGTACTGCTCGACCACCCCATCGCCCCCTTCAAGCCGCTGATGACCAGGGTGGAGCGCGACAAGATCGATGCCATGATTGAGGCATCCAAGGAGGATCTGGTGGAAGAGCAGAAGCTGAAAGAGGCCGCCAAGGGGCCGCTGGCCGACGACCCCATTGCCGAGGGGATCACCTTCGACGACTTCGCCAAGGTCGACCTGCGCATCGCCCGCATTGCCAAGGCCGACTATGTTGAAGGCGCCGACAAGCTGCTGCAGCTGACGCTGGACCTGGGCGGCGAGACGCGCAACGTCTTTGCCGGCATTCGCAGCGCCTACGCGCCAGAAGCCCTGGAAGGCCGACTGACGGTGATGGTCGCCAACCTCGCCCCGCGCAAGATGCGCTTCGGGGTTTCCGAAGGCATGGTATTGGCGGCAGGTAGCGGCGACGGCATCTACCTGCTCTCGCCGGATGCCGGCGCGGAGCCCGGCCAGCGAGTCAAATAACCGGGCTAGATTAAAGTTTGGCCGCCTGCGGTCGAAGAAAGCATATATTGGGCTTTCGCTCCCGGCCGTAGGCATGCCACACACATGAATCTTGCCACTCTGGCTTCCCTGAGGCAGCGCTTCCTGCTGGCGTTGCTTGGCGTGCTGCTGCTGGCGCTGCTGGCACTGGTGCTGGTCGCGCGTTACCAGGTGATGCCCATCCTGCTGGAAGACGAAGAAACCTTCGCCAGCAGCGAACTCGACCGGGTCGAGCGCGCCCTGGGCGGCGAACTCAACCATATGCGACGCCTTGTGGAAGACTGGGCGCACTGGGACGACACCTACGACTTCGTGCGCGGCGAGCGGCCGGAATACGTCGACTCGAACCTCTACGAAGCCACGCTCGAAACCCTCGAGCTGCAGACAATGTTGTTCCTGGATAACCAGAACGCCGCCTACTGGGTGGTCGGCTACGATGAAGCGGGCCAGTTCCGATCCTGTCCCGGCGCCTTGTCATCCTGCGGCTGGGCCGCTCCGGCAGTCTCGTTTCTCGATGCTTATATTCGCAGCGGCGTGGAGCCGGTTTCGCACACTTGGCTGCTGGTACTCCCCAACCTCGCTATGGCCGCGCTCTCACCCATCTACCAGAGCCGAGAAGAAGCCCCTTCCGCAGGCTGGCTGGCCATGGTGCGCCCGCTCTCCGAGCCTTGGGTCGACCAGTTGCGCAACACCACCGGCATCGACCTGACGTTGGCCGGCGTGCCATCCACTGGGCCCCACAAAGAGCTGGTACGCCTATCACCCATGCAGATGCAGGCCAGCCGCTATGTGCCTGCCCTGCCGCCAAGCCGCGCCGTTCGCATTGAGGCAGTGCTGCCGCGACAGCGCTACCAGGTCACGCTCGAAACCTTCCGCTTCGCACTCTACTGGACCAGCGGCGTGCTGATCGTGACCCTGCTGCTGGTGCTGTGGCTGCTTGAGCACATCGTCCTCTCGCCCCTTCGCCAGCTTTCACGCTTCACCCAGCGCCTACAGCATGACCAGGCCGAGACCATGCCCAGCAGTTTCCTTGCCCGCCGCGACGAGATCGGCACCCTGGCACGCGAATTCCGGCACCTGTGGCGCCATCAGCGCCAGCAGTCAGCCCAGCTGCTGACGCTGACCCAGCGCGACCCCTTGACCGGCATCGCCAACCGCCGCCTGTTCGACGAGCGCTTCGCTACCCTGCTTGGCCGCCAGCCGGCACCAGGCGAGGTGGCGGTGATGATGATCGATATCGACCACTTCAAACGCTACAACGACCATTACGGACACCCCGCCGGCGATGCCTGCCTGATCGAGCTGGCGAAATGCATGGACCAGCAGCTGAGCCAGCACGGTTTCCTGCTGGCCCGTACCGGCGGCGAGGAGTTCAGCGCACTGCTGCCCGATACCCCCCTCGACGCCGCCAGGCAGCATGCCGCCGCGCTGCTGAACGCCATCGAGGCCCTGGCGCTGCCCCATGCCGCATCGCTCACCGGGGCCTGCGTCACCGTCAGCATCGGCGTCGCTTCACGGGTGCCGGAGACTCTGGACGATATCGGCGAAATCATGCGCGCCGCCGACCAGGCGCTATACCAGGCCAAGAACAGCGGCCGCAACCGGGTGTGTTTATTCCACGAGGTAGCCGACCAGGCAGTCTGAAGCGGCATTGGTCAACCCACCCAGGTAGGCCCACCCCGGGCCAGCACGTATAATGCCTGCCTGTCGGCACGGGCCGACGCTTTCTCACGCGCCCAACAGGAGCACTCGTGACGGGTCAACCGACACTGATCGATGCCATCGACGCCCTGCTGCCCCAAACCCAGTGCGGCAAGTGCGGGCATCCAGGCTGCCGCCCCTATGCCGAGGCCATCGCGGCCGGAGAGCCCATCAACCGCTGCCCACCTGGCGGTGAGGCCACCCTTGCCCAGCTGGCCGAACTCACCGGCCAGTCGCTACTGCCTCTCGCCCAGCCCGCCCAGTTGCCGCTGGTGGCGGTGATCCGCGAGGCGGAATGTATCGGCTGCACCAAGTGCATTCAGGCCTGCCCGGTGGATGCCATCCTCGGCGCCAGCAAACGCATGCACACGGTGATCGTTCAGGAGTGCACCGGCTGCGAGCTGTGCGTGGCCCCTTGCCCCGTCGACTGTATCGACCTGCTGCCGCACCCCGCATGGCAGGCCGCCGACAGCGATGCGGCGCGTCAGGCCTACCTGCGGCAGCGCGCCAGCCTTGCACGCCAGCGGTTCACGGCGCGCACGGCCCGGCTGGCACGCGAAGCCCAGCAGAAGCAGCGCGAACGACAGCGCCGTGCCATCCAGCAGCGCTCGCGGGCTTCGCGCAGCGCCGCCCCTGGCGGCGAGCAGCGGCAGCGCCAGATGGCGGTGAAGGCCGCCGAGCAGGCGCTCAAGCGGGCGCGCCAGCAGTACGACAGCGCCAAGCGCCGCCAGGACGACGAGGCCATGCACCTGGCCGAGGCGCAGCTCGACCAGGCGACCCGCCTGCTCACCGAGGCCCGCGACGCCCTGCTGGCCACCCAACCGCGATAAGCGAATGCCGCATGAACGCCCAGAAACGCTACGAAATCTTCGCCCGCCTGCGGGAACACAACCCCCATCCCACTACCGAGCTGGACTGGCAGAGCCCCTTCGAGCTGCTCACCGCCGTGCTGCTCTCGGCCCAGGCCACCGATGTGGGCGTGAACAAGGCGACCGCACGGCTGTTTCCGGTGGCCAACACCCCTCAGGCCATCCTCGAGCTAGGGCTCGACGCGCTCAAGGGACACATCAAGACCATCGGCCTGTACAACACCAAGGCCGAGAACCTGATGAAGACCTGCCGCATCCTGGTCGAGCGGCACGGCGGAGAGGTACCCGACACCCGCGCCGAACTCGAGGCGCTCCCCGGCGTGGGGCGCAAGACGGCCAACGTGATCCTCAACACCGCCTTCGGGCAACCCACCATGGCGGTGGACACGCACATTTTTCGGGTCTCCAACCGCACCCGTATCGCCCCGGGCAAGAACGTGGTCGAGGTCGAACAGAAACTGCTGCGCCATGTACCGAAGGAGTTTCTGCACGACGCCCACCACTGGCTGATCCTGCATGGCCGCTACACCTGCGTGGCACGCCGCCCGCGCTGCGGCAGCTGCGTGATCGAGGATCTGTGCGAGTACAAGGAAAAGGTCGACATCGGTTGAGGCGTATCGGGTGGGCCAAGGCGTGAAAAACCACTCGTGCGACCAAGGGCGTTTTGCATCTCGCGCCCGAGTCGGTGACGATAACCCGATAACAACGCTACTTGAGCCCCCCATGTCACTTCACGACCGCCCCATCGAACAGCGGATCGAGGCGCTACTGGCGCTGTCGCGCGAGCACGCCGACACCTTCTGCAGCCCCTCGGCCTGGCTGGCCCGCGAACGCTACCTGGCCGCCCACCCGACCCGCATCCTGGCCATGAAGTGCATGGACGGGCGCATCCACCTGCCCCACGCGACCCGCACGCCGCTCGGCATCATCACGCCGTTTCGCAACCTTGGCGGCATCTTCCACCTAGGCTGGCCCTACCTGGGCGAGATCCTCACCGACGCGGTCGAACAGGCCATCCATACCGGCCACGGCGTGCTAATGCTGATCAGCTACCACTTCTCGCGCGGCGACCGCCGGCGTGGCTGCGCTGGCTTCGCCTGCAACGCCGAGGCTGCGCTGGCCCACGCCCACGAGATTCGCCACCAGGCCGAGCGGATCTTCGGCCGCGAGCAGCGCCACGTCTACCCGCTGGTGTGCGGCTTCGAAACCGATCAGGATGCCCTGGTGCTGCACGGCGACAGTGGCGACATCCTCGACCTCAGCACGCTCGACCCAGGCGCCGCCGACAGCCTGGACCATCGCGTCGCCACCCTATGCCCCGACATGCCGGCCGATATCCGCCGCGACCTGCTGCCCTTGCTCATCGGCAACCTGGCGCACGTGGAAGCGCTGCGCGGAACACCTCGCGAACTCGACCTGGAGCACCGTGAATGGGTGATCTGCGTCGGGCGCGGGTTCGACTTCCTGCACCTGCCGAATACCGCCCTGATCGTTGGCCCCTACAGCCCCGACCTGTCGCAGCCGATCGGCACCGCCGCGGCAATCATCGCATCCAACATGCAGGCCGGGCGGATTCCGGACGACGGCTTCCTGCTGCTGGCCTCGACACCGTTCGAAACGATCGGCGTCGACCGTGCCCGCGCCGAGATGAAATCACGCTTCCTGGCCGACTTCGCCGCCGAGGTGATACATCGCGAGCACCCGCAGTTGGCACGCAAGATGCTCTCGCGTACCGCCGTGGTGCACTGGCAGAGCCGCCGCCTGGAGCTGCTTGCCGGCTGAGCGCGCCGGCTAGAACCCCAGCGCCTCCAGCCGCGTGGCCAGCTCCTCCAGCACTTCGATGCCCTGCACGTCGGTCGGCAACCAGGGCAGCCGCGGCCGCGGCCACCTGGCCAGCTCGGCGTCGATGCGCGCCAGGTAGGTCGCCTCCTGCTCGCGCCGCGCACGCAGGAACTCGCCGTCGGCCTCCTCGGGAAGGACCCGATTGATCAGCGTGCCGGCAACCGGCACTTTGACTGCCTCGAGCGCCTCGACTGCCCGCACGGTCTCGAGGATCGGCAGCCGCTCGGGTGTCAGCACGAACAGGAAGCCGGTAGTCTCGGCGTTCTCAATCTGCCGCCGGGCGCGGTGGAACAGGCGGCGGCGTTGCAGCAGCGTACGCGCCACCTCGCGGGTACGATCATCGAGATCGCTCAGCGGGTCCTCCTCGGGGTCGTCGAAAGGCGTGGCCACGTCGCGCCCGCGCTTGGGAGTCAGGTGCCCCAGCACCTTGCCCAGCGACTCTGAGCGGCGGTTGTGTGCCAGCAGTCCATCGGTCCAGGCCGCCATCGCCTCGGGCAGGGTCAGCAGCCGAAGGGTATGCCCGGTGGGCGCGGTATCGAAGATGATCAGGTCATAGCCGAGGTCATCGGCGGTAACGAGCCGGGCCAAACGCTCCAGCAGCGCGGCTTCCTGGGTACCCGGCGACTGCCGGGTCAGGCGCATCTGGCGCTCCAGCTCCTTCATCATTTCGGGCGCGGCGAAGCGGCGCATCTGTTCGGTGACACGCGCCAGGTGCGCCTCCACCTCGGCGTCCGGGTCGATCTCCATGGCATCGAGGCTGGGCAGCAGGCGCCTGGGCGCATCACCCAGTTCGCGGTCGAACACATCGCCCAGACTGTGGGCCGGGTCCGTGGACACCACCAGCACGCGGCGGCCGCGCCGCGCCGCCAGCACCGCTAGCGCCGCCGACACCGTAGTCTTGCCCACCCCGCCCTTGCCGCCCACCCACAGAAGGCGCTTGTTCAGCAGTTCGTTCATGGTCAGCAACACCGGAAGTGGTCGAGAGGAGAGTGTTCCATGCCCATGCGCCGGTGCCAGTCGTGGAAGCGTTCCAGCAGCAGCGGCTGCAGCTCCAGCGTGTAGTAGGCCGCCGGGTTGGGCACGCCCATCATTTCTGAGAACACCAGCAGCATGAACAGATCGTCCTCGTCGCGTCGCGCCCGGGCGATCGCTCCACGGTAGCGCGCCGAGTAGACCTCCTCGGCAAAGAAGCGGGCCTGGCCAAGCCAGGCCCGCATCCGCTCGAGACGAGGATCATGGCGCTTGTCATGATCGTCTTTCATCGTGCCTCCGTGCGGTCACTCCTGCCGTGCCATCTCGGCGCGCGACCGCTTGAGCGCCGAGGCGCACTCCATGGCCACCAGGATCGCCGCCACCAGCACCACGACGTCGAGGATCAGCAGGAACCAGTTGCCCTGTTCGTAGAAGGAGCGCAGCTGGATCAGCAGGGCCGCAATGGTCATCACCAGGAGGAAGCACAGCGGGGCCAGGGTGTACCACATCGGCCGACGCAGGCGCACCAGCATGACGGTGATCACCAGCAGGGTAAGGCCAGCCAGCAACTGGTTGGTGGTACCGAACAGCGGCCAGATGATCATTCCCCCGGTGCCGCCCGCACCGCCTGCGCCGAAGGCCAGCAGCAGGCAGCTGCCCACCGCCAGCAGGGTGGCCGGTGCACTCTTCTTCATCCACGGCTGGTGATAGATCTCGCCCCACTCCTGGAAGATGTAGCGCTGCAGGCGCAGGCCGGTATCCATGGTGGTGCCGGCGAACAGCGCGGCCATTACCGTGAGCAGCGTGGCGGCGGTCACTTCATCGAGACCCAGGCCGTTGTGGATCATGTAGGCGCCGCCTTGGACGAAGGCGTTCACCCCACCCTGGCCGAAGGCAGTGTACATGGCCTGCCAGTCAGCGAAGGTGGCGAAGCCCGCCGTGGCGGCCAGGATGGCGGCCAGCGCCAGCATGCCCTCGCCTACGGCACCGAAGTAGCCGACGAAGCGCGCATCGGTCTCCTTGTTGAGCTGCTTGGAGGTGGTGCCCGACGAGACCAGACCGTGGAAACCGGAAATGGCACCGCAGGCGATGGTGACGAACAGCAGTGGCAGCAGCGACGGCGTGCCCGGCGGCACGTCGGTGTTGATCGCCGGGGCCACCAGGGACGGGTTGAGGAACAGGATGGCGCCATAGAGCACGATCAGCCCGATGAAGAGCTGCAGGCCGTTGATGTAGTCGCGCGGCTGCAGCAGCACCCAGACGGGCAGCAGCGAGGCGATGGCGGCATAGCCGAACAGGATCAGGATCCATACCGCGTTGCCGGAGAGCGCGCCCACTTCAGCGGGCATCTGGATCGGCACCGACGGGCCGATGAAGATAAGCCCATAGAGCGCGATCACGCCGAGGATCGACACCACCGGCAGGCTGAGGATGCGGCGATAAATCAGCTGACCGATGATCAGCGCCACCAGGATCGCGCCCCATACCGGCACCACGGCGGTGGAGAAATTCATCATCAGCCCGGCGATGACCACGGCGAACACCGCGTTCACCATCAGCAGCACCAGGAAGATGACGATCATGAAGATGCTGCGGGCGCGCTTGCCCACCACGTCGCCGGTCAGGGCGCCGACCGATTTCGCCTTGTTGCGCACGCTGGCCCAGATGGCACCGGAATCGTGGACCCCGGCGAAGAAGATGGTGCCCAGCACGACCCACAGGAAGGCGGGCAGCCAGCCCCAGATCACTGCGATGGCAGGCCCGACGATGGGCGCGGCCCCGGCCACCGAGGTGAAGTGGTGCCCCCACAGCACGAAACGGTTGGTCGGCACGTAGTCGACGCCGTCCTCGAACTCGTGCGCCGGGGTTCGAAAGTCAGGGTCCAGACGATAGATCTTGTCGGCAATGAAGCGCGAATACAGGAAGTACCCCGCCGCCATTCCGCCAAGACCTAGCAGCAGCAAGACAATGGCGCTCATAGGTCAGCTCCTTGGTAAGGACATGGTTTTCTTCTTGTACGCTCACCTTTTTGGCGAGAGTTATCGTGCGGCAAGCGTGGCGCCGCACGGCTAGGATGGCCAGCCGGGCCGGTGAAGTCCAACCCGTGCCCCTGCCCACACATGCGATTACGCCTAAAGTCGAAGAGGGTCACCCGACCCAATGCAGGCGGTTTTCCCGCTTCAGGTGCGCGCAGCGGCTGCACCCAAGGTCTTAAAGCCCGCCGGGCGGCGTCGCGTTAGGCTGAGGTACCCGCCTTCCCGAGAGCGACATTGTCGATGCAAGAGATCCTGCTTCCCCTGGCCATGGCTGCCACTTTCGGCGCCTTCACCGGCTCGCTGTTTCGCCTGACGCGCCGCCCCGGGTACAACCGACCCTTCATGTTTCCCTTGGTCGGCCTGCTGGCCGGCATCACCGCCTACATGATCTTCCACGTGCTGGCCTCCACCACCGGCGCCCCAGCGTGGCTCTTGCCGCTGCTCGTCGTGCTGCAGGTATGGCTATGGCTCGGCCCGCTGGGCCCCAAGATCAAGCCGCTCGAAACCAAGGGCGAACCGCGTCGCTGACGCGCCTCGCTCTCGGTGGCAGCCGCGGCGGCGAGTCACTGCGGCCGCCGCCGGCTCTCATCTTCTGCCAAGGTCGTCTTTGCCGGCCTGCACGCCCCCACTAGACTGAGGCTAACAACACATAAAAGTAGCTCGTTAAGGAGTGGTGAATGGCCAAGGTACTGGTGGTGGACGATGAACCCAACATCGTGCTGTCGCTGGAATTCCTGATGCAGCAAGCCGGCTTCGACGTGGTCACGGCGGAAGACGGCGAGGGGGCGCTGACCAGCGTTGAGGATTCCCCACCGGATCTGATCCTGCTCGACATCAGCCTGCCCGGCATCAGCGGTTTCGACGTACTGGAACAGCTGCGCCAGGACCCGCGACATGCGAACCTGCCGATCATCATGCTCACCGCCCACGGGCGCGAGGTCGAACGTGAGAAGGGCTTGGCGCTGGGTGCCGACGACTACGTGACCAAGCCGTTTTCCACCCAGGCCCTGGTCGAGAAGGTCAAGCGCCTGCTGGCCGAGGATGCCTGATGAACAAGGGCAGGCTGCCCAAGCGCCAGCGGCTGATCGGCCTCTGGCTGCTGCTCAGCGGCATCAGCATCATGGGCGGCGCGATTTTCGCCGCCTGGCTCGATAGTCTGTTCCAGCCTCAGGGTTTCCCCCGCCTGGTGCTGTGGCTGGGCTGCTTTTCCGGCGGCGGCACGATCTTCCTCTGCGGCCTGCTACTCGAGCGCATGCTGTTCACCCCGCTGCGTCACCTGCAGGTCCAATTGGCCCGGCTGGTGGCCAATCCCGACGCCCGCGACGACTATCCCCCCGAAGGCTGGCTGCGCGGGCTGGGCCCCGACCTGGTGCGCGTGCGCGAAGCGTGGCGCTCCGATCGCCGTCGCCTGGCTACCGCTCATGCCGAAGGCGCCCGCAGCGCCGCCCGGATCCGCCAGGAGCTCGAAACCCTGCTGCAAGTGCTCGACACCCCGCTGCTGCTGTGCGACCACCACCGCCGGCTGCTGCTGTTCAACCAGGCTGCCGAGAGCCTGTTCGAGGAGAACCCCGGGCTCGGGCTGGGCAAACGCCTGGACACCCTGCTGCCTGTGACCAGCCTACAGGATGCCATCGGCCAGCTGCCTGAGGACGGCTCGCCCCGCGAGCTGCTGATCCCCTGCGACGAACGCTGGCTGCACGCGGTGCTGCGTCGCGTCCCCCTCAGCAATGGGGAGACGCTGCTGACTCTGACCGATGCCACCGCCGCCTGGAACAGCGAGATGGGCGCCCGCGCCGAGCTGGCCGAGCGCCTGCCGCCGCTGCGCCGCCATGGCGCCAGCCTGAGCAGCGCCGCCGAGGCGCTCGGCAGCGCCCGCCATGCGGGGCGCGGCGACGATGCCCTACGCGCCCGCCTGGAAACGGTGATCGAAGAGGAGAGCCGCGCCTTGGGCCAGGCGCTGGAGGGGCTCGGTCGGCTGATCGAGGACATGCAGCAGCAGGGCGAGCGGCTGGTGCCGCTGTGGTCGAACGATCTCTGGCAGTCGCTCAACGAGCGCCTGGGCGACGACCCGCTCCAGGTCGTGCCCATCGGCATGCCGGCCTGGTTCAAGGGCGACGCCCCGGCGCTGCTGGCACTGCTGGAGTCGCTGCTGGCACAGCTGCGTCAGCATACCGGCCATACCACCTTCGAAGGCGAGATGCTGCTGGGCAACCGCCGCGTCTACCTCGACCTGGTATGGCGCGGCACGCCGCTGGCCCAGCGGGAGCTGGCCGCCTGGAGCGAGCGGCGGCTCGACTCCCTGCCGCTGTCTCCGCGGGTCGGCGACCTGCTGCGCCAGCATGCCAGCGACACCTGGAGCCTCGCCGATGCCGACGGCATTCACGCGCGGCTGCGCCTGCCGCTGCCTTCGGTGGAACGCGTCGGCGCCCCGCGCGAAGCATTGCCGCCGCGCCCGGAATTCCACGATTTCGGCATTGCCGACCTGCCGCCGCCGGACGCCGAACTGGCCAGGTGCCCGCTGCGCGCCCTGGAAGTGGTGGCCTTCGATACCGAGACCACGGGGCTGGAGCTGCGCCGCGGCGATACCGTGATCAGCATCGGCGCCTGCCGCATCGTCAACGCCCGGCTGCTGGCCAGCGAGGTGTTCGACGTTCGCGTCGATCCCGGCAAGCCGATCCCGCCGGCCAGCACCGCCATCCACGGGCTCACCGACGACGATGTGATGGGCGCCCCCCCGCTGCCGGTGATCCTGCCGCGCTTTCGCGACTACATCGGCGATGCGGTGATTCTGGCGCACAATGCCGCCTTCGATCTCCTTGCCTTGCAGCCGCCCGGGGCCAGCGTCACCCTCGACATGCCGGTGCTGGACACCCTGCTGCTGTCACGCGCGCTGGACGAGAGTCTCGACGGCCACGACCTCGACACCCTGGCGGAACGCTACGACCTCAGCTTCCCTCCCGGCACGCGCCACACGGCGTTGGGTGACGCCCGGGTGACGGCCGAGCTGTGGCTGGCACTGCTGCCGCGGCTCGAGGCACGTGGCATCGACACCCTGGAGCGCGCCCTGGCGCTTCAGGCCAGCGCCTTCGACAAGGAGGACGCCTGCACATGAACGAGGCCACCCGCCAGGCTCGGCTGGTCGCCCTGGTCGCCCTGGCGCTGCTGCTGTTCACGCCGCCAATGGTGCTGGTCTTCGACCGCGCCAACGGCGGGCTGTCCTGGCTGCCGCTCTACCTGTTCGCCGCCTGGGGGCTGGTGTTGGGGCTTGCCGCCTGGTTACTGGAGCATTGGCGAGAGGACGGCTGAGCCATGAGAACCGATCCGGTGGTGCTGACGGTAGCCTTCGGCTACCTGGCGCTACTGTTCGTGATCGCCGCCTGGGGCGATCGCCGCGCGGAACGCGGCCGCTCGGTGATCGGCTCGCCCACCGTGTACGCCCTCTCCATCGCCGTCTACTGCACGGCCTGGACCTTCTATGGCAGCGTCGGTCGTGCCGCCGAATTCGGCCCCAGCTTTCTGCTGATCTACCTGGGACCGACCCTGGCCATGCTGATGGCCCCATTCATGATCCGCAAGATGGTGCGTATCGCCAGCGCCCAGCGCATCACCTCCATTGCCGACTTCATCAGCGCCCGCTACGGCAAGAGCTCGAGCCTTGGCGCCCTGGTGGCGTTGATCGCGCTGATTGGCATCACGCCCTACATCGCCCTGCAGCTCAAGGCCATCACCCTCAGCCATGCCGTGCTGGTCAACTATCCCGAAGCGGCGGAGCTGCGCCTGGCCGAAGAGAGCTTCTGGGTCGACAAGTCGTTCTGGGTGGCGCTGGTGCTGGCCGTCTTCATCATTCTGTTCGGCACCCGCCACCTAGACGCCAGCGAGCGCCATGAAGGCATGGTCGCCGCGATCGCCTTCGAATCGCTGGTCAAGCTGCTGGCCTTCCTGACCGTCGGCGTCTTCGTGGTCTTCGTGCTGTTCAACGGCCCCTTCGATCTGTTCCGCCAGGTCGCGGCCACCCCCGAACTGAGCGGTGCGCTGGGGCTGGACGCCGTGCCGGGAGGCGCCACCGGCTGGGTGGGCACGCTGGTACTGGCCTTCCTGGCATTTCTCACCCTGCCGCGGCAGTTTCAGGTACTGGTGGTCGAGAACGTCGACGAGCGCCACCTGAACCGCGCCAGCTGGCTATTCCCGCTCTACCTGGTGGCCATCAATATCTTCGTCATCCCCATCGCCATGGCCGGGCTGCTGCTGCCGGTCGGCAACAGCGACCCGGACAGCTTCGTGCTGACGCTGCCGCTTTCGGCAGGGCTCGAGGGCATCCCGCTGCTGGTGTTCATCGGCGGGCTCTCGGCGGCCACCGGCATGGTCATCGTGGAAACCATCGCGCTCTCGACCATGGTCAGCAACCAGCTGGTGATGCCGCTGCTGCTGCGCTCCAAGCGCCTGCACCTCAGTTCCCAAGGGGAGCTGGCCGGCTGGCTGCTGGGCATACGCCGGGTGGCGATCGTGTTGATCCTGCTGCTTGGCTATCTCTATCACGCCCTGATCGGCGACTCCTACAGCCTGGTGACCATCGGCCTGGTCTCCTTTGTCGGCGCCTCCCAGTTTGCCCCCGCCCTGCTGATCGGCATGTACTGGCGCGGCGCAACCCGGGCTGGGGCTTCGCTGGGGCTGTTGGCCGGCTTCGCCATCTGGGTCTACACGCTGCTGCTGCCGGGTTTCGCTCAGTCCGGCTGGCTGGACGCCGCCTTCCTGGCCCAGGGTCCATGGGGCATCGCCTGGCTGCGGCCCTATGCGCTGTTCGGGTTGGAGGGCTGGGACATCTACAGCCACGCCCTGCTGTGGAGCCTGCTGGCCAATGTCGGCCTGCTGCTTGGCGTCTCATTGTTCACCCGCCAGACCCCGGTCGAGCAGACCCAGGCGGCTCTGTTCACCGAAGCCATGAACCCCAGCCTGCAGCACACCTCGCTGTGGCGTGGCCAGACCACCCGCGGCGAGCTGCAGAGCCTGCTCAACCGCTACCTGGGTGCCGCCGCCACGGCGCGCATCCTGGCCGACCAGGAGGTGCACCTGGCCGACGAGGACCCTGCCCCCCCGGCACTGATCGCCCGCGCCGAGCAGGCCCTCTCCGGCGCACTGGGCAGCGCCTCGGCGCGGGTACTGATCAACTCGGTGGTACGCGGCGAGGCGCTGGACCTGGAGTCGATCCTCAGCATCCTCGATACCACCTCGCAGACGCTGGAGTACAACCGGCGCCTGGAGCAGAAGTCCAACGAGCTGGCCCGAATCGGCGAGGAGCTGCGTGCGGCCAACGAGCGGCTGCGCGAACTCGATCGCCTCAAGGACGAGTTCGTGGCCATGGTCAGCCATGAGCTGCGCACGCCGCTCACCTCGATCCGGGCTTTTGCCGAGATCCTGCGCGACGGCAAGGACCTACCCGAAGATAAGCGCGTGCATTTCCTTGAAGTGGTAGTGCTGGAGAGCCAGCGGCTGTCGCGGCTGATCGAGGAGATCCTCGACCTGGCCCGCCTCGAGAGCGGCCGTCTCACCCTCTCTCCGCAGCGCCTGGACCTGGCCGCCCTGGCCCGACACAGCGTGGATGCAGTACATCGCCTGCAGGAGGATCGCGGCGTGACCCTCAGCGTCGAGATCGAGGTCGACGAGGCGTTCGTGGTCGGCGATCCCGACCGGCTCGAACAGGTGATCATCAACCTGCTGGACAATGCAGGCAAGTTCGCCGATGACGATAACCCCCAGGTGCTGCTGCGGCTCTATCCGCACCAGCAGCACTACTGCCTCAGCGTCGAGGACAACGGGCCCGGCATCGCCGCGGAAGAGCGTGAGCGCGTGTTCGAGAAGTTCCACCAGATCAAGCGCTATGGCGCCGGCTCAGGCAAGAGCCGCGGGCGGCCCCGCGGCAGCGGCCTGGGTCTACCGATCAGCCGCGGCATCGTCGCCCACCTGGGCGGGCGGCTATGGGTGGAAGAGGCCAGCGTGCTCAAGGGCGCCTGCCTGGTCATGGAACTGCCGCGCGCGCCAGAATGACGTCCCCCCTGGCATTCCTGAACAGTTAAAGAAACATTGCTGCCTGCCGATAACGACAGCAGACGCAGAACGCTTTCCTAACGATAAAAGGACCATGCGGCAAGGACCCTGCCTCTCGACGACCGTTGCTTCCGCAGGCTATCACGCCGGAGGCGGGCCAGGCGGCCGAGCGGTCGGACCGCACATGCATCGAAGACACCAAAGAGAATCTCACAGATGACACGCCTTACCCGCTTGACGCTGACCCAGAAACTGCTCGGTGCCGTCGGCATTCCTCTTCTGCTGGCCTTCATCGCCCTCGGGGCGATCGTGCAAGTCCAGCTCAGCAGCGCCATTCCCCCCATGGTGGAGCACACGACGGTGCGCCAGGTGGAAGCCCGTGCCGACGAGATCGGCCAGTGGATCAACGGCTATCGCACGCTGCTGTCGGGCCTGGCCAAGGACGAACGCCTGGCCGAGCGCGTCGACGTAACCGCTCACCTCGACTGGCTGATCTCGCGCCACCCGGGCGATGCCACGATCGAATCCTTCTACTTCGCCAATGCACGCGGCGACACCGTGACCCACACCGGGGTACGCGCCGACATTTCCTCGCGCGGCTACTTCCAGACGCTGGTGGTGGAAGGCAGCGCCGACCGACTGCTCGCCGACCCTGTCATCTCGATGATCACCGGCCAACCCACCGCCATCGTGGCCGAGGCGATCATCGATGCCGAAGGCAACCGCGTCGGCCTGCTGGGCTTTACGCTCTCCATGGCGGCGATCTCCGAGATCACCTCCGCCATCGACGTCGGCGACGACAGCTACGGCTACCTGGTCGATCGCAGCGGCATGGTCGTTGCCCATCCGAACCCGGATACGCGAATGAACCTGCGCGTCACCGAAGCCGACGAGGCAGGCTTTCAGGGCGCCAACGCGCTCGGCCGGCAGATGCTCGCCGGCGAACCCGGCATCGGCCGGGTGGTTTCACCGGAAGGCATCGGCACCACCATGGTGTGGCAGCCGATTTCTGGCACCGAAGGCTGGACGCTGGCCGCTGCCATGCCCAACGCCGCCTTCACCGCCGTCACCCATACCCTGCTGTTCACCCTCTTGATCGTCGGCACGGCGATGCTGACCGCCCTGCTCGCGATCATCTATTTCACGACGCGCAAAGTGTTGGCCCCCATCAAGCAGACCACGCGGGCCATGGCCGACATCGCTCAGGGCAAGGGTGACCTGACACGCCGCCTAAGCGCCCAGAGCCACGACGAAGTGGGCGAACTGGCCATGCAGTTCAACGGCTTCGTAGAACGCATGCAGCGCACCCTGCTGGAGGTGCGCAGCAGCGCCCGCACCGTGCTGGCCGGCGCCAGCGACATTGCCGATGGTACCCGGGAACTCTCCTCACGCACCGAGCAAGCCGCTGCCAATCTGCAGGAGACGTCCGCCTCCATGGAGCAGATTCACTCCACCGTGGCGCATACCGCTCAGGCATCGGAGCAGGCCAATGGGCTTGCCGTCAGCGCTGCCGACCTGGCAGAGCGCGGCAACCTGTCGATGACCGACATGCAGACGAAGATGGCGGCGATCGACGAGTCGGCCAACAAGATCAGCAATATCATCGGCCTGATCGACTCCATCGCCTTCCAGACCAACATCCTGGCGCTGAATGCCTCGGTCGAGGCGGCACGAGCCGGCGAGCACGGGCGCGGCTTTGCCGTGGTGGCACAGGAAGTACGCAACCTGGCCAGCCGTTCGGCCGATGCGGCCAAGGACATTCGTCAACTGATCGACGCCTCGGTGCAGCACACCCAACAGGGCGGTGAAATCGTCAAGAGCGCGGCCGAGCGCATGCAGGCGCTGCGCCAGAGCGTGATCCAGGTCTCGGATGTCATCAGCGAGATCACCGCCGGCGCCCGCGAGCAGACCCAGGGGATCGAACAGGTCAATACCGCCGTGGCCGAAATGGACACCATGACCCAGCAGAACGCCACCATGGTGAGCCAGAACGCCGGGCTGGCCTCCGCCATGCATGAAAATGCACGCAGGCTCGACGAGCTGATGGCCGAATTCGTACTCGGCGACAACGACGCCGTGCGTCAGCCTGCCGGCGCCACCTTCACCAGCACCAGCACCAGCACCACGCTCATGGCACGTCCGGTCATTGATCCCAGGCCCGCCCTGCCGTCGGCAGGAGGTGGCAAGCGGGCGCAGCGCCCGGCGGAAGAGGAGTGGGAAACCTTCTAGGCAGAATCTCCTTGGTACTCGCCTCCTGCCCGGCCCGCGCCGGCAGGAGGCGTTTTGTTTCTGACGAAGAGGGTGTCTTGCCAGGCGTAGCCGCAACCAAGGCGCGACGCTACACGCGCCCTAGCGAACCGAACGCACCAGGCTGCGTATGACCAGCATGTCATGACGCAGCAGCAGTCGCTCGTCCTCTTCAAGTCGTGAAAGGTCCACCCAGCCGTCTGGCATGGCGCCAACCTTGAGATTGGCCAGCTGTACGACCAGCAGCCGCTCCTGACAGCGGTCCAGCGCACGCACGAGCGCCTCGGCCTGGCGCTGCCCAAGCGCTCCTTTCATCACCAGCCCGGCCAGTCGCGAGCGAGTGTCCGCGGCACGCACCCCATGGCGCAGCGACAGAAGCCGCACCGCATTGACCAGCGGCAGCACGCCCTGCCGCTTGAGATTCAGCGCCTGGTCGTGGGGCGCCTCCTGCCCGCCTCCGACCAGACGGCCGAAGCGGTCCAGTGCAACCGGCAATTCATCGAGCAGGGCCGCCATCTCGTCGAGGAACAGCGACGCGCGCGGCATGAGCCGCGCCACATGGTCGGCCAGCGCATCGGCCAGCGACGCATCGCCCCACACCGGCGAAAAATCGAGCAGGATATTGCTCTGCTGCACGCGCTTCACCCGCCGTTCCCGGGTCCACAGCGAGAGCTGCTCGCGCCACTCGGAGAGCCGCTTGCGCCACATTGGCCAGCGCGCCATCACGTGGCCGTTGCACAGCGGAATGCCCGCTTCGTCCAGACGCGCCGTGAAGCGCTCCCCCAGCGACTGGAAGTAACCATCGACCTCGGTGTGCCGAGCATCGGGATAGTCGGCCATGATCATGGCGTTGTCCTGGTCCGGCCCCAGCAGGCTTTCATGCCGCCCCGCCGAGCCCAGCGTCAACACACAGTAGGCCACCGGCGGCTCGCCCCAGCCCTGCCCCTGCATTTCGTTGAGCGCTAGGCGAATCGCCTGGCGATAGAGCATGTCGTTGTGGTCGCTGATCAGTTGGCTGATGCGCCAGGCAGGAAGATCGAGCCGCTGCAAGGCCTCGACCAGGCGGCCCTGCCAGGCATGGGCCGCCGCCAGGCTGGGCGTGGGCCCCAGCTCGCGCAGCGCATCCTGCAAGGGTGCCAGCAGGGGCGGCAGCTCACCGGGTGAGGGCAGGTTATCGGCACTGAAAAGGTCGCGCCACGGAGAGGCACGGTGAAGAAGGCGCATGGCGGCTCCGGGCTATCACACTTGGCCCAGTGTAAAGGCACCCAGCCGCCGTTGCCCTTGGGCAAAAGACGAAGAGCCGCCACTCATGGCGTCAACGGGCGTCGAACAGCCCTTCGCCCATCTGGTCGATGAATCGCTGTGCCTTGCTGACCATCAGCTGGTCGCAGGCCTCCCGTCCCGGCACCAGGTCGGAGCGCTCGAAGCGATGCTCCAGCATTTCCCCATCCACCCCCTGCTTGCGAATCCAGCCGCTGACGCGAAACTGGCCGCCCTGCTCGGCGGGCTCCGAGATGATCTGGTAGCCGTGGTACTCGACCGGCTCGGCGGCCCTGGCGTTGCCCGGCTTGGCCTCGCTGCCGCCGAACAGGCCGCCCAACAGTTTCCTCAACATGCGAAGTTTCCTTCCTCAATGCGAACGCCGGCCCGTGGGCCGGCGTCATGGATGCGCTGCGCAGCGGGGAGATCAGCCCTGCTGGCGACCCTTGCCCGCGGCAATGCGCAGACGCAGGGCGTTGAGCTTGATGAAGCCCTCGGCATCCTTCTGGTTGTAGGCGCCGGCATCGTCCTCGAAGGTGGCGATGGACTCGTCGAACAGCGACTGCTCGGACTTGCGTCCAACCACGGTGGCGTTGCCCTTGTAGAGCTTCACGCGCACCACGCCGCAGACGTTCTTCTGGGTCTCGTCGATGGCCGCCTGCAGCATGCGCCGCTCCGGGCTCCACCAGTAGCCGTTGTAGATCACCTTGGCATACTTGGGCATCAGCTCGTCCTTGAGGTGGGCTTCCTCGCGGTCGAGGGTGATCGACTCGATGGCGCGATGGGCGCGCAGCATGATGGTGCCCCCCGGGGTCTCGTAGCAGCCGCGGGACTTCATGCCGACGTAGCGGTTCTCGACGATGTCGAGACGACCGATGCCGTTGTCGCCGCCCAGCTTGTTGAGGGTCTCGAGCACCTCATGGGGCTTCATCGCCTTGCCGTCGACGGCAACGATATCGCCCTTGTCGAAGGTAAGCTCAACATAGGTGGGCTGGTCGGGAGCGGCCTCGGGCGCCACGCTCCAGCGCCACATGTCCTCCTCGGCCTCGGCCCACGGATCCTCGAGGATGCCGCCCTCGTAGGAGATGTGCAGCAGGTTGGCGTCCATGGAGTACGGCGACTTCTTCTTGCTCTTGGAGAAGTCGACGGGAATGTCGTGCTCTTCGCAGTAGGCCATCAGCTTCTCACGGGAAGTCAGGTCCCACTCGCGCCACGGCGCGATCACCTTGACACCGGGCTTCAGCGCATAGGCGCCCATCTCGAAGCGCACCTGGTCGTTGCCCTTGCCGGTGGCGCCGTGGGAGATGGCATCGGCGCCGGTCTCGTTGGCGATCTCGATCAGGCGCTTGGCGATCAGCGGGCGGGCGATGGAGGTGCCCAGCAGGTACTCGCCCTCGTAGATGGTGTTGGCGCGGAACATCGGATAGACGTAGTCGCGCACGAACTCCTCGCGCAAATCCTCGATGTAGATTTCCTTCACGCCCAGCGCCTGGGCCTTGGCGCGCGCCGGCTCGACTTCCTCGCCCTGACCGATGTCGGCGGTAAAGGTCACGACTTCGCAGTGGTAGGTTTCCTGCAACCACTTGACGATGACGGAGGTGTCCAGGCCGCCAGAATAGGCAAGCACGACCTTCTTGACATCGGACATTCGGAGGGCTCCTTTGAGGTAAACGTCACAAGACGAGAAGTATAGCGTGGCTGCCGCCCGGCGAATACCGGCCGCAGGACGTATCGCGGGCAAACTGATAGACTTTCGCCCCGGAAGGGAAGCACCCCGGCCGCGGCGCCAGCGCCGCCGTCCGGCGAATGGTCGCCCAATGTCAGCGGAGAGGAACAGCATGAGGAGAGGGGCATGAGCGAGGCGATCAGCCGTGAGATGATGGCCCAGCGATTTCGCAGCTTCCTGCCAGTTGTGGTGGACCTGGAAACCGGCGGGTTCAACGCCGAGCGCGACGCCATACTCGAAATCGCCGCGGTGACCCTGACCATGGATGCAGAGGGCAATCTGATGCCCGATGCCACCTACGCCTACCACGTGCAGCCCTTCTCCGGGGCCAACGTGGAACAATCGGCGCTCGACTTCACCGGCATCAAGCTCGACGACCCGCTGCGCCAGAAGGTGGCGCTTTCCGAGGCCGAAGCCCTGGGCGAAATCTTTCGCCCGGTACGCAAGGCGATCAAGTCCCACGGCTGCACCCGCGCCGTGCTGGTCGGCCACAACGCCGCCTTCGACCATGGCTTCCTGAATGCCGCCGTCAACCGCTGCGGCGTCAAGCGCAACCCCTTCCACCCGTTTTCCAGCTTCGATACCGCAACACTGTCAGGCCTGATCTATGGCCAGACCGTGCTGGCTCGCGCCTGCCGTGCCGCGGGCATTCCCTTCGACAATCATGAAGCCCACTCGGCGCGCTACGATACCGAGCGCACCGCGGAGCTGTTCTGCGCCATCGTCAATCGCTACAAGGATCTCGGCGGCTGGGCGCTGGCCCAGCGCGAACAGGGCCTGGAAGAGCTCTAACAGACTGTTTAACAGTCTGGTGAAGAGGCTCCGCCAAAGATCCGGTTCGCCCCGGCCCGCACCGGCGATGCGGACCGGGTCAGCCGCCCTCAGTGGCGGGTAGCGGGATCCTGCTCCCAGCCGGCAGGCATGTCGAGATCCTCGTCGCCCTCGACCGCCCCACCGACCCCGGGCTTGTCGAGGATCTGCACGGAGCTGGCCTGCAGCCCCTCATCGCCCTCGTTGGGCTCGAAGCGAACCCGCGTTCCCACGGTGAGCCGTTCGAAATCATCGTGCAGCACCGCATTGCGATGGAAATAGTACTCCTGGCCGCTCACGCTCTTGAGGAAGCCGTAGCCATCGGCTTCGAACTTGCGCACCACCATTGCCACCGGCGGTAGCGGATCGCCGAAGTGCTGCTTGACCTTTCCATCACGCTTTGCGGTCTGCTTCTTGAGCTGTTTCTCCATCGCTTCGAAGGCATTGCGGATGATCGGACGCAGCTGCACCTGGGGGTCGACGACCTTGTCCGTCTTCTCCGCCACTAGCTCACCCTTGGCCGGCAGGGTCACCTCGACCAAGGCACGGTAGGGATTGCCGGTTCGATGGGGGTTCTGGGTCTGCTCGATGACCACGCGGCAAGAGACGATATCCTTGCTGAAATGCTCCAGCTTGGCCACCCGCGAGCGCACGTACTCGTCGATCCACTCCGAGCGTGAAACGTGCTGATAGGTGATTTCCAGCGGTGTCTGCATGGTACCTCCCTGTTAACTTCCAGCCTGGGTACTCCTCCTGTTCCAGCGTGGCCGCCGCGCACCGCGATTTCAATGGCCTGGCAGGACCATTTGGTTTCCTTACGTATCCATGCGCCCCCTGGGCTGCCAGATCGCCAGAAACGCCCCGGCCCGCGAGCCATAGCGCGCGGGCCGGGTCGTTGAAGCTTGAGCGTAGCGCTTGCCTTTGGCAGTAACAGCCTGAATCAGGCGTCGCCGGACTGGCCTTCGTTGGCCTTGGCACGCGCCGCGGCGTCCTTGATCAGGGTTTCCAGCTCGCCGGTCTGGTACATCTCGGTGACGATATCGCAGCCGCCGATCAGCTCGCCCTCAACCCACAGCTGAGGGAATGTCGGCCAGTTGGCGTACTTCGGCAGCTCGGCACGGATGTCGGGGTTATCCAAGATGTTGACGAAGGCGAAGCGCTCGCCGCAGGACATGAGCGCCTGCACGGTCTGCGCGGAGAAACCGCACTGGGGCAGCTGCGGCGTGCCTTTCATGTAGATCAGAATGGGGTTGTCGCTGATCTGGCGCTGAATGTTCTCGATGGTCGTGCTCATGGGCGCTCCCTGTAGCGTGTATAGGAGGGTGACTAGCGAGGCAGGCCTTACCCGAGCGCTGCACTCAGTCTTCTTCATGGGCTCATTCTACTGATGCACGGCGCATTGCGCATCCCCTGCGGGCTGGCTAGGATGGGGGTTTTTTCGCGCGGAGAGATCGTCATGGCGACACGCCATTTTCTGACCCTGTTGGACCTGAGTCCCGAAGAGCTGCACTACCTGATCCAACGCGCCATCACGATCAAGAACCGCCTGCGGGCCCAGGGGCCCAGCTACACCCCGTTCACCAACCGCACCATGGCGATGATCTTCGAGAAATCCTCGACGCGCACACGGGTTTCGTTCGAGACGGCCATGGCGCACTTCGGCGGCCACGCGCTCTTCCTTTCTCCGCGCGACACCCAGCTTGGCCGCGGCGAACCGATCGAGGACACCGCACGCGTTCTGGCCGAGATGGTCGACATCGTGATGATTCGCACCTTCTCCCATGCAGGCCTCGAGGCGTATGCTGCCGCCAGCAGCGTGCCGGTGATCAACGCCCTTACCGATGACTACCACCCCTGCCAGCTGCTGGCCGACGTCATGACCTGGACCGAACTGCGCGGCAGCGTACGCGGGCGTACGGCCGTCTGGATCGGCGACGGCAACAACATGTGCCATTCGTGGATCAACGCCGCACGCCAGTTCGACTTCAAGCTGAAGATATGCTGCCCGGAGGGCTACGAACCGCGCGAGGACATTGTGGCGGCGGCGGGCGAGCGGGTCACCCTGCTGCGCGACGTCCAGGAAGCGGTGGCGGGTGCCGACCTCGTCACCACCGATGTATGGGCCTCCATGGGCCAGGAGGAGGAGCAGGCCAAGCGGGAAGCCGATTTCCGCGGCTTCCAGGTGACCGAGGCGCTGCTCGACCTGGCCAAGCGTGACGCCCTGTTCCTGCATTGCCTGCCCGCCCACCGCGGCGAGGAGATCAGCGAAACGCTGCTCGACGACCCGCGTGCGGTGGTATGGCAGGAGGCCGGCAACCGCCTGCACGCGCAGAAGGCATTGATCGAGTTCCTGCTGCTCGGCCGCGTGGACCACTGACACCCTAAGCGCCAGGCGTGCCTGAAGGCACCCGCTTCCCCCCACGACGCCACCCCGGCTCAGCCGGCGGTGGCGTCGGCGTTTTCCAGCAGCGGCATCAGGTCCTCGATCGGCAGCGGACGAGAAAAAAGATAGCCCTGGTAGGCGTAGCAGCCGTGGGCCTTCAGCCAGTCACGATGTGCCCTACTCTCGACCCCCTCGGCGATGACCTCAAGCCCTAGGTTGCGGCCCAGGTCGATGATCGAAGCGGAGATCACCGCGTTGGCGCTATCCTCGAATAGGGTGCGCACGAACGATTGGTCAATCTTGAGCTGATCGAGTGGCAGCCGGTTCAAGTAGGAGAGCGACGAGAAGCCGGTGCCGAAGTCGTCCAGCGAGAAGCGCACGCCCAGTGCCTTGATACGCATCATGGTGCGACACACGGCGTCGGGCTCTGCCATGAACAGCGTCTCGGTAAGCTCCAGCTTCAGCCGCTGCGGATTGGCCCCGGTGGCCGTCAGGATGCTCTCCAGGGTGTCAATGAAATCGGGCTGCTGGAACTGCAGCGGGCTGATGTTGACCGCCATGGTCAGCTCCGCCGTGTGCTTCATCTGCGCCCAGGACGCCAGCTGACGGCAGGCCGTGTCGAGCACCCAGCGGCCAATGCTGACGATGAGCTGGCTCGCTTCGGCAATAGGGATGAACTCGTAGGGCGGCACCATGCCGAGCTCGGGGTGCTGCCAGCGCAGCAGCGCCTCGACCCCGGTCACCCGCTCCTGCGCATCGACTTGAATCTGGTAGTGCAGGCGCAGCTGCTGGTGGCGTTCGGCCTGGCGCAGTTCGGCCTCGAGGATGGCGCGCCGCACTACCACCGCCTGCATCACCGGGTCGAAGAAGCGCAGCGTGTTGCGCCCCGCCTGCTTGGCCTGGTACATGGCCATCTCGGCCTGCTGCAGACACTCCTCGACCTTGCTGTCGTCATCCCCGAGCAAAGTGATGCCGATGCTGCCGGAGAGCAGGTGGCGCCGCTCACCCAGCCAGCACGGCTCGCCCAGGCTAATCAGCAGCCGCTTCGCCAGGCGTTCGGCCTGCTGCGAGGCCTCCTCGAGGGTAACGCCGAGGCCTTCGGCCAGCACCAGAAATTCGTCGCCGCCGATGCGTGCCACCAGGTCGTGCTCTCGGCTTGCGCTCTCGACCCGTCGAGCCATCGCCTGCAGCAGCTCGTCGCCCACCTCGTGGCCCAGGCTATCGTTGACGTACTTGAAGCCGTCGAGGTCGACCAGCAGCAGGGCACCGAACCCCCCCTGCCCCTGGCACAGGCTGATCGCCTCCCCCAGCCGTTCGAGTACCAGGCGTCGATTGGGCAGGCCGGTCAGCGGGTCATAGAAGGCCAGCCGGTGCGCCTCTTGTTCGGCGGCGCGTCGCAGGCTCATGTCGCTGAAGGTGGCCACATAGTGGCTGATGCTGCCGGAGGGGTCGCTCACGGCGCTGATGGTGACCCACTGCGGGTAGATCTGCCCACTCTTGCGCCGGTTCCAGACTTCACCTTCCCAGCTGCCCTGGGCGTCGATAGCTCCCCACATCTGGCGGTAGAAGTCGGCATCATGGTGGCCCGAGCTGAGGATGCTCGGATTGCGCCCCAGCACCTCCGACGCGTGGTAGCCCGTGATGCGCTCGAAGGTGGCGTTGACCTTGAGGATAATGCCGTCGGCATCCGTGATCAGCATGCCAAGATGGGTATTGAACGCCAGGTCGGCGATTTTCAGCTCGGCCTGCAGCGAACCATTCAGCGTACGCAGCGCCTGCTCGCTGCGGTAGAGGTCGTCCTCGGTGCGCACCAGGTGCAGGTAGTGCCGCAGGATCAGCCAGCCCAGCGCCGCCATGACCAGCACTCCCAGCGAAAGCACGAGCACCATCTCGCGCCACGCGCCCAGTACCTGGTCGACGCTATGGCCGACAATGACCGAGAACGGCAGCTCCTCGACCCGGCCGATGCTCACCACACGACGGTCGCCATCCAGCGGCGAAAGTAGCGTCAGCGAGCGCACCTCTTCGCCACGCAGAGCCTGTTCCAGCTCCGCCGACTCGACCCGCATGCCCAGCGCCTGGGACGCGGAGCGACCGGACAGCCCGGGGCGGCGCGCAATCAGGCGCATCTGGTCGTCGAGGAAGGCGACGCTCTGGCCCTCGTGGAGCTGCAGGCGCTCCAGCGCATGGGTGAAATAGAACAGGTCCAGCCGCGCCGCCGCCAACCCGGTGAAACGCCCTTCGCCATCGAACATGCGGCGCAGGTAGAGCATGCGGTGCTCACCCGGTTCGCTTGGCCAGTGAACCGCCGAGAGCCGCTGCGCGTGGTCTTGCAGGAAGCGGCGGATATGAGCCCGTTCCTCGGGATCGTGCCCGGGAAAGCCGGGGTTGCCGGTGGAATACAGCGGCTCGCCCAGGTGATCGATGACACCTAGCGAGTCTAGAAACGGCAGGCTCTGCTGACGCTGCGCCAACAGCATCTCGAAGGCCTCGGCTGTAGCGCGTCGCGCAAATTGGGACATTGTGCCACCCGCCTTGGGACATAGCTAAAGGGGCGCTTAATCGCCCCTTGAACCTCGTTTAAACACCACCCCGCCGAGCACCTGGCGCTTGAGGTTTTCGGCACTGGCGTGGTCCGCATGGGCCACCCAGGAACCGATCCGCTGGCGCACCTTCTCCACCCCGATCAGGCCCCTGGCGTACTCCCACTGCATGTGGCGCAGGTTGCGCTTGATGCGCCGCACCGAGTCCTTACGCAGAAGCCGCTTGTGAGGCCAGATCCGGTAGCCCAGGAAGTTCACGCCCCGACTGGCCGGCAGCACGCTGGTCTTGCTGAAGCGCAGGCCCATGGTCAGCAGCTTAGCGTCGAACTCCTCGCGAATGGCCAGGGCCTCGTCCTTCGTGCGAACCAGCACCACCATGTCGTCCATGTAGCGAGCATAGCGCGCCAGGCGCAGCTCGCGCTTGGCCCACTGATCCAACCGGTTGCCCACCAGGTTGGCGATCCACTGGCTGGTCAGGTTGCCCACGGGGATGCCTACCGGGTTCGGGTCGCGCGGATCGGCAGTGCTGTCGATGATGCGATCCAGCAGCAGCAAGGTGGCCGGGCAGGCGATCTTCTCGCGGATCACCTCCTTGGCCAACCAGTGCGGGATGCTGGCGAAGTACTTGGAAACATCCATCTTGAGCGTCCACACCGGCCCACTGGCAGCCATGCCGCGCAACCAGCGCTCGACGCGGGCGGCGCCGGCATGGGTGCCCTTGCCGGGCCGACAGGCATAGTTGTCGTAGATCATCGACCGGTCCCAGATCGGGCCGCACAGACTGCATATGGCGTGCTGGGCCACGCGGTCGCGGTAGGGCGCTGCCAGAATCTCGCGCTGCTTGGGCTCATACACAAGGAAGGCCCGGTACCGGCCAGGCTGGTAGGTGCCCCATAGCATTTCCATCTGCAAGGCGCCCAGCTCCTCCCACAGATTGGCCTCAAACAAGCCCACCTCGAAGCGGTCGCGCTTGCCGCGCCGTGCCAGGCGGTGTGCGAGCTGCAGATTGTCCCAGTCGATCACGCCCTCGATCAGGCGCTTATGCTTGGTTCCCATCGTTACTCCATTGCTCCAAAAAAAAGCGGCCGGACGGGGCTTTCACTCTCGCTACTCACGCCGCCCGGCCTGTCGTATTCGGCCCGGCTTCGCCAGGTCCGGGATGGCACGGCTGACCCCCTATGATGGGGATGCTAGGTGGCGACGACGCCGTCGCCGCCCTCTCTGCAATCGGTGGTGGTCACAGACGCAGCGCAGGCCCACAGCCGCAGCCACGTTCTCCGGGTTGCTGTGCGAGTTCACGCAACGGGAGCCACACTGCACGCCGTTGTCGAATCTGCCCCCGGCTATCCACATGCGCCAGCGCGCGTCGAAACCCGTGCCGCCCCCTTGAAGGGTTACGCCTTCAACCTCGCCCGCCAGGCGCCAACCATGGCGCCTATCTCCTTGAGCTGCTGGGCGGCCTCGCCGACCCTGGCCGGCGCTAGCAGCTTGCGCTCGGCGCCATGCCGCAGCAGGGCATGAATAAAGCGGATCTGCTCGTCCGCTCGATACACCTTGCTTTTCTGGCCGCTGGCCGCCGCCTCGATGAGGCGGCTTACCAGCTCCCACAGCGCATCCTCCAGCCTGGCGGCGTAGCGGTAGCGTTGATGCCTGGGAATCTTGTCGATAGCCGGCCCAAGGTCGGCGATTAGCTTCTCGGCCTTGCTGAGTAAAACCAGGCCCCGCTGTCGCGGGGCCTGATCAGGGTCCAGGCTCACAGGGAGTCACAGACGCAGCGCAGGCCCACAGCCGCAGCCACGCTCTCCGGGTTGCTGTGCGAGTTCACGCAACGGGAGCCACACTGCACGCCGATGCCGAAACTGCCCCCGGCTATCCACACGCGCCACCGCGCGTGGTAGATCTCGCCCCGGTTCTGGCCGGCATCTTTGCCGTTTTCCACGATGGACCGGCTCCAGTTGTAATCCGCGCTAGACATGCCGCCCACGTCATAGTGATCCAGCATCGGCTCCCACAGGTTGCCGGCAGCGTCCACCACGCCGGTACAGCTCACCGCCTTGGCCACGGCGCCGGTCTGGGTACGCCCGCTATTGCTGGTGGCCGACCAGGCGGTGTCGTTGTTGCCGTCATTGCCCTGGGGGGCGCCATCGGCGTAGACGAAGAACTCGGCGACGGTCGGCAGACGCTTACCAGCATTAGCCGCCAGGCGCGGCAGATCCAGGTAGCGCGAATAGCCCTCGGTACCGGACAGCGGCGTGGCGTTATGGCGCGACAGCGGAATGGTCTCGGGCCAGGCGCCGCCATCCTCGGACGCCATATAGATGTCAGCCCACAGGCGGCCGGGGATCACTTCCACCATGCCGGTCGGGTCGCATTTGGGGCGATGACCCAGATCCCAGACGCTGGTCGGCACGATAATGGTGGGCGGGTTGAAGCTGGCGTTGTAGCGCTCCGACATCGGACGCCAGCGGCCATAGTGAAAGCCACCGATCCGCCGGGAGTTATCGGCCGTGTAACCGCCCGGCACCGTGATGTTCTGACTGGCCACCAGGCCGGCGCGGCCGTCGTCATTCTGCACGGCATAGAGATACACGTCATCGCCCAGCGCCAAGCCGTCCAGGCTGCCATCCTGGTTGGCGGCGTCGGTGGGGTTCCAATCGGTGCGCGACTCCAGAACGTAGCCCTTGCCGTTTCCGCCGATGTTCAGGATGCCCTCGGGAATATCCAGGCGCATGTCGCCCACCGCCCGGATCTGGCCCAGCAACTTGAAGTGGCCGGCGCCCTGGGCCGGGATTGCGTAGGTTTTCTCTGCCATGCTTACTTACCCTCCAGTTCCGACAGCGCCATCTCGACATCAAGCGCCGCAAAGCCCATCCGGTGCATGCGGGAGCACTCGGACTCGACCAGCTTGTATTGGGTGCGGACCACCTCGCCGGTGTCCTCATCCTCGTCGGCCATTACCCGGTATTCGGGCTCGTCGCCGTCCGGCACCTCGTCCTCGCCCAGGACGCGGTCCACCTCGTAGGCGAAGCGCCCATCCAGCAACGCCTGCCAGTGGCGGCGCAGCTCGGCCACCTCGTGCGGGCGCAGCTCGTCGCGTAGCGCGGCGTCGTGCAGCATCTCGAAGTCCGCGCGGGTCTTCAGTGCATTGCGGGGAATGCCTCTCATGCTTACTCCTCGATCACGGTTACGGCTGCAACACCCGACACCGAACCCACGGCCCGGCGCTCGGCGATGGCGTTCATCGCCGCCGCCACCTGGGCCTCGTCCTCGATGTTCGGCTCGATGCCGGCGTCCTCCAGGATCGCCAGCAGCTCGCGCTGCAGCATGTTGAAATAAGCGGCCAGCATGGGCGTCGCTCGGACGTTGCTGGCCGGATCGCCGTTCCTCCACTCGCCGTCGGACGTGGTCCGCTCGGTGAAGGCGCCTACCTTTTCCATCGCTACCCCTCCAGGTACCCAACATTCAGAATCAGCCAGGACGGCGCCGCCTCATGCAGCGCGCACTCGACCAGGTCGTCGCCCCAGCTCCGCAACGGGTCGCCGATCTCCGACTCCCCGACCACCGCCTCGCGCACCACGCCGGACGGCATCAGCACATCCCAGGCCCACAGCCAGTCCTCGCCGTTCATCGGGTCGCCGATCTCGGCCCCGCGCGGCCCCACGCCGCCGGCCAGCTCCATGGTGGCCTCGCGCTGCTCGATGATCTCGACACCCTCGTACCCCAGCCCCTCGGCCAGGTCGATGTAGTCCTCGTGACGCATGCCGCCACGGCCGACGATGCGGCCGATCAGCGCCACGCGGCGGTCGGCCATGGACTGCTCGGCCGGGGCGCAGCGACTGGGCAGCCCGTAGCTGCCCTCCCACTCGGGGAATAGCTCGTTGGCCTGGCGCGGGTCGGCCTCGGCCAGCAGCTCGCGCCCCCGGCGGTCGATCCGGCCCGGCTCGCGGGCCATGCCCGCCAACAGCCGCTGCAGCGTGCTGTCGGGCTCGGCCGGCCAGGCCATGCCCGGCGGCAGCAAGGCGAACAGCAGGCCGCGATAGTCGTCCGCCGTCAGCCCTCCACCCATGTCACACCTCCCCAGGTTGGCAGCACGCCGGTGGCGTGGGTGACGTTGGCGGTGGGCCACTGCAGGTCGTAGTCCTGCACGCCAGGCGCCAGACTGATCGCGCTACGGATGCGGCTGATCAGCAGGGTGCCGCCGGGCTCGCCCTCGCGCTCCACCAGATCCTTCAGCGCCTGGACGGCGGCGCCGCGCACCTCCTCGGTGTCGGGGATCACAAACAGCTCGGGCTCGAACGCCTGGGTCTCGGGTGCCACCACGTACACCTGGGCCTGCACGTTCTTGCGCTCCTCGATGTAGTCGTGGACCGCCTGCAGAAGCTGCTCGGACGGCAGTGGCCCGTCGGTGGCGTCGTCGGCCATGATGCGGATCACCACCGAGCCCGGCCCCATGCCCAGCGGGTCTTCCCAGGCGCGGGTCACGCCCGGCACGTCCAGCGCCCAGCCCTCCCAGTCACCCTCGGCACCACCGCGCGGCACGCGGGAACGTCGCAGCAGGATGCGGTCGCGCCAGCTCGCGTGGGTCTCCTGGTCGGCGCCACCCAGGATGCCGTCCTCGTCCACCGTGGCGGTGCTGGACACGCCAGGCACCGGCGACACCAGCGACAGCTCCGCGCCGGCGAGCTGGTCGCCCGCCTGGCCGGCCTCGCGGGCCTCGACCTCGGCAGTGGCCGCGCCGCCCTCGATCACCGCCTCGGCCAGCGTCTCGTACTCCTGGTCGTCCACCTGTAGCAACGTGCCGGCGACGATCACCGAGCCGTCGCTGCCCTCGAAGGCCACCCGGCCGGTGGCCTTCGCCGACTGACGGCGCGGCACGCCCGCGCTGTGCAGGTGCAGGTTCTCGTCGTCGCAGGTCTCCGGGAAAAGCTGCTTTTCCAGCCACTGCAGGTAGCCGTAGAGCCCGTGCACCAGGCCCGCCTCGCTGGTCGCCAGCGCGCGGGTCAGGCGCACCTCCAGCGCCGCGCGGGTGCCCGGCAGCCGTGACAGCAGATCCTGGTCGGTGCGCCGGATCAGCTCCGGCAATGTCGGCCGTCTAAACGCCATCTAACCCTCCGTTATGCAGCGTTTCGCCACACGTAATCGAATTGCCGCTCCAGCACGCCGGCATCGCCCCGGCGGATCACCACCCGCAGCCCCAGGGTGTCGCGCCGCATGTGCCACGCCTCGACCTCCACGGCCTCGGCCACGCCGTCTTCCACCAGCCAGGCCAGCGCCTCCTCGGCGTACTCATGGGCGCGGCGCAGCACCGCCTCTTGTTCCTTCTCCCGATGCAGCAGCCACAGCCGCGACCCCATCGGCCGATCCAGGTAGGCGTCGGCCCACCAGCCCCGGCGGTCGCCAGTGCCGTCCGGCAGGCGGTCGGCGGGCAGCGCGCGGCGGTCGGTGAACAGCGACAAGATCACCGCCGTGGTCAGGCCCTCGTCGGCGGCCAGGTCGCCGCCCTCGACAGCCAGGTCGAAGCGCTTGGCCTCGGCGTCGTAGCGCATTGCGAAGTCCATCAGCCCATCTCCTGGTTAGGCGTGCCGGTGGTGCCGCCGCTGTCGCCGCGGTGGTTGTGGCCGTTGTAGGTATCGCGCACGCCCTGAACCGAGCCCACGCCGTCGGACACGTCGCCGGTGGCGTTGATGTCGCCGTCCACCATCAGGTTGCCGTTGATGGTCACATTGCCGTCGTGGGTGGTGGTGGCCGTGATATGGCAGGTGGGCGCGGTCGCCTCCAGGTGCTGCACCGCCTCCACGCGGATCGACTCGCGCCCCAGCACCACCACGTTGCCCAGGTCGTCGTACAGCGCCACCTCGCCCTGGGCCAGACCCTTCAGCCGGTAGCGGCGGTCGTCCACCGACAGCGCCACCAGGTGCGCACGGGCGCCGCCCACCGACGCCACTACCGCCTCGGCGCCGGGGTGCGGATGGCAGGTAAAGCCGTACTCCTGGAAGCGCTCGGCCCACGCGGGCTCGCCGCCCAGCAGGGCCACCTGCACGCGCTGCAGCTTGAGCGAGTCGTCGACCAGCCTGAGCACGCCCCGGCTCACCAGCAGGCGCAGGCGGCGCCACACCGGCCCCATCACACGCTGAAACACCCTTGCTTGATCAGCCATCAGAACCCCCAATCGTCGCCGCTGCTGGCCGGTTGCGGCTCGGGCACTGGCACTGGCTCGAAGGCCTCCGGCGGTGCCACGCGCAGCTCGGCGAAGCGGCCCTCGTCATTGCCCTCGACCAGCTGCACGTCGCTGATCAGCAGCGCCTCGTCCAGCCCCAGGTACTCGTCGCGCACATGCACCAGGTCGCCGGGGCGCCACACGCCGGCATCGCTGCGCCAGGTGCCCACGGTGTAGGTCACGCCCCGACCCCTGGCCCAGCGCATGCGGGCCTCCAGCTCGGCCCGGTCGCGGCAGTCGGCGCCGTCCGCCGGGGTGTCGCACACCAGCAGGGTGGTGCGCGGCTTGCGTACGCGCGGGTCGGTCGCCCGGCCGCGCGGGGTGGCGGCCTGCTCGCCGCTCCACTCGTCGGTGCCCGGCGTCTGCCCCTCGACCAGGTAGGTATGGAAGCGGTCGCGGTCGCTGAACTGGCCCGACCCTCGGCGGATGTTGCCGCCCAGCACCAGGGCCGGCGTCACCTCGCGCTGCACCGCATGCACGATCACCAGGCGCCCCTCGGCATCGCTGACCATGCGCGCACCCCGGATCTGGGCGGCACGCTCCAGCGCCTCGGCGATCGGCTGGCCATCCTCCAGGGCGTAGGCACGAAAGGCCCGCGTGGCGCCCACCTCGTCGACCACCTCGATGCCGTAGGGCTCGGCCAGCGCCCTGGCGATCTGCACCAGGGTGCGGCCGTCGAAGCGGGTATCGGTGTCGCTGCAGTCGACCAAGTCTCCGGCCTTGCTGCGCCCGCGCGCCACGATGGTGTGGCTCTCGGCGTCATAGTCGGGCAGCACCTCGTCCAGGTAGCCGGTCAGCACCAGCTCGTCGCCCACCGCAACGGTGCAGGCCTCGCCCGGCACCACCGGGCGGCGCTCGCCGCTGTCGCGCCAGCGCTCGGTCAGCACCAGCTCGAAGCTGTCGGCGATCTGTTCCAGCGACAGGCGGATGCGCACCTCCTGCCAGCCCTCGTGGCGCTCGCTGCCGATCTGTAGGACTACCGGGCTGCGGTCAGTCGGGTCGCGCTTACTCACTCAGCACCTCCAGGGCGATACCGCCGCGCAGGGCGCCGGGATGGGGCACGCCGTTGCGCACGGCGATCTCGTCGGCGCGGCGGGCGTCGCCGTACAGGCGGTGAGCCACCACCAGGGCCGGCAGCGTGCGCTGCGGCGTGTAGGTAGTCATGCCCGGCAGGGCGGTGGCGCGGGCGCGCAGATCCTCGGCCACCGCCGCGCGCAGGGTGACCAGGGCGCCGTACACGGCGTCGCTGATCGGCTCGTCGCCGCCCATCTGCGCATCGATCAGCGCCAGGGTGTCCTGGCCGGCGGCCTCGGCATCGCCCCGGCTCACCCAGTCGGTCTCGGCGACCAGGCGTGAGGCCTCCACGGCGGCCGCACGGCCATTGAGCTGGTTGGCGGCCACGGTGTTGCGCGCCCGTTGGCGGCGCTCCGGGGTGTCGGCGATCGGCGGCGTCACGCTGTCGCCACTGGTGCCGGTGTCGCGCAGCAGGCGCGCGGCCCGCACCGGGGTGCCGGGCGAGAGCCGCACCCGGCCACCGCCCGCGTCGCCACTGCCCAGCACGCTGTTGCCGCTGAACAGATCCAGCGCCCGCACCGGCTCCAGCACGGCGTTGCGCAGGCGGTTGTAGCCGCCAAGCACGATGCCGGCGATGTTGACCGGGAAGCGGATGGCCCCGGCGACCTCGCCGGCAATGCCGCCCACCACCTCCTCCAGGTCGCGCAGGATGGCCAGCAGGTCGCGCTCGACCGACAACAGCGACCAGCCCAGCAGACCCTCCACGCTCCACTGGCTGGCGAAGTCCTCGGACAGGGCGGCCTCGAAGGCGTCGGCCGCCTGGGCAAGCTGGCGCTGGGTGTCCACCGCTCGGGTGGGGAAGGTCTCGGCGCCGCTCTCGACGAACGTCACCTCGAAGGTGCACACGCCACCCTCGCGGGTGCTCTCGCTCCAGCGCGGCTCGGTGGCCACCACGCTAAAGGTGCCCAGGTAGGGGTGCACCAGCTCGCCGGGCTCCTCCGCGTCTATCGCCTCAATCAGGGCGTCGCGCTGTAGGTCGTAGTCGTCACCGGCGACGAAGAACTGCAGGCGCCACTCGCGCGCCTTGCGCCCCATGTCCTCGGCGTAGGGCCGGTCGCGGCGCGGGTACTCGTGCACCAGCCAGCGCCGCCCGCCCTGGGTGTCGTAGCGCTCGACGTGGAACTCGACCCCCCGGAAGCTGCCGCGCAGCTCGGGATCGAGGCGTTCATGCCAGCTCATGTGCTAAGCTCCCGTGGTCACGCATGGACTGAAAAAGGCAAGAAAAATGAACGACATCTTCCTTATCCTCGTACTGCTCTCCCTGCCGGCTATCGTGGTCGGCGCCATCAAACCCCGCTGGGTCATGCCCTGGGCGGCTACGCCCAAACGATTGCCAGCCATTGGCCTTTACTGCGCCGTCCTGGTGGCCAGCTTTGTCGCCTTCGGCGTCACCTCGGAGCCCCAGGAAGCTGCCACAGCGGAAGCCGACACAACGGAACAGGCGACACAGGAAGCGCCAGAGCCGGAACCCGCAACCATCGCGACCACCGAGCCCGAACCGACGCAAACAGAAGCGGACCTCGACTGGGGCATCGACCGGGCCGACACGCTCGCGGCGGAACACATGCCGGAAGGCCAGGCCGGCTTTATCCGCGTCATGGAGCAAGCCGCCGCTGATTACGAAGAAGCATTGCGCCAGGGCGCCAACGACCTTCGGCTTTCTCGGATCGACAGGCAGCGGCGCGACGAATCCCGCCAGTACACCGACCAGGGGCACGTCACTGACTGGGTTGGCGTGCTGGACCACATGGGCACAAACCGGGAAGGAAAGGCTTACGTGCAGATCTGGACCGGCGACATGGTCAGCTTCAAGACTTGGAACAATGCGCTTTCCGACATCCAGGCCGGCAGCCTGATACCCCAGGACTCCCCGATTTACGATGCCCTTATGGATCTGCCCCTGGACACCCCCGTGCGCTTCTCCGGCCGGATCGTGGACGAAGCGAGCGTCACCGAGCACGGCTCCGTTACGCAGCCCGAATTCATCGTGGTGTTCAGCAGCATCGAGCCGATCAATTAAGGCCATACGCCCAGCACCCCCGAATCCACATCGAAGTCCATGGCCCCGCGACGACGCACCTCCTGCACGCGGGGCCGCCCCTCCGAATCAATCCTGATATGCAGCTCGCCGCCCACCTCGGTGCGACCCTCTCTAAACCCCATCTCGCGCACGCCCTGCTGCGCAACCGGGGCGCCCAGGGCGACCTCCGGGCCGGACTCCGGCGCCCCTTGAATGCCCAGCCCCTCCCTGGCCCAAGCCGGCAGCCAGCCGGTCAGCGAGTCGAGCTTGGCGGACAGCCAGCCGGTCAGCCCCTCCCACTGGGCGGCGATGCCGGCGCGCAGACTGTCGATCCAGGCGCTACCAATTTCGGCCAGGGAGAAGTCGGCGAAGATCTCGCCCAGGGCGTCGATACGCCCGGACACCCACCCGGTCAGCGACTCCCATCCGCCCGCCACACCCTCCACCAGGGTGGCGATCCACTCGGCGCCCACCTCCGACAGCGGGCGCATGCCGAATAGCTGGAACACCTCGTCGATGATGCGCAGCAGGATGCCGGCAGGGCTCCAGGCCAGCAGGTCGCGGGTGATGCCGCCGATCCCTTGCGAGAACCACGCCTTGATGCCCTGCCACAGATCCCCGAACCACTCGACGATGCCGTCCCAGTTTCGATAGATCAGGTAGGCCGCTCCGGCCAGCAGGGCCACGGCGCCTAGGAACCAGCCAATGGGCGTCGTCATCAACACCCACGAAAACTTGCCGATGGCCAGGATCGCAGCACCCACCGAGACGATGAACTTAGCGGCCATGAAGACGGCCAGGCCGGCCAGCAGGTTGCCGAACCCGCCCACGGCATCCGCCGCCCAGGTCACCGCACCGGCCACCATCTGGATGCCACTCCATAGCTCGCTGACGCGGCGCAGGATCTCGCCGGTGATCATCTCGCGGTTGCCCTGGATCAGCGGATTCAGGGTCTCCAGCCATTCGTTGAGCGCCGGCAGCAGGCCGATCACCACGGCGTTGCGCAGCCCTCGGATGGTGCCGTCCAGCTCGCCCAGGTTGTCGTTGTAGCGCTCGGCCTGCTCGGCGTCGTCTTCATCCACGAGCTGGCCGGTACGGCGCCACGCGTCCATCTCGCGCTCCAGGCCCTCGCGGCCTTCCTGCAGCACATTGATCATGCCCACGCCACCCCGGCCGAACATGGCGCGGGCGAAGCGGGTCTGCATCTCCTCGCTGTCGATACCGGCCATCACGTCGGCAATGTCGCCCATGATGTCCATGGAGCTGCGCATATTGCCCTCGCTGTCGCGCAGGGCGATGCCGGCCCACTGCATGGCCTTGGCCGGCTCGCCCATGCCGGCAGCGGCCTGGGCCAGGCGGTTGGAAAAGCTCTCCAGGTTGCTCGCCATCTGGCTGTCGCCCATGTCGCTCATGCGACCGGCGGCACCCATGAGGAGCTGCACCTGTTCGTGGGTCATGGACAGGCGGCGGGAGAGCTTGATAGCGGCGTCGGCGGGCTCGGTGAACCCGCCCACCAGTCGTCGCATGCCCCACACGGCGCCGGCGGTGGCACCCCCTATCATGGCCAGGCGCCGGGTCAGGGTGCGGAACTGGCCGACCATATCGCCGGTAGCGGCGCGCACGGCGCGGGCCTGGCTGGCCAGGCGGTCGAGCCCGGCCCGGCGAGACAGGCCGGACAGCGCTTGCTGGACGTTGCGAACCGGGCGCGTCACCCGGTCCACAAGCTCCAGGACGACGCTAGTCACCATCCTACTCATGCCGCTTGATCTCCTCGGCCAGTTGCTCCGCCTGGTGGTACCACCACACCAGGTCGTCCAGATCCATCTCCAGCAGCTCCACCGGGCTGAAGCCGGTGAAGGCCACCGCCACCGTGCGGATCAGCGCCGCCCAGTCTTGCGGCGCTTGGGCAAAAAAGGCTCCACCGCCACCAGGCACAGATCCATGTCGCGGGCGTCCAGCTCGTCCATGGCGTGAATCGGCAAGCCGGCCAGGGCGGCCACCAGGGCCAGACCCTTACCGATCTCGCCGTTCACCTGGTCCATCTTTTTCAGGTGCTTGCCCTTGACCCGCTTGGGCAGGGTCAGCGTCTCCACGGTGCGCTCGCCGTCGAGCTTGCTGGCCTTGAAGGTCAGCGGCTCCGACAGGGTGACGACCAGGGCGTCGCCCTGGTCCTCGAGGCGGGCTTGCTCCTCGTCGGTCAGCTCGATGCCGTCGATCTGATCGCGCAGGGCGTCCAGGTTGTCTTGCTCTTCCATCGCTTAGATCCTCTCGCAGGTACGGGCGGCCATGTTCAGGCGGAAGGTGCCTTCGCCGCTGTTCAGCTCGGTGGTTTCGGTGACGAATGCCCCGGTCAGCATGTAGTCCTGACCGTTGTCGCACTCGAACAGCACCGTGGCGTTGCGGATGCTGCCCACGTCGATCAGGTCCAGCTCCTCGGTGTGCAGCACGGTCGCCTGCAGCGTCGGCGCCACCGGCTCCTCGTTGTAGTAGACGCGGCGGCCGGCCATCTTGGTGTTGCGGTTGACGCCGCCAGGGTTGAGCGTGGCGCCACGCTCGGTGGGGATCTCCTGGCCATCCACGCGGATGGTGGCTAT
Source organism: Halomonas sp. E14 (assembly GCF_052568415.1). Classification (NCBI taxonomy): domain Bacteria; kingdom Pseudomonadati; phylum Pseudomonadota; class Gammaproteobacteria; order Oceanospirillales; family Halomonadaceae; genus Halomonas; species Halomonas sp. E14. Next base: position 1,544,677 of record NZ_CP199423.1, on the reverse strand, counting down.
CCCGGTGATTCGTGCGCTCATGGGTGGTTACCCTCCTTTTAAAGGCCGGTTACCCGCCGCTTATCAGCGGCGGAACTGGGTCTGCTGGGCATGGACGCGGTACTGGCCGATCAGCATCGGCTGGTCGATCACGTTCAGGCGGTTGGGGTCGTCCGGGTCGATGTTGGCCGCCAGGCTCTCGCTGTAGCCGGCGTAGTCGCGCACCCAGCCGCGCTCACCCATGAAGGTGGTGCGGTACAGGTCCAGCAGCTCGGCCTTGGCCACCTTGGGCGTCATGATCGGCTGGCTGGGGTCGTAGAAGTCCCGGTCCTCGTCGGCCGCCAACTTGTGGCGCGGGTACTTCTGGGCGAAGCGGCTGATCTGCTCGAAGCGGATGCGCTCCAGCACCTCGGGCGTGTTGATGTCCAGGTAGCTGTCGTCGGCCACGCCGGCCTCGTTCTCCTGGTAGGTGGTGATCTGCCGCTCGATCTGAACGGTGCCGTCGCTGGCCACGGTGTAGGTGGCGATGCCGTCGAACAGCAGCAAGTTGCGCTCGGCGTCCGACCAGCGCTCGTCCTCGGCCGGGCCGATCAGGCCGGGCAGGGCCAGGCGCTGCAGCGGGCGGGCCGGGTCGATGCCCAGGGAGCCGGCAGCCACGATGGTGTTGGTCGCCGCCCAGATCCAGGTCGGCGACGGCACCCGGTTGGTGCCCATGATGCTGACGTGGGGCGAGTTGCGGCTGTTGCCCTTGGTGGCGGTGTCGCTGTGATTGCCCCGGAAGGCGGCGAACGCGCGGCCGCCGATCTGGCGCATCGGCCCGTAGCGGTCGGACAGCTCGTCCTCCATGGTCTCCAGGCTCACGGTGTCGGTGTAGGGCAGGCACACCCAGTTGAACCACTCACCCCCCATAGCGGCGATCACCGCGTCCAGCTCCGGGTTGACCGCACCGCCCTCGAAGTCGCCGTAGGCCAGGCGCAGGCCGCGCGGGCGGTTCTCGCCCTTGACGCTGTCGCGCAGGTCGATGTCGTTGCCGGTCTCGCCGGCCCAGCGGCAGGTCAACACCACCTTGCTGGGCGTGGTGTCGTCCACCGCCGCCGTGACCGGCACGCGGTCGTTGTCGTTAACGGCCGCCACGATGGACTCGGCCACCGCCTGGGGCTCGTCGCCGGCCTGCATCTCCACCCACACCCGGTAGCCGGCCACGTACAGCGCCAGCGGGCGGGTCTCGGTGGGGCCGTCGCTGATCGTGATGCTGCCCTCGGCCTTCACGCCGGTCTCGGCGTCGTCCAGGGCCACGGCCCAAGTCTCGGTGAACTGGTCCACGGACTTGATGGCGCGCATCATCTCGGCCAGCATCGAGCCGCGGCCGAACCACTCGTCGCCCTGGCTGTCGTTGGTGAAGCGCAGCAGCTTGCCGGCGTCGCGGCTGCCGGTGTCGAGCTTCTGGCCAATCACCAGCACCTTGCCGGCGAACACGGCATTGCCCGCCAGGCGGTTGTTGAACTCGATGTACCAGCCCGGCACGCGCAGCGCGGCGGGGATACCATCAAACACGGTTGAGCTGATCGCCATCAGTCGGCCTCCTTCTGATCAGTGGCCACCGCCGTCGGCTTGGCCTTGGTTTTCTGGGGCGGCTTGGCCTTGACGACCGAGCCGTCCGCCATGCGGCGCGCCCAGTAGCCGCTCCAGTCCACCTCGGCACCCTCGGCGGGTAGCGGGCGGCCGTTGAGCGGCTGGCGCACCACCAGGCCCTCGCGGGCCGGCTTGATAAAACGCTTGGTCACGGTGATGTCTCCTCGTTACCCGTGGGGATCTCGGCGTAGCTCTCGGTATCGGGGCCGTCGCCGACCTGGTGTGTCGCGCTGTAGATGGCGAAGTCGCCCAGGTCGGCCGCATCGCGCGGCGCCGGGAAGGCCATCTCCAGCGTGAACGCCATCTCGTACACCGCCACGCCCTTGCGCTGGGCGCTGGCCGGGGCCAGCACCCGCAGGCCGGCGAACATCAGCGTGCCCAGCTTGGCGGCAGGCTTGTTCGACAGGGTCGGCACCAGGCGCTCGACGATCTCGTAGGCGCCGATCTGGCGGCTGTTGCCGCGCTGGCGCTCCCGGCCGCCGCTGGCGTGGCTGGTCACCGCGTAGACCATGAAGCGGGCGTCGATCCGCCCACCCCTGGCGCCCTTGCCGGGCTGGCCGCCGTCGAAGTACACCCACACGCCGGGCATCTTGCGGAAGGCCAGCGCCAGGGCGTCCTGATCCCACGGGCCGGGCAGGGTCTCGATGGTGGCCACGGTCTGCCCCAGCACCTGGCGGCAGGCAGTGACGATGGCGTCTTCGGCGTCGGCGATCATCAGTACCCCCGCATGGTGTCGTCATCGAACACCCGGCGGCGGCCGCGCACGGCCACCGGCTCGGCGCTGGCCGGCGGCGGGCTCTCCAGGGGCAGGTTGATCTCCCCCCTGGCGATGCCGCGCAGCCTGGCCACCGCGTCCTCGTAGCGCTGGCGCGCCTGCTCGGTGCTCACGCCCTTTTGCAGCCGGTACCGGGCAATGTCGGTGCACAGCGTGGACAGCAGGCGCGGCGTGTCGGTGACCGGCAGGCGGTAGCGGGACGCCAGGTAGCCGTCGATCTCGGCGCTGGCGTCCTCCAGGGCACGCTCGGCCACGGCCGTGTCGATCTCGCCGGTGTGCTCCAGGTCGGTCAGCTCGACGATCTCGGTCTCACCGAACCGGGCCACCATGTCGGCTACGCTGGCGTACATGGCCCGTTACTCCTTTGCCTTGGTCTTGCTGGCGGTCTTGCGCGCCGTCGGCTTGGCCTCGGCCTCGCCGCCTGCCTCGGCCCCGGCTTCCGTCGCAGCGCTTGCGCCGTCCTGCTCGGGGGTGGCGTCGTCAGCCTTGGCGGTGTCGGTCTCGCCGCCTTCCTGGGCGGCGTCCTGAGCGGCGTCGGCCTGGTCGCCATCCTTGGCGCCTTCCTTGGCGTCGGCCTGCTGGCCGCCCTCGGGCTTTTCGCTCCCTGGGTCGCCCTCGCCATCCTCGGCTACCGGGCCGCCGATCACGCCCTTGCGGGTCAGCCGGGCGATCTCGGCGGCGTCTTCCTTGGGGTCCAGCTCCACCCCGCCCGGCGGGCGGCGGGTCTTGCCGTCGCGCCGCAGCGCTTCGCGCAGTGCATACTTCATGGCTCACCTCGTGGTGTTGGCCCGCCGGGTGGCGGGCCGGTGCATGGCTTACTCGGCGGCAACGTCCTGGATCAGGAAGCCCGACTCGATCCCGGAGAGCACCGGGGCGCGCTCGTAGGTCACCGGATAGATCCAGCTCTTGGCGTTGCGCTCGTTGTAGGGCTCCTCGACGATGGGGTGCCCTTCGAGCGTGTAGGTGTAGCCGAACGACGGCTCGGCGCGGGAACTCACCTGCTCGGGCACGTAGGCCAGCACGGCGGCGTTGCCCCAGGCGTCGATCATGGTGTCCGTGCCTTCCTCCATGTACACGGTCTCGCCCACCACGATGCGGCGCAGGTTGAACAGCCGGGCCAGCATCTCCACGGTGATGGAGTCGCTAGAGGTGTACTTGAAGCGCTCCAGGATCTTCGGGTGCTCAGCCAGGGCGTTGAAGCCGGCCGCCGGGATCTCCAGGGTGTTGGGCCGGATGCCGATGATCGAGCGCACCGCCTCGCGGTACTCACGGATCTGCTTTGCCGGGTCGCTGTCCGGGCTGGTCCACTGGTCGGTGCCCGACAGGGTCACCTTGTTGTTGGTGCTGTAGCTGGCCGGGTTGGTGGCCAGCTTCGCCTGCTCGACCTCCAGCGAGAGCGACATGATGTTCATAGTCTCGTTGGTGGCCTGGGTGCCCAGGTCGATGCCGGGCACCTGGTTGGCGTCCTGCATGTGCTCCCACGGCACCTGACCTTCCAGGGCGTCCTGCACCAGGGCGAACGGCTTGCCCTCGTAGCCGAACTGCACGCGCTTGGTGTTGGAGCCGGGGGCGCGGCGGGTCTTGTAGAGCTTGAAGCTTTCGCGGCCGAACTCGATGATCTGCCCGCCGCGTTGCTTGACCGGCACGCGGGGGAACAGGGCGAAACCGACGCGCTCGGGGTGGCGATACCCCTGGGCGACGTTGGAGAGAATCGGGTCGATGACCCGTACCTGGCGGTTGTTCATGGACACGTTACGGTCTCCTTAACTGACGGTTACCGCCCGCTTAGCGGACGAGCAGCACTTCGATGAATTCGCCCGCGCCGCTGGCGGCGTCGAGCGCCTTGGCCGCGACCACCTCGCCACCCACCTCGGGATTGACGATGGCTCGGGCGCTGTCGTCGGACACCAGGTCGTCACCCACGGCGACGGCGCCGCCGGTCTCGATCACGGTGGTGCCGATCACGTCGACGGACAGGTCGTCGCCGTCGATGGCCTTGAAGTTGGCCACGCCGAACGCCTCGGCGCCGGTGCTGTCGAGCTGCGCCCCGTCGAAGCCGACGAAGCGGTGGGCGGTGACCGCGCCGACAGCCAGCACGGTCAGGGTCAGTACGGGAATCTTCTGGCTCATGCCGGGTTACCTCCTCGCTGCACGGCGCTGACGGCCGTGACGTAGTCGCAGTCGTGTTTCTCCTGGTAGGCCAGGGCCTGGGCGTGAACGCGGGCCTTGTCCGGGTTCACGTGGTAGCCGTCCGGGGCCTGGTAGTCGCTGGCCTCGGGCTCGCCGCCACCGGCGCCGCGCTCGCTGTAGTCCACCGCCTGGGGCAGCTCCTGCAGGAACTCCTCCAGGAAGGCGCGGCCGGTGGTCGACACCTTGTCCTTACCCTCGCCGAACTCCAGCGCGCCCTCGGCGTCCTGGCTGGCCATGAACGCCACCAGGCCGTCGCGGTGCTTGGGCAGCACCCGACCTTGCTTGACCAGGTCGTCCACCAGCGTGGCGCTGGCCTCGGCCTGGGCCTGGCGCTCGCGCTCGGCGAACTCAGCCTCTTGTTGCTTGATGCGGTTCTCCCGCTCCTGGATCTCACGCTCCTTGCGCTCCAGCTCTTGCTTGTCCACGTCGGTCACCTCCTGGGTGGGTTGCGATGGCGGTTTGGCGGGCGCGGCGGCCTCGCTGTAGGCGGGAGACTCCGGCGCCTCCAGGTGCTCGATCTCCCAGTCGGGCAGAATCTTGTCGGCGGCCTCGCGGCCCTTCTCGCCGATCAGGTGCTCGCGCAGGGCACGAAACAGGCGCTTGACCACGCCGCTGCGCACCTCGCCGAACTCCAGCTCGATCACGTCGGTGTCGCCGTCGGCGAACTCGATCTGCTTCAAGCCCTTGATCGCGGGCGGCTGGGCGCCCAGGAAACCCACGTGACGCAGGTAGTAGGTGCCGGGCTTGGGGTTGGCGGGAGAGTCGGGGCGGTAGAAGCTGGCCGACACCTTCTTGAAGCGGCCGGCCTCGACCAGCTCGGCGAACTGGGGCTCCACCTGGTCGGGCTCGGCCTCCAGGCTCTCGCCGTACTGCAGGGACTTGATCCAGCCGTAGGCCGGGTGGTCGTGGCGCGGGTGCCCCACCACGATGGGCGCCTCATGGAGCGCCGGATCGTAGGCGGCGGCGGACTCGCGCAACTGCTGCTCGGTGAACCCGATGGTCTCGCCGGACATGGCGGTATGCTTGCCCGGCCGGAAAATCTCGATGCGCTGCATGGCGGCCTCCCGTGTCATTGGGGGCCAGTATCGAAAGACACGCCCGCGCCGGTAAGGCGAAGGACTTCAGCGGACGCTCAAGGGGGGTGGGGTGGCGCGGCGAGGAAGAGGCATTTCGGGGTGCGCGCGCCGTGCGCACCATATAACCAGCAGTCGCCCACACGGGCAAGGTGTTTAAAACCTGTTTAACGGCTCGCAGGCGTGTTTAAAAAAACTTCCGCGTGCCGTCGTGGCCACAGGCGAGAAAAACGCTTACAGGGGCTTTCAGGGCCGTTAGCGCGGACGCGCATCCGGGGGCAGGGCATGGCGCTGCAGGATCTGGTCGATCACCTCGCGATCCGTCGCCGACAGGCCCAGGTATTCGCGGGCCGGGATGGTCACCTGCTTGACCACGGCGAAGGCGCCATCGGGGCGGCCGATGGCCAGGGCGCCGCCGCGCTTGGCCTTGATGGTACCGCCCAGTTGGTGGATGGCGCCATAGATCTTGTTGGTGCCCTGCTCCAGGGAGTCGCTGCCCACGCGGTAGTGGATCGAGCCGCGCAGCCCGGCGCCGCCGCTCTCGGTCAGGATCTGATTGCCGCGCTTGTTGGCTTTGGTGAAGTCGGTCAACGGCTCCCAGGGGCGGCCCTGGGGGTCGGTCTCGGTGCGAAAGCGCTCCTCCACCGAGCCCTGCAGGTGCTCGCCGATCTCCAACAGCGCCGGGCGCGTGCTGCCCATGTTGCGCTCGATCTGGCGCAGCACGTCGCTGGTGATCTGGTCGCGGATCTCGTGTTTCAGCTCGATGCCAGCCATGGGCTTGCTCCAGGTCTCAGTCCAGGTCGTCGGGGGTTTCGCGCAGGCGGCGGCGGATCTCGGCCATCATCGCCGTGGCCAGCACGTCGGGCAGGCCGGCGCGCTTGCGCTCCACCGTCTCGCGGGTGCGGGCGGCCACGCCCCGGCCGGGGGCGTAGTTCCAGCCGGGGTCCACGCCCTCGGGCACGTCCTCCTGACGGGCGCCGGTGGTGTCCTGCCACGGCGCGCGCTTCACCGGCGGGGCCTCGTCGGGGGCCTCCTTGCCCAGCCGCGCCAGGTCGTCGGGGCCGACCGCCACCACCTTGCACGAACAGCCCCAGCCGTTGGGCGGGTAGTGCTCCTCCCACCAGGGGTCGTCGGCGGGCAGCACCAGGCCGTCCCATTTCAGGTGCTCGGGGCGCGGGTCGCGGCTGCCGCCGTGCAGGTAGCGCCAGTAGGGACGCACCCGCAGCAGGTCGGGGTCGGTCAACTGGGCGTGCCGGCCGGCGGCGTAGGCGCTGCGCAGGTTGGTCTCGTAGATCACGCGCGTGCGCCAGCCCCGGCCGCCCCGGTACTCCCAACCGGTGCGCTCCACGGTCTCGTCGAAGCGCTCGCGAAACTGGGCCAGGGTGGTGCCCTGGCTGATCGCCTCGTCCACGGCGCCGCGCAGGTCGTTCAGCAGGTCGGCCTTGGCGGCGCCCGCCGCCATGAAGGCGCTGTCGTGGGCATCCTTCCACACGTCGGTCCAGCGCCCGCTGGGCAGGTTGACCTTGTTGCGAAAGAAGGCGATGGCCTCCTCGAACGGCAGATCCCGGTATTCGACGCCCATCACTCGCCCTCGTCCACGTCGGCGCGACCGGCCAGCTCAGCGGCGGCGATGGCCTTCTGCATCACCTGGGCCAGCTGCTCGCTGGGCATGTCCTCGTAGAGATTCAGCAGGCCGTCGCGGATCTCCTCCATGCTGCTGGCACTGGCCACCAGGCGGCGCACCGGCTCCATCAGCGCGGCCATGGCCGGCTCGGCGTCGCGCTCCAGGCGGTCGGCCATCATGTCGGCGCGGCGTCGGGCACTGGCGTCGTCGCGCTCGGCAAAGCCCAGCGATGGCGCGGGCGGGCGGTTGTCCACCTCCCAGCCGTCGCCGTAGTGGTCCTGCACGTAGCGCAGGCTGGGGCGGTAGCCCAGGCGGCTGACGCGCTCGTCTCGCTCGGCCAGCTTGTTCAGATCCTCGGGCTGCTCCATCTTGCGCCACACGCGCGGCGGCTTGGCGTTGGGGTAGTTCCACTCGGTCAGCCAGCGGGCCACGCCCTGGTTGAAGCTCTCGCACACCACGTCGGCATCCGCCTTGACGATGTCGGCGCGCACATCGCCGGCCATGTCCTCGCCACCCAGCCGGCCCGGCGCGCTCTCGCTGCTGCCGGTGTGGCCCAGCACCACCTTGGTGATCGCTCGGTCCATGCGGTCATACAGCGCGGTGTAGTCGGCGGTACCGCTGCGCGCGGCTTCGATCAGCTCGATCTGCATGCCCTCGGGCACGATCACACCGCTGTCGCTGTGCACCGCCTGCAGGGCCTGCAGCAGGCGCTGCTTCTGGCTCTCGGTGCTGGACTGCGGAAAGGTCCCCTTCGCGGTGGGCTGGCCGAACTTGTCCAGGAACACCAGCCACAGGCGCAGGCCGTTGCGCTTGAAGAACACCGGCCAGTACAGCCAATGCCCCAAGCCCTGGCCGTAAGGCTCGTCGTCGTGGTCGGCGCCGGTCGAGAAGTGCCAGAACTTGCGCTCGGGCAGCAGCTCGCCGTTGGGGTGGCTGGCGGTTAGCATGCGCAGCCGGCCGGCACCGTCGAAGCGGAAGCGGCGGCGGTTGCGCACCTTGATGGCGTCCAGGGTGACGTGGCGGCCGTCGCGCGCCCACAGGCATTCGGCCACGGCGTAGCCGTAGAAGATCCCGTAAAGCATGCCCTTGGTGGCGCGGTCGAAGCGAATGCCCTGCAACTGCTCGCGCAGGAAGTCCGCCGCCGCCTTGTCCTGGGCGCCGGTGCCGCCGGGCTCCACCTCCCAGTCGGCGGACACCACGGCCAGTTGCCGCTGCCCCCAGGTCGATTGCACCTGGTCGTCGCGCAGCAGCTCCTCGTAGAGGCGCAAGTCGCCACCGCCGCGCGCTGCCAGCACCGTGTCGGCGGGCTGTAGAAGCTGCAGCGGGGAGACGAATCCCCGCGTGATGTCGCGGCCATCCAGCGTGGTGGCCACCTCTTGCATGTCCGGCTTGGTCGCCATTTAGAAGCCCCCTGTGTCGATGCCGCCGCCCACGGTGCCGAAGCCCACGTCGGCGCTAACGCGCCCGCCCTCGTAGCCGCTGCGCTTGATGCCGGTGCTGCGGAACTCGATCTCCACGCCGTCCTGGCGCGTGGCGTAGTAGGCCAGCGCCAGCGAGATGGCGCCGTCGCCGTGGCGGTTGGTTTGTCCGGTGCTCTTGGGCAGGCGCGCCACCCCGTCCACCAGCTTGATCGCCCGCAGGTCGTCCAGCAGGTGCGAGTCCTTCGGGATCTCCAGCTCGCCGTCCTCGAAGGCGGCCTTCAGCGGCGGCATGTGCTCGCGGTACCACGCCTCGGTGAACTGGATCTCGTGGATGCGCGCGCCGTAGTGTTGGGCCGCCACCTCGGCCAGGTAGGCGCCGTTGCCTCGTGCGTCCAGGGCGCCCACGTGGAAGCGCGGGAAGCGGTCGCAGATATAGAACAGCACCTGGCGCTGTTGCTCGAACGGCATGTTTCCCAGCTCGACGATGAACGGCACCCGGCGCACCAGGTTAGCGCCGGCCACCATCGGCGTGATCACCGTCAGGTCGGACACCCGGCCGAAGTCCTCGCCCACCGAGACCAGCAGGTCCGCCGGCAGCTCGGCAAGCAGCGGGCGCAGCTCGCGCTCGCACCAGTCGCGGATCTCGGCCTCGCGCAGGTGCGGCGCCCAGTGCTTGAACTCGTCCTCCATGCGCAGGCGCAGCACCGGCGGGCCGGCCACCATGCGCGCCTCGATCAGGGCGCGGGACAGCCAGGCGCCGCTGCCCTGGGATGGGATCACGTCCAGCTCCTCGCTGGCCGCCTCGCCGTAGAAGGCGTACACGCCCTCGACCCACTCGCGCTCGCCTTCGGCCGTCCAGTCCTTGCCCAGGCGCAGGCACACGCGCTGACAAAGCCCCTGAGCCACGGCCTCCTTGAAGGTGATGCGCTGCACGCTGCCCCGGCGCTTGCCCGCGCGAATGTCGTTGATCAGCTCGTTGAACGGGTTGCGCTCGCCGTTGTGGGTGCTGATCACGCGCACCTTGCCGCCCCAGATCAGCAGCGCCAGGGCCGCCTTCAGCAGCTCGCCCAGCTTGTCGTGGAACGCCGCCTCGTCGATCACCACCACGCCTTGCTTGCCGCGCAGGTTGGCCGGGCGGCTCGACAGCGCCACGATCCGGTGGCCGCTGTCGGGAAACTTGATGGTGAAGGTCTTGATGTTCTTGTCGTCGCCGTCGTCTTCCCAGATCCCTTCCTCGACGGCGCTCGCGGCGTGGTTGAACACCCGCGCCCACATGCCGCAGGCCTCGACGTACTCGATGGCCATGTCCTGGTTGTAGCCGATGTAATAGACGTTCATGCCGCCGGCGGACTTGGCGGCGGCGGCGATCAGCACATCGTCGGCGGCCTCGGCCCAGGTCAGGCCGGTACGGCGGCTTTTCTCGCTGACCTTGAGCTGGCTGTCGTCGGCGATCCACGCCTGCTGGTAGTCCAGCAGCACCGGCGGCGGGGCGTCGGCGGCATGGGTGGCCGGCAGGCGGGCGGGAACGTCGGTCATTTGGCGATCCCCAGCAGCTCGCGGCGCAGGTCGTTGACCATCTCGGCGGACAGGCCGCCGCGCTTGGCCACCTCGGTGGCCTTGTCGGCGGCTTGCTTGGCCACCTCCTGGCGGATGCGCAGCTCGCGGTCCATGGCCACCTTGTCGGCGGTGTTCAGGTCGCGCAGGGCGCCGGCCAGCATGGCCACTTCCTTGGTGCTGATCTCGGCGCCCTCGTCGCCGGCCCCGGCCAGTTGCTGGAAGGCCACGGTGCGCAGCATCTCCGACAGCAGCCGGCCCACGTCGCCGCTGGGCTCCTCCTCCAGCTTGCCCACCCACACCTTGGCCAGCTCCTGGGCCTCGCGGTAGCGCTGCATCTGCTCGCGGGTGTTCTTGACGTAGCGGCCCACGGCGCTGCGACTGGGGGCGTCGTCGCCCAGCAGCTCCTCGAGCTTGTCCACGATCTGGTCGATGGTGGCCCGATCCTCGCGGACCAGCTTATCCACCGCCTGGCGGATACGCGGGTCCAGGCGGGCCACGGTGCTCTTACGTGCCATCAGGCGGCCTCCAGCTTGCGCAGGCGCTCCAGGGAGACGCCGAAGTAGTGCGGGTCGATCTCCACGCCGACGAAGGCGCGGCCCGACTCCAGCGCGGCGACCCCGGTGGTGGCGCTGCCCATGAACGGATCGAGCACCACGCCGTCGGCCGGCGCCAGGCGCACCAGCTCGCGCATCACCGCCACCGGCTTGCCCACCTGGTGCAGCTTCTCGCCGGCACGCGGGGCGCAGCGCACCACGCCCGGCAGCACCGGGGCATCGGCGCCAGGCTTGCCGCGCGGCCCCTTGCTGGCGGTTATGACGAACTCGGCCTGCTGGCGGTGCCAGCCTTTGACGGGGCGGGTGCCCTCGGTCTTGTCCCACACCAGGATGCCGCGCGACACGAAGCCGGCCACCTGGATGGCGTCAGAGACGGTGGGCAGTTGGCGCCAATCACAGAACACGGCCACCACCCCCCCCCGTTTCAGGGCGTTATAGGCGGCGCCCAGCCAGCGCTCGCACCACAGGCCATAGGAACGCTGGTCGCGGGTATCGCCCGGCCAGGACGGCCCAGGATGGCGCTGCCCGGTGTTGAGGTACTTGGCGCCGGTGTCCTGCACGCGGTCGCCGCGATACATGCCGCCGCTGGAATACGGCGGATCGGTGATCAGGGCGTCGACGGAGTCGGCCTTGAGCCGCTCCAGGCCGGCCAGGGCGTCGCCCTGGAACAGTTGCGCGCGGCCTACGCTGATAGCCTCCATGCGCTCACTCCCCCGGCAGCGGGCGCTTGACGCCGCGCACGCGGGCTCGCCCGGCGGCCACGTCGCCGCCGCGCACGGTCAGGGTGGCCACGGCCACGCTGCCCACGTCCTCGACGGTGACCAGGTCTTGCTCGGCCAGCCAGTCCAGGTCGGCCAGCAGGCGGTCCTGGCTTACCGAGTGGCCCAGGCTGCCCAGGGCGCTGCCCAGCAGGTGGGCGCTGGCGCTGTAGCCGGACGACTGGTCCAGTAGGCGCAGGATCTGCAGGCGCCGATCCTCACTCAGGATGCGCTCGTAGCTCATTTCCCTTTCTCCAGCAGGTGTTGGTGGATGATGCCCAGTTGCTTGGCCAGGGCCTCGTTGGTCGATGTCGCCCTGGCCAGGCCCTGGTTGGTCTCGTCGAGCTTGCGCCACAGGTCGCGCAGCTCTTTGCTGCTGGGCCGATGCCGCAGATCGTGATCCACGCCATCCATGCGCCGCTCCAGCTCGTCGATGCGCTCGTTGGTGCTCACGATGGCCTCGCGGGTGGCTCGCGTGCGGTTGGTCCACCACACGTAGAGCGACACCCCCACCATGAACGCCACCTGGGCCACGTCGAAAAAGAAGCGCGCCGCCGTCCAGTTGATCCCCTCCATCAGCTCCTCGCGTACCGTTGTTGTTGCTGGTCGCGCACCTCCTGGCAGGGCACGCATGTTCTGGCATTGGGCAGCGCCTCCAGGCGCCGCGCCGGTATCTCGTCGCCGCACTCCTCGCACAGGCCGTCCGGCGAGGGTGTCTCGCTGGCCATGCGCGCCCGGTGCCGCTCCAGGGCGTCCAGGCGCTCGCGCTCAGCGAGGGCCGCCGCCGTCTCGTACTGCTGTTCCGTCCACACAGTCCTGGCTCCAGTGGCGCGCCCGCGCCAGCTTCTCCCATCCTCTCGATCCCCAGCGGTGCAGCTCGGCGACGAACTCCGCCACGTCGCGCTGGGTGTACTCGCCCTCGGGCCGCTGCGGCGACGGCTCGGCCTCGCTCATACCGGCCGGCAGCGCGCACACCACCGGCGCCGGCAGCGGCGCGGGCGGTTGCGGTGCGGGCTCGGGCGTGCCGGCGCAGCCGGCCAGCCCCAGCGCCAGGCATAGCGCCCAGATCCTCATGGCAGAGACTCCAGGGTGTCGCGCAGCACCGGCGCCACCGGGCCGTCGTCGGCGGCCGGGGCGCGGCGGATGCGGCCCTGCAGCTCCCGGTACCGCTCGTCGCGGTCGGCCAGCGCGTCCTGCAGCTCGCGCACCGCCTGCTCGGACCGCGCGCGCTCCTGCTGCATGCGCGCCAGATCACGGCGCTGCTGTTCGGCCCTGGCCTCCCATTGGTTGCGCTGGTCGCGCAGCCGCTCGGCTTCGGCGCGGGTCTCGCTCAGCTCGCCGGCCAGGCGCTCGGCGTCGGCCGCCAGGCGGCTGGTTTCCACCTGGTGCCACAGCCAGCCCCCGGCACCAATGGCCACCACGGCAGCGGCGAGCCACAGCCGCCCCGGCACCAGGCGGGCGATGGTCTTCACGAACATGGCGCACCCCCGTGCCAGCCGGCGGCGACGTAGCGCGGCGCAAGGTCATGGACGATGCGGCGCACGTAGTGGCGATTCTCGCGCTCGGCCCAGCCGGCGCGGTTGGTGTAGCGCTCGACCGAGCCGAACCACACGGCCGGGTCGTCACCGGCGGCACGGGCCAGGCGCTGGTCGCGCTGCACCCAGCCCAGGCCGCCGTTGTAGGCCGACAGCGCGAAGGCCCAGCGCTGGCACTCGTCGGCCGCGCTGCTCAGGCGCTGCCAGTGCCAGCGGTTGTAGCGGGTCATCGCACGCATGGCCCAGCCGGGCGAGTACGGCGCCGCCGGCCCCAGGTCCGGGTAGATCTCGGCGATCCAGCGCGACGTGGCGGGCATGAACTGCGCCAGCCCCTGGGCACCCACCGGGCTGTCCACCCGCTCGCGCCAGCCACTCTCCTGGTGGATCTGGGCCGCATGCAGGGCCACCCGGCCGGACAGCCCCCATTCCTGTTGCACCACGCGGGTCAGCTCGCGCTGGTAGCGCTCGGCCACCGCCGGCACGCCCTGGGCACGGGCTTGGCAACTGACCAGCAGAATCGCCAGCAGCAGCACGCCGACTCCCAGGCGGCTGCGCAGGAACCACATCAACCCAGCGAGGGCAAACAAGACCAGGGCAGCAGCCCAGCAACTCGCGTTGCAGATCTTCCTGATCATGGGCGCTTCCTCCGCCCCAGATACCAGGCCACCCACAGCCAGATCGCCACGTTCACGTCGGAGACGATCAGCCAGTAAACCTCCTTGCCGCCGCCCAGGGCGGTCATCACCGTGAACGCCACGCACAGGAAGAAGGCCGCCAGGTAGTTCATGGCTAGACCCCCAGACCCAGGGCGATGATGGCGGCGGCGATCACACCGACACGTCGCAGCGCTGCCAGGCTCGCCTGGTGGCGCATGTGGCGCGCGCCGTTGTTGAGGTCTTGCGCCGCCAGCCGGTTGGCCATATGGAATAGGTCACCGGGGCGGGCGTAGTGAAAGATGGTCCGGTCGATCCAGTAGCCCAGGTAAGCGCCCAGGGCCAGCTTGGACAGCGACCACACCAGCACGCCCAGTTGGTGCGGGGCCAGATGGCCCACCACGGCGGTAGCCAGCAGGGCCAGCAGCAGCCAGGGGAAGGCGCGGAACTTGTCGAACAGTCGGGAAAGCATGGCCGTCTCCAGTCGGTCTCGGTCTCAAAGCGAAGGCTTGAGCCTTGACGGTAACGACTGGCGGCCGGGCGAGGCAGGCGAAGGACTTCAGCGGAAGAAGGAAGGGGCGGAAAGGATGCGGCGTGGGTGGCAGATTAGCGCGCCCGGCGGGCGCGGTCTACAGCGACTAAAACAGGCCCTGCTGGCAGGATGGCGGCGCATCATGGCGCGACAGGATGGTGTAGATCTGGCGCTCGGTCAGACGGTAGCGCAGCGCCAGCTCGGCCGGACGGGCGCCGTGGTCTCGCTCGTGGCGGATCTGGCGGTCGCGGATCTTGCGCAGCATCTCCGCGCAGCGCGGCACCACCAGCTCCTCCATGGCGAACGACTCGGACAGCCGGGCCGCCGCGTCGCGGCCCAACCACTCCACCAGGCGGTGATCGTCGGTCAGGCTCTCGGGCACGTAGATGCGCACGCCGCCGGCATTCTCCACCAGCGCCAACACCCCGGCCAGGCCGATCACCTCGGCCACCTGCACCAGCGAGTGCGGCAGCTCCTGGATCTCGCGAATCTCAAGCATCGCCACCCCCTTGGCGCGTGGAACGGATGCCCAGCTCGGCCATCATCTCGGCCAGGCGCTGGCGGTTGCGCTCCCGCTCGGCCCGGCTCATCTGCGGCTTGGGCAGGCGCTTGCGCTCGGGGCGCTGCGGCAGCATCTCCAGCAGCGTGCGCGGCGCCGGCCAGCGGTCGGCCTGGCGCGCCAGGCGCAGGAACCCCTGGTGCAGGCGCGGCGCGTCCAGCGCCTCGTCCCAGCCGATGTTGGCCGACCACAGCACCTCGACCCACACGCCCTCGGTGTACTCGATGGTCTCGTGGCCGGGCGCCCCCGGCAGGTGCAGCACCAGCAGCATGCCCAGGCCGCCGGACACCGAGCGATAGAACCAATCGGGAACGGGCTTCTGAGTCATGCGCGGCGCCCCAACTTGCTCAGGGCCAGCGCCGTCTTGCTGGACGGCCGGGCCGGTTGCCCCTGGCGCTCGATGGCGGCGGGCTGCACCGAGCCCACGCCCCGCTCCCCCAGCGACTCCACCACGCGCTTCAGGTAGTTGTGGTTCTTCAGTGGGCGGGCGTCCTCGCCGGCCTCGCGCTTGGCGCGGATCGCTTCCACCGTTTCCGACAGCGCGGCACCCACCAGGCCCACGTCGCCGGCCAGATCCAGCGCCTCGCGGGCCAGGCGCAACTGACGCTCGTAGGCCGTGGCCCGCGACTTGCCACGGAACAGGCCGACGTAAGACACCAGGGGCCGCGACACCTCGCGGGGCAGATCGGCCAGCAACGCCATCATCTCGCGCAGGGCCTCGTCCTCGGTGACATGCTCAAGACCGAATGTCGAATGGCAGCAAGGGCAGCGAATATCCATTGGTTCTCCAGCGGTTAAGCGGTGTTTATCGCCCCTTGTAGGGCACCACGTTTTCCAGCTCGTGCTGGACTCCGCCGCTGCGGCGGAACTCTTGCCACAGCACCAGATGGCCAGGGCAGTAGTGCACCTCGGGCGCGACCTCGTAGGCGTGGCTTGCGCACAGCGGCAGGTCGCAGGTGCGGCCATCACCCACGGGGTAGTCGCACAGGTAGCCAGTGGAAGCGCCGCAGCCTTCGGCGGCGCAGTGCGGCCCCAGGTCACCACACAGAAACGCGACCCCACCGTCGGGCATGTGCTCGATATAACAAGGCATCAGAAACCCTCCCTTGGCTCGGGCAGCGACTTGGCCAGCAGGCGCAGGATCAGCAGGTCGCGCTCCCAGCGCTTGGGCAGGCCGCGCTCGGCGGCCAACTGCTCGCGGGTCTCGCCCAGACTGGCAAGGCAGCGGTCGACGTAGGCCAGCAAACCGCGCTTTTCCTGCTCAACGTGCAGCGCCGCGATCACGCCCCGAAATTGCGCCTCGGTCTTCAGCCACTCCAACCTGGCGAGGCCGGTCTGCTGGCGGGCGATGGCCTCGGCGTAGCGCCAGGACAGGCCCATATCGGCCAGCAGCGCCTCGATCTTGGCGAACTGCTCGCGCTTGCTGAATGTGTTGGGTAGGCGCCCCTTGCCCTTGGGCGGGGCGGGCAGCCAGCCCAGGCGGCGGAACTCGTTGAGCACCACGCCCACGTTGCGATTGGTCAAATCCTTGGCGCTGCTCACGCCCGCCGTGCGCGCCAGGATCGCCCGGTACTCCTCATCAGAGAGACCCAACTGCTGCTTGGCGATATGGATCTGCGCCAACTTGCCCTTGCTGATCACGACGCCACCTCATCGGTCACCAGCTCCAAGTCGGGGAAATGCTTACGCAGGTGATTGATCAGCGAGCGCGGGCTGTTCCAGTAGGGGCTGACCGCCACGGTGCGCAGCGCCGTCATCTCGTCGGCCTTGCGCTTGCCGAACACCTTGCGCAGCTCCTTGTATTGCTTGAGCGGCCAGACGCGCGAACGCATGGGCCGATAGAAGCGCCCCTCGGGGTGCTTGGGCTGGCCCTGGCTGTCCACGCTGGACCAGGCGCCCTTGATCCAGCCATCCACGCCCACCTCGACCACCAGCTTTTCGCGGTCCAGGCGCTTCTGCAGGGTCACGACGTGGCCGCCGGCCCGCACGGTCGCGGTGCCGAACACGCCCCGCAGTTGCTCCTCGAGCTGCTGCCACTTGCTCATGACGACACCTCGCCGATAACCGCCTGGCGCCGACCGTTTACGCCCTGGTGAAAGCTCACCTTCTCGCCATCGCGGCGCCCCTGGCGCAGGGCGTCGAAGTCGTGGCTGCGCATACCCTTGGTGTTGTCGCGGGCCTGCTGCGTCTCCAGCGGCTTTTCCCAGCGCTTCGCCTGATAGGCGGCGATGGTCTTGTCCTCGACCTCGCTGCGCTGGTGCGGTGCCACCTGGCGGGCCACGGCATTCACCCACGCCTGGGCGTACAGGTCGCCGCGCCGCACCTTGGTGGTCCGCTTGATGCGCTTGTTCAGAGTGGCCATGTAGGCGTTGCGGTCGCGCTTGAGCTGGCGGCCCAGCACCTCGAAGGCGTAGCCGGCCACCTCGGCGGCACCGCTCACACCGTAGAACTCGAAGCGACCATGCCAGCGCGCGCCATCGTGCAGCGGGCAGTAGACCAGCTCGGCACCAAAAGCGCCGGCCACCATATTGGCCAGCATGGCCACGTGGCTGGGCGGGGTCTTGCCGGCACCCGCCGTGGCTATGTGGCTGTCCACGTCACTGATCGCCACGTCGTCGGCAGTCACGCCGTGGATCTCCATCAGCTTCTGCGCCTGGCGCATCGCCGCTGCCGCCTCGTTGGCATTGCTCGACTGCGCCAGCCGCAAGCACTTCTTGATCTTGTCCAGCACCTTGCGGTCCATACTTCCTCCGGTTGGCTGCTCATCAGTGCCGGGCCACCACGCCCAGCAGACGCCCCGCGCAAGGCGGGGCGTTTCGCTTACCTGCCAAGCCCTCCCACGAAGTAGAGAGCCACCGGGACCAGCGAGCCGACCCAGGTAGGGATGAGGCCGTGGGCGTAGGCGATGCCCATCAGCACGCACACGACGCCCAGCAGGCCGCAGGCCAGGCCGCGGGCTGCGTTCACGCCGCCTCCTCGAAGCGCTGGGCATCTTCCAGCAGCTTGCTGACCAGCTTGTCCACCTCGCTGTCGGTGGGCTTGATCACCACCTGGTCGTCGGTCTCCTCGACGGTCACGCCCAGGCGCTTCAGCTCGGTCACGGTCAGCTCGGCCAGGGCCTTGCGGATCGGCTCCTCGCGTACGCGGATCATGGCCTCGGCCTGATCGGGGAAGTGCCGGCGGATCAGCTTCACCACCTGCTCGGCGTCTTCCCAGGTCAGCTTGCCCTTGCCCTTGGTCATACCCACACGCACCCCGGCGATCACCACGGTGCGTCGCTTGCCTTCCCACAGCTCGGGGTGCGTTTCGATGGCGGCGCGCAGCCGGTCGTGGGCCTCGCTGGTGCGGCGCACGGCGTCGCGGATGTCGGGCAGCGCCTGGCGCTGCACGTCTTCCACCTGGCGCTCCAGCGTCTCCACCAGCAGGCACAGGCGGTCGCGCTCGGCGGCGTAGTCCTCGGCGCGCTTGTTCACGGTTTCCATAGGGGTGTCGCTCTTCACGGGGTAGCTCCTTCGGTTTGCGGGGTAACAGGCCCAACGCCGGGGATCGGCGCCAGGCGAATGGGAAGCGGGCCGGTGGGCAGCAGGTTCAGCCCGGTGCTGCGCACCATGCAGCTTGGACACATGCCGGCCACCAGGTGGTGATCGACCAGGCCGCACCAGTCGCACGGCCCCAGCCGCACGATGGCGTGGAACAGCGGTGGGCGGTTGGCGCGGGCGCAGCCGATCACCCAGCCGGCGCGGGCCATCTCGCCCAGGGCGAACCACACGGCCTCGCCGGTCAGCCCGGTGGCCAGGCTGATCTCGGCGATGGTCACGCCGTCCTCGGCGCGCTGCAGGTAGGCAAGAATGGCCTGGCTCATGCAGCCTCCCCGGCCCGGCGGGCCTGGCGGTGTTGGATGAACGGCGCCAGGTACTCCAGCAGCGCCTCGGCCTCGTCGGCATCCAGCAGCAGCTCGACCTCGTGGGCGCACAGGGTCAGGCTGCCGTCGCTGGCCAGGGCGAACACTGGGGCGGGTTTCTCGTCGCCCTCGGCGTTCTCTTTGGCGGGAGCGAAGCTGCCCAGGCGGGCGATCAGCGCACCCAGCGGCGAAGCCTCGGCGGCCGGGCGGGCACCCAGCGCCTGCCAGGCCATGCGGCCGTGGCCGTCCAGGGGCAGCTTCTCGACCAGGCCATCGCGACCCAGGGCGTTCAGGGCGCGGGTGACGGCGCGACGCTCCAGGCGCAGGTTGTCGGCGATCTGGCGCAGCGACAGCGCCCGGCCCATCTTCACCAGGTGGGCGTGCACTTGGCCCTTGGTGGTCTTGGGCGGGGCGGCATGCGCCAGCTTGGGCAGGCTGTAGCAGCGGCCGGTGCTGCACGGATGGGTGACCAGCAGGCCGCGCTTGGCCATGGATGCCAGCCGGGCGGCCAAGCTGTGCCGGCCCTCGGCCAGCGCGCTGCGGGCGAAGATCTCGGCCACCGACAGGCTGTCGTCGGCCTCGGCCAGGATCTGGCGGATCTCGTCTTCCAGCGCCAACTCGACGGCCTGGTCGTCGGCGGGCGCCGCCATCATGGTGCTGGTGCTCATTGGGCGGTCCTCCGCTTGAAGTCGCATTGGGCGCTGCGCGGGTGGCGGTGGTGGTGCAGTGGCTCGACCACGGCGCCGTTGCGGCGCGGCAGGTGGGCGACCTCGGCTTCGACGCGCTCGGCCTCGGCATCCAGGCGGGCCTGCACAGCCTGCTGCTCGGGCAGCAGCGGCAGGGGCGCCTCGGCCAGGGGTTCGTAGCGGGCCGGGTCGTAGAGGTACTGATCCAGGGTTACGCCGTGGCCCTTGAGGTACAGGGCGACATAGCGGTCGGCGTAGTACTCCAGGTACTCATCGGGATAGGTTGTCATTGTCATTCCCCCTGTTGGCGGGCCAGGTAGGCCCGCGCTTCTGCTGCCGTGACGGGCCGGGCCAGCGCCCGGATCGACTCGGCGTCGTGGTCGTGATCGGTGTCGCAGGCGGTGGCCTCCACGCGCTCGACGGCGATCCGCGCGGCTTCCTCCTCGTTGTGGGCGGCCACCATCACGGTGCGGCTCTCGCGCTCGGTCACGGCGTAGGCCACCTCGACCTCGTAAGCGCGCAGCGGCTTGTCCAGCGGCACCATCACCGGCGTGGCGCCGTCGAACAGATCGGGATGCAGCGGACCGGGAATCACCAGGGGCGCGTTCATGCCTCACCCCCAAGGTCTTGCCAGGCGTCGCGGATATGCGCGGCACTGGGGCGGGCGGCGCCGGTGGCGGCGGCGAACATCGACGCTAGGCGCAGGGTCTGCGACAGGCCGCGCAGGGCGCCGGGGCGGCGGCCGATGCCCAGGCAGAGCTGGCGGGCTTCCTTGTCCTGGATCTGCCAGGCGTCCAGCAGCGCCACCACGTCGGCGTCCTTGGCGCGCGACAGGCGCACCCGCTTGGCCACGCGGCTGAACAGTTGCGCGAAGCCCACCGAGCGGCTGCCGCCGGTCAACTGGCTGTAGACGATCTCGTTGCCGACCAGGGCCAGGCCGATACCGGCGGCGTCATGAATGGAGCGGATGGCGTCCAGGGCGCGGTGGGTCAGGTGCTGGGCCTCGTCGATCACCAGCAGGCCGCGCGTCTCGCGCACCCGCTCGATGATATTGGCCTCGATCACGTGCACGGCCCCGGTGGCGCGGATGCCCAGCACCTGGGCGATGCGGGTCAGGATCGGCCCCGGCGCGGACACGGCCGGCGTAGCGGTAACCACCCAGACATTGGGGGCCTGCTGGCGGTACCGGGCGATGGTGGTGGTCTTGCCGACCCCGGCGCCGCCGTAGACCACCGACACCGCCTCGGCCATCTGGCTGAACGACAGCGCCGACAGTACGGCGCGGGCGGTGGGCGTCTCCACCCACTCGGGGGCGGTGGGCATCTGGCCTTCCAGGGCGGTGGCGGCCTGCCGGCTGTCCAGCCAGCGGCGGATGCTCTCCTCGACGGCGGCCACATTGCCCTTGTAAACGCCGTTCAGCCACTGACTAAGCCGGGCCTTGCCCACGCCGGTCAGTTGCGACAGCGCCGTCTGCGACAACTCCTCGCCCTCCATGATCTGGCGCACTTCGCTGATCAGCGCCTCGTCGTGGGCGTTGCGGGGCTTGGTGTTGAACTGGGTTACGTTGTCGGTCATTTGCTATACTCCACTCGCGTGATGAAGGGCCACTCGGCCCGCCTTTCGGCCCTGGGCTCCACCCCAGGGCCAACCTTTCAGATCTGCCGCTTCTTCCAGCCGTCCATCCGACTCAAGATGAAGTCGTCGAAGCTGTGCCGCTCGGCCGGTGACGGCTCGTCGTCCGCACCGGGCACCACGTCGCTGCCGGCCACCCGCTTGCGCTCGCCGAAACTGCCGCGCACCACATCGGTCTGCAGCGGGGCGCTGTCCTCGGGGGTCGGCTCGGGGGTGTACTCCAGGGCTTCCAGATCGCTCATGCGCTTCTCGGCGGCGGCCTGGGCCTTGGCGGCCTTCACGCGCTGGGTGCGGTTGCGCGCCCATTCGCGGGCCGCGCTGGAGTCGCCGAAGCCCACGGCGAACAGGCACTCGGCCTCGCCGATGTAACGGCCGTCCGGCTGATAGACGTGCACCGCCTGGTGCAGGGCGTCCGGGTCGAAGCGCACCACCACCTTGCGGCCGATGTGGGGAATCAGGGCGTCGCTGCCGTAGCGGTTCTTGCCGTTGGGTCCGCTGCCCACGGTCAGCGAGATGCTGCTGTCGCGCTGCACGGTCACCGCCTCGGCGGCCAGCAGCCACATGCGGCGCTGTGCAGCGGTAGGCCGGCGGATGCGGTCGGCGTTGCGTTGGTAGCTCTCCTCGAACGCCTCGCCGAAGCTCAGGCGGCCGTCGCAGATCTCGGTCTTGCGGCCTTCCTGCTCGTTCCACATGCGGATGGCGTCGGCCAGCTCGCGGCAGAACTCGTCGAAGGGAATGGCCGCCTCGCCGTAGTTCTCCGGCTTGGCGGTGGGATTGGGGCCGGTGTAGGCACCCTGGAAGGCGCGGCGCTTGTCCACGTACTCGCCCAGGCCGCCCACGCCGAACGCCCGCTCCACGGGCTTGGCTTGGCCGTGCCCCTTGCCCTTGAACACGCTGGTCCAATGGATCTGGATACCCAGTTGCGGCATCAAGCCCATCGGGTCTTCTTCTTTGACCTTGAAGCGGTAGCGGGTCTTGACGCCGCCGGTCATCCACTTGTTGGCCGCCGCGCGGGTGTTGTCGATGGTGGCGTGCTCAGGGATGCCGTAGCGCTCCAGCACGTCGCCCAGGGCCAGGCGGATCATGTCGGTGTGTTCGGTGCGGTCGGTCCTGAAACCCACGATCCGGCGGCTGTATACGTCCTGCCAGAACCAGGTCTTGGGGCGGTCGATGGTGCCGTCGGGGAACTTGACGAACACGTTGTGCTTGTAGCCGTCGCCGTTGATCCAGTAGAGCGCGTGCAGGTCGCGCACGGTGCGCTGCTGGGCGGGGTACAGGCGGGTCAGCGCTTCCTCGCCTTCGCGCATCAGCACCCGCGTGGTGACCGGGATATCGTTGGCGCGGCGGGTGATGGTGCGCTTACTGGGCAGCTTCCAGCCGTTTTTCTTCGCGGCCTCCCTGGTCCACTGGTAGCAGGCGGCGATGCTGGGCGCCTCGGGGCGCAGGTACTCGGCCTTGAAGTACTCCCACGCCTCGTCGGTGATCTCGGCGGCGCCGCTGCGCCCGCTGTAGCGCGGCAGTAGCGCGGCCAGCCAGTCGGACTTGTCCACGCCCTTGATCTCGCCTAGCCAGCGGTACACGGTCGAGCGCCCCTCGCCGAACGCCTTGGCCGTCTCGGCCACCGCCTTGGAGCGCCCGGTACCGCTCGCCGCCAGGTGCTCGACCGCCTGCACCACCTTCAGCTTGCGCACCGCCTCGTCCTTCATGGTCTGCGGGGCGCGCTCGAACACGGCCCACAGCCCCTCGCGATCCACCACGGCCGGCGTCACGCCCGGCCGGCGCGGGCGTCTCACGGCGGCCGGTGCTGGCTCGGCATCCTTCAGCAGCGCGGCCTGGGTCTCGACCGGCAGTGAGGCGAAGGCGTACTCGCGCCCACCGCCCCGGCCGGACCGCGCGCGACTTTCCCAGTCCTCGCGCTTTGCCTTCGCTGTAACATTCTGCGGCGTACCCGGCATGCCAGGCAGGCCCGCCAATTCCTTGGGGGTGTACCACTCGCGACTCATGACCGGACCCCCGCGCCCTTGGCTTGCTGTGTCATTGGTCGTTGCCTCCGAACAGGGCCAGCTCCGGGGCGTCGTGCTTGCGCACGTTCTCCCGGTGGCCGGCCAGTTGCTCCATTGCACGGGTAACCCCGTGCAGCACCTCGGCCGTGTCGGCGTCGCTGCGATAGAAGCGGGTCAGCAGCGACACGGCGTCGTTCAAACGGTTCTGCAGGTCCAGCAGCTCGTCCTGGCTGCTGGCGCGTCCGGCGGGAATGTCGATCACCAGCTTCTGCGCGCTGGTGGCGATGTACTGCGTCACGAAGGTGGCGTCGCAGGCGAACTCGAAGGGGCGGATGCGCACCGATGGAATCGAGCCCTCGCTCATCCACTTGTAAACCGACCACTCGGAAGTGCCGACCAGCTCCGCTACCCGCGCCACGCTGCGGTTGTGCTTGTGTAGGGCGTAATCCAGGCACAGACGGATCGCGTGTTGCATCGTCTGCGGCTGTACCGGCTTCCAGCGCTTGCGCTTCATTTGCACCCTCCCGTCCGAACGGAACTCCAAACGTCGCTTCGCTCTGCACCTAGGCGCCCATCAGGGCGGCGCCTAAGCTTTGCGAAAACGACAACGGAGTCAGTCTCATGCGGCTTTCCTGTCCGCTTCATCGCGGCACCCTTTGCGGGTATCCTTGTCCTGGTAGCGGCTCGGCCAGATCTCGGCCGGGTCCACGCCAATCGCCTCGGCGATCAGGCGCTCGCCTTTCGGCCACGGCCGCGCCAGCGCAGTCGTCAGGGTGGTGGGCGAGGAGTAACCGTGATGCGTCGCGAGCTTGCGAAGCGACCAGCCGGCCTTGCGAAGTGCCGCGACGATGTCCGCGCGGTGCCAGTCTTGAGGGCCGGCTTTTTTAGGCTTGCTGCGTTCAGCCATGTTCTAAAGCTCCGTGGTGCGTGTGTGTTCGCTCATGTTGGAAAGATTAGCACTACAGAGAGCATAAGACAAACCCTGGAGAGACATTCAAGTTTAAATCGTCACTCAGGAGCTAGGCGGACAACGCAGAGCCACCATAAAACAAGGACTTAGCGATATGTTGAACGCTGAAGACAAACCCGAACGCAAGCAATCAAGTTCGGATTCAGAACTTGAACGCGAATTTGGAGCGCGCCTCCGCCAGGCCATCGGCTCCAGGTCGGTGCTTTCGTTCGCAAAGGAGTGCGGGATAAGCGACAGCCTGGTGCGGAAATACCTAGCTGGCTCTCTCCCTGGTTTGGATAAGGCGCTGACAATGGCCCGCGTGGCCGGCGTGTCGCTCGAATGGCTGGCCACGGGGCGCGGAAGCCCCGAACAGGCCGCAGACTCGGCCGCTAAATCTGGCTTAGGGCCGGCCGACATTGACTTAGATTTATTGGAGCGTGTGGCCACGGTCACGCTGGAGGAGCTGCAGGCCCGGCGCATCCACCTGGAGCCCGCCGCCCAGGGCCGCTTGCTGCGGGTGCTGTACCGTCACTTCGCCAGCCGTCGAGAACAGCCGGACCACGACACGGTAAGCAACATCATTGATTTAGCCGCATACAGATAGCGGCAACGCGCGGGGAATGGGGAATGACTGACGATGTAGCAAAGGAGATAAGGGAGATACTGGACCAGGGCCAGCCAGGGAAAGGAAGCGAGAAAGCCTCGATCAACATCAACGTCGGGGATATAGTGAACAACCAGGGCACCGTGGTGATCGGCGGCAACGTCAACCAGGGGCGCCGGGAGGAGGATCGACCAGGGGCGGGAGAGAACAGCCACGGGCGCCGCGCCAGTGACCGAGCCGTGCACCAGGAACTGCGGACCTTACGCGACCAGTTGCGCAGCCTTAAACAGCTAGTAACCGTGCTTTATGAGCGGTGTCCTTTAAACAGCCGTAAACGCGCCGCCTGCTCGTCTGGCACTTGTCCCGCTTCTAGTGGCTCAACTGGCACCAGCCAGCCACCTGTCCCAAATCGCCCCCGGTCCTGCCGGCCTCGCCCAGTCGCCGCCGCGACTCCGCGCAAGCCCGCGCCACGCCACACTTCCCGTCCCGTTATGTCTTCCTTGATGCCGCCAAATCCCACTTCCCCCTATGTCTCATATCCCTTGTCCCCCCTCATCGGCCAGGCCTTCGCCATGCTCATCGTTCAATGCCAGGGCAAACAGGTTGGCCATGCCGCTTAGGGTGTTGTCGGTGCTGGTGAAAGCGCCCTTCGCCCACTCGGCGACCAGGTCGGCGTGGGCCAGGCTGTTCACGCGGGCGGCAGCCAGCTCTCGTGCGTGACGATCCTTCAGCGCCCAGCCAACGGCCAGCACCAGGCAGCACATCATGGCGAGGTAGAACGCCGTGGCCTGCCACGCCGTCCAGCGCCGATATGCCGAACGCTCCTGCCTATTCATCGATCTCGGTCATGCAGTGCTTGCCTCTGGCTCGCTTGGCGATCCGTCGTAGTCTCTTGCCCCGCGGTGCTGCGGCTCAAGGGCTGCCCAGGGTCTGTTTCAGCAACAGCTCGACGCGACGGTTGGCGGCCCGCCCCTCTTGGCTGTCGTTGCTGGCCAGCGGGCGCGTCTCGGCATAGCCCACGGCGCGCATCCGCTCCGGCGTGATGCCGATTTCGGTCAGGTAACGCAGCACGGCGATGGCCCGTGAGGACGAGAGCTCCCAGTTAGAGGGGAACCGAGCCGTGGCGATGGGAATACTGTCAGTGTGGCCTTCGACGGAAATCGTGCCTTCGAAGCCCTCCAACACCTCCTTGAGGCTGGCCAGTACTTGCTGCCCTTGCAGCGTCAGCGCGGCCTGGCCGCTATCGAACAGCAGGTTGTCGTCGATCCTCAGGGTGATGCCCTCCTGCCCCTGGGCAACACTCACTCCCTGGATGTTGAGCCCCTGAAAGCGCGGCTGCAGCCCGTCGTTGCGAGGCATCAGACCGGGCGAGAGCCGCCCGGCCACCTGCAGCGCTGCCAGCTCCGCCTCGGGGGTGATCAGGCGTGGCGCATCGCCACCGAACTGGCTGCCCTGGGGGGCCATGCCGTTACCGGCCATGGAGAGCAGCAGCACGAACAGGGTGATGAGCAGCGTCAGGACATCCAGGTAGCTCACCAACCAGCTCTCGCCCTCGCCCTCATCCACACTCGGGGAGTGCAGCGCATGCCGCGTGTCACGATCAAGCATTACTCGCCTGCCCACCTGCAGCGGCGTCCCGTGCCAGAGCCGGGTCGCGTATTTCATCGTGGTAGTTGGCGACGAAGGAGTTCAGCGTCTCTTCGATGAAGGAAGGCAGGCGGCGCTTGGTGATCAGCGAAATGCCCTCGAGCACCATGTTCATAGCGATCAAGCGCTCTTCGGTTCTGCGCTCCAGCTTGACCGCTATCGGCTTGAAGATCAGGTTGGCGAGCAAAATGCCATAGAAGGTCGTGAGCAGCGCAACGGCCATGCGCGGGCCGATGACGTGAAGGTCGCCCGCCTCCATGACCTCCAGCATATTGACCAGCCCCACCAGCGTGCCGATCATGCCGAACGCCGGCGCGTAGGTGGCCATGGTACGGAAGATTTGCGCCTCGGCGTGTTCACGTGCCTTGAGCCGGGCGATCCGCCAGCGCAGCAGGTCGAAGATCTCCTCCTCCTTGGTGTTGGCGATCACCAGCTGGATACCGGTTCTCAGGAAAGGGTTGCGCGCCTTGGCCAGCGCCTCTTCTACCGCTCGCACATCGCCCTTGAGCCACAGCCGCGAGATGTCCACCAGCTCCTTGATGTCATCGCGGGTATAGGTATTCTCGCGACGGAACACCAGCCCTACCAGACGCACGACACGCAGCACCTCCCTAAGGGGATAGCTGATGAAGGTGGCGGCCATGGTGCCGGCCAGCACGATGGCAAGACCCGGCAGGTTGAGAAAGCTCTGCGGCGACTCGGCGGTGAAGAACAGCACGCTGACCAGCAACACGATACTGGCAAGCATGCCGATGATGGTAGACGGGTTCATGCAAACTCCTGCGAGAACGAGACATCGTGTCCTGAACTAGACTATCGGCGCTGGGGGCCGGAACTTTAGCGAAAGGAACTCTAGCCGCAAGAACGCTGCGGCAGGGCTCAGCGGCAGACATTGCGATATCGTCCCGACTGGCCTCAAGTTCCGCGTGCCGGTGCCGACCTTAGTGGCTAGGGTAGCCAGGGCATGCCGGAGCAAGTCACGGGCACAGGTTCATCGTACAAGGAGAGAGCATGCGGCAATGCGCTGAAAAAGAGGGCAAATGTGTCCGCTGCGAGGGCGAGCTACCGTTCGATTTCACCATGGCCTTCCAGCCCATCGTGGACCTCGCGAGTGCGCAGGTCATTGCCTATGAAGCGCTGGTGCGTGGGCCACACAATGAATCGGCCTATCATATCCTGTCCCAGGTCACCCCTGCGCTGCTCTACCGCTTCGACCAGGCCTGCCGGGTACGCGCCATCGAGCTGGCCAGCCGGCTGAACATGCGCGTGCCGCTGTCGATCAATTTCCTGCCCAATGCCGTCTACGAGCCCGAAGCATGCATCCAGGCAACGCTGGAAATATCGCGACAGGTAGGCTGGCCTTTGCAGCATCTCATCTTCGAGATCACCGAGAGCGAAAAGGTGCAGGACAAGCAGCACCTCAAGCGCATCATCGACACCTATCGCGGCATGGGTTTCACCACCGCACTGGACGATTTTGGCAACGGTTACGCCAACCTTGACCTACTCACGGAGCTGCAGCCGGACCGACTCAAGATCGACCGCTTGCTGATCATCGACTGCGACAGACATCCACGCCGCCAGGCGATCCTCAAGGCCTTGGTAGGACTGAGCAGAGCGCTGGGCATCGACCTGGTCGCCGAGGGCGTGGAAACCGAAGCCGAGGCACTGTGGCTGGGCCGCCATGACATCACCAAGCAGCAGGGCTATGTCTTTGCGCGACCTCGGCTGGAAGGGCTGGCAGAGTCAACGCTTGCAGCGCGCTTGACGACATTGCAGCAGGCGCTGTGAATCGACGCTTTAATCGCAAACAGCGCTGACAACAAGACGTCACTCGTGATAACAAGTGACCGCCGCCCAGGGAGCCACGCCATGCCTGCACATTCCGAACCCGCCACGTTCACGATCGCGCTGTATCCGATCCATGACGCCCAGCACGGGCACGTAGCCGATCAACTGCTTTACCGCAGCGGCGCGAGCAGCGATGAACCCTTGGAGGCAACGGCAAAGGCGCTGGCCAGCACGGTGTACGAACTTGGCGATGCCGGCCTGCTCGGAAGCAGGTCACTCTTTGTGACCCTTCCCCTGGCGTGGCTGGATCGGCCGGAACTGCTGCCGACCCCTGCCCCTCGGCTGGCCATCGCCGTCGCCGAGCTGAGCGACATCAACGAGGCCTTGCTGCTGCGGCTCGACGACCTGCGCGAACGGGGTTATCGCATTATCATGCCTTGCAGCCTGTTCAACGAGCACGCCAAGGCGCTCTGGTCACGCACCGACATCGTGACACTCACCGGATCGAGTCCTTTCAACGAGACGCTGCATCAACAGCTGTCTTCGAGCCATATCAAGCTGTATGCCGAAGACGTCCGCTCGATGGAAGAGCTGGCGCATTGTCAGGCCATCGGCTGTCAGCTTTTCAATGCACGCTACCTGACCCGCCCCCAGGTCATCGCCACGACATCACGCGGCAAGCACGGCAACCGGGCCGCGCAGATCCGCCTGGTCCGCAGCCTGTATGAAGAGGACGACGACCTGCAGCGCCTGCAGGCGCTTGTGCTGCAGGTACCGCACCTGCATGTAGCCATCTTGCGTCGCGCCAACTCCGCCTTCTTCAATCGCGGCGGTACGGTGACCGACCTGCAGCGCGCCGTCCAGGTGCTCGGCCTGATCGAGCTGCGTCGCCTGATTCTTACCCTGACCCTGGCCAACCTCCAGCCCACCTCCCTGCTGCTGCTGAGAACGGCGCTGACCCGCGCCTACATGTGCCGCAACCTGGCGGCACCGTTTCCTGCGCTGAACCCAGACGATGCCTTCAATACGGGGCTGTTCTCGTTGATGGACGCCCTGCTGGAAGAAGAACGCGACACCCTGTTGGCCCAGATTCCCCTCCCGCCAACCGTCATGGCGGCGCTGACGGAACGGACAGGCCCCCTGGGAGCACTGCTTCAGCTATGCGAAAACCACGAGAACCAACTCGCGGCAGGGGAAGATGAGGTGGCGGCTGACCAGCTCCATCGCTGCTATCTCGACGCCTTAGTCAGCACCCAGTCGCTGCTGGGCGCCCTGGCATAAAGAGTAAAAAAAGCGCCTATCGGCCTGGCGCCTGGCCGACGCATTGGCAGATCGTAAACAGCGGCACAGCGCTGCGACGCCGCATGCCGCTGTCGGGACACCCGTCGGGCACTGGATGGCTAGATAAAGGCGCTACAGTCAGGCGGCGCCTAGCAGGGAAATACCGTCAAACCGGAGGTCTCTTCTCTGGGCTGCCGCTTGAAAAACGGCTAGGACTCGTCAGCAGGACGGCAGGGCAAGCAGCTCGGCTTAACCCTGCCGGCCCTGCCCGTTGGCCATGGGCAGGCAGGAGGCCTTTGGTGCATCCTTGGCTCAAGAAAGAGTGGCGTTCTTCGGTGGACGGCCGCGACGGCGGCGCGGCGGCTCGCCGACAAGATCTTCCACGGAGAGCCCCGCATCGCTCATGGCTTCGCGGATCTCGGCCAGCTTGCGTTCCTTGTCGGCCTCTTCCTGCTTGCGCTGCTGGTCTTCCTCTTTTTTCTGTTCGATGACCTCGACAATCACCTCGGAGAGTTTGTGCAACTGCTCCATGCTCAGCTGGCGGGCCGCAGCACGCGCCACGTTCTTGTTTCGAGCAATGCGCTCCAGAGTTTCGCTGGACATTGGCCTCCTCCATGCAAGAAAAAAACGAGCAAGCGGATCGCTTACTCGTCAAAAGTATATGCTGTGAAAGCAAATAGGCAAGAAAAGCCGCTCGACCATCGCGCTCAGTCGGGCTGAGAAAGGCACCCGTAAATCAGACGCAATGGTGGGTTTAGCCTCCGGTCATGTTCATGAAGCGAACGATCTGGACATCGCCATCCGTAGTGAAATGATGGCGCTCGGGCTTGAGCGGAAGTGCCTCGACGATCGCCTGCTTCAAGGCATCGAGATCGCCCGGGTGGCGCCTGAGAACAGCACGAAGATCGACGGAGTGCTCGTTGCCCAGGCACAGCAGCAGGCGGCCTTCCGCTGTCACGCGAACCCGGTTGCAGCTGGCGCAGAAATTGTGGCTGTGCGGCGAGATGAAGCCCACTCGGGTCTCGCTGTCGGGCATGCGAAAATAGCGCGAGGGACCCAGCGTGGTCTCGGTGGTGGCCAGCAGCGGATAGTGACGTTCGATGGCGGCCTGCACCTCATCACTCGAACAGAAGGTTTCCGCACGCGAGTGATCCGATACCTCGCCGAGGGGCATCTCCTCGATGAAACTGATGTCGACGCGCTCTGTTCGGGCAAAGTCGACGAGATCCACGATCTCGTCGTCGTTGCGCCCCTTGAGGATCACTGCATTGAGCTTGATTCTATCGAAGCCGGCGCTGCGCGCCGCGCGGATTCCGCTGAGCACGCGCTCGAGATTACCCGTTCGTGTGAGCTGGTGAAACCGCTCAGCATCCAGCGTATCCAGGCTGATGTTAAGCCTGGAAAGCCCGGCTTCGCGCAGCCGGCCGGCGTGTTTGTCGAGCCCCGCGCCGTTGGTGGTCATGGCCAGGTCCTTAAGCCCCGGCAGCGCTGCGATTTGTTCCACCAGCGCATCAATCCCGCGCCTGACCAGCGGCTCGCCCCCGGTCAAGCGTATCTTTTCCACCCCCATCTCGACGAAGGCTCGCGCCACCATGCCTACCTCCTCCAGCGTCAATATCTGCGCGCGGGGCAGGAAGGTCATCTCTTCGCTCATGCAATAAACGCAGCGAAAGTCACAGCGGTCCGTGACCGAGATGCGTACATAGCGAACGCGCCTGCCAAAATCGTCGATCAGTTGCAAGGGTGTCGTCATCGTTTCTCTCTCTCCCAGCGACCGGCATCGCGCAGGTCCGACTCACGTTCGCCGACCCAATAATCGCCCGTATCGCTGTGTTCCTTTTTCCAGAAGGGGGCTCTGGTCTTGAGATAATCCATGATGAAATCACAGGCTTCGAAGGCGGCACGCCGATGCGCGCTCGCCACTACCACCAGTACGATAGGATCCCCCGGGGCAAGCCGTCCAATCCGATGAATGACGCGCACCCCTTGCAGCGGCCAGCGCGTTTCGGCTTCGGCCACGATAGCCTGCAGCGCAGCCTCGGTCATGCCGGGATAATGCTCGAGCGTCAGCGCCGACACATCGGGCCGTTCGTTGAAGTCACGGACCAGGCCGGTGAAGCTGACGATGGCGCCAATATCGCTGCGTCCCGCCAACAGGTCGCGCTGCTCGGCACCGGCGTCGAAGGCGGCGTGCTGAACCCTGATCATCTCAGCCTCCTGTGACGGGCGGAAAGAAAGCCACTTCGTCATCGCTGGTGATGGGCGTGGCGTCAATGGCCATGACCTGATTGACGGCGCACAGCACCCGGCCTTCGGTCAGTCGTGCAAAGCGCTGGTCACGCTTCAGCAGCGATGCCTTGAGACCGCCGACATCACTGCTCTCCAGGCTATCAAGGGGAATCGAAACCTCGCTTACGCCCAGGCGTTCACGCAGCTCGGCCAGAAACTTCACCTGCACGCAGGCCGCATCGATATCGCAGCGTGTGCCGACTGATACCTGGCCCACTGCGCCTTCTCCGGTCACGATGGGGTCCGCGGCATGGCGCTGATAATCCCCCGACTTGCCGCCCCGCTTCGAGAGCAGGTGCACGCCTCCGATCTCCATCTCCTTATCCACCGCCTTGCACATGTCATAGAGCGTCAGGCAGGTCACCGAAACGGCGGTCAGCGCCTCCATTTCGACACCGGTCCGCCCATTGAGGCGACATACGGCGGTCACTTCGACCCGCGACGCTTCCTCATCGATGCGAAAGTCGATACTCACCTTGGTCAGGGCCAGGGCATGGCACAGGGGAATCAGCTCATGGGCGCGCTTGGCCGCCTGGATGCCGGCGATGCGTGCCGTGGCCAGCACGTCGCCCTTGGGCAGGCCGCCCTGTGTCAGCAGCGCCAGGGTCGCCGGCTTCATCTGGATATAACCGGCCGCGCTGGCCTCGCGGCGACTTTCGGGCTTGTCGGCGACATCCACCATGTGGGCTTCACCGCGCTGATTGAGGTGTGTGAGGGGCATGGAAAAGGCCTCGATTAACGAAGGATGACTGTCAGTATGGCGTACGCTCGGCCCACCGGGGGCGGACGCAAGCCTGCCGGGATAACGGTGTCCTGCCCTACTCCAGACGCGGCACCTGCTCGGTCGGCCAGCGCGCCGGCCATGCCAGCACCCAGTCGGCGATGGCTTCCAGGTCGTCCAGCGCCAGGGCATCGACGCCGGGCGGTGTCACCAGGGGCGCGTCGCTGGCCACCGCCTTGATCCAGGGGTCGTCGGCGACCCGCAGCGGCTGGCCCAGCTCGGCGCGGTACAGCTCCAGCTTGGGCAGCGGCCAAGCCTTAAAGCCTTCCACCAGCACCAGGTCGGGGGCGAGCGGGCGCACCGTCTCGATCAGCGCCGCCAGGTCGGCCTCCTGCTGGCCGGGGGTCTCCATCATCAGCGCCCAGCGCGCCCCCGAGGCCACCAGCATGGGCGCGGCACCGGCCTGGCGCAGGCGGTGGCTGTCCTTGCCCGGCTGATCGACATCGAAGGCATGGTGCGCATGCTTGATGACGGCGGCACGCATCCCGCGGGCGGTCAGTCTGGGTAGCAGGCGCTCCAGCAACGTCGTCTTGCCCGTGCCGCTCCACGCCGCGATGCCGAGCAAGGGCAACCGATCATCGAAACGCAGCGGCGCTGGCATGGCAGAACTCATGGATTTCCTTTCTCCTGTTGCAGGCGCATTTCCAGGCGCCGTCGCTCGTCCTCGGTGTTGAGATTGGCAAACGACTCGGGGCAGTCGGCGAAGTCGACCGGGCGCCAGGCGTGGTCGGTATACCAGCGCCGTATCGCTCGCTCCCCCCCCTGCAAGGCTGCGTGCAGGTCATCGGCCAGCCGCGTACGCAGCAGGGCGACCACGGGGTGCAGGCGTTCGCCATCGTGTGCGGCCGCGATGTCAACGTCGCCCACGGCCTCAGCCAGCCGCATCACGAGGTCGTGCGGCAGCGCCGGGCTGTCACAGGGCGTGATCGCCACCCAGGGCGTGGCAGCGGCCCGCATGGCGCTGTAGATGCCCATCAGCGGCCCGTGGTAGCCCGCCTCGGCGTCACACACGACCCGAGCCGGCAGGCGCCGGTAGGCGTCGAGATGGCGATTGGCGACGATCACCACCTCGGCTACCTGCGGAGCCAGGCGCTCCAGGGCCAGTGCCACCAGCGGTCGGCCGTCCAGTTCGACCCAGCCCTTGTCGCAGCCCCCCATGCGGCGCCCCTGGCCGCCGGCCAGGATCACGCCCGTGACATCGTGCTTGGGGTTCATAGCGGCTCCCGCGGGTCCATCGGCAAAGGGAACATGATGCCTGACCCGCCCTTGCGGTGCCACGTCAGGCCGCCATGCGCCGTCGAAAGAGGCACGAGGGAGGTCTTGGCGCTTATCCCGGGCCGGTTCAGCGGGTATGATGTGTCAAACAAATTGAACGACCCGACGGATTCGACCCAATGGCAGGATTTGACGTGGGAGCCCGGCTGCGCGAACTGCGCAAGGCCCGCAAGCTCTCTCAACGTGAGCTGGCCAAGCGTGCCGGCGTCACCAACAGCACCATTTCGCTGATCGAACAGAATAGCGTCAGCCCCTCGGTGAGCTCGCTGAAGAAAATCCTCGATGCCCTTCCGGTATCGATCAGCGCCTTCTTCGCCGGCGACGAGCCGGCCGTACCCCGCGCCTTCTACAGTGCCGACGAGCTCACCGAGATCGGCGATGGACATCTCTCCTGGCGGCTGGTCGCGGCACGCCGCCCCGGGCGCAGCATGTCGATCATTCACGAACGCTACCCGTCGGGAGCCGATACCGGCGAAGACATGCTCGAGCACGAGGGCGAGGAAGGTGGGGTGGTGATCGCTGGCGAGATTGAACTCACCGTGGCGGGCGAAGCACGGATTCTGCGGGCAGGCGACGCCTACTACTTTGATTCGCGCCTGCCCCACCGCTTCCGCAATCTCGGCGAGGAGGAGTGCGTGATCGTCAGCGCCAACTCCCCACCGACCTTCTCCGAAGGCGGCAGGGAGCTGCATCACGCCTAAAGGGCGAAGCGCCTCACTCCTCTTCGGCGCCGGGCAGGACCCAGTTGAGTACGATGCCCACCAGGGCGGCCAGGCTGACCCCTTGCAGGGTGAACTGGCCGCCGCCGAACTGCATGCCGCCAATGCCGAATACCAGGATCAGTGAGACCACCACCAGGTTGCGCGGCGCGGTCAACGAATGGCCGGCGCGCACCAGGGTGTTCATCCCCACCACGGCGATGGAGCCGAACAGCAGCGTCATGATGCCACCCATGACCGGGCCGGGAATGGTCTGCAACAGCGCCCCGAGCTTGGCGACGAAGGCCAGCAGGATGGCGATACAGGCCGCCACCACCATGATCTTCGGGTTGAACGCCCGGGTCAGGGTCACGGCGCCGGTGACTTCCGAATAGGTGGTGTTGGGCGGGCCGCCGAACAGCGCGGCGGTGGTGGTGGCCAGGCCGTCGCCCAGCAGGGTGCGGTGCAGACCGGGCTTTTCCAGGTAGTTCTTGCGTGTGACCGAGCCGATCGCCACCATGTCGCCGATATGCTCCACCGCGGGCGCAATGGCCACTGGGATCATGAACAGGATTGCCGCCCAGTGGAAGCTGGGGGCGGTGAAGCTCGGCAGCGCCAGCCAGGCCGCCTCACGCACGGGCGTGAAGTCGACCAAACCCATTATCAGCGCCATCACATAGCCGGTGACGATACCGCCCATGATCGGTATCAGCCGCAGCAGCCCCCGGCCGAACACCGCCAGCACCAGGGTCACCAGCAGGCTGGCCATCGACAGCAGGATGGCCGGCCCGTAGCTGATGTTGTCACTGGTTTCACCCGTGGCCATGCTCACCGCCACCGGCGCCAGCGCCAAGCCGATCACCATGATCACCGGCCCCACCACCACCGGCGGCAGCAGGCGGTGCAGCCAGGCCGTGCCCTTGAGCCGCACCGCCTGAGAGATCGCCACATAGACCAGCCCCGCCGCCATCAGCCCGCCCATGGTGGCGGGCACCCCGAAATTCACCACCGAGCCCTGGATCGGCGCAATGAAGGCAAAGGAAGAGGCCAGGAAGACGGGCACCGTGACCTTGGTCACGCCGTGGAAGACCAGCGTGCCGACGCCGGCGGTGAACAGTGCCACGCTGGGGTCGAGCCCGGTCAGCAGCGGCACCAGCACCAGGGCACCGAAGGCCACAAAGAGCATTTGCGCCCCGGTCAGGATCACTCGCATTGGGGATTCGGAAGGCGCCTGCGCAGCCGCCACGCGTTCGTTCATGGGTGGTTTCCTTCTTGTCTCGTGTAGTGAAGCGAAGGTCTTGTCGGTTGAAGCGAAGGCGTCCTGCCAGAAAAACGCCCCTGGATGGCAATCTCAGGGGCGTCTTCTCCGTATGGCTCCGATCTATCGAGTGCCGAAGATCTTGTCGCCGGCATCACCGAGGCCGGGCACGATGTAGCCATTTTCGTCGAGGTGATCGTCCACCGAAGCGGTATAGATCTCGATGTCGGGATAGGCCTCCTGCACCCGCCGGATACCTTCGGGGGCAGCCACCAGCACGATCACCTTCATCTGCTGGCAGCCGCGCTCGCGCAGCATGTCCAGGGTGGCAACCATGGAGCCACCGGTCGCCAGCATCGGGTCGATGACGATGGCCATGCGCTCGTCCAGGTCATTCGCGAACTTGGCGAAATAGGGGACCGGCTCCAGCGTCTCCTCGTCGCGATAAAGCCCCACCACGCTGATGCGTGCGCTGGGAATCAGGTCGGTCACGCCGTCGAGCATGCCGAGCCCGGCGCGCAGGATCGGCACGATGGTCACCTTCTTGCCCTTGAGCAGCTTCACCGGAATCGGCTTGCCGCTCCAGCCGGGAATCTCCTGCTCTTCCAGCTCGAGGTCCTGGGTCGCTTCGTAGGTGAGCAGCTTGGCCAGCTCACCGGCCAGCTCGCGAAAGCTCTTGGTACTGATGCCGGCTTCACGCATCAGGCCGAGCTTGTGCTGGACCAGTGGATGTCGAATGGCGTGGACGCTCATGGGGAGACCCTCTTCGCGGCGGATGGACATAACGACCTTGGTCGCATGGACGAATCGCGCGCCATTCTACCCTCATCGACGCAAGAGGTTAAGGCGGGCTTGCGACCCGGTTACCTTCGTTCAGTCAGCGGTTTCAGGCAGCTGCCAGTCGATGGGCGTACGCCCATTCTGCTCGAGAAAGGCATTGGCCCGCGAGAAATGGTGGTTACCGAAAAACCCCCGGTGCGCGGAGAGCGGCGAGGGATGCGGCGACTCTAGCACCAGGTGTCGCGAGGCATCGATCAACGCTTTTTTCTGGCGCGCATGGCTGCCCCACAGCAGGAAGACGCTGGGCTCGGCGTGCTCGCTGACGGTGGCGATCGCGCGATCGGTGAAAGGCTCCCAACCCTGGCCACGGTGCGCACCCGCCCTGCCCTGCTCGACCGTCAGCGAGGTGTTGAGCAGCAGCACCCCCTGGCGCGCCCAGTGTTCAAGGCAGCCATGCGCCACCGGCCTGAAGCCCACATCGGCGACCAGCTCCTTGTAGATATTGGCCAGCGAAGGCGGTATCGCCACACCCGGGCGCACCGAGAAGCTGAGCCCGTGGGCCTGGTTCGGGCCGTGGTAGGGATCCTGGCCAAGGATCACCACCTTGACCTGCTCCAGCGGGGTCAGCTCGAAGGCGCGAAACCAGTTCGACGAGTGCGGGTAGATGACCTTCCTGGCCGCCTTTTCGGCAGCCAGGAAGTCACGCAGCGACTGCATGTAGGGGGCGTCGAACTGATCCCCCAGCCAGCGTCGCCAGCTATCGGGTAGCGGTCCGTTCATGCTCCTCCTGCCCTTGCTAGCGCTTGAGCTGGTCCGCCAGCGGCTCGACGTAGGCGATCCCCATATCCCACGGGAACTGGATCCAGCAGTCCTGCGCCACTTCAGTGAGATATTGATCGACCAACGGGCGCCCTTCCGGCTTGGCATAGACGGTGACGAAATGCGCCTTGGGCAGCATCTCGCGCACCTTGCGCGCCGTCTTGCCGGTATCGACCAGGTCGTCGACCAGCAGCCAGCCGTCACCGTCGTGCTCCACGCCCTTCATCACATCCAGCCCGCCCTGGTCCATGTGGTCGTAGCTCTTGATGCATACGGTATCGATCAGGCGCACATTGAGTTCGCGGGCAATCAGCGCGGCGGGAATCAGCCCGCCCCGGGTGATCGCCACGATACCCTTGAAGTCGCGCTCGATCAGGCGATGGCAGAGCTCGCGCACATCGCGATGCAGCTGATCCCAGGAGACGGTGAAGTGCTGATGGTAGCGGGGGGTGCTCATGGTGGTATCACTCGTCTTCATTGAAGGAACAGACTGCAAAGACGCCGAAGCCGGCCTCGCGAATCCTGTTCGACCCGCCGATTTCGGGCAGGTCGATAATGGTGGCGGTTTCCACCACCTGCCCGCCGGAGCGGGTGATGAGCTTGGCGGCCGCCAGCATGGTGCCGCCGGTGGCGATCAGGTCGTCCATGATCAGGATACGGTCACCCTGACGGAAGGCGTCGGAATGCAGCTCCACCTCCGACTTGCCGTATTCCAGCGTGTAGGTCTCGCTGATGGTGCGAAACGGCAGCTTGCCCTTCTTGCGAACCGGCACGAAGCTGCAGCCCAGCTCGTAGGCCACCGGGGCACCGATGATGAACCCGCGGGCATCGATGGCGGCGATGGCATCCAGCTCCATCTCCTGGTAGCGGTGCACGAAGCTGTCGATCAGCTTGCGAAAGGCCGAGCTGTTCTGCAGCAAGGGCGTGATGTCGCGGAAGTTCACCCCCGGCTGCGGCCAGTCGGGGACGGTACGGATGACAGACTTGATGTAGTCGCCGTAAATGCTCATCGCGGGTCTCGGTGAGAAAATGGATCAGTCCAGAAAGAGGAACTTCAGGGCGAACAGTATCGCCAGCACGACCACCGCCGGGTTGAGATCGCGGAAACGCCCGGAAAGTGCCTTGATCGCAGCGTAGCTGATGAAGCCCAGCGCAATGCCCTCGGCGATCGAGAAGGTCAGCGGCATGGCCAGTGCCGCGATCAGTACCGGCGCGGCGTCGGTGGGGTCGTCCCAATTGGCATGGGCCAGGCTGCCGGCCATCAGCACCGCCACGTAGAGCAGCGCACCGGCGGTGGCATAGGCCGGGATGGAACCGGCCAGCGGCGCGAAGAACAGGCTGATCAGGAACAGCCCGGCCACGACAACCGCGGTCAGGCCGGTACGCCCACCGGCAGCGATGCCAGCGGTGGATTCGATGTAGCTGGTGGTGGTCGAGGTGCCCAGGGCAGCGCCAGCCATTGATGCGCCGCTGTCGGCCATCATGGCGCGATTCAGGCGCGGTAGCTTGCCGTCCTTGTCGAGCAGGCCCCCCTTGTGGGCCACGCCGACCAGGGTGCCCGACGTGTCGAACAGGTCGACGAACAGGAAGGCGAAGATGACGCTGAGCATGGCGACGTCGAGCGCGCCCATCAGGTCCATGGCCATGAAGGTCGGCGCAATGGAAGGGGGCATCGACATCAGGCCGCCGTAGGCGTTGTGGCCCAGCACCATGGCCAGCACCGTAACGCCAAGGATACCGATCATCACGGCTCCGGTGATCTTCAGGTAGGCCATGGCGGTAATGGCGAAGAAGCCCAGCAGCGCGTAGATGGCAGCCGGTTCGGACAGATCGCCCAAGGCCACGTAGGTGGCGGGGTTGGACACCACGATGCCGGCGTTCTTCAGCGCGATCATGGCCAGGAACAGGCCGATACCGGCGGCGATGCCCAGGCGCAGGGAGAGCGGAATGGAGTGGATGATCCACTCACGCACCTTGAACACGCTGAGCAGGAAGAAGCAGAAGCCGGAGAAGAATACCGCGCCCAGCGCGGCTTCCCAGGTGTAGCCCATGCCGAGCACCACACCGTAGGTGAAGAAAGCGTTGAGCCCCATGCCGGGCGCCTGGGCAATCGGATAGTTGGCCCACAGCCCCATGATCAGACAGCCCACCGCCGCGGCAAGGCAGGTAGCGACGAACACCGCCCCGTAGTCCATACCCGCCTGGGAGAGGATGCTGGGGTTGACGAAGATAATGTAGGCCATGGTCAGGAAGGTGGTGATTCCCGCAATAACCTCGGTCTTCACGCTTGTATTGTGTTCCGTCAGCTTGAAGCGTCTTTCGAGCATGTTCTTCATGTTTTGCGTTCCTGCGCACAAGGGCTGGACTGGAGACCAGGGGGCGAGAAAAGCCGCACATGGTACTCAATGGCGGCTCGCGATGCGAGCCCGGCACCCATCGCCACGCAAGGCGGCGACACGGTTCGCTCTGTATAAGCAAAGTCTGCGCCAGGCGCCACAACGGCAGCCAACGCAGACTTGACGAAACGGATGTTTTACCCGCCCTGCTCAGGCTCCTCGCGCCTCGAGCACCCGCTCCACCGTTTCCACGATGGCTTGGGTCTGGGGGTCGATTTCGATATTCACGCGGTCGCCGGGAATGCGGTCGACCAGGGTGGTCCGCGCCAGCGTCTCGGGGATCAGGTCGACGCAGAAGCGCGGGCCATGCTCTGCATTCGCTCGCCGCGCCTGCCCGATCGTCAGGCTGATGCCATCGACCCCGACATAGCCCTTGTCGAACAGGAAACGGCCCAGCGCATGCGGTACCTCGAACCACAGCCGGCGGTTGTTGGGCGCCTCATCCAGCTCCACCAGCTCGGCCATGGCCATGACGTGCCCGGACATCGCATGGCCGCCAATTTCATCACCGAAACGTGCCGCGCGCTCGATATTGACCCGGTCGCCCACCTGCACTGCACCAAGATTGGTCACGCGCAGCGTTTCGCGCATCAGATCGAAGCTCACTTGCTCCCTTTCAATACGGGTCACGGTGAGACACACGCCGTTGTGGGCCACTGAGGCGCCGAGTGCCAAGCCTTCGCGCAGCGCCTCAGGCAGTTCCACGATATGGGTTCGGAACGCTTCGGCTTCCTCGATGGCGACGATGACCGCCGTACCCTGAACGATGCCCGTAAACATGGCTGACTCCTCAGCTGCCCGGCTAGGCGATGGACGAAAGGCGAAGTGTAAAGAAGTTGCGGCCCGAACGTCTATCTGCCGCGGCAAGACACCACCCGCCATTAAGGAATAAAAACCTGCATTTACTTTCAGAAAAAGGATTTCTTTCTGCCCCAAACCCGCCTACTGCAAACATGAACCAGATAAATTGACAACATTCGCCATTGGTCGTAAGATGCTCGCCACATTTTCAGGCGCCGATTTGTACCCGGATTGCGGGCGCCCACGTTGCTGCATCGGCTTGCCGAGGTTCGACGTGAAGTGCAGCTAAAAGGGTGTGTCCAGCGTTGATGGCCACCCGCCAGGGTGGCCTTTTTTTGTTTCGGCGCTCCCACTGCCGCCCGCACGGCATGCCTACAGTGGAAGCCAGATGATCACGCTACGCAACGTTTCCAAGAGCTATACGCTCAGCAGCGCCAAGCGAGGCCTTCGCCTCGGCGCATCCCGACCCGCCGCCACGCGCACGGTCGAGGCCTTGAAAAACGTCGACCTCCATGTCCCCAAGGGCAGCATCCACGGGGTAATAGGCCTGTCCGGTGCCGGCAAATCCACGCTGATCCGCTGCGTCAACCTGCTCGAACGACCGACCACAGGCAGCGTCGTGGTAGACGGCCAGGAGATGACCTCGCTCTCCTCCGCTGAGCTCAATCGTGCACGCCACCGCATCGGCATGATTTTCCAGCACTTCAACCTGCTCACCACGCGCAACGTCTACGACAACGTGGCGCTGCCGCTCGAGCTGATGGGCATGACGCGAGCCGCCATCCGCGAGCGCGTGATGCCGCTGCTGGCGCTCACCGGCCTGGCAGACAAGGTTCGCCAGTACCCGGCACAGCTCTCCGGCGGCCAGAAGCAGCGCGTCGCCATCGCCCGCGCCCTGGCCAGCGAGCCCCGCGTGCTGCTGTGCGACGAAGCCACCTCGGCCCTCGATCCCCAGACCACCGGCTCCATTCTGGCCCTGCTGCGCGAGATCAACCAGCAGCTCGGCCTCACCATCCTGCTCATCACCCACGAAATGGAAGTGGTGAAGTCGATCTGCCACCGGGTGAGCCTGATCTCCGCAGGCGAACTAGTCGAAGAGGCCGAGGTTGGCGATTTCTTCACCGCACCGAAAACCCGGCTGGGACGCGAGTTTCTCAACGACTTCCTGCAGCTCGAGCCGCCCAAGGCGCTGGTCGAGCGGCTCGAGGAGGCACCCAGCGACCACACCCACCCCGTGGTGCGGCTGGCGTTCTCCGGCGATACCGTCTCGACGCCGCTGATCTCGCGCCTGGCGCGCGAATGCGGGGTCGACGTCAGCATTCTTCAGGCCAAGGTGGAGTCGATTCAGGAGCGCACGCTGGGGCTGATGATCGCCGAGTTGCTCGGCTCCCCCGAGCAGACCCGCCGCGCCATCGACTATCTCGAAGAACACGACCTGCATGTGGAGGTGCTCGGCCATGTCCAGCGCGATGATTGATCTGATCCTCC
This sequence comes from Halomonas sp. E14, assembly GCF_052568415.1. Lineage (NCBI taxonomy): Bacteria > Pseudomonadati > Pseudomonadota > Gammaproteobacteria > Oceanospirillales > Halomonadaceae > Halomonas > Halomonas sp. E14. The sequence continues at coordinate 1,502,753 of NZ_CP199423.1, read as the reverse complement.
AGGCGACCCTGGATACGCTCTACATGGTCGCCGTGTCCGGCGTGATCTCGGCGCTGCTCGGCGTGCCGCTGGGCGTGCTGCTCTACGTCACCCGCCCACGCCAGATCCTGGCCCGCCCGGTGCTCAACCAGGTGCTGGGCATGGTGACCAACATTGGCCGCTCGATCCCTTTCATCATTCTGATGGTGGCGATCATCCCCTTCACGCGCATGATCGTGGGCACTTCGATCGGCACCAATGCCGCCATCGTGCCGCTGACCATTGCCGCCATTCCGTTCGTCGCGAGGCTGGTCGAAGGTGCGCTCAACGAAATTCCCCCTGGCCTGGTCGAAGCCGCCCAGTCGATGGGCGCCACCCCCTACCAGATCATCCGCAAGGTGCTGCTGCCGGAAGCGCGGGGCGGCATCATCACCGGGCTGACCATCACCGTGGTTACGCTGGTCAGTTATTCGGCCATGGCCGGCGCGGTGGGCGGCGGCGGGCTGGGAGATCTGGGCATTCGCTACGGCTACAACCGCTTCAACCCCACCATCATGCTGATCACCGTCGCCATTCTGGTGATCATGGTGCAGGGCTTCCAGAGTCTGGGCGACGCCCTGGTACGCAAGAGCGACCGCAAGTAACGCATCGACCCAGCCCATTATCGTCATCGCTGTGACACCGCCACCCTGGCGACACAACCAAGGAGAGTGACATGCAAGTGACCCTCAACCGCCTGTTCGGCATCGCCGCTCTGGCCAGCGCCGTCATGCTGGCCGGCTGCGGCAACGACGACAGCGCCGCGGAAACTCGTACGATCAAGGTCGGCACCATGTCGGGGCCGGAATCCGAGGTCATGGAAGTAGCCGTGCAGATCGCCCGGGACCGCTACGACCTGACCGTGCAAGTCATCGAGTTTACCGACTATGTCTCGCCGAACGCGGCGCTGGCCGACGGCAGCCTCGACGCCAACGCCTTCCAGCACGAGCCCTACCTGCGCAGCATGATCGAAGACCGCGGCTACAACCTGGCCGTGGCGGGGTACACCTTCGTCTATCCGATCGGCGCCTACTCGACGCGTCACGAGGCCATCGAAGCGTTGCCGGAGCGCGCCCTCATCGCGCTGCCCAACGATCCCACCAACGGCGGTCGTGCCATGATCCTGATGCACAACGCCGGGCTGATCACGCTCGATGACCCGGAAAACCTCGAAGCGACGCCGGTCAACGTGGTCGAGAACCCGCAGAATTTCCGCTTCCGTGAGATCGAGGCCGCCCAGCTGCCGCGCGTGCTGCCTGACGTCGACCTGGCCTTCATCAACAACACCTTCGCCCAGCCGGCCGGCCTGAGACTGGACGATGCATTGATCCGCGAAGGCGCCGAATCGCCCTACGTCAACCTGATCGCCGTACGTGCCGGCGACGAGGAGCGCGAGGAGATTCGCCAGCTGGTCTCCGCCTACCAGAGCGAAGAAGTGGCCCAGCGGGCCTATGAACTCTTCGACGGCGGCGCCGTACCCGGCTGGGAATAAGCACCCCGCGAGCGGTAGACAGCGGGCCGGCGCCTTCGAGCGGCGGCCCGTTGCCCGCCGTTAAAGCCGTTCATTGACCCGCGCATGGCAAAACGCCCCGTGACGCAAGGTCACGGGGCGTTTCGGAATCTGGTAGGACCAGGCGGATTTGAACCGCCGACCTCCACGATGTCAACGTGGCGCTCTAACCAACTGAGCTATGGTCCTGCTGGCAAATCGAATGACTGGTAGGACCAGGCGGATTTGAACCGCCGACCTCCACGATGTCAACGTGGCGCTCTAACCAACTGAGCTATGGTCCTGTATCAGACAACCTAAGTCAGACGCTGCCTTGCTGCCAATACCGCGTGGCAACGGATGCATATCTTACCGATATCGCTGACATTTGCAAGCCTCACGGCGCGCTTTTGACCCGCTCCACCGCTTCCAGCCAACCCTGATAAAGTCGTTCTCGCTCGGCGTCGGGCATCTGGGGTTCGAAGCTCGACTCGCAGTGCCACAGTTCGGCGATTTCGTCGAGGTCGCGATACCAGCCCAGCCGCAGCCCAGCGAGATAAGCCGCTCCCAGCGCCGTTGTCTCGAGCACACGGGGCCGATCGACGCGCACGCCCAGCATATCGGCCAGGAACTGCACCAACCAGGCGTTGGCCGCCATGCCACCATCGACCCGCAACGTGCCGGGCTCGACGCCCATGTCATCGCTCATGCAGCGCTGCAAGTCACGGGTCTGGTAGCACACCGCCTGCAACCCGGCGGCGACGATCTCCGCGATGCCGGTATCGCGAGTCAAACCGAAAATCGCGCCGCGCGCCTTGGGATCCCAGTGCGGAGCCCCCAGCCCCGTGAAGGCCGGCACCAGATAGACGCTGTGACCCGCACGGGTCTGGCTGGCCAGCGCCTCGGTCTCGGCCGCATCGGCGAACAGCTTGAGGCCATCGCGCAGCCACTGCACGGCGGCACCGGCGACGAAGATGCTGCCCTCCATGGCATAGGTGGGCTTGCCGCGCAACCGGTATGCCACCGTGGTCAACAGCCGGTTGCGCGACATGGCCGCCGTGTCGCCCGTGTTCACCACCATGAAGCAGCCGGTGCCATAGGTGCTTTTGGCCATACCCGGCTGGAAGCACGCCTGGCCCACCAGCGCGGCCTGCTGGTCTCCCGCCACGCCGGCGATCGGCAGCGCCCCGCCCAGCCACTTGGCCTCGGTCATGCCGAAGTCGTCGCTCGAGTCGCGCACCTCGGGCAGCAGCGCGGCAGGAATGTCGAACAGGGCGAGCAGCCTTTCGTCCCACCGCTGTGTATGAATATTGAACAGCAGCGTGCGCGATGCATTGGTAGCATCAGTGGCATGCACCTCGCCTCCGGTCAGCCGCCACAGCAAGAAGGTGTCGACGGTGCCGAACGCCAGCTCGCCGCGCTCGGCCCGCTCTCGCGCTCCTTCCACGTTGTCCAGTAGCCAGGCCAGCTTGGTTGCCGAGAAGTAGGGATCGATCAGCAGCCCCGTGCTCGCCTGCACCAGGGCTTCGTGACCTTGCGCCTGCAGCCTTGAGCATGCCTCGGCCGTGCGCCTGTCCTGCCACACGATAGCCGGATAGACCGGCTCCCCGGTCTGACGATCCCACAGCAGCGTCGTCTCGCGCTGGTTGGTCATGCCAATCCCGGCGATGGCGTCGACCGCCACCCCGGTATCGCGAATCACCTGGCGACAAGTATCGAGCACCGTGTCCCAGATCGCCTCGGGATCGTGCTCGACCCAGCCGTCGCGAGGGTACTGCTGGGCGAACTCCTGCTGCGCGACGCCTGCCACGCGCCCCTGGCGATCGAACAGGATCGCTCGCGAACTGGTGGTTCCCTGATCGATGGCAAGCAGATAGTCGGCCATGGCACGCCCCGTCCCGTCATGTTCGTTTTTGATCATTTAGGGTACTGTAGTAGGTTCGCAACGCGCCAGCCTCCTCGAATACCCGGCGCACCAACGTCCGCCGTGCCGACGGGCCCGCCCGCGGCCAGACCCGCCCATGGCAAGAGCCCAAGGGAGCCGAGATGAACCAGCAACAGCGCCAAGCGGCCATCGTCGACCTGGTGAAGCGCCAGGGATACGCCAGCATCGAACAGCTGACCGAGCATTTTTCGGTGACGCCGCAAACCATTCGCCGCGATCTGAATGCCCTGGCCGAAGAAGGCCTGATCCGCCGGGTGCATGGCGGTGCAGGCCTCGAGTCGAGCACGGTGAACACCGCCTATAGCACGCGCAAGAGCCTAAACCTGGAGGCCAAGCAGCGCATCGCGGCACTGGTGGCCAGGCATATTCCCGATCACGCCTCGCTGTTCATTAACATCGGCACCAGCAACGAAGTCGTGGCCGAGGCGCTGCTCGAGCACGAGGGGCTCGAGGTCATTACCAACAACCTCAACGTGGCGGCCATTCTCCAGCACAAGGAGGATTTCAACGTGATCGTAGCCGGCGGCCAGGTGCGCTCGCGCGATGGCGGCATCATCGGCGAGGCGACCATCGACTTCATCAACCAGTTCAAGGTCGATTTCGGCATTATCGGCATCAGCGGCATCGACGAGGACGGCTCACTACTGGAGTTCGACTATCAGGAAGCCCGGGTCGCCCAGGCGCTCATCCGCAACTCGCGCAAGGTCTTCCTCATCGCCGACCACTCGAAGTTCCATCGCAACCCAGTGGTACGTCAGGGCAACATCGCCCAGCTCGACGCCCTGTTCACCGACCGCCAGCCCCCGGAGAGTATCCTGCACCTTATGCAGGCCAATGACGTGGCACTGCATATCGCCTAACGCCCGCTCTCGCTGTACGCCACCGGCATCTTGCCCGCCGGCAATCTTCGCACGCCCTCTTGATGTTCGTTTTCGATTGGTCTATGTTCGTTTTCAACCATTACAGGCCGGCACGTGCCGGCGATCGATCGGAGCCTCACCCATGGCATCTCCCTCCCACGACCTGCTTGATCTCTTCGTGATCGGCGGCGGCATCAACGGTACCGGCATCGCCAACGATGCAGCCGGTCGCGGGCTCAGCGTGGGATTGTGCGAACAGGCCGACCTCGCCGGCGCAACTTCGTCAGCCAGCAGCAAATTGATCCATGGCGGCCTGCGCTATCTGGAGCACCACGAGTTTCGCCTGGTGGGAGAAGCGCTGCGCGAGCGTGAGATCCTGCTGAACAAGGCACCCCACATCATCTGGCCGCTGCGGTTCATCCTGCCCCACCGCTCGCACCTGCGCCCTGCCTGGATGATCCGCGCCGGCCTGTTCCTTTATGACCATCTTGGCAAGCGCAAGACCCTGCCCGGCTCGCACGGTGTTCGTTTCACGCCGAGCGACCCACTCAGGGCCGACATCAAGCGCGGATTCGAATATTCGGACTGCTGGGTAGACGATGCCCGCCTGGTGGTGCTCAACGCCCTGCAGGCACATCAGCAGGGGGCCGAGATCCTGGTGCGGACCCGCTGTGTCGGCCTACGCGAAGCGCAGGGGCGCTGGCATATCGAGCTGGAAGACCAGCGCAGCGGCGAACGCTTCGAACGCCAGGCCAGAACGCTGGTCAATGCTGCCGGCCCTTGGGTAGAGCGCGTCGTGCGCGAGCAGGCCAAGCGCCCCTCGCGCTATTCGATTCGCATGATCCAGGGCAGTCATATCATCGTGCCGCGGCTCAACCAAGACGAGCGCGCCTATATCCTGCAGAACGACGATCGCCGTATCGTCTTCGTGCTGCCCTACGAGGATGATTTTAGCCTGATCGGCACCACCGACCGTCGCTACGAGGGCGATCCGCGCCGAGTCGCCGCCAGCGAGGAGGAGATCGCCTACCTGCTCGGCGTCGTCAATGCCCACTTCCGCAAGCCCCTGGCACGTCAGGATGTGATTGCCACCTACGCCGGGGTGCGTCCGCTGTGCGACGACGAGTCCACCGACCCTTCCGCCATGACCCGCGACTACACCCTTGCGCTGGACGCCTCCGGCGCTCCCCTGCTCTCGGTCTTCGGCGGCAAGATCACCACCTATCGCAAGCTGGCAGAGGCCGCCTTGCAGCAGCTCGCCCCCGCCCTGCCCCACATGGGCCCCAGTTGGACGGCGACGGCCCCGCTGCCGGGCGGCGACATCGACAATCAGTCCAGCTTCACCGAGCGGCTGCTGAAGGAGTACCCGTGGCTTGGCGCCGAGCGAGCCGCCCGCTTCGCTCGCAGCTACGGCAGCCTGTGCCTGACCTTCCTGCAGGGTGCCACCAGCGAGCGCGACCTCGGCGAGCACTTCGGAGGCGGCCTCAGCGCCGCCGAAGTGAACTACCTGATCGGCCACGAGTGGGCCCTGAGCGGCGAAGACATCCTGCAGCGGCGTACCAAGCTCACCCTGCGTCTGACGCCGCGCCAGGTCGAACGCCTCGGCGCCTACATCACCGCGCAGCGCGAAGGCCTGGCCGCCTGAAAGCCGCCTATTCGGGGATACCGCCGCGCGTCAGGCGCTGCGGGTCGAGCAGGCGCTCGAGCTCTTCGCGGCCGAGGTCGGTCTGCTCTTCGGCGACGTCGATGATCGGCCGCCTGGCCTGGTAGGCGGATTTGGCAATCGCCGCCGCGGCATCGTAGCCAATCACACCGTTCAGCGCCGTGACGAGGATGGGATTGCGCGCCAGCGGCTCGGCCAGCCGGTCTTCCCTGACGCGGAAGGTGGCGATCGCTCGCTCGCCGAGCAGCCGTGCCGTGTTGCTCATCAGTGTGATGGACGTTAGCAGGTTGCTCGCAATCAGCGGCAGCATCACGTTGAGCTGGAAGTTGCCGCTCTGGCCGGCCACGGCGACCGCCGCGTCCAGCCCCATCACCTGCGCCGCCGCCTGGGCGGCGGATTCTGGAATCACCGGGTTGACCTTGCCCGGCATGATCGAGCTGCCCGGCTGCAATGCCTCCAGCTCGATCTCGCCCAGCCCGGCCAGCGGCCCGGAGTTCATCCAGCGCAGGTCATTGGCGATCTTCATGATCACGCAGGCCAGCCCCCGCAGCTGCCCGGAGAGCTCGACGGCGGCATCCTGGGCCCCCAGGCTGGCAAAGAAGCTGTCGTTGGGCACAAATTCCAGGCCGGTCTGCTCGCTCAGGTCACGCGCCATGCGCTCGGCGAACTCCGGGTGGGCATTGATCCCGGTGCCCACCGCCGTGCCACCCTGCGCCAGCCGGCACAGTCGCAGCAGGGTGCTGTCCAGCCGCTCGATCGCTTGCCCGACCTGGCTCGACCAGCCCCCCAGCTCCTGCCCGAGGCGCAGCGGCATCGCATCCATGAGATGGGTGCGCCCGGTCTTTACCACGTGGTCCAGCTCAACGGCGCGCTCATCGATGGTCGCGCGCAGCTGCACCAGTGCCGGGCGCAGGCGGGCGGTGACTTCCAGCGCGGCGGACAGGTGGATCGCGGTAGGAATGACGTCGTTGCTCGACTGCCCCATGTTGACGTGGTCATTCGGGCCGACGCTTAGCCCCTCGCGGCTGGCCAGGTGGGCCACCACCTCGTTGACGTTCATGTTGCTGGAGGTGCCCGACCCGGTCTGGAACACATCCACCGGAAACTGGTCGTCGTGCCGACCGTCGATGACGGCTTGGGCAGCCTGCGTGATGGCCACGGCCCGCTCATCATCGAGCAGGCCCAGCGCCTGGTTGACTCTGGCCGCGGCCAGCTTGATGCGTGCAATGGCATGGATGAATGCCGTCGGCATGGGCTGCCCCGAAACCGGGAAGTTTTCCACCGCCCGCTGGGTCTGGGCGCCGTAAAGCGCCTGGGCCGGCACGCGCAGCTCGCCCATGCTGTCGCGCTCGCTACGAAAGTCGCTCATGTCGCTCCCTCGTCTGCCTCTTGTTGCCTTCACCATGGAGGCTCGTCCCGAGCCTTGCAAGCACAGCACAATCGCATGCGGACGACAGGCAGGCGCAACACACGATTTGACGAATATCAAGTCAACAATTTGATACACCGATATCGGCTGGGGATTTGATAATTATCGTCGCACGCAGCGTGGCGAGTTGCTTACTATGCCTTCGCCATCGCCACCCGAGGCGGCGGTACACAATGAAGGCCGGATGGCCAGAACAACGACAGCGGATCTTGTCATGACACCCACGACCCTCGCACTTACGCTCCTGCCCCAGGAACAGCTCACCCTCGCTTACACCCACGAGGCAGGCGAACTGCAACGCTATCGCCGACTCTCGCTTAGCTTCCTACCGGCAATGCCGCATGCCAGCCAGCTCATGGCGTCCCTGGGCAATCAGTGCGAGCAGCGCCTGAAGGCCCTGCGAGCCGTTGCTCACGACATGGCGCTGGGCGCCTGCGTGGAAGAAAAACCGCGCGACGCCGGCAGCTTTGCCATGACGCACAGCCACGCCTTCATCGTGGATGACATCATGGGCGAGCAGGTGCTGCAGCAAGCCCTCGGCGCGGCCATCGAGTCGCACCACTTCTTCCAATGGCTCAGCGATACCAATGCCACGCCGGAGCTGCACCGCCCCTTCCTGGCGTTCGCCCAGCAGAAGGAGAGCGAAGCACGCGTGATGCTCGAATTCATCGAGCAGCGCAACGGCATCGCCCTGCGCCGCAGCGCCGGCTAAGCGCCATCGGAACGACGCTGGCGCCGCCCGGTGGACTCCGCCAGCAGCGCCAGCCGCTCGAGGTCCAGCAAATGATAGTCACGCCCGCGCACGCTGAGCAGCCGGTTGGCCTGGAGCGCCGTCAGGGTCCGGCCCACCGTCTCATGGGTCAGGCCCAGGTAGTTGCCCATCTCGCTGCGGGAGATGGGCAGCCGGAAATGGCGCGACGAGAATCCTCGCTGACGAAAGCGCTCGGAAACGGCCAGCAGGAAGCAGGCCAGGCGCACCTCCGCCTTCTTGCTGAGCAGCAGGTGCAACCGCTGGCGCTCCTCGTGCATGGCCTGGCTGAGGTTGGCCATCAGGCGTCGGCGCAGTCCGGGCAGGCGGCCGCACAGGGCGTCCAGCTCGGCGAAGGGAAACTCGCAGAGCGTGGTGGTTTCCAGCGCCACCACATCTCCCGCAATGCGCTCGCTGCCGATAGCGTCGAATCCGACCATGTCGCCGGGCAGGCACAGCGCCGTGACCAGCATTTCCGCACAGTCCGTGACGGTCACCTGCTTGAGGCTGCCGGAGCGCACGGCAAAGAGGCTGGTGAACGAATCGTTCTGGCGCACAAGAAGCTGCCCCTTCTCCAGCCGAAGCGGCGCCGGAATGATGGCGTCGAGCTGCGCCGATTCCTGGTGGGTCAATCCATGCGCCAGGCACAGGGCGCCGAGAAAGCAGGTGCTGCAGCTGGCAAAGGAAGCGTTCCGTGTCTGCCCGTTCATGCTTGAACCGCCGTTTTCGTTTCATTTCACTTAGCGATGTCCTGTGAGTATAGAAAAGCACCCCCATCCCGCCGGCTGAGATGCACCATGCCGGGAAGCCGCACAGGCTTTGTCACCACCCCGGAACCGAATGAAAAAAACCATGCTGCAACAAGAGCTTCGCCAAACTAAGGTTATGCTGCGGCGCGATACCATAACGATGAGCAGGCAGGCCAGGCAGGGCTGGACGAACGGAGCTTGCGAATAAAAGGACTTACGGAGGGATATCAGATGATTACGTCATCCTTGATGGCGTCTCACTTTCTGGACAGGATCAATGCCAACGCCGGTATGATGCTGCTGCGCAGCCTTTGGGAATATTGCCCGGAGCAAATGTTCATCGTACGGGTGGAAGGGCCCGGCGAGTACATCGTCGAAGCCGTGAACCCGACTCGCCTGGCCACGCTGCGCGACGATGCCGCCTGCATCGGCGAACGCATCGAGAAAGTGCTTCCCACTCCGACTTGCAGCCGAATCACCGCCTATTTCACTCGCTGCGTCGAGACCCGGGCTCCGCTACGCTACGAGGAAGAAGGCGAAAGTCTGGACCCACATGGCAACCAGCGTCAGGGGCTGTGGCAGACGCTGCTGATTCCGCTCACCGGCTCGTCGGGCCAGGTCACCCACCTATTCGGCATCTCCAAGGAGGCCACGCCGGCCAGCCTCAAGGAAGACGAGACGCTGGAGCGCCGCGTGCTGGAGCGCACCGCCGAGCTGATGGCGGCCAACCAGAAGCTGACGCACTTGGCCACCCATGACCACCTTACCGATACCTTCAACCGACGCCACTTCATGGAGCTGGCCGAGACTGAGCTCCGGCGTGCCTACCGTTACAACCTGTCGCTGTGCCTGATGATGCTCGATATCGACAACTTCAAGGGGATCAACGACGAGCGGGGCCACCCCGCCGGCGATAAAGCGCTGAGCGATGTCTCACGCTCAATTCGCAGCAGCGTGCGGGAAAGCGACCTGGTCGGACGCTACGGCGGCGATGAATTTCTCATTCTCATGCCCGAAACCCAGGCCGACGGTGCCCGCGAGATTGCCGAACGACTGCGCAGCACCCTGCTCCAGACCAGCGGGTTGACCATCAGCATCGGCATCGCCTCCCTGCGGCCAGGCGATCAGTTCGTCGACGACCTGATTCGTCGCGCCGACCAGTTGATGTTCCAGGCCAAGCGCAACGGGCGCAATCGGATTGAAATCATGGCCTGAAGGCAGCCCCACCCAACCGCCCGGCGGCAGCCGGCACATGCCTTCCGCGACGCATGATCCACAAGAAATCCGTGGCACATAACGAAACGAGAAAAATGTTGCAGTGCAAAAAAGGCTTTGATACGTTGCCATCAACGGAGCGGAATCACCGCTCGGCACGTTAGCGACCACGGAGATTTCCGCCATGAAAAATGCCTTCAACTTCAACGCCTTTAGCTTTGACACCAAGCAGCTCGACTCGCTCTTCACCGGTCCGGCCCGCGCCTATGCCTCGCTGTCGGTCGATTACACCGAGAAGCTGGTCAACGCCCAGTACGAGGCCACCAAGGCCTATGCCGATGCCAGCCTGGCCCAGCTGCGCGGCCTGCTGAACGTCCAGGATGCCGCCGGACTGCGCACCTATTTGGAAGGTCAGCAGCAGGTTGCCAAGGAACTGGGCGAGCGCTTCAAGGGCGATGCCGAGAAGGTCGTCGCCCTGAACCAGGACTTCTTCCAGCAGAGCCAGAAGCTGGCGGAAAGCAACCTGAAGCAGGCGCAGACCGCTTCCCAGGCGAAGTAAGCCGGCGCGGCCCGACGGCCGCCCGCTTCACGCAGCAGCCCCCGGCGAGCTTGACTCGCCGGGGGCTGCGCTTTTTCAGCTCACGGGCTGTCTGCGCGACTCATTCATCGTTTATTCTCGTAGCGGCACGGGCATAGCCAAAAGGAAGCAAGACATGAAAGCCTGGATCATTCCGGCCCTACTGGGCCTGTCGCTTGCCGGTTGTCAAATGATCGAGCCAGGGCCGCCCCCTGAGCGGATCGAAGTCATTGATATCAGCGATCCCGATGCGCCACAGGCCGAGCCTTCCGCGCGCGCCCCGGCGCCCGAACCAGGCCGGGTGGCGCGTCAGGTCGCCTTTCCCGCCGCCGAATACGCCGCATTGCCCAAGTCGGGCAGCGCTTCGCTCAGCGGCAGGCTCAGCCTCAACGGCACGCCGGGCGGCAACGAGACGATATCTGTCGCCCCCGTCACCACGTACTCGGCCGAGGCCGCCGAGCACGCCCTGGCCGGACGCGCCGTGGAGCGTGCCGATCCGCGTGCCCAGGCCTATACCCACAATGCGCGCACCGACGGCAACGGCCACTTTTCGCTGCAGGGGCTGCCACCGGGTGAGTTCTACGTGTCGGGGAGCATGGTCAACCCGGCCAACGGTCAGCGCCAGGTGATCCTGCGCCAGGTCTCGCTGCGCAACGGCCAGCGCCTCGAGGTCAATCTCAGCCGCTAGGCGCTACCAGCCCAGCGCCTGCTTGACGAAGGGAATCGTCAGCTTGCGCTGGGCGGAGAGCGACGCCCGGTCCAGCTCGGCGAGCGCCTCGAACAACTCATCCAGCCGCCGCGAACCGCGATGCAGGATATAGCGCGCCACCTCATCGGGCAGCTGCATGCCACGCACCCGGGCGCGCAGCTGCAGGGCCTTGAGGCGCTCGCCGTCGTCGAGCCGCTGCAGCTGGAAGGTCACCCCCCAGGTCAGCCGCGACGCCAGGTCGGGCAGCTTCACCGGTAGCTGACGCGGCGCAGCCCCTGCCGATACCACCAGGCGCTTGCCGGCATCACGCAAGCGGTTGAAGGCATGGAAAAGCCCCTCTTCCCAGCGGCGGCGGCCGATCACCGAATCGATATCGTCGATGGCCACCAGGTCAAGCCGCTCAGCATCCTCGAGCATCAGCGGCGGGAAGTGCCCCAGCTCGCGCAGGGGCAGGTAGAGGGCCCGCAGGTCGCGATCCGAGGCGGCATGGCAGGCGGCCTGCAGCAGGTGGCTGCGCCCACTGCCCGGCGCACCCCAGAGATAGAGGAAAGGCTCGCCGTCGGCTTCCGGCTGGCGCGAAAGATGCTCTAGCAGGCTGGCGTTTGCCGCCGGCAGAAAGCTGTCGAAGGTGGCATCGTCACGCAGCCCGACCCCCAGGGGCAGCTGCGCCGGCGCTCGGCTCATGCGGAATCCTCGTCACAGCCCGGTCGCTTGCTGGCATCGTAGAGCGTGCTCTGCATGTAGCGATCCTTGAGTTCGCGCAAGAGTACCATGATCACGGCGGCGGCCGGCAGCGCCAGCAGCACGCCGGTGAAACCGAACAGATTGCCGCCGGCCAGTACGGCGAAGATGACCGCCACCGGATGCAGCCCGATGCGATCCCCCAGCAGCTTGGGCTGCAGCAGCACGCTTTCGATGACCTGCCCTACCGTGAACACGCCGACCACTCCCAGCAGCGGCAGGAGGCTGCCGAACTGGAAGAAAGCCACGATCAGCGCCACGCTGATGCCAACGATAAAGCCGAGGAACGGCACGATACTGGCCAGCCCCGCCAGCATGCCGATCAACAGACCAAAGCGAAGCCCCATCGCCGTGAGGCCGATAGCGTAAATCGCGCCCAGCGTCAGCATAACCAGCAGCTGCCCGCGCAGGAAGGCCGAAAGCACCTCGTCGCAGCGCTGCGACAGGCGGACCGCGTCGGGCTCGAGCCGGCGCGGTACCAAGGCGCGCAGGTTGGTCAACAGCCGCTCCCAGTCGAGCAGCAGGTAGAACGTCACCACCGGGATCAGGGCGAAATAAGTGACCCAGGCCAGAAATGCCGCACCGGAGCGCCCCACCTGTCCGAGAAACTGGGCCAGGTAGCCACCGGCGTCCTGCCAATGCTGACCGAGCGTTTCCTGCAGGTTGTCGAGGTCGGCGGCCACGTCCAGGCCCGTCCATGCGCGAATCTGCGGCGCCAGCGCCGTCTCGACCCACTCGAAGATACCGGGAATCACCTGACCGAACTGGCGCGCCTGCTGGATCGCCAGCGGAATGAGCACCAGCAGCGCCACCACCAGTATCAACGTGAGTACCAGGAACACCAGGCTGACGGCCAGGGTTCGCGACATGCCCCAGCGCTGGAAGCGATTGGCCAGCGGATCGGCTAGGTAGGCCAGGATCAAGCCGGCAATGAACGGCATCAGCATCGTTTCCAACTGGAACAGCAGCCACACCATGGCCACCGCCCCGATCAGGACCCACCACTCTCTACGCATCCCACCTCCCTGCGTTGGCTATCCACGGCGATGCGAGCCGTGCGTCGTGATGCTACAATTCCGGCCCGATCTTGCCCACTGCGCCTCGCCGCCAAGGCGGCCGGGCGTCGCACCAGCCAATGAACCACTCACCGCGTTTGCGTACAGGACAGGCCATGACCGATTCCACCTCTCCCCACTCCGACAAGGCATCGCTGAGCTACAAGGATGCCGGCGTCGACATCGATGCCGGCAATGCCTTGGTCGATCGCATCAAGGGCGTGGCCAAGCGCACCCTGCGCCCCGAGGTGATGGGTGGGCTGGGCGGCTTCGGCGCCCTGTGCCAGCTGCCCTCCGGCTATCGCGAACCGGTACTGGTCTCGGGCACCGACGGCGTGGGCACCAAGCTGCGCCTTGCCATGGACCTCGGCCGCCACGACAGCATCGGCATCGACCTGGTGGCCATGTGCGTCAACGACCTGGTGGTGGCCGGCGCCGAGCCGCTGTTTTTCCTCGACTACTATGCCACGGGCAAGCTCGATGTGGACATCGCCGCCGACGTGGTGGCCGGCATCGGCGAAGGCTGCGAGCGGGCCGGCTGCGCCCTGGTGGGGGGTGAAACGGCCGAGATGCCCGGCATGTACGAGGGCAGCGACTACGATCTGGCCGGCTTCTGTGTCGGCGTGGTGGAGAAATCCGAGATCCTCGACGGCAGCCAGGTCGGCGAAGGCGACGTGCTGCTGGGCATCGCCTCCAGCGGCGCGCACTCCAACGGCTATTCGCTGATCCGCAAAATCCTCGACGTCAGCGGCGCATCGCTGGATACCGCCATCGACGGCCAGTCGCTGGGCGACGCCCTGCTCGCCCCTACCCGCATCTACGTCAAGCCGCTGCTATCGCTGATCAAGGAGAGCGGCATCGCCGTTCACGCGCTGTCCCATATCACCGGGGGCGGCCTGCTGGAAAACGTGCCGCGGGTGCTGCCCGAGCACCTGGCCGCTCGCATCGACGTGAAGCGCTGGACCCGCCCCGCGCTGTTCGACTGGCTGCAGCAGCAGGGCAACGTAGCAGAGACGGAAATGTACCGCGTGCTCAACTGCGGCATCGGCATGGTCGTGGTGGTGCCTGCCGACAAGGCCGATCAGGCGCGTGCGCACCTGCAGGCCCAGGGTGAGACGGTCTATCGCATTGGCGAAATCATCGCCCGCGGTGATGGCGAGGAAGCGGTGCAGCTGGAGAATCTGGGGGCATGAGTGGAGCGTACGACGGCGACACGATGACGGACTTCACCCCCGAGCCCACCGGGGCACGCCGGGTGGTGGTGCTGATCTCGGGCAGCGGCAGCAACCTGCAGGCGCTGATCGACGAGCAAACCCACGACCGTCTGGGCGGTGAGATCGTGGCGGTGATCTCTAACGTGGCCGATGCCTACGGCCTGCAGCGCGCCCGCGACGCAGGTATCGACGCCGTGGTGTTGCCCCACGGCGAATACGACAGCCGCGACAGCTACGACGCCGCGCTGATCAAGGTGATCGAGCGCCACGAGCCGGACCTGGTGGTGCTTGCCGGCTTCATGCGCATCCTCACGCCGCGCTTCGTGCAGCGCTTCCATGGCCGCATGCTCAACATCCACCCCTCCCTGTTGCCCGCCTACCGTGGCCTGAATACCCACGCCAAGGCGTTGGCCGACGGCGTGACCGAGCACGGCTGCAGCGTGCACTTCGTCACCGAGGAGCTCGACGGCGGCCCGGTCGCCATCCAGGCCGTGGTGGCGGTGAGCGAGGGCGAGACCGAAGCCAGCCTGAAGGAGAAGGTGCACGCCCGGGAGCACCTGATCTACCCCATCGCGGTGAAGTGGTTCCTCGAGGGGCGCCTGCGCCTGGAAGGCGAAGTCGCCCAGCTCGACGGCACTCCGCTGCCGCCCCAGGGGCTACGCCTCTCCCACGCCGACGCCGCCGAAGAGCTGGACGAAGAGTAAATGATTAGGTACGGGGCAGAGTCACTCCCCTCTGCCCCATATACTTGCCGCCGCGGTCCTTGTAGGAAACCTCACACACCTCGTCCGACTCCAGGAACAGCATCTGAGCCACGCCCTCGTTGGCGTAGATCTTGGCCGGCAGGTTGGTGGTGTTGGAAAACTCCAGGGTCACATGCCCTTCCCATTCCGGCTCCAGCGGCGTCACGTTGACGATGATGCCGCAGCGAGCGTAAGTCGACTTGCCCAGGCAGATGGTCAGCACGCTGCGCGGGATACGGAAGTACTCCACAGTGCGCGCCAGCGCAAAGGAGTTGGGTGGAATGATGCAGACGTCGCCCTTGATGTCGACGAAGCTCTTCTCATCGAAGTTCTTCGGATCGACCACCGCGGAGTGGATGTTGGTAAACACCTTGAATTCATCGGCACAGCGTACGTCGTAACCGTAACTGGAGGTCCCGTAGGAAATCACCCGCTGATCGTTCACGTAACGCACCTGGTCGGCTTCGAAGGGTTCAATCATGCCTTCCCGCTCGGCCATGCGGCGGATCCAGCTGTCGGGTTTGATGCTCATGGGACGTCCTGAAAGAAGTGCCGAAGAATGATAGATGTGGGGCCGCCATGATAGCGGCCCCGCAGGCGGGCGTCACGGCCACGCCACCGTTGCCGCTCAGTCGCTGAACGAGATGCTCGGCCCTGCTTCGGGCGAGTGCCCCTGCAGCGTGTCGGCGATCTGGCGTGCCATGTCGCGGAAGGTGGCGGTTACCTCTCCCTCCGGCTCGGCAATTACCGTGGGCCTGCCGCCATCCGCCTGCTCGCGAATCGACAGCGCCAGCGGCAGCCTGCCCAGCACACGGGTATCGTATTCGCCGGCGATGCGCTCGCCGCCGCCCTCGCCAAAGATCGGCTCGGCGTGCCCGCAGTTGGAGCACACGTGCAGGCTCATGTTCTCCACCACGCCCAGCACCGGCACGTTGACCTTGCGGAACATCTCGATGCCCTTGCGCGCGTCGAGCAGGGCGATGTCCTGTGGGGTCGTGACGATGACCGCACCATCTACCGGCACCTTTTGCGCCAGGGTAAGCTGGATGTCCCCGGTGCCCGGCGGCATGTCGATGAACAGCACATCGAGATCCTGCCAGGCAGTCTGGGTCAGCAGCTGCTGAAAGGCTCCCGCCACCATCGGGCCGCGCCAGACCATGGGTTCGCGCGTGTCGACCATGAAGGCCATCGACATGGCCTGTACGCCATGAGTCTCCAGTGGCCGAAACTTGTTCTCGCCGGCCTGCTGAGGGCGCACGCCTTCCGGTACGCCCAGCATCTGGGCCTGGCTTGGGCCATGGATATCGGCATCCAGAATGCCGACGCGGTAGCCCTCGGCCACCATGGCCAGCGCCAGGTTCACGGTAACGGTGGACTTGCCGACACCACCCTTGCCGGATGCCACGGCCACGATATGCTTGACCCCTTCGATCACGACTGACTCCTTGGTTGCTACGTTGGCAACGTGCCTTACAGGCGCGTACGTGCCTTGCTCTGGCGACAGTATAACGTGCCTGGCCCCTCGCCGAGGGCCCATTAGCCTTGGCCTGAAACGACGATGCGGCGAGCCGAAGCCCGCCGCATCGTGTTCCGCTGGACGAATCAACCGCGCTCGGCGGCTGCCTCGGTTTGTTGCTGCTGGGCCTGCGGCTCCTGCTCTTGCTGGCCCTGCTCGCCCTGCTGCTGGCGCTGCTCGCCCTGCTGCTGGCCCTGCTCGCCCTGCTGCTGGCCCTGCTCGCCCTGCTCGCCCTGCTCGCCCTGCTGCTGCAGGTTCTGCTGTGCCGGCAGCTCCAGCTCGGCCAACGCTTCACGCCACTGGGCCAACTGGGTCTCGAGCTGCTGCAGCTGCTGCTCGCGACGCTCGATCTGACGCTCGAGCTCCTCTAGCTGGCTGCGCCCCTCCTCGATCTCGCCGGCCAGCGACTCCTGTTCCTGACGGGTCTCCTCCAGCTCGCTCATGGCGGCGCTGCGCTCATCCCTAACGTTGCCAACCTCACGCTCAACCTCGGTGCGCCAGGCTTCCAGCGCCTCGATGTCATTTTCCATCGCCTGCAAGGTCTGCTCACGCTCATTGAGCGCCTCGCTCAGCGCATCGAAACGCTGCTGGGCCGCCTCGGTCTCCTGGCGCAACTCCTGCAGGCTCGACTCAGCCTGCTCACGCTGCTCTTCTGCTTCGCGGCGGGCGGCCTCGGCCTGCTGGCGCTCTTCCTCGACGGCCTGGCGAGCGGCTTCGGCTTCCTGACGCGCATCCTCGGCATCCTGGCGAGCCGTCTGGGCATCGCTGCGCGCTTGATCGACCGTTTCGTAGTCGCTGCGCAGCTGTGTAACCGTTTGCTCCATCTCGGTAATTTCAGCCTGACGCGACTCCACTTCAGCGTCGAGCTCACCGCGCTGCCCCTGCAGCTCTTCAAGCTGCTGCTGGGCCTGCTGCGCCTCGGCCTGCAGCTGCTCGAGCTGGGCGCGTGCAGCCTCCTGTTCTTCTCGCATGGCGTCTTCCGCCGCCTGGCGCTGCTGCTCGAGGTCATCGAGGCGGGCCTGCAGGGCAGCGATATCCTCGCCTGCCTGATCGCGCTCGCTCAGTTCCGCCACCAGGCGACGCTGCTCTGACTGGGCGGCGGCCAATTGCTCTTCGAGAACGGCACTGCGCTCACGCTGGTTGCTGGCACTGTTATGGGCAAAGATCGCCCAAAGAATGGCAAGAATCGCTACAGCCACCACCCCCATGACGCGCCTGTCCTTGTAGAGTGGGCTCTCGGTTGTCTCCGACATTGGGCAAGTCCCTCTTGCTGGTCGATATGAGCTTACCGCGCAGGGGCGGCAGCGCTGTTGTGTTCACAGTCAGCATACATAGCGAAGTGGCCGGGCGAAAGCTGCGGCAAGGCGCCTCCGGGGGAGCCTGTGCCGGTCAGGGCGCGGCTTCGATGCGCCAGTTGGAGAGCCAGGGAGACCCCTTCACCTCGACATCCAGTTGGCGCAACCATTGGGCAACCACCAGATTCGATTGATGAAGCGCGGAGTAGTCCCGTGGGTAGGGCACGAAATACAGTCCGTAATCCTCGCTGAAGACAGGCTCCATGCGCGCCCGTGCGAAGTGCGTATCCAGGGACTGCTGCAGCGCTATGACAAGCTCGGCGTCGGCCTGCAGGGAATAGATCGTCTCGATGCCCTCGGGTGCCAGCCGATCAAGATGGGAATGGGGCGAGTCGATGTCACCGTGTTGGGTCCGTCCGATGCCGCTGCGGGTCGGCCAAAGCATGGCAGCAACCCCGCGCCAAACGCCTTGCCTGCCTTCGACATACCACTTCCATTCGCCATAGCTGTACCGGGCCACCCCCCCTTCTCGATGAGGCATGACCAGGCTCGCATGGCGACCATGGTCCAACAGAAAGATCTCGACAGGCGCCTCGAGCGTATCCACGGGCGGCGGGGATACGCGCCCGGCACAGCCAACCAGCAGCAGTGTCAGCAGCAGCAGGAAGCGGAGATCATGGCCCATGGCAACCCCGTTCGTTCAGTTGTCAGAATGCCTCTTCCGGCACAAGATGGCAGTAGGAACCGGGTAACTGCAAGGCGACATCGGCACAAGGCACCGTGACCGGATGTGACCAAGGAGGACACAGCATGTCGAGCCCAAGCGTAAGCGCGTTGCATCGAGTCCATTTGTCCCGGGCTCTGCTTCCCCTGGCCCTGGCGGGCCTGCTCCTTGCGGGACTCGCGGTTACCACCGCTCCGGTGCATGCCGCCGAGCGCCTGAGCCACAGCATCCTGACCCGCACGAGCGAAGCGGCCAAACGCATCGAGCGCCTGCATACCCTGGTCGTGGCCGAACAGGGCGAGATCGTACTGGAGCAGACCTACAACGGCCCTCCCGCTACCCAGCCGGTCAATATCAAGTCCTTGTCCAAGACTGTACTGGCCGCCCTGACCGGAGCCGCCATCGCCGACGGGCTGATTACCGGCGTCGACCAGCCCGTCGTCGAGCTGCTTGGCCCCTTGGTACCCGATGATAGCGATCCTCGCGTCGAAGAGATCACCGTAGGACACCTGCTGTCGCTCCAGGCCGGGTTGGAGCCCACCTCGGGGCGCCACTACGGGGGGTGGGTGGCGAGCCGGAACTGGGTGGCCAATGCCCTCTCCCGCCCCTTCGTTGATCGGCCCGGGGGTGAGATGCTCTACTCCACCGGCAGCAGCCATATCCTTTCGGCAGCGCTGACCCAGGCCAGCGGCGAAAGCACCCTGGCCCTGGCCAGGCGCCTGCTGGGCGAGCCGCTCGGCATCACCCTTCCAGCCTGGCCTCGCGACCCACAGGGTATCTATTTCGGGGGCAACGACATGGCGCTCTCGCCTCATGCCTTGATCGCCCTTGGCGAGCTGTATCGGCACGATGGAAAGATCGGCGATACACGGGTGCTGCCCGAGGGTTGGGTGGAAGCTTCCTGGCAGCCTCGTGGCACGTCACGCTGGACGGGGGACCGCTATGGATACGGCTGGTTCATCACCACCCTGGAGGATACGCCGGTCTACTATGGGCGAGGCTTCGGCGGCCAGGGGCTCTATGTGATTCCCGCCCGTGCCTTGACCGTCGTGTTCACCGCCGACCCGCACCCCGACACCGCGGGCCAACGTTTCTCGCAGGAGCAGCTGCATCGCATCGTGAGCCTCCTGCTGCAAACCGAGACACAGAACGGAACATGACGGTGACCCGCTATCAGCCCCCCTTGCCGATCACACGGCCAGTCAAAAGCATGGCCGGGCGGGATTACCGCACCGGCCATGAACTCCGGGTAGGGCAGTGTCGCTCCGTGTCAGCGCAGGCCCAGCATCGACAGGATGAACAGAACCACGACGATCAGGCCAATGATATAGATGATATTGCGCATTACAGCTCTCCTTGCTGTCCGGATGAACGGGGGCCGGCATGGCAAGCGCCACGCCTGCCGTCAGCCACCAGTGTAGCGAACCTTCAGCATCCATCCAGCGAAGCGGCTCGCTTGTGAGCCTCCGGGTTCGGTAATACCTTGTTCAGGAAAGGATTAAAGCCTGAGTTCCAATACGGATTCAAAATGGGCCAAAACGCATACAGGGAGTTACCGTCCGCATGACCCGATTCAGCGCGTTGCTGGTCCTGATGCCGCATGTGGCGCGCTTTCTCTGGCGCGTGCTGGCCGCCTTTCTGCGCAATCGGGGGCTGCTGCTGGCCGGTGGCGTCGGCTACAACATCCTGCTTTCCATCGTTCCGCTGTTCGCCCTGCTGACCGTGCTGTTGACCCAGGTGTTCAACGAGGCCCTGCTGCTCGAAGTGATCGGCGTGCAGGTGCAGCACCTCGCCCCAACCCATGCCGAAGTCTTGCTCGACGCGGTACGCGCCCTGCTCGACTCGCGAGACATGATCGGCCTGTTCGGCATCGTGGTGCTGCTGGTGTTCAGCTCCTTCGTGTTTCGCATGCTGGAAGACGCGCTGGCGATCATCTTCCATGCGCCGGAAGTGCCGCAAAAGCGCAGCCTGTGGGTGTCGGTGCTGCTGCCCTATCTGTTCATGCTGGTACTGGGTGCCGGCCTGCTGGCCCTTACCCTGCTGGCGAGCCTGGCCGCGGCCATCGATGCGCTGTGGCTGGCTATCGTCGGGCGCCACATGCCTTTCGCCGGTCTCTCCGACCCGCTGCTCAACCTGTTCAGCTTCATCGGCGTGTTCCTGCTCTTCAGCGCCATCTACAAGGTGCTGCCGGTGGTCAACATCGCACTCCGGCGGGCGGTGGTGGGCGGGTTCGTAGCCGCCCTGCTGTGGGAAGGGGTACGCCTGCTGCTGATGTTCTATTTTGCCAACCTCTCGTTCGTCAACGTCGTCTACGGCTCGCTTGCCACGCTGATCGTAGTGCTGCTCACGCTGGAAATCGGTGCCGTGATCCTGCTGCTGGGCGCCCAGGTGATCGCCGAACTCGAGCACAACGCCAGGCGGGGCCTGCCGTGGTATGTCGACCCTCGACGCCAGCCGGTATCGCGGGTGGACTAACGGCTTACTGCCCCCACTGGCCGCTGCGCTTCATCACCCCCCACTGGTGCTTGCGCCGCGCAAACCACTGCCACAGGCCGCGGCAGCGCCACAGCGTGTTGAGCTGGCGATAGCCGAAGTTCTCCAGCACGGCGACGAGAAACAGCCGCAGCATGTCCCGGCGCCTCTGGTAGACACGAAACGACAGGGTTTCCAGCAGCAGACCGTTGACCGACAGCAGGATGCCCATGCCGATAGCCACCAGCAGGAACACGGTCAGGGCCACCGGCGAGATGATTCCCATGGCGAATCCGCCGAACATGAAAGCGTAGCCGGCCAGTTCGACCAGCGGCCCCAGCCATTCGAACAGCGCCATGAACGGCCACGCCAGGCGCCCCGGCGCACCGCCCCGCCGGCCGAACGCCAGCCGCACATGACGGCTCAGGCTTTCCGCCAACCCGCGCTGCCAGCGGCTGCGCTGGCGACCCAGCGTCCCCAGATCCTCCGGCGCCTCGGTCCAGCAGATGGGATCGGGCAGGTAGCGAATGCGATAGGGAATCTTGCGCTCGCGGTGGTAGCGATGCAGGCGCACCACCAGCTCCATGTCCTCTCCCACCGTGGTGGTGCTGTAGCCGCCCACCTCGGCCACACGCTCACGGTCGAACAGGCCGAAGGCTCCGGAGATGATCAGCACCGCATTGAGCGGCGACCAGCCCAGCCTGCCGAACAGGAACGCCCTGAGGTACTCGACGATCTGGAAGCGTGCCAGCAGGCTATCCGGGATTCCCGCCTCGAGCAGAAAGCCACCGCGGACCGTCGAGCCGTTGGCAATGCGCACCGTCCCGCCCGCGGCCACGGTGCGCTCGTCCTCAAGAAACGGCTGGACCACACGCAGCAGGCTGTCGCGCTGCAGGATGGAGTCCGCATCCACGGCACAGAACAGTCCATGGCGGGCAGCATTGATCCCGGCATTCAGCGCATCGGCCTTGCCGCCGTTGGCCTTGTCGATCACCTTCAGGTTGGGGTAGCGACGGGAGCGGTAGATGCCCCGAACCTCCTGATGCGGCACGCTGCGTCGCAGCGGCTCAGGATATGGCTCAAGCTCGAAGGCCTCGACCAGCACCGCCAGGGTCTCATCCTTGGAACCATCGTTGATCACTACGAGCTCGAACTCGGGGTACTGCAGCTGCAGCAGCGAGAGCAGCGAGGTGCGTATGGTGGCCGCCTCGTTGTAGGCAGGCACCAGTATCGACACGGCGGGCTCGAGCCCCAGATAGGGCGCCAGCTCCCCCAGTTCAGCGCGCTGGCGCATGTAGCGCCGCAGGCTCACCATCGAGAGCAGATTGAGCGCCAGATAACCGCCGTTGAGCAAAATGAAATAACCGATGAAACCGACCTGCCCCCACCACACCCAATCGATGCCCATGCGCTCTCCTCAACGACGCCGCTCGGCAATGGCTCGCCTCAGGGCATCCTGCCCATAGCGATCCGTCACGTCTTGCAGCCAGGCCTCAATGTCGGCGTCAGCCATACCAGGCAGCTCGACCAGGGCATCAGCGGCAGCCTGACGCACCCACCAGCTGGCGTCGGCCAACCGCTCGAGGAGAAAAGGAACCTCATCCGGCCCCGCTTGGCGACGCAGCGCCTGAACCGCCGCCAAGCGGACCTGAGGGGAGCTGGCCTCCAACCAGCGCAGGAGTAGCGCCCTGTCACGCGGATCACGGCGCTTCCCCAGACAGCTCAAGGCGGCACAGAGGGAAACCTCCCTTCCTTCCTGTGTACTGAAGCCCTCGGCAAGCAGGCGACTGGCCCAGGGGGCCACACGATTAGGCTCCGCCCAGACCAACAGCGATGTCAGACGTAGCGGTGGATCTTCTCCTTCGACGAGTTGCGATAGCAGAGGGCCGCTGACTGACGCCGGGCCAGCCTGACGACACAGCGCCTCGAGACGTGGTAGAGCCCAGTCGTGGCGCAGCTCTACCAGCGGGATGATGCGCTGCATAGCGCGGTCAGAATCCATCGCCACCAGGGTTTGCGCCGCGGTCAGCGCCACCACCGGGTTGCTGTCGTCCACCAGCGGCGTCACCTCCGCCCAGTAGCGCGTATCAGCCAGGTATTGCAGACAGCTTAGCGAGAGCAGCCGCCGATGGACGCCACGTCCACGCAGCAGCCTCACCACGCGACTGCTCATGCCGATGCCTTCGAAGAGCGCATTGAGGCGCTGCTGCGACGGCCCACGTACCTGGCGTCGCAGCCGCAGCCACAGCAACATGAACCAGATCTCCTGCTGCCTGCCGCGTGGCGGCCAGGGCAGCGCATCGCCATGCGCCATGCTCCATGCAGCGAGACGCGGCCGCCACTGCTCGGTGAACGCCTGGCGGCGACGCTCGCGCCGGCTGGCCAGCTCGGTCAGCACCAGCACCTGCAGCATGACCGCCAGGGTCAATGCGGCCAGCGCCATGGCGCTGTAGACGGCAAAACGCAGCACCGGGTCCTCGGGCGGCGTGGTCAAGACTTGAACTGCCTGGTACAGCAACTGCGGCAGTGCCGCCAGCTCAGAAGGCATATCTCACACCCAGCTGAACGCCGAAGCGGTCGTAGAGATCACCCTGACGGATCGCCCCGAGCTCCCAGCTCAGCGCCCAATTCTCTTCGAACCAGTGGCGACCAAGCAGCGCCGCGGAGGCCACATCCGTGGTCGCCACCTCGCCGCCGGGCAGTCCCTCTTCCTCACGACCCAGGGCGCCGCGCACCCCCACCGAACTGCGTTCGCCGTAGTAGTAATCCAGCGCAACCGCATGCCCTACCGGGGTGCCGGCCACATCCACGTCACTGACATTGAGGGTGTAGGCACCGCGCCAGTTGCCCCAGTAGCGCTCCATGCCCAGGGCCAGCCTGTCGACCTGGGAGCCCGCGTAGCGGGTGCGCCGCAGGCTGGCACTGCCCACGTAGCCTCCCCCCAGCACGCGCTGAACGCGCAGGTCGGCATGCCATCGGGCAAGAAAATCGGCCGAAAACGTGCGCCCCACCTCGGGCTGCACGACCCAGGCCTCGCCCAAGGGCACGGCAGCCCCCGCTAGCAGTGCTTCATCCCACGTGCCATAGCGACGCTCCCGGTGCAGTGCCCCGTACCAGGTCGGTTCGCCCCGCTGGGTCGACTGCACATCGAGCCGCTGGGTCAGCCAGTCGTCGAAACCGCTGTCCAGCGCATCGTAGCGCAGCGAAGCTTCCACTTCGGTGCGCCGCTCCTGAGCCTGTGCAGCGCTGGAGAGCGTCGACACGAGCAGCAGCGCCCCGATCAGCCCCCGCACGACAGCAGATCGGGCATCCACCCTACCTTGCATCAACGCCTCCTCATGAAACGACGCAGCCGAGCCAGCAGCTCCTCCGGCTGGAACGGCTTGGTCACGTAATCATCGGCACCGAGCTCCAGGGCCCGTACCACGTCAGTCTCACGCGCCTTGGCGGTGAGCATGATAACAGGCACGTCCTGCCAGGCCGGCAGTCGGCGCAGGTGCTCCAGTACTTCAAGGCCGTCATGGTAGGGCAGCATGATGTCGAGCAGCGCCAAATCGACCGGGGGGGTGTCGGAGAGGAGTTCGATCGCCTGACGACCGTCTGGCGCGTGCTCCACCACGAATCCCTGGCGCTCGAGTAGAAAGCGAATCAGAAAGGCAACATCCTCCTCGTCCTCCGCTAACAGGATTCGGGGCTTGTGATCGCTCGTGGTCATCATGTCGATTCCTTAGCTTGTTTTGTGTATCGACCGTCCTTAGGCAAGGCAGGAAAGCGCACCTGGAACTCCGTACCGGCCTTAGGCACCGAGGTAAACCCGATCTCACCGCCCATGGCATGGACCAGGCCTCGAGTGATCGCCAAGCCGAGTCCAGTGCCGCCGCTGCGTCTGCGATCTGAGCTATCCGCCTGGGCGAAACGCTCGAACACGCGCGGTTGAAACTCCAGCGGAATTCCATCGCCGCTGTCAGACACCGCCACCTCCCACCAGTCGGCCCCCGCATGTTTCACCAACCTGACGATAATGGTCACGGTGGCGCCTGCCGGAGAGTGCTTGCAGGCATTGGAAATCAGATTGGCAAGCACCTGGGAAAAACGATGCGGATCCAGCTCGAGCTCAGCTTGGGTTACGACAAATTCATGCTGCAGCTTGACGCCAAAGCTCTCGGCATACGGCGCGTTGTCGACCAACGCCTGTTCGACCAGTGCCAGCAGATCAACCTGCTGCAGGTGAACCTTCAGCTGACCTGCTTCAAGCTTTTCGATATCGAGTATGTCATCAATCAGACGCACCAAACGCTGACCATTCTTATCGGCCACCTGTACTAACAGCCTAGCATCGTCAGTCAATTCACCTGCGTAACCCTGCTGCAGCATGCTCAATGCCCCTTTCACCGCCGTGAGCGGGGTACGCAGCTCATGGCTGACGGTAGCGATGAATTCTGCCTTCATGCGCTCCATCTCCCGACGCTGAGTGATGTTGCGAGCGATCACAAGATGCTCATCGTCCCAGGTAGGAAGCATGCGTACTTCAAACTCGGCATCGTATGGGTCATGCCAGACGAAACTATGCAGCAGCTCTTCGGTACCGCTGCTCTCCAGATGCTCGTGTAATTCACGCACGAAAGCTTCCGAAACTGGCATATCCCCCACCAGTCGCAGGACACGCCTATCATGATCGATCACATAGAGGTCATCAGGCATGGCGTGTAGAAGAGCATGGAGCCTTGCCTCGCGATGCTCGGCACGTTCGAGCAACAGGCGTCGAATGGTGAGCACGCGATTCAGGGCACCAAAGGCCGCCAAAAAGAGGATCACCACGAACACGATCCCGATGATGCCCACCGTTCTTGCCCGAGCAGCCTGCTCAGCGGCACGCGCACTCTGTACGGCCAGCCGCTCACGCTCGTCCCGTTTGAGGGGGTCGAGGATGCCGTGAATTTGCGCCATGGTCTGACGCCCTCCGGCAGCCAGAAGCCGCAATGCGGCCGCTTCCAACCCGTCGCTCCCACGCACGGCAATGTTGTTCTCGGCAATACTCACCCGGCGCTCGATCAATGCCGCAAGCTGGGACAACCGATCATTCGATAGGCGCTGTTTCGCTTCCAGCCGTTCGAGTAGCAAGCTGCGCTCGGCGTCGAGCCGCTGCCGAGCGCTCTGGTAAGGCACCAGATAGTCGCTGCGCCCAGTAATGACGAAACCCCGCTCGCCAGTTTCCACTTCGAGCAGGGAGACTTGGAGATCCTGGATGGCCGTGATCAGCGCGAGGCCTTCATCGACCGCTTCATGGGTGACAAGCAGGGCTTGCTGAGCCCTTCCTGCCTGTAGCGCAAGAACGATCAGCAGCATGAAGGCAAACAGCGAGGCAAGGCGATGCAGAGCAACGGCAGAAAGTCGATTCACCACCCGGCTCACCTCGTAGATCGCTGGCGATCCTTGCGCAGTCGGCTCAGCAGATGGAACAGCGACTTGCCGCTGAGCATGCCGAATAGATAGATACCCAGCAGCAGAAGCGCCAGCGGAATGCGGGCACTCCACGTCAGGAAACGCACTTCGACCAGCACGATGTTCTGCACGAAAAGAATCACAACCAGCAGCGTGACGACGATCTTGAGCGCCAACCAAAGCGTATCCATACGCCTCTCCTAGCTATTTTCTTTTCAAGCTGCGCGGTTGAGCCTTCCATGTCAACTTTTTGATATAGCGCCGCCCCCGGCATGAGCCCAGGGCGGCGCTGACGACCGAGTATCAGCCGAAGGCGAACAGCGCCCCTGCAGCGGCGATCGCAACGCCCAGCGCCCGCAGGATACGGTTCTCACGCGCCATCAGGAACGCCCCCGCCGCACGCCCTGCGTAGGTGATGGCCAGCGTCGCCAGGGTGAAGCCGGCCAGATAGGCCAGCATGGAGGCACCGTGGGGCATCTCGCTGCCATGGGCATGGCCGTGGAACAGCATGAACAGCACGACCACACCCGCCCCCACCAGCGTGGGCACCTTGACCAGCGCCGCGATCAGCACCCCTGCCAGCAATACCGACATGGCGATGCCGAACTCCACGCCCGGCAATACCATGCCGGCCCAGGCCAGCCCCGCTCCCAGCAGCATCCCGCCCGCGGCCAGAGCCGGCGCAGCAAGGCTGAAGGCGCGGCTCTGACGCAGGCTCCACAGCCCCACCGCCAGCATCGCCAGCAGGTGGTCGAGCCCCAGCAGCGGGTGGGCCAGGCCGGCGGCAAAACCACCGCCGTGGGTATGGTCGTGCCCCGGGTGGGCCACGGCCAGCCCGGCGAGGAGGAGGAGCATCGGTGCCGCGAGCAGAGCCAGCTGCGTGGATGATGAACAGGTCGTTTTCATGATGGCGATCTCCAGGCCGAAGGTAGTCGAATGGTCGTCAGGCACTGGCCGGCTGGGCCTGGGGCCGGCGCTCCGGCAGCATGCCGCGGTCGAGAATGAAACGGATGATCTCCTCGAGGCCGATGCCGTCGTAGAGATTGGTGAAGACGAACGGGCGTTCGCCGCGCATCTTCTTCGAATCGCGCTCCATCACCTCGAGCGAGGCGTGAACCTGCTCGGCGATATCGATCTTGTTGATGATCAGCAGATCCGACTTGGTGATACCGGGGCCGCCCTTGCGCGGGATCTTGTCGCCGGCGGAGACGTCGATCACGTAGAGGGTCAGGTCGGAAAGCTCGGGGCTGAAGGTGGCCGAGAGGTTGTCGCCACCGGACTCCACCAGTACCAGCTCCAGGCCTGGATGCCGCTCCTGCAGTTCGTCGATGGCGGCGAGGTTCATCGAGGCATCCTCGCGGATCGCCGTGTGCGGGCAGCCGCCGGTCTCCACGCCGAGGATGCGGTCGGCCGGCAGCGCCTCGTGGCGCAGCAGGAAGTCGGCATCCTCGCGGGTGTAGATGTCGTTGGTCACCACGGCGATGTCGTAGTGGTCGCGCAGCGCCAGGCACAGCTGCTTGAGCAGGGCCGTCTTGCCGGACCCCACCGGGCCACCGACGCCGACGCGTAGGCAATGTGTCATGTCGTTACTCCTTGTTCATTCTTGAATGCAGCGTGGCTGGACATGGGAACACGCCGACTCACCACACCACGCGACCGAAACCCTGGCCCGACGGCCGGTCTCAGCGGTCGGAAAGACGGCACATCCCTGTGCCGGCTTTCCTCGATCTTCATCCATGAAGATCGACCGCTTCGCTTCGGCCGTCATGCCAGCGGCCGCGCGAGGTGGATTCGCCAGCGCTCCCCATGTCCCCAGTGCGTCATGTACCAATTCACCTGACGCCACGGTTCATCACAATCAACTCCGAAAAAGCCTCGAGTACTGCGTTTCGTGCAACGCGCTGGCCAGGGCCAGGCCGGGCAGCGCCGGGCCAAGTTCGTCGTCACCGAGCGCGAGGGCTTCATCCACCGCGGCGACCAACGCCGGGCGCAGCCGCTCGACCAGGCGCTGAGCAGCGGTGTGCCCCAGCGGCAACGCCTTGCAGGCCACCGCCAGCTGGTTCTCGAGCCAGGCCCAGGCAAAGCCGAGCATGGCCCGGCGCGGCGCCACCCCACGTACCTGGGCGGCCCAGGCAAACACCGTCACGTAGCCCACCCCGGCCGGTAGACCGGGCGCCTCGCCCGAGCGGTCGCCGGGCAGCAGCGCCAGGCTGCCCAGCAGCCGCGCCAGCGAGGCGCCCAGGCGCGAATCCTCGGCGGCCAGCTCGGCGGTCTCGCGGTTGGCGGCAAGCCAGCCATCCCACTGCGCGATCGCCTCGGCATCCTCATCCGCCCAGGCCTGCTGCAGGCGCGCCAGCACCGGCAGCTCGCAGCGGGTCAGGCCGTCGTCGAGCACGCCGGCCAGCCAGTCGCCGAGGCTCGCCTCGTCCTTTACCCAGCCCAGCTCGAAGGCGCTCTCCAGGCCCTGGGAAAAAGCGAAGGCCCCGATCGGCAGCGCTGGGCTGACCAGCTGCAACAGCCCCAGCAGCGCCAGGTCGTCGCTCTGGGCCGTGACATTCACGGGCGCCGCCTCACGGGGCATGGTGATGCCCATGACCGTGGTTGTGGCTATGTTCATGGTCGTGGCTGTGGTCGTGGTCGTGGTCGTGGTCGTGGTCGTGACCATGAGCGTGTGCATGGCCCAGCTGGTTGTAGGCGCCCGGCTCGGGGTCGAAAGGTGCCTCGTGCCGCTCCAGGCTCGCCCCCAGCAGCTCGGCCAGCTCCTCCAGCACGTGATCCGGCGGGAAGCGTACGTAACCACCCCGCCAGTCCTCGCCCAGCGCCAGTTGCACGTGGCGATTGCCCAGGTGGTAGGCGAGCCGCGCCAGGGGCAGGCCCGCTTCGATCCGGGCGGTCACCACCGGCTCGTCGGCAGCCCTGACCCGCACGATCTCGCCGCTCTCGGCGCGCAGCCCCTCGCCATGGCGCAACACCGGGCCACGGTCGAGAAACAGCCCCAGCTCGCGACCGGAGTCGCTGACCGCCTTGAGCCGACCGCGAATGCGCAGCTCATAGGGCAGCGTGAGGGTGTCGCTGGCCTGGCGCCCCTCGATGGGTCCCAGACGTTCGATCAGTTTCAGCATTGCGATTGCCTCCTCGCTGGCCGCCAGCCTTGACCTCGCTCAACGCCACGTGACCGAAACCCTGACACCATGGGCGAGCTCCCGCGGTCGGAAAGACGGCACATCCCTGTGCCGGCTTTCCTCGATCTTCGTCCATGAAGATCGACCGCGTCGCTTCGCCCGTGGTGTCAGCGGCCACGTGAGGTTTCGCGATGACAAGCTGGCTTGGCGATGTCGTCATGGTTCAGAACAGGTGGTAGCGCTGCGTCAGCGGCAGCTCGGTGGCCGGCTCGCAGGTCAGCAGCTCGCCGTCACAGCGCACCTCGTAGGTCTGCGGATCGACGCTGAGCTCGGGGCAGGCGTCGTTGAGCTTCATGTCGCTCTTGCGCACCCCGCGCACGTTCTTGCACGCCACCAGTGGGCTCACGAGCCCCAGCCGCTCCCCGACGCCGGCGTCCAGCGCCGCCTGGCTGACGAAGCTCACGCGACTCTGGCTCGCCGCGCGGCCGAAGGCACCGAACATGGGGCGGTAGTGCACCGGCTGCGGCGTGGGGATCGAGGCGTTGGGGTCGCCCATCGGCGCCGCCGCAATCATGCCGGCCTTGAGGATCAGCGCCGGCTTGACGCCGAAGAAGGCGGGGCTCCACAGCACCAGGTCGGCCAGCTTGCCCACCTCGATGGAGCCCACCTCATGGGCGATGCCATGGGTGATCGCCGGGTTGATGGTGTACTTGGCGATGTAGCGCCGGGCGCGGAAGTTGTCGGCGCCGAGCGCCTCGTCCTCCGGCAGCAGGCCGCGCTGCACCTTCATCTTGTGCGCGGTCTGCCAGGTGCGGCACACCACCTCCCCCACCCGCCCCATGGCCTGGGAGTCCGAGGCGATCATCGAGATCACCCCCATGTCCTGGAGGATGTCCTCGGCGGCGATGGTCTCGCGGCGAATGCGCGAGTCGGCGAAGGCCACGTCTTCGGGAATGTTGGGATCGAGGTGGTGACACACCATCAGCATGTCGAGATGCTCGTCGATGGTGTTGATCGTGTAGGGGCGCGTCGGGTTGGTCGACGACGGCAGCACGTAGGGCTTGGAGCAGGCGATGAGAATATCCGGCGCGTGACCGCCACCGGCGCCCTCGGTGTGGTAGGTGTGGATGCCACGCTCCTTGAAGGCAGCCAGGGTGTCCTCGACGAAGCCCGACTCGTTGAGCGTGTCGGTATGGATGGCGATCTGCACGTCGTAGCGCTCGGCCACGCTCAGGCAGGTGTCGATGGAGGCCGGGGTGGTACCCCAGTCCTCGTGCAGCTTGAGGCCGATCACCCCGGCCTCGATCTGCGCCTCGAGCGCCTCCGGCAGACTGGCGTTACCCTTGCCGAGCAGGCCGATGTTCATCGGCAGCTCGTCTACCGCCTGCAGCATTCTACCGATGTGCCAAGCGCCCGGCGTGCAGGTGGTGGCGTTGCTGCCGGTGGCAGGCCCGGTGCCGCCGCCGAGCATGGTGGTGATGCCGCTCATCAGCGCCTCCTCCACCTGCTGGGGGCAGATGAAGTGGATGTGGGCGTCGATGCCGCCGGCGGTGAGGATCTTGCCCTCGCCGGCGATGATCTCGGTGCCGGGGCCGATGACGATCTCCACGTCGGGCTGGGTGTCCGGGTTGCCCGCCTTGCCGATGGCCGCGATGCGGCCCGCCTGGATGCCGACATCGGCCTTGACGATGCCCCACCAATCGAGAATCAAGGCGTTGGTGATCACCGTGTCCATCACCGTGGCGTCGGCGCGCTGGCTCTGACCCATGCCGTCGCGGATCACCTTGCCGCCGCCGAACTTCACCTCTTCGCCGTAGTGGGTGGCGTCTCGCTCCACCTCGATCCACAGCTCGGTGTCGCCCAGGCGCACCCGGTCGCCCACGGTGGGGCCGTACATGTCGGCATAGGCCTGCCGGCCGATCTTGTTAGGCGTGCTCATGACGGGTCTCCATTCGCTGCGTCGCCGGATGACGATTTGCGCGCGGGGGCGGGCGCGATAGAGAGCGGGCCCATCACCTCACCGCGGAAGCCGTAGATGTGCCGGCTGCCGGCAAAGGGGATCAGCGTGACGTCACGGGTCTGGCCCGGCTCGAAGCGAATCGCCGTTCCCGCCGCCACGTCCAGGCGAAAGCCGCGCGCCTTGGCACGGTCGAAGACCAGCGCCGGGTTGGTTTCGGCGAAGTGATAATGGGAGCCGACCTGGATCGGCCGGTCGCCGGTATTGGCCACCTCCAGCGTGATCCGCTCGCGCCCCGCGCAGAGCTCGATCTCGCCGCCCTTCAGCTGATACTCACCAGGAATCATGGATGGCTCCTTACACAATGGGTGAGTGGACAGTCACTAGTTTGGTGCCGTCGGGAAAGGTGGCCTCGACCTGCACTTCGTGCACCATCTCGGCGACCCCCTCCATCACATCGTCGCGGCCGAGGATCTCGCGACCGTAGCTCATCAGCTCGGCCACGCTGCGCCCGTCGCGCGCACCTTCCATGATCTCGAAGCTGATCAGCGCCACGGCCTCGGGATAGTTGAGCTTGAGGCCGCGGGCCCGGCGTCGTTCGGCCAGCTGGGCGGCGGAGAACAGCAGCAGCTTGTCCTTGTCTCTCGGGGTCAGTTCCATGCGTCTCTCCTGGTGAGTCAGGTGAACCAGATACGGGGCGGATGAGCGGGCACACCGATGAGCAGCGGCCTCAGGCAGGCCCAGGCCTGCCGGCAGATCTCCCAGGCTTCGTTGCGTTCATGGCCGAGGTAGCGCAGCAGCAGTACGCCGTGGCGCACGGTCACCGCCCAGCGCGGGCTCGCCGCGAGCGCCTCACGCAGTGCCTCGATGGCGGCGGTTTCGTCACTGAGACCCACGGCCCATAAAGTGGCCTGTACGCTGGCGCCGCCCTGCCCCCAGCGACCGGTGAAGCGCGGGTGAGCCGGATCGAGCGGTTGGCGCTCCAGCCACAATGGCTTGCCGTCGCGATACAGCCGGAAGCGCTGATCGATGCGTCCCGACACATAAGGCAGCCGGCTCGCCGGCCGGCCCAGCGCCAGTACTTCCCAGCCCAGGCAGCGCGCCCCCGCCTCGAGTTCGATGAGCGTCTCCTGCACGCCCCGCGAGCCATCGAAGGCGATGGTCTCCTGGGGCAGCCATTCGAGAATGCCGTGCTGCGATACCTTAAGACTGGTGCGCTGTTCCCAGGCCACGCCGTGGCTGTCGGCCCGGTAGAGCTTGTTGGCGGCAGGCGTGGTCAGCAGCGCATGGGCTTGCGGCTCGACCCGCGCGGCGATGCTCAAGGCATCGCCGCTGACCAACCCGCCGGGTGGATGCAGCAAGTAGACGTGGCAGGCGCCATCTCGCCCTTCCGGGTAGAAAGGCCGCTGCACCCGTAGCGGGCCGCGGTGGCGCGCCTCGACCATACGCGTACGCCCATCGCGGCAGTCGAAGCCGAGCGTCAGCGACGCCGCCCAGTGACGCTCGGCATCGAAGCGATGGCCGGAGTGCGGCGCTGGCTTGGCGAAAGCGGAGGTGGCGAAAGCGGTCATGGGCGGCTCGTTCAGCGTATCTGCCCAGAAGTAGCAAGGCCCGTACCACAGCCTGAGCACTCTCTTTAAATTGTTCATTATCAAAAGCTTGAATAACACCCACCCCAGACCCGAGACACATTCTTGCCACATCGAGGTGCAGCTGCCGGCGCTCATTTGCATCACGCCGGTGCAGCTGCCCGAACAGTCGAACCACGATGGTGCATGAGCAACAGCGCAGCGAGCGGTTCGAGCGCAGCAGGCCGCAGGGCAGCCGAATAAGGGGAAAAACCGTGGAAGCGCCGACGGCCGCAATGGCTTCGCCGCAGGGCTGCGCTAGAGTGACAGCGCATTTTCGAATGTACTGTTCACCTAACCGAAAGGGAGAATTCGTGATGTTCAAGACGACGATTGCCGCTGCCGCCCTGGGTCTTGGCATGAGCGCACTGGCCAGCGCCGCCCCAGTCACTCACCTGGGTGGCGACATCACCGAGGAGCAGGTGCTTGCAGCCCAGCAGGCTTGGGGCGACGCCCTGGTCGCGATCTCGAGCACCTACGAGGAAGAAGGCATCGATGCCGCCACCGCCCTTGCCCGCGACATCATCGACAGCGCGTACGGCTATGCAATGGGGCCGGTGCTGTTCAAGCCCACCCTGGCCGAGGCCCCGCATACCTTCCGCACCACTCCCGAGGGCGCGCTGGCCTACTTCGTCGGGCACGACGAGGACTTCCCCGCCGACAGCGGCTTCGCACTGAAGGGCTGGCAGGAGGTCAAGATCGACAACGCCGCCATTTTCATCAGCGGTGACGTTGCCATGACCCTGGGCACCGTCTCGATTCTCGATGCCGACGGCAACACCACCACCGTCGACAAGACCTGGGGCTACCACCTGGACGACGAGGGAGAGCTGCGCATCGTGCTGCACCACTCCTCGCTCCCCTTCAGCCACTGACCAGGGCGCGCCGGCGCCAGCACCGCAGGGGCACGCTCCTGCGGTGCTATACCGTCAGGTGCTCCTTGATCAGCCCATCGGTGAGCTCGCCGATCTCGCCCCTGGCCACCGGCCTGCCGCGATCCATGATCACGAAGCGGTCGGCGTACTTGCGTGCGAAGGGCAGCTTCTGCTCCACCAGCAGCACGGTGAGACCGTCCTCCTCGATCAGCCTGCGAATCACCTCGCCGATCAGGGTCACGATATTGGGCTGGATGCCCTCGCCCGGCTCGTCGAGGATCAGCAGGCGCGGTTCGATCACCAGCGCCCGGCCGATGGCCAGCTGCTGCTGCTGCCCGCCGGAGAGGTCGCCGCCGCGGCGGTGCTTCATCTCCTTGAGCACCGGAAAGAGCTCGTAGATGCGCTCCGGGATGCTGCGCCTGCCGTCGCCCCGTGCCGCCAGGCCGGTGCGCAGGTTCTCTTCCACCGTGAGAAGCGGAAAGATCTGTCGCCCCTGCGGCACGTAGCCGATGCCCAGGCGCGAGCGATCCTCCACCCGCCGCCTGGTCAGCTCGACGTCGTCGGCATAGCGGATGCTGCCGGAAGAGACCTTCACCTCGCCCATGACGGCCTTCATCAGGGTGGTCTTGCCCACCCCGTTGCGGCCCATCACGCAGGTGCACTGCCCTGCCGGCACGGCCAGGTCGAGATCCCACAGCGTGTGGCTCTCGCCATAGAACTGGTTGAGCTTGTCGATCGCCAGCATCAGAGCGTCTCCTCTTCGGCTTCGGCACCCAGGTAGACTTCGATCACCCGTGGGTCGCTGGCGACCTGATCCATGCTGCCCTCCGCCAGTACGCTGCCCTGATGCAGCACCGTTACCTTGCGCGCAATCGAGCGCACGAAGCCCATGTCGTGCTCCACCACGACAACGGATTGCTTGCCGGCAAGCCCAGTGAGCAGTTCGGCGGTACGCTCCATCTCCTGCTCGGTCATGCCCGCCACCGGCTCGTCCACCAGCAGCAGGCGCGGGCGCTGCATCAGCAGCATGCCGATCTCCAGCCATTGCTTCTGGCCGTGGGAGAGAATCCCCGCCTGGCGCTCGCGCAGCGCCAACAGCCCGATGGTCGCCAGCACTTCGTCGATGCGGTCGCGTATCTCGCCGCTCATTCGCGCGGTGAGTGTGGGCAGGATGCGCTTGTCGGCGGCCATGGCCAGCTCCAGGTTGTCGAATACGCTGAGCGCCTCGAACACCGTGGGCTTCTGGAACTTGCGCCCGATACCGAGGCTGGCGATCTCTGGCTCGTTCATGGTCAGCAGGTCATGGCGGCTGCCGAACCACACCGAACCGGTATCCGGCCGGGTCTTGCCGGTGATGATGTCCATCATGGTGGTCTTGCCGGCACCGTTGGGCCCGATGATGCAGCGCAGCTCGCCGTCGTCGATGGTCAGGTTCAGGTCGTTGATCGCCTTGAAGCCGTCGAAGCTGACCGTCACGTCCTCCAGGTAGAGGATCGGCCCGTGGCGCACGTCGACAGGCGACGCCGCCGGCACCAGGAAATCGAACACCCGGTCACGCGTGGCCAGGGATTTGAGAATGCTCATGCCGTCGCCTCCTTGCCCGTGGGTGATGCGTCATCGTGTTGGCGGCGGCGTAGCCTGAGCGCCAGCAGCCCCGCCACGCCCCTGGGCAGGAATACCGTGACCAGCACGAACAGCCCGCCCAGGGCAAACAGCCAGGCGTCCGGCATCGCCCCGGTGAACACCGTCTTGGCGTAGTTGACCAGGATCGCCCCGATCACCGCCCCATAGAGCGTGGCACGACCGCCCAGCGCCACCCACAGCACGATCTCGATGGAGAACAGCGGCGAGAATTCGCTGGGATTGATGATGCCGACCTGGGGCACGTAGAGCGCCCCGGCAAGCCCTGCCAGCATGGCCGAGACCACGAACACAAACAGCTGGAAACGCTCGACCCGGTAGCCGAGAAACCGCGTGCGCGCCTCGGCGTCGCGGGTCGCCACGCACACCCGGCCCAGCTTGCTGGTCACGATGGCCCGACACAGCACGTAGCCCAGCGCCAGGGCCACGCCGGTGGCCAGGAACAGCCCCAGCCGGGTGTCGCTGCTGCGCAGGTTGAAGCCGAGGATCTCGCGGAAATCGGTCAGCCCGTTGTTGCCGCCGAAGCCCATCTCGTTACGGAAAAAGGCCAGCATCAGGGCGAAGGTGAGCGCCTGGGTGATGATCGACAGATACACCCCGGTGACTCGCGAGCGAAACGCCAGGAAGCCGAACACCAGCGCCAGCGCCCCCGGCACCAGCAGCACCATCAGAAAGGCGAACCAGGCCATGTCGAAGCCGTACCAGTACCACGGCAGGCTGTCCCAGTTGAGGAACACCATGAAATCGGGCAGCACCGGGTGGCCGTAGACGCCGCGGTCGCCGATCTGGCGCATCAGGTACATGCCCATGGCGTAGCCGCCCAGGGCGAAGAAAGCGCCATGCCCGAGGCTGAGGATACCGAGATAGCCCCACACCAGATCCACCGCCACCGCCAGCAGCGCATAGCTCAGATACTTGCCGAACAAGTTAACGGTATAAGCACTGACGTAGAGCGGATGGCCTGGCGGCAGCGCCACGTGCAGCACGGTCACCAGGGTCATCGCCGCCAGCAGCACGGCGAGAAAGATCAGCGTTGAACGCTCGCCGAACGGCCGCAGCAGCCAGAATCGTTGTGCTTGCATGAATCAGCCCTCCGCCGCCCGGCCCTTCTGCGGGAAGAGTCCCCGGGGGCGCTTTTGAATGAACAGGATGATGAACACCAGCACGATGATCTTGGCCAGCACCGCACCGGCCCAGGGTTCGAGAACCTGATTGATGACACCGAGCGAGAGCCCCGCCACCAGCGTGCCCCACAGGTTGCCCACCCCGCCGAACACCACCACCATGAAGGAGTCGATGATGTAGCTCTGGCCCAGGTTGGGCCCCACGTTGGTGAGCTGGCTGAGCGCCACACCGGCCAGCCCCGCCACCCCCGAGCCCAGGGCAAAGGTCATGATGTCGACCCGCGTGGCGCGAATGCCCATCGAACGCGCCATGGCGCGGTTCTGGGTCACCGCCCGCACCTCGAGCCCTAGCCGGGTGCGGCGCATGATCAGCATCAGCGCGGCAAACACCACCAGCGCAAAGCCGAGCACGTAGAGCCGATTGAGGGTGAGCGACAGCGCATCGTTGATGGCGATGGAGCCGCTCATCCACTCGGGAGTGACCACCGTGCGGTTGAGCGGCGAGATGGCGGTACGCACCAGCTGCTGCAGGATCAGGCTGATGCCGAAGGTGGCCAGCAGCGTCTCCAGCGGCCGCCCCTTGAGGAACTGGATCACGCCACGCTCGATGGCGATGCCCGCCAGCGCCGCTACCAGGAACCCGGCGGGCAGCGACAGGATCAGAGCCAGCCCCGGCTGGCCGGGCAGCAGCTGCTGCATCATCCAGGTGGTATAGGCGCCGAGCATGATCAGCTCGCCGTGAGCCATGTTGATCACGCCCATCACGCCGAAGGTGATGGCCAGGCCGATGGCGGCGAGTACCAGCACCGAGCCGAGCGAAAGACCGAAATAGAGCGTCTCGGCGGCGCGGTTGACCTTGAGCATCTGCTCGATGCCGTTCAATGCCTCACGAGCGGCGTCGGCCACGACCGGATCGTCGCCGTTGGCGGCACGGCCCTCCATCGCGCCCGACGCCGCGCGGGCGAGCGCGACACGCACGCGGGGGTGCAGGCTGCCGCGCAGATCGTCGATTGCCTCGATCTCCCCCTGTTCCAGGCGGTAGATGGCCAGCGCCTGGACCAGCCGTTCGCGGACCCGGGCATCGGGCTCCTCGGCGATCACCTCGGCCAGCGGTCCCGCCAGGTCGTCGTCGACCTCGCCCAGCAGACGCTCGGCCGAGGCCCGCCGCAGCCGCACGTCGGCGGCATACAGGTCGACCACCGCAATCAGGCTACGCAGCTGGTTGCGCAGGGCGTTGTTGATGCCAATGCGGTCCAGCTCGCGGCGCGACATCTCGCCCAGCGGCTCGCCGGTCAGTGCATCCTCCACCGGCCAGTTGCGCCCGCTGTTGTCGACCACCACCACGAAACGCCCGTCCTGGTCGCGCTGCAGGCGTCCGTCGAGCAGCGCCTGCAGCCAGTAGCGCGACCGCGGATCCTCGCTTTCGGCCACGGCAGCGATGGCCTCGCCCTTGGCGACGAAACTGGTAACGTCCAGCGCCTCGAGCAGCGCCTCGGCGGCATCGTGCGTGTCGGCATCCTGCGCCATGGCGGGAGTCGTCATGATGAAACCGAGCGCCAACACCAGCGCCAGCACAATCCGTATCGGCCAGAAGGCGCGAGGCGTGGCGT
The DNA here is from genome assembly GCF_052568415.1 of Halomonas sp. E14. NCBI lineage: Bacteria > Pseudomonadati > Pseudomonadota > Gammaproteobacteria > Oceanospirillales > Halomonadaceae > Halomonas > Halomonas sp. E14. The sequence goes on along the minus strand of NZ_CP199423.1, from coordinate 1,464,192 downwards.
CATGTTCGCCCCTGGCCACGGCGCCGCCGGCCCTCGCCCCGGCCGTCTCCTGGCCGGGAATCGGGGGGTAATTCATCGCAGCGTTCCTCGAATCGGTAGAGAAGGCGTGCTCCCCCACTGCACTTGGGCAGCGGGGGGCGGGACTTACTCGGCCAGCGCCGCTTCGGCCTCTTCGGCCGCCGTGCTGCCGCCGCAGCGGCCCGTGGCCACGTTGAAGTTGCCGCAGCGCATCGGCGCCTGCCAGTCGGCCATCAGGTCGCGCGAGCCCGGCAGGTAATCGGACCAGGCATCGCCGGCCACCGTGGAGGGCGTCTGCCACACGATGTCGAACTGGCCGTTGTCCTGGATCTCGCCGATCAGCACCGGCTTGGTGATGTGGTGGTTGGGCATCATCGCGGCATAGCCGCCGGAGAGGTTGGGCACGGTCACGCCGATGATCGCATCCTTGATCGCATCGGGATCGGTGGTGCCGGCCTTGCGCACCGCCTCGGCCCACATGTTGAAGCCGATGAAATGCGCCTCCATGGGGTCATTGGTGACCGCCTCCTCATCACCGCTCCACTCGATCCAGGCGTCGATGAAGTCGTAGTTGGCGTCGGTGTCCACGCTCATGAAGTAGTTCCATGCCGCCAGGTGGCCCACCAGCGGAGCGGTGTCGATGCCGGAGAGCTCCTGCTCACCCACCGAGAAGGCGATGACCGGGATATCGCCGGCGTCGATGCCCTGGTTGCCGAGTTCGCGGTAGAACGGCACGTTGGCGTCGCCGTTGATGGTCGAGACCACCGCCGTGCGCTTGCCCTCACTGCCGAAGCGCCGCACCTCCGCCACGATGTTCTGCCAGTCGGAGTGCCCGAAGGGGGTGTAGTTGACCAGGATGTCGTCATCCGCCACGCCGTGCTCCTCCTTGAGGAAGGCCTCGAGGATGCGATTGGTGGTGCGCGGATAGACATAGTCGGTGCCGATCAGGGCAAAACGCTCGATGCCCATCTCGTTGATCAGGTACTCCACCGCCGGTATCGCCTGCTGGTTGGGCGCCGCCCCGGTGTAGAAGACGTTCTCGGAGGACTCCTCGCCCTCGTACTGCACCGGATAGAACAGCAGGCCGTTGAGCTCCTCGAACACCGGCAGCACCGCCTTACGTGATACCGAGGTCCAGTTGCCGAACACCACGTCCACCTGGTGCTGCTCGAGCAGCTCACGGGCACGCTCGGCGAACAGTGGCCAGTTCGAAGCCGGGTCGACCACCACCGCCTGGAGCTCGCGCCCGAGCAGGCCACCCTGCTCGTTCTGCTGGGCAATGAGCATCTCGACGGTATCCTTCAGCGTCGATTCGCTGATCGCCATGGTGCCGGAGAGCGAGTGAAGGATGCCGACCTTGATCGGATGGCTGTCGGCCAGCGCCTGGCTACCCACCCCCAGCAGTCCAGCAGCAAGCAGCGCCGTGGCCATGGGACGAAGCGGGAAAGCCTTGGTGTGACGGGAAGCGTTCATATGGGTTCTCCTGTCGCCTTCTTTGGAAGGGCTTGTTGTGGTGAACGAACACTGCCCAACGGCAGTGCCGGCAAACCGACAAGACTTTGCAACCCATGCGCCAACCCCTGCACCGAGAAAAAATTACCCATAGTTTCAAAAAGATGTGATTGCCAATCACACGACGAAGCTCCCCTGTCGCACCACGGGCGTGCAGCCAGGGGAGCCCTGGCGGTGCATGCCGACGCCGGCGCACTCACCGCTTGCACCAGCAGCGTGCAACCGCGCCGCGCAGGCGCAGCCAGGACCAGTCGAAGGGTTCAGCGCCCGCCCCTAAACAGCGAAGGGAGCCCCGTGGGGCTCCCTTCGTGAGTGGCAGGCGGCGGTCCGGCTAGCGGGCCGTATTCCGGCGCTGCACGAAGCGCTTCACCATCGGCAGCAGCAGCGAGGCCACGGCAATGATCAATAGCCAGCGCGAGATCGGCTTGTCGAGGAAGATCATCCAGTCGCCGCCGGAAATCTGCAGCGCACGGCGCATCGACTCCTCCATGATATCGCCGAGGATCAGCGCCAGGATCAGCGGCGCAGCGGGGAAGCCGAACAGGCGCATGCCGAGCCCCAGCAGGCCGAAGCCGAGCAGCAGCAGCAGGTCGAAGACGCTGAAGCTCATGCCGTACACACCCAGCATGCAGAAGATCAGGATCAGCGACAGCAGCAGCGGCCGCGGCATGTCGAGCACCTTGGCGATCAAGGGGATCAGCGGCAGGTTGAGCACCAGCAGGAAGATGTTGCCCAGGTACATGCTGGCCACCACGCCCCAGAACACCTCGGGGCGATCCACCAGCATCGCCGGGCCGGGCGACACGCCCATCACCAGCAGCGCGCCGAGCAGCACTGCCGTGGAGCCGGAACCGGGCACCCCGAGGGTCAACAGCGGCACGAAGGAACCGGTACAGGCCGCGTTGTTGGCCGACTCCGGCGCCGCCACGCCCTTGATGTTGCCCTTGCCAAAGGTGTCTCCATCCTTGGCCAGACGCTTCTCCATGCTGTAGCCGAGAAAGGAGCCGATGGTGGCGCCCGCACCCGGCAGCACGCCGGTGAAGAAGCCCAGCACCGAGCTGCGGGCGATCGGCGGCGCAATCTCGCGCACCTCGTGTCGGCTCAGCTTCAGCGAGCCGATGGCGTTGCGCGGCTGCTCCTTCCCGCCGCCGCCGCGCAGCAGCATGAAGAACACCTCGGTCAGGGCGAAGATGCCCAATGCCACCACCAGGAACTCGATGCCGTCGAGCAGGTGCACCGAGCCGAAGGTGAAACGCTCGGTGCCGGTCTGCAGGTCGATGCCCATGATCGAGATCATCACCCCGACCACCGCGGCGATCAGCCCCTTGACCAGCGACTTGTCGGACAGACTGACTACGGCGGTCAGGCCCAGCACCATCAGTGCGAAGTACTCCGCCGGACCGAAGCTCACCGCCACGCGCCCGAGCAGCGGCGCCACCATCATCAGGAAGATGATCGACACGGTGCCACCGATGAAGGAGGCATAGGCGGCAATGGCCAGCGCCTTGCCCGCCATGCCCTGCTTGGCCATCGGGTAGCCATCGAAGGAGGTCGCCACCGTACCTGCCACACCCGGGGCATTGAGCAGGATCGACGAGGTCGAGCCGCCGAAGATCGCGCCGTAGTAGACCCCGGCCATGAGGATAAGTCCCGACGAGGGGTCCATGCCGAAGGTCAGCGGGATCATCAGCGCCAGGGCGCTGATCGGGCCCAGCCCCGGCAGCATGCCGATGACGGTGCCGGCAAACACACCGGCGAAAACGTAGAAGATGTTGATAGGCTCCAGCGCGATGCCGAAGCCGTACATGAGATTGTTCAAGGCTTCCATGGGCTTGCTCTCCGTTCGCTCAGATCGGCAGCACGCCGGTGGGTAGATAGACGCCCATGATGCGCGTCATGGTCAGGTACAGCGCCAGGACCACGCCCAGCGACGTGGCCAGGTTGACGGCGTGGCGGCGATAGCCGTAGTACGCGGCCAGGCCGAACACCAGCGCCACCGAGGTCAGCACGAAGCCCACCGGCACCAGCAGCAGCGCATAGGCGGCCAGGGCGATGGCGGTCACCACCACGCGCGACCAGGGCCGCAGCAGCAGGGGTTCTGGCTGTGCATCGGCCTCGGGCGTCTCGGGCACGTCCTTGGCGGTCGGCTTTTCGAAGAACAGCAGCACCGAAAGCCCCAGCAGGGTGAAGCCCAGCACCTTGGGAAAGAGATCGGAATCGATGGGACGCGGCAGCGGAAAGGAAGGGATCTGCCAGGCCATGGCCAGGTAGCCCGCCGCCAGCAGCGCCAGGATCACCGCGATGACCTGGTTGGAGTTGATTCGTGTCATGGAAGTCTGCCCCGGGCGACCGCCGTGCGGGCGTCACCCAAGTGTCGCGTTCGAGAGCGCCCGAACCTCGCAAGGCGAGGCCCGGGCCCGAGCGGAGCTGTCGTGTCGGTTATTGGCCCAGCAGGCCGAGGTCGCCGAGGATGGTGCTGAACTGCTCCTTCTGCTCGTCCAGGAAGGCACCGAACGCTTCGCTGTCCTGGTAGGCATCGATCCAGCCCAGCTGGTCACGCGCCTGCTGCCAGCCATCGGTCTCGAGCATCTGCGCGAACAGCTCCTCGTAGTACGCGACCGCCTCGGCCGGCATGTCCGGGGTGCCCATTACGCCGCGCCAGATATCGAAGGTGTAGTCGATACCCTGCTCCTGGTAGGTCGGCACCTGCTCCAGGTTGCCGCCCATGCGCTCGGGTGCCGAGACGCCCAGGGCACGCAGCTGGCTGCCCTCGCCCAGCTGGCCGGAGGCTTCGCCCGCGCCGGTGATCACCGCCGCGACATGGCCGCCCATCAGGCTGGTCATGGCCTCACCGCCGCCGGAGAACGGGATGTAGTTGACGCTGGAGGCATCGAGGCCCGCCGCCGCGGCCAGGCCGGCCATGGAGATATGGTCCATGGAGCCGGGGGCGCTGCCGCCGCCCACGCTCAGCTGCGGATTCTCGCGCATGGCCTCGAACAGCTCGTTCAGGTCACCGTAATCGGAATCTTCCCGCACCAGCACGATGGAGTAGTCGGTGATCAGCCGGGCGATGGGCGTGAAATCGTTGTGGTCGAAGCGGGAGGCACCCGCCAGCGGCACCAGGATGATCGGCGGGCTGGTGGCGAACAGCTTGTGCGGGTTGCCGCGGTCACGGGCGATCTGCGCCCAGGCCACCGCACCGCCGCCGCCCGGCACATTGATGGCGCCGAAACTGCGCTCAGCCAGGCCCTCTTCCTGAATCACTCGGGAGGTGGTGCGCACCAGGGTGTCCCAACCGCCGCCCGGGTTGGCCGGGGCGATGAATTCGATATTGCGGGTCGGGGTCCAGTCATCGGCGTGGGCGGCGGCACTCATGCCGGCTACCGCGGCGAGCGGAAGCACGAGGGCGCTGAAACGGATAAGGGCAGGCTTGGCAGTCATGGCGTACTCCTGGAACTGTCGTGTTGTTGTGCTGTGGTGACGGCGGGTCTCTGCCCGCATACGCCGTGAACGTTAGAAGATGCCGACCGGAAGCGACAAGCTTATGACCATAAACGATAAATTGTGCGTTATGGGCATTTTGCGCATTGTGTTCACGGGGCCTATCAACCCTCTTCACACCAGGCCGTCACATCGCCGGTCAGCCGATAACGGCGTTCCGGCCTTCCCACATCACCGTAGCCCAGTTCCGCACTGACCACCTGTACCGACACGAGAAACTCCAGATAGCGGCGTGCCGTAGACCGGCTTGCGCCCATGACGCGCGCCACCTGCATCGCGGCCTGCGGTTCGCGCGCCGCTTCCAGGGCAGCGATCACGGCCCTCAGCGTCAAGCGGTCGATGCCCTTGGGCAGGCTTCGCGTCCCCGCCGCCACGCCTTGGTCCGGCCGCAGCCGGGCCAGCGCCCGATCAAGCTCTTCCTGGCTCATCTCGCTGCGCCCGGCCAGCGCCGCCCGCTCACGGCGGAAACGGGCCAGCATCTGCGCCATGCGCGAGGCTTCCGCCGGCTTGATCAGGTAGTCGAAGACGCCGCCGCGCAGCGCCTCGGAGATGGTCTCCACCTCCCGCGCCGCGGTGACCATGACGATATCGGCATGCAGGTAGTCGCGGCGCAGCTGCCACAGCAGTTCCAGCCCTTCGACATCGGGCAGGTAGGCATCCAGCAGAACCAGGTGCACCTCGTCGCCGTGGCGGGCCATGAGCCGGCGCGCCTCGGCGCCGTTGGCGGCAAGCCCCACCACGCGAAAGCCGTCGCTTTGCTCGATGAAGGCACGGTGGATGTCGGCAATGCGGAAGTCGTCCTCGATGATGAGAATGCCGTAACAGGCGTCCGGGCTGTCCGTGGGTGTCATCGCGTCTCCCCTGTGGCGGCGTCGTTGTGCTTGTGTAATCAGACGGGTCAGGTCGGGCGCGGCACCGGCTGAGCGGGTGTACTATCCGGCACCGTCCTGCACAGCGAGCGGTCGAGCACCACCGCAAAGCAGGCGCCGCCCAGTTCGCTCTCCTCCAGGGTGATGGCGCCGCCATGGTCGCGGCACAGCTGCGCCACCAGGGCCAGGCCGATGCCGCGATGCTTGCCCGGCTTGGTCGAGAATCCCTCGTCGAAGATCTTCTCAACGTGCGCCGGCGGCACCCCGGGGCCGTTGTCCTCGACCTCGATCAGCAGCTGCTCACCCAGGTCGGTGAAGAACAGCCGTACCCGGGGCTGGTGGTGCCCCTGCTGCAGCGCGGCGTGGCAGGCGTTGTCCAGCAGGTTGCCGATCACGGTCATCACCACCTCCTGGCCCCTCACCGTCAGGGGCGCCGCCAGCGAACTCTGCTCATCGATCTCCAGCGTCACGCCCAGTTCGCTGGCTCGGGTCAGCTTGCCGAGCAGCGTGCCGCTGATCACCGGGTCGCCTACCTGCTTCATCAAAAAGTTCATCTGCGCCTGCTGGCGCTGGGTCTCGTGGTGAATCAGCGCCAGGGCATCCGAAATGCGGTCGAGCTGCAGCAGGCCCGAAATGGTGTAGAGCTTGTTGGAATATTCGTGGGCCTGGGCACGCAGAGTGTCCACGTCACGGCTGGCGGCGCTTAGTGCATTGGAGAGGTCGACGATCTCACGGCGGCTGCGGAAGGTCGCCACCGCCCCCTCGATCTCCCCGCTGCCGCGTACCGGCACCCGGTTGACCACCACCGGATGGTCGCCGAGCCACATCTCCTGGTCGAACTGCCGCTCGCCGCTCGCCAGCACCTCCAGCAGCCGCGAATTGGGCACCACCTCCTGAATCGGCTGACCCAGCACCTGCTCGGCGGGCGGCAGCTGCAGGAAGCGCCGCGCCTGGTGATTGACCAAGGTGATCTGGCCGTCGCGGTTGATGGCCAGGATGCCCTCGTGGATCGACTGCAGGATCGCCTCCTTCTCCATGGCCAGGCGCGCGATCTCATAGGGTTCGAGGCCGAGGATCACTTTCTTGAGGTGGCGCGACAGCCCGTAGGCACCGGCGAAGCCGAGCAGGATCATCAGCGCCACCAGCCACCAGCCGAGGCTGGTGTGCTCGCCGACATCCAGCGCCACGCGGTCGAGCATGAAGCCCACCGAGACGAGGCCGATGATGTTGCCGTCGGCATCGAAGACCGGCGTCTTGCCGCGCATCGCCTCGCCCAGCGAACCGGTTGCCTCGGAGATATAGGATTCGCCGTGCAGCAGCGCACGGTCGTTGTCGCCCCCCACCATCGGCAAGCCCAGGCGGTCCGGCAGCGGGTGGGAATAACGCAGGCTCTCGGTGTTGCCCACCACCACGTAGCGGGCCCCGGTTTCGCGGCGAATGCGTTCGGCAATCGGTTGGATGGTAGCGCTGGGGTCGGGGTCGTCGAAGGCGGCGATCAGCTCGGGGATGTTCGCCACGCTGAGCGCCACCGCCAGCGCCCGCTCGCCCATCTGCTGGCTGATGATCTCGGCCTTGCGGTGGTTGAGATAGGCCCCCTGCGCCAGCAGCATGCCGGCCAGCAGCACGCCCACCAGCAGCATCACCTGCAGGCGGAAGCTGCGCGTGAGCCAGCCGCGCCGCGCACGGCCGCGACGCAGGCGCTGGAGTTCGGCGATGGATTCACTGCGTGGGGAAGGCATGGTCTACGCTCGGAACGTGCAGGGCCGTCATTGTCGCATGACCGCCGGCCCGACACGAGGCGGCTTGCCCCGGCGGGGCAAGCCTTGCCTTCACCCCGCCAGGGTGCGACGCAGCCGCGGGCTTGCCACCTCGCCGACCAGCGTGATCAGCGCCAGCACGGCCAGCAGCCAGGGCCAGTGCATGCCGAACTCGACGCGGGCGATCCCCAGCGCATCGACGAAGATCACCAGGATGCCCAGCGGGCTGACGTAGCGCACCATGAACAGCCACAGGGCATGCCAGTGCGGCGCCAGGCCCAGCTCCTCGCGGAAACTCTCGCTCTTCAGCACGAAGCCGGCCAACAGCGCCATGCCCAGGCCGCCCAGCGGCATCATCCAGCGCGAGGTCAGGTAGTCCAGCCAGTCGAAGAAATGGCGTCCCGCCAGGGTCCAGTCAGCGCCCAGGTTGAACGACAGCATCGCCAGAGTGCTCACCAGCCACAGCACGATCCCGGTGCCCCAGGCTGCGGTGCGCCGCGTGATGCCCTTGTTGTCGACGAGCCAGGAGACCGTGGCCTCGACCATGGAGATTGACGAGGTCAGCGCCGCCATGGAGAGCATCACGAAGAACAGGATGCCGAACAGCGTGCCCAGCGGCATGGCCTGGAACGCCAGCGGCAGGCTCATGAACAGCAGCCCCGGGCCGCCCTCCGGGCTCATGCCGTTGGCGAAGATGATCGGGAAGATCGCCAGCCCCGCCATCAGCGCCACCAGGGTGTCGGCAGCGGCCACGGTAAAGGTGGTGCGGGCGATGGAAGCCCGCGCCGGCAGGTAACTGCCGTAGGTGAGGATGGCCCCCGAAGCCAGCGACAGGGTAAAGAAGGCATGACCGAGGGCGGCCAGCATGCCGTCGCTGGTCAGGCTGCCGGTATTGAATGAGAACAGGAAACGCCACGCCTCGCCGAAGCCGCCGGAGAACACGCCGTAGCCGATCAGGATCAGCAGCATGATGACCATGCCCGGCATCATCCAGCTGACGCTGCGCTCAATGCCCGCCTGTACCCCCTTGCCCACGATCAGCATGGTGGCAAGCGTTACCAGAGTGCTCCAGAAGCCCAGGTTGAAGGGATTTTCGTTATTGGCGACGAAGATCGCCACCATGTCGTCCACGCCGCTGCCGCCCAGCTGACCGGTCACCATCTTCCACAGATAGGAGAACGACCAGCCGGCCACCACCACGTAGAAGGAGAGGATCATGAAGCCGGCCAGCATTGCCATCCAGCCCAGCAGCGACCACAGCGGCGACCGCCCCGACTCCGTTACCACGCGGCGCACCGCATCGATGGGGCTGCCGCGGCCGCGCCGACCAAAGGCGATCTCGGTCATCATCACCGGCACACCCACCGCCAGGATACAGACCAGATAGACCAGCACGAAGGCGCCGCCGCCGTGCTCGCCGGTCATATAGGGAAACTTCCAGATATTGCCCAGGCCGACGGCGGAGCCAGTCGCCGCCAGCACGAAGCCCCAGCGGCCTAGCCACTGGACACGGGGTTGTTGCTCGGTAGTCATCAGTCACCCGGGGAGTCGTTGTTCTGAATCGACGCAGCAATATGCCCGGCGCAACACCAGGCGTGCAACGTCAATTTCTTGTATCAGGTCAGGTGTTCAGGTTTTCATTCTGGCGCCTGGAACCAAAAGCGGCTCCCGTCGCATCCGGGAGCCGCCTGTCGGTCAGTCGGCCTTGAGCACGCCGCGGCGGATCTGATCTTCCTCGATGGATTCGAACAGAGCCTTGAAGTTGCCCTCGCCGAAACCGTCGTTGCCCTTGCGCTGAATGATCTCGAAGAAGATCGGGCCGATCACGGTCTCGGTGAAGATCTGCAGCAGTACGCCCTCGTCCGGACCGCCGTCGATCAGCAGGCTCAGCTCGCGCAGATCCTCGACGTTCTCCTCGTGGTTGGGCACGCGAGTGTCGACCTTCTCGTAGTAGGTATCCGGGGTGGTGAGGAAGGTCACACCGTTGGCGCTCAGGCCCCGCACGGTGGCGTAGATGTCGTCGGTGGCCATGGCCAGGTGCTGGATGCCCTCGCCGTTGTACTCGCGCAGGAACTCGGCGATCTGCGAGCTATCGTCGGCCGACTCGTTGATCGGAATGTGCATCTTGCCGCAGGGCGCGGTCATGGCGCGGGAGTGCAGACCGGTCTTCTTGCCCTTGATGTCGAAGTAGCGGTTCTCGCGGAAGTTGGCGATCTCGGTGTAGAAATCGGCCCACTTGTCCATCTGTCCGCGGTCGACGTTGTGGGTCAGGTGATCGAGCACCTTCAGACCCACGCTGTTGTCGTTGGGCGAACGGCCAAGGATAGGCTCAAAGTCGATGTCGTAGATGGTGCGGCCTTCGCTGTCGACCTTGTTGTCGACGAAGTAGAGCAGCGAGCCACCGATGCCGCGTACCGCGGGAATGCCCACCTCGCCGGGACCTACCGGGTTCTCCACCGCCTCGGCGCCGTGGGCCAGGGCATACTCGAAGGCCTGCTTGGCGTCGGCCACCTTCCACGCCATGGCGCAGGCACAGGGGCCGTGCACCTTGGCAAACTCGGCGGCGTGGCTGTCCGGCTCGGCGTTGAGCACGAAGTTGACGTTCTCCTGCTGGAACAGGAAGACCTGCTTGGAGCGGTGCTTGCGCGTCTCGGTGAAGCCCATGCGGTTGAACAGCGCGCGCAGCTCCTCGATGCCTTCGGCGCTGGGGGCGCTGTATTCGACGAACTCGAAGCCGTTGGTGCCGATCGGATTGTCCCGGGTGATCGGGGAGACGGTGTTGGCGGGTGCGTTCATGTTTCCTCCAGGGGTAGTGCCGTTGTTATGAGGTCAGCGGGCGGGTCAGCCTGACGAGTCAGGCGCACTGACTTGGGTCGCATTCGGCTCCAGCGGGCCGACACCTGCCTGCAGCCTACTGCGCCCCCTGCCCTGCCGGAACGCCGCCCCGTCGCTTAGCGAGACCGCGAATGCCGCCCCACCGACGGCGGCGCGTAAGGAAAACTTGCCACCCGGGCCAAGCGCCATGCGGCGGCCCTGGCCGGCGGTGCGTCAGCGTGACGCCCCGTAAGAAAAACGTTACAGCAAGCCTCGTCTACCCGCGTCACGGCAGCATGGCACCGCTGGCCAAGCGCCACGCCACCCAGGCCAGGATGAGCCCGATCACCAGGTCGATGGCTCGCCACACACGGGGGCTGGCCAGCCGCGGCGCCAGCCAGCCCGCTGCCGCCGCCAGGCCGAAGAACCAGCCGAACGACGCCATGGCGGCACCGATGAAAAAGCCCAGCGGGCTCGGCTGCACCGCGCCGATGGCGCCAAGCAGAACCACGGTTTCGAGATAGACCTGGGGGTTGAGCAGAGTCACCGCCAGCGTCGCTGCCAGGGCAGCCTGCCACGACTGGATACCGCCGCCACCCGCGACCAGCGCCTGCCCGATGAAGGCCCGACGAAACGCCAGCGATGCCTGCCAGGCCAGGAAGGCGGCACCTGCCCAACGGGCGACTTCCATCAGCGTTTCCTGCTGGGCGATCAGTAGGCCGAGGCCCAACACGCCGACGCCAACCAGCAGCCAGTCGCACAGTGCACAGACCCCCGCCACCAGCCAGGCATGCTGACGGCGCAGGCTCTGCTGCAGTACGAAAGCGTTCTGGGCACCGATGGCAACGATTAGCCCGGCGCAGATCAACAGTCCGTTGAGCCATGACAACCACATTGCGTCTTCTCCTTGGCAATTTCGTTTGAACGGTTCGTGTCGCCAAGGCTAAGCTCGCCGCAGCCATGAAAGAAATGAATAAACTAACTGAGGGATTAGCTTAGCTAATGTTCGACTACAAACTGCTCGAGGCGCTGGTGGCGGTGCTCGATCAGGGCGGTTTTGAGCGCGGCGCACGCTACCTGGGCCTTACGCAATCGGCGGTGTCGCAGCGTATCAAGCTGCTCGAGGCACGCCTGGGCCAGCCGGTGCTGGTGCGCAGCCCCCGCCTCGCCCCCACCCCGCTGGGGCGGAAGCTGCTCAACCATGCCCAGCAGGTGCGCCTGCTGGAAGGCGACCTGCTCGGCGAGGTACCGGCGCTCGGCAGCGGCGAGCAGCGCCTGCGCCTGGCGATTAACGCCGACAGCCTGGCCACCTGGTGGCCGGAGGCCATCGGGCGCTTCTGCGAGGAGCATCCCGTGCTGTTCGACCTGGTGGTGGAGGATCAGGAGGTGGCGCTCAAGCGCATGCGCGACGGTGACGTGGCCGGCTGTATCTGCGACTCGCCCACGCCGGTTCAGGGCGCGCGCAGTTATCCGCTGGGCAGCATGCGCTATCGCGCCCTGGCCAGCCCCACCTTCGTGGCGCGTCATTTCGCCGATGGTGTCACCCCTGAGGCGCTGCGCCGGGCGCCGGCCATCGTGTTCGGCCCCGACGACCGCCTGCAGCACCGCTACCTGGCCATGCACGGCGTCGAGCCGCCCTTCCCCCACCACCTCTGCCCCTCTTCGGAGGGTTTCGTCGGCCTGGCCCTGGCCGGGCTCGGCTACGGCATGGTGCCGGAGCGTCAGGCCCAGCGCGAACTGAGCGAAGGCCGCCTGCAGGAGATCGACGCCGGCCCGCACTTGGCCGAAGGAAGGCTGGTCGATCTGTCACCCGGCCAGGTGATCGACGTACCGCTCTACTGGCATCACTGGCGCCAGGGCGGCAAGGTGCTCGACGCCCTCACCGACCACCTGCTGCGCCTGGGCGATGCCTGGCTTACGCCGCTACCCACGGCATGAGCGAATCACGAACCGCGTAGCTTGTTTTCTACGCTCGACACCTTGTCGGCCATGGACTGCTCGCGGTCGGTGCGGGTGCCCAGTTTGATGGTGGTGGTGATGCGCGGCGCGCCCATGGCATGCACCTCCTCGTGGCAGCGTTTGACCACCGCCATCACCTCATCCCACGGCCCCTCGATGTTGGTACCGTAGGCGTGCATGTGATGTTCCAGACCCGAGGCCTCGATGACCCGCTGACAGGCTGCAACCTGCGGCGAAACCGACACGCCGACGCCGAGAGGAACCACGCAAAGGTCGATGATCACGTGCATGACGTCACCTTTCTGGTTGAGTAAAAAAGCAGGCCAGCCCTAGCCAAGCGGCACTCGGACCAGCTCGCTGCCGAACCACTGCTGGCGCAGGCCACGTTGCTCGAAGAGCAAAATTTCAAGGTAGCCGGCCAGCGCATGTCCTGCCGGCAATTTGGCGCTGCGCTGGCGCAGGGTCGGCAGGTACTTCTGCTGTTCCGGAGGCAAGTGCTCGGCGTTGGCGCGCTGGGCAACCCCCGCCAGCGGCGGCAGCAGCAGGTGCGTCGCGCCCGTCTCCATGGCGATACCGACGCCTCTGGCATCAAAGTCGCCGAAGTAGAAGTGCGGCTTGCCGCTGCGGGACCAGGCGGCGACCAGGGGCCTGAAGCCGCCGCCGTAGTGGCTGTCGCCGCGGTACAGAATCAGCGGCCGCGCCCAGGCGGCCAGTGCCGGAAGCTCGGCCGGCAGCGCATAGAGGCAGTCGAGGTTCTCGACCTGCACCAGCACCTCGAAGGCATCGAGATCGAGCCGGCGCCGGTCCAGGTCGAGCACTTCCCGCGTGCCCTGGGCAATTCCCGGCCGCGGGGCGCCGGCAGGCAGGCTGGCCAGCACCCGGTATGCCCGGGGCTTTTCCCTAGGCCCCTTCTCTTCGGCGTTGCCATGACAGGCCTGCTCGAGGCTGCTCATCCCGCTGAGAACCACCGGCAGCGGCGCCTCTGCGTTCAGCGCCATGGCGTCCTCGATCTGCGCCAGCAGGGCGCGGTCGAAGCGCAGCCAGGCGTGGGTGAGCCGTGGGCCGGGATCGATGTGTCGCTCGTCGAGCCAGGCCAGCACTTCGTCGACGATCTTCCCTCGTGGCTTATCCACCACGGGGCCGCGACGCAGCCGCTGGTCGATGTCACGCAACAGCCTGCGGGCACGCGGTGAGAGCGGCATGGCAACGTCCTCAGGCGAGCTGCAGCACCACGTCGTGGATCAGCCGCAGCTGGTTGAAGGGGCTGGCCTGGGTCTCCTCCTGGCGCAGGCGAAAGGCGCCCTGCTCGCTGCGCGGCAGGCCCTGGTATTCGGCGATGACTTGAAACAGCCAGATCTCCGCGCCCCACTCGTGCTCGGCCTGCTGCAAGTAGTCAAGGGCACTGACGACTTCGCCGGCGCGGTCCACCACCGCCAGGTAGAAGCGCTCGACGTCCTCCTTCAGCGCCTGCTGGCGGGCCGCCACCCGGCTCTCCTCGTGGCGCTCGGTGGCGGCAGCCGCGGCAACCGGCTCGGAACGCGAGCTGGGTCGCGGCAGGCGATGCAGCAGCTCAGCCAGCGTGTGGGCATCGGCATCTCGGTCCAGCGCCACCGCCCCGGCGGCGACCAGCGGCGCGGCACGGTTAACCAGCGCCGGCACATCGCTGCGCAGCGCATAGTTGCCGGGCACGAAGCCGGGATGCTCGCGCAGGAAGCCCACCATGCCGGCCACCAGCCGGCTGCGCGACTGCTGCTGGCGGAAACGTGCCATCAGCTCGATCAGGCGCCGCTGTACTTCGCGCAGGCTGGTGAAGTGGTGGGTGAGCTGGTGCTGCAGCCGGCTGACCAGCAGCTTGCGCAGGGCGCCATCGGCACCCACCAGAGTGATGAATTCATCGAAGTCGATAAGCGCCAGGCCGTCGAGCAGGCGCACGATCTGCTTCTGCGCGCGCTCGTTCTCGCGGATCTTGTCGGTGAGTCGGGCGACGAAGCCGAAGTCGCCGTTGAGACGCCGCCATAGGCTGTCAATGGCGTCGGCGAAGCGGCCGTTGAGATCGTCGACCTCCTGGCGCAGGCGCAGCAACAGCTGCTCCTGGCGCCAGTATTCACCGGCATCCCGTGCCTCGCGATAGCTCTGCACCAGGCTGCGCATCAGTTCCAGGGTCTCGGCCACGTCGGCGTTGACGTGGCGGCGAGTCTCGTCGGCCAGCATCTCGGCGATCAGCTCGCGCACCTTGGGCGCGAGCTTCACTCCACTCTGCTCGTCCGGCCGCCATAGGATTCGCGCCGCCAGCAGCCGGTTCAGCGCAGTGGTGCTCAGCCCTTCCAGCGGCACTTCGTCGCGGGCGTAGCCAGCCATCAGCGCCTCGGCGTGCCTGCCCAGCAGCGCCAGGCGTTCCACGCCGGTCGTGATCAGGCGGCTCTCCAGGGCATTGGGAGAGGCGCCGCTCACAGCAGGCGCTCCTGCTCCGCCGGCGCCTGATCGTCGATGGGCAGGTTCTCCTCATCGCGGATGAAGCGCACCAGGTCGATCAGGTAATCGATCTTGCCGGTAACCACGAAGTACTGGCGATCGGCGTGGGGCTGTTGCAGGTAACCGTGCTCCTTGAGGCGCTTGAAGACCTGCTTGAGCTGGGCGTCGAGCTGGTCGCTCTGGGAGCCGAAGAAGGGGTCGGTGGCCAGCCGCTCCAGACGCTCGCGCAGGCCCTGGTGATCCTCGCAGCGCGAGCTGAAGTCGGCGGGCTTGAGCACGTCGCCGGGAGCGGCCAGGCCGTCGCGGCCCAGCGCTTCCTGCACCAGCTGCAGCCACTCCAGCAGCGGCATCAGGCTGGCCACGGTGTCGCCCAGCTGGCGCGACAGCTGCTCGCGGGCCGCGTCGTCGAGCCGCCGCCACGCCAGGAAGTAGACGCTGCCTTCATCGGTGGCGGCCAGCCGGCGGTTGAGCGGTCGCAGGTAGGCGTCGATCCGCTCGCGGGTGGCCTCATCCTGCAGGCGGCGAAAGGCGCCCTCATCGCTCACCGCACAGATGAACTCGCCGGCCAACAGGCGTTCGAGCAGCGGGCCCAGCTCGACCATGGAGCGCTCGACCCCGGCGCCTTCGATGTGAGTCACGTCGCTCATGACGCCACCTCCTCGGCGCGGGCCTGCAGGCGCTGGGCCAGGCGGCTCAGACGCGGTTCGATGCGCTTGAGGCGACGCTTGCCGGGGTCGGCTTCGTCGCGGTCGATCAGGTAGCGGTTGCGGAACAGCAGCAGCACGTCCGACTCCGGATTGGGGAAGGCGCCGACGATATGGATGCGGTTGTTGTTGCAGGCATCGAACAGCTTCTCGACGTTGTGGTAGGCCAAGGTACCGATCTCGTCGATCGGCCAGTGGATGGCTACTTCGGCCTGGCCGCGCAGCAGCCGGGTGAAGGCGAGCAGGAACTTGCACAGGATCAGGTAGGCCATGCCGTGGCTGGAGGACTCCAGCAGCTGGCGGTCGTTCTTGATCACCAGGTCGGTGCCGCCCTCATTGAGGTGCAGCTCCAGGCGCAGCAGGCTCTCGAAGCTGTACTGCTGGTCGCTGCGCAGCAGCTCCACCACATCGGAAAGGGTGTCGAGGTAGTCGTCGCCGGGCAGCGGCTGGCCGGAGTCGCGCCATTCGCGATAGTGCTGGGCGAAGCGCTTGAGCGGCTCCCAGAAGCCGAGCTCGTCGATGGTCGACTGGATCTTCACCTCGGCGCGACCGATGCCTTCCAGCTTGAGGTCGTCGGCCACCTCGTCGGAGAGGCGCCGGCTCTGGGCATTGATGCGCCGGTTGAGGTCACGAAACACGGTGAAGAACTTGTCGAGGTCGTCGGAAAGGTTGCGGCCCTCCTGCAGCAGCTGCTGTTGCTGCCCTTCCAGCAGCGTCAGCATGCCGGCCAGCACGGCCAGCAGGCGACGCGGACTCGGGTCTTCGAGCCGGGCTCGCTCGGCCTCCAGGGTCTCCTGGAAGTCGCTGCTGGCGCCCTTGATCAGGTCCGCCTCTAGCTTCTCGCAGCCGCGGCGCAGCGCCTCCAGGGTCCGGGCATGCTCGGCCAGTGCCTGGCGCGCCCGCTCGATGCGCTCCTCGGTGTCGCCCGGGGCCTCGCCCAGGGGAGCCGGAGCGCTCGCAAGCGGCAGCGATTCGAGCCTGGCCAGCAGCGGCGTCAGCATCTCCAGCAGCTGCTGCTCGACGCTGCGCCGCGCCTTGAGCTCGCCCACCGCCGCCTGGTGCTCGCGCCGGGCGGCCTGGAACTGCTGGTCGAGGGTCTCACGCTCGCGCTCGGCGGCCTGGTGGTCACGGGCTAGGTCGGCCTCCTGCGCCACCAGGCTCGGCTTGCGCTCGCCCCAGGCCACCCGCATGAAGCGGGTGTAGTCGTCCAACTCCTCGCGTCGCGCCTCGGTCTGGCGGATGCGTTCGTCCAGCGCCTTGAGGCGGGTGCGAGTCTGGCTGAGGGTCACCGTATCCACGCCCTGCTCGGCCAGTTCGCGATCGTAGGCGGCCTGCAGCTCCTCGCGCTGGCGGCGGGTCTCCTCCTTGAATTCGGCCAGCTGGCGGCGGTGCTGGGCGATCTGCCCGTCGAGGCCAGCCATACGCCCCTGGAAATCGGCGGTGAGTTCCAGACGCTGGGCGCGGTGGGTATCGGCCAACGCCTGCAGGGCCTGGCGCTGTTCATCGCGTAGCGCTTGCTGCTGGGCCTGGCGCTCCTCCAGCGCCTCGCGCCAGGTGGCCTCGCGCGCCTGGCGTGCGGCGGCGTGGCGCTGATGGCACTGGCTGCGGGCCTGCAGGGCGTAATCCACCTCCTCGGCGGCGCGACGGGCGCTGCTGCGGGCACGCTCTAGGCGTGCAGCAGCCTCCTGCACCTTGGCATGGGACGCCCTGAGCGCCTTCTCGGCGCCCTGCTCGGCCTCCTGGGCCTGGGCCAGCGCCTGTCCGGCCGCGTCGATCTCGGCCAGCAGGGCGGCCTCGTCCCGGGCATGCTCGGGCAAGGCGATGGCAGCAAGATCCAGCGTCAGCCCGAACAGGTCGTCGCTGGCGTGCGGGTTCAGCTGCGGGGCAAGGTCACGACGCTCGAGCAGTGCCGGGTCGATCGCCTTGCCCAGGCTCTGCTCCCAGCCCGGGCAGTGGTGACGCAGGAAGTGGCGCAGGCTGCCCTGGGCGGGGTCGCGCTGGGCCAGCAGCCCATCGAGCCGCGCCTGGGCCCGGGAGCGCTGCGCTCGCCCCTGTTCAAGTTCGCGCTCGGCGAGATCGCGCGCCTCACGGCAGGCCTCGTGCTCGCTGCGTACGCTCTCCACCGCAGCGGCGGCGGCGCGCTGCTCGCTCTGGGCCTGGTCCACCCGTGCCTGGGCCTGCTCGGCCTCGCGGGTCTCCTCCGGGGTCGGGGCGCCGTGGGCCAGCCGCGCCTTGAGCTCGGAAATGGCGGCGGTGCCCTGCTCCAGGCGTTCCCGGTAGCCGTGGTCCAGCGCCTCGCGGCGAGTCTGGTAGTCGGCATCCAGGCGGCGCTCTTCTTCGTCATGGGCTTCACGGCTGCGCTCTTTCTCGTCGCCCAGCGCATCGACCAGCCCTTGGATCTCCTCGCCGTGGCGTGCCTGCAGGTCGCCGAGCTCGACCAGCCTGGCATCCAGGCGCGCGCGGCTCTCGCGCGCCACACGCTGGATCTCCTCGAGGTGGTCGTGCAGCTGCTGGCGCTGCTCGCGCCACTGGGGCAGCGCGGCGAGGTCGCGTTCGAGCCCCGGCATGTCGGCCTCGGCGTAGGCTTCGAAGCGGCGCTGCAGGTCGTCGAGGTCGCGGCGTGTCTGGTCCAGCACGCTGTCGAGTTCGCTGATCCGCGCATTAAGGCGGCCACGCGCCTCCTCATGGGCCTGCTCAAGGGTCTGGAAGCCGCGCTGGCGTTCGTTCAGCTGCGCTTCGAGATCGGCGCCGGCGCGCTCGGCGCGATGGCGGTCGGCCTCGAGCTGGGGCCGCAGCTGCCACAGCGTCGCCTCGAGTTCGGCGGTTTCCCGGTCGAGGCACTCGAGGGACTCCAGGGCGCGCTGCAATGGTTCCAGGCGCTTCGACTGACGCATGCGGGCGATCCACTCGCGCGCTTTGGTATTGCGGATCCGCGTTACCGGCAGCTCGACACCATCCTCCTCGAAGATGGCCGCCAGCATGGTCTTGAGGGTATCCATCTTGCCCTCCTTGGCGTGCACCGCCGAGACCAGCTTCTCCATGTGGCGAATGCGTTGCCCAGCTCGCACTAGGCTGAAACGTGCGGCGACCTGGCGCAGGCGCAGCAGCTCGCGGCGGCTGCCGGCGCCGCTGCCGTGCTGGGTGAAGTCGTTCTGGATCACCGCGCGATATTCGGAAGTGGCCCCCAGCTTGGGCGAGGTGGTGATCCCCTCGCGGCGCAGGCCGCTGAACCACTGGGCGTAGTCGAGGGCGGTGACGCCGGCCTCGCTCTGCACCAGGTAGTCTTCCGGGCGATAGGGGGCGGCGACGAAGCGGTACTCCACGCCGCCTTCGCTCTTGCGGGTCAGCACCGCCTGGCAGATGTCACCCTCTTCGCGGCGATATTCGTAGACCAGGTAGCTGTTGCGGTGCGGCAGGTAGAAGGCGTCGAACTTGAGCCGGGTCTTGGGCACCACCCGGTTGGGCAGCTCGCCGAAGAACACCGGGACCAGCCGCTGCAGGGTGGTCTTGCCCGAGGCGTTGGTGCCGCAGATGTTGGTGTGCCCGTCCACACTGAGCTCGACCACCCCTTCCAGATGGCCGTGAATCATCACGATGCGTAGCAGGTGAGCCATGCCGCGTCCTTGATCGGTTAGCGCTGGATCGCAAACGGCCATTCTACCCACCCGGGCCAGGCGCACCAATCGGCTGCACGTTCAGGGCCACCACGAGGCTGGCAGCCGCGCCATTGACAGCGGTATCACGCCGCCATGCGCGAATGGCGTACCGCCTGTGCATGCCGGAACGGACATTCGTCGAAACCGACGATATGCGAGAATGTGCGTCCGGTGGTCGTCATGGCCTTCACCTTTCGCATAAGCGCAACGCAAAATAACCGAGCAGGGAGTGCCCCAGTGATCGACCAGACGTTACAGCAGGTCTTCGGCTATGACGACTTCCGCCCCGGCCAGCGCCCGGTCATCGAAGCGATCACCGCCGGCCGTTCGGCGGCGGCGATCTTTCCCACCGGCTCGGGCAAGTCGCTGTGCTATCAGCTGCCGGCGCTGCACCTGCCCCACCTGACCCTGGTCATCTCGCCGCTGCTGGCGCTGATGCAGGATCAGCTGGCCTTCCTGGCGCGCCACGGCATCGCCGCCGCCAGCATCGACTCGGGCCAGAGCCGCGAGGAAACGGCGGCAGTGATGGAAGGCGTCAAGCGCGGCGAGATCCGCATCCTCATGGTCTCGGTGGAGCGGCTCAAGAACGAGCGCTTCCGCGCCTTCATCCGCCGCGTGCCGATCTCGTTGTTGGTCGTGGACGAAGCCCACTGCATCTCGGAGTGGGGTCACAACTTCCGCCCGGACTATCTCAAGCTGCCCCACTACCGCCATGAGTTCGGCATCCCCCAGGTACTGCTGCTGACCGCCACGGCCACGCCGCGGGTCATCGCCGACATGCGCGAGCGCTTCGGCATCGCCGAGGGCGACGTCACCGCCACCGGCTTCTACCGCCCCAATCTCAATCTGGAGGTGGCGCCAGTGCCGGCCGAGACGCGGCCGCGCCGCTTGGTCCAGTGGCTCCGCCCCCGGCTCGGCGGCGAGCCGCCCCAGCCCACCATCGTCTACGTCACCCTGCAGCAGACCGCCGAGCGTCTGGCCGCCTACCTGAGCAAGGCCGGCTTCGTTGCCACCGCCTACCACGCCGGGCTCGACGCCGAGACCCGCGAGCGCATCCAACGCGACTTCATGGCCGGCCAGACACCCTGCATCGTCGCCACCATCGCCTTCGGCATGGGCATCGACAAGGCCGACATTCGCAACGTGGTGCACTTCGATCTGCCCAAGTCGGTGGAGAACTACAGTCAGGAGATCGGTCGGGCCGGCCGCGACGGAAAGCCCTCCGACTGCCTGATGCTGGCCGGGCGCGATCACGTCAACGTGCTGGAGAACTTCGTCTACGGCGAAACCCCGGAGCTTCACGGCATCCGCAAGGTGATCGACGAGCTGATCGAGGCGGCCGGGGCCGCACGCCAGTGGGAGCTGGTGCTCAATTCGCTCTCCCAGCACAGCAACATTCGTCCGCTGCCGCTCAAGACGCTGCTGGTGCAGCTCGAGCTGCGCGGCTACATCGCGCCGCGCTACAGCTACTTCGCCGAGTACCGCTTCCGCCTGCACGACGAACCCGAAACCTTGGTATCGCGCTTCGAGGGCGAACGCAGCGCCTTCGTCCAGGCGATTGTCGACGCCTCCCAGCGTGCCCGCACCTGGTTCAACCTCGACTTCGCGGCCCTCGAACGGCTGGGCGAGGAGCGCGGGCTCAACGTCGAACGCGCCCGCGTGCTCACCGCGCTGGACTATTTCGTCGCCCAGGGCTGGATGGTGCTCGAAAGCAAGCAGATGACCGAGGTCTATGAGGTGCTGCGCAGCGACATCGACGCCGCGGCCCTGAGCGAGGAGCTGCACGCCTATTTCCACGACAAGGAGCGGGCCGAGATCGAGCGCCTGCACGCCATGCTGGCGCTGTTCGAGAGCGCGGCGTGTCTGAGCCGCCGGCTTTCCGAATGGTTCGGCGACACCCGGGCGCCGGAGCGCTGCGGCCACTGCTCGGCCTGCCGCGGCGCCATTGCCAACCTGCCCGAACCCGAACCGCTCGAGCCCATAACACGCGAGACCGTCGCACGGCTCGCGGGCGAGCTGGCGCAACAGCTGGCAGCCAGCGACGAGCCTCATCCCGCCACGCCGGACCTGCTGGCGCGCTTCCTGTGCGGCCTGACCAGCCCCCTGCTCACCCGGCTCAAGGCGCGCCGCCTGGCAGGCTTCGGCGCGCTGGAAGCCTACCGTTACGCCGAGGTCAGGGAGCTGGCCGCTCGCACGACGCTGGTCGAGGGTCAGGCGTCACCCGCACCGATGCCGTAATGGCGCAGCTTGTTGGCAATGGTGGTGTGCGAGACCCCGAGCCGCTTGGCCAGTTGGCGGCTCGAGGGATACTGCGGATAGAGCGAGGCCAGGATACGACGCTCCACGTCGCCCATGATGCCGGCGAGCGAGCCGTCGAGATCGATGCCCGAGAGCCCCGGCGCCTCGCCCACGTCCGGCAGGCGCAGGTGGCCCGGCTCGATGGCGTCGCCCTCGCACAGCGATACCGCCTGGAACAGCACGTTCTCCAACTGGCGCACGTTACCCGGCCAGTGATAGGTAGAGAGTCTGGCCAGCGCCGCCGGCGACAGCGCCGGCATGCGACAGCCGATCTGACGCGCGGCGCGATCGATGAAGTGCAGCGCCATGGCCTCGATGCCGTCGAGACAGTCGCGCAGCGGCGGCACCGCCAGCGACAGCACGTTGAGCCGATGATAGAGATCCTGACGGAAGTGGCCCTCGGCGCAGAGCCGGGGCAGGTCCTGCTGGGTGGCACAGATGACCCGCACGTCGAGATAGGTCTCCTCGTCGCTGCCCACCCGGCGAAAGCCGCCGTCCTGCAGGAAACGCAGCAGCTTGACCTGCAGCCGCGGGCTCATTTCCCCCACCTCGTCGAGAAAGATGGTGCCGCCCGCGGTCATCTCCAGCAGCCCGAGCTTGCCCTCGGGGCGAGCCCCCTCGAAGGCGCCCGGCGCATAGCCGAACAGCTCCGTCTCGGCCATCGACTCCGGCAGGCCGGCACAGTTGAGCGCCATGAACGGCGACTGTCCGCGGGCGCTGGCCAGATGGCAGGCGCGCGCCAGCAGCTCCTTGCCGGTACCGGTCTCGCCGTGGATCAGCAGCGGCGCGTCCAACGGCGCCATGCGCCGCGCCTCGCGGATCAGCGCGGCCAGCCGGGGGCTGGCCTGGAACAGCGCATCGAAGCCACGCAGCTCCTGGCGTTGCACCTGGTAGATGCGCTCGCCGATCCGGTCGGCGCTGTGCAGGGTCACCACCGCGCCGGCCAGGGAAGCCACATCGTCGAGGTGCTCGCGGTGCAGCGGCGCGATATCGGCGAGGAAGGTCGCCTCGCGCAGCTTGATGCGCAGGCCGTTGACCCGCGCATTGTTGCGCCGCACCAGCGCCGGCAGATCCACGTCAGGCAGGTAGCGGTTCAGCGACAGCCCCGGCACCTCGTCGATGCGCACCCCGAGCAGCTGCCCCGCCGCCCGGTTGGCGGCAACGATATGGCCCTCCATGTCGATCGACATCACCGGATCGGAGAGCGACGAGAGCAGCGCATCGAGCTCGAGATGGCGCCGCTCGCTGGGCATCAGGCTGACCCGGCGCACCCCGAACACCCCCGGTATCGCCTCGAGCACCGGCTTCAGCGTGGCCAGCTGCACATTGAGCAGGTTGGGGATGTGCAGATAGATGGCGTTGCCATGCTCACCGCCCACCTCGCCCCGCGCCACGTTGAGGCCGTAGTCGACGAAGTGGGACACGATATCGCGCAGGATGCCGATGCGGTTCTGGCAGTGAAACCTCAATCTCATGGCGCTGGTGCCTCCGGGCGCGAAAAAGCACGTCAAGCCGACGTGACTCGCCTGTAAAGATAACGTGACACCCGAGACAGGACAAACCTCGAAGTTGCCGAAATCGACGCTATGGGAAGGCGAAACGGCATCCACCGTCATGATTTCTTTACGCCAAACCCTCAATTGCCATCAAAAAAGCCATCCGCAGCCTGACAGGCAAGGCGCATACCGGCCCTAGACTCGAGTCAAAGGTTCGCCACACAAACACAAGATTTCAGCCGACCGGAGTGCCCCATGACGTCATCCCATCCGCATCTGAGCGATGTCGCCAGCAAGACCGGCTACCGCGCCCGCCTGCCCGACGAGAATGGCTATATCGACTGGCCGGAACAGGACAACGCCACCTGGCAGACCCTAATGCAGCGCCAGCTCGGCATGCTCGAAGGTCGCGTCTGCCAAGAGTACCTCGACGGCCTGGAGCGCCTCGCCCTGCCCGAGGAGCGCATCCCCCAGCTCGCCGACATCGACCGCGTGCTGCAGGCGGCCACCGGCTGGCAAACCGCCCAGGTACCGGCGCTGATCCCGTTCGACACCTTCTTCAAGCTGCTGGCCAACCGGCGCTTCCCGGTGGCCACCTTCATCCGTACCCCGGAAGAGCTCGACTACCTCAAGGAGCCGGACATCTTCCACGAGATCTTCGGCCACTGCCCGATGCTCACCAACCCGGCCTTCGCCGAGTTCACTGCCACCTATGGCCGCCTGGGCCTCGCAGCCGAACCCAAGCAGAGGGTCTACCTGGCGCGCCTGTACTGGATGACCGTGGAGTTCGGCCTGGTGGATACCCCGGCCGGCCGGCGCATCTACGGTGGCGGCATCATCTCCTCGCCCAAGGAGACCCTGCACGCACTGTCGGATACGCCCGAGCATCTGCCATTCGACCCCATCGAGGCGCTGCGCACCCCGTACCGCATCGACATCCTGCAGCCGCTCTACTACGTACTGGACGATCTCACGACCCTGCACGACCTTTCCCAGCAGGACATCATGGCCATGGTGCACCGGGCCATGGCGCTGGGCCTGCACGAACCGCGCTTCGAGCCGGCCCCGAAGGCAGCCAAGGCGTAAGCCTGAACGCAAGCGACGACACCCATACCAACAAACCCCGACGAGGAGCGACCATGACCCAACTTTCCGAACAGCAGTGCGAAGCGTGCAGCTGGGACGCACCCCATGTCACCGACGACGAACTCGAGACGCTCAGGCGCGACATTCCCGAGTGGAGCGTCGAGGAGCGCGACGGCATCAAGCAGCTCGAGCGCGTCTTCAAGTTCCGCAACTTCAAGCAGGCGCTGGCCTTCACCAACCGGGTCGGCGAGATTGCCGAGGAAGCGGGCCACCACCCCGCCCTGCTCACCGAATGGGGCAAGGTCACCGTGACCTGGTGGTCTCATGAAATGAAAGGCCTGCACAAGAACGACTTCATCCTGGCGGCGCGCACCGACGCCGTGGCGAACGCCTAGCCGACCATGCCTGCCGGCGCTCGCCGGTAGGCAAAATGCCCAGGCTTCGGCAGCTGCACTGCCCTGGCGCTTGTATGCCTTACTTGCATTACCTTCCTTGCATTTCCTTACCCCGGCTTTTCCCTTTCCGGTCTTTGTTTTTCGGAGCGCTCTGACGCTACTCGGCTTTCCAGACATCACCACCCCGCCTTTACCAGGCTTGAGCCTACTCTGTTTCGCGTGATTGGCTGACAGCGTGCCAGGACCACTACCGCGTGCGAAATGCGCTCACGCTTACGTCTCGCATCGCCTCAGGACTCTGCATGGTTCAGCGTGTTCTGCATTAGCGTTTATCGGGGCACCAGCCGGTGCCCGGCATCGACAACGATAAAAGGAGAAGACCCATGAAGGGTTTCTTGCGAGCCGCCTTGCTGGGCCTGATGCTTAGTGTGGCCACGCTGGCCTCGGCGCAGGAGGTAGCACCCATCAACGTCAACACGGCCGATGCGGAGCTGCTGACAGAACTGCCGGGTATCGGCCCAACCCGCGCCCAGGCAATCATCGAAGACCGTGAAGCGAACGGCGACTACGAGAGCGCCGACGACCTGACCCGGGTCAGCGGCATCGGGCCGGCGACGGTCGCCAGGCTGCGGGATCAGATCACGTTCTGACAACTGGGTTGGGCGACACGGCGAGGCCGGCATAATGCCGGTCTCGCTGCGCTTCATCTCTTCGGCACTAGAGCGGCTGTCCCAGCGACAGGCCACCAGCAGGCCGTCGATTCAATAAGCGCCTTGGGGATGCATGGCTGAAACGAGCTACAGCCGCAGGCCGCCGTCGCACTCGATCACGCGGCCGGTGAAGTAATCGTTCTCGATGATGAAGGCCACGCTCTGGGCGATATGCTCGGGGTCGCCAAGGCGCCTGAGCGGGACACCTGAGGTCAGCTTCTCCAGCATGTCGTCACGCATCGAGGCCGTCATGTCGGTCTTGATGAAACCTGGCGCCACCGCGCCTACGCGAATGCCGTAGCGTGCCAGCTCCTTGGCCCAAGTGGTGGTCAGCGCTACCACGGCAGCCTTGGCGGCCGCATAGTTGCTCTGCCCCATGTTGCCGGCACGGGAAATGCTGGAGATATTGACGATCACCCCGTCGTGCTCCGCCTCGATCATCTGGGCAGCGGCTTCACGCCCGCACAGGAACACCCCGGTGAGGTTGACGTCGATGACCGACCGCCACTGCTCCAGCGACATGGTCTTTTCGACCTTGCCGTCCTTCGCCTTGACCAGCAGCGCATCGCGCAGGATACCGGCATTGTTCACCAGGCCGCTGACCGGACCCAGCGATGCCGACACCGCACCGAAGGCTTGCTTCACCGAGGCCTCGTCCGCCACGTTCACGGTGAAGGCACTGGCTCGCACGTTCTCCTTGTGCAGCGCGGATACTGCCTTGTCCATGGCGTCGGCATCGGTGTCCAGCAAGGCCACCAACGCGCCCTGACGCCCAAGGCGACGCGCCATGGCAAGCCCGAGGCCCCGGGCCCCACCGGTAATGGCAATTACACGTTTCTCGACTTTCATTCACTGTCCCCAGAGGTGGTCTGTCATTCATTGCCTGCCGGCTATCCCACAGGCAAGCGCCCTTCCCTGGACGTCGCTTATTCCCGCAGCTGCGGCTACAGGGTTAATCGGCGGCAAGATGCCATAACTTGAACTGATTCGCCGCTTTTTGCACTGCAGCGTAGCGCCCGGCCAGCGCCATTGCCAGCCGCCTTCAGCTACGCTTGATTTGCGAGCAGACGCCCCCACATAGCGTGAAGCCACCTAGACGGAGTCGTCATGCCCATCCTGATCCTCTTCACGCTGTTCACCCTGCTCGACTTCGTCGTCCTGTTTACCGTCGGCAGCTATATCGGCCTGCCGGTCACTCTGGCACTGCTGCTCTCCACCGGCTTCGTTGGCCTGCATCTCATTCGCCGGCAGGGCACGGCCGCATTGAGCCGGGCCAAGCAGCGCTTGAGCCAGGGCGAACTGCCCTCCAGCGAACTGCTGACCGGCGCCGCGCTGATCTTCGGTGGTGCCCTGCTGCTGGCCCCCGGCTTTCTTTCCGACCTGCTCGGGCTGGCATGTATCGTTCCCGGCGCCCGCCGCACGCTGGGCCGGCTGCTGGCCGGCGCCCATCTTCGCGTGCTGGTTGCCGCCGCGGGCCGTGGCCAAGGGCCTCGCCCTGGGCAACATGAGCAGGAGACGAATGCCGACGCCGAGCACCACCAGGCCCACGACAAACCCCGTCAGGGCCGCCAGGGTGACCCCTTGGAAGGTGATTTCATCAGCCGTGACGAGCCGCGCCGCTAGCGCCACGGGCGGCTGTACCGTGCGGCGAAAAATTTTTCGTGCTGGCCCTTGAAAGGAACTTGCCCGGCCCCATTTCACGGTCAGCACTAGGCTACGATGCCGAGAACCTCTCGGCGTCTTTGACAAGGAAGGCGTCCTCGCCTCCACCTTCCAGCCGCGCTGGAAGGGTGATGTGAACCGCCATGCCTTTCATCATGGCATAACAGACCATCAGGAGAACGTGAGCAATGAACATCCGTCCCTTGCACGATCGCGTCGTCATCCGTCGCGTTGAAGAAGAGCAAAAAACCGCTGGCGGCATCGTGCTTCCGGGCAACGCCCAGGAAAAGCCGACTCGTGGCGAAGTGCTCGCCGTCGGTAACGGCCGGATTCTCGACAACGGTGACGTTCGCCCGCTGGACGTCAAAGTTGGCGACACCGTGATTTTCAAGGATGGCTTTGGCGTCGAGAAGCAGAAGATCGATGGCGAGGAAGTCCTGATCATGAGCGAGTCCGACATTCTCGCCGTGGTTGAAGGCTAAGCCACTCCTACGCAACTCCGTTCATACGTCGTTCACGAACTCACAGGAAGTTACGAAAAATGGCAGCGAAACAAGTCAAGTTCTCCGATGACGCCCGCAAGCGCATGGCCCGTGGCGTCGACGTCCTGGCCAACGCCGTCAAGGCTACCCTGGGCCCGAAAGGCCGCAACGTGGTACTGGACAAGTCCTTCGGTGCACCGACCGTGACCAAGGACGGCGTCTCCGTGGCCAAAGAAATCGAACTGAAGGACAAGTTCGAGAACATGGGCGCGCAGATGGTCAAGGAAGTCGCTTCCAAGACCTCCGACGTTGCCGGCGACGGCACCACTACCGCCACCGTGCTGGCCCAGTCCATCGTCACCGAGGGCATGAAGGGCGTGACCGCCGGCATGAACCCGATGGATCTGAAGCGAGGCATCGACCAGGCCGTCATCGCGGCAGTCAAGGAAATCGAGGCCCTGGCCGTGCCCTGCACCGACTCCAAGGCCATCGCCCAGGTCGGCACCATCTCCGCCAACGGCGACAAGCGCATCGGTGAGATCATCGCCGAAGCCATGGAGAAGGTCGGCAAGGAAGGCGTCATCACCGTCGACGAAGGTCGCGGCTTCGAGGACGAGCTGGAAGTGGTCGAAGGCATGCAGTTCGACCGCGGCTACCTGTCGCCCTACTTCGTGACCAACCAGGACACCATGGCGGTCGAGCTGGAAGACCCCTACCTGCTGCTGGTCGACAAGAAGATCTCCAACATCCGCGAACTGCTGCCGGTGCTGGAAGCCGTCGCCAAGTCCGGCAAGCCGCTGGCAATCATCGCCGAGGATATCGAAGGCGAGGCCCTGGCCACCCTGGTGGTCAACAACATGCGCGGCATCGTCAAGGTTGCGGCTGCCAAGGCGCCCGGCTTCGGCGACCGTCGCAAGGCCATGCTGCAGGACATCGCCATCCTGACCAACGGCACCGTGATCTCCGAGGAAGTCGGTCTGACCCTGGAGCAGGCCAACCTGGATCACCTGGGCAGCGCCAAGCGCATCACCATGTCCAAGGAGAACACCACCATCATCGACGGCGCCGGTAACGAGGGCGACATCGAAGCCCGCGTCAACCAGATCCGCGCGCAGATCGAAGAGACTTCTTCCGACTACGACCGCGAGAAGCTGCAGGAGCGCGTCGCCAAGCTGGCCGGCGGCGTTGCCGTGATCCGCGTCGGTGCCGCTACCGAAGTCGAGATGAAGGAGAAGAAGGCCCGCGTCGAAGACGCCCTGCACTCCACTCGCGCTGCGGTCGAGGAAGGCGTGGTGCCTGGCGGCGGTACCGCCCTGGTGCGCGTGCTGACCAAGATCAAGGACCTCAAGGGCGAGAACGAGGACCAGACCCACGGTATCGCCATCGCGCTGCGCGCCATGGAGTCTCCGCTGCGTCAGATCGTCACCAACGCCGGCCAGGAAGCTTCCGTGATCCTCAACGAGGTGAAAGCAGGCGAAGGCAACTTCGGCTACAACGCCCAGACCGGTGAATTCGGCGACATGTTCGAAATGGGCGTGCTGGACCCGGCCAAGGTGACCCGTACTGCGCTGCAGTCCGCCGGCTCCGTGGCAGGCCTGATGATCACCACCGAGTGCATGATCGCCGACGATCCGGAAGAGAAGGAAGGTCCGGACATGGGCGGCATGGGTGGCATGGGCGGTATGGGCGGCATGATGTAAGCCAGCCATCCCCTTAGCCCTTCGCAAGCCCCGCCATCGTGCGGGGCTTGTTCTTTATGGACGGTCTTGCAGGAATGTGACTCGGTTTCAAAAGCGTTACTATGGTGGAAACGGTCGGCTCCGCTGCCGTCACGACCGGTCACAAGCGAGAACGAGACGAGCATGGTGGACATACTGGACAAGTTGGCCGTGGCGGTTGCCGAAGATGACAGCCTGGAATCGCTGGTCAATTCTCTGCTCGAGCTGCTGGAAGCCGTCACCGGACTCGAATCGACTTATCTGACCCGTATCGACTCGGAAAACAATGTGCAGAGGGTCGTCTTCTCTCGTAATTCCAGAGATCTCGAGATTCCCGAGGGCTTGACGGTGCCCTGGGGGGACACCCTGTGCAAGCGCGCAATGGATGAGAACACGCCCTTCACCGACGATGTGCCTGGCTGCTGGGGAAATTCCAAGGCAGCGAGTGCCCTTGGCCTCAAGACCTATATCAGCGAGCCGGTACATATCGGCCAGCACGAGCTCTA
This sequence comes from Halomonas sp. E14, assembly GCF_052568415.1. Classification (NCBI taxonomy): domain Bacteria; kingdom Pseudomonadati; phylum Pseudomonadota; class Gammaproteobacteria; order Oceanospirillales; family Halomonadaceae; genus Halomonas; species Halomonas sp. E14. The sequence continues at coordinate 1,434,577 of NZ_CP199423.1, read as the reverse complement.
CGGAACTCTGTGCGGAGCCAGCAAGCACAAGAAACCTGTCAGTCCCCGCGCGCGGCGCCTGCTCGCCATGTTCAGCCGCTTGATCGCCCGTCAACTCGAAAGGGATCGGCTGCTGGACGCTCTCAGACAGGAGCACACCACATTCAAGGAGTACGCCCTTTCCGATCCGCTGACGGGAATCCCCAATCGCCGCGCCATGGAAACCGAACTCAAGCGGGCGCTGGCCAATGCGGAGCGCATGAACACAACCGTTCACCTGGCTTTCATCGATCTTGACGGATTCAAACACATCAACGATCAACATGGACACGATGCCGGCGACCGCTTTCTCATCGAGATGGCAAGAACGTTGAAAGCCGGCATCCGGGATGGTGACGCCCTTGCACGCATCGGGGGCGACGAGTTCGTCGTGTTCGGCAACGTCCCGCGCGAGCAGCCAGACGCGGTCCGCGAGGTGATTGCCCAACGTCTCTCCGACCTGACCCGTGGAGTATTCGACCTCGGTATCATCCAGCTCGACTACGCGGGTGCCAGTGTGGGCGTCGCCACCTCTCGTCCTGGAGAAAAGGACATCGAAGCCTTGCTGGCTCGCGCCGACGAGGCCATGTATCAGACGAAGCAGTCCCGTCGCAAAACCGGCCCGACGGTACCCCCGGCCCGTTCCAATTGAGACGCTTTGCGCTACTATCGTCTTCTTCATCAGTCAGCAAGCCGACCCATGCTCGCCAACATTCGTATCGTACTCGTGCAGACCTATCACCCCGGCAACATCGGCGCCTCGGCGCGGGCCATGAAGACCATGGGCCTGACCGAGCTGGTGCTGGTCAATCCTCGCTGCTTTCCCGATGCCGAGGCGTTGCGGCTGGCGGCCGGCGCCGAGGACGTGGTCGACCGCGCCCGAGTGGTGGCCTCGCTGGAAGAGGCGGTATCCGACTGCGTTCAGGTGGTGGGCGCCAGCGCCCGGCTGCGCAGTCTGCCCCTGCCCCACTACGACGAACCCGAGGCGATGGCCCGGGAGCTGGTGGCCAATGCGGGAAGCGACCCGGTGGCGCTGGTGTTCGGCCGCGAGCGCTCCGGCCTGACCAACGACGAGATTCGGCTGTGCAGCCATCAGGTCAGCATCCCCGCCAACCCCGAGTACGGCATCCTCAATCTCTCCCAGGCGGTACAGGTACTCGCCTATGAAACGTTCAAGGCGTGGCGCCTGCGGCCCGAGAGCGAGTATCGCCTGCCGCGCCCTGCCGAGGAGCGTCAGCCGACCCGCGAGCAGATGGCGCATTTCCAGGAGCACTTAAGCCGGGTGATGCAGGTCAGCGGCTTTTTGACCCAGCCCCACGCTCGCACCGAGGCCCAGCTGCAGGCCCTGTTCGCCCGGGCCCAGCCCAGCCGCAAGGAGCTCTCGCTGCTGCGGGGGTTGCTCAGCTCACTGGAAGCGGCCGCCTCGGACGGCTAGGCTGGAAAGGCGTCGCGTTCATCTCGCCGCCTTCAGGACGTCACGTCGCTGTCACGGCAAGATGAAATGATGACGCCACCCGAAGAGGGAAAGGCAACGGACACTGCCGATTATGGGACACGGAAGCAGGCGCACGGGAAGTGCGCCAGGGACAGCCGGGCATCAGGAAGATGCCAAGGGAGCCATCGCCACGCTGAGCCGCAGCGTGGCGTTTTCTTTGGTTCAGCACCCTTGGCGCACGACGCGCTGGAAGCCTGCCTTCAGGCCCGCCGGTCGTCGTTCCAGCCGGGGACGTCGTGTCGTATCCGCTGCGAGAAGTGCAGGTCCCGCTCGGCCTGCCGGGCACGCTCGTCGACCCGGCCGCGGCGCATCAACTCAGGCAGGCTGAAGCCAGGCCACAGCCCGCCCACCTTATAGACATACCCAGGTAACCGACCGGTCACCAGCAGCCGATAGTCAAACGGCAGGCGGGCACCGATACCTCGCGCCATGGCAAAGATCAGCGTGGTGCAATTGGCGGTTAAGGTGTTATAGAAACGTGGCGAAGCGGCCAGGTCGTTGGCCTCCTCGACATAGGCCAGCAGCAGCGAGCGCATCGCACTGCGCGGCATCCGCAGGCGAAACAGCGAAACCCGCTCCCCGCGCACATGGGTTCGCAGGCCCACCGCATCACGCTCGTCGGCGGCAATGATGGCAATCTCGTACTGGCGGAAGAACCCACCAATTTCCGAGAACCGCTCTCCGCTCAGGCGCCGCACCTCCACCGAGAAGACCACGAAGTCAGCCCCTTCAAAGCCGAACGAGACCATGACATGGGCCACGCCGGGGCGCCCCCAGCTCGACACGATCAGGTCGACCGAATCGAGCTTGGCAAGTTCGTAGCGACGCTTCTCCCAAGCCACATCGGCATCGTCCCGGGTGTGCCAGCGAAAATTGCGAACATGCGGCAGGATCAGCTCACCTTGGCGAACCTCGCCGGTGGCCAGGTGCACGACATCATCGGCCCAAGGGCGATCATGCGTGGGGCGCAGGCGAAACCACCAGATCAGCAGGCCCGCCACCAGCAGCGCCTGACCAAGCAGCGCCAGCCGCATCCCCTGCAGGTTCAGCACGACCAGCAACAGTGCCAGCAACAGCCAGCCGACCAACACCGCCTTGCGCCACGGCTGCGGCAACAGCAGGCGATACCACAGCGCCGCCGCCCCCCATGCCATGGCAATCAGGCACAGCGCCTGCAATCCTCCAATGAATAAGGCTTGACTCATGTCGCTCCCGCGTCTGCTGCGATCGCTTGCTTGCCCCAGGCCGCCGGCCAAGCGACACCCTACGACCCAGCGCGGTCGAGGGCCACGCCGGCAGGCGGCACCGGCTTATGCGTGGTGAGCGAGGTATCCCGATCAGTTCGAGGCGGATGCCTGCGGAAGCGCCGCAATCACCATGATCTCGACCTTCCATTCGGGCTTGGCCAGCTTGGCTTCCAGCGCGGCGCGAACCGGCGGACGACCCGGCACCACCCAGGCTTCCCAAGCGGCGTTCATCTGGTCGAACTCGGCCATGTCGGTAACCCAGACCTGAGCCGAAATCAGGTGCTCCTTGGAGCTGCCGGCCTGAGCCAGCAGCTCGTCGATGCGCGCCAGCACCTGCTCGGTCTGACCACGCATGTCAGCGCTGGCGTCGCTCGGCACCTGGCCGGCCAGGTAGACGGTCCCATTGTGCACGGCGACCTGGCTCATGCGGGCGTTGCTTTCGAAGTAGTTGATCGACATCTCTTTTCCTCTGTTTTAGTGGGAAGGTACAGCAACAGCATTCGTGCCACGGGCCAGGTCGGATCATTCGCCGAACAAGCCCTTCAACAAGGCAGTCAGGTTGGCCCCGAGGCTCTCGGTAGGGCATCCACCCTCCTGCACCAGAACCATGGGCAGGCCCAGGGCCGCCAGGCGGCGCCCCACGGCATGAAAATCGTCGGTGACCAGGGCCATGCCGCCCGCAGGGTCGTCGCGGTGCGCGTTCAGCCCCAGCGCTACAACCGCTGCCTCGGGGCGAAAGGCCGCCATTCGTGCCGAGAGCGCATCCAGGGCGTCGAGGTAGCGGGCGGCGTCGCTGCCGAGCGGCAGCGGCAGATTGACGTTGGCGCCCAGGCCTTCGCCCATGCCCTCCTCGTTCGCCCCGCCCCAGAAGTAGGGGTAGGACTGCCGAGGATCGACGTGCAGCGAGCCGGTCCAGACATCGCCGCGATAATAGAAGATATCCTGCGTTCCATTGCCATGGTGCAGATCGATGTCGAGAATCGCCACCCGCGAGAAATGCTCGCGCAGCACCGTGGCTGCCAGAGCCGCGTTGTTGAGGAAGCAGAAGCCGCCGGCCCGGTCGGGGCCCGCATGATGGCCAGGCGGTCGGCACAGCGCATACGTGGTGCCATGCCCGCCCAGCAACGCTTCGGCCGCGGCCTGAGCCGTGGCCGCGCTGGCCAGGATGCCGCGAAAACTGTCGGCGTCGATGGGGCATGTCAGGTCATGCAGGTGCCAGCCGGCCTGGCCGATGGGATGCTCGGGATAGAGAAGCCCACCGCCGCAGGGGTGCACGCTGGAGGTGACCGGGCCGGAAGCCTGCTGAAGCCGAGACCAACGGGCATGGATGGTTTCGAGAAACGCCAGGTAGCGCGCGGAGTGAATACGGCTCAGGCGGCTGCGCAGGCGCGGCGTATCCACGTCATCCGGTTCGAGCAGGTTGAACCCGCAGGCGGTCACGCCCGCAGCCAGCAGTTCGGCCCGTCTCGTGCTCTCCGGTGAAGGCATCTCCTGGCCGTGCAGCACAATCGAAGCCGGCGCATGCAGCGCCTGGTCAGGATGATAGAACAGCTTCATGGCGCTCTTCCTTGATGCAGCAGGCAAACACCGCCCCCAAGGTGGCGGTGCACGCCCCCTCGCTCCTTGGGGCAGTTCGTTCAGCTGGAGGGCACGACGGCAGGCAGACGTGGAGCATGTCGGCTTCTTGTAGCGTTCTGGTCAGGGGCTTCAAAATACCCTGCCACGACGCTTTGTGAAACCGCTCAATGCTTCAACAGCGGCCTTTCTTGGCCTGGCCAGGGGGGCAGAAACCCCGGTAGCGGCGCCGGTCGTCACGCCTGCCGTCGTAATAGTAGTGGCGCTCGACATGGCGTTCCCGATAGCGGTGCCTGTCGCCATGATGATGCCGATGGGAACCATCGACCACCACCAACGGCTCGGGACTGATGCGTGCCGGTGAATAGCTACAGCCGGCCAGCACCAGCAGGAGCGGCAGGAAGGCCAGGGCGAAGAGACGCAGGAACGGTTTCATGGCATTAACCTCTTGGCTTGAGCGGAAGATGCCCTTCAGGTCCCATGCGGAGTCGTCGTACTCACCCTTCTGGGTGCGACTCTCTATAGCTGTCTGCCGGCAGTGGCCCACTCCGTGAACCGTGGGGGTTACCTGCCAGCTGATTGCCGATGCGTTGCCGCCTCGATGCGGCTTAGCACCGCCCCTTCTTGGCCTGCCCCGGAGGACAGAAGCGACCGGCATGCCCGCTGCGATCGTCGTCGATGACAATCAGCGGTTCCGACTTGATGCGTGCGGGCTGGTAGCTGCAGCCAGCCACCAGCATCGCGGCCAAGATGAGCACAAAAGGAAGTAACAGGCGCCGTGACATGATGTTTCTCCAGTTTGTCGAACACTGTTCATGATAGCGAAGTAAAGCGCTGTTACACATGTGGCACAGCGGCAACATCGACGTCGCCAAACAGCGACATTGTCACCGCACCCATAACGGGCGATAGTTCATGCTCGTTAGCCTGCAAACGGGAAATACGCCATGGACGCCCTTCGCCGCCACTCGCTGCTGCTGATCCTGCTCGGCAGCCTGGTCATTTCACTGGCCATGGGGCTGCGCCATGGGTTCGGTCTGTTCATGGCGCCAATGAGCAGCGACCTGGGCTGGGGGCGTGAGGTGTTCGCCTTCGCCCTGGCGCTGCAAAACCTGATCTGGGGCTTCGCCCAGCCCTTCACCGGCGCCCTGGCGGATCGCTATGGGGCCGCCCGGGTGGTGGCCATCGGCGGCGCGCTGTACGCGCTGGGCCTGCTGTTCATGGGGATCTCCGAGTCGGCGCTGGGCATGTCGCTCTCGGCCGGGCTGCTGATCGGCCTGGGGCTCTCGGGCACCACCTTCTCGGTGATCCTGGGCGCCGTGGGGCGTGCCGTAGCCCCGGAGAAGCGCAGCATGGCCATGGGTATCGTCAGTGCGGCGGGATCGTTCGGCCAGTTCGCCATGCTGCCAGGCACCCTGGGGCTGCTGGGCTGGCTGGGCTGGTCGGCTGCGCTGCTGGCCATGGGGGCCCTGGCGGCGATGATGGTACCGCTCGGCGCCATGCTGAAGGACCGCCCCTCCACGCGCCTGGCCACGGATCTCTCGCTGCGCCAGGCGCTGGACGAAGCCGCCGGCCACCGCGGCTTCTGGCTACTGTGCCTGGGCTTCTTCGTGTGCGGCTTCCAGGTGGTGTTCATCGGCGTGCACCTGCCCGGCTATCTGTTCGACAACGGCCTGGCCGTACACGTCGGCAGCACGGTGCTGGCCCTAGTGGGCCTGTTCAACATCTTCGGCACCTACGCCGCCGGCTGGCTGGGCGGCATCTATTCCAAGCCACGCCTGCTCAGTTGGCTCTACCTGATCCGCGGTGCGGTGATCGCCACCTTCGTCTTCATGCCGCTGAGCCCCGCCAGCGCCTATCTGTTCGGCATCGCCATCGGCTTGCTGTGGCTCTCCACCGTGCCGCTGACCAACGGCATCGTGGCCTCGGTGTTCGGGGTACGTCACCTCTCCATGCTCGGCGGCATCGTCTTTCTGTTCCATCAGGTCGGCTCGTTCACCGGCGTGTGGCTGGGCGGCATGCTCTACGACCTGCACGGCGACTATGATGTGGTATGGAAGCTTGCCATTCTGCTCTCGGTGATCGCCGCCCTGCTGCACTGGTTCATCAGCGAGGCGCCCGTCAAGCGGGCCACACCACAGGAGGCCCAGGCATGATTCGCCTGCATCTTACGACACTCGCTGCGCTGAGCGCCCTGACCGCCACCCTGGCACTGGTCTGGTGGGGCTGGCAAACCGCCGATGCCTCGCTGCTGCTGCTCGGCGTGCGACTATGCTGAAGCGTAACTTGGCGCGCCCAGCGCAGGCACGCTGAAAAAAGCGCCCATGCCGATCGGCATGGGCGCTTTGCTTTCTGGCCAGGCCCTGCCTGGCGCAGGGAAACCGACCGCTTAGAGATAGAACTTAGGCAGCTTGCGTGCCGGGCGCTTGCGGCTGGCCGACTCGACGCGCTGTGGGCTGTCCCAGATGGTGAGGAAGCGCTCGGCGGCAGGTGCCGTCGCGGCGGGTTCCGTCGGCTCGCGGCGGCTGATCAAGGGCAGATCCCAGATGCTGGTGAAATTCAGGGTAGTCATGGATTCGCTACGGTCCTCGCGGAACCGCCTCCGACGTTATTTATGGAAGCATTTTTCATATTATCCATTTTGTTAGACTTTAGTTCAAGCCCTCATGCGCGATGTGGCCCACTTCGGCATTTCGCCATCGTGGGAGGCAAGCCGGCCACAAGGGCCTATACTGCAATGCAATATGAAAACCACCGGGAGATGGCATGGCCAAGGAAGAACGCAAGCATATCGATCTCGCCCTGCAGGGCGGCGGCTCGCATGGTGCCCTGACCTGGGGTGTGCTGGATCGGCTGCTGGAAGAGGAGCGGCTGGAGATCGACGGCGTCAGCGGTACCAGCGCAGGCGCGATGAATGCCGTGGTGCTGGCCGACGGGCTGCACCGCGGGGGGCGCGAGGGCGCGCGCCAGGCGCTGCACAACTTCTGGCGCGGCGTCAGCGAGGCGGCGCGCTTCTCGCCCATCCAGCCGACGCCGTGGGACCAGCTGATGGGCAACAGCAGCCTCGACAACTCGCCGACTTACTTGATGTTCGAGAGCCTCACCCAGCTCATCGCCCCGGCCAAGCTCAACCCGATGAAGTTCAATCCGCTTAAGGACCTGGTTTGCAAGCTGGTGGATTTCGAGCGGGTCAATGCGTGTCGCAAGGCCAAGGTGTACGTCACCGCCACCAACGTGCGTACCGGGCGTGCCAAGGTCTTTTCACAGCCCGATATCACGGTGGATACGGTGATGGCCTCGGCCTGCCTGCCGTTCATGTTCCCAGCGGTGGAGATCGACGGCGAGGCTTACTGGGACGGCGGCTACAGTGGCAATCCGGCGCTGTTTCCGCTGGTCGACGACATGGACTGCCAGGACCTGGTGGTCATTCAGGTCAATCCGCTGGTGCGCCAGAAGCTGCCCGACAGCGCCCGGGACATCATCAACCGCATCAACGAGATCACCTTCAATACCAGCCTGATCAAGGAGCTGCGCAGCATTCAGCTGTTGCAGCAGCTGATCGACGCCGAAGGACTGGAGGTGGAGCGCTACCGCTCCATGCGCCTGCATCTGATCCATGCCGAGCAGGAGGTTGAAAAGCTCTCCGCCTCGAGCAAGCTCAACGCCCAGTGGGACTTCGTCTCGCGCCTCTATCGCCAGGGCCGCGGCTGGGCCGACCTGTGGCTGAAGGAGAACTTCGACAAGCTGGGACAGTGCTCCACCTTCGATCTCAATGCGGTGTTCAGCGACACCTTCCGCCCACTCGCCCGCCCCAGCGGCACGAGCCTCGATGTCGATGAGGACAAGCAGGACAAGCCCAGCGCCGAAGAGCCCAGTGCGAAGCTGCCTGCCGACAAACAGCCCACCGACAAGTCGCCCGGCAGCAAGCGGGGCAACCACAAGGCGCCTGACAACAAAGGCGCTAGTGACGGCAAGACCGGCAAGGGAGACGAGGCATGACCGGCATTGCCGCCATCGTCATAGCACTGCTTTTGTTGATGTACCTGGCCTACCGCGGCCTGAGCCTGCTGATCCTGGCCCCGGCGCTGGCCGCCCTGGTGGCGCTGGTGTCGGTGGATACGCCGCTGCTGGCCAGCTACACCCAGGTGTTCATGGGCTCGGCCGGTGGCTTCATCATCCAGTACTTCCCGCTGTTCCTGCTCGGAGCGATCTTCGGCAAGCTGATGGAGGATTCGGGCAGCGCCGAGGTGCTGGCCGGCGCCATCGTCGAGCGCCTGGGCGAAAGCCGCGCCATTCTCGCCGTGGTGCTCTCCTGTGCGGTGATGACCTACGGCGGCGTGTCGCTGTTCGTGGTGGCCTTCGCGGTGTTTCCCATCGCCGCAGCGCTGTTTCGCAAGGCTAACCTGCCCAAGCGGCTGATCCCCGGCACCATCGCGCTCGGCGCTTTCACTTTCACCATGACCGCCCTGCCCGGCACGCCGGCGATCCAGAACGCCATCCCGATGCCCTTCTTCGGCACCTCGCCCTTCGCCGCACCGGGGCTCGGCATCATGACCGGACTGGTCATGCTGGGCCTGGGCCAGGCCTGGCTCACCTACCGCGCCAGGCAGGCCCGCGCCGCTGGCGAAGGCTATGGCGAGCATGACAGCGAGCCCACCCCGGCCGATCACCTGCGCGAGCGCGCCGCGGGGGAAGGCTTCGACCTAGCCGAGGTACAGCCACAGCCGCGCCAGGGGCTGCCCTCGCTGCCCCTGGCGCTAGCCCCCATCGTGCTGGTGATCGCGCTCAATCTGCTGTTCACCACGGTAATCATCCCGGCCATGGATACCGGCTACCTGGCGAACCCGGTGTATGGCGCCACCAGCATCGAGTCGGTACGCGGCGTGTGGTCGGTGATCGCCGCCCTGGTGCTCTCCATCCTGGTGCTGATTGCGCTCAACTGGCCGCGCCTGCAGCAGCTGACCGCCTCGCTGGACAGCGGGGCCAACGCCTCGCTGCTGCCAATCTTCAATACCGCGAGCCTGGTCGGCTTCGGCTCGGTAATCGCCTCGCTGGCGGCCTTCGACGCCATCAGCGCCTGGGTGACCACCGCCGGCGGCGACAATCCGCTCATTTCACTGGCCATCGCGGTGAACCTGCTGGCCGGCATGACCGGCTCCGCCTCCGGCGGCATGAGCATCGCACTCTCCACCCTTGGCGATACCTACCTGGCCATGGGCCAGGCGGCCGGCATCTCGCCCGATCTGCTGCACCGGGTCACCGCCGTGGCCACCGGCGGTCTGGACGCCCTGCCGCACAACGGCGCGGTGATCACGCTGCTGTCGATCTGCGGCTTGACGCACCGCCAGGCCTACCTCGACATTGCCGCGGTGGCCGTGGTGGGGCCGATCATCTCGCTGATCGTACTCATCGCGGTGGGCTCGCTGGTGGGCACGTTCTAAGTGCCGGCGCCCTGATCAGGGAGCCCCTGGCGTGCCACCTCGCCGCACTGGCGCTTCGTCACGCCGGGGTCAGCCAGGCCGCGAAGGCCGCCAGGTCGTCTTCCAGCTCTCCGCGCACCAGGCGACGGTAGAGACCCTGCAGGCGTGCGGTAACCGAGCCCTCTGGGATGGCCTCCCCGACGGCAGGGGCGCCGCTGCGGGCACCGATATGACGGCCGTCGAGCTCGCGCAGCGGCAGGATCTCGGCGGCGGTCCCGGTCAGGAAGGCCTCGTCGGCGAGATAGAGCTCGTCACGCGTGATGCGCCGCTCCACCACCGCCATGCCGAGCACGTCCCTGGCCAGCCGAATGACGCTGTCGCGGGTGATGCCCTGCAGGCAAGAGGTGACCTCGGGGGTGTGCAGCACTCCATCGCGGACCACGAAGACATTGGCTGCGGAGGCCTCGGCCACATAGCCCTCGGGGTCGAGCATGATGGTCTCGTCGAAGCCCGCCTTCACCGCCGTGTTCAGCGCCAGCATGGAGTTGACGTAGTGGCCGCTGGTCTTGGCACGGCACAGGCTGATGTTGACGTGGTGGCGCGCCCACGATGAAGTCAGGGCGCGCAGGCCGATCCTGGCGGCCTCCGGTGCCAGGTAGGCGCCGAGGTCCCAGGCCGCGATCATCAGGTGCGTCGACAGGCCTCTAGCGCGCAGCCCAAGCCCCTCGGAGCCGAGAAAGATCGTGGGCTTCAGGTAGGCACTCGCCAGCCGATTGCGCTCCAGGCAGCGGCGCTGTGCGTCGATCAGGGTCTCGGCATCGAAGGCCACGGGGATGTCCAGGGCGTGGGCGCTGTCCAGCAGGCGGCGGGTGTGCTCGGCCACCCGGAACAGGTGGGTGCCGTTGGGCCCGGCATAGGCGCGCACGCCCTCGAAGCAGCCCATGCCGTAGTGCAGGGTGTGGGTCAGCGCATGCACCTGCGCCTCTCTCCACGGCAGCCATTCGCCGTCCATCCAGATCCAGCCATCGCGATCGTGCAGCGGGGTCATCTCCTTTCTCCTTCATGGTGTGGCGGGCTATGCCAATAGGCTGCTTGCCAGTGCTCTCGCCAGCCGTCGATCAGCGCCTGCTGGTGGGGCTGCAGAGCCTGGTAGCCCCAAGCGGCGATTTCGTCATTCTGGGGGTCGGGCACGGTGATCCGGCTCCCCGCCAGGGTCTGGATCACGGCATGACCACACAGCGGCACATAGCCCTCCGAGTAGCCGCCCTCGTGGACCATGACCAGGCGGCCCTGGCAGATCCGCTCGGCCAAGGCCTTCACCCGGGCGGTCATGGCCGCAAAGGTGGCGCTGTTGAGCAGCATCTTGCCCAGCGGGTCCTTGGCGCAGGCGTCATAGCCGCAGGCCACGACGATCAGCTCCGGCGCGAAGGCCTCGATCGCCGGCAGCACCAGGGTGTCCATGGCGTATTCATACGCACCGATGCCGCAACCCGGGGGCAGCGGCAGGTTGAGATCGGTGCCGAGCGCCCCTGCCCCGCCCTGCTCCTCGAAGGCGCCGGTCTCCAGCGGATAGTTGCCCGCTTGGTGGACGGAGATGGTCAACACCTCTGGGGTGTGCCAGAAGGCTTCCTGCTGGCCGTTGCCGTGATGCACGTCCCAATCGAGAATCGCCACCCGCCCTACCTGGCCAAGCGCACGGGCGCGCATCACTGCCACCGGAATATTGCCAAGCAGGCAGAAGCCGCGGCCGCGGTCGGCCTCGGCGTGGTGCCCGGGAGGCCGGCACAGCGCATAGGCGTTGGCCAAGGCCCCGGTGGCCACCGCCTCGATGGCAGCCACCGCCAGGCCAGCAGCCTGGCTTGCCGCCGCCAGACTTCCCGGCCGATAGGGGGCGCACTCGCCGGCATCGCCCCCGCCCGTGCGGTCGCCGAGCTCGAGCGCGTCCAGGTAGCGCGGCGTGTGGAAGCGCTGAAGGTCCTCGCGCGAGGCCGGCGGCGGCTTGCCTACCGCAAGCTCGTCGATCAGGCCCGAGGCTTCCAGCAGGTTCTTGAGCCGCCGCTTGCTCTCGGGGCTTTCCGAGGCGGGCTGGGGCTGCAGGAACTCACCGGGCGCCGAGAACACTCCGATGGCGCCCTGGTCATGCCAGAAGCAGCGCTCGTGCCAGAAGAAACCCGTGGCCGCGCGGTTCATTCGAGCAACTCCAGCCGCTCCCACACCTCGATGGCTGCGGCCAGGTCCTCCAGCGACGCTCCCACCGACTTGAACAAGGTGATCGCTTCGGCAGACGAGCGCCCTGGCTTCTCGCCACGCAGCAGCTCGGCGAGGTCGCCACGAATGGCGTCGAAGGCGAAGGCGCCTTCGTCGATGGCCTGGAGAAGATCCCCGGCTTCGCCCCGGGCGCCGGCGTAGGTATCGACGAAGACCTCGCTACGCACCAGGCACTCGGCGTCGGTCTCGCGCATGGTCGGGCGGAAGGCCCCGATCAGGTCGAGATGGGTGCCGGGAGAAAGCCAGGCGCCACGGATCAGCGGCTGCGTGGAGAGCGTCACGCAGCTGATGATATCCGCCTCCCGCGTAGCCGCTTCCAGGTCGCTGACCGCCCGGCTGTCAAAGCGGTCGGCATACTCGGCGGCAAGCGCCGCGGCCTTGCCGGCGTTCCTGCCCCAAATTCGCACCCGCCGGATGGGCCTAACCGCCGCATGCGCCTCGATCACCATGGGCGCCAGCTTGCCAGTGCCTACCACCAGCAGCGTGACGGCGTCGTCGCGGGCCAGCTCACGGGCCGCCAGCGCCGAGGCCGCGGCGGTGCGCCGCCGGGTCAGCTCGCTGCCGTCGAGGCAGGCCAGCGGGCGGCCGTGGGCGCCCTCGCTCAGCAGGTAGACGCCGGCAATCGCCGGCAGCCCGTGGTCGGCGTTCTGCGGAAAGACGTTGACCATCTTCACCCCGATATAGCCCGCCCGCTCCCAGGCGGGCATCAGCAGCATGGTGGCCTCGCCGTCGGGCCGGTGCATGGCATGGTGATGACGAGGCGGCGCCTCCACGCCTTCTCGAAAGGTGTGTGCCAGGCGCTGCACCAGGGGTTCCCAGGGCAGCGCCGCGGCCACCTCGCTTGCGGTCACGACGCGCATGTCATCCCTCCCCGAGGCGTTCGGCCCCGTTGAAGCCACGCATGAAGGCGGCCAGGTTGCGGCCCAGGTGTTCGGTGGGGTAGCCGCCTTCCTGGATCAGCACCGTAGGCAGGGCAATGGCCGCCAGGCGCCGGCCAATCGCCTCGAAATCCTCGGTCTCGAGTGCCAGGCCTGCCAGCGGGTCATCGCGGTGGGCATCGAGTCCCAGCGGCACCACCAGCGCCTCGGCTTGAAACGACGACATGGCCTCGATCAGCGTCTCCAGCGCGGCCATGAACGCAGTACCGTCACTGCCTAGCGGCAGCGGCACATTCAGGTTGGCTCCCCGGCCCTCACCCTCGCCGGTCTCGTCGGCGCCGCCCCAGAAGAACGGGTAGAAGTCAGCCGGATCGGCATGCACGGAGCCGGTCCAGACGTCCCCGCGGGCATAGAAGATGTCCTGGGTGCCGTTGCCATGGTGGAGATCCACGTCGAGGATCGCCACCCGCGCATACCGCTCGCGCAGCACCTCGGCGGCCAACGCCGAATTGTTGAGAAAGCAGAAGCCACCGGCGCGATCCGGCCCCGCATGGTGTCCCGGCGGGCGACACAGCGCGTAGGCACTCGCGGCACCAGCCAGCACGGCTTCTGCCGCCGCCTCGGCGCTGGCGGCATTCGCCATGACGCCGCGAAACGTGTCTGCCGTCAGGGGACAGGCCATGTCGTGCATGTGCCAACCGACCTGACCCACCGGATGGCGAGGATAGTGATGGCCGCCCCCGCAAGGATGCACATTGGGCGACACCACCTCGGCCGCCTCCGGAAGCGCGGACCAGCGCGCATGTATGGTCTCGAGGAAGTCGAGGTAGCGCCTGGTGTGAACCCGAGCAAGGCGTTCGCGCAGGCGGGGGCTATCCGTCGTCGCCGGCGATGTTACCGCAATGCCCAGGCTGGCCAAGCCTTCCAGTAGCATCCGCGCCCGCACCGGCCCTTCCGGTGAGGCGACCTGCCGTCCTCTCAACAGGAAGCTGGGCGGTGCATGCCGCTCCTGGTCCGGGTGATAGAAGAATTCCACAGCACCATCTCCTTAAGGTGAGAAGTCATGGCCCATCGCATCACGCCGAAGCGAGGCCGGTAGGATTCAGCGCCCTTGCGCCAAGGTGTCATCCCGCGGTGTTTCTCGACCCCACCTGCACAGAAACAGGGCATAGGCCTTGAGTACATGCCGCACAGACTCGAGATTGACCCGCTCACCGATGCCATGGATGTTTTCTGCCACCGGTCCATAGCAGGTACCCGTCACCCCCCCATGCACATGAAATGCCCGGAGGTCAGTGGTGCAGGTCAGGGCCCGGGACGTGACCGCTTCACCGGTGAGGTCATGGTGGCACTCTCCGAGCAAATGAATCGCAGGATGGCGCATGTCGACAACGACACCTTCGGAGCGAAAACCATGAAAATCGACCTTTAAATTGGAGATACCGCCCCCCAGGTCTGCTGTCGCCTCATCGACACAGCGCCTGACCCTTTCCATGACGTCTTCGACAGCCATATCCGGAGGAAAGCCAAGGCGACCTTCCAGGCTCGCATGCGCAGGAACGCTGGAGGCCCAGTCGCCTCCTTCGATGCGCCCGACATTCAGGTTGAAGGGCTTTTCCATGCCTTGATAGAGCGCATGACGAGGCATCGCATTGATCTCTGTTTCCAGGGATTTCAAGGCGCCAAACAGCGAAGCAATCGCCTCGATGGCGTTGCTTCCGGCGCTGGTATCAAGCACATGGGCAGGCACGCCATCGAGGCCGATGCGAAACCACAGCACGCCCACCTGCCCAGACACCAGCGTGGCACCGAAAGGCTCGGGAATGAGTACGAAATCGCCGGCATGGCCCGCCTTCACGCAGGCCAGTGCGCCATGGCCTGAACACTCTTCCTCGATGACGGTCTGCAGCGTCAGCGGATGTTCGATCGCGATACCGGCCTGCCGAACTGCCTTGACAGCCATGGCCATGGCGGCGATACCCGACTTCATGTCGCCTGCCCCTCGACCATAGAGCCAGTCAGCATCGCGCCACGGCTCCCAGGGCGCGCGCGTCCATAAGGAAGCCGGCTCCGCCGGCACCACATCCAAGTGGCCATTGAAGACCAGATGCGCCCCCGTCGATGCCGCATTGAGCGTGCCCATCACGTTGTATCGGGCCTCTATCGACGCTGTATTACCCGTCATTTCGTCAAGGATGGACTGCCGCATGGGCACTCGATTTACCTCAAGACCCTCCTGGCGATACCACGCCTCCATGATCTCAAGCGCCTCACGCTCATTGCCCAGTGTGCTATAGGCCCTGACCAAGGATTCCGTCAATAACAGGGTCTCTTCAAAGAGCTCATCACAGACATTGATGACCCGACGCTCCGACTCGCTAAGCATGAATTGACTCCGTTATTGTCGTGGAAGCGAGAACGCCAGCCGGTAGATATTCCTGATGGCATCACGACGTGTGCCGCCTCCAGGCCACCCAGCATGCTTTTTATGCTTTGCACCCTTATCGCCGGTTTGCAAGTAAAAAAAGCCCCGCTAGTGCATAAGCAGGGCTAATACAATGGATAAAAAATGGAAAATTGTCTTATGCGATTCGGAACGGTACCCCTAGAGTAAACAACAAGACGGATCGACCAGGATGCCCTCGACCAAGGCCACCTCAAGGCAGCCGCTGTTCCAGCCCAACCGATGCCATGGCGCTGTGCAGGTAATCGAAGAACAACCGTTCGGCCTGGGAGAAGCGAGAATCTTCGTGCCAGACCAGGTGAATGTCGATATTCGGCACGCCGTCATAGGGCGGCAGCGGCCACAGGTTGCCCTTGTCCACATCCGCCTGGACCGTATGCTCCGGCAAGCAGCCAATTCCCCAGCCTGCGCGCACGAAGCGCTGGATCTCTTCCAGGCTGCTGGAGGTGACCACCACATCCCCGGTCATGGCCGCACTGGCGCGGAACACAGCGATTTCCGCCAGCGCACCGGACAGCTGGGCGCTGGTGAAGGAGACAAACGGCTCGCGCCCCAGGGCCTGCAACGGAAGATTCTGCTTGCCGAACAGGTGGTGGGAGCGGCCACAGTAGAAGCGGTAGCGCTGGTGGGCGAGCAGCTGGCTGTTGAGCCCCTCGACCGGATGGGGCATCAGGCAAACCCCCACGGTGCCCATCTTCTGCAGCATCGCCTGCACCACATCCTGGCTCGACATGACGCTCACCTCACAGGTGATGCGCGGGTGCTGGACATGGAAGTCGCGCAACACCGCGTCCAGGAACGAGCAATGGATGCCGCTGACCAGCAGCAGCGTGATCTGGCCGGCCACTTCGGGGGAGGTGTCGCGCACCGTGATACCGAGCCGTGCCACGTTGGCATAAATCTCGAGCGCGTCTCGATACACAAGCTCGCCCGCCTCGGTGACCCGGAACCGATGGCTGCCGCGCTCGATGAGCGTCTGCCCCAGGTGCGACTCCAGCCGCTTGAGCGCAAGGCTGACCGCAGGCTGGGAAAGGTTGAGGCGCTGCGCTGCCCGGCTGATGCTTTTCTCCTGAACGATGCTCACGAAGGTTCGCAGCAAGTTCCAGTCAAGGGTGTCATGCACAGACCGCATCGGGCCCACCTCCTGTGGCAATTCAATGAAACCGTTCGACAGGGCGCCAGGCGCCCTGGGCGGCACGCCGAACGCAGCGTCATCTTATCCCACCTGGCATGGAGACAAGCGGCATGAGCGCCACCCCCAGCCCGTACATCGACAACCCGTGCATCGATAGCCAACGACTCTGGTCTTCGCTCATGGACATGGCCCGCATTGGTCCATCGCCCAACGGGGGCAGTCGACGCCTGGCTCTCAGCGATGACGATATCGCAGGGAGACGGCAGCTGCTCGCCTGGACCGATGCGCTGAACTGTGAGTGGCGCACCGATCAGGCCGGCAACCTTTTCATCCGCCGCCCGGGGCGCGATGACAGCCTGGCGCCGGTCGGCATCGGCAGCCACCTGGACACCCAGCCGCTGGGAGGGCGATTCGACGGCATCCTGGGGGTGCTGGCGGGGCTCGAGATCTTTCGCACGCTGGAGGAAGCGGGGATTACCACCCGTCGCCCCCTGGAACTCATCGTCTGGACCAACGAGGAAGGCAGCCGATTCGCTCCCGCCATGGGCGGTAGCGGCGTCTACAGTGGTCGCCTCTCGCTGGAGGCGTTCCGCGCCGCCCGCGATCGCGCCGACATGCCCCTTGGCCAGGCGCTCGATCAGTCGGGTTTCCAGGGTACCCTGACACGCGACGACCTGCCCCTGGGCGCCTATCTGGAGCTGCATATCGAACAGGGCCCCGTGCTGGAGCACAAGGCACTGCCCATCGGGGTGGTCAGCGGCGTTCAGGGCCTGCGCTGGTACGACATCACGTTTACCGGCGATTCCGCCCATGCGGGCCCCACGCCGATGCGCTACCGGCGAGATCCGCTGATGGCCGCTACCGCCTTTATCGAGGCCATGCGCAGCACCGTATTGGAGGATCCCGAAGGGGTATCGCGCCTGACAGTGGGAGACTTCCAGGTCGCCGAACCCTCGCGCAACGTGATTCCCGGCACGGTGACCCTGCAGGTCGATATACGCCATACCGACGAAGCCAGCCTGGCAGAGCTCGATCAGCGCCTGCGCGCCCACGTGGCCTCGGCGGCCGAACGCGAGGGTGTCACGGCTCACATCGAGGAGCTTTGGCACATGCCGGTGACGCGTTTCGACACTACCCTAGTGGATGACCTGTCGGCAGCGGCGCGCAGCCACGGCCTGGACCCCTTCACCATGATGAGCGGTGCCGGCCATGACGCGGTGAACCTGAGCTACGTGACGCCAACCGCCATGCTGTTCATTCCTTGCCGGGAAGGCATCAGCCACAACGAAAGGGAGTACGCGGAGCCCGAACACTGTGCCCTTGGCACACAAGTCTTGTGTGATGCAGTGCTGCGAGCGGCGAGTCGGCCATGACGCAACGCTGATCGCGCGTTTCCACCCTGGCTCGCAAGAGTCGACCTGTCCCACCAACAAGCCATAACACTACGGGGTAGACCATGAAGAAGCCTTTGACCATTGCCATCGCCGCCGCCACCCTGGCCTCTACCGCGGCGCTGGCAGAGCCACGCTCGGGCGGGGTCATCAACACGGTACTCCAGCCGGAACCCCCGGGACTGATCGCCGGCGTTCACCAGAATGCCCCGACCCAGACCGTTTCCGGCAACATCTACGAAAGCCTGCTGCGCTACGACACCGAGCTGAACCCGATGCCGCAGCTTGCCCATAGCTGGGAGGTGAGCGACGATGGCCTGGTCTACACCTTCCACTTGCACGAAGGGGTCACCTGGCACGACGGCGAGCCCTTCACCTCGGCGGACGTGGTCTTCTCCACCGACGTCTACCTGCGCGAGATGAACCCGCGCACCCGCACCATTCTCTCCCACGTGGAAAGCATTGAGGCGCCGGACGACCACACCGTGGTCTTTACGCTCAACAACCCCTTCGGCCCCTTCCTGCTCTCCTTCGAGGCGGGCACCATGCCGATGATGCCCAAGCACATCTACGAAGGGACCGATTTCCGCGACAATCCGGCCAACAGCCACCCCATCGGCACCGGCCCCTTCAAGTTCGAACGCTGGAGTCGCGGCAGCGTCATCCAACTGGTGCGCAACGACGACTACTACGAGGAGGGCCTGCCCTACCTCGACGGGATCAACTGGCACATCATCCCCGATGCCTCCTCGCGAGCGGTGGCCTATGAAAACGGCCGCCTCGACGTGCTGCCGGCCAACTCCGTCGAGAACTTCGACATCCCGCGGCTGAGCGCCCTGGACAACACCTGCCGCACCGAGGCGGGCCACGAGTACTTCAGCCCCTTCGCCATGCTGTGGATGAACAACCGCGAGGGCCCCACCGCCGACAAGCGCTTCCGCCAGGCGGTGATGTATGCCATGGACCGCGAGTTCGCCCGCGATGTGCTGTGGAACGGCCTGGGCCAGGTGCCGCTGTCCGCCTTCGGTTCCAACGCCCGCTTCCAGGACGATAGCCTGCCGCCGTACGACTACGATCCCGAGCGCGCCCGCGAGCTGCTTGAGGAGATGGGCTACGACGGCGAAGAGGTTCGCCTGCTGCCGATCCCCTACGGCGAGACCTGGGTGCGCTGGGCCGAAGCCGTACAGCAGAACCTGCGCGAAGTGGGGATCAATGTGCGCACCCAGTCCACCGACGTGGGCGGCTGGAACCAGCGCCTGGGCGACTGGGACTACGACCTCGCCTTCACCTACCTCTTTCAGTACGGCGACCCGGCGCTGGGCATCTCGCGCACCTATGTCTCCAGCAACATCGCCAAGGGTTCGCCCTGGAACAACGTGCAGGGCTACGAGAACGAGCGGGTCGACGAGCTGTTCGACCTGGCCGCCACCGCCTATCCGGACTCCCAGCGGGAGGCCTACTACCAGGAAGTCCAGGAGATCCTCCACGAGGACGTGCCGGTGGGCTGGCTGCTGGAGCTCGGTTTCCCGACCATCTACCGCTGCGACGTGCAGGACCTGGTGACCACCGGCATCGGCCTCAACGACGGCTTCAAGAACGCCTGGCTTGACCGCTGAGCCCGCCTGGGGCGGCCCTCGGCCGCCCTATACCTGCACCATGTCGTCAAGGGGGTAATGGCATGCTCTATGCAAGATTGATCGTCATGCGGCTACTGAAGGCCGTCGTCGTCCTGTTTCTCATCGTCATCTTCAACTTCTTTCTGATCCATATGGCACCGGGGGATCCCGCAGCCGTACTGGCCGGGGAGGCGGGAGCCACCGATGAGCAGTTCCTGCGCCAGTTGCGTGAGCAGTTCGGCCTCGACCAGCCCATGTACGTCCAGCTCTGGCGCTATGTGTCCGGCATCGCCATGCTCGACTTCGGCTACTCCTACCGCCAGCAGATGCCGGTCTTCGACCTGATCATGGCGCGCATGCCCGCCACCCTGCTGCTGACCGGTACCGCCTTCGTGCTGTCGCTGGCCCTGGGCATCCTGGCCGGTTCCCTGGCCGCCGCGCGTGCCAAGAAGCCCACCGGCTCGCTGATCATGGCACTCGCCCTGCTCTTCTACGCCACTCCGCTGTTCTGGGTCGCCCTGATGGCGGTGGTGCTGTTCTCGGTCTATCTCGACTGGCTGCCCGCCTACGGCATGGTCACCGTTGGCGCCGGCTACACCGGCCTGGCCCTGGCGCTGGATGTCGCCAAGCACCTGGTGCTGCCCGCCACCACCCTCGCGCTGTTCTTCATGGCCATCTACACCCGCATGACGCGCACCTCGATGCTCGAAGCCAGCCAGCAGGACTACGTCAAGACGGCCCGCGCCAAGGGGCTGTCGCCACGGCTCATCCAGCGCCGTCACATCCTGCGCAACGCCCTGCTGCCGATCATCACCCTGGCGGGCCTGCAGGCCGGGCAGATGGTCGGCGGCGCGATCCTCACCGAGACGGTTTTTGCCTGGCCCGGCATCGGCCGCCTGATGTACGAGGCGCTGATGCAGCGTGACTACAACCTGCTGCTCGGGATCTTCTTCTTCTCCGCCGCCCTGGTGATCGTGTTCAACATCCTCACTGATCTCGTCTACCGGCTGGCCGACCCGCGCATCAAGGAGGCCTCATGAACTTCTTCGCCCGTTTCGCCCAGAACCGCGGGGCCCTGGTCGGGCTGATCATCCTGGTCACCATCATCCTGATGGCCATTTCCGCCCCCCTTGTCTTTCCCGAATCCCCCTGGCGCATGGTCCAGCGGCCCTTCCTGCCCCCGCTGGAGGTCGACGGCTTTCCGCTGGGCACCGACACCATGGGACGCAACGTGGCCGCCGGGCTCATGCATGGCGCCTGGGTCTCGCTGCTGATCGGGCTGGTCTCGACCCTGGTGGCCCTGATGATCGGCGTTCCGCTCGGCGCCATGGCCGGCTACTACGGCGGCCTGATCGACGACGCCCTGATGCGCTTCACCGAGTTCTTCCAGACCATTCCCAACTTCGCCCTGGCCATCGTGCTGGTCGCGATCATGCAGCCCAGCGTGACCTCCATCGTGGTGGCCATCGCGCTGGTCAGCTGGCCGCCCGTCGCCCGCCTGGTGCGCGCCGAGTTCATGTCGCTGCGCCATCGTGAATACGTCGAAGCGGCCCGCCTGGTCGGCCAGTCCAACCGCACTATCATCCTGCGCCAGATCCTGCCCAATACCCTGTCGCCGATCATCGTGCTGGCCTCACTGATGGTCGCTACCGCCATCCTGCTGGAATCGTCGCTCTCCTTCCTCGGCCTCGGCGACCCCAACGTGATGTCCTGGGGCTACATGATCGGGGCGGCGCGCACGGTAATTCGCCAGGCCTGGTGGCTGAGCTTCTTCCCGGGGCTGGCGATCCTGCTGACCGTGCTGGCGCTCAACCTGGTGGGTGAAGGGCTGGACGACGCCCTGAACCCGAAACTGAGCCGCGAGCGCTCCTGAGCGAGGGGAACACCATGAACCCGACAGACACAAGCCCCCTGCTGAGCCTGCGCCAGCTGACCATCGCCCTGCCCAAGGGCGCCGATCGCGCCTACGCCGTAGAGGATGTCAGCTACGACGTCCATCCCGGCGAGATCCTCTGCGTGGTCGGCGAGTCCGGCTCCGGCAAGTCGATGGCCGCCAACGCCGTCATGGGCCTGTTGCCGAAGGGGGTACGCCCGGCAGGCGGCGAGGCCATCTTCGACGGCCAGGACCTACTGACTCTCTCCGAGAAGCAGCATCGACAGCTGCGCGGCCTGCGCATCGGCATGATCTTCCAGGAGCCGATGACCGCCCTGAACCCGCTGATGCGGGTCGGCGCCCAGATCAGCGAAGTGTTCGAGGCCCACGGCCGGCTGAACAGGCAGGAGCGCCAGGAGAAGGCACTGGCCCTGCTCAACGAGGTGGGCATTCCGCAGCCCGAGAAAGCCATCCGCGCCTACCCCTTCCAGCTCTCCGGCGGGCAGCGCCAGCGGGTGATGATCGCCATGGCCCTGGCCCTCGAGCCGGAGCTTCTGATCGCCGACGAGCCGACCACGGCCCTGGACGTAACGACCCAGGCCCAGATCCTCGAGCTGATCCTCGACCTCCAGCGCCGCCGCGGCATGGCGGTCATGTTCATCACCCACGACTTCGGGGTGGTGGCTGAGATCGCCAACCGGGTCTGCGTGATGCGCCACGGCAAGGTCGTCGAGCTGGGCGACGCCAAGGCGGTGCTGGACAACCCCCGGCACGCCTACACCCGGGCGCTCATCGAGGCGATTCCCAGCGACGTGATTCCCGAGGCTCGCGGTGCCGAAACCGACACACCGCTGCTGAAGGTCGAGGGGCTCAACAAGGTGTTCCGCTCGCGAGGCGGGCTGTTCAAGCCGGCGCGGGAGGTCCACGCCCTGCGCGACGTCTCCTTTGCCCTGGTGAAAGGCGAGACCGTCGGCGTCGTGGGCGAGTCGGGCTCCGGCAAGTCGACGCTGGGGCGCTGCGTGGTGCGGCTCGAGCACCCTGACAGCGGCAGCATGCACCTCTCCGGCACCGACTTCATGCACCTGAAGGGTGAGGCGCTGCGCCGCGAGCGCCACCGGGTCCAGATGATCTTCCAGGACCCCTACGCTTCGCTCAATCCGCGCCATCGGGTCGGCTACGCCATCGCCCAGGGCCCCATCGCCAACGGCACGCCCAAGGCCAGGGCGATGGCCCAGGCCGACGAGCTGCTCGAACTCGTTGGCCTGGGCGGCACCGCCGACCGCTTTCCCCACGAGTTCTCGGGCGGCCAGCGGCAGCGCATCGGCATCGCCCGAGCGCTGGCCCTGGAGCCGGAACTGATCGTCGCCGACGAAGCCGTTTCCGCGCTCGACGTCTCGATCCAGGCGCAGATCCTCGAACTGCTCGAGGAGCTCAAGCAGAAGCTGTCGCTGTCGCTGCTGTTCATCACCCACGACCTGCGGGTGGCGGCACAGATCTGCGATCGCATCATCGTGATGCAGCACGGGCGAATCGTCGAGCAGGGCCCGGCGCGAGACGTCTTCCTGGCTCCGCAACAGGCCTATACCAGGCAGCTTCTAGAGGCCATTCCCGGCCGCCCGGAGGCACTGGAAACGGCATGAGCCCGAAGACAACCCGGCCCGGGAGAGGCCAAAGAGCCAGCCGCGAGGTCACGCTGACACTCGTGACGAAAGGCGGCGGGCTTGGTCCCAGCGGGTGGCGCCAGCGTGCCGCACCGTTACCGAGCGCAACCCGATGAACCTGACCCTGGCACGCAGCCAGCTTGCCCTCCTGCGGCACAGCAGACGGCTGACCACCCTGCTGCTGATCGCCACCATCGGCCTGTTCTGGGGCGGCAACTGGCCGGCGGTGCGGTTCATCCTGATGGACGTGCCGCCCTTCACGCTGCGGGCGATCGGCTTCTCCACGGGGGCCCTTCTGCTGATGAGCTGGGCCCGCTGGCGGCGGTTGCCGCTGCGCGTGCCGGCCGGCGAGTGGCCCTGGCTGATCGCCACAGGGTTCTTCACCATCCTGGGCTTCAACCTGGCCACGGCCTTCGGCCAGCTCAAGATGCCGACCTCCCAGGCGGCCATCATCGCCTTCAGCATGCCCTGCTGGGCGCTGCTGCTGGGCTGGTGGCTTCTCGGCCAGCGCATCACGCGCCGCCAGTGGCTGGGGCTGGCGTGCGGACAGGCCGGCCTGCTCGTGCTGCTGGGGCCGATGGCGCTGGCCAGTGGGCCCCAGGGTCTGGCGGGGCCGGCCATCATGCTGGGGGCGGCGCTTTCATGGGCGCTGGGCACGGTGCTGATCAAGAAGCGGGGCATCTGGCAGAGCCATGCGGTGGTGATCACCGGCTGGCAATTCGTGCTCTGTGCGGTGCCCATGATCGTGATGATGATGGCCAGGGAAACACCGCCGCCCCCGGCCGCCTGGCAAGCCAGCACCTGGCTGGCGCTTGGCTACCATCTGTTGTTTTCGATTACCCTCGCCCAGATGCTCTGGTTCATGAACGTCAACCGACTGACCATCGCCCAAGCTACCATCAGCACCCTGATCATCCCCACCGTCGGCGTCTCCAGTGCCATCTTGCTGCTGGGCGAGCCGTTGAGCATGAAGGTATTCCTCGCCCTGCTGCTGACGCTGGCCGCCGTGGCGATCGTGATGCTGGAAAAAGGAAAAAGCCCATGAACGAGGATCCGATGCCCCACTTTCCCGAGCACCTGACCGGTGACGGCCCCCACAATCCCTTTCCCGGCGTGCGCGTGCTGGAGCGCCGGCTGGGCCGGGAGATCCCCCACCAACTGGGCTCGAACGAGGGGCTCGACATGCCCCACCGGGCCCTGCGCGAACGCTTCGGCGATGCCATGGCGGCCCACGTCTACAGCTACGGTGACGGCGAGGCGCTGGGCATCCGCCGGCGCCTCGCCGAGCAGAAGGGCATTCCCCTGGAGGCCATGCTGGTAGACGCCGGCGCCGACAGCCTGATCGCACTCTCGCTGCGCGCCGTGGTCGCGCAGGGCAACGTGGTGGTGAGCACCAGGGGCACGTACCCTACCTTCAGCTACTTTGCCCGGGGCCACGGCTGCCGGCTGGTGGAGGTACCCTACGACGAAGGGCCCGGTCGCCTGGCACCGGACCTCGACGCCCTGGCTCGGGCCGCCCGGGAACAGCGCGCGCGCCTGGTTTACCTGGCCAACCCCGACAACCCCAGTGGCCACCTGCACCGCGACGCCGACGTGGTGGCATTGCGTGACGCGCTACCCGCCGACTGCTGGCTGCTGCTCGACGAGGCCTACCATGATTTTCGCGAGGATGCCGACGGCGAGTTCGGGCGGCGTACGCTGCCGGGCGTGATTCGCCTGCGCACTCTCTCCAAGGCCCATGGCCTGGCCGGGCTGCGGGTGGGCTATGCCATCGCCGAGCCGGAAACCCTGGCGGTAATGATGAAGGTACGAATCCACTATGCAGTGTCGACGCTGAGCCAGGCCGCCGCCGAAACCGTGCTGGACTACCCTGCCGAGGTGAACGCCCATGTGGCGTCGGTGCGTGAGCGCCGCGAACGCCTGGCGGCCCACCTGCGCGAACTGGGTGCCGATGTGCTGCCCAGCGCCACCAATTTCGTGGGGCTGCGGCTGGCCAGCGCCGAGCTGGCCGGAAGAGTGCACCAGGCACTGCTGGACGAAGGCAAGCTGATCTCCCGCCCTGCCGATCCGGCGCTGGGCCATGTGCTGCGCATCACGGCAGTGGAGGATGCCCTGGTTCCCGGTCGGCTCGCCACCCTGGAGCAGGCCCTGATACCTCGCCAGGGCTGAGTTCCCCCAGCCGGCGGTACCGGGGCAGCTGGCGCGACCTGCCCTGCGCTGCGCTAAAACCAGCGCTTGCGCTTGAACCATGCCACCATGGCGACGGCCGCCAGAATCATCACGCCCCATACCAGCGGATAACCCCAGTACCAGCCCAGCTCGGGCATGGCGAACGGGCTGGTGGGGTGTTCGAAGTTCATGCCGTACACACCGACGATGAAGGTGAGCGGCATGAACACAGTGGCGATGATGGTCAGGGTGCGCATGCTCTCGTTGAGGCGATTGCTCATGCTCGAGAGATAGACGTCGAGCAGGCTCGCCGTCATGTCGCGATAGCTCTCCACCAGGTCCATTATCTGCACGGTGTGGTCGTAGACGTCGCGCATCCACATGCGCGTATCGGGCGTGAACAGATCGTCATGATCGCGCAGCAACTGGTTGATCACCTCACGCGTTGGCCATAGATAGCGGCGCAGCATGATCAGCTCACGCTTCAAGCCATGCAGCCGCTCCAGGGTCGAGCTGTCGGGACGGTCGAGGATTTCCACCTCGAGCTCCTCGATGCGCTCGCCCACGCTGTCCAGCACCGGGAAGGCGTGATCCACGGCGGCATCGAGCAGGCCATAGAGCAAGTCGTCGGGCTCGGACAGCGCCCGTCCACCGCGCTCCCTGAGCCGACGCCGCACCTCGGTGAAGGGGTCAAGGCGTTCCGCCAACACGCTGACCACGATATTGCCGCCCATGAACAGGGTCGTCTGGTACAGATGTAGCGCACCCTCGTCATCGATCTCGGGAATCCCCAGGATGACGACCAGCGAATCATCGAAGCGTTCGACCTTGGGCCGCTGCCCGCCGTTGAGGATGTCCTCCTGTGCCAGCGGATGCAGCCCCACCCGGTTGCCCAGCAGTTCCAGCGCCTCCGCCGTGGGCATGCCCTGCACATGCAGCCAGCAGAGCGGACCCTGTGCGCTGGCCTCTGGGATATCGGCGGGGCGGATCTCATGCACCTCACCCCAGCGGCCCGCATCGCGACAGGCCAGCGTGTACCTGGCGGGCCCCAGCAAGGCCGTCTGCTCCAGCGTGAGATTGCGCAAGGTGCCCGGCGCCGTCCCGGCCGGGTGATAGTGCTTCTTGAATAAACGTGTCATCGCCAAAGGGTCCTGAACGCATCAACTATTACTAATGGCATGCTCAACCCCGGCTCGGCAAGCCAAGCACGTCGGCTGCAACAAAGCGCTTGGCGCTGAAGACGTGGCGCCCCAAAGTTCGACTAAGCTAAACGCGTCGAAGCGTGAGAGCGATTCCAAGGAAGGAGATCGACATGACCATGACGGTGGGCGAGCTTTTCATCGCGCTGGTACTTATCTCGCTGGTGCTGCTGGCCAGCAATGCCATTCGTAACGTGACGCCCTGGCTGCGGCGACTGTTCCTACCAAGCTCGGTGATCGGCGGTGCGATCCTGCTGCTGCTCGGCCCCGAGGTGGCGGGCCGTGCGGTAACGGCCCCTTTTGAGGAAGCCGCCGGCCTGTTTCCCGAGTATGTCTTCGAAAGCTGGGCCGCCCTGCCCGGCCTGCTGATCAACGTGGTGTTCGCCGCCCTCTTCATCGGCCGCCCCATTCCCGGGCTGCGCACCATCTGGATGCGTGCCGGGCCCCAGGTGGTGGTCGGCCAGACCATGGCCTGGGGCCAGTACGTCGTGGGCCTGTCACTGGCGTTGATCATCCTGGCGCCCGTGTTCGGCATGAACCCCATGGCCGGCGCGCTGATAGAGATCGGCTTCGAGGGCGGCCACGGCACCGCGGCCGGCATGGCCGACACCTTCGCCGAGCTCGGTTTCGAGGAGGGGGCCGACCTGGCGCTGGGGCTTGCCACCGTGGGCATCGTCTCGGGCGTGCTGATCGGTACGCTGATGATCAACATCGCCGCCCGGCGCGGCGTCATCCACCTGGACAAGACCCGCAAGACCTCGGATGCACTGGACGAGGCCCAGGCCATGTCCCAGGGTGAGGAGAACGAGCTGCCGCCCACCGAGGAGTACAGCGAGTTCAAGAAAGACCTGGCCCAGGAAGAGGAAACCGCCGACCCGCTGAGCCTGCATATCGGCCTGGTCGGCATCGCCATCGCCATCGGCTGGCTGATCCTCACGGCCCTGCAGTGGATCGAGCAGCAGACCTGGGCCGCCAACGACGGCCTGGAGATCCTCGCCCACGTGCCGCTGTTCCCCATCGCCATGATCGGCGGCGTGATCGTGCAGCTATGCGTGACACGCTTCGGCCTCGAACCGCATGTCTCCAGCCGCACCATGGCGCGCATTGCCGGCACCGCGCTGGACTTCACCATCGTCGCGGCGCTGGCCACCCTGTCGCTCACCGCCCTCGGCGAGCACTTCATTCCATTCCTGCTGCTGGCACTTGCAGGCATCGGTTGGTCGCTATTCGTACTGATCGTGATCGCCCCGCGGGTGATCCCCGAGAACTGGTTCGAGCGCGGCATCGGCGACTTCGGCCAGTCCATGGGCGTAACCGTCACCGGCCTGCTGCTGATGCGCATGGCCGACCCCAAGAACCGCTCCGGCGCCTTCGAAAGCTTCGGCTACAAGCAGCTGATGTTCGAACCGGTGGTCGGCGGCGGGCTGTTCACCGCAGCGTCACTGCCGCTCATCGCCCAGTTCGGCGCACCGGCGGTGCTGGTCTTCACATTGATACTCACCCTGGCCTGGCTGATCTTCGGCCTGCTCTACTTCGGCCGCCTGGTACCGGAGCGCGGGCGCGGCAGGTGGGGAGTCAAATCCTCTTGAGCCTCCTTTCGTTGTAGATCGTGGTGTGCCTTTTAAGCAGGGGTAGCTTTGCCAAGTCGTGCTGAAGATGACAACGGCGCAGCTCACCTAAACCCCGGCTTCCGTTCCCAGCCGCCCGAGGAGCCCTACCAGCTCATTGGCCAGGAAGCGCGGCTGCACGCACTCATCGAGATGCTCCGAGGCAAAGCGCAGGAAGCCCAAGGCGGCATGGGGCAGCCGGCGGTCGCGACGCACGATGAACTGCCAGTGGCTCTCGATGGGAAAGTCCTCCACCGGCAGAATCACCAGGTCGGGGTGTTCCGGCGGCAGCACGTGCTCTGAGAGCACGGCCAGCCCCATGCCGGCCGCCACGCCGACGCGAATCGCCTCGTTGCTGGCCATCTGCAGGGTCGGCCCCAGTGACAGGCCGTGCTCCTGCAGCCAGCTTTCGAACAGCATGCGCGTGGCCGAGCCCGGCTCGCGCAGCAGGAAGCGTTCCTCGAGCAAGTCGCTCATGATGACACGCTCAAGCGCCGCCAGCGGATGGCCGCGCGGGCCCACCACCACCAGAGGATTGCGCAGGAAACGCCCGGCCAGGGCGTGGGTCAGCGAGGGAGGATGGCTGAACACATAGAGATCGTCGTCCTGGCGTTCGAAGCGTGTGAGCACCTGGCGGCGGTTGCCGATATGCAGCGTCACATCAACGTCGGGAAAGGCCTGGCTGTAGGGGCCGAGCAGGCGCGGCAGCACGTACTGCGCGGTGTTGACCAGGGCGATGCTGAAGCGGCCGCGCTCGCCGCCGCGCAGGGCACCCAGATAATCCTGAAAGTCATCGAAGCGGCCTAGCACCTCCCGGCTGGCCCGGTACAGCTCGCGGCCCGCTTCGGTGGGCACCAGCCGGCCCTGGCGGTTGTTCAGCAGCGGCTCGCCTACCGCCTCGCCGAGCCGCTTGAGCTGCTGGGACACGGTGGGCTGGGTCAGGTGAAGCTGGCGCGCCGCCTCGCTGACCGAGCCGCTGCGCACGACGGCCACATAGACTTGCAGTAAACGGAATGTCAGGTGACGGATATTCATGAGAGGCGCTTCCAGCAGGGATATAGTTTATTTTCTATATTAATTGCCCAGAGATTCTATTGGTATCAATATCACGCAATCCTCACAATCCGCGGCTAGCATGATTCCTAGTCACCGCTTTCGCGAAAAAAGAGAAGCCTATGCCAGACATAGTCGTAATGTTCTTTCTGCTTGGCCTGCTTGCCGGCATCGTCAAGTCCGACCTGAACATTCCCAAGGCGGCCTACGACACCCTGAGCCTGCTGCTCATGCTCACCATCGGCCTCAAGGGCGGCATGGCACTGTATGGCAACCTGCGCTGGTCGCTGTTCCACGAACTGCTGGCGGTCGCCGTTCTCGGTGCCCTGATTCCGCTGATCCTGATGCCCATCCTGCGCCGCTTCATTCGCCTGTCGCCTGCCGACAGTGCCAGTATCGCGGCGCACTATGGTTCGGTCAGTGCGGGCACCTTCGCCGTGGCGCTGGCCTTCGCCGAAAGCCGCGCCCTGCCCATCGGCGCCGAAGTCACCCTCTACCTGGTAATGATGGAACTGCCGGCGATCATGGTGGCCATCGCGCTCTATCGCCGCCATGCCGGCAAGGAGGCAGGCGAGGCGTTCCAGGGCATCTGGCATGAAACCCTGACCAACCGCGGCGTCATCCTACTGGCCGGCGGCGCGGTGATCGGCGCCATGTACGGTCCCCGGGAAGGGGCAGCCGTGACCGAACTGTTCATGGGCGCCTTCCACGCCGTGCTCGCCCTGTTCCTGCTGCAGATGGGCCTCACCGCAGCGGAAACCCTGCGCCCCATTCCGTGGTTCCACTGGCGCCTGCTCACCTTCGCCCTGGTAGCACCGTTCTGCCTGGCCATGGCCGGCTTGACCGTCGGCCTGCTGCTCGGCCTGCCCATGGGCTCGCTGATGATTCTCACGGCGCTTGCCGCCAGCGCCTCGTATATCGCCGCCCCGGCGGCGATGCGAACGGCGATACCCCAGGCCAACATCGGCCTAGCCATGCTGGCAGCCCTCGGCTTCACCTTCCCGCTGAACGTGATCGTGGGTATCCCGCTCTACTACCAGCTGGCGCTCTGGTTCGCCGGCTGAGCGCTGCGGGCCATCGCCATTGGCGATGGCCCGCTTCTTTCTAAAGCCATCTCGTAAATAGCCGCCGCTTCGGATAGCCCTCTTGAGTTCGTCACTAGAGCTAGCCCTGTCTTTCTCCGGTAGCAGCCGCTCGGTCACGGCGGCTGCTCACGCCTCCCCGTCACCCAGGCCCACCCTTTGCCCCAGTTCCCCCCTACGCTTGTCCACTTTTCAGCCAGTCATGGCAGCATATCTTCGACATTCGTCGCAGGCGCATAGGCTGCACTTTACGTTAACGTAAACCTCCCCTAGTCTTGTCTCATCCAGACACTGCGAGGGGTGCGGCGCCACCCCCTGCTCCACCTGACATCGCCACAACAACTCGCCACAACCACTCGCCACTACTAAGGCCAGCGACATGGCCAACCGCGGTGGCCAGCGACAACGGCAAGAGGAGTACTGCCATGCACCTGTCCTACAAGCCCCTCGACTTCGGCCTCGCCGACGAACTGAACATGCTGCGCGATCACGTCAACGCCTTCGCCCGTGACGAGATCGCCCCGCGCGCCGCCGAGATCGACGAGAAGAACGAGTTCCCCAACGATCTGTGGCAGAAGTTCGGCGACATGGGCCTGCTCGGCATCACCGTGCCGGAAGAGGACGGCGGCAGCGGCATGGGCTACCTGGCCCACTGTATCGCCATGGAAGAGATCTCCCGCGCCAGCGCCTCGGTGGGTCTCTCCTATGGCGCGCACTCCAACCTGTGCGTCAACCAGCTCAAGATCAATGCCAATGCCGAGCAGAAGGCCAAGTACCTGCCCAAGCTGATCAGCGGCGAACACATCGGTGCGCTGGCCATGTCCGAGCCGGGCGCCGGTTCCGACGTGGTGAGCATGAAGCTGCGCGCACGCAAGGAGGGTGGCAAGTACATCCTCAACGGCAACAAGATGTGGATCACCAACGGCCCCGACGCCGACGTGCTCGTCGTTTATGCCAAGACCGATCCCGACGCCGGCTCCAAGGGCATCACCGCCTTCATCATCGAGAAGGGCTTCGCCGGCTTCTCCACCGCACAGAAGCTCGACAAGCTCGGCATGCGTGGCTCCAACACCTGCGAACTGGTGTTCCAGGACTGCGCAGTGCCGGAAGAGAACGTGCTGGGCGAAGTTGGCAAGGGCGTACGCGTACTGATGAGCGGCCTGGACTACGAGCGCACCGTGCTTGCCGCCGGCCCCATCGGGATCATGCAGGCGGCCATGGACATCGTGGTGCCCTACGTCCACGAGCGTAAGCAGTTCGACCAGTCGATCGGCGAGTTCCAGCTGGTGCAGGGCAAGATCGCCGACATGTACACCACCCTGAACGCCTGTCGCGCCTACCTCTATGCCGTGGCGGCGGCCTGCGACCGCGGCCAGACCTCGCGCAAGGACGCCGCCGGCGTCATCCTCTACTGCGCCGAGAAGGCCACCCAGGTGGCGCTGGACGCCATCCAACTGCTGGGCGGCAACGGCTACATCAACGAGTACCCCACCGGACGCCTGCTGCGCGACGCCAAGCTCTACGAGATCGGCGCCGGCACCAGCGAGATCCGCCGGATGCTGATCGGCCGCGAACTCTTCAACGAGTCCAAGTAAGCCTGACGGCGTTCGCCCGGACCCCGCAGGCCCGGGCGGCGCTCACTCTGTTGCCTACCAGATCTGAGGGAGCCGATAGATGGCCATCCTGAACACCCAAGTCAATACGCGCAGCGACGGCTTCCAGGCCAACGACCAGGCCATGCGCCACGAGGTCATGAAGCTGCGCGAGCTGACCGCGGCGATCAGCCAGGGCGGCGGCGAGAAGGCTCGCGCCCGGCATGAGTCGCGCGGCAAGCTGTTCGTGCGCGACCGCATCGACCACCTGATCGACGAAGGCTCACCCTTCCTCGAGTTCTCGGCGCTGGCCGCCCATGAGGTCTACGAGAGCGACGTGCCCGCCGCCGGCGTGGTCACCGGTATCGGTCGCGTAAGTGGCGTGGAGTGCGTGATCGTCGCCAACGACGCCACCGTCAAGGGCGGCACCTACTACCCGCTGACGGTGAAGAAGCACATCCGCGCCCAGGAGATCGCCCGCAAGCACCGTCTGCCGTGCATCTACCTGGTCGACTCCGGCGGCGCCTTCCTGCCCCGCCAGGACGAAGTGTTCCCCGACCGCGACCACTTCGGGCGCATCTTCTACAACCAGGCCACCCTCTCCGCCGAGGGCATCCCGCAGATCGCCGTGGTGATGGGCTCGTGCACCGCCGGCGGCGCCTACGTACCGGCCATGGCCGATGAGTCGATCATCGTCAAGCAGCAGGGCACCATCTTTCTCGGCGGCCCG
Source organism: Halomonas sp. E14 (assembly GCF_052568415.1). Lineage (NCBI taxonomy): Bacteria > Pseudomonadati > Pseudomonadota > Gammaproteobacteria > Oceanospirillales > Halomonadaceae > Halomonas > Halomonas sp. E14. The sequence goes on along the minus strand of NZ_CP199423.1, from coordinate 1,402,104 downwards.
CCGCTGGTGAAGGCCGCCACCGGCGAGAGCATCAGCGCCGAGGACCTGGGCGGCGCCGACGTACACGCCAAGATCAGCGGCGTGGCCGACCACTACGCCGAGAACGACGCCCACGCCCTGCAGCTCGCCCGCGCCTGCGTGTCGCGGCTGAACTGGCAGAAGCGCGGCCAGCTCAAGATGCAGGCACCCAAGGCTCCGCGTCTCGATCCCAGCGAGATCTACGGCATCGTTGGCACCGACCTCAAGAAGCCGTTCGACGTGCGCGAAGTGATCGGCCGTATCGTCGACGACTCCGACTTCGACGAGTTCAAGCGCTACTATGGCGACACCCTGGTCACCGGCTTCGCCCATATTCACGGCTACCCGGTGGGCATCGTCGCCAACAACGGCGTGCTGTTCTCCGAATCCGCGGTGAAAGGCGCCCACTTCATCGAGCTGTGCGCCCAGCGCAAGATCCCGCTGGTATTCCTGCAGAACATCACCGGCTTCATGGTCGGCTCCAAGTACGAGCACGAAGGCATCGCCAAGCACGGCGCCAAGCTCGTCACCGCCGTGGCCTGCGCCAAGGTGCCCAAGTTCACCGTACTGATCGGCGGCAGCTTCGGCGCCGGCAACTACGGCATGTGCGGCCGCGCCTACGACCCCAACCTGCTGTTCATGTGGCCCAACGCGCGTATCTCGGTAATGGGCGGCGAGCAGGCCGCCGGCGTGCTGGCCCAGGTCAAGCGCGAGCAGTACGAGCGCGAAGGCAATGAGTGGAGCAAGGAAGAGGAAGAGGCCTTCAAGCAGCCCACCCGCGAGCAGTACGAGCGCCAGGGTCACCCCTACTACGCCAGTGCCCGGCTGTGGGACGACGGCGTGATCGACCCGGCCCAGACCCGCGACGTGCTGGGGCTCTCGCTTGCCGCCGCCATGAACGCGGAAGTGGAAGACACCAAGTTCGGCGTGTTCCGGATGTGAGGCAGCCATGACGCAGACATATTCCGAACTCAAGATCGACGAACGCGGCGTTGCCTGGCTGACGCTGAATCGCCCCGAGGTGCACAACGCCTTCGACGACAGCCTGATCGCCGAGCTCAATGCACATCTGGCCAAGCTGCATGATGCCGCCCACCACGGCGAGGTGCGCGTGGTGGTGCTGGGCTCCGAGGGCAAGAGCTTCTCCGCCGGCGCCGACCTCGGCTGGATGAAGCGCATGGTGGAGTACGACTTCGAGGGCAACCTGGCCGACTCGCGAAAGCTCTCGCAGCTGATGCACGGCCTGGATACCCTGCCCTGCCCCACCGTCTGCCGCGTGCAGGGTGCCGCCTTCGGCGGTGCCGTGGGCCTGGCGGCCTGCTGCGACATCGTGATCGCCAGCGAGAAGGCCAAGTTCTGCCTCTCCGAGGTCAGGATCGGCCTCTCGCCCGCCGTGATCAGCCCCTACGTGCAGCGTGCCCTGGGTCCGCGCCAGATGCGCCGCTTCGCGCTTACCGCCGAGGTTATGGAAGCAGCCCAGGCGCTGGAGCTAGGCCTGGCCCACCAGGTAGTCGAGCACGAGTCGCTGGACGCCGCGGTAAGCGGCATGCTCGATACCCTGCTGGGCGGCTCGCCCCAGGCCCAGCGCGCCACCAAGGCGCTGCTGGCCGACGTGGCCCGTGAACCCGACAGCAAGGCCACTCGCGAGCACACCTGCCGTGTGATCAGCGAACTGCGCGTGAGCGCCGAAGGCCAGGAGGGCCTGGCCAGCTTCTTCGAGAAGCGCCGCCCCGCCTGGGCCGACCCCGACAAGACCGCCACGGAGCGCCGCTCATGAGCCAGAACAACGAATCCCGCACCACGCCCTTCGACACCCTGCTGGTCGCCAACCGCGGTGAAATCGCCTGCCGCGTAATGCGCACCGCCCGCGCCATGGGCCTGCGCACCGTGGCCGTGTACTCCGACGCCGACGCCAACGCCCGCCACGTACGCGAGGCCGACGAGGCCGTGCGCCTGGGCCCGGCCGCCGCCCGTGAGAGCTACCTCAAGGTCGAAGCGGTAGTGGAAGCCGCCAAGCGCACCGGCGCCGGCGCCATTCACCCCGGCTACGGCTTCCTCTCCGAGAACGGCGCCTTCGTGGAAGCGCTGGACGCCGCCGGCATTACCTTCGTCGGCCCGCCCGCCTCGGCGATTGCCGCCATGGGCGACAAGTCCGCGGCCAAGGCGCGCATGGCCAACGCCGGCGTACCGCTGGTGCCGGGCTACCACGGCGACGACCAGGACGACGCCCTGCTGCGCCGCGAAGCCGACCAGATCGGCTACCCGGTGCTGCTCAAGGCCAGCGCCGGCGGCGGTGGCAAGGGCATGCGCGTGGTGGAAAGCGGCGAGCAGTTCCAGGCCGCACTGGACGGCTGCCGCCGCGAATCCCAGGCCGCCTTCGGCGACACCCGCATGCTGATCGAGAAGTACCTGACCCAGCCGCGCCACGTCGAGGTCCAGGTGTTCTGCGACAGCCACGGCAACGGCGTCTACCTGTTCGAGCGCGACTGCTCCGTGCAGCGCCGCCACCAGAAGGTACTCGAAGAAGCCCCCGCCCCCGGCATGTCGCCAGAGCTGCGCCGCGAGATGGGCGAAGCCGCCGTACGCGCCGCCAAGGAGATCGGCTACGTGGGCGCAGGTACCGTCGAGTTCCTGCTCGACAAGGACGGCTCGTTCTACTTCATGGAGATGAACACCCGCCTGCAGGTGGAGCACCCCGTCACCGAGATGATCACCGGCCAGGACCTGGTCGAGTGGCAGCTGCGCGTGGCCATGGGCGAGGCGCTGCCGTTGCAGCAAAACGAGCTGACCATTACCGGCCACAGCTTCGAGGCGCGGCTCTACGCCGAAGACCCGGATCAGGACTTCCTGCCCGCCACCGGCAGGCTCGAGCGCTTCGCCATGGACCTGAAAGGCGCCGGACTCGACCCGCGCCAGGTACGCCTGGACAGCGGCGTGGAAACCGGCGACGTGGTCTCCATGCACTACGACCCCATGCTGGCCAAGCTGATCGTCCACGGCGACGACCGCGACCAGGCCCTGGCCACCCTCAACCGCGCGCTGGCCGCGCTGGACGTGCAGGGCGTGGTGACCAACCGCGCCTTCCTGCAGCGGCTGGCGACCCACCCCGCGTTCCGCAACGTGGAGCTGGACACCCGCTTCATCGAGAAGAACGAGGCCACCCTCTTCGCGCCCAAGCAGTTCAGCATCGAAGAGTACGCCGGCGCCGCGCTGATCGGCCTCAACCAGCTGGCCCGCGAATGTGAAAGCGACTCCCCCTGGGACCGCCACGACGGCTTCCGCCTCAACGCCCCGCACACCATCCGCATCGCCTTGTGCGACCCGGCCGTGGCCCAGGTGCACGATGCCGAAGGCGTGGTGATTGTGGAAGGCACCCGCGCCAGCGGCGCCGATCCGTGGGACCTGACCATCGGTGGCGAGACCCTCACCGCCCGCCTGCAGCACCTGGAAGGCGACGCCGTGGCCGTTACCCTCAACGGCCACCGCCGCCGCCTGCAGGCCCGCCGCGACGGTAACGTCGTCGTCATGGTCGACCCGCGTGGCGAAACCCGCCTGTTCTGGCGCCGTATCGACGCCATCGACCACGGCCACCACGAAGCCGAATCGACCCTTACCGCGCCGATGCACGGCACCGTGGTCGCGCTGCTGGTGGAAGCCGGCCAGAAGGTGGAGAAAGGCATGCCGCTGATGGTCATGGAAGCCATGAAGATGGAACACACCATGACCGCCCCCGCCGACGGCCACGTGGAAAGCTTCCACTTCAACGCCGGCGACACGGTGGGCCAGGGAGACGTGCTGCTCGAGTTTGCGCCAGCGGAATAAGGAGACGTTAGATGGCATTTCCGAAAAAGGTGCGCCTGGTCGAGGTCGGTCCCCGCGATGGGCTGCAGAACGAGCCCAACCCGATCGACACGGCCACCAAGCTGGAACTGATCGACCGCCTGGGCGCCGCCGGGCTCACGTACATCGAAGCGGCCAGCTTCGTCTCGCCCAAGTGGGTACCGCAGATGGCCGATCATCGCGAGGTGATGACCGGCCTGAAGCGCCGCCCAGGCGTGACCTACGCCGCCCTTACCCCCAACCTCAAGGGGCTGGAAGCGGCGCTGGAGTGCGGCGTGGAAGAAGTGGCGGTATTCGGCGCGGCAAGTGAAGCCTTCTCGCAGAAGAACATCAACTGCTCCGTCGCCGAATCGCTGGAGCGCTTCGCCCCCGTGCTGGAGCGAGCCAGAGAGGCCAACGTGCGCGTGCGCGGCTACGTCTCCACCGTGCTCGGCTGCCCCTACGAAGGCGAGATCGCCCCGGCCAAGGTGGCCGAGGTGAGCAAGGCGCTGTACGACATGGGCTGCTACGAAGTCTCGCTCGGCGACACCATCGGCGTCGGCACCCCGCTCGCCGCCAAGCGCATGATCGAAGCCGTGAGCCGCGACATTCCCATGGAAAAGCTCGCTGCCCATTTCCACGACACCTACGGCCAGGCGCTGGCCAACCTCTACGCCGTGCTGGAAGAGGGCATCAGCGTGGTGGATAGCTCCGTCGCCGGCCTCGGCGGCTGCCCCTACGCCAAGGGCGCCTCCGGCAACGTGGCGAGCGAAGACGTCGTCTACCTGCTCAACGGCCTGGGTATCGACACCGGCATCGACCTCAACAAGCTCGCCGAAACCGGCACCTGGATCACCCAGACCATCGGTCGGCCGAACCGCTCCAAGGTGGGCGTGGCACTGGCGGCGAAGTAAGCCGCCAACAGAAATGCAAAGCCCCTGAGCCAGATAACTGGCTCAGGGGCTTTTTTGTCAGGTGAATACCATCACTGTGCATACGATCCCTGTACTCACAGCACATACAGCTCTACTCACAGACAGGAATGGCTCACGTCACTCAGCGTGTACGAAATGATGCGTTTGCAACACTCTTCGCGACACTAATATTTTCTCTCAACAATACCCTTTCCAAGACATACAACCCATGCGGGATAAATTCATTACTATCAATAAAGCCCTCTATGACCTTACTTTTTAGCGGCAAAGCGACAAACGAATCCACTTCCAGATGCTTATCGCGAGCAATCAGTGGCTCTATATCTTTTTCGTAATCAAGATCCAATTCAAAAACTGCCGACAGACCAATCTCAAAATTGTTTTTTTCCAAGAAAAAATCATAAAACGAAGCCTTCACCCCGTGTTGATATAATTTATCATTAATTCCCAGCTCTTCGAGGAGCCCCCGCTTGAAGCAAAGCTCGAGATCAACCTTACCAAAAGGATCTTTATCTGTCTGCGACAGCCCCTCATTCATTGTAATATGGTATTTTTGAACCCCACCCTGCACTCTGCCAGAACGCTTGCTCAATATTATCTCTTTTCCATGACCTCCTTCGCAAATAAGCAGAGCATTTATACCAAAAGAAGTGAGAAATGGCTTATATTTTAAAAAATCAGAAAGCCCGGCTGATGCAATAGGATGGCCATTCAACTTTAGCTCTTGATAGATAGACCTAAAAACTCTATGGGTATAGTAATCCGTTTTGAAAAAATCAATCTCCACTCCTGGCTTTTCGTCATCACCGAAACGCGTGAACTTGAGGTTGAATACGCCATATTTATCCCCATTGAATATCAACCTCTCCTTAGCATTAAGAAACTCCTCCCCAACAATGTTTTTATGTTTATTTATCAGGCATGGAAGTTCTATTATACCAGTCAGCTCAGCCAGGTCTTTAAAATCACTGCCGCCATCAAATGATGTGTCAGCGTGAAATTTTGAAAGCTGAGAATCCATGTAGCCGGCCTCTCGCTCTCTTGAAATTATTTTCTCTTCTATCTCGACAGGCATACTCAAAAACAAGCTACGATGGGCGCCAAAAATTGACACCTCTCTAGAAAAAATGTTTCTTTTCTCAAACTCAGGATCTCCATTAGCAAGATCAACCACATTAATCGAGTCTTTTCTTTTCTTATATAAAGACAACTCATGTCTTAGTCGACGTCTATGCCTTATGTTTTTAACCTTCCTGTAGGACTGCTGAAGCACATACAAAATAAAAGAACCAAAAAGCAGGAAAAATAATTCCGAAGAAGCATCATTTGCGACCGCCCCCATCACTTGATCTAACATCTATTAATCCCGTTGCACGCATCCAAATATGAATAATATTTTTGAGGCCGGCTCAGCCAGCCAACACAAATCATAAAGCCATGCTTTAATTACACACAGTGATTTTGTTGCATTAGCAATCACCTCGGCACCACCACGAGCGCCGGTATCACCCGCCCGAAGCGTAACGGATCACTTCGGTATCACCTCATCTTACCCCCTTGGTCGCAGCGGGCTCTTGGTTGATCCTTGAGCCATTCATCGCCTGGGGAGCTTCATCATGGACCACACACCGCTGCGGATCGCCATCATTGGCGGCGGGGTTTCCGGCCTGTCGCTGGCTTACTACCTACAGAAGTTCGGCAGCGAAGCGGCCCGGCAGATCGAGATCACCCTGTTCGAGCGCAAGTCCAGCCTGGGCGGCAACGCGGAGACGGTGTGGGTCGACCTGGGCAACCGACGCCTGCCGGGCAAGCCCGGTACGCCGTATCGGCGCTGGGCCGACCTGGGAGTCAATGACGTCAACCTGGCGACCAGCCCCCACCTGCGCACGCTGCTCGCCGAGATCGGCGAACTGGAGCGCCTGAAGCCGCTGGAAAACACCGCAAGCTACTTCAGCCGTGACGGCAGTGTCGCGCTCACCGACGACCGGGAGCTGTTCCGCGGCGCCAGCGACCCGAGCCACGAGCTGAGCTTGGCCGATGGCGGCCGGCTGGCCGTGCTGATCGCCCTGCTTCACCGCAGCGCCATCGACCTGGTGGAGAGCCGGCGCATCACGCCGCGTTATACGGTGGACGACTTCTTCGACGCCTGCGCTGCGGCACCCGCCGAGATGCTGAGCGCGGCGGCCAATGCACTGAATGTCGATATCGACTGGGAGGACCCGGCGCTGCCGGAGCGGCTCGAGCGCCTCCGCCACACCGTCTACTACCCGCGCATCTCGGCCATGTACTTCACCGACGACCGCGGCCCCGGCGGCATGCCGCTGCAGGCGCCCTTCGAGTATTACCGCCTGCAGGAGGGTGGCTCACCGCCCGATCGTCGTTACTTCGAGCATGGCGTCCAGCACTGGCTGGAAGCACTGGCCGCGCATATCACCGGCCCGCTGAAGCAGGGTCCGCGAGTCGAGATCCTGCGCGGTATCGAGGTGGAGGCCAGGCTATCGACCCAGGGCGTGACGCTCACCGAGCGCGCCCCCGGCGAGCGCCGCTGGGAAGCGGACCTGCTGATCATGGCCACCCATGCCGAGGATGCCCTGCCGCTGCTGACCTTCGGCGATGGCCTGAGCGAGACCCAGCGGGAGCTGCAGCACATTCTCGGCAAGGTGCGCTATACCCGCAGCTTCGGTGTCTGTCACACCTCCGCCACCCGCCTGCCGCCCAATCCCAACCTGTGGCGCACCCGCAATATCGAGATACGGGGGCGCGAAGATACCTTCCACCCCTACCGCATCGACTACGTGGTGAATCGCCATCAGAACGATGCCGAAACCCCCTGCTACGACCGGGCGGGCCTGCCGCAGTTTTTCGTCTCCCTGGTGGATGACCTCAACCGCATCCCTCGCAGCGAGATGCTCGACCGACATGCCTCGCCCCCGGATGCCCCCGCATCGCTGGCCGGTGCGGCCCTGGGCGCAGCCGGCTACCGCGACCGGCTGCCGGCGATCGAGAGCGCCCTGGAGGCCAAGGCCTGGACCCTGTTCAAGCACAACGTGCTGGATGCCGAATGCCTCGAGGCGCAGGCGGAGATCGAGCGCTACAACCAGCGCACGGCCCGCCGGCGCTACGAGGGCCATCGGGGCGTTTGCCCGCTGCTGTTCGCCGGGGGCTGGACCCGCGGCGCCGGCCTGCAGGAGCAGTGCCTGAAGCAGTCGGCGCATCTCGTCGCCCTACTGCTGGCGGCCCCCGAGCGGCGGCTCAATCCCCTGCGCCTAGCGGCGAGTGGCGGCCAGGCAAGGCAGCGTCATTCCCAGGCCAGCGGCTTCGCCCCGCTGCCAGCAAGCCTGTAGACGCTCCAAGGCGCCGGCTTCATCGCTCTCCAGCCACTCGGCATGGGCCTCGATCAGGACGCAGTGGTGCTCGCCCCAGGCACAGGGCTCCGCCCCCATCAGTTGGGTCAGGCGCCGGGCGTAGTGGCGCGCCGCTTCCGGGCGCCCATCGAGCAGGCTGACCTCCGCCGCCGCGATCAGGAAACGATAGCCGTTGTGGCCCACGCAGCCGGCATCCAGCAGCGCTTCGCCCTCTTGCAGCGTCGCCAGGCGCGTCTCGACCTGCTCTTCCAGCAGCGCCCGGGTGCCCAGCACCCAGGGGCCGATAAAGGCCTTCAGGCCGTGCTGTTCGACCAGCTGCCAGGCACGCTCGATGCTGGCCCGCGCCTCGACCAGCCGCCCGGTGATCAGCTCGACCCGGGCGCGACTCTCCAGCAGAAACGCCTCGAAGCGACCGGAGCCCAGGCCACGCGCCACCGTCAGCGCCTGTTCGATCTGCTCGTCCGCCGCATAAGGCTCGCCCTGGGAGAGCAGAATCCACCCCGCCGTGAGCCGCGCCACCACCTCGGCACGTCGATTGCCGACCCGCTTGCCCAGCTCGGCGGCATCGAAACAGTCGGCCAGCGCCGCCTCGGTCTGGTTGGCGTAGATGCGGGCGGTACCCAGCATGAACAGGTTGGAGGCCTCCAGATCGGCATGGCCATGGGTTCGGCACAGCGTGACGCAGTGATCGAACAGCTCGAGGGTGCTGCGCATCTGCCCCTCGGCATAGTGGGCATCGCCCAGCCCGCTCATGGCCTGGATCTCGGTGCGCACGTCGCCGCCACGGCGGGCCTGCTCCAGGGCACGGGTGTGATAGGCGCGGCTGGTGGCAAAGTCGCCCCGGGGGAAATAGAGATTGCCCTTAAGATAGAGCGCCTCGGCCAGGGGCAAGGGGTCCTCCAGCGCCTCGGCCAGGGGCAATAGGCCGTCGAGAATCGCCTCCTCCGCCGCCAGCGCATCGAGCATGTTCAGCACCCGGGCCAGCCAGAGGTCGGCGCTGATGCGCTCCTGTTCGTCCCGGGCGAAGCTGCGCGCCGCCTCGAAGTGCTCCCGCGCCGCCTGGATCTGCCCGGTGGCCATCGCCACCTGGCCCTGCAGCAGCATCAGCCGGTACTCATCCTTGGGCGCGTAGTCGATGGCGCGGCAATCCCTCAGCAGCGCCATGGCCTCCTCGTGGCGATAGCGAGCCATTTCCGCCGCCACCGCCAGCAGGAAGGCATTCGGCGCCTCCAGCGAGCGAGCGCGGTGCAGGTGGCGCGCCCGCAAGCCCGGTTCCGCCTCGCCGTAGAGCGCAGCCAGGCGCAGGTGCAGCCTGTCCCGCTGGATCTTGGGAATCCCCTCGTAGATGCCTTGCAGAATCAGATCGTGCACGAAGCGGTAGCTGTCCTCTTCCAGCGGACGCACCAGGCTGTAACGCTGGGGCAGTTCGGGCTGATAATCGGCCTGCCCCAGCACCTCCTGCAGCGAGGCCAGGGAGAAGCGCTGCCCCATCACCGCGGCGATGCACATCGCCCGACGATCCAGGTCGGTGAGCTGATCCAGCTTGCTCTGCACCAGATTAGCGAGACTGGCCGGCAGGCTGCGATGCGGATGGAACAGCAGCAGTTGCGTCAGGAACAGCGGGTTGCCCTGGGCCTGGGTCACGCAGCGAGCGGCGTGCTCGGCGGGCACCGTGCCGTAGCTGGCCACCAGGGCCTCGGCCTCCTGCGGGCGCAGCGGCGGCAGCTCGATCAGGGTGAGCGGCAGCTCCGGCAGCTGCGGGCGCAGGCGACTCTCCAGCGGGTCCTGCTCCAGGCGCGAGGTGAACAGCCAGATCACCGGCGCTTCCTGGGTGCCCTGCAGCAGCCCGGTGAGGGTGGCCAGCAGCGCCTCGTCGGCCCAGTGCAGGTCCTCCACCACCACCAACTGAGGGCGATGAATGGAGCGCGCCAGGAGCAGATCGCGCAGAGCCAGCACCAGGCGCTGGCTGCGGGTCGCGGGGGTCATGGCGGCATAGAGCGACTGCGCCTCCTCCGGCTGAGGCAAGCCCAGCAGCGGACGCAGCAGCATGGCGTGATCCATGGGCAGGCGCAGCGCCGAGAGACGGGCCAGCAGGAGAGCCTCGTCCAGAATTTCCGCTTTCGCCTCGGCGGAGGTTTGCAGCAGTGAACGCGCGAGCTGCATTAGCGGGCCTTCATCGGCGCGGGTACCGAAGTCCAGCACCTCGGCCTGATGATGATCGGCATGGGCCGCGGCCATCTCGGCAAACTCGGCGCTCAAGCGCGTCTTGCCGATGCCCGCCACACCGCGGATGTAGATTAGATGTCCGGCCTGGTAGGCCTGGGTGCTCTCCAGGATGGCTTGCAGTTGACCCAACTGCACCCGACGCCCCACCAGCTCGAAGCGAGCATCATGAGCCTCGTCCCGGGGTTGGCGATAGCGCAGCCACTCGCCGCCTTCGTCATCGAAAACGAAGCGTTCCGCCAACTGCACCGCCACGCCACGCTCGACCCACACGCCGCCCTGCCCACCCGACATGGAAAGCGGCGTAGCCGTGGGCCAATGGCCGGCCTGAAGATAAACGCCGCGGGCCACCCCTTGCTCCACCAGGGTAGCGGCACACAACAAGCCGCGCTGGGCATCGCTGCGGTAAGCACGGGGCAGGCCGAACAGCGCCGTGCCCCCTTCCTCCAGGCTGCCGCCGAAATGCGGCACCCAGCTCGCCAGCGCCGAGGGGTCGGCCGCCACGGCGTGCAGCTGGATCAGTACGCGGGCACTCTCCATCTCCTCGATATCGGAAGCGACAACGGCAGCCTCTTCGGCCTCCGCCGACAGCTCCTCGACCTCGACATCGTAGATCTCGGCCAGATGGCGCGCGGTACGATACAGCACCGCCTTGCCACTCTCCGCCCGCTTGATGGAAGCGATGGAGACGCATAAGCGCCGATCAAAACAGTACTCGACCAGCGCCTCCTGACTCAGGCCCAGCCGCTTGCGATGCTGCTTTAAGCGCTCACGATCCAGCCGCAAGCGCCCGTCTTGGGGGATGATCACTGGTGGGGTCCTATGCCGAGGCGGCATCACAATGTATTAAAACGCGACCTTCTATGACCTGGCACATTCCTAGAAAACTTTGAGAATGCCTCATATTCAAGATATGCAATCCATCCCAACCGACGAAGGTCGTTGGGGCCGGCGTCAGCAGCATTGCACTTGATAGGCATAGCGGCGACAAAAAGGTTGGAGTTCCATTCATCGAAATTTCCAAGTGCTTTATATATTGCCCATCCACCACTGTGGCCGTTACGGCCACGAAGTGAGTTTTGGAGCTGAGACCAGCGCTGGCTCAATCCACCTTTTGATTTAGTCATTCCAATGTAGACTACATTCCGCCACTTGACAGCTTTTCCTGACAAATCTTGATCTGAAATAGCTATAACGTAAACGCCCGGATATTTGCGATCAGTGATGTCGAAACGTTCGCCCCACAGTTTCCACCGAGTAAAATCTAAACTTGGAATACCCACCTGTCTCATTTCAACCTCAACGTCAAGACACTTAGACAATCTACTCTAGTTTGGAGAGAAGTCAAAAAATTCCCTGGCCAGAACTTGCCATGAACGAGATTTCTTGGCTAGAAATTCAAAAAGCTCAGCAAGGCCATATGCATCCGCATACGCCCACACCTCGCATGTCGCGCTTAACTGACCAGGGCTCAGCTCAACCTCAAAGTAATCGCCGCGGTGGCTGAGAAAAATTTCGACACTCTCAGCGACAACATGATCGCTAGCTAAATCTTTATCGATGCAAGAGCCACACAAAATCATATATTCGCGATCAAGCCTTGCGAGTACCTTTACAACTTGGATAACGCGAACACCCCCAAAACTTTCCATAGCGCCCGGAACGACGTTGCATTGAAGAGCCGCAAAGCGGACAGATTAGAGAACTAGTCGCGGTGGTTACGTGCGGCGGCGTAGGAGTAGTGACACGGGAGGCTCTGGGCGATTGTGGTGTTGGTCTCGGCGGCGGCACCGTCAGCGCAACGGTTGAAGCCGGAATCGAAACGCCCAGCTCACGCAAGTCTTGTTCGGCTTGTGCTCGGGTTGCAAGAGCATCCGCAAGTCCCCTATCACTATTGGCCTTGGCAGGCAGCGCATCAAGGCGGGCCTTGGCGTTTCTCAGGGCGCCCAGCCCGTTGCGGATCATGGATTCAAGCCTGGCCTTTTCCACTGCGAAACGACTGCGCAGTGCCTTTTCATCGGCAGCGTCCTGAGCGTTCGGTTTCGGATCATAATTGAACCGGGACTCGTAACCTCGCCGCCATGCCACCAACTTACCAGTCATCACGTCACCGAACCCCGGAACGCGCAGGACGTCATTTCGAGTTACATCGGCAGCTGTTTCTATACCAAAGGATATGAGCATTGCGGTTTTTGCAGGGCCAATGCCAGAAATGTTCGCATGGCGTATCGAGAAACGGTCAAGGTAAACCTGCCTCTGACGCAATTCTCGGTCGGACTTCAGCACCATCAACTCGCGCCTCAGCACGTCTTCTTGGCCTTTGTAAGCCGCGATAGCGACATCGAGATCGCTGCGCACCTTCATAATCTCTGCAATGCTATTGCGCTGAACAAAGGCGTTCAATTCACGCTGAAGGCGCTCATCGGCATCCCTAAAGGCTTTCTGGAATGGACCAGATTCAACTTCACGACCAGAGAAAGTACCCCACCCCCAAATGGCCAACACAATCCACACAATAAATGCTGGAGCGGCGTAGATGAAACCAGTGGCGGCCCCACCCATCATGATCAGGCCGAGTAAAGCACGCCCGCTCTTTCCGCTCTTAGCTTCGCGGAGTGCATTACTGCCATCACGCGGCGTAGCCGTAGCGGAAAGCAAGTCCGCGACCGTTGGCAAGCGGAACTCCAAAATCTCGCGAATTGCCATTTCCATACCGTGCGCATCGGCCGGGATATTCGGTTCAACCGCAGCTAAATCAGGAAACATGTCAAAGCCACTGTTACCCGCTAGCTTGCACCAGACACAGCCTACGAAATTTCTGTGATAATAATGTGTTTTGACTTTGCTACAACGATTGAGCGAGCCTTCCAGGCAGTTGAGGGCATAAATCCATTCCAGTGCGGTTGGACGGGCGCCTGGTGACAACCCAAATGCCTTTTCGAATGTTCTGGCGACCACATCCGGAAACATCTCCAGTGTCAGAGAGCCGGGAGGAGGGGTAGTTTGGGTTGCGGCTTGGCGGGTGAGCGAAAAGGCGAACCGATTCTGGGCAATGGCATCGCCCATCGAAATATCTGGCCCGTTGTAACGCCCTGCATATGGGTGACGGCCCATGAATAGAAGATGAAAAATCGCAACGGCCAGTCCAAAGTTATCATGCTCTACGGTTCTCTGAACGGATGCGAGGTTCTTGCCGTGTAGTTCGGGAGGAGTAAAGTCCGGGACCCCGACAACGCAAGGATAGGATTTCCCGTTGAGACTGAACTGAAAGCTATCTGCATCAATTAAAGCAACAGTCGCATCCGCCGCAACAAGCACGCCGGAATGGTTCAAATCACCAATGATGCATCCAGTCTGGTGCACTTTACCAACGGCGCGCGCGACGTTAAGTGCAGCATGTATAACAAACCTATAGTCCACCTTTGGAAAATACCGCTGGCGTGACTTCGGGCTGTATAGTTCGTGCAGCGGACGATAGCCTGACACAAGCCGCATGACAAAACCAAGAAAGTTGCCATGACGATCATGCACCACCTCACCGGGATAGGCAACGAGGTCTGTCTTGACGGCAAGGCCTTCACCTACCATTGCCCGCACCTTATCTTCACGTTTAGCACGCAAGGTGGTGTTGTAGATTTTGACGGCCAGCCCGGGACGATTCTTGATCGCGTAAACCTCCCCTTCCCCGCCCTTTCCAATCAACTCAGCAACTGAAACCCGATCCTTTCCGATGACAATTTCCTGCATGCTCATCCTCCAGTAATGAGAATCAACGTCTTATCATCATCGGTACGCTCGCAAACGGAAGGGCCGGAAAGGTAGGCAGCCAGCTTCGCCGATAGCTCGACAAGGTGTCCTTCGCCTGTAGCAGAATCAACCGGACGAATCATCGGGTCTAAGAAGCGCGTATACGCAGCCATTTCCAGATGTGACAACGCCAGGTCGCCCACACCATCAGAAAACAGCACGAAGGCACTATGTTCTCGCGGGTGGCGAATGATGTTCAGGCGTGGTTCGGGTTCATCGGTGACAAAGTATGTACTGGATGCGTATTCGCCATTCTCAGGCCAGCAAAGCACTTCCCACTCCTCTCCTTTCCTTCCAACAATGGCGCTATCACCTATGTGTAGAGTGACCGCTTCATCCGGGACAACAACGATTGCCGCCAACGTTGCGGCAAATTGGCGAGGTACGGTGTCTCGTCGGGCTGCTACTGCGGAAATCCATACCCTCAGTTCATCTATCCAGCTCGACAAGTCCTCATCGGTTGGCAACTCAGGGGTTCGTTTAACCCATTCGCGAAATCGAACAGAGAGGAAGCGACAAGTAAGCCATGCGCCAAATGCCCCGAATTTGGCGCTGCCAGCACCATCCGACACAACAGCGAAAATGCAGCCATTGCCCAATTCAGAAACAGCGTAAGCATCTTGTAACCTAGCGCCATTCTGAATGTGGGACGTACCGACTACTGATGAGGACACCCACCGCCAAGTCACAAGGTCATCCTGCTACAGCCCAGCCATCCGGGGCGGTTGGATTTTTGAGCGGAACGACTTCTCCTGGATTTGACTGCGAAACAGCACTCAGGGAGCTTGATAGCCATTTGAATAGCTCTGAGAAGGCCAGCCCATTTAGCTTGAGCGGCTGACGCGTTGCGATTTGACCAAGAATACTCATATCCGCTTGTTCCACTCCAACGGCGTAGAACATAAATTCCTTGCGTTCCTCACCTTGGTGAACGCGCCGCTTAGCCTCTTCCCAACTGTCGGTCGGGGCTCCATCAGTAATCAGGAACACCCACGGGCGATAGTATTTTACACCATTCTCACGGTAACGGTCTTTCCGCTGGCGAAGCATGTCCAAACCAGTCACAATTGCTTCACCCATTGGGGTTACACCCTCCGCCACCAGCGTTTCGGGATAAAAATAATCTACCGTGGCAAAGTCGGATTTAATCTCAACAGGCCCGAACGTGACCATAGCCAGTTCCACACGCTTTGCAGCCATCGGATCATTCATAAGCTCCTGCCGTAAAGTCGCCAGCCCCTCGTTCAGCTCCGAAATCGGCATACCACCCATGGAATAAGACGTGTCCAGCAGAAGAATTACTGGACAACGCTGCTCCGGATTTTCAGCGAACTCAGCATCGCTGAAGGGTTGTTGGTCTAACTCATCCATATCCACATCCTCTTTTATGACTCATTTAGGATTTTTCCAACAGCAATTCGTGCTACTCAGCTACAGCAGCTACTAACATATAGTTCATCCAGCTGCCAATCAACACACTATTAGGCGAGAGCATCGGAAGATGCATAAAGCCTAAATACAATGACCTACAAAAACGAAACTACCGCTCCAAGCGCTCCACAACATTCCAAACCATCTTCAAGGAAGGGTCAACTAAGTTAAGGAAAAGAAGCATACGGAAATTACAGAACGAACTTGATAGGAAAATCCAAAAACTTACACCTTATCACCCAACCCAACAAAAAATTAATTAACAGCCAACCCCCACAAAGAAGCCAGCTTTAAAATAGTTCACTTTGGCCATCCGAATCTTCATAATAGAATATATTTTCGATAATTATTGTTGGTCTTCGATCAAGCGAAACCGCGCTATGATTGTGTCTAGCCACGTAACCTTCAAGAAGACACTTATTGAATAGAGCAGGCTTAAAACGGACTATAGTTCCTTCAGCTGGCACACAGTTCAAAATATGACCCTGATACTCGAAGCCTACAGTATTAGACGATTCATTTCCGCGAGTCAACTTACCTTCAAGCTTTACGCACTGACCGTGTTTTAGCTCAGGGAATAAAATCTCTTCTTGAACATCGCCCTCTTCAGAAGACGAAAAAATTCTTCGTTCCTCTTGGCTAACTCGCTCTTCTAGAATTTTTCCATTCTTTCGGACGCCAATAGCCAGGATGCGCTCTTCTCGGACTGGCTCAACGAGCTTTTCAAGCATAGATGGTGGAATACCTTTGAACCATTTCAAATATTCGACATTTACAAACACCATTTCCCCTTTTTCATTAGGGATACCAACCATTGTGTTATCTTCTTTAAACCTGACTTTACTTAAATCCCAGCCTCTTGTTTTGCGTGTGTGCTTTGCGAGTGCAATGAGTTGTCTCAACGCGTCAGCTGATTTACGAAATACATCTGAAAAACCTAAATCTGAGAAGTCTTTTTCGGCCATTTTTTCGCCGGCTTTCTTAGCGTATCCGATTGCAAAAGCTGCTCCCACAGCTGTACCGCCAGCCAGAAGCACTGCTACCCAAGATCCCTTCTCGATTCTAACGGGAATCTCATAGTTCAGTTTCGCAAAATCGGGGGATTGTTTGGCGTTAAAGTAACGTATTGACTGGTCAAAATTTACCAAAGCAGTACCAGCTGCTCTAGCGTCAATGACACCATCCTCTACGGCTTTGCCATAATATTTGAGATATCCGATTTCTTCCATGGGCTATCCTTTGATAATTAACGCCGACTTTGGGGCGGCACCTGCAGCCGCGAGGCGGCGGAAAAGCCTCCCCAGCCCGGGGTCCCTGATATGCTTTCGTAACTGGCGCAACGTCATGAAGCTGGTGGCGTGGAGCAATTCTCCCTTCAGTGTTATGAAGAACGACTCCACTTCGGCATTATCAGTACACTGTCCCGGGCGGTTCATGCTGTGCCGTGCCCGTTGTTGATTCAGCAGCTTTTGGGTTTTGTGAGCCCGGTGTCAACGTCAGTGAAGGCCTCACGCAGCGTGGCTCGGACACAGTCTCCACTCAGCCTCTCTCCCAATCGCCAGCGTGACAGCATGAAGGGGTGAATATCCAGTGCTTCGGCAACGCCTTTGACGCTCCGGTGGGCCTGGTGGCTCCACTCCACCGCTTTGACTTTGGACTCGGTGCTATAGCGTTGCGTTTTCTTCCCCGTGAGCATCTCGGGCATCGGTTCTCTCCTGTTGGGGAGTTATCGATGCGTGTCCACTGGGGTGGGGGAACTCCAGGGGCGACAACAGCCGATTGTTATGCTTTACCAAGATCCTTGTCGGAAGCAGTAACTACACTTTGTATACCTGACTCATCTAAGGCGGCTTTTAACTTTAGAAGCGCATCATTAGCTTTGCCTTGGTCATAATGCGAGTCATGAGGCAATACATTAGAAGTCATTGCTATGTTTTCGGCACTTTTAAAGATGGCTATTTTAGTATCACCATTTCTTAAGCAAAATTTATGACCCCCGGGGATTCCTAGTTCCTCAAAAGACCAGTCATTAACATCTTTCAAAGCATCTTCAGCAGAAACCCCATCAGGGGTATAGATCAAAATATTTCTCATTTCATTTATTTTAGGATCAGTCATTTTGCCTTCCTATGTCCAAAAAGATTTGTGCGGCATATGGTGCAGCAAGCATAACGCCCCACTCACCGGCATTTTGGGAGCGCAGCGAGTAAAATTTCCGTGTGCAGTGGCTTGTTAGCAGTATCACTCTCTGATGCTTGCCAGCTCTTGCTCGCTGAACTCAACTTCGCTAACCCGAAGAAGTCCGCTAGCAATTGCTGGCTCGAAATTTTCCAAAAGCCTATCGAATCCGCCATTTCTTGATGGCTCCTCTTCAGGAATATTCATTAGCACCAGCTCAAGATAAGCATTAACATTTTTAGTTGCCTTGTAGTGGGAGATCTTGCTAAGCATCACATAGAGGCGATCTCGATACATAAATGGCATCCCTCTATTTGGCCTAAACTCCACAAAGATTTCGTAGTCATCATCTCTGTAATAAGCATCATAGATTGGTTGAATATTACTCACAGGGTCAATGCCATGGAACTGCGTAGTTAGCTTGGCTTCCGTTATTATATTTGACTGATGGATTTTCTTTGAAGTCAAATATTTTGATAATGACAACTTCTCGGCTTCCCGCCAGTTATAGCTAACTCTGACTGGTACCGTTGACTCTGCTCTTGTCGGGGACTGCTCCGAGCTTTTACTCTCTTCTACTTCTTCGTCTGATGCCTTGGTTACGGTCGGTGGTGCATGATAGTCGCCGTACACATTGGTATGACTTTGGTTTTGTGTGTTATTGCTCGTGACAGAAATTAATTGAGTTAAAAGGTCGCTGTTCTTTTTCTCTAGCGTTTGAACCTCTTTTTCTTTCCTTTTGACCTCACGAGAGATCGTGAGCAATTTTCCAAGAGAGAAGTTATCAAACGATTCGGCTAGCACAAGTACTAATAAAAGAAACAGGAGAAATACAACGCCGTTATTTAACTCGCCTTTCGGTTCAACCCAGACATAGTTAAATATTACCATCGCAGCCAGCAGCAGGCAGAATATTGAGATCAACACCCTGACGAATGTGGACGTCTCTTTCATTTCAGATTGACTCATAATTTTCCTTGTACTGCTAACAGATATTATATAGCACGCTCACTTCTTCTCTTGAACGCGCAGGCGCGCACAACAATCTTATCTAGCCTGCTGCTTCTCACCTAACCCATTGATATCTAATGAGCTAAGAATAACTAGGCAATCTATGCAGAATTCGCACGCGTGCACCTTTTTCCGATTCAATATACTGCATGCGTATCAACTAATAGGGCGGGATGTAGAATAGGTCATGACGCGCCACAGCCCTGGTTACTGTTAACCTAATCCTAAACCAGCCCAAAGTCGCGCCATCTCCCCCGTATAAAGAACCCACCCAAACACCCCACAATTCACCAACACCCCACACCAAAATATGGCCTGAAACGGCTGCTTCCTGGTTTTGTGCCGAAACAGTCGCTGCGCTACCAGCGCACCGGGCCAGCCGCCGATCAGGCCTGCGAAGAGCAGCGTGGCTTCCGGTGTGCGCCTTCTGCCCTTCCCTGCTGCGGCTTTGTCGATGCCGTGCATGGCGAAGGTGATCACGCTCAGCAGTGCGTATGCTGCCAGGAGCGGCATTGGCGCGTGCCCGGTAGCGATCAGGGCTGCCAGGAGCGCGAAGAACGCAGCGGTCATACCGCATGCCAACATCAGCCCTTTGGAGCGCTGGGGTGAGTGACGTGCCGCTTTCAGGTAGAGCGCCTTCTGCGCTTTCGGTCTGTTTTGGCTATCTTGTGTCAGGTGGTAGGTAATCGGCTCGTTGACTGTTGGCCGGCGCCCATCGCGGGGAAAGGCGCTGATGTGTACGAACACGCGAGGGCCACCTGCGGCTGGCGTAATGAAACCGAAGCCCTTGGCGTCGTTCCACTCGGTGAGTTTGCCTTCATGGCGCATGGGTTATCTCTTCTGAATCAATAGATTGTCAGAGAATACCATGCGCGGTCGAAACTATTTGAATTCAGTAAGTTACTGGGAAATGTAAATAGGACTGATTTCGTCTGGCGGGGAAGTTGGGAGTCGGGGCACGCTACCGCCCCTGCTGGCAGAATGGATGATGATTCGCATCATCCTAATGCGGCAGTCCTTGCGTATATGTGGTCACCTAAGCTATCTACTGCAGCTTTTTACCAACCGTAACCAACCGAAACGCTTAGGGCAATTCCAACAAAAGCATGAGGCGGGATAAGACAACCATTTTTGATTTAAGTCGGAAGCGAAAAAACCCGAAGGTGAGTAGCCACCTTCGGGTTTCGTTCATTGCAGGAATGGATTCTGCTTTGGCGCTTCAGCTCAGCGGTGCAGGTCGAAGCGGTCGTTCTCCATGACCTTGACCCACCCTTTCACGAAGCGGTCGATCATGCGCTCCTCACCGCCGTTGGCGGCGTACTCCTCGGCGATGGCGCGTAGCTGGGAGTTGGAGCCGTACACGAGGTCGACGCGGGTGGCGGTCCACTTCTTCTCGCCCGACTTGCGGTCGCGGCCTTCGAAGCGCTCTTCGCTGTCATCGAGCGGCTCCCACACGGTGCCCATACTGATGAGGTTGACGAAGAAGTCGTTGGTCAGCTGGCCGGGGCGGTCGGTGAGGATGCCGTCGTTATTGTCACCCACGTTGACGCCGATGGCCCGCATGCCGCCAAGCAGCGCGGTCATCTGCGGTACGCTGAGGTTGAGCATGAAGGCGCGGTCCACCATCAGGTGCTCGGCCGGGATGGAGGTCGCCTGGGGCTGCATGTAGTTACGGAAGGCGTCGTGCCTCGGCTCCAGGTAGGCGATGGTATCCACCTCGGTCATCTCCTGGGTGGCGTCGGTGCGGCCCGGGGTGAACGGCACGGTGACGTTGTGCCCCGCCGCTTTGGCCGCCATCTCGACGCCGACGCTGCCGCCCAGCACGATCATGTCCGCCAGGGAGATGTTGGCGTCAGAGTCGTTCTTGATCTGCTCGAGCTTGTCGATCACCTCGAACACGCCGGAGCGCTTGTTGATATCCCAACCGGTTTGCGGTTCGAGACGAATACGCGCACCGTTGGCGCCGCCGCGGTGGTCGGTCTGGCGGTAGGTACAGGCCGAGGCCCAGGCGGTGCTCACCAGCTGCTTGGCGGTAAGGCCGGAATCGGCGATCTGCTGCTTGAGCGTGGCGATCTGCTGGTCGTTGACCAACGGCCCCTGGTGTGCGGGTACCGGGTCCTGCCAGATCAGCTCTTCATCCGGCACATGGGGGCCGAGGTAGCGGGCTTGCGGGCCCATGTCGCGATGCAGCAGCTTGTACCAGGCGCGGGCGAACTCGTCGGCGAGCACCTCGGGGTTATCGTGGTACTCCTTGGAAATTTCGAGATAGGCGGGGTCGGTGATCATCGCCATGTCGGCGGTGTTCATCACCGGGGGGTTCTTCTTGCCTTCCACGTGGGCGTCGGGCACCCAATAGCCTTCTTTCACCTCAACCGGTTCCCACTGGTTGGCACCGGCCGGCGACTTCTTGACCTCCCACTGGTGGGCGAAGATGGTCTTCAGGTAGGTGTGGTCCCACTTGGTCGGGGTCGGGGTCCAGGCGCCTTCAAGGCCGGACGTCACGGTGTACTCACCGAGGCCGGTCTCGTTCTTGTTGGCCCAGCCGAAGCCCTGCAGGTGGATCTTCGAGCCTTCCGGCGCTTCGCCCACGGCATCCGGCGAGCCGTTGCCGTGCATCTTGCCGAAGGTGTGGCCACCCACGGTAAGTGCGACGGTCTCACGGTCGTTCATGCCCATGCGAGCGAAGGTTTCGCGCACATCCTGGGCGGACTTCAGGGCGTCCGGCACGCCGTTGGGGCCTTCGGGATTGACGTAGATGAGGCCCATCTGCACCGCGGCAAGGGGGTTGTCGAGCACGCGGCTGCCGTCTTCCCAGCTGCCGGTGTAGCGCTCGTCGTTGGTGGCGAGCCATTCGGTCTCGGGGCCCCAGTAGATGTCATCCTCGGGCGCCCAGATGTCGGAGCGACCGAAGCCGAAGCCGAAGGTGCGAAAGCCCATCGTTTCCAGCGCACGGTTACCGGCGAGCACCAGCAGGTCGGCCCAGGAAATCTTCTCGCCGTATTTCTGCTTGATGGGCCACAGCAGGCGGCGTGCCTTGTCCAGGTTGCCGTTGTCGGGCCAGCTGTTGAGCGGAGCAAAACGCTGGGCACCGGTGCCACCGCCCCCACGGCCATCGAGCGCACGATAGGTACCGGCGGCGTGCCACGACATGCGAATGAAGAACGGGCCGTAGTGGCCCCAGTCGGCGGGCCACCAGTCTTGCGAGTCGGTCATCAAGGCATCGAGATCGGCGCAGAGTTCGTCGACGTTGAGCTGGGAGAACGCCTCGCTATATTTGAAGTCGGGCCCGAACGGGCTGGCATCGGGGTGCTTCTGGTGCAATACGTTCAGGTTGAGCTGGTCGGGCCACCAATGCTCATTGCCCTGCAGACGGGACGTGGTGCGCGCCCCATACTCCCGGCGTGTAGGCTTCTGATCCGTCACGGTGTGTCTCCTCGGCAAGATGGAGGCCTACAGGGCTTGCGAGGCGATGGCATGGCATCGCTTGCTTTGTTGTTAGGCGCTTCTGAGCAGCGTCAGAAGAAGAGGCAATACCCTGTAAACCGGCACATACAGTGAAGGATTCAGACACGCAACCGTCAAGCTGAGGGGAGGCTTTCGCCTTGATAGGGGCAGCCTATAACGGGTACTACATCAGCCCAGCAGCAGCCCTCGGTCGATCGGCCGGAACTCGCTTGCCGCCTTGATCAAGGAGGCGGCAGT
This sequence comes from Halomonas sp. E14, assembly GCF_052568415.1. NCBI lineage: Bacteria > Pseudomonadati > Pseudomonadota > Gammaproteobacteria > Oceanospirillales > Halomonadaceae > Halomonas > Halomonas sp. E14. The sequence goes on along the minus strand of NZ_CP199423.1, from coordinate 1,379,615 downwards.
GAGCTGAGGCACACCATAGACTTCCACCCGCTTGCCCTGCACATGGCGGATCTCCTGTGCCAACAGGTCGAAATCGCCATCACCGGAAACCAGCACCACGACATCGGCTTGCTGGGCATAGCGGATGGCATCGAGGGTGATGCCGACATCCCAGTCGCCCTTGGCGGAACCGTCGGCACGCTGGATGAAGGGCTTCAGCTTCACCTCGAAGCCGATGGCACGCAGGATATTCTGAAACTCTCGCTGCTTTGGATCGCCCCGGTCGATGGCATAGGCAAAGGCACCAACCACCTCCCGGCCACCGGTCGCTTCCTTCCAGAATGCGTTGTAATCGAAGTTACGCCGATAGGCTTCCCGCACCGTGTAGTAGACGTTCTGGACGTCGACGAATATCGCCACCTTGTCCACTGGATCCCCCTTTATCTCGCTCAGATGGCACAAAGCGCAGCGCCCCGAGCCAGTATGAACCGGCCCGGGGCGTTTGTGTGCTTCGCCGTTGCAGCTGTTGGCTGGCTTACAGGGCCACGCCTGCGCGCCTGGCGCGGTGGGCGTGCAGCTTCTTGTAGCTCTCGATCAGGCGCTGGTGCTTCTCCAGGCCTTCGAGCTGCATGTTGGTGGGCGTGAGGCCATGGAAGCGCACCTCGCCAGTCACCGAGCCGACCACCGCGGCCATGGTGGTCTCGCCGAACATGCGGGTGAGGTTGTGCCGGTAGTCGTCGAGCTCCAGCTCGTCGTCGAGCACGATCTCCAGCACAGCAGCCATGGCCTGGTAGAACAGGCCGCGCTCCACGGTGTTGTCGTTGTACTGCTGGAACATCTCGACCCGCTCCAGGGCCTCTTCGTGCTGGCCCAGCGCCAGGTGGATCAGCAGCTTCAGCTCGAGGATGGTGAGCTGGCCCCACACGGTGTTCTCGTCGAACTCGATACCGATCAGGGTGATGATGTCCATGTGCTCGTCGAGCTGGCTCTCCTCCAGGCGCTCAAGCAGCCCGGCGAGCTGCTCGTCGCTCAGGGCGTGGAGGTTGAGGATGTCCTCACGGTAATCCAGCGCCATGTTGGTGTTGTCCCAGATCAGGTCCTCCACCGGATACACCTCGGAGTAGCCCGGCACCAGGATGCGGCACACCGGGGCGCCCAGGTCCTCGTGCACGGCCATGTAGGCCTCGAGGCCCAGCTCTTCCAGGATACCGAACAGGGTGGCTGCTTCCTCGTCGTTTGTGCCGGAGAAGTCCCAGTCGGCGAACTCGAACTCGCTCTTGGCACTGAAGAAGCGCCAGGAGACCAGCCCCGAGGAGTCGATGAAGTGCTCGACGAAGTTATTGGGCTCGGAGACGGCCTGGGAGTTGAAGGTCGGCGGCAGGAAGTCGTTAAGGCCCTCGAAGCTGCGGCCCTGCAGCAGCTCGGTGAGGCTGCGCTCCAGCGCCACCTCGAAGCTGGGGTGCGCACCGAAGGAGGCGAACACGCCGCCGGTGCGAGGGTTCATCAGGGTCACGCACATGACCGGGAACTGGCCGCCCAGCGAGGCGTCCTTGACCAGTACCGGGTAGCCCTGGGCCTCCAGCGCCTGAATGCCTTCGAGAATGCCCGGGTAGCGCTCGAGCACCTCCATGGGCACGTCGGGCAGCGCCAGCTCCTGTTCGAGGATCTCGCGCTTCACCGCCCGCTCGAAGATCTCGGAGAGACACTGCACCTGGGCTTCCGGCAGCGTGTTACCCGCGCTCATGCCGTTGCTGAGGTAGAGGTTCTCGATCAGGTTGGAGGGGAAGTAGACCGTCTCGCCGTCCGACTGGCGCACGAAGGGCAAGGCGACGATGCCCCGCTCACGCTTGCCGGAGTTGGTGTCGATCAGGTGCGAGCCGCGCAGCTCGCCCTCCGGGTCGTAGATCTCGCGGGTGGTGTCGTCGAGGATGCCTTCCGGCAGCTCGTCGTTGGGCCCGGGCTTGAACCACTCCTCGTTGGGATAGTGCACGAAGGCGCTGTTCGCGATCTCTTCGCCGAAGAACTGGTCGTTGTAGAAGAAGTTGCAGCTCAGACGCTCGATGAACTCGCCCAGCGCCGAGCACAGCGCGCTCTCCTTGGTGGCGCCCTTGCCGTTGGTGAAGCACATCGGCGAGGCGGCATCGCGAATGTGCAGCGACCACACGTGGGGCACGATGTTGCGCCAGGAGGCGATCTCAATCTTCATGCCCAGCTCCGCCAGCATGGCGGACATATTGGCGATGGTCTGCTCCAGCGGCAGGTCCTTACCCTCGATCCAGGTGTAGGCGTCCTCGTCGGGCTGCACCATCAGCAGCGCCTGGGCGTCCTCGTCGAGGTTCTCCACCGTCTCGATCTGGAACTCGGGGCCGGTCTGCACCACCTTCTTGACGGTGCAGCGGTCGATGGAGCGCAGGATGCCCTCGCGGTCTTTCTCGGAGATGTCTTCCGGCAGTTCGACCTGGATCTTGAAGATCTGGTTGTAGCGGTTCTCCGGGTCTACGATGTTGTTCTGCGAGAGGCGGATGTTCTCGGTGGGGATGTTGCGCGCCAGGCAGTAGACCCGCACGAAGTAGGCCGCACACAAGGCGGAAGACGCCAGGAAGTAGTCGAACGGGCTTGGCGCCGAGCCGTCGCCCTTGTAGCGAATGGGCTGGTCGGTGATGACGGTGAAATCGTCAAACTTGGCTTCAAGTCTGAGATTTTCGAGAAAATTGACTTTGATTTCCATGACGGGCTACCGATGGGGAAGTGTTGCTGGCGCAGGCCGAGGCGCGCAGTTTAACACACCGCCCGGGGCCTTTCGGTAACCGGCTATGCCTGAGGCGCCCATCCACGGCGGTAACAAAAGTGCGACCTGTACTATCTTCCGCCGGTTACGTCCAACTGCGTGCCGGTAGAGTACGAGGCTTCATCGGAGAGCAGCCAGAGGATGGCGCGGGCCACCTCTTCCGGCTGGCCGCCGCGCTGCATGGGCACGCCCGCTTTTACCCGCTCGACCCTGTCGGGCTCGCCGCCGCTGGCATGGATCTCGGTGTAGATCACCCCGGGGCGTACGGCGTTGACCCGAATGCCCTCGCCCGCGACCTCCTTGGCCAGGCCGATGGTGAAGCTGTCGATAGCGCCCTTGGCAGCGGCGTAGTCGACGTATTCATCCGGCGCACCGAGCCGCGAGGCGATAGAGGAGACGTTGACGATCGCCCCACCCTGCCCGCCATGGCGGGTCGACATGCGCCGTATGGCCTCGCGGGCGCAGAGAAAGCTGCCAATCACGTTGGTGGTGAGTACTCGGTTCAGGCGCGCAGCGTCCATCTCCGCCACCCGCATCTGCCTTTCCAGGATACCGGCGTTGTTGACCAGCGCCGTGACCGGGCCGAGCTTTTCGTCGACTTCGGCGAACAAGCGTTCCACGTCGGCCTCGTGGCCGACATCACCCGCTATGGCTATCGCCTCACCGCCCGCTTGGGCAATTTCATCAACCACGGCCTGTGCTGCCGCCTCGTTGTGGCGATAGTTGATGCACACGGCGTAGCCGCTGGCCGCGGCCAGGCGGGCGGTGGCCGCGCCAATGCCCCGGCTGCCGCCGGTAACCACCAGGACCTTTTTCAATGTGCTTCCTCCCGCACGGGCCAATTCGAAGGGGGCTTATTGCTCTCCTCCGGTCCCACTGTAAGAAACGCCTCATGAAAGGTAACGCTACACTGCGGAACACGATCGCCGAAGGGCAAGGCGAAGAAATACTCCTCTGGCACTCCCTCGTAGACGAGCCCAGGCACAAGACGGAACCCGAACTTGACGTAATACTCAGGGTGGCCGACGAGACAGCAGCCATGGGCGCCTATGGCTTGCAGCCGAGCCAAGCCCTCTTCGATCAGCGCCTTGCCGATACCCTGCCGCTGGTATTCCGGCAGTACGGAAACCGGCCCCAAGCCATACCAGCCCGTGGTGTCGTCCGAGATGCTTATCGGCGAGAAAGCGATGTGGCCCACCACCCGACCTTTCCTCTCCGCCACCAACGATACTGCCAAGGCGCCAGCGGCGCGTAATTCGGCGACGATGAACTGCTCGGTATAGCTGCTGTGTTCCATTTCTCGAAAAGCCGCGACAGTTAGGTCGTGTATGGCATCGATATCGGCAGCTGTTTCTTCACGTATGGCGATGTTTGCTTCCATTTAGGTGTCCCATGGCGGCAGAAGGCCAATTTAGCTACGGTCGACGATTCTGACGATCCGCTCTCCGCCGAACGTGAACTCGGTGGCACCATTAAGTTCGAGCAGGCTGCCCGCCTTCGGCCCGCCGGGAATGTCCTGTGCCAGGCGGCCGCGGTAATCGATCTCGGCCGTGGCGCCGTCCTGGTTGAAGACCAGAGAAGTCACACGCTGAAAGCGCTCGGTGAAGAGCCCCTTGGCCCGCTGTGCGAGCAGGCGGAACTCCTCGAGGCCGCTGGCCGAGGCGGTCAGCTCCTCGCCCGAATAGTTCTCGAACTCGACGTCCGGTGCCAGGACGGCCAGCATCCCTTCAATGTCGAAGTCGTTATAGGCAGCGATATACTGCTCGATCAGCTCGCGTTGCTTCGATTCGTCCATGAAAGCTCTCCTGACAGGTCCTGGCGGGGAAAATGCTCAGTTCAGGTATTGATTGCGTTAGTGAAGGTTAGCCGGTTGCCGAACGGGTCGGCCAGCGTCATGTCCTGGCTGCCCCAAGGCATTGCCTCTATGTTCGGCTTGGCGGCCGACAATGAAGGATGCCTGGGCATTGGCCGCCCTGACCTCCATGCTGGTGCAACCCGCCTCGCCACTGAAGTAAGGAATCGCCAGATGCCGCCTGCGGAAGATTCGAACGTGCCGGCAGCCTCGAACCGTCGCCTGCGCCTGGTGTACGACGGCAAGTGCCCGATGTGCCGGCGTTACGTACGCTGGCAGCGCATCCGCCGTGACGTGGGCGAACTTGAACTGATCGATGCCCGGCAGGACAGTGAGGCGCGCCGCGAACTGACCGCCATGGGCGTCGACCTGGACGAAGGCTTTGCCCTGCAGATTGGGGAACGCTGGTATCACGGCAGCGAGGCCCTGCACCGCCTCACGCTGCTCGGAACCCGCAGCGGCCTGTTCAATCGCCTGATGTATCGGCTGTTTGCCAGTCCCGAGCGCACGGCTCGGCTCTATCCCCTGTTCCGAGCCTGCCGCGCCGGCCTGCTTAAGGTGCTGGGAAGGGGCGCCATCGACAACCTGGGGCGAAAGTAAGCCTGGCTGGCGGAACGCTCAAGGCATTTCCAGCCCCCTGCGCTGATGCCACTCGGCGAGGCTCTCCTCGGGGTAGCCGGCGAAACACTGGTCGCCCTCCTTCGCCTCGACCTCCACCCAGGCGGCCTTGCTGTCCAGCAGCAGGTGAACCCGCTCCGGCGGCACCGGCAGCTCGGTGTCGATGGCCGACGCAAACGGATGCACAAGCTCGGGCCAACTGGGATCGTAAACCCATAGCGCCGAGGCGCAATGTTTGCAGAAGTGGCGCTCGCCGCTGCTCTTCTGGCCGTCGATCACGGCATGGTATACGCCCTGGTGCTCCGCTCCCTCGACCTGCAGCGTCTCGGTGCGGCCGCTCAGATTGATGGCGTAGCCGCCACCCCCGGCCGTCTTGCGGCAGATCGAGCAGTAGCAGCGCTGATACGGGTATGGATGCGGCGACTCGACGCGGAAACGAACCGCACCACAGTGGCAAGACCCTTCGAGCAACATGGTTCTCCTCCTTGGCGGCAAGCCGAGACCGGTTCAGCACGGGACTGGGCCGTACCTCGGCAGACACGCTACGCTCCTGTATAGCCTTTCAACCAACATGGACCCGATGGTCCACCGGTAGCAAGAGAGGAGCGCAGCATGAGCCCACGCATTCTGATGGTCCTGACCTCCCACGACCGCCTCGGCGACACCGGCGAGCCCACCGGCTTCTGGCTGGAGGAGCTGGCGGCACCGTACTACGTTTGCCTGGACGCCGGCGCCGAGGTGGTGCTGGCCTCGCCCAAGGGCGGCAAGCCACCGTTGGACCCGAAGAGCGACGCCGAAGAGAGCCAGACCGACGCGACCCGCCGCTTTCAGCAGGACGACAAGGCCCAGCAGGCGCTGGCCAATACGCACAAGCTGGGCGAGGTCAGCGCCGACGATTTCGACGCCGTCTTCTACCCCGGCGGCCACGGTCCGCTGTGGGACCTGGTCGACGATGCGGATTCGATCCGCCTGATCGAGACCTTCTGGGCGCAGCAGAAACCGGTCGCCGCCGTATGCCACGCGCCCATCGTGCTGATTCATGCCCGCGACACCGAGGGCAATCCGATCCTCCACGGCCGTGAGGTCACCGGCTTCACCAACGAAGAAGAAGAGGCCGTTGGCCTTACCGAGGTGGTGCCGCATCTGGTGGAAAACGCTCTCAAGGAGGGTGGCGCCCTCTATTCCAAAGCCGAGGTCTTCGCCCCTTACACCCGCCAGGACGGCAAGCTGATCACCGGACAGAACCCGCCCTCATCGGAGCCCACCGCCAAGCTGCTGCTGGAGGCGCTGGGCAAATAGGCGCCTGGCCACGCTACCGGCCAGCCTCGGCCGGTAGCGATTCTCTCGCTTGCACGTCAATTTCCTTCAATACCGCACCACGCCGCCACCGGCAGACTAGGCCATTGCCACCCAGGAGGATGACGATGAGCCTTGCCATGATTTTGCCAATGTCGGCGTTTGCCCTTGCGGCTTCGATCTCGCCCGGGCCGGTGAACCTGGTATGCCTGAGCAGCGGCACCCGTTACCCCCTTCCCCAGGGGCTGGTGTTCGTCACTGGCGCCACGCTGGGCTTCATTGCGCTGTTCATAGCCGTGGGGCTGGGACTCTATTCGGCACTGGCCCTGGTGCCGGGCCTCGACCAGGCGCTGCGCTGGGCCGGCGTGGCGTTCCTGCTCACCCTGAGCTGGCGGCTGTTTCGCGACGATGGCCGCCTGCCCGACAACGAAGCCCAGCAGGCGCCGGGGTTCATGACGGGAGCCTTGATGCAGTGGCTCAACCCCAAGGCGTGGCTGGCCTCGGCATCGGGCATCGGCGCCTACACCAGTGGCAGCGACCTGAATCAGGTGTTGCTGTTCGCCGCCCTCTATCTGCCGATCTGCTGGCTGTCACTGGGCAGTTGGGTCTATGCCGGCGCCTTCCTGCGCCGCTATGTGCATCGCCCGGCGGTATTGATGACGGTCAATCGAACGCTGGCGCTGCTGCTGGCCGCCAGCTGCCTCTATCTATTGCTCGGGTGAGAGCTTATAGCTCGGGTGAGAGCCTATTGTTCGAGTGAGGGTTGGCGGTACTGCTGCGGCGTGGCGGCCACCATCCGCTTGAAGGTGCGCTGAAAGTGCGGCTGGTCGGCAAAACCCGCGTTCAGCGCCGCTTCGGCAATCGGCGTGCCGTTCTTCAGCTCGTGCTGGCCGAGCTGGACGCGCCGATTGACCAGATAGGCATGCGGTGTGAACCCGAAATGGCGCTTGAAGGCCCGGATCAAGTGGCCGGCACTGTAGCCGCTGCGCTCGCACAGCTCGTCCAGGGATATTTCCTCGCTGGCGTGCTCATCCAAATAGGCCGCCAATGCCGTGAGCGTGGCCGGCGCCCGGGCTAACGGCCGTGCCGGCTGGCCGGCCAACTCGTGCATCAGCGCCGACAGGTACTCCACCACTTCGGTTTGCTTGTCGAGCAGGTTACGCGTGGGGTCCAGCAGGCAGGCCGCCATGCGGCAGTACCCCTGGTACCACTTCTCTTCATTGATCACCGCGGTGGCGATGTCCTGCCAGTAGGGTGCCTCCAGCAGCCCCGCCTGGCAGCGCAGCGCGGTCAGCCACTCGGTATCCACGTAAAGCATGAGATAGCCCCAGGGCCGATCCTCGAGGGCACTGCAGGCGTGCAGCCAGCCGGGATTCATCGTCACCAGGGTACCGGCACTGACGTGATGACGCTCGTTCCGGTAGCGAAAGGTACTCTCTCCCGCCGTGATCGCCCCCAGCGACCATTGGGCATGACTGTGCGGCGCATAGCAGACCTTGCGTCCATCCTCTACCTTGCGCAGCTCCACATGGGGCATGCGCGTATCGCGCCAGAACAGTGGCTTATCAGGGAGCGTCATGGTGAGTTTCCTTACCGGCGACTCGACACAGTCTAGCGCCTTGCGAGGCTCGATGCGCCACGAGTACGCCTCATGCGAACAATCCTATTGATGAGTACTGTCTACTGCTTCACTAATGCTAGGCTAGCGGAAATACCCTCGATACGCCCAGGGCCCAAAATGCTAGTGCCGCCTCATTCGTTTAGCTTTCAATTCAGAGTGAGCTCTTGCTGACGTCCACGGCCCTCTCTCACAAACTGCAGGGTGCCAGGCGTCCTCATCGGCTTGCCCGGGCAACGCTACCGCCGCGTGCCTTTGCCTTTCTCCATACCTTTGGCCTTACGGTATGGATAGCGGTGGTGGAAAACAGGGGGTGGTCGCTGATTCTCCCCGGGCTGCTTCTGCTTCTTTGGCCGGCAGTCGCCTACCTGCATGCGGTCAAGGCTCAGGACTCGAAGCGAGCCGAGTTCAAGAACCTGCTGTTCGATAGCCTGCTGTTCGGCCTGTGGTGCAGCGTGTTGGACTTTTATGTACTTGCTACCGTGGCCATCGCCCTTGCCTGCGTCATGAACAACATGGTCGTGGGTGGCCTACGGCGGGTGCTGGCCTCTATTGGCCTGTTCGCTGGCGGCGCCTTGGGATGGGGCGCGTTGACCGGCTTTGCATTTCGGCCTTACGTCAGCACCGGGGTGGACATTTACCAGGGGGCAGGCGCAACGGTCTACTTTCTGGCCATTGCCTTTGTGATGTACGGGCAAAATCGCCAGATCGGCCGCAGTATGCGAGAAATCAAGTTTCAGAATCGGGTCTTTCACGCCCTGCTCGATCTCGGCGAGGTGGCCAACCTTGCCAGCAACACGCAAACGCTGCTGGACGACTCCTTGAAGCATCTGCGGGCCAATTTCCCGGAGTATGGCTTTGCCGTCTACCTGCAGGAACGACAGCGTCCGGAAGTGACACGCTACGCGGCCGTTGCCGGCTTGCACCTCGGCCCGGAAGATGAACGCCGCCTCGGTGGCCTGCTGGCTCAGCTGCAAGAGCGGCAGGAGAGCAGCATCAATCTGCGCGCAGGCACGCAAGGCGAGCCGCTATACGCTACGCCGATGGCAGGCCGTCTCAGCCGGTACGAGGGCTGGTTGATCGTGCGCGCCTCTACTCTGGACGGCGCTCTGGAGCGCACGCTGCCCCTGTTCGTCGATCAACTGGCGGCGGCTACCGAAAACAAGCTGCTGAGTCTTGCACTGAAGCAGACGGCCGAGCGCGACGGCTTGACCGGTCTCTATAACCGGGGCTTCTTCGAGTCGGCGCTTATTTCAAGCGTTCAAGGCAAGAGCCAGCCGCCCGGGCTGGATTTCGCCGTGCTGATGATGGATGTCGACGGGCTCAAGAAGGTCAACGACCAGTATGGCCACGTGGCAGGCGACCAGCTCATCAGCTGTGTCGCCGAGCGCCTGCAGGCGCACTGTCGCGCAGAGGACATTCTGGCACGCTACGGCGGCGACGAATTCGTCGTGCTGTTTCCTTCCTCGGAGCTGGCCGCCGCTAATCGCTTGGCCGAGCGGATCAGAACGCATCTGGAAGGCCAGTGCTGCACCATTACCACCGCCAGTGGCGAGCAGCTGTCGCTGGAGCTCCGTTTGAGCCTTGGCAGTGCCAGCTCCACGGAAACACCCGCCCAAGAGGTACTCTCTCTCGCCGACGAGCGGATGTACGAAGACAAGGCCCGTCGGCGCGCGCAGCGAACCGCCCATAGCTGACGCCATGCGCGATGGCGACGCGAGAACTCATTGCGTCCTGACCTGGAACTCCAAGTCGTAGTTGTTGAGCAGCGGCGGCATCGGCTTGCTGCTGAGAAGACGCGTCGGTGGGTTCAGCTGGAACTCTCGGCCATGCAGTAGCTTCGCCAGCATATGGCTGGTCACCGTCAGCACCACGCGGCGACCGGGGCAGATGGCGGTACCGCCGCTGAAAGGGATGAACGGCCAATCACGCGCGGCTTCCGGCTCGAGCCAAAGATCGGGGTTGAAGCGATCGGCTTCATCCAGGTGGCGATCGTCGCGGTGGAAGTACGGTGCCAACATGAGAATCGAGGTCTCTGCCGGCATGGTCCCGTTTTCCCACTCGGTAACCTCGGTAGTCTGGCGCAGCACCAGGGGCGTGGTGGGCCATAACCGCAGCGACTCGAGTAGGCAGGCGCGCAAGAAGACGAGTTCGGGGGCGGGTTTACCGGCATTCTCGACTATTTCGGCCTGGGCCCGCTCGGCCTGGTTGGGGTGAGCGGCAAGCAGCGCTAGGGCGCGGAAGGTCGCCATGCCCGCCGGGTCGAAGGCGAACAGATACTGAGGCACCTGATGTTCGGGCTGGGTGGTGTCGTTGGTCGAAACGCCAGCGATTTCCCCCGCCAGACTGCCCGCTTCCCCGCGCCTCAGGTAGGTGCGGATTCGCTCGAGAAAGTCGTCCTTCACCCTATCGTGTCCCGGGTGGAGGAAGGCCCAGTTGGCCGCACTGCGTAGCTTCTCCAGCATCTCCGTCAGGGCATGGTCGTCGCGAGCGGTATCGCCCAGCACCACGCGTCGCACCACGCGATTCCAGCTCGCCTCGAACATGTCCCAGTCGAGCTTGCCATCCTGGCCTCCGACCTGAGTGAGCAGCTCATTGGCCTCTTGCTCGACCACCTGAACGAAACGAGCCCCCAGGCCGTGTACCGGACACTCGCTCTGCAGCACCTCTTCATTGAAGCGCCGCCGCTCAGCACGTTCAGGGCCGTGAGAAACCAATGCCATATCGGGCTCGAAGTGCTCCAGCGCTTTGCGCTTGGCCCATTCGGCCGTGGCAAACGGCTCGGGGGTTTCGTTGAGCACCCGATTGGCATGGTCGGGGTCGAGGATCAACGCCATCGGCTTGCCCTCGGGCGTGCTCAACATCAGCGGGCCCGAACCGTACTTTTCGTTCAGCTTTTGCAGACGGCTAATGGCCCGCGCATCGAGGCCGAGTTTTTCCGCCGCCCCCACTACCTTGGGGCGACGGATGATGACGCCCTTGGCGATGTTGGGCACAAAGACGTCGCCCATTACCGCAAGCGTTTCGCCTACCGTGGCTTTCGGCAAGGTGCCGTACGAGTCCTTCGTCATGTCACTCTCCTTTTGCTTGCCAGGCTTCCCTAACGGCAAGTCTAGTAGCGAGCGCCCATGAATCTACCGCTGGGCTCATCATCGGCCACAACGCTACAATTTCTTACCGAACGACCTGGCCCTACGCGCCCGCAGAGGGGCTTGCCTCTCCCGCACGCTTGCCATCTTCGCTAGGATGAAGGGTTTTGGTTTCGGGGAACCTGATATGCAAGCCTCTCTCGAGCAACGTGCGCTTAAAGTCTCCATTGTCGTCACCCTGGTGGTCTCGAGCCTGGGGGTGACCTTCGGCCTGCTGGCCGGCTCGCAGTCGATCCTGTTCGATGGGGTGTTCTCTACCATCGACGCCGCCATGTCGGCGCTGTCGCTGGTAGTGGCCCGCCTGGCGATACGCGAGGCCAGCCAGCGCTTTCAGCACGGCTACTGGCACCTGGAGCCGCTGGTGGCAGCGCTCAACGGCAGCATCCTGATGTTGCTGTGCTTCTATGCCTTCCTCAACGCCCTGCTGGGGCTGATGGAAGGCGGTCAGGCGCTAGCCTTCGACGTGGCCATCGGCTATGCCGTGGTGGTGGCCACGCTGTGCTACGTCATGGTGTTCTACCAGCGTCGGCTCAACCGACGGGCGCAATCCGAGTTCGTCCGCATCGACATGCAGGGCTGGCTGATGTCGGCGCTCATCACCACCTCCCTGCTGGTCGCCTTCAGCATCGGATTGCTGCTGCAGGGCACCGAGTGGGAGCCGCTGACGCGCTATATCGATTCGCTGCTGCTGGTGGTGCTCACGGTCTGCTTCATGCCGGTGCCGATCGGCATCGTGCGGCGTGCCCTGCGCGAGATCCTGCTGATCGCTCCCGACGACATCGACCGCGAGGTGCATGCCGCCATGGCGCCGGTAATGCAGCGCGAGGGGCTGCTGCACTACCACAGCCATGTGGCCAAGGCCGGGCGTGGCCACTATATCGAGATCCATATCGTCACCACGCCCGAGTTTGCCGCCGAGCGCGGTATCGCCGTGCTCGACGAGATCCGCGAGCAGATCGCCGCCCAGCTGAGCCCACCGCCCGAGCGACGCTGGTTCACGGTGGCCTTTACCGCCGACCCGCGCTGGGCCTAGCCGCGCTAGGGGCTATGCTGGGAGGACATTCGATTCCAGAACGCGCAAGCAGCGCCCCGACGAGGAGAGCATGGAAGATCGCAAGGAAGGGAGCGAGCACGAGCCCAAGGAACGGAAGGAACCACACAATCTGATCGAGCTGTTGGACACCATCGAGGCGATCGAAACGCCGTCCGGCAAGCTGCGCTTCGACGCTGTGCTGGAAGCCACCGGACGGCGCTCCTTCGGCCCCCTGCTGCTGCTGGCCGGGCTGGTCACGCTGGCGCCGGTGATCAGCGGTATCCCCGGCGTGCCCTCGCTGATGGGCTTCTTCACCTTTCTGGTGTGCGGACAGCTGCTGATCGGCCGGCGCACCTTCTGGCTGCCAGCCTGGCTGCGCAACCGGGAGCTGTCGAGCAAGAAGGTGCACAAGGGCCTGGGTTGGATGCGCAAGCCCTCGCGCCTGATCGACCGCCTGATCCAGCACCGCATCTCCTTCATGACCGGCACGCGAGGCATGCAGATGACCGCCCTCGCGTGCTTCGTGCTCTCGCTGGCCATGCCGCCCATGGAACTGGTGCCACTGACGGTCAACATCGCTGGCGTGGCGCTGACCCTGTTCGGCCTGGCGATCATGGCCAGCGACGGCCTGCTGTCGATCCTCGCCTTCCTCGTCACCGGCGCCAGCCTGTTCACCATGTTCTATTTCCTGCTGTAAGGAGGCCGCATGCTCCCGCTCGAACGCCTGCAGGCAGCCCAGCGCCGCATTGCCGATGCGCTCCTGCCCACCCCGCTGCTGCTCGACCATGGCCTGTCCGAGCGGCTGGGCCGGCGGGTCTGGCTCAAGGGCGAGCCGTTCCAGCGCACCGGCTCATTTAAGTCGCGCGGCGCCCTGCACTGGGTGCGCACCGCCAGTGAAGAAACGCTGCGTGGGGGGCTGGGAGCGGTTTCGGCGGGCAATCATGCCCTGGGGCTAGCCTGGGCGGCCGGCCAGGCCGGCGCACACGTCACCATCGTAATGCCGGAGAACGCCAGCCACTTCAAGGTAGCTGGCAGCCGCGAGCTCGGTGCCGAGGTAATCCTGCACGGCGATATCAACGCGGCATGGGAAATGATGCATCGGCTGGTGGCAGAACGCGACCTGACCCTGGTGCACCCCTACGACGACGAACGCATCATGGCCGGCCAGGGCACGGTGGGACTGGAAATACTCGAACAGGCGCCCGAAGCCACCGCCATTGTGTGCCCGGTGGGCGGCGGTGGCCTGATCGCCGGCATCGGCTCGGCCGTCGCAGCGCTGCGCCCCCAGCTTGCCCTGGTCGGCGTGGAGCCGGCAGGTGCTGCCAGCATGGCCAAGGCCTGGGCCTGCGGCGCCCCTACGCGGCTGGACAGGGTCGATACCTGCGCCAAGAGCCTGGGCGCCGCCATCGTCGGCGAGCACACCTACCCGGTATGCCGCGAAACCACCCGGGCCCTGGTGCAGGTCGATGACGATGCCATCGGCCGCGCCCTGCGCCACCTGCTCTGCCAGGCCAAGATCGTCGCGGAACCGGGGGCGGCCGTGGGCGTGGCGGCGCTGCTGGAAGCTCGGGTCGCGCTACCTCCCGACGGCGACGTGGTGGTGGTGATCACCGGCGGCAACATGAGCCCGGAGGAGCTATCCGAATTCCTTTAGACACGGCTAGCGTCTCGATCAGGCCAGGATGAAGTAGGCACAAGCGGCGGTCAGCGCGCCCATGGCCCAGTTGAAGATACGCCAGGCGCGCGGCGTGTCGAGCCACTGGCCGATGGCCACGCCGAATCCTGCCCACAGGGCGATGCAGGGCAGGCCGACCAGCTCGGCAAAGGCCGCCAGCACCAGCGCATTGATCAGCGGGTTACCCCCTTCCGGCAAGAACCCGGCCATCAGCGCCAGCCCCATCACCCAGGCCTTGGGGTTGGCGAACTGGAAGACCGCCGCCTGCCAGAAGCTCAGTGGCCTGCCCTCGCCCCGCTGGCGCAGGTCGGGCGGCGGCGCGGTGGCGATCTTCCACGCCAGGTAGAGCAGGTAGATGCTGCCCACCACGCGCAGCAGCAGCTGAACCGCGGGGTAGCGCTCGAACACCAGGCCGAGGCCGAGGGCAATGCCGGCGAACAGCAGGAAGCAGCCGCCCAGGATGCCGAAGATATGCGGTAGGGTGCGCAGGAAGCCATAGTTGGCGCCCGAGGCCGTGAGCATCACGTTGTTGGGCCCGGGAGTGATGGTCATCGAGATCATGTAAAGGGCCGCAGGCCCGAGGAACGCCAGAGCTTCCATTCTTTTGCACCCATACAATTATGCGTTTTGGTTGGATTGTGCGCGCAATTGTCAGCATAATGTGGGCAATATTTCCGTCAAAGGTTTTATTGTCACCATGACAATATGGCTCCCCTCGCTTTCCTCCCAGGGCACTCGCTATCGCAGCATTGCCGAGGCCATTGCCGATGCCGTTCGCCGCGGCGAGCTGGCCCCGGGTCAGAAGCTGCCGCCGCAGCGTCGCCTTGCCGATCGACTTGGCGTCACGATAGGCACCGTGACCCGCGCCTACGCCGAAGCCGAGCGGCAGGGCTGGGTCGTGGCGCGGGTCGGCAGCGGCACCTACGTACGCGAGGAAGACGCCGGCTCATCGGCAGCCTTTCTCGCCGGCCGCAGCGACGCCGCGGCCGGCACCTTCGACCTGAGCCTGAGCCTGCCGCCGCCGCACCCGCTGCGCGCCCAGGCCCTGGGTCGCGTGCTCGCGGAGATCGCCACCGACGATGCGGTGCTGCAACGTGCCGTGGAGTATCAGTCGGAGCGCGGCGTGCCCGCGCACCGCGAGCAGCTGGCGGCCTGGATGACCGCACTAGGCATGCCGGTGGAGGCCGAGGCGCTGCTGGTTACCCAAGGCGGCCAGCACGGCATCAGTCTGGTGCTGCAGACCCTGGCGCGGCCGGGCGAGCGCATCGCCGCCGACGTGCTCACCTACCCCGGGCTGATCGGCGCCGCGCGCCAAGCCCACCTCAAGGTGTTGGGCGTACCGATGGACGAGCACGGCATGGACATGCAGGCGCTGGGCCGGCTGTGCGCCCAGCAGCCGCCGCGGCTGGTCTACGTCACCCCTGACCAGAACAACCCCACCGGCCGCCTGCTCGGCGAGGACCGGCGCGAGCAGCTGGCGCAGTTGGCCCGACGCCACGACTTCTGGATCCTGGAGGATGGCGTGCAGTACCTGCCGGAGGCGGAGCGCGGCACGCCGCTCTACCGGCTGGCGCCGGAACGCACGCTGTTCGCCTTCAGCACCGCCAAGGTATTGGCCGGCGGGCTGCGCATCGGCGCCCTGGTAGCCCCGCCCGGCCCCCGCGAACGCCTGGGCGAAGCCCTGCGCGCCCAGAGCTGGATGGTGCCGCCGCTGATGGTCGAGGCGGTGTGCCGCTGGGTAAGCGGCGAAGAGAGCCGCACCCTGCTCACCTGGCAGACCGAAGAGCTTGGCGCCCGCCAGCGCCTGGCGCGGGAGGTGCTGGGCGGCCACCCGCTCGGCGGCCGCCCCCACGGCGCCAACCTGTGGCTGCCGCTGCCCGAAGGGCTGCGCAGCGCCGTGCTGGTCGATGCGCTGGCCCAGCGCAACGTGCGGGTGACCAGCGCCGAACCCTTCTGCGTCGGCAGCGAGCCCGCCCCGCAGGCGCTGCGCCTGTGCCTGAGCGCCGCCGCTTCCCGCGAGGCGCTGAGCCAGGCGCTGGAGATCGTGGCCGAGCTGCTCGCCGAACCGCCCGCGGTGCCCTGGCAGCCGCTGTGATCCGCCCTGACCGCGCTCAGCGCGCCAGCGCCGCGGCGGTGTACCAGGCGATCATGCGCTCTTCGTCGGTGGGAATGACCCACAGCCCCAGCCGGCTGTCGGCAGCGTTGATGCGGGCGGCATGGGCCTCATTGGCCGCAGCATCAAGCCGGGCACCGAGCCACTCGCAGCCCTGCGCCACGGCGGCACGAACCGGAGCGGCGTGCTCGCCGATACCGGCGGTGAACACCAGATGGTCGAGCCCGCCCAGGGCCGCCGCCAGGCTGCCGATCTCGCGCACGATGCGGTAGACGAACAGCGCCACGGACTCGGCGGCTTCCGGCGCCTGGCTGGCCAGCAGTTCGCGCATGTCGCCGCTGATACCGGACACCCCGAGCAGGCCTGACTCCTTGTACAGCAGGCGCTGCACGGCCTCGGCGCTCATGCCCTCCTGCAGGATCAGGTGCAGCACCAGCCCCGGGTCCAGGCTGCCACTGCGCGTGCCCATCATCAGCCCCTCCACCGCGGTGAAGCCGGTAGTGGCGGCCACGCTCCTGCCATCACGCAGCGCGCACAGGCTGGCGCCGTTGCCCAGGTGGGCGATCACCACGCGCCCACCCGGTAGCCCGCCCGGCAACTGCTCGGCCAGCGCTCGGCTGACGTAATCGAACGAGAGCCCGTGGAAGCCGTAGCGGATCATGCCCTGCTCGCGGAAGCGTCGTGGCAGCGGAAAGGTCTGAGCCAACAGCGGCTGAGTGGCGTGGAAGGCGGTGTCGAAGCAGGCGATCTGCGGCAGCGCGGGGCGCAAATCGGCCAGGGCCCGCACCGGCGCCAGGCCGAACGGCTGGTGCAACGGCGCCAGAGCCACCAGCGTTTCCAGCGCCTGCCGGCTTTCCGGGTCGAGGCGCAGCGGCTCGCGGTAGTGCGCCCCGCCGTGCACGATGCGATGACCCACGGCATGCAGGTCGCCCAGCGCCGGATTGGCCTCCACCCAGGCGAGCAGGCGTGCCAGCGCGCCGTCGTGGTCGAGGGTCGGGGGCACCTCGCACAGGGGGGCATCGTGGGGCTCCCCGAGCGTCTCGGCAAACCCTTCTCCCAGCTCCACCCTGGCCCGGCTGCCGAGCCCGGAGAATTGCCCTCGGCAGCGCAGCGTCATGCCCATGGGGCTTGGCGCGGCGGCCGCGCCGAACAGAGCAAACTTGAGGCTCGACGAACCGCTATTGACGACCAGGATCTCGCCGCTCATGCCCGTGCCCTCTTCTGCTGCTCTGCCGCCAGCAGCGCCAGGGCGCAGGACGCCAGCCGGGTGATGGCGTCGTCGGCGCGGCTGGTGAGCACGATCGGCACGCGGGCGCCCACCACCAGGCCGGCGCCGGTGGCGTCGGCCAGGTAGGTGAGCTGCTTCATCAGCATGTTGGCCGACTCGAGGTCGGGCGCCACCAGAATGTCGGCGCGTCCCGCCACCGGCGAGACGATGCCCTTGGCCGCCGCGGCCGCCTCGGACACGGCGTTGTCGAAGGCCAGCGGACCGTCGAGCACACCGCCGCGGATCTGGCCGCGCTCGGCCATCTTGCACAGGGCGGCGGCCTCCAGGGTCGAGGCGATCTTGGGATTGACCGTTTCCACCGCCGAGAGCAGCGCCACCCGAGGCGAGGCAAGGCCCACCGCATGGGCCAGGTCGATGGCGTTCTGCACAATGTCTTTCTTGTCGGCCAGCGTGGGGTAGATGTTGATCGCCGCATCGGTGATGAATAGCGGGCGCGGATAGGTGGGCACGTCGAAGGCCATCACGTGGCTAAGGCAGCGCTCGGTGCGCAGACCAGTGTCGCGCTTGACCACCTCGTGCAGCAGCTCGTCGGTGTGCAGCGCCCCCTTCATCAGCGCCTCGACGCGGCCGGCCCGCGTCAGCGCCACCGCCTCGGCGGCGGCGGCATGGCTGTGGGGCACGTCGATCAGCTCGAAGTCGGAGATATCGACCCCGGCCACGTCGGCGGCGGCACGCACCTTGGCCTCGGGCCCCACCAGTACCGGGCGGATCAGCCCCTGGCGTGCCGATTCGAAGGCGCCGAGGATCGACACCTCGTCGACCGGGTGCACCACGGCCATGCTCACCGGCGCCGGGTGCTCGGCGGCGGTGAGCATCTCGTGCAGGTGGCCCCGCTCGGCCAGGCGCAGCCGCGGCAATACCGCACGCGGCCGGCGCACCTTTTCGGTAGGCGCCTGCACCTCGGCTTCACCTTCGATCACGGTCTCGCCGTTCTGGTTAGTACACAGGCACTCGAAGGTGATCCGCGCATGCTCGGCCTCTTTGCGCTTGGCGCGTACGCTCACACGCAGCGTGTCACCGAGCCGCACCGGCTTGCGAAAGCGCAGGGTCTGGCCCAGGTAGAGGGTACCCGGACCCGGCAGCTCGGTGCCAAGCACGGTGGAGATCAGCGCCCCGCCCCACATGCCGTGCGCCACCACTTCCTGAAAGCGCGTGCTCTTGGCAAAGTCATCGTCCAGGTGGGCAGGGTTGATGTCGCCCGACATGATCGCAAACAGCTTGATGTCGTCGAGGGTCAGACGCTTTTCGAGGTAGGCGCTGTCGCCGACCTGGATCTCGTCGAAGGTGCGATTCTCGATGGACTCTTGTGCGGAGGGCCGTTGAGTGTGCATAGGGTACGCCTTGTATTACGAGGAGAGCGAGCCGGGCGGCCACGAAGTGCGGCGATGCAGCAAAGAAAGCCAGCATCGAGCAAGAAATACGATAACGCAACACCTTGCGCAGCATACCGGAATCGAAATCAAGCAATCGGTCCAGGCCTCACCGCTCAGGGCAAGGCGTCGAAGACCCCGGCCTCACGAATCGCACGGCCTATCGCCGCGAGCCTCTGCTCGCTGCGCGCCAGGTCGAGCTCGCCGCGCACGCAGGCCACGATCACCACCCGGCGCGTGGCGTCGCCCATGCCCCGAGTGGCGATGCCGGCATCGCAGACGCGCCGATGCTGCGTGCCCGTCTTGTGGGCCAGGCGAATGTCGCGCCCCAACCCTGCTCTCAGCCGCCGTGGGCCGCTGGAGGTGCGCGCCAGCACGGCAAGCAGTTCCGCGCTGCCCTGCGGCCCCAGCGCACGCCCTTCGGCCAGCGAGGCCAGCAGCTCGCCGAAGGCATCGAGCCGCCCGCTGTTGTACGGGGTGGCGTAGTAGCGCCGGAAGGCCTCATCCAGGCTTTCCACCTGCAGCTCGCCCGGGGTCAGGCCCAGGCGGCGGGCGAACGCCGCCCGACGCTCGGCGTCACTTTCGTGCCGGCGCAGCGCGATGAAGTCCATGCCGGACAGGGTGAAGGCGGCGGGATGCAGGGCCGCATAGGCGTGGCGGCGCACATCCACCAGGGTGGTGATCGGGCCAAGCCCGCCAGGCGGGCCCACCAGCGCTGCGGCCCGCCGGTTGACGGCGTCGAGCCCGAGAAGCTGGATCAGCATGTCGCTGGCGGTGTTGTCGCTGACGATCAGCATCGCTTCGAGCAGGGTGCGCAGGGTCAGCTCGGTGCCCACCGGCGCCCAGTTGGTCGGCCCTGCCCCGTCCACGTAGTCGTGCCGGCGCAGCACCAGCCGGTCGTCCAGGCTAACCTCGCCCGCCTCGACCCGCGCCAGCAGCTCCACCGCAACCGGCACCTTGACCAGCGACGCCAGGTACCAGAACTCCTCATCGCGCCAGCCGAAGGCGTCGCCACCGTCCAGTGGGCGCACGTGCACGCCGAGCTCGCCCCCGAAGCCCGCTTCCAGCAGGCCGAGACTGGTGCGCAGGCGCACCGCCCAAGGGGGCTCCGCCTGCGCAGCGTCGAGCCGCTCCAGCCAGCCATCGGCCTGGCCGTGGCCGGGATGCAGCATCAACACTCCCAGCAGCAGACCGAGAAACGGCAGCAGGCCGCGCCGTGCACCTAACACAAGACCAAGGTGGCTCATCCGCAGCGATCCTCACGCATGGCGTCGAAACCAGCGCAACAGGGCGATCCAGCCGGCAGTGGCCAGGATCAGCAGTGCGCCGATGCCGAGCACCTGCGGGTAGCTGTAGACCTGCCAGGCCCCCAGCAGGAAGCGCAGCACCAGGAAGATCGCCACGATATGAAAGATGAAGGCACGCAGGGCGTCGCCACCGATGAGTGTCAGCGGCAGCAGCCAGGTCGCCGCCCGGCGGCCGCCCCACAGGCACAGTGCCAGAACCATCAGCGCACCGCCGAGGCTGAACAGCATGAACGGCAGCTCCGGTGGATGCTTGCCGACGTTCCACGCCACGGCCATCAGCGCCTCGTCAAACGCCGGCCAGGCGAGGGTGAAAAAGCCTGCCAGCAGCACCGCGCCGCAGACTGCCAGCCCCGCCACCAGCCTGCGCCGCAGGCCCGGGCTGTCGTAGCAGCGCAGGATCGCCTCCCCGATCAGCAGGCCCAGCATGACCAGCGGCAGGCGTGCCAGCTGCCCCCAGGTGTAGTGGCCGGCGTCCTCGACCAGCAGGGCCTTGAGCACCGCACTGTCCCAGAAGTGGAAGTGGCGCTCGAGCAGCGCCGACAGCAGGCCGATCGCCAGCGGGGCGAGCAAGCGCGACCACAGCGGCATGCGCCGCCACAGCGGCAGCGCCCAGGGCAGCCACAGCAGCGCCAGCGCGTAGAAGCCGAGGATCTCGACCCAGATGGCGAAGCGCTGGTAAAGCAGCGTATCGAGGATGTCCTGGGGCGTGAACATCGGCAGCATCTCGACGATGGTCAGCGCCTTGTACCAGAACAGCACTTCGAGGCCACGCAGCATCAGCCTGAGGCGCCGCCTGGGCCAGTCCTCGGCGGTGACCTTGGGCAGGAAGGCGACGGCCAGGGCGATGCCGAACACGACGATGAACAGCGAGGAGGAGAACTTGGTGAGGAGATGGATCGGCACCATGCCCCAGTCGGGAACCTGGCGGAGGCCGTGCAGGCCGCTGACCGTATGGCTGAGGATCATCAGCGCAATGGCGACGCCACGCGCCAGGTCGATGGCCTCTACCCTGGCCGACAGGGGCGGCAGCTGTGGCCGCTGGGCCAGTCGAATCATGGCGCTTCCCTCGCACGTGACCTGCCTGGCCGGCGTCCGCCCTAAGGCATCGACGGCCGTTCGAGGCGTTCGAGCGTCAAGCGACGCCCCTCACCGGAAGAGTACTCGAAGTGGCCGATGATACGCACCGTTTCGCCCAGGTAGGGCGCAATGTCCTCATGGGGGAAGACTTCGACCCGGTTGAGATCTTCATCCTCGATCCAGTAGTGCAGCGGCGTCTCGAAATGCCGCACCCTGCCCTCGGTGGCCACGCGGGCGCCGTCGAATTGCTCGGCCTGCTGCACCAGCACCGCCAGGGTTGCCTCCCGCACGCCATCGGACGGCGGCGAACAGGCCGTCAGCATCAGCAGGGCCAGCCCCGCCGCTGCCTGATGCATTGGCTTTCGCCACTGCACTCTCCCCCCCTCTCTCCCCTTCTGTCTCAACTGCAGCCTCAACGCCTCTCGCCACCGCTTGCGCTCGTTCATGTTCGCCCTCGCTGCTATCGTGGCTGCCAGCCTGCCCCATATCGCCCCCAGCGCCAAGTGCCGCATCGCTTGGCACCCGGGGCCCGGCACGGCATCATGGGCCCCCTTCCTTCACGACACTTGCAGCGGAGCCACGATGAGCCAACTGATTCGCTATTTCTTCCGCGGCGTCCGGGTGCTCCTGTCGCCGGTCATGCTGATCGCCGAGAAGCTCTCGACGCCGCAGAGCGTCGAACGCACCGCCGAGGCGCAGGCGCAGGTCGACGAGCAGTGCCGCCAGTTGGCGCTCTACCAGTTTCGCGCCTGCCCCTTCTGCATCAAGGTGCGCAAGGAGATGGCTCGCCTAGGGCTTAAGATCGAGATCCGCGATGCCCAGCTCGACCCGGACCACCGCCGTGCGCTGGAGCAAGGCGGCGGCAAGGTGAAGGTGCCCTGCCTGCGCATCGCCCACGCGGATGGCCGCGACGAGTGGCTCTATGAGTCCGATGCGATCAATGCCTGGCTGCACCGCCGCTTCGGTCACCCCGAACAGGCGAGCTGACCCGCCTCGACGCCGGCCAGCAGCCGGTCGGCAAGCCTTCGCGCCTCGGTTTCATTCAGGTAGGGCAGGGTCTGGCGGCCGTTGGCCAATTCGATATGCAGTGTGACCAAGCCGCGCCGGCGCTGCAGCCAGCTCTGCTGCAGGCTCAGCGCCACCAGGTGGTGCAAGGGAAAGACGCTGAGGCGCCGCCCCAGCACACCGCGGCGGATGCGCAGGTAGTCGTCGTCCTGCGCCCAGGCGGTGGCTCGCCAGCGCAGCTGAGCCAGCCCCGCGCAGCCGCCCAGCCCCATCACGAGCAGCGCCGCCCAGGCCGGTGCCGGCAGCGTGGGCACTGCCACCAGGGTCAGCAGCGCCCCGCCCAGTGCGCCCAGCACCAGCAAATGACGCCACAGCAGCACCCGCCGATAGCCGGGGTCGACCTGCCGCAGCGGCACAGCGGGCCGATGGCCGGACCAGAAGCGTGCGGTCAGCGTCTCGCCCTGGCGGCAGGAGAGCCCCGGCACCACGAACCGACGCGCTTCCGCGGCCTCGCTGCCCAGGGCCCCGAACTGATGGCACACCAGATAGCCGCGCCCCAGGAGTCGCCCCAGGCCGGTCTGCACCCACTCCACCACCTGCAGCCGCGGCAGGCTCAGGGTCTGCTGCTGGCGATGGAACAGTCCGCTGATCTGCACCTGCCGGGTGCCTTCGTCGTGCAGTACATAGCCATGGAAGCGCCACCAGGCCGCCAGGATGGCCAGCGCAACGAGCAGCACCAGCACCGCCAGGATGCCAAGCGGCACCAGCAGCCAAGGGGAAGGCAGCCCGTCGGCCATGGCCAGTTGCGGAAGCCTATCGTGCAGCCAGCGCTCCAACGGACGCACCAGCGGCGACAGCATGGCGGCCACCAGGTAGACCGAGCGGCTGGCCAGGCCATGTAGCACCACCCCCTGCCAGGTGATGCGAAACGCAGGCGCCTCGCGCCTGGCCGGCCGGTCGTCGGCGTCGACAGGCGGCTCGGCCTGCGCTCCCCCGGCCTCGCGCAGGCCACGCTCCAGCGCCTCGGCCCGCCGCCGCGGAATACCCGGCAGGGCGATGCGCGACGCCTCGCCCGCCGGGGACTCGGCCTCCCACAGCACCACGTCGAAGGGCCTCAGGTAGAGCGGCTGGTGCTGCACGATGTGCTGGATATGCCCCGCCGCCACCTTGAATTCGCGATGCTCGAACAGCCCCTTCTGCACCACCAGCACGTCGCCTTCCAGGCGATAGCGGAAACGCCGGTAGTAGAGCAGGCTCAGCAGCAGCGCCAGGCCCAGCAGGCCGCCGGCACCCAGGGCCAGTTCGCGCAGCCCGATGCGTTCGATCATGGCCAGGCCCGCCCCCGCCCCCAGCAGCAGCGGCAGGTGCTGACGCAGCCCTCCCACGACCGCATTGAGCAGCACCAGGCCGACAGCCAAGGGCGACAGCCGCTGCCAGGCGTCTTCTACCGCGCCGTCCTGCTGCGTGCCGTGTCCGTACGTCATGCCTCGTCCGCCGTCTTGTCGGGGCCGCGGTCGGCGGCACCGGCCAGCCGCGCCAGCAGGTGCTGCTTGACCGCCTCGGCGCGTGCCGTCGGCAGGCCTTCCAGAAGCAGGTCCGCGCCCCTTCCGCCTGCCGTGAAGCAGGCGAGCCTGACCAGACCGAAGGCCCGTTCGATGGGGTTGCTAAGGGTTTCGACGTGCTGCAGCCGAGCCAGCGGCAGCACCTGCAGGCGCTGCACCAGCAGCCCGCGGCGGTAGATCAGGTCATGTTCGCGCAGGCCGTAGGCGCGCCGACGCGCCTCCCACCAGGCCAGCCCCACCATAAGCAGCCCGAGCCCGGCCAGGCCGGCCGCCAGCCACGGCTGGAGACGCGCAAATTCTTCGCTGTGCAGCGGTACAAAAAGCAGCAACAGCACCGGCACGCTCCAGTGCATCAGCCGCAACAGCGCCAGGCAGGGAGCCAGCCGGCGCGATACCGGCGTGAGGGGCGCCTCCTCGAGACGAGGAAGGCGTTCCAGGTCGAGTGGCGCATTATGGAAGGACACGGCGGCTCCTAAGCCAAGGAACGGGCGACAGCTCAAGGGACGGGCGTCCGGCGAAGCTTCGTTGGCGCCTACTCCTGTGCCATGGCTTGCAGCGCCTTGGCCAGGGCCTTGGTGAGTCGAGCCATGGTGTCATAGTCGAGCGTATCGTGGGTATCCCTGGGCCCGTGGTAGTACGGGTTCCGGAAATTCGCCGTGTCGGTGAGCATGATCGCCGGGTAACCCATTTCCCAGAACGACCAGTGGTCGGAGCGGCGAATGTCGCCAATCAGCTCGGGCGCGGCCAAGCCTTCGGAGGGTACCTGGGCATGGGTGCGGAAGGCGCCGATGGCCTGTTTCACCAACTCGCGCGACTCCAGGTTGCCGATAAACGCCACGAAGTCGCCGCGGTCGGGGAAGAGATGCCCGAGCAGGGGCGGATGTGCCTGGCTGCCTGGCGCATCGGTGAAGTAGCCGAGCATCTCCAGCGACAGCATGCCGACGATGTTGGCACCCTGCGCCTTGGCCTGACGGGCGTAGCGCAAGCTACCCATGGCGCTGCTGCCGAAGAACGGCATCTCCTCGTTGACGAAGGCCACCAGGTGGAGCGAGCGATCCAGCGGCGCACTCTCGAGCAGCCGGGCCAGTTCGAGCAGCACCGCCACACCGGAGGCATTGTCATCGGCCCCGGGGCTGCCGCGCACCGTATCGAAATGCGCCCCGACCACCAGGATTTCCTGTGCCTCGCCGCTGCCGGAGAGCTGCACCTCGATATTGTGAAAGGTACGATCGCCGGTCGGCACGGGGTGGCGCAGGGGCTCGTGCCCCGCCGCGCGGAAGGCCTCCTCGATGTAGTCGGCTGTCTGATGGAGCGCCTCCGGCCGCCAGTAGTGCCGCTCGCCGATCTCCTCGGAGAGCACCCGCACATGCGCGTGGAGCCGCTCGCGCAGCGCCTCGCCGTCGGCGTCCAGCGGCGGCGGCGTGCCCTGATAGGAGCCGCCCGGCATGGCAAACATCAGCCAGTACCCCCAGGCCAGCGGCATGGCCAGTGCCAGCAGCACTCCCGTCGCCACGCGAACGCTTCCCACAAGGCTCATCCTGCCGCCTCGACCGACTTCCTTGCCATGCCGCGAGCCGCTTGCCCCCGTCCGTAGGTCATCTCGCCCTCCTTGGTTGGCTCTCCCTGGTCTGGCAGCCGCCTTGGCAAGCCCAGACCCAACCGGGCCAGCCTGGCCCGCTGGCCTGCTTCAAGATAGGAGCCAAAGCGCCAACTGCACAGGCCGATGGGCGAGTTCGGGGCCTGTGCCCGGCTTCAGGCCGGTGGTCGGTCGGCGGCCAGGCAGGTGCGGTTGCGTCCGCTGGCCTTGGCCTGGTACAGCGCCGCATCGAGCCGCAGAAAGCAGGCCGATTCGGCCTCCTGGGCCATCAGCTCGGCGACGCCAAAGCTGCAGGTCAGCCTTTCTACCGGGGCAAAGTCCGAGACCTCGATGGCCCGGCGCAGACGCTCGGCCAGCGCCTCGGCACCGCCCAGGCTCGTTTCCGGCAGCAGCAGCATGAACTCCTCGCCGCCCCAGCGGGCCAGCACGTCGACCTCACGCAGCATGGCGCCGCACAGCGTCACCAGCTGGCGCAGCACATCGTCGCCGACGCTGTGGCCGAAGGTGTCGTTGACGCGCTTGAAGTGGTCGATGTCGAACATCACCAGGCTGATCGTGCCACCATGCCGGCGGGCGCGCTCGCGCTCCCGCCGCAGCACGCCGAGGAAGCGGTTGCGGTTGACCGCCCCGGTCAGCGAGTCGTGCCCGGCCAGGTGCTCAAGCTCGGCCTGGTAGCGCTTGGTTTCGCTGATGTCCCGCATGATGGTGGCGATGCAGTCCAGCTCGCCCTCCTCGTCCCGGCGTACAACGATCAGCTGCGACACCGGGACTTCCCCCTCCGGGCCGTTCAGCGCCGTTTCGGCATACCAGTGGCCGTGCTTGAGGGCATGCGGGATGCCCTCTTGCTCGATCAGTCGCCGCGCCCAGGCGGGGTGCGCCTGCGCCAGGGCATCCGGCAGGTGCAAGGGAACATCCTGGCAATGGAGCATCGCTCTGCCCGCCTTGTTGAGGTAGACCACCTGCTGCGCAGCATCGGTGATCGAAACGAAGTCCGGCGAAGCATCGAGCAGGTGGATCAGGCGCTGTTGGTTGCGTTGCACGGCGTTGCGCGCGGTGACATCTTCCACGACACCGTTGTAGGCCACGGTGCCGTCGGGCGAACAGGTACGGTGGGCAGTCATCTCCACGTGGATCAGCCGCCCCTTGAGCGTGCGCAGGCGCAGCGGCATCCGCGTGACGCTGGCGTGCCTTTCCAGCACCGCACCGAGCTGGCGATGCTGCTCCGCCGAATCGAACAGGGAGACGATGGAGGTCGCCAGCAGCTGCGCCTCGCTATCCGCCTCGAGCAGTCTCAGCATCGCCGGGTTGACCGTGGCGAAACGCCCACGCGGGCCGATGGTGTTGCGATAGACCCCCAGGGGCAGGTGCTGGAACAGCTCGTTGTAGCCTTCGAGCTGGCTGTAGTAGCGCACCCGGTCGGTGACATCGACGATGATCGAGTAGAGGTATTCACGCTCGTCCACCGTTACCGGGCCGGCGTAGACATGCACATCGCGTATGTCGCCGGCAGCCGTGCGATGCCGAAACTCGAAGAACTGTTGGCGGCGGTCGCGCGCCGCCTGCATGCGAAGCTGAATCTCCCCTGGCGGCAGGCAGTTGATCTCGGCGACATTCATGCGCTTTAGCGTATCGAGCGAATAGCCGTAGAAAGCCGCCGCAGAAGCGTTGGCATCGATGATGCGGCCGCTGTGCGGCTCGACCAGCAGCTTGATCGCCGGGTTGGTGCTGAACATCTGCTGGTAGAGCGGATTGCAGCTGGGTGCGGGCACTTCGCACGGGACCACGAACAGCAGCGCCACGGCCTCCTGGCCGGCCCAGGTCAGCCGCGACACCTGCACGTCGGCAAGAGCGGCAGAAACGGTAGTGGCGGAGGTCGTGGAGTCAATGGAGGCCGACGCCGCAGGAAGCGTCAGCCGCACGCTGCGACGCTCTGCGCCCTGCAGGGCCGTTACCAGCTCCGAGTAGCCGGCATTGCCTAGCAACTGCACCATCTCGGGCAGCCTTGCGTAGCTGGCGAGCTGGAACTGGCGGCGCGCCGAGCGGTTCGCGTACAGCAGCGTGCAGCTCTCCTGCGTGGCCACCAGCAGCGGCAGCGCCAGGTCATCGACCAGCCCGGCGAAATCCGCCTCGCCGGCCAGGTTCTTCTCATAGGATATCGCCACTGCGTTCCCCCGCGTGCCGGGTCGCTGGCCTGGCGCCAGCGCCCGCGCTTATCGTCATCTTTATGAGACCGCCCCAGCAGGACTGTGCTCGTTTTTCAGTCTAGCTTGACGGCGCGCAGCATAAGATTGCGCGGGGTCAAGTCACGCTCGCAGAAAATGCCAATATCTGCGGCAAAGCCGGCCTCTTCCAGCAGTGCCAGGCGATCGAGCGCCAGCCACACCTCCAGCGGCCGGCGAAAGACGTGGCGCACCAGCTCGAAGCGCGATACCTGCGCCTGGCGCTGCCAGCCCTGCGCCTCGAACGCCTGCCAGTCCACCCGCGGCGGCAGAACGATCTGCTTGCAGGCGGCCGCCCAGCGGCAGAATTCGTCGAAGGTATCAGGCAGTTTGCCGTAGGCGAGGCTCGGCACCGGCAGGTAGTCGTGCTCTCCGCGCACCTCGCGCTGCAGCAGGTCGAAGCCCAGCCGCCAGGCGCCGGCGCGCTCGCGACGGCGGCGCACACCCTGCGGCGCCGTGACCGTTTCCTGCACCGCCAGGGCAAGGTCGTCGCGGCTGAGCGCCAGGCCATGAAGGTGACACAGGCGCTGCGCCTGCTGCGAAAGGGGCGAGTAGCTCGGGCTGGCGGTGCGCTGGTAGCAGCAAGGTGACAGCGTCACCGCGCTGCCGGTGGCAATGGCCGCCTGCAGCAGCCGCACATGCAGGTCGCCGCAGGCGTGCAGGGCCAGCGCGTGGGTCCTTGCGTTGAGCCAGGTAAGCGCCTCGGGGGCCATCACGTCCTGACAGCGCATGTCCACGGTCACCTGCTGGCGAGCGGCCAGCGCCTGACCGTGGCGACACAGCGCCGGCTCCCATTCGAGCGCCGTGACGGCCCGCTGCTGCTGGCGTGCCAGGGTGCGGGAGAGGTGCCCCTTGCCAGCGCACCACTCTACCACCAGCGCGGCGGGGCTCAGCCGGGCATGAGCCAGGAACGCCTCGATCTGCTGCCATTTGCGCCCCTCGATGTGCTGGCTCCAGGTGCCCGGCAGCGGTGCGGCGTCGCTTTCGAGCCGCGGCAGCGCTACCAGGTCGGCCAGCTCGGTCACAGGTAGCCAGAACGCCAGCGGCGAATCGTACCAGGGCTCGGCCTGCAGCCGGTCGACGTCCGCATCGCTCAAGCGCAGCAGCGCCGCAGCGAGGCCGGGGAAACGCTCGAGCCAGGGCGCATGAAGATGCTGAAACGGCAGCGGACGCCACAGCGGCTGCCACTGGGCCAGGCATTCGGTCAGCCGGGCCAGGCGTGACGAAGGGGACATGGCGAAACGCTCAGTATTCGATGCGCGAGGCCACGACATCGAAGCGAATCGCGATGTCCACGCCCTGGTCGATGTCAGGAGTCGCCCCCAGCGCGGGCTGCAGGGCCAGCCGTCCGTCGAGGCGACCGGCCAACCGAGCTTGACCGCCGTCCACCGCGAAGGCATCGAGAGTGAGGATCACCGCGCCTCCTTCGGAGGTATAGACCGGCGGCATGGCGGAGAGGCCGAGCCCGTGCAGCACGTCGAAACTTGTCACTTCTCCCTCCACCAGGGTGATGCCGAGCGAGAGCGAATCGCGCCATTGCATGGCCCCGGGGGCGATGAAACCGACGACCTCAATGCGGTAGCGGTCCTCCAGGTCGAGGAAGGTGGCGCTGGAATCACCACCTTCTCGATGGATGAACCACGCGTGGTGGGTATCGCCGACAACGCCTTCCAGACGCTCGGCCACCGCCGCCGCGGGCCACAGCATGGCCAGCAGCAGCCAGCTGCACCACCTGCGCTTGCCTGCCATATCGCCTCCTCGACGCACCTCGCATCCACAGAACCCGCTCCAGGCGGAATTGTCAGGAACCGGCACGCCCGTGACAAGCCTCGTGTACCACGCGGGGCCATACCTGCCGCCTCGACCTTGGCCAGGCAGCGTCTCCCCTGCCCGGCACGCGCTTCCCACCCAACTGCCTCTATCCTGCCGTCGCGTCTGCTGCCACACTTCCTTCCGGCCTCGCGCCCGGGCAATGGCGCAGCGGGCCTAGCATGCACGCCGGCCCCTGGGGGCCGGCGCGGAACTGACTATCTTCACCAAGGAGAATTCGAGTGGGGCGTTTCCTCTCCCTGATCGTGCTTGCCGCTCTCGCCTACGGCGGCCTCTACGTCTACTACGGCATCGCCGTGGAACGCATCGTCGAAGAGCAGCTGGAGCGTCGCGGCCTGTCGGCGCTGGAAGTGAGCCGCATCGACTACCACTGGCTGGCCCCGGTGAGCACCGAGACCACGCTGCGCGCCGAAGTCAGCTATCGCGGCGCGGACGCCACGGTCACCGTGCGTGTACACGGCCATCCGGTTTTCTCCGACGAGGTGCGCATCGAGCTCGACGGGCTGCAGAACCTGCGGCTAAGGTTTGGCGTGGGCGGCTAACGCGCCATACACAACCCGCCAGGAGACCTACAGATGAGCCATGCCTATGTCGTCGGTCAGGTGACCGTGCATGACCCCGAGCGCTGGATGGAGTATGTGGCGCGGGTGCCCGCCACGCTGACCCCCTGGGGCGGCGAGCTGCTGATGCGGGGCCAGCGTACCCAGGTGCTGGCGGGCCAGCCGGGCCACCCCAATCTCGTGGTGTTGCGTTTCCCCGACCGCGACGCCGTGGCGCAGTGGTACGCCTCGCCGGCCTACCAGGCGCTGATCCCGCTGCGCGACGCTGCGGCCCAGGTCGACCTGGCCGCCTACGAGGGGTAGCGTTCTGCCTCGCCGGGCGCGCATGTTATGCTGCGCACCCGGCAAGACACTCAGCCCACCCAAGGCATAAGGAGAACGGCATGGCCAAGGCAACAGCACGGCATATTCTGGTAAACAGCGAAGAGAAGTGTGAGGCCCTGAAGGCCGAGATCGAGGGCGGCCGCGATTTCGCCGAGGTCGCTCGCGAGCACTCCACCTGCCCCTCCGGCGCCCGCGGCGGCGACCTGGGCAGCTTCGGCCCGGGCCAGATGGTGCGCGAGTTCGACCAGGTGGTGTTCTCCGGCGAGCTCAACAAGGTGCACGGCCCGGTGAAGACCCAGTTCGGCTACCACCTGCTGGAAATCACCAGCCGCAGCTGAGGCCGCGTCGACCGCGACCTCGCCGCTAGCCGCCGTGCCTGCCACGGCGGCTTATCGCCTCTGCGCTCTGCAGCGGCGTTCCCCACGGGTTAGGATGGGGGAATGATTCGCCTTCTCCGAGACAGGGACACCCGATGACCCTACCAGCGCACCCCTTGCCGCTGACGCTGACCGACCCTAGCCCCAGCGCCGGAGGCGCTGTCGGCACGCCGATGATCCAGGTCGAGCGACTCTCAAAACGCTACCGCGACGGCTTCCAGGCGCTCAACGAGGTCGACCTGACCATTCGCCGCGGCGAGATCTTCGCCCTGCTCGGTCCCAACGGGGCCGGCAAGACCACCCTGATCAGCGTGATCTGCGGCTTGGTGAACGCCAGCAGCGGGCGCGTGCGGGTGGATGGCTTCGATAACGTGACCGAGTATCGCCAGGCCCGCGAGCGCATCGGCCTGGTACCGCAGGAGCTGACCAACGAGGCCTTCACCACGGTGTGGGATACGGTCAGCTTCAGCCGCGGGCTGTTCGGCAAGCCCCGCGACCCCGCGCACATCGAGAACGTACTACGGGCGCTGGCGCTGTGGGACAAGCGCGACAACCGCCTGCTGGAGCTTTCCGGCGGCATGAAGCGGCGCGTGCTGATCGCCAAGGCGCTGTCGCACCAGCCCCAGGTGCTGTTTCTTGACGAACCCACCGCCGGCGTCGACGTGGAGCTGCGCCGCGAGATGTGGGAAGTGGTGCGCGGGCTGCGCGACCAGGGCGTGACCATCATCCTCACCACCCACTACATCGAGGAGGCCGAGGAGATGGCCGACCGCATCGGCGTGATCCGCCGCGGCGAGCTGGTGCTGGTAGAGGAAAAAACCGTGCTGATGCGCCAGCTCGGTCGCAAGGAGCTGACCCTGCACCTGGCCAAACCGCTCGAGCGCCTCCCCGCGGCGCTGGCGGGCCATGAGCTGACCCTGGCGGACGACGGCCAGGCGCTGGTCTACACCTACGACGCCACCCCCCAGGAAGAAGGCACCGGCATCGCCGGGCTGCTGGCCGACCTGGAGGCGACCGGCGTGCGGGTCAAGGACCTGCACACGCGCCAGAGTTCGCTGGAGGACATCTTCGTCAACCTGGTTCGGGAGAGCGCATGAACCTGCAATCGGTCAAGACCATCTACCTGGCCGAGATGGCCCGCAGCCTGCGTACCGTGCTGCAGAGCATCGTTTCGCCGGTGGTCTCCACCTCGCTCTATTTCGTGGTGTTCGGCGCGGCCATCGGCTCGCAGATCAACGAAGTCGACGGGGTGAGCTACGGCGCCTTCATCGTGCCCGGTCTGATCATGCTGCTGCTGCTGACCCAGAGCGTTTCCACCGCCTCCTTCGGCATCTTCTTCCCGCGCTTTTCCGGCTCGATCTACGAGATTCTCTCGGCGCCGATCTCCTATCTCGAGATCGTGCTCGGCTACGTCGGCGCGGCAGCCACCAAGTCGGTGGTGCTGGGGTTGATCGTGCTGGCCACGGCGCGCCTGTTCGTGCCCTTCTCCATCCAGTACCCGCTGGTGATGCTGCTGTTCCTGGTGCTGACCGCCATCACCTTCAGCCTGCTCGGCTTCATCATCGGCATCTGGGCCGATGGCTTCGAGAAGCTGCAGCTGGTGCCGCTGCTGATCGTCACCCCGCTGACCTTCCTCGGCGGCACCTTCTACTCCATCGACATGCTGCCTCCCTTCTGGCAAGCCGTGACGCTGCTCAACCCGGTGGTCTACCTGGTCAGCGGCTTCCGCTGGAGCTTCTACGGCACCAGCGACGTAAGCATCTGGCTCAGCCTGGTCATCATCGCGCTGTTCCTGGCCGTTGCCCTGGCAGTGGTCAACTGGGTATTTAAGACCGGCTACCGCCTCAAGCCCTGACCGGGTGCCGCCGGCCGGGTCACCGCCAGCGGCGCCCAATTCGTCGCTGGGCGAAGCGCCGGTTGAACTCGACCTGCACGCCGGTATCATTCGCCTTCCCTGCCTAGCGGCACAGCCCACCCCGCGCTGCCTGCAGCGCGCTCACGGCGGAGACGGCCATGCCGATACTGCACTGCATCGTCCATCACATCGACAAGGCCACCAGCGAGCAGCCTGCCACCCTGCGCGCGGCAGGCACCCCGCTGCCGGCCACCCCGCTGGTGGACTCGCTGCTTGCCGCCTTCCACGACGCCTACCATGCCAAGACCAAGGCGTGGGGGCATTTCCTGCCCGAGCAGGCCCAGGGCGAGGCTGCGACCCAGCCTGTCACCCAGGCGCTGGCCGACTACCTGGCGGAACGCCACGATTTCCCCGCTCTGACCCGCGCTCTCGCCGAGCGGCTGCTGCCGCTGGTCGACGACCATCTATCGACGTCGGGGCACCTGCTGTGCTTCGACTATCGCCACGGCGAGACCCGCTACCTGACTCTGGGGCTGGTGCATCAGCGCGAGGGCTTCGGCATCGATGACGCACTCACCCTGGTGCCGGCGACCCAGCTGAACCTGGCGCGCATGAGCCTGGCACTGCGCCTCAACCTGAGCCAGTGGCAGGAAGGGGTCGCCTCGCGCCACTATCTCTCGTGGATCCACGACCGCGGCGGCAAGAAGCTCGCCGAGGCGCTGGCCGGCGCGCTGGGCGCCACCGAAGGCATCGACGCCACCGGCGAAACCCGCACACTGCTCAAGGCCTTCAGCGACTTC
Organism: Halomonas sp. E14; assembly: GCF_052568415.1. NCBI lineage: Bacteria > Pseudomonadati > Pseudomonadota > Gammaproteobacteria > Oceanospirillales > Halomonadaceae > Halomonas > Halomonas sp. E14. The sequence goes on along the minus strand of NZ_CP199423.1, from coordinate 1,346,323 downwards.
GTGGAACAGGAGGAGCTGCCCGAGGAGCAGAGCCGGGAGAAGACCGAAGCGCTGATCGACTACGCCAGCGCACAGGCAAGCCGCGGCGAGCCGATTACGCTGGAGGAGCTCTCGGAGCTGCTTGACGAACAGCAGCCCCGGGCCTTCTACGAGCATATCCGCAACGCCGATTACGGCCTGTCGCCGGAAATTCCGCCCGACAAGCGCACCCTGCGTCAGTTCCGCCGTTTCACCGGTCGCGCCGGCGGCGTATCCATCAGCTTCGACTCCCACCTGCTCGGGTCCAGCATCGAGTACGACGAGCAGCAGGACCGTCTGATCATCAAGCAGGTGCCCAAGCAGCTCAAGGAACAGCTCAAGCGCCAGGGTTGATCCCGGCCTCACGCCCAGCCAGATGCCGGCGAAATCGCGGCTGGCGTAACCGCCAGAGCAAGACGGTTCTGCATCGCTGTCGGCCAACTGCCGCCGCTGGTAAGGTGTTCCCCTGCCAGCCAAGAGCGACACGCCCGACATGAACGACCGCCCCAGCCCCAAGGTACTGCTGCGCCTGCTGACGCTGCTCACTCCCTATCGTGGCCGCCTTGCCATTGCCGCCACGGCGCTGCTGGCGGCCTCCGGCAGCGTGCTGCTGCTGGGCCAGGGGCTGCGCCTGGTGATCGATCAGGGCTTTCTCGCCGCGGATGCCACCCGCCTCAACCAGACCTTGGGCGTGATGCTGGCCATCGTCAGCCTGCTCGCCGGCGCCTCGGCGCTGCGCTATTACCAGGTGAGCTGGATCGGCGAACGCCTGGCCGCGGACCTTCGACGGCAGGTATTCGATCACCTGCTGGAGCTGGAGCCGGCCTACTTCGAGAGCGCCGGACGGCGCGACCGCGGTGCCGCCGAGATCGCCTCGCGCCTGACCGCCGATACCAGCGTGCTGCAGACGCTGTTCGGCTCGTCGATCTCACTGGCGCTGCGCAACCTGGTGATGCTGCTGGGTGCGGTGGCGCTGATGCTGGTGACTCAGCCGTGGCTATCGGCGCTGGTACTGATCGGTATTCCCGCCACGCTGCTGCCGATCCTGTGGTTCGGACGCCGCGTAAGGCGGCTCTCCCGCCATAGTCAGGACCGGGTGGCAGAGCTTGGCCGCTATGCCAGCGAGGCACTCAATGGGATCCGTACGGTGCAGGCCTTCTCCCATGAAGCGATCGATCGGCGCGACTACGGCGAACGCGTCGAGCAGGCGTTTGCCACCGCCGTGGTACGCACACAACAGCGTGCCTGGCTCACTGCGGCGGCCATGCTGGCGGTATTTGCCGCCGTGGGGCTGATGCTGTGGCAAGGCGGCCAGGCGGTGCTGGCCGGCGAGATCAGTGCCGGCGAGCTTTCGGCTTTCGTGTTCTATGCGGTACTGGCGGCAGGCGCGGCGGCCACGCTGGCCGAAGTGGCCGGCGACGTGCAGCGCGCCGCCGGCGCCGCCGAAAGGCTGCTGGAGCTGCTCGATGCCAAGCCCGATATTCGTTCACCGGACGAGCCGGCCCCCCTGCCTGTGCCGCTGCGCGGCGAGATCCGCCTGGAGCAGGTGAGCTTTACCTATCCCGCACGGCACACGCCGGCCCTCGGCACACTCGATCTGACGATTCGTGCCGGCGAGCGCGTGGCCTTGGTCGGTCCTTCCGGCGCCGGCAAAAGCACGTTGTTCGCGCTGCTGCTGCGCTTTCACGACCCGGAGCGTGGCCGGGTCACGCTGGACGGCATCGACCTGCGCCAGTTCGACCCCAAGGTGCTGCGAGCCGCCATGGGCCTGGTGGCCCAGGAGCCGGTGCTGTTTACCGGCACGGTGGCCGACAATCTGCGCTACGGCAAGCCCGACGCCACCCTGGACGAGCTGCGCGCTGCCGCCCGCGATGCCAATGCCCTCGCTTTCGTCGAGGCCTTGCCGGCCGGTTTCGACACCGAACTCGGCCCCGGCGGCGTGCAGCTTTCCGGTGGCCAGCGCCAGCGCCTGGCGATTGCCCGAGCGCTGCTGAAGGACCCTCGCGTGCTGCTGCTCGACGAGGCGACGAGTGCGCTGGACGCCGAGAGCGAACGCCTGGTGCAGCAGGCACTCGACCGACTGATGGCCGGGCGGACCAGCCTGGTGATCGCGCATCGGCTGGCCACGGTCACCGCCGCCGATCGCCTGCTGGTATTCGACGAAGGCCGGCTGGTGGCCGCCGGGCGTCACGCCGAACTGCTCGTACAAAGCCCGCTCTACCGCCACCTGGCCCAACTGCAGTTCGGGCAACACCGAGAGGAAGCCTGAGCGGGCAGCACCCTGCCGATTCCTACCTCGGCAGTGCAAAGGGGAGGCAATCGCCTCCCCCGCTTGCGGTGTTGCATGTGCCGCCCCGCTCGCCTCTCGGCGCCCCAGGGCAGTGACTAGGCCTGCCGGCAGGCAGGCGTCAGAAGGTTTCCCACTCCACCTCGGCATCACGCTGGCGCTTCGGCGCCGACGAAGCCACGCCCGGCGCCGGCAAGTGCATGGCCAAGGCCGGAAGCGCCGGCGCGGCAGCCGGGTCGTCGCCCAGCACGAAGGTATTGATCAGTCGGGTCAACCGTTCGGCCTGGTCGCGCATGGCCGTGGAGGTGTCGCTGTTGTGCTCCACCATGGCGGCGTTCTGCTGGGTCATGGTATCCATCTGGCTGACAGCGGCATTGACCTCGTGGATGCCGATGCTCTGCTCCCGCGAACCGGCGCTGATCTCGGCAATGACATCGTTCACCTTGGTGATGCTGGCAAATATCTCCTGCATGGTCGCCCCAGCCTTGTGGACGATTTCTGCGCCGTGCTGAGTGCGCGCCACCGAGTCATCGATCAGTTGGCGAATGTCCTGTGCCGCGTTGGCAGAGCGCTGCGCCAGCGTACGGACTTCCTGTGCCACCACCGCAAAGCCGCGTCCATGCTCACCGGCCCTAGCCGCCTCGACGGAGGCATTGAGCGCCAGGATATTGGTCTGGAAGGCGATGCCATCGATCAGCGCAACGATTTCGGCAATCTTGGCCGAAGCGGAACGAATGTCCTCCATGGTGGTTTCGACAAGCTCCATGGACTCCTTGCCCTGGCGAGCCACCTCGGCGCTGGCCCTGACCAGCTGGTCGGCCTGCTGGGCATGTTCGGCGTTGTTCTGCACCGTTGAGGTGATCTCTTCCATGGCCGACGACGTCTGCTGCAGGCTCGATGCGGCCTGGTCGGTGCGTGAAGCGAGTTCGTCGCTGCTGCGTGCAATGCTCTGGGACGCCAGCAAGACGTCGTTGGCTCCCCCCCGTACCTCGCGCAGGGTGGCCTGGATGCGTGCCAGGAAGCCGTTGAACTGGCGGGCGAGCTCGCCGATCTCATCCTTGCTGGTAACGCGCAGGCGCCGGGTCAGGTCACCCCGCCCCTCGGCCACGCCCTGGGCAATCTCGTTCATGTCGGCGGCGGTCTGACGAATCTGGCGCACCGTACGCCGGGTGATCCAGATGGCAAAGAAGGTAATGGTCAGGTTGATGGCCGAGGCAATGAAGAACAGGCGAACCAGCGTCTCGATGAGATTCTGCCTGGCCACCTGCTCGATCACGGCCATGGCGGCATCCACCCCGGTGGCGTAGACGCCAGCACCGATCACCCAGTTCCACTCGGCGATGGGGGTGGCGTAGGAGTACTTGGGCTCCACCTCGCCGGTGGCCGGGTTGGTCCACTCGTAGGCATACCGCCCGCCTCCGCCGCGTGCGATCTCGATCATGTCACGGATCAGCGGCTTGCCGTTGGCGTCCTGCACATCCAGCATGTTGCGCCCCTCCTGCTGGGGCACGGCCGGCTGGACCAGCATGGTGCCGTCGTAGTCGAAGACGAAGACATAGTTGTCCTCCTCGAAACGCAGCTCGCGCAGCAGGCCCAGGGCCACCTGCTGCGCCATGCGCGGATCGTCGCTTTCGTTGCCGACGCTCTGCGCCAGGGTTCTGGCCATACCGACGATGCTTTCGACCCCGTGGCGGCGTGCCTCGAGCATCAGCTCGCGCTGCTGCGCCAGCTGCGAGCGGTTGGAATCGATGCGCTCGAGTGCTTCGAGGACCAGCAGGCAGGAAGAAGAGATGATCAGGGGCACCAGGACCAGGAGCAGAATCTTGTTCTGCAGATTCAAGGCCAACAGCTGCTTCAGGCGGGTGAAACCAGCCTGTTTGGGAGGAGTCGCTTTCATGGAGAGACCGTTATTATTAGTGAAAAGGCATGTGGGTATTTGACATGCCATCAAGCCTCACGCCGCAGCGAAGCACTAGTCAACTTAATACTAATGCATGGGACCACCTCATCATTTATTGATCCATGTCAATTTATCGCCCCAAGCCACCCTGACTGCCCAAGCCACCCAGTGCAAGGGATTGTGTCGTTAGGTACTACACCATTCTTAGCATTAGGAAACCCGGCACAGCTTGATGGGTGGCTTGGGGGTTCCTACGTTTAGTCGTGATGGCAGGAGCCAGCAGTGCCGGAAAGCCGGTAAACGGAAGTACGATCTCGCTTGTGTGGTTCAACAGGCAAACGAGGAAGGAGTTCTGACATGGCACAAAACCAGAATCCAGGCAATTTTGCCAACGACCCGAAGAAGGCCTCCGAAGCCGGCCAGAAAGGCGGCCAGCACAGCGGCGGCAACTTCGCCAACGACCCGCAGCGCGCCTCCGAGGCAGGCCACAAGGGCGGCCAGCAAAGCGGCGGCAACTTCGCCAACGACCCGCAGCGCGCCTCCGAGGCGGGCCAGAAAGGTGGCCAGCACAGCGGTGGCAATTTCGCCAACGACCGTGAAAAGGCCGCCGAGGCCGGCCGTAAGGGCGGCAAGAACCAGGGCCGCTAAGGCCATTGCCGAGCGGCGCCAAGCCACAGGCCGTTCGCCGGATAGGCGAACGGCCCCTGAGCCAAGGAAGGCACGGCTTGCAAGCGCCATGAAGGAAACACGCCAGCCAAGATCGCCGCGCAGTGAGACAGGATGACCGCTGCGCTGGCCGTTCAAGGTGGGAAGAGGCTGCCAGACTCACCTGGCAGCCTCTTGTCGTTATAGGCCAACATCAAGCACTGCGAGTGCCTGCCTTGGCCAGAGCCTGCCGGGCGTCGCTTTCTCCCTGCTCGATCAGGTACGCCAACCGATCCGGCGCCCAGTCCATGACCCACAGCGAAGTGCTCTCGCCCGGGTGAGGCTGACGTCGAATGCGCGTTATGCGCAGCTCGGGATACGATTGGAGCGCTTCATTGGCCTCATCGTCGCTGCGCGCCCCGAAGAACAGACGCCTGAAGTGATCCAGACTTTCGCCAAATCCCTGAGGGGTTCCCGGCGTCTGCTTGAACAGCTCCGCCGTAATGACATGCCAGCGCTGCCCTGGCAGCGTCGAGTCGAGCCGCTTCAGGGCAGGCTGCAACAGGCCGCGGTGCCAGATGTCGCCGTCCCAGTAGGCCCGTCCCTCATGCCAGCCCGGCTTGAACAGCAGCGGAATGGCACTGCTGGCACCGATCATGGTGGGTACGATGGGCTGCTCCGCGCTGTCAAACCAGACAGGCTTGGTCGCCTCGATATCGATGGCACGAATCATCAGCCGCGGGCCTTCGCCCTCCTTGGCCGAGTAGCGCTCGGCATGGCAAGCCACAGTATCGACCAGCCTGCGATTGTCGTAGCCTGCCGTGGCGGGATAGGTCGCCAGCCCAGCGAGGAAGCCGCCGGGCACGGCCGAGAATACCGGCGGGTTACCCAGCGCAAGGCCGGTCAGGCTGGCGCTGAGGCGCTTGCTATTGGCGTCGAAGAACGGCACGAACGGCAGCGAAGGCTGCGTGACCGCACGCCAGAAGCGCGCCATGGCGTCTAGGCCCCCGTCAGGCGCTCCTTGGTGCGTTGCGATCAGGTACCCGTTGACGGCACCGATCGAGGCGCCCACCACCACCATGTCACGTCTCGCTTGTTCGTCGAGGTGTCTCACCAGGGCTCGATAGACACCGTACTGGTAGGCCCCCAGGGCACCACCGCCATTGAGCACGAGCACGATTCTTTCCCGCATGTCACCTCCCTGCGACTTGCTGCATTGCGAATACCGTTCCGCAAGGGTAGACCGGCCAAGCAAATGTGAACACCGCGACCGACAAAGGTCGCATTGCCTTTGCCGACACGTTCGCACACGCTCGGGAAAATAAAAAAGACCCCCCGAAGGGGGTCAGGTGGAGCACGCCAGCTCACATCGCTATATCGCCTGCTGTCTTTCAGCGTCTGGCGACGTTGCCCAGGAAGGCGGGACCACTTCGAGCTTCCTAGGCGTTGGTTGGTAACTCAGTGCTGAGCGGGTAACCCGATACTGAGTTGCTTGCCTCGTTGCCAAACACAATGCGACAGCCGAGCCAACAATCACAAAACTCCCTAAAATACAAAGACTTGCGAGAAAAACAGCACGCAGGCTTTGTGCCAGCCGCCGCCAGCCGCCCCCTTTCTGCACCATCGATGATCATGAAAATGGCTGGCTGACGCATTTTGATGCAATGCAAAATCAAGGCGCCTATCAGCCCCGGCGCTCATCTACAGCATGTCACGCGAGACCTGCATCACTCGCCCGTCTACCGTACGCTGTACTTTGTCTTCGATCTCGCTGCATAGCGACTCCACCTTCTGTCGCTCGTTTCCTGTCACCACGAAAGTCCACTCGCTTGCCTCGAGCCGGTCGTGCTGACCGCTCTCGCACACTGCCACGGCCGGGTGGCGGCCGAAGCGCTCGTGAATCCCGCCCATGCGCTGGCGCTTCTCCTTGAGCGACGCGCAGCCCGGCAAGGCAACTTCGAGTGTCAGTACGGCAATGAACATGCGGCTGAGGCTCCTGTCGGTGGATGGTCGCCTGGGCCAGTCGAGCTGACGCCCCCTCCTGTTCAGATGCGGCCCAGGCAGGCCGCTTTCAACCGGCAGCCGTGGCGCTTCAGGCGCTATCGACGTTGCCAGTCGACAAGGCCACTTTCATGTTCATGATGACGTTGACCGTAAACGCCAGGATGCCCAGGCCGACGATCACGGAAGCCAACGCCAGCACGGGTTCGAGCTGTCGCATGCCACCCGCATAGAAATGCAGAGACACCAGCAGCACCGGGAGACCAGCGTTGTGAAGGTAGAAGTGAAGGCGGCCGAGAACGCTGCGCGCGGCAACCGGATACAGGTGATACATCAGACCGGCCAGGGCCAGGCTTGCCCAGCCCAGCAGGTTGATGTGTGCATGCACGCTTCGGAAGGCATATTGATGGCTGGCGGCAATCACGATGCCGTAGATGACGCCAACCAGTAGATACACTACCGCAATCTTCAGCCACAACAGGGCCATTTTCTTGTCTGCCATTGCACCGGTCATTGTCGTTCTCCCACGAATATCCTGCTCGGCGAGCGGCGTCGGGTTGGCCATGGCCCCGATCAGGCATGTGGCGCCTTCATGAAGCCAACACGGCGCGGACAGCCTGCCGTCGACGGGTCGATTTCGTCATTGTCAGGGTGGTAACAATCTGCGCTGCCAGGGCTGAAATGGCGCAACCACGTACCATGGCACGCTATCTCTTTATGGCACAAATCAGGCGATTGGGTACTAGCTTTGGTTGGGCTGGCGTCAAAGCCTCCTTCCGGCTGTACGAAGAGGCTGTCATCAAGCACCAGCCAACGCACTTGCGGCCTAGGCAGCCCAGATCCTGTTCCGGCTACCGTTGCACAACCCGTTGCCCTCGCCGCGTGAGGGCGTTACCCCAGCAGCTCGCAATATCCTGCGCCGGGCTTGGCTGATGAAGCCGACTCTGTCTATGTTGAGATGGCCTGTTGCAAAGGGCGCAATGACTCAATGGAGGGAGTCTCATGAAGGAACCTAACGTGACCCGGTCCGCCATGGATGTCGTCGACATCCTCACCTCGGACCATCAGGACATGGTGAACCTGATCGGAGAGATCAAACGTTCACCGGACGCCGCTCAGCGCCGAGACCTCACCGACATGCTGATCGCCGAGGTGATGCGCCATTCCGTCGCCGAGGAGATGCATGTTTACCCGGTGATGGAAAAGCAGCTGCCCAACGGTGAAGAAGAGGTGGAACACGACAAGCAGGAGCATGACGAGATCGTCCAGGTGATGAAGCAGCTCGAGGATAGCGACGCTGACGCACCGGGCTTTCTCGACAAGATCCACGAGCTGGAACAGAAGCTGCGCCATCACGCCGACGACGAAGAGTCGGATCAGTTTCCCAAGCTGCGCTCGCATATCCCGGGCGACGAGCTGGTCGAGATGGGGCGGCGAGTCGAAAACGCCAAACAGTTGGCCCCGACCCGCCCGCACCCCAGCGCACCGCACTCCGAACTCTTTCACAAGAGCGTTGGTGCTGGGGTCGGGATGATCGACCGCCTGCGCGACAAGCTCAGCGGGCGTGCCACCGGCTGAGATTTCGCCCGGGCCTGCAGGTCGGGCCCGGGCCTTTGCGCTAACTCTCTGCTTTCCCTATGGTCTCATGACACCTCTTGGCAACCTCCTCTCCACGCCCTGCCCTGCTTTCTTCGGCTCATTCGCAAGGCGAGTTCGCACTGACTGTTCCACCGCTGCCCGTGATGGTGGATGGAGGATGGTTGATGGAAATCCCTTCCATCCCGCATGATGGCGCAGAACCTGCCTAATTGCCTCGCGGAGACTCCCCATGACACTTCCTCGCCTCGGCTTCATCGGTATCGGTCTGATGGGCGATCCCATGACCCGACGCCTGCTGGACGCCGGCTTCGCCGTCACGGTGTGGAACCGCACCCCGGCCAAGGCCGAACCGCTGCGGGGGGCCGGCGCCACGTTGGCCGGTTCCATTGGCGAGCTGGTGGCAAGCGTGGATGTGGTAATGCTGTGCCTGGCCAATACCGCCGTGGTGGAAGCGGTGGTGTTTGGCAAAGGCGGCGTGGCCGCCCATGGCCGCCCGGGGCAGCGGCTGATCGACCTTTCCAGCAGCGACCCAGCCGCCACCCGCGACTATGCCGAGCGCCTGGCACGCGCTTGCGGCATGGCCTGGGTGGATGCGCCGGTATCCGGCGGCGTGGCCGGGGCCAAGGCCGGCAGCCTGGCGGTCATGTGCGGCGGAGCCCAGGCGGACATCGAGGCCGTGCGCCCGCTGCTCGCTCCGCTCTCGGCCCGTGTCACCCATATGGGCCCGGTGGGCGCGGGCCAGGTGACCAAGGTATGCAACCAGATGATCGTCGGCTGCCAGGCGGCGGTGATCGCCGAAATGGTGGCGCTGGCCGAGGCCAGCGGCGTGGATGCCACCCGCCTCACCGAGGCGCTGGCAGGCGGTTTCGCCGACTCCAGGCCGTTCCAGATCCTCGCCCCGCGCATGGCGGCCGGCGAGTTCGCCAATCCGCCCTGGCACCTGCGCACCTTGCTCAAGGATCTCGACATGGCCGTGGCCCAGAGCCAGCGCGCCGGCAGCGCCACGCCGATGAGCGCCCTGGCCGCCCAGCTGATGCGCGCCCATGCCCGCCATGGTCACGCCGAGCACGACCCAGCCACCTTGGTGGACGCGTATCGCCAGCGAGACTGACAGGAGCCTAGCCATGCAGGATGCCCGCGTGATCTTTCTTACCGGCGGCGCCCAGGGGATCGGCCTGGGCATGGCCGACCACTTCCTCGCCCGCGGCTACCGGGTGGCACTGATCGACATCGATGCCGAGGCCATCGAAGCGTGCCGCGAGCGCCTGGGCCGGCCCGGGCAGCTGCTGGCGATGGTGGCCGACGTGCGCGAGGAGACGCAGGTGGCCGAGAGCATCGCACGCAGCATGGCACAGTTCGGTCGGCTCGACGGCGCGATCCACAACGCCGGGCTAGCCGACCCCTTCCAGGCCCCGGTGGAAGCCCTCGAGCTCGCTACCTGGCAGGCCTATCTCGACACCCACCTGACCGGCGGCTTCCTGTGCGCCAAGCACGCCGCACCCCACCTGCGCACCACGAACGGCGGCCTGATCCTGATCGGCTCGACACGGGCCCTGCAGTCGGAGCCGCACACCGAGGCCTATGCCGCCGGCAAGGGCGGCCTGATAGCGCTGGCCCACGCCCTGGCCGTGAGCCTCGGGCCTGCGGTGCGCGTCAATGCCATCAGCCCCGGCTGGATCGAGGTGGGCGACTGGCAGAAACCCACGCAGCGCCGTACGGTGGAACACCGCCCCGTCGACCTGGCGCAGCACCCGGCCGGCCGTATCGGCCGACCCGAGGATATCGCCGCCATGGCCGAGTACCTGCTCTCCGATGCGGCGGGCTTCATCACCGGGCAGAACTTCGTGGTCGATGGCGGCATGACGCGCAAGATGATCTATGCCGAGTGAAGGTTCGCGTTTGTCCCTCGCTCCGCCCTTCCGTACACTTGTTTGACTTTCCCCTACACGACGCTTTCGCCGAGGCACGACCATGGCTTTCGATTCGACCTCTACCTATGTGGCTACCGATGCCCTGAAGCAGGCGGTGAACGCCGCCGTGACCCTGGAGCGCCCGCTGCTGATCAAGGGCGAACCGGGTACCGGCAAGACCCTGCTGGCCGAGGAGCTGGCGGCCTCGCTGGGCACACGGCTGATCACCTGGCACATCAAGTCCACCACCAAGGCCGCCCAGGGGCTCTACGAGTACGATGCGGTGAGCCGCCTGCGCGACTCCCAGCTCGGCGTCGAAGGCGTGGAGAACGTCGAGAACTACATCAAGCCCGGCAAGCTGTGGGAGGCCTTCACCGCCGACGAGCGCGTAGTGCTGCTGATCGACGAGATCGACAAGGCCGACATCGAATTTCCCAACGACCTGCTCCAGGAGCTGGATCGCATGGAGTTCCATGTCTACGAGACCGGCGAGACCGTGCGCGCCCGTCACCGGCCGATCATCGTGATCACCTCGAACAACGAGAAGGAGCTGCCCGACGCCTTCCTGCGCCGCTGCTTCTTCCACTACATCGAGTTCCCCGACCGCGACACCATGCAGCGGATCGTCGATGTGCACTTCCCCGACATCGCGCCGAGGCTGGTGGGCGAGGCGCTGGAGGTGTTCTTCGACCTGCGCCAGGCACCGGGGCTGAAGAAGAAGCCCTCCACCTCCGAGCTGGTCGACTGGCTCAAGCTGCTGATGGCCGACGAGCTGGCCCGCGAGGCGCTCTACCACCGCGACCCGGCGAAGGCGATCCCGCCGCTGGCCGGCGCCCTGGTGAAGAACGAGCAGGACACCCAACTGCTGGAACGGCTGGCCTTCATGCTGCGCCGCCAAGGCAACCAGAGGCGCTGAGCCATGTTCATCGGCCTGTTCGAGACCCTGAAGCGCGCCGGCGTGCCGGTATCGCTGCGCGAGCTGCTCGACCTGCACGCGGTGGTCGAGCGTGGCGTGGTATTCGCCGACATGGAGGCGTTCTACCAGGTGGCGCGTACCGTGATGGTCAAGGACGAACGCCACTTCGACCGCTTCGATCGCGCCTTCGCCGCCTGGTTCGACGGCCTGGAGAACCTGGATGCCGCCATCGAGGCGCTGATTCCCGACGACTGGCTGCGCCGCGAGTTCGAGAAGCAGCTCTCCGAGGAGGAGAAGGCCCGGATCGAATCCCTGGGCGGCCTGGAGCAGCTGATCGAGACCTTCAAGAAGCGGCTGGAGGAGCAGAAGGAGCGCCATGCCGGCGGCAGCAAGTGGATCGGCACCGGCGGCACCAGCCCCTTCGGTGCCTACGGCTACAACCCCGAGGGCATTCGCATCGGCCAGGAAGGCTCGCGCCACCGCCGCGCGGTGAAGGTGTGGGACGAACGCCGCTTCCGCGACTATGACGACTCGCTCGAGCTCGGCACGCGCAACATCAAGATGGCGCTGCGCCGCCTGCGCAAGTTCGCCCGCCAGGGCGCGGCCGAGGAGTTTGACGTCGACGCTACCATCCGCGACACCGCCCGCGACGCCGGCCTGCTCAACGTGCGCATGCGCCCTGAGCGCCACAACGCGGTGAAGGTGCTGCTGTTCCTCGACGTGGGCGGCTCCATGGACGACCACATCCGCGTCTGCGAGGAGCTGTTCTCCGCCGCCCGCTCGGAGTTCAAGCACCTGGAGCACTACTACTTTCACAACTGCCTGTACGAAGGCGTGTGGCGCAACAACTACCGTCGCTCCAGCGAGCGCATCCCCACCATGGACGTGCTGCACACCTACGGCCGCGACTACCAGGTGGTCATCGTCGGCGATGCTGCCATGTCGCCCTACGAGGTGACCCACCCCGGCGGCAGCGTGGAGCACTTCAACGACGAGGCCGGTGCCGTATGGCTCAAGCGCCTGGCCGACAAGTTCCCCCGTCTGGCCTGGCTCAATCCCATGCCGCCGCGAGCCTGGGAGTACACCCACTCCACCCAGTTGATCCGTCAGCTGATCGACGATCGTATGTACCCCATGACCCTGGAAGGGCTCGAAGATGCCATGCGGGAGCTGGCCAAATAACCAATAGGCCTAATGGGCTATTTAATTAGAAAATAGCCGAAAAAGGCTATTTCCTGTTGCCATAGCCTTTAAGCACTATACTGGAGGCGTTTCCTCAAGGAGCGCCCCATGCCCAAGACTCACACTGGCCCTGCGCGGATCGCGGTGCTGACGGGTGACGTGGTCGAATCGCGCCGTGTCAGCGATCGCCCCCGGCTCTACCGGTGGCTGGACGATAGCCTGGCGACCTTGGCACAGCGCCATGGCGGCCGCGCCGAACGCTTCCGCGGCGATGGATTCCAGCTCGCCCTGCCTCATCCCGGGCAGGCGCTGGCGGCCGCCGTCGCCCTGCGCGCCGCGCTGATCCAGCACTCCGAACCCGAGCAGCGCTGGGATGCCCGCATCGCCATCGCGGTGGGCCCGGCCCGCTGGCAGCCCGACCAGCGCCTGGCCGATGCCGACGAGCCGCCCTTCGTGCAATCGGGCCTTGCCCTGGATGCCCTGGGCCAAAGTGACGAGCGCCTCGCCCTGGTGCCCGGCCCCCATGACGATGGCAGCCTTGCGCTGCTGCTGCGCTACCTGGACGCACTGATTGACGGCTGGTCGCGCTATTCGGCAGAAGTGGTGGGACTGAGTCTTGCAGGCAGCCCGTCGCAGCAGGCGATGGCCGAACGGCTCGGCATTCGCCAACCCAGCGTACACAAGCGCCTGCGTGCAGCACGCTGGGCGCTGCTGGTGGATACCCTGGCGCACTTCGAGGCCCGCCTGGGCGATGGGAGCACGGCCGAATGATCACGGAACCGATGCAGCTCTCGCTGCTGATGGCGCTGGTACTGGCGCATCTGGCCGGCGACTTCCTGCTGCAGCCCTACCGCTGGGTCGCAGACCGCGAACGCCGCAAGCATCGCTCCATCTCCCTGCTCAAGCACGTGCTGGTGCATGCGGCGCTCACCCTCGCCGTGCTGGTCGCGGCCAGCCTGGCCATGCCCGGCGCAGCGGGGCTGCCCGCCGCCCTGGCCGGGGCACTGGCGGTGGGCGCCAGCCACTGGCTGATCGACCTGGGCAAGGCGCACCTCGCCGCCGGCAAGCTGCGCTGGTTCCTGCTCGACCAGGCACTGCATCTGCTGGTGCTGGGGGCCCTGTGGCTGGCCTGGATCGGCACGGCGGCACCGCTCCTGGGCTTGGTGGCCTGGCTGCTCTCGCCTCAGGTGCTGGGAGTCGCCGTGGCCTACCTGGCGGTGACGCGCCCCTTCTCGTTCGCCATTGCCATGGTGATGGGGCGCTGGAGCCACGAGATCGAGGACAAGGACACCCTGGCCCGGGCCGGCGCCCGGATCGGCATGCTGGAACGCGTGCTGGTGCTGACCCTGGTGCTGCTCGACCAGCTCACCGCGGTAGGCTTCCTGCTGGCGGCGAAGTCGGTGCTGCGCTATGGCGACCTGCGCGAATCCCAGGACCGCAAGCTGACCGAATACGTGCTGCTGGGCACCTTGCTCAGCGTGGCCTCGACGCTGATACTCGGCCTGACGCTGCGCCTGCTGGTGATGGCGACCTGAGCCGGAAGCGACTTTCCAGGAGAGACACCATGTGGCGCACCCTCGGCACGCTTCTCGCCCTGCTGCCCGCGCTGGGCGGATGCACCCCAACGCACCTGGAACCACGCGACGGCTACGCGGTGGATCGCTCGCACGTCTCGCCCTCGCACACCAGCCGCGTCCGCCACCTGGTCCTTCACTACACCGATGTGGGCGAGGCCGAGTCGCTGGCGGTGCTCACCGGCCCCCATGTCAGCGCCCACTATGTGCTGCCGCTGCCGGCCAGGGAGCGGCATGGCCAGCCGCTGGTGTTCCAGCTCGTCGACGAGGAGCGTCGCGCCTGGCACGCCGGCGCCAGCGCCTGGAAGAACCGCACCCAGATCAACGACACCTCCATCGGCATCGAGATCGTCAACCTGGGCCCCGATCGCTCCTTCGCCGAAGTGGAGCACCTGCTCGAAGCGAATCCGGAGGCCGCCGTCGAGATCGACTGGGCGCCTTACCCCGCGGCGCAGATCGAGGCGCTGATCGCGCTATCGCGCGACATCATCGAGCGCCACGGCATCCACCCCACCGACGTGGTGGCGCACTCCGATATCGCCCCGACGCGCAAGGTCGACCCCGGCCCGCGTTTTCCCTGGCGCGAACTCTACGAGGCCGGGATCGGGGCATGGCCGGAGGAGCACAGCGTGGCGCGCTGGCAGGCGCAATTCGTGCATACACCGCCAACGCTTGCCGAGCTGCAGCGTGCGCTGCGAGCCTGGGGCTATGCGTTGGAGATAACAGGGGAACTGGACCGCGAGACCCGCGCTGTGCTGCGCGCCTTTCAGATGCGCTTTCGACCCGCCGACTATCGTGGCCGGACAGACGCAGAAACCGCCGCCAGGCTGTGGGCCTTGCTGGAACGCTATCGCCCCCAGGAGCTGGAGCGGCTCGAGGCGGCGATGGCGGAACGGTAGGCGGAGTTACATCGTGGCCAGGCGCTGCCTGTCGTTGATTCCGGCCATGCGCACCAGGGCCAGGGCCTCGTCGAGGCTTTCCACCTCTTCGACCCGCAGCAGTTCGCTGTCCATGCTGACCAGCTGACCAGTCTTCTCAGAGAGAAGCTTCTCCAGGGTGGCGACATCCATGTTCACATCGAGGAACAGCGTATCGACGCTGGCGCTGTCCTGGGTACCCGGCAGGTAGATGGTGCCGTTGGAGAAATCCACCGCGTAGGCGATCACGCCCGGAACGATGAAGAACAGCAGACCCACGCCGTTGGCAAAGGCCACCACCGGGTCGATGCGGCCGCTCATCTGGCCCTTGCGCTCGGGGTGGAAGATGGTGCCACAGCCCACCAGGGCGGTGAGAGAAACACCCAGCACCAGGCCGGTCAGGGCGCGATGGAATCGATTCCGCATGGAATGGATGCTCCGCAGGATGATCGGTTATCGGCGTCTAGGCAGTGATCGCTCACCGCAGCGCCTACGGGAATGGCGGGAGATTACCACAATACGTCCTGATACGAACGTTTACATTTCTCACCTGGCATGGATGAGCGAACCGCCACGGCACTGCGCAGGATGCCATCCTCCCATGGCCTTAGGCGTCGCCCTTCCCTGGCCACGCCTTCTGCTTGACGCGATCACGATAGTCGCTTGGATAACGTGCGGCCCAGGGGCTGAGCCTTTTGCCGCGCCTCCCCGTTGGCCTTACAATGCCCCGAACGCCGCTCGCTGCGGCACCTCGACTCAGGTCAGCCCACGCTGAAGGAAACGCCGGACCCATGCGCGCCACCCAATTGTTGATCGCTACCCTCAAGGAAACGCCCGCCGACGCCGAGGTCATCAGCCACCAGCTGATGCTGCGTGCCGGCATGATCCGCCGCCTCACCTCGGGCCTCTACACCTGGCTGCCGGTCGGGTTGCGCACCCTGCGCAAGGTGGAACGCATCGTGCGCGAGGAGATGGACCGCGCCGGTGCCCAGGAGGTGCTGATGCCGGCGGTACAGCCCGCCGAGCTGTGGCAGGAATCGGGCCGCTGGGAGCAGTACGGCCCCGAGCTGCTGCGCCTGAAGGACCGCCATGAGCGCGACTACTGCGTCGGTCCCACCCATGAGGAAGTGATCACCGACCTGATGCGTCGCGAGCTCTCCAGCTACAAGCAGCTGCCGGCCAACTTCTACCAGATTCAGACCAAGTTCCGCGACGAGATCCGCCCGCGCTTCGGCGTGATGCGCTCGCGCGAATTCATCATGAAGGACGCCTACTCCTTCCACCTGGACCAGGCCTGCCTCAAGGAGACCTACCAGGCAATGTACGATGCCTACACGCGCATCTTCACCCGCCTGGGCTTGGACTTCCGCCCGGTGCTAGCCGACAACGGCGCCATCGGCGGCACCGGCTCCCACGAATTCCACGTGCTGGCCGACTCCGGCGAGGACGCCATCGTGTTCTCCACCGAGTCGGACTACGCCGCCAACATCGAGAAGGCCGAGGCGCTGCCCGCACCGCTGGGCACCAACCCCGAGCGCGCCGCGCCTGGCGAGGAACTGCGCCTGGTCGACACGCCCAACGCCAAGACGATTGCCGCCCTGGTGGAGCAGCACGGCCTGCCGATCGAGAAGACCATCAAGACCCTGATGGTGCGCGCCGCCGAGGGCGGCCTGATCGCCCTGCTGGTGCGCGGCGATCACGAGCTCAACACGGTCAAGGCCGAGAACCTGCCCGAGGTGGCCGCACCGCTGACCATGGCCACGGAAGAAGAGATTCGCGCCGCGGTGGGCGCCGGCCCCGGCTCGCTGGGCCCGGTGAACCTGGACATGCCGATCATCGTCGACCGCAGCGTGGCGCTGATGAGCGACTTCGGCGCCGGTGCCAACATCGACGGCAAGCACTACTTCGGCATCAACTGGGAGCGCGACGTGGCACTGCCCAAGGTGGCCGACATCCGCAACGTGGTCGAAGGCGACCCCTCGCCGGACGGCAAGGGCACGCTCTCGATCAAGCGCGGCATCGAGGTCGGCCACGTGTTCCAGCTGGGCAAGAAGTACTCCCAGGCGATGAACGCCACGGTGCTCGACGACACCGGCAAGGCGGCGCATCCCTGGATGGGCTGCTACGGCATCGGCGTGACCCGCGTGGTGGCCGCCGCTATCGAGCAGAACCATGACGATGCCGGCATCATCTGGCCCAACGCCATCGCCCCCTTCCAGGTGGCCCTGGTGCCGATGAACGCCCACAAGTCGCAGCGCGTGCGCGAAGAGTCCGAGCGGCTCTACCAGGCGCTGACGGCGGCCGGTATCGACGTGCTGCTGGACGACCGCGACCTGCGCCCGGGGGTGAAGTTTGCCGACCAGGAGCTGATCGGCATTCCCCACCGCCTGGTGGTCGGCGACCGCGGGCTGGACAATGGCGAGCTGGAGTACAAGGGGCGGCGTGACAGTGAAGCGACCATGGTGCCTGCCGAAACGATCGTCGAGTTCCTGCGCGAACAGGTCAACGCCTAAGCCGCCGCTGGCTGCGGCCCTGCTGGTCGCGGCCGGCTTGCTCGCCGCACCCGTGGCGGCAGAGCCGCGCATCGACAGTGACGGCCATGCCGGGGAAGCCAGCTTCCTCGGCGCGCTGCCCGTGTCGCTGAACGCCGCCCCAGCCCGCCTGTCGGCCGAGCCGGCTATTATTCCCCCTTCGCTGCGCCAGACTCTCGATACGCTGATGTCTGCGCCCCCCTCGCCGGACCAGCTCTGGGCCACCCGCCAGTGGATGAGCCAGATGGAGCCGCGCCTGGCGCGCTTCGTGCGCGACGAGGCGCTTCGCGCCGAGCTGCTTACGCGCGTCTATCAGGAAGCGCACCTGGCCGGCCTGGCGCCGGAAATCGTGCTCGCCGTCATTCAGGTGGAGAGCGCCTTTCGCGCCGAGGCAGTGTCCTCCGCGGGCGCGGTGGGGCTGATGCAGATCATGCCGTTCTGGATTCGCGAGCTGGGCCGCTCCGCCGACGATCTGATGGACCCGTGGCTGAACCTGCGCTACGGCTGCACCATTCTTGCCCACTATCTCGCCGTGGAGCGCGGCGACCTCACCCGCGCCCTGGCCCGCTACAACGGCAGCCTCGGCCACACCTGGTACCCCGAGCGGGTGATGCGCGCCTGGACGGAGCACTGGTGGGTGTCACGCTGACGCCTGGGCGGAACCGTGCCTGCGCTCCCACCACAGGTGGGCGGCCAGCGGTGTCAGCACCACGGCGGGAGCCAGCAGACTGAAACCGACCCGCGTCGCATACACCGACGAGAACAGGTTCTGCTCGATGGCTACCACCCCGCTGGCAATGCCGACGACGACGGCGGCCAGCAGCAGCACGAACCAGGCCAGGTGAGCACGCCGCACCCCCCCGGCGCCGAAGCGCAGGAAACCCACCGCCAGCCGCCACGCCGCCAGGATGCCAAGCAGCTTGAGCAGCATGCCGAGGTCGAATACCAGCAGTGTCGCATGCAGCTCAGGGATCGGGTACGCCACGTAGGTGAGCGGCACCAGCAGCGCCATCAGCAGGGTCAGCGGCACCAGCAACAGCACGACCTCTGCCAGCATCACGCGCTTTCTCGCGGTGGGCGTCATGCGGTTTCCTCCAGGTAGGCGCGGGTCGCCTCGGCCAGTGGCACCGGCGCGGTGAACACCAGGGTGTGGGCCACGTCAGGCAGGATCAGCAGCTCGCCACGGGGAAGTCGGTCCGCCAGCAGCTCGGCGAAGGCCTGGTGGGTGATGGGATCGTGCTCGCCGCGGATCACCAGGGTCGGCGCCTCGATTTCACGCACCTTCTCTTCGATGGGGTCGGTGACCTGGAAGACATAGGAGCGAATCATGCGCCACAGCCCGGCCTTGCCGTACTCCGGCATCGTCACCTCACCCAACATCTCGGGGTTGTAGGGTTCGTTCTGCCGCCAGCGAATGAATTGCCAGAAGGTCGAGCGCTCGTCGGGGGGCGTGGTTGGCCCCTGCAATACCAGCCGCTCGGTGCGCTCGGGGTAGCGCATCGCCAGGTCGACGATGACCTGACAGCCGAAGGAGTTGCCGAGAAACGAGGCGCGCTCGAGCCCGATGGCATCCATCCACGCCACCAGCCAATCGGCCAGTTGCGGGATGTTCAGCACTCGCCCGGGGTCGCCGCTGTCGCCATAGCCGGGCAGGTCGGGTACGTAGACGGGAAAATGGGGCGCCAGCTCCCGCGCAGTGGGAATCATGTAGCGACCGGACAGGCCCGAACCGTGGATCAGCACCAGCGGCGTGGCATCGGCAGGCGCTGCCTCGGTGGCTTCCAGCGCATGCAGCGAGACACCGTTCACCTCGATCAGCCGGGGAGTCAACGGACCGCGGTCGAGCCACTCTTCCCGCGAAGGCAGCTGCGGGGCGAAGCGCTCCTCGTCACCGCAGCCGCCGAGGCCGAGCGCAAGCCCCCCAGCGCCGGACAGCCACAGAAAGCGGCGACGGCTGAGTCGCGACTCTGGGCATCTGCTTTGGCGATCAGGCGGGCGAGACACATCCCTGTTGCCGTGGGGGATCGTCATCCTGGCTCCCCTTTTACTGGCTGCGAAAAGGCTACGAATTGGTGCGGCTGGCGAAACCCCGTTGTCCCGCTGGCCCGCCATGCACTAGTGAACCTAGCCAGTCACCCGGCGGGTGTCCACTTGCGCCATGGCCCAGGCGTCTCGCCCGCGCGCCTTGACGCGGTAAAGCGCTTCGTCGGCGGCGGCATAGCTGGCTTCCAGCTCGGCATGCCCGGCCCTGAAGCGCACCGCCCCCACGCTGAGGGTGACGCAAGCGGAGCCTGGATGCGAGGGGTGGGGAATGGCCGCATCATGCACTCCCTCGATCAAGCGCTGGCAGGCCAGCGCCAGGGTCGCATCGTCGTGGCATGCGATCAGTCCAGCGAACTCATCACCGCCCAAGCGATAAAGCCGAGCATCGACGTCAAGACACTGTTCGATTAGTTGCACCAGGCGACGCAGCAGGCGATCGCCGTCGGGGTGGCCCAAGCTGTCGTTGTACTGCTTGAAGTAGTCGATATCGACCAGCAGCAGGCCCAACTCACTGCCCTGTGCCGCCAGGACATCGTCATCCAGGGCGCTGCGATTGCCGACGCCGGTAAGCGGGTCGCGCAGCGCACGCGCCATCCATTCCAGGCTCTCGCGCGCCGACCTGGCGGCTTGTCGACGCTGGCGCTCGTGCATCAGCCAAAAGGTCAGCCCAAGCAGGAAGATCACCAGGCTGCCGCTCAGCACCTGCCCCTGGTGTCGGCGGGTCTCTTCCACGAACGCCTGGGTGACGGCGGAACGCCGGTCGAGCTGGTCCATTTCAATCTGCGTCAGGCAGCGGATCGGCTCCAGCAAACTATGGCTCAACTCGGCGGGCGACAGCAGCGTTCCCGCCTCGAGCCGTGGCAGCAGCACGTCCAGGCGGCCCAGGCTGGTCGCCGTGCAGGCATACTCGCGGCGATACACGCCGATATCGAACAGGCTGTAGGCCAAGGTTACCCGGAAGTGCGCCTGCTGCCTGGCCGCTTCGTCATCAGGATCGAGAAGCAGGACATCCAGTGCCTCCTGCAGATAATCGCGTGAGCGCGTCGCCAGCTGCTGTCCCGTTAGGTTGCCGGTCTGACTGAAGTAGGCGTGTATCTCAGGGTAGACCCAGCGCGACTGGTAGGCGATCAACAGCACCAGCACGGTGAAACACATCAGGCTCAGCCAGAGCCAGTGCATATGCCGCCTCCAGGGAGGGGCAATTTTCACCTAACCGCCTCGATACTGCGTATCATCCAGATCCAGTCGTTGAAGTTACGCAGGTTGGCAGGATCGCGACGACCATAGTCACGCTCCACCAGTCGCACCGGGCCGCGCTGCAGCAAGGAGAGCGGCTCACCGTTCTGGTGGGTCACGAGGATCCAGTTGGGGTCGTCCCACCCGCCCAGGGTCACGTCGTAGTCGTCCCAGGCCAGGAAGTGTAGCGCTTCCGGCACGCGGCCAAGCTGTTCGATCAGTACCTCACGGAAGACCAGACCACGCACCTCTACTTCTTCGGCCATATAAGGGTCGAAGAAGCGGAATTCGACATTCGCCGCGGCGCGCAGCTCGTCGACGGCCAGCGGAATGTCACGCTCGCCGTCGCGCAGCAGCACGTAGTCGGTGTTGGACCAGGCCCAGGCCTGAACGGGAAACCAGCAGGAGAGGAGCAGCCACAGCAGCCAAGGCTTGAAACAAGCGAGAGTCGGCATGGCGAATCACCCTATATTGTTATCGGTAGCGTTTTGTGTGGGAGTGTAACGTTATGCTCCGTTGAGGCATACAAATGAGGCATATAAAAATGCCGGCCCTTGCGGGCCGGCTACTGGGGGGAAAATCCCCCCTCCCCTGACGACTTGCTGAGCAGGCGGGGTAGTCAGTGCTTGCGCTTGCGACGATGGTCGCGGATCACGAAGCCTACCCAACCTCCCATAAATGCGATCATCATCGCGACAGTGACCAGTCCAAAGATTACGGCATCATCCCAGTACATGGTGCTTCTCCCGTCGCGTCTGTTGATGGCTCCACTCTAGCTCGGTCGGGGGGAAGGAAAACTGACCTGAATCAAAACAGTAAGCGAGCCCCTGCGGTGCGCCGCGCGAGACTTGATACAGGTCAGTTTTTGGGGGCGGATAGCGCCTGAAAACCGCTGGGCAGTCTGCCTGAGCTCGGCAAACTTGGTTCAGTGACGGGAGCGCAGCTGCGCGACGGGCATCACCAGGCGTTGCTGGCGGTTCAGCAGGTTGAGCAGCACGATGGCACGCTCCTCGCCCTTGTGGCTCTGGAACACGGCCTGAAGGTCCCTGAATGGCCCCTCGATGATCTCCACCTGCTCGCCGGCACGAAAGTAGATGCTGCCCGTCTCGCCTGGCTTGGCGTGGCCACGCTCGCGCAGCATGTCGATCAGCCCGTCCTCGACCGGCAGCGGCTGGTCGCCGAAGGTGACGAGCCGCAGCACGCCCCGGGTGGAACGAATTGGGCGCCAATTGCTGGCCACCTTGTCCAGGCGGATGAAGAGATAGTAAGGAAACAGCGGCTCGGTCAGCCAGACGAGCCGGCCGCCGCGCTTCTTTTGCACTTCCAGCACGGGATGGAAGAGCTCATACCCCTGGTTGCTCAGATGCTCGGCGGCGCGAAAGGACTCTCCCCCCTTGCACTGGATGACGTACCAGCGCGGCAGGCTATCCTCGAGTTCGTTCGGCTGTGGATCGGAATGAGGCATGGTTCGCTCCTGAACGGATATCCTGCTGGTATCGCTGCCGGGGCTTTGCAACAATCGGGCAGCCTAGCGCCCGCCCCGCCGAGCGATGGCCCATTCTATCATCGTTGAGACCGGCATCGGGCGGCACCCGCCCCGATCCGCAAGGAGTGTCTAAGC
This sequence comes from Halomonas sp. E14, assembly GCF_052568415.1. Taxonomy (NCBI): domain Bacteria; kingdom Pseudomonadati; phylum Pseudomonadota; class Gammaproteobacteria; order Oceanospirillales; family Halomonadaceae; genus Halomonas; species Halomonas sp. E14. Next base: position 1,323,943 of record NZ_CP199423.1, on the reverse strand, counting down.
GCATGTCCCCCCTTACCGCTCAGCGCAGCTGGCGAGCGTCCCTGGCCATTTACCTACGCGCCCCCGTCCTCACCATGCTGTTCCTGGGGTTCTCGGCCGGCCTGCCGTTTCTGCTGGTGTTCTCGACGCTTTCCGCCTGGCTGCGCAGCGACGGCGTGCAGGTGGCAGCCATCGGCTTCTTCGCGTGGATCGGTATGCTCTACTCGATCAAGTTCTTCTGGGCGCCGGTAGTGGACCGCCTGGCCCTGCCGGTACTGACGCGCACCTTTGGCCAGCGGCGAGGCTGGATGCTGCTGGCCCAGGCCTTGATCGCCGCCGGTCTGGTGGGCCTGGCCAGCCTCGACCCGCAGCAGAACCTGGCGCTGGTGGCTGCCTTCGCGCTGCTCGTCGCCTTCGGTTCAGCCACGCAGGATATTGCCATCGACGCCTTTCGCATCGAGTCGGCGCCCGATGATGTCCAGGCTGCCATGGCCTCGACCTACATCATCGGCTATCGCGGCGGCCTGCTGGCCGCTGGCGCCGGGGCGCTGTACGTCGCGTCATGGATCTCCTGGCAGGCTGCCTACCTGACCATGGCGGCGCTGGTGGGCATCGGCGTGGTCACGGTGCTACTGCGCCCCGAACCCCAGCGCCTTTCGCTCAACACCCAGCTGATCCACGAACCGCGCGTGCGCGCCTTCCTGCGCGCCACCCGCGGCAAGCCACGCCACGCTCGGCGCCTCGGCGCCTGGCTGATCGGTGCGGTGGTCTGCCCTTTCACCGACTTCTTCAGCCGCCACCGGTTCAAGGCGCTGTGGCTGCTGGCGTTCATCGCGGTGTTTCGCATCAGCGATCTGGCCATGGCCTCGATGGCCAACCCGCTCTATATCGATCTAGGGTTCTCGCTTGCCACCATTGCCAACGTGACCAACGTGTTCGGCATTGCCATGAGCGTGGGCGGCGGACTTCTGGGCGGACTGCTGGTGGCCCGCTACGGCATCGGGCCGATCCTGATACTCGGCGCCGCCGCGGCCACACTGACCAACCTGCTGTTCGCTGCCCTGGCGCTGGCAGGCCAGAGCCTGCCGATGCTGGTACTGGCCATCGTGGGCGACAACTTGGCCAATGGGCTGGCCAGCGCCGTGTTCATCGCGTTCCTGTCGAGCCTGACCTCGCGCGCCTATACCGCCACGCAGTACGCGCTGTTCTCTTCGCTGATGACACTGCCAGGCAAGTTCCTGAGCGGGTTCGGCGGGCTGGTGGTGGCCGCAGAGGGCTATGCCACCTTCTTCGTGATTGCCACGGCGCTGGGACTGCCGGCCATCGCGCTGGCGATCTGGGTCAGCCGCGACCCCAACATCGTGCCGCCACCCGCCCCGCGCCCTGCCTGAGCGTTCCCCCTGCCGGGCTGGCGCCACGCCGGGTGCCCTAGCCCGGCACGGCATGCGCCTGCAGCCAGTCCAGGGCACCCGGCGTGGCGCGCCACTGATCGCGCATGAGCGTGCGGTACTGCCAGGCCTCGGCCCGCGTGCCGGGGTCGGCGACCCCCTCCTGCCCCGAGGACACCGGGCGAGGGTTCTCGGCACACAGCATGGGCAGGGCGTGGGCATTGTAGCGCTGCACCTCTGCCAGCATGGCTTCCGCCTCGTCGCGCCGCTGCAGGCGAAACAGCGCCAGCACCCGCCCCATCAGCAGGCCGAGCGCCACGGGCTCGTCGCCCTGAGCCTCGGTCATCGCCAGCGCATCCTGGTCGCGCCCTTCGCGCAGCAGCTGATCGAGCACCAGCTCCTGCAGACCCAGGCTGTCCTGGTCGTCGAGGGCGAGCAGCTGCTCGGCAAGCTGGCGCGAACGCGCACGCGCACCGCGCTCCATGCCTACCACCAGCGCCAGGCCGGTACGCAGCAGCACGGCGTTATCGGCTTCGTCCCACAGGAAAGAGCCCTCGCCCTCGCTGCGCACGCGAGCAAGCCAGCGCTCGAGGCGCCCCGCCAAGGGCTCGAACAGGCTCGGCGACATCCACGGCAGGCTGCCGAAACGGCTGGTCAGGGCCAGGGTCAGGGCCTGCACCACCCGCGGCGAATCGAGCCATTCGGGGTGGGCGCACAGCGCACCCAGCCAGTCGCCGGCATGCAGCCAGGGGTCACCCTTGAGCCCCAGCGCGCTGTCGTCATCCACCTCTACCTGGAAATGCTTCTGCCAGGCAGCGAACAGCGTGTCCTCGCGGGCGGTGCTGTGATATTCGAGCTCACCCGAGGGCGTGCAGCGGACGTCGAGCCCGGGGGCCGGGGTCAGCTCCGCCAGCAGGGCCTGCAGCGCGGCGAGCGGTTCCGCCAGGTCTTCCTCGGCGTTGAGCAGCTGGTCGGCCAGGGTGGCCCCGGGGTTTTCCGCCAGGTCGGCCAGGAACTGCAGCTGCTCGGGTTCGAGGTCGCCCTTGCGCGCCAGGCGCCGAAACCAGAAGCGCGCCCGCTCGGCAGCTTCCTTCTCATGACCTTCATGCAGCAACAGCATGGCCTCGATGTAGGCAAGGGTCGGGGAGTCGGGCAGCGCCTGCTGGGCCCGCACGAAGGCGGCTCGGGCACTGTCCAGGTCGTCGCTGTCGAGGTGCATCAGGCACAGTCGCTCCAACGCCACACCGCGCAGGAACAGCGGGCCGCGGTCGAGCACCTCATCGAGCAGTTCGGCACGCTTGCGGGTGAAGCCGCGCTCCTGATAGAGGTCGATCAGCAGTTCGAAGGCGGGCTCGGCCTGGGCCGGCAGACGCGACCAGTCGGCACGCTGGAACAGCGCCTCGAGAATCTGCTGGGCGCGCCCGCGCTGCCCCGTTTCGGCGGCGATCAACCCGGCCTCGAGCAGCGCTTGAGCCGGTGCCCGCCCGCTTTCCAGCGCCGCCTTGAGGGTCGGCCCCTTCCAGTCGCGCAGCGAGAGCATCCACATCAGGTGATCGGGCAGCTCGGCCGGCATCGACACCGCCCCGCAGCAGTGCTTGGTCTTGCGCCCGGAATCGCACCAGCAGGGCTCGTTGCGGCCCGGACGCGCCAGCGGCTCGCAGGCGAAGCCGGCGCGCTCAAGCGGCGTCTGCGACCACAGCTCGGGCGCCAGCGCCTGGGCCATAGCCAGGTCACCCATGAGCCTGGCCCCTTCTTCACGGGCCCATGCCATCAGGGCCGGGTAGTTCTCCTGTTCGCGGATCACTTCCAGCGCGCCTGAAGAAAAGCCCAGCAGTCGTTCGACCCATACTGCCAGCATTGTGCTCTCCGCCATCCCAAAGCCGCTGATTCTAACAGGTAGCGTGCCCCTTGTGCCGTGAAGCGTCATGCCGCGAAGCCGGGCGGCGCTTAATGCCGCAGACTTTCCAGCAGCGGCCGCGTGCGGGCATGCATGTCCAGTTTGGCGCCCAGGCGCACCAGATTCCAGTAATGGCCATTGAGGGTGCGCGATAGCAGCAGGATATCCGCAGGCGGCTGCAGGCGATCCATGGCGGCCCATACCTTGGGGCTCAGGTCGCGCAGGCGGCGGTGAACGCGAACATCGGCGAAGTCCTGCTTGCCGGGCTGGAATAGCGGCGCGATGGCCTGCGCCGATTCACGATACAGCGCCAGCGGTGCGCCCTGCCCCTGGCGCCCACCCAGCCGGTGCAGGGCGTCGTCCATGGCCATGGCATCGTCGGCCAGGGCGGCCTCGAGCAGCTGGAGCATGGCCGTGAGATGCCCCTGCGCCACCGGGATCACCGCACCCAGATCGTAGATGACCAGCCGCCCCTGCTCGTCGGCGGCGAAGTTGCCGGCGTGGGGGTCGGCATGCAGCTCGCCGTGGGTGAACAGCTCGAGGGTAAGCCAGTCGGCCAGCGTCGTCGCCACCCGCTGGCGTACCCCTTCGCTGGCGCCTTCCAGCTCGCGCAGCGGCGTGCCCGCCACGTAGCGCATGGCCAGCACCCGCGGGCCGGAGAGCTCGGGCAGCGGCTCGGGAATCACCAGGCCGTCCAACTGTGCATAGCGCTGGCGATAGCGCGCCAGGGCGCAGGCCTCGGCATGGTAGTCGAGTTCGCCGCGCAGGCTCGCGGCAAGCTCCTCGAACAGCGCATCGAGGCGCGCCTGGGGGATCTTCAGCCAGCGGCCGATGCGCATGATGCGCTTGAGCTGGGCCAGGTCGCCTTCCAGCACCTCGGCAAGTCCAGGGTACTGGACCTTGAGCCCCACACACTCGCCGTCATGGGTGACGGCGCGGTGTACCTGGCCCATGGACGCGCTGGCAAAGGGCTGTGGCTCGACCTTGCGAAAATGCCGTTCGAGCTCGCCGTACTGCGCCTGCAGGGTGCTCTGGATGCTCTCCCACGGCATCGGCTCGGCCTGGCGCTGCAGGCGCGACAGCTCCTCGGCGAGATCGGGGGGCAGCAGGTCATCCCACTGGGCCATGATCTGGGCCAGTTTCATCGCCGGCCCCTTGAGTTCGGACAGCCCTTCGAACAGGGCCTCGCCCAGCGCGCGCCAGTCGGCCTGCCCGCCCAGGCGAGTGCGCAGGATGGCGCCTCCCGTGCGGGCCCCCAGGCCCAGCAGCCGCCGCGTTCTACCTCGCTCACGCATGGTGTCGCTCTCCTGACTGAATGGCATAGCCGCCTTTAAATGGCATGGCCGCTGTACCTTGCACGCCTGCCTGCCGGGGCGTCTTCCGCCAGCAGCACACGGCATCGCTGCATGATACAAGGCTTGTACAACGATTTCCTAGCATGACACCTGGCCTGGGGCAGGCAATGCTGTAAAAATGTCCATACCCCAACGGGAGAGTGTCGCATGCGCCTGATCATTGCAGAAAAGCCAAGCCTGGCCCGAGCCATTGCGGAGGCCCTGCCGGGCGGCCTGCAGCGCGAGGAGGGGGCACTGCGTGCGGGCGACACGGTGGTGACCTGGTGCCTCGGCCACTTGCTCGAGCAAGCTCCGCCCGACGCCTACGACCCCGCCTACAAGCAGTGGCGGCTCGATCACCTGCCGATCCTGCCTGCACACTGGCAGCTGGCTCCGCGGCCCAAGGCCAGGGGCCAGCTCGGCGTGATCCGCCGCCTGCTCAAGCAGGCGCAAGAGGTGGTGCATGCCGGCGACCCCGACCGCGAGGGGCAGCTGCTGGTGCAAGAGGTGATCGAGTACCTCGGCTGGAAGGGCCCGGTATCACGACTGCTCGTCAGCGACCTCAACCGGCCGGCGGTTCAGCGCGCCCTGGTCCGGCTGGAAGACAACGCCCGCTACCAGCCGCTCTACCGTGCCGCCGAATCGCGCTCCCGGGCCGACTGGCTGTACGGCATCAACCTCACCCGGGCCTGGACCCTGACCGGGCGCCAGGCCGGCCACGACGGCGTGCTCTCGGTGGGTCGCGTGCAGACCCCGGTGCTCGGGCTGGTGGTGCGCCGGGACGCCGAGATCCGCGACTTCACCCCCTACCCCTTCCATGTGCTGTGGGCGGACCTCAGGGTCGCCCAGGGCGAGCTGCGCGCCTGGTGGCAGCCCGGCGAGGCCCACCGGCTCGACGCCCAGGGGCGCCTGCTGGAGCGCGCACCGGCCCAGGCGCTGGCCGACCGACTGCCCGGCGCCGAGGGCCGGCTGGTCGCCCTCGACAGCCGCCGCAAGCGCCAGGCGGCGCCGCTGCCGTACTCGCTTTCCGCGCTGCAGGTGGACGCCGCTCGCCGCTTCGGCCTCTCGGCCCAGGCGGTGCTGGATATCTGCCAGCGGCTCTATGAACGCCACAAGCTGATCACCTACCCCCGCTCGGACTGCCGCTACCTGCCCGAGGAGCACCTGGCCCAGGCGCCCGCCACCTTGTCGAGCGCCTGCGGCAAGGACGAGACGCTGCACGGCTGGCTCGCCGGAGCCGATTTCAGGCTGCGCTCCAAGGCCTGGGACGACAGCAAGGTCGGCGCCCACCACGCCCTAGCCCCCACCGGCAAGCCGGCCGACCTCGCGCGCCTGGAGCGCGCCGAGGCCGACGTGTTCCGCCTAATCGCCCGCAATGTGCTGGCCCAGTTCTACCCGCCACTGGTGGCCCAGGAGGTCAAGGCGGAGTTCCTGGTGCTCGACGAACGCTTCCGTGCCAGCGGCCAGGCGCTGCTGGAGCCCGGCTGGAAGCCGCTGTTCACCACTCGCGACGAGGCGCCGCCGCTGCCCGCCATGACCCAAGGCGAGACCTGTCGCGTGGCCGGAAGCGCGGTCGAGGACCGCGAAACCCGGCCCCCGGAGCCCTTCACCGACGCCAGCCTGATCAAGGCGATGATGAACATCGGTCGCTACGTCGACGACCCGGAGGTCAAGCGAACCCTGCGCGAACATGACGGCTTGGGCACCGAGGCAACCCGTGCCGGCATCATCGAGACACTCATCGAGCGCGGCTATCTGGTGCGCCAGCACAAGGCGCTGCGTGCCACCCGCCTGGGCAGCGGCCTGATCGCCTCACTGCCCGAGGCGGCCTCGCGGCCAGAGCGCACCGCCCTGTGGGAACAGCGGCTGACCGCCATCGCCGAGCATGGCGCCGACCCTGCCCCGTTCCTCGCTGCCCTCATCGACGATCTGCGCGGCCTGCTGACCCGCGCCGATGCCGCTCGGCTGCGCCAGGCCATGGCCGCTGCCCAGGGCGAGGCCGCCACCACCCGGACGACGAGTGCCAAGCGGCGCAAGTCCGGGGCCACGCGCCGCACGAGCGCTACCAGCACCGCACCGAAACGCCGCAAGCCGCGACGCAGCGCCTGAGCGCGCTCAGCGCCATGGCCGGGGCTATCGCGGCGGCCGCGGGAACCTGAGGCGGGGAGCACCGGCCAGGCGGCGCAGCACGTAGTAGGTGCCGCCTGCCAGCGTCAGGGCGATGGCCGCCTTGCCGCGGTGGCGCATCAGCACCGAATAGAGGCTGTGCTCGAAGGTGAGGGGGTAGCCGCCGCGCTCCTCCAGCGTGTTGCTCGGCGTGTAGAGCGCCCCCTGGGTGGTATGGGACAGGCGGCGGCGGTCGTGCTGCAGCCAAGGCATCAGGTGACCCATTACCTTGTCGGCCAGGCGCGGGGCGGCATTGCCTAGGGTGGTCACCGCCTTGCCGCCGCCACCGACCACGATCTCCCGCTCATGATGCTCGGCGGCATGGAAGATGGCTCTCGCCACGGTTTCTGGGGCATAGACCGGTGGCGGGTTCTTCACGCCGCGATAGGTATAGTTGGCCGCATGGTCCTGGTAAGGCGTATCGATGGCGCCCGGCTTGATCAGCGTCACCGAGACCGGCGCCCGCTCCTGCTCAAGCTCCATGCGCAGGGCGTCGGTATAGCCCATCACCGCGGCCTTGGAGGCACTGTAGACGCCCTGCACGGGAATCGCCCGCTCGGACAGCACGCTGCCGATCGTGATCAGCTTGCCGCCGCGCTGGCGCAGATGCTCGCAGGCGATCAGCGAGCCGTACACCATGCCCCAGAAATTGGTCTCGAACAGCCGGCGCTGGTCTTCCAGCGGTACTTCCTCGAGGTTGCCGTAGATGGCCGCCGCAGCGTTGTTGATCCAGGTATCGAAGCCGCCAAAATGGCGCAGCGTGGCCTCGGCCAGGCGGCGCACGTCCGCCTCGACGCCCACATCCACCACCGTGTAGATGGCGTCGCAGCCATCGCGACGAAGCTCCTCCACCAGCTGCGCCAAGGCCTCCTCGCTGCGCGCCGCCAGCGACAGCCGGGCGCCACGCCGCGCGGCCTGTCGCGCCGTGACGAGGCCGATACCGCTGGTGGCACCGGTCAAGACCAGGACCTGTTCCCGCAAGGGCTTGAGATGCATGAAGCCTCCTTTCATTGCGCCATGGCGCAGGCGACACATGCCGCCTGCGCCAAAGCCTGCTACTGTCCTGGGCTTCAGTGTAGAGACACCAAGCGGCCGCACGCCGCCCTCGCTGGCAAAAAGGCATTCGACATGTCCGATACCCATCTCATCGTCGGCCCGGGCGCGCTGGGCCGCCTACTCGCCCTGTCCCTGGCCAAGACGGTTCCGGTGCAGCTGGCAGGCCGCCGGCCGCTGCCTGCCGACCAGACGCTGGTAACCCCGGAAGGCGCAGCGTACACGCACAGGCTCGCCTGCCATCTCAGCGACCAGCTGCCGGCCCTGGCCCCGGCCTGGGTGCACCTGACCACCAAGGCCTACAGTGCCGAAGCGGCCTATGCCCAGATCATGGCACGCGTGCCTGCCTCCACGCCGTTGGTGCTATGGCAAAATGGCTACGAGATCCAGCCGAGGCTCGACGAGCGACACCCAGGGCCCGTGCTGTGCGCTTCCACCACCGAAGGGGCCTGGCTACCGGGCGACGCCAGGGTCGTGCACGCCGGTCGCGGACTCACCTACATCGGTGGCCTGGGTGGCCGCCATGCAGAGCTCGCCCAGCGGCTGGCGGCGCTGCTCGAAGGCGCAGGGCTCAGGGCCCAGGCGGTCGCGGACATCGATACCCGGCTGTGGCACAAGCTGGCGGTGAATGCCGCCATCAACCCGCTGGTGGCGCGCTTTCGCATTCGCAACGGCCAACTGCGCGACCGTCCCTTCCGCCCCATGGTGGAGCGGGTGGTGGACGAGATCGCCACGCTGATGGCGGCCACAGGGGTTGCGCCACCGGAGGTGGGCTGGCAGGCGCTGGTGTGGCAGGTGGTGCAGGCCACGGCGAACAATCGCGCCTCGATGCTGCAGGACGTGCTGGCGGACCGCCCGCTGGAGCATGAAGCGATCCTGCGCCCGCTGCTCAGCGTCGCCGATCGCCACCGGCTCGCCGCCCCTGCCCTCAGGGAGCTCTACACCCAGCTCGCACGGCTGGCCAGCGCACCCTGAGGCGACGCCTGGTACCTCCGACGTAGGGCTGCTAAGCTTGAACGACCAGTGCCATGAGCCTTGGCGACACAAGGCGAGGGACACAGCAAGGGAAGCGAGTCAGGAAACATGAAAACGGCTTACGCATGCACCATTGCCATGGTTGCCGGCCTGACACTAATCACGAGCCTGGCCGCGGCAGACGAGGGCGACGCCTGGGAGCGCGACCCCGGCCTTGTCGGCGAAACTCGCTCCACCGCCATCGATGCGCACTGGCCTCTCCATGGCTCCGGCGACGAACCCGCCTACCAAGAAGTGCCTCACGACCTGCTGGCCTCGCTTGGCCAGGTCCGCTGGGAGACGCCCGCCTACGCGGGCAAGGGCAGCGACCTGCTCTACCTAGACAACGGTATGGTGCTGGAGGGCGCCGGCCTGGAATCGCCCGACGGCTATACCTCGGGCTTTCGCCTGACGGCGGGGTTCTCGCCGGTCAACCTGCCGCGCCTCGATATCGGCGCCGAGATCACCTACCGCGAAAGCGATGAAGTGCCGACACGCCTCAGCGACGAGGCCATGCTGCTCAACACCACTACCGTGGGTGGCAGCCTGATGGCCGGCATCCGCATCGGCCAGGTCGGGGTCTACGCCAAGTCGGGCTACGCCGAATGGGAAGGTGACCCCGTGTCCCAGAGCGACGCGCTCTATGCCGCCACCACCGGCACGGCGCGAATCCAGGGCTTCGGCGCTCGAATCCAGCACAACCGCCTGGTCAGCCGCCTGGAATTCGAAGAGATCAATGCGCCGAGCATGGCCCACCTGAATCTGATCACGGCTTCGCTGCACTACACCTTCTGAGCACCCACGCCCGACCGCCCCAGACCTGACAAGCGATACGCCCCGCCTCGACGCAAGTCGAAGCGGGGCGCTGACCGATGGGAGGCGTCTTGCCGCGTATCGTCAGCCCGTGTTGCGCAGCCCCGCGGCGATACCCGCCATGGTCACCATCAGCGCGCGTGATAGCTCGCCGCTGATGGCGCCGTCGGCGTCGCGGTTGCGCTGCAGCAGCTCGGCCTGCAGCCCGTGCAGCGGGTCGATGTAGGGGTTGCGCACCTCAATGGCCTGGCGAATCAGCGGGGTCTGGTCCAGCAGCTGCGGCTGGTCGAGAATCGCCAGCAGCACCGAATGCAGCTGAGTGAAGCGCTGACGCAGCTCATCACCCAGCTCCTTGAGCGCCGGCTCGTCGACCAGCCGCCGCTCATAGTAGGCGGCAATGCCGACATCGGCCTTGGCCAGCAGCATCTCCAGCATGTCCAGGTAGGTACCGAAGAAGGGCCAGCGGTCGCGCATCTCCTGCAGCACCTCGAGCCCGCCGTCTTCCTCTAGCCGGGCGGCAAACGCCTCACCGCTGCCCAGCCAGGCCGGCAGCATCAGGCGGATCTGGGTCCAGGCGAAGATCCACGGAATGGCGCGCAGGGTCTCCACCCCGCCATCCTGGCGCCGTTTGGTGGGGCGCGAGCCCAGCGGCAGATGTCCCAGCACCCCTTCCGGGGTCACCGCACGGAAATAGGGCACGAAGTCGGGGTCCTCGCGAACCACGCTGACGTAGCTGCGGTGTGCCAACGCCGCCAGGCGGTCCATCTCCTCGCGCCAGCGCGGCTCAGGCGCCGGCGGTGGCAGCAGGGTCGCCTCGAGCACGGCACAGGCGTAGATCTCCATGGAGCGCAGGGCGATGTCCGGCTGGCCGAACTTGAAGCGGATCATCTCGCCCTGCTCGGTCACACGCAGGCTGCCGTTCACCGAGCCCGGCGGCTGCGACAGGATGGCCGCGTAGGCCGGGCCGCCGCCGCGGCCTACCGCCCCGCCGCGGCCATGGAACAGGGTCAGCGCTACGCCATGGCCTCGGCATACCTCCACCAGGCGCTCCTGGGCGCGGTACTGGGCCCAGGCGGCAGCCAGCTGGCCGGCATCCTTGGCCGAATCGGAGTAGCCGATCATCACCTCCTGGCGATCGCCGACCAGGACCCGGTAGCCTGGCAGCGCAAGCAGCCGGTCGATTACGTCACCGGCCCGGTTGAGATCGTCCAGGGTCTCGAACAGCGGCGCGATGGGCAGCGAAACGGCGCCGCCCACCTCCTTCATCAGCAGCGCCACCGTGAGCACGTCGGAGGGCTGGGCCGCCATGGAAATGATATAGGTGCCCAGCGCCTCAGCCTGCTCATGGGCGATGACGCGGAAGGTGTCGAGCACCTCGCGCGTCTCGGCTGAGCACTCCCAGCGGCGCGGGATCAGCGGGCGGCGCGACTCGAGTTCGGCCAGTAGGAAGGCCTGGCGCTGCTCTTCGCTCCAGTCGCGATAGTTGCCCAGCGCCAACGCATGGGTCAGCTCCTCCATCACCAGCGCATGGCGACTGGCCTCCTGGCGAATGTCGAGCTTGGTCAGGGTCACACCGAACACCGCCACGCGACGCAGGGTGTCGAGCAGCGCCCCGTTGGCGATGGTGTCGAGACCCACGTCGCACAGCGAACGGTAGCAGGTGAGCAGCGGCGCATAGAGCTGGTCGCTGTTCTCGATGATGGGCCCGCCTTCGTAGCTCCTGCCTTCGTAGCTCTTCCCTTCGAAGCCGTTGCCGTCGAGCTGGGCCTTGGCCCAGTCGCGGGTCGCCTCGACCCGCTGCAGCAGCCGCCGCAGCAGCTCGCGGTAGGGTTCAGCCACCCCGCCCACCTCGGCCCGCAGCGCGCTGTTGCACTTCCACATGGAGAGCTCGGCCTTGAGCTGCTCGAGGTCGCGCAGGTAGAGATCGGCAGCCATCCAGCGTCCCAGCAGCAACACTTCGCGGGTGACCCGCGAAGTGACGTTGGGGTTGCCGTCGCGGTCGCCGCCCATCCACGAGGCGAAGACGATCGGCGCGGCGTCCAGCGGCAGGCGCTCGCCGGCCGAGGCCAGCAGCAGGTTGTCGAGATCGCGATGAAAGGCCGGCACCGCTTGCCACAGCGAGTTCTCGATCACTGCGAAGCCCCACTTCGCTTCGTCCACCGGGGTGGGCCGCTCGTGGCGAATCTCGTCGGTATGCCAGGCCTGGCTGATCAGCTCCTCGAGGCGACCGCGGGCGCGGCTGGCGCGCTCGGGATAGTCGAGGGAGGATTCGATCACCGTGAGACACTCGTCGATAGCATCGTATTTCTGGATCAGGGTGCGCCGGATGACTTCGGTGGGATGCGCGGTGAGCACTAGCTCTACGCGCATGGAAGCGAGGTTCTCGACCAGCTTGCGCGGCGCGTGGCCGGCGCTACGGGCACGCTCGAGCAGCTCGGAGAGCACCGGCTGTGAACCGGGCTTGTAGTCCTCCACGCGGCGAAAGCGGGCGCGATAGTGCTGCTCGGCGATGTTGGCCAAGTTGAGGAACTGGTTGAACGCACGGGTCACCGGCAGCAGTTCGCGGTCGGGCAGCTTGCGCAGAAACTCGATCAGCTCACGGCCGCTGTGCACGTCTCCCTGACGTCCCCTCTTGGCCAGGCCGCGGATGGTCTCGATGCGATCGACAAAGCCTTGGCCCAGGTCATCGGCGATGGTACGGCCCAGGCTGTCGCCCAGGATGCGGACATTGTCGCGCAGGGATTCGTGCAGATCGCCACTCATGGCCGATCTCCTTCCGAAGGGGTGGGGGAAAAAGGGGGTTCGAGCCGCTTGGCAGCCTGCCAATGCCGCTCCATGGTATCCAGGTCGGCGTCGTGGGGCGTCATGCCCTGCCGGGCCAGCGCCGCCTCGACGTAGCGGAAGCGCCGTTCGAACTTGGCGTTGGTCGCGCGCAGGCAGCGTTCGGGGTCGGCCTTCAGCGTGCGCGCCAGGTTGGTCACGGCGAACAGCAGGTCGCCGACCTCGCTGGCCGCATGGTCGCGGTCACCGGCCGCAAGGGCTTGCTCGACCTCATCGAGCTCTTCGCGAATCTTGGCGATCACGCCCGTCGTGTCAGGCCAGTCGAAGCCAGCCCGCGCGGCACGCTTGGAAAGCTTGGCGGCGCGTGACAGCGCCGGCAGCGTGCGCGGCACGTCATCGAGCAGCGAGGGCGAGCTGGTGTCGTCGGCGCGCCGGGCGCGCTCATCGGCCTTGAGCGACTCCCAGCGGCGGTTGACCTGTTCCAGTTCCGCCTGCCGGGCCTCGGCCTGCTCAGCGCTGACGCCAGGCGGTCGCCGCGAGGCCAGGGTACCGTCGGGAAAGACATGCGGGTGGCGATACACCATCTTGGCCGTCAGGGTGTGCACCACGTCATGAAAATCGAAGCGCCCCTCTTCGCAGGCGAACTGGCTGTAGTAGACCACCTGGAACAGCAGGTCGCCGAGCTCCCCGGGCAGTTCGTCCCAGGCGCGCCGCTCGATGACATCGGCCACCTCATAGGCTTCTTCCAGGGTGTGCGGCACGATGCTGTCCCAGTCCTGCTTGAGATCCCACGGGCAGCCCTGCGCGGGATCGCGCAGTACGGCCATCAACGCAAGAAGATCATCGAGGCGGTAGCCGGTCTCGCTCATGGCCTCCCCCCCTTGCGCTTGGCACCCTTGACCCCGGTGCGCAGGCGCTGCACCTCGATCACGTTGGAGAGCTGCTGGATACGCGAGAACAGGCGCCCCAGGGTCTCCAGGCCATCCACCTCCACGGTAATGCGCATGCGGGCAATGCCATCGCGGGTGTCGGTCAGGGTGTTCACGGAGAGCACGTTGACCTTGTCGTTGCTGAGAATGGCGGTGACGTCGCGCAGCAGGCCGGAGCGATCCCAGGCCTGAATCTCGATATCGACAGGGTACTGGGTACGGGCGCGCTGCCCCCACTCCACCTCGATCACCCGCTGCGGCTCGTCGATGCGCAGCTGCAGGATATTGGGGCAGTCCTGGCGATGCACGGTGACCCCGCGGCCCTGGGTAATGAAGCCGACGATCGGCTCACCGGGCACCGGATGGCAGCAGTTGGCCATGCTGGTCTTGAGGTTGCCCACGCCGAGCACGGTGATGTCGCTGGCGCCGCCCTTGGCCTGGTCGCGCTTGGGCTTGGCCAGCAGGCGGTCGAGCTGCTCCTGGTCATCGGTCTCGCCGAACAGCTGCTGGGCCTGGTGCAGCACCTGGCCGATGCGCAGGTCGCCCGCCCCCAGGGCGGCGTACATGTCGTCGGGACTCTGGTAATTGACCTTGCGCGCCAGGGTCTCGAGGTCCATGTCCTCCACGTCGAGCCGGCGCATCTCGCGATCGAACAGCGCCTTGCCCTCCTCCAGGTTCTGCTCGCGCGCCTGGTGCTTGAACCATGATTGAATCTTGGCCCGCGCTCGCGAGGTGCGCACATAGCCGAGGTTGGGGTTGAGCCAGTCGCGGCTGGGCCCACCCTTGCTAGCGGTGAGGATCTCGACCTGCTGGCCGGTCTTGAGCTTGTAGGTGAGCGGCACGATGCGCCCATCGATCTTGGCGCCGCGGCAGCGGTGGCCAACCTCGGTATGCACGCGGTAGGCGAAGTCGATGGGCGTGGCGATACGCGGCAGGTCGATGACGTGCCCGTCCGGGGTGAACACGTAGATACGATCCGGCGCCACGTCGCTGGAGAGCCCTTCGCGCAGGTCGCTGAAGTCGCCGACCTCCTCCTGCCACTCCAGCACCTGGCGCAGCCAGGCGATCTTCTCTTCGTAGCTGGAACTCTTGCCGCCGGTGTCGTGGCCCTTGTAGCGCCAGTGGGCGCAGACGCCGAGCTCGGCCTCGTCGTGCATGGCGAAGGTGCGGATCTGGATCTCCAGCACCTTATTCTCGGGGCCGAGCACAGCGGTGTGCAGTGACTGGTAGCCGTTTTTCTTGGGATTGGCAATGTAGTCGTCGAACTCGTTGGGCACATGGTGCCAGCGCGAGTGCACCAGTCCCAGCACGGTGTAGCAATCGGACAGCGACGGCACCAGGATGCGCACGGCGCGCACGTCGTTGACCTGGGAGAAATCGATGCGCTTGCGCTTCATCTTGCGCCAGATCGAATAGATGTGCTTCGCTCGGCCGTTGACCTCGTAGTGGGTGATGCCGTGGGCCTCCAGGAGCCCCTTGAGTACGTCCACCACATCATGAATGTAGCGGTCGCGATCGAGGCGCTTCTCCGCCAGCTGGCGGGCGATGGTCTTGTAGTCATCCTCGTGCAGGTAGCGGAAGGAGAGATCCTCGAGTTCCCACTTGACCTGGCCGATGCCCAGGCGATGCGCCAGCGGCGCATAGATGTCGAACACCTCACGGGCAACCTGCAGACGCTTCTCGCGCGGGGCGTCCTTCACCTGGCGCAGGGCGCAGGTACGCTCGGCGATCTTGATCAGCGCCACGCGCACGTCGTCGATCATGTTGACCAGCATCTTGCGCAGATTGTCCTGCTGGTCGTGCTGGGCCATGCCGTGGCTGGGGCTCTGCACCTTGCTGATGGCCGCCATCTGCAGCACGCCGTCGATCAGACCCGCCACCTCGCTGCCGAAGCGGCGGCTCACGGCCTCCAGGGTGAGCTGCCCTTCGCGCACGGCGCGATAGAGCACGGCAGCCTCCAGGGCCGGCTGGTCGAGCTTGAGCTGGCCGAGGATATCGGCCATCTCGAGGCCCATGCGAAAGCTCGAGTCCTGGGGCAGCCAGGCCTTGTGCGGCTTGTCAGCCTGCTGTGAAAGGCGCAGCGCAAGCTCGCAGGCGTCGCGCATCTCATCGGGATCGCGCAGCTTGACGTCGTCCTGCAGACGCACGATCCAGTGGCCGATATCGACTTCGCCGGTGTCGGTGAAGGGCTGGTCGTCGCGCACTTTCACCATCTCTAGGCTCCTTGAGGTGGCGGTTGCCGTTCAGGGTGTTCGAACAGCAGGATGGATTCGAGGTGAGAGGTGTGCACGAACATGTCGGCCACGGCCCCTCGTGTGAGGCGATAACCGCCATGCACAAGGCGTGCCGCATCACGCGCCAGCGTCGCCGGGTCACAAGCGATGTAGACCAGGCGCGCCACCGGGCGTTCCACCAGCGCCCGGCAGGCCGCCTCGGCGCCGTCGCGGGGCGGGTCCAGCACCACCGCATCGGGCGCCTGCCGTGCGAGAAGTTCGACCACGGCCGCGCTGTCGTTGAGATCCGCCTGGCGCGCGTCGATGCCCAGCGCGTTGTCTTTCGCGTTGAGCCGAAGGCGGGCCACCATTTCCGGGCTGCCCTCCACCGTGACGACGTGGGCGCCGTCGGCGGCCAGCGGCAGGCTGAAGTTGCCGATGCCGGCGAACAGGTCGAGCACCCCCTGCCCGGCCACCGGTGCCAGCCAGCGGCGCACCGTGGCCACCAGCTCGCGGTTGATCTGCGCATTGACCTGCACGAAGTCGCCGGGCGCAAAGTCCAGCTGCAGCTCCCGCCCGGCCCCGGGCAGGCGATAGAACAGCTCGGGTGTGGGGCTCAGCCATTCGAGCGTGGGCGCTTCGCGCCCCAGCAGACGCCCCACCGCCACCCCGTGCTGCTCACCGAAGACTTGCCAGCGGCGGCGGTCGGCGGGGTTGTCGCGCAGTTGGCGCACCACCACCGCGCACGCACCGTCAGCTGCGATCAGTTCCAAGTGGCCCACCTGGCGAGGCGCTTCGAGCCGGGCCAGCTGCTCGCGCAGGGGGAGCAGCAGGGCGGCAAGCTGGGGTTCCAGCACCGCGCAGCCCTGCAGGTCGACCAGCCGGCTGGTGTGGCGGGCGCGAAAGCCGAGATGCACGCCGCCCTCGGCGTCCACCTTGACCCCCAGCCGGGCGCGCCGCCGATAGCCAAGCGGCGAGCCCGCCAGCAGCTGCGGTGGCTCAGGCAGGACTATGCCCTCCCTTGCCAGCAGCTCGACAAGCGCCGCGCGCTTGTGTTCACGCTGCGCTGCCACCGCCAGATGCTGCAGGTCGCAGCCGCCACACTGGCCGTAGTGGGCACAAGGGGGATCGACGCGTGTCGCTGCCGGCTCGCACAGCGCGCGCACATGAGCCTCGTCGAAACGCTTGTGCGCCCGGTGCACGGCGGCCTCGACGCGCTCGCCCGGCAGTGCCCCTTCAATGAACAGGATCTTGCCCTCGGGGGTACGGGCCACGCCGCGCCCATCGTGGGCCAGCCGCTCGACGACGATCGTCGTGTCGACCGCAGACGGCGCGACGGCACGGGATTCGTTCGAGCGCTTCTGCAGCCCCGAGCCGCCGGAATGCTGTCGCCCCGGACGGCGTTTGCCTAGCATGGCCAACTCAAGCCTCCGGGGCGAACAGCCCGGTCGAGAGGTAGCGGTCGCCGCGGTCGCAGACGATGAATACGATCACCGCGTTCTCAACCTCTTCGGCGATGCGCAGGGCGCCGGCCAGTGCCCCACCGGACGAGACTCCGGCCAGGATGCCCTCCTCGCGGGCCAGGCGGCGCATGTGCACCTCCGCCTCGTGCTGGCCGATGTCGAGCACGCGATCAACCTGCGACGCATCGAAGATGCTCGGCAGGTACTCCTGCGGCCAGCGGCGGATCCCGGCGATGCTGGCGCCATCCTCCGGCTGCAGGCCGACGATTTGGATCTCGGGGTTGCGCTCCTTGAGATAGCGCGACACCCCCATGATGGTACCCGTGGTGCCCATGGAGCTGACGAAGTGCGTGAGCGTGCCGCGGGTCTGCTCCCACAGCTCGGGGCCGGTACCACGATAGTGCGCCAGCGGGTTGTCGGGATTGGCAAACTGGTTGAGCGGCTTGCCCTCGCCGCGAGCGATCATCGCATCGGCCAGGTCACGGGCCTCCTCCATGCCGCCGGCCTTGCTGACGGTGATCAGCTCGGCACCGAAGGCCGCCA
This sequence comes from Halomonas sp. E14, assembly GCF_052568415.1. Classification (NCBI taxonomy): domain Bacteria; kingdom Pseudomonadati; phylum Pseudomonadota; class Gammaproteobacteria; order Oceanospirillales; family Halomonadaceae; genus Halomonas; species Halomonas sp. E14. The sequence goes on along the minus strand of NZ_CP199423.1, from coordinate 1,306,370 downwards.
TGGCCTGCTTGCGCTCGCTCGAGGCGTTCTCCGGCATGATCAGCACCATGTGGTAGCCCTTGATCGCCGCCGCCATGGCCAGCGCAATCCCGGTATTGCCCGACGTGGCTTCGACCAGCGTATCGCCCGGCTGAATCTCGCCACGCGCCTCGGCCTGCGCCAGCATCGACAGCGCCGGGCGATCCTTGACCGAACCCGCGGGATTGTTACCTTCGAGCTTGGCCAGCAGCGTGTTGTTACGGCCTGCCGAGATCTGCCTGAGGCGAACCAGCGGCGTCTGGCCGATGACGTCCTCGATAGTGGGAAAATGCATGTAAGCGTCCTTAGAGCAAGGTCTTTTCTTGATTATATCCGGGCACGGGGGGAGTGGACAGGCATCCTGCCCGGCTGTGGCATACTGAAAGGAAGACTCCCCCTGAACAGGATCTTCCGATGTCGCTCGGAAACCGCTTGACCCTCTGGATACTGAGCCTTCCGCTGCTGGTGCTGACCTTGGCCGCCGCCGTCGCCCTCTATCTTGACACCGACTGGCGCAAGTCGGCGCTGCGCGACCGCGTGGTCACCGCCGTCGAGCTACAGTCACCGGCCATGGCCTATGCCTTGAGCCAGCAAGACGAGGCTCAGCTTGACGGCATGGCGCACCGCCTACTGACCATCGATGAAACCCGCGGCATCGGCATCTACACCCAGAGCGGCATGACGCTGCTGGAGCTCGGCCGCGCCCGCGCCCAGCTAGCGAACGAACCACCACAGCAAATCGTGCTCGATACCAGGGGGGATCTCTGGCGTCTCTTCGTACCGCTTGAGCTGCTCGATCAGTTGCCCCTGACAGACCCCGCCTGGCTCGAGATCGACATCGACACCCGCCCGCTCACCCTGGCGCACTATCGCCGTCTCGCCACGGCCGGCCTGGGCTTGCTGCTCATCGGCCTGCTGCTGTTCGTGTTCGCCTCAAGCCTTGGCCGCCGCCTCGACAGCAGCCTGCGCCGCGCCACCGAAGCCCTTCAACGCCTGCGCAGCGGCGACCTGCCGGCCCGCCTGCCCGAGGAAGGCGCCCCCGAACTGCATCATCTGGCCTGGCACATCAATGCCCTGGGCGACGAGCTGGAGCAGTCGCAAGAGGACATGCAGCGCCAGATCGAGCAGACCACCACCGAGCTGCAGGAGTCGATGGAGACCATCGAGATCAAGAACATTGAGCTCGACCTGGCCCACCGGCGCGCCCTCGAGGCCAACCGCGTCAAGTCGGAGTTTCTTGCCAGCATGAGCCATGAGATTCGCACTCCGCTCAACGGCATCATCGGCTTCTGTCGACTGCTGGGACGCTCGCGTCTGGAGCCCCGCCAGCGCGAATGGCTCGACCAGGTGCAGGTCGCCTGCGACAACCTGCTTGCGCTGGTCAACGACGTGCTCGACTTCTCGCGTATCGAGGCCGGTCGCCTCGAACTGAATCGCTCCGAGCTCGACATGGTCACCCTGGTTGACGAGGCGCTGGGCCTGCAGGCGCCGCTGGCCCATCAAAAGGGGCTTCAGCTCGTCGGGCTGGTGTACGATGACGTTCCCCCCCTGCTGCGCGGCGATCCGCTGCGCATCCGCCAGGTGCTCACCAATCTGGTGCACAACGCCTTGAAGTTCACCGATCGGGGCGAAGTCGTCGTGCGGGTCATGGTCGACGAGCCGGCTGGCGCGGGGCGCGCCCTGCTGCGGGTCAGCATCAGCGATACCGGCATCGGACTCACCCCACAGGAGCAGCATGACCTGTTCCAGGCGTTTCGCCAGGCCTCCTCCGGGCACACGCGCCAGTACGGTGGCTCCGGGCTGGGGCTGGCTATCAGCCGGCAGCTGGTCGAGCAGATGGGTGGCCGCATCACGGTCGAGAGCGAGCCGACCGTGGGCTCAACCTTCTCCTTCACCCTGCCGCTGGATGTCATCATCGCCAGCGAGCCACCGCAGGCTCCCATCTTCGAGGGCGAGCGAGTCGCACTGTACGAGCCGCACGCCGTCACCCGCCACGTGCTGTGCCATCTACTGGAAGGCTGGGGCGCCAACGTGGTGGAGCTCGCCCGTCCCCTGCTGCCGGGCATGCCGCCGACCCTGTGGGTGGCGGCCTTGCCTGTCGGCCTGAGCGACGAAGTGCTGGATGAGTGGCGTGAGCGCCTGGCCTCCTGCCCCTGCCCGGTCTTGCTGCTGGTCAACGCCACCCCCCTCGACATACCCGACCTGAGGCTGCCCAACGGCGGCGAGATCCTGTGCAAGCCGGTGCCGCGGCAAGTGCTGGCAGAGGCGCTGCGCCGCTGCCGGACGCCGCAGCAAGCTCTGCCCCACCCGCCCGCCTCGATTCGCGTGATGGTGGTGGACGACAACGCCAGCAACCGCCGCCTGCTGCGGGAACTTCTCCGCCGCCCCGGCATGGTGGTGGAAGAGGCAGCAAGCGGCGAGGAGGCGCTGGCGCTGGCCGAACGCCAACCCTTCGACATGGTGCTGATGGACATCCGCATGCCCGGCATGGACGGCGTGGAAACCACCCAGGCACTGCGCCGATTGAGCCCCGCCTGGCAGCACTGCCCCGTCGTGGCGATCACCGCCCATGCCCTCGAGTCGGATCGCGCCATGTTCCTGAAATCCGGGCTTCAGGAGGTACTGATCAAGCCGGTGGACAGCAACGAGCTGGAAGGCATCCTGCAGCGCCACCTGCAGCTTGCCAAGCCGCCGCCCTCGATCAGCCTCACCCAAGAGGAGGAGGACGAGCAAACCCAGGAGAGCTCCGAGCTGGCCGTCGTCGACCTGGCGCTCGGCACGCGCCTGGCCAATGGCAACGCTGGCCTGGCCCGCGAACTCATTGGCGAACTCATCGGTACGCTGCCGGCCACCGCAGCCGAGCTGCGTGCCGCCCTGTCGAGCCACGATGAGGAAGCACTGCTGGACGCCGTACACGCTCTGAATGGCGCCTGCCGCTACTGCGGAGCACCGGAGCTGGGGCTGGTGGCGGAAACATTGGAGACTCGACTGCGTTCAAGAGGCATGGCCGGCATGGAAACGCTGATCGACGATCTGTTCCGGGCCATGGACCGCCTCAAGGACTGGCAGGCCAACCACCCCACTCAGCTTTCGAGCAGCACCATGGCCAGCGCCAGCTCGGCCTCGTCGCTCAACGACAAGTGAAGGCGCCGCACCCCGGCCGCGCAGGCCAATTCCTGCGCCTTACCGCTCAACGCCAGGCCGGGCCGCCCCAGCGCATCATTGACGACCTGGATATCGGTCCAGCGCATGCCATGGCGCAACCCGCTGCCCAACGCCTTGACGAAGGCTTCCTTGGCAGCAAAACGTTTGGCCAGGAAAGCTGCCTTGTCCTGCCGCCCGGCCAGTTGGCGGCGCTCTGCGTCTCCCAGGATGCGCTGGGAAAAGCGGGCGCCATGGCGTGCCATGGCTGCCTCGAAGCGCGCAACGCGGGCGATATCCGTGCCGATGCCGAGGATCATGCGGACGCCTCATCCTCCGCGTGGTCATGGTCATGGTCATGGTCGTGCTCAAGCGAGGCGACGAAGCCCGCCTCCTGGCCGGCAATAATCAGCCGCTTCATTTCCGCCACGGCTTCCTTCAGCCCGACGAACAGCGCCCGGGCGATGATGGCATGGCCGATGTTGAGCTCATGCAGGCCTGGGATCGCCGCGATGGCCTCCACGTTGTGGTAGTTCAGCCCGTGCCCCGCGTTGACCGTGAGCCCCAGCTCCAGCGCCATCTCCGCAGCGGCCGAGAGCCTGGCGTGCTCGTTGCAGGCGGCCTGCCCGCTGCACTCGGCATAGGCCCCGGTATGCAGCTCGATCACCGGCGCCCCGGTGCGCTTGGCGGCTTCGATCTGCGTCGGCTCCGGGTCGATGAATAGCGAAACCTCACAGCCGGCCGCGGCCAGCCGGCGACAGGCTGCGGCGATCACCTCGAAGTTGCCGGCTACGTCCAGTCCGCCCTCGGTGGTCAGCTCCTCGCGCTTCTCGGGCACCAGGCAGACGTGGGCCGGACGAACCTCCTCGGCCAGTGCCAGCATCTCCTCGGTCACCGCCATTTCCAGGTTCATGCGAGTGTTGAGCACCTCCGCGAGCAGGCGCACGTCACGCTCCTGGATATGCCGTCGGTCCTCACGCAGATGCACGGTGATGCCGTCGGCACCGGCCTCCTCGGCCAGCAGCGCCGCCTGGATCGGGTCGGGGTAGCGCGTGCCGCGCGCCTGACGCAACGTGGCAATGTGGTCGATATTGACGCCAAGCAGAATGCGCGGGGGATGCATGATGGCCTCCAGCAGCTGGTCGAATGAGTGAATCAGTGTGAGGGGGGACGGCGCCGTTCGGCAAGCTGACGCATCAGCTCACGGGACCGCAGCGGGCGCATGCCGAGCAAGGGCGCCAGCGCGGCGCGAGCGATGGCCTTGGCTGGCCCCGCCAGGCCTGGCGCCGCCCAGTCGCCTCCCGCCAGCAGGCGCAGAGTACGCCCATCCAGGCCCGGTTCACCGGGCACGAAGGCGCGCGAGGCGGCGTCGAAGCGATAACGGCCCTGGGGATCGAGCGCCGCGCCTTCCGGGGTGGTGAAACGCGGTGCGGCATCGAGGGCATCAAGCAGGGTGAATTCCAACCGCCGCAGGGCCTCGGCGCGCCCTTCGGGGCGCGGCAGCGCCTCGAGCAGGGCGGTATAGAAGGCGAACACGTCGGCGACGGGGAGTTCCACCGGCAGGGTGCGCGTCAGCAGCTCATTGGCATAGAGCCCGCACAGCAGCCCTTCGCCGACCAGCAGGGCCGCCGCGCCGCGGCTCTCCATCAGGCGCAGGCGCTTGAGTTCACCCTCGCCCACCCAGGTCACATGCAGCGGTGCGAAGGGCTGCAGCTGGGCGCGCGAGCGTGAGCCGGGGCGCTGCACGCCCTGGGCCACCGCACGCACCCGGCCATGCCCTAGCGTCAGCAGCTCGACCAGCGCACTGGTCTCGCGATAGGGGCGCTTGTGAAGCAGGAAGGCCGGCTGCGGCTGCATGGCTCAGTCCAGGTCGTAGCCCAGACTCTTCAGCGCCCTTTCGTCATCCGACCAGCCGCGCTTCACCTTGACCCACAGGTTGAGCATCACCTTGGCATCCAGCGCACGCTCCATGTCGAGCCGCGCCTCGCGGCCGATGCTCTTGATGCGCTCGCCCTTGTCGCCGATCAGGATCTTCTTCTGCCCGGGTCGTTCGACCAGGATCAGGGCGCTGATATGCACGACTTTGCCTTCGTCACGGAACTCCTCGATTTCCACCGTGACCTGGTAGGGCAGCTCGTCACCGAGCTGGCGCATGATCTTCTCGCGCACCAGCTCCGAGGCCAGGAAGCGCTGGCTCTTGTCGGTGACCTGGTCCTCGGGGAAGAAATGCACGTTTTCCGGGAGGTGCTTGGCGACCTCGGCCTCCAGCTCCGGCACGTTGGTGCCATGCTTGGCGGAGATCGGCACGATGGCGGCAAACTCACGCCGCGCGCCCACCTGGGCCAGCCACGGCAGCAAGGTGCTCTTGTCCTCGAGCCGGTCGACCTTGTTCACCGCGAGGATCACCGGCGCCTCGACGTGCTCCAGGCGTGTCAGCACCACCTGGTCCTCGTCGGTCCAGCGCGTGCGGTCGATGATGAAGACCACGCAGTCGACGTCGCGTAGGGCCTGGGTTGCGGCCTGGTTCATGAAGCGGTTGATCGCCTTGTTGCGATCGCGCCCGAGAATATGAATCCCTGGGGTATCGACATAGATGAACTGCGTCTCGCCTTCGGTCTTGATGCCCATGACCTGATGCCGGGTGGTTTGGGGCCGGCGCGAGGTGATCGATATCTTCTGGCCGAGAATCCGGTTCATCAGCGTCGATTTGCCGACGTTGGGGCGACCAACGATGGCCACGAAACCACAGGTCTGGCTCATGCCTTGTTTCCTCCCCGATTCTCGAGCTGAACGAGTGCAAGTTCGGCGGCCTGCTGCTCGGCATGGCGACGGCTGGACCCACGCCCCAGGGTATGGGACGCGAGCAGTTCGACGTGACACTCCACGGTAAAGGTCTGGTCGTGGGCTTCGCCCTCGACCGACACCACGTCGTAGCGCGGCAGCGGAACCTGGCGCGACTGGAGAAACTCCTGCAGGCGAGTCTTGGGGTCCTTCTGAGTGTCCTGCAGGTCGATGGCTTCCAGCCGCTCGGCGTACCAGGCCAGCACACGGGCGCGCGCCACGTCCATGCCGGCATCCAGATAGATGGCGCCCAGCACCGCCTCCACCGCATCGGCCAGGATCGAGTCACGCCGATGCCCGCCGCTCTTCATTTCGCCAGAGCCCAGCCGCAGGCATTCGCCAAAGGCCATCTCCCGGGCCAGCTCGGCCAGGGTCTGGCCGCGCACCAGGCGGGCCCGCAGACGCGACAGCTGGCCCTCTCGCGCTTCCGGAAAGCGCTCGTAGAGCGCCTCGGCAATGACGAAATTGACGATGGAGTCGCCCAGAAACTCAAGGCGTTCGTTGTTACGACCACCGAAGCTGCGGTGGGTCATGGCCAGCTCCAGCAAGGTGATGTCACGAAAGGAGTGGCCGATGCGTCGGCTGAAAGCGCTAAGAGTATGGCTCACGAAATTCCTGTTAAAACGAAGGCATCACTGGATGCGTCGAACGTCGGTGAAGCTTGGCAATCCACCGTCCCAATGCATCCAGACGGCGAAGGCGCGGCCAACGATATTCTCTTCCGGGACGAAGCCCCAGTAGCGGCTGTCATTGGAGTGGTCGCGATTGTCGCCCATGGTGAAGTAGTGGCCTTCCGGCACCACCAGCTCACGCACCCTCGGCCCGGGGTCTCGAGGATTATTGTAGATTCGGTATTGCGCCTCGCCCAGCCGCTCCTCCATCAGCCACTCGCCGCGTGCCGTGGCCGGGCTCTCCTCGAGCAGCCGCTTGGCAACCGGCTCGCCGTTGATGTAAAGCTGCTTCTCCTCGTAGCGCACCGTATCGCCCGGCAGGGCCACGACCCGCTTGATGAAGTTCACCGAGGGCTCGTTGGGGAAGCGGAACACCATGACATCGCCGCGCTGCGGCTCACCCAGCTCGACGACACGGGTATGCGTCACCGGCAGCCGCAGCCCGTAGGCAAACTTGTTGACCAGGATGAAGTCACCCACTTCCAGGGTCGGGCGCATGGAACCGGAGGGAATCTGAAAAGGTTCCACCAGGAAGCTGCGCAGCAGCAGCACGACCAGCAGCACCGGAAAGAAGGAGCGGGCATAGTCGACCAGCCAGGGCTCCCTGAGCGTCTGCTCGCGTGTATTCGTATCCAGTCCTTCGGGCGCGCCGGACTCGGCAGCAGCCAGGCGGCGGCGACGCACGGGGCGCCACCAGAGCAGATCGAGCAACCAGATCAGGCCGGTGACCGCGACGGCCATCACCAGCAGAAGAGAGAAATCCATGTTAACGTCGGTCCTAGTCGTTCACCTTGAGTACGGCCAGGAAAGCATCCTGGGGAATTTCCACCCGACCGACCTGTTTCATTCGTTTCTTGCCCGCCTTCTGTTTCTCGAGCAGCTTTTTCTTGCGGCTCACGTCGCCACCGTAGCACTTGGCCGTCACGTTCTTGCGCAGCGCCTTGACCGTGGAGCGTGCTACCACCTGCCCGCCGATGGCCGCCTGGATGGCGACGTCGAACATCTGGCGCGGGATCAGCTCCTTCATCTTGTCCACCAGCACCCGTCCACGCGTATGGGCATGGTCGCGGTGGATGATCACGGCCAGCGCATCGACCTTGTCGCCGTTGATCAGCACGTCGAGCCGCACCAGCTTGGCCGACTGGAAGCGCTCAAAGTTGTAGTCGAGGGAGGCGTAGCCGCGGGAAATCGACTTCAAGCGATCGAAAAAGTCCATCACCACTTCGGACATCGGCAGCTCGTAGGTGAGCTGGATCTGGCTGCCGAGGAACTGCATGTCGAGCTGGTTGCCGCGACGGTTCTCGCACTCGGCGATGACATTGCCCACGTACTCTTGCGGCACCAGGATGCTGGCCCGCACGATCGGCTCGCGCATATCCTCCACGTCGGCCATGTCGGGGAGCTTGGAGGGGTTGGAGACGTATTTCACCTCGCCGTTCTTCATCGCCAGCTCGTACACCACGGTGGGCGCGGTGGTGAGCAGGTCCAGGTCGTACTCGCGCTCGAGCCGCTCCTGGATGATTTCCATGTGCAGCGTGCCGAGGAAGCCGACGCGGAAACCGAAGCCCAGGGCATCGGAGTTCTCGGGCTCGTACTCGAGCGAGGCGTCGTTGAGCGCCAGCTTTTCCAGCGCGTCGCGGAAGTCCTCATAGTCGTCGGCGCTGACCGGGAACATGCCGGCGTAGACCTGCGGCTTGACCTTCTGAAAGCCGGGCAGGCGCGGTACGTCCGGGGTCTTGGCGTGGGTGATGGTGTCGCCTACCGGGGCGCCGTGAATGTCCTTGATCCCGGCTACCACGAAGCCTACCTCGCCGGCGCGCAGGATATCGGTTTCCTTGCGCAGCGGGGTGAAGATGCCTACCTCGTTGGCCTGCCAGTCGCGGCCGGTGGACTTGATGCGGATCTTCTCGCCCTTCTTCAGGGTGCCGTCGAAAATGCGCACCAGCGACACCACGCCGAGGTAGTTGTCGAACCAGGAGTCGATGATCAGCGCCTGCAGCGGCGCGGCCGGATCGCCCTTGGGCGGCGGAATGTCACGCACCAGGCGCTCGAGCAATGCATCGATGCCAAGCCCGCTCTTGGCCGACACCTGGCAGGCGTCGGTCGCGTCCAGTCCGATGATCTCCTCGATCTCCTGGGCCACCTTATCGGGATCGGCCTGGGGCAGGTCCATCTTGTTGAGTACCGGCAGCACCTCGAGCCCCTGCTCGATGGCGGTGTAGCAGTTGGCCACCGACTGCGCCTCGACGCCCTGGGCGGCGTCCACCACCAGCAGCGCGCCCTCGCAGGCATACAGCGAGCGCGATACCTCGTAGGAGAAATCCACGTGGCCCGGGGTGTCGATGAAATTGAGCTGATAGGTGTTGCCGTCTTGAGCGATATAGTCGAGGGTGACCGACTGCGCCTTGATGGTGATGCCGCGCTCGCGCTCGAGATCCATGGAATCGAGCACCTGTTCCTTGAGCTCACGTTCCGAAAGCCCACCACAGCTCTGGATCAGTCGATCCGCCAGGGTCGACTTGCCGTGGTCGATGTGGGCGATAATCGAGAAATTCCGAATATGCTTGAGTTTTTCGTTGCGTGCTTCGTTGCTCATCTAGCCCAATCCGGTGTTCGACACGAGCGCGGCAGCGGCGGTATCAACGGCGCCCGTTCACGTCATATGAAAGCGATGGCCGGTATTGTACCGGCATGGCCAGGGGTTGGACAGCACAGCCGCCCGAGGCCCTAAATGAAGACACCTCCCGCGCAGGCGGGAGGTGTCCGGTAGCCGACCAGCCGGGTCGTGTCAGCCTTGCCCCAGCCGCAGCGCCACGAACAGCGAACGCCCCTCGCGGAACAGGCGCACGGGCAGTGCGCGATCCGTGGGCAGGGACTCCACCAGCTCCACCAACTGCGCCGGGCTCTCGACAGCATGGTGGTCGATGCTCACCAGGATATCGCCCGCGCGAATGCCGGCCAGTCCCGCCGCACCGCGCGGGTCGACGTCGCTGACGCGCACGCCGGCCTCCAGCCCCAGACGCTCGAGCTCCGCCGCTTCGAGCGGGGCTACCGCCACGCCTAGGCGCGCCTGGGAACCACGCTCCTCGCGCTGCTCGCCGGCACCTTCGCTGTCCGGCCAATCGCCAATAGTCACCGAGAGTTCACGACGCTGGCCGTCGCGCATGATCACCAGCTCGGCCTCGTCGCCCGGCGACACGCGCCCGATCAGGCGCGGCAGGTGGCGCGACTGCTCGACCTCCTCGCCGTCCACCTGGATGACCACGTCGCCCGCCTGCAGGCCGGCGCCGGCGGCGGGGCCAGCGGGGTCGACATCGGCGATCAGCGCGCCGCTGGCGCTCTCCATGCCGAAGGACTCGGCCAGGTCGCGCGAGACCGGCTGGATCATCACGCCAAGCCAACCGCGCCGCACGCGACCGTCGTCACGCAGCTGGTTGGCGACATCCATCGCCACGTTGATGGGAATGGCGAACGACACGCCCATGAAGCCGCCGCTGCGGGTAAATATCTGCGCGTTGATGCCCACCACTTCGCCGTCCAGGTTGAACAGCGGCCCCCCAGAGTTGCCCGGGTTGATTGCCACGTCAGTCTGGATGAAGGGTACGTAGGCGTCGCGCGGCAGGGTGCGGTTGATCGCGCTGATGATGCCGGCGGTCACGGAGTGATCGAAGCCGAACGGCGAGCCGATGGCCGCCACCCACTCCCCCACACGCAGCTGATCGGAATCGCCCATGCGCAGGGTCGGCAGCTCAGAGGCCTCCACCTTCAGCAGGGCCACGTCGGTCTGCCGATCGGCGCCGATCAGCTCGGCCTCGAGCTCACGGCGATCGGCCAGGCGTACCAGAATTTCGTCGGCCCCCTCCACCACATGGGCGTTGGTGAGAATGTAGCCGTCGTCGCTGATGATGAAGCCGGAGCCCAGCGACTGACGCTCCATCCCTCGCCCGGGGCCGCTGCCAGGGGGCGCCGGGAAGCGGTCACCGAAGAAATGGCGGAAGATATCGGGCACATCCTGACCGAAGTCCTCAAAGGTCTGAGCCCGGCCAGGAACGGTACGGGTCGTGGAGATGTTGACTACGCCGGGCGCTGCCTGCTCGACGAGCACCGTGAAGTCAGGAAGCTCCCGGGCGAAGCCCGACTGCCAAGGCAGCAACAGCACCGCCAACAGCAGCCAGAAGGAGAGGTATCGCGTCATTGGCTTCATAAAAAAACGCTCCTGCATCTGCTTGCTTGTTTTCATGCCAATCAGCTCGAAAGCGAAAAAAGGTCACAGTTTCAAACACACGACATCCAGCAGGGGGACATCGTTTTCCAACTCGGCCAGCAGCCGCGCAGTTCTCTGCCTAGATCAGCACTAGCCTATCTACGTCAGCAATAGCGTCCAGGACGGGGCTGTCAGCCGTTAGTGGGCGGGGCCCAGGTCAGGTTCTCGGCCACTTCCACCAACACGCGCGGCGGCAGCTCGCCCATCGCCACCACCTGCACGGGGCGTCCCTCCACGGCGACATGCCGCACCACCGCCAGTGAAATACCCAGGCGATGCAGTCCCGGTATCAGGCGCGGCCGCCCCTCTTCCAGCGGTTCGACAAACAGGCTGATGGACGACAGCCCGTCACTGTAGATCCGATGCCCGACCGAAGCGTCATGGCGTTCGCTGCGGGTATCCACCGGCTGGTCGATGAAACCCTCGGGCAGCCAGCCGGGGCGCCAGGGCTGTCGCGGCGGAGCGCGACCCGTGTCGAGATTCACACCGCCTTCATAGAGGCGCGGCGGCTGCAGCTCGGTCAACTGGAAAGTCTCCACCACTCTGCCGCGGTCGTCGATCAGTTCACGCTTGAGCGGCAGTGCCGTATTCACGTCGAGCCAAAGGCGCTGCCCGAAGCGCATGCCGTCGAGGGGCTCGATGTCCAAGCGCACGGCACTGCGGTTGGCGATGCGTTCATCGGCGCCCAGGGCGAAGCGGTAGTAACGGTCGATGTGGGCCGCGATGCCGGCGGGTGAGACCGGCGTCTCGCCCTCGTCGTCGGACCAGCCGAGCCGGCCGATGCGTCCGCGCCGCTCGAAGAACACCGGTGGGCCGTCGAGAAAGCGAGCCACCTCACGCTCGACGCCATCCTGGATATCATGGGAGAGCGCCAGGGTACGCACGCCATCGATTCCGATGCGCACGGCGCGGGCGTTGAAGACATGGCAGTGGCTGGCCCAGAGGCTGCGCTCGAACCAGGCCAGCGCCGAATCCGGCGCCTCCCAGTCAGCCAGCTGACGGCAGTCGAAGCGTTCGGCGTCGCTATCTTCGGCCAGGGCGACAGCGGGCAGGGAGAGCACAAGCCCCCCCAAGGAGCAGGAGACGAACAGAGCGTGCAGCAGGCGCCTCCCCAGCATCAGCGTTGCCCCAGCGTCTCGCTACCCGACGCGCGCAGCAGGGGCATCCAGGCATCGCCGCTGCGATAGGTCGCCCCTTCGGCGTGGCGATCGAGGTAGGACTGCAACAGGCGCGCCTGCTCCTGGTCGGTGGTCTGCGACTGGCGCGGGCTGGGGGTCATGAACAGCGGGTTGTCGAACCCTACCCCGACGGGCATGAAGCCGGACTGACCGCCCGCACTGACGGGCGAGAACAGCGGCATGCCCACCGGGGCAGCCTGACCGCCCACGGGTGAGGCTGCGAGGTTGCGCGGGGGCTGCGCCGCGGGCGCCTGGGCATCGCTACCCGCAAGCTCGGTGCCGCCGCCGACAAAACCGCTGCCCTGGTAGAACTGAACGCCCGAGATCACCATGAGCGCCACCGCGGCGGCGATGCCGGCACCGCGCGTAAGCGAAAGGGAGGCGCGTGGTGCGGTTTCCGCCTCGGCAGGGGCCGGCACCGGCTCATCCTGCAACCTGGCCATGATGCCGGCGGACAGATCCGTGCTGACATCGATGCTGCGATCCCGATTCAGCAGGCTGCGCATCAGATGATAGCGTCGCCAGGCTTCAGCGGCGTCCGGGTCGTCCTCCAAGGACTTCAGCGCCCGGCGCAGCTCGAGGTCATCACCTTCATTGTCCATCAGGGCAGAAAGCGATTCCCGTGCATTCTGACTCATTCTTACACCCCCAAGTGTCAAGGCGCCCTGCCTTGCAACCTTAGATTCCCGACATTCCTTACACACCGCACCGGAATGTCGACAGCCCGTTTCGCCACTGCTGGTAGGGCAGCGATCAAAGCTTCAGACGCCATCGGCGCAAGACAGTTCAGCGCCAAGCGCACTCTGTGCACGAAAATGTCATTCCGCCACCGACTCGCGTGTCCTGGCCGTGGTCACCAGCGGCTGGATATGCTGGTCTACAGCTTCCCGCGCCCGGAAAATCCGCGAGCGCACCGTCCCCACCGGGCACTGCATGATGTTGGCGATATCCTCGTAGGAGAGGCCATCGAGCTCGCGCAGGGTAATCGCGGTACGCAGGTCATCGGGGAGATTCTCGATGGCCTCAAACACCGCGGCCTCGAGCTGATCGCGCGCCATCGCCGACTCGGGCGTCTCGATATCGGCCAGTCGCCCGCTATGATCGAGGATCTCGGCATCGACGATATCCAGGTCGCTGCCCGGCGGACGCCGGCCCCTCGACACCAGATGGTTCTTGGCCGTATTAATGGCAATGCGGTACATCCAGGTATAGAAGGCGCTTTCGGCACGAAACTTGCCCAGCGCCCGATAGGCCTTGATGAAGGCCTCCTGGGCCACGTCCTGCACTTCGGCATGATCCTGGACATAGCGCCCTATCAGTCCAATGATCTTGTGCTGATATTTCTTCACCAGCAGGTCGAACGCACGGGTATCGCCTTTTTGCGCTCGCTCGACGAGCTGCTGGTCGGTTTCCCGGCTGCCCATTCACACCCTCCCCGGCCGGGAGAGAAGGCAAGGTCTAATGGTGGGGTCCAACGTGGTAGTGAAATCTGGGTACATGCTTCAACCTGGCGCCTGTCGGCCGCTGTGAGTTGCTGGACGCATCGGTCCTGTCTGACCCCAAGTGTTCCTGTTTATTGCCCGCGCATCAAGCCGGTTGCCCGCTCCAGGCGCTGCGACATGCACGCCGGCTTATGGTTCCCGGCGATTGATATTTTCCACCTTGGCGGGTGTATAGTAGATCACCCCTTTGCCTTCCACGCATCACGACACAGGTAGCGAAATGTCAGATCAGCAGGTCAGCAACCTCAACGTTCTGTCCCAGGACGTCCTGATCACTCCCGAAGCCCTGAAGAACGAGATTCCTCTGACCGCGGTCGCCGAGAAAACGGTGATCGAGGGCCGCCGGACGATCCAGAACATACTCGATGGCAGCGACCCGCGCCTGCTGGTCGTGGTGGGCCCCTGCTCGATTCACGACGTCGACGCCGCGCTCGACTACGCGCAGCGCCTGCGCCGGCTGGCTGACGAGGTGAAGGACAGCCTGTTCATCGTGATGCGCGTCTACTTCGAGAAGCCCCGCACCACGGTGGGCTGGAAGGGGCTGATCAACGACCCCCATCTCAACGGCTCCTTCGAGATCGAGGAAGGCCTGCATATCGCCCGCAAGCTGCTGGTGGAGCTCTCCGAACTCGGCCTGCCGCTGGCCACCGAAGCGCTCGATCCTATCTCACCGCAGTACCTGCAGGACTGTATCAGCTGGTCGGCCATCGGGGCGCGCACCACCGAATCCCAGACCCACCGCGAGATGTCCTCCGGCCTCTCAAGCCCGGTCGGCTTCAAGAACGGCACCGACGGCAGCCTCGACGTGGCGATCAACGCCCTGCAGTCGGTCTCGCACCCGCACAATTTCCTCGGCATCAACCAGAGCGGCCAGGTGGCGATCATCCGCACCCGCGGCAACGCCTACGCCCACGTGGTGCTGCGCGGCGGCAACGGCAAGCCCAACTATGACAGCGTGAGCGTGGCGCTGGCCGAGCAGGAACTGAACAAGGCCGGCATCCAGCCCAACATCATGATCGACTGCTCCCACGCCAACTCCAACAAGGACCCGGCCCTGCAGCCGCTGGTGATGGACAACGTCACCAACCAGATCCTCGAAGGCAACCGCTCGATCATGGGCCTGATGGTGGAATCCCACATCGGCTGGGGCAGTCAGAAGATCCTCGACGACCACAGCCAGATGCAGTACGGCGTTTCGGTGACCGACGCCTGCATCGACTGGCCGACCACCGAGGAAACCCTGACCCGCATGGCGCAGAAGCTCACCCCGATGCTGGCCGCTCGCCGCCAGGACTGAAGCCGGTCGCGGGTTCGCACCAGAGAAAAAAGGCCCGCTAGCGGGCCTTTTTTCGTTTTCATCGCCTATATTCGCACCCTAGCGCTGGCTGAGGTGCGGCTTCTCACCCTGCGGCCGCCCTTCGCTCAGCCGTCGATCTCTCTTCTGAACGGCGGCAGCGCATCGAGCAGCGCCTGGCCGTAGCGCCGCGTGAGCACGCGTCGGTCGAGCAGCGTGATGCGCCCCTGGTCGGCCTCCTTGCGAATCAATCGTCCACAGGCCTGCACCAGCTTGATCGAGGCATCGGGCACGCTGATGCGCATGAAGGGATTGCCGCCCCGGCTCTCGATCCATTCGGCCAGGGTGGCGCCGACCGGGTCGTCGGGCACGGCGAACGGCAGCCGCGTGATCACCACATGGGTGAGATAGTCGCCGGGCAGATCGATGCCCTCGGCGAAGCTCGCCAGGCCGAAGATCACGCTGCCCTCGCCGCCATCCACCCGTGCCCGATGGCGCTCGATGAGCTCGCGCTTGGGCAAGCGGTCCTGAGCCAGCACCCGCTCGCGCCACGTCGCCGGCAGCGCCTTTTCCACCGCGCGCAGCTGCGCTCGCGACGAGAACAGCATCAACACCGCCTCCTTGTCGTCCAGTCCGCTGACGAAATCGATGATGGCCCGCTCGTGGGCATCGCGGTCACCGGGATCCACGGCCTGGCGCGGCACGCTGAGCACCGCACGGGAGTAATCGAAGGGGCTCGGCAGGCGCTGGTAGCGGTAGCGATTGGCCAGTCCGGCACGCTCCTGCAGGCGCTCGAAGCGACCCAGCGCGGTCAGCGTGGCCGAGGTCACCACCGCACCGAAGCAGCTGCCCCACAGGCTCTTGGCCAAAGTCGGCGCCGCCGACACGGGGCTTGCCGAGAACACCAGCTCGGGTTCGCTACCGAAACGCTCCAGCGTCAGCCAGCGCGCTTTCGGCGCCTCCCCTTCCATGTCGGTTTCGGCATACGCCTCCCACAGCCCGTGGGCCTCCAGCGCGCGGCCGTGCAACAACGCCAGCAGCGGCAGCCACGCCTCGGCCTGCTCGCGGGAAAGGCCGGTATGCTTGTCGGGGTCGAGGCTCTCACGCAGGATGTCGCTCATGGTTTCCAGCGTGCGTGAGAGTTCGGCGAAGCCCACCAGCAGGCTACCGGCATGCTCGCGCAGGGCCTCGGGAACGCGCCCCATCTCGAAGCGAAACTGGTGAGTCTCCTCGTCTTCCGCGAGCCCGTGCTGCCGTCCGGCCAGCTGATGGCCCAGGGAGTAGGCCTCGCCCAGACGCGGCTCCAGCGCGGCGATGGTTTCCGGCAGGCCGGCCAGCAGCCGCGCCAGGGTCGGCTGTATCGCCAGCGCCTGGTTGAGTTCGGTCAGGGATTTCTTCAGGTTGCCCAGCCAGCGCAGCGTACCGTTGACGCCCACGCGGTGGGCGAAGTGGTTCAACGCCTTGTCCGGCAGATGGTGGCCTTCGTCGAAGACGTAGATGCAGTCGCTGGGGGGCGGCAGCACCACGCCGCCGCCCAGCGACAGGTCAGCCAGCACCAGATCGTGGTTGGCGACGATGATGTCGGCACTCTCGAGGTCGCGGCGGGCACGGAAGAAGGCGCAGGCGGCAAAATGACCGCAGCGGCGATTGGTGCACTGGCGATGGTCGATGGTCAGCCGCCGCCAGTCGCCGTCGTCGATGGCCACCGGCCAGCTCTCGCGATCCCCTTCCCAGCGACCGCTACCGTAGGCCTCGGCCATCTCCTGCACCAGCGCCTGGAAGTGATCGCCGGCGCCCTGGGCCAGACTCTGCTCGAACAGCGACAGGGTGGGGTTGTCTTCGACGCCGTCGAGGGCCTGCTCCAGGCGGGTCAGGCAGAGGTAGCGACCTCGCCCCTTGGCCAGGGCGTAGTCGAAGTCGATGCCGCTGTGGGCCTTGAGAGTGGGCAGGTCCTGCAGCAGCACCTGCTCCTGCAGGGCGATGGTGGCGGTGGCCACCACCAGGCGCTTGCCCTTGGCCTTGGCCACCGGCAGTGCCGCCAGCAGGTAGGCCAAAGTCTTGCCGGTGCCGGTACCCGCCTCGAGCACGCAGACGTGCTCGTCGGAGAGCCGCTTGCCGGCGTCGTCGGCCTCGATGCCGCCCAGCGTACGGGCGATCTCGGCGATCATCAGCCGCTGGCCGTAGCGTGGCGTCAGCCCCTGGACCTCCAGCACGCGACGGTAGGCGGCCTGTATCTCACCCTTGAGGGCGTCATCCAGCATGGCCGCTCCCTCTCGAGGCCGAAGGGACTTGCCCGGCATGTGCGAGGCCGGGGACAGGTCGAAGAGGAGGTCTTTTGCCATGGATGGCAAAAGTAGCGCCCAGGGATGGGTTCACAGCGCCTCCTCGAAGACCTTGTCGACGGCCTCCCCGCCACGGTGATACAGGCAGGCACATCAGCGCTCAACTCAGCGTAACGAAATAGCTTAAAGCAGCCCCTCGGGCGGGTGCTCGCAGGGCAGCTTGTCCTGGATGTAGCGCTCGATTTCCGGCAGCGAGAAGGCGTCCTCCTCGCCGACGAAGCTGATCGACACCCCGGTGGCCCCGGCACGGCCGGTACGGCCGATGCGGTGGACGTAATCCTCCGGGTCTTCCGGCAGGGTGTAGTTGATCACGTGGCTGACATCCTCGATGTGGATGCCGCGGCCGGCCACGTCGGTGGCGACCAGTACCTGCACCTCGCCCTCGCGGAAGCGCTCCAGGGTCTTGATCCGCTGGTTCTGCGGCACGTCGCCGGAGAGCATGGCCACGTTGATATCGGCCTTCTTCAGCAGACCTTCGAGCTTGCGCACCAGGTCGCGGCGGTTGCCGAACACCATCACCCGGTCGAAGCTCTCCTGCTTCAACAAGTTGACCAGCAGCTTCGCCTTGTCGTCGTCGCTGACCATGTAGACGCGCTGATCGATGTTGGCCTTGTTGTCGACCGTCACCTCGATCTCGACGTGCGTCGGCTGGTGCGTCCACTGACTGGCCAGGTTGAGGATGTCGTGCGAGAAGGTGGCCGAGAAGAGAAAGGTCTGGCGCTCCTCCTTCTTCGGCGTGTGGCGAATGATGCGCTTGACGTCGGGGATGAAGCCCATCGACAGCATGCGATCGGCCTCATCGAGCACCAGGATTTCGACCTGGGTGAGATCGACGTCGCGCTTCTCGTGGAAGTCGAGCAGCCGTCCGGGAGTGGCCACCAGAATGTCGAGCTTCTTGCCCAGGTGCTCGCGCTGCTTCTGGTAGTCCATGCCGCCGACCACGCTGGCCACGTTGAGGTCGGTGAAGCGCGCCAATGCCTTGGCGTCCTTCTCGATCTGCAGCGCCAGCTCGCGGGTCGGCGCCACGATCAGCGCACGCGGCGCACCAGGCTTCTGGCCGTCCGGCGCCTCTTCCTCGAGGAAGTAGGCCAGAATCGAGATCAAAAAGGCGGCGGTCTTGCCGGTGCCGGTCTGGGCCTTGCCGACCACGTCGCCGCCCAGCAGCGTGTGGGTCAGCGCCTCGGCCTGGATCGGCGTGCAGTACTCGAAGCCCAGGGCATGGATGGCGCGCATCAGCGGCAGGGGCAGATCAAAGTCGTGAAAGCGCCACTTGCCCGCCACGGCAGGGACCTGGAACTGGCGCAGATCCCAGTTCGATTGGCTGCGACGCGGCTTGCGACGACGACGCTTGGGCTTGCGGTTCTCGGCCGGGGCTGTGGTCTGTTCCGACTCGCTCATAGGCTGTGTGTCTTGTCCGTAGCAATGGGTGAAAGCTCATACAGCCGCCTAGTGTACCAGCCTATGGCGATGAGGGCGCGCCTCTTGCATCGGACTGGTAGAATGGTACCCCGATGACGACAAACGCCACCCATGGAGCCAGGCCCGATGACACGTCGCAAGAAAACTCGTTCGCTGGCCGACAAGGTGACCATCCGCACCGGCAAGCGCAAGGACTACAAGAAGTGGCGCCACGAGAATCCCGACCAGGTGACCTCGTCGCAGCGCTTCAGCCAGAAGAAGCGCCAGCAGCGCAAGCTGCAGGCGGCACGCAAGCAGGCGCGCCAGGAGCAGGCCGCCAGCATTGCCATCCACCCCGAGCGCAGCGCAGAGCCGCCGCCGGAGCCCAGCGAATGATTCGCCTGGTCTCGTTCAACATCAATGGCTTGCGCGCGCGACTGCATCAGCTCGAGGCGCTGGTCGCCACTCACCAGCCGCTGGTGATCGGCCTGCAGGAAACCAAGGTACACGACGATGAATTCCCCCGCGAGGCGGTGGAAGCGCTGGGCTACCACGTCCACTACCACGGCCAGAAGGGCCACTACGGCGTCGCCCTGCTGTGCCACCGCGAGCTGTGCCCCGAAGGCCCGGAAGAGGTCTTCTTCGGCCTGCCGGGCGACGGCGAGACATCCCAGCGACGGCTGATCGGCGCCCGGCTGCGCACCGCCGACGGCGAGGCGCTGACGGTATGGAACGGCTACTTTCCCCAGGGCGAGAATGTCGAACACCCCACCAAGTTTCCTGACAAGCAAGCGTTCTACGCCGGGCTGACCGAGATGCTGCGCGAGCGCCATCGGCCGGACGAGCGGCTGGTGGTAATGGGCGATTTCAACATCTCGCCGGAAGACATCGACATCGGGATCGGCGAGGCCAACCGCAAGCGCTGGCTGCGCGAAGGCAAGACCAGCTTCCAGCCCATCGAACGGGAGTGGCTCGGCACGCTCAAGGCGTGGGGACTCAGCGACAGCTATCGGGTGCGCCACCCGAGCGTTGACGACCGCTTCAGCTGGTTCGACTACCGTTCGCGCGCCTTCGAGCGCGACCCCAGGCGCGGCCTGCGCATCGACTACCTGCTGGTCACACAGCCGCTGGCCGAACGCGTGCACGACGCCGGCATCGACTACGAGCTGCGCGGCATGGAGCGTCCATCGGATCACGCCCCGGTGTGGACCGACTTCGCGCTCTGATTCCCCCGGCTGACGACCCGCCCTTGCCCAGGCCTGACCGGGGCTGATCTGTCAGCCGGCCGAGAGCCAGCGCTCCGGCACCTCACTGCCCTTGACCTGGGCCTGCTGCATCGCCTGGCGCGCCAGCTCCGGCCGCCCCCAGGCATGGGCCAGCAGTCCCAGCCGACGCCAGTCGTCGCCTTCGCCGCTGCGCAGCGCCACTTCGCGCCAGGCTTGCAGTGCCCGCTCACGGTCGCGCGCCGCTTCCCAGGCCCGGGCCAGCAGGCGTCGATGTTCCAGGCTATCCGGCAAGGCCGCCTCGGCCAGGGCCGCGTCGAGATACTCGGCGGCACGCGCCGGCGTGCCCGCGGCGAGATGCAGCTCGATGCGCTGGCGAAGATCCTCTTCCCCGCTCAACGCACCGAGGTGCCAGCCGGCCTCCCAGGTCGCCGCAGCCCGCTGGGCATCGCCCAGCCCGTGGGCCAGTGCCGCCGCCCGCCGCCAGGCCTCGGGCGAAGCCTCGGCGTTCAGTACGGCCTCCAGCTGCTCCAATGCGTCTTCGCCGCGCCCGGCACGCTGGAAGACGGTAGCGGCCAGGGCCTGGCGACGCACGAGTGGAGCCGGATCAGCGGCCAAGGCACGCTCGACCCACGCCGCCGCCTCGTCCCAGCGTTGTAGCTCCGCCAGAGCACGCGCCAGGCGCCAGCGGTCATCGCTGCTGCCAGCGTGGCGTTCGTGCCAGTCGAGCCACAGCGCCACCGCCTCTTCGGTCTGCCCCGAGGCCAAGCGCAAACGTGCCTCCTCGCGCAGCCAGCGGTCGCGCTCAGAGAGCGGTGCCTCCTGCACCCGCCGCGCCTGGCGCAGCTGATCGGCAGCGGATTCGCTGCGCCCTGCCCCGGCTTCCGCCCCCGCCGCCAGCTGGCGATACAGCGCAGCGGCCCAGCGGTCGGCGGTGTTGCCACCCTCCAGGCGCTGCGCCTGCATGCGTGCACGCTCGGCCACGCTGTCATGCGCGCCCTGCTGCAGCTGCCGCTGGAGCTGCTCCAGATCGGCGATGATATCGCCTGGGAGTGCCGGCGCATCGGCTTGCGCCGCGGCGGCCAGCAGCAGACCGATACAGGCGATCAGGCGAATCGCGGCTCGCATCATCATGGCCTTACCTCAGCTGGAACTCGAGACGTTGTCGCGCCCGGCGCACACCGCTGGCCGGCTCGAACTGCCAGCGCGCTACGGCCTGCTCGGCGGCCGAATCGAACACATCGCGCGGCTGCGCGGTGATCACCCGGATCGACGAAGCGTCGACGCTACCATCGGGCCGAATCAGGAACTGCAGCTCCACATGCCCTTCCAGGCCGCGCCGCTGAGCGCGCGAGGGATAGGTCGGCGGCACACGGTTGGTCGGCGTCAGCTCTCCCACGTCGACCGGCCCCGACTCGGCAGGCGCCGCCTGCTCGGTAACCGGCCCCTCCTGCGCAGCGCTGGGCGCTGGGGCCGGCTGTGGCGCAGGCGCTGGCTCGGGGGCCGGCTGTGGCGCCGGCTCGGGCTGGGATTGCGGTTCCGGCCTCGGCTCAGGCGGCGGTTCGGGCTGCGCCTCGGCAAGCTCGGGTAGCGTGGCGTCGAGCTCTACCGGCTCCATCGGCTCCGGCGGCAGCTCCGGCTCCGGCATGGCGATCGAACTCTCCAGCGGCGGCAGCGGCTCCGGCTGCGGAGGTGGAGTCGCCTCTACTTGCGGGGGCGGTGGCTCGGCACTGGGCTCGATCGTCTCCTCCTGCACCGGCTCCGGCGCCTCGACCATGCTCATGGTCATGCTGACGTCGACGACGTCGAACTCCTCCTCCGGTGGCGACACCAGCAGCGCCAGTAGCCAGAACAGCAGCAGCGCCAGGGCCACCCCGCCAAGCGAAGAGAGCGGTATGCGCGTCACGACCGACTCCGGCTGGCGGCGACGGCCACCTGCTCCACGCCGGCCTCGCGAATGCGGTCCATCACCTCGATCAACAAACCGGTGGTGGAGTCGCGGTCGGCCTGGATCACCACCGAGCCCTCTTCGCTTACCAGCCCGGCCACCTCGTTACCCACGCGGTGCAGATCCACCGCTCGGCCATCGACCCACACCGCCCCTTCGGGCGTGATGGCGACCATCACCTGGGCATCGGGCCGCGGCGTGGCGGCGCTCGACTCCGGCCGTTCGATCTCCACCCCGCTCTCCTTGATGAAACTGGTGGTGACGATGAAAAAGATCAGCATGATGAAGACGACGTCCAGCATCGGGGTCAGGTTGACCTCGCTGGGCTCGCCGTCGTCGGCGCCAACTCGGCGTCTACGCATCGGACTCCTCCACGGCGCGGGCCAGACGGTCGTGCAGCCGCTGGTCCTCGCGTCGAATGATCTGCTCGAGGCGGCTGGTGAACAGCAGCCCCACCACCGCCACCGCCATGCCGGTCAAAGTCGGCAGGGTGGCGCGGGCCACGCCATCGGCCATGGCGCGGGCCTGACTGGTATCGGTCATCGCCAGGCTGTCGAACACGGCGATCATGCCGGTCACGGTGCCCAGCAGACCCAGCAGCGGGCACAGCGCCACCAGCAGCTTGAGCCACGGCAGCGGACGACGCAGCCGCCCGATCAGCTCGCGCGCCCAGACCTCGCGCAGGGTCAGCGCGCTCCAGCTCAGGTGATCCTGGCGCGCCGCCCAACGTGCGATAAGGGCGCGTCTGGCCCGGCGGTAGGTGAGGCGGAAATACCACACCCGCTCCAGGGCCAGGCTGAACAGCACCATCGCCACCATCGCGATCACCACCAGTACCGTGCCTCCGGCCTCGACCAAACGCTGGAGCGGTTCAAGCCCCCCTGTCTCAAGCCAAGGCGGCATCGCGGCGTGCGCTCCCAGTGACACCATCGGGACCGTGCGGGCGCTGTTCGAGCTGCTCGGCCAGGGCGGCGCTGGCCTGCCCTTCCACCTGCCCGGCCAGGTGACGGCTGCGGCCAGCCAGGGCGGTATGCACGAACAACAGCGGCACGGCGGTGACCAGGCCCAGCACGGTGGTCACCAGCGCCTGGCTGATGCCGCCTGCCATCAGCTGCGGGTCGCCGGTGCCAAACACGGTGATCGCCTGAAAGGTGACGATCATGCCGGTAACGGTGCCCAGCAGCCCCAGCAGCGGCGCCACGGCGGCCAGCAGCTTGACCAGCGGCTGGCCGCGCTCCAGGCGCGGCAGCTCGGCCAGCACCGCTTCGTCGAGGCGCGCCTCGAGCGCCTCCGGCACGGGATCGTCGCGCAGTGCGCGAAAGCGCAGCAGCACACGCCCGAGCGGATTGTCCTCGCGCAGCGTGGTGAGGTCGCGCAACTGACGGCGCATGGCCAGCGTCACTTTCAGCAGGTAAGCGTACTGCAGCAGGCCGACCAGCAGGCCGACGGCTCCCAGCCCCACCACCACGTAGCCGACCGCCCCGCCCTGGTGGAAGCGTTCGACCAGACTCGGCCGCTGGGCCAGCGCCGCCATGACCTGGCCACGAGTTGGATCGAAGGTCAGCGAGCGCGACTCACCGGCATGAAAGGCCGCCAGGCTGGCGGCCACTTCCCGCGGGGTGCGCTCGACTACCGACAGGGCCTGGTGGTCGGCACCGCGGCGCAGCAGCTCGCCTGCGGTGAAGGCAGTGAAATCGCCAAGGCGGATCACCTCCCGCGGCGCAATCTCGCCGCTGGCCGCGGCCACCGGCGCCTCGAAGCGAACCACCCGGGCGGTATCGGCGGTCAGCGCCACCAGGCGGTCGGCGAACTCCTCGAGATGGGCGAGCTCGAGCACCTCGGCATCGTCGAGCCGCGACGGCAGCCCCGGGCTCGGCACGACCAGCCAGCTATCGGCGAGACTGTCACGCAGTTCGCCGCTGTGACGGGCCAGCGACGCCAACACGGCCTCAAGATCGTCACCCTGCTCCTGCCGGCGCGCCTCCAGTTCGGCCTGGCGCTCGCTCAGCGCCTGGGCCTGAGCCTTGAGCGCTTCGTTACGCACTTCGGCCTGCGCATGGGCGGCTTGCGCCGCTTCCAGCGCCGCCTCCAGGGCATCGCGGTCCTCGAGCAGTGCGATCAGGCGTGCCTGGTCGCGCGCCTCGGCAGCCTCGCGCTCGGCGCGCAGGCTGGTCAACGGCTCCGCCTGCACCTGGCACAGGACAGAAAGGCTCAGCAGCACGCCGACAAGCAGAGCCGCAAGAAAACGTGGCCGGCTCATGCGTCCTCCTCCGTGGGTCGTTCCAGCGGCTGGGATATGGGCAGCGTCAGCAGCTCAGGGGCGCGCCGGTCACGGGCAATTCGCAGGCCGTTGCGCACCTCGCGGCGCTGCGCCTCGTCGAGCGGCGCCCAACTGCCGGCCTCGGCCTGCCAGACGCGGCCGGCACGGCCGTCCGGCGTCAGGTAGTAGAAACCCACGCGACCCAGCCGTAGGTAGTCGACCTCGCGGCGCGACTCCCCTTCGCCGAGGTAGCCGCGCCAGGCATCGACCTCACGCCCATAGGCAAGCTCGGCCCGCCATGCCGAGACGGCCCGCTCCCAGCGCTCGGCAGTGGAGAGCTCCTCGCCGAAGCGCAGGCTGGCGACCCGGGCCCGCCGCTCTTCATGCAGGAAGGGCATGTCGTTCTCGACCCAGCGCTCCAGGCGTTCGACCAGGCGCTCCTGCAGCACCGGCAGTGCTTCGCGGGTTTCCTCCAAGGTATCGAGCGCGGCCTCGCGACGGTCGAGCGCTTCGGCCTGCTGGGCAAGGCGCGGGGCAAGCTCGGCATTCTCGCGCGACAGCCGGGTTTCTGCGCGCTCCAGTTCGCGCAGCGACTCAAGCATGGCGCGCGCCTCGTCATCGGCGGCGTCGATGCGTGCCTGCAGCTCGGCCTGGGTGCGCTGCGCCTCCCTCGCCTCCTGCTGCAGGGCGGGATCGGCGAAGGCCAACGCAGGCAGAAGGAACCAGAGGATGCCGGCTCGTAGGCAGAAATGGCGAAACGATGTCACGGAAAGCTCCCCGGAACGGCGATGAACAGGCAATTCCACTGCCTTTGATAGGGTCACGATATTGCCACGAATGATAATCCTTATCAATGAAGCGCGCGCCCCGGCCGATGACGCAGATCAATGCTCCGCGATGGACGACGCGGCACCATTGTGCCCATGCTCGTTCATTTTCCTACCACGCCACAGAGCGGCAAGTTGACGCAGCCGGAGGTGCCTCAGGCTGCCCCGTCGCCCGCGAACGATCGACCTTCGTTCATGACGCCCCAAAAAAACGCACCGGCGTAAAAAACGCCGCCGCAGCCCAAGGGCTGCGGCGGCGTTGACGGGAAAGCCTGGAAAGGTCAGGAAACGGCCTGCTGATAGCGGCGCTCCACCTCCTCCCAGTTGACCACGTTGAAAAAGGCCGAGACGTAGTCGGGGCGCTTGTTCTGGTATTTCAGGTAGTAGGCGTGCTCCCACACATCCAGACCCAGCACCGGGGTGTTGCCGTGCATGTGCGGGCTGTCCTGGTTGAGGGTGTTCTCGACGACCAGCTTCTTCTCCGGCGTCACGCTGAGCCAGGCCCAGCCGCTACCGAAGCGCCCCAGCGCCGCCTTGGTGAAGGCGTCCTTGAAGGCGTCGAAGCCGCCCAGCTCGCTGTCGATGGCCTGGGCCACCTTACCCTGGGGCTGGCCGCCGCCGTTGGGCGACATCATCTGCCAGAATTTGGCATGGTTGGAGTGGCCCCCACCGTTGTTGATGACCTCCTGCCGCTTCTCTTGCGGCACCCGGTCGATGCTGGCCATCAGTTCGTCCACCGGCAGCTCCTCAAGGCCGGTCCCTTCCAGCGCGGCGTTCAGCTTGTCCACGTAGGTCTTGTGATGGCGCGAGTGGTGGATCTCCATCGTCATCGCATCGATGTGCGGCTCAAGCGCATCATAGGCGTACGGTAGCTCGGGCAATTGGTGCGGCATGTTGGCTCCTCCTTGGCGTCAATGAAAGGCGGGGACGCACACGGCCCCTCGCTGCATTCATCCAGCATGGCAAATACCCGCGATTCACGCTAATAGCGTCGCCCAAGTCTTGTCATAGCCGCTCGCCATCGAGTTTCCAAAGCCTGGGAGCGCAGAAACAAGCAAGCCGGCGCGGTGGCCGGCTTGCTTGTCTTGCCTGCTGCGTCTTATAGCTTGCTCTCGAGCTCCGGGAGGAGCTGGAACAGGTCGCCGACGAGGCCGTAGTCGGCCACCTGGAAGATCGGCGCCTCTTCGTCCTTGTTGATCGCCACGATCACCTTGGAGTCCTTCATGCCGGCCAGGTGCTGGATGGCACCGGAAATACCCACGGCGATGTAGAGCTCCGGGGCGACGATCTTGCCGGTCTGGCCTACCTGCATGTCGTTGGGCACGAAGCCGGCGTCCACCGCGGCGCGCGAGGCGCCAATGGCCGCGCCCAGCTTGTCGGCAATGCCGTCGAGCAGCTTGAAGTTCTCGCCGCTGCCCATGCCGCGCCCGCCGGAAATGACCACGCGCGCACCGGCCAGCTCGGGACGGTCGCTCTGGGCCAGCTCCTGCTTGACGAAGGTAGATTGGCCGTTGTCGACCACCACCTCGACGTTCTCGACGCTGGCGCTACCGCCGGCGCCAACGGCATCGAAGCCGGTGCTGCGCACGGTGATGACCTTGAGACTGTCGGCACTCTTCACCGTGGCGATGGCGTTGCCGGCGTAGATCGGGCGCTTGAAGGTGTCAGCGTCGACCACTTCGACGATCTCGGAGATCTGGCTGACGTCCTTCAGCGCGGCAACACGCGGCAGCACGTTCTTGCCGGTGGTGGAGGCGGCGGCCAGCAGGTGGCTGTAGTCGCCGGCGAGTTCGACCAGCAGCGCGCCCAGGGGCTCGGCCAGTTGGTGGGCGTAGACGGCGTTGTCGGCCACGCGGACCTTGGCCACGCCGTCGAGCTTGGCGGCGGCTTCAGCCACGGCGCCGACATTTTCACCGGCGACCAGGATATCGATGTCGCCGCCAATCGCTTGGGCGGCCGCCACGACGTGGGCGGTGGCGCCAGCGAGCTGACCGTCGTGATGTTCGGCGAGTACCAGGATGCTCATGGATTCCACTCCTTTCTAAGCGCTGCTTTTCCAAGCGCTGTCTTCAAAGAACCGTTGCCAGCGAACTGCGTCACAGCACCTTGGCTTCGTTCTTCAGTTTGTCCACGAGCTCGTCCACCGAGCCCACCTTGATACCGCCCTTGCGCTCGGCGGGAGATTCGACCTTCACCAGCGTAAGGCTGCTCTTCACCTCGACGCCGAAATCGGCCGGGGTCTTGACGTCCAGCGGCTTCTTCTTGGCCTTCATGATGTCAGGCAGCTTGGCGTAGCGCGGCTCGTTCAAGCGCAGGTCGGTGGTGACGATGGCCGGCAGGCTCAGTTCGACGGTCTGCAGGCCGCCATCGACTTCGCGGGTCACCTGCACCTTGTCACCCTCGACCACGACTTCCGAGGCGAAGGTGCCCTGGGGCAGCCCGGCCAGCGCAGCCAGCATCTGGCCGGTCTGGTTGTTGTCGGTGTCGATGGCCTGCTTGCCCAGGATAATCAGCTGCGGCTGCTCCGCCTCTACCACCTTGGCCAGCAGCTTGGCGGCGGCCAGCGACTCGACGCGCTCGTCGGTCTCGACATGAATCGCCCGGTCGGCGCCCAGCGCCAGCGCGGTGCGCAGCTGCTCCTGAGCAGCCTTGGGGCCAATGGTCACGGCGACGACCTCGCTGGCCACGCCCTTCTCCTTCAGGCGCACCGCTTCTTCCACGGCGATCTCGCAGAAGGGGTTCATGGCCATCTTGACGTTGGTGAGGTCGACGTCGGTGTGATCCGCCTTGACGCGAATCTTGACGTTGTAGTCGATGACGCGTTTGACCGCGACGAGTACTTTCATGGTGTCCTCGCTTGGTTCGCTGGGTGAACCGTTGGGTTGGGGATTCGCTGACGCCCGGCTTGTGCAGGAAAAGGGCGGCGACTCCTTAGAACCGGGTGGTCTTCCTTTATGTGTTTCATGCAAGCGTTTGATAGGCGCCACACCCAAAAACCTTGCCAATGTGCCACAGCCCTGCAGGTGGCAACAATCCCTTCGCAGGCGCAGCGCAGTCTGGTCGCACATTGCCATCGTAGGGGTATCCTGAGTCGTTTATTATGCCTATCATGGAGAATATCGAGAAGCAAACGACCGTTTTATTTTCTTTCGACGTTGGTGGAACAGGCCCGACGCCGAAGCCGAGGGAGGAGCAAGGGGATGTCTGAGCAAGTAGAACGCGATTCGATGGACTTTGACGTGGTGATCGTCGGCGCCGGCCCTTCCGGGCTATCGGCCGCCTGCCGCCTGATGCAGCAGGCCAATGAGGCCGGCCAGGAACTGACGGTATGCGTGGTCGAGAAGGGTTCCGAGGTGGGCGCCCATATCCTTTCGGGCGCCGTCTTCGAGCCACGTGCGCTGCAGGAGCTGTTCCCCGACTGGGAAGAGCGCGGCGCCCCGTTGAACACCCCCGCCACTCGCGATGAAGTCTATCTGCTCAAGGACGCCGACAAGGCCCAAAAGCTGCCCAACGGCCTGGTACCGAAGAGCATGCACAATACCGGGGGCGACCTGACCCGCTACGTGATCAGCGCCGGCAACCTATGCCGCTGGCTGGCCGAGCAGGCCGAGGCGCTGGGCGTCGAGGTGTTCCCCGGCTTTGCCGCACAGGAAGTGCTCCACGACGAGGACGGCACCGTACGTGGCATTCTCATTGGCGACATGGGTGTCGGTACCGACGGCCAGCCCAAGGACAGCTATACCCCGGGCATGGAACTGCGCGCCAAGTACACGCTGTTCGCCGAAGGCGCCCGCGGCCACCTGGGCAAGGGGCTGATCTCGCGCTTCAAGCTCAACGCCGGCAAGGACCCCCAGCATTACGGCATCGGGATCAAGGAGCTGTGGGACATCCCGGCCGAACAGCACGAGCCGGGACTGGTCCTGCATGGCTCCGGCTGGCCGCTCGACAAGTCCACCCACGGCGGCTGGTTCCTTTACCACGCCGAGAACCAGCAGGTGGTGGTCGGCCTGATCATCGACCTCGCCTACCAGAATCCTTGGCTCTCGCCGTTCGACGAATTCCAGCGCATGAAGCACCACCCGGTGCTGGCTAAGCACCTCCAGGGCGGCAAGCGCGTGGCCTACGGCGCTCGCGCCATCACCAAAGGCGGCCTGAACTGCCTGCCGAAGATGACCTTCCCCGGCGGCCTGCTGATCGGCTGCGATGCCGGCACGCTGAACTTCTCCAAGATCAAGGGCCTGCACACGGCTATGAAGTCCGGCATGGTGGCGGCGGAAACCGTGTTCGAGGCGCTCACCGCCGGCGACGAAGGCGGCCAGGAGCTCACCGCGTTCAGCGCCAAATGGGAGCAGAGCTGGGCCTACGCCGAGCTGAAGGAGAGCGCCAGCTTCGGCCCGGCCATCCACAAGTACGGCACCGTGGGTGGTGGCGCCTACAACTTCATCAACCAGCTGCTGGGCGGCAAGCTGCCCAACGTGCACGACACCACGCCGGACCATGCCGCACTCAAGCCGGCCAGCGAGTTCGAGAAGATCGTCTACCCCAAGCCCGACGGCAAGCTGTCCTTCGATAAGCTCTCTTCGGTGTTCCTGTCGAATACCAACCATGAAGAGGACCAGCCCAGCCACCTGCAGCTGCTGGACCCGGCTGTGCCGATCCGCGACAACCTGCCAACCTACGCCGAACCGGCGCAGCGTTACTGCCCGGCCGGGGTCTACGAGGTGGTGGAGGACGACGCCGGCCAGCCACGCTTCCAGATCAACTTCCAGAACTGCGTGCACTGCAAGACCTGCGACATCAAGGACCCGGCGCAGAACATTCGCTGGGTGGCGCCGGAAGGCGGCGGCGGCCCGAACTATCCCAACATGTAATGCCCGGGCTCGCTTCCGCGGTGAAGCGGCTCGGACCCGACAAGGGCATGCCTCGCGGCATGCCCTTTTTTTGCCTCCCCCTCGCCTTTCCCCTTTCCCTTTTGTCCTAGGCTGCTCTCTCTTGCCTCGCCCTTGGCCACCGCTGTCGGTACAGTCGGGCGAACAGCATCCAGTGAGCCACGCACGCAGCGATACGCTGCCGAAGCTCAGGCCAGCGCCTGCACCAGCGCCGTTACCACATGCCGCTGCTGCTCGGCCTCCAGGTAGGGGTGCATCGGCAGGCTGAGAATCTCCTGGCATACCGCCTCGGTCACCGGCAGGCGGCAGCAGGGGTCTGCCACGGCCGGTTGGTGATTGAGCGGCAGCGGGTAGTGTACGGCCGTCGGCACCCCGGCTTCAGTGAGCCGCGCCTGCACCTGGTCGCGGTTCGCCACCCGCAGACTGTATTGGGCATAGACGCTGGTGTTGCCAGCCGCCAGGCGGGGGGTAGTGGCGATGCCGGCCTCACCCAGCAGACGATCATAGCGCTCGGCAACGGCCTGACGGCGCGCCACCTCGTCGTCGAAGATCTCCAGCTTGGCCAGCAGCACCGCGGCCTGCAGGGTATCCAGCCGGCTGTTCATGCCGAGCCGGGTGTGGTGGTAGCGCCGCGCCTCTCCATGGCGCGCCACGAGGCGAATGCCGGCGGCCAGGTCGTCATCGTCGGTGAACAGCGCCCCGCCGTCTCCGTAGGCGCCCAGTGGCTTGCTCGGAAAGAAGCTGGTGCAGGCCACGCGGCTGAGCCCGCAGGAGCGCCGCCCGTGGCGCGTTGCGCCGAAGCTCTGGGCGGCATCCTCCACCACCGCCAGGCCATGGCGGTGGGCCACCGCCTCGATGGCCTCCATGTCGGCACACTGGCCGAACATCGACACCGGCATGATCGCCCGCGTGCGCGGGGTCACCGCCGCCTCGAGCTGCTGCGGGTCGAGCAGGTAGGTGGCCGGATCGATATCCACGTAGACCGGCCGAGCACCGGCCAGCACGATGCTCTCGGCGCTAGCGATGAAGGTGAAGCCGGGCACGATCACCTCGTCACCGGCGCCGATATCCAGCGCCATCAGCGCGATCTGCAGCGCATCGGTGCCGTTGGCGCAGCCGATGCAGTGCGCCACGCCAACATACTCGGCCAGGCGCTCCTCAAGCGCGGTCACTTCCGGGCCCAGCACGTAGCGCCCGTGTTCCAGCACGCTCTGGATGGCGGCATCCAGGCGTGGCTTGATCCGCGCCTGCTGCGCGGCAAGATCAATGAAATGCATGCGTAGGCTCCCCTTAGCGCTGACTGGCCGCGAGCGCGTCCTGCGCCGCCAGCACGGCGGCGAGCTGCGGATGCGCTTCATCTACGCGGGGGGCTTCCGGGGTGGCCTGGCCAAGCGCGTACACCGTCTCGAGGCAGTGGCGCACGGTCTCGATGCCGAAGCCACGCCCGGCCAGGATCTCACGGTAGCTGACCGTATGCAGGTCGGTGAAGCCGCTGGAGAACTCGAACTCCTCGCCGTCGCAGGTGATGCTGCGGAAGGTCGAATGGTGGCCACGCAGCCGCGCGGGCAGGTCCTCGGCGTCGATGGAGAGGAACCAGCGTACCCGCGCCTTCTCGTATTCAAGGAAGCCCGCGGCCTTACGCTCGTCGTGATGGTGCAGCTCCATGCGCTTCAGCTCGCCGAAGATCACGTGCAGCATGTCGAAGAAGTGAATGCCGATTTCGGACATGACCCCGAACGACTTACGCGAATCGCCCTTCCAACTGGCCAGGTACCAGGGGCCGCGGGCAGTGATGTAGGTCAGCTCGACTTCATACTGGCCGTCCCGCTGCTCGGCCAGCACCTTGTCGCGCAGCTCATGGATGGCAGGATGATGGCGCAGCTGCATGATGCTGTAGACGCGCCGACCGGTGGCCTGTTCGACTTGGCGCAGCTCGTCGAGCTGGGCCGGCGTCGACACCAGCGGCTTCTCGCAGATCACGTCGCAGTCCAGATGCAGCCCTGCGGTGATATGGGCGCTGTGCAGATGGTTGGGCGAACACACCACCCAGTGGTCGATGGCCCGCTCGCCCTGGCGCTTCAGCCGCCAGGCATGTTCCAGGAAGTATTCGAACTCGGTGAAGAAAGAGCAGTTGGTAGAGATGGAGTCGATGATGCCGACCGAGTCGTTGATGTCGTAGGCCGCCACCAAGTCGTTACCGGTATCCTTGATCGCCTGCATGTGGCGCGGCGCGATGTACCCTGCCGCGCCAATCAGCGCAAAGTTCATGGTCTATCCTCCTTGAAGTCCGTGTTGTTATCAGCTTGCCAGCCGGTTGACGGTACCTGCCGGCCAAAGCTTGACAGGTCGGTCACCCACTTGCCACCGGCCTAGCCGGAGCGGTGATCCATTCGCTCCAGGAGCCGGGGTAGAGCCGCGGAACGGGGCGACCGGCGATGGCGTAGGCCAGGAGATTGTGGCAAGCCGTCACACCCGAGCCGCAGTAGGCAACCACCTGGTCGGCCCGGGGCAGCTCGGCGTCGAGCCGTTGCGCCGGCTTGAACCTGCCCTGCTCATCGAGGTTGGCGGCGCTCGGCCGACATACCGCACCCGGGATGCGGCCGGCCACCGGGTCGATGGGCTCGACCTCACCGCGAAAACGCTCCTCGCTGCGCGCATCGACCAGCAGCGCCCGCCCGGCAAGCACCTGGTCGGCGCCAATCCACGCCCCGGCGTTGAACGTCGGCTGCCAGCGGCCAGGCTCGGGAGGCTGCCACGCGGCCTGCACCAGCTCGCCGCCGGCCGCCAGCCAAGCCTGCAATCCGCCGTCCAGCACACGCACATCGGGATGCCCCGCCCAGATCGCCAGCATCCACCAGGCCCGCGCCGCTGCCAGCTGCCCGCCCAGGTCGTCGAGTACCACCACCGGCTCGCCGGGGGAGACCCCGAGCCGCTGCAGCGTGGCGGTGAAGGCCTCGGGCGTCGGCAGCGGATGGCGCCCACCTGCGCCCGGAGGCCCCGCCAGGTCATGGTCGAGGCTGACCGGCAGGCTACCCGCCACATGCCCCGCTTCCCACATTGTCTCAGTGGTGAGACTCGCGGGGGATGCGCTACCCGCCACATGCCCCGCTTCCCACATCTGGCGCCCGGCCTCGGGTTTTCCCAGCCGGGCCCGGCAGTCCAGCACCCGCAAGGGGTGCTGGCCCTGCAGGGCTTCGCTCAGCTCGTGCGCCGTGATCAGCAGGCTGTTCATGCTCGCTCTCCTTTGGCAAGGCCTGGGCGGGCGCGGCCGGCGTCGAGGCGCTCGATGGGCGCTCGCCCGGCCAGCAGCCGGCGCCGACCGGCCCGGGTGAAATTGACCTCGATGATGGGGTCGGCCGGGTCGCCCTCGACCTGCACGACTTCCCCCTCGCCGAACACGGCATGACGCAGCCACTGCCCTGGCCGATAGCTTGCCGCGTCGACAGGCGTGGCCAGCGGCAGCCCCTCTGCCTGGCGCTGCGTCAGCGGCACCTGCCGCGACAACGCCTCGAGGTAGCGCGACATCAGCCGCGGTGAAGACACGGCCAGCGCCTCGTTGCCGACATCGGCCCCGCGCAGGCGTGCGTCGAGTCGCAGGCAGTCCTGCCACGCCGTTTCGGCGATGAAGCGGCTGGGGCGATGCTCGCCCCCGTCGTGTAGGATGAGCAGCCGCTCTCGGGCCCGCGTAACGGCGACATAGAAAAGACGCCGCTCCTCCTCCAGCCGTTCGGGCGTCAGCGGGTTGTCCCGGCTGTAATGGGGAAAATCCTCTTCATTGACGCCGGCCATGGCCACCAGCGGCCACTCCAGCCCCTTGGCCCCGTGCACGGTGGTAATCAGCAGGCCCTCGGCGTGGTTCTCGACCGGCCGTTCGAGCAGCTCGATGAAGGCATCGATCGCCTGCGCCTCGCCGGCCTGTTCAATCAGCACATCCAGCAAACGCACGTCCTGTTCGCCCTTTTCCCGGCGCGCCGCCGCACGCTTGAGCACCTTCTCGGCCTCGAGAGTATCGACGATATGCGCCAGCAGCCGCGCCGGCGGCCAATGGCCCAGCCGCGGCAGCTCACCTAGCAGCGCCCAGCGCCGCTTCAGGTTGCGCCGCTGCACGGGCTTGAGGCTCGCCATCAAGGGGTCGTGGTTGCCGGGAAATTCGCCGGTCTCGGCCAGCCGTCGCGCCAGCGCGCCCAGCCGCTCACGCGCGACAAACGGCGTCGGCTGTTCCAGCAGCCGCAGGAGCAGCCCCGGGTCACGCAGCAAGGCGCCGTCACGTGCCAGCCGCAGGTAGCCGGAGAGCGCCTGCACCAGCGGCAGGCGAAACACAAAGTGAGCCTCGCGGGACAGCCGAAACGGTACCCCCGCCTGCAGCAGCCGCAGCTGAACCGGCACCGACAGGGCCCAGCTTCTCACCAGCAGGCAGGCTTCATCGAGCCGCCGCCCCGCGGCGAGCCAGGCATCGAGCGCCTCCAGCAGCGCGCCTCTGCCCTGCGCCACCTCCAGCGTGGTCGCGGGGTTGCCCTCGGCCGCCAGGCACAGCTGGTCGGGCCGACGCAGGTTGGCGGCAATGGCATGGTTGGCCAGCAGTGCCAGCGCATGCCCGTGGCGGAAGGTGGTGGAAAGCGGGTAATCGCTGGCCGGGCCGAAAGTGGCGGTGAAATGATCGCGCATGGTGTCGGGGTGTGCCCCGCGCCACTCGTAGATGCACTGGTTGGCATCCCCGACGGCCATGACCTCGGCGCTGCGGCCGGCCAGGGTGGCGAGCAGCCGCAGCTGGGCCTGATTGATGTCCTGGTACTCGTCGATGATGACTTGGTCGAGGAAACCCTGCACCCGCACCACCAGCGCGGGCTCGGCCTGGAAGGCCAGCAGCGGACGGTAGAGCAGGTCGGCATAGGTCATCAGCCCATGCTCCGCCAGCAGCGCCTCGAGCCGCTGGAAGGCCTCGGGGAAGTGGCCGGTGCCCTCGCCCAGGTCGAGCCGCTCGTAGAGCGCCTGCGGCGTCACCATTTCCGCCTTCACCAGGGCACAGAAATGGGACAGGGCATCCAGGGTATCCGGCTCCAGCGCCATGTCGCGCTGCGCCGCTTCCCCGCTCAGTACCTCCTGGGTGGCCTGGCGCAGCAGCCGCTCCAGCTGCCAGTCGGCGGAAAGCAGCTGGCGTGGCGTCAGGGCGCCCCAGCGGGTCAGGCTGGCCGTGAGGCGATGCCCCAGCGAGTGGAAGGTGCGAATATCGGGCAGCGCAACGCCGCTCGGTGCCATGGTGGCCAGACGGCGTTGGAAGTCTTCTCGCGCCGAGCGGTTGAACATCAGCACCAGGATACGCTGGGCCGGCACGCCCCGCTGCAGCAGGTGCAGCACCCGTGCCACCAGCGTAGTGGTCTTGCCCGCCCCGGCCACGGCGGCTACTCGAGCGTGGCCCGCGCCATGCTCGACGACGGCACGCTGCTCGTCGGTCAGCTTCACAGGGCCTCAGCCGGTACGCTGCCCAGCGGCTGCCAGGTATCGCCGCTGAATAGCCCCAGCTCGACCCACCCCGGCCGGCCGGGGCGCTGCTCGGCCTCTTCCACCAGTCGATAGTAGACGTTGCGCCCCAGCCGAGCGGTAAGCCCCAGTCGCACGGGCACTTCCGGAATCTCCTCGCCTTCGGGGGTGGCGCTCGGCGTCAGCGAGCGTGCCGCATCGAGGCGCAGGCGATCCCCCGCATTGGTAGTCAACCACCAGTCGCCGTCACCATCGCGCTCAGCATCGACGATCAAGAATGGGCGATCGACGACCCGGATGCGCTGTTTCTCGGCGGGCGTCACCAGGTAGTAATGGCCATCGGCCTCGCGGCGCAGCAGCGTGGAGAGCAGCCGGACCAGGGCCGGCCGGGTCATCTCGCCCCCCTCGTGGAACCAGCGCCCGTCGGCGGCTATTTCCAGGTCCATTTCCCCCACGCGCTCGGGGTGCCAGGTCTCGACGGGAGGCAGCCCGCCGGTCGGCTCGACATGCTTCAGCAAAGGTTCGAGGTTCATGATCGCTACTCCACCAGGCTCGAGTTCTACTCTAGCCCAGCCGCTGCTTCGGGTCAGCGGCCCGAGATCAGGCCGGCGTGGGCCAGCGCCTGGCGCACCTCTGCCGAAATGTCAGGCGCGGCGGCGCGGAACAGCTGGTAGAAATTGGCCGTGGTCTGCATTGCCACCTCGTCGAGGCTGATTCCCCTAGCCTCGGCGATGCACTGGGCCACTTCCACCACCCACGCCGGCTCATTGGGCTTGCCGCGGTGGGGCACCGGCGCCAGGTAGGGGCTGTCGGTCTCGATCAGCAGCCGGTCCAGCGGCACCCGACGGGCCACTTCTCGCAGCGCCTCGGCGTTGCGAAACGTGACGATCCCCGACAGCGAAATGTAGAACCCGTGGCGCACCGCCTCGCGGGCCATGTCGAGATCCTCGGTGAAGCAGTGCAGCACGCCGCCGATGGCCGGGTCGCTGTACTCGCGAATCATGGCGAGCGTATCCTCGCGGGCGTCGCGGGTATGCACAATGACCGGCAGTTCGAGTTCGGTGGCGGCGATCAGCTGACGGCGAAAGCGCTCGCGCTGCACATCACGCGACGGGACACGCTCGGGCGTCTTGTCGAGGTAATGATAGTCGAGGCCGCATTCGCCGATGGCCACCGCGCCGAAGCGCTCCGCGACCTCCTTGATGCCTTCGATCTCCGGCTCCCGCTCCAGCAGGTGGAGGGGATGCACGCCGGCGGAGATGGCCACGTCCAGGTGCTCGCGGCCAAGCGCGGCCAGCGCCGGTACGTCCTCGAGCGTCACCGCGATGGCCAGAAACTGGCGCACGTCGCGTGCGCGTGCGGCCTCGAGGGCGGCCGCCACGCTACCCGCATGCGTGGCCGGGTCGAGACGGTCCAAATGACAGTGTGAATCAACAAACATGCGGTAATCGGCTCATAGCGTTCCGTGAAGAGAGGGGCTTACAGGGTGTAGGAAGGCGCTCCCTTGTCCAATTGACCCGCCAGCAGAGTCTCGATGCGGTCGCGTACGGCTTGGTCCTCCGCACTGAAGTGAATGCCGATGCCGGGCACCCGTCGCCCTGCCACGCCGTCGGGCGAGACCCACACCACCTGGCCGGTAACGGGCACCCGCTCGCTGTCACTCGGCAGCGTTAGCAGCAGGTAGACCTCCTGGCCCAGCTCATAGCGCTCGCGGGTAGGCACGAAGATGCCGCCACGCTCGAGCAACGGCATGTAGGCGGAGAGCAGCGTCTGCTCGTCCTGGATCGTCAGCGACAGTGCCTTTTGCGGTGACATCGACCTCACTCCTCCCCGTTGAGCTTCATGAACGCAGTAGCGCCGACCAACGCACCAGCCAGGCCTCGAGCACCAGCTGCGGGTTGGGATTGCCCCCGCTGGCCAGCAGCCGCCGCTGCTCGCGAGCGTAGTCCAGCAGGCGGAACCAGTCGCGCACCCGGGCGTTCTTCACCGCCTGGCGGTAGAGCGGCAACAGGTCGGGGTTGCGCAGCCGCGATGCTTCGCCGGTCAGGCCAAGGCGAATCAGGTCCTCGAGCCAGGCGATACCGTACCACAGGATCGATTCGATAGCCTGGCGGTCGAGACGCGCGGCCTCGGCCACCGGCTCGGCGCCGCGCACCAGGGCATCGAAGGTGTCGTGAAGCTGCTTGCGCAGAGCCCGTGAACCGGGGTCTGCCAGCTCCACCGCCAGCAGCGGCAGCCCTCCCGAAACCTGCCACCAGAACTGCGCTTCCTCATGGCTGCCAAGCCGCTCGGTCAGCCAGGCCAGGCTCGCCTCACGCTCGGGCAGCGGCAGGCTCCAGTGCTGGCAGCGCGAACGGATCGTGGCCAGCATGCGCGACGGCACGTCGGCGAGCAGCAGGAAATGGGTATTCGCACCCGGCTCCTCGAGGCTCTTGAGCAGCGCGTTGGCGGCCGCCACGTTCATGGCCTCGGCCGGGGCAACCACGATCACCCGCCGCCCGCCCTGCTGGGCAGTCTGGGCCACGAAGCCGTTGACCGTGCGAATTGGGTCGATGCGAATCTGCCGCTTGCCCTCTTCCGGCATCACCCGCATCAGGTCGGGGTGGTAGCCGGACGCCAGCATGTGGCAGCCATGGCAGTGGCCGCACGCCTGGCTGCCCGGCGAGGTGCACAGCAGCCGAGCCACCAGCGCCTCGCTGAAGCGCTGCTTGCCTACGCCGCGCGGCCCCGACAGCAGCAGCGCGTGGGGCAGGCGCTGCTGCTCGAAGCGCTCGAGGAAGTGCTGCCACAGGGGCAGCTGCCAGGGCAGCGGTGTCGCCATACCCGGTTCGCCTAGAGCCATGGGCCAACCCGCTGATCCAGGCAGTCGGCCAGCCGGGCCTGGACGGTGGCCAGCGGTGCGGCGGCATCGATCACGGCAAACCGCCCGGGCGCCGCCTCGGCTCGCGCCAGGTAGGCCTGGCGCACCGCCTCGAAGAACGCGCCGCGCTCCCGCTCGAAGCGGTCCCGCTCACCGCCGCTGGCCGCCAGGCGGCCCTGCAGCCGCTGCTGGGCGGCGGCCACCGGCATGTCCAAAAGCAGCGTCAGGTCGGGCTGAAAATCGCCCAGCACGAAGCGCTCAAGCTCGGCGATGCGCTCGGACGATATGCCCCGTCCACCGCCCTGGTAGGCAAAGGTGGCATCGGTGAAGCGGTCGCATAGCACCCAGGCACCGCGCTGCAGCGCGGGCAGGATCTTTTGCGCCACGTGCTGGGCGCGGGCGGCAAAGATCAGCAATAGCTCAGCGTCGACGCACAGCGTCTCGTCGCTGTCGGGCGTCAGCAGCAGCTCGCGAATGGCCTCGGCCCGCTGGGTGCCGCCGGGCTCCCGCGTTCGCACCACCTCAACGCCGCGCGAAGAGAGCCATTGTGCCACCGCTTCAATATTGGTGCTCTTGCCAACACCCTCGCTGCCCTCCAGGGTGATGAAACGTCCTCGCGGCTGCATCGAAACTCCTTGTGCCAGCATGGCGTGCATCCTGCTCAGCGGTTGCGGATGTAGCGGTTCACGGCGTTGTTGTGCTCGCGCAAGGTGCGCGAGAAGTGGTGGGTACCGTCGCCACGAGAAACGAAATAGTAGGTGTCACCGGGCAGCGGGTCGACGGCGGCCTCCAGCGAGGCACGACCGGGCATGGCAATGGGCGTCGGCGGCAGGCCGTTGATCACATAGGTGTTGTAGGGGGTGGCCTCCTGCAGGTCCGCCCGGGTGATACGCCCCTCATAGCGCTCGCCCATGCCGTAGATCACCGTGGGGTCGGTCTGCAGGCGCATGCCGGTTTGCATGCGACGCTTGAAGACCCCGGCAATCTCACGGCGCTCCTCCGGGGCTCCGGTTTCGCGCTCGATCAGCGAGGCCATGATCAGCGCCTCGTAGGGGGTATCGATGGTCAGCTCATCACTGCGCCGTTCCCACACCTCCTCAAGAATACGCTCCATGCGCAGCAGCGCCTGGCGCAGGATGTCCAAGTCGCTCATCCCCTTGTAATAGCGGTACGTATCGGGGAAGAACCACCCCTCGGGATGGCGGTCCTCGCGCCCTAGCAGCGCCATGACCTCGGCATCGGAAAGTCCGTGGGTCAGGTTTTCCAGCTTGGGGGCGGCATCCAGCTGTGCCCGCATCTGGCGGAAGGTCCAGCCTTCCGGGAAGGTCATGGGATAGGTCACCACCCGGTCGCTGCCCAGCAGAGCAATGAGGTCGCGACCGCTCATGCCGGGTTCGAGCATGTACTCGCCGGCGCGCAGCCGCGGAATTGCCTCTGGCTCGAGGCGCGTCAGCAGGCGAAACGCCCAGTCGTCCTGAATGATGCCGCGACTGGCCAGGTCAGTGACCACGCGGTTGTAGCCGGCGCCGCGTGGCACCTCGTAGAGCGTCTCCTCGTCGACGGCAATGGGTGCCTCCAGTCGGCTCTCCCAATAGTGATAGCCGGCCAGGGCGGCAACCGCGGCGACCACCACCAGCAGCAACAGGTATTTGACTAGACGCAGCATGCCTTTCCTCTCACCGTTCGAACGCCGCCGGGTAGCCCAGCAGCTCATGTGCCATCGCCTGCAGCGGGCGATTCGCATCATCGATGCACCAGCGCCTGAGTTCTGTGCCCGCCGTGTCATCCAGCCGCGTCACCGGCCAGACGCCCTGCACGGAATTGAGCAGCCACAGCGCCTCAACCTCGGCCAGCACCTCGGGGCCGCAGCTCACCTCGACGATCGCCTGGCGGGCCATCAGCGCGGCGCGCAGGGTACCGGCCACGCCGCATCGGGCCAGGCACGGCGTCTCGAGCCGTCCGTCACGGCGCCAGATCAGGTTCATCGCGGTGGCTTCCACCAGCAGGCCTTCGCTGTCGCAGAGCAGCCCTTCGGCCAGCTCGGCGTCTTGCCATTCACGGCGCGCCAGGACGTTTTCGAGACGATTGAGGTGCTTGATGCCGGCCAGTGCGGGCTGCCTGCCGAGCCGAAGCCGGCAATGGCGCACCCGCACTCCATCGCGCCAGCGGGCCGGCTGCGGCGCAAAGTCAGCGACCTTCCAGCGCAGCCGTGGCTGCGCCGGTTCGGGCGGCAGGTAGCCGCGCCCTCCACTGCCCCGCGTCAGGATGATCTTGAGTACCTTCAGGCCGGGGCCGGCCCGGGCGGGCAACTGGGCAAGGCGCGCCGTGTCGGGCGGCGGCAGGGACAGCGCCCGACAGCCACGCGCCAGCCGCGCCATATGCTCGTCCCACAGCAGGGCCTGGCCATCACGCACCAGCACGGTCTCGAAGAGGCCGTCGCCGTAGGCCAGGCCACGATCATCGAGCGGGACGCTGTCGTGGCCAGGCCAATCCGTCACGGCAGCGCCCTCCTCTCACTCGCTTCAGCGCAACTTGGAGAACAGCAGGGTGCCGTTGGTTCCACCGAAACCAAAGGAGTTCGACAGCGCCACGTCGATCTTCATCTGGCGCGCCGTATGCGGTACGTAGTCGAGATCGCAGCCTTCCTGCTGGTTATCGAGGTTGATGGTCGGCGGTGCCACCTGGTCGCGAATCGCCAGAATGCAGAACACGGCTTCGACCGCCCCGGCAGCGCCCAGCAAATGGCCGATCATCGACTTGGTCGAGCTGACGGCCACCGAGGAAGCCGCGGCACCCATCACCTTCGAGACCGCACGGCTTTCGGCCAGGTCGCCGGCCGGCGTCGAGGTGCCATGAGCATTGATGTAGTGAACGTCTGCGGGGTCGAGGCGCGCATCGCGAATGGCGTTGCGCATGGAGAGCGCCGCGCCGCTGCCATCCTCGGGCGGTGCCGTCATGTGGAAGGCATCGTCGCTCATGCCAAAGCCAATCAGTTCGGCATAGATGCGCGCACCGCGGGCCTTAGCATGCTCGTACTCCTCGAGCACCAGCACGCCAGCGCCGTCGGACAGCACGAAGCCGTCGCGATCGCGATCCCACGGGCGGCTGGCCGCCTGCGGGTTGTCATTGCGGGTCGAGAGCGCGCGGGCAGCGGAGAAGCCACCCAGGCCCAGCGGCGTGGTGGCCATCTCGGCACCGCCGCAGATCATCACGTCGGCATCGCCGTAGGCGATGGTGCGAGCGCTGTAACCGATGTTGTGCGTGCCCGTGGTGCAGGCGGTAGTGATGGCGATGTTGGGGCCACGAAAGCCGTGCTGGATCGCCAGGTTGCCGGAGATCATGTTGATGATCGAGCCGGGGACGAAGAACGGCGAGATGCGTCGGGCGCCACCCTTGTTGAGCGCGTTGTGGTTCTGCTCGATCATCGGCAGCCCGCCGATGCCCGAACCGATGGCCACGCCGATTCGCTCAGCGTTGGCTTCGGTGCATTCGATGCCCGAGTCACTGATGGCCTGCGCGCCAGCGGCCACCCCGTACTGGATGAACAGGTCCATCTTGCGCGCATCCTTCGGATTCAGGTACGGGCTGATGTCGAAGTTCTTGACCGAGCCCCCGAAGCGCGTGTTGAAGCTGCTGGCATCGAAATGCTCGATGGGGGCGATGCCGCTCTTGCCGGCCAGGATGTTCTCCCAGCTCTCCTCGACGGTGTTGCCCACCGGCGTGACCAGGCCAAGCCCGGTCACCACAACTCTACGAGCCATCAGTTTTCCTCCAGACAACCTAGACGACACGGCCCATTCCAGGGACCGACGTTGCGCGCATTATACCCAACAAGCTCCCGGCTTGGGCAGCCACTGCCAAGGCATGAAGCAAAAAGCCGCCCTGGATTCAGGACGGCTCTTGATGGGCTTCACTGGGAGGCCCGTCACCTCAGCAAGCGGGGACGACCGCGCCCTTACTGGTGGGCGTTGACGTAGTCGATGGCTTCCTGAACGGTGGTGATCTTCTCGGCTTCCTCATCGGGAATCTCGGTGTCGAATTCCTCTTCGAGCGCCATGACCAGCTCAACGGTATCCAGGGAATCGGCGCCCAGGTCTTCGGTGAAGGAGGAGCTGTTCTGAATATCCTCTTCCTTGACGTTCAGGCGCTCGGCCACAACCTTCTTCACGCGCTCTTCGATGGTGCTCATTATGACGTACTCCAGTCGTTCAAGTTAGCCGTTCGGATGACCAACCGTTTGGTCCGCAAACTCAAGCTGCGGGGTAGTTTATAGACGCCCCCCGGTCGGCGCAACCGCCGACCCGCGGAAGCGTCAAC
Source organism: Halomonas sp. E14 (assembly GCF_052568415.1). Lineage (NCBI taxonomy): Bacteria > Pseudomonadati > Pseudomonadota > Gammaproteobacteria > Oceanospirillales > Halomonadaceae > Halomonas > Halomonas sp. E14. The sequence continues at coordinate 1,263,919 of NZ_CP199423.1, read as the reverse complement.
GCATGTTCATGCCGCCGTTGACCTGCAGCGTCTCGCCGGTGATGTAGCCAGCGCTCTCGCCCGTCAGGAAGCCGACGGCCGCGGCAATTTCCTCCGGCTCGCCCAGGCGAGCCAGGGGAATCTGGGTCAGCAGCATCTTGTGCTGCTCTTCGGGCAGTGCATGGGTCATGTCCGTGGCGATGAAGCCAGGTGCCACGGCATTGACCGTAATGGCCCGAGACGCCACCTCGCGGGCCAGGGCACGGGTGAAGCCCTCCATCCCCGCCTTGGCGGCAGCATAGTTGGTCTGGCCCAGGTTGCCCATGGTGGCCACCACCGAGCTGATATTGACGATGCGGCCGAAGCGAGCGCGGGTCATGCCGCGCAGGCATGCCTTGGTGACGCGATAGACGGACTTGAGGTTGGTGTCGAGCACCGTATCCCACTCATCCTCTTTCATGCGCATCAGCAGGTTGTCGCGCGTGATGCCGGCATTGTTCACCAGGATCGTCGGTGCACCGAACTCCTCGGTGATCGCCTTGATCAGCGCATCAACGCTCTCCGGATCGGTTACGTCCAGCGCGCGACCGGCGCCCTCGAAACCCTGGGCCCGCAGGTCCTCGCCGATCTTGGCCGCGCCATCTTCGGTGGTGGCCGTGCCGATCACCACCCGCCCCTGGCGGCCCAGTTCATGCGCGATGGCGCGTCCGATGCCGCGACTGGCCCCGGTGACCAGGGCGATTCTGCGTTCGCTCGTCATAGCTGCTTCCGATATGAGTCGTGATTGTTCGGATGAAGGAGGCTGTCTCCTTCCTGGCTCACTGGCTGGCCGCTTCCCGCGCCAGTTCCAACGCCGCTTCAAGGCTGTCGGGGTCGTTCACCGCCAGTCCCTTGCTGCCCTTGGCAATACGCTTGCCAAGACCGGTCAGCACCTTGCCAGGACCGCACTCGATGAATACCTCGGCGCCACGGTTCACCATCGCCTCCACGCAGGAGGTCCAGCGCACGGGCTGATAGAGCTGCTCGATCAACCGGGTACGCAGCGTACCCACATCGGCATGCGCCTGGGCATCCACGTTTTGATAGATGGTATAGCGCGGCGGGCGCATGTCGAGCGCCTCCATGGCAGCCTGGAGCCGCTCGGCGGCTGGCTTCATCAGCGTGCAGTGCGAGGGCACCGACACCGGCAGCGCCATGGCCCGCTTGGCCCCGGCCTCCTGGCACAACGCGATGGCGCGCTCGACCGCTGCCTTGCTGCCGGCGATGACCACCTGTCCTGGCGCATTGTAGTTCACCGCGGCGACCACATCGCCCTGCGCCGCCTCGGCGCAGGCGCGCTCCACCATCGCATCGTCAAGCCCGAGGATGGCCGCCATGCCGCCCTGCCCCAGCGGGACCGCCTCCTGCATGGCCTCACCGCGCAGCCTGACCAGGCGCACCCCGTCGGCGAAGCCGATTACGCCGGCGCACACCATGGCGCTGTACTCGCCAAGGCTATGCCCCGCCATGGCCCCGGGCCGCGGGCCTTCGAGCTCCTGCCAGACCCGCCAGATGGCCACGCTGGCCGTGAGCAGCGCAGGCTGCGTGCAGGCCGTGGCGTTGAGCGCATCTTCCGGCCCTTCCTGCACCACCTTCCACAGGTCGTAGCCCAGCGCATCGGCGGCCTCCTCGAACGTCGTGCGCACGACGCTGTAGCGCTCGGCCAGCTCACGCAGCATGCCGATCTGCTGTGAGCCCTGCCCGGGGAAAAGGAGGGCGAGGGGTTGAGTCATGTCGTTCACCATTGATCTTGTAGAGTCCTGTCATGCCGACTGCGCAGCTCGCTGGCCATGCGGGAGGGAAGATCCCGACTGACCTCCTGGACTGCCCGCAGCACGGCATAGGAAAAGCCGATGGCATCAGCGCTGCCATGGCTCTTGATCACGATGCCGCCAAGCCCGAGCAGGCTGGCGCCATTGTATCGTACCGGGTCCAGCTCGCCCTTGAGCCGCCTCAATGCCGGTCGTGCCAGCATGCCCACCAAGCGACTGCTCCAGTGGGCCTCGAAGGTGGTCTGAACCCGCTCGATGAGCATTCGCGCCAACCCTTCACTCGCCTTGAGGACCGCATTGCCGACGAAACCGTCGCAGACCACCACATCGTACGCACCGGTGAAGATGGCGTCGCCTTCGGCAAAGCCGCAGTAATTCAACGACGGCATGGCACGCAGCCTGGCATCGGCCTCGCGCACCGTGGCACTCCCCTTGGTCGCTTCGCTGCCTACATTGAGCAGCGCCACCCGCGGCGATGCCAGCCCATCCACCTCGCGTGCCATGACGTCACCCATACAGGCGAAGTCGACCAGACGCTGGTAGGAGACATCGACATTGGCGCCCAGATCGAGCAGGTAGCAGCGGCCATCGCCACGCGTGGGAATGGCCGTACTGATCGCCGGCCTGGGAATATCGGCCACCGTGCCCAGCTCGCGGCGCGCCAGCGCCATCAGGGCCCCGGTATTGCCGGCGCTGACGCCGGCGATGGCCTGGCGGCTGGCCACCTGCGCCAGCATGCGAGCCATGCTGGTGTCGCCGCCACGCCGCAGGACATCGGAAGGCTTCTGTTCCTGGCTGACGGCCAGCGGAGCGTGATGAACGACCAAACGCGAGCCCGCCGCGGCGAGGTGCCGCGGCAGGCTCTCGAGTTCGGATTCCAGCAGGCTTGCAGGGCCGAAAAGGTCGATGGTCAGCGCCGGCGTGGCCTCAGCAGCGATCGCCGCGCCCTGCACGGCTGCCTTCGGGCCGATGTCTCCGCCCATCGCATCGACGGCGATCCGCACGCTCAACTGCCGTCCGTCACCGGCGGGGATACGACTCAGGCGTCGACGATCTTGCGGCCGCGGTAGAAGCCGTCGGGGGAAACGTGGTGGCGCAGGTGAGTGGTGCCGGTTTCCTTGTCCTGGGACAGGGTCGGCGCGCTCAGCGCATCGTGGCTACGACGCATACCGCGCTTGGAACGGGTCTTGCGATTCTGTTGAACTGCCATGGGGTGTCACTCCAGAGTGAGACAATAAACAACCATCACTTTTTTCCCTTGAGGTGGCGCAGCACCTCGAAGGGATTCGCGGCCGGCTCCGAAGGTTCGGGCGCCTCGCCGCTGCTCAGCTGGTCGCGCGAGACCCGGCAATGGGCCTCATCGTGGTAAACCACCTGCGGCAGACTGAGGATCAGCTCATCCTCGACCACCTCCAGAAGGTTCAGCTGTTCGTTTTCCACCAGCACCGGCTCGTGGGTTCCCGGCAGGTCGGCCGCCAGGGTGTCGCTGGTCACCATCCCCAGCAGGAAGTCGCTTGCCACCGATTGCGCCAGCGGCTCGAGACAGCGTCGGCACGGCAGCTGCAGCTCGGCCTCGAGGCGCCCACGAATTTCGCGCCGGCCTTGGGCATCGATGCCGAACTCGAGCCAGACCCGGCAGTCACCGGACTGGGCACCCACCTGCTCGGCCAAGCGCTCGAAACGATCGAGCGACATCAGACCGGCCAGGCGTTCGGCGCGTGCGGCGAGCCGGTAGGGCTCGACCTTGTCGGGGAGTCGTGTGGTCAACATAGGCGCGCAATGATAGGCACTCGCCCTGCGCCTGTCAAAGACACCATCACTGCGCGCTACAATAGCGACCACCGGCGTCGGCAGGCAGCGCGCCTGCGCCTTCTTCCTCTGCTTCAACAGGGAGTCACCTGCCATGCTTCAACTCGTCCTCGCCTCCAGCTCCCCATGGCGCCGTCAGCTGCTCGATCGCCTCGGACTGCCCTACCTCTGTGCGAGCCCCGATATCGACGAGAGCCGTCGACCCGACGAGCCTCCCGAGGTGCTGGTGCACCGCCTCGCCCTGGCCAAGGCAACCGCCGTGGCCAAACAGTACCCACGCCACATCATCATCGGCTCCGACCAGGTGGCGCTGTTCAACGACGAAATACTCGGTAAACCGGGCAGCGAAGCCGCCGCTTGCGCTCAGCTCGAGCGCTTTTCGGGCCAGCGGGTGCGCTTCCTGACGGGCCTGGCCCTGGTCGACACCGCCAGGGCCCGACATCAGGTTTGCCACGAGCACTACGACGTGGTGTTCCGTTCGCTGGGGAGCGAGGAGATTGCGCGCTACGTCGCCCGGGAGCAGCCGCTTGACTGCGCCGGCAGCTTTCGCATGGAGGGGCTGGGCATCACGCTGTTCGATAGGCTCGAAGGCGACGACCCCAACACCTTGGTTGGCCTGCCGCTGATTCGCCTGTGCGCCCTGCTGCGCGAGGCCGGCCTCGACCCACTGGGCACGCCGGCCGAGGCCTGAGCAAGCGTACCGGCGGCCAGGGCCGGCATGCGCCCGCGTCAGGGAAGCTGGTAGCGCACCGGCGACTGGCTGGAGGGGATGCCCACCCACTCCGCCGCCACCCGGCCGAACTGGCGGGAGAGCCGCTCGAACGGATCGAGGCGCGGGGTATAGTCGTGCAGCCTGACGTCGCCAAGCAGCTCACGCGATACCGCGTCGAGGCTGCCGATGACGTCGACCAGCCCTAGCCCCAGCGCCTGCTCACCGCTCCACACCAAACCGGTGAAGAGCCGCGCATCTTCGGCCAGCCGCTCGCCGCGCCCCGCCTGCACATCGTGGATGAACTGCCGGTGCGTCGTGTCCATCACCGTCTGCCAGAATTCGCGCTCGTCGTTCGACAGCGGTGTGAAGGGGTCCAAGAAGCCCTTGTTCTCGCCGCTGGTGAAGATACGCCGCTCGATTCCCAGGCGATCGATCGCCTCCTCGAAACCGAAGCTGGCGAAGATGACGCCGATGGAACCGACCAGACTGGAGGGCGCCGCCACGATCTCGTCGGCCGCCGAGGCAATGTAGTAGGCGCCACTGGCCCCCACGTCCTCGATTACCGCGATGATCGGTTTGTCGCCCAGCTCACGCAGCCGCATGATCTCGTGGTACACCCGCTGGGACTGCACCGGACTGCCGCCGGGGCTGTCGATATGCACCACTACCGCCGCGGCATTGCGCGCCTCCCAGGCGCGGTTGAGCCCGGTGATGATGCGCTCGGCGCTGGCCGGCGATTCGCTGTCGATCACGCCCCGCACGGTCACCACGCCGATGTGACGTCGTTCGGGCTCCCGGTCGGGCGTACCGAAGAGGCTATAGAAGGAGGTGGCCAGCGACGCCAGGATCAGCAGCGCAAAGAAGAAGCGGAAGAAGAGCTTCCAGCGTCGCGTGCGACGCTGTTCGGTCAGCACGCCGCCGATCCAGCGATCCAGCATCTCCTGCTGGGCCAGCCGCTGGCGCTCGCGCAGCGCCTCGGCGCTCTCGCCCCTCGGGGCCACCGCCGCGACCGACGCCTCCCGGCGCGCTTCACGCGCCTGCTCGGGCGTCAGCTCCGGCCCCTCGGTCCAGCGGTCTTCACGCTTGTCGTCACTCATGGGCACGCTTTCCTTTACGCCTGCTATTGGGTCAGCCAGTCGAACAGTTCACCTACCGTTCCGGCCGTATAAACGGGACGGCATGCCGCCAGCCTTTCCGGGGCATGCACGCCCCAGGTCACGCCCACCCGGTCCATGCCCAGCGCCTGGGCCATCGCCAGGTCGTACTCGGTGTCACCCACCATGACCGCGTCCTCGACGGGCATGTCCAGTTCGATCAGCAGCTCCTCGAGCATCTGCGGATGCGGCTTGGATCGCGTTTCATCCGCCGTGCGACTGGCATGGAACCATTCTCCGCTGCGGCTTTCGCGGAACACCCGGTCGAGCCCGCGGCGACTCTTGCCGGTCGCCACCGCCAGGCGTCGGGTCGGGCGCTCACGCAGCGCCGCAATCCCCGCCTCGATGCCAGGAAAGAACGGCATCGGTGTGCGGCTGCCCTCGACGAAGTGGTAGGCGTATCGACTGCGCAGCCGCTCGAAGCGTTCGGCGTCGATACCGGGACAGAGCCGGTCGATGGCTTCCGAAAGCCCCAGCCCGATGATGTCGCGCACCGCAGCCTCCTCCAGACGGCCCCAACCCGCATCCACCGACGCCGCCTGCATGCAGGAGACGATGCGGGCGACGGAGTCCATCAGAGTGCCGTCCCAGTCGAAGATCACCAGCCGATAGCGCATGCAAACTCCATGGTCGATTCAGGCCAGGGCCGCCCGCGCTCGCACCAGCGCGGCTTCCAGCTCTTCCGGAAGCGGTGCCCGGATCTGCACCGGCCGCCCGCTGCTGGGCTCCGGAAAGGTCAGCGACGCCGCGTGCAGGAACAGGCGCGACAGTCCCAGCCTGCGTGCCTGGGCCTCACCCTCGCGGGTACCGTACTTGTCGTCGCCAAGTAGAGGATGCCCCGCGTGGGCGGCATGCACGCGAATCTGGTGGGTGCGCCCGGTGATCGGCTCGGCTTCGACCAGGGTGACCCCGGCGAAGGCTTCGCGCACGGCGAAGCGCGTACGCGCCACCTTGCCGGCGGGATCCACGCGCACGCGCCGCTCGCCGTTGGCCAGCTCATAGCGTTCCAGGCGAGCGCTGACGAAGTCGCGCCGGGCAGGCCAGCGCCCGCCCACCAGGGCCAGGTACTGCTTGTCCATCTGGTGCTTCTTCAAAGAGTCGTTGAGCGCCAGCAGCGCCGGGCGCGACTTGGCCAGCAGCAGGCAGCCCGAGGTGTCGCGGTCGAGGCGATGCACGAGCTCGAGGAAGTCGAGATCCTCACGCACCTGGCGCAGTGCCTCGATCAGGCCGATCTTGACCCCGCTGCCACCGTGCACGGCGAGGCCGGCCGGCTTGTTGATCACCAGCCAGTCGGGCCCCTCCACCAGCACGCTGCCGGCCAGCAGGTTGCGCAGCCCCTCGCTGACCTCCTTGACCGCCTCCCGAGGCGCCACGCGCAAGGGCGGAATCCGCACCAGGTCACCCGTCGCCAGACGATGGTCGACCTTGACCCGCTTCTTGTTGACCCTCACCTCGCCCTTGCGCACGATGCGATAGACCAGCGCCCGCGGAACCCCTTTGAGGCGCGCCATGAGGAAGTTGTCGACCCGCTGGCCGGACTGCCCCTCGCCCACTTCCACCCACTGTACGTCGCGACCGTCGGCCATGACTCTCCTGCTGAAAATTCGTTGTGAGCCAGCATTCTAACGCACTCTGGAGCGGGCTGCGCCAATTGCTGCCCAGTTGCATTGCTGCTATATTGCCAGCTCGCTCGGATGGATCCCTTCGGTCCCATGGCGCCTGCCCGACAGACACGCAGGCCGGAGCGACGAAATCAGGCGCGCCGACCCGCACGAGCGGTTCCGCCGCCGTCGAGTGACGAACCAGCGACAAACACGAAGTTAAAGACAAGCAGTGACGCCACGCCCGGATCCCGGCTTGCCTAGTGAGATGGCAGGCGGTGGCCACGGGAATCGTTCCACATCGTGCCGGTGGCCGGCGTTGGCGAATCGATGAATGCCAGGTGTCTGGCGGTGACCGCAGGGCCGGATGGGAGAAGCCCCACCGAGACATGTCCTGCCTCCGCCGCGTACTCAACATGATCATGTCGTGCTGGGCCCTTTCGGGTACCGGTACGATCGGGCGCCACTGTGCATCCGCGACATGCGCTGAGCACAAGCACGCAGCACCCAGAGGTTCGCCTTCTTCGATGCCCCCGGCGCGTCCAGATTGCGAGACAACATGAAACGGATGCTCATCAATGCGACCCAGCCGGAAGAGCTGCGCGTCGCGCTGGTCGATGGACAACGCCTCTATGACCTGGACATCGAATCCGGTGCCAGGGAGCAAAAGAAAGCCAATATCTACCGCGGCAAAATCACCCGCGTCGAACCCTCCCTTGAAGCCGCTTTCGTCGACTTTGGCGCCGATCGCCACGGCTTCCTCCCCCTCAAGGAGATCTCTCGCGAGTACTTCCTGAAGGAGAGCTCGGGCCGCCCCAGCATCAAGGAAGTTCTCAAGGAAGGCCAGGAAGTCATCGTTCAGGTCGACAAGGAGGAGCGCGGCAACAAGGGTGCGGCGCTGACCACCTTCATCAGCCTGGCCGGCCGCTTCCTTGTGCTGATGCCCAACAACCCGCGCGCGGGCGGCATCTCGCGCCGCATCGAAGGCGAGGAGCGCACTCAGCTCAAGGAAGCCATGGGCCTGCTCACCGTGCCGGACAAGATGGGCGTCATCGTGCGCACCGCCGGCATCGGCCGCAGTGCCGAAGAGCTGCAGTGGGACCTCGACTACCTGGTCCAGGTGTGGGAGTCCATCACCGAAGAAGCGGGCAAACGCCCGGCCCCCTTCCTGATCTACCGTGAATCCAACGTCATCATTCGCGCCATGCGCGACTACCTGCGCCAGGACATCGGCGAGGTGCTGATCGACAGCCCCGAGGTGCACCAGGAAGCCCTGACCTTCATCCGTCAGGTGATGCCCTCCTACCAGCAGAAGATCAAGCTCTACGCCGACGAAGTGCCGCTGTTCTCGCGCTTCCAGATCGAGTCGCAGATCGAGACCGCCTACGAGCGCGAAGTGAAGCTGCCTTCCGGCGGTTCCATCGTGATCGACCACACCGAGGCGCTGGTCTCTATCGACATCAACTCGGCGCGCGCCACCCGCGGCAGCGATATCGAGGAAACCGCGCTGCAGACCAACCTGGAAGCGGCCGACGAGATCGCCCGCCAGCTGCGCCTGCGCGACATCGGCGGCCTCGTGGTGATCGACTTCATCGACATGAGCCCGGCGCGCAACCAGCGCGAGGTCGAGAACCGCATGCGTGACGCACTCAAGCTCGATCGCGCCCGCGTGCAGATCGGCCGCATCTCGCGCTTCGGCCTGATGGAGATGTCGCGCCAGCGCCTGCGGCCCTCGTTGGGCGAGACCAGCGGCGTGGTCTGCCCGCGCTGCAACGGCCAGGGCACCATTCGCGACGTGCGCTCGCTGTCGCTCTCGATCATGCGCCTGATCGAGGAAGAAGCCATGAAGGAGCGCAGCGCTCAGATTCGCGCCATCCTGCCGGTGCCGGTGGCCACCTACCTGCTCAACGAGAAGCGGGCGGTGCTGGCCGATATCGAGAAGCGCCAAGGCGTGAAGGTACTGGTGCTGCCCAATCCGGACATGTCCACGCCCCACTACGACGTGCAGCGCCTGCGCGACGACCATATCGAAGAGGTAGGCGAGCAAGAGAAATCCAGCTTCGAACTCTCCATCGAGACCGATATCGGCAAGGAGCCTGACACCAGCATTGCCAGGCCGGTGGTACGCACCGAAGCGGCGGTAAAGACGGTCATCCACAACGAGCCGGCCCCCGTCTCGCTGCAGCAGGAGCCGGCAAGCCAGCCGGTACCGTCGACAGCACCGGTGGCCCCGGCTGCAGGCGTACTGTCCCGCCTGGTCAAAGGCGTGGCTCGCTGGCTCGGCAGCGATGAAGGCGCCGCGCCCGCCAAGCCGGAGCCCACCAAAGCTGCCGGCACCCAGATGGAGCGGACCGCTGACGGCGAAGAACGCAGCGATCGCAACGGCCGCCAGCGGCGTCGCAGCCGCAGCGAAACCTCGCAGGACGACAACCGCCCCCAGCGCACTGCTTCCCGGCAGCCGCAAGACAATGCGCGTGGCGAAGCTCGCCAGGAAAGCAGCGGCGGACGCGGTGAAGGGCGCAATGGCCGCGGCGGCCGCAACGCCCGCGCAGACAAGCCCCAGCAGGAAGAAGGCCGCCAGAGCAAGCCGGCGCAGCGCAGCCGTGACGAACAGCCGCGCAGCCGTGACGAACAGCCGCGCAGCCGTGATGACCAGCCGCGCCGCCAGAGACCCGAAAGCCAGGACAAGCCCGCCGAGAAGCAGGCCGAGCCGGCCAAGGCAGACAAAGCGGACAAGGTAGAAGACGGCAAGCCCAAGCGCACCCGCAACAACCCGCGCAGCCGCTCGCGCCAGCACGCCATCAATCCGGCGGCGGAAGCCGAACAGCAACGCCTACAGGAGAGCGTAGCGGAGGATGCCGCCAACGGCCCAGTCGCCCAGCTACAGGCCGGCGAGCCAAGCAAGCCGACCGCCCCGCCCAGCACTGACACAGCGGACACACACACTGCCAAGGCAGAGCAACCGGCCGCTGCGGTGAAGACCGAGGCACCCAAGCCCGAGCAGGCGAAGTCCGAGCCGCTCACATCCGAACAAGCCAAGGCCGACGAGCCCAAGGCGGCAGAGCAGCCGGACGCTGCGGTGAAGACCGAGGCGCCCAAGCCCGAGCAGGCGAAGTCCGAGCCGAAACCACTCGACCAGGCCAAGGCCGAAGCCCCCAAGGCGGTAGAACAGCCGGCCGCTGCGGTGAAAGCCGAGGCACCCAAGCCCGAGCAGGTGAAGCCCGAACCGCAGACGCCCAACCTGGCCAAGGCCAAAGCGCCCAAGGCGGCAGAGCAGCCGGACGCTGCGGTGAAGACCGAGGCGCTCAAGCCCGAGCAGGCGAAGCCCGAGTCGAAGCTGCCCGAGCAAGCCAAGGCCGAAGCGCCCAAGTCGGCAGAGCAGCCGGACGCTGCGGTGAAGACCGAGGCGTTTAAGCCCGAGCAGGCGAAGCCCGAGTCGAAGCTGCCCGAGCAAGCCAAGGCCGAAGCGCCCAAGGCGGCAGAGCAGCCGGCCGCTGCGGTGAAGACCGAGGCGCCCAAGCCCGAGGCGCCCAAGCCCGAGCAAGCCAAGGCCGAAGCGTCCAAGGCAGCAGCACAGCCGGACGCTGCGGTGAAGGCCGGAGCCGAAGCGCCCAAATCGGAAGAGAAGCCGGACGCTGCGGTAAAAGCTGAAGCGCCAGCGAAAGCCGACGAGCCAACAGCCGCGCCCAAGCCCGAGGCGCCGGAGACGGCCAACGCGGAGCCAGAGGCCGAGGAAGAGGCTTCACCTCGCCGGCGGCGCCGCGCGCACAATGACCCGCGTGAGATTCGCCGTCGCGAGCAGGAAGCGCAGAAGGGCAATCAGGGCTGACGGCCCCGCTTGTCGATACGAAATGGCCCGCGCATAGCGCGGGCCATTTTCGTTGACGCAGACAACCGCACCGACCAGTGCCGGCGCCTCAAGCCAGCCGGGGTTCACGCTCCAACTGCACGCCAAACCGGGCGACGACCCGTTCGCTAACGCGACGGGCGAATGTCAGCAGCTCGCTGGCGTTGCCACCACCGAAGTGCACCAGCACCAGCGCCTGGCGATCATGTACGCCGAAATGGCCCTCCCGCCAGCCCTTCAGTCCGCAGCGGTCAATTAGCCAGCCGGCCGCCAGCTTGACACCTCCATCCCCCAGCCTGAAGTGCGGCATGTCGGGCCACTGAGCCAGCAGCACCTCGGCCTGTTCGCCGGTCACAATAGGATTCTTGAAGAAGCTGCCGGCATTGCCAAGCTCTGCCGGGTCCGGCAGCTTTTCGCGGCGAATGGCACACACCGCTTGGGCCACCTCCAGCGGGCCGGGGTTCGCCCCTACCCGCTGCGCCAGGTCGCCATAATCCAGGCGTGGCGCGGCACTATCTTGAAGCCGCAGGGTCAGGCCGGTAATGACCACCCTGCCCTCCAGCTCGCGCTTGAAGATACTGTCGCGATAGCCGAAGGCGCACGTCTCGGCGCTCAGCTCTTCGCGGCGCCCCTCTTCGATGAACAGTACCTGCACCGCCTCGACCACGTCGCAGAGCTCGACGCCGTAGGCGCCAATGTTCTGGATCGGCGCCGCACCGCAGCGTCCCGGAATCAAGGCCAGATTCTCCGTACCCCACAGCCCGCGGCGGGCCAGGGCCATGACCAGCGGATGCCATTCGACCCCCGCTCCGACATGGGCCAGTACATGCCTCCCCTGTCGCTCGAGCCACCAGTTATCCAGCGCCGGATACAGCACCAGTCCCGGCAGGCGCTCCGGCAGGATCAGGTTGCTGCCCCCACCGAGTACCGTCAGCGGCCAGCCCTGCTCGCTCGCAAGGCGCAATAGCCGACGCAGCGCCTCGACGCCGGTCGGCGCGGCGAAGCGCTCGGCGCGGCACGGCAGTCCCAAGGTGTTGGCCGCGGTGAGGTCGTAGTCGCTCAACAGCGCCTCGTTCAATGCCGCCGCCCTTCGCGCCACTGCCCTTCGAGGCGCTGGGCGATCTGTTGGAGCAGCCCCCGCGAAGCCGCCTCGACCAGGTCCAGCACTTCCTCGAAGCCCTGCTCGCTGCCGTAGTAAGGGTCAGGCACCGCGCGGTCGACGTGACCGGCGAAGTCGAGAAACAGACCGATATGGGCGACACAGCCCTTGGGGCACTGCTCCCGGATGGCCGCCAGGTTGTCGTGGTCCATCGCCAGCAGATAATCAAAGCGCGAGAAGTCCTCGGCCACCAGCTGGCGCGCCCGCAGCTCGCTCAGGTTGATACCACGCTGACGCGCGGCCGCCGTTGTGCGCGGGTCGGGCCCCTTGCCCACGTGCCAGCCGGCGATGCCGCAGGAGTCGACTTCCACCCGGTGGGCCAACCCCGCCTTCTCCAGCTCGCGCCGGAACACGCCCTCGGCGGTCGGCGAGCGGCAAATGTTACCCAGGCAGACGAACAGAACGCGCATGCTTCCTCCTTGTCACGGTTGCCCAGCCAACAGCGCCCGTACCCGTGCCAGGTCTTCCGGGGTATCGACGCCCGCCGGGTTGGGCTCGGCGGCCAGCGCCACCTGAATGGCGTGGCCGTGCTGCAGCGCCCGGAGCTGCTCAAGCTGCTCGAGCTGCTCGAGCGCCGAGGGCGCCCAGTGCCGATATTCATCGAGAAAGGCGGCGCGATAGGCGTACAAACCGATATGGCGCAGCCAGGCATCGGTTTGTAGCCACTCGGGGCGTGCGGCAAAGGCCTCGCGGTCCCAGGGAATGGGGGCACGGGAAAAATAGAGCGCACGCCCCGCCAGCGAGCGTACCACCTTGACCACATTGGGATTGAACAGGGTCTCGACGTCGCCAATCGGCTCAGCCAAGGTGGCGATGGAGGCTCCGGGGTCGTCGTGCAGCCGCTGGGCGACCTGGTCGATCAGGCGCGGCGGGATCAGCGGCTCGTCGCCCTGCACGTTGACCAGCACGGCGTCGTCGGCGAGCCCGAGGCGCTCGGCCACCTCGGCCAACCGGTCGGTGCCGGAGGGGTGGTCGCTGCGCGTCAGGATCACTTCGGCGCCATAGGGCTTCAGCGCCTCGCGTATCCGCTCATCGTCGGTGGCCACGACCACGCGCTCGGCCGCGCTTTCCCCGGCACGCCGCCAGACATGCGCCACCATCGGCTCGCCGGCGATATCGAGCAGCGGCTTGCCGGGCAGACGCGACGAGCCGAAGCGCGCCGGCACTACCGCGATGTACGCGTTCCGCTCGGCCATCACGCCTCCCCGGTACGTCCGGGCGAAGCCGGCAGCTTCTCATCGACCGTCATCTGGCGCGCCTCTTCCGGCAGCATGACCGGGATGCCGTCGCGGATCGGGTACGCCAGGCCGTCATAGTGGCACAGCAGCTCTCCGGCTTCGCGGTCGTACTTGAGCTTGCCCTTGCACAGCGGGCAGACCAGCATGGCCAACAGCTCCTTGTCCATCGTTCACCTCCGCAAGATATCCGCCGCCGCTTATCGGCCACGGTGAAATGAGTCGTTCAGCGCGACCAGCCGAGCCTCCAGCCAATCGATGAAGCCTGGCTCCGGCACGGCCTCCACTTCCAGTACCCAGCTGTTTTCTGGCGCGATCGCCTGGCACTTTTCGGCGTCCTTGGCGGTCATCACCAGCGGACGTGCGTCGGAAAAGGCCAGGTCGCCGGGCGTGAAAGGGTGGTGATCGGCAAAGGCATGCGGCACCGCCTCAACCCCAAGCTCGGCCAGCGTGGCGAAGAAGCGTACCGGATTGCCTATGCCTGCCACCGCATGCACCGGGCCGTCAAACGGCAGCGGCACGAGCGCCTGGGCCGTGCCCGAACGCAGCTCACGCCAGCGCACCGGCGCGAGGCGAAAGCCCCAGGCCCGGTCGGGTGGCGTGAAGGCGGGCTCGCCATTGATCAGCAGCGCATCCACGCCGTCCAGGCGAGAGAGGGGCTCTCGCAGCGGCCCCGCCGGCAGGCAGCGGGCATTGCCGAAGCCTCGCGGGCCGTCGACCACCACCAGCTCGAGGTCGCGCCCCAGCGCCAGGTGCTGGAGGCCATCGTCGCTGATCAGGATATCGCACCCCTCGGCGAGCAGCGCCCTGGCGCCACGCGGGCGATCGGGGTCGACCATCACGGGTAGGCCGGTCTGGCGTGCCAGCATGCGCGGCTCGTCGCCGCTGTGGGCCAACGGGGTCTGTGGCGTCACTCGCAGAGGGTAGCCGGCGCCCTGGGCCGCCTTGCCGCCGTAGCCCCGCGACACGATGCCCGGCCGCCAGCCACGTGCCGCCAGGTGCCGCGCCAGCCAGGCCACCAGCGGCGACTTGCCGGTGCCCCCCAGGGTGACGTTGCCGACCACGATCACCGGCACCTCGGCCCGCCATGTCGGGCGGCGCCCGGCCCGGTAGGCCTCGGCTCGGCGCTGCACCCCACAGCGGTAAATCGCTTCCAGCGGACGCAGCGCCCGCAGCCAGGCGCCGTCCTCGTAGGCGGCCTTCAGCCACTGCCTGGCCAGCGCCTCCTTCATGCCGGGCTCTCCTGAAACTGCAACCGATGCAGGGCGGCATAGGCGCCGTCACGGGCCAGCAGGTCGGCATGGGAGCCCTGCTCCACGATGCACCCCTGTTCCATCACCACGATGCGGTCGGCCCGCTCGATCGTGGAGAGCCGGTGGGCGATGACCAGGGTGGTGCGCCCCCGGCAGACCTCCTCCAGCGCCTGCTGGATATAGCGCTCCGACTCGCTGTCCAGCGCCGAGGTCGCCTCGTCGAGGATCAGCAGCGGCGCATCCTTGTAGATGGCACGGGCGATGGCCAGGCGCTGGCGCTGGCCGCCGGAGAGCATCACCCCGTTGTCGCCGACCACGGTGGCGTAGCCTTGGGCCAGCGGCGCGATGAACTCATGGGCATAGGCTGCGCGCGCGGCGGCCTCGATGGCCGCGGGGTCGGCGCCGGGCATGCCGTAGGCGATATTCTCGGCGATGCTGGCATTGAACAGGGTCACCTGCTGCGAGACCAGGGCGATCTGGCGGCGCAGCGGGGCCAGGCGATAATCGTCGATCGGCACTCCGTCGATCAGCACCTGCCCGGCGCTGGCCCGGTAGAAGCGCGGCAAAAGACCCGCGAGAGTCGTCTTGCCGCTGCCGGAACGGCCGACGATCGCCACCATCTCGCCCGGCTCGATAGCCAAGCTGATGCCCTTGAGTACCTCGGGCTGGTCATCGTCGTAGCGGAAGCGCACGTTCTTGAGCTCGACCCGCCCCTCGAGCCGCGCCGGCGCCAGGGTGCCTTCATCCTGCTCGGTCGGCACCTCAAGCAGGCTGAACAGCTCGCCCGCGGCGGCGATGCCCTTCTGGACCTCGCTGTTGATCTCGGTGAGCTGGCGCACCGGCTTGGCCATCAGCGAAGCGGCGGTAATGAAGGCGACGAACTCGCCTGGGGTCATGTTGTCCAGCAGCGCCGGCGACATCGCCAGCCATACCAGCAAGGCCAGCGACAGGGCCACCAGCAGCTGAATCACCGGCGTGCTGATCGCCTTGGTCAGCGCCTCCTTCATCTTCTGCTGGCGGTTGTAGTCACTGGCCCCGGCGAAGCGCGCCTTTTCGTACTCCTCGGCCCCGTGAGTACGCACCACGCGGTAGCCCGAGAGCGCCTCGGAGGCCACGTGGGTGACATCGCCCATGGAGTTCTGGATGCGCTGCGAAATACGCCGGAAGCGCTTGCTGGCATAGCTGACCACGCCGGCGATCAGCGGGGTTACTGCCAGGAACAGCAGGGTCAGCATCCAGTTGGTCCAGAACAGGTAGCCGAGCAGGCCGATGACGAACAGCCCTTCGCGCAACAAGATAGTAATAGCGTTGGTGGCCGCCCCGGTGACCTGCTCGACGTGATAGGTCACCCGCGAAATCAGGTGGCCGCTGGAGTGGGCGTCGAAGAATCGGCTGGGCAGGTGCAGCATGTGGTTGAAGACGTTGCAGCGCAGCGCATGGACCACGTTGCGTGCCACGTTGCTCATGAAGTAGGTGCCGAGGAACGTCCCCACCCCTCGGGCGGCAAACATGCCCACCACGAACAGCGGTAGCAGCAGGCGGAAGGCGGCATCCGGGTTCTGGATGCCGTCGATGAGGCGCTTCATCATTTCGGCCAGCGCGGTGCTCGAGGCGGCGTAGAGGGCGTAGCCGACAATGGCCAGCAGGAAGGAAACCCAGTGGGGCTTCACGTAGGCGAGCAGGCGCTTGTAAAGGGCCCAGCCCGTCGCTTCGCTGTGGTCTTGTATCACGGTGTCTCCGCTTGCGTGGGTGTCGCCGGGGCCGCCCGCGTGGCGATGCGGACCTGACGGATGCCGAGCGAGCCGGCGGCGTCGAGCGCACGCACCACATCGGCGTGCCTGGCGCGGGCGTCGGCTTCGACGATGAGGCCCTGCTGGCGCGCCTGCTCGGCGTCGCCGGCCATGGCGCTGGCGAGGCTATCCGCCGGCAGCCGGCGTTCGCCCAAACGGTAGTCGCCCTGCTCGGTCACGACCAGCACGACGGGGGTACGCTCCAGGTCAACGCCGGCGCTGCTCTCCGGCAGTTCCAGCTCCAGGGCCTGACGGGTCTCGAAGGTGGTCGAAACCATGAAGAAGATCAACAGCAGAAACACCACGTCGATCAGCGGCGTCAGGTTGACCTCCACCGGCTCACGGCGACGGCGGGCAAATCTCACGGCCTGCGAGCCTCCGCCAGGCCGGCGCCCGCCTCGCGGGGAGTGCGCCCTGCCGCTCCTTCCTGAAAAACGAGCTCGCCCGGATAGTGGGCCAGGAACTCGACCACCTGGCCGGCCTGCTCCTCCATGCGCACGGTGATCTCTTCAACCCGACGCACGAAGTAGCGATGGAACATCAGCGCCGGGATCGCCACGGTGAGCCCCGCCGCAGTGGTGACCAGCGCGCGGGAGATGCCGCCGGCCAGCTCGGCGGTGCGGCCCACGCCGTCTGCCGAGACGATCACCGCAAACACCTCGATCATGCCGACCACGGTTCCCAGCAATCCGATCAGCGGGGTGATGGCGGCGATGGTGCCCAGCGGGCTGAGGAAGCGCTCCATGTCATGGATTACCGCCGTGGCCGCCTCCTGCAGCCGCGCTCGCACCTGCTCGTGGCCCAGCCGCGCATTGCGCAGCCCGGCCGCTAGCACCCCGCCCAGGGGCGAGTGGCTTTCCAGCCAGAAGAGGTTGACCTGCCCGCGCGCCACCAGTGAGCACACCTCCTGGCCCAGCCCATAGGGCGCGATGCGCCGAGCGCGAAGGGTCCACAGGCGCTCGATGATGATCACCGTGGCCAGCAGCGAGCAGCCCAGCAGCGGGATCATCAGCCAGCCACCGGCGATGAGCGCATCGATCATGTCCATCCCGTCTTCCCTCCTCGCGCATGGCAAGCGGCGCGATCAATGCGGCGATTCTACCCCATGGCACCCCCCTTCGACACCGCCGCGGCGCCAGGGAATGGGGCGAGACGCCTGATACGCCAAGGTTTCCTCGCCGCCTAGCCAGAACGTCACGGCACCCTCCAGCGCAGTGCTCCACTGGCAGCTGCCGGCACGACGAAAGCGCCTCACCACCTCGCCATGCGGATGGCCGAAGCCACTGTAGCGACCGGCGCTGTAGATGACGTGTCCAGGCGCGAGCCTCTGCACCAGCTGCGGGCCGGAGCTGGTGCGGCTGCCGTGATGGCCGGCCACCAGCAGTGTGACGGGCCCCTCGACGTCGAGCAGGAAGCGGCGTTCGATCTCTCGCCCGACATCGCCGGTGATCAGCAGGCGGTGTCGGCCCGCCGTGACCTCCAACACGCAGGAACGATCGTTGCTGGAGAGCCCCGCTGACTCGTCGGGCGGCCACAGCACGCGGTAGGCGACGCCGTCGCGCTGCCAGGCCTGACCGCGAAGGCAGAACTCGAAGGACGCGTCGAGCGACTCGCCGAGCGGCGCCAGGAAGCGCCCCACCGAATGGAGCCGGGTCAGTGCGGCCACGCCCCCGGCATGGTCGAGGTCGCCGTGGCTGACCATCACCTCGTCGAAGCGCTGGCCCTCTGGCCACAGCGTGGCCAGCGGCGCGAAGCCGGAGGCAAAGCGCGGGCCGGTATCGTAGAGCAGGCGATAATTGGCGCTGCGCAGCTCCACCAGCTGACCCTGGCCCACGTCGAAGATGCGTACCTGGAGCAGGCCCGGCGCCACGGCGGGCTCGCGCAGCCCCAGCATGGCCGGCACCAGCAGCAGCGTAGCGCCGACTCGCAGCCGAGCCGCCAGGCCGGGCAGCGCCCAAAGCAGCGACATGAGGCCCAGCATGGCGGCCAGCGGCACCACGAGCTCGACGGGCGGGGTCCAGGGCGGCAGCCGCTCCACGGCAAAGGCAAGCAGGTGCATGAGCCCGGTGGCTAGCTGCTCGAATAGCCACCAGCACGCCGCGTTCACGGGTGCGAGCGGCAGCGTCAGCCAGCCGAGCAGGCCGAGCGGCACCAGCGCCGTACTGACCAGCGGCACCGCCAGAAGATTGACCAAAGGTGCAGCCGGTGCCAGCCGGGCGAAGGCCAGCAGCACGGCGGCGGCCATCAGCGGCGCCAGCAGCAGCTGCGTGCGAAGCAGCGCCCAGCCCCAGCCGCGCAGCCCGCGCGGCCGCTCTCGCCCCTGCCAGATCAGGATCAGCAAGGCAACGGCCAGAAACGACAGCCACAGCCCGGGGCGCCACGCCGAGAGCGGGTCGATCCCCACCACCAGGCCGAGAGCCAGCCACCACGCCTGCCACGGCCCGGGGGCATGGCGCCCGCTCGCCACCCACAGGCCGACCAGCGTCATGATCATGGCGCGCATGGCCGGCGGCTGCAGCCCCGCCAGCACGGCATAGGCGACGGCGGCGATCCCGGCCAGCCACCAGGGCCAGGTCGCCAGCCGCCAGCTACGCGGGGTCAGCAGGCGCGCCGCCACGCGGGCAAGCAGCAGCACGAAGCTTGCCACCAGTCCCACGTGCAGGCCCGAGATCACCACCAGGTGCGTGGTGCCGCTGGCGTTGAGCAGCTGCCAGTCGTCACGCTCGAGCCGCTCGCCGGCACCGAGAGTCAGCGCCGCCAGCCAGCGTGACGCCTCGGGCGAGAGCGACTGACGGTCGAGGTGAGCCAGTGCCAGGCGGCGCAGGCTGGCGCCCGCCTCGCTCAACCGCTCGGGCGGCGGCTCATTGCGCATGCTGCCGGTGGCCTGGATGCCTTCCCGCCACAGCCAGGCTCGGTAGTCGAAGCCGCCCGGGTTGGCGGAACCGCTCGGTGGCCGCAAGCGCACCGTCAGCGCCCAGCGCTCGCCCTCGCTCATGGGAGGCGCCTCGAAGGCCGTGACGCGAACGCGGCGCAGGCGGTCGCACGGCAACCGTGCGGGGTCGAGCGGCCGGCAGGCGTCGACGCGCACGCGCAGCCGGGTGAGTTGGCCGTCCTGATCGACGCTTTCCAACCGTCCCTCCAGCCGCAGGTCGGCGCGCAGCAGCCCCTCCGGCAGATCGGCCCCTTGCGCCAGCAGCACTTGCCCCGCCGTTGCGGCCATCACCAGCCACAGCATCACGCCGAGCCGACTGCCCCAGCCGAACAGCAGCAGCAGGCCGATGGCCAACCCTTCCAGTAGCCCCGCGGGCACCCACGCGCCCAACACGACGCCGGCCAGCGTCGACGCGGCCAGTCCCATCGCCCACCCGATTCTCATCCCCCCTCCCTGGCCCCCACGGCCAGCCCCCGACGCCACCCCAACCAGCGCTTTTCCCCATGCGGCATGGCGAGGCAGGGGGCATCCATGGATAATACCCGGGTCCCGAAGCAGCGAGCCATACGACATGCCGCGCCGATTCCTGCAGCGCTACATGCCCAATCCCGATACGCTCAGGCGCCAGCGCTCGCTGCGCTTCATGAGCCATCTCATCGGCGACCCCGGTCTGTGGGTTCTGTCGCGTCGCAGCGTGGCCAACGCCTTTTCGGTGGGCCTGTTCAGCGCCATGCTGCCGATTCCGTTCCAGATGGTAGTAGCCGCGTTCGGAGCCTGGGTGCTGCGCTGCAACCTGCCGCTCTCCGTGGGGCTGGTGTGGATCACCAATCCTCTGACCATGCCGCTGATCTTCTACGGCAACTACCGCATCGGCGCCTGGCTGATGGATATGCCCGTGAGGGAGGCCCCACACCGCGTCTCGACGCGCTGGATCGCCGAACGCATGGCCGACATCCTGCCGGCCCTGGCGCTGGGTTCGGTGGTCTCGGCCATTGTGCTGGCCATCGTGGGCAACGTCCTCATCCGCCTGGTGTGGCGCTGGCACATTTCACGCAGCTGGAAACAGCGCGCCATGCGTCGCCGCCTCAGGAGGCTGGAATTGGACGACTGACGGGCGGGTGCCCGGTCAGGCAAGGCAGGAGTGCCGGCCAAGTCGCAGCTTGACGACTCGGCCGGCGAGGACGTGGCGTGGCGACCCCACCGGGGTCAGCGCTGCTCCTCGAGCCGCCCGGCATCGAGCTTCATCACCCGATCCTGATGCGCGGCCAGCGAGGGATCGTGCGTGACGACCACGAAAGCGCATTCGGTGGTTCGGGCCAGCTCGTCCATCAGCGCCAGGATGCTCGCCGCAGTGCTCTGGTCCAGGTTGCCGGTCGGCTCGTCCATCAGCACCAGGCTAGGGTCAGTGACCAGCGCCCGGGCAATGGCCACGCGCTGGCGCTCGCCGCCCGAGAGTTCGCCCGGTTTGTGGTCGGCGCGCGCTTCGATACCCACCTTGACCAGCAGCTGCCGTGCCCTCGCCTCGGCGACCTTCTTGCGCTGACCGCGAATGATCAGCGGCAGCGCGGCGTTCTCCAGCGCGGTGAACTCCGCCAGCAGATGATGGAACTGGTACACAAAACCGATGTGTCGATT
The DNA here is from genome assembly GCF_052568415.1 of Halomonas sp. E14. Taxonomy (NCBI): domain Bacteria; kingdom Pseudomonadati; phylum Pseudomonadota; class Gammaproteobacteria; order Oceanospirillales; family Halomonadaceae; genus Halomonas; species Halomonas sp. E14. The sequence goes on along the minus strand of NZ_CP199423.1, from coordinate 1,243,002 downwards.
GCGGAACTTGCCCAACGCCGCCTCGCCAAGCTCGAGCAACGACTCGCCGGCGATCACCACCTCGCCGCGGCTGGGACGATCGAGCCCGCCGAGCAGATTCAGCAGCGTGGTCTTGCCCGAGCCGGAGCTGCCGACGATGGCCACACGCTCGCCGGCGCGTACCTCCAGCGACAGGCCGTCCAGCACCGTGATGTCCTGAGGGCCCTCGCGATAGACCCGCGTCAGGTCGCGGCAGGACAGCATGACCCGGGCCTTGGCAGGGGTGCTCACGGAATTCTCGTTATTCACGGCCGCCTCACTCATAGCGCAGGACCTCCGCCGGCTGGACCCGCGACGCGCGCCAGGCCGGGTAGAGGGTCGACAGGAAGGTCAGGACGAAGGCCGCGGCAACGATGTCGCGCACGTCGTCCCAGTGCAGGCGCGACGGCAGGTCGCTGATGAAGTAGACCCCGGCGTCGAGGAACTGGATGCCGAGCACCGACTCCACCCAGCCGATCAGGTCGGAGATCGTCAGCGCCAGCAGGATGCCGAGCCCCACGCCGATGGCGATGCCGATCACCCCGATGGCGAGCCCCTGCACCACGAAGATGCCCATGATCGAGCGCGGCGTGGCGCCGATGGTGCGCAGGATGGCGATATCGGCGTGCTTGTCGGTCACCACCATTACCAGGGTGGAGACAATGTTGAAGGCCGCCACGGCGATGATCACGGTGAGCAGCAGCGCGATCATGCGTTTCTCCATCTGGATCGCCTGAAACAGGTTGCCGTGGGAGAAGGTCCAGTCGATGCCGCGATAGCCTGGCCCCAGCTCGTTGATGATGGCGCGGGTCTCGCTGGCCGCCACGAACAGATCGTCCAGCTCCAGGCGTAGCCCGCCCACCGCATCGCCCAGTCGCGCCAGTGTCTGCATGTCCTCGATGTTGGCATAGGCCAGGTTGGCATCGAGATCGGCGCCGACGCTGAAGATGCCGCTCACGGTGAAGCGCTTGAGCCGCGGAAAGACCCCGGCCGGGGTAATCGAAGCTTCCGGCACCAGTAGCGTGACCCGGTCGCCCACGCCCACCCCCAGGTGACGCGCCAGCAGCGAGCCCAGCACGATGTTCCACTCGCCCGGCTGCAGGTCGTCGAGGCTGCCGCGCTGCATGTGGCGGCCGATGATCGAGACGCGATCCTCCCATTCCGGGTGGATGCCGTTGACCATGGCGCCCTCGTTGCGGCCGGCCACCGAGAACATGCCCTGCTGCTGGATGTAAGGCGCGGCGCCGATCACCCTTTCGCGCTGCATCAGCTGCTCGGCCAGGGCCTCCCACTCGACCAGGCCGCTGCGCGACTCGATCTTGGTGTGCGGCACCATACCGAGGATGCGCGTGCGCAGCTCGTGGTCGAAGCCGTTCATCACCGAGAGCACCAGGATCAGCACCGCCACGCCCAGCATCAGGCCTAGCATGGAGGTGAGTGAGATAAAAGAAATGAAGTGGTTGCGGCGCTTGGCGCGGACATAGCGCAACCCGATCAGCAGTGGCAGGCGGTCGAGCATCATCGCGTTCCTAGTCAGAGGGGGCCCATGGTACGGTTTTTTACTGACGACTGCATCGGCTGCGATGCGCTTTCCCCCAAGCTTGCATCATTGCCACGCTGCGCCTACATTGCGCCGTCTTGGTGCCACGCACCGCATCACCCAGGTTCCTGACACCGCCCCCGCCGCCACCCGCGAGGTTATCCCATGGCCCACCGCCTGCTTCCCGAATGGCACCCTCAGGATGCCGTCCAGCTCACCTGGCCCAGCCCCGAAAGCGATTGGGCGCCGCTGATCGAGCGCATCGAGGCCACCATGGAAGCCATGGTAGTGGCCATCGCCCGCTATCAGCACGTGCTGATCGCCGTGCCCGACGCTGCCACGCGCCATCACCTGGCCCAGCGTTTCGCCTACCTCGGGGTCGATGCCTCGCGGCTGCACATGGCGGTGGTCGAAGCCGACGACACCTGGGCCCGCGACCACGGCCCCATCGCCATCGAACGCGACGGCAAGCCGGTGCTGCTCGACTACGTTTTCACCGGCTGGGGCGGCAAGTTCGAGGCGGACCGCGACAACGCGCTGACTCGCCGCCTGGCCGAGGCCGGCCACTATGCCTGCCCAGTGGAATCGCAGGCGATCGTCCTCGAAGGCGGTGCCATCGAAACCGACGGCGAGGGCACGCTGCTCACCACCGAGGCCTGCCTGCTCAACCCCAACCGCAACCCCGAGCTCGACCGCCAGGCGGTGGAGGCCCGGCTCAAGGCCGACCTGGGCGTCAAGCGGGTGCTGTGGTTGGCCAACGGCCACTTGGAAGGCGACGACACCGACAGCCATGTGGACACCCTGGCGCGCTTCTGCGACCCCTCCACCATCGCCTATGTGCGCTGCGACGACGAAAGCGACCCACACTACCCGGCCCTGGCCGCCATGGAAGCCGAACTTCAGGCGCTGCGCCGCTCCGACGGCGAGCCCTACCGCCTGGTGGCACTGCCCTGGCCGCGCCCCTGCTTCGACCCCACCGACGGGCATCGCCTGCCGGCCACCTACGCCAACTTCCTGATCGTGAACTCTGCGGTGCTGGTGCCTGTCTATGGCGATGCTGCCGACAGCCGGGCGCTCATCGCCCTGGCCGGCGCCTTCCCCGGCCGCGACATCGTGCCGATCGACTGCACCAGCGTGATCCGCCAGCACGGCAGCCTGCACTGCCTGACCATGCAGCTGCCCCGGGGCAGCCTCGCTGCCGCCACTCAGCAAGGAGAAACTTCATGACCCGCACCCTCAAGGTCGGCCTGGTCCAGCAACCCGCCTGGCCCGACAAGAGCCGGAGCCTGGCCGAGAGCGAGGCCGGCGTGCGCGAGCTGGCTGCCCACGGCGCCGAGCTGGTGCTGCTGCAGGAGCTGCATGCCACCCACTACTTCTGCCAGTACGAGGACACCGAACTGTTCGACCTGGCCGAGCCGCTGGACGGCCCCACCGGCCAGCGCCTGTCAGCGCTCGCGGCGGAGCTCGGCATCGTGCTGGTCGGTTCGCTGTTCGAGCGCCGCGCCCCGGGCCTCTACCACAACACCGCCGCGGTCTACGACCGCGACCGCGGCCAGGTGGGCGTGTACCGCAAGATGCACATCCCCGACGACCCGGGCTTCTACGAGAAGTTCTACTTCGCCCCGGGCGACCAGGACGACAGCCGCCAGCAGGGCTTCCAGCCCATCGACACCTCGGTGGGCAGGCTGGGCCTGCTGGTGTGCTGGGACCAGTGGTATCCCGAGGCGGCGCGACTGATGGCGCTAGCCGGCGCGGAACTGCTGCTCTACCCCACCGCCATCGGCTGGAACCCGCCCGATGACGACGAGGAGAAGACGCGCCAGAAGGAGGCCTGGACGCTGATCCAGCGCAGCCACGCGGTGGCCAACGGGCTGCCGGTCATCGTTGCCAATCGCGTCGGCCATGAGCCTGACCACTCGGGCGTCGGTGCCGGAATCGATTTCTGGGGGGGCAGCTTCGTCGCCGGGCCCCAGGGGGAGCTGCTGGCCCACGCCGGCACCGAGGCCGAGCGTATGCTAGTCACGCTCGACATGAGCCGCGGCGAGGACGTGCGGCGCATCTGGCCCTACCTGCGCGACCGCCGCATCGATGCCTATGGTGACCTCACCCGGCGCTACCGGGATTGACACCCATGGGCCTTACGCGCAAACGGCTCCGGCGACAGGCCTTCAAGGAGGCGCTGTAAACCCCTCCCTGGGCGCCAATTTTGCCCTGCTGCGCTCTCGCATCCTGCTCCACTTGCAGGGCCGGGGCTGGCCATGCATGGCCAGCCCGTTCGGAGCGTTGCTCCTCACCCATGGCAAAAAACCTCCTCTCCGGTCTATCTCCGGAACCTCAGGGAGCTCTCGCTGGAACTGGTCGGACTCATAAAGAAAAACCCACCGCTGCCAAAGCATGCGGTGGGTTTTTCGTTTGCCGCCAGGTTCAGGCGTCCGGCGCTTTCCAGAAATCGCGGATCGAGGCGATGCCTTGGGCGCCCACGGCGCGGGCATGGTTGGCATCGAAACGGGTCATTCCGCCCAGCGCGAACACCGGCATGGCGGCCCGCTCCACCAGCTGCTGGAAGTCGTGCCAGCCCATCGGCGCCACCTCGGGGTGCGACGGTGTGGTGCGCAGCGGCGACAGCGTGACGAAGTCGCAACCGATGCGAGCGGCCTGGGTGAGCTGCGTCTGGTCGTGGGTCGAGGCCGACAGCCACTTGCCTTCGGCGATGGGCCGCCGCTCCAGCTGCATCAAACGCTCGCTGGTAAGGTGGATGCCATCGGCATCGACCGTGCCCAGCAGGGCGGGTTCGCCGTTGAGCAGCAGGCGTGAACCGTACTGGCGACACAGCGCCAGGGCGCGCTCGGCACGGGCCAGGTAGGCCGTCTCGTCGAGCGTCTTGGCCCGCAGCTGCACCAGGCGCACGCCGTCTTCCACCAGAGCACGCTCCAGGCAGGCAACGAACAGGCCTTCATCGCTTTCCTCATCGGTGATGAGATACTCGGTAGGCAGCATCACCGCCTGCAGGATGGGCAGGTTGGCGGCGGGGAACGGGTAGCTGACCAGCTCCTCGAGCGGCACCCAGCGCACCGCCTGGCCTTCTCGGCCGAAGGGCTCGCCGCTGAACTCGTGCACCTGCCACACGTCCAGCAGGATGTGCTTGTCGGGATACTCGTGGTGGATGCGAATCAGCGGCTGAGCCCGCCGAATCTCCACCCCCAGCTCCTCATGTAGCTCCCGCTTGAGCCCCTCCAGGCCGGTCTCGTAGGGGGCCAGCTTGCCGCCGGGGAATTCCCACAGCCCGCCATGATCGACGTTGGAGGGGCGACGAGCGATCAGCGCCTTCTTGCCATCCGAACTGATAATGGCCGCCGCCGCCACGTGCACCCTTCTTTTCACCATAACGTTCATTCACTCTTCCACATGTTCCAAGCCGGCTTCGGCAGGAGGATCGTCGTCGGCCCTGTGTCTCAACGATAGCCCGTCTCAACGGTGCCCTGACTCAACTACGATAGTCGGCATTGATGCTGACGTAGTCATGCGAGAGATCGGTGGTCCACACCGTGGCACTCTCCTCGCCGCGCCCCAACGCAATGCGGATGGTGATCTCTTCACCCGCCATGACCCGGCTGCCCTGCGCCTCGGTGTAGCCCGCGGCGCGCCCGCCATGTTCGACCAGGCGCACGTCTCCCAGGTCGATGACCACGCGGTTGACGTCGAAATCCGCCACCGGGGCGCGTCCCACCGCCGCCAGGATCCGTCCCCAGTTGGCATCGGAGGCGAACAGCGCTGTCTTCACCAGCGGCGAGTGGGCCACGGTGAAGGCCACGTCCAGCGCCTCCTTGCGCGTGGCCGCCTCGCCCACCTGCAGCGTCACGAACTTGGTGGCACCCTCGCCGTCGCGCACGATGGCCTGGGCCAGCTCGGTCATGACGCGCTGCAGGCCGTTGCGGAAGATCGCCACCTGCTCATCGCTGGCCACCGTCGCGCCACGCCCGGTGGCGATCAGCATGCAGGCATCGTTGGTCGAGGTGTCGCCGTCAACGGTGATGCAGTTGAACGAGCGATCCACCGTCTCGCGCAGCAGCGAATCCAGCAGCGACTGTTCGATGGCAGCATCGGTGGCGACGAAGGCCAGCATGGTCGCCATGTTGGGATTGACCATGCCCGAGCCCTTGCTGATGCCGTTGATGGTCACCTGCTGCTCACCGATCTCCAGGGTCACGCTGACCCCCTTGGGCCGCGTATCCGTCGTCAGGATACCCTCGCCGGCCTGCTGCCAGGCCTGCGCGCCCTCGCCCAGGCTATCCAGGGCGGCGGGCAGGCCAGCCAGCAGCCGCTCCATCGGCAGCGGCTCGCCGATCACCCCGGTGGAGAACGGCAGCACGCTGTCCTCGCCCACGCCGGCCAGCTTGGCCAGCTCGGCACAGGTGGCCCTGGCATCGCGCAGGCCGATCTCGCCGGTACCGGCATTGGCATTGCCGGTGTTGATGACAAGGAAGCGAGCCCCCTCGCCGCGAGCCTGGCAGCCCGCCAGGTTCGCCTTGGCCACCGTCACCGGGGCGGCGCAGAAGGCGTTGAGCGTGAAGCTGCCGGCCACCGTCGCGCCTTCAGCAATCTCGATCACCACCAGGTCGCGGCGGCCCGGCTTCTTAATGCCCGCCATGGCAGTCCCCAGCCGCAGTCCCTCGATGCCCGGCATGGCCGGAAAACGTGTCTCACCCACTGCCATGTTGCGCAACTCCTACGTGAATGCTCGGCCGAGGCACCACCGGCACCAGGCCTTCCGGGCCTTGGTGCCGGTAGGCAGGCCAGTGACTAGTTCAGCTTGCCGCAGCACTGCTTGTACTTCTTGCCCGAGCCGCACGGGCAGGGGTCGTTGCGCCCCACCTTGGGCCCCTCGCGCCGCACCGGACGGCCATCGCCGGCTGCGGGACCGGTCGGCGCCTCGCCCTCGCTGAGCTCCGCGGCATCGTGGCGGCTGGCGGCCGAGGCCTTCTCGCGCTCCAGGGCCTCGCGGCGCTGGCGCTCGAGCTCATCGACCTCCTCCGGCTTGCGCACCTGCACATGGCTGGTGATGCGCGTGATGTCGGCCTTGATGTTGGTCAGCAAGGACTGGAACAGCTCGAAGGATTCACGCTTGTACTCCTGCTTGGGGTTCTTCTGTGCATAGCCGCGCAGGTGAATCCCGCGCCGCAGGTGATCCATCGACTGCAGGTGCTCCTTCCAGCGGGTGTCGAGCACCTGGAGCATGATCTGCTTCTCGAAGCGGCGCATCAACTCGGCGCCGGCCGTGTCGATCTTCTCCTGGTAGACCTGGCGATGCAGCTCGTGCAGTCGCTCGCGCAGCTGCTCTTCGTGGAAGCGCTGGTCCTGCTTTGCCCAATCGACCAGCGGCGCATCGAGGTGGAACTCGGCTTTCAGGTGCTCCTGCAGGCCTGCCAGGTCCCACTGTTCCGGCAGGCTCTGGGGCGGCACGAAGTCGCTGATGGCAAGGTCGAGCACCTCGTCGCGAATGCCCAGCACGTTCTGGGAAACGTCGTCGGCGGCCAGGATCTCGTTGCGCTGCTCGTAGATCACGCGGCGCTGATCGTTGGCCACGTCGTCGTACTCGAGCAGCTGCTTGCGGATGTCGAAGTTACGGCTCTCGACCTTCTTCTGCGCCCGCTCCACGGCGTTGGTGACCATCTTGTGCTCGATCGCCTCGCCACGCTCCAGCCCCAGCGCCTTCATCATGCGCTGCACCCGATCGGAGCCGAACAGGCGCATCAGGCTGTCTTCCATGGAGAGGAAGAAGCGCGTCGAACCCGGGTCGCCCTGGCGGCCGGCGCGGCCGCGCAGCTGGTTGTCGATGCGCCGCGATTCGTGGCGCTCGGAGCCGATCACGTGCAGGCCCCCGGCCTGGAGCACCGCCTCGTGGCGTGCGCGCCACTCCTCGCGCAGCTTGGCGATCTGCTCTTCGCTGGGGTTGTCGAGCTTGGCCGCCTCGGCTTCCCAGTTGCCGCCGAGCACGATGTCGGTACCGCGTCCGGCCATGTTGGTGGCGATAGTGACCGCCCCGGGTCGCCCGGCCTGGGCGATGATCTCCGCCTCGCTCTGGTGCTGCTTGGCGTTGAGCACGTTGAAGCGCAGCCCCTCCTTCTTCATCAGCCCGGCCAGGTACTCCGAGGTCTCGATGGAGGCGGTACCGACCAGCACCGGGCGCCCCGCTTCGGTCTCGGCCTTGACGTCCTTGATGATCGCCTCGTACTTCTCTTCCGCCGAGAGGTAGACCAGGTCGTTGAGGTCGCGCCGAACCAGCGGACGGTTGGTCGGGATGACCACCACATCGAGGCCGTAGATCTGGCGGAACTCGAACGCCTCGGTATCGGCGGTCCCGGTCATGCCGGCCAGCTTCTCGTAAAGGCGGAAGTAGTTCTGGAAGGTGGTGGAAGCCAGGGTCTGGCTCTCGCGCTGTACCGGCACGCCCTCCTTGGCCTCCACCGCCTGGTGCAGGCCTTCCGACCAGCGCCGGCCCGGCATGGTACGGCCGGTGTGCTCGTCGACGATCACCACCTGGTTATCGGCCACGATGTAGTCGACGTCGCGATGATAGAGATGGCGGGCACGCAGCGCGGAGTGCATATGATGCAGCAGGTTGAGGTTCTGGGCGGCATAGAGGGAGTCGTGCTCACCCAAGAGCCCCTCGGCCCGCATCAGCTCCTCGACCTTGTTGTGGCCTGCCTCGGTGATCTCCACCTGCTTCTGCTTCTCGTCGAGCAGGAAGTCGCCATCCACCGGCGCATCGGCATCCTCGGAGACTTCACCCCGCTCCAGGTGTGCCGCCAGGCGGTCGATCACCTTGTAGAGTTCGGTGTTCTCATCCACCGCGCCGGAGATGATCAGCGGCGTGCGCGCCTCGTCGATGAGGATGGAGTCTACCTCGTCGATGATCGCGAAGTGCAGGCCGCGCTGGACCTTGTCCTCCAGTGAGAACGCCATGTTGTCGCGCAGGTAGTCGAAGCCGTACTCGTTGTTGGTGCCGTAGGTGATATCGCAGGCGTAGGCGGCGCGCTTCTCCTCGGCCGACTGTCCGGCGTAGATGATGCCTACCGAAAGCCCGAGGAATTCATACAGCGGGCGCATCCACTCTGCGTCGCGGCGTGCCAGGTAGTCGTTCACCGTAACCACGTGCACACCCTTGCCGGGCAGAGCGTTGAGGTAGACCGCCAGGGTGGCGACCAGGGTCTTGCCCTCGCCGGTCTTCATCTCGGCGATGCGACCGCGATGAAGCGTCATGCCGCCGATCATCTGCACATCGAAGTGGCGCATTCCCATCACCCGCTTGCCCGCCTCGCGCACCGTGGCGAAGGCTTCCGGCAGCAGGGCGTCGAGGCTCTCGCCACGCTCGAGCCGCTCGCGCAGCTCGACGGTGCGCTGCTTGAGCGCGGCATCGTCGAGCGCTTCGACCTGGGGCTCCAGCACGCTGACCTGATTGACCTGGCGCTGCATGCGCTTGACTTCACGGTCGTTCTTGGAGCCGACCACCTTGCGTAACAATGTATTGATCATGAAAGGACCCAAAAGCTGCAATTCGCTTGTAGCGGCCGGGCTCCGGCAGGTGAATCCCGCCGGGCCGCCCACTGGCGGTTATCCATTAGCTGCAGTGCGGGTACGTGGGTGGGCCACGACGGGTCAGCACGTCGTGTCCCGCCGTCCAGCGTCGCCGGAGAACGGGCGCGCTGCGCCACACCGAGGCGAGGCGCGGCAAGGCCCGCCGACGGCGGGCAAGACAAGGCAACAGCGCGCGACGCCGGGCCACGTAGCGGCAGCGGGCGCGCATCAGGGTGGGCGCCAGAATGCAGGTCTGCACGACGCGCTCGGCCAGGCGCAGGGTTTCCGCCTGGGTCAGGCCTGCAGGAAGCAGGCAGCTGACCAGCAACCCCGCCAGCCACCAGCGCGAACGCGCCCGACAGCGCATCGCGCCTCCCCTGGACGAGGCGTCAGCGAGGCGGGCGTGCGGGTCCGAGGTCATGCTGTAGGAGTGCTCCCGAGCGTGGTAGGCTCTTGTTCACGGTCAAATGTTCACGGTCAGCTGTCAAAGTCGACGTTACACGGTCGACGGTGGCGACGATCTGAAGGAGTGCCGCTGCCAAGCGTCGGCCCTTAACCGGCCGCTGCCACCCGGCCAAGGGGCCGCCGAGTCGAGAAAATAAGCCCATGAGTATAAAGGTTAAGCGTTCACGCGCACAGTCCATGTCTCGCCTGCTCGACGGAAAGGGTGAACTGGCGCCGCTGATGCGCACGGCTCGGCTGATCGCCCACGCCCAGCAACATCTGCGCGAGCATCTGCCCGAGGAGGTCAGGGAGCATGTGTTCGTAGGAGGCTTCCGCGACGGCAGGCTGACCCTGATCACCGACCGCGCCGTATGGTCGACCTGGCTGCGCTACGAGCAGGCGCGGTTACTGGAACTGCTGCACCGCCTGCCCGAGTTCGCCCCGGTGCGCGGCTTTCACCTCAAGGTACGCCCGGTCAGGCCGCTCAAGACACCGCTCAGGCAGACACGCCACCTGCCGGCACGGGCCGCCGACGAGATCGCCGCCTGCGCCGCCGACACCGAGAACCCGCGGCTCAGGCGCGCCCTGGAGCGGCTGGCTTCCCACGCCGAGCGCCCGGACTGAGCCGCGGCTCGCCGCAGGCGGTTACTGCCGTTGGTAGGTGATGCCGTCGAGCTCGACCTCGCGAATCTCATGGTAGGCAATGGTGACACCGTTCATGTCGCCCGGCTCCCCTTCATGCTCGGCGAGACGCGTCTCGGGTATGACCTTCACGCCCGTCATGCCGACATGCTGCACGCGCGCCGAGAAGCACTTGCCTTCATGCTCGACCACCATCCGCTCGCCGAACATGCAGCGCTGTACCTGCGCCATCAGCTCCTCTTCGCTGACTCGTTGAACCGTCATCGCGATCTCCTTTCGCCTTGCCCCGCCACCTCGGCGGGGGTGTACATACCTTCGAAGCCGGCAGCGAACCGCCCGCTGCCGCTATAGCTCACTGTAGAAGAGTGAGACGCTTTCGCCATACCACGCGCTGGCAAGCCGCGCCCGGCTGACGCTATGCTGTGGCCTCACCTAGCGCATCAAACGCCTCGCCCAGCTAGCTCGGGGAACGCATATGTCGCTCAGCAAGACCCAGTCCAGTTTCTATCGCCGGCTCTACGTCGCCCACCTGGTCACGCTCGGCATCGACAGCGTGCCGGGGCTGATGGCGGCCACCGGCATGCCGCGGCGTACCGCGCAGGACACACTCAAGGCCCTGGCAGAGCTCGACATCCACTGCAGCTTCGCCGCCACCCCAGGAGAGCGGCACAACAGCGGTGGCTACCGCATCGACGACTGGGGCCCGATCGACAGTCGCTGGGTCACCGAGCACGCAGAGCGCATCCGAGCGGCACTCGGCTATCCTGCGTTGCCATGACGCTTCGCCGTTCGTACTCGCAGCGCCTTCGCCGCTCGCTGGGCCGGCTTGCCTTCGCCGCCCTGCTGCTGCCGAACGGCGGCTGCGCCGGCCCGGTGGAACAGACACCGGGGCCCACCCAGGGCGAGCCTCGGCTGCTGCCTCATCAGGTGATCGCCGACGATGGCTACCGCCTGCCGCTGCGTCACTGGCCCGCCATCGGGCAACCCGAGGCCGTGGTGCTGGCCGTGCACGGCTTCAACGACCACGCCGGCAGCTTCGACATCATGGCCCAGGCCCTGAACCCGCTGGGCATCGAGGTCTATGCCCACGACCAGCGTGGCTTCGGCACCACCGACCAGCGCCGACTGTGGGCCGGGCACGAGCGGATGCGTGACGACGTGCTGCTGTTGGCCAACCTCCTGCACGAGAGCCACCCCGACACGCCGATCTATCTGGTCGGCAAGAGCATGGGCGCGGCGGTGACGCTGCTGGCCATGAGCGCCGAGCCACCCCCGCCGGTGAACGGCAGCGTGCTGATCGCCCCCGCCGTGTGGGGCTCGTACACCATGCCGTGGTACCAGCGGCTGGGACTGTGGCTCGGTGTGCGGCTGATGCCACAGGCCACCTTCTCGGTGCGCGCCACCCGCCGGCTGGGCATCGAGCCTACCGACGACGACGAGATCAAGCGCCAGCTCGCCAGCGACCCGCTGATTCTGCGCAGCGCCCGCATCGACACGCTGCACGGCCTGACGCACACCATGGGGCTGGCGCTGGACGCAGTCGACGACCTGCCCGGCCCGGCGCTGATCCTTTACGGCGACGAGGACCAAGTGATCCCCACCCAGGCCTACTGCGCCTTGATCGAACGCCTGCCCGATAATGATGCGATCCGCCTCGCCTTCTACCCCGGCGGTTACCACATGCTCACGCGCTACAGCCAGCGCCAGCGTACCGAACGGGATCTAGCGGCCTGGCTGCGCGACCCGCACGCCGCCCTGCCCTCCGGACTGGAGGTGGCCCCGGCGATCCTGCAAGCGACCCTGTGCGCCGACTGAACGCAGATGCCACGACGAAGCAACGCACGGCACGCCCCGCCAGCACACGGGGCCGCCGCCGCTCGAGCGCTCACTCTGAAAAATAAAAAAAGCGGCGGGCAAGGCCCGCCGCAAACCACCGATCAGTCATTCTGACCGAGAGAGATGCCTGGTGAATCAGATCTCGAAGCCAAGCCCGAAGTCTTCGGCGCCAAGCGCCATCAGGGAGCCGGCACCGGCCTGGATCATCTGCGCATGGGCGCGAGTACGCGGCAGCAGGCGCTGGAAGTAGAATCGGGCTGTGTGCACCTTGGCCTCGTAGAAGGCGGTTTCCTGGGTACCGGCGGCCAGTGTGGCCTTGGCCTGCTTGGCCGCCCGGGCGAAAAGGTAGCCCAGCGCCACGTAGCCGGAGTACATCAGGTAGTCGACGCTGGCCGCGCCCACTTCCTCGCGATCGTTCATGGCCTTCATGCCGATGCCCATGGTCAGCTCGCCCCACTCGGCATTGAGCTTGGCCAGCGGTGCGATGAATTCGGCCAGCTCGCTGTTGCCTTCCTCGGCCTGGCAGAACTTGTGGATCTCCTTGGTGAAGACCTTGAGGCTTTCACCCTGGCTCATCAACACCTTGCGGCCGAGCAGGTCGAGCGCCTGGATACCGGTGGTGCCCTCATAGAGGCGCGTGATGCGGGCGTCGCGCACCAGCTGCTCCATGCCCCACTCCTGGATGAAGCCGTGGCCGCCGAAGACCTGCACGCCCTCGTTGGTGGCCTCGAAGCCCACCTCGGTGAGGAACGCCTTGACGATCGGCGTCAGCAGCCCCAGCAGGGTCTCGGCGCGCTCGCGCTCAACGGCATCCTGGCCGTGCTCGACCACGTCGAGCAGCTGGGCGGTGTAGAGCACCAGCATCCGGCCGCCCTCGGCGAAGGCCTTCTGGGTCAGCAGCATGCGGCGCACGTCCGGATGCACGATGATCGGGTCGGCGGCCTTCTCCGGCGCCTTGGGGCCGGAAAGCGCACGCATCTGCAGGCGATCGCGGGCATACGCCAGAGCGTTCTGGAAGCTCGCCTCGGTCAGGCCCAGCCCCTGGATGCCCACACCCAGGCGGGCGGCGTTCATCATGGTGAACATGCAGGCCAGGCCCTTGTTGGGCGGGCCGACGAGGAAGCCCCGGGCAGCGTCGAAGTTCATCACACAGGTGGCGTTGCCGTGGATGCCCATCTTGTGCTCCAGCGAACCACAGGCCACGCCGTTGCGCTCGCCGGGGTTGCCATCGGCATCGGGCATGAACTTCGGCACCACAAACAGCGAGATGCCCTTGGAGCCTTCCGGCGCATCGGGCAGCTTGGCCAGCACCAGGTGCACGATGTTCTCGGCCAGGTCATGCTCGCCGGCAGAGATGAAGATCTTGGTGCCGGTGATCTCGTAAGCACCGTCGGCGGTGGGCACCGCACGGGTCTTGATCAGGCCCAGATCGGTGCCACAGTGCGGCTCGGTGAGGCACATGGTGCCGGTCCACACGCCTTCCACCAGCTTGGTGAGGTAGGTGGCCTGCTGCTCCTCGGTGCCATGATGGCGCAGCGCGTCGGCGGCACCGTGCGACAGGCCGGGGTACATGCCCCAGGCCAGGTTGGTGGAGCAGACCATCTCGTTGAGCACCATGGCCAGCGAGTGCGGCAGGCCCTGGCCGCCATGGGCAGGGTCGGCAGCCAGGCTCGGCCAGCCGCCCTCGACATACTGCTGGTAGGCCTGCTTGAAGCCCTTGGGAGTGCGAACCTCGCCCCCCTCCAGCAGGCAGCCCTCCTGGTCGCCGCTCTGGTTCAGCGGCAGCAGCACGTCGCGCGCAAAGCGAGCGCCTTCTTCGAGAATCGCCGCCACCACGTCGGGCGACGCCTCTTCCCCGCCCGGCAGGCTGGCATAGTGAGCGGGATAGTCCAGCATTTCATCCATCACGAAGCGAAGGTCGCGCAGGGGGGCCTGATAATCGGGCATCTCAACTCTCCACAAAATTGGTCGCCGAACCACAAATAAGTCGCCGAACGTAGGCGCGTGGGGGGCGGCGGCAGCCGCTTTCAAACATGTGTTTGAAACTAGCCGCCGCATCGACGCTAGTCAAGCGCTTGTTTGAAATTGGGCGCGATTCAGGCTAGGACTTTAGTCGCAATTTTATTGGGGAGAAATAAGAGAACGCCCGCAGCCATTGGCCGCGGGCGTTCTTCCTGCACTGCCTTCACTGCATGCGAATGCTGCCGTCGAGGCGAATCACCTCGCCATTGAGCATGGGGTTGGTGATGATCTGCTCGGCCAGGCGGGCGAACTCGTCGGGATGTCCCAGCCGCTTGGGAAACGGCACCGAGGCGGCCAGCGCCTGGGCGGCCTCGTCGGGGATCTCGCTCATCATCGGCGTCTGGAACACCCCTGGGGCGATCGCCATCACACGAATGCCGTGGCGCGACAGCTCGCGCGCCGCGGGCAGGCTCATGCCCACCACCCCGGCCTTGGAGGCACTGTATGCGCACTGTCCCACCTGGCCGTCGAAGGCGGCAACGGAGGCGGTGTTGACGATCACGCCGCGCTCGCCATCCTCGCCTGGCGAATTCTTCGCCATCGCAGCCGCCGCCAGGCGCATCACGTTGAAAGTGCCGACCAGGTTGATCTGCACGGTTCGTGCGTAGGCATCGAGATCGGCGGGCTGGCCTTGGCGGTCGACCAGCTTGGCCACGCTGACCACGCCGGCACAGTGCACCACGCCGGCCAGGCCGGCGTCGCCGCCCAGGGTCACGGCTGCCTCCACCGCGGCCTGCATATCGTCGGCCGAGGTAACGTCGCCGCGCACCGCGCGAGCCACCTCCCCCAGCGCCTCGGCATGACGCTCGACGGCGTCGCTCAAGTCACACAGCACCACCCGGCCGCCCGCGGCGACGAGTCGTTCGGCGGTTGCCGCCCCAAGCCCGGAAGCGGCGCCGGTAATCAGAAAGGTACGGTCCTTCACTTGCATTCAGGGGGTCTCCCGGTTCATTTCGCTGCGGGTTCGGCCGTGTCCGCCTTGTCGGCAGCATCGGCACGCAGCTTGAAGCGCTGGATCTTGCCACTGGGCGTCTTGGGCAGGGCATCGACGAATTCGATCACCCGCGGGAAGGCGTGGGTGGAGAGCCGCTCGCGCACCCGCTGGCGGATCTCCTCGGCCAGCGCATCGCTCGCCTCGAAGCCTTCGCGCAGCACGACATAGGACTTGATGATCTCGCCGCGGATCTCGTCGGGCTGACCTACCGCGGCTGATTCCGCCACCGCCGGATGGGTCAGCACGGTGTTCTCCACGTCGGTGGGACCGACGCGGTAGCCGGCGGTGGTGATGATGTCGTCATCGCGGCCGGCGAACTGGAAGGTGCCGTCCTCGTTGCGCACCACCACGTCGCCGGTGAGGTAGTAGCCGTTGGCGAAGGGGTGCTTCTCCTGCCAGGTGTAGCCCTGAAAGAAGTGCGCCGGCGAACGCTCGATATCCACCGCCAGCACGCCCGGCTCGCCCGGGGGCAGCTCGTTGTATTCGGCATCGAGAATCGCCAGCCGGTAGCCGGGCATGGGCACGCCCATGGCACCGACGTGCTTGGGGTGCTCCAGCGCATGATGGTTGCAGCAGGTCATGCCGGTCTCGGTCTGGCCGTAGTGATCCATCACCGGGCAGCCCAGCGCACGCTCGACCCAGGTGACCACCTCGGTATTGAGCGGCTCGCCGGCGGAGCTGGCCACGCGCAGCTCCAGCGCCTGGCGGGCATTGTCGAACAGGCCCGAGGCCTTCATCAGCCGGTAAGCGGTGGGGGCGGCGGCAAAGTTGGTGATACGGTGACGCTGCATGAACGCCAGCGCACCGTCGGCGCTGAAGCCCGCTTCGCAGAAGTGCGTGGTCACGCCCAACAGCAGCGGCCCGGCGATGGCGTAATAAAGGCCGTAGGCCCAGCCCGGGTCGGCCATGTTCCAGAAGCGGTCGCTCTCGCGCAGGTCGATGGCGAGTTCCATGTAGAGCGCGAAGGCCGGCATGCCGGAGAGCGGCACCGCCACCCCCTTGGGCTTGCCCACGGTACCCGAGGTGAACATCTGCAGGAACGGCGCATCTGGCGCAAGCCGCGGCGGGGTGGCCTGGAACGGCGAGTGCGCAAGGGCATCACGCCAGTCGAGGTCGTCGGCGTGCCCCTCGCTCGGGCCACCCACGGCCAGTACCGCGGGGCACTGGGTGAGGCCGTCGAACTTGAAGCGGTTGGCGTGATCGGTGATCACCAGTCTGGTGTCGGCGCGACCAAGACGATAGTCCACGGCATCGGGGCCGAAGGCGGTGAACAGCGGTTGGTAGACCGCACCGATGCGCCAGGTGGCGAGCACCGCTACCAGCAGCTCCGGCGAGCGCGGCAGCATACAGGCGATGCGGTCGCCAACCCCCAGACCGCGCTCTGCGAACCAGCCGGCCAGCCGCGCGCTCCGGGCTTCCAGTTCGGCGTAGGTGAGGCGGTTGACGCGACCCTGGGTATCCTCGTGGACCAGCGCCAGCACATCGCCACGGCCGGCACGCAGGTGGCGACCGCAGCAGGATTCGTAGGCATTGAACTTGCCGTCGCCGTGGTCGTCGAGACGGGCGATGACTTCATCGATCGAGAAACGCTCGTAGTAGGCGGAATACGCAGGAAGGGATTGCGTGCTCATTGACTGCCCTCTTGGCCTGTTGTGCTTGTTGTAGGAGCTTGGGACGGCTGCCACGTCCATGGCTGGCAGCCGCGTCACTCTGCAAAGTCTATTCGGTACCGTCGAATCTTTTACCGTACAGTTTGCATAGTACAGTTGACGTAAGCGTCAACCTAGCAAGCGCTAGGTACAAGCTAGAAGCAAAGCCACAGCGGGGCAACCCCTGGCGAGCGGTAAACGGCTAGACCTTGGTCGATTCCGCCCGCGCGGGCACAGCGGAGGGCGTGATCATGGCGATCAGCTCATGGGCCAGGTCTTCGGGCTTGCGCGGCCCGTCGGGGTCGTACCAGCGCACGGTCCAGTTGAGCGCCCCCATGACGAAGCGCGAGACCAGGAAGCGGTCGCCGTGGATCAGGCCATCATTCAGGGCTTCGTCGATTACCCGCTCCCACAGCTCCTCGTAAGCGTCGCGCAGGTGGATGAGATGGTCGCGCGCCTCCGGGTCCAGGCGCCGCCATTCGTACAGGGCCACCACATGGGCGTTGCGATCGGTCAGCAGGGTCTGGAGATGCGCCCGGGCCATGGCGTGCAGGCGTGCCTCGGCGGAATCATCGCACTCCTCCAGGGCCTGGCGGGCCAGCGTTAGCGCGTTCTGAGTGCCCTCCTCGATGACGGCGGCGAGAATCTCCTGCTTGTCGCGAAAATGGTGGAACAGGCTGCCGGACTTGATGCCCATCTCCTGGGCCAGCATGCGCACGGTGGTCCGATCGAAGCCCTCCTGGACGAACAATTGAGCGGCCAGGCGGGTCAGTTCCTTGCGGCGGGGGGACTCGTTAATGGCATTCATCGGGTTTACACTAGCGCTTGCTTGGTTGATCTTGAGAAAAGCATAGCCCTGCCGACAGGTCAACGCGACATACCGCCAGAACGCGCCAGGAAATGATCGAACTGGTCAGGCTGTGTTCGGCTCGACGACAATCATAACGGATGAACCATCAGGAGATCGCCACCATGAGCAGCCCCACCGACATCGTCTTTCTGTCCGCGGCCCGCACCCCCATGGGCGGCATGCTGGGCAGCCTCTCCAGCATCACCGCCCCCGAGCTTGCCGCCGTGGCTATTCGCGCCGCCATCGAGCGCGCCGGCATCGAGGCCGGCAGCATCGACGAGGGCATCATGGGCTGCGTGCTGCCGGGCGGCGTCAAGCAGGGGCCGGCTCGCCAGGCCATGCGTCAGGCCGGCATTCCCGACGGCATCGGCGCCACCACCATCAACAAGCTGTGCGGCTCGGGCATGAAGGCCGCCATGCTGGCCCACGACCTGATCCGCGCCGGCAGCGGCGAGGTGATCCTGGCCGGCGGCATGGAGTCGATGTCCAATGCGCCGCACGTGCTGACCAAGGCGCGCACCGGCTACCGTCTGGGCCACGGCGAGCTGAAGGATCACATGTTCCTCGACGGCCTGGAAGACGCCGAAACCGGCAAGCTGATGGGCGTGTTCGCTCAGGAGATCGCCAGCCAGCGCGACTACTCCCGCGAGCGCCTGGACGACTTCGCCATCGCCTCGCTGGAGCGGGCCATGGCGGCCACCAATGCCGGTCATCTCACGGCCGAGATGGCCCCGGTCACCGTCACCGGCCGTCAGGGTGAAAGCGTGGTCGAGCACGACGAGCAGCCGTTCCAGGCCAAGCTCGACAAGATCCGCCAGCTGCGCCCCGCCTTCGCCAAGGACGGCACCATCACCGCGGCCAACTCCAGCTCCATCTCCGACGGTG
This sequence comes from Halomonas sp. E14, assembly GCF_052568415.1. NCBI lineage: Bacteria > Pseudomonadati > Pseudomonadota > Gammaproteobacteria > Oceanospirillales > Halomonadaceae > Halomonas > Halomonas sp. E14. The sequence continues at coordinate 1,224,547 of NZ_CP199423.1, read as the reverse complement.
CCTCGGCGCTGATCCTGGCCAGTCAGGCCGCGGCCGACCGGCTCGGCAGCAAGCCGCTGGCCCGCATGCTCGGCCACAGCACCCACTCCCAGCACCCCAGCGAGTTCACCATCGCCCCGGTGGGCGCCATCGACAAGCTGATGAAGAAGCTGGGCTGGGGCGTGGCCGACGTCGACCTGTTCGAGATCAACGAGGCCTTCGCCGTGGTCACGCTGCTGGCCATGGACGGGCTCGACATTCCGCACGACAAGGTCAACGTCTTCGGCGGCGCCTGCGCCCAGGGCCACCCCATCGGCTCCACCGGGTCGCGCATCATCGCAACCCTGATCCACGCCCTGCGCACCAAGGGTGGCAAGCGCGGCATCGCCAGCCTGTGCATCGGCGGCGGCGAAGCCACCGCGGTGGCCATCGAACTCGTGGATTAGCACCTGATCGGTTGATCGAGCGCCGCACCGACGACCCGCTTCCTCGACAGGAGGCGGGCGTTTTCATGTGCAGGTGTTGGGCCGCCATTGGGTTAGGCGCGAGGCATCGAGAGCCGGTCGAGGCGCAGCCGCTCGCGGGAGTCGAACAGCCGCCGGCTGCCCGCCGAAACCGCCGCCAGGGTGCCGAAGCCGGTGCCCAGGGTGATCGCGAACATGATCAGGATCTGGTACTTCACCGCCAGGCCCGGCGCGGTGCCGGCCAGTATTTGCCCGGTCATCATGCCCGGTAGGCTGACCACGCCCGCCGCGGCCATGGCATTGATCATCGGCATCAAGCCACTGCGCATCGCCTCGCGACGAATGTCGCCGATCGCCTCCTGCCAGGGCTGACCGAGCATCAGCCGGTTCTCGATCACGCCGCGCTGCCGCCAGGCGGTATCGGTCAGCCGATCCAGCGCCAGGGCGACGCCGGTCATGGTGTTGCCCAGCAGCATGCCCAGCAGCGGGATGGCGTACTGCGGCCGGTACCAGGGCTCTGGGCCGATGATCACGGTCAGCGTCAGCACGGCGACGGTGAACGAGGAGAGAAACATCGACAGCGTGCCGATGCCGAAGGCCCAGCCGCCCAGCAGCCGGCGCTTCTGGCGCGCCATCACCTCGCGTCCGGCAATCAGCAGCATCGCCAGCGCCATCAGCACCACCCATACCAGCCGTTCGGCGGCGAACAGTGCCTCCAGCACCAGGCCCACCAGCGCCAGCTGAATCACGGTGCGCAGCGCCGCAACCAGCAGGCTGCGGCTCATGCCCAGGCGCATGGCGGCGGTGCAGCCGGCAAGCACCACCACCATCAGTGCTGCCAGCGCCAGCTGCCACCAGGAGAGTTCGATCAGGTTCATGCGGGCTCCAACTCCTCGAGCCGCGCACCGGCAATCCGCCAGTGATGACTGGCCACCCGGGCGATCTGCGCGCGGTCGTGGGCCACCCACAGGGTGGGCCAGCCGCGGGAGCGGATATGCGCGACCAGCCAGGCTTCCACCCGCTCGCTGGTAGCGTCATCCAGGTTGGCGGTCGGCTCGTCGAGCAGCAGCGCCCGCGGCTCGAGGCTCACCGCCCGCAGCAGCCCGAGGCGCTGCTTCTCGCCGGTGGAGAGTCGGCTCACCTGCCATTCCAGGGTATCGGGCGTGAAGCCCAGCGCCTCGAGCTCGCTTTCTGCGGGGCGCTGGGCGAAGTGCTCCCCCACCCTCTCCTCCCACCAGTGGCTCTCGGCCGGCACCAGCATCACCTGGCGGCGCCAGGCATGCCCCGGCGTTTGCGACTGGGCCTGCTCGCCCAGCCACACCTCGCCGGCGTGAGGCTCGAGATCGGCCACGGCGCGCAGCAGCCGGCTCTTGCCCGAGCCGCTGGCGCCGGAGATGCAGCCGATCTCGCCGGGTGCTATCCCGAGATCGATATCGCTCAGCGCGCCGATGCCGACGCCAGCAAGCCGCAGAGGTTCGGTTGAGCCCAAATCGCTTCCCCATCATCGGTACTGGCCGAATCATAACAGCGCAGGCGCCGGGTTCGACACGCCGGCTGGCGTTGCTCACATATGGAAAACCATATATCTTTCGCCAAGCCCATCTCGCGCAGGAGCGACACATGTCCGAGGACACCCTCCCCCAGGCGCCTTCCCCTGCCGCAGGCATGGGACGCTTCGAACGCTTTCTCTCCGTGTGGGTGGCATTGGCCATCGTCGCGGGCGTACTGCTTGGCCAGTTCGCCCCAGCCATACCCGAGACGTTGGCCCGATTCGAGGTCGCCCAGGTATCGATTCCGGTGGCCATTCTGATCTGGGCCATGATCTTCCCGATGATGGCGCAGATCGATTTTGCCGCGGTACTCGGCGTTCGCCGCCAGCCCAAGGGACTCGTCATCACCACCACGGTGAACTGGCTGATCAAGCCCTTCACCATGTTCGCCATCGCCTGGTTCTTCCTGATGGTGCTGTTCCGGCCGTGGATCCCCGAGCCGCTGGCCCAGCAATACCTGGCCGGGGCGATCCTGCTCGGCGCCGCGCCCTGCACCGCCATGGTCTTCGTCTGGAGTACCCTGACCCGCGGCGACGCCGCCTACACCCTGGTGCAGGTCTCGCTCAACGACCTGATCATGCTGTTCGCCTTCGCTCCCATCGTGGTGCTGCTGCTTGGCGTTTCCAACATCCAGGTGCCATGGGATACCGTGGCGCTGTCGGTGTTTCTCTACATCGTCATCCCGCTTACGGCCGGCTACCTGACGCGCCGCACCCTGGTCGCCCGGCGCGGCAGCGCGTGGTACGACGATGTCTTCATGAAGCGGATCGGACCGATCACCCCCATCGGCCTGATCGTCACCCTGGTGCTGCTGTTCGCCTTCCAGGGCGACGTGATTCTCGCCAACCCGCTGCACATCGTGCTGATCGCCATTCCGCTGATCGTGCAGACCTTCCTGATCTTCTATATCGCCTATGGCTGGGCCAAGGCCTGGAAGGTACCGCACAACGTGGCCGCCCCCGGGGCAATGATCGGCGCCAGCAACTTCTTCGAGCTGGCGGTGGCGGTGGCCATCGCGCTGTTCGGCCTGCAGTCCGGCGCGGCGCTGGCCACCGTGGTCGGCGTGCTGGTGGAGGTACCGCTGATGCTGGCCCTGGTGCGCATCGCCAACCGCACCCGCCATCGCTTCTCCCCGGCCTGAGACCGACGAATGGCGGCTTGCCTCGCCGAAGGGGCGCAATGATGATGCAAGCATGAACGCCACCTCATTGCAGCGCCATGCGCTTACCGTCATCGTCCTCGCCCAGCTGTGTGGCACCTCGCTGTGGTTCTCCGTCAACGGCGTGGGCCTCTCGCTGTCGCGGGATCTCGGCTTCTCCGAGGTCGACCTGGGCCGGCTGACGCTCGCCGTACAGGCGGGCTTCATCTGCGGCACCCTGTTCATCGCCACCACCGGGCTTGCCGACCGCTTTCGCGCCAGCCGCATCTTCGCCGCCTCCTGTCTGGCCGGCGCGCTGGTCAATGGCGCCTTCGTGCTGGCGGCTACCCAGTTTCCGCTGGCGGTGCTGCTGCGCTTCGTCACCGGACTGTGCCTGGCCGGCATCTACCCACTGGGCATGAAGCTGGTGATCGGCTGGACGCCCAGGCACACCGGCGCCGCGCTCGCCTGGCTGGTGGGCATGCTCACCCTGGGCACCGCCCTGCCCCACTTGCTGCGTGGCAGTACGCTGGGCATGCCCTGGGAGTGGCCGCTGCTGGGCGCCTCGCTGCTGGCCCTGCTGGGCGGCGCCCTGGTGCTGCGGCTCGGCGACGGCCCGCACCTGCCGCCTTCCGCGGGCAAGGCGCGGCTTTCCGAGGGGCTCGCTGCGCTGGGGGTGAAGCGCTTTCGCGCCGTGGCCGGCGGTTACTTCGGTCACTGCTGGGAACTCTACGCCTTCTGGATGCTGACGCCCTTCCTGGTCATGCGCGAAGTCGAACGGCTCATGGCCTCCACCGATCTGGTGGCGTGGCTCTCCTTCGGCATCATTGCGCTGGGGCTGGCGGGGTGCGTGGGGGGCGGTGCGCTGAGCCGGCGGCTGGGCAGCCTGTGGGTGGCGCGCTGGGCACTGACGGCCTCCGGTGCGCTCTGCCTGATCTACCCGCTGCTGGCCTGGGCTCCGCCGGGCCTGCTGTTGGCACTGCTGTTCCTGTGGGGACTCACGGTGATCGCCGACTCGCCGCAGTTCTCCGCCCTGGCCGCCGCGACGGCTCCCCGCGAGCGGGTCGGCTCCACCCTGGCGGTGATGAACGCCATCGGCTTCGCGCTGACCATTCCCGCCATCTCGCTGACCACCACGCTGTGGTCGCTGCAGGAACTCTGGGTGCTGTGGTGGCTGCTGCCGGGACCGATCCTCGGCCTGTGGGCGCTGCGTGGCGTGAGCGGCTCGGCAGAACCCGCGCCGGCACGGCAGGCATGAAGCCGAATCAGCAGAGAGCGGCTCTCCGCTCGGGCCGATTCCCCATGCCCTGCAGGCGGCGCTGCAGCTCGACCAGGCGCCGCCTCTCCCCTGCCTTCGCCGCCGCCAGCACCTCGGTCACCCAGCCCGGCAGCGCCTCGGAGATGCGGTAGTAGACCCACTGCCCCTCGCGGCGGTCGCTGAGCAGCCCGCAGGCGCGCAGCTGCGCCAGGTGCCGCGAGACCTTGGGCTGCGACTCCTGCAGGGCGTGAGTCATCTCGCAGACGCACAGCTCCCCTTCCTCACGAATCAGCAGAGTCAGCGTCAGGCGGGTCTCGTCGGCAAGGCATTTGAAGAGGCGAACGGGATCGAGCTCGGGCACGAGACGTCTCCAACGGCGCGATAGGAGCCCCCATTCTAGCGAAGTGGCGTCCCGGGCGTCAGCGTTCGCCTCGAGCCTGCACCCCAGCCTAGCCGAAGCGACCGGTAATGTAGTCGTGGGTGCGCTGTTCGCGCGGGTTGGTGAAGATGTCGTCGGTATCGCCCACTTCGACCAGGTCGCCCAGATGGAAGAAGGCCGTCTTGTGCGCCACCCGCGCCGCCTGCTGCATGTTGTGGGTCACCATGACGATGGTGTAGCTCTCGCTCAGCTCGTCGATGAGCTGCTCGATCTTGCCCGTGGCGATGGGATCGAGGGCCGAGCAGGGCTCGTCCATCAGGATCACCTCGGGGCTCACCGCAATGGTGCGCGCAATGCACAGGCGCTGCTGCTGACCGCCGGAGAGGCTGGTACCGGGCTCGTTGAGGCGATCCTTCACCTCGTCCCACAGCCCGGCACGCCGCAGGCTGCTCTCGACGATGTCGTCGAGTTCGGCACGGCGCCGGGCCAGACCGTGCAGGCGCGGGCCGTAGGCGATGTTCTCGTAGATCGACTTGGGGAAGGGATTGGGCTTCTGGAACACGATGCCGACCTGGGCACGCAGCAGCACCACGTCGAGCGAGGGGTCGTAGATGTCGTTGCCGTCGAGAGTCACCTGGCCCTCGACGCGACTCCCCGCAATGGTGTCGTTCATACGGTTCAGGCAGCGCAGGAAGGTCGACTTGCCGCAGCCCGACGGACCGATGAACGCGATCACCTCATGCGCCATGATATCGAGATCGATGCCGTGCAGCGCCTCGTTCTCACCGTAGAAGACCTTGACGCCGCGGGCGCTCATCTTGACGCTCGCCGCTTGCGCCGTGCGCTTGTTGAGGGCCGTTGGCACGGTGACGGATACAGTCATGGTTACCACCTCGTCTCGAATTTCTTGCGCAGCCAGATGGCCGTCGCATTGAGGCTCAGCATCAGCCCCAGCAGCACGATGATGGCCGCCGAGGTGCGCGCCTCGAAGAAGTTGCGTAGTTCGTTGCCCTGCCACAGGTAAATCTGCACCGGCAGCGCCGTGGCCTGGTCCATGGGCGAGCTGGGGACGTTGGCCACGAAGGCGTTCATGCCGATCAGCAGCAGCGGCGCCGTCTCCCCCAGCGCCTGGGCCACGCCCAGGATCGAGCCGGTGAGAATTCCCGGCAGTGCCAGCGGCAGCACGTGGTGAAAGACCGTCTGCACCCGCGACGCACCGATGCCCAGCGCCGCCTGGCGAATCGATGGCGGAATCGCGCGCAGCGCCGAACGCGTGGCGATGATGATGGTGGGCAGCGTCATCAGCGTGAGTACCAGGCCGCCCACCAGCGGCGCGGAAAGCGGCAGGCGCAGATAGCCGATGAAGATCGCCGCCCCCAGCAGGCCGAAGATGATCGAAGGCACTGCCGCCAGGTTGTTGATGTTGATCTCGATGAGATCGGTCAGGCGGTTCCGGGGGGCGAACTCTTCCAGATAGATGGCGCTGGCCACCCCCAGCGGCACCGACAGCAGGATGACGATCAGCATCATGAACAGCGAGCCCATGAAGGCACCGGCCAGACCCGCCGAGGCCGGCGAGCTGCGCGAATCGGTATTGAGGAACAGTGAGGTGCTGAAGGCGTTGCGAATCACGCCCTGAGCCTCGAGGTGATCCGCCCATTCTCGGGTCTGGGCGCTCAGCTGCTGGCGGTGGTCCGGAAGGCTGCGGTCGATGTTGCCCTTCAGCCAGACGTCCACGTTGGCACTGGCCAGCATCTTGACGGTGATGGTCTGCCCGATCAGCCCGGGATTCTCGATGACACGGTCGCGCAGGGCGAAGCGCTCACCGCTGGCCACCAGGGCACGCAGGTCGCGGGCCTGGCGCGACTCGATCTCCCCCGGCAGATGCGCCTTGAGCGCCTCGTCGATCAGGGCATTCCAGTTGACCAGGCCAAGTTGATTCAGCCAGGCGAGTTCGCGCTCCCGAAACTGGGCCGGGCTCTCCCCTGCCTGGCGCACCGGTCGCTCGTCCACCTGGATGATCTCGGGGTTGAGGTAGACGTCGAGATAGAGGGTGGCCTGCCAGAAGGCCGGCAGCCCGCGACCCAGGATACTGGTGAACAGGATCGCCACCAGCACCAGGCCGGTGACGACGGCGGCCAGGCCCATGAACCTGAAGCGACGCTCGCGGGCATGGCGGGCGTTCAGCGAGCGCTGGATGGTAGCGAGGCGCTGACGGCGTCGGGTATCGGCAATGTCGAAATTGGTAGCGGTCACGGGGCGTCACTCATATTGCTGACGGTATTTGCGCACCACCACCAGGGCGATCACATTGAGCCCCAGGGTGATGACGAACAGCGTGAGACCGAGCGCGAACGCCACCAGCGACTGCGGGCTGGAGAAGTCCATGTCGCCGGTTAACTGGTTGACGATGGTCACGGTGATGGTGGAGATCGCCTCGAAGGGGTTGGCATGCAGCACCGGGTTGTTGCCGGCGGCCAGTACCACGATCATGGTCTCGCCGATGGCCCGACTGGCGGCCAGCAGGAAGGCACCGACGATGCCCGGCAGCGCGGCGGGCAGCACGACCTGGCGGATCATCTCCGACTTGGTGGCACCGAGCCCCAGGGCACCGTCGCGCAGCGATTTCGGCACCTGGGTGATGATGTCGTCGGAGAGCGAAGAGACGAAGGGGATGATCATGATCCCCATCACCAGCCCCGCCGTCAGCGCGCTGGTGGCACGTATGCCGATTCCCAGCATGTCGCCCAGCCCGGACAGGAACGGGCCGATCACGATCAGGGCGAAGAAGCCGTACACGATGGTCGGGATGCCTGCCAGCACCTCGATGATCGGCTTGGCCACGTTGCGCAGCCACGGCGGCGCATACTCGGCCATGTAGATGGCCGTCATCAACCCCAGCGGAATTGCCACCAGCAGCGCGATGGCGCTGACCATGAGCGTGCCCCACAGCAGCGGTAACAGCCCGAACTCGCCCTGCTGACCGGTACCGGAGGTGCTGAAGCGCGGGTTCCAGACGGTGCCGAAGAAGAACTCCGCGGGGCTGATGTAGCGGAAGAAATGGAGCGCCTCGCCCACCAGCGACAGCACGATCCCCACCGTGGTCAGAATGGCGACGCCGGAACTCAACGCCAGCAGCGCCGTGATCAACCGCTCGACATGGTTGCGCGCACGCAGCTGCGGCGCAATGCGCCGCTGCGCCGCGACCAGGCCGACGACGGCCAGTACGGCCATGGCCGCGATCATGGCCAGCCGCCCCATGCTCTCGAGGCGGGCCATCTGCTGGGCGGCGGCCACTTCGAAGGCCTGCACCTCTCCGCTCACGCCCTGCCCCGAGGCCAGCGCCCCGATGCGGCGCATCAGCACCTGGGTCTCGCGCTCACTCAACCCGGCCAGCTCGGCCGGCAGTTGCTGGATGACCAGCACTTCGACGATGGCGTCCTGCAGCAGCAGCCAGACGCCAAAAAGCAGCAGTGCCGGCAGCCCACACCAGAGGGCGACCAGCACACCGTAATATCCGGGGCGAGAGTGCAGGCGCACCCCACCGCTTGCCACCGCCCTGCTGCGAGACAGCCCGACCTGATAGGCCATGGCCATCACGATCAACACGGTAGCGATCAAGACAAGATTCATCGTCTCTCCAGCTTGCGCTCTTGCGTCCGAGTCGGGGAGCGGCGGCTGCCGCTCCCCGTTACGGCTCCCGTGTTACTCGGCGGAGACCACGGTGCGCGCCTGGAACTGCTCCAGCGCCTGGGCACGTTCGTCGTCGTCCATCGGAATCAGACCGGCATCCTCCAGCGGGCTGCCGAAGCCGGAGATGGCATCGCTGAGGAAGAACTCGGTGTACTCGGCCAGGCCGGGAATCACGTCGAGGTGCTCACCCTTGACGTAGAAGAACAGCGGACGCGATACCGGATACTCGCCGGAGCCGATGGTCTCCAGGCTCGGCGTCACGCCGTCGACGGTGGCCACCTGCAGACGGTCACGGTTCTGGTCATAGAAGCTCAGACCGAAGACGCCCACCGCATCGGCCTGGGCATCCAGTCGCGCCAGGGTCTCGGTGTAGTCGCCGGCGATCTCGATGATGCGACCGTCGCCGCGCAGGTTGTTACAGGCATCGCCCTCGATCTCGGCGTAACTGTCGCAGCCGGCGTGCAGCACCTTCTCCTCGAAGACCTCACGCGTGCCGTGGTTGGAGGCCGGGATGACCAGCACGATCTCCTGGTCGGGCAGATCGGCGTCGATCTCGGACCAGCGAGTATAGGGGTTGGCGACCAGCTGGCCGTCCTGGGGGATCTGAGCGGCGGCAGCGGCGAAGACGTGCTGCGGGGTCAGGGCGAACTCACCGCGGTCGGCGCGCGAGGCGAAGACGATGCCGTCATAGCCGAACATGACCTCGAGCACCTCGTTGACGCCGTTGGCAGCGCAGTTCTCGAGCTCGCCGGAACGAATGGCGCGTGAGGAATTGGCGATGTCGATGGTGTTCTCGCCGACGCCCTGACAGAACTGACGCAGGCCGCCGCCGGAGCCACCGGACCCCACCACCGGGGTGTTGAACTGCGGGAAGGAAGCACCGAACTCCTCGGCAACGATGCTGGCAAACGGCAGCACCGTGGAGGAACCGGCGATCTGGATGGTATCGCGGGCCTGGGCGGCGGTCGACAGACCGGCGGCGAGGGAAGCGGCGATCGCCATGCTCAGCGTGCTCTTCTTGAAGCTCATCTTCACGATCCTCTCTGCGTTTTGATCCGACAGACCCCACGGCCTGGCAGTGTCGTCTTGGCCCGAGGGCCGTTCGCAGGAGTGATTCTGGAGACGCTTGATTGCAGAAAGATGACACGCGAACGAAGCGTAACGAACTACAGCAGAAGGCCCAGTGCCGCCAGCGTACACAAGGCGAGTGAAGCGCCCTGCAGGCGGCGGCGGTCGAGCCGGTGGGCGATACGATCAGCCAGGGCATTGCCGGCCAGCACCGCCGGCAGGAAGGTGAGCGCCAGCCCCAGGTGCCACAGGCGCACCTGGCCGGCCAGCGCCAGGGTCACCAGCGTCAGGCTGGCGGTGAGGATGAAGAATGCCGACAGGTTGCCGCGCAGCCGGTCCGGCGACAGGCCGTGCATCAGCAGCACCATGGGCGGCCCGCCGATGGCGGCCACGGTGCCGAAAATGCCCGAGACCACGCCGGCGCCGAACAGGCTTGCCCGGTTGACCGGCAGGCGCAGGCGAAACAGCGTCACCGCCACGGCGAACAGCACGCTGAAGGCGATGAACTTTTCCAGCATCGCCATCGGGGCGGCGAGCAACAGCCACAGCCCCAGGGCATTGCCGGGCAGGCGCCCGATCAACGCCATGCCGATCTCGCCGATCCGCACCTCGTGACGGTAGTGACGCACCGTCATCAGCGACACGGTGAAACCGAACAGCACCAGGATCACCGGCACCAGGCGCGGCTCGAGCATCAGCAGCAAAGGCGCACCGACCACCGCCAGGCCGAAGCCGGTGGCGCGCTGCACGAAGGCGCCCAAGGCAAGCACCAAGGCACAGCCGAACCAGGTGATCGGCGTCATGTCGAGCCACAGAAGGAAGGCGTCAGGCATGCACGGGGCGCCCGGCCAGCCGCGACAGCATGACGTTACCGAACAGCGAGGCCGCCAGCATGGTCAGCACCATGGGCCATAGGCCCTCGATCTCGAACACCCCCACCATCACCCCGGCTAGCGCCGCCGCGCCGAATTTTGCCGCCCCCATGAAGGCGGTAGCCGTAGCGCTCACATGGCCGAAGCGATCCAGCAACAGCGACATGGCGTTAGGCGTGACCAGCCCGAGCATGCCGGAATAGAGCATGACGAGCACCACCACCACGGGCAGGGACGCCAGACCCAGCGCCACGGCCACGACCAACAGCAGCACCGCAATGCCCTGTAGCCCCAGGCCAAGGAAGAGATTCTGCAGCGGCGCCCGATGCTTCAATAGGGCAATGTTGATCCGGTTAGAGGCGGCAATGACCACCACATTGCAGCCTAGCGCGAAGGGATAGCTGGCCGGCGACAGCCCAAAGTGCTCCATGTAGACGAAGGGCGAGGCGGTGACGAAGGCAAACAGGCCGCCAAACGACGCCGCCACGGCACAGACATATCCCATGCCCTCACGATGACGCATCAGGCTGGCGTAGTGGCCAAGCACCTGGCGAAACGAGGCGGCCGGCTGGCCGGGAGGGCGCGTCTCGGGCAGCTGCGTGCCCATCAGCCACAGCAGGAAGGCGGCGTACGCCGCCAGGAATACGAAGATCAGCCACCAGTCGGTGAGATAAAGTAGCCCGCTGCCCACCACCGGCGCCACCAGCGGCGCCAGCATCATCACCATGGCCATGGTCGAGAGCACGCTGGCGGCCTCGCGTCCGCTGAAGCAGTCGCGCACGATGGCCGCTGAATTGACCACGCAGGCCCCACCGCCCAAGGCCTGCACGAAACGCCAGGCCAGCAGCTCACCCAGCGAGCCGATGGAAGTGATCGCCAAGCTGGCCAGCAGGAACACCACCAGCCCGCCGAGCAGGATCGGCCGCCTGCCATAGCGGTCGGAGAGCGGCCCGAACAGCAGCTGGCCGATGGCGAAGCCGGCCAGGAACACGCTGATAGAGAGTTCGGCATGGTGAATGCTGGTGCCGATGTGGTCAGCCAGCACCGCCATGGCCGGGAGGTAGGCATCGATGGCGAAGGGGGCCAGGGCCGTGTTCACGGCAGCCAGTATGGCCACGCGTCGAGCGGTGAGAATCAAGGCGACTCCGTGTCGGTGAGAGAGCGGCGCATATCGCTAGTCGGCTAATGATAGCGCAGGGCTTCGTTGCTTGCCCCTGCCGTGCGACTGTTACCGATTTCAACCGCTTGCTAAAGTGGCCAGACCCACACACTCAGGAGCACTACACCATGGCAGAGGACCTGCTGACACAACTCAAAGGGATGAGCACGGTGGTAGCCGATACGGGTGACATCGACGCCATACGCCGCTTCGAGCCCACCGATGCCACCACCAACCCCTCGCTGATCCTGCAGGCCGCCCAGCACGAGGGCCGCCGCGAACGCCTGGCCGAAATCGCCCGCCAGGCCACCGATATCGACGACGCCCTGGATGCGGTCGCGGTCGAGATCGGCAGCGAGATCAGCTCCCTGGTACCCGGCTACGTCTCTACCGAAGTCAGCGCCCGCCTCTCCTTCGACACCGACGCCACCCTCAACCGCGCCCGCTCGCTGATCGAGCGCTACGACCGCCACGGCATCGGCCCCGAGCGCATCCTGATCAAGGTGGCCGCCACCTGGGAAGGCATACGCGCCGCTCGCCAGCTGGAGCGTGAAGGCATACGCACCAACCTCACGCTGCTGTTCAGCTTCGTCCAGGCCCAGGCCTGCGCCGATGCCGGCGTCACGCTGATCTCACCGTTCGTGGGTCGTATCCTCGACTGGTATCGCGCCGAATGGCCCGACGCCGACTTCAGCGGCGACAACGATCCGGGCGTCAAGTCGGTCAAGAAAATCTACGAGCACTACAAGGGCCACGGCTACGGCACCATCGTGATGGGCGCCAGCTTCCGCAATACGGGCGAGATCATCGCCCTGGCGGGCTGCGACCGGCTAACCATCTCCCCCACTCTGCTCGAGGAGCTGGCAGAGACATGCCAGCCGCTGGAGCGGCGACTCTCGCCAAGCGGCGCCGAGACGTCGCCGCCGGAGCCGCTAGACGAAGCCGAGTTCCGCTGGGCGCACAACGAAGATGCCATGGCCACCGCCAAGCTGGCCGAAGGCATCCGCCGCTTCACCGACGACCAGCGCAAGCTGGAAAAGCTGCTCGGCGAGCTGCGCGAAGGGCGCGGCTGAACGACGCTCAGCCGGCGCCCCGAGGGGGCGCCGGCCATGCAGCTAACCGCCCAAGGACCTTGGTGTCAACGATTGAAAAATGCGGGGCCGTGCCGGGCGCTGCGGCCAGGAGGCAAGACGGTACCGCGAGTCAATGGTGGGTGTGCGAGGCGGCTTCCTGAGCTTCCAGCATTTCCACCAAGGGCTGGAACTCCTCGCGGTTGTGCTCGCTCATGCGCATCAGGATGCGATGGGCCTCAAGGATGCGCTGGCGCGTCGCCTCCAGGTCGGCCGGCACCTCGGGCAGGTCGCACATCGCGCAGCCTTCGGTGATGGGGGCATCGACCATGGCAAAGAACTGGGTGAACCCCATCACCTCCAGCATGCGCTTCACGTCGGGGTTGTCTACCACGATGGTCGGCTTGTAGGTGATGCGGTCCTTGACCGCCATGGCCACCTTGGCGAGAAAGCCCAACGCCGTCGAATCGACGTTGCTCGCCTCACGCAGATCGATGATCAAGGACTGCAGCCCCGGGGTTCTGGCCAGCTGCTGCGCCTGGGTATCCAGGGTGGCACACAGGGTAAGCCGAACATCGCCGCAGAGCTTCAGAACGAAGACACCGGAGTCGAACGCCGCCTTGATGCGGCCTTCATTCGTGATCATTGCCAAATCCGCTCAACATCATGATCGTAAGATCATCAGGCAACTCCTGGCCGCCGCCGCCCTCGCCGTCGTCATCGACGTCACTAGGGGAAACCAGGGCCAGACCATCGCGAAAATGTTCCAACGTGGTGCAGGTCAGAACTCGCTGCTCGAGCTCCCTGAGCCGCATGTCGAGCGTGTCGCCCGGCAGGCACTCCAGTATACCATCCGAACACAACCATAGCTGGAAGTGCTGCGGTAACCCATACGTCAAACGTGGATAGTCCACGTCGGGGAACAGCCCCACCGGCATGCCTTCACCGGGCAGTTCCAGCACCTTGTCGTCGGCCACCAGCAGCGGCTTGGGCAGCTGGGCGCCAATCGAGTAGTGCAGGCAGCGCTCGTTGCGGTCGATGACGCCGACGAACAGGGTCGCATGCTTGCCGATACCGGTCTCCAGCAGCTCCTGGTTCAACGCCTTCAGCCAGCGTGCCGGTAGCGCCTCGGGGTGTTGACCATCCCACTCGCCCAGCCACCGGTTGCACAGGTACTTGAGCAGTACCGTCACGAAGGCCGACGAAGCCCCGTGGCCGGACACATCGGCAAAGTAGAACAGCGTGTAGCGTTCGTCAAAGCGCTGGAAGTCGAGAAAGTCGCCAGAGAGATAGAGCGACGGCCTCAGCCAGTAGTGGCAGACTACGCCATTGGCGGCCTGGTGCGGGGGCGGCAGCAGCTTGCGCTGGATCTGCCCCCCTGCCTGCTGGTCCAGGCGCAGCAGCGCCAGGTGCGTCTCGAGGCTTTCGTTGAGCTCCTCGAGATGGCGGTTGAGCTGGGCCAGCCTTTCCCGATCGCGGGCCCGCCCCTCCTCGAGTCGATGCAGTTCGATCGCCTTGCGGATCATGCGTCGCAGCAGCTGGCCGTGACGCATCGGCTCCACCACGTAATCCACCAGTCCCACGTCCACTGCGGTGAGCAGGTCGGCGTCCAGGCGCGAATCGCTGACCACCACCGTGGGCAGCCGCTCGGTCAGCTTGGCCCACTCCAGGCTCGGCACGGTCCTGGCATGGGCCACCACCAGCGAGATGTCTCGCGGCAGATCCTCCAGCCGCTCGGCGGCGAGCACGGCCAGCCCATCGCGTGCGATGGTATCGGCCAGGGCGTCACGATATGCGCCCGGCTCATCGAGTACGCCTATCAGCGGCTTGGCTACATCCATCGGTTCAGGCCTCAGTCGGCGAACTCGGCGTCGTCAAAGTCGGCATCGTCGAAATCGAAGTCGAAATCGTCACTGGCGAACGGGTCGTCGCCCAGCTCGCCGTCGCTGACCTCGAAGCGACGGCGCTGCAGGTAGGCGTCGCGGATGAACACGTAGCGATCGCCGCGAATCAGCGCTTCCTGGTCGATCAGGCCCGCACGCAGGTCCACGATGCGCAGGGCGGTCAGCCCGTAGCGCACCGCGTCGTCTTCAACGTAGTAGACCGGGTAGGTCATGGTGTCCACGGGCTGGCCCACGGTGTCGCGCAGCGTGCTCGGGCCGAGGAACGGCAGCACCAGGTAGGGGCCCTCCGTCACGCCCCAGACCCCCAGCGTCTGGCCGAAGTCCTCGTCGCGCCCGGTTATCCCCATGTGGGTCGCAAAATCCCACAGCCCGGCGATCCCCACGGTAGAGTTGATCACGAAGCGCGAGGTAGCGATCCCGGCATTGCCCGGCTTGCCCTGCAACAGACTGTTAAGTGCGGTGCGAGGTTCGCCCAGGTTGGAAAAGAAATTGCCCACCCCGGTCTGCACCGGCTGCGGCGTGATGGTGCGATAGCCGCGTGCCACCGGCTTGAGCACGGCACGGTCGACCACGTCGTTGAAGGCGAAGACGCGGCGGTTGAAGCCTTCCCAGGGGTCATCGGGGTGGCGGTCTTCCACCGCCACGCGCCCGGCACAGCCGGCCAGCATGGCCATGGCCGCCATGGCCACCAGGGCCCGGGTGAAAAAGCCGGTGTGCTTCACGACCATGGAGTTGGTCTCCTGAAGGTTGTCGCCAGCCGGTGCGTCAAACGCGACGCACCACGATGCAGCCGGCACTGTACCCGGCACCGAAGGAACAGACCACCCCCGTGGCACCGGAAGCGAGATCCTCGCGGTGCAGGTGGAAGGCGATGATCGAGCCCGCCGAGCTGGTATTGGCGTAGCGGTCGAGGATGATCGGCGCCTCACCCGGCGCCGGGTCGCGCCCCAGCACGCGCCGTGCGATCAGGTCGTTCATGTGGTGGTTGGCCTGGTGCAGCCACATCCGCGTAAGATCCTGGCCGCTCAGCCCCAGGCTCGCCAGGTGGTCGCTGATCAGCGCCGCCACCATAGGGCAGACCTCCTTGAACACCCGCCGCCCCTCCTGCACGAACAGCTTGTCGGTGGCCAGGGGATCGCTGTCGGTAACCCGGTTGAGGAAGCCGGCATTGTTGCGGATCGCGTTGGAGAAGCGCGTCACCAGCCGGGTGCCGAGAATCTCGAAGCGCGACGCGGCGGTCGCCAGTGCGGCATCTTCCAGCACGATGGCGGTGCAGGCATCGCCGAAGATGAAGTGGCTGTCGCGGTCGCGGAAATTGAGGTGCGCCGAGCAGATCTCGGGGTTGACGATCAGCGCCCGCCGAACGTTGCCGGCGCGAATCGCGTTGGCTGCCAGGTCGATGGCGAAGGTGGCCGAGCTGCACGCCACGTTCATGTCGAAGGCGAAGCCCGCCGCACCGAGCTGGGCCTGCAGCTCTACCGCTATGGCGGGATAGGGCCGCTCGAGGTTGGAGCAGGCGACGATGATCATGTCGATGTCCGTGGCCTGCACGCCGGCGGCGGCCAGGGCCTGGTGTGCCGCCTTCAGGCCCATCTCGCACTGGATGGAGGGTTCGTCGTTGCTACGCCTCGGCAGATGCGGACGCATGCGCTCGGGATCGAGAATGCCGGCGGCATCCATCACGAAGCGGCTGTGGATGCCCGAGGCCTTGACGATGAATTCGCTGCTGGAATACGCCAGGGGCTCGCGCTCGCCCGCCTCGATGGCGGCGGCATGGCGGGTATTCTCGGCGTCCACCCAAGCGTTGAACGCAGCCACCAGGGCATCATTGTCGATGGCGTGCTCCGGCGTAAACAGGCCCGTACCGGTCATCACGACGTCTGTCATCTTTATCTCCCTCGTGCGGCGTCTCTACCGCAGAATTTTTGCACCGGCGAACCGCTGCGATGGCTCATGTTCATTCTTCGGCGTGGCGGCGCTCAGCGCTGCCCCACCAGCTCGGCCCAGCGGCGCTCCAGGCGCTTCTCCGATACCGGCATGCGGGTACCCAGCTGCTGGGCGAACAGCGACACCCGCAGTTCCTCGATCCACCAGCCGAACTCCACCAGCGCCGGGTCCTCGTGGCCGCCGCGGCGCTGGCTCTCGCGGCGGGCCGCCAGGCGCGACTGGAAGTCCTGCACGGCCTGCATCTGCATCTGGTCGCGCATGCGCTCGCGTGGCGCCTTCTCCAGGCGAATCAGGGCGGCTTCCATATAACGAGGATACTCCGCCAGCCACTCGCCTGCCTCGCCCACGAAGCCGGGATGCACCAGCCGCTGCATCTGCGCCTTGAGATCACTGTATACCAGAGCCAGCGCCAGGTTCAGGTTACCCTTCAGCGCCTTGGTCACCGCCAGATGCCCTTCCAGGGCAGCCTTGAGCGTCGCCACCAGCGCCTCGGCGCTCGGCACCAGGGTATCGCGCACGGCGTCGAGGCGCGCCTCGAGCTCCGCGGCGCTGCGCGGCAGCGGCGCCACGCCCACCGTGCGCGTGAATACCGCCTCGACCACATCGTCGATCAAGGCACGCTTGCTGCCCACCTTGGCGAACAGCAGCGCGCAGGTCTCCAGCGCCTTGAGCCGCTCGATGGCCCGCACCTGGTCCGGCAGCCGCGTCATGGCCAGGCGCGCTACGCCGCGACGGTGCGCCTGCTCCGCCTTGCCGGGGTGATCGTAGAGTTCGACACGGAAGGCCTCGCCCTCTCTCACCAGCGCCGTGAAGGCCTCGACGCGGATGCCAGCCTGCGTGGTCACGCGCGATTCCGGCAGCGGCACTGTCGGCAGGCCATCGATGGCCGGCGCTTCGCTGGCTTCGGCAGCCAGGGCCCGTGCGCCCTCGCCCGCTGCGGCCTCAAAGCGTCGCTCCAGGGCATCGACATCGCGCCCCTGCCCCAACGTCTGGCCCTGATGGTCGACGACGCGCACGTTCATGATCAGGTGCGGGTCGAGCTGCTCCGCACGCCAGTCGTCGGGGTGCACCCGTGCGCCGGTACGCCGCCGCAGGAACTCGCCCAGCGCCTCGGTCAGCGGCACGTCATCGGGGGTGAGCGTCTCCAGCGCCGCATCGACCCAGTCGGGAATCGGCACCACCTGGCGGCGGATCGCCTTGGGCAGCGACTTGAGCAGGGCGATGCACTTCTCGCGCAGCAGCCCAGGCACCAGCCACTCCAGCCGTGCCCGCGGCAGCTGCGGCAGCATTGCTGCCGGCACCGTCAGGGTCACGCCATCGTTGGGCGCGCCGGGCTCAAAGCGATAGCTGAGCGGGTAGCGCACGCCGTTCAGGCTCAGCTCGTCGGGGTACTGGGCTTCGGTGACTTCCTCGGCCTGCCGCGCCAACAGGGCGGCACGGTCGAACTTGAGCACGGCCGGATCGGCAGCTTCGGCCTTGCGGCGCCACGCCTCGAAGCCCTTGCCGTTGAAGATGGCTTCGGGGATGCGCTCGTCATAGAAGGCGAACAGGGTCTCCTCGTCGACTAGGATGTCACGCTTGCGGGCGCGGTCCTCGAGCTCCTCGACCTCTTCGACCAGGGCACGGTTGTGGGCGAAGAACTCGCCCCGGGTGCGAAAGTCCCCTTCCACCAGGGCGCGGCGGATGAACAGCTCACGCGACTCGGCGGGGGCGATCGGCCCAAAGTGCACGCTGCGCCCGGCCACGATCGGTAAGCCAAACAGGGTGACCTGCTCCTGGGCTACCACCTGGGCCCGCTTCATCTCCCAGTGCGGCTCGCTGTAGCTGCGCTTGACCAGGTGCCCCGCCACCGGCTCGATCCACTGCGGCTCGATCCTGGCCACCGTGCGGGCGAACAGCCGCGTGGTCTCCACCAGCTCGAAGGCCATCAGCCACTTGGGCGACTTCTTCGCCAGCCCCGAACCAGGATGGATGACGAACTTGCGGTTGCGAGCGCCCAGGTATTCACGATTCTCGGTCAGCGTGCCAAGGTGCGACAGCAGCCCTGGCAGCAGCGCCTTGTGCAGCTGTCCGGCGCTCTGGCGGCGGGCCTGCTGCCGCGCCTGGTCGAGGGTTTCCCCTTCACCGGCGGGCTCGGGCAGCGGCGCGGGCGGCGGCACCTCGATCTCCATCTCGCGTAGCAGCTGGCGCAGCTGACGGAAGGTGTCATGCCACTCACGCAGGCGCAGGTAGTTGAGGTAGTGATCCTTGCACCAGCGCCGCAGGCGGTTGCCAGAAAGCTCCTCGCGGGCCGCTTCAAAACCCTGCCACAGGTTGAGCAGGGCGACGAAATCGGAGTCCGGGTCGTGCCAGCGCCGGTGGGCCTGGTCGGCGGCCTCGCGCTTGTCAGCCGGGCGGTCGCGGGGGTCCTGCACCGCCAGCGCCGAGACCACCACCAGCACGTCGCGCAGCCCGCCCTGCTCGGCCCCGGCCAGCACCATGCGCGCCAGGCGCGGGTCGATGGGCAGCCGGGCCAGCTTGCGCCCCACCGGGGTCAGACGATTGGCGTCATCCACCGCGCCCAGCTCGAACAGCAGACGGAAACCGTCGGTGATGAAACGCGAGTCGGGCGGGTCGACGAAGGGGAACTGCTCGATGTCGCCTAGCTTGAGCGACAGCATCGACAGGATCACCGAGGCCAGGTTGGTGCGGCGGATCTCGGGATCGGTGAAGTCGGGGCGAGAGAGGAAGTCCTCCTCGTCGTAGAGCCGGATGCAGACCCCTTCCGCCACGCGTCCGCAGCGCCCCTTGCGCTGGTCGGCGCTGGCCTGGCTGACCGGCTCCACCGGCAGGCGCTGGATCTTGGCCCGGTAACTGTAGCGGCTGATGCGCACCAGCCCCGGGTCGATCACGTAGCGGATGCCGGGCACGGTGAGCGAGGTTTCAGCGACGTTGGTGGCCAGCACGATGCGCCGCCCGGCGTGAGGGGCGAACACGCGGTTCTGCTCGGCATTGGAGAGCCGCGCATAGAGCGGCAGGATCTCGGTGCCCTTGAGATCGGCACGCCGCAGGGTATCGGCGGTCTCGCGAATCTCGCGCTCGCCGGGTAGGAATACCAGAATGTCGCGCGGACCGTGGAACCAGCGCTTGTCGCGTTCGACCTGCTCGATCTCCTCCACCGCGTGGAGAATGCCCTCCTGCAGCGTGCGGTCCTCCTCGTCGTCGGCCTCGCGCAACAGCGGCCGGTAGCGCACTTCCACCGGATAGGTGCGCCCCGATACCTCCACCACTGGCGCCGGCAGCGGCTCGCCGTCGGGGCCGGGCGAGGCGAAGTGCTGGGCGAAGCGCGCCACGTCGATGGTGGCCGAGGTGATGATCAGCTTGAGCTCGGGCCGCCGCGACAGCAGACGCTTGAGGTAACCAAGCAGGAAGTCGATGTTGAGGCTGCGCTCGTGGGCCTCGTCGATGATGATCGCCTCGTAGCGGGTGAGATCCGGGTCGTGGCGGGTCTCGGCCAGCAGGATGCCGTCGGTCATGAGCTTGACCAGGGTGGTATCGCTGCTCTGGTCGGTGAAGCGCACCTGGTAACCGACCTGCTCGCCCAGGGGCACCTCCAGCTCCTCGGCCAGACGTGCGGCCACCGAGCGCGCCGCCAGACGCCGCGGCTGGGTGTGGCCGATCAGGCCACGCCGCCCCAGTCCCAGCTCCAGGCACAGCTTGGGCAGCTGGGTGGTCTTGCCCGAGCCGGTCTCGCCGGCCACTACCACCACCTGGTGCTTGCGCAGGGCGGCGAGAATCTCATCGCGGCGCTCGGCCACCGGCAGCTCGGGCGGATAGTTCAGCGCCACCGGCTGGGCGGCCCGCCGGGCGACCAGGGCAGCCGAGCGCGCCTGCACGGTGGCGAGCTCCTCGAGTCCGCGGTCGATGGGCTTGCCTTCCTTGAGCCGCCGTTCCAGGCCGCCCAGGCGACGTGAAAGCGCAGGCCGGTCGCGCAGCATGACCTCACCGAGGGCGCGCCGCAGGCGCTCGAGGGTGGGTGGCTGTTCGGCCCGTCTATCGTCGGATCGGTTCTGGGAGGTCACGCACGTCCTCGCACCAATGAAAATAAGCTGCCCGCACCGGCCGGAGCCGGAGCGGGCAGAGATTGTAACGCCGGCGGCCGGGTCGCCGCCAATCCGAACCGGCGGCGGCGCCTGCGACCGCGGGCCGTCAGGCCGTCTCTTGCTTGGCCATTTCCTCGTCGCGCAGCTGGCGACGCAGCACCTTGCCGACGTTGGTCTTGGGCAGCTCGTCGCGGAACTCAACGTGCTTGGGCACCTTGTAGCCGGCCAGCTCCTTCTTGCACCACTCGCGCAGGCTCTTCTCGTCGAGGTTCTCGTCGCGCTTGACCACAAACAGCTTGACCGCTTCGCCGCTGTTGTCGTCGGGAACACCCACGGCCGCCACTTCCACCACGCCGGGGTGGGCGGCAACGACATCCTCGACCTCGTTGGGATAGACGTTGAAACCCGAGACCAGAATCATATCCTTCTTGCGGTCGACGATCTTGATGTAGCCATCCTCCTGCAGCACCGCGATGTCGCCGGTCTGGAACCAGCCATCGTCGCTCAGCACCTTGGCGGTCTCGTCATCGAGGTTCCAGTACCCCTTCATGACCTGCGGCCCCTTCACGCACAGCTCACCCGGCTCGCCCAGCGGCAGGGCATTGCCGTCGGTATCGACCACCTTCACCGCCGTGCCCGCTACCGGCTTGCCGATGGTGCCGAGCTGGATGGCATCGACGGGGTTGAAGCTCACCACCGGCGAGGTCTCGGTCAGACCATAGCCTTCGGCGATGGAGCAGCCGGTCACGTCTTCCCAGCGCTGCGCCGCGGCCTTGGTCAGGGCCATGCCGCCGGAAATCGTCAGGTGCAGCCGAGAGAAGTCAAGCTGGCGGAAGTCCTCGCGATTGCATAGGGCGTTGAACAGGGTGTTCAGGCCGATGAAGGCCGTGAACTGCACCTTCTTCAGCTCCTTGACGAAATTGGGCAGGTCGCGCGGGTTGGTGATGAGAATCGAGTGGTTGCCGGTCTTCATCAGGAACAGGCAGTTCACGGTGAAGGTGTAGATGTGATAGACCGGCAGCGGCGCGATCACCACTTCCTTCCCTTCATCCAGCCCTGGGCCGATGGCCGCCTCGGCCTGGAGCATGTTGGCCACCAGATTGCAGTGGGTCAGCATGGTGCCCTTGGGCATGCCGGTCGTGCCCCCGGTGTACTGCAGGGCAGCGATATCGTCGAGTTCGCGCTGCACTTCGCGGTGCGTGCTCGAGGCTCCCGCCTTGAGCGCCTTGCGGAACGACACCGCCTGCGGCAGCGAATAGGCCGGCACCATCTTCTTGACGTGCTTGACCACCGCGTTGATCAGCAGCCGCTTGGGGAAGCCGTGCAGGTCGCCAAGCTCGGTGACCAGCACGTGCTCGATCTCGGTGCGGTCGAGCACCCGCTCGAGCTTGTCGGCCATGTTGGCCAGGATCACGATGGCCTTGGCTCCGGAATCCTTGAACTGGTGCGCCATCTCGCGCTCGGTGTAGAGCGGGTTGGTGTTCACCACCACCAGGCCGGCACGCATGGCACCGAACACCGCCACCGGGAACTGCAGGACATTGGGCAGTTGGATCGCGATGCGATCCCCCGGCTGCAGGCGGGTCTCGTTCTGCAGCCAGGCGGCGAAATTGGCCGACAGGCGGTCGAGATCGTTGAACGTGAGGGTCTGCCCCATGCAGCTGAAGGCCGGCTTGTCGGCGAACCGCTTCACCGCCCCATGGAACACATCCATGAGCGACCGGTACTCTTCCATGCCCTCCAGTTCGGGCCCGTTC
This sequence comes from Halomonas sp. E14, assembly GCF_052568415.1. Taxonomy (NCBI): domain Bacteria; kingdom Pseudomonadati; phylum Pseudomonadota; class Gammaproteobacteria; order Oceanospirillales; family Halomonadaceae; genus Halomonas; species Halomonas sp. E14. The sequence goes on along the minus strand of NZ_CP199423.1, from coordinate 1,202,227 downwards.
AGCATCTGCGCGTTGTCTTGCTCAGTCATTGGCGATATCTCCACGGCATGTCGATGTCGGTCGCTCACCCCTCAGCATCGACGTTTTTATTGTGACAGCCCCTTACGATATACCAGGGGTCGCGCCACTGTAAAACGTACGATTCAAACAGATGTTGGCTTCAGAAGGCATCCCTCTTTGGGTGGGCGTTAGCCTTCAAGCTGGGCAACGGCGCAGAGAAAGGCAAGTGGTGCCACCGCCATCGCCGCCAGTCGCGGCGGTGCTCACTGCGGGCTATCGGCGCCTTTCTCCTCGGCGGTGAAGCGGGCCACGATCCGGCCCTGATGCCACACCAGCAGCTCACCGGGCTGCATGCGCACCCAGGCCTCGTTGCTGGTCAGGGGCTCGGTGGCGATGACCGAGACGATATCGGCGGGCGTGGTGTGCTCGGCGAAATTGACCGTCAACTCGGCATCGGAAAGCTCCGCCTGGCCGAACGGCGCCCGCCGCGTGATGTGCGCCAGCTTGGTCGAGCAGAAGGTGTAGAGATAGTCGCCGTCGGCCAGCAGCATATTGAACACCCCGAGCGAGCGCAGCTCCTCGCACAGCGCATGGAGCCGTGCCCAGCAGGCCTGGCGCTGGGTGTCATTGGCATCCGGCAGGTGGGGAAAGTGCTGGCGCAACGTACCCAGCAGCCAACAGAAGGCGTGTTCGCTGTCGGTGTCACCGACCGGATGGTAGAACGCCAGGGGCAGGCCCTGCCAGGCCTCCAGCTGCCCATTGTGGGCGTAGCACCAGGTCTTACCCCACATTTCACGCGTGAAAGGGTGGGTGTTGGCAAGCCGTACCCCGCCTACGTTGGCCTGGCGAATATGGCTGATCACGATGTGCGACTGGATCGGGTAGTCGCTGATCAGCCGGGCGATCGGCGAGCGCACCGAGGGGTGGGGATCGCGAAAGTCGCGATAGCCCCCTGCTTCGTAGAAGGCGATTCCCCAGCCGTCGCGATGCGGGCCGGTGCCGCCCCCGCGATGCAGAAAACCGGTAAAGCTGAAACAGATATCGGTGGGCACATTGGCACTCATACCCAACAGTTCACACATGCGGCTCCTCCCGTTGTACGGAACGGCGACGCCGCCGCACCTGCCACAGCACGCCCAGCACCAGCAGCAGCCCGGCACCCAGCGCCCACGCCCACGCCGTGCTTACCCCGAGGTGGGTCTCGGGCCCGCTCGGTGGGCGCCACGCCCGCCAGCGCTCCTGCGCCACGTGGGGCAGGCGCTGGATCGCACCGATCACCCTTTCCACACCTTCCGGCAGGCGCTGCGGCGCGGCGCGGGGTTCGCGCACCGGCGCCAGCTCCTCATGGAAACGTTCGACGCCAAGGCGCACCGGCGCCTCGGCCCGATCGACCCCGATCGCGCCCTCCGGGAACAGCAGCAGGCGCGGCAGCGTGAGTTCGCGGGCGTTGCCGTCCAGCGTTACCTGTGCGCGCAGCAGCAGCGGCTGGCTAATGCCCTCATCCAGCTCAGGCAGTGCGATGCGCCACTGTTCCGGCTCATCGGGCCGGGCCTCGAGGCGCGCGCCGTGCAGCAGGCCGTACAGCTTGGTGTTGGCATGGTCGAGCGCGGGATGCTCGGCCTTGAGCACGACCTCGCCCCGGGCCACCTCGTGCCACGCCGCAATGGCCGGCAACACATTGACCGGCTGCACGCGCTGGCGGCGGAAACCCTGCCCTTCGGCGCGCACCAGCAGCCTGGCCGTACCGACCAGCGCCGGTGCCGGCAGCTCGCCCACGAAATGCCCCGCCTCCTGCTGCAACGTGATGCGCGACTGCACCGTTCCCCTGTCGTCGTGCAGCTCGGCAAACATGTTCAGGTAGGCCGGCAGCGCCTCGGGTGCCACATCGCCCTGCTCATCGGCCAACCAGGCCTCCACCGGCACGCCGAAGCCCAGATAGAGCGTGCTCGGAATACGCGCGGTGCGCAGATGCAGCGGTGCCACGCTGACCCGGCTGTCACTGCCGAGGCCGCCCTCCACGCGCCACTGGCCGGGCATCGGCGACGGCACCTGCACCAGGTCATAGCGCGGCGTGCTGCGCCAGCTCGCCCCGGGGGGCGGCGCGTCGGCCCGGTAGCGGCGACCGTCCGGCGCTACCAGTACCGGGGGCTCCTCACCGTGGAACAGCAGCGCGGTGAAGGCTTCCAGCCCCGGCTCGATCAGGAAGCGCTCGTCGGTCAGCGGCACGCGGTCGCTCGGTACGATGCGATCGACGATGGCGAGAAAGGCCGTGAGCAGCTCCTCGGGCGATGCCACGGTGGCCGACAGCCCGCCGGTCTGCTGCGCCAAGCGTTCCACCAGATCGCCGTCGGCCTCCGCCGAGAAGGCGATGGCATGTACCACCGTATCCTGTGCCACCAGCAGGGGCGCCGCTTCATCCAACAGCGCGGCGCGCGACGCCGCATCAATCTGCGGCTTGCTGCCGCGCCAGGCGGGCAGGTCGATGACGCCGTCGGTCAGCAGCACCAAGTGGCGACGCCCATTGGATGGCGCCGAGGCAGCCTCGCGCACGGCAAACTCGATGTCGGTGAACTGCTGGTAGTCGGCCAGCTCCGCAGAGAGCGCCCGGGCCTGCTCCCGCCAGGCCTCGTCGACCCTGGCCAACGGCAACGGATTGGCGGGGTATTCGCCGAAGGTCCAGATCCCCGCCACGGCGCCGTCGGGCAACAGGCCGACCAGCAGCTCGAGGGCCTCGCCCGCCAGCTGGTCGGGGTCGTTGTGACGCATGCTGCCGGATACATCGATGATCACCCGAATGTCGCGGCGTTCCTCTTGCGCCATCGGCGTCGCCTGCACGCCGCTCGAAAGCAGCATGCCTGCCAGCACGGCGACCAGTCCCAGCCAGCCCCCGCGACACATACCCCATCCCCTCCCCATCGAGGCTCCCTAGCCGACTCGCGGCTCCCGGCGCACCTGCGGCTTGCGGGCCTGACGGCCATCATGCTCGCTGCGCCTGTTGTTGTTCTTGCCCTTCCCCTTGGCGCTGGCGCCTTTGCGCGGCGCTTCCTCGTCTGCGTCTGGCGAGCGCAGCCACCACCACTGCAGCAGGCCCAAGGCCACTCCCAGCCCAGCGCCGGCTGCCACCAGCAGGCCCGAGGCCAGTACGCCCGACAGGTTGCGTTCGAGGAACGCCACCGCGGTGACTACCACCGCCGGCGCGAAGCCGGTATAGAATTCCCCCTCTTCGACCAGCGGTAGCCTGAAGCGTGTCGGCACCCACAGCATGCCGGCCACCGCCCAGGTGAGGGGCAGGCGCACCAGGCGAGGCAGGAAGGCCAGTCCCAGATAACCGGTGACCAGTACAACGAGCGACAAACCCAGATAGGTCAGCCATAGTAGGGACATCGAGTCGGTCGTCAGCATCGACACCTCATTTCGTATGACGATCCGCCATGTCGCGGAACGTAGAGGATGGAAATCTTCACTGAGTATGGTACACGCGCCCCAATGAAAGCACAGCCGCCTCATCGCCCTGATTCCGCCTTCAATGCCGCCCGGGAACCCTCCCCCGTGGCACGCTTCCGCCGCGCCGACGACCCTGAATGGCACTGGCTGGAGGCGCGCGACGACCCCGGTGTTCAGGCCTTTCTCGATGCGGCCAACGCCGAATCCAAGGCCTGGCTGGCACCGCTGGGCGGGCTGGTCGAACGGCTCTACCACGGCCACCTGGCGCGGCGCGAGCTGGCCGTTCACGGCTTGCGCTCAACGCTTGATCACTACACCTACTGGAGCGAGACCGCGGCGGACGCCGACTACCCGGTATGGTGGCGCCACCCCATCGGCTGCGAGCAGCAGGCCGCCCCCTTCCTCGACCTGCAGGCCCGCGCCGCGGCGGTGCCCTTTCTCGAGCTCGGCGATATGGCGCTGTCGCCCGACGAGCGCTGGCTGGCCTGGACCGAGGACACCAGCGGCGACGAGCGCTTCACGCTCTTTCTCAAGGCGCTGCCGGACGGCGAACCCAAACCGTTGCTGGAGGAGATCGGCCCGGAGCTGACCTGGGCCGAGGACAACGCCACGCTGCTGTTCACCCGCTACGACGCCACCCAGCGCCCCGACAGCGTGTGGCGCCTGCGGCTCGACCAGGGCCGCGCCGGCGAGCCGGTGCTGCTGCTACGCGAGGAGGACCCCGAGTTCTGGCTGGGCCTGGGCAAGACCCGCTCCCGGCAGTGGCTGGTGCTGGAGAGCGCCTCGAAGGACACCAGCGAATGTCATCTGATCCCCGCCCACGCACCTGAGACGCTGCCGCGCTGCTTTCGCGCGCGGGAAAAGGGGGTCGAGTATGGCATCGAGCACCGCCCCGGCCATTTCTACCTGCTACATAACCGGGCGGCCCCGCACTTCTGCCTCGACCTGGTGGAGGAATCGTCCCCCGAGGCGCCCTGGCAGCCGCTGATCGCCCATCGCGACGAGGCCACCCTGGAGGGCGTGGACGCCTTCTCCTGGGGGCTGGTGCTGACCGAACGCGATCACCACGAGGCCCAGGTCCACGTCCGCGTGATCGAACTCGACCCGCAGCATCGGCCACTTCGCGACGAGCGACTGGCCCTGCCCGAATCGCCCTGCAGCCTGGCGCTGGGCGACATGCCACACTTCGACGAGCGTCGCCTGCGCCTGCGCGAGGAGTCCTTCACCATGCCGGTGTGCTGGCTCGAGCATGACCTCGACAGCGGCACACGGCGAGTGCTCAAGCGTCAGCCGATCCACGGTGACCTGCAGCCGGAAGCGCTCAGCTGCGAGCGGATCTGGGCGCGCGCTCACGACGGCGAGCGCATTCCCGTCTCGGTGGTGCGGCGCGCCGACCTGGCCGGCCACCCCCTGCCCACGCTGCTCTATGGCTACGGCGCCTACGGCGAGGTGCTCGACCCATGGTTTTCGGTGTCCAGGCTCGAACTGCTCAGCCGCGGCGTGGCCTTTGCCGTGGCCCATGTGCGCGGCGGCGGCGACCGCGGCGAACCCTGGTACCTGGCCGGCAAGCTGGAGCACAAGGAGAACAGCTTCCGCGACTTCCTGGCGGCGCGTGACGCGCTGGTCGAGCACGGCGTGAGCGACGCCGCGCGTATCGCCGCCTACGGCGCCAGCGCTGGCGGCCTGCTGGTAGGCGCCAGCCTCAACCTGGCGCCGGAGGCCTTCTGTGCTGCGGTGCTCGACGTGCCCTTCGTGGACGTACTGCGCACCATGGAGAACCCCGACCTGCCGCTGACCACCGCCGAGTACACCGAATGGGGCAACCCTGACGAGCCCGACGCGCGCAAGCGCATCCGCGCCTACTCGCCGCTGGACAACCTTGAGGCCCAGCCGTGGCCAACGGTGCTGCTGCAGGGAAGCTGGCACGATTCGCGCGTGCCCTACTGGGAACCGGCCAAGCTCTACGCCCGACTCACGGAAATGGGCACCGCACGCGGTCCGGTGCTGCTTCGCACCGACATGGCCGCCGGGCATGGCGGCGCGTCGGGCCGCTTCAAGGCGTGGCATGACAACGCCCGGCAGGACGCTTTCATTCTCTGGGCGCTAGGGGTGGAACCGCGCGACTGACCGTGCGTCCCGAATTCAGCCGTCGATGGGCAGGATGGCGATGATGTGGTCTTCCAGCGCCTCTTCCGGCACCTCGCGCTGGGAGATGGCAAAGTTGCGCACGCTGATTCCCTTGCGATGGACCCGCTCGGGGTCGCCCGAGATCAGCGGGTGCCAGCCGGCCAGGCGGCGCCCTTCGGCAATGCGGCGATAGGCGCAGGATTTCGGCAGCCAGCGGAATTCGTCGACGCGCTGGGGCGTCAGCCGCTCGCAGTCGGGCACCTGGGCCTGGCGATTGGCGTAGTCGCTGCACCGACAGCTGTGAATGTCGAGCAGTTCGCAGGCCACGCCGAGCACGGCCAGGTCGCCGCTCTCCTCGTCCTGGAACTTGAGTAGGCAGCACTGCCCGCAGCCGTCGCACAGCGCCTCCCACTCCTCGGCGGTGAGCTCCTCGAGATCGAAGCGCTCCCAGAACAGCTCGCGCATCTAGTAGCGCGCCTCGGTGGGGGTGCGGTACAGGTCCAGCAGATACTCATCCTTGACCGGCGGCAGCTGCAGGTAAAAGCCTTTGTCGCGGATCGCCGCGATGACATCACTTGCCTGGGCCCGCGCCAGCGTCTTTTCCGGCGTCAGGATCAGGGTCATGAGCGAGATCGGCTTACCGAAACGCTCCAGCAGCGCCGCAGGCACCTCGGCCAACCCCTGGCGCTTGTCCACGTAGAGATACATCTCATCCTTGCGCGGGCTCTTGAAGATCTCGCACAGGAGCTTGTTGCCTTGCATGCGGTCATCGTTCATTCGGCGTTTACCTCGTCCAAGGCCTGCTTGAGGGGGGCCGCCAGGCGCTCGCCGCGCCAGCCTTCAGGCAGCGGCAGCGGCTCGCCGGCCAGGTCGGCGGCAATGATGGCCTCCAGATCGCGTCGGCGCATCAGCACCTCCGGCGCCAGCCCGAGCTGCTCGGCCTGTTCGTTGACGACCCGCTTGAGCACCTTCAGACGCCGCTTGTAGGGCGCCTCCATCGGCGATGGCTGTGCCGCCGGCAGCGCTTGCGCCGCGCACTCACGGGCCTGCTTCACCAGCGCCAGCAGGAGATCGCCATCGCGCTTGATCAGGCTCGGCTTGATCTCCTCGACCTCGGCGAGCTGGTAGCGATTCTCCGGCATGCGCTCGGCGATACCGTACAGCACGCGGTCGTTGACCAGCCAGCCACGTGGCAGGTTGCGCCGCCGCGCCTCGCCTTCGCGCCAGGTGGTCAGCAGCCGGTACGCTTCAATTTGGTGCGGTGCGAGCCGCCACAGCTGGCGATGGCGGCGATACCACTGACCATCGGCCTCGTCGCTGCGCAGCGCCTGGGCCATCAGCTCGCGGCAGTCGGCGTCGAGCCAGGCGCGACGCTGCAGCCGGTCGAGCGCCTCGCACTGGCACTCCCACACCTTGAGCAGGCAGACAACGTCCAGCGCCGCATAAAGCTGCTGGGAGTCGCTCAGCGGGCGTTTCAACCAGTCGGAGCGAGTCTCGTCCTTGGGCAGCGTCTCGCCGGTCCAGTGCTGCACCAGGCGCTGGTAGCCCATTGCCGGGTCTTCCCCCAGCAGCGCCTGGGCCACCTGAGTATCGACCAGCGGTGCCACGGTGACCCCGGCCCAGTGCGCCAGCACTTCAAGATCTTCGCTGCTGGCATGCAGCAGCTTCAGCGGCCCCTCGCCCAGCAGCCGACGAAAGCTGTCGGTGCAGGCGACCTCCTGGGGGTCGACCAGCCACGCCGGCCCACCCGCGGAGAACTGAATCAGGGCCGGAATCGGATGAAAGGTCTTCTCGCGGAAGAACTCGGTATCCAGCGCCAGCACTTCGGCCTGGGCGACTTCAGCACAGGCGGCATCCAGGGCGTCGGGCGTATCGATCCAGCGTATCTCGGGGGTCAGGGTCATGCAGTCATCCAGGTAAGCGGCGAGATCAGTCACCACGAAACGGCAGGCGGCCGTTGAAGGCGCGGCTGAGGGTGCCGCCGTCGACATATTCGAGTTCACCACCCATGGGCACGCCGTAGGCCAGGCGTGATAGCACCACGCCGTAGGGCGAGAGCTGGGCGGCAATGTAATGGGCGGTGGCCTCGCCCTCCACGGTCGGGTTGGTGGCCAGGATCACTTCGTCAATGCCGCCCTCGGCGACACGTGCCTCGAGCTGGTCCAGGCCGATATCCTCAGGCCCGATGCCGTCGAGCGGCGAGAGATGGCCATGCAACACGAAGTAGCGACCGCGGAAGCCTCCGGCATCCTCGATGGCGAGCTGGTCGGCCGGCGACTCCACTACGCACAGCAGGGCATCGTCGCGCCGCGTGCTGGTGCACAGCCCGCACAGCTCCTCTTCGGTGAGGGTGCGGCAGCGTCGGCAATAGCCGACCCGCTCGAGCGCCAGCTCGAGCACGCTGGCCAGGCGGCGCCCGCCGTCACGATCACGCTCGAGCAGATGCATCGCCATACGCTGGGCCGTCTTGGGGCCCACGCCGGGCAGCACCCGCAGCGTCTCGATCAACCGCTCGACAAGGGGGGAAAAACTCATGATCCGCTCTCAACGCGACCGAAGCTGCCAGGGCCATGTAACGACACGGCTATCGTGACGTCCCGGCGTAACGACCGGGCGACCCTCGCAAAGGAGGAGCGAGTGTACACGATAGCCGTTGCCTCGTGCAGCCTGCCGGCCGCTGGCGCCTAGGCAGCGCCGAGCCGGTTTAGAACGGCAGCTTGAAACCAGGCGGCAGATTGAGGCCCGCCGTGGCCTCTTCCATCTTGGCCCGGGAGCTCGCCTCGACCTTGCGCACGGCGTCGTTCACCGCCGCCGCCAGCAGGTCTTCCAGCAGCTCCTTGTCTTCCTGCATGACGCTGGCGTCAATGTCGACCTTGCTCACGTCGTGGCGTCCATTCATGGTCACCTTGACCATGCCGGCGCCGGCTTCGCCGGTTACCTCGGCCTTGGCCACCTCCTCCTGGACGCGCTGCATCTTTTCCTGCATTTCCTGGGCCTGCTTCATCAGGTTGCCCATTCCGCCTTTGAACATGGTGATTCCTCTCGCTTGTCAGTAAAGGGGTTCAGGCTCTCGCCGCATCGGCGGCTACCGGCTTGACCGAGGATTCGATCAGCCGTGCACCGAAGGCGTCCTGAAGTTTGCGTACATGGGGGTCGCTCTGCAGCGCCTCGATGGCGCAGGCATGCTGCTCCGCGGCCAGCCGCTCGGCCTGCTGGCGCGGCGTTTCCACCTGGTCGGGCAGCGGGCCGACCTCGATCACCACCTTGCGGACCACGCCGAAGCCGGCCAGCGCCTCCTGCACCCGGCGGACATGGATCTCAGCCGCCATCGCCTCCTGGGATGGCGCAAGGCGCAGCAGCAGCCGCTGGCCGTCATCCTGTTCGACGACGCAATGCGCCGCCAAGTTGCGCGTCAGCCCGCCCAGCCCCAAGCGCTCGAAGCAAGCCAGCCAGCGCTCGTGATCAAACGCTTCGCCCGCCGCTGCCGGCTCGCTGTGCGGCGCCACCGGCGCTGCGTCAGCCGAAGGGGCCACTGCTTCACCCACCGGCTCAACGGCTGCGTCGGTCGATCCGGCTGACTCCGGGGAAACGCCGCTGTCAGCAAGCGCTTCGGCCTTGGGCGCCGCCTCGACAGGTACCGAAGCAACGGGCCACGCTGCTTCCGGCTGGGGTTCGGGCTCGGGCAGCGACTCCCAGGGGGGCGGCGCCTCCGGCGGCGGCGTTTGCTCGAAAGCCACCGCTGCAGTAAGCATCGCCTGCTGTGATGCAGGCGATGCTTGCCCAGGCCCAGCGTCAGGCTCGGTGTTGCCACCCTGCGGCGCGGGCACCTGGCTCTCACCGTAGGCCTGTGCCGCCATTCCCGCCAGCGGCGCGAGCGAGGATGAGGCGCTCTCCCCTTCCTCGCCGGAGGCAGCCGGGCCGCCTTTCTGTCCTGACTGGCCGTTTGAACCGGCGCCTGGTGCACCGCCGCGCAGCGGTAGTGGCGTCCTGGCCGGCTGCGGCACGCCCTGAGGGCGGAAGGCCAGCATGCGCAGCAGGGTCATCTCCAGCGCCGTACGCAGGTCGGGCGCATTGGCCATGTCGCCGCGCCCCTGGATGCCGATCTGGTAGTAAAGCTGTACGTCCTCGGCGGTAAAGCGTGAGGCCAGCGCCAGAATCGTTTCGCGGTCGCCATGGCCGTTGTCCACGGCATCCGGCACCATCTGCGCCACGGCCAGGCGATGCAGCACGGCGGCCAAGTCATCGAGCACGGCGGCAAAATCGGGGCCCTGTTCGGCCAACTGGGCGATCTCGGCCAGCAGCCGCGGCGCGTCGACGTCGGCCAGCGCCTCGACCAGCGCCAGCACATGGCGATGGTCGAGCGTGCCCAGCATGGCGGCGACGTCGGCTTGACGCACCTGCCCCTGGCCGAAGGCGATGGCTTGGTCGGCCAGGCTCATGGCATCGCGCATGGAGCCGTCGGCGGCCCGCCCGAGCAGCCAGAGGGCGCTTTCGTCGTAGGCAATGCCCTCCGCTTCGAGCACCTTGGCCAGGTGGGTGACGATGCGCTCCGGCGGCATGTTCTTGAGGGTGAACTGCAGGCAGCGCGACAGCACCGTGGCCGGCAGCTTCTGCGGGTCGGTGGTGGCGAGCAGGAACTTGACGTGGGGCGGCGGCTCTTCGAGGGTCTTCAGCAGGGCATTGAAGCTGCTGGTGGAGAGCATGTGCACCTCGTCGATGAGGTACACCTTGTAGCGCCCCTGGGTGGGCGCGTACTGCACGTTGTCAAGCAGCTCCCGAGTATCCTCGACCTTGGTGCGCGAGGCCGCGTCGACCTCGATCAGGTCGACGAAGCGCCCCTCGTCGATGGCGCGACAGCTGTTGCACTCACCGCAGGGCATGGAGGTGACGCCATCGTCTCCCCTTCCCTTGGCCGTACAGTTGAGACATTTGGCAAGTATTCTTGCCAACGTGGTCTTGCCGACCCCGCGCGTGCCGGTGAACAGGTAGGCGTGGTGCAGGCGCCCCTGGTCGAGCGCGTTGACCAGTGCACGCTGGACGTGCTCCTGCCCGACCAGTTCGTGGAAGGTACGCGGGCGCCACTTGCGGGCCAGAACCTGATAGCTCATTGCAGCACGATATCCTTGCAGCGTGGCCGGCGTGCAGCCGGGCGAGAAAGGGCCTGACGCTCCCCAGCGAGTCGTCCGGCGCAACGCCGACACGCGAAAAGTTCCATTCTACCGGCTGGCGTCGGGGGCGCAAAGCGCGCCTCCCGCTGCACTCCGCCCCGTGGAGGCACGGCATCGTTGATATGCTAGCATGCGTTGAGTATTTTCGACGCCCAACGGAGCCAAGATGACCCAGCCGCGCTGCACCTCCTACTACACCGCCTCGATCCAGCAGGAATCCGCCTACCCCCCGCTGGAAGGTGTGGTGGAAGCCGACATCGCCATCGTCGGCGGCGGCTTCACCGGGGTGGCCACGGCGGTGGAGCTGGCCGAGCGCGGCTACCGGATCGCACTCGTCGAGGCCAACAAGATCGGCTGGGGCGCCAGCGGGCGCAACGGCGGCCAGGTGACCGGCAGCCTCTCCGGCGCGGCCGCCATGCGCAAGCAGATGCGCCGCACCCTGGGCGACGCCGCGGACGACTTCATCTGGGACCTGCGCTGGCGCGGCCAGCGCATCATCCGCGAGCGGGTAGAGGAATACGCCATCGCCTGCGACCTGAAACCCGGCCACCTGCAGGCCGCCTGGAAACCCGACCACATGGCGGAACTGCGCGCCGATCTCGAGGCCTGCCAGGCCCGCGGCATGGGCGACCATGTCGAACTGCTCGATGCACGCCAGGTACGCGAGGTCATCCGCACTGAGTGCTACCACGGCGGGCTGCTCAACCGCTACAACCTGCACCTTCACCCGCTCAACCTGTGCCTGGGCGAGGCGCGCGTCGCCGAGCGGCTGGGCGGCCAACTATTCGAGCATTCCCCGGTAGAGCGCATCGAGCACGGCGCCACGCCGACCGTGGTCACGGCCAAGGGCAAGATACGCGCCGAACGGGTGCTGTTAGCAGGCAATGCCTACCACCGGCTCGAGCGTCGCCGCCTGGGCGGCAAGCTGTTTCCGGCCTCGCTGGGCATCATCGCCACTGCACCGCTGGGCGGACTGGCCGAGGCCATCAACCCCTACGATCTCGCCGTCTACGACAGTCGCTTCGTACTCGACTACTATCGCCTCACCGCCGACGGCCGACTGCTGTTCGGCGGCGGCGCCAACTACTCGGGCAAGGACTCCCCAGACATCGCCGCCGAACTGCGCCCGCGCCTTGAGGCGACCTTCCCCCAGCTCAGGGGCACCCCGATCGACTACGCCTGGCAGGGCATGGCCGGTATCGTGGTCAACCGTATCCCCATGCTCGGCAAGCTGTCGGACCATGTCTACTACGCCCAGGGCTACTCGGGTCATGGCCTGGCCACGTCACACATCGTCGGCGAGATCATGGCCAAGGCGATTGCCGGTCACCTAGAGGAGTTCGACACTTTCGCCGCCTGCCGCCACCTCAAGGTGCCATTCGGTGACGCCCTGGGCAATCCGCTGCTGGCCGCGGGGATGTGGTATTACCAACTGCTCGAGCGCTGGCGCTGAGCTGTGCCTGAAAAATGGCTGCGCTTGGCCATACTGCGTTAAAATTCAGCTTAAAATACTCATTTACACCAGTAAACTCCGTCTTCTCGCTGAATTTTGCCTTGTCTGGCCTTCGCTCGCCGGTTTTTCAGACAAAGCTTCGGCATCATCCAACAACTAGAATAGCGGGCCGCCCATGACAGCTTCCTTTCCCGAACGTATCGACGCCTTTCGTATCGCCCGCCTGCCGGATATCCGCTTCGGTGCCGGCAGCATCGAACTGCTGCCTGGGCTGATCGCCGACTACGGCACGTGCGTGCTGCTGGTCACCGGCAGGCGCTCCTTTACCGCGACGCCACGCTGGCAGGCGTTGGTCGCAGCGCTCGAGACGCAAGGCGCCACTTGGCATCACGTTAGCGTGGACGGAGAGCCCTCGCCGCAGCGGGTGGATGCCATGGTCGCCGAATACCAGGTCCACGCCATCGACGTGGTGGTCGCCGTTGGCGGCGGCAGCGTGCTGGATGCGGCCAAGGCGGTGGCCGGCCTGCTGCGCCCCGGCAATTCGGTGATGGATCACCTCGAGGGCGTCGGCCGCGGCCTACCCTACCGCGGTCCAGCGGTACCTCTGATTGCCGTGCCCACCACCGCCGGTACCGGCAGCGAAGCCACCAAGAATGCCGTGCTCAGCGTGCAGGGCGCCGACGGGTTCAAGAAGTCGTTCCGCGATGAGCGGCTGGTCGCCGCCGTGGCGCTGGTCGACCCAGAGCTGCTGGCGGGGTGCCCCAAGGCGCAGATCGCCGCCAACGGCATGGACGCCTTCACCCAGCTGCTCGAATCCTACGTCTCGCGCAATGCCAGCCCCGCCACCGATGCCCTGGCCTGGTCCGGCATGCAGGCATTCTGCCGCGGCTTCTGGCCGGCTTGGCAAGCGAACCACCCCGAGGCCGAGCAAGGCTATGGACAGCTCGCCTACGCGTCGCTGATGTCGGGTATCACCCTGGCCCAAGCGGGCCTGGGCTCGGTACACGGGCTGGCCTCACCGCTGGGCGCCTTCTTCCCGATTCCCCATGGCGCGGTGTGTGGCAGCCTGCTGGCCGAAGCCACGGCAGCCAATGTCGCCGCCCTGCGCCAGCGCGACGCAAGCAGCCCGGCCCTGGCCAAGTACGCCGAGGCCGGCCGGCTGGTCAGCGAAAACCATGCGCTGGAGGATGCCCAGGCCTGCGACGCCCTGGTAACAACGCTACGCGAATGGACCCGGCGACTGGCCATGCCAAGGCTCGGCGACTACGGCATGACGCATGACGATATTCCACGCGTGGTCGCCGGCGCTCGGGGCGGCAGCATGAAGACCAATCCCCTGGTACTCACCGACGCCGAGCTGGGCGAGATCGTGACGGCTCGTCTATAGACGGTGTCGGCCCGCCAGGCCCAGCTCACCTCGCAGTTTCAAGACCTAAACGCACATAGCGAACGGCGAGCCACATGGCGCTTATGGAAGCCCAAAACGCAGCAAGGGAGGCCAATGGCCTCCCTTGCTGAATTCCTATGCCTTGCCACCAACAGGACTGGCTAGCTCAGGCGCAGTCCGCCGCACCTTCGCCGAACATGTCGAACAGCAGCTCGCGGCCCAGGCTCGACAACACGAAGCGCCCCTGCTCGTTGTAGACGGCGGCTTCGCTGCTCTCCAGCACACGCTGGCAGGCGAGCCACTCCTGGGAGCTTTCGCGCAGCTGGCGCAGGGCGCGGCTGTCGAGCCCGCGGAAGGGAATGGTGATGGTTTCCAGCACATGGCCCTGCTGATAGAGCAGGAAGGCGGCATTCGACAGGCACTGGCGCAGGCTGCGCTGAATACCGGCGTTGGGCGTGGTGTCGATCTGCATGTACACATCCTCTCCCATGAGCTTTGCTGCGCCGCATATTAACACCAAAGTCGATATCTACCAAGGTCTAATCGAAGCGGCGCAGCAAGCACAGCGGCTGGAAGCTCGGCCTGCCTTACAACGGCAACGGCAACGGCAACGGCAACGGCAACGCAGGCCGGCGGCAGACGAAGTGGCTGCGCAAGGCAAGGGAAAGCAAAAATACAAAGGACAGGAGGCGCGCAGAACAGAGCGGCAACACAGGCTGGCGACAACAAGCGCGGGCGAAGGGAAACATGACGCCCGAATTGGAGGCGGCCCCGACAGCCACATCCCGGCACACGCGGCCACCACTACCGTTGCTCCCTTCCGGGCCTGGCGGGGTTTGCGGTTTAGCGTTGCGGGAGGACCAACGGGGCCACCACGACACGACGCCTTCAGGCATCGAACCCGGCCTGCATCAAGGGCTTGCCGAGTGCGCGCACTATACCAGCGCCGCCCTGGGGCGGCAAGGGCGCCCCAAGGATTCACGGTGAACCGACCACCCATGAACTAACCTGTAGGTAGGAACGAAGGGAAACAACGCAGGGCCCAAGGAGGCACACATGGACAAGAATCCCAACAAAGGTTACATCGCGCTGCTCGGCTGGAGCCTCAATGCCATCGAGGCCGCCGAAAATTTCGACCGACGCTATATCGTGGTCGCCCCGGAATGGGCCGAGGAGTACTGCAAGAGCCATGACATACCCCACGTGGCCTGGAACTTCGAGCGCCTGAACGACCGCTCGCTGGAAATTGCCGAGACCCTGAAGGAAATAGGCGTCGATGTCGCCATACCGCTGTTCGAGGAGACCGTCGAATGGGCGGGAGCCATCAACTCCCTGCTGCTCGACAACCCGCGCCTCTACGGCCAATCGCTGCTGCTGCGCGACAAGGCACTGATGAAGCGGCGCGCCCAACTGGGCGGCATTCGCGTCGGCATCTTCGAGGAAGCGCACGACAAGGCGGACGTCATCCGCTTCCTCAAGCGGGTCAACCAGACCCTGCTCAAGCTCGACGGCGATCCCAACGACCCGATTCACCTCAAGGCCTTCGACAAGGCCGGCTGCCTGGGTCACCGCGTGATTCGCACGCCGGACGAGGTCGATACCATTCCCGACGAAGAGTTTCCCGTGCTGATGGAGTCGCACCTGGATGGCTGGGAATTCGCCGTGGAAGCCTGGATCCATGACGGCAAGATCGCCTTTCTCAATATCTCGGAGTACGTCACCCTCGGCTATTCGGTGTTCGTTCCCGCCTCGCCCGAGCTGGAACGGTATCGCCCGCAGATCACCGCCCAGATCGAGAAGCTGATCAAGACCTTCGATATCGACTTCGGCCTGATCCACCCGGAATACTTCGTCACCAGCGACGGCGAGATGTACTTCGGTGAGGTGGCCTATCGCCCGCCGGGGTTCAAGGTGTTCGAGCTGCTCGAACGCGTGTACGGCTTCAATGCCTACCAGGCCAGCATGCTGGTGTTCGACCCCAAGACCAGTGCCGAGGAGGTCAAGGCCTTCTTCCCCAAGGAGATCGAGGATGCCCGGTGCTATGCAGGCTGCTTCGGCGTCTATCCGCGGCGCCGCGTGGTCAGCCGCCTGGAGATACCCGAAGAGGTCGAAGACGACCCCTATTTCGAATCCCACGAGCTGACCCCACCCATGGAGGAGACCGTGACCAAGCGAACCGCCTTCGGCACCCATTGGGGGCTGATCTACTTCAAGGGCGATGACCCAAATCGACTGCGCGACCTGCTCAAGCACCAGGAAGAGCTTGATTTCTACGTGTGAGCCAGGCGTCATGGGAGCGAGCCCCATGGACAAGGAACCGGCGTGAGCCCCCACGGTTACCCGCACATGAATCCGTCGCCAGGCCAAGACAAGCTGCCAGGGCTGCTGGCCCAGCTGGACGAGGCCACTGCCCTGCTGGGCGAGTCGCGCGACTTCGCCAAGCCGCTGAAGCTGCCCCGGGTGTTGGACACCGCCCGGCGCGTGCTGCAGCAGCCCGGCGGGGCCGCCGCGGTGGAGCAGCGCTCGCGCCAGTTGGAAGCTGCCGGCGTGTTCCTTGGCTCCGACTGGCAGACCCCGCAGTACCTGGTGCCCTCGCTGACAACCCAGGCGCTCAAGAGCCCCGACGCCAATATCGTGGTGATCGAAGCCCTGAGCGAGCTGCGCCTGCTGGCGGTGGCCGAGGGCGATTACCAGCATCCGCTGATCTCCGCCGAGCAGGCTCATCACTACCTGACGCAGGTAATGGCACTGAACCTGTGGCTGCTGTTCGGCACCCCCAGCGAGGCGGAGCGAGAAACCCAGGGGCGGCTGGCCCTGATCCCCAGGCAGCTGTTCCAGCACCTGGCCGAGCGCATCGGGTACGAGCACATCATCGACAAGCTGATCGAGGAGATCTGGCGACTGCTGCAGCAGCGCCCGATCCAGGTCGACTCGGTCAAGCGCATGATCACCCAGATCGCCATCTGCCAGGCCAATCCCGACATCGACTTCGGCGTCAGCGGACAGGGCGCCGACCGCCTGGTCAGCTCGCTGTTCGGGCCTACCCAGGCGTGTCGCGAGGATCCCGGGGTGGAACTCTACCGCGAGCGCCTGTTCGGCATGGACCAGAAGGCGCTGCAGAACGAGGCTACCGGCTTTGCCCGCGCCATGCACGACACCGGGCTGGTATCGGCCTACCATCCGGTGCTGCTGCGCCACCTGCTCGACCACGGCGATCACCTGCTCGCCGAGGCCCTGGGGCTCTCCTCCACCGGCCGCGACTGCCTGCTGTGCTACCGCGAGCTGGTACATGCGCTGATTCGCGGCGCCGTGCTTCCCGACACCGCTCAGGCCGCCTACGGCCTGGCCCTGCTGCTGGAACGCGGGATTCTCTACCAGCCACCGGTGGCGCCGGCCATGTGGCGCCAGCTTGGGCTTTCGCTCTCACCCTGGTCCCAGGCGCGGCTCAACCTGGCCTGCGGCGAGGCGGTTTCCCCCCGCGCCAGGCTGCTCGAGGGCGTGCTGTGCATGCTCGGCCAGCCGCTGGGAGTGGGCCAGGGCAACAACCCGACCTGCCAGTCGGCGCGGGCGCTCTCCATGTGGGCCTACAACGACCCCGACTACCTGCTGCAGATGGTGGCCTGGGCGGCCCGTGACGACGAGATCATCATGCACTTCGAAGGGCAGGCCATCTCCTCGATGCAGAGCGGTGCCGGCGTGGCCCAAAGCCTGCCCATGGACCTCGATCCCGTCTCGTTGATCGTGGTGCCACATCTGGATCGCATCTATGCGGAAATGGGCCGGCGCTGCGCCGACCGTGAGGGCGACCCCCATCGCTGGGTGAATCCCGAATTTCACGGCTGGTGGTCGGGCCGCGGCTTTCGCATCAACGTCGACGTGGCCACAGGGCAGCTTGCAGACCTCGACGGCTTCCTGCGCCATTTCTACGCCAGCTACCACCCCTACTACAACGGCAACCAACCGCTCATTCATCCGCAGCCTGCCGGTATCGCCATCACCGATAGCGCCGCGCGCTTCATCGGCTGGCACGCCATCACCATTCTGCGGGTCGCCCTCGACCCCTCGGAGGTCATGCGCGTCTATTTCTACAACCCCAACAACGACAGCGGCCAGGACTGGGGCGACGGCGTACAGGTCAGTACGGCGGGCAACGGCGAACGCTTCGGCGAGGCTTCCCTGCCCTTCGAGCAGTTCGCCTCGCGCCTGTACATCTTCCACTACGACCCGCTGGAACGCGGCGAACTGGCCAATGTCACCCAGCAAGAGCTCGACCGCGTCACCGGCTACCTTCACCGCAGCTGGGGGGCCGACCGGGTGCCCGCGGCCGACCTGCAGGCCGATAGCGGCCACCTGAACCCTGGCACTTGACCCATATCAGGACAATGCTGCGGAGCTCTGCCAGAATGGCAGTATCTCAATGTGAGGCTCGCTTCGAGGAAGTTCGAATGGATTTCAAGTTATTGATGGTTTTCGTCGATCAGGACCGGACCGATACCGTTCTGACTGCCGCACGGGAAGCAGGCGCCACCGGGGCTACCATCATCAACAACGCCCAAGGCCAGGGGCTCAAGCCGCAGTTGACCTTCTTCGGCCTGGAATTCATGGCGTCTCGCAGCGTGATTCTCATTCTGGTGGAAGCCCGCCGTTCAGAGGATGTACTGAACGCCGTGAGCACGGCGGGCAAGCTCGACGAGAGTCTCGACACGGGCATTGCGCTGGAAATCGAGGTGTCCAAGGCGCTGGGGCTGACGGAACATATCAAGGCCCTGAGCAAGGAGCACCCGCTCGACTGAGCGCTACTCGGGTGGCTGACCGGAGCCGGTGAGGCGCCGTTCCACCCGCTCGAGATTGTCCTGCGAGCCCAACAGTACCAGCACGTCGTTGATCTGGACTTCGGTGGCACCGCCCGGATAGCGCTCACGCTTATCATCACGTACAAGTGTCGTGACGGAGACATCATCCCGCTCGGTATCAAGCTCCGAGAGGCTCTGGCCAATTGCCGGTGAGCCCTCGGACATCAGCACCGAGTGCAATCGCTCCTGCTCCGATGCCTCCGGTTTGATGCTGTCCAGCGTACCGCGAAACAGCTCCCTGAGCATTCTGTAGTGGCTGCTGCGCTGCTCCTGCAGCCGCAGTGCCACCCGGTACAGGGGCACGCCCAGCGACTGCAGCGCATGGGAAGTCAGCAGCATGCTCGCCTCCAGTGTCTCGGGTATGACCTCGGTGGCACCTGCCTTGCGCAGCTCCTCCACATGCTGTTGGTCCCGCGTACGAACCACTGCCGCCAGCTCGGGATTCAGGCGCTTGGCATTGCGCAGCGTCGTCAGCGCCGCCGGCCTGTCGTCATGGCTGATGACCAGTAGCGCCGCACGCTCCACACCGACGTTTTCCAGCACGGTAAGGTCCGATGAGTCGCCATAGAACACCTGCTGCCCCGCCAGCCGCGCCTCCCTCACGATGGCCGGATCCATATCCAGCGCCAGGTAGTCGAAGCCTTCGCTTTCGAGAAAACGGCTCACCGTCTGGCCGGTACGGCCAAAGCCGCAAATCACCACATGCCCCTGGCTCTCGGTGGGCTCGGACGGCGTCGGTACGTCGCCAGCCGGTTTCGCTCGGCCTCTTGAGCGGCCGAATGCCCACAGCGCCAAAGGTTGATTGAAGCGAATCAGCAGTGGCGCCAGGATCATCGAGAACAGTACCGAGTTCAGCACGATCTGTGCCGGCCGGCTGGCGATGATGTTGCCATCCAGGCCAATGGCCAGCAGCGCGAAGCCGAACTCACCGCCGACGGCCAGCACCAGCCCGGTACGAAACGCCGTCTGGGGATCGACCCCCGAGAAACGTACGATCAGCGTGACCAGCACCACCTTTATGCCCAGCAGCCCCAGCGCTCCCAGCAGCGCTTCGAGCCAGATATCGGGTAACAGAGCGGGCTCGACCAGCATGCCGATGCTGACGAAGAAGAGCCCAAGCAATACGTCGCGGAACGGACGAATGGTGGACTCGACCTGATGGCGGAACTCCGTGTCACCGAGCACCATGCCGGCAAGAAAGGCGCCGAACGCCATGGACAGCCCGAGCGTCTTGGTGGTCCAGGCGGATACCAGAGAGACGAACAATACCGTGAGGGTGAACAGCTCCGCTGAGCGCCGTTCGGCTACCAGGTGAAACAGAGGACGCAGCAGATATCTTCCCGACAACAGCACGATCACGAACGCGAGGAAGGCCTTGGCCAGAGCCATCCCTAGCGCCCCTGCCACCTCATGCATGGCAGCCACACCCAACACCGGGATGATTACCACGAAAGGAACGGCAGTAATGTCTTGGAAGACGGACATGGTAGTGCCGAGCCGCCCATGTCGCGCCTGGCTTTCACCCTGCTCCAGCAGCTGCTTGGAGATGATGGAGGTAGATGACTGGGCGAACACCGCTCCGACGACGAACGCCGCCGGCCCGGGCAACCCCAGCCACCATGCGATCATTGCCACCACCAGCGTAGTCAACGCCACCTGTGCCGTACCCAATCCAAGAATGGTATGGCGCAGCGCATAGATCTGCGGCAGGGAAAAGCTGAGGCCGATGGTGAAGAGCAGAAACACGATGCCGAACTCGGCGATGACGTCAATGTAGTCGTTGTCGATTACCGGGCCGGCCGTATGGGCGCCCAGCATTACGCCGACGAGCAGATATCCCAGGCTAGGTGGGATCCTGAAGCGCTGAAAGACCAGCACGACCAATACCGTTGCACCAAGCAACAGCAGTAACTGCACCAGCGCCTGCTCAAGCATTCATTCGTTCCTGCTCATTGGATGGAGCGTCCCTGTGAAGTTCCTGAATGGGTATCATGACATTGAAATTCAACGTGTACGCAGCAACCAGCGCGCCCAGAACGGCGCGAAGAGCATCAGCGCCACCATGCGCAGCAGGTGATGAAAGGCGACGAAGACAGGGTCGAGATCCAGCGCCACGGCGAGTATCGCCATCTCGCCGATACCGCCGGGGGCCAGCGCCAGCAGCGCCACGTCGCGGGGCACGTCGACCAGGCGATGGATCAGTTCGGCGAAGCCCGCCAGCACTGCCAGCGCCAGCAGCGTGGCGATGAAGGCTTCGAACAGATAGCGTCCCAGCCTGGCGGAAGAGAGCCCGCGAAAGCGCGAGCCGATGGCACAGCCGAGTACCCACAGCATGACGTTCATACCCCAGTCCGGCAGGCGCAGGCTGGCAATGTCGAAGCCGGAGAGCAGGCCGGCGAAGAGCAGCGGAGCGAGCAGCGTGTGGCTGGGCAGGCGCAACCGACGCCCCAGGGGAAACAGCAGCGGCAGGGCCAGCAGCATCCAGGCGGAGGCAAAGCCGTTCTCGATCTCCGCTGCCTGCGGCGCTGCGCCACCTTCATAGGCCCAGAACAGCGGCGGCAGGATCATGATCACCAGCACGATGCGCAGCGACTGAGCGATGGCGATACGCCGCGGATCGCCGCCGCACTTCTCCCCCATCAGGATCATTGCCGTCATCGCGCCGGGCGCCGAGGCGAACCAGGCGCTCACCGAATCGAAGCCGCAGCGACGGTACCAGGCGGCGGCCGCCGCCGTGGAAGCGGCCACGCCCAGCAGCAGCAGAACGGCGGAGAGCGGCCAGTCGAGCACCCGCTCGGCCAGCTGCGGCGTGACCTGGCTGCCCAGCACCAGGCCGAGCACGCCGAGGAAGGTTTCGCGCAGCGGTTCGGGCACGCGCACGTCGCCGCCCTTCGCCGACGCGATCAGGTTGGCCGTCAGCGGCCCCAGCATCCACGCCAGCGGCATACCGATGAGGTGGAAAATCAGCCCGCCTAGCGCCCCGATGGCCAGCGACCTGGCCAGTGCCGTTCCTTCGCTTCGCTCCACGCGGCTCCCTTCTGTTAACTGGCTAACTAAACGATTATGCCATAATGGCGGCCCCGCTTCTGGCTGCCACTCTTGCCGCATGAGGAACTTTTGCATGCCCCGCCTCGATCAGCTGCTCGTTTCCCAGGGCCTGGCCCGCTCGCGAACCCGCGCCCAGCGGCTGATCCGCCACGGCCGGGTCAGCCTGGCGGAGAGCGGAAAAATACTCAGCAAGCCCGGTGAGAAGCTGCCCGAGGGGGTGCGCCTGGCGGTGACCGAAGACCCCGAGGAGCGCTACGTCTCACGGGCGGGGCTGAAGCTGGAAGCGCTGGTCGCAGCGCTGGAGCTAGACCTGACGGACCGACTGGTGCTCGACGTGGGGCAGTCCACCGGCGGCTTCACCGACTGTGCCCTGGCCTTCGGTGCGCGCCATGTGATCGGTATCGAAGTGGGCCACGGCCAGCTAGACCCGGAGCTGCGTGGCGACCCTCGCGTGACCTGCCTGGAGGGGCTCAATGCGCGGGCCATGCACGACGAGCCGCGCCTGCACGACGCCCTCGCCGCTCAGAGCGCCGCGGCCCCCGATATCGTCGTGATGGACGTCTCGTTCATTTCGCAGACGCTGATCCTGCCCCAGATCGCCCAGCTGCTGCGCCCCGGCGGCGAACTGCTGAGTCTGGTCAAGCCGCAGTTCGAGGTGGGCCCGGGCGGGGTCAATTCCCGCGGCATCGTCTCCGACCCGGCCCGCTACGGCGAGGTGGAAGCCACCGTTCGCGCCTGCTGCGCCGAGCACGGACTCGACGTTCGCCACTGGCAGGAGAGCCCGCTGCTGGGCGGCGACGGTAACCGCGAGTTCCTGCTACACGCCGTCAAGCAGTGACGGCGTTGCTCAGCGTCCGCCATCCCCGCCGTCGCTGCCGCCGATATCGATATCGCCTGGGTCGCCCCCCGCGCCGGGCGGCGGGTGACGAGACACCCTACTGGACTTGGGCGATACACTTTTGACTTTTCTCTCTTCGCCATCCTCCCGGTGCAACCACACCTCGAGCTGGTTGAAAGCAATACTGATGCCATTTTCGGCAAACAGTTCACCCACCCGGCAGTTGAGCTCATCGGTGGCGTAAAGCCGATCGCCCAACGCGTTGACGAAGACCCGTAGCTCGAAGTTGAGGGTACTCTCGCCATAGTCCATGAAGAATACCTGGGGTTCGGGATCGCCCAGCACCCGCGGGTTCTCCTCGGCCGCCTGGTAAAGCAACCGATGCACCAGCACCTGATCGGAACCGTAGGAAACACGGTAGCCCAGCACCACGCGGGTGATGGTGTCCGACAGCGACCAGTTGATCAGCTGATCGGTGACGAAGGTCTTGTTGGGAATGATGATTTCCTTGCGGTCGAAGTCGGTCACCGTGGTGGCACGAATGCGGATCCGGCTCACCGTACCGGTGAGGTTGCCCAGGGTGATGGTGTCGCCGATACGCACCGGCCGCTCAAACAGGATGATCAGACCCGAGACGAAGTTGGCGAAGATCTCCTGCAAACCGAAGCCCAGCCCCACGCCCAGCGCCGCCACCAGCCACTGCAGCTGGCTCCAGGCTACCCCCAGGGTAGCCAGCGCCATGATGAAACCGGCGCCGACGATGGCGTAGGAGAGCAGCGAGGTGATGGCATAGGCGCTGCCCTGCTTCAGCTCCAGGCGCGACAGCACCACCACCTCGAGCAGACCTGGCAGGTTGCGCGCCATCACCAGGGTAAGCACGAAGATCAGCAGCGCCGTGAAAACGTCGGTCACCGACAGCGCGCTGGTCACCAGCTCCGCGCCCACGCCCTCGCCGCCTTCCCAGATCGCCACGTTGTCCAGGTAGCCCAGCACCGTGAGCAGGTCCGCCCACACCAGGTAGAGCAGCAGCGCGAAACCGATCAGCAGGATCAGCTTGGAGAGGCGCAGCGACTGCTGGTTGATCTGTTCCATGTCGAGCGGGGGCTCCTCCACGACCTCGAGCCCCCCTTCCGCACCTTCCTGCACCTGGGCGCGGCGGCTGGCGTTTAAGCGGGCCCTGGCGCGCCGCCACTGCCAGGCCACGCACCACCGTGGCCTCGACCAGCACCCAGGTGGCCAGCAGGTAGAGCGTGACGACGAAATGCCCAACCAGGCTCAGCGCCGTGTATTCGTAGCCGGTCACGATCAGCCCGACCAGGGCCAGCGGCACCGCCGCCATGATCAGCCCGAGCACCAGCCGGAACAGCTTGACGCCGAAGAACGGCGTATGCGCGAGGATCAGGCGTGCCAGCACCACGCTCATGGAGAGCAGGCCCAGCAGCAGCAGTGTCAGCGCCAGCGGGCGCAGGGTCAGGCTGAATTCGCCGTCTCGTGCCAGGGTGGCGATCATCAGCACCGGCACCAGCGCGAGGCCGAACCAGCGCAGCAGCCAGCGCAGCCGCGAGGCATAGCCGGCCGGCCAATAGAAGTGCTTGGTGGCCACCCCGTCGCGCACCAGCAGGCGTCGCGACCAGGCGATGAAGGCCCAGGCCAGCGCCAGATGCCCAAGCGCCTGCCCAAGCGCATCCGCCACACCCTCGCCATCGGCGATCAGGCCGATACCGATGCCCGCCAGTACCAGCGGGCCGGGGAGCGCCAGCAGCGCATTGAGCGCCACCGCCTGCGGAGTATGGGCCTGGGAGTCGCTGCGCAGGCGCCCGATCTGGTCATGCAGCACCGCCAGGCGGCGCTGGATACGGCGGCGCTGCCACAGCAGCAGCAGCGCCGCCAGCACGAAGGGCGCCCCCGCTAGCCCCGACGGTTGCGGCATGCGCCAATTGGCCGGCAGCACGGCCCGCCACTCGCCGTTCTGCCACTCGTCGGCCAGGTGCGCCGGGAGCTGACGGAACCAGGCGATGTCCAGCGGTCGCGCATTGGCGATCCAGAACAGCTGCTCGTCGATGGTGGTGCGCAGTTCGCGAGAGCTTTCGAGCAGCTGCTGCTGGTTGAGCTGCAGTTCGATAGCCGCACTGAGCAGGCTGCCATAGGTCTGCTCCAGTTGGTCCACCAGTTGGCGACGCGAGTAGTAGAGCCCTTGCAGGGAGTCGAGCAGCGCCGGACTCACCTCGACCCCGGCTTCCTCCAGGCGCTGGCTGGCCAGGCGCTCGCTCTGACGCAGGGCATCGCGCTGGCGCACCAGGTCGAACTGACGCAGCCGCAGATCGGCGATCTCGTCCTGCAGGGTGCGCCGTGCGTCTACCTGGGGCAGCGAGCGGCGCTGTTCACGCAGGATGCGCGACAGCAGCAGGCTGCCGCGGATCGCCTCGATCTGCTCGTTGAGGCTACGCTGCAGCTGGCGCACGTGATCGAGCTGGCTGCGCGTGGCCAGGCTCTCGCGCACCAGCCCGTTGTGGCGGTCATTGGCCCGCAGCAGCTCCAGGCTGAGCTCGCGGTTGACCTGCTGGGCGCGCTCGAGCACCGGATGGCCAGCCTCCAGCATCGGGTCGCTGCGCGCGGCATCGGCAATCGCCTGCTCGGAGGCAATGCGCCGCTGGCGGTCGATCACGCTCTGCAGCAGCACCAGTTCGGCTTCCTGGCTGGCGATCTGCTGGACCAGCAGGTCGCGGCGCTGCTGGCTGAGCTCGCGCAGCCGCGCGTTGCTGCCTAGCTCCCGCTGATGCAGCCGCAGCGAGCGCTCGGCCAGATGGCGCTCGGCCTGGCGCTGCCACAGCCGCGGGGCGTTCTCGCTCACCCCCTGGGCTTCCAGCGTATCCAGCGCCCGACGCGAACGCTCGGCATTCTGCATCGCCTCGCCGATTGCCTGCTGGACGCGCTCCGGCAGGGTCTGCGCCGACAGCAGCTGGGCATTGACCTCGGCCAGGCGGTCCTGCAGTTGCTGCAGGTCGAACACCGCCTCCTGCTGGCGGTACTCCAGCTCGTCGAGCGGCAGGCCATCCAGGTCGGCGATCGACCGCGCCATGGAGGCTTCCTCTTCCTGCAGCATCTCGCGCTCCAGCCGCAGCAGCTCGGCAGGCGCGTCCTCCAACCGCTGCTCCAGCGCGGCGAGACGCTCGTTGACCGCTTCCAGGCGCTCCAGCGCCGCCAGGGTCGCCTCCAGGGCTTCAATATCACGCTGCTGGGCAGCGCTTGGCGTCTCGCCCTCTTCGCCGCGCAGCTCGGCGAGCCGAGCCTCAACGGCCTGAGGGTCGGGCAGCGCCTCTTCGGACAACGCCACCAGTGGCAGCAGCAGGCCGAGCCACAGCAGGCAGATGGTCAGGCCGGCCCGCCAGACGCCGGTTAGGGAGTGACACTTGGCGCTCACATTAACCCTCATTGGTAACGACTCTCGCCCCAGGCGATTCTCGGCCCCAGGTGGAAAGATGACAATGTCCGCTCAGCTGTTGACTTGCCAAGGCGACATGGTAGAAACGGAACCTCACATGACCCGCTTCGAGTGCTCCTATGACCATCCGTTCCCTCCTGCTCACCAGCGCGACGCTGCTCGGCCTGGTGCCCTTCACTGCGTTGGCCCAGAGCGATGCCCAGCGGGATGCCATCGAAGCACGCATCGACGCGCTCACGGGGGAAATCGAGACATTGCGGCTGCAGCTCGACACGCTGCCGGAGCACGAGACCAGCCCGTTCCTCGACGACGAGGACGCGGTGCGCGAAGAGATCGCCCAGCGTCGTCAGCTCGAGCGCGAGTCGACCCGCAACCCCTTTGCCATCACCACGCACCGGCGCAATTACCTGTTTCCGCTGAGCTATGCCACCCATCCCAACTACACCGCCTTTCGCGATATCTCGACCGCCAGCGGGCCGAACGATCTTGAAGTGAAGTTTCAGTTCAGCGCCAAGGTGAACCTGGTCGAGGACTTCTTCGGCAACACCGGCGATCTCTATTTCGCCTACACCCAGCGCAGCTGGTGGCAGGCCTACAATACCGAATCCTCCTCTCCCTTCCGCGAGACCAACTACGAGCCGGAAGTGTTCATGGAGTTCGACAACGCTTTCCGCCTGTTCGGCTGGACCAACACGCGCAATCGCATCGCCTTCAACCACCTGTCGAACGGACGCTCCATGCCGCTGTCGCGCAGCTGGAACCGCTTCTATCTGGAAAGCATCTTCCAGCGCGGCGACTGGGCCGTGGCCGTGGCACCGCACTGGCGCGTTCCCGAATCCAAGAGCGACGATGACAATCCCGACATCGACCGCTACATGGGCTATGGCGACGTCACCGTGGCACGCCGCATCAATGGCGACCAGGAGGCCACGCTGATGATGCGCGGCAACCCCAGTGCCGGCAACCTGGGCACGCAGTTCGACTACTCCTGGCCCATGTTCGGCAATATTCGCGGCCACGTGCAGTACTACTACGGCTACGGGGAAAGCATGATCGACTACGATCACCGCAGCCATCGGCTGAGCCTCGGTTTCAGCGTCAATCCGCTGTTTACCGGCACCGGTACGCGCTGAGCACGATACATTCTGCCACAGCCGCTCACATTGAACTCAAATGGGTGACTGCTATGCTGAGCCTGTCATTCATCGTCAGAGGAAGACTGCCATGGCAAGCCGCAATCCGTTCACCGAAGACACCACACGCCAGCTCAAGGAAGACCTCCACCACCTCACCCGCACCATCGAAGATCTGGTCAGCGCCACGGCCGACGACTCTCGCGGTCACGTCAAGGAGCTGCGCGAACGCGCCGAAAAGCGCCTGAAGGAGACCCGCGAGCGCCTCGAAGCCCGCGGCGAGCGTTTGTACGACGACGCCAGGGAGTCGCTTCATCACCAAGCCGACGTCTACGACCGCTACGTACACGACAACCCCTGGACCAGCATCGGCATCGGTGCCGCTGCTGGGATCGTCATCGGCCTGTTGATCGGGCGACGCTGATGGAGCCCGGGCCTGCGCTACGCCTGTTCGGTGCCGGCAAGCGCCTGCTCGGGAGCTTGCTGGCGGCCGGCGAGACGCGCCTGCGTCTCGCCGTGCTGGAGCTCGAAGAGGAGCGCGCCCGGCTCATCGCCCTGCTGATCATGGTGGGGCTGAGCATGATCATGCTCATGCTTGGACTCGGCATGCTCATTCTGCTGGTGGTGGTGGTCTTTTGGGACACCCATCGACTGCTCGCCATCGGCCTGTGTGCCGCCGTCCTGCTGGGAGGCGGCGCCCTGCTGGCGGCGCTGGCCGTGCGTCAGGCCAGGCGCCATACGCTGCTCAAGCAAACCCTGGCGCAACTGGCGCTGGACCGCGAACTGGCAGAAGGCTCCCGCGATGACCTCCGCCAGGCCTGAACGGCATTCATTTTCCCCTGCCCCCGCAGATCGCAGCGAGTCTAAGGCCCTGCTGCTCAAGCGCATCGAACAGCAGCGCATCGATATACTGGTGGAAACCCAGCGCTGGCAGAAGGCGAGCCGCTCGCTCGACGGCATGTACCAGCAGGCCCAGCGCTATCGCGGCCTGTGCTACCTGGCAGGCGGCGCGCTGGTGGTGGCCTATGCGCGCCATCCCGGCAGCCTGATCCGCCTTTCTCGGCACCTTGCCTCAGCAGGCCTGCTGTTTTACCGCGTACGTCGCCTGCTGCGGACGCGGCGCTAGGCGTAAGCGTCGTACACATCGCGCAGTGTCAAATCGTTACGGCTATCTCCAAGCGGCTGCTTCCTCAAAGCTGCGCTTCGGCCCGCCGAGCCCCGCGCTTCATGCCCCCCGGCAGCCACTTCATGCACTGCTCGCCCTGCCTCAGGCTACGGTCGATGAAGCGCCGCGTCTGCCGCTGCCCGTCACTGGCGTCGGTCGCCCACACACCTAACGCCGCCAGGAACAGCCCGGTCAGGGCGATTTCCTCGGCCTGGGCTCGCCGGGTGCCGTAGCGCGCCTCCAGCCGCGCCGCTTCACGCAGCCACTGCACGGTGCGCGACAGGTCGAACACCAGCGGCACCCAAGTATGCAGGTGCGGCAGGTGCGCCTTGGTGCGCAGCATCTGCACCGTGACGCGGCGATGCGCGGCAAAGGCATCGAACCAGGCCATCAGGCAGTGCTCGATGCGCACTCGCTCCGGCCAGTCGGCGAAGGTGTCGGGCTTGGCGCCCAGCATGGCGTGCCAGCCGCGCGCGAACCAGGCATTGGCAACGTCGTCCATGTCGCGAAAGCGCTCCAGCACCACGCTCATGGGCAGCGCCAAGGCTTCAGCAACGTCACTGAGCCGCACGGCTTGCCAGTGCGTCGCCTCAGCCTGGCGCACGGCCTCCTCGACCACTCGGTCGGCGAAGTGCGAACCGGAGGTCTCAGAGGCTTCGTGAATGGCGATCATGGTCATGGCGGGCCTCCCCCGTCAGCGTGGTCCTGACAGCAGCATAGACCAGTCATGGCGCCTCAGGCGGCGCGCTCCAGGTAGTGAAGGCTGAACAGCGCATCCGGGTCGGTCCACAGCGCCTGCGGTACGAAACCGGCGCGACCGGCCAGGTCGCGAAAGCCGTCGATGCTGTACTTGTAAGAATTCTCGGTGTGCAGACTTTCCCCCTCGGCAAAGGGAATGCTTGCCCCGGCCAGGCGGATCACCTGCTCGCAGCGGCTCACTAGGTGCATCTCCACGCGGCACGCCTCAGCGTTGTAGAAAGCGCTGTGGGCAAAGCGTTTCGGCTCCACCTCAGCCTCGAATTCGCGGCGCAGGCGTTCCAGCAGGTTGAGGTTGAAGGCCGCGGTGATTCCGGCGGCATCGTTGTAGGCGGCATCGAGTATCTTGCGCTCCTTGATCAGGTCGACGCCGATCAGCAGCCCGCCGCCGGGTGGCAGCAGTGCGGCCAGTCCGTCGAGGAACACCTCGGCCTCCTCGGGCGAGAAGTTGCCGATGCTGGAACCGGGAAAGAACGCCACCGGGCGCTCGCCCGCCAGGCCGTCGGGCCACACCATGGGCCGGGAAAAATCGGCACAGGCGGCGTGCACCTCGAGCCAGGGGTAATCCGCCGCCAGCCGGCGGGTGCATTCGAGCAGGAAGTCGCGGGAGATATCCACCCCCAGGTAGCAGGCCGGGCGTAGCGCCTCCAGCAGCAGGCGGATCTTGCGACTGGCCCCGCTGCCCAGTTCAATCAGGGTGGCATCGCGCCCCACCACCTCGGCAATCTCACTGGCTGCCGCCTGGAGAATGGCTTCCTCGGTGCGCGTGGGATAGTACTCCGGCTGGCAGCAGATGGCGTCGAAGAGCTCCGAGCCGCGTCGGTCGTAAAAGAACTTGGGCGAGCATACCTTGGGGCTGGCCGCCAGGCCCGCCAGCAGTTCTTCGCACAGGGACTGCGACGCCGCGGGGAGGTGCTGGTCATGGAAATGCACGACGGGTGTCATCTCAGGCCTCCCTGGCAAGCCGCAGCCCGGAGAACGCCCAGCGGGCGTGCGGGGGGAAAAAGTTGCGGTAGGTCGGGCGCAGGTGGTCGGCGGGGGTGGCACAGCAGCCGCCCCGCAGCACCATCTGCCCCGACATGAACTTGCCGTTGTACTCCCCCAGCGTGCCCGGCAGCGGGCGAAAGCCCGGGTAGGGCCGGTAGGCGCTGCCGGTCCACTCCCACACGTCACCGTACAGCTGAACCGGCGCGGAGGTCAGGGTCGGAGCCGCCACCGGCTGTAGGTGATCGCTCTCGACCAGGTTGCCGCGCAGGCTGGCATCGTGGGCGGCCACCTCCCATTCGGCCTCGCTGGGCAGCCGCACCCCGGCCCAACGGGCGTAGGCGTCAGCCTCATAGAAGCTGACGTGCACCACCGGCGCATGCGGGTCTACCGGGCGCAGCCCGCCCAGGGTGTAGTGATGCCAACCGTCGTCACGCTCGACCCAATAGAGCGGCGCCTGCCAGCCCGCCTCACCCACCTGCTGCCAGCCGTCGGAAAGCCACAGCTCAGGGCGGGTGTAGCCGCCGTCGGCCATGAAGGCCAGCCAGTCGGCGTTGCTGACGGGGCGATTGGCAAGCTGGAACGCCTCGACGAACTGGCGATGCACTGGGCCTTCGTTGTCGTAGCCGAACCCGGTATCGCGGTCGTGGCCGATCAGGCGCACGCCGGCCGCGTAGTCGAGCCAGGCAAGCTCTCCCGGCACTTGGCTCGGCGGTGCGGCAAGGTCGTCGCGATAGGCGGGGCACAGCGGGTTCTGGGCTAGAATATGCTTGATATCCATCAGCAGCAGCTCCTGGTGCTGCTGCTCGTGGTGCAGTCCCAGTTCGACGCGTCGGGTGATCTCCTCGGCATGCTCGGGAGGGGGCGATTCGAGCAGTTCGGACATGGCGGCATCGACATGGGCCCGAAAACGGTAGACGTCGGCCACCGTCGGCCTTGACAGCGTACCGCGCCGGGGCCGTGGAAACGGCACCCCGTGGGTCTCGTAGTAGGAGTTGAACAGGAAGTCGTAGACGGGATCGAGCGGTCGGTAGTGCGGCTGGAAGGGCGTGAGCAGAAAGGCTTCGAAGAACCAGGTGACGTGGGCCAGGTGCCACTTCGGCGGGCTGACGTCCGCCATGCTCTGGATCACGTAGTCCTCGGTGCATAGCGGCGCGCACAGGGCTTCGCTGGCCTGGCGAACGCGCTGGTAGCGCCTCAGCCACTCCTTGGTATGCAGGGTATCGGACACTTCAAGCTGCTGGATGGCGTGAGGCATGGAGGCACTCCCGTGACGAGCCACAACCGTGACGAAGCAATGTCACAAGCGTAGCAACACGGGAAAAGCCAGCCCGTAACGACGCGTAAGACTTTGTTGCGCTCAGACGGCCTGGCCACAGGCCACGCCCGAGGCCCAGGCCCACTGGAAGTTGTAGCCCCCAAGCTCCCCGGTCACGTCGAGCACCTCGCCGATGAAGCGCAGCTGGGGCAGGCCCTCGACGCTGAAGTCACGCGACGAGATCGCATCGGTAGCCACTCCGCCCAGCGTCACCTCGGCGGTACGCCACCCCTCGGTGCCGGCGGGCTTGATACGCCACTCGCCTAGCCGTTCCGCCCACACATCGATATGTCCATTGGAAAGTTCTGCCAGCGTGGGGTCTTCGCCATGCCACTCGGCCAGCGCCTGGGCCAGGCGCCGCGACAGCCGCTCGGCGAACCACGTGGAAAGCTGGCGGCGCGGCGTCGCACGGCGGGCCTCGGCAAGCGCACCGGGGATATCTACCCCGGGCAGCAGGTTGATCGCCAGCTCATCGCCCGGCTGCCAGTAGCTGGAGATCTGCAGCATGCCGGGCCCCGATAGTCCACGATGGGTGAAAAGCATCGGCTCACAATACTGCCGATCCCGCCCCGGCCCCAGGCGCTGGCCGTTTCGCAAAACCGACACCGCCACGTCGCAGGCCACCCCGGCCAGCGCCGCGGCGCGGCCCTTCCACTGCGAGGTCAGGGTGAAGGGGACCAGCGCCGGGCGTGTTTCGGTCACCCTCAGGCCAAACTGGCGGGCGATGTCGTAGCCGAAGCCGGTCGCCCCCAGGGTGGGAATGGAGAGCCCGCCGGTAGCGACCACCACCGCCCCGGCCTCGATTCGCCCAACCGAGGTGACCAGGCGCATCCCCTCGCCCTGCGGCGAGATGCGTTCCACGCTCGTTTTCAGACGCAGCTCAACGCCCGCCCACTCACACTCGGTGAGCAGCACGTCGAGGAGCTCCTTGGCCGAATGGGCGCAGAACAGCTGCCCCGGCGCCTTCTCCACGTATTCGAGCCCGTGGCGTTCGACCAGCTCGACGAAGTGCTCGGGGCGGTAGCGCTTGAGCGCCGAGATGCAGAAGCGCGGATTGGCCGAGAAGAAATTGGCCGGCCCGGTGGCCAGGTTGGTGAAGTTGCAGCGCCCGCCTCCGGACATCAGGATCTTCTTGCCTGCCTTGTTGGCGTGGTCGAGCACCAGCACCCGCCGCCCCGCATAGCCGGCCGTCAGTGCACACATCAGGCCGGCGGCACCGGCGCCGATGATCACCACGTCATAGGTCATGCGCTGCTCTCGTCATGTCCGCAAAGAGGGGCATTCTAGCAGCCAAGGGCGGTAGGAGTTGCCCAATAAATTATACAATCCTTTCTGTTTCGTATAAATTCAGGACGACATATGGCGCCATCTTGCGAATTTATTGCCGCATTCCTGGCCGGCAAGAAAGGTAGCCTGTTAAGCGATACGCTGACACCGCGAGTGCCTCGCGACTCACCGAACCTAGAAGAACGAACAAGACCCTACCATGACCCTATCGCGCTCTGTTGCCCGTGAACGGGCTGCCACTACCTTCCAGGTGAGTCAAGGCCTGCTGCTGACCGTCACGCTGCTGGCCATCGCGCTGCTGGCAAGCCCGCTCGTCGCCGCCCAGGAGCGAGCCGCGGTGATCGGCGCTCACGCCAAGGTGCAGCCCTGGTCGGACCCCGTGGAGGCATTGGGCACCCTGCGCGCCGACGAAAGCGTGACGCTGTCGGCCACGGTCACCGAAATCGTGGCCGAGCTGAACTTTCGCGACGGCGAGGTGGTGGAGGCCGGGCAGCTGCTGATTCGCCTGGAAGACGGCGAAGAGCAGGCCCAGCTGCGTGCGGCCCAGGCCCTGCGCGACGAACGCCGCAGCGCCGTGGAGCGCCTCAGCCAGCTGCAGAGCCGCAACCTGGCCCCACGCGCCGACGTGGAGGACAGCCAGGCGCGGCTGCGGCAGGTGGAAGCAGAAATACAGGCACTAGAGGCGCGGCTGACCAATTACCGGCTGCGCGCTCCGTTCGACGGGCGGGTCGGCTTTCGCAATATCAGCGTCGGCAGTCTGGTCACGCCCGGTACCGCGCTGGTCACTCTCGACAAGCTCGACGTGATGAAGCTCGACTTCAGCGTGCCGGAGACGTTTCTCGCCTTTCTGGCGCCGGGCCTTCCCCTCACCGCACACAGCGCTGCGTTTCCCGATGAAGCCTTCGAGGGGGAGGTGGCCATGATCGGTTCGCGCGTCGACCCGGTCAGCCGCAGCATCACGGTGCGCGCCGAACTCGACAATCCCGAACTGCGCCTGCGCCCCGGCATGCTGATGGAAGTGGTGCTGCAGCGCAGCCCGCGCCAGGCGGTGGTGGTACCGGAGTCGGTGCTGATTCCCAGCGGTGACAAGCAGTTCGTGCTGGTGATCGACGAAGCCGAAGACAACCGGCTGGTGCGCCGCCAGGTGCAAGTAGGTGAACGCCGTATCGGCCAGGCCGAGATCGTCGAAGGGCTGGAGGGCAACGAACTGCTGGTCAGCCACGGCCTGCAGCGTGCCCATGAGGGTGACCGGGTGCGACTGATCGGCATTGCCGATGACGACACCTCGATCCGCGAGATCCTCGAAGCGAACCGCAGCGAGGGCGACACCTGATGCGGCTGTCCGATCTCTCCGTACAGCGGCCGGTGCTGGCCACCGTGCTGGCACTGCTGATCGTCGCCTTCGGCCTGCTCGCCCTGCAGCGCCTGCCGCTGCAGGAGTACCCCGCCATCGACCCGCCGGTGGTCAGCATCGACACGCGCTACCCCGGGGCCTCGGCCAGCGTGGTGGAGACCCGCATCACCCAGGTGCTGGAAGATCGCATCGCCGGGGTGGAAGGCATCGAGCTGATTACCTCCTCCAGCGAAGACGGCCGCTCGCGCATCAATATCGAATTCCGCCTGGACATGGACATTGATGCCGCGGCCAACGACATTCGCGACCGCATCTCCGGCGCACTGCGCAACCTGCCAAGCGAGGCCGACCCGCCCGAAGTGCAGAAGGCCGACTCCAGCGAGGAGGTGGTGCTGTGGCTCTCGCTCTCCGGCGCCGGCTATACCATTCCCGAGCTGACCGACTACGCCGACCGCTATCTCGTCGACGGCTTCTCGGTACAGCCCGGCGTGGCGCGGGTGCGCCTGGGCGGAGGGCGCGAATACGCCATGCGCGTATGGCTGGACCGCAACGCGCTGGCCGCACGCAACCTGACCGTGAGCGACATCGAGAACGCCTTGCGGGCCGAGAACGTCGAGCTGCCGGCGGGTTCCATCGAGTCTCAGGATCGCCAGTTCGTGGTGCGCCTGCCACGCGCCTTCGTCGAACCGGCCGACTTCAAGCGCCTGGCCCTGGCCCAAGGCAGCGACGGCTACCTGGTGCGGCTGGGCGACGTAGCCCGGGTGGAGATCGGCTCGGTGGAGGATCGCTCCACCTTTCGTGCCAACGGCATCCCCATGGTCGGCCTGGGCATCATGAAGCAGTCCACCGCCAACGTGCTGGAGGTCTCGCGCGGCATTCAGGCCGAGCTCGAGCGCGTGCAGGACAGCCTGCCCGAGGGCATGTCGCTCTCGCTCAACTACGATGCCTCGGTGTTCGTGGCCGGCGCCATCCAGCAGGTGGTGGTCACGCTGTTCATCGCCCTTGGCCTGGTCGTGGTGGTGATTTTCATGTTCCTCGGCAACGTGCGCACCACCCTGATCCCCGCCGTCACCGTGCCGGTAGCCCTCATCGGTGCCTTTATGGCGCTGGCGCTGATGGGCTTCTCGATCAACCTGCTCACCCTGCTCGCCTTGGTGCTGGCCATCGGCCTGATCGTCGACGACGCCATCGTGGTGTTGGAAAACATCCACCGGCGCATGCACGACTACGGCGAGACGCCGCTGGTGGCGGCCTTCCGCGGCACGCGGCAGATTGCCTTCGCCGTCATCGCCACCACCCTGGTACTGGTGGCGGTGTTCGTGCCGCTGGGCTTCCTGCAGGGCAACGTGGGGCGGCTGTTCTCGGAATTCGCCCTGACCATGGCCGCGGCGGTGATCATCTCCAGCGTGCTGGCCCTGTCGCTCACGCCGATGATGGCCTCGAAGATCCTCAAGCCCTCGATGCACGAGGGGCGCATCGCCCACGCCGTACAGTGGCTGCTGGAATTCTCCCAGCGCCTCTACCGTTCTTTGCTGGTGGGCGTGCTCAAGGCACGGATGGCCGTGCTGGCAGTGTTCGTCGGGCTGATCGCCGCCACAGTATGGCTGGCCGATCGCCTGCCCAGCGAGTACACCCCTCAGGAGGACCGCGGCAGCTTCATCATCCTGGTCAATGGGCCGGAAGGCGCCACCTTCGACTATGTCATGGACTACATGGACGAGATCGAAGCACGCCTCGACCCCCTACTGCACAGCGGCGAACTGCAGCGGGTGGTGGTTCGGGCGCCACGCGGCTTCGGCAACATCGAAAACTTCAATAACGGCTTCGTCATCATCAGCATGGCCGACTGGGGCCAGCGCCGCGATGCTTGGACGATCATGGACGCGGTGCGCCGCGAGCTCGCCGGCCTGCCCGGCGTTCAGGCCTTCCCGGTGATGCGCCAGGGCTTCGGCCAGCGCATCAGCAAGCCGGTGGAGTTCGTGCTGGGCGGCGGTACCTACGAGGAGCTGGTCGAATGGCGCGACCTGTTGATGGACCATATCCGCGCCGATAATCCGCGCCTGATCGGCGTCGACAGCAATTATCAGGAGACCCAGCCGCAGCTGCGGGTCGATATCGACTACGCCCGCGCCGCCGATCTCGGCGTCACGGTAACCGAGATAGGCCGCACGCTGGAGGTGCTGCTGGGCGGGCGCAACGTGACCCGCTACCTCGCCAACGGCCAGGAGTATGATGTGATACTGGAAGGCGACCGCGCCAACCAGTCAAGCCCGCGGGCACTCGACAATATCCAGGTGCGCTCGGCGCGCACCGGCGAGCTGATTCCACTGGCCAGCCTGGTGACCTTCTCCGACTTTGCCGGGGCCAGCACGCTCAACCGCTTCAACCGCATACGCTCCATCACCATCGAGGCCAACCTGGCCGATGGCTACTCGCTGGGCGAGGCACTGGAGTACCTGGAGGCAGCCGCCGCCGAGGTGCTGCCGCCCCAGGCGCAGACCGATGTCAGCGGGGCCTCGCGGGATTTTCAGCAAGCTAGCGGGGCCACCACCTACCTGCTGATCCTCGGCGCGCTGGTCGTCTTTCTGGTGCTGGCCGCCCAGTTCGAGAGCTTCATCCACCCCTTCGTGATCATGCTCACCGTGCCGCTAGCCATGAGCGGGGCCATGCTGGGGCTGTTCGTCACCGGGCAGTCGCTCAACATCTACAGCCAGGTGGGGCTGGTGATGCTGATCGGGCTGGCATCGAAGAACGGCATTCTGATCGTCGAGTTCGCCAACCAGCTGCGCGACGAAGGGCTGGCCTTCCGCGACGCCCTGCTCGATGCCTCGGTGACGCGCCTGCGGCCAATCCTGATGACGGCCGTGACCACCATGGCCGGCGCCATTCCGCTGATCGTCTCGACAGGTGCGGGCGCCGAATCACGCATGGTGATCGGCACGGTGATCCTGGCCGGCGTGGCGGCCGCTACCTTCTTCACCCTGTTCGTGGTGCCGGTGGCCTACGACCTGCTGGCCCGACGCACTGGCTCGCCCGGTGACGTCCGTCGCCGCCTGGAAGCGGAGATGGCCGCGGCTCATGGCAACGACAGCAACGCCTGAATGCACCGATGAAGTGGAGGAACGAACGCCGGAGACACTTCTGCCACAAGAAGCCCGGCGCCACAAACGACAAGGCCACCCTAGGGGGGTGGCCAGTTTGCAAGGCATTTGTTTTCGCAGCGCTTAGCAGTCGTCGATCCGCTCACCCTCGATGACGGTCTGCATGGTCATTTCGCCCATGGGCGACTGGGTATGGATATTCACCCCGCCTTCCACGCGCTCGCCCAGAAATGCCATATGCCCATCGATATTGGCTTCACCGCCCTCGGCATGGCACACCATGCGGTAGTCGATGCCCTCGGCCGAGACATTGTGCTCGAGCAGCTCGCAGCCCTCTTCCACGTCGAGAAACTGGAAGTCGGCATCGTCCAGATCCCCCTGGGCGATGCACTCCTGGTGGGAATCGGTCTGATCAGGAATGGGAATATCGCCAACCACTGAGGTCGTGCTGGTGAATTGCCACTGCCCGGGAACGATATTGGGCTTGTCAGCCAGCGCCGACAATGGCAGCAGCAGCGCGGCGGCAGCCGCCAGGTAAACACGATAGGACATGAGGAATCTCCGTTCATTTTCGTCGTAGGCATGGCACGTCACAAGCTTACCTCACACACCCACCCAGTGCGAAAACGCCGGATGCTTATTCGGCCACCATGATGACGGCAACTTCCAGCTCGCAAAAAACAACAAAGCCCGGCCTTTCGGCCGGGCTGCATCTTGGCATCCCTACGACAACCTCGAGCGTCCTGCCCAAGCATCCTTGGAGTCTGGTCGTCCTGACCTCGCCTTCCCTGGTAGAGCCTCCGTGCTCATGGACACCATCATGGCAGCTTGCGGTCGGGATGACACCCCGCCAATGCCAAGAATGTTGTAAGAGATTGCCGACAGGTTTTGTACTGAAAATACCTACAACGGCGTATCCCTTCCGACATACCTCCAAGAATCCCTTGGAAAGCAGCCCGGTGCAGCATAGAAGAAAGATAGGAGAGGAAGGCCGCCAGAAACAGCGGGTGGCGCCAAACTGATGGAGGCACCAAAAAAAGCTGGTGCCACAAAAAGAAAGCCCGGCCTTTCGGCCGGGCTAGATCTTCGCTTCCCTACATCCCACCTTGAGCCTCCCGCTGCTCAAGCTTCCCTGGAGTGAGTCGTCCTGACTCGGTCTTCCCTGGTGAGCCTCCCTGGCTCAGGGTTGCAGAATGCCAGGCTCGGCCGCGCCTGTATGTAACACAGGATAAGAATCGCTGTAGGAAATTGCTGACATAACACGTCAGCCAATTCCTCTCTTGGTGAGGTCATAGTGGCGCGCCCACCATCCTGGCCGTTCTGCACTATGCTCGGACAAAGGCACTGCTATGGAGGGCAACATGGACAAAGCGGTAATCGATGCGATTCGGGAGAAAGAAAACCTCCCAGACAGCATGACGGATCGCGAAATAGCCCAGGAATACAAAGGAACCTATACCGCAGCGAGAGCCGCCGTGAGCTTGCACCATAAGCCTCTCGACCAGGAGCTCGCGGATGCGATGGGCAAGGTCTTGCCTTTTATGCGCAAGAAGAAATAGCGGCTTGGCCAGGCCCGAGCTGCAAGCGCTCCCAGGCGGGTTCCAGCCACTCCAGCGATGAAGGCGATAACGCTGAATGCACCAAATATAAAGGGGAATCTAGCTAAGCGCTTGATTCCCCTTTAAAATTCTGTGGCGGAGAGGGAGGGATTCGAACCCTCGAAGCCTTTCGACTTACACACTTTCCAGGCGTGCTCCTTCGACCACTCGGACACCTCTCCACATTGTGGTTCTTCCACGGGGGCAACGCCCTTGTGCGTCAGAACGGCGCAAAGTCTAACGGCTTAAGTACGCGTTTGCAAGCCGGTTTTTCGGTTCAAGCGCATTCAGCCGGCGGCCAGCACG
Organism: Halomonas sp. E14; assembly: GCF_052568415.1. Classification (NCBI taxonomy): domain Bacteria; kingdom Pseudomonadati; phylum Pseudomonadota; class Gammaproteobacteria; order Oceanospirillales; family Halomonadaceae; genus Halomonas; species Halomonas sp. E14. The sequence continues at coordinate 1,163,465 of NZ_CP199423.1, read as the reverse complement.
GCGTAGTCGCCGTGGGCTTCCAGGCACAGCACATCGCCGCACCAGAGCTGCTGGGCAAGACCGATGCGGCCGCGCCCACGGCTCGTCAGGCGCTCCGCCAGGCTCGCCGGGCCCTGTTCGCTCTGGGCAGCGCAGACGATGCGGTAATCGCCGGTAACGGGGGCCAGGAAACGCTGGCTGGCTTCGGCCACGACGACGTCGCGGGCGTAGCCGCGCTGGCGCAGCCACAGGGTGGTCCAACACCAGCCCAGCAGGGTGGTCTGGGCGGTGAGCGCCCCGCCGAAACCGGTGCCCTTGTCGTTGAGATTGGGGCCAAGCGCAAGCTCCCACAGCAGGCTCTCCCCTTCCCAGCGCATCTCGCGAATGCCCAGATGCTCGACCATGGGGATGGCATCCATGAGCCAGGCCAGGAACGCCTGCGGGTCATCGCCCTGGCCGGGCTCGGGCAGCGGCAGGCGTGGGTGGGGTATGCCGACCTCGCGCATGGGTCAGGTCCAACGCTCGACGAAGTCGCCGATATCATGCTCGGCAATGGGCTTGTGGCGTCCGCCGAGCTGGCCCAGATAGAGGAAGGCGATCAACTCGTCCTCTTCCTCCAGACCGAGCCCCTTGCGCACGGTGGGGTCGAAAGCGTACTTACCGCTGCGCCACATGGCGCCGAGCCCCAACGCATGGGCTGCGAGCAGGATGCCGTGGGCGGCGCAGCCGGCGGAGATCACCTGTTCGATCTTGGGTACCTTGGGCACATCGGGAGTGACCTTGGCGATCACCGCGATGATCATGGGCGCGCGCAGCGGCTTCTTGCGTACGGCATCGAGCGCAGCATCCTCAATGCTCGGATCCTCACGGTACTCGGCTTCGGCGAACAGCTCGCCCAGCCGCTCGAGGCCCTCACCGGAAAACTCGATGAAGCGCCAGGGGCGCAGCTCCTTGTGGTCCGGCGCGCGCAGCGCGGCGCGATAGATCGCTTCCATCTGCTCGAGGCCGGGGGCCGGCCCCATCAGCTTGCCCATCGAGCTGCGCTGGTGCAGCAGGGTCAGTGCGTCCATACCAGTTCCCATGCCAGGTCGTCGAAATAGATCGAACTCTACCAGCTGCCCCGCTGGCTGTCGTGCCGGGCCTAGCATTTCGACAGAGCCACTGTTGCGAAGGGCTTACTGTCTCGCCAAGCGCAGGGGCTCGGGCGGGCGCTCGCCGGGAGTGGCGCGCCAGGGGCTGATGTCGAGCCCGCCGCGGCGCACGTAGCGCGCCAGCACCAGCAGTCGCTCCGGCTTCGCCTTGGCCATCAGGTCGGTAAAGATGTGCTCCACGCAGTGCTCGTGGAAGTCCTGGTGCTGACGGTAGCCGATCAGGTAGCGCAGCAGGCCTTCGCGGTCGAGCTTGGGGCCGCGGTAGCGAATCAGCACGCTGCCCCAGTCGGGCTGGCCGGTGACCGGGCAGTTGGACTTAAGCAGGTGGGAGTAGAGCGTCTCCTCGACGATCGCCTCCCCCACCTTCAAGTGCTCGGCGCTGGGCGAGTAGGCGTCGATCTCGATGTCGAGTTCGTCCAGGCACTCCCCGGGCAGTCGACACACCGCCAGCGCCGCGTCGTCGACATCGAACAGCTCCACCGAGACCGGCGCCCCGGCGGCCTGGGCCAGGTCGCGCTCGAGGGTGTCGATCACCTGCTCGCGGCTGTCGAAACGGGTCTGGTTGAAGCCGTTGAGGTAGAGCTTCCACGACTTCGACTCGATCAGGTTGGGCGACTGGGCCGGCAGGCGAAAACGTGCCACGGCCACCCGTGGCTTGCCGCGGGCGTTGAGCCAGCTCACCTCGAAGGCGTGCCACTCGTCCTCGCCGACGAAGGGCAGCCGGCCCTCCTCGATGCCCAGCGGCGCGCGATTGGCCGCGCGGGGAATGGGATAGAGCAGCCCGGCATCGTAGTGCTCAGGGTAGGCGGACTCGCGCCCCAGCGGGGCATGCTCGAGCGTATTGGGTCGGTGATTCATGAGCGTATTCCTTTGCCCCGCTCCAGCATCCACAGGGCGATGGCGAAGAGCACGATGATGAAAGCGAAGATGGCCGTCAGTGCCCAGCCTACCGGGATGTCGGAGATACCGAGAAAGCCGTGGCGGAACACGTTGACCATATAGAGTATCGGGTTGAGCAGCGAGACGTTCTGCCAGAAGGTCGGCAGCAGCGAGATGGAGTAGAACACCCCGCCCAGATAGGTCAACGGCGTGAGCACGAAGGTCGGCACGATGGAGACGTCGTCGAACTTGTCGGCCAGCAGCGCATTGATGAAGCCGCCGATGGAGAACAGCGCCGCAGTGAGCACCACCACGCCGAGGGTCAGCAGCGGGTGGGCCACGCTGATGCGGGTGAAGAACAGCGACACCAGGGTGACGATGGCGCCCACCCCCAGGCCGCGGGCCATGCCGCCCAGCACGAAGCCGGCCAGGATCACCCAGTTGGGCATGGGCGAGACCATCATCTCCTCCACGCTGCGCTGGAACTTGTTGGAGAAGAAGCTGGAGGCCACGTTGGAGTAGCTGTTGGTGATCACCGCCATCATGATCAGCCCCGGGACGATGAAGTCCATGTAGCTGAAGCCGTCCATCTCGCCGATGCGCGGGCCGATCAAGCTGCCGAAAATGATGAAGTACATGGCCATGGTGATCGAGGGCGGCAGCAGCGTCTGCGGCCAGATCCGCGTGAAGCGTTTGATCTCCTTGAGCACCAGGGTCCACAGGGCGATGGCGATCTGAGCGGGGCTCACTTGTTCACCTCCACTGTGTCGAGTTCACGCTGCGCTGCGTTGCCCTGCTCCACCATCGACACGAACATCTCCTCCAACCGGTTGGCGCGGTTGCGCATGGAGACCACCTCGATGCCTTGTTCATCCAAGGCGGCGAACACGTCATTGAGCCGCTGGCCGCGATGCACCACCACAGCGAGCTGCGCCGTTTCCACCTTGTGCACTTCGAAACCCTCGACCTGCGGGGCCTGCTCCACGGGACGCGCCAGGTCGAGCAGGAAGGTTTCGGTGTCGAGCTCGGCGAGCAGCTCGCGCACGCTGGTATTCCGCACGATCTCGCCATGGTTGATGATCGCGATATTGCGGCAGAGACTCTCCGCCTCCTCGAGATAGTGGGTGGTGAGGATGATGGTGGTGCCCTCCTCGCGATTGATACGGCGCATGTACTCCCACATGCTGCGCCGCAGCTCGATATCGACGCCGGCGGTAGGCTCATCGAGAATCAGCAGCTTAGGGCGGTGCATCAGGGCGCGGGCGATCATCAGGCGGCGTTTCATGCCGCCGGAGAGCATGCGCGCGCTGCCGCCGCGCTTGTCCCACAGCCCAAGGTCCTTGAGCAGCTGCTCGGCCCGGGGCAGCGCCTCGCGGCGCGGCATGCCGTAATAGCCCGCCTGGGCCAGCACGATGTCGATGACCTTCTCGAACTGGTTGAAGTTGAACTCCTGAGGCACCACGCCCAGGTGGTATTTAGCCCGGGCGAAGTCGCGGTCGATGTCGATGCCGAAGATCGAGACCCGGCCAGCGGTTTTCTGCACCAGCGAGCACACCACGCCGAGGGTGGTGGACTTGCCGGCCCCGTTGGGGCCCAGCAGGGCAAAGAAATCCCCCTGCTCGACGTCGAGATCGATGCCCTTGAGGGCATGAAAGCCGTTGCCGTAGACCTTGGTCAGGCCACGGATCGACAGCGCCGGTTCGGCCATGGGACATCCTTGCGTTGGGATGAAAAGCGAGTTCAAGAGATTAGGGCGTGAAGATTTTTTTCAAGTCGCCGCCTGGAAAACGCCGAAACCCTCGCCCATGGGCAAGGTCATCAAATTAAGTAGGGGGGCCGAGCCTTGGCATCTTGATGGGTGTAGAAGAAATTGGAGCGGGAAAGGAGATTCGAACTCCCGACCCTCGCCTTGGCAAGGCGATGCTCTACCACTGAGCTATTCCCGCTTATTGCCTCTGGGATGTCGACATGGGCATCACAGAGTATCGAGGTGGCGTCCCATAGGGGGTTCGAACCCCTGTTCCCGCCGTGAAAGGGCGGTGTCCTAGGCCACTAGACGAATGGGACGCAAAAGCCAGGACGTGCTGGAGCGGGAAAGGAGATTCGAACTCCCGACCCTCGCCTTGGCAAGGCGATGCTCTACCACTGAGCTATTCCCGCATGCACGCACAGCTATGCTATCGATAAAGCAACCGCTACCGCAACCGGAAGATGGCGTCCCATAGGGGGTTCGAACCCCTGTTCCCGCCGTGAAAGGGCGGTGTCCTGGACCACTAGACGAATGGGACGCATTGGAGCACCTGCTGCACATTCTGCCGAAGCAGAAGTTGGAGCGGGAAAGGAGATTCGAACTCCCGACCCTCGCCTTGGCAAGGCGATGCTCTACCACTGAGCTATTCCCGCACTCTGCTCTTACTTGCTGCACTCCGGTACCCGTTGAAACTGCTGCAAACGAGTGGCGTCCCATAGGGGGTTCGAACCCCTGTTCCCGCCGTGAAAGGGCGGTGTCCTGGACCACTAGACGAATGGGACGTAGCCGTCTCGCTTTCGCCTCAACGAGGTGGCGCGAATCTTACTCAAGCCCCCGAAGGCTGTCAACTGTCGCCCGGGGCTGGCCGAAAGGTAGGAAAACGGCCAAGCTTTGGGTGTCTGATGTCGACATCGCCACAGCAGGAGAGAGGCCATGCGCAAGAAGATCGTCAAGAGCGATGCCGAGTGGCAAGCCCAGCTCACGCCGGAGCAGTTTCGCGTGACGCGCCAGCAGGGCACCGAGCGTCCATTCAGCGGTGACTACCAGGTATCGGACGAGCACGGCATCTACCACTGCATCTGCTGCAATGCCCCGCTGTTCGAGAACGAGCACAAGTTCGAGGCCGGCTGCGGCTGGCCCAGCTTCGACCGCCCGCTGGGCAAGGCCGCCGTCGAGGAGCGCTTCGACGACTCCCACGGCATGCGCCGCACCGAGGTGGTCTGCGCCCACTGCGACGCCCATCTGGGCCATGTGTTCCCCGACGGCCCAGCCCACACCACTGGGCTACGCTACTGCATCAATTCGGTGTCCATCGCCTTCCATCCCGGCGAATAGCCCGCACCACCCTGCCGAGGCCGCCCTTCTGCTATGATGGGCGGCCTCGTACGGTTTGCAGGAGTGGCACATGCTCGGCTGGTATCCGGGACACATGAACAAGGCGCGCCGCCAGATCCAGGAGGCGCTGCCGGAAATCGACGTGGCGATCGAGGTGCTCGATGCCCGCCTGCCCTACTCCAGCGCCAACCCCATGCTGGCCGGCCTGACCCGCCACAAGCCGGTGCTCAAGATCCTCTCGCGGGCCGACCTGGCCGACCCGGAGCGCACCCAAGAGTGGGTGGCGCACTTCGATGCGCTGCCCGATACCCGCGCATTGGCGGTGACCACCACCAACGCCCGCGAGCTCAAGCGCATTCCCAAGCTGTGTCATGAGCTGGCCGGCCAGGTACGCGCCGATCGCGATGTGCGAGTGATGATCATGGGCATCCCCAATGTCGGCAAGTCGACGCTGATCAACGGCCTGGCCGGCAAGGCCATCGCCAAGACCGGCAACGAGCCGGCGGTGACCAAGCGCCAGCAGAAGGTACGCATCGAAGGCCGCGTGGCGCTGATCGACACACCCGGGGTGCTGTGGCCGAAGATCGAGGATCAGGCCAGCGCCTACCGCCTGGCCGCCAGCGGCGCCATTCGCGACACTGCCATCGACTATGTCGACGTAGCCGTAGTTACCGCCGCCGAGCTGGCGCGGCGCTATCCCGAGGCGCTCAAGGCGCGCTACAAGCTGACCGAGCTGCCGCCCTATGCCGCCAACCCCGAGGCCGAACAGGTCGAGGCCGACGGCCCGCGGCGCATCGACCTGATGGCGCTGGCCGGCTTCGACGGTCATGCGATTCTCGCCGAGATCGCACGGCGTCGCGGGGGCTTACGCGCCGGCGGCGAAGTCGACCTGCATCGCGGCGCCGAAGTGCTGTTGCACGAGCTGCGCGACGGCAAGCTGGGCCGGCTCACGCTGGAAACTCCCGCCGATATTCCCGTGCCGGAGGCCGCTGAAGAGTGCGCCAACGAAGCAGAGAACAACGATAGCGACACTGGCAATAGTTCCGCATAATCACTGAGTTCCGGCAGCACGGCTGACCGGAACCACCGGACACCACTGGAATCTCGGACACCTCATGGACACGCCCTCCCTGTTCAGGAAATCGCACAAGCTCGACAACGTCTGCTACGACATCCGCGGGCCCGTGCTCGAACACGCCAAGCGGCTGGAAGACGAAGGCCAGCGCATCCTCAAGCTCAACATCGGCAACCCCGCACCGTTCGGCTTCGAGGCCCCGGAGGAGATCCTCCAGGACGTGATGCGCAACCTGCCCACCGCCCAGGGTTACTGCGATTCCAAGGGGCTCTACTCGGCGCGCAAGGCGATCATGCAGGAGTGCCAACGCAAGCTCATACCCAATGTCGGCATCGAAGACATCTACATCGGCAACGGGGTGTCCGAGCTGATCGTGATGGCGCTGCAGGCGCTGCTCAACGACGGCGACGAGGTACTGATTCCCGCCCCCGACTACCCGCTGTGGACCGCCGCCGCCAACCTCGCCGGCGGCCATGCGGTGCACTACCGCTGCGACGAACAGGCCGATTGGGCGCCGGACATGGCCGACGTGCGCGCCAAGGTGACCAGCCACACCCGCGCCATCGTCATCATCAACCCCAACAACCCGACTGGCGCGGTCTATCCGCCCGAGGTGGTGCGCGAGCTGCTGGCCATCGCCCGTGAGAACGATCTCGTCGTGTTCTCCGACGAGATCTACGACAAGATTCTCTATGATGGTACCGAGCACGTCTCGACGGCGGCGCTGGCCGACGAGGACCAGCTGGTGGTGACCCTGAACGGGCTCTCGAAGAGCTACCGCTGCGCCGGTTTCCGCTCCGGCTGGATGATCTTCTCCGGCAGCGTGGCCATGCAGCGCGCCAAGGACTACCTGCAGGGCGTCAACATGCTCGCCTCGATGCGCCTGTGCGCCAACGTACCCGCCCAGCACGCCATCCAGACGGCCCTTGGCGGCTACCAGTCGATCAATGACCTGATCCTGCCCGGCGGGCGACTGCTGGCCCAGCGCGACATCACCTATGAAAAGCTCAACGCCATTCCCGGCGTGAGCTGCACCAAGGCCAAGGGAGCGCTTTACGCCTTCCCGCGACTCGACCCCAAGGTCTACCCCATCCAAGACGACCAGAAGCTGGTGCTCGACCTGTTGCTGCAGGAGAAGATCCTGCTGGTGCAAGGTACCGCCTTCAACTGGCCCGAGCCGGACCACGTGCGCATCGTCACCCTGCCCTGGGCCGACCAGTTGGGCGACGCGCTGGATCGCTTCGCCCGCTTCCTCTCGCGCTACCGCCAATAGCGGCACAGACCCGGCTGGTTTTTCACTTCAGGCTTGAAACCTCCGTTAACCAGCCGTATCTAATCACCAGATTTTCCGGGCCGCCCTGCGGCCCTCACTTCCTTGATAGGCACGGAGATTCCGAACGATGATGCGAATTCTGCTCTTCCTGGGCACCAACCTGGCGGTGATCCTCGTCGCCAGCATCACGCTGCGACTGCTGGGGGTGGAGGGCTATCTGCGCGGCCAGGGCTTCAACTTCAATGCCCTGCTGCTCTTCTGCTTCATCGTCGGTATGGCCGGCTCGATGATCTCCCTGTTCATGTCGAAGTGGATGGCCAAGCGCGGCACCGGCACGGTGATCATTACCCAGCCGAGCAACAGCACCGAGAAGTGGCTGCTCGATACCGTCGAGGAGCTGTCTCGCGAAGCCGGCATCAAGACGCCTGAAGTCGGCATCTTCCCCGCCCAGCAGTCCAACGCCTTCGCCACCGGATGGAACAAGAACGACGCCCTGGTGGCGGTCTCCGCCGGGCTGCTCAACCGCATGCGCCCCGAGGAAGTGCGCGCGGTGCTGGCCCACGAGATCGGCCACGTGGCTAACGGCGACATGGTCACCCTGGCGCTGATCCAGGGCGTGGTGAACACCTTCGTGATGTTCTTCGCCCGTGCCGTGGCGCATCTGGTGGATAACTTCCTGCGCTCGCGCAGCGACGGTGCCGGGCTTGGCTTCATGGGCTACTTCGCGGTGGTGATCGTCGCCGAGATCGTGTTCGGCCTGATCGCCTCGGCCATCGTCGCCTGGTTCTCGCGCTTCCGCGAGTACCGCGCCGATGCCGCAGGCGCTCAGCTGGCCGGCACCGGCGCGATGATCAACGCCCTGGCCCGGCTAAAGGCAGAGAGCGAAATGCCCAACCAGATGCCGGATACCCTCACCGCTTTTGGCATCAATGCGGGTCAGACACGCAAGGTCATGGAACGACTGTTCGCTAGCCACCCGCCGCTGGACGACCGCATTCGCGCACTGAAGGAAGCCGCCTACCGCTGATCGCTCGGAATCAGCGCAACGCTACCTTGCAGACCTAAGGCGCCCGCCCCTGAGCGGGCGCCTTCTGCTTGAGCCACTCAGGCGGCGACAGGGGCTTGCCGAGAAGGTGCCCCTGGACCAGAGCAACACCAATCTGACGCAGGCAAGCCAGCTCCTCCTCCCTTTCTACCCCTTCGGCTACCAGCGTAATGCGGGTTTCCGCGGCAAACGCCACCAGCGCAGCCGTTAGCGCCCGACTCTCGGCACGCCGGTGGATCTTGCGCGTGAGCGACTGGTCCAGCTTGATGACATCCGGCATCAGCTTGAGGATATGGCGAAAGCTGGCATAGCCGGCACCGGCGTCATCGATGGCCAGCCGCAATCCATCTCGCCTCAGCGGAGCCAGCGCCTCGGCCAGGGCCTGGTAGTCTTCCACCACGCTGTGCTCCGTCACCTCCAGCATCAGTCGTTCGAGTGGGTGCTGTCTCAACAAGGGATCGAGAGCCTCTGAAAGAAGGGTCTCGGGGGAGACGTTCAGCGAGAGATAAGCGCTTTCAGGCATATCATCGAGACAGGCCAGCGCAGAGCGAATCGCCTGCAGCTCCAGCATCACCTGCAGTTCCACCTTGCTTGCCTCGGCAAACCAGTTGCTCTTGTCGGTGGCGGGTGTGTTGGCAAAGCGGCTCAGGGCTTCATAGCCCACCACTGCCTGGGTGCGCAGATCGTGTATCGGCTGCAGCACGGTTCGCAACCCATCCGTCTCGAGCAGGTGACGGATTCGCCGGCACAGCGCTTGGTCAGCCTGGCGAACTGCCTCGTCCCGCTCCAGCTGGCGCGCCATGAAATCGGCAAATACCAGCATCATGGCGAGGTCGCGGTCGTTGAGCGTGGCGTCACCGCGCCGGTCGAAGGCACAGAGCGTGCCGAAGACACGCCCGTCCTGGAAGCGAATCGGCACGCTGATATGCGCCCCTATTGGCATCATGCGGGTGGCGGGCAGTTCCAGCGCCGCCGGTTCGCACTGAGCATCGCGTATCAGCTGCGACAGCCGGCCCTCCACGATCCGCTGGCAATAACTCGAAGTCAGCGGCGAGGCGTCGCCTACCTGGATAAAAGGCGCCGCTGCATCATGGTCCACGATCCGGAACACACGCTGGCCATCCTTGAATTCAGAGAGAAACGCAACTTCCATACCGAGGTGCAGGCGGATGGCCTGCACCACCTCCTGGAAAAGCTTGTCGGTCGACTCGCTGACGCTCTCGCCACGCTCCTCAGCCTGGCCTATGAGACGCAGGGCACCGGCCAAAGTTGCTGCTGAACTAGTCTGGAGCATACCCCACCTACCATGCTGAATTTTGTTGATTTTTATTCACTTCCTGAGCATCCATGCGCCATGTCGAGAGAGCATAGACGCAGCATAGAGAAGCAAGCAGGAAAAATCGCCTATCCAAGGCACCAGCAATGCCAGACTTTGGCGGGACAAGGCTCACTCGGTCGGGCCGCAGGAAGGAGAACGAAGGGTAACGCTCAGAGAGGCTACGCCGCTCAATGGCGTGATGGGTGTAGCAGACCTACTCGCCGACGAACCACTGACCGCTAATACCCACGAGCTGCTGGCCTCTCTTAACGACAGCGTGTGAGGCCCACCAGAGGAGAGGCACGAAACCAGAGTGGCCGGAATGCTTGCTCAACCACCGGCGGTTTGTAGACGGTTGTCGTCTCGCCAGTCATGATCGGCATTCACTAAAGTTTTGCGAAGTCACGCGGGTCGCTACCCGTCGACTCGGGCCTCGCTAACTTGCTGGAAGCCGGCACCGTGCAGCCAAGCGGCAAGCTCAGTTTCGCCAGCGGGGCAGTTCACACTAAGCGAGGAAAATTCGCGCCGCAACGGATAGTCGGCGCGACACATATCGAAGCCCTTGGCCATGCCGAACCGGTAGCTTTCGCGCCGCAAGCTGTCGTGGTCGCGTCGAACATCGTGCACCCCGCGCACGCAGAGCCGCAGCACCTCTTCCCGGTTCAGCCCTTGTCCCAGCGTCAGCTGTCGCAGTGGAGGCGGCGGCAGCAAGGCCTGCATATCCAGGTCCACTGGCCGCTGCAGGTGGTTCGCCAGGGCGCGATAGATCTGGTAGGTACCGCGCAGCTTGCCATCGAGGCTATGGCCTGCAATGTGCGGCGTGGCGATATCCACCAGCGCGTGCAAGGCGCAGTCGATGCCAGGCTCGTGCTCCCAGACATCGAGGATGGCACTGATGTCAGCGCTCTGCGTCAGGCGCCGTTTAAGCGCAGCGGAGTCGATACAATCGCCGCGCCCTGCATTGAGCAGCACGGTCCCGGGGGAGAGACGCGCGATTCGCTCGGCATCCATCAGATGCCGCGTGGCATGCCGGCCTTCGCGCACCAGCGGCGTGTGCAGGCAGATCACGTCACAGGCCTCGATCAGGGACTCCAGGTCATGGAAGCCTCCCGCGCCCTCGGTCTCGGCGCGGGGCGGGTCACAGGCGAGCGTGCTCACACCCATGGCCGACAGCCGCTGTTGAATTCGGCGGCCCACGTTGCCCACACCGACGATGCCGATACGCCGCTCAGCCAGGCGCCAGCCCTGACGCTCCGCCAGGCAGAGCAGGCTGCCCAGCACATAGTCGGTCACCGCTTCGGCGTTGCATCCCGGCGCGCTGGCAAAGGCAATACCATGACGCGCTAGGGCAAGCTGATCGACATGATCGGTCCCGATGGTACAGGTGCCGACGAAGCGCAGCGGTGAGCCCTGCGCCTTGGCGGTGTCGATGGTGGCCGCATCCAGCCGCGTGATCGAGCGAATCACCAGCCCGTCGATATCGCGCAAGGCCTCGGCATCTATTGCTCGCCCCGGCATTCTCACCAGTTGGCCCAGCGGCCCGAAGCAGGCCTCGGCGCCAGGCACCTGGGCATCCACCAGCAGTTTCACAGCATTCTCCTTGCCAACGTAATTGCATAGCCCAAGTGATGGCCCTGCTCAGCGAAGCACCCCGCTGCTTGCCCCTTTCTCGGGAAGCCTTACAATACCGCCTCGCAACCCCGCTGCCGCCATGCTGCGGCGAATCAACCCCCGTGGAGCCAATGTGATCGTTCGCTGGGAAAGTGACCACGACTATGTGCTGGTGCATATTCATCAGGACATGTTCGGCGACTGGATCTTCAGCCGCGCCTGGGGCCAGATCGGCACCCAGTTCGGGGGGCTCAAGCACATGCTGGCCGAGGATCATGACCAGGCGCTGATGTGGCTTGCCGACGAAGCCACCATCCTTTCGTCACGGGGCCTGCGCAAGGTGCTCGAAGTGGAAGCGGAAAGCACCGAAGGCCAGGCGGCCGTCCGGCAACTGTCGCTGCTGGGCGATGCCTGACCAGACCAGGATGCCTGTCTAGGCCAGATAGCGCCGCCCAGCAGGGCGCCGAGGCGCATCGGGAGCAGCCGGCCCCCTCACCGGCTCGAGCGCCTCCCCTTGCTCAAGGCGCTGCCAGGCTGCCTCATCCAGCCAGCCGCGCTTGGCCAGCCATGCCGCCAACCTCGGCGCCTCGAAGCCCAGGTCGAGCTCCTCGCCCGCCTCGTCCATCAACACCGGAATGCGCACGCCGTAGCGCGCCATCAAGGCATCGCTCTCGCTGATCTCGACCCTCTCCAACCGATACTCGCCCTGATGGAGAGCGCCCAGCAGCGCCTCGAGCTGCTCGCATAGGTGGCAGCCCAGGGTGGTATACAGGGTCAGGTGGGTCATGTCGCCTCCCTATGGCGCAGCAGAAACACGTGGTGCAAGTCGGGCCGGCGTTCGAAATCCGGATCGAAAGTACGCGCGGAGATCTCCTTCACCACAAAGCGCTCGGCCAGGGCCTGGTCGAGCTGGAAGCGCCGCTGATTGTTCGAGAATACCAGGGTGCCTTCCGGCGCCAGGCGCGCCATGGCCAGCTCGATCAGGCGCACGTGGTCACGCTGCACGTCCAGCGTGCCTTCCATCTTCTTCGAATTGGAGAACGTCGGCGGGTCGAGGAAGATCAGGTCGAACTCGGCCTTGGCGGTTTCCAGCCAGCGCAGGCAGTCGTCGCGCACCACTCGGTGGCGCGACGGATCGAGACCGTTGAGGGTAAAGTTGTCGCGCGCCCAGTCCAGATAGGTATTGGAGAGATCGACGCTGACGCTGTCGCTGGCACCGCCCGCCTCTTGCGTACCCAACGCTGCCTGCACCGTGGCCGCGGCGGTATAGCAGAACAGGTTGAGAAAGCGTTTGCCGGCGGCCATTTCACCCAGCAGGCGGCGCACCGGCCGGTGATCGAGGAAAAGCCCCGTATCGAGGTAGTCGCGCAAATTGACCCACAGCCTAGCGCGCCCTTCGCGCACCTGGAAACGCTCCCCGGTACTGGCCTGCTTGCGGTACTGAGCCTTGCCGCTCTGCCTCTCGCGGCGTTTGATCACTACCTGGCCGGGATCGACGCCCAGCACTTCGGGAATCACCTGCAGCGCATCGAACAGCCGTTTCTGCGCCTGGGCCGGGTTGATCGAGCGCGGCGGCGCATATTCCTGAACGTGGACCCGGCCGTCATAGACATCCACCGCCAGGGCGTACTCGGGCATGTCGGCGTCATACAGGCGGTAGCAGGTCTCACCCGACTGCTTGAGCCACTTCTTCAGCCGCTTGCGGTTCTTTTCCAGGCGGTTGGCGAACATCTGCGCGCCTTCGCTGCGTGGGGTCGGGCGGCTTTCCGCCTGGCCCTCGCCGCTCTCGACGGGTACGTCCATCAGCAGCAGCCGGGCCTCCAGCGGGCCGTTCTTCAGCGAGTACTGCTTGTCGGCACGCAGCCCGATGCGGTGGCCGAGGTCAGGGTTTGCAGTGAACACGGCCAGCCGCCAGCCCGGAAAGGCGCGGCGCACCCCTTCGCCCAGCTCCTGGTAAAGCGAGACCAATTCGGGCAGTTCACCGAGCCTCTCGCCGTAGGGCGGGTTGGCAATCACCAGCCCCCGCTCCGCCTCGCCCAGTGCTGCCGGCCGCTGCAGCTGGCCAAGCGCCTCGCCGTGAAATTGGATCAGCGCCGGGATGCCGGCACGCATGGCGTTGGCCTTGGCCGCCGCCAGCGCCGGGGGGCTCTGGTCGAAGCCGTACAGCCGGTTGCGACAGCGCTTGCGGCCGATGCTGGCACGCGCCTCGGCCTCGCGTTTCAGCTCGGCCCACAGCGCCTCGTCGTGCTGCGCCCAGCCATGGAACCCGAAGCGCACCCGATGGAGGTTGGGCGCCATGTCGGCGGCCATCAGCGCCGCCTCGATCAGCAGCGTACCGGCGCCACACAGCGGGTCGACCAGCGCCTCGCCGTCGCGCAGTCGCTGCGGCCACCCGGCGCGAATCAGTAGGGCCGCGGCCAGGTTCTCCTTGAGCGGCGCATGGCCCACGTCGCGGCGATAGCCGCGCCGATGCAGACTGTCGCCAGAGAGGTCCACCCCTAGCGTCAGCCGCCCGCGGTGCAAGTGCGCATAGAGACGCAGGTCCGGACGCTGCAGGTCGATGCCGGGACGCGCCCGCCCCTGTGCCTGTAGGGCATCGACCACGCCATCCTTGACGGTCTGCGCGCCGAAGCGGGTATGGCGGATCTGCTCGCTGCGACCGTGGAAATCCACCGCCAAGGTGGCGCCGGGACGCAGGTGCAGGCTCCAGTCGACGGCGCCAACCGCCCGATGCAGCGCGTCGGGGCGCTCGATCCCCTCCTCGCGCAGCAGGCACAGCACGACGCGGTTGGCCAGCCGCGACCACAGGCAGGCGCGATAGGCAGTCGCCAAGTCGGCCTGGAAGTGCACGCCGGCGACCGTCGTCCTGTGCGGCTCGGCTCCCAGCGCGCGCAGTTCGTCGGCCAGCAGTTCTTCCAAGCCCCGGGGACAGGTTGCCAGATAGGCGGATGTTGCGCGTTGCGATGTCTCACTCATGCTGGATGCCCGCCCCCTTCGGCCGGGTATATTACTTTCGTTACCATTTCATCTCGGTCTTATGACGAAACATAGGTCGACAATGCCCCCCATGATGGGCTAAAGGTAGTCATGGTAGCTACTGTAAAGACACATGTGTTCTCCCGGGGTCCCGTCAGGCCCCGAATGACCTCGCTCTGCCGTCGTTAATGGATTGATGCGGCTAGCGAACAACGGTGGAACGCCGGGGCGTGCATGTCGTGCGTCCCAAATTGGTACCTTTACAAGAGGTCATCCGATGAAAAGACAGAAACGTGATCGCTTCCAGCGCGCCTATCTTCATGGCTACAAGGCCGGCATATCCGGGCGCTCCCGCGACGACTGTCCCAGTCAGGATGTCAATATACGTGAATACTGGATGAGTGGTTGGCGTGAAGGCCGAGGAGACCAGTGGGCCGGCATGACCGGTGTCTCCGGGATTCACAAGAACCCCATGGTCTTGTAACACGTTTTTCCAAACCACTATCATTGCCGGGTGTTCGACCCGCCAATACCATGAGCTAAGCCCGTGACAATCTCACGGGCTTTCTTGTGCCTAGCGGCGCGCCACGCCTGCCTTCAGCGCCTCGGCGCACTCGCCCACCAGGGCCGGGCCGCGATAGATGAATCCGGTATAGAGCTGCACCAGGTCGGCCCCGGCCGCTACCTTGGCTACCGCCGCCTCGCCGCTGTCGATGCCGCCCACGCCGATGATGGGCAGCTCGGGCAGGTGCCGGCGCAGCTCGCGAATCACCCGGTTGGAAGCCTCGAACACCGGCCGCCCCGACAGGCCGCCTTGCTCGTCGGCATGGGGCAGTCCAGCCACCGCGTCTCGAGCAACGGTGGTGTTGGCGGCGATCACCGCATCGATACCGCTGCGGGCGATGCTCTGGGCCACCAGTCCCACCTCCTCGTCGCTCATGTCCGGCGCGATCTTCACTGCCAGCGGCACCCGACGGCCGGCCGCCTGGTCCAGCCGGGTCCCCGCGTCACGCAGGGTGCCCAGCAGGGTATCCAGGTGCTCACCGAACTGCAGGTTGCGCAGCCCCGGCGTGTTGGGCGATGAGATGTTCACCGTCACATAGTGGGCATGTGCGTGAACCTTCTCCAGGCAAATCAGGTAGTCATCGACCGCCCGCTCGACCGGCGTGGTGAGGTTCTTGCCGATGTTGATGCCGATCACGCCGTTGAAGCGCGCGGCCTTCACCCGCTCGATCAGATGGTCGACGCCGGCATTGTTGAAACCCATGCGATTGATGATGGCGCCGCGCTCGGGCAGGCGAAACAGGCGCGGCCTGGGATTGCCTTCCTGCGCCCTGGGCGTGACGGTGCCCACCTCGACGAAGCCGAAGCCGAGCGCGCCCAGGGCGTCGAGGTGGTCGGCGTTCTTGTCCAGCCCCGCGGCCAGCCCCACCCGGTTGGGGAAGCGCAGCCCCATCAGCGACACCGGGTCATCCACCCGCCGTCCGCCGAGGCAGCCGGCCAGCTTCAGGCGGTAAGCCAGATCCAGAGCACCGAGCGCGCGGCCGTGGGCGGTTTCCGCATCGAGGCGAAAGAGGATCGATCGGGCAAGCGCGTACATGGCAACTCCGGGCGGTCGGGAAGGAAGCGGGCGGATTATAGCAGCGCCGCCAGAAACGACGAACCCCGCCAAGGCGGGGTTCGTCACGGCTCGCGGCAAGGGCGAGATCAGCCTTCGCCGTTGCTCTCGGCCAGGTCAACCAGCTCACGCACGGCCACCGCGAACAGCGGGAAGCTCGCCTGGTTGCCGCCGCGCACTTCGGCGATCAGGCGGCACCAGCGCTCGTGCAGCGAGGCGTGGGCCGCCAGCCAGGTCTCGACGCGCTCATCCGGCTCGCGACCCTGCTCGCTCTTCAGCACGCTGACGGTAAGGGCCAGCTGCTGGCGGTCGATGTCGTCGCGGAAGGTTTCGCGGGCCTGGGCCTGCCAGCTGTCGCGCACCTCCAGGTTGCTCACCTGCTGGATCATCCACGGCAGTTCGAGGCGGTTGCCGATCTCGAAGAACACCTCGGCCACCCGCTGCGGCTTCTCATCGGCCTGGCGCGCCGACTGGATGATGCCCAGAGCGCCATATAGGCTGCTCGAGGCTGCCACCGTGGCCGCCAGCTCCTCGGGTACGCCTTCCGCCAGCAGCTCGTCGCGCTTGAGCTCCCAGCGGCTGCGCTCTTCACCTCGCAGCAGCTGGCCGATGTCCTCCTGCAGCTGGGCGACCCTTGGCGCGAAGTACTCGATGGCATCGCGGGTGGAGAGCCCCAGGCGCTGGCGCAGGAACCAGCGGGTAGTGCGCCGGATGAGGCGCATCAGGTCGAGCATCATGCCGTACTGCACCTGGCTCGGCACCTGGTTGTCCAGCGCCTCAATGCGCTCCCACAGGGTCGAGAGCTGGAAGCTGTCGCGCGCCACGATGTAGGCGCGTGCGATATCGGCCGGGCTCGCCCCGGTCGAATCGATCAAGCGACGCACGAAGACGATGCCCATGTGATCGACCAGATCATTGGCCACCTGGGTGGTGACGATCTCGCGCTTGAGTCGGTGCTGGTACATCTCGTCGTGGAAGCGCTCGGCCAGCGCTCGCGGGAAGACACGCTCGACGTATTGCTGGATGTAGGGGTCGTCAGGCACATCGGAAGCGAGGACATGGCCCTTGAGCACGCTCTTGGCGTAGGAGATGAGCACCGACAGCTCCGGATGCGTCATGCCCTGGTCGCTGCCCGCCCGTTCCTGCAGCTCCTCGTCGGTAGGCAGGAACTCCAGCTCGCGGTCGAGCTGGCCGGCCGCTTCCAGCTCGCTGATGAAGCGCCGGTAGGGGTCGATGCCGTAGCGCGACAGGATCTGCGACAGATCCAGCGCCTGGGTCTGGCGATAGTTGTCGAGGATGACCAGGTGAGCCACCTCCTCGGTCATGTCGGCCAGCAGCTGGTTGCGCTGCTTCTCGGTCATGTCGCCGCGCTTGACTACCTCGTCGATGAGGATCTTGATATTGACCTCGTGGTCGGAGCAGTTGACGCCACCGGCATTGTCGATGAAGTCGGTGTTGACCAGCACGCCCTTGGCGGCGGCTTCGCGGCGGCCGCGCTGGGTCAGGCCCAGGTTGCCGCCCTCGCCGACCACGCGGCAGTTGAGCTCGCTACCGTCGATGCGCAGCGCGTCATTGGCCTTGTCGCCGACCATGGCATCGGTCTCGCCGCTGCCCTTGACGTAAGTGCCGATCCCGCCATTCCAAAGTAGGTCGACCTGCGACTGCAGCATGGCGCGAATGAGGTCGTTGGGTGACAGCCGCTCTTCCTCGATGCCGAACGCCTGCTGCATCTGCGGCGTGATGACGAGCGACTTGGCGCTGCGCTTGAACACCCCGCCGCCCTCGGAGATCAGCGAGGCATCGAAGTCCTCCCAGCTGGAGCGCGGCAGCTTGAACAGCCGCTCGCGCTCGGCGAAGGTGGCCGCGGCGTCGGGGGTCGGGTCGATGAAGATATGCAGGTGATTGAACGCGCCCACCAGGCGAATCTTGTCGGAGAGCAGCATGCCGTTGCCGAATACGTCGCCGGCCATGTCGCCGATGCCGACCACGGTAAATTCCTCTTCCTGAGTGTTTAGCCCCAGGTTGCGGAAGTGCCGCTTGACCGACTCCCAGGCGCCACGCGCGGTGATGCCCATCTTCTTGTGGTCGTAGCCGTTGGCGCCGCCCGAGGCGAAAGCGTCGCCCAGCCAGTGGCCATACTCGGCGGAGATCTCGTTGGCGATGTCGGAGAAGGTCGCGGTGCCCTTGTCGGCGGCAACCACCAGGTAGGCGTCGTCGTCGTCATGGCGCACCACGCCTTGCGGCGGGACCACCTCGCCGCCAACCAGGTTGTCGGTGATGTCGAGCAGGGCACGGATGAAGATCTTGTAGCAGGCGATGCCCTCCTGCTGGATGGCGTCGCGGTCGCCGCCCTCGGGCAGGCGCTTACAGACAAAGCCGCCCTTGGCCCCCACCGGCACGATCACGGCGTTCTTGACCTGCTGTGCCTTGACCAGCCCCAGCACCTCGGTACGGAAGTCCTCGTGGCGGTCCGACCAACGCAGCCCCCCGCGGGCCACCTTGCCGCCGCGCAAATGCACGCCTTCTACCCGCGGCGAGCAGACAAAGATCTCGTAGGCCGGCCGCGGCTTGGGCATGCCGGTAATCTTCCGCGGCTCCAGCTTGTAGGCGATATAGTCCTTGAACTGGCCATCGGCGCTGCGCTGGTAGTAGTTGGTGCGCAGGGTGGCCAGGATTAGCTCCATGAAGCGGCGCAGCAGCTGGTCGTCATTGAGGCTGGCCACCCCCTCGAGATGACGCTGGATGCGCTCCTGGCAAGCCGTCATCTGCGCCTCGTCCGGGCGCTGCTCGGGGTCGAAGCGCAGCTTGAACAGGGTCACCAGCTCGCGGGTGATCTCGGGGTAGTTGGTCAGCGCGGCGGCGATGTAGTCCTGGGACATGCCGAAGCGGATCTGCTTAAGGTAGCGCGCATAGGCACGCAGCATGGCCACTTCGCGCCAGTCCAGGTTGGCTGCGATCACCAGGCGATTGAAGCCGTCGTTCTCGGCCTCGCCCACCCAGATGCGCTTGAACGCTTCGATGAAGGGCTCGCGCATCTGCTGCAGGCTGACCTCGGTGGCGGTGTGGTGCTCCAGGTCGAAGTCGTGCAGCCAGTAGCGGGTCTCGGGTGTGTCGATCTCGTAGGGGCGCTCGCCGATCACGCGCAGCCCCAGGTTCTCCATCACCGGCAGCACGTCGGAGAGCGGAATGGTACGGTCGCGCTGGAACAGCTTGAGGTTGACCCCGCTGCTCTCCTCCTCGACCAGCCGATAGAGGGTCAGGGCCAGCGGGGCGCCCTCGTCAAGCTCGGCCAGGTACTGCAGGTCGAAGACCGCGGTACGCGAGCCGAAGTCATCGCGGTAGCTGGACGGGAAGGCATCGCGGAAACGGTCCATCAGCCGGTTGGCCTGCTCCTCGCCAAAGCCTTCTACCAGCGCTTCATGCAGCTCGTCACGCCAGCTGCGCGCCAGTTGGGCCACCTTGGCCTCGAGCCGCTTGCGGTCGATCTCACGTGGCGCATCGCCGTTGAAGCGCAGGATGAACTGGATGCGGGCAAGGATCGATTCGGAGAGGTAGGTGTTGAAGTCGCCGAAGTTGGCGTCGAGCTCCTCGCAAAGCAGGTTCTGGATGCGCATGCGCAAGTCGGTGGAGAAGACGTCGCGGGGTACGAACACCAGGCAGGAGTGGAAGCGCCCGGAGCGGTCGGTGCGGATGAACAGCCTGACCCGGCGGCGCTCGCGGATGTCGAGGATCCCCAGCGCCGTACGCGCCAGCTCCTGGGTATCGATCTGGAACAGATCGTCACGCGGATAGACCTCGAGGATCTGCATCAGCTGCTTGCCGTTGTGACCCTTTGGGTTGAAGCCGGCAATCTCCATCACCGCCTTGAGCTTGCGCCGCAGCAGCGGGATGTTGCGCGGCGACTCGTTGTAGACGCTGGAGGTGAACAGCCCAAGGAAGCGGTGCTCGCCAATGACGCGGCCGTGCTCGTCGTAGCGATCCACCGAGATGTAGTCAGGGTAGGTGGGGCGATGCACCCGGGCATGATGGGCGCTCTTGGCGAACGACAGCAGCTGCGGCACCAGCACGAAGCGGTTGCCCTCGACGCCCAGCTCGGTGCGGATGCGCTCCTGGTAGCGTGGCAGATCCAGGCGGAACACGCCCAGCTCGCTGTCCTCGACCTTCACCAGTTCATCGCCAGCGTCACCGGAAGCGATGGTGTAGGCGTCATAGCCCAGGAAGGTGAAGTTGTCGTGCAGCAGCCATTCAAGGAAGGCGATGGCCTCGTCGTGATCCTGCTCGTTCACCTGCTCGGGGCGGCACACGCGCAGCTCATGCAGGGCTTCGGAAACCTTGTCGCACATGGCCTGGTAGTCGCCCACGGCGATGCGCACGTCGCCCAGCACATCGTGCAACGCCTGTTCGATGTCGGCCAGCATCGCCTTGCTCGAGTGCCGATCGATCTCGATGGCGATCAGCGATTCACGCTGGCTTGGCGCGTTCGCGTCACGCGGCGAGGTGACGCGCTTGAGCGCATGGTCGGCGCCACGCTCCACCGCCAGTACCGCATTGTGGATGGCATGCACGGTGAGGCCGCGGCGGTTGAGCTCGATGCGCACGGAGTCGACGAGGAACGGCATGTCTTCATGCAGCACGGCGACGAAGGAGTGGGACGACAGCCAGCCGTGCTCCTCGAAATCGGGGTTGAAGACCCGGACCTTGGGCGAGCCGGCGTCAAACTGCTGGATGAAGTGCCACACCGACAGCGTGGCCCCATACAGATCGTCCAGCCGTCGGTCGGCCAGGTCTTCCAGGGGCACCGTGGCGTAGAAGTTGCAGGCAAAGGCTTCTACCTCGTCGGCCCGCTCCTTCGGCAGCCGGCTGTCCAGGCGCTCCCGCAGCTGCTTGAGAATGTCCTGCCTGCCTGCATCGATCGTCTCGTCTTGCATTCCTCACCTCGGCTGCCTGGGGCCGTGGGTCGGCCCTGGGATGGATTCAGCGTGGCCTGCCAGCCACTTGCGGCAAGCTTACTGCAGCACCGTGCCCCACCCCATCGACTTGCCAGCCTTCTCATGGAGCATGTCGGTTGTGCATCGACAGGCAGCGTATTGCCGCTTGCAAAAGGGCGACGAACGTGGGCAATCAGTCGCGCCTTTTCTCCAGCAGTACCCCGCATTCGCAGTGGTGCGTCCAGGGAAACTGATCGAACAAGGCAAAGCGAGCGATGCGATGGGTGCGGCACAGCGACTCCAGGTTGCGCTCCAGCGTATCGGGATTGCATGAAATATAGACGATGCGCGAATAGTCGCCGAGCTGAGCGCAGCTGGCGTCATCCAGCCCGGCCCGCGGCGGGTCCACCAGCACGGTTGTGAAGGTGTAGGCGTCGAGCGCCATCTCCTCGACTCGCCGGCCGCCCTTGTCACCCTTGAGCGCGTCGGCGAACTCCTCGGCCGACATGCGCCCCACCGCGACGTTGTCGATGCCGTTGGCGGCGAGGTTTTCACGTGCACTGGCCACCGAGGTGCGCGAGATCTCGGTGGCCAGCACGCGGCGGAAGTTCTCGGCCAGGGCGACCGTGAAGTTGCCGTTGCCGCAGTAGAGCTCCACCAGATCGCCGGCCTGACTGTCTCGGGTCACGTCCCGCGCCCAGCTCAGCATGGCGCAGCTGATCTCGGCATTGGGCTGGGTAAAGCTGTTCTCCACCTGCTGATAGCGATAGGTGCGCCCCTCAACCTCCAGCCGCTCCCACACATGGTCGCGCTCCAGTACCAGGCGCTGCTTGCGAGAGCGACCGATGATGAACACCTCGAGCTGGGCCTGCAGCGCTCGCGCCGCCGCTTCCCACTCCGCATCGAGTGGTCGGTGGTAGATCAATGTGACCAGCGCCTCACCGGAGAGCGTGGTCAGGAACTCGACCTGGAACAGACGCCGACGCAGGGTATCGCTTTCCAGCAGTGCCTGGCGCAGCCGTGGCATCAGTGCATTGATGCGATGGCTGGCGACGGGATAGTCGTCGAGGCGAATCACGCGCTTCTGCTTGGGGTCGTCGGGATTGACCTCGAACATGGCGTAGTAGAGGTCATCGCCTTCGTGCCATATGCGAAACTCGCAGCGCTGGCGGTAATGGCTCGGCGGAGAGGCGAAAACCTCCAGAGGGGGCGGTGCGAAGCGCTCGAACTGGCGAATGATGCGCTCGCGCTTGGCCTCGAGCTGCTGGTCGTAGCGGGCAGGGTCGACAACGGGAAGGGACACGGCAGCTCCTGTCGCGTGCTGGAAAAAGAAAGCGTGGGATCAGCCGACGACGAGAGGACGCGGCTCCTCGAAGGCAAAGCGCGTCAAGGCCCGCACCAGGCGAGCATCGGGAGCGGTAGCCAGGCTCAGGTCGCGCCCGTGGCTCAGCGCCAGCCCTCGGCTGATGTCCTGGGTACGCCTGGCAATGGCGTCGCTGGAATCCACAAGTTGAATGGGGCGCGGCGCGGCGGCCGCGATCCACTGGCCGAGCAGCGGAAAGTGGGTGCACCCCAATACTACGGTGTCCAGGTCCTCGGCCACCCACAGCGGCGCCGTCACGGCCTGCACCGCAGCAAGCTCGGGCGCCTCGCCGGCCAACAGCCGCTCGGCCAGGGTGACCAGCGGATCGCCGGCGACCCGCGTGACCCGGCAGTCGGCAGCAAAGGCTTCGATCAGCCGGTCGGTGTAGGGGCGCGAGACGGTCGCGCTGGTGGCCAGCAGACCGATATGGCGGCTGCGGCTGAGCGCGGCGGCGGGCTTGATCGCCGGCACCGTGCCCACGACCGGGACCGAGAGCCGGGCACGCAGGGCGTCCAGCGCCAGGGTGCTGGCGGTATTGCAGGCCACCACCAGCACACTGGCACCGCTGGCGATCACGGCCGCCTCGCACACGGCCAGGATGCGCTCCACCAGCCAGGCGCTGGGCCGCGTACCGTAGGGCAGCATGGCGTTGTCGCATGCGTAGGTCAGCGCCACGCCCGGAAGGCGGCTACGCAGCGACGGCACGACCGAGAGGCCGCCGACGCCGGAGTCGAAGATCAGGATCGGGCCGGGCATGACGCAACGTCGCTCATTCGGACTCGCTCGACGGCTGAAAAGCCCACATTCTAAACAGCCTGTCGTGGCGCCGAAAGGGCCTGCCCGGCCCGAGCACTCAGGTAGCCGGCTCCGGCGCCTCCTTCAGCTCGGCGTAGAGCTCGGGATAGGACTGCTGCAAGCGCTCCAGCCTGGCAGCCGCGCCCTCGGGCAGCGCCTCGGCCAGCCGCTCCATATCACGGTCGTCGAAGTGCTCGCGCAGCATCGGGAACAGCAGCTCACGCTCGTCGCGCAGGTATTGGCGATGCGCGTCGAGATAGGCCTTGAGGTCGGCGGCGAAACGGTCCATGGGCACGACCGCGTCCATCAGGATCATATCGATGTCGTCGGAGAGTCGCAGCAGGCGCTGGCGCAGGGCCAGGTAGTCGCTGGAGAGCCGCTCGGTCACTTCCTTGCAAGCCGGACTGATCGCCTGGAGCCGTTCGGCGCAGACCCGCTCCAGCGGTACGGTGAAGCCTTCCATGTACTCCAGAATGTAATCGACTACCTCCCGAACCTGCTTGAAGTTCGGGCGATTGCCATCCGCCAGCGATTTTTGCTTCAACTGAAGAACGTGCAACATGCGCGCCATGTTGGCATGATCCTGACGCAATTGAGTCAGCATGGGCATGTCGAGGCCTCCTCTACCTTCCGATGGGCGGGGTGTCTTACGTTGGAGTCGCGGGACGGGCGCAGGTTCATTGAACGAACCGTCAACGGAGCGGCCCGTTCAGGCAAGATATCGTTTAACCGTAGCCCGTTTGACTCACTTCTGCATAACGGCCAAGGTCGTAAGGCAGGCTCAGCCTGCTGGGCGCAATAGCGGCCCAGGCATTCAAGGAGAGAAGCATGGATCTATTCGGTCAGGCCAATGACGCCGGCGCCCCGCTGGCCTACCGCATGCGCCCCCGCCGACTGGAGGAGTACGTGGGCCAGCAGGCGCTGGTGGGGCCGGACAAGCCGCTGCGGCGCATGGCCGAAAGCGGCAGCGTACGTTCGATGATCCTGTGGGGACCTCCAGGCACCGGCAAGACCACCCTGGCCGAGATCTTGGCCGAGCACTCCGGTGCCCACCTTGAGCGGCTGTCGGCCGTGATGGCCGGGGTCAAGGAGATTCGTGCCGCGGTGGAGCGCGCCCGCGCCGTACAGGCCCAGGGCCGCGCCACCCTGCTGTTTCTCGACGAAATCCACCGCCTCAACAAGAGTCAGCAGGACGCCCTGCTGCCGCATGTGGAGTCGGGCCTGCTGACGCTGATCGGCGCCACCACCGAGAATCCCTCCTTCGAGGTCAACTCCGCCCTGCTCTCGCGCGCCCGGGTCTACGTGCTGCAAATGCTCGATGAGGCTGAGCTGGTGACGGTGCTCAAGCATGCCCTTGCCGACGAAGCACGCGGGCTGGGCAGCCGCCGCATCGTTGCCGACGACGAGGTGCTGGACATTCTGGCCCGCGCCGCTGCTGGCGATGCCCGCCGCGCGCTGGGCCTGCTGGAGGTCGCCTGCGACTTCACCGAACCCGCCGGCGAAGGCGAGCGCTTGCCCCGCGAAGCCCTGGCGGCGGTGATCGGCCACCAGGCCAGCGCCTTCGACAAGCAAGGCGACTACTATTACGACCTGCTCTCGGCGATTCACAAGTCGGTCCGCTCATCGCGCCAGGACGCGGCGCTGCTCTATATTGCTCGCTTCCTGCAGGGCGGCGGCGACCCGCTCGACGTAATCCGCCGCCTCGCCGCCATCGCCTCCGAAGATGTCGGCAATGCCGACCCGCGTGCGCTGCCGCTGGTGATGGCGGCCTGGGACGCCTACCTGCGCCTGGGTGACTACGAGGGCCAGCGCGCCATCGCCCACGCCGCCATTCACCTCTCCATCGCGCCCAAGAGCAATGCCATCGACCAGGCCTGGAAGCGCGCCAAGGCGTTCGCGGCGGCCCAGCCGCGCCTGGAGGTTCCCACCTACCTGCGCAATGCTCCTACCAAACTGATGGAATCGCTCGGCCACGGTCAGGGCTATCGCTATGCCCACCACGAGCCAGAGGGCTATCCGGCGGGCAGCGCCCACGACTGCTGGCCCCAGGAGCTGCCGTACGAGGCCTTCTACCGCCCTACCGAACACGGCCAGGAGAAGCGCTACGCACAGCTGATGGCGTGGCGTGAACAGCGCGACGCCGAGGCGGACGGCAAGGCGTAGCGCGGCCGGCCGAGAAGAAACACCACAGCCCCGGCACCGGGCCGGGGCTGTGACACAGCGCAAGAGTGCTGTCAGCGCCCTGGATAGGGGTCTGCCCCGACCAGCTCGCGGTTCATCATCTCGTCACTGTAGGCCGTGCCATAACGCGCCCGCGACCAGGCGTAGAGGGCCAAGCCGATCAGCATCCAGCCGGCGAACATGATCCACTCGACGGTGGCGAGCGCGGCCGGACTGCCCGGCAGGTAAAGCCCGATCAGGCAGAGCGAGAGGACGACCGAGAGAGTCCCGACCAGCTTGCCGTGGCGCACTCGGAACGGACGCGGCATCTCCGGCTCGCGCAGGCGCAGCAGCACGAACGACAGCGCCACGAACAGGTAGGCAATGACGATCCCCAGGCCACCGGCCACCACCAGCCAGACCAGCGCCGGTCGTCCGAAGAAGGGTGCGATGCAAGAGAGCACGCCCATTACCAGGATGGCGTTGGTCGGGGTGCGATGTCGGGGGTGCAGCTTGCCCAGGAAAGCCGGCAGCATCCCCGAATGGGCCAGGGCGTAGATGGCGCGCGAGCCGCCCACGTAGAAGGCGTTCCAGCTGGTGACGATGCCGGCGATCCCAGCCAGGATCATCAGCGTGCCGGCCCAGGGCGCACGGAACGCCGCCTGCATGGCATCAGGCACGGCCAGCGAGCTGGCGGCCAGCGCCTCGGGGTTCAGCATCAGCGAAGTGCCCAGAATGATGAAGGAGTACCAGAACACCGCCAGGATCACCGAAATCATCAGCACCCGGCCGATCTCCCGGAACGGCAGGTTGATTTCCTCGGCCGCCTGGGGGATGACGTCGAAGCCCACGAACATGAAGGGCACCATGATGATCACCATCATCACCCCACCGACGACGCCTTCACGAACGTTGAACAGCGGCTCCATGGTTGCACGCTCGCCCTGAAACAGCGCCCCGGTGATGAACAGGATGCCGACGACCAGAATCAACAGTGTGACCACCTTCTGCAGCAGGGCTGCGGTGCGGATACCGACGTAGTTCACCCACATCATTGCCACCGAGCCTGCCACGCCGACCGCCACCCAGGTCGCCTTTACCTCCCAGCCGGCGATGGTCCACAGGTGCCCCACCGCATAGCCAGGGAACAGATGCTCGACCACGGTCGGCAGCGCCACGGCCTCGAAGGCGACTACGCTCACATAGCCAAGGGTGATCGCCCAGGTACAGAGGAAAGAGGCAAAGTGGCCCATGGCCCGGTAGCTGTACACATGCTCGCCGCCGACCTGTGGCATGGCCGAGGCCAGCTCGGCATAGGTCAAGCCCACCAGCACGATGACCAGCCCGCCCAGAAGAAACGCAGTGATGGCGCCCAGGCTACCGGCGGTCTGGATCCAACTGCCGGTGAGCACGATCCAGCCCCAGCCGATCATGGCCCCAAAGGCCAGGGCGAGGACATCCTTGCGCGCCAGCACACGCGCCAGCTGGTTCTGTGAGGTCGTAGTGTCTTGAGTCATAAGTTTCTCAGATTTGGCATATTGTCATAAAATTTTGCACAAGCTGTCGAGAAAAAACATCAGAAGCATCATCAAGGATGTTTCATATTTTTTATTCTAGACATTAGTCGAAAAAACAAACAAATAACTGAAAAACAAGGAATTATACAGAAAGACAACAGCTCCCCGGCCTCTTTGTGTAAAGAATATTGCACAATACCGAGTGAGCGTTAATGATCACAACGGCCAGCCCTCTGGGGGAAACACACCTCCCTCGCTGGCATAGAAAACAACAGCGCCGCCTCGAGGGGCGGCGCTGACGCAGGGAAGGTACGACAAGGTCAGTGCGTGTCGCGAATCACATCGGTACCGGCCGGAATATCGAAGGTGAAGATGCCATCGTCAATAGCATGGTTGGCGCGCACGTCCAGGAATTCGATAGCGGTTCGCTGGCCGGTGCTGTCGGTCATCTGCAAGCCGCGCAGTTGCTCGCCGCGGAACGTCATCTCCAGCTCCTCGAACAGGGTATCGGCGGTCTTCGGCACTAGCCGGAAGGTTTCGGCACTGCCCTGCTGGCTGCGGCTGACCTCGTAATTTGCGGTCAGCTCGCTGGCACTGCCGGACAGCAGCAGCGCCGGCGTGTGGGTGACCCGCTGGTCCAGAGCCTGCACCGTGACCTGCTCCAGGTCGGGGTCGTAGAGATAGGCCTCGCTACCATTGGACACTACCTCCTGCTGATAGGGGGCGGCCACCTCCCAGCGGAACTTGCCAGGGCGCGACAACCACATATGGCCGCTGGCCTGCTGCAGGCGCTGGCCGCTGGCATCGAGGATCTGCTGCTCGAAGCGGGCCTCGTAGGTCTGCAGCGGCTCCAGCATCCGCGCCAGACGGTCGGCGCCTTCACTGGCCATGGCCACAACCGGCATGGCAAGGGTGAGTGCCAGTACGGTCAAGGTCTTCTTTACGCTCATTCGTCTCTCTCCTGGGCGGGTCCGGATGGATCCTGTCTCTCCGACCCGCGGCATGACGGCGGGTTGCATGCCCGCCTGTGCTTTCATGATTGCTGCATGGGTTGTCGCCAGCTTACGACATCAATGGCCTACCGGCGGCGGCGCCAGCACTTCACGGCCGCCATTGGACCCCATCGAGGAGACCACGCCGGCCGCCTCCATGGCTTCCACCAGCCGGGCGGCGCGGTTGTAGCCGATCTTGAAGCGGCGCTGCACGGCCGAGATGGAGGCGCGCCGACTGTCAGTGACGAACTGCACCGCTTCGTCGTACAGCGCATCCTGTTCGGCGTCGCCGCCGCCTTCGCCGGCGTCGGCCTCGAGCCCGGTCAGGGCATCGGCCGAAACGCCACCGGAAAGGATCTCGTCGACATACTCCGGCTCACCACGGCGCTTCCAGTCCTCGACCACCCGGTGCACCTCGTCGTCATCGACGAAGGCACCGTGTACGCGGGTCGGCAGTCCCGAACCCGCAGGCAGGTAGAGCATGTCACCATGCCCCAGCAGGTTCTCGGCGCCGCCCTGATCGAGGATCGTGCGCGAGTCGACCTTGGACGATACTTGGAAGGCCATGCGGGTGGGAATGTTGGCCTTGATCAGGCCGGTCACCACGTCCACCGAGGGTCGCTGGGTGGCGAGTATCAGGTGGATGCCGGCCGCCCGCGCCTTCTGTGCCAGGCGGGCAATCAGCTCCTCGACCTTCTTGCCGACGATCATGAACATGTCGGCAAACTCGTCGATCACCACCACGATATAAGGCAGCTTTTCCAGCACGGGCGGTGGCTCGTGCATCTCCCACGGCTGCGGCTCCCACAGCGGGTCAGCCACCTGGGCGCCAGCGCGCTCGGCTTCGTCGAGCTTACCGTTGAAGCCGGCAATATTGCGCACGCCCATGGCCGCCATCAGCTTGTAGCGACGCTCCATCTCGGCCACGCACCAGCGCAGCGCGTTGGCGGCTTCCTTCATATCGGTGACCACCGGCGCCAGCAGGTGCGGAATGCCATCGTAGACGGAAAGCTCCAGCATCTTCGGATCGACCATGATCAGGCGCAGGTCGTCGGGTGTGCCCTTGAGCAGCATCGAGATCAGCATGGCATTGACCCCCACCGACTTGCCCGAGCCGGTAGTACCGGCCACCAGCAGGTGGGGCATCTTGCCCAGGTTGGCCACCACGGGCCCGCCGCCGATGTCCTGTCCCAGCGCCAGGGTCAGCGCCGAGCCCTCCTGCTGGTAGCGGTCCGAGTCGATCACCTCGCGCAGGCGGATCATGGCGCGGTGCGGATTGGGGATCTCGATGCCGACCGTGGGCCGCCCGGGGATGACTTCCACCACGCGCACGCTCTTGACCATCAGCGAACGCGCCAGGTCCTTGGCCAGGTTGCTGATCTTGGACACCTTCACGCCGGCGGCAGGCTTGATCTCGAAGCGGGTGATCACCGGGCCCGGCCAGGTGTGCACCACCTCTGCCTTGACGCCGTACTCGCGCAGGCGCGTCTCGAGCAGCTCGGCCATGTCGGCCAGCTGCTGCTCGGTATAGTTCTGCTGGTGCGGCTCCGGCGGCGTGAGCAGCCGCAGGCTTGGCAGCTCGCCGTCTGGCTCCGGCATGTCGTCGAGCACGGGGCGCTGGCTCTGCAGGTGCTCCACCGTCCACAGCGTGGGGCCTTCGGGGTCCGCTGCCGCCGCACGCGCCTGCTCGGCGGTGGCGATCGACGGCTCGGCTACCGGACTCGTCGCCGGCTCAGTCTGAGACGCGGGCTCAGGGGCGGGCTCCGGTGCTGGTGCCGAAGGCACGGCGGCTTCCGGCGTTCGCGGGTCGACACGGGGGTCGGCGTGCGGCGGTGACGGGGGCTCGCGCCAGGCCCGTAGCCCCGCCGCCTGGTCGCCGGCCATGGGCGGCGCCTTCTCTTCCAGCTCAGGCGTTTGCACGGCTAACGGTGCAGGCGCCGATGACGAAAGCGGCGAAT
The DNA here is from genome assembly GCF_052568415.1 of Halomonas sp. E14. Classification (NCBI taxonomy): domain Bacteria; kingdom Pseudomonadati; phylum Pseudomonadota; class Gammaproteobacteria; order Oceanospirillales; family Halomonadaceae; genus Halomonas; species Halomonas sp. E14. Next base: position 1,133,742 of record NZ_CP199423.1, on the reverse strand, counting down.
CCGTACGGGCTGGCTCGGTGGCCGCGGCCTCCTCCGTTGCCGCATCACTGTCACCCCAGCTCAGGCGCGGCTCGTGAGTGTCTTCAGGCTCGGCGGGCTGCCAGGCGCTCAGCTCCGGCTCGCGACGTACCGATGCGGCCTTGCCTGCGGTAGCTTCCGCGCCCGACGGGCTGCGCGCAGGCGACGTATCGAAGGCAGGCGCGGCCAGCGAAGGTTCGCGCAGTTCGGGACTTGTGGGGGCTGTGAGCGTCGAGGGCGCCTCGCTCGCGGGCTCGGGGCTGGCAGTTGCGGCGGGCGCCTCGTCATCATGGGTGGCACGCAGCGGCATCGCGACGGAAGGCGTCGGCTCTTCGTCACGGCTCGCCTTGAGGCCGCCCGAGGCAGCCCCCGCCGCCGCGACGGAGGCCGCCGCAACAGCGCCGTTTGAGGCAGCAGGCGGCACAGTGGACGAGGCAGCCGTCGAAGCAGACACGGGCGTAGCCGTCGGTGCAGAAATCGGTGCGGAAGGCGGCACGACAGGGCCCTGGGGAGCGGAGCCCACAGCGCTATTATTGGGCGCCTTGTGCGCCTCAGCATAGGCCGCTTCCGGCTGCTTCGCCGAGGGGGTCTGCTCCACCACGTCCCAGGGAATCTGGGTGTCGCCATCAGCGCCGAACGCGGAGGACATGCCGGGCTCGCGCTGAGCATGAGCCACAGCCGGCTCCACCGCCTTACGGCGCCAGAAAGCCCAGCGCCGCGGGCGACGCGATACTGGCTCGTCGTAGGCATCCTCCTCCTGGACCTCCTCCGCCTCCTGCGCCTCGCTGCCGTCACCCAGCCCAGGTTCATGCGCCTCGTGACGCGCCTCATAGCGCTCGCGCACCAGTCCGAAGGGCGTGGCCGCCCAGCGCCAGAGCCTGAGCATGCGATGGCCCAGCTCGTCCATCACCGTGAACCAGGAAACACCGGTGAACAGCGGGAAGCCACACAGCATGGCAGCTAGTGCCAGCAGCCCTGTGCCGCCGGAATCGACCAGGGGCACCAGGGCACCGACCAGCCCTTCTCCCAGAATGCCTCCCGACGAGTAGGGCAGCACGCTCTGCGGCGAATAGAAGTGCAGTGCCCCCAGGGTGGTGGTGCCCAGCAGCAAGAGGACCAAGCCGCCCAGGCGCACGGCAGCCGCCGTGGCGTCCCAGTCGATGCTGGCCCGGCGTGTGCGGATCATCCACCAGCTGGCATAGCCAAGCATGCCGGGCCACCACAGCGCACTGGCGCCAAACAGGGAATAGAGCACGTCGGCCAGCCAGGCACCGATGGGCCCCATCCAGTTCGCCACGTCGGTTTCCGGGCCGCGATGCGACCAGCCGGGGTCCGCCGGGGTATAGCTGAACAGAGCCAGCAGCAGGAATACACAGCCGGCCAGCAGAATGATCGTCGCCCCTTCCCGGGCAGCGCCGTGCAGGTGGAGCCCCATGCGCCGCGTCGTCTGCCGGGAATTCTCCTCCGCCACGCGCCGAGGCGCGCTTTTCTCCTTTGCACTCAACTCGCCAACCCCCTCGCGCCATCTCCGATAGCGCTGTTTCCAACAGTCAGGTACCAGATTCAGCCGCCATCATACCGGGACTCAAAGTTTCGGCACAGGGCACGGCTTGAGCTGCAGCGATCAGAGCGTCAGACTAGTCGCTTCCGTGGCGTTGGAGCTCTCTGGCATGCTCTCCTGGTTACCCCGGCGACCGGTGCGTTTCCCTCCTGTCGCGCGTGCCCTGCGCGATCCCGATGGTTTGCTGGCAGCCGGTGGCGAACTCTCCTCCGACTGGCTCCTGGCCGCCTATCGCCACGGCATCTTCCCCTGGTACAGCGATGATCAGCCGATCCTGTGGTGGAGCCCCGACCCGCGCATGGTGCTCTTCCCCGATGAGCTGCACATCCGCCGCAGCCTGGTCAAGCGCCTGCGTAGCAGCGCCTTCACCGTGACCTTCAACCGCGATTTCGACGCCGTGATTCACGCCTGCGCAGCCCCTCGCAGCGGACAGCCCGGCACCTGGATCACCGAGGAGATGGCAAACGCCTACCGTGAGCTTCACCGCCTGGGCTATGCCCGCTCTGTTGAAGTGTGGCAGGCAGGGCGGCTGGCTGGTGGGCTATACGGTGTCGCCATGGGCCCGGTGTTTTTCGGCGAGTCGATGTTCACCCGCGTCACCGATGCCTCGAAGGTGGCGCTGGTGGCCCTGGTACAGGCCATGCGGGCCGGGGGCGGCCGGCTGATCGACTGCCAGATGCACACACGCCACCTCGCTACCCTCGGCGCCCGCGGTATCGCCCGCGCCGTATTCATCGACTATCTTGAGAGTTGCCTGTCCACCGGGGATGCAACGAATGGCAGCTACCCGCTGCCCTGCTGGCCCCTGCCGGACGCTGCCACCTGCAACCTGCTACTTCCGCTTGAGCCAAGGAGGCGACCGACGTGAGCAGCAATGCGCCTCGCCATCCCGTGCGTGATCTTCGCTTCTTCCTGACGGTGCCTCATGCCTGCAGCTACCTGGAGGCGCGCGAGGCCACCACGCTGTTCCTCGATCCCCAGGAATCGCATAGCCAGGGGGTGTATGACGCCCTGGCACTGCTGGGGTTTCGCCGCAGCGGGCGCCACCTCTATCGCCCACACTGCGAGGGCTGCAGCGCCTGCGTTTCCGTGCGTATCCCGGTAGCGGACTTCCGCTACGGCCGCAGCCAGCGCCGGGTGGTCAGGCGCAACGCCGACCTGCGCCTGGTCGAGCGGCCGGCGCTGTTCGAAGAGGAGCATTATGCGCTGTACGACCGCTATATTCGGGTTCGCCATGCGGATGGGGACATGTTTCCCCCAAGCCATGAGCAGTACCGCACCTTCCTGACTCTCGACGAACCCTATTCGCGCCTGCTTGAATTTCGCCACGGCGATCGCTTGGTAGCGGTGTCGGCCTTCGACCACCTGGAACACGGCCTGTCGGCCATCTATACCTTCTATGATCCGGCGCCCGAATGGGATCGCCGCTCCCTGGGCACCTTCGCCGTGCTCAGCCTGATCGAGAAAGCCCGCCGTCAGGGGCTGCCCCATGTCTACCTGGGCTACTGGATTCGGGAATGCCGCAAGATGGCCTACAAGGAGGCCTACCGTCCACTGGAAGTGCTGGACGGACGCCACTGGCGACGCCTGCTGACGCTGGCGGAAGCCTCCTCACCCTAAGGCCCGCTTTGCCTTGACGCCCCGCTTGCGGCACAATACCGCGCTATCCGTAGCGCTGGGCGTTTTGCGCCTGCTGCTACGTTGCATAACTTGCTCAGCGAGGAACCGCCTATATGGCACGTGAAGACCATATCGAAATGGAAGGCGTCGTCGTCGACACCCTTCCCAATACCACCTTTCGCGTCGAGCTGGAGAACGGCCACGTCGTGACCGCGCATATTTCCGGCAAGATGCGCAAGAACTACATCCGCATCCTCACCGGCGACAAGGTCAAGGTCGAACTGACGCCTTATGACCTGACCAAGGGCCGCATCGTCTACCGCTCACGCTGAGCCCCGACCCAGCTCACGGCAGCGATCCGTAAGCCCTTACGACAACGCCCCGTCCGAAGACAGGGCGCTGTACGAGTTGAGGCAAGCTTCAAGGTCAGGGTGCGTCGGCCATCTCCGACTCCGTGGAGAGATGCAGCTCGCCCTCCTCCACCGTGACGTGAACCACTCCGCCGTGCTCGGAGAGCTCCCCGAACAGGATCAGCTCCGCCAGCGGCTTCTTGAGCTTCTCCTGGATCAGCCTCGCCATGGGCCTTGCGCCCATGCTGGGGTCGTAGCCCTTTTCCGCCAGCCAGTCCCGCGCCTCCAGGTCCACATCGAGCTGGACCCGCTTCTCGTCGAGCTGCGCCTGCAGCTCCACCAGGAACTTGTCCACCACATTGCGTACCACCGCGGTGGGCAGGGCATGGAACTGGATGATGCCATCCAGTCGGTTGCGGAACTCCGGTGAAAAGGTCTTGCGAATCACCTCCATGGCATCGGTCGAATGGTCCTGATGCTGGAAGCCGATGGAGCGACGCGACTGCTGCTCCGCCCCGGCGTTCGAGGTCATGATCAGGATTACGTGGCGGAAATCCGCCTCCCGGCCGTTATTGTCGGTGAGCCGGCCATGGTCCATCACCTGCAGCAGCAGGTTGAAGACCTCGGGGTGCGCCTTCTCGATCTCGTCGAGCAGCAGCACGCAGTGCGGCTGCTTGGTGATCGCCTCGGTGAGCAGCCCACCCTGGTCATAGCCGACGTAGCCCGGAGGCGCGCCGATCAGCCGTGACACGGTGTGCCGCTCCATGTACTCCGACATATCGAAGCGCACCAGCTCGATGCCCATGTTGCGCGCCAGCTGGCGGGCCACCTCGGTCTTGCCCACCCCGGTGGGGCCGGCAAAGAGGAAGCTGCCTACCGGCTTGTCGGGCGACTTGAGTCCGGCCCGCGACAGCTTGATGGCGGCGGAGAGGCTATCGATGGCCTCGTCCTGACCGAATACCAGCATCTTCAGGTCGCGGTCGAGGTTTGCGAGCAGCTTGCGATCGGAGCTGGAGACGCTCTTCGGCGGAATCCGCGCAATGGAGGCCACCACCGCCTCGACCTGATCGACGTCGATGGTGTCGACCCGCACCTCGGGCGGCAGCAGGCGCTGGTGTGCTCCGGCCTCGTCGATCACGTCGATAGCCTTGTCGGGCAGGTGGCGATCGTTGATGTAGCGATCCGACAGCCGTGCCGCGCTCTCCAGAGCGGCGTCGGTGTACTTGAGGTGGTGGTGCTCCTCGAAGCGCGAGCGTAGGCCCTTGAGAATGCGGATGGTGTCGTCCACCGAAGGTGCCATGACGTCGACCTTCTGGAAGCGACGCGCCAGCGCCCTATCCTTCTCGAAGATGCCGCGAAACTCCTGAAAGGTGGTGGAGCCGATGCAGCGCAGCTCGCCGGAAGAGAGCAGCGGCTTGAGCAGGTTGGAGGCGTCCATGACGCCACCCGAGGCCGCGCCAGCACCAATTACGGTGTGAATCTCGTCGATGAACAGAATGGCGTTGGGCTGCTTGCGCAGCTCGCCCAGCAGGCTCTTCAGGCGCTTCTCGAAATCGCCGCGGTACTTGGTACCGGCCAGCAGTGCACCCATGTCGAGCGAGTAGACCACGGCATCGCCGATCACCTCGGGCACGTCTTCCTCGACGATACGCTTGGCCAGGCCTTCGGCGATGGCGGTCTTGCCCACCCCGGCCTCGCCCACCAGCAGCGGATTGTTCTTGCGCCGCCGGGCAAGTATCTGGATGACCCGCTCAAGCTCGTGCTCACGGCCGATCAGCGGATCGATCTTGCCCATCCGCGCCTGCTCGTTGAGGTTGGTAGCATAGCCGGTCAGCGGATTGGCACCGCTCTCGCTGCCGCCCTCCTCGGCGTCCTCGGCATCGTTGGGCGACGACGAAGGGCTCTGGCCGTGGCCGGCCACCTTGGAAATGCCGTGGGCGATGTAGTTCACCGCATCGACCCGAGCCACATTCTGCTGTTTCAGGAAATAGACCGCCTGGCTCTCCTGCTCGGAGAAGATGGCGACCAGTACGTTGGCTCCGGTCACTTCGCTCTTGCCGGAAGACTGCACGTGAAACACGGCACGTTGCAGCACGCGCTGGAAGCCCAGCGTGGGCTGGGTCTCGCGGTCGCTCTGATCCTCGGGGATCAGGGGTGTGGTGGAATTGATGAAATCCTGCAGGTCGGACCGCAACTTGTCGAGGTTGGCCCCGCAGGCTCTCAGCACGTCTGCGGCTGACGCATTGTCCAGCAAGGCCAGAAGCAGGTGCTCGACGGTCATGAACTCGTGGCGCTTGGAGCGTGCCACGGTAAATGCCGTGTTCAGGGTCAGTTCAAGTTCTTTGCTCAGCATGGCAGTCCCCTTATCGCCGCATAGGGCTTGCATCGGATCTTTCGTGGTCCGGCATATTCAACATCGGGCACAAACGCTGCCGTTGCAAGTCTCTTCCTCAACGACTGCCATTCCCGCCCCGTGCCGCGCATACCTCTGGGTCAGTCCGCCGCCTCGATATCAGACAACAGCGGATGCTGCCGCTCTCTTGCATATTGATTAACCTGGTGGCTTTTGGTTTCCGCGATATCACGGGTAAAGATACCGCAGGTCGCCTTGCCCTGGGTGTGGACCGCCAGCATCACCTGCACCGCCTTTTCGCTATCCATATGGAAGAAGCTCTGCAGCACTTCGACCACGAACTCCATGGGAGTGTAGTCATCGTTGTGCAGTACGACCTTGTACAGCGGCGGCCGCGCCACTTCCGGGTCGGCCGGCCTTACCGCCAGGTCTCCTTCGTCTTCCGGGTCGGACTGAGGCGGCTGCGTCATGCCGGCCATGATCGCCACCGCCCTCCATTCACTTGCGCCTTCCATTTTCCACATAAGAGCCACGCACCATCTCGACATGCCGTCCCGTCCAGGCGTCTACGCATCGGTTAGACGCGGCAGGGGCAGCAGGGTTCAGGGTTTCCACGCAAAAGGCCCCCGAACGCCGAGCGGACGGGGGCCCGAGAGGCTAGAGGCCGCTTACATGTTGTCAGCGACGGCCTGGCCGAACTCGGAGCACTTCAGCAGCTTGGCATTGTCCATCAGGCGATGGAAGTCATAGGTGACTTCGCCCTTGGCGATGGCCTTCTCCATGCCCTTGAGCACCAGGTCGGCCGCCTCGACCCAGCCCATGTGGCGCAGCATCATCTCGGCGGAGAGAATGACCGAACCGGGGTTGACCTTGTCCTGGCCGGCATACTTCGGCGCGGTGCCGTGGGTAGCCTCGAACATGGCCACGTTGTCGGACAGGTTGGCACCCGGCGCGATGCCGATGCCGCCCACTTCGGCCGCCAGGGCGTCGGAGAGATAGTCACCGTTGAGGTTGAGGGTGGCGATGACGTCGTACTCGGCCGGACGCAGCAGGATCTGCTGCAGCATGGCGTCGGCGATGACGTCCTTGACCACGATGTTCTTGCCGGTCTTGGGGTTCTTGAACTGCATCCACGGGCCGCCGTCGAGCAGCTCGGCACCGAACTCCTCCTTGGCGATCTCGTAGCCCCAATCCTTGAAGGCACCTTCAGTGAACTTCATGATATTGCCCTTGTGCACCAAGGTCAGCGACTCGCGGTCGTTGTCCACGGTGTACTGCAGGGCCTGACGCACCAGGCGCTTGGTGCCTTCCACCGAAACCGGCTTGACGCCGATGCCGCAGTTCTCGGGAAAGCGGATGTTGGTGACCCCCATCTCCTCTCGCAGGAACTTGATGACCTTGTCGGCTTCCGGAGTCCCGGCCTTCCACTCGATGCCAGCGTAGATGTCCTCGGAGTTCTCGCGGAAGATCACCATGTCGACATCGGCGGGCTTCTTCACAGGGCTCGGCACGCCTTCGAACCAGCGCACCGGGCGCAGGCAGACGTAGAGGTCGAGCTTCTGGCGCAGGGCCACGTTCAGGGAACGAATGCCACCGCCTACGGGCGTGGTCAGCGGGCCCTTGATGGACACCACGAAATCCTTGACCGCTTCCAGGGTTTCCTCGGGTAGCCAGGTGTCGGCGTCGTAGACCTGGGTCGCCTTCTCACCGGCGTAGACTTCCATCCAGTGGATCTTGCGCTCGCCGTTGTAGGCCTTCTGCACGGCAGCGTCGATGGCGATCTTCATCGCTGGCGTCACGTCGACGCCGATGCCGTCACCCTCGATGAACGGGATGATCGGATGGTTCGGCACGTTCAGGGTGTTGTCGGCGTTGACGGTAATCTTCTCGCCGCCTTCAGGGACGACAATTTTCTGAAAACCCATTGAGAACTCCCCTGTCTGGTAGGTTCAGTGGAGCGCGGAGTATAGCATTCCCCTCCCAACCGGCCCATATGACCTAAGGACCCCCGCCCGCCGAACGGCGAACGGGGGTCCTGGGCAGGCCGAAAGGACCTAGCGGAACGTCAGCCGTTGGCGACCATCGCCAGCGCCTCGTTCAAGGTCTTGCTGGGGCGCATGACCGCACGGGCAAGCGCGGGGTCGGCATGGTAGTAGCCGCCAATGTCGACCGGCTGGCCCTGCACGCCATTCAGCTCATCGAGGATGGTCGCCTCGTTGGCCTCCAGGGTCTCGGCCAGGCGGGCGAACAGCGCCTTGAGATTGGCATCCTCGTCCTGGGCGGCCAGGGCCTGGGCCCAGTACAGCGCCAGGTAGAAGTGGCTGCCGCGGTTGTCCAGCTCGCCGACCTTGCGCGAGGGCGACTTGTCGTTCTCCAGGAACTGGCCGATGGCCTTGTCCAGGGCGTCGGCCAGCAGCGCGGCACGCGCGTTGTCGAAACGCTTGGCGAGATGCTCCAGGGAGGCGGTCAGCGCCAGGAATTCGCCAAGGCTGTCCCAGCGCAGGTGGTTCTCCTCCAGCAGCTGCTGCACATGCTTGGGCGCGGAGCCGCCGGCGCCGGTCTCGAACATGCCGCCACCGGCCATCAGCGGCACGATGGAGAGCATCTTGGCGCTGGTGCCAAGCTCCATGATCGGGAACAGGTCGGTGAGGTAGTCGCGCAGGATGTTGCCGGTCACCGAGATGGTGTCGAGGCCACGGATCACCCGCTCCAGGGTGTAGCGCATGGCACGAACCTGGGACATGATCTGGATGTCGAGCCCGCTGGTGTCGTGATCCTTGAGGTAGGTCTTCACCTTCTTGATCAGCTCGTTCTCGTGCGGGCGATAGGGGTCGAGCCAGAACACCGCCGGCATGCCGGAATCGCGGCAGCGGTCCACAGCCAGCTTGACCCAGTCGCGGATCGGGGCGTCCTTGACCTGACACATCCGCCAGATATCGCCCTTCTCGACGTTCTGGGACAGCAGCACCTCGCCGGACTCCAGGTCGGTGATGTTGGCGACGCCGTCCTCCGGCACCTCGAAGGTCTTGTCGTGGGAACCGTACTCCTCCGCCTTCTGCGCCATCAGGCCAACGTTGGGCACGGTGCCCATGGTGGCCGGGTCGAAGGCGCCGTGCCATTTGCAGAAGTTGATCATCTCCTGGTAGATGCGCGCGAAGGTGGACTCCGGGATCACCGCCTTGACGTCCTTCATGCGGCCATCGGCACCGTACATCTGGCCGCCGGCGCGGATCATGGCCGGCATGGAGGCGTCGACGATCACGTCGCTGGGCGAGTGGAAGTTGGTGATGCCGCGGGCAGAATCCACCATGGCCAGCTCCGGACGCTGGTCGTGACAGGCGTGCAGGTCGCGGATGACCTCCTCACGCTGGGATTCGGGCAGGGTGTCGAGCTTGTCGTAGAGGTTCACCATGCCGTTGTTGACGTCGACGCCAAGCTCCTCGAACAGCGCACCGTGCTTCTCGAAGGCCTCTTTGTAGAAGATCTTGACGCAGTGGCCGAAGACGATCGGGTGCGAGACCTTCATCATGGTGGCCTTGACGTGCAGGGAGAACATCACGCCGGTCTTGCGCGCGTCCTCGATCTCGCGCTCATAGAATTCGCACAGCGCCTTCTTGCTCATGAACATGCTGTCGATGATCTCGCCCTCGAGCAGCGCAACCTTGGGCTTGAGCACCCGAGCTTCACCGCTCTTGGTGATCAGCTCCATCTTCACGTTGCGGGCGCGGTCCAGCGTCATCGACTTCTCGCCGTGGTAGAAGTCGCCGCCGTGCATGTGCGAGACATGGGTACGTGAAGCCTGGCTCCACTCCCCCATGGAGTGCGGGTACTTGCGGGCGTATTCCTTGACCGCCTTGGGCGCGCGGCGGTCGGAGTTACCCTCGCGCAGCACCGGGTTGACGGCGCTGCCCTTGGTCTTGTCGTAGCGCGCCTTGATTTCTTTCTCTGCGTCGTTCTTCGGCTCGTCCGGATACTCCGGCAGCGCGTAGCCCTGCTGCTGCAGCTCTTTGATCGCCGCCCTGAGCTGCGGCACGGAAGCGCTGATATTGGGCAGCTTGATGATATTGGCTTCCGGCGTCTTGGCCAGGGCACCCAGCTCGGCAAGGTGATCCTCGACGCGCTGCTCGGCGGTCAGGTAATCGGGGAACTGGGAGAGAATTCGAGCCGCCAGGGAGATGTCCCGGGTCTCCACCTCGACACCGGCGGCGTCGGTGAAGGCATCGATGATCGGCAACAGCGAGTGAGTCGCCAGCGCAGGCGCTTCGTCGGTGAAGGTGTAGATAATCTTCGGCGTTTTAGACATGGTGACGTTGATCTCTCTGGTCGCTTGCGGTGGCAATAACTGGAACGGTTGCGCGCACTCACACTGTACGAAACAGGGACCCCGGCATGCTCCACCTACGATTCTCTACAGGCGGGGATGCACTTGGCATCGACCCGGTGGCGGAGTCACGGCAGGCCCCGTGACGACGAGGGCGCTCCCGGCGAGCGAGCGCATTATATCAGCCGCCCCGCCGCTGCGTATGGTCAATAAGACTGACACGCCGCCCTCTCCCATCCCGCCTCGCTTGCCGGTAAGCTTGCTCCATGAGCACTCTCTATCTGCTGCACAAGCCCTACCGCATGCTTTCCCAGTTCACCGACGACCGACACGCCGGTGAAGCGCAGCGTGCCACCCTGGCGGACGTCATCGACGTGCCGGGCATCTACGCGGCCGGACGCCTGGATTACGATTCCGAAGGCCTGCTGCTGCTGACCGACGACGGTGCGCTGATTCACCGGATCAGCGACCCCCGCCACAAGCAACCCAAGACCTATCGCGTGCAGGTGGAAGGCAGCCCCGACGAGTCGGCACTGGCGGCACTGCGTCAAGGTGTCGCGCTCAGCGACGGCATGACCCGTCCGGCCAAAGTGCGGCGCCTGGCCGAGAGCGGCCTGGCGGAGCGCACGCCGCCGCTCGACCCGAGGCGCCACCCGATCACAACCTGGCTCGAACTGACCATCAGCGAAGGCCGCAATCGTCAGGTACGCCGCATGACCGCCCATGTCGGTCACCCCACCCTGCGGCTGGTGCGCGTGGCCATCGGTCCCTGGCGCCTAGATGGCCTGCCCCCCGGCGCTTGGCGCAAGGAAATCCTGCACGCCCCGCGCACCCCATCACGGCGCCCGACGCGCCACCAAGGAGATCGTCGATGAGTCGCTGGCAACCGCACGTCACCGTGGCCACGGTCGTGGAGCGCGCCGGACGCTTCCTGATGGTGGAGGAAGCACCGCGAGGCAGCCCGACCACGCTGTTCAACCAGCCGGCCGGCCATCTGGAGCCCGGCGAGAGAATAAAGGAAGCCGCTCTGCGCGAACTGCGCGAGGAGACCGCCTGGCAGGTGGGCATCACCCATTACCTCGGCATGTACGTCTACGCTTCTGCGGATGGGAAGACCTTTCATAGCCACGGCTTTCTGGGCATGGCGCTGGCGCATCAAGGCACGCCGCTCGACCCGGCCATCCTCGGCGTGCACTGGTTGACCCTCGACGAGATCGAAGCGCTGGACCGCGAGGGGCGGCTGCGCAGCCCGCTGGTGCTGCGCCGCCTACGCGACGCCCTGGCCGAGCGCTTCTTCCCCATGGAGGTGATCCACGAGCGGTAGCGGTGGCTCACCGCGCCGCCAGGCCGCCCCAAGAGCCCGGGCATCGCTAGGCCCGGCCCAACCGCCTGGCCTGGCCCAACCGCCTGGCCTGGCCTAAGTGCGACGAGCCGCTCGATGGGGTCGCACCAACGGGCTCGGCGCCTCGCGCCGAGATCGGGTATAATTCTGCCCCATTTGTAAACCACCGATTCCGAGAGCGCCCATGACCGCCACCTCAGGCAAGGTGATCGTCGGCATGTCCGGCGGCGTCGACTCCTCCGTTTCCGCCCTGCTGCTGCTGGAGCAGGGCTATCAGGTCGAAGGCCTGTTTATGAAGAACTGGGACGAGGACGACGGCACCGAGTACTGTACCGCCAAGGCCGACCTGGCGGACGCCCAGGCCGTGTGCGAGAAGCTGGGCATCAAGCTACATACGGCCAACTTTGCCGCCGAGTACTGGGACAACGTGTTCGAGCACTTCCTGGCCGAGTACAAGGCCGGCCGCACGCCGAACCCGGACATCCTGTGCAACCGCGAGATCAAGTTCAAGGTGTTCCTCGAATACGCCGAGATGCTCGGCGCCGAGAAGATCGCCACCGGCCACTATGTTCGTGGCGGCGTGCGCCACGGCCGGCCACGGCTGCTCAAGGGCATCGACGCCAACAAGGATCAGAGCTATTTCCTGCACGCCGTGCCGGAAGCCGCCATCGCCCGCACGCTGTTCCCGGTAGGCGAACTGGAGAAGCCCGAGGTACGCGCCATCGCCGAGCGCCACGGCCTGGTCACCGCCCGCAAGAAGGACTCCACCGGCATCTGCTTCATCGGTGAGCGGCGTTTCCGCGACTTCCTGCAGCAGTACCTGCCGGCGCAGCCGGGCGTGATCGAGACGGCCGAGGGCGAAGCCATCGGCGAGCACATGGGGCTGATGTACTACACCCTGGGCCAGCGCCAGGGGCTCGGCATCGGCGGGCTGGCCAACCACCCCGAGGCGCCCTGGTACGTGGCGGGCAAGGATCTCGAGCGCAACGTGCTGGTCGCCGTGCAGGGCAAGCACCACCCGCTGCTGTACACCGATTCGCTGGCCACCGAGGCGATGGACTGGGTCGCCGGCGAGCCGCCTGCCGCCGAGGGCCGTTTCACCGCCAAGACCCGCTATCGCCAGAGCGACGTGCCTTGCCACATGCACACGCGGGAGGATGGCGGCGTCGAGGTACGCTTCGATGACCCTCAGCGCGCCGTCACCCCCGGCCAGTCGCTGGTGCTCTATGACGGCGAGATCTGCCTGGGCGGCGGGGTGATTCGCGACATCTGGAATGCCACGGAGCGAGCCGCATGACCACCACCCCGATTCACCGTGCGCCGGACTCCCCCGCGGCGCGCCAGGCGCTGGCCCTTGCCGGCGTGTTCCAGGCCGCCAGTCTGGTCGACGAGCTGGCCCGCACCGGCCAGGTCGAACCGCGCCCCTGGGAAACGCTGATTCGTGCCACGCTGGATACCGACCCGGAAAGCTTCGAGGCGATCTACGGCGGCCACCCCAACAACCTGCGTCGCGGCCTGGAAGTGCTCGAAGCCGTGGTGGGGCGCCGCCAGGCCAATCCGGTGGTGCTGCGCTATGGCTTCTCACTGCTGCTGCTGATGAGCAAGCTGCGCCAGGACGATGCCATGATGAGCACCCTCGGCCAGCATCTGAACCGCATCCAGGGCCAGGCAGAGCATTTCGGCGCCACCCACGAGAACGTCATCGCCAGCCTCGGTGAGGCCTACCAGGAGACGCTCTCGACCCTGAAGACCCGCATCGTGGTACAAGGCGACCCCTCGATGCTGCAAAGCCGCATGATGCCCGAGCGGGTACGCGCCATCCTGCTCGCCGGCATCCGCTTCGCCCTGCTCTGGCATCAGCAGGGTGGCCGCCGCTGGAAGCTGGTGTTCCAGCGCGGCGCCCTCAAGAACGCCCTGGACCAGCTGAGCTGACCTTTTCCTACACGTACCCGGACACTGACCATGCACGCCGCTTCCCTGCCCCTTACCGCTCTTACCGCCCTCTCCCCCGTCGATGGCCGCTACGGCAGCAAGGCCGCGAGCCTGCGCGAGCACTTCAGCGAGTTCGGCCTGATCCGCGCCCGCGTGATCGTCGAGATCCGCTGGCTGCAGCGCCTCGCCGAGCAGGGCGGCATCGTCGAGGTGCCGCCGCTCTCGGCCGAGGCCACGGTCTTCCTCGAGGCGATGATCCGCGACTTCTCGCTGGCCGACGCCGAGCGCATCAAGGAGATCGAGCGCACCACCAACCACGACGTCAAGGCGGTGGAGTACTTCATCAAGGAGAAGATCGTCGCGCAGCCCGAGCTGCACGCCATCACCGAGTTCGTGCACTTCGCCTGCACCAGCGAAGACATCAACAATCTCTCCTACGGCGTGATGCTCGCCGACGGCCTGAAGACCCTGCTGCCGGTGATGCACCGGGTGGCCGACGAGATCGCCAAGCTGGCCCACGAGCACGCTGCCCTGCCGATGCTCTCGCGCACCCACGGCCAGACGGCCAGCCCCACCACCCTGGGCAAGGAGATGGCCAACGTCGCCTACCGCCTGCGCCGCCAGCTCGCCCAGATCGAAAGCGTCGAGATCCTCGGCAAGATCAACGGCGCGGTGGGCAACTACAACGCTCATCTGGCCACCTATCCGGACGTCGACTGGGAGGCCAACGCGCGCACTTTCGTCGAGGGCCTGGGGCTGACCTTCAACCCCTACACCACCCAGATCGAGCCCCACGACTACATTGCCGAGCTGTTCGACGCCGTGTGCCGCTTCAACACCGTGCTGATCGACTTCGACCGCGACGTGTGGGGCTACATCTCGCTGGGCTACTTCAAGCAGAAGACGGTCGAGGGCGAGATCGGCTCCTCGACCATGCCGCACAAGGTCAACCCCATCGACTTCGAGAACTCCGAGGGCAATCTGGGCCTGGCCAACGCCGTGCTCGGCCACCTGGCGCAGAAGCTGCCGATCTCGCGCTGGCAGCGCGACCTCACCGACTCCACCGTGCTGCGCAACCTCGGCGTCGGCCTGGCCTACGGCCTGATCGCCTACGAGGCGGCGCTCAAGGGCATCGGCAAGCTCGAGGCCAACCCGGCGCGCCTGGCCGAGGACCTCGACGCCAGCTGGGAGGTGCTCGCCGAGCCGATCCAGACGGTGATGCGTCGCTACGGTATCGAGAAGCCCTACGAGAAACTCAAGGAGCTGACCCGCGGCAAGCGGATCGATCAGGCCGGCTTTGCCGCCTTCATCGATACGCTGGCACTGCCGGCCGAGGTCAAGACCGAGCTCAAGGCGCTGACGCCGGCCAGCTACATCGGCAACGCCGAGGCCCAGGCCCGCCGGCTGTGAGCCGGCCGGCATCGTACCAGGAGGCGCCATGGTCAAGCTGACCAAGATCTACACCCGCACCGGCGACAAGGGCGACACCGGTCTCGGCGACGGCAGCCGCGTGGCCAAGCACGACCTGCGCGTCGAGGCCTTCGGCACGGTGGACGAGGCCAACGCCACCCTCGGCCTGGCCCAGCTTCACGCCGAGGGCGAGCTCGCCGAGGTGCTGACCCGAGCACAGAACGACCTGTTCGACGTCGGCGCCGACCTGTGCACGCCGGAGCAGGAGAACCCGCCGTACCCGCCGCTGCGCGTCACGGCTGGCCAGGTCGAGTATCTGGAAGCGCGCATCGACGCCTACAACGCCGAGCTCACCACCCTGCGCTCGTTCATCCTGCCGGGCGGCACCGCGCTTGCCGCCCACCTGCACCTGGCCCGCACCGTGACGCGCCGCGCCGAGCGCACGGTCACGGCGCTGATGACGCAGCAGACGGTCAATCCCGAGGTGCTGCGCTACCTCAACCGCCTCTCCGACCTGCTGTTCGTCCTGGCGCGGCGGGCCAACGGCAATGGCGAAGGCGATGTGCTTTGGGTGCCCGGCGCCAACCGATGAATACCGACAAGGCCACAGCGGCCTCGCCCTGCATCGGCGTGTGCCGCCTCGACCCAGCCTCGCAGCACTGCCTCGGCTGCCTGCGCACACTGGACGAGATCGCCGCCTGGTCGTCGCTCGACGACGCCAGGCGTCGCACCATCTTGCGCCAGCTGCCGAGCCGCAGGGCGCACTGACTGGCGCCAGCCACTGCACGATACGCTACCATTAGCGCTTGCTTCCGCAGACGGCACTTGCCGCCTGCGGCCTTCGTGCCCTTTGCCGGATAGCGAGTCCCTATGCCGACCGACAGCCCCCTCACCCTGCTGGGCGGCCTCACCGCCGCCGAGTTCCTGCACGATTACTGGCAGCGCAAGCCGCTGCTGATCCGCGGCGCCTTTCCCGATTTCGAAAGTCCGCTCGATCCCGACGAGCTGGCCGGGCTTGCCTGCGAAGAGGGCGTCGAGGCCCGGCTGGTGGAGGAGGATGGCCCAGACGGCCCCTGGCAGGTCAGCCACGGCCCCTTCGACGAGGCCGTGTTCGGCGAGCTGCCCGAGCGCGACTGGACCCTGCTGGTGCAGGCGGTAGACCACTACGTGCCTGAGGTGGCCGAGCTGCTCGCGAATTTCGACTTCCTGCCACGCTGGCGACTCGATGACATCATGATCAGCTACGCCCCGCCGGGGGGCAGCGTCGGCCCCCACGTCGATCAGTACGACGTCTTCCTGATCCAGGGCCTGGGCAAGCGTCGCTGGCAGCTCGGCGGTAAGGTGGCAGACGACGCCCCGATCCTCGGCGGCATCGACCTGCGTATTCTCGAGCGCTTCGAGGTCGAGCCCGGCGACGACTGGGTGCTGGAACCCGGCGACATGCTCTACCTGCCGCCGGGCTGGGCCCACCATGGCGTCAGCCAGTCCGACGACTGCATGACCTACTCGGTGGGCTTTCGCGCCCCGTCGGCGGATGAAGCTATCACCTCGTTCGCCGACTACCTCGGCGAGCAGCTGCCCGCGTCGCTGCGCTACGGCGATGCCGGCATGGCACCGCCCGCCGACCCCGCGGAACTCGATGACGCCTCGCTCGAGCGCATGCGCCGCCTGATCCTGGCCACCCTCGACGACCCGGCTCAGTTGGCCCAGTGGTTCGGCCGGGTGATGACCCAGCCCAAGTATCCCGACCAGTTGGTGCCAAGCGAACGCCCGACCGACGTCGATGCGCTTGTCGCGATACTACAGGATGGCGAGGAGTTGCTGCGCAGCCCCGGATCGCGCTTCGCCTGGCGCGCCGGCGAGGGCGAGCGCGCCACCCTGTTCGTCGATGGCGACGGCATCGAATGCGCGCTGCCGCTGGCCCGTGCCCTGGCCGCCGACACTCCGCTAGACGCCGATCTGCTGTTGCTCGAAGGCGCTGCCGAACTGCTTGCCAGGCTGCTCGATGCCGGCAGCCTCGGCTGGTATGACGAAGAGGAGTAAGCGAGTGCCAGAGCCAGTCATCATTCAGGAGGGCAGCTGGGCGGAGCTTGGCAAGCTGGCCGGCGAGATCCGCCGCGTGGTGTTCATTGACGAGCAGCGAGTACCGCTCGCCGAGGAGTGGGACGGGCGCGACGACACCTGCCGCCATTTCGTCGCCCTGCGCGGCGAGGCGGCGCTGGGCACGGCCCGGCTGCTGCCCGACGGCCATATCGGCCGGGTCGCCGTGCTGCGCGACGCGCGCGGGCTGGGCATCGGCGCGGCGCTAATGGAAGCCGCCATCGACTCCGCGCGACGCCTGGGCCACGCCCAGGTGGAACTCGCGGCTCAGACCCACGCCCTCGCCTTCTATGAAAATCTGGGCTTCGTCGCCTTCGGCGAAATTTTCATGGACGCCGGCATTCCGCACCGCAACATGCGCCTTTTGCTCAACGGCAGCTAGGCGTCTCCCCGAACTTCAAACGAAAAACCACTACAGCAAGAGGGCGCCCCAACGCCCTCTTGTAGTCATACTACAACCCTGCCTTCCCCAAAGTGCCCATTGTGAAGCCCGCGCCACATGCGCCATAGTGCATGCCAGGGCGAGGGACGAAACGACTGTTCGATCACATCCCTGTAGTCGAATTCATACAGACGTTTCAAATTCGCCAAGGTACGACCAAGGCAGCACAGACAAGCCGCTTCCGAAGGCCGAACCTGATCTCATTTCGCGGGTGCAGCATTATGCATGCCCTGCTCGACCGCACCAGACCCGAGGAGGATGGTTCCATGTCCTACAAAGACGACATCAAGGCACTGGCTCAACTGCGTGAAGCCCAGCAAGGCAAGTGGGCTAGCATCAGCCCCGAGAGCGCTGCCCGCATGCGCGCCCAGAACCGCTTCAAGACCGGCCTGGACATTGCCAAGTACACCGCCAAGATCATGCGCGAGGACATGGCCGCCTATGACGCCGACAGCGCTCAGTACACCCAGTCGCTGGGCTGCTGGCACGGCTTCATCGGCCAGCAGAAGCTGATCTCCATCAAGAAGCACTTCGGCACCACCAAGCGCCGCTACCTCTACCTCTCCGGCTGGATGGTGGCCGCGCTGCGCTCCGAATTCGGCCCGCTGCCCGACCAGTCCATGCACGAGAAGACCACCGTCGCAGGCCTGATCGAAGAGCTCTACACCTTCCTGCGCCAGGCCGACGCCTGGGAACTCAACCACCTGTTCCGCGACCTGGAAGAGGCCCAGAAGGCCGGCGACACGGCTAAGGCCGAGGAGCTGATCGCCAAGATCGACAACCACGAGACCCACGTGGTGCCGATCATCGCCGACATCGACGCCGGTTTCGGCAACGCCGAGGCGACCTACCTGCTGGCCAAGAAGATGATCGAAGCGGGTGCCTGCTGCATCCAGATCGAGAACCAGGTCTCCGACGAGAAGCAGTGCGGCCACCAGGACGGCAAAGTCACCGTGCCCCACGAGGACTTCCTGGCCAAGATCAACGCCGTGCGTTACGCCTTCCTCGAGCTGGGCGTTGATGATGGCGTCATCATCGCCCGCACCGACTCCCTGGGCGCCGGCCTGACCCAGAAGATCGCCGTGACCAAGGAGCCGGGCGACCTGGGCGACCAGTACAACAGCTTCCTCGACGGCGACGAGATCACCAGCGCCTCCGACATCGACAACGGCGACGTGGTGATCAAGCAGAACGGCAAGCTGGTCAAGGTCAAGCGCCTGGCCTCCGGCCTCTACCAGTTCAAGCCGGGTACCGGCGAGGACCGCGTGGTGCTGGACTGCATCACCAGCCTGCAGAACGGCGCCGACCTGCTGTGGATCGAGACCGAGAAGCCCCACGTCGGCCAGATCGCCAGCATGGTCAACCGTATCCGCGAAGTGGTGCCGGACGCCAAGCTGGTCTACAACAACTCCCCGTCCTTCAACTGGACGCTGAACTTCCGCCAGCAGGTGTTCGACGCCTGGGAGAAGGAAGGCAAGGACGTCTCCGCCTACGAGCGCAGCAAGCTGATGAGCGCCGAGTACGACAACACCGACCTGGGCAAGCTGGCCGACGAGTGGACTCGCAACTTCCAGCGCGACGCCGCGCGCGAGGCAGGCATCTTCCACCACCTGATCACGCTGCCGACCTACCACACCGCCGCGCTGTCCACCGACAACCTGGCCAAGGGCTACTTCGGCGACGAAGGCATGCTGGCCTACGTGGCGGGCGTTCAGCGCCGCGAGATTCGCGAAGGTATCGCCACCGTGAAGCACCAGGACATGGCCGGCTCCAACATCGGCGACGACCACAAGGAGTTCTTCCACGGCGAAGCGGCCCTGAAGGCCGGTGGCAAGGACAACACCATGAACCAGTTCGGCTGACATGGCGTGACGTAAACGACTGGAACCCTTGGGGAGGCCTTGTGCCTCCCTTTTTTTCGTGCTTCCCTTGCCCAGCGCCTTGGCGGGTGCAGCCGGAACAGACCTTGCGTCTGTCGCTGGTGAGTCAGCCTTGAGCCTGGCTTATTTCGCTGCCCCGGGCACTCCCCGGCGCCGTACTGGTCAAATGGGCCATGACGAGTTAGGCTAGTTAGCAAACAGTGTTTCGTATAATCACGGCAACGACGATGCTCCTACGAGATCGGAATCGACCTTGCCCTCAGGAGGTGTCCATGAAGCGTCTTCTTCCCGTGCTGGCCCTTGGCGCGCTTACCCTGGCCGGCTGTGCCAACACCTCGACCATGGGCGGCGACGTCTATCGCGGTAGCCAGGCCCAGACGGCCCAGACCGTCACCTTCGGCACCATCACTGCCCTGCGTCAGGTGCAGCTCCAAGCTGACAGCCGCATGGGCGGTATCGTCGGCACCGGCGGCGGCGCCGTGGTCGGCGGCATGCTCGGCAGGCAGGTAGGTGGCGGCACTGGCCGTCAGCTGGCAACCGCGGCGGGTGTGATCGGCGGTGCCGTGGCCGGCAGCGCCATCGAGGAGTCCACCAACCGCGTGCGCGCCTGGGAAATGGAGATCCGCCGCGACGACGGCCAGAACGTGGTGATCGTGCAGAAAGCCGACCGCCCCTTCCAGGTCGGCCAGCGCGTTCGCATCATTGGCAGCGGCGCCAATGTGAGCGTAGCGCCCTACTGAAGCCCACTCTCTCGCAGCAAGCGTAGGCCCCAGTAATAAGAAGGCCCGTGGCGATGCCACGGGCCTTCTTTCATAGCGCAGCTTTATGCAGCAACTCTGCGAGCCACGGGTCGGGTGTCGCCCCGACCCGGCCACCATGTGTTAGTGAAAGGTGGCCTTGTTCATGCCCCAGCTCACCGCCTTGCGCACGATCAGGGCCAGCAGTGCGACCAGGATCAGAGTCAGCAGCATATCGACAGGACGCACCAACGCGGTGGCACCCAGCACGGCCAGCGCCAGGCTCCAGACCCAGCGGTTGTCGTCGTTGCTCTTGATCACACGCGGAACGACCTTGCTCACTCCGGCGCTGACGGTGGTTTCCCACTGCTTGATGCAGAAGTACAGGATGAGGGCAAAGGCGATCAGCCAGAGCACGATCTCGGTCATGGGTAGGCTCCATGGTAGGTTTCAGGGACAGGGCAAAAAGAATCCCGCTAGGGTAGCCTCGCGGCACGGGCCGCGCAACTAGGCCAATAGGCGTGAATGAGGCTCAGGCCGTTGGCGAGCAACCTGAAAATGTCTCTCCTCCCCTGACAGCCTTGGAATGGCGCGTTACCATATTGGCTACATGCACCCAAAGAAAGGCTACTCATGCAGATTGCGCAGAATTCCGTCGTCGCATTCCACTACACCCTGACCAACGATGCGGGCGAAGTGCTCGACAGCTCCGAGGGCCGTCAGCCGCTGACCTACCTGCACGGTGCCGGTAACATCATTCCCGGGCTCGAGCGCCAGCTTGAGGGTCGTGCCGCCGGCGATAAGCTGAACGTCTCCGTGTCGCCGGAAGAAGGCTACGGCGAGGTGCAGCCGCAGCTCGTGCAGGAAGTGCCGCGCGATGCCTTCCAGGGCGTGGAGGCCGTGGAGCCGGGCATGCAGTTCCAGGCCCAGACCCAAGGTGGTCCGATGATGGTCACCGTCACCAAGGTCGAAGGCGATACCGTCACCGTCGACGGCAACCACCCGCTGGCCGGACAGAAGCTCAACTTCGATGTCGAGATCGCCAACGTGCGTGAAGCCAGCCAGGAAGAAATCGAGCACGGCCACGTCCACGGTGAAGGCGGCGTCGAACACTGAGTCGACGCACGTTTCCACGCGAGACGACCAGGGGCAGCCAGATGGCTGCCCCTCTGTTTTTCAGCGCCCCGCCTTACAACGGCCAGCATCGGGCTAGCCACGGCGAGGAGCGACCCGCCTAGCGTACCAGGGCTACCCGGGCACGGCTGCGCTCGCCCTGCCACAACCACAGCGCGATGGCGAGGGTGACGCCGAGCAGTAGCCACGAACCGACGGCAACCCCGAACCAGCCGGCCCGCTGCCAGAACGGCTCGAGCCACAGGCTGCCCAGGCTGGCACCCAGGTAGTAGAACACCAGGTAGAGGGCCGAGGCACTGCCGCGTGCCGTCTGCGCCTGGCGGCTGACCCAGCTCGAGGCCATCGAGTGAGCGAGAAAGAACCCCACCGCATTGATCGTCAGCCCGACGATGATCCAGGCCAGCGAGGGCGACAGAGTGATGTAGGTACCCGCCATCAGGATGGCGATGCCCAGCGTCATGCAGGCCGGCTGGCTGAGATGCCGGGTCAGCCGGCCGGAGAGCGCCGAACTCAGCGTGCCGCCGAGGTAGGTGAGGAAGATCATCCCCAGCCAGCGGGCGCTGAGGCCAAACGGCTCATCGGCCAGGCGAAAGGTGATGTAGCTGTACTGGTTGATGAAAATGAGGAAGTTGATGCCGCCGAGCAGGTAGGCGGCCAGCAGCAGCGGGTGGCGTAGGTGCCCGCCCAGGTCGGCCAGGGCGGCACGCAGCTCGAAGCGCCGCGGGCTGAACTGGCGAGGCGGCGGCAGCAGCTTCCAGAACAGCGCCACACCAACCAGCGTGACCAGCCCGACGGTGAGGAAGCCGGCGCCGGCCCCCCCCAGCTCACCGACGCCGCCACCGATCAGGCGACCGCCGATTCCCCCCAGCGTATTGGCGCCGATATAGAGCCCCACCGCCGCCATCAGCGCCGGGCGATCGAACTCGTCGCCCATCCAGGCGATGGCCACCGCCGGCAGCCCACCGAGCACGAAGCCCTGTACCAGGCGCAGGGCCAGCAGCGTCTCGAAGTTGGGCGCCAAGGCTAGCCCCAGCGAGCACAGTCCGGTCAGCAGCAGAGTGATGCGCATAATTCCGCCGCGCCCGATGGCATCCGACAGCGGGCCGAAGACCAGCAGCGATGCCGCCAGGGCCAGGGTAGCGACCGACATGATCAGGCTGACCGCCAGGGTCGAGACCCCGTACAGCTGGCGCAGGTCGGGCAGCAGCGGCTGCGGCGCATAGAGATTGAAGAAGACCAGAATGGAACCCAGGCAGAGAGCCAGGGTAGCGCGCCACCAGGCGCGCGAGTGTGCAGCGATCATGCGAAGAACCTGAGCGATTACCGGTGTCACATGATCAGTGATGCCACATAATAAGCCAAACAGAAGAAAACGATGACAAACATCTCTTTTTCTTATTGCGGAGCGATATGAGCCTGCCCTTCGACCTGCGTGCCCTGCGCGTCTTCGTCACCGTAGCCGAACATGCCGGCTTCAGCGCCGCGGCCCGCGAGCTGCACGTGGCCCAGTCGGCCGTCAGCCAGACCATCGCCAACCTCGAGCGCCAGCTGGAGCTGCGGCTCTTCCACCGCCACGAGCGGCGCATCGCCCTGACCCCGGAGGGCGAGGCGCTCTATGCCCATGCCCGCGAACTGCTCGAGCGCGCCGAGGCGACCCACCTGGCCATGCGGGAACTGCACGGACTGGTCAAGGGCGAGGTCCGCATCGGCATTCCGTCGATGCTCGGCTCGTACTATTTCCCGCCGCTGCTGATGGGGTTCAAGGCACGCCATCCCGGCATTCGCCTGACCGTGGTGGAAGCGGGCGCACGCCGACTGCAGAGCATGATTGCCGCGGGGGAGCTGGATCTGGGGGTGGTAATCGACGACGAGCAGAGCCGTCAGATGGAGCGGCGACGGCTGGTGCGGGAAGAGATGGTGGTTTGCGTGCCCCGCGACCATCCGTTTGCTCAGCGGCGCAGCGTGAGCGCCGCCGAATTCTTTCAGGAGCCGCTGGTGCTGTTTCAGGATGGCTACTTCCATCGCGAATTTGTCGACGCCCTGTCGCGTCAAACCGGGCTTGTCGCCAATATTGCCTTCCAGTCGAACTTGATCCCGCTGACCAAGGCGATCGTGCGCCAGGGTTTCGGCATCACCACCTTCCTGCGCCGGGTGGTTGACGAGCCTGGCCTTGCCGCGGTCTCGTTCGACCGCCCGGCCTGGCTCGACCTATCGCTGGCCTGGGCCAAGGGGGGGTACCTGTCTCGCGCCGAGAGCGCCTTCGTGGCGTTCGTGACCGAACACCATGAGACGCTCTAGCAGAAGCCTGGACTCAGCCTTCGCCGAGGTCGGCGACGCGCTGCGCCAGGGTCGTCGGCTCCAGCGTTCGGCGCGCCTGCCAGAAGTGACGCTTCCAGTAGGTATTGTCGAGCTCCGATAGGATCACGCCCTGCGAGGTGGAAGCGTGCAGGAAGAAACCCTCGCCGACATAGATTCCGACATGATCATAGGCGCCTGGCGGGCGGAAGAAGACCAGATCACCGACCTGCAGCTCATCGAGCCCGACCTGGGTGCCCTTCTGAACCTGTTCCCCGGTGGAGCGAGGCAGGTCGAGGCGGAAAGTTTCGCTGAAGACGTTGCGCACCAGCGCCGAGCAATCGATACCTCGCTCGGTGGTGCCGCCCAGCCGGTAGGGGGTGCCCGCCCAGCGGCGATGCTGTGCCAGCAGCGCCTCGCGGACCACGGCCTGGTTGGGGCCGTGAAGGCTGTCGGCGCGCAACAGCGGGTTGTCCACCGGGGACATCATGGGGTTCCAGGACGCTGGCATGCCGGGCAGCTGAAGGGCGAAGTAATCTTCCACGCCCTGAGACTGCTTCGCCGAACCGGCACATCCGGTCAATAACCCCAGAGAGATGCAAAGCAACACGATACGCGTCGATCCCGTTGCGACCATCCTGCGAATTCCTTATTCCCTGAGCCGCACGCGTCCCGATGAGCCAAGGCTGGCTCAGCGCTGACCAACTGCTGCTTAACTTCAGGACATTCGCTGTGGTAGTGGTGCCTGGCAACCTGCCCGTACCACTGCCAAAGCGGCCTTTGGCGGCTCGCGATATTTTTTTTAAAGGCCCCTAGAGCGCGGGGCCGTTCCCATAAACGTGATGACTATAACCACACTTTTTCACTAGAGCGAGCCCTAATGTAGCGTGCGTGTATCCCCCGGCAAGGTATCGATGTGCTGGGGCGCCCAGTGAGACGGTCTGGCGCCCGGGAAATCCAGGCTTGCCCAGGCCCCGGCCAGCGGCGGCGCTCCCGACAGCCACGCCACCAGCGCCTGGCGGAAACCCTCCAGGAAGCTTTCCCGTTCGGGGGTGTCGCCCATGAAGAACGAGAAGCCGGCATGCAGGCCGCTGGCGTAGGCACGCCAACCACCATAGTGTGCGGCAGCCAGGGCATGGGATCGCTCCAGCACACTGGCAAAAGCGGACTCGTCCAGCCATCCCAGCTGGCGCCCGGCAATTGCCAGGTCCACCGCTTGGGCGATGTCCCAGGCGGTCATGTCCAGCTCGTTGCAGCCGTCGGTGTTGTCTCGCACTCGCTGCAGTCGCAGCAGGTGGTTGCGGTCCTCCTCGCTGAGGTCGCCGGAGTCGAGCATGGCGATCTCGGAGGCAAGGCGCTGGGCGTTCAGGGTATAGGGGGCATAGTTGATCTGGTAATCCTGCCGATCCCCCGCTTCAAGCAGGAAATCGAGAAACTCGATGAGCTCGGCCTGTCCATGCAAGCCGTAGTGACTGTCGATCCACTCATGGATCGACGCCGCCTCGCGCTCGCTCTCGCGGTGAGGTTCGCTCCAGGCCGCACTGTTCAGCGGTCCGACCAACGCCATGGCGGTGAAGCGCGACAGCGTGGGACGCGGGCCCGGCTCCTGCCACTGAGTGCTGCGCCAGTCGAGCCAATGGAAAGGACTGCCCGGGTCGTCGAGGTGCCAGCGGATCTCGTTGACCAGCGGCGGGTGCTCTCCCTCGGGCAGCAGTGCCTCCCACTGGGCCCAGGCTTCGAGCAGGCGGCGCGCATCGGGATAGAAGCGACTCAGAGTACCCCGCAGCGATTCGGCCAGCGCTTCCAGCGCTGTCGGATCGAAGGCCTCGCTGTCCATCGCCATTTGCAGGTAAAAGGCGTACTTCTCGGCCATGTGGATGGTGGCCGCATGGCGGCTGCCCTGCTTCAGCGCAGCTAGGCTGCCCAGATCAGCAAGCGCCGGCCTACCGAATGGCGTGTCGCTGGGCGGCAAGGCGCTATGGGCGGCGTCTGCGGCCAGCTGGTTCAGGTGATGCGCCTGGGCCGGTAGCCAATAGCGGGCCAGGGCTTCGATGCCTTCATCCGGGTAGAGGCCAAGCGTTTCCTGCAGATACTGCAGCGCGTCATCGCGGCGCGCCTGGGGCAGCGGTTGCAGCAGGCCCTGGCGCATGGCGAGCTCCGGTTCGCGCACCGAGGCGAGCGCCAGCACCCAGTGCCGGGCGGAGCGCCGCCACTCGGCCACCGCCTGACGCGACGCTTGCTTCTCCTGCTCATCGAGCAGCTCCTGCAGCGGCACTCGCCAGGGGCTGACCGGGGAGCCCAGCAGCAGCTCCCAGTCGCGAGCCATGTCCGCCAGGCAGTTGCTGCCTTCGAACAGGCTACGGCCACGCTGGTAGGAGCGTGCCAACGCCGACCAGTCGCTGTAGCGCCGCTGCAGCAGGTCGGCCGCATGCACGGCGAAGTCATGGCCCTCGTCGAGCGTGAGCCAGCCCGCGCAGATCCCGAGCCACGCCAGGTCGACCATTCTCAGCCAGTCCCAGGCGGCCCACTCCAGCGGTTCGCCCTTGTCGATGAAGTCGAGCATGACCTGGCCATAGTCCTGCTCGGCTTCACCCAGGCTCTCGCGCCACTGGCCACGGGCATCGCCCTGCGCCTGCAGCAGGCGGGTCGCGTCGAGATCCCAGCCGTGGCGCTGCCCCTGGCCCGCCATCCACAGCAGGTTCTGGATCAGTGCGGTGCGATCCTCGAGCTGCCAGTCATGGCTGAGCCAACGCCGCGCCTCCTCGCCCTCAGGGCCGTCGGGACGCGCCGCCGGCAACCCTGGCAGCGGAGCGAAGGCGGCGCGCAGCCGCCAAACGCCCTCACCCGGCCCATCGGGCCACAGCGACAGCGGCTTGCGCCGGTGGTGCGTTACCCACTCGGCGATCAGTTCCCAGGTAATGCCCTCGCCCTGATGCTCCAAGGCGGCCAGGGCTTCGCAGGCCTCCCAGAAGACATCGTCGCCCCGCACCCAGCCTTCGGCACTCTTGGCATGCAGCAGCGCCTCGTGCCAGGCATCCAGGCTGGCGAAGTGGCCAGTGATCTCGTCGGTTAGCCGCAGTGCCCAGTGGCGGGCACGCGTCTCGGTCAGCCAGCCGGCAGCCCCCGCCAGCGCCACCAGCTCGAGCCCCGCCAGCAGACGGGCGGGGTCGGGGCTTCCCGTGCGCAGTGCCTCGATCAGGCGCCAGCCGAGCTCACCGCTTTCCATGACGCCGAGCTCGGCTAGCCTGGCCGTTGCGGCATCGGTCTCGATCATGATGGGTTCAGGCTCGAAAGCCCATTCGCACAGCACCAGCTGCTGGGCCCACCAGGCGTAAAGGGGGTCGACCAAGTCTCACCTCGGAGTCTGCCTCAAGGGAACGGCACGGTTCACCGCGCCAGAACGAATCGGCGCCTAGTGTAGCGGAAAGCGCCCCTTTCGCCGATGGGCAACAGGTAGACATCGGTGCCCTTGACCCGGCGCTACTCAGCCCGGGCAGGATCCTTGCCAAAGCAAAAAAAGGTGTTCTGCCGAGCAATGCGCATCTTGGCGCATCGTTTTAAATAATGCACACTCTATAGACAAGATAATCAACACACATGGAGCCCCCATGTCTCTCCCTGCGGAAATCCTGATCGACAAGGCCTTGATTGGCGGTGAGTGGCGCGATGCCGAGCTGCGCTTCGCCGTCACCAACCCCGCCACCGGCGAGGTGCTGGCCCAAGTGCCCGACCTCACCGCCGCCGATGCCCGCGATGCCGTGGCCGCCGCTGAAGCCGCCTGGCCGGCCTGGCGGCGGCAGACCGCCAAGCAGCGTGCCACCCTCTTGCGCGCCTGGTTCGACGCCATCATGAGGCACCAGGAAGCGCTGGCACGCCTGATGACCCTGGAACAGGGCAAGCCGCTGGCCGAGTCCCGCGGTGAGGTGGCTTACGGCGCCTCCTTCGTGGAGTTCTATGCCGAGGAAGCCAAGCGCATGGCTGGTGAGACCCTGCCGAGCCACGGCGCCGACAAGCGCATTCTGGTATTTCGCGAGCCGATCGGCGTGGTGGCGGCAATCACCCCGTGGAATTTCCCGCTAGCGATGATCACGCGCAAGTGCGCCCCGGCGCTGGCCGCCGGCTGCCCGGTGGTGATCAAACCGGCCGAGGCCACACCGCTCACCGCCTTGGCGCTCGCCAAGCTGGCGCAGGACGTCGGCTTCCCCGCCGGGGTGCTCAACGTGGTTACCGCAAGCCGCCCCGCCGAGATCGGCGAGGTCCTGACCACCGACCCGCGGGTACGCAAGATCTCCTTCACCGGCTCCACCCCGGTAGGCAAACGGCTGCTCGCCCAGTGCGCTATCACGGTCAAGAAGGCCTCCATGGAACTCGGTGGCAACGCCCCCTTCATCGTCTTCGACGATGCCGACCTGGATGCCGCGGTGGAGGGCGCCGTGGCATCAAAGTACCGCAACTCCGGCCAGACCTGCGTGTGCACCAACCGCCTGCTGGTCCAGTCCGGCGTGTATGACGCCTTCGTCGACAAGCTGGCCGCCCGGGTCGCCCAGCTGCAGGTTGGCAACGGCCTGGAGGAAGGCGTGGTGCAGGGCCCCTTGATCAACCAGGCGGCGGTGGACAAGGTGCAGTCCCACATCGCCGATGCCTTGGCCAAGGGCGGCCGGCTGGTGTGCGGCGGCGAGCCCCATACCCTCGGCGGCACCTTCTTCCAGCCCACGGTCATTGCGGACGTCACCGACGCGATGCGCGTGGCCCGTGAAGAGACCTTCGGCCCGCTGGCCCCGGTGTTCCGCTTCGACAGCGATGAGCAGGCGATCGCCATGGCCAACGCCACCGAATTCGGCTTGGCGGCCTATTTCTATGCGCGTGACTATCGGCGCATCTGGCACGTCATGGAAGGCCTGGAATACGGCATGGTGGCGGTCAACGAAGGCATCCTGTCCACCGAGCTGGCCCCGTTCGGCGGCGTGAAGGAGTCGGGCCTCGGCCGCGAAGGCTCGCATCACGGCCTGGACGAATTCACTGAACTAAAATACGTCTGTGTCGGCGGCCTCTGATCGCCTTCACCGTCTTTCCATGGAGGTACGCTAGATGAACAACGCACAGCTCAACGAACTCAAACAGCGCTACGTGGCCAACGGCTGCGCCAGCCCCGCTACCCAGTTCGCCGAGCGCGGCGAGAACGCCGAGATCTGGGACGCCGACGGCAATCGCCTGATCGATTTCGCCGGCGGCATCGGGGTGCTCAACATCGGGCATCGCCACCCTCGCGTGGTCGAGGCGGTCAAGGCGCAGCTAGACAAGCTGATGCACACCTGCGCCGTGGTCATGCCCTACGCACCCTATGTGCAGCTGGCCGAGAAGCTGGCCACCCTCACTCCCGTCAACGGCGATGCCGCCAAGGTCATGCTGGTCAATTCTGGTGCCGAAGCCCTGGAGAACGCCGTCAAGATCGCGCGGGCCGCCACCGGCCGCAGCGGCGTGATCTGCTTCGACGGCGGCTACCACGGCCGCACCTTCATGACCCTGGCCATGACCGGCAAGGTTGTGCCCTATAAGAACGACTTCGGCCCCATGCCGGGGGAAGTGTTCCGCGCGCCTTTCCCGGTGCCCTACCACGGCATCACCGAAGAGCAGGCGCTGCGCGGCCTGAAGATGCTGTTCAAGACCGACATCCCCGCCCACCGCACCGCCGCCATCGTGATCGAGCCGGTACTGGGCGAAGGCGGTTTCTATGTCGCCCCACCCAGCTTCCTCAAAGCGCTGCGGGCAATCTGCGATGAGCACGGCATCATGCTGATCATCGACGAAGTGCAGTCCGGCTTCGGCCGCACCGGCAAGCTGTTCGCCTGCGAGCACAGCGGGGTCAAGCCGGACCTGCTGACTACCGCCAAGAGCCTGGCGGACGGCATGCCGATCTCCGCCGTGGTCGGCCGCGCCGACGTGATGGACAGCTCCGGCCCCAACTCGCTGGGCGGCACCTACAGCGGTAACCCGCTCTCCTGCGCCGCAGCCCTGGCCGTGATCGAGGTGATGGAAGAGGAGAACATCCTGGCACGCAGCCACGCCCTGGGCGAGACGCTGGCCAAGCGTTTCAACGCCTGGCAGCAGGCCTACGAGTGCGTCGACAACGTGCGCCACCTGGGCGCCATGGCCGCCTTCGAACTGGTCACCGACAAGGGCAGCCGCACGCCCGACGCCGATCTGGCCGCGGCGCTGTGCAAGAAGGCCCGGGAAAAGGGACTGATCCTGCTCTCCTGCGGCATGTACGGCAACACCATCCGCTTCCTGATGCCGGTGACCATCGAGGACGAGGTGCTCGAAGAGGGGCTGGGCATCATCGAGGCTTCCCTCAAGGAACTGGTGGGCAGCCCGGCCACCGCCTGATCCCACCCGTGCACCTGACGACGCCCGCCGGCGACTGCCGGCGACTGCCGGCGGGCGTCGTCGTTCAGGCAGGGTGGACGTGCGACTCCCCTCAGGCCGGCATGTCGTTGGCCTTGGCGTCGCGCGCCCACACCCGGTGCTGGGCCATGGCGTCACGCAGCTGCGTGAAGACAGCATCCAGCGAGCTGTCGGTCAACACGCCCTCTTCGCCGGTGGGCACGCCCGCAGCGTCCAGCAACCCCTTGCCGTCGCCCACCGCGGCAATCGCCTTGAGGTGCTTGTAGGCCTCCTGCACGTAGTAGCGCCCCAGCCCCGAGCTTGCCAGGACATCCACGCTGGCGCTGCCACCGGGCACGATCACTGCATCCACCGCCACCGACGGCATGCCATTGAGCATGGCGTCAGGCGTCACGCTCTTGCCGTTGGCGGCCTTCAGCGGCGCCATGCTGGGCGCAATCACCTTGCCTTCGGCACCCTCGGCCTCGAGCTTCTGCTTGATCGCCTCGACCTGGCCGGCATCGACGCCGTCGGCGGCCAGGATCGCCACCTTACGGAACTGGATGTTCCCCGGCAGCCGTGCCATCAGGCTCAGGGTCGGCGATTCGAGCTGGGTGCTCTTGCCCAGCTGCTCCGCTGAGGCCGGCTTCTTGCTGGGTGTCTCGATGCCGTGGCTCTCGCCCACCCGGCGCGCCAGCTCCAGGTCGATATTGGGCAGGATCTCCTTGATCACGCGTTCGCGGATCCAGGGACGCTGCACCTTGGAGAGCTCGAAGGTGTAGGCGGCAATGATGTGCTCCTTCTCCACGTCCGTCTGGCTGTTCCAGAACAGCGTGGCCTGCGAGTAGTGATCGCCGAACGAAGCGCTGCGGGCGCGAACCTTGTGTGCGTCGATGCGCTCGTAGTGCGACTCGAAGCCACCATGTTCCGGCCCTGCCGGGGTTTCGCTGGGCCAGCCGCCGTCGATGGAGTTGGGCTCGTAGGAGGCCTGGCCCTTGTCGATGGTCTGGCGATGCATCGAGTCACGCTGGTTGTTGTGGAACGGGCATACCGGCTGGTTGATCGGCAGCTCATTGAAGTTGGGCCCGCCCAGGCGCAGCATCTGGGTATCCAGGTAGGAGAACAGCCGGCCCTGCAGCAGCGGGTCGTTGCTGAAGTCGATCCCCGGCACGATATGGGCAGGGTTGAACGCAACCTGCTCGGTCTCGGCGAAGTAATTGTCCGGGTTGCGGTTGAGCACCATCTTGCCGATGGGAACGACAGGCACCAGCTCCTCTGGGATCAGCTTGGTCGGGTCGAGCAGGTCGAAGTCGAAGGTGTGCTCATCCTCTTCCTCGACTACCTGAATGCCGAACTCGAACTCGAGAAAATCGCCGTTCTCAATATCCTCCCACATCATGCGCCGGTTGAAGTCGGGGTCGCGGCCCCACAGCTTCTGCGCCTCATCCCAGATCAGCGAGCAGGTGCCGGCCAGCGGCTTCCAGTGGAACTTGACGAAGCGCGCCTTGCCCTGCTTGTCGATCAGGCGGAAGGTGTGCACGCCGAAACCTTCCATGTTGCGGTAGTGGCGTGGGAAGGCGCGGTCGGACATGGTCCACAGCACCATATGGGTCGATTCCGGCATCAGCGAGACGAAGTCCCAGAAGGTGTCGTGGGCCGACTGGCCCTGGGGAATCTCGTTGTGCGGCTCGGGCTTCACCGCGTGGACGAAATCAGGAAACTTGATTGCATCCTGGATGAAGAATACCGGCATGTTGTTGGCCACCAGGTCCCAGTTGCCC
This sequence comes from Halomonas sp. E14, assembly GCF_052568415.1. NCBI lineage: Bacteria > Pseudomonadati > Pseudomonadota > Gammaproteobacteria > Oceanospirillales > Halomonadaceae > Halomonas > Halomonas sp. E14. Next base: position 1,102,085 of record NZ_CP199423.1, on the reverse strand, counting down.
TCATCGGTATAGAACTTGGTGGCGAAGCCGCGCACGTCGCGTACGGTGTCGTTGGAGCCGCGCGCGCCCTGCACGGTGGAGAAACGCACGAAAACAGGGGTCTTCTTGCCCGGGTCCTGGAACAGCCCCGCCTTGGAGTACTGGGCGGCATTGTCGTAGGGCTGGAAGTAGCCGTGGGCCGCCGCGCCGCGGGCGTGCACGATGCGTTCCGGAATGCGCTCGTTGTCGAAGTGGTTGAGCTTCTCACGGAAGATGAAGTCCTCGAGCAGCGTGGGCCCCCGCTCGCCCGCCTTCAGCGAATTGTGGTTATCGGCAATGCGCGCACCGTGGTTGGTACGCAGGTCGTGACCGGTGGCATCGCGTCGATACGTCTCGAGCTGCGCCGACTTGCTGTGTTCGTCGGTACTGAAATCCGTGTCGTTGGGCGGTCCACTGTTGGGCGTGGTGTGGGGATTGTTCGCCATGGGCAAGCTCCTTTTGTCCGGTCTGACTTCACCCTGCGCCGCGCTTCCTGCACGTCCGGCCATCGCGCTGCGTTCGGGCCTCGCCTGTCAAAGGTAGCTGGCAGGCTGGGCAGCGCCAATCGACTCCGCCTATCACGACGAAAGGCGCAGCCAATCCGGTTCAAGCTGCCAAGCAGGCCGCCGATAGGGGTATGGGGTACGTGATGTGCCTCGCTTCACCTACCAAGGAAATTGCAATGAAAAAATTACTGGCCACAGGAATCGCCGCGGCTCTCGTCACCCTGGGCACGGCCCAGGCCCAAGCCTTCGAAAACCGCGTCACGCTGGGTGCGGTTGCCGGCACCACCGGCGTGGGCGCGGATGTCGCATGGCGCTTCCATGAACGGCTGGGGGTCTCGGCGCGCTATACCGGCGGGCTGGACTGGGACGGCGACTTCGATAGCGACGACATCAACTATACAGGCGACGTGAGCCTTTCCGCGGGCAAGCTCGCGCTGGACTACTATCCTTTCGGCGGTCGTTTCTTCCTCACCGCCGGTGTGATGCTGCCGGACATGGAAGCCAACGTGGTGGGTCGCGCCAAGGACAATCAAACGATAAAGATCGGAGAGACCGACTACCAGACTAGTGAGATCGGTACGCTGAATGGCACCCTGACCATCGCCGACGGCGTGCAGCCCTATGCCGGGCTGGGCTGGCGCAGCTCGCACCGCAGCGGCTTCGGCTTCTTCTCCGAAGTGGGCGTAATGACCACTAATATCGATGTTTCATTGAGCACGTCCAGCGGACGCGAGCAGAGAGACACCGACTTGCGCCAGAATATCCGTAGTGAAGAGCAGCGCCTGAAAGACGAAGCCGACAAGCTGCCCTTCTACCCGGTGGCCGTGATCGGCATCAGCTACACCTTCTAACGCCTGCGGCCAGTCATAACGCAAGCGGCCCGAGCAAAGCCCGGGCCGCATCGTCTCAGGCGTGCGGGGCTATGTCTTGCGCACCTTCGAAATGATCCACAGCAATAGCACCGCCCCCACCGTTGCCGTAACCAGCGAACCGATCATGCCTTCGGCTCCCAGCCCCAGCAGGCGGAACAGGAAACCGCCGATTACCGCGCCTACGATGCCCACGCCGATGTTGGGCAGGATACCGAAGCCGCCACCCCGCATGATGTTACCGGCAATCCAGCCGGCCAGACCGCCAATGATCAGCCAGGCGATAAGTCCCATGTCCTCTCTCCTCTCCTTTTGATCGATTTCGGTTCCCGTGGTGAACCTTGAGGGTGCCGAAGCGCAGCTTCACTGCCAAGGGTAGCTCAGAATGACGAGCCCGGCTGCGTGAGGAACTCCCTCTCCGCGGCGCTCGACTCCCGGCCAAGCACGGCATTGCGGTGCGGGTAGCGGCCGAAACGCAGCAGGATATCGCGGTGCAGATGTTCGAAACGCAGGCTGTCTTCCAGCCCCGGCTGGTCGAACAGACGCAGTGCTTCCTCGTGAACCTTGAGCGACTCGCTGTGCATGTAGGGCATGTAGAGGAAGCTTCTTTCCACCACCGGCAGCGCAAGGTCGAGCCCCTGCGCCACGGCTTCCTGCGCCAGCACCAGCGCCATGGGGTCCTGGTCGAAGGCCCGCGCGTCATCGCGATACAGGTTGCGCGAGAACTGGTCGAGCACCAGGATCTCGGCCAGCCGCCCCCGGGGCGTATCACGCCACTCCCACAGCTCACCGGCGGCGCCCGCCTCGTGCAGCAGACCGAAGCGAGCGCGAATCGTATCGTCGAGCGCCGCGTCCTTGCGAAACCAATGGGCGGGTTCGAGCGTCTCGAACCAGAAGTGCAGCACCGCAGCGCGGTCGGGAAGCCGGTTGTCCATCGCATGTCCTCGTGGTGAGTGCTCCTGATATCATGGACTTGGCTATGCCTGTTTTCACGCTTGCCGCGTTCCTCCATCATCGGCCAAGGGAGACTCCATGACTCCGATGCTCGGCATGTTCACCTTCGTCTTCAACCTCGTCGGCCTGGTGATCTGCTTGGTCGGCCTGACCCTCGCCCAGCGCATGACGCGGCGCTGGCCCGGCTATGCGCTGGCGGTGGCAGGCTTCCTGATCGCCGCCCTGCCGCTGTGGATGCGACTGTTCACCGGCCAGTGATTCCGCCCCGGCGCTTTCCCGGCATGCCTTGCCAGACACGGCCATGAGCCTCACATTAGCCGTTGAACTGAACCGTAGAGAAGGGATGCCTCGCCCATGCATCAGTCGTTGACCCGAGAACTGAGCAACCTGATCGAGCGCGGTCGCGACCGCCAGCTGCGCCTGGCGGTAACCGGCCTGTCTCGCGCCGGCAAGACAGCCTTTCTCACCTCGCTGGTCAACCAACTGCGCCACGCCGGCCTGGAAGCGAGACTGGACCTGATGCCGGCCGCCCGCGAAGGCCGCCTGCTCGGCGCCCGACGGGTCAGCCAGCCCGACATCGGCGTACCGCGCTTTCCCTATGACCAGGCCATGGCGGCCCTGGACGCCACGGTGCCCCACTGGCCCGAGCCCACGCGTGGTATCAGCGAGCTGCGCCTGTCGATTCGCTATCGCCCGGCGCGCCGTTCGCTGCTCGGCGGCGAGGCCGCCGAGCTGAGCCTCGATCTGTTCGACTACCCAGGCGAGTGGCTGCTCGACCTGCCGCTGATGGACCACGACTACCCCGGCTGGAGCCGTGCCATGCTCACCGATACCGGCGAGCAGCGGCGCGCCCTGCTAGCAGAGTGGGAGCAGGCTGCCGCCGCGCTCGACCCCGCCGCGGAAGCCAACGAGGCGCAGCTGGCCGATATCGCCGCGCTCTATGCGCGCAGCCTGCAGGCCGCCCGCGAGGCCGGCTTCGCCAACCTGCAACCGGGGCGCTTCCTGCTGCCGGGCGATCTCGATGGCGCCCCGGTGCTGCAGTTCTTCCCTCTGCCGGCGCTGCTGCAACGCAACGAGGCCGAGCTTGCCAAGCTTCCGCCCGAGAGCAACTACGCCACCCTGTCGGCGCGCTTTCGCCACTACCAGCAGCACATCGTGCGGCCCTTCTACCGCGACCACTTTCGTCGCTTCGACCGCCAGATCGTGCTGGTCGACGTGCTCGGCGCCCTCAACGCCGGTCCCGAGCGCTTCGAGGATCTCTCGCGGGCGCTGGCCACGCTGATGCAAAGCTTCGACTACGGCAAGCGCAGCCTGCTGTCGCGGCTGTTTTCTCCGCGAATCGACCGCCTAGCGATCGCCGCCACTAAGGCCGACCACGTCACGCCGGAGCAGCACGCCAACCTCACCGCGCTGCTCGAGGCCCTGCTGGCCGAGCCGCTGCAGGACCTGCGCTACGCCGCCGTGCCGGTCAAAGCGCTGTCGCTAGCCTCGATTCGCGCCACCGAGGTGCACGAGGTGGTTCACCAGGGCCAGCGAACCCCGGCGCTGCGCGGCACGACCCTCGACGGCGAGTCGGTGCTGGTCTTTCCCGGCGAAGTACCGGCACGCCTGCCCGAGGCCGACTTCTGGCACCGCCAGGGGTTCGATTTCCGTGCCTTCCAGCCCGCCTCGCGCGAAGGCGGCGCCCTGCCCCACATTCGCCTCGACGCCGCCTTGGACTGGCTGATCGGAGACAAGCTGAAATGAGTGATCCACGCCGCAGCGACCCGCCCACCGGCGACCCCCGTCCGGCGCATCGCTTCACCCTGGACGAGCCGCAACCCGGCAGTGCGCCGCAGCCTGAGCCGCCCCGGCCGCGCCACGCCTTCGCCCCCGACCTGCCCAGCCGCGCCCTGCCCGCCACGCAGGAAACACCCGCCGAACTGGCGCTGGATGCCAGCCTGGCCCGGCCGCGCAAGCGTCGCTGGGGGTTGCTGGCAGTGCTTGGCGGTGGCCTGGTCCTGGGCACGCTGGAACTCGCCCTGAACCTGCCGGCGGCGATGCTGGGCGGTAACTGGCTGAGCGGTGCTTGGAGCCTGCTGGGCCTGGGGGCACTCGGCCTCGGCGCCATGGCGCTGGTACGCGAAGCCTGGCGCCTGCGCCGGCTGCGCCGCCACGACCGGCTGCGCACCCGGCTCAGCCGCCTGCCCGAGGCCGGCGCCGAAGAGGCGCACGCCCTGGCGCAGACACTCAAGCAGCAGCTACGCCTCGACGACGACCACCCTCACTGGCAGGCCTATCTCGCCGCCCGCCAGCCCCATCACCTTGGCGCCGATATCCACGCCCTGCTCGCGCACCACCTTTTGGCCCCGCGCGACCGCGAGGTGCGACGCCTGATCTCACGCATGTCCGGCGAAACCGCGGTGATGGTCGCAGTCAGCCCTCTCACCCTGGTCGACATGGCGCTGGTGGCGTGGCGCAACCTGGCCATGCTCGACCGCATCAGCCGGCTCTACGGTCTCGAGCTCGGCTACGCCAGCCGCCTGCGCCTGCTGCGCAGCGTGCTCTACAACATGGCCTTTGCCGGCGCCACGGAGATGGCCAGCGAAGCGGGCATGGAGCTGATCTCGCTGAACCTGGCCGGACGCCTCTCGGCGCGCGCCGGCCAGGGCATGGGCGTGGGGCTGCTTAGCGCCCGGCTGGGGCTGAGGGCCCAGCGCCTGACCCGCCCTCTGGTCTTCACCGCCCAGGAGGCGCCGCGCATGGCCGACCTGCGCAGCGAACTGTGGCAGCAGCTGCGTCGGCTGGAAAAGCCGGAATAAGCCAGCGTCAGCCCAGGGTCTTGACCCGGGTCATGACAACCTCGGCGCAAACCGCTAGGCTCGAAGTGAGTATGCTCGGGCTCAAACCAGAAAAAAGGAAACGTCATGTTCGACTCCATCCTCGTTCCCGTCGACGGCTCGGAAGGCGCGAAGAAAGCCTTGGCCGTCGCCTGCCAGCTCGCCAGCCAGACCGACACCACCCTGCACCTGCTACACATCCCCGAAGAGCTCTCCCACGAGACCACGCTGGTATGGGGCATCGGCGCCATCGCCATCGAGGCGTCCCGCCAGGAGCGCGAGGACATTGGCCGCCAGGTGGTCGAGAAAGCCGCCGCCGAGGCACGTGCCCAGGGCATCACCAAGGTCGAGACGGTCATTGGCCAGGGTGACCCGGCCCGCACCATTCTCAGCGAGGCGCGCCGGCGCGGCATCGCCGCCATCGTCATGGGCAGCCGCGGCCTCAGCGACTTCAAGGGGCTGATGGTCGGCAGCGTATCGCACAAGGTCAGTCATACCGCCGACTGCACCGTCATCACCGTGCGCTGATTCCGGGCCCGACCAGCCATCGGGCTGGGGTCGGGCAATCGCTCCCTTTATCCGTCAGTTCATGGCGCACCGGCGCTCTTCACAGCCGGTGTCGCCCGACGGCGGCAAGCCGCTGATTTCCTGTCATCCCCGCCGACACGTTTGGCGCCGGCCGCGGGAATCCGTATAGTGGCCCTCCTATCCCGCCACACGTCCGTGACCATGCTGCAGAACAACCCGCTGCTCGCCCAGCTCAAGCAACAGATCCGTGAAACCACGCCGCGCGCCGAGGGGGTCATCAAGGCCACCGACAAGGGTTTCGGCTTCCTCGAAACCGACGATGGCCAGTCCTACTTCGTGCCGCCGCCGGCCATGAAGCTGGTGCTGCACGGCGATCGCGTCCAAGCCGTGATCCACGAGAATGGCGACAAGACCTCCGTAGAGCCGGACGCCCTGCTCGAAGCAGGTCTGAGCCGCTTCATCGCCCGGGTGCAGAAGCGCGAAGGTCGCCTGGCCGTGGTGCCCGATCACCCGCTGATCAAGAGCGCGCTCAAGGCAAGGATCAAGAACAGCCTCGACGAGGCCAGCATCGGCGACGGCGACTGGGTCGTGGCGCGGCTGGTGCGCCATCCGCTCAAGCCCGACGACCGAGCCTTCTTCACCCAGATCGACGAACTGGTGGCCAAGGTCGACGACCCCGCCGTGCCGTGGCGCGTTACCCTGGCTCGCCATGCGCTCGAGCAGGAATGCCCGCATGCGGGCGACGATTGGCCGCTGCGCGACGAAGGGCTCGTGCGCGAGGACCTTACCGCCGAGCCTTTCTTCACTATCGACAGCGAGAAGACCCGCGACATGGACGATGCCCTGCGTATCGCCCCACGCGAGGAGGGAGGCTGGCACCTGACGGTGGCCATTGCCGACCCCACCGCCTATGTCGAGGAGGGCCATGCTGCCGACCTGGAGGCCCGCACCCGTGCCTTCACGGTCTACCTGCCGGGCCAGAACGTCACCATGCTGCCCGAGCTTCTGGCCGACGATCTCTGTTCGCTGCGCGAGGGCGAGACGCGTCCGGTGCTGGCATGCACGCTCGACGTCGAAGCCGACGGCAGCCTGGGTGACTACCGTTTCTTCGCCGCCACCATGCGCTCCCGCGCCAAGCTGGTCTACGACCGGATCTCCGACTGGCTGGACGGCCAGGGCGAGTGGACGCCGACCGACGAGATCGGCGAGCAGCTGCGCGCCCTGCGCGACATGACCGAGGCGCGCGCCGCCTGGCGCGCCGAGCATGCGCTGGTGTTCAAGGACCGGCCCGACTACGTGTTCGACCTCGACCCGGCGGGCAATGTGCTCGACGTGCGCATCGAAGAGCGCCGCATCGCCAACCGCATGATCGAGGAGTCGATGATCGCGGCCAACGCCTGCTGTGCGCACTATCTTGCCGAGCACGTGGGCCACGGCATCTTCAATGTGCATCGCGCCTTCGACCCGGAAAAGGCCGAGGCCGCCCACGAGTTCCTCACCGCCCAGCAGATCGAAGTGGAGCTCGAAGCGCTCTCCGAGCTGCCGCGCTACAAGGAGCTCAAGCGTGCCCTGGAGAGCCGCGACGACGCCTGGCTCGACGCCCGCCTGCGCCGCTTCCAGGGCTTCACCAGCATGTCGGCCCGCCCCGGCCCACACTTCGGCCTGGGCCTGGCAGCCTATGCCACCTGGACCTCGCCGATCCGTAAGTACGGCGACATGGTCAACCATCGCCTGATCAAGCGGGTATTGAAGGGTGAACAGGCCCCGGTGGAAGCCACTCAGGCCCTCACCGAACAGCTGACCGAGCGCCGCCGGCTCAACCGCATGGCCGAGCGCGACGTCAAGGACTGGCTCTATGTGCGCTACCTGAGCCCGGCCGCCGAGGCGCAGGAAGCCTTCGAGGCGGAAATCTTCGGTATCAGCCGCGGCGGCATGCGCGTGCGCCTGACCGCCAACGGTGCCACGGCCTTCGTGCCCGCCCCGATGATCCACAGCGATCGCGACAAAGTGGTCATCGACGACAAGGAAGGCCGCATTCAGGTCGAAGGCGAAGAGCGCTACAAGCTTGGGGATGTGATTCGCATCGAGCTGGTCGAGGCCCGTGAGGAGACCCGCTCGCTGGTGGCGCGTCCTGCCGTCTGACTCCGACCGGCAAACCATGCAACACGCCTCGACCTGGGTCGAGGCGTTTTTTGTCACGCCGCATGCGAGCCGTATGACCGCGGCCTGGGACATGCGGCTCGTATCCGCTCGCACGTGACGAAGCAAGGCCAGGTAGGCGCACGAGTTCGCCTACGACGTATTTATGCTTGCCTCCCTCTCGCTTTGCCCTCTGCCTTGTGGCATTTTCCTACTGATAAAAATCAAACCATAAGCGTGACCTTTCTAGTCGTTGCGCAGCAGGGAACACATACATCATGGCCGCACGATGGGGATTGCGTGGCAAATCGGTTGCGACGCTGCTACTCGCCTGCCTGCTTTCCTTGATACCGGCATTACTGCTGGGCTGGAAGGCCGTCGATGATATTCGTCGCCACTTCGCACACGCCTACGCGGAAAACTACACCCTGCTGCACATGCAGCGAATCCTGGCGCCGGTGTCGCGCGAACTGGCACTGGCCCAGCGCTTCGCAGAGAGTCTCTCGCTGCGGGAGTGGCTGATCGGCGAAGAAGATACTGCGCGCCGCGATCGGTTCCTGACAGAAGCGGAGGGCTATCGGCATGCCTTTGCCGACCGCTCCTATTTCGTGATCGCCGATGCCAGCGGCAACTACTACTATGCCAGCGCTGACGATCCCAGCGCCGAGACGCCCCGCTATCGCCTCGACGCCAGCCAACCGAACGACGCCTGGTATTTCCAGCTACGCCGCACCGACAGGCCTTACAACCTCAACGTCAACATCGACCGGGAGCTCGACGTGACCAAGGTCTGGCTCAACGTCCCGGTACGAGATGGCGACAGGCTGCTGGGATTAGCCGGCACCGGCTTCGAGCTTGGCGACTTTCTCAATGCTTTCATTCGCGACGAAGCCGAGGGACTGACCCCAATGATCGTCGATCGGCACGGCGCCCTGCAGGCGCACCCGTCCCGTGAACACATTGCATTCGGCTCCGGCGCAGGCGAGCTCGACGAGAGACACACCATCCACCCCCTGCTCGGCAACGAAGAGCAGCGTGCCGCACTCGCCAACGCCCTGCAGGCCGCCGCGCTGGCTCCCGACACCACCCAGACTCTGTGGGCCACGCTGGAAACCCAGGAGCGCCTGCTCTCGGTAGGCTTCATTCCCGAACTCGACTGGTACCTGATCACGGCACTGGACATGAGCGTGGCGCAGATCCTCGATCGCCGCTGGCTGTGGCCGCTGCTGTTTGCCGCCGCGCTGGTTCTGGTCATTGTCTTCATCGTCTTCGCTCTGGCCATCGAGCGGTTGATCCTCGCGCCACTCAATCGTTTCAAGCAATCGGCCCAGGCCATTGCCGCCGGCCACTACGATTCGCCCTTGCCCACCTCTCGCAACGATGAGATCGGCCAGCTTTCCCAGGCCTTCTCGCACATGGTCGACCAGGTCCAGCGCCATACCCGCGAGCTGGAGGCCAAGGTGCGTGAACGCACCCAGGCGCTCGAGCAGACCAATGCGGAAATGGCGGCGACGCAGAAGAAGCTGGGCGACTCGATCGACTATGCCAGCTTCATACAGCGCGCCATCCTCCCCGACCGCCAGCTCGCGCGCCATCTGGAGCATCACCACGGCGTACTGTGGAAGCCTCGTGACACGGTCGGCGGCGATTTCTATCTCTTTCGCCCGGCGGCCGGCGGCTATCTTTTCGGGGTAGTGGATTGTGCCGGCCATGGCGTACCCGGTTCATTGATGACCATGCTGGCCAGGGCCATTCTCGACCATGCCATTCTCAAGGTAGGCTGCCAGGACCCTGCGGCCATCCTCAACGAGACCGATGGACAGAGCCGCGAGCTGCTTGGAGCCGAGCAGCTGCCGGCGTCGGTCGCCACGCATATGGATGTCGGCCTGGCCTGGGTCGACCTGGTCACTCGACAGATCACCTTCGCCGGGGCCAAGATCGGCCTGTATGCCACCGACGGCACGGCGCTGGTTCACCTCACCGGCGACAAGCGCCCCCTTGGCCACAAGCGCAGGATCGCCTACCGCAACCAGTCACTCGAGCTGAAGCCCGGCTGGACCTATACGCTGTGCACCGACGGCTTCTTCGACCAGGCCGGCGGCAGCGACGGCTTCGGTTTTGGCAGCTCACGCTTCGAGGCGTTGCTCAAGGCCCAGGCACCCAACTCGTTGACGGCACAAATGGAAGCCTTCGAGCTGGCCCTGAACACCTATCAGGGCACGCTTCCCCAGCGCGACAACATCACCCTCTTGAGCTTTCGCTTCACCGAACAGGATTGCTCCCGCGGTAGCGACCGCATCCCCCTGCTGCCTGCCGAGGCAGTCGTCCCCCTACAGGAGAAGGCGTGAATGAACCTGTTGAGCATGCGAGAAAACTATCTCGAGCAGCGCATCATGCTGTGCTTCAATGGCCCGATTTCGCGCAGCTTGATCGAGGAGATCGGTAATGCCCTGCGCAACTACCTCAGCTCCCAGCAGGCCACGCCATCGGCTGCCATGGACGTCTTCGCCGCTTACATCGAGATGACCCAGAACATTCGCCACTATGCCGCGCGCCAGGGGTATGACGAGGAAACGGCGTCGGCCACCGTGGCGGTTGCCAAGAACGAGCAGGGGCTATACCTCGTCTCGGCCGGGAACATTGTCGAGCTCGCCGATGGTGAGCGTCTGCTGGAGACCATCGGCGAGCTCGCGTTATTGGATGCACAAGCCCTGAAGAAGGCGTACAAGCAGCAGCTGCGCATGCCACGCAACGATCCTCAGTCTGGCTCAGGGGCCGGCCTTGGCCTGCTCGACATTGCGCGCAAGTCGAGCGAGCCGATGCAGGCTTCCCTGCAGCCCCTTGCCGACGGACGGGGCTTCTTCAGCCTCACCGCCGTGATCTGATCAATCGAGTCTTTGCCATGACAAATGACCTCAACATTTCCGGCAGCCAGTCGACGCCCACCATCGTCAGCGATTGGCAGGCCGGCATGCTTTCCATGCAGGGTGACTCCTATCCGGAGAACTCCTTCGAACTCTTTGACAGCGTCATCGACTGGGTCCAACGCTTTCTCGCCGAAGAAACGCGACCGCTGACGCTGACGTTGGCACTCATCTACCTGAACACCAGCTCGGTGAAGGCCATGATGGATATCTTCGACCTGCTCGAAGAGGCGCACCAGGGCGGCCGCGGCATCCAGGTCACCTGGCACTACGATCCGCGCAATGAGCGAATCGCGGAGCTGGCCGAGGAGTTTCGAGAAGATTGCACTTTCCCGTTCGACATCACGCCCGCCCCGGCTTGCGTATGATGCGTGAAGAGTCGGAACTTCTGGCACGGGTCGAAGCCCTGCTCAGCGATGCCGCCTATGCGGAGCATCCGCTTAAGGACGCGCTTGCCCAGCTGTATGCGTTTCATTGCACCGAGAAGAAACGCCTCGAGCGCCTGGTAACGATCGCCGACAACTATCAGCGCTACCTTCGCGAAGACGAGATCGTTGCCCGGCGACGCTACCAGAACACCTTACGCCGCCAGGAGAAACTGTCACGCATCTCCGATGGGTATCAACAGCTCATGCGTGAGCACAACCAGGATCTCCAGCAAGCCTCGACCCACGACGCCCTCACCGGCCTGCCCAACCGACGCATGATCGACGAGCGGCTGTCCAAGCTGACCCGACGCTACACGCTAGTGATGCTCGACATCGATCATTTCAAGCAGATCAACGACCTGTACGGTCACGAGGCAGGCGACAGAGTGCTGGTTGCGATCGCCCAGGAAATTCGCGCGGCGCTGCGCGACTGCGATCTCTGTGCACGCTGGGGAGGTGAGGAGTTTCTGCTCATGCTGGCCAACGTCGGCCTCGACGAAGCCAGGGCCATTGTCGATCGCCTGCGCCAGCGGCTGTCTGCACTGTCGGTCACGGTGAATCAAACCCAGCTCTCGATCACTGCAAGCGCCGGTTTGAGTGAGTTTCGCGAGGGAGAGGACCTACTCGACCATACGCTACAGCGTGCCGACCAGGCGTTGCTGGAAGCCAAGCGCACTGGGCGCAACCGCAGCTGCATTGCGGCCTGAAGGTGCCGTTAGCGCAGTATGGCGGCCTCAGCGGCTGAAAGCATCTCATGAAAAAGGGCACCCGCGAGGGTGCCCTTTCAGCCTTGCCAGATACCAACAGCTTACCAGCCGGTGACATCCTTCAGTGCATCGCCGATCTCAGCCAGGGAGCGCACGGTGCGGACACCCGCGTCTTCCAGCGCGGCGAACTTCTCGTCGGCAGTGCCCTTGCCACCGGAGATGATCGCGCCGGCATGGCCCATGCGCTTGCCCGGAGGCGCAGTGACGCCGGCAATGTAGGAGACCACCGGCTTGGTCACGTTGGCCTTGATGTAGGCGGCGGCTTCTTCCTCGGCGGTACCGCCGATCTCACCGATCATCACGATGGCCTCGGTCTTGGGGTCCTTCTCGAACATCGCGAGGATGTCGATGAAGTTGGAACCCGGGATCGGGTCGCCGCCGATGCCCACGCAGGTGGACTGGCCGAAACCGTGGTCGGTGGTCTGCTTGACCGCTTCGTAGGTCAGGGTGCCGGAACGCGACACGATGCCGACCCGGCCCGGCTTGTGGATGTGGCCCGGCATGATGCCGATCTTGCACTCGCCCGGGGTGATCACGCCGGGGCAGTTCGGCCCGATCAGGCGTACGCCCAGCTCATCGCACTTGACCTTGACGTCGAGCATGTCCAGCGTCGGGATGCCTTCGGTGATGCAGACGATCAGCTTGATGCCGGCGTTGGCGGCTTCGAGGATCGAATCCTTGCAGAAGGCGGCCGGCACGTAGATCACGCTGGCCTCGGCGCCAGTCTTCTCGACGGCTTCCTTGACGGTATTGAACACCGGCAGACCCAGGTGCTCCTGGCCGCCCTTGCCCGGGGTCACGCCGCCAACCATCTTGGTACCGTAGGCAAGCGCCTGCTCGGAATGGAAGGTCCCCTGGCCGCCGGTGAAACCCTGGCAGATGACCTTGGTGTTCTTGTCGATCAGGATACTCATTACTTGCCCTCCGCTGCCTTGACAACCTGCTGAGCCGCATCGGTCAGGCTCGTGGCAGCGATGATGTTCAGACCGCTGGAGGCCAGTTTCTCGGCGCCCAGCTCGGCGTTGTTACCTTCCAGGCGAACCACCACCGGCACGTTGACGCCGACCTGCTCGACGGCTCCGATGATGCCTTCCGCGATCATGTCGCAGCGCACAATACCGCCGAAGATGTTGACCAGCACGGCCTTGACGTTGTCGTCGGACAGGATCAGCTTGAAGGCCTCGGCCACGCGCTCCTTGGTGGCGCCACCGCCCACGTCGAGGAAGTTGGCCGGCTTGCCGCCGTTGAGGTTGACGATGTCCATGGTGCCCATGGCCAGACCGGCGCCGTTGACCATGCAGCCGATGTTGCCGTCAAGCGCCACGTAGTTGAGCTCCCACGCCGCCGCTTCGGCCTCGCGCTCGTCCTCCTGCGACGGGTCGCGCATGGCCTGCAGGTCCGGATGACGGTACAGGGCGTTGCTGTCCAGATTGATCTTGGCGTCGAGGCAGTGCAGGTTGCCTTCGTCGGTGATCACCAGCGGGTTGATCTCGAGCAGCGCCAGATCCTTCTCGTGGAACAGCCGCGACAGGCCCAGGAAGATCTTGGTGAACTGCTTGACCTGGTCGCCCTTCAGGCCCAGGGCGAAGGCCAGCTCACGCGCCTGGTACGGCTGCGCACCGACCAGCGGGTCGATCTCGGCCTTGAGAATCTTCTCGGGGGTTTCCTCGGCGACCTTCTCGATCTCGACGCCACCTTCAGTCGAAGCCATGAACACCACGCGACGCGTGGTGCGGTCGACCACGGCGCCCAGGTAGAGCTCGCTGGCGATGTCGGTGCAGTTCTCGACCAGAATCTTGGCCACCGGCTGACCGTTCGCATCGGTCTGGTAGGTCACCAGGTTCTTGCCCAGCCACTGCTCGGCGAAGGCCTTGGCCTCTTCCGGGCTCTTGATCAGCTTGACGCCGCCGGCCTTGCCGCGGCCACCCGCGTGCACCTGGGCCTTGACGACCCACATGTCGCCACCGATCTTCTTGCAGGCTTCCGCGGCTTCCTCAGGGGTGTCGACGGCGAAGCCCTTGGAGACCGGCAGACCATAATCGGCAAACAGCTGTTTGCCCTGATACTCGTGAAGGTTCATCGATTCATGCCATTGGTTGCATGTGACTCGAATGGTGGCCACTGAACGGGCCACCCCCGTTCGCGCCTGATGCATGGTCGGGCGCGACGCGCCACCCGCAGGTGGCGCTTGTTGTTACGGCTACTGCGTGAACTGGCTTACTTGCGCTTCTTGCGGTTGGCCATGTGAATGGCATGGCCATCCACGGCCAGGGCCGCTTCGTGAATCGCTTCCGCCGTGCTCGGGTGGGCGTAGCAGGTCAGCGCCAGGTCTTCGGCGCTGGAGCCGAACTCCAGCGCGATGACGCCCTGAGCGATCAGCTCACCGGCGTGCTGGCTGACGATGTGCATGCCCAGGATACGGTCGGTCTCGGCATCGGCAATGATCTTGACCATGCCTTCCGGCGCGTTGTTGGCCAGCGCCCGGCCGTTGGCCGAGAACGGGAAGGTACCAATATTGACCTCGATGCCCTTGGCCTTGGCGTCCTGCTCGGTCAGGCCAACCCAGGCCACTTCCGGCGAGGTGTAGATCACGCTGGGAATGGCGTCGTAGTTCATCTCGGCCTTGTGGCCAGCGATGATGTCAGCCACCATCACGCCCTCTTCCGAGGCCTTGTGCGCCAGCATCGGACCGCGCACGCAGTCACCGATGGCGTAGATGCCCGGCACGCTGGTGCGACACTGGTCATCGACATGGATGAAGCCACGCTCGTCGAGGCCCACGCCGACGTTCTCATCGACCACGCCCTGGGTGTAGGGGCGGCGGCCGACGCAGACGATCAGCTTGTCGAAGGTCAGCTCCTGGTCGCCGGCGCTGTCGCTATACTTGACCACGACCTCGCTGCCCTTGACCTCGGAGCCGGTGACGCGAGCGCCCAGCTTGATGTCCAGGCCCTGCTTCTTGAGCAGCTTCTGGGTCTCCTTGGCGATGGCGGTGTCGACCATCGGCAGGAAGCTGTCCATGGCTTCGAGCACAGTCACCTCGGCACCCAGGCGGCTCCACACGCTGCCCAGCTCCAGGCCGATGACGCCGGCGCCGATCACGCCCAGGCGCTTCGGCACTTCGGTAAACTCCAGCGCGCCGGTGGAAGTGACGACGATGTCCTCGTGCAGCGGGGTCGGCGGGATCTCCACCGGCACCGAACCTGCGGCGATGACGATGTTGTCGGCTTCATAGGTGGTCTTGCCGCCGTCATGGTCGGTGACTTCGACCTGCTTGGCGGCCACGACCTTGCCGGTGCCGTCGATGGCGGTGACGCCGTTGGCCTTGAACAGGGCGCTGATGCCGCCCACGTTCTTGGCGATGACGGAGTTCTTGAACTCCAGCATCTTGGCGACGTTGGGCTTGGGCGGCTCCAGGTCGATGCCGATCTCGGCGAAATGATCGCGTGCCTCGACGAACTTGTGGGATGTCTCGAGCAGCGCCTTGGAAGGAATGCAGCCTACGTTCAGACAGGTGCCGCCGTGGACGGTTTTGCCTTCCTTGTTGACCCATTTCTCGACGCAGGCGGTCTTCAGCCCCATCTGGGCGGCGCGGATGGCGGCTACGTAGCCCCCGGGGCCCGCGCCGATGACGATCACATCAAATTTGTCGGCCATGTCGTTTTCCTGTTGATCGGTTCGCGTTTGAGTCCGTTGCGGCAGCGCCTCAGATATCCAGCAGCAGGCGAGCCGGATCCTCGAGCAGTTCCTTGATGGTGACCAGGAACTGCACCGCATCCTTGCCGTCGATCATACGGTGGTCGTATGACAGGGCCAGGTACATCATCGGGCGGATCTCGACCTTACCCTTGACGGCCATGGGACGCTCCTGGATCTTGTGCATGCCCAGGATGGCGGTCTGCGGCGGGTTGAGGATCGGCGTGGACATCAGCGAGCCGAAGATGCCGCCGTTGGTGATGGTGAAGGTACCGCCCTGCATCTCCTCGATGCCGAGCTTGCCGTCACGCGCCCGCTTGCCGAAGTCTACGATGCCCTTCTCGACGTCGGCGATCTTCATGCTGTCGGTGTCGCGCAGCACCGGCACCACCAGGCCACGTTCGGTGGAAACTGCCACGCCGATGTCCTGATAGCCGTGGTAGACGATGTCGGTGCCGTCGATGGAGGCGTTGACATCCGGGAAGCGCTTGAGCGCCTCGGAGGCCGCCTTGACGAAGAAGCCCATGAAGCCGAGCTTGACGTCGTGGCTCTTCTGGAAGGCGTCCTTGTACTGTGCACGCAGATCCATCACCGCACCCATGTCCACCTCGTTGTAGGTGGTCAGCATGGCGGCGGTCTGCTGGGCCTGGACCAGGCGCTTGGCGATGGTCTGGCGCAGGCGGCTCATCGGCACGCGCTTCTCGGGGCGCTCGCCCTCGAAGGCCGGCGCCGCTGCGGCCTGCTTCGGCGCGGCGGCAGGCGCGGCGCTCTTCTTGGCTGAACCGGCCTGCACGGCGCGCTGCACGTCCTCCTTGAGGATGCGGCCGCCCTTGCCGGTGCCTTCGATCTTGCTGACGTCGAGATCGTGCTCGGCCACCAGCTTGCGCGCTGCCGGCGCCAGGATCTTGTCGCCGATCTTCTCGTCCGCGTCACCGCCGGCACTGGCTTCGTCCTCGTCGCCATGGGACTCGGCGGAAGCACCTTCGCCGCCGGCACCTTCGGTGAAGATTGCCAGCACCTCTTCGGAGGCCACCTGACTACCCTCCTCAGCCTTGATCTCGGCGATAACGCCATCCGCGGGCGCCACCACCTCCAGCACCACCTTGTCGGTCTCGATGTCGGCCAGCACCTCGTCGCGCTTGACCGCCTCACCCACCTTCTTGTGCCAGGTGGCCACGGTGCCTTCCTGGATCGACTCGGGGAAGGTCGGCGCCTTCACCTGGTGAGACTTGCCGCCGGCAGCCGGCGCAGCCTTGGCCTCGGCTTTCGCATCGGCCTTGCCACCCTTGCTCTCGCCTCCCTTGGCACCCGCCGCCCCGATCTTGCCCAGGATCTGCTCGGACTGCACGGTGTCGCCTTCCTCGGCCATCACCTCGGTCAGCGTGCCGGCTTCCGGCGCCAGCACCTCGAGCACCACCTTGTCGGTCTCGATCTCGACGATCAGCTCGTCGCGCTCGACGCTGTCACCTGGCTTCTTGTGCCAGGCGGCCACGCTGCCTTCGGCAACGGATTCCGGAAAGGTGGGCGCTTTGATCTCGGTAGCCATGTCGTTTCCCTTGTATGTTCTCTCTCGTCCCGGTGGGTCGCCTTAGAGGGTAAAGGCGTCTTCCACCAGCTGGCGCTGCTGTTCGGTGTGCACGGACATGTAGCCCGCCGCGGGTGCCGCCGATGCCGGGCGTCCGGCAAACTTCAGGCTGCCGCCCAGGCCGCTCTTGAGCATGTCGGCCACGGCACGCATGTGATGCTGGCTCGGGTACCAGGCACCCTGGTTGAGCGGCTCCTCCTGACACCACACCACGGTCTCGAGGTTGTCGTACTCCTTGAGCGCCTCGAAGAGCTCTTCCTTCGGGAAGGGGTACAGCTGCTCGATACGCACGATGGCGGTATCCTCGCAGGCGTTCTCCTCACGCCACGCGGCGAGGTCGTAGTAGACCTTGCCGGCGCACATGACGACCCGCTTGACTCGCTTGGCCTCGAGGTTGCCCTGGTCCGGCAGCACCATCTGGAAGTGGCCGTTGGCCAGGTCGTCGAGGCTGGAAATCGCCTCCTTGTGGCGCAGCAGGCTCTTGGGCGACATCACCACCAGCGGCTTGCGCAACGGGCGGATTACCTGGCGGCGCAGAAGGTGGAAGATCTGCGCCGGGGTGGTCGGCACGCAGACCTGCATGTTGTGCTCGGCGCACAGCTGCAGGAAGCGCTCCAGGCGCGCGGAAGAGTGTTCCGGCCCCTGCCCTTCGTAGCCGTGGGGCAGCAACATGGTCAGGCCGCACAGCCGCCCCCACTTGGTCTCGCCGGAAGAGATGAACTGGTCGACCACCACCTGGGCGCCGTTGAAGAAGTCGCCGAACTGCGCCTCCCAGATCACCAGATCGTTGGGCGCCGTGGTGGCATAGCCATACTCGAACGCCAGCACCGCTTCCTCGGAGAGGAAGGAGTCGTGGATGGTGAAGCGCGGCTGGCCATCGGCCATGTGCTGCAGCGGCACGTAGGTGCTGCCGTCCTTCTGGTTGTGCACCACGGCATGGCGGTGGGAGAAGGTGCCGCGGCCCACGTCCTGGCCGGTGATGCGCACCGGATGCCCTTCATCGAGCAGGGTGGCGTAGGCCAGGGTCTCGGCGAAGCCCCAGTTCAAGGCCAGTCCGCCGGCCTGCATCTTGCGACGGTCCTCGTAGATCTTGGCGACCTGACGCTGGACCTCGACTCCGTCGGGAATGTCGCACATCTTCGCAGCGAGCCGCTGCAGGCGCTTCATCTCGACGCCGGTGTCGGCATGACCGCTCCACTCGTGGCCGAGGTAAGGCTTCCAGTCGACGAACAGCGAGGTGTTGGGCTCCTGCACCAGGGCGTTGGCGACATGGTTGCCGGCCATGAGATCCTCGCGATAGGTCTCGACCATCGCCTGGGTCTCCTCCTCGCTCACCACGCCCTGCTCCACCAGACGCTGGGCATAGAGGGTGCGTGAAGAGGGGTGATCCTTGATCTTCTGGTACATCATCGGCTGGGTGCCGGAGGGCTCGTCGGCCTCGTTGTGGCCGCGACGACGATAGCAGACCAGGTCGATGACCACGTCCTTGCGGAACTGCTGGCGGAAGTCCAGCGCCACCTGGGTGGCATGCAGCACCGCATCCGGGTCGTCACCGTTGACGTGGAAGATCGGCGCCTGAACCATCTTGGCGATGTCGGTGCAGTACTCGGTGGAGCGCGTGTCCTGCGGATTCGAGGTGGTGAAGCCGACCTGGTTGTTGATCACCACATGGATCGTGCCACCGGTCCTGTAGGCACGGGTCTGGGACATCTGGAATGTCTCCATGACCACGCCCTGGCCGGCGAAGGCGGCATCGCCGTGGATGTTGATCGGCAGTACCTTGGTGCCTTCGAAGTCGTCGCGGCGATCCTGGCGAGCCCGCACCGAACCTTCGACCACCGGGGAGACAATCTCCAGGTGCGAGGGGTTGAAGGCCAGCGCCAGGTGCACCTCGCCGCCAGGCGTCATCACGTTGGAGCTGAAGCCCTGGTGGTACTTGACGTCGCCGGAACCGCGCTCAATCAGCTTCTTGCCGTCGAACTCGTCGATCAGCTCAGACGGATTCTTGCCGAGGATATTCACCAGCAGGTTGAGGCGGCCACGGTGGGCCATGCCGATGACCACTTCCTTGACCCCGTACCCCCCCGCGCGCTGAATGATCTCGTCCATCATCGGTATGAACGATTCGCCGCCCTCGAGGCCGAAGCGCTTGGTGCCGGGGTACTTGGAGGCCAGATAGTTCTCCAGGCCTTCCGCCGCGGTCAGGCGCTCCAGCAGGTGCTTGCGCACCTCGTCGCTGAACTTGGGAGCCGAGCGCACCGACTCGAAGCGCTGCTGCAGCCAGCGTTTCTCCTCGGTATCGACGATGTGCATGATCTCGCAGCCGATGGAGCGGCAGTAGGTCTGCTCCAGGGCGTCAACGATCTCGCGCAGCGGCGCCTTGTCCATTCCCAGAAAGAAAGAGCCGGTCTGGAACTCGGTATCCAGATCGGCCTTGGAAAGCTGGTGGAAGGAGAGGTCGAGGTCAGGCACCGAGGCCTGGCTGCGCAGCTTGAGCGGATCGATATCGGCCTTCTGATGGCCCCGGAAGCGGTAGGCGTTGATCAGCTGCAACACCTTGACTTGCTTTCGGTTTTCATCGCTGTCGGCGGAGGCTGCCGTGGCAGTCCGGCGTGCACGAGCCAACTGTTGGAACTGCTCGCGCACAGGACTGAGGGGGACATCGTGGGCGGCACCGCCTTCGACGCCGGGCAGCTGGTCGAAGTACGTTCGCCACTCGTCGGGCACGGTACTTGGGTCGTCGAGGTACTGCTCGTAGAGCGCTTCCACATAGTGAACGTTGCTGCCGCTCACATGGGAGCTGTTCCACATCAACTCCATTATGCCTTGTTGCATCTCTCGGTCACCCTACACTGATGGGGTGTTGTCGGCGCCGTCACGGGCCAGCCGCGGCGGCTTGGCTGATGCCCTGCCGGGAGGGGGCGTCTTCATTACCCGGCGAATCCGACCGTCGGCCAGAAACCTGGAAATCCATGGTCGAGAGCCGGCGCCCAAGGCACCGGCTCTCTTTATGCTTGGCATGCGTAACATGCTTGACGCTTCCAACCGCGACAGCGCGTCGCGGCCAGAAGCCGGCTGCCATGATAGCAAGCCCCGCGCCACGATTTAAGTGGCATTGGCCAGCAGCATGTCACGGATCTTGCCGATGGCCCGCGTCGGGTTGAGCCCCTTGGGGCAGACGGCGACGCAGTTCATGATGCCGCGGCAGCGGAACACGCTGAACGGATCCTCCAGCTCGGCCAGGCGCTCGCGTGTCGCGGTGTCGCGCGAATCGGCCAGGAAGCGGTAGGACTGCAGCAGACCGGCCGGGCCGACGAACTTGTCCGGATTCCACCAGAACGACGGGCACGAGGTCGAGCAGCAGGCGCACAGGATACATTCGTAGAGCCCGTCGAGCTTGTCGCGGTCCTCCGGCGACTGCAGGCGTTCGATGGCCGGCGCCGGGGTGTCGTTCTGCAGGTACGGCTGGATGCGCTCGTACTGCTTGTAGAACAGCCCCATGTCGACTGCCAGGTCGCGCACCACCGGCAGGCCCGGCAGCGGGCGCAGCACCAGCTTGTTGTCCTTGACCACGTCGGACAGCGAGGTGATGCAGGCCAGGCCGTTCTTGCCGTTCATGTTCATGCCGTCGGAGCCGCACACGCCCTCGCGGCAGCTGCGACGGAAGGCCAGGGTCGTGTCCTGGGCCTTGAGCATCTCCAGCACGTTCAGCACCATCAGGTCACGGCCCTGGGTGTCGAGCTGGTACTCCTGCATGTAGGGCGCGGAGTCGGTTTCCGGGTTGTAGCGGTAAATGGATACCTGAAGCATCTCGTGACTCCCCTCAGTAGGTACGGACTTTCGGCTCGAAGGTGGCGACGGTCTTCGGCTTGAAGTTGACGTCACGCTTGCCGACACGCTTCTCGGCCGGGAAGTACATGGAGTGCTTCAGCCAGTTGGCGTCGTCGCGATCCGGGTAGTCGTAGCGCGAATGGGCGCCGCGGCTCTCCTTGCGCTCCAGAGCGGCGATGGCGGTAGCTTCGGCCACTTCCATCAGGTTGTCGAGCTCAAGCGCCTCGACGCGGGCGGTATTGAAGGCACCGGACTTGTCGACCAGGTGCGCCTCGCCGATGCGACCGCGCAGGTCGGCCAGCTTCTTGACGCCTTCCTGCATGTGATCCTCCTGGCGGAACACGCCGAAGGCGTTCTGCATGATGCTCTGCAGCTCGGTCTTGAGCGCCGCCACGGATTCGCCACCCTTGGACTCGTTCCAGCGGGTCATGCGCTGCATGGCCGCCTCGACGTCGGACTCGGAGGCCGCCAGGTAATCGATGCCTTCGTTGAGTGCGCCTTCGATGAACATGCCGGAAGCGCGGCCGAACACCACCAGGTCGAGCAGCGAGTTGCCGCCCAGGCGGTTGGCTCCATGCACCGATACACAGGCTGCTTCGCCGCAGGCGAAAAGGCCGTTGACGATGCGGTCGTTGCCGTCGGCGTCCTGCATGATCGCCTGGCCATGCACGTTGGTCGGAATACCGCCCATCATGTAGTGACAGGTCGGCACGACCGGGATCGGCGCCTTGACCGGGTCGGCGTGGGCGAAGATCTTGGACAGCTCGCTGATGCCGGGCAGGCGCTTGTTAAGCACCTCTTCGCCCAGATGGTCGAGCTTGAGGTAGACGTGGTCGCCCTTCTCGCCGCAGCCGCGGCCCTCGAGGATCTCCATGACCATGGAACGCGCCACCACGTCGCGGCCGGCGAGGTCCTTGGCGTTGGGCGCATAGCGCTCCATGAAGCGCTCGCCGTCCTTGTTGACCAGGTAGCCGCCTTCCCCACGGCAGCCTTCGGTGACCAGCACGCCGGCGCCGTAGATACCGGTCGGGTGGAACTGCCACATCTCCATGTCCTGCATCGGGAAGCCGGCGCGCAGCGCCATACCGATGCCGTCACCAGTATTGATCAACGCATTGGTGGTGGAGGCGTAGATGCGGCCAGCGCCGCCGGTGGCGAGCACCGTGGCCTTGGACTGAACGTGCACCACCTCACCGGTCTCGATGCACATGGCGATGCAGCCGACCACGTCGCCGTTGGCATTCTTGACCAGGTCCACCGCGAACCACTCGTTGAGGAACACGGTGTTGTTCTTCAGGTTGTTCTGGTAAAGGGTGTGCAGCAGGGCGTGACCGGTACGGTCGGCCGCGGCACAGGTACGCGCCGCCTGGCCGCCTTCGCCGAAGTTCTTCGACTGGCCGCCGAACGGGCGCTGATAGATACGGCCGTTATCGAAACGCGAGAATGGCAGCCCCATGTGCTCCAGCTCGAACACGGCCTTGGGGCCCTCGGAGCACATGTACTCGGCGGCGTCCTGGTCGGTGATGTAGTCACCGCCCTTGACCGTGTCGTACATGTGCCAGCGCCAGTCGTCGTTGGGGTCGGCCGAGGCGATGGCGCAGGTGATGCCGCCCTGGGCGGACACGGTGTGCGAGCGCGTCGGAAAGACCTTGGAGAGCACGGCGGTCTTCTTGCCGGACTTGGCCAGCTCTAGCGCGGCCCGCAGACCGGAGCCGCCACCGCCGATGATGATGGCGTCGTAGGACAAGGTACGCATGGTAGGCATGAATCAGGCTCCCCAAAGAACAATGATGCCCCAAACCAGGAACACGAAGATGGCCAGGATGATGACGACCTGGGCGCCGATACGCTGGCCGGTCGACTTGAGGTAGTCGGTGGTCACGGTCCACAGACCCACCCAGGCATGGGCGACGAGGGAGATAATCGCCAGCAGCGAGAAGATGCGCATCCAGGTCTGGGCAAACAGGTTGCTCCAGGTGATGTAGTCGAGGCCCGGATTGAAGAGCAGGTACGCGACGATGAAAACCGTGTAGAGCGCGAGAATGACCGCCGTTACGCGCTGGATCAGCCAGTCGGAGAGGCCGCTGCGACCCAGATTGGTGATGTTGGTTACCATACCCAGACTCCCGCCAGAATGATCAGAACGGCACTCGCCACCACGGTGATCTGCGCCTTCTTGGTGCCCCCTTCCAGGGTCACGCCATAACCGGCGTCCATCAGCATATGGGTGATGCCGGCCACAAAGTGAAACGCCAGAGAGGACAGCAGACCCCAGGCGATCAGTTTGGCCAGGACATTGTTGGCCAGCGTATCGCGGACGGCGATGAAGCCTTCCGGTGACGACAGCGACTTGTCGAGGGCCCAGAAGGCAAAGATGAGGCCCACGAAAAGAATGACGCCGCTGATCCGATGAGCGATCGACGTAAGGGCGGGTAGCGGAAACTGTATCGTGGTGAGGTCTAGGTTGACGGGTCGTTTGCTATTCACGGCTCTATACACACTCTCTTGGCTCGCTCTTGCAGTGGGACCAGGCTCAAGCGGGCGGTGGTTTGAGGTAGGGGGCTCGCCGCTGCCGGGACGGGCATGACAACGAGTACCTGCCAGTCGCGCGGAGTGGATTATAGGGATATGAACACCCAGTGACAAATACACTCCGGCGGAACTCGACCATGGTTCAAGCTGCTGCTGCCCTTGGCGATTGCACGCCGGAAACGGCCGCCTCGCCGCATCGCGCCGCCTTCAGACGGGACTGATGCAAAGCACCATTATCTATACAAAGCTTGTATTGTATAGGAAATCCCGCACAACAAAGCAGTCACTTATGCCTAATTGACAATCCCGGGAACGCTTCTATAGTGGGCGAACCTTTTTCGCCGACCAACCCGTCCAACAGGGTTTGCGAAAGAACAGGTTAACGATCAATTCGACTTCGAGAGGAGGCCAGAATGGCTGACAGGAAAGCGACACTGACGGTAGACGGCCTGGAGAAAACCATCGAATTGCCAGTCTACTCAGGCACCCTCGGGCCTGACGTGGTCGATGTACGCGGCCTTGGCGCCGAAGGCCTGTTCACCTACGACCCGGGCTTCATGGCCACCTCCTCCTGCCAGTCGGCGATCACCTATATCGACGGCGCCAAGGGAGTGCTGCTGCATCGCGGCTACCCGATCGACCAGCTGGCCAAGGAATCCAACTTCGTCGAGCTGTGCTACACGCTGCTGTTCGGCGAACTGCCCAACGACGAGCAGTACGCCGACTTCGAGTCACGGGTCCGCAACCACACTATGGTGCACGACCAGATCAACAACTTCTTCAAGGGCTTCCGTCGCGACGCCCATCCGATGTCGATCCTGTGCGGCGTGGTCGGCGGCCTGGCGGCCTTCTATCACGACCACATGGATATCACGGTGGAAGAGGATCGCGTTATCAGCGCGATTCGCCTGGTCGCCAAGATGCCGACCATTGCGGCCATGTCCTACAAGTACAATGTGGGCCAGCCGTTCAACTATCCGCGCAATGACCTGAACTATGCAGAGAACTTCCTCTACATGATGTTCAGCACCCCGTGCGATGAATATAAGGTCAACCCGGTCTACGCCAAGGCAATGGATCGGATCTTCATGCTGCATGCCGATCATGAGCAGAACGCCTCGACCTCCACGGTGCGCCTGGCAGGCTCCACCGGCGCCAACCCCTTCGCCTGCATCAGCGCCGGCATCGCTGCGCTGTGGGGCCCGGCCCACGGCGGCGCCAACGAAGCGGTGCTGAAGATGCTCGACGAGATCGGCGATGATTCCGAAGAGAACATCCAGCGCTTCATCGACAAGGCCAAGGACAAGGACGACCCGTTCAAGCTGATGGGCTTCGGCCACCGCGTCTACCGCAACTTCGATCCGCGCGCCAAGGTGATGAAGGAGACCTGTGACGAGGTGCTGGCAGAGCTGGGTATCGACGATCCGCAGCTGAAGATCGCCAAGCGCCTGGAGCAGATCGCGCTGGAAGATGAATACTTCATCGAGCGCAAGCTGTATCCGAACGTCGACTTCTATTCAGGCATCATCCTCAAGGCCATGGGCATTCCGACCAATATGTTCACGGTGATCTTCGCCGTGTCGCGCACCATCGGCTGGATCTCCCATTGGCACGAGATGCTGTCCAACGACTACAAGATCGGTCGCCCGCGTCAGCTCTACACCGGCCACCCGCAGCGCGACTATCCTGCCAAGTAAGCCGGCAGCCGCGACCCTAGCGGGGCGCCATGTCATGAAGCCGCCTTCGGGCGGCTTCATGCGTCTTGGCCTCGGCGCACTGGCGCCCTCCTCCCGCTCCGCATGCAGCATCACCTATGAAGAGGAAGCACCAATGAGCAACGCCGCTATCACCGTCGCCTTTATCGGGCTTGGCGTCATGGGCTCTCCCATGGCCGGCCACCTGGCCCGCGCAGGGCTTAACGTACGCGTCTACAACCGCACCGAGACCAAAGCCAAATCCTGGGTCGCGGAGCATGGCGGCAGCCATCACACCACGCCGAGGGAGGCCGCCCAGGGCGCCGATCTCGTGCTGGTCTGTGTCGGCAACGACGATGATGTGCGCCACGTCACCACGGGGAGTGACGGAGCGCTTCTCGGCATGCACGAAGGCAGCCTGCTGGTCGACCACACCACGGCCTCCTGCGACCTGGCCGCTGAACTGGACGCCGCCTGCCGCGCGCGCGGCATCGGCTTCCTCGACGCTCCCGTGTCCGGCGGCCAGCAGGGCGCGGAAAATGGCACCCTCACGGTCATGTGCGGCGGCACCGAGGCGGACTTTACCAGGGCCGAAGCCACGCTTCGCTGCTATGCCAAGGCGGTCACGCTCATGGGTCCGGCCGGCAGCGGGCAATTGACGAAGATGGTCAATCAGATCTGCATCGCCGGCTTGGTGCAGGGCCTCGCCGAAGGACTGCATTTCGCCGAACAGGCCGGGCTCGACCAGCAGCGGGTCATCGACGTGATCTCCAAGGGCGCTGCCGGCTCCTGGCAAATGGAGAACCGCCACAAGACAATGATCGCCGATGAGTACGAGCACGGCTTCGCCGTCGACTGGATGCGCAAGGATCTTGGCATCTGCCTAGAGCAGGCTCGGCGGCTCCAGGCCCGGCTTCCGGTCACTGCGCTGGTCGATCAGTTCTATGGTGATGTCCAGTCCTTGGGCGGAGGGCGCTGGGACACGTCAGCTCTGCTCAAGCGGCTGCGCGCGATCGGATGACGCACTCGGGGTGCTGCGCACCGCGCCGCACCCCGTTACGTAAAGCATCAAAAATCTCACCTCGCCCGCTTGACATACGCCATTTTTCACGTTGCCGGCGCCCCATCTCAGGCCGCCCAGCGTTTTCCACACATTCTGTGGATAACCCTGTTAAAAACCCTCCTATAACCCCATCGAATCGGCATGATCAGGGGCCCGGGCTTAGATTGGTCATTTTTTGACCAATTTTAGTGCATTGATTTAAATAGATTTTTTGCAGATGCGAGGGCGCAAGCCGTCAGCCAGGCGATTACCCACAGCCAGGCGGGGCCAGCACTGAACAAGTGGACAAGTCAACCTCTAAACACTGAAAAAACCAGTGCTTTGGCACGAAGAACGCAACAGGAAACCATCCGCACGGATGTTCCGGGCAGGGGCTCAGGCGAAATATCAGAAGAGAATACTGATAGAGATCTTGCAGAAATTGAGAGCTAGAAGTGGCGTCCCATAGGGGGTTCGAACCCCTGTTCCCGCCGTGAAAGGGCGGTGTCCTAGACCACTAGACGAATGGGACGCAAGTCTCTTGACGAGAAATGGTGGAGCCTAGCGGGATCGAACCGCTGACCTCGACACTGCCAGTGTCGCGCTCTCCCAGCTGAGCTAAGGCCCCACATGTCGCGAAGACGAGGCGTATAGTACTGATTCGCCTCGCCTCCGTCAACACCTATTCCGCTTCTCAGCTCGGGTCCATGAAGCCTCCGCAGTTGGAACAGAGGCAACCAGGCCAGTGACACGACGAAGCCAGGGACACGATGGCAGAGCCGCGAAACGAGAGGCCTTAGGCCAGCTCGCGGAACTCCTTCTCGAAGCGCTTGGCCTGCTTTTTCGAGACACCACCCAGCACCTCGATGGCATGTCGCAGCCTGGCCCGGGTTACGTCGGAACCGAGTATGGCCATGGCATCCATGACGGAAGTGCTCGACGCCGAACCGGTGATCGCGATAAACACTGGCGCAAGGAAGTCCTTCATCTTCAGCTCGAAGTGCCCAGCAAGCGCCTTCACCTCTTCCAGCAGCAGCGTCTTGTCCCAGGCGGGCACGGCCTCGAAGCGCCAGACCAGGAACTGCAGCAGCCTAACGAGCTCCTCGCGGTCCAGCTTGACGCCGTCGAAGTCCTCGTCCTTGAGTGCCGGCAAGCCAGAAAAGAAGTGGCTTGCCAGGGGCGCGACCTGAGAGAGCGTCTCCACCCGTGTCCTCACCTGCGGCAGGATCTCGCGGAGGTACTCCTCGTTGAAGGCCCATGTCATCAGGGCCTTGAGGAAAGCCTGATCATCCAGATCCTCGCGGATATAAAGCCCATTGAGCCAGGTGAGCTTCTCGAGATCGAACACCGGACCGCCCAGCGACACACGCTGGATATCGAAGTGGGTCATCATCTCGTCGAGGCTGAACTTCTCGCGCTCATCGGGCATTGACCAGCCCATGCGGCCCAGGTAGTTGATCACCGCCTGGGGCAGGAAGCCCATGCGCCGGTAATAGTTGATAGAGGTCGGGTTCTTGCGCTTGGAAAGCTTTGACTTGTCGGGGTTGCGCAGCAGCGGCATGTGGCAGAGCACTGGCATCTGCCAGCCGAAGTAGTCATAAAGAAGCTGATGCTTGGGTGCCGAGTTGATCCACTCCTCACCGCGCAGCACATGGGTGATGCCCATGAGGTGATCGTCGACGACGTTTGCCAGGTGATAGGTGGGCATGCCATCCGACTTGAGCAGGATCTGCGCATCCACCTGCGCCCAATCCACCTCGATGGGACCGCGCAGCATGTCATCGATGACACAGGTTCCGACGCTCGGCACCTTCATGCGCACGACATAGGGCCAGCCCTCCCGCTCGCGGCGGGCACGCTCGTCCTCCGGCAGCGCCAGGTCGGCAGGCTTGAGCGCCAGGTGCATACCGGCCGCCTTGCGGGCCTCGCGCAGCTCGTCGAGTTCCTCGCTGGTGCGGTAGCACCGGAAGGCGTGCCCAGCCTCGATCAGCCTGCGTGCATGCTCAGCATAGATCTCGCCGCGCTCGCTCTGCCGGTAAGGCCCGTGCGGACCGCCCACGTCCGGCCCCTCGTCCCACTCGAGACCCAGCCAGCGCAGCGAATCGAGAATCATCTGCTCGGATTCCGACGTTGAACGAACCCGGTCGGTGTCCTCGATACGAAGGATGAACTGCCCGCCGTGCTGTCGTGCGAAGCAGAGATTGAACAGCGCGATATAAGCCGTGCCGACGTGGGGATCGCCGGTCGGCGATGGCGCGATACGGGTACGTACGGTCATGTCGTCCTTATCCGTTGTGGATGGCATGACGGCATTATACGCACCTGCCGAGAGTCCGACAGCCGCGCTCGGCATATGCCCCCACACCTATCAGGCGCTGCGGCGAGCCCCCAGACAGGCCGAAACATCTACAAAAGGATTTTTAACGTTGATTGCCGAATTTGCACAGACCGCAAAGGTACATGACCATTCTCACTCTTACTCTGATCTTGTCTGGCAGGCTGAAAGATGGAATCCCTGGGTAATCGAATCAAGCGACTCCGCTTGCAGGCCAAGCTGAACAAGGCCGCTCTGGCCAGACAGGTCGGCGTTTCGGATGTCACCGTTTCCTATTGGGAGTCGGGCGCGATCAAGCAGATCGGTCACGAGCGTTTGCTGGCACTAGCCGGCGCACTGGGCTGTTCCCTGCAGGCGCTGCTCGACGACGCCCCCCGGCCAGCAACCGGCATCCTCGTGCTGGAAAGCACCCCGCCCGTGCCTTGGCTGAACCTTGGCGCGCACTCTGCCAACCTGGATCAGGCCTTGCCTCCCGGAACCCACTGGCAGGGAGAATGGTATCTGGTCACGCCCGCCCCTGGGGTGCATTTCGACTACCTCGAGAGAGGAGACCTGGCAGCCTTTGGCGCTACCGAAGCGTTCGAGGCGCCCGGGCACTACCTGATTGAAGACGACACCCTGTTCATCGGCAGGCTCGAGCAGAGCATCAGCGGCAAGCTGCTGTGCCAACGTTCCGGCCGGCTGGGTGACGTTCCGCAGCCGCTTGGCAACCAGGCCCGGGTGGTGGGCAAGCTGCTGGCCCGGTGGCGGTCTACCCTGGCCTGAGTCGGCGCCTTCAATCAACTTGCAGCACCTCGACGCGATCGCTGGTACGGCGTGGCTCGCTGCCGATCAGCAAACGATGGGAATAAGCAATGGTCTGACCCAACCCATGCCGCGAGGTCTGAACCAAGGGACCGGCCAGATACTGCCCCTGTTCACCGATACGCTCGCGAACACCGGCAGGCTGCACATTGGCCTCAGTCAACAGCACATTGATGGTATAGCCGCCATCAGGCAGGCCGCTGCCCGGGCCGAAAGGTCCTGCGTTGAAGCCACCCTGCTGCACGCTGGTGCGCGACTGCCAGCGCACGCCGCTGAGTTCACGCTCGACGACGATACGCAGCAGCGCGCCATCCGGCAGGTTGGTCTCGCCCTCCACCATCAACCGTCTGTCGGGGCGCAGCGAGGCCGAAGCCTCGACCTCCACCTCAAGCGGGTCGACGGGCGCCACCTCGGCGACCGGCGGCTCGGCTTCGTCTGGCGGCGGCGCCTCAACGCCTTGCGGCTCCTGCAGCGCTCCGTTGGTCGCCTCATCCCCATTGTCATCCCCGCCACAGCCCGCCAGCAGCAGCATGATACCTCCCGCATAGACCAGTCGACGGCGTGTCTTCATGGGCATCCTCCAGACGATTCGTGCCTTTCTAGACTACCATCGCGGCGGTCAGTTCGTCCTGCCGGTCAACGGGAAAGGGCTTGCCGGCACTTTGCGTCTCAGGCAATGGGGCGATTCCGACTAACTGTGCTGGGAAAAGATGTAGGGGTAATGCCAGTCTTCATAGGGCACGCAGGCCGATACCTGGACTTCCAGGAAGGTCATGCGCGACGTGATCTCACCGCACTCCTGCAGGGTGAAAAAAGGCCCGACCTCCTTAACCTCACCGCGCTCCTTGAAGGTGAAGCGATACAGCGTCGGCGGCAGGCCTTCATGCTGGGCCATACGGTCCGCGTAGGTATCCAACATGTCCACTGCCGTGCTGAAGACATTACACAGGTTGGCGTAGCGGCTGAGCATTTCGGCTGAGACGGGCATGGCGTCGGAGCTCTGCTGCAGGAACTCCCCCATGAGGCAATAGAGCTTCTTGTTCTCCAGGATGCCCTGTGACAAGTCAAAGAGATAGCTATGGTTGACCACGAGCTCGGCTACACCAGCGGTGTAGGCAAGCCGGGCTTGCTGATATTGCGCCTGCCTTGGCTCCTGCCCCTGCCCTTCTGCGACCCGAATGGCAGAATGCAAGGGCCACAGCGCATTTCCCAACGCAAACGTCATGAAGAGTAACAAAGCGAACGCCGGCGCCTTGCGCTCGAGCATTCCTAGCCTTTTTTTCCAATTCATCCTGAACATGTCCCTTCCTCCTGCGCTAGCTATTCTTAGATGTTGAATTCGACTCCTCGATAAAACCGGCGCGCAGCTCATTGCTGCACCCAGCGGGCACAGCGAGAGATGCGATTCAGCAGCAACCTGCCACCGTCATGACGGTCGATGACAGCTCATCATGTGCACAGCGTGCTCCCTGGCGACTGCGCCCCGATGGGGTGGCATGAAGGTAATAGCAATGCGCCCCTCACGGCGGCAAGGTGACCGAAGCGGCCGGCCGTGAATGACGGGAAGCATTGAATGACTGCCCAAGGGCAAGAACCGGACAGCACAGCGCAAGGGCCATGAGAAAGCCCGACGCTCGTCGGGCTTCGATCCCAAGTCCTTTTGCCTGCCATGAACCTCATGTTCATGCATCCCTGGATGGGCTGGTCGTCCTGACCCGCTTCCTTGCAAGAGCGTCCGTGCTCCTCGGCGCCTAAAGTGACATTTCACTACAAATGACGAATTAACATGCGTTAACAAAACTGTAGGAAATTAGCTATTTATTTGTAAGAAATAACCTACAAGCGCCGCCCGGCCGCCTCTGCCCAAGGAAGCTGGCCTGTTAAACGCGGGAGGCGACGGTCTAACGCAGCCGCCGGCAGGCTGGTAAAATGCGCGACCACTCCCAACCCGTGATACCGATGCGTCAGCTCGACCGTACCTTTTCCGTAGCCCCGATGATGGATCGGAGTTCACCTTAGATATCACGCGGCTTTCAGCCCTTTAGTGCCAAAAAAGTACCAACACATCCTAGCAATCCACCCCTAGACTCCCGCCGGCACGAGCTGAGCAACTGATAGAGCACGATGAATGAATGACGCGCATGTATTACGCGCGCATGCATGGGCGCGTGGTTGGCCTATCGCCAAAATTGGTGGGGGGTCCGGAAAAGGGTAAGAAAGGTAATGAACTTCACAAACAAATCGTAAGTAATTGAATTATAAATAAAATATAGCATTTCAAAAAGGTAATAAAAAGGTAATGATGAGGTAATGCCATTACCCCTGCCTTGGGTGATTTTGGGCTATAAAGAAACCATTATTTTTCAGTCACTTAGAAATCCATTACCTTTTTCATTACCTTTTCTAACCCCTGAGAGGTAATGACAGCCTCTTTTTAGAACAGTGACTTACAGACGCCTTTCACCGACCTAACCGTTATTACCTTTTTCCGAACACCCCCCACCTTCCTGAGAGCCACTCTCATCTCTTCGTGCTTTTCGAAGTCCTGGCAGGTCGTTCAATTTCGCATGATTCCGCAAGACTTCAGGACCAGCTGAAACCGCCAGAGCGCCCAGGATCCGTGCGGCTTCCGCTCCGCTGCATGGGTGCCCAAAAAGCGACAGGTTTAGCGCGCAGGCGGGGCGGGGAGTCGACGGCGCGCCAGGGGGCGTGCTCCGCCTGTCTGGCTGATGGTGTTGGCATGAGAAAGCCGCCCGGTTGGGCGGCTGTTGGAAGAGGTAGGCGCTGGTCATCGGTTGGTGATGATCAGCTCCCCCCGCTGGTCGGTTGCTTCCCGGCCGACGGTGTAGCGGATGCTGGTGGTGTGGATCGTCAGGCCTTCGAAGGCCTCTCGCATCTCCGGCACGTCGTTTACGCTGATGACGACTTGCCCTTTGACCTCGCGTGTCAGGCTGGCCATAAGGTGATACTGCTCGAGCCCGAAGTCGTTGCCGTACCCAGCGGTGCCCCAGTAGGGCGGATCGAGGTAGAAGAGCGTGCCCGGCCGGTCGTAGCGCCGCATACACTCGGCCCAGTCCAGGTGCTCCACCACAGTGCGGGCCAGGCGCAGATGTGCCGTGCTGAGATCTTCCTCAATCCGCATCAGGTTTAGGCGCGGTGGGCTGGTGGCAGAAGTGCCGAAGGTCTGCCCTGCCACCTTGCCACCGAAAGCCAGCTTCTGCAGGTAGAAGAACCGGGCCGCGCGTTGGATGTCGGTCAGGTGGCGAGGATCGATCTGACGTTGGGTGAGGTACTCCTCACGGCTCACCAGCCCCCAGCGGAACTGCCGCACGAGCTCGTCGGGGTGATGCTTGACCACGCGGTACAGGTTGACTAGTTCACCGTGCACGTCGTTGATCACTTCGACCTGGCTAGGGGACTTCATGAAGAATACCGCGGCGCCACCGCAGAAGGGCTCGACGTAGGCGGTGTGCTTCTGGAACAGCGGGATGATCTGCTTGGCCAGGCGTCGCTTGCCTCCCATCCATGGGAGAATCGGTTTCGATTGCATCCTTGATACCTGTTCATTTATCCAGTTTTTGGTTATCCTCTCGTTGTCGGTCAGGGAGTAGGAAGCTCCACAGGATCAGGGACGATTCATGAGCGACAGGCGCTTGCAGCTTTGTCTGCGAGCGCTTTCTTTCAGGTCGGCTCGAGCGAGTACGGTCGGAACCGCACCACCTCTTCCCCCAGGCGATCGTTGATCTCGGTGAAGATGGCCTGCACCGGCTCGAGCTCGTTGGTCACGAACACCCGCGCTGCCTTCTCCACGTCGCCGAAGCCACCGGTATTGTTGGGAATGATGCCCATGAGCTGCGGCGGCGTGCGGTGGCCGGCGAGCTGGTCATCTCGGGTCAGGTTCTTGATCGCGGCGAATTCATCCTTGGCGGCGACTTCCGAGATGGGAATGATCTGGATGCCGTCCTTCTTGCCGTTCGGCGAGTAGAGGAACAGGTTGCGGAAGTTGCCGACGCCCTTGCTCTCCTTCAGAGCGGTGCGCATGGCATCGATGTCTTCCTGGTTCTGCGCCGCGTCCGAGACATACATGATGAAACCGGCGTGAGAGCCGTTGAGGTAGTACTTGCGTCGGAACAGCGTGGCGTTCTCATTGAGGTAAATCGACTGCAGCGCACCCAGGTAGTCCGGCACGCCGTAGACCTCCTGGTTGAGATCCGGCTCGAGCAGGTGGATCACACTGCCGGCGGCGAACTCGCTGCGATCCGACCAGTTGGGCACCCAGAAGTAACGCTCCAGGTCAGCGCCACGACGCACGTACTTGGCCCGGGCCGGACGCAGCTCGAGCAGCTTGCCCAGGCGACCCCAGATCCGTTCGAGGTAGCAATTGCCGAAGACCAGGTAGTCGGTCACCAGCGCGCTGAAGGCCTGCCGGCTGAGCAGCCGATGCGGGATGAATGAACGCACCAGGATGTTGCGCTTCACCTGGATCGCCGATCCGTGGTGCGCCGTGGCGCGATAGGTCTGCGCCAGTGCAGGGAAGTCCACCGGAGGCTCATACCACTCGGTCCCCATCATCCAGCAACCGGTGTAGAAGAAATCGTAGCCATCGATGACCGGTACCGGATCGCCGAAGCTGAAGGCCTCCACTCGGGGCGGTGCCGCTGCGGCCGGCTCCTCGACGCGGTAGGCCGGCACGCGCACCCGGGGCTTCTCAACAAGCGTTTCGCTCATCCGTACATCTCCATCATTGATCGCCCGGTACCGAGGGAAACCGGCCCGTCCAGCGGTTCGTTGTGCAGGGCGTGCATCGTGGCCCACGCCAGATCGGCGTGCCCAGTCTGGCTGTTGCGCCCTGCGGTGTAGGTCAGGTGGCGGCCCGAGGCGGTGAGCTCGCGCCGGATCGCCATGAAGGACTGAGCAAGATCTGCCCAGCCGGCATCGAACTCCAGGCGCCCTTTGTTGATGATCTGCTGGGCCTGCATCACCAGGCGCGCCTTGACCTCGGGCGTGTAGCGGTACCGCGTGACGGTGGGGAAAAACTTGGCGACCAGCTGGGCCACGGCCTCGCCCAGCCCCGAGGTGTCGATGCCGATGAAGGTGACGTTGTAGCGGCGCGTCACGCCGCGGATGAACTCCGCCTGTGCCTCGTAGTCGCGCCCCTTGATGCGGTGCCGTTCGAGTACGCGATGCTTGCCCTCGGCCGTGCGTGGCGGAGCGACGACGACGAGCCCCGCCCCATCGCCTTCCTCGCCATCGCCGGCTGGGTCATAGCCGACCCAGACCGGAAACTCCCCATAGGGCCGCGGTGCGAACGGCTTGATGTCCCGCCATACGTCCCAGCTGTCGACCATGCATTTCTGCATCATGGCCAGCGGGAAGGCGCTCTGGGTGTCGTCCACGAACTCGCACATCAAGAGGTTCGCGAACTCATCGTCGGAGTACTCCAGCCGCAGCTGGTCGATATCGAACAGGTCGCATCCGCCAGCGATCGCATCCTCGATCGTCACGATCTGGCGCCACTGGCCATCCGGACCGCGCGCCCCGCCCTTCAGCGCGGTGTGACTGACATCGATCGTCACCCGCTCGGACTTCTTGCGCCGCTTGTTGAAGCGGTCACCGGTCCAGAACGGATAGGCCTCGTGGGCTACGCTCGAGGGCGTCGAGAAGTAGGTCTGCTTCCAGCGCTTGTGCATGGCCATGCCGCTGGTCACCTTCCGGAACTGCTCGAAGCCGTGGATCCAGAAGTACTCGTCCAAGTACGTGTCGCCGTGATAGCCCTGTGCCGTCTTTGCATTCGTGCCGAGGAAGTGGAGCTCTGCACCGTTGGCCAAGATGATCGGATCACCCTTCAGCTCGACGCCGGTGATCTCCTTCACGAACTGCACGATGTAGTGCCGGAAGATATGCGCTTGGGCCTTGCTGGCTGACATGAAGATCTTGTTCTTGCCGGTCTCCATCGCGTCAGCGATCGCTTCCCTGGCGAAGTACCAAGTGGCCCCAATTTGCCTCGACTTGAGCAGGTTGCGGATCCGCTCATGCTGGCCGGCCCGGTACCAGGCGCGCTGGTAATCGAACAGCGACGCCTCGAAGGCCTCGACGATCTGGATCACCCCCTCGTCGCCCACATCGTTGCGCGCCGGCTTGCGCTTCTCGCCGGCATTGCGCCGCTCGATGTTGGGGTTGAGGTCGGTCTCCTTGCCCGTGCGCTCGTATTTGTGGACCCGGGCCAGGCGCTCGATCTGACGACCGAGCAAATCCAGCTCCTTGAAGTCCTTCCCTTCCTTCCGCTCCTTCCAGATCAGTTGGACCATGCGCGCCTCGAGCGCGCCTTCCACCCGCTGGCTAGGCGAGGCCTCGTCCCAGCCATCGCGCTTCTTCCAGCTGTCGATGGTGGCCCGGGGAATGTCCAGGTGCTCGGCGATACGCGCGATCCGCCAGCCCATCCAGTAGAGGTGCCGGGCGGAGTGGCGCGAAGCGTCGAGATTGTCCAGGTCGGGGGCGGCTGTCGTCATGCGCCCAGCGTACCCGCGCGCGCGAAGCCCATAGCAGCGGGCCTGGTGTAAGTCCCGCCTCACACACCCGCCGCGCGTTGAGCCTCGCCCCACGGGCGCGGAACCTGACGGCACTAGCGCACCGCACCCAGACAACTCCCGCCGAGGACCCCTCATGCCCTGGCATCGCATCGCAACCGAAGGCGCCACCACCGATGGCCGCACCATCAGCGCCGAGTGGCTCACGCAGATGGCCAACAACTTCAATCCGGCGAAATACGGCTGCCGGATCAATCTGGAACACATCAAGGGCGTGTTGCCCGACAGCCCCTTCAAGGCCTACGGCGATGTCACCGCTCTGAAAGTGGAGAAAGACGACGACGGCAAGCTGGCCCTGTTCGCCGAGATCGACCCCACCGACGAACTCAAGGCCATGGTTCAGAAGCGCCAAAAGGTCTACACGTCGATGGAAGTCGACCCCGACTTCGCCGACAGCGGCGAAGCCTACCTGGTGGGCCTGGCCGTCACCGACACTCCCGCCTCGCTCGGCACCTCAATGCTCAAGTTCAGCGCCGAGCAGGGCCAAAACTCCCCGCTGGCCGCTCGCAAGCAGCGCCCAGAGAACCTGTTCTCAGCCGCCATCGAGACCACCCTCGACTTCACCGAAGAGCAGCCGGAAGAGACCGGTGCCAGCCTGCTCGACACCGTGAAGGCGCTGTTCAGCAAACACAGCGGCAAGCACAAGCATGAGCTCGCGGCCTTCCAGGCCGACCTGCAACAGACCCTCGCGCTCTTCGTCGAGAAGCACACCGCGCTCGAAGGCGAGCTGGCCAAGCGTCCCACCGGCGATGCCTTCAGCACCCTGCAAGCCGCTCACGACGAGCTGAAACAGCGCTTCGACGAGCTGTTCACCCGACTCGACAACGAACCCGCCCCCCAGCACCACCGCTCCCGCGCCACCGGCACCGACGGCGGCATGGTCACCGACTGCTAAGGAACCGACCCGCTCATGCGCAACGACACTCGCGTACTGTTCAACCAATTCACCGCCCAGGTGGCCAAGCTCAATGGCGTGCCGGATGCCACCCAGAAGTTCGCCGTGGATCCGACCATCCAGCAGCGCCTTGAGAAGCGTATCCAGGAGTCGAGCGACTTCCTCTCGCGGATCAACATCATCGGCGTTGACGAGCTGAAGGGCGAGAAGCTCGGCCTCGGCATCTCCGGCCCGATCGCCGGGCGTACCGACGTCAGCCAGAAGGACCGCGAGACTCGCGATCTGACTACCCTCGACCCGCACGGCTACGAGTGCCGCTTCACCGAGTTCGACACCCATCTCGGCTACAACAAGATCGATGCCTGGGCCAAGTTCCCCAACTTCCAAGCCATGATCCGCGACGCCATCGTGCGTCAGCAGGCACTGGACCGCATGGCGATCGGCTTCAACGGCACCACCGCCGCGGCCCAGACCAACCGTGCTACCAACCCCATGCTTCAGGACGTGAACATCGGCTGGCTGCAGCAGTACCGCCTGCACGCCGAGGCTCGTGTGATGAAGGCGGGCAACGTCGCCGGCAAGGTGCGTGTGGGCAAGGGCGGCGACTATCTCAACCTCGACGCCCTGGTTTACGACGCCGTGCACAGCCTGATCGAGCCTTGGTATCGCCGCGTGCCGGGCCTGGTCGTGCTGGTCGGTCGCAACCTCATGTCCGACAAGTACTTCCCGCTGATCAACACCGAGCAGCCGCCCAGCGAGCAGATGGCCGCCGACGTGGTCATCAGCCAGCGGCGCATCGGCGGTCAGCAGGGCATGGACGTGCCCTTCTTCCCCGAAAACGCCCTCATGGTCACCACGCTGGATAACCTCTCGATCTACTGGCAGAACGGTGCCCGTCGCCGCCACGTCAGCGAGAACCCCAAGCGCAACCGCATCGAGAACTACGAGAGCTCGAACGACGCCTACGTGGTCGAGGACTTCGGTGCTGGCTGCCTGGTGGAGAACATCGAGCTCGGCGACTTCACCAGCGGGGAGTAAGGAAGCGCCATGACCAGCCCAGCCCGCCGACACTTTCAGCGCGTCACCGCGGCCCTCGCCGCGGCTGACGCCGGCGAACAGCCCATGCAGGGCGACGCCTTTGAACTGATGCAGGCCGCCCTGTTCGAGGACTACCGCCGCCTCAAGGCGACTCAGTCCATGGAACGCAAGGCCGAGATCAAGCGCGAGATCCTGCCCCAGTACGCCGATTACGTTGCCGGCGTGCTCGAGCGGGGTCAGGGCGCCCAGGACGACGTGCTGATGCGCGTCATGCTCTGGCGCATCGACGCCGGCGACCTGGCCGGCGCCGTCGAGATCGCCCGCTACGCCCTCGCCCATGGCCTCAACCCGCCCGACCAGTTCGAGCGTGGCACGGCGGCCGTCATCGCCGAGGAAGTTGCCGACCAGGCACTCAAGCAGCTCGAGTCCGGAAGCAGCGATGCCGCCGCGCTTCTCGACCTGCTCAGCGAAGTGGAAACCCTCTCCGCCGGAGCGGACATGCACGACCAGATCCGCGCCAAGCTCCACAAGTCGCTGGGGTACGCCGCGCGCGACGCCGGCCAGCTCGAGCTGGCCCAGCAGCACCTCACGCGGGCGATCGAACTGAACGAGCGCGTGGGCGTCAAGCGCGACCTCGAGCAGATCGCCCGAGAGATCAAGAAAACCACCACCGAACAGCCCAGCGGCTGACCGAGTCGACCGCCGACGCCAAGGGGGCGCGGCCGGCACCGAAGGTTCCACCTCGAGGTGCAAGCCGCCCACCCCCTTCTTAACCAGGAGAGCCGATGAACAGCTTCGTTTCCACCGGTACCGCCAGCAGTCAGGATCCCGAGGCCATCGCCAACAACGGCTTCTGGCCCGATATCGTGCCGGCGGATTTTCGCGCCCGACACCGCCTGGACGGCACCGTCACCGCCGATCGGCTGGAAGGCGCCCTGCTCGCCGCCGTCGCCACGGTCAACCGCACCCTGCGCGACTGGCAGGCGAGTCAGGTCGCGACCGGCCACGCCACGGTAGCCGAGGTACCGGTGCCGATCTGGCAGGCGCCCGGTGTCTACCTCGGCCTCTACCAGCGCGCCGTCTACTCCATGGCCCACGCCAGCCTGATCGAGCGCTACGCCGACTTCGATGCCACCAACAGCGGCCGGGATCGCGCCGAGCGTCTGGTGGACCCTGCCGAGAGCTATCGCCGCGACGCCGTCTGGGCCATCGCCGAGATCGAAGGCCGGCCGCACAGCACCGTCGAGTTGATCTGATGCCGCGCACCGTCCACGCCCACCAGCACGACACGGTCGACGCCCTCTGCTACCGCCACTTCGGCCGCACCCAGGGCATCACGGAGCAAGTGCTCGAGCTCAACCCCGGCTTGGCCACGCTCGGCCCCGTGCTACCCCAAGGCACCGCGGTGCGCCTACCCGACCTCACACCGACTCCCCAGCGCCCGCCTGCCGTGCAGCTGTGGGACTGAACACATGACGCGCCACCCGCGCCAAAACGCCGAGGACCTCATGGCCGAACCCAGCACCGCCACCTTCACCGGCATCGTCACACTCGGCGCCACCCTCTTCGGGCTGATTCCCGGCGTCGACGCCAACGCTATCGTCGGCGCCCTTTGCGGTGCGGCGCTGTTCGTCGTCAGCGCCAAGGGCCTCACCCTGCTCGAGCGGCTTATCTATCTGGTCATCTCGTTTCTGATCGGATACCTCGGCGGCCCCTCGCAGCTGAGCCACCTCTTCGAGCACACCGCCGTCTCGGCCTTCATTGCCGCCGCCATTTCCGTTACCGCCGGGCTCCGGATCATCGACGCGGTCAAGCACTTCGACCTGAAAGCCTGGCTAGGTCCTGGAGGGAAACAGTGAACGTCTTCATCGAGATCGCGATTCTCGCCGCCATCGTCAGCCTGCTGCGCATCCTCACCTTCCAGCGTCGAGGCAGCCGCTTCCGCCGAGGCGTCTCGTTCCTCGCCTGGCTGCTGGCCTGCGCCCACGTGGTGCTGATCTTCAAGCTCCCGGCCCTGGCAATTCCCGAGCCGGCCGCCATCGTCCTGGCCCTCGCCCTGGTCATCGTCGCCGCACTGCTGCTGCGCGCACGCGGCAACGTCGCTCACCTTCTACCGATCCGGAGACCCTGATGCAGCTCACACCCCACTTCCAGCTTTCCGAGTTCACCCGCTCGAGCACCGCCCAGCGCCTCGGCGACGGCAACCAGCCCAACGCCCAGGAGGTGGCCAACCTCAAGCGCCTGGCCGAATGCCTCGAGCAGGTGCGCGCCCATCTGGGCGGACACCCGATCATCATCACCTCGGGCTTTCGCAGTGAACGGGTCAACCGTGCCGTAGGTGGCGTACCCAACAGCGCCCACCGCCTGGGACTCGCCGCCGACTTCACCGTGCCTCGCTTTGGAAGCGTGCTGACCACCTGTCAGGCCATCGCCGATGCGCCCGGGCTTTGCTTCGACCAGCTCATCAACGAATACGACCGCTGGATTCATCTGGGTCTGCGTCAGTCAGGTGATCGTCGCCAACTGCTCACCATCGACAACCGCGGCACCCGTCTCGGGCTCGACAGGGCCAGGGCATGAGCCGCTTCAAGCTGCCCATCGCTGTCCTGCTGCTGGCCGGCGCTCTGCTCGCCGGCTGGCAGGCCCGGGGCTGGCACGAGGACAGCCGCCGCCTCACCGCCGAGCGGGCCACTCAACAGGCCATCGATGCCGCGCTCGCCCGGGAGTCGCGCATCGCCCAAGCCGTCGAGGTGCGTCTGGCCGAGCTCGAGGCGAACGAACGCATCATCGACCGAGGGATCATTCGTGAAGTGCAGAAGCCGATTTACCAGCGCGTTTGTCTTGGCGACGACGCTGTCCGCCTGCTCAACGACGCCGCCGCCGGGCGCCGACCCGATCCAGCAGACCTTGCTGCGCCCTTGTCCCGTCACGCTCCCGCCCCTGACTGACGGCACCGGGCAAGACGTCGCCCTCACCATGGCAAGCTGGGCCAGCCAGTACCACGTCTGCACCACACGGCATAACGGACTCGTCGAGCTGCTCGAGGCGCGCCAATGAAGAAGCTGCACCGACTCCGCGAACGCCTGGTGACGGCCGTACCCGGGCTCGACCGGGATCCCGACCGCCTGCTCACCTTCGTCGAGGAAGGCAGCATTGAGTTTCGCCGCGGCCGCGACCTCACCCACGAATACCGCTTCGTCGCTCAATTGGTGCTGACCGACTTCACCGGCGATCTCGATACCGTCATGCTGCCGCTGCTGCAGTGGCTCGCCGAGTACCAGCCGGATCTCGACCCCGGCGAGGCCCTCACTTTCGAGGCCGAGATCCTGGCCAACCGCGCCGTGGATCTTGCCCTGCGCGTTCCTCTCACGGAGCGCGTCATCGCTCGCGTCGACTGTGATACCGGCCACATCCAGGCCGAGCATTCCCTGTCCCACTTCCCCAGCCACGCCTGCATGGCAACGCGCTGGCAGCTACTTGTCCGCGAAACCACCGAACAGGAGTGGAGCGTGGCGGCTGAATGGGACGCCCCCCATGGCTGACGACCTGCAGCAGCTCGCCGACTGGGCCGCGCCGCTACTGGCCAAACTCGAAGCCCGAGAGCGTCGCGCCCTGGCCCGCACCATCGCCCAGGACCTGCGCCGCAGCCAACGCGCCCGCATCCGCGCCCAGCGCAATCCCGACGGCACGCCCTACGCGCCCCGCCAGCCGCAGCGGCTGCGCGGCCGGCAAGGTGCCATCCGCCGGCGCGCCATGTTCGCTAAGCTCTCCACCGCCAAGTGGCTCAAGGCCACCACCCAGGGCGACACCGCCGTGCTCGGCTTCTTCGGCAGCGTTGCGCGTATCGCGCGCACCCACCAGCTTGGCCTGCGCGATCGCGTCAGCCGTAACGGCCCCACCGTCGAGTACCCGCAGCGCGAACTGTTCGGTTTCACCGCGCAGGATCGCACGCGCATCCGCGACCTGCTGATCGATCACCTCGACCCGGTGTAGCTACGACGAGTCACACCGCCCACCGCTTCGCCCGCCCAGCTTGCCGCCGCACGATAGCGGCATGAATCCCATCGAACTCCTGCGCCTGCTGCACAACCTGATCCGCCTCGGCACCGTCCACGAGGTGGATCACGCTCGTGCCCGCGTGCGTGTCGCCTCCGGCGAACTCGTCACCGACTGGCTGCACTGGCTCTCACCTCGCGCCGGCACCACCCGCGACTGGAGCCCGCCCACGGTCGGCGAGCAGGTCCTGGTGCTCTCGCCTGGCGGCGATCCTGCCGCCGGCGTAGTGCTCACCGGCGTCTTTAGCGATGACCACCCGGCCCCCACCGACGACGGCAATTTGATCGGTCGCTGGCTGCCCGACGGCACACGCCTGGAATACGACCACGCCGCCCACAAGCTCACGATCGAGTGCGTCGGCAACGTCCAGGTGAAGGCCAGCGGCACCGTGAACGTCGAGGCCGCCAAGATCCACCACAACGGTGGCAAGGGCATCGTCACCCAGGACCACATCTGCCATCTCACCGGCCTGCCCCACGGCGACGGCTCCTCCACGGTCACTGCGGGGAAGTAGCCATGGCACTCGACAAAGCCGGCCTCAAGGAACGTATCGCCCGCGAGCTCGTGAACCTCGG
Source organism: Halomonas sp. E14 (assembly GCF_052568415.1). Taxonomy (NCBI): domain Bacteria; kingdom Pseudomonadati; phylum Pseudomonadota; class Gammaproteobacteria; order Oceanospirillales; family Halomonadaceae; genus Halomonas; species Halomonas sp. E14. The sequence goes on along the minus strand of NZ_CP199423.1, from coordinate 1,059,463 downwards.
CGCCTCCCGCCATGGTGAGCACAGCTGGGTAGATCGGCTAGCCCAGGCCATTGCCAACGGCGTGATCGATGAGATCCAGGCCAACGCCGAAGTGCAGGTCACGAGCGGCAGCTCGTCGGGAACCTACAAGGTGGAATGACATGGGCATGAGCGCAGCGACCGGCCGCCAACTCGAAGGCATCGAACACATCCAGCAATCCGTGCGCGACATCCTCACCACGCCGATCGGCAGCCGCGTGATGCGGCGCGACTACGGCTCACTGCTGCCCGAGCTCATCGACCAGCCGCTCAACGGCGCCACCGCGCTTCGCGCTTACTCCGCCACGGTAGTTGCTCTGATGAAATGGGAGCCTCGCATCCGCGTGCGCCAGATCACCCGGCTAGCCCCGGCCGACCAGCCCGGCTCACTCATTCTCGACATGACCGCCCAACGCACCGACACCGGTGAATCCATCGACCTCAGCGTGCCCCTGCGCCAAGGCCGTGGAGGTAGCGCATGAGCAGCCCCATCGACCTCTCGCGCCTGCCGGCGCCGAACGTCGTCGAGCCACTCGACTTCGAGGAGATCCTCGCCCAGCGCAAGGCCGCCCTGGTCGCGCTCTACCCCAGCGAGGAACGCCAGGGCATCGCCGCCCTGCTCGAGCTCGAATCCGAGCCTTTGGCCAAGCTCTGCCAGGAGAACGCTTATCGCGAGCTCCACTTGCGGCAACGAGTCAATGAAGCCGCCAAGGCGGTGATGATCGCTCACGCCCGCAACGGCGATCTCGACAACCTGGTCGCCAATTTCAACGTCAAGCGGCTGACCGTGGATCCCGGTAACCCGACGGCCATGCCACCGGTACCGCCCACCTTGGAACCGGACGATGACCTGCGCCTGCGCGGTCCCGAAGCCTTCGAGGGGCTCAGCGTCGCCGGCCCCACCCGCGCCTATGAGTTCTACGCCAGATCCGCCGACGGCCGCGTGGCCGATGCCAGAGCCATTTCCCCTGCTCCCTGCGAAGCGCTCATCACCGTGCTTTCCCGCCAGGGCAATGGCGAAGCGCCGCAGGACCTGCTCGACATCGTCGAAGCCGCCCTCACGCCAGAGGACATTCGCCCGGTAGGCGATCGCGTCACGGTGCAGTCGGCTGACATCGACGAGTTCGCCATCCAGGCGATTCTGCACCTGCATGCCGGCTATGGCCCCGAGCAGGAACTGATCCTGGCCGCGGCTCAGCGCCGGGCCAACGACTATGCCGCCGCTCTGCGCAAGCTGGGCTTCAGCGTCTACACCGACGCCATCGAGGCATCACTACACGTCGAAGGCGTGAAGCACGTCGAACTGATCTCGCCAGCCGGCCACATCCTGCGCAACCTCACCCAGGCTGCCTACTGCACCGGTATCGACATCTCGCTGGGGGGCGCCAATGGCTAATGCACCGTCATTGCTGCCGCCCAATGCCACCTTTCTGGAGCGGTCGGCTGCCCAGGCGCTGGCAGAGATCGAGCACGTTCCGGTACCGCTGCGCGACCTCTGGGACCCGGACCGCTGCTTGGCCGCCCTTTTGCCCTACCTAGCCTGGGCATTCTCGGTCGATCGCTGGGATCCCACCTGGTCGGAAGCCGCCAAGCGTTCGGTGATCCGCAGCTCCTACTTCGTCCACCGCAAGAAGGGCACGATCTCGGCACTGCGCCGTGTCGTCGAGCCGCTTGGCTACTTGCTGGAAGTCACGGAGTGGTGGCAAACCCAGCCGCCCGGCCCGCGCGGCACTTTCTCCTTGAGCATCGGAGTACTCGACCATGGCATCACCGAAGAGATGTTCATCGAGCTCGAACGGCTCATCACCGAGGCCAAGCCACTCACGCGCCACATCACCGGTCTCGACATCACCCTGAGCACCTCCCTGACCGCCTACGTCGGCGTTGCCATCAACGACGGCGACGAACTCGACGTGCTGCCCTGGGAGTCCCCCGACATCGACGTGACCTGCCACACGCGACAGGCCCTGGCCACCACCTTCCACGACACGATGGATATCCACCTGCATGATTGACCAGAACTCCACCTTCGGCGGCTTCCTCACCGACGTCGGCGAGGCCAAGCAGGCCAATGCCAATGCCCTCAGCCAGCCCTGGAAGCTCACCCATATGCTGCTGGGCGACGCCAACGGCACCGATCCGGTACCGCAGCCCAGCCAGACCAAGCTGATCAACCAGGTGTACCGCGCCGCTATCAACCAGCTCTTCGTCGACCCGGCCAACCCGGCGATCCTGATCGCCGAGGTCGTGCTGCCACCCAACATAGGCGGCTGGTGGATCCGCGAACTCGCCATGGAAGACGAGGATGGAGATTTCGTCGCGGTGGCTAACTGTCCACCCAGCTACAAGCCCCTGCTCGCCCAAGGCTCCGGGCGCAACCAGGTGGTGCGCATGCACCTCATCGTCAGCAATACGGCCAACGTCCAGCTCAGAATCGATCCCAGCGTGGTACTGGCCACTCGCAAATACGTCGACGACGTGATCGAAGCCCACATCGCCAGCCGCGATCATCCAACAGCCACTACTACGCAGCAGGGCATGACGCGGCTCGCCACATCTGATGAAACCCGGCAAGGCACACGTACCGATCGGAGCGTGCATCCGGAAGGTGTAAAAGCGGCACTGGATGATCGTGTCGCCGACCATGCAACGGTCTATACCGGCGAAGATGACGGTAAGTTCATCACACCGAAGAAGCTCAAAGGCTGGGCAACGCAGTGGGTTAAGCAAGCGACTGAGACTGTCGTTGGGATGCTTAACGTGGCTACTCAATCACAAGTCAATGAGGGCGCAAATGACAATACAGCAGTCACTCCAAGGAAACTGCGTTGGGGATGCTCTTACAATATCGGGCAAAACGGGTATATGGTTTTTCCGTCTTGGCTGGGAGGGCTTATTTTTCAATGGGGAGTAGGGGTATCTGGCGGTCCTTCGGGCGCCCTGACCAGTTTCAACATCGAGTTTCCAACGAAGTGCTTTCGTGTGTTCTGCGCCGATGATGACATTGCAAATTTTGCGATCATCATAGCGCAACGTGAAGAATATACAACGACAAATTTCAGATCCTATGCGCAAAGGATGAACGGGACCATTGCTGGAGAAAGAATGCATTACTTCGCTATTGGCCACTGAGGATAAAATTATGTTTTACAGCGCTGAAAGAAATATTTTTTACCCTTCTTCATTGAAAGGGGAGTTTGAAAGTAAGGGAGCATGGCCATGTGATGCGATTCAAGTTTCTGATGACGAAGTAACAAAATATATGAATGGCCATCCCCCTGCCGGGATGCAGCGTGGCGCTGGCAATAACGGTCGTCCAGCATGGGTACCGATCCCACCGCCTGAACTAGATGCTCTGGCCGATCGCAAGCGGCGAGAGATTGACCAAGCCCGCGACGCTACCTTCGCCGCCGGTCTAGAGTACACAATCATTGGCGAGCCTGACGTCATCCAGACACGTCCCCAAGATCAGATCAACCTCTTGGGGCTATCTGCCAAAGCCCAGCGTCTGATTGCAGCTGGCCATACGGATGCCGTCTTCACCTTCCGCGGGCTGAGCAACATCAACCACGAGTTGACCGCAGTCGAAATGGACAAACTCGCCTTGGCAGCCCTGGACCATATCGAATCGATCTACCAGCGCAGTTGGGAACGGAAGGATAGCATTGATTCTATCCTTGGCGAGTCGGCACTTGACGAGGCCGACAAACGAACACAACTAGAAAACATCGCTTGGTGATTTTATTAATTCAAATCAATACGACTCATACAATTGATCGTTGGATGGAAAGCGTCAAAAAACTCAGTTTCATTACAGCCAACAACACGGGGGTCATAAGACCCCCGTACTTTTACGTCCTTATCTTCTGCGATTTCTCTAATCAATTTCTCTATATTTGTTATAGCCTCCCTGTATGCCGAATTAGAGTCATTAAAAACCCGATGATGATAAGGCGACAATAACAAAGTTACCTTAACATCAATATTATTATAAAAATCCAACAGCCCCTCCAGAACTTCGACTCCTAACGTATCATGCGCCACACGGTCTTCCATATAATTCAGACGCGATAAGTCAGGTTCCTTGGAATTTTCTATGAAGGTAGCTGCATAAACGTGGCTGCCATCTGTCAACGTAACAGCACTGGACAACCCTACATCCGTATCAAATCTTGCCACTTCGGACAAAGGCACATATTCAAAATTTGGTAAAGCTCCTAGACCCAGCTCGGCCACCTTCTCATAAGAGGCCATAAAATAAGAAAAATTTATTACATTTCTCACGCGATCAAATATATTAGTGGATCTCTGAGGGAAACTGACTCCTAAACTCTCTGCGATTCTATCGAACTGCCTTTCATACCCCACCCATCTTGAGGGTAAACCAGAATTTAAATCCCAAGGATCCAAGACCAAAAAAACCCCTGAGAACCTTTTTCGCCGAAGGCCATCAGACAATATAAGCATATCCTCCATCGAGCCGCCAGAAACGCCCAAATTAGCAAGCGTGGCGCACTCTTCAGGCAACCAACCTTCTTTGCGAAGCGATATCTGAAAAGCTCTGCTTGATCCTATTACATAACAATCGGCTTTGGACACACGAGCAAGTGCGTACTTAAACGGCCTCTCGGCACCAGTATATGGCAATCCAAATTCAGACGATAGCAATTGAGCAGCTTGGCTTTCGCTATGTTTCTTACCCAAATAATCTCTAAGATAAACTCCCTCTGGATCAATAATAATATTAATCAAGGCTATAAATAACAAACACAGCAGAACCACAGAAAGCCCAACACGTATCGCCACCTTATGCGAAACATCAACGTTAGAAGTTGAAATACAAGAACTCACTTTCGCCTCCCAGCATGGAAAAAGAAATTGCAAACATAATGGAAGCCATTACCAATCCAGGCATTCCTAGGCGAGACTGCCATGAGTTTTTCAAAACTAGAGTTACAAAAAAACCAGCAGCTATAAACACCAATGTCAAATGGTTAATAAAACCATTAGAGAGCAAACTCCCGAACTCAACGCCTAATTTCTCCAACATTCGAAAGGTGCTGCTGAGCCGGCTAGGAATCACTACCCCCTCCGCTCCCAGCATGCCTTTGATCACTTTCATTGCATCATCCAATTCCTTCGCTCGAAAGAAGATCCAAGTGAAGTTGATGAAATTGAAAGTGACTATCCAAGCCAATACCGCCGGCATAACGAAGCCCAACTGCCGCCAGAAGCGATGCATAACCAGGGCCAGGCCATGGAGAGCGCCCCAGATCACGAACATCCAACTGGCACCATGCCATAGGCCACCCAGTAGGAAAGTGGCGAACAGATTCAAGTAGGTGCTAGTGGGTCCATTACGGTTACCACCCAGCGGGATATAGAGGTAGTCGCGAAGGAAGCGGCTTAGGGTGATGTGCCAGCGCCGCCAGAAGTCCTGTATGTCCAGCGCCTTATAGGGGGAGTTGAAGTTGATCGGAAGCTTGATGTTGAATAGCAGCGCAGCGCCGATGGCCATATCGGTGTAGCCGCTGAAGTCGAAGTAGAGCTGGAAGGTGTAGCTCAGACTGGTGGCCCAGGCCTCGAAGAAGTTGAGTGTTGGCGCGACATCGAAGCCGGGCGTAGCCCACTGAGCGAAGTTGTCGGCAATGACAACTTTCTTGAACAATCCCATCGAGAAGATGAAGAGGCCGAGCGCAATGTTCCGGTAGCGCTTAACCAGATTCCAGCGTGATGCAAACTGCGGCATCATCTCCTTGTGGTGCACGATCGGCCCCGCGATCAGCTGCGGGAAGAAGGTCACGAACAAGGCGTAGTTCAGGAAGTCGTACTCTCGTGTCTCTTCCCGGTAGCTATCGACCAGATAGGCGATCTGCTGGAAGGTGAAGAACGAGATTGCCAACGGTAGAACGACGTTGGGCAGCGCGAAGTCAGCGCCCAGTACATTCATGTTGGCGACGAAAAAGTCGGCGTATTTGAAATAGCCCAGCAACCCCAGATTGAAGACGACCCCAGCAGTCAGCACAGCCTTGCGGGAGATCACCCTACCGCCGGCTATACTGGCCCCTGCCATGCTTGCCAAGGCAGCCTTGCCGCTGCTCTCGCCCTTCCCAAGCGACGTGCCGATGGCATAGTTGACCAGCATTGAGGTCAGGATCAACGGCAGGTAGGCAACGTTCCACCAGCTGTAGAAGAACAAGCTGCACAGAACCAGCCAGGCCTTCGCGGCGATCACCAGCTTGGCCCCGTTCAGCCAGAAATAAACGAAGAACGTCACTGGCAGGAACGCCAGAATGAACTCGTAGGAATTGAAAAGCATTAGTATTCCCTGGTACGGCTATATCGTTTTTCTAATCGAAGCGCGCATTCTAGAGCCTCTCATCATCTAAGGCCATTAGCGGTGTAGCCATCCGCACCCACACCCGCCGCCGCTTCGCCTACCGCGCCCGCCCCCGCACGATACCTGCGTACACCCGCTGACCCTCTCAGCCCACGCAGGAGCCCCGAATGGCCGATTACCACCACGGCGTGCGCGTCATCGAGATCAACGAAGGCACCCGACCGATCCGCACCGTCAGCACGGCGGTGATCGGCCTGGTGGCCACCGCCGAGGATGCCGATGCCGCCACCTTCCCTCTCGATACGCCGGTGCTGGTCACCGACGTCTATGCCGCCATCGGCAAAGCCGGTGCCAGCGGCACCCTGAAGCGCTCGCTCGATGCCATTGCCGACCAGGCCAAGCCGCTGATCGTCGTGGTGCGCGTGGCCGAAGGCGCAGATGCTGCCGAAACCAAGGCCAACCTCATCGGCACCGTTACCGCCAGCGGCCAAAAGACCGGCATCAAGGCGCTGCTTGCCGCCCACCAGCGCTTCGGCATCAAGCCCAGGATCCTGGGCGTGCCGGAGCTCGACGACGTCGACGTGGCCGCCGAACTGATCGCCGCCGCGCGTCAGCTACGCGCCTTCGCCTATGTATCGGCACACGGCTGCGAAACTGTTGAAGAGGCGATGATGTATCGCGAGAACTTCGGCCAGCGCGAAGTCATGGTGCTGTGGCCGGAGTTCACCGGCTTCGATACCGACGCCGGCGAAACCGTCACCCTCTCTGCCGTGGCTCGGGCACTCGGCCTGCGCGCCTACCTGGACCAAACCGTCGGCTGGCACAAGACGCTCTCGAACGTCCCCGTGCAAGGCGTCACCGGTATCTCCCGCGACGTGTTCTGGGATCTTCAGGATCCGGCCACCGACGCCGGCGTGCTCAACGCGGCGGACATCACCACGCTGATCAACCAGGGCGGCTACCGCTTCTGGGGCTCACGCACCTGCGATACCGACGGCCTGTTCCCGTTCGAGAACTACACCAGGACCGCGCAAGTCGTGGCGGACACCATGGCCGAGGCTCACCTCTGGGCCGTCGACAAGCCCATGCACCCCTCCCTCGCGCGGGACATCATCGAGGGCATCAATGCCAAGTTTCGAGAGTGGAAGGCGCTGGGCTACATCATCGACGGCAACGCCTGGTTCAACGAACAGGCCAACTCCGAAACCACCCTCAAGGACGGCAAGTTGTACATCGACTACGACTACACGCCCGTGCCGCCCTTGGAAAACCTCATGTTCCAGCAGCGAATCACCGATCAGTACCTGGTGGATTTCGCCGCGCGCATCGCCGCCTGACGGTCGGCACCGAGAACCACAAGGAGCCTGATCGATGGCACTGCCCAAGAAACTCAAGGACCTGAACCTGTTTGGCAATGGCGATAACTGGCAGGGCCTGGTCGACACCCTCACCCTGCCCGAGCTCGCCCGCAAGATGGAAGAGTGGCGCGGTGGCGGTATGGACGCCCCGGTCGATATCGACCTGGGCGGCGAGAAGCTCACCTTCGAATGGACCGTCGGCGGCCTGGTCCCGGCCATCTTCGACAACTTCGGCACCAACCGCCTGGATGCCGACCTGCTGCGCTTTGAAGGCTTCTATGAGCGCGACGACGTCGGCCAGACCTCCGCCGTCACTGTCGTCGTGCGCGGCCGCCACCAGCGCATCGCCATGGGTGAAGCCAAGGCCGGCGAGAACACCGCCCACCAGGTCACCACCACCTGCAGCTACTACAAGCTCGTGATCGACGGCGCCACCGTCATCGAGATCGACGTGCCCGGCCTGGTGTTCAAGGTCAACGGCCAGGATCGCTACGCCGAGCGCCGCCGCGCGCTGGGCCTGTAACCCCCCTCTCCTTTCTACCTCGACATAGGAACACCAAGCATGCCCAAGAACGCCACCACCGAAGAGATCGTACTCGACACCCCCATCCAGCGCGGCGAGCAGAAGATCGAGAAGCTCTTCCTGCGCAAACCCAACGCCGGCGAGCTGCGCGGCCTGGCCCTCTCCGACGTGCTGCAGATGCAGGTCGACGCCCTGGTCAAGCTCACGCCGCGCCTCTCGAGCCCGGCGCTGACCGAACCCGAGATGCGCAACCTCGATCCCGCCGATCTGGTGCAGATCGGGGGCGCCATCGCCGGTTTTTTGCTGACGAAGCGGGCCAAGGGCGAGAGCGCCTGAGCCTACCGGAGCACGTCGAAGAAGCCATGGCGGATCTCGCCGTTACCTTCCACTGGACGCCGGCCGACTGTGCCGGCTTCTCCCTCGCCGAACTCATGCAATGGCGCGAGCGCGCCCGTCGCCGCACCCAGCGCGACGCTGACTGAAGGAGCCACCGGTGGCCAAGCCGCTCAGAATGCAGGTTCTCCTGGGGGCGATCGACCAGGCCACCGGCCCGCTACGCAAGATCACCCAGGGCAGCGACCAGACCGCTCGCGCACTGCGAGCCAGCCGCGACGAGCTGCGTACCCTGGAGCGCGCCCAGCGCGACATGCGCGGCTTCACCGCCCTCAAACGATCCAGCGAGCAGACCGCCACCGCCCTGCAGTCGCAGCAGCGCCAGGTGCGTGAACTCACCCAGCAGATTCGACAAGCCGACGGCCCCACTCGCCAGCTGACACGCCAGCGCGACGCGGCGATCCGCAAGGCACGCGAACTCAAGCAGCAGTACGAAGGTGAGCAGCGCGAACTACAGCGACTGCGCGGCAGCATGCGCGACGTCAGCGGCGTTACCGGCTCCCTGGGCAACCAGCAGCGCGAGCTGGCCCAGCGAGTACGCAACGCCAACCAACAGCTCGAGCAGCACCAGAGCCACCTGCGCCGTGTGGCTGAGCAGCAGCGTCGCGCCGCCCAGGCAAGCCAGGCCTACAGCCAATCCATGGGCCGCGTGAATCGCATGGCCGGCGTCGGTGCCGCTGGCGTGGGCAGCGGCCTGGCCAAAGGCTACGCCGCCTCTCGCCTGCTTGCCCCCGGTGTCTCCTGGGCCGAGCAGATGAGCACGCTCCAGGCGGTAGGCCGCTTCTCGGCGGACGACGAGCGTTACCAGGCCCTGCGCGCGCAGTCCCGAGAGCTCGGCGGTAGCACCGCCTTCAGCGCGACGGAAGTCGGCTCCGGGCAGGAATTCCTGCTGCGCGCCGGTATGTCGGCGGAGGCCATCCAGGCCTCCATGCGCGACGTGTTGGATCTCGCCCTGGCCAACAACACCGAGCTCGGCCGCGCCGCCGACATCGCTTCGAACATCGCCGGCACTTTCAAAGTAGACATGGAAGCCGAGGGCGCCATGGCCCGGGTCGCCGACATTCTCTCGGGCACCGCCAGCCGCGCCAACGTCAACCTCGAGATGCTCGGCGACACCATCAAGTACCTGGGCGGCGCCGAAGGGCTTGATCTCACGATGGAGCAAGCCGCGGCGATGGCCGGCTTGCTCGGCAACATCGGCATCCAGGCCAGCCAGGCCGGCACCACCATGCGGGCGATGATGAACCGTCTGACCAATGCCCGTGGCGCCGGCGCCGACGCCATCGAGCAAATCGGCCTCAAAGTCGCTGATGCCAACGGCAACCTGCGGGAGATGCCGGAGATCCTGCGCGACATCAACCGGGCAACGGCCGACCTGGGCAACGTCGAGAGAAAGGCCATCCTGCAGGACATCTTCGGTGCCGAGGCGGGTAGCGGAATGACCGAGCTCGTGGAAGCCATGAGCGCGGGCCAGCTCGATGAGCTCATCCGAGCCCTGGGCGAAAGTTACGGCGAGAATGCCGAGATGGCCCGGGTAATGGCCGACAATATCGGCGGCGACCTGAAGAACATGCGCTCGGCGTGGGAAGAAGTGGGCATCAGCGTCACGGATACCAACAACGGCCCGCTGCGCGAGCTCGTGCAAACCGTGACGCGAATCCTGCGCGGCGTGGGCGACTGGATCAAAGCGAATCCGGAGCTGGCAGGTACCATCGCCAAACTCGCCGTCGGGCTCATTGCCCTGGTCACCATCGGCGGCGCCATCACCCTCTCACTGGCCTCGATCCTCGGGCCGCTGGTCATGCTGCGCTACGGCTTCGCCCTGCTCGCCATCAACGGCGGTGGGCTGATCGGCACCCTGGTGCGGCTCGCCGGCGTTGCCATCCCCGCCGTGCTCGCCGCGGTGACGGGCATGGCCGTATTCCTCGCCGCCAACCCCATCGGCCTGGCCGTCGCGACGATCGCCGCCGCCGTGTTCCTCATCATCAAATACTGGGAACCGATCAGCGGCTTCTTCCGCAACCTGTGGAACGGCGTCACGGAGCTGTTCGGCAACGCCTGGCAGGCCATCCAGGAAGCCGGCGCGGGAGGTATCGCTGGCGTCTCACGGCTGCTACTCGACTGGTCGCCCATGGGTATTCTCTGGCGCGGCATTACCGCTGGCCTGCAGAGCATGGGCGTGGAGATCCCGGAGCGCTTCTCCACCCTGGGCAACGCCATGATCGACGGCCTGATGGCCGGCATCGATGCCAAGTGGCAGGCGCTCAAGGACAAGGTCGGCAGCCTTACCGATGGCGTTACCGGCTGGTTCCGCGACGCCCTGGGCATCAACTCCCCCAGCCGCGTGTTTGCCGAGTACGGCGGCTTCACGGTGGACGGCTTCAACGTCGGGCTAGACCGTCAGCGCGACGAGCCTGCCAAGCGTGTGCGCGACATCGCCCGCCGCGTGGCCACCGCCGGCGCCGGCATCGCCATCGGTACCGCCGGCCTGCCCGCCGTGGCGGATATCCCCATCGACCGACGCCCGGCTCTCAGTGCCCAGGCGCCGGCCCAGATGGGTAGCGGAGAAATGACGATCAACGTTTACGGATCACCGGGCATGGATGAAAAGACGCTGGCCAGGTACGTCGCTGCCGAGGTTCAACGCGCCCTGGCACAACAGTCCGATCAGGCTAAGGCTCGTCATCGATCTTCCTTGTGGGATACGGAATAGCTACCCCTTCTCCCTCATCGATGTGGGCTCGAAAAGCTAAAACACTGCTGGAAAACATCGTCACAATGCCGGTAATGAATAAGACGGGGCAGATGTATACAAGAACCAAATTCGATTCAATTTCCTGCTTCGGTGCCATCGTTGCCATGAGATGTCCAAGCGCCATGAGGAAACCGAAAGCATAAGCAACAGCGATGTATCTTCGGCTGCCTGCAGATTGAATACCTATGCCAACAGCTAAGCCAGAAAAGGCAAGGAGTCCGGTGACTTGAGCTTCACGAAGTGAATTGAAAATCGTCGCCCAACCGACCATCTCACCTAACAAGATGGTGATGGAGCCCGCGACCAGAACCGAGCCCAAATATACCCATAGAAAATGCTTCGCTTGTGAATCAGGCCGCGTTGCAGATTTCGCATTTTTCTCTGCCATAGGATCCCCATATGTTGATGGCTTTAGGAATGTTCGTTTTTCAGACCCGCACCGTGCCCTATCAGGAGCTCAAGCGGATCACCCAATGGCGCCACGCCAACCAGTCCCGCGTTGGCGATCGGCCGGCGTATCAGTTCGTCGGTCCCGGTACCGACATCATTACTCTCTCCGGCACGCTGCTACCGGAATTCACCGGCGGCCGCCTCGACCTGGATGAGATCCGCGATATGGCCGACCAGGGACAGGCCTGGCCACTGGTGGAAGGCACCGGCCGGCAGTACGGCCTGTGGGTAGTGACGCAGGTCGAGGAAACCACCAGCCACTTCTTCCGCGACGGCATGCCCCAGAAAATCGAGTTCACACTCACGCTCGAGCACGTCGATGACACCCGCACCGACCTGCTAGGCAGCCTGACCACCTACACCATCGCCCGCCTGGCCGGCGCCTACGTGTGAGCCCGCCATGAACGCCAATGCCACGCCCTACCGCTATCGCCGGCCCAGCTACCGCCTCACCCTGGCCGGTACCGACATCACGCCACGCCTCAACGGTCGCCTGGTCAGCCTCACCCTGCGCGAACAGCGCGGCCTTGAGGCCGACCAGCTCGACATCACCCTGGCCGACCACGACGGCGCCCTGGCCTTGCCCCGCCGCGGCGCCGAGCTCACCCTCGCCTTCGGCTGGCAGCACGAAGGCCTCGTCGAGAAAGGCACCTTTATCGTCGACGAGATCCAGCACACCGGCACGCCGGATCAGCTCATCATCCGCGCGCGCTCCGCCGATATGCGCGGCAAGCTACCCGGTAAACGCACCTATGGCTGGCACAACCTCGCCCTGAGTGAGATCGTCGAGACCATCGCCCGCCGACACGAGCTTGAGCCAGTCATCGGCCACACCCTGGGCGGCATTCGCGTCGGCCATATCGACCAGACCGAGGAGTCGGACCTCAATTTTCTGACCCGACTCGGCCAGCGCTATGACGCCATTGCCGCAGTAAAGGCCGGCCGCCTGCTCTTCACCCTGGCCGGCGAGGCACTCACCGCCAGCGGCCAGGCCATGCCCACCATCACCCTGACCCGGCGCGATGGCGATCAGCATCGCTACAGCGTTACCGAGCGCGATGCCTACAGCGGTGTGAAGGCCTACTGGAACGACACTAGCGGTGCCCAGCGGCGCACCGTTCTCTCCGGAGACGGCGAGAACGCCAAGCAGCTCCGCCCCACATACGCCAGCGAGGCCGACGCCCTAGATGCCGCGCGTGCCGAGTGGCGCCGCATTCAGCGCGGGCTGGCCGAGTTCGAGCTGACACTCGCCCACGGCCGCGCCGATGTTCTGCCGGAATCGCCGCTACAGGTCAGCGGCTTCAAGCCCGAGATTGACGCCACGCCCTGGCTCGTCACCGAGGTGGAACACACCCTCGACGACAACGGCTACGGCACCCGGGCAAGGTGCGAAGTACTCGGCGCCGAGCACGATCAGGAGCAGGAGCAGGAGCAGGAATAAGCGAAGCCCCGACCATCCCTGGCCGGGGCTTCGCAGGTGCGCCTCTGTTCATCCCTGGCGACCGTGGCAAACCGGTCACAATCGAAGCGTCTGGTTTAACCTATCAACCGCACGATCTCCGTGAAAAGGAGCCATTGCGCAACGATGTGTAAGCCATTCACCATTCACACTGCATACCGACGCGCCTGGCTGACCACCACACCGCGCAGGTCCGATATTCGCGCGATTACCGAATGCCGTGGCCCTGCCGTTGGCAGCAGCCGGTAGGCACCGCCAATTCGATGCGTTTGGTACAGCCGCTGCTCCCCATCCAGCTCCGCCACTACCAGGTCGGCATGGCCTACCGGCCGGGACTCATCCACCACCAGCACATCGCCCTCGATGATCGGGCCATCCACCCCCGCCTCCGAGCTCACCTCGACCAAGTAGCAGCCAGCCTTGAACTGCTTCAGGTTGAGCCCGTCCATAGCCGGATGAATGCCCTCCCGCAGCGGACCCAGATAGTTCACGCGCATGCCCCTGCCTCGCCTCACTTTTTTCTCTGCTGACCGTCGAGCCGCTAATTTCCATTAGCGTTTGCCTGTTGCCTGAAACCGACGATGTCGAGAATACTGTATAAAACGACAGCAGTACAAAGGGACTCACCATGACACTGGCAAACCTCATCGCGGCTCATCCCGAGCCGCCATCGCTTGCGCTTCCCTACCCCCTGGCCCTCGGCCGCGCCGGGCTCTCGGGCTTCCCCAGCCCCGCGCAGGACTACGAAGGCCGCACGCTCGACCTCAATGAACGGCTGGTCAAACGCCCCTCGGCGACGTTCTTCATGAGTGTGACCGGCGACAGTATGGAGCGTCTGGGCATCTACGAAGGCGACCTGCTGTTGGTCGATCGCTCACTCGAGCCCCGCCCCGGCCACATCCTGGTCGCAATGGTTGACGGCGAAATCACCATCAAGCGCTACGAGCTGAAGGGCAACGTGCCGTTCCTTTGCTCAGGTAACCCCCGCTACGCCCCCATCCCGCTCGTTGATATCGAGTGCCAGGTCTGGGGCGTGGTGCGCTCGGTCATTCACGAGTACCCGGTATGAGCATGATCGGTCTGGTCGACTGCAACTCGTTCTACGTCAGCTGCGAGCGCGTGTTTCAACCGCGGCTGCGTGGCCTCCCGGTGGGTGTGATGTCGAACAACGACGGCTGCGTGATAGCGCTCTCCAACGAGCTGAAGGCGCTTGGCATCACCATGGGCACGCCAGCGTTTGAGCTGCAACACCTGGTCCGGCAGGGGCGCATCCATCTCCTCTCCAGCAATTACGAGCTATACGGCGACATGAGCCAACGAGTGCAATCCGTGCTCGAGGAGTTCGCCCCCGCCGTTGAGCCCTACTCCATCGACGAGATGTTCGTGAGATTCGATGGCTTCGCCCATGAGCAGCTGCTCGAGCATGCCCGGCAGTTGCATCAGAAGGTGCGTCAATTCACCGGCATACCGGTCTGCGTGGGTGTCGCGCCCACGCGAACCCTCGCCAAGCTGGCGAACCGTGCGGCCAAGAAGATATCGGCTTACCAGGGCGTATGCGTACTACAGCGAGACAGCAGGGATACGCAGGTACTGCTGAAGAAAATCGAGCTGGGCGACGTCTGGGGCGTTGGCCGCCGGCTCGTCGAGCGCCTGGCCCTGATGGGTATCAAGAGCGCCTGGGACCTCGCCCACGTCAACCCCAAGGAGATCCGCCGTCGCTTCTCGGTCACTCTGGAGCGCACCGCCCTGGAGCTGCGCGGCGTGCCCTGCATCGAAATGAATGACTTCGACGAAGCCCGCCAGCGCATCATGACCAGCCGCAGCTTCGGCAAGCTCACCGACGACATCAACGAGATCCGCGAAGCGATCCGGCAGCACGGTCAACGCGGCGCCGAAAAGCTCCGCCGGCAGAACGGCTTGGCCAAGGCCGTGTTGGTGTTCCTGAAGACCAATCCGTTCCGGCAGGACCTGCACCAGTACTCGCCGAGCCTGCTGCTCGAACTACCCCGCCCCACGGCCGATAGCCGCGAGATACTGCACACCGCCGGCCAGGCCCTGCAGCGGATCTACCGCAAAGGCTACCTGTACCAGAAAGGCGGCGTGATGCTGCTCGACCTGATCGACGCCGATCGACAACAGCTCTCGTTGCTCGATACGCCACAAAGCGACGCGGAGCGGCAGCGCAGTGCAAAGCTGATGTCAGCCATGGACGCGCTCAATCAGCGCATGGGGCGTGATACTGTTAAGTTAGGTATGCCTAGCCCAGGTGCAGCCTGGCATTTGCGCTGCGCAAACCGCAGTAACAGATGGACGACAGAGTGGATGGAATTGCCTACAGTTGGAATATAAGCCACGCTTTGGCGCTAAGATATAAAAATGAGGTTACAAGATGTGGCCATTTATAATGGGGTTTGCTTGGTCCGTAGTTGCGGGCGGCATCATCATACATCTTTTATACCTATACCTAGACAGGCAATACGGAAGCCTCAAGGCCGATTCGGAAGGAAACGTTGATAGAAGGCCTGTCGTCTATCTAGGCTTGGTTGAAAGAACCATTTACTTTTTATCCTCAGCATCCGGAGCCTATGTAATATTGGCCGGATGGCTAGTACTCAAAGGACTCTCTGACTCAATGATTACAAAAAAAGAGAGGAGCTCCCCCTTAACAACTTATGACATATATCTTACCGGAGTAGGCCTATCGTTACTTTTCGGTGTAAGTGGCGGCATGTTAACTCGACTTATGCTCGGGATTGAGCTTATTCCCACACAGTGACCGCTTCAAACTGGCAATTTTTCAATCAACTCAAAGCTTTCACTGTTGGCTGAGTTCACAGCCCGGCTAACCGGCCAGTGCTCGTACAGCGACGCATCCAGGTGACGCACCACGTGTCGGATCGTCTCCCGATCCGTCAGGTCCGGATCAAGCCATGGTTCAAGGCTGGCGTCGTCGAGAATCAGCGGCATGCGGTCGTGCACCTCGGCGGCAGTGCCTCGGGCGGGCTCGGTGAGAATCGCACAGCCTAGGCTGCCATCCTCCCGCTCAGCGTAGATGCCAGCAAAAGCGATCGCCTCGCGGTCGATCCTGGTCAAGTAGTGCGGCTGGTTGCCGTTATCGGTGGCCAACCACTCGAACCAGCCATCGGCAGGTACGATGCAACGTGCACGTGCGAAGGCGTGCTTGAAGTAGCCGCTGGTGGCCACCGTCTCGACTCGGGCATTGATTGGCTGCGCGGCCTTGCCCTTCGCCCACTTCGGCCGATAGCCCCACCATAGCTCGAGCTGCTCGGGTGGGGCATCATGCGCCACCTGCCGAAACCCGGTTATCCAGGTGCCCGGTGGAATGTTGTAGCGGGGTGGCGGCCCTTCCTCGGCCACCACGACACCCAGCCGGCGAGCTAGCTTGGGGTAGGCGTTGTAGGAAGCAAAGCGGCCGCACATAGTTACGCTTGGAAGGTCGGAATCAAACTTTGAACTAAGGTATCCATCACCCTTTCTCGATGCTCGTATCCCTCAGGCACCCTTGCTACTTTTGATTTAGCATCGGGTACAGCAACCTCTTTATTCCAAGGGCGTACCTTTGCCACTCCTTCAAGAGCATCACTAATTCGGCAACTAGCGATCTGGTTATACTCTTTGTTGATCTCAGAGCCAATAAATCGCCGACCTTCTACCAAGCTTGCCACCGCTGTTGTTCCACTCCCAGAGAATGGATCCAACACTAATCCACTTTCAGGCACAAGCGCCCGAATAAAGATTTGCGGCAACGCAACGGGGAACTGGCAAGGATGAGCAGTTTTCTCGACATGATTTTGCTTTACATTTGGGATATTCCAGACATCGCCCGGATTTTTGCCTAATGGATTACCGCTTGGCCGACCTTTATTCACCCCTCGCGATGAAGTTTTACCAGGATATTTCTGAGCTACTCTTACAGCATCAAGATTAAAAGAGTAAGCATCGCCTTTTGTAAACCACATTACTGTCTCGTGACGCCCACTAAAACGGTTGGAACAGTGCAAACCATGTCCAAACGTCCAAATAATTCTGTTTCTTAACTTAAGCTCTGCATGTTTTAAAGATTCAGCATAAACCAAAGCATCTAGAGGCGTGCTGACCCCATCTTTTACATGCATACCAACTTGCCAACACAAGCTTCCCCCTGGCTTCAGGATACGCACAATGTGCTGAAAGAGCATTTCATGGGCAGCGATAAAATCTGACAATTCCTTCGTAGATTCGTACGCCTTACCCATGCAGTAAGGAGGTGAAGAAAAAGCCATATCAACAGATGCGTCAGGGATGTTGGCAAGGAGCTCTATGCAGTCGCCTTCAAAAATTGAGCAAAGGCCACCATTATGAATATTATTGATAGCAGAAACACTACTATTGCAAACAATGCTCATTTCAACATCCCGATCATTTAAAGTAGGCGCTATAAAGTTCACGGCCAAGCTCTGCCCAGCGACTAGAAGTATATGCCCGCAGCCTAAAAGAAGCAATGTTAGAAAAAGCCTTTTGATAGTCAGGCGAAATCAACCCCCCACCATCATCATAGTAAATCTTGTCATTGGAAATAAGCTCTCTTAAGCAAACCAGCAGACCGTTAATGAAAGTTGGTGAAAGCACGCCTTTATTTTTCGGATTTTTGGGCGCCCACTGCTCAGAAGTAAGATTTTGTTTAACCCCCACCAGCATTTCGTTTATAATTTGCTTGCAAAATTTCACGTATTCATCTCGAAAGCTGTCAGTCAAGGGCACTGGGTTTTTGCATGCCCAGAGCTTGAAAAGTTCATTTGACCCCTTTGACTCTGGATCAACCAATGGCTTAAGAATATACCTAACAATTGAAGCTGTTGGGATACGAGAGCTTCTGTCAAATACGGATGTTTTAAGAACTCCTTTTATTGCACTATGTTTTGACAGCTGATCCGCAACGGCTTTTGCAATAGCAAGGCCTGACAGCGGATTGACTAAGGTTTCAATTTCTTGCCTCAATCCTGATGAAACCGCTGTTTGTGTATTATTAATCTTAAGAAAAAGCTCGGCTTCAAATCTCACCCGCTCTTTATCGGTGTAATTATCAGGAAAAACGATACCAGTAACCAATAAATTTTGGCGCTTCCGAATTTTTCTTATTTTTGACTCACTCTGATCAACACCCTCATGGTAAGAATATATGCGATGTTGACCATCAATTATGCCTATAGAAGCAAGCTCTTTAGGGAGATTTATAACAACTGGCTTAACAGTTGTTATGTCATGAAAATCCACTTGCTTCTTCGTACCATCTTTGGCCTCATAAACAACCATGTCTGATGGTAATGTAATGACCAAATTGTTTACGTATACTTTCTCATCCGAAGACAGATGCATACGCATTTCTTTTAATTTTTTATTACTCAACATGCGCTGATAAGATATCTCAGGACTCTCCCAACCATGTCTTCTTAAAACATAAGCTCTCTCAATAAGAGATTCGGGATCAGCATAAAACGAAACTACATAAAACCCTTCCGGATAATTAGTTTGCTTCCCGGACAATATGAAGGCATCAAAGGTATCCTCAGCCGGCTTATCAGGCCGACCTTTGATACGCTGATCTCCCAACTGACTCAACTTAACATCAAGGTACTTTAGCAATTCATACCTAGCTGAACCACCAATAGTTTTAATCGTTTCCTCAAAATACTTAGCTGTTTCTATTTTAAGTATTTTATAAGGCCCAGTATTAGCGGCCTCTTGTTCTTTCTCACAAGAATAATATAAAAACCTTACCTCAAGATCATCGACCTCAAGCTCCTGATCTTCAAGATAGGAAGAGAAATTCTTGTTTAATCTCGAATATTCCTCAAGCGCTTTGGTCAAATCAGAACTTAAAAGAGTCGCGAATGTTTGTTTTTTTCTGAAATGATCACTGCCTCTTTTTGCACCCTCAGTCTCTTCGCAAATCACTACTAAATTATTAAAAACAAATATATAGTCAAATTCAGATGCATCCCCCTTAAAGACAAATTCGATATTTTCTGACTTAATTTCACCAAACCCACACCCTGTAAACACTGTACGCAAAAGCGAATTTCTTTTTGCTTTTGCCACAGCTGGTTTTTTCTTTCTAACTACTTTTTCACCCTGCGCCATAATAGCCTCAAAGTAACCTTAATTTGAGCTAACTAACCCTGCCTATCCTTATCTCACACCGCCCCAATATCTCTACCTCCCCCATCTGCTGCGGAGTGATCATCTCTGGCTGGTAGTGCTCGTTATCACTAATCAGGTACAGCGCGCCGCCGGCCAAGCGCTGCAGGCGCTTGATGCGCCGCTCGCCGCTCACCGTCAGTAGAAACACCCCTTCCTGCCGAATGTCGCGGTTGGCCAGATCGACCAGCACCCAGTCGCCATCGGCCAGGGTGCCTTCCATCGAATCTCCGCGCACCTTGATGCCGGCCACCTGCCCGGGTTGGATGCCCAGGGCGGCCAGCTGCGCCTCGGGGAAGTAGAGCATGCCCTCGATTCGCTCCTCTTCCAGCGAGCGGCCTGCGCCGGCGGCACCTTCTACATCGTAGAGCTTTACCTCGGCGAGGCCTGATCCCGGCTGACTTGAGGCAACCACATGCGCCCCGTCAGCAACCCGAGAAGCTTCCGGAGCACCGTTCGGTTCTGTCACCGTACGGTTTCCTGTCAGCACATAATGGACATCAACACCGCCACCACTCAGAGCAGCGAGATAGTCGGCCTTTGGGCTGCGCTGATCACTCTCGTAAAGCATCTGCGTCTTTTTGGTCACGCCAGCCAGGTCACCGAACTGGGCTTGAGTCATGCCCAATCGGTCCCTTTCCTTACGCAGCCTCTCGCCAAAAGATACCATTCAGTCTCATACTCCACTTGACAAGGAAACCGTTCGGTTTCATCCTGTCGTTACAGTCTTAGACAACCTTAAGGAAGCCTACCCCATGAGCCCCGTTGAAACCATGCGGACAGTGCCGGCTCGTGCACCGAACGGTTGCAACAAACCGGTGATGACGCAGCTGACCGAGGCGGAGCGCGAGAAGGTGGAGCATATCGCCCAAACCGAGATGCGCTCGCTCTCCGCCACGGCGCGAATGCTGATGCTTCGCGGCATCCAGCAGTACGAAGACGACACCCTCGCCGCCAGCTGATCAACAGACATCCACGCAGCCCCGCGGGGGCGGATCGATCATCACTTCGGAGCTACACACATGACATTTAAGAAACCGGCAGGACGTCGAGCGCTTATCGAGCGGCTGGAGTATCGAAAGCTGACGCTTGAAGAAGCACTGTGTACAAAACTGCATGCCCTGCTGCGCAAGATGCGTATCGACATGCACCCCGACGCGGAGCCGCATCACCCAAGCCGAGCTGGGCAATTGCTCCGCTTCGTAGTGCTGCTTTTCAATCTCAAACTGTTCATAGCCGGCAACCGTCTGCTTCAGCGCAGCGTTCTCCTCAATCAACGCCGTCTCGCGTATCTGGGCTTCTACCAACGCCCTTTGAAGGTCGGAAAGCCGCTTAGCGGCCTCACCGCCAGAGTCAATGAAGTCCCACAGTCCGTGGGCGCGTTTGATCGCGTCCCCAATGACACTCACCTGCTTCATTCCCCTACTCCTTTGTCGTCTACGGTGCCACCCGATGCCACTGGCTGCCCATCGAGTCGCTCCGATTCTATCGCCCCTCACTGATGTACATCAGAAAGGACACCCACCATGTACCAGGACCCAAAACTTGTGCGCTCCCGTTACGGCGCCATCAACCTCGACGAGTACGAGCGGCGCCTGATCGATGCGCTGGTCGATTACACCGGCATCGATAAAGCCGTGCTGCTGCGTCAGCTGGTGATGAAGGAAGCCCTGGAAACCCTGGGCATCGCCGATCTCGAACTCAATGTGCCCCGCCGGGCGTAGGAATGGCAGGCCCTTTTGAGGACCTCAAGGAGCACTGGATTTATGGCTGACGAGTCCCGCCGCGGCGACCTGCAGCTCCCGCTGGATGACGAGCTCGAAGCCGTACTCGATCAGGTTCGCGTACAGCAGAACCTCAGAACGAACGAAGAAGCCGCCGAGTGGCTGCTGCGCAGAAGGCTGCGCAAGGGCGCTCAAGGGCTCACCGGGCGCGGGCGCGCCCTCTATCTCGCAGGGAGAAACTGACCTTGACCACTCAGTTCCGAAACAAGCCGCGTATCCCTTGCCCCCACTGCGGTGAAACGGCGGGTATCCGTAAGAGCCAGGGGCTCACCCCGGTGTACCGCGAGGCGGTCATCGAGTGCCGTAACCCAGAATGCGGTTGGCGCGGCAAGATCTCT
Source organism: Halomonas sp. E14 (assembly GCF_052568415.1). Lineage (NCBI taxonomy): Bacteria > Pseudomonadati > Pseudomonadota > Gammaproteobacteria > Oceanospirillales > Halomonadaceae > Halomonas > Halomonas sp. E14. Next base: position 1,037,847 of record NZ_CP199423.1, on the reverse strand, counting down.
ATCGAGATCACCCACACCATCACGCCCAGCGACATGCCGAATCCCACGGTAGCCCTGCCGCTGGTGCCACGCCTGCGCGAACTGGCCATGGCTCAGGCGGCTACCGGGTAGCCGCCACCCCACCCCAGCAACACCCACAATCGGAGCGAGACCCATGCACGCATTGACTATCAATGACGCGGCTTGCGCGTACCTGTTGAAAATGCCCCGGCCCTATCAGCGCACCGTCGCGCTGGAGCGCTGTACCTCTCACCTGGTCGAGTCCCACGGCATCACCCTGGAACGCGCCGGCCTGGCCGCCCTGCAGGCGCTGGCCGAGCTCGAGACGCTGAACCAGACCGCCTATATCGACGCCGAGGCCTCCACCGCCCACGTGGTGGTCGTGCGCCGCCCGGGTCGTAACGCATTGGCCTTCTCCGTGGCCGACCTGCTGCGCCTGCATGCCCAGGAACGCAGCACACCGATGCCCCCGGCTACTTCCCAGCACTGAACCCGTAGAGAAGGCACCGTACATGGATAACCGGCTGCGCGACGACATCGTGACGCGACTGATCCGCGACTTCGAAGCCGAAGAGCGCGGCACGTACCTGCAGAAGGTGCGCTGCCCCGAGTGCGGCAAGCGCGAAGCCTTCATCAAGTCTGACGCGCCCTGGATGGTGAAGTGCGGCCGCGAGAACAAGTGCGGCAGCCAGGTCCACGTGAAAGAGCTGTTCCCCGAGCTGTTCGATTCCTGGAGCGAGCGCTTCGCCAACCTGCCACCCGCCACGGGCAAGCCGCAAAGCAGCACGCCGGTGGCCGATGCCTACCTGAGCATGGGCCGCGGCTTCGAGCTCGAGCGCATCCAGGGCTGGTACACCCAGGAGAGCTTCTTCGATCCCAAGATTGATGCCGCCTCCGCCACCGTGCGCTTCACCCTGGGCGCTGGCGTGTGGTGGGAACGGCTGATCGATAAGCCCGCCCGCTTCGGCAAGCAGAAGGCCAACTTCCGCGGCAGCTACCGCGGCCAGTGGTGGTGCCCGCCGGCGGTGGAGCTCGCCGCGGTCGATGAGCTGTGGGTCGTCGAGGGCATCTTCGACGCCATCGCCCTCACCCATCACGGCATCGCCGCCGTGTCGGCGATGAGCTGCAACAACTACCCCGAGAAGGCGCTCGAAGCGCTGGATCAGGCCTGCCGGCAAGCCGGGCGCACTCGGCCTACCCTGGTGTGGGCGCTGGATACCGGCAAGGCCGGCCAGGAGTGGACGCTCAAGCTGATCCGCCGGGCGCGTGCCGCCGGCTGGGAGTGCGAAGCCGCCCAGCCCAGCGAAGGGCGCGACTGGAACGACCTGCATCAGCGCGGCGAGCTCACCGAGAAGCACCTCGAGGAGTACCGCTACAACGGCGCGCTGTTGATCGCGCCCAGCGCCAACGACAAGGCGCTGCTGATCTACGAGAAGACCGAGCGCCGCGAGTTCCCCTTCGTGCACCGCAGCCAGACCTACTGGTTCAAGCTCGACCTCGACAAGTACCAGAAGATCTACAGCGACCTGATCGACGGCGATCGCCCCATGAGCGAGCGCCAGGCCCGTGACAAGGCCCTGGAGCAGTCCGGTGCCATCAAGCGCATCGCCAACTGCCACCCGCGTCCGCTCTATTTCCAGCGCAACGCCCTCACCGATGAGAGCTGGTACTACTACCGCATCGAGTACCCGGGCGAGCGCTACACGGTGAAGAACACCGTAACCGGCAGCGCCCTGGCCTCGGCCACAGAGTTCAAAAAGCGCCTGCTGTCGATCGCCCCCGGCGCGCAGTGGACGGGCTCCACCGAGCAGCTCGACGCCACCCTGGCGCAGCACTTGCCCATCCGCACCGTGGAAACGATCAACTTCGTCGGCTACGCCCGCGAGTACGAGGCCTACGTGCTGGGCGATTTCGCCGTGAAGGGCGGCAAGATCTATCAGCGCAACGACGAGGACTTCTTCGAACTGGGCCGCACCGCGCTCAAGACCCTCTCGCAGTCCACCCAGTTGCACATCAACAACGACCCGAACGACTACCGCACCGACTGGGCCGGGCTGATCCAGCACGCCTTCGGCAGCAAGGGCGTCGTTGCCCTGGCCTTCTGGCTGGGCACCCTGTTCGCCGAGCAGATTCGTTCCCGCGACAAGAGCTTCCCCTTCCTCGAGATCGTCGGCGAGGCCGGCGCCGGCAAGTCGACCCTGATCGAGTTCATGTGGAAGCTGCTCGGCCGCAACGACGAGGAAGGCTTCGACCCGGCCAAGTCGTCCGCCGCCGGCCGCGCCCGGCGCTTCGTCCAGGTCGCCAACCTGCCGGTGGTGCTGATCGAGTCCGATCGCGACGCCGAGGGCGGCAACAAGGCCAAGCAGTTCGACTGGGACGAACTCAAGACGGCTTACAACGGCCGCAGCGTGCGCGCCACCGGCGTGAAGAACATGGGCAGCGATACCTACGAGCCGCCCTTCCGTGGCGCCATCGTGATCAGCCAGAACGCCGCCGTGGCCGGCTCCGACGCCATCATGCAGCGCATCGTGCACCTGTTCTTCACTAAGGAAGGCCAGACCCGCGAAACCTTCGCCGCGGCCAAGGCACTCGAGGGCATGAAGATCGACCACGTCTCGCGCTTCATCCTCGAGGCCACCTCACGTGAGAGCGAGCTGCTCGGCCTCTACGCCAAGCAAATGTCGCACTACTTCGAGCAGATCCACGCCATGCCCGAGGTGCGCTCGCTGCGCATCGCCCAGAACCACGCCCAGATCGCCGCCCTGGTGGATTGCCTGGGGCCGAAAGGCCTCGGCCTGTTCACCGCCGAGGCAATCGCCCAGGCGCACCACCTGGTGGCCGCGATGGCCATCGAGCGGCAACAGGCCATCAATGCCGATCACCCGCTGGTCGAGGAGTTCTGGGAAACCGTCGAGTACCTGGAGCGCACCCGCGTGGAGAACGTGCTCGACCACAACGCCGGCCAAGGCTACCTCGCCATCAACCTGAAGGAGTTCGAGAAGCTCGCCGCCGACCATCACTTCCGCTTCGACATGCGCGAGCTGAAACGCCAGCTCAAGGGCAGCAAGGCGCGCAAGTTCGTGGCGTCCAACCACCCCGTTTATTCGAAGACCCGGCCGAACGGCGGCACCGTCAAGTGCTGGCTGTTCGAGCGTGGCTGACAGGAAAGGGAGATCAGCGATGCATACCTACACCCTCGACCAGGCCGCTGCCCTGCTCAACCTGGGCCGCAACACCCTCACCCGCCGGCTGCGCCAGGCCGGCATGCTCGGCCCCGACAACCTGCCCGCCGGCGCCTACCGCGGTGGCCGCCTACTTCGCGTGAAGACCGGCACCTTTCGGCACCCGGTCGCCGGCTGGACCCACTACGGCCGTACCGAAGTCTCCGACGCCGGCCTGGACCACATCGCCGAAAAGCTCGGTATCGATATCGACCACTTGCCGGTGCTGCACGCCACCCGGCAGGTACCGCAACAACCGAACCACGCAAGGAGCTGATCATGAGCCATGAATCACGTATGCCCCGCGTCTCTGAACGCCTTCGCGAGCGCAATCGCCAGGCCCTGGAAGCGATTCTCGCCGCCGAAACCGACGCCGAGAACCGGCTGGCCAAGATTGAGAAGCTCGGCCCAACGGCACTGCTGCGCCTGGTCGAGGTCGCTCAGGGCCACACCGGCCAAAGCCACCACTGCCGTCGCATCCTGCTGGCCATATACAACGACGGCAAGTGGCCGCTCGAGCTCACCCGCCTGCGCGTGATCGACCGCGATCTGCAGCGCGCAGCGCTCACCGTCATCGAGTGGGCCACGTACGCCGGCCGCGAACTGCACGAGTACCTGGACGACGGCAGCAAGGTGATGCAGCGCTTCTGGCTCACCGAAACGAGCGAGGCGGAATGACCATGGCCACCCCCCTCTGGGGCGTCGTAACGCCCGCCGGCGAGCCGATCGTTGGCTCGCTTCACCCCACACCGCACGGCGCGAAGTACCGCTTCTGCGCCTGCCACAACGTCGAGCCAAAGCGCCGCCCAGCCTTCTGGCACGTACGGGAAACCAAGGGCTACCGAGTCCGGCAATTCACCCTTCACCACCAGGAGCAAACCCATGGCTGATTCCGCGGATCTCGCCGGCGAGATCATCGAAACTTCACTGGCCAGCGCACTGAGTCGCACCAAACTGCCCAGCACCGTGGCCACCGATCCCTGGTGCGAGGAGTGCGGCGAGGAGATCCCACAGGCACGGCGCCTCGCCGCGCCCTGGGCAACCACCTGCATCGGATGCCAGAGCCTTCGTGAAAGGAGGGGCAAACATGCCGCCCGTTAAGGGCGGCCGGCTGGCCAAGATCGCCGCTCTGCTCTGCCAAGACGAGCTGTTTCGGCTCTACTTGGATCGGCGCAAGCGACATAAATTCGGCCTTACGCCTAGCCAGTTGCCCGACGGTACCCACAGCGAACAAGACGCGCGGGACTGGCTCTGCCAGGCCTGCCGTATCGAAAGCCGAGCCGAGCTCGATCACAACCCCTACGCCGCCGCCACCTTCAAGGGCATCCGCGCCCGCTTCGGCCGCTGGCATGCTACGCAGAGGAGCCAAGCATGAATACCTACTTCGGACTGCTCGCCGAGTTCAACGGCCGCGCCGAGATCCCCCTCGAGGAGGTTGCCCCGCGCTACTTTGGCATCAACGCTCGTACCGCCAGCATGCGCGCCGGCGCTCAAGCGCTGCCGGTGCCCGTCTATCGCGCTGGAGACTCGCAGAAGTCGCCCTGGCTGGTCAGCGCCGTGGATCTAGCCAGGTACCTGGACGCGAAGCGGGCCGAGGCGCATGAACTCTGGAAGCATGTGAACGAATGAAGGACTACCCGCCCGGGGCCTGGCGAAGGGCCAGGTTCTCCGGGCGGAGATGCGTGTAGCGCTTGAGCACCTCCCAGCTCTCGTGCAGTGTGAACTGCTGCACCTCGACGATCTCATACCCTGCCTCGAACAACCGCGACGTCGCTTCATGACGCAGGTCGTGGAAGCGCAGATCCTCGATCCCGCAAGCGGCCGTGGCCGCCCGCCACCGGGTCCCAATCGATTTGCCGTTGTAGGGGAAGATGCGGTCTTCGCCAGCTGCCCTGTGCTGTCGCTGGACGATGGCCATCGCCTCGTGGGTCAGCTTGAAGCGCTTGTGGTTGCCCCACTTCTGCCGCGGATGCTTCGCGTCCCGCACCCAGCAGGTCATCGCCACCTCGTCCAGATCAGACCACTGCAGCCGGGTAATCTCCTCCTGGCGCCGCGAAGAGGCGATCGCGAAGTCCATGATGTCCTCCATGGGGATGATGGCACTCGGCCGGATCCGCTGGGAGCGTTGAAAATAGACGCGGATCTGCTCTAGCTCGGCATCCGTCGGTCGCCGGTCACGAGAGCTTGGCTTACTGATCAGTCCCTTGCTGCGTAGTAGCAGCTTTGCCGCTTCGAAGTCGTTGAGGTTTACCGGCATTTTCCAGGCGGCCGCGGCCGTCTTCAGGATGATCCCGATCCAGACGATATCCTGGTTGATGGTAGCTGGCTTGATGCCGCTATTCTTGCGCATTACGGCATGCTCGATGATCTGCTCGCTGCCCAGCTCGGTGATCTTCACCCGAGCGATCGGGAGGCGCTGCAGCTGCTGGATAGTGGCCCGCTTGCTGCGGCCGGCGTCCTGGGCAAACTCATGCAGGTAGCGCTCGAAGGCGTCGCCCATAGTCACGCCCCGCCACTTCGCCGTCAGGATACCGCCGGGCTGCATCAGCTCGAGTTCGCGGCGCTTGGCCCACTCCTCGGCCATCGCCTTCTTCGGGAACGTCCGCGATTCGGAGTGGTCTGGTTGTCCACGCCGAGCGATGCGGATCTGGGCCATGTATGAGAAACTGCCGTCCTTTTTTCGACGCTTCCTGATCGTCGCCACGCGCATCCTCCGATGTACCAAATCGCCAGTGCCTCGTGTGCCAAAAATGTACCAAGCATTAGCGCAAAACGAGGCATATATACTGTAAATATGAACAGTTATGACTGACAAGGCAACCGCCACAACCCGCATGGATACTGGCACAGCGCGTCCTGCGCTGAACAGGACGTTCTCCGTAGCCCCTATGATGGACTGGACGACCCGCGATTACCGGGCCTTCGCTCGCACCCTGACCCACCAGGCACTGCTGTATACCGAGATGGTGACCACCGGCGCCATCCTGCACGGCAGCCCGCGGGAGCGTTTTCTCGGCTACGACGAGGTGGAGCATCCCATCGCGCTGCAGCTGGGCGGCAGCGACCCGGGCGAGCTGGCGGAGTGCGCGGCAATTGCCGAGGCGTGGGGCTACGACGAGGTGAACCTCAACGTCGGCTGTCCCAGCGACCGAGTGCAAAACAACATGATCGGCGCTTGCCTGATGGGCCACCCGGAGAAGGTGGCGGCAGCGGTGCGCGCCATGCGCGGGGCGGTAAAGATCCCGGTCACGGTGAAGTGCCGCATCGGCATCGACGATCAGGACGAGGACACCGACCTGGAGCGCTTCATCGCCCAGGTCGCGGACGCCGGCTGCGAGGTGTTCATCGTGCATGCACGCAAGGCCTGGCTGCAGGGGCTCTCGCCCAAGGAAAATCGCGACATCCCGCCGCTCAACTACCCTCGCGTGCACCGCCTGAAGGCGAGCCGGCCGGAGCTGCACATCGGCATCAACGGCGGCATCAAGACGCTGGACGAGTGCCGCGAACAGCTCGACCACGTCGACAGCGTGATGGTGGGCCGCGAGGCGTACCAGAACCCCTGGCTACTGGCCGGGGTGGACGAAGCGCTGTACGGAATGCCGGGGCCGGCCGTGAGCCGCCACGCCGCGGCCAGAGCGTTCCGCCCCTATATCGCCCGCCGGCTCGAGGAAGGCGCCAAGCTCAATCACGTGACCCGCCACCTGCTGGGGCTGTTCCAGGGCCAGCCGGGCGGGCGCCGTTTCCGTCGGCATCTCTCCGAAAACGGCCACCGGGACGGCGCCTGCCTGCGGGTGTACGACGATGCGCTTAGCCTGGTGCCGGAGCGCGAACCCACCAAAACGGTCTGAGCCCTTCAATAGAGCGGGTCGGGCGGCGGCTCGAGGCTGGAGTGGAAGGTCTCGATGGCGCTCTCGGCCTCTTCGATGGCGTCGAAGCGGGCGATATGGAACAGCGCCTCGCCCTCGTTAGCCAGCGGCAGCCGGCTCATACCGATCACGATACCGTCGGCCATGGCCCTGACGCTGGACTCCGCGTTGCCAAAGGGGTCCGCCACCTTGCCCAGCACATCACCCTTGGCCACCCGCGCGCCGAGCCGCACCTTGGGCCGCAGGATGCCGTCGATAGGTGCACGCGCCCAGCTCGAACCGTTCGCCAGCTCGGCGGCCGGCGGCGGCCGGCGGCGATGCTCGCCGGTCAGCATACCCAGTCGCCGCATGACCCTCAGCACTCCCCGCACACCCGGGGTAATCGCCCATTCATCGAAACGCAGCGCCTCGCCGGCCTCGTAGGTGAGCACCGGGATACCCCGTGTCTGGGCGTAATGGCGCAGGCTGCCCTCACGCAGTTCGGCATTGAGGATTACCGGCGCGCCGAAGGCATTGGCCATACGCTCGGTCTCGCTGCCTGGGCTCAGCTGGGCGCGGATCTGTGGAAGATTGGTGCGGTGAATAGCACCGGTGTGCAGGTCGATGATGTGCGTGGCGTGATCGACGATCTGCTCGCGGAAGAGCGCCGCCACCCGAGCGCCCAGCGAGCCCGTCTCGCTGCCGGGAAAGCAGCGGTTGAGATCGCGCCGGTCGGGCAGGTAGCGACTGTGCTGCATGAAGCCGAACACGTTGACGATGGGCACGGCGATCAGCGTGCCATGCAGGCCCTGGATCTGCTTGGAGCGCATCAGCCGGCGCACGATCTCCACGCTGTTGATCTCGTCACCGTGGATACCGCCGCACACCAGCAGCACCGGGCCGTCCAGGCGCCCATGCACGACTTCCACGGGAATATGCAAGGGAGCGTGGGTATAAAGGCGCGCCACCGGCACGTCGATCTGCAGCCGACTGCCTGGCTTGATCCGGGTACCGGCGAGTTCGAAGGAGGGGCGAGCCATGGGCAACTCCGAGGCAGAAAACGGCGTTTCCTTTATACCGCAGTGCGTTAGGCTTGGCGAGGCAGCGCCCACCAACCATACATAGCTGTATGTAAACCCTCCTGAACTGGGGTAGAATGAGCCTATCGCCGTCTGCACGAAAGAAGAGAGTCGCCCCATCATGGCACGACGTACCAAAGCGGAAGCCGCCGCCACCCGAGAAATGCTGCTCGATGCTGCAGAGGCCATCTTCCTCGAGCGCGGCGTCGCACGCACCTCGCTGGAACAGATCGCCCGCCACGCCGGCATGACACGGGGCGCCGTGTACTGGCACTTCCACAACAAGGCCGATCTGTTCCGGGCCATGCTGCTGCGGGTACGCATGCCGTTCGAGGAGCTGGTCGAGGAGATCGGCGACCCGGGGCTGGCCGAGCGCCCGCTGGAGGCCATTCGCCAGGCCTGCCAACGTGGATTCGCCCGCCTCGAACAACCACGCTATCGGCGCGTGCATGCCATTCTGATCCACCATTGCGAAACCTTCGGTGAGATCGACCCGCTGGCCATGCAAAACGAGATTGCTCAGGAGGCGTGCGGCGCCCTCATTGAGTATTTCAGCGTCGCCGCCGAACAGCAGCAGCTGCGCGAGGACATCTCCCCCGAGCAGGCTGCCCGCCTTCTCCAGGCGTCTCTGGGTGGCCTGTTCCATGACTGGCTGCGCAATCACGAACAGTATTCGCTGGTGCAGCGCGGCATGGAGCTGGTGGACACCATGCTGCGCCTGGTCTCCCGCAGCCCGAGCGCCACAGGCGCGGCGCGCCCTGTGTAGCCGTCGCGCTGCCTTCGGCACAATCACCAGCCCGGGGTGCTGCCGTCAGGTGGTACTCACCATTGCACATCCCCCTTCTCCGATATGGATAAAGCGTCTCATTTCCCACGGGCGTGCAACATCGTGCCGTAGCGACTAGATTGAGACATCGTTGATCAAGGCAGGGAGGCCTATCATGAAACGCGGCATCGCGTGGCTGTTGCTCATTGCGCTTGGCCTGTCGGGCTGCAACGACACGGAAGAGCCCACCGAGCCCCCCACGCGGGTGGTGAAGCTGTACCAGGCCGGACAGCAGGAAGTCGCTCCCAGCCGCCGCTTCGTCGGCCGTGTCGCTGCGCTGCAGAGCGTCGATCTTTCCTTTCGCGTGAGCGGTCGGCTGCAGGAATTCCCCGCCGTGCAGGGCACGGTGATCCCCCGCGGCGAGCTGATCGCCCGCCTCGACCCCACCGACTACGAACTCGCCGTGCGCCGTGCCGAAGCCGAGCAGGAGCTGGCCCGGCGCCAACTGGCGCGCCAGCGCAGCCTGCTGGAGCAGAATGCTATCGCCCAGGCCGACGTCGACGCGGTCCGCACCGAGTACGAACTCGCCGACGTGCAGCTCGACAGCGCCAGGCGCGACCTCGAACACACCACCCTGGAAGCCCCCTTCGATGCCCTGGTGACGCGGCGCCTGGTCGAGAATCACAGCAATGTGCCGGCCAATGCCGAAGTCGTGCGGGTGCAGGATGTGTCCGAACTGCGCATACGCATCAATGTACCGGAGTCACTGGTGCGTCATCTCGATGATCCCTCGCGTTTCCGGGTGCAGGCGGAACTCGTCTCGATGCCAGGCCAGCGCCTGCCCCTGACGTTCCGCGAACGCGTCACCGAACCCGATCCGGTTGCCCAGACCTACGAGGTCGAGTTCGCGCTGGACGACGACGTTCCCCTGGTCGCGCTGCCCGGCATGACCGCCAGTGTATACGTCGAGCTGCGCGAGGCGGTGGTGCCGCCCATCGTAATGGTGCCGGTCAGCGCGCTGGCGAAGGACGAGGCCGGACGGTTTCACGTGTGGCGCTACGACGCCGACAGCGAGACCGTCGCGGCCCAGCGAGTCACCGTCGGCGAGATCAGCGGTGACTACGTGCCGGTGATCGCCGGGCTGCGCCATGGCGAAACCATCGTCGCTGCCGGCGTGCATCTGCTGCGCGAAGGTATGACGGTGGCACCGCTACGGGATTCGCTATAAGGAGCCGCGCATGGATATCGCACGACGCTCCATCGAGCGACCGCTCACTACCTGGTTGATCGTGGTGGTGTGCTTCTTCGGGGGGCTGTGGGGCTTCAATACCGTGGGCAAGCTGGAAGATCCCGCCTTCACCATCCCCAACGCCATCATCAACACCCCCTACCCCGGTGCCACCGCCAGCGAGGTCGAGGAGGAAGTCACCGAGCGGCTGGAGCGTGCGATACAGGAGCTGCAGCAGATCGACGTGATCACCTCCACCTCGCTGCCCGGGCGCTCGGAGATCGAGGTGGAGGTCCATTCCGACTATCGCAGCCATGAACTGCCGCAGATCTGGGACGAGCTGCGGCGCAAGATCAACGACACCCAGGGCGCGCTTCCCGCGGGCGCCCAACCGTCGCAGGTCAACGACGACTTCGGTGAGGTCTACGGGCTGTTCTACGCGGTCACGGCCGAGGGGTTCTCGGCGCAGGAGATCCTCGACATCTCCACCTTCCTGCAGCGGGAGCTGCTGACCGTACCCGGCGTGGCCAGGGTCACCACGGCGGGCGAGCGCGAGGAGACGATCTATGTCGAAATTCCCAACGAGCGCCTGACCACGCTCGGCATCCCCGTCGAGCAGGTGGTCAATACCATCCAGACGGAAAACACCGTGGAGGACGCCGGGGCGCTGCGCGTGGGCGACAGCCATGTGCGCATCGTCGCCCGCACGGCCGTGGACAGCGTGACCGCCATCGAGGCGATACGCATCGGGCGACCCGGCACCACCGAGCAGATCTCGCTGGTCGACATTGCCAACGTCTACCGCCAGCCCAGCGAGATTCCCAACCACCTCGTCCGCCACAACGGCAGCGACGCCTTCACCCTGGCGGTGGCCGGCATCGAGACGGAAAACATCATTGAAGTCGGCGACGCCGTCGAAGCGCACCTGGAGAGCCTGCAGGGGCGCATTCCGCTGGGAGTCGAGCTGCACCCGATCTACGAGCAGCATCGCGTCGTTGACGACGCCATCAACGATTTCCTGCTCAACCTGGCCATGTCGGTATCCATCGTGATCGGCGTGTTGTGCCTGTTCATGGGCTGGCGCATCGGCCTGGTGGTGGGGGCCACCCTGCTGCTCACCGTGCTCGGCACCCTGCTGTTCATGGCGCTGCTGAACATCGAGATGGAGCGTATCTCGCTGGGGGCGCTGATCATCGCCATGGGCATGTTGGTGGACAACGCCATCGTGGTGGCGGAAGGCATGGTGATCAACATGAAGCGCGGGCAGAACGCCACCGAAGCCGCCAGCGCCGCCGCTCGCCGCACCCAGGTCCCGCTGCTCGGGGCCACCGTCATCGGCATCATGGCCTTCGCCGGGATCGGCCTGTCCGACGATGTGACCGGTGAGTTCCTGTTCTCCCTGTTCATGGTCATCCTGATCTCGCTGATGCTCAGCTGGCTGCTCGCCATCACGGTCACGCCGCTGTTCGGCTACTACCTGCTGCGCCAGTCCGGCGACGGCGACGAAGACCCTTACAAGGGCCTGCTCTACCGCCTGTACAAGCGCCTGCTGGGCCTGGCCCTGAAGCTGCGGGCGCTGACCGTCAGCGCCCTGGTCGCCATCACGGCGCTGTGCTTCTGGGCCTTCGGCTTCATCCCCCAGTCGTTCTTCCCCGACTCCAACACGCCGATCTTCTACGTCAACTATGTGCTGCCCCAGGGCAGCGACATTCGCGCCACGGCACGCGACGCCCGCGAGATCGACCGCTACCTGCTGGAGCAGCCGGGCGTGGAGGCGGTCTCCAGCTTCATCGGCCAGGGGGCCACCCGCTTCATGCTCACCTACGCACCGGAGCAGCCCAACCCCGGCTACGCGCAGTTCATCATTCGCACCGAGAGCCTCGACGACATCCCGGCGCTCGACCGGCGCATCTACCGGGAGCTGAGCGAGGCCTACCCGAACGCGGAAGTGCGCACCCGCCGGCTGCAGTTCGGCCCCGGCGACGGCGCCAGGATCGAGGCGCGCTTCAGCGGCAACGACCCAAGCGTCCTGCGCGAACTGGGCAACGAGGCCCAGCGCAGGATGGCGGAATACCCGCAGTTGATCGACATCCGCCAGAACTGGCGCCAGCAGGAGCTGGTGGTGGTGCCGCAGATCAACGAGGAGCGGGCGCGCATGGCCGGCGTCGGCCGCGACGAGATCGCCCAAACGCTGCAGTTTGCCTCCTCGGGGGTGCAGGCCGGCACCTACCGGGAAGACGACACGCTGCTGCCCATCGTGGCGCGCCCCCCGGAAGCAGAGCGCAACGACGTGGCGCTACTCGCCGACCGGCTGATCTGGAGCGCCGCCGAGCAGACCTTCATCCCCCTCACCCAGGTGGTGGACGCCTTCGAGACCCACAGCGAGGAAGCGTTGATCGTGCGCCGCAACCGGGTGCGCACCCTGACGGTCGAGGCAGACCCCGCCGAAGGCTATACCGCCGACCAGGCCTTCACTGCGGTGCGCGACCGCCTCGAGGACATGGCGCTGCCTACCGGCTACCGCATGGCATGGGGCGGCGAGCACGAGGATTCGGCGGAGGCCCAGGCCGCCCTGGCCCGGCAGCTGCCGATCAGCGCCCTGGTGATGCTGCTGACGTCGATCCTGCTGTTCGGCAAGCTGCACCAGCCGCTGATCATCTGGCTGGTGGTGCCGATGTCGGTATGCGGGGTGGTGATTGGACTGCTGCTCACCGGGCTGCCGTTCTCGTTCACCGCCCTGCTGGGCATGCTCAGCCTGTCGGGCATGCTGATGAAGAACGCCATCGTGCTGGTCGACGAGATCGACGCCCAGATCGACACCGGCAAAGCGCGCCTGGATGGACTTATCGACGCCAGCGTCAGCCGCCTGCGCCCGGTGCTGCTGGCCGCCGGCACCACCATCCTCGGCATGCTGCCGCTGCTGGCCGACGCCTTCTTCAACAGCATGGCGGTGACCATCATGGGCGGGTTGGCCTTCGCCTCCCTGCTCACGCTGATCGCGGTGCCGGTGCTCTACGCGCTGTTCTTCGGCATCCGGCCCGAACGCCAGCCGTACAAGGCCTGACCCGCCGCCCGGCAGCCGGCGGCGAGCCGGTACCTCACCCCTTGGCGTGCGCCGCCGCCTGCCGAGACGCCTTGCGCTCGCGCCGCCAGGTGGTCAGGTCGTCGAGCAGCTTGTAGGCCAGCGGCACGAAGATCAGCGCCAGCGAGCTGGCCAGGATCATGCCGCCCACCACCACGGTGCCGATCTCCTGGCGGCTGTTGGCCCCGGCGCCGGTCGCGAACACCAGCGGCAGGGTGCCGATGATGAAAGTCAGCGCCGTCATCAGGATGGCCCGGAAACGCTGCTGGGCCGCGGCCAGGGCCGCCTCGGTTGAGCTGTGTCCCTCGCGGCGGTTCTGGGCGGCGAACTCCACGATCAGGATGGCGTTCTTGGCCGCCAGGCCGATCAGCACCAGCAGGCCCACTTGGAAGTAGATGTCATTGGGGAAACCGCGCAGCATGGCCGCCAGCGCCGCCCCCAACACCCCGAAGGGCACCGCCGTGGCCACCGCCAAGGGCAGCGACCAGCGCTCGTACTGCGCCGCCAGGATCAGGAATACCATCAGCAGCCCCAGGCCAAAGGCCAGGCCACCGGCGCCGGCGGCCGCGTCGAGCTGGTAGGCCTCGCCGGTCCAGCCCAGCTGCACATCGCCGCTCTGCAGTACCTCGGCGGCCACCTCCTCCATGGCCGTCTTGGCCTGCCCGGTGGTATAGCCAGGTGCCGCATCGGCTAGGAACTTGGCGGCCGAATAGACGTTGTAGCGGTTGAGGATATCGGCCCCGGCCTCACGCGTCAGGGTCACCAGGGAGCTGAGCGGGATCATCTCGCCGCCCTGGGAGCGCACGAACACCTTATTGAGATCCTCGGGCTGGCTGCGGAACTCGCCCTCGGACTGCAGGTTCACCTGCCAGTTGCGCCCGGCCAGGGTGAAGTCGTTCACATACATAGAGCCGAAGGTGCTCTGCATGCTGGCGAAGACCTCGTTGATCGGCACGCCCATGGCGCGGGCCTTCTCGCGGTCCACTTCGGCCCGATAGCGCGGGATGGAGGTGTCCAGGGTGGTGCGGGCGTTGGTCAGCTCAGGGCGCGCATTGGCCGCGGCTGCCAGGTGGCCGGCCAGCTCGGCGATCTCCTCGGTGGTGGCATCGCCGCGCACCTGCACATAGCCCTCTACCCCGCCGGTCAGCGACAGCCCCATGATCGGCGGCGGCGTGAAGGCGATCACGAAGGCCTCGGGCATACCGCCCCCCATGCCCATGATCCGGCCGGTCAGCGACTGGGCATCCTGGCCTGGGCCTTCGCGCTCACTCCAGTCGGCCAGGTTGGCGAAGCCCACGCCGACGTTGCTGCGCAGGGCGCCGGCGATGATGTCGAAGCCGGCGAAGGAGGTGAATTCATCCACCTCGTCCATCTCCAGCAGCATCGCCGAGACCTGGTCGCGCACCGCCTCGGTGCGCGGCAGTGCCGACACCTGCGGCAGCTGGTACATCACCAGCGCCACGCCCTGGTCCTCCTGGGGCACCAGCCCCGGCGGCAGGCGCGACATGCTGAACAGCGTGGCGGCCAGGACGCCGGCAAACAGCACCACGCCGACCAGCGCATGGCGCAAGAGCTTGCCGACCAGCCAGGTGAAGCCGCGGGTGAGGCGGTCGAAGCCGGCGTTGAACCACTGGAACGGCTTGGCCACGCGATGCGACTGGCTGTCGAGCAGCAGCGCGCACATGGCCGGCGTCAGGGTCAGGGCCACCACGCCGGAGACCACCACGGAGACGGCGATGGTCACCGCGAACTGGCGATAGAGTTCGCCGGTCAGGCCGCCCAGGAAGGTTACCGGGGCGAATACCGCCACCAGCACCAGGGTCGAGGCCACCACGGCGCCGGCCACCTGCTTCATGGTCTCGATGGAGGCCTCGCGGGCCTTCATGCCCTGCTCCCTGATCAGGCGGTCGACGTTCTCCAGCACGATGATGGCGTTGTCCACCACGATGCCGATGGCCAGCACCAGCCCGAACAGCGTCAGCAGGTTGACCGAGAAGCCGAAGGCGAGCATGCCGGCGAAGGTGCCGACCAGCGAGACCGGAATCGCCGCCACCGGGATCAGGGTGGCGCGCCAGTGCTGGAGGAACATGAAGGTCACCACCACCACCAGCGCCACGGCGATCAGCAGCGTGATGAATACCTCGCGAATGGAGATCTCGACGAACTCGGTGGTGTCGTACGGCACCGTGTAGGACAGGCCTTCCGGGAAGCGTGACGCCATCTCCTCCAGCGCCTCGTGGACGGCGGTGGCGGTCTCGAGGGCATTGGCCCCCGGTTGCAGGTAGACCCCCATGGGCACGGCGTTCTGGCCGTTGTAGGTGGCCGAGAAGGCGTAGTTCTGCGCCCCCAGCTCAGCGCGGGCCACGTCGCCCAGGCGCAGGGTGCTGCCGTCCTCTTCGGCGCGCAGGATGATGGCCTCGAACTCCTCGGCCTCGGAGAGCTGGCCGCGGGTGGTCACCGAGAAGGTGAAGGCCTGGCCCTGGGGCGAAGGCTCGGCGCCCAGGCTGCCGGCGGCGAACTGGGCATTCTGCTCGCGAATCGCCGCGGCCACGTCGTTGGGCGTCAGGTCGAACTGGGCCAGCTTGTCGGGACTGAGCCAGATGCGCATGGAGTAGTCCTGGGCGCCGAACAGCGAGGCGTCACCCACCCCGGGGATGCGGACCAGCTCGTCGAGCACGTTGAGCAGCGCATAGTTGGACATGAACAGCACGTCGCGGCTGCCATCCGGCGAGAACAGCACCGGCACCATCAGGATGTTGTTCGAGCGCGCCTCGACCCTCACCCCCAGCGTCTGCACCTGCTGGGGCAGCCGCGAGAGCGCGGCCTGCACGCGGTTGTTGACGTTGATCGCCGCCTGGTCGGGGTCGGTGCCCATGGCAAAGGAAATGGTGATCTGCAGGCTGCCGGCATCGGTCGAGGTCGACTCCATGTAGAGCATGTTGTCGACGCCGTTGATCTCCTGCTCCAGCGGCGCGGCCACCGCCTCGGCGATCACCGTGGAGCTGGCGCCGGGATAGGCGGCCTGCACCACCACCTGGGGCGGCACCACGTCGGGGTACTGCTCCACCGGCAGCGCCCGCAGTGCCGCCAGCCCCACCAGCATGATGATGATGGAGATGACCGAGGCAAAGATCGGTCGATCGATGAAGAACCTGAGCATCACGCCTCCTCGACGTCGACGTCGGCGGCGTCGAGCGACACCTCGGCGGCGGTCTCGTCGCCCGTGGCTTGATCGGCCGACTCGGCCTCGCGAGCCTGAACCGGCATGCCGTCCTGCAGCATCACCAAGCCGCTGACAATGATGCGATCCCCCGCATCGAGTCCGCTCAGCACCACCTGGTGGTTATCGACGATGGGCCCTAGGTCCACATCGCGAGCCTGCGCCCGGTCCTCGGCGACCACGAAGACGCGCGGGCCGCCGGGGCCCTGGCCCACCGCCTGCTGGGGGATCAGGAAGACGTCGTCAAGCTCCTGAACCAGCACACGCACCCGCACGAACTGCCCCGGCACCACCAGTCCTTCCGAGTTGGGAAAGACGGCCCGCGCCGACACGCTGCCGGTACGCGGGTCGATGGTGCTATCGGTGAAGTCGATCAGGCCCCGCTCGGCGTACTCGCTGCCATCGGGCAGGGTCAGCCACGCCTCCCGCGGCGCCTCGGTCTGGGCATCGCTCATCGCGCGGCGTGCGGCACGCTGCAGCGCAGCATCACGCTCGGGCAGCGAGAAGCGCACATGGATCGGATCCTGCTGGGTCACGCTGGTCAGCAGCGTGCCACGCTCGATCAGGCTGCCTTCGGGGAAGCTTTCAAGGCCGGTCAGGCCATCCAGCGGCGCCTGCACTTCGGTATAGCTGAGGTTGAGTTCGGCATTGGCCACGCCAGTCTCCGCCAGCGCGTAGCGCGCCTCCGCCAGTTCCCGCGCGGAGAGTGCGCTGTCGCGCTCGCGTTCGCTGATGGCGCTCTGGTTGAACAGGGTCGAAATGCGCCGCCACTCGCGGTTGGCCTGGTTCAGCTCGGCCTGGGCGTTGGCGCGTTCGGCCTCGGCGCGCTTGAGGGCGATCTCGTAGGGCTCGCGGTCGATGCGGAACAGCGCGTCGCCCTCGCTGACCAATTGGCCTTCGGTATAGAGCCGCTCCTCGAGAATGCCTTCGACACGGGCGCGCACCTGCACCTCCCGGGAACCCCGGGCGCGTGCCGCATACTCTTCGATCACCTCCACGCTGCGCGGCTCGACGCCTACCACCACCACCGGGGGGGGCGGACGCTCTCCGCCACCGCCCATGGGCGCACCGCCACCGCCCTCGTCGCGGTCACAGCCGACCAGCAGCACGGCGAGCAGGCCCAATGGCAGGATCCATTTCGCGGGGAATCCCCCTCGTGGCGACAAGTTCATTTGCGGTCTCCGCTGCAGGAAGGCTGATGCTTCGGCGAGAGCCCGGCCGGCGCCCGCTCTCGCTCAGGGATGAAAACAGGTGGGCGATTATAGTTACATACATGCATGTATGCCAGTCTTGTATCAGCCTGGACGCTATGTGCAAAGCGCCGCTGCATAGCGGCAGGACACATCAGGGTGGTGTACAAGGAACGCCTGCAGGCCGCACACAGCGACGCTACAGCCGATAGGAGAGAGACAGTGAGCCATGCGTGTCGGCGCTTTCCTGCCCGCGGAACTCCTTGCTGCGCCAGACGTGCGCCAGGCTGGCCTGCCAACGCTCCCAGCTCAGCGCCAGTCCCACGATAGCGTCAGCGACGAACTCCTGGCGCTCGACCGAATGGCTGTCGCGTAGCGTGTTGCCGTCCAGCAGCAGGTTATGCGCCACATAGCGCCCCTCCGCGCCGGCAAAGAGCTGCCAGCCGAAACCGGACTGGTGCTGCACAGGCAGCAGGCCCATGCGCTCCGGGCCTGCCGACGGTACGGCATGACGGTTCATCATGCCGTGACCCAGGCGCAGCCCGTAGCCGAGCCCGGCCTGGGTAATCAGGTTGCCCACCGCGCCTACCGCGGCAGGGCCGTGCAGCCACTCCAGCCCGGCAAGCTGATGGGAGCGCCACCAGCTGCGTCGGTAAGCCAGGTTGAACAGCGGCTCGTTGCCCAGCTGGTGGCGCCAGCCACGCGGGCGATCGCTGTTGGTGAAACGGTGCACCTCGCGCTGCAGACTGTCGGTGCCGGTGGCCGGGCCCACCAGACCGACATCGAACTGCAGCACATTGAGCCGCTCCCAGGCGCCCCGCTGGCGGATCTCGTGCAGCGAGAAACCCGCCAGCACCAGCCCGGCGTAGGGCCTGTCATCAGGAATCAGGCTGCGCCGCTCAACGTCCACCGGGGTATACATGCGATGACTGACGCGGTAGCCCACGCTATCGACCTGGCGCCACCAGGCGTCCGGTAGACCCGCCATCAGTGACTGGGACCAGTGGTCGGCCGTAACTGACCGAGCCCAGCCAAGCTCGACGCCGGAGGTGTAGTGGTCATCGTCGCTGCTCACCAGGCCGTCGTTGTCGACCTGCAGCGTGATCACGTCCGCCACGGCCGGTATCGCCAGTGACAGGACCAGAGCACCGATCAGGCAACCGAGACTTCGATTCATGCGGGGCCTCTTCCTTGAGCAAGCTAACAAACATACTGGAGTGTATGTAGCCAAGCGCGAGACAGGCAAGTTCAATCAAACGCACTTTTGAAACTCAAACCCCGCAGCCCCAAACCGTTCTAGGCTTCGCTCGACGGCCCTTGGCAACCACGCCCAAGCGGCGGCCAGCAAAAAGCCACCCCTAGGGGTGGCTGGCAATGTGCAGCCATGGGCGACTGCCTTATTCGGGCAGCAGCACGCTGTCGATGACATGGATGACACCATTGCTGGCCTCGATATCGGCCTGGATCACCGTGGCATCGTTGACCATCACGTTGCCATACGAGGTGCTGATGGTGATGTCCTGGCCCTGCACCGTGGTGGCGCTGTCCAGGTCCATGGCCTGCTCGGCCATCACCTTGCCCGGTACCACGTGGTAGGTCAGCACGGCCTGTAGCTGGTCCAGGTTTTCCGGCTCGAGCAGCGACTCAACGGTGCCTTCCGGCAGCGCGGCGAAAGCCTCATCGGTGGGGGCAAAGACGGTGAACGGACCCTCGCCCTTGAGCGTTTCCACCAGCCCAGCGGCTTCCAGCGCGGCGGCCAAGGTCTCGAACTGCCCAGTTGCCGCCGCGGTATCGACGATATCCTGCTTGTCACCATGATGGTCAGCCTGGACGGCACCCACCGTCATCAGGCCCAGCAGGCTTGCGCTCATCCACTTCATGGCAACCACTTGAAGCGTTTTCATCAGTGTTTTACCTCGCAGGGGGATGATTAAGGGGTGGCGATGGCCGCCACTCTCTGTACTGAATATATATTCTGTACAAGTTTTGAACAAATAATTTTTGACCCAAGCCTGAACGCGCCACCATGACCTGGGCTTGCGAGACCGCTACGCTAGGCAAAAAGGCAGCGAGGGGCACAGTCCAGCGGCCCGCTCAACTCACGGCAGACAGCCACCAAGACAAGGAGACGCCATGTACAAGCTGGTGTTTTTCGTTCCGCTGAACGATGCCGAAGCCGTCAAGGACGCCGTTTTCGCCACCGGCGCCGGGCGCATCGGCGACTACGAAGCGTGCTGTTTCCAGACCATTGGCACGGGGCAGTTCCGCCCGCTGCAAGGCGCCAGCCCGCATATCGGGCAGGTGGGCACCCTGGAAGAAGTCGAGGAACTGAAGGTGGAGCTCGTCTGTGAGGATCACCTGATCCGTGACGCCGTCGACGCCCTTAGGGCAGCCCACCCCTACGAGGAGCCGGCCTTCGACGTGTGGAAGCTGGAAGCACTGTGACGCGCCAGGCTTGCCGTGCCGCTGCGCCTGCGGGCAAGGCGGCACGCGGCCTCAGGCCGAGCCGAAGTAGCGCTCGCGGTCCTCGGCGGTGATGTCGCTGATGTGCAGCGGGTAGTGGCCCTTGCCGCGATCGACATAGAAATGGCGCAGGGTACGCTCGATGGTGGGAAAGGCCAGCTCATCCCAGGGGATCTCATGCTCCTCGAATAGCGCCACTTCGAGGCTTTCCGGCCCGGCGCAAAAGGCGCCGGTCAGCTCTGCGCGGAAGATCATGTAGACCTGGTTGATATGCGGCAGATTGATCAGGGTGTAGAGCCCTTGGATCGCGACCTCGGCGCAGGCTTCCTCCCAGGTTTCGCGGGCGGCGGCCTCCACCGTGGTCTCGGCGTTTTCCATGAAGCCTGCCGGCAGCGTCCAGTAGCCCTTGCGCGGGGCGATGGCACGGCGGCACAGCAGGATGCGCGAACCCATCACCGGCAGCGTGCCGGCGACGATGCGCGGGTTCTGGTAGTGGATCGAACCGCAGTCGTCGCACAGGTAGCGCGGGCGGTCGTCTCCTGCCGGGATCGCGAAGCGCACGGTATGGCCACAGTGGCTGCAGAAGTTCATGGTCTCCCCTGGCAGGCTTGACGTCGGCAAAGGCCCCCGGGTAGAAGGAACCAAACCCGACGGAAACTCCATGTTAGAGAAACTTCGCCAGCGCCTGCAAGCACACGCTCCCCGCCGCCTGCGCCTCGACATGCCCCAGGCCGCCGTGCTGATGCCGATCGTCGACCGCCCGGAGCCGACGCTGCTGTTCACCCGGCGCGCGGGCCACCTCAACACCCACAGCGGCCAGGTGGCCTTTCCCGGCGGCAAGCGCGAGCAGGCCGACCGCGACCTGCTGGTCACCGCGCTAAGGGAGTCCCATGAGGAGATTGCCCTGCCGCCGGAGCGGGTCGAACTGCTCGGCCGCTTGTCGGACGTGATCTCGCTGCACGGCATTCTGGTCACGCCCTACGTGGGCCTGATCCCGCCGGACCTGCCGCTGGCACCCGACCCCACCGAGCTCGACGCCATCTTCGAAGTGCCGTTGGCGCTGTTCCTTGAGGACCGCCGCCACCACACCGACGTGATACCGGTCAACGGCCGGGCCCACTACGTGCCCAGCTACCATACCCAGGGCCAGGTGATCTGGGGGCTGTCGGCCATGATGCTGGTGGAGCTGCTGGCCGAAGGTTTCGAACGCCCCATCAGCCTGTTCGATGAACCGCCGCACGGCCGACTGTGCTATTTTCCCGAGCGCCTGCTGCGCAGCTCGACGACCGAGACGCGCCTGCCCTAACTGCCCCGGAGGTCCTACCTCGCTCATGTCGCTGCTCACCCGACCGGCCTACGCGGCCAGCGCCCTGCCCCGTCTGGTCGACGCCCTGGTGGAACAGGGTTGGTACGTTGGCGAAGGCTTTCTCGATACCGAGCTGTGTCACGACCTGCACCGGGAGCTGACGGAAATGGCAGCGCACGACGCCCTGGCCGCCGCCGGCATCGGCCGCGGCGGCGAGCACCAGCTGCGTCGCGACATTCGCGGCGATGCAATCCGCTGGCTCGACCGCGAAAGCCTGGCCCAGCGCCGCTACCTCGAGGCCATGGGCGAACTGCAGCGCGAGCTGAACCAGGCGCTGTTCCTCGGGTTGTTCGAGTACGAAGCGCACTTCGCGCACTACCCGCCCGGGGCCTTCTACAAGAAGCACCTGGACAGCTTCCGCGGGCGCGCCAACCGGGTGGTCTCCACGGTGGGCTATCTCAATCCCGACTGGCCGGCCGACGGCGGCGGCGAGATGGCGATCTTCGCCGTCGACGACCCCGAGCGAGAAGTGGCCCGGGTACGTCCCGAGGCCGGCAACTTCGCCTGCTTTCTTTCCGAGCAGGTACCCCACGAGGTGCTGCCCACCCGCCTACCGCGAGCCAGCATCGCCGGCTGGTTCCGGCGCAACGCCTCGCTGGGCGGCCGGGTGGACCCGGCACGCTGATGGCCGGCGACAGCAAAGCGCACCTGACGGCGCGCAATGCCGACCTCGAAGCACGGGTCGCCGAACTCGAAGCCCGCAATGCCGCTCTCGAACGAGCTCGGCAAGAGCTCGAAGCACAGGCCGCCGAGCTTGACGCAGAGAAACGCCACTACCAATGGCTGGCCGAAAGCACCACCGACCTGATCTCGCGCCACGCCCGCGACGGCACCTTCCTTTACGCCTCGCAGGCCGCCCGCGACCTGCTCGGCTATGAACCCGAGGAACTGGTCGGCGTATCCGCCTACGAGCTGTTCCACCCTGCCGACCTGGCCGACCTGCTCAACAAGTCGCCGCGCATTTATTACCACGATGGCTTCTACCAGCAGACCTACCGCTTTCGCGCCAAGGACGGCCACTACGTCTGGTTCGAAACCACCAGCCGCACCCGCCGCGACCCAGCCACCGGTGAACTGGTCGACGTGCTCTGCGTCTCCCGCGACGTGGGCCGGCGCATTCGCGCCGAGGCCAACCGCGAGCGCTTGGCGCGAGTGGTGGAATCGACCACCGACTACGTGCTGTTCAGCGACGGCAACGAGCGGCTGTTCTACTCCAACGAGGCGGCAAGAAGGCTGCTGGGTCTGCCGCGTGAGGGCCTCGACGCCCGGCTCGAGCGCGCCTACACGCCAAGCTCGCTTGCCATCCTGCGAGAGATCGTGCTGCCCGCCGTGGCCCGCTACGGCTCCTGGAGCGGCGAGCTGGAGATGCGCGGCACCCAGGGGGCAGTGCCGGTGCTCAGCGTGGTGCTGGCCCACCGCGGCCCCGGCGCCGAGCCCGACCACCTCTCGCTGCTCAACCGCGACATCGGCCTGCGCAAGGCCGCCGAGGCCCAGGCGCGGCGCCACCAGGAACAGATCGCCCATGCCAACCGGCTGGCCACCACCGGCGAGCTCGCCTCCAATATCGCCCATGAGCTCAACCAGCCGCTGGGCGCCATCGCCAACTACGTCAGCGGCGCGCTGCTGCAGCTGCGCGCCGACCCCAGCCGACCCGCAGGCGACCTGGCCCTGCCGCTCGAGCGGATCGATGCCCAGGTGCAGCGACTGGCCGAGCGCCTGCGCCATATCCGTACCTTCGTGCGCAAGGGCCAGACTCGACCGCGCCCCGTGGTCCTGCTTGACGTGGTCGATGCCGCCTGCCGCCTGTGCGAGTGGCAGTACCAGCAGGCCGGCATCGCCCTCGACCACGCGCTGCCGGAAACGCTGCCCCGCGTGATGGCCGACCCCATCGCCCTGGAACAGGTGCTGGTCAATCTGCTGCTCAACGCGCTGGAAGCGAGCCGCGAACGGCCTGCCGCCGTGCGGGTCGAGATCCGCGCGCGACGCAGCGGCCGGCGTGAGGTGACCTTCAGCGTCAGCGACCAGGGTCCCGGCGTTACCGACGACGACGCTCAGGCCATCTTCGCACCGTTCCACTCCAGCCGTCCGGAGGGCCTCGGCATGGGCCTTGCCATCAGCCGCTCGCTGATGGAAGCCATGGGCGGCAGCCTGGCACTGACCGACGGTTCCGAGGGCGCCACCTTTACCGGTACACTGCTGGCCGAACCAAGCCCCATCCACCGCAGCAAGCCGCCCCGGAGCCAGCCGTGACCGAGCCTACTCGTGCCCCCCGTATCGCCGTGGTCGACGACGACGAGGCACTGCGCGACTCGCTGGCCTGGCTGCTCGACTCCGTAGGCCTGGCCACGCGCGCCTTTGCCGACGGCGAGGCGTTTCTCGCCGCCGACCCCGCAAGCTTCGATGCGGTACTGCTCGACGTACGCATGCCCGGTCTCTCCGGCCTGCAGGTACAGCAACGCCTGCTGGAGCGTGGCGACAGCGCCCCGGTGATCTTCATGACCGGCCACGGCGACGTGCCCATGGCGGTGGCCGCCCTCAAGGCCGGCGCCTTCGACTTCATCGAGAAACCCTTCAACCAGCAGCAGCTGATCGACGCCGTGCAGCAGGCGCTCGCCGAGTATCGGCGCCAGCGCGCCGTGAGCGAGCGCATCGACACCCTGCGCGCGCGCTACGACGCCCTGCGCCCCAAGGAGCGCCAAATCCTGGTGCTGGTGGCCGAGGGCCTGACCAGCCGTGAGATCGCCGAGCGCCTCGACGTCAGCGCCAAGACGGTGGAGATCTACCGCCTGCGAGGCATGAAGGCGCTGGGTGCCGGCAATCTGGCCGAGCTGGTGCGCTTCTGCGTGGCGCTGGGGCTGGTGGAGCCCTTGCCGAAGTAAGAACGGCCGCCTCCGAAGAGAGCGGCCGTCCGGCTTCTTGCTGGTAGCGCACCCAATCTCAGTCGATGGTCTCGAGAGAGACGATTTCGTAGTCGGTCTCGCCGGTTTGACGCAGTACGAAGATGATCTGGTCTTCCGTATTCACCAGCTCGGCCAGCGCCGGATCTGCCAGCGCCAGCTCCATGGTCATGGCTGGCCAGCGAAGCTCGGCGATAGGTTCATGTGCTACCAGCACACTGCTGCCATCCTGCGCTATCGACCGTACGATCCCGACACCTTCCGCCGTGCGCATTTCCTGATGTTCATGACCAGTCTGGGCACCATGAGCCGCGTGCTTGCCATGTCCATGATCACTGCTCGCCACTGCCGGAGCTGCCATAATGAGTCCCATCACGACCACCAACTGAAGCATACTGTTTTTCATATCAAAGGTTTCCTTCGGTTTTGGAGTTGCTGAGCGCAGCCTCGGATGAGACGGACTCGGGGAAGTGTCGTCGCTGCCATAGCCAATAAAGAACGGGAATGAGCAGCAGCGATACCAGGGGGGCAGAAATCATGCCGCCGACCACGGGCGTGGCAATACGCTGCATGGCCTCGGATCCTGGGCCGGAATCCAGCAGCAGCGGACTCAGACCCAGCACCACCGTGAGCGAGGTCATGGCCTTGGGACGGACCCGCATGACCGCCCCTTCGATGATCGCTTCACGCAGTTCACCTCGGGTACGGGGCCGCCGCTGCTCCACTGCCCCGCGGACATACATCAGCATCACCACGGCGAACTCTGCTGCCAGGCCTATCAACAGGATGAAACCCGCCGCCACGGCCACCGAGACGTCATAGGTGAGCCAGTAGAGCAGCCACACGCCACCGACGGCGGCGAATGGCAGCGAACCCATGAGCATGAAAGTCTCGGCAGCGTTACGGAAGCATAGGTATAGCAGCAGGAAGATCAGCACGATGGTCACCGGGACCACCCACTGCAGGCGCTCCTTGGCCCGTTCCATGTACTCGTACTGGCCTGACCAGGTCACCGAGTACCCGGCAGGCAACGTGACCTGTTCCATCACCCGTTGCCGCGCCTCGGCCACATAGGAGCCGATATCGCGCCCGCGGATGTCGACCACCACCCAGCCGTTGAGACGTGCGTTCTCGGTACGAATCATGGCCGGACCGTCCACGATGTCCACCTGTGCCAGCGCCTGCAGGGGAAGGTAGGCCCCCGCCGAGGTGATCACCGGTAGATCCCGCAGGCTCTCCAGCGAGTCGCGCCAGTCCTGGGGATAGCGCAGGTTGATGGGGTAGCGCTCCAGCCCCTCGACGGTTTCGCTCACATTCATCCCCCCGACGGCGGTTTGAATGATGGCCTGAAGGTCGCTGACATTGACGCCATGGCGCGCGGCGGCTCGCCGGTCAATATCCACTTCGACGTAACGCCCGGCGGCGGTGCGATCGGCATACGCCGACGCTGTACCCGGCACATCTTGGAGCACGCGTTCGATCTCCCGCCCAACACGCTCGATCTCTGCCAGGTCGGATCCAGCCACCTTGATGCCCACCGGCGAGCGGATGCCGGTCGAGAGCATGTCGATGCGCGTCTTGATCGGCGGCACCCAGACATTGGCCACCCCCGGGAAACTGACTGCCTCATCGAGTTCGCGAATGATATCGGCCTTGGTCATGCCATCGCGCCACTGGTCACGCGGCTTGAAGCGAATGACGGTTTCCAGCATGCCGATGGGGGCCGGGTCGGTGGCCGTATCAGCCCGCCCCGCCTTGCCAAAGACCCCTTCCACTTCCGGCACCGACATGATCAATCGGTTAGTTTGCTGCACGAATTCACGCACCTTGCCAATCGAAGCGCCAGGTTCCAGCGACGGCATATACATGAGATCGCCTTCGTCGAGCTGAGGCATGAACTCGCTGCCAAGCTTGCTGGCTGGGTAGGCCACGCTGGCGGCAACCAACACTGCTGCTGCAATGGTTGCCCAAGGGTAGCGCAGCAGAGCATCGAGCCCGGGACGGTAGATGGCGATCAACATGCGGCTCAGCGGATGGGCAGACTCAGGGCGTATGCGCCCGCGCACCAGATAGCCCATGAGCACCGGGACCAGGGTGATACCCAGCCCGGCCGCCGCTGCCATGGCATAGGTACCGGTAAAGGCCAAGGGCTGGAACATGCGGCCTTCTTGCCCTTGGAGAGTGAAGAGCGGCAGAAAGCTGACCACGATGATCAACAGCGCAAAGAAGATCGGCCGCCCTGTTTCCTTGGCCGCCTCCGCCACGGTATGCCAGCGATCCTCCCCTGGCGGCGCCTTCTCCAGTCGCTTGTGCAGGTTCTCCACCATGACGATGGCGGCATCCACCATGGCGCCGATGGTCACGGCAATGCCGCCCAGCGACATGATGTTGGCGTTGATGCCCTTGGCCTGCATGATCATCAGTGCCGCCAGGATGCCGATCGGCAGTGCAACGATCGCCACCAGAGCGGAGCGGAAGTGGAGCAGAAAGACGACACAGACCAGCGCAATGATGAGGAATTCCTGCAACAGCTTGACCGTCAGGTTGTCCACCGACTCCTGAATCAGTACTGAGCGGTCGTAAGTCTCCACGATTTCGACGCCTTCCGGCAGGCTCGGCCGCAGCTCTTCGAGGCGGGCCTTGACACGCTCGATGGTGGCAAGCGCATTCTCGCCATGGCGCATGACTACCAGGGCTCCCACAGCCTCGCCCTCGCCATCCAGCTCAGCGATGCCGCGGCGGGCAGCGGGGCCGATGCGGATCTCGGCCACATCTTCGAGCAGTACTGGAGTGCCGTCACCGCCAAGGCCAACCGGCACCAGGCGAAGCTCCTCGATGCCGGTCAGATAACCACGGGAGCGAACCATGTATTCCGCTTCACCCATCTCGATAACCGAACCGCCCGCCTCTCGGTTGGCGCCCTCGATGGCCGAACGGATGCCGGCAAGTGTCAGGCCATAAGCGCGCGCCCGATGCGGATCGAGCACCACCTGGTACTGCTTGACCATGCCGCCTAGCGTAGCGACCTCGGAAACGCCTACCACGGACTGCAATTCGAACTTCAGAAACCAGTCTTGCAGTGAGCGCAGGTCCGCCAGATCGAGCTTACCGCTGCGGTCCACCAAGGCGTACTGATAGACCCAGCCCACCCCGGTAGCATCTGGCCCCAGCGCCGGCGTGGCGCCAGCCGGCAGGCGGGGTGCCACCTGGCTCAGGTATTCCAGCACGCGAGAGCGTGCCCAGTAGGGGTCGGTGCCATCCTCGAACAGCACGTAGACGTAGGAATCACCGAACATGGAGAAACCTCGCACATCCCGCGCCTGGGGCACGGCCAGCATGGCCGTCGACAGCGGGTAGGTGACCTGATCCTCTACCACCTGAGGTGCCTGGCCGGGATAGCTGGTGTGCACGATCACCTGGACGTCGGAGAGGTCGGGGATGGCATCCAGCGGCATTTGCCTGGCTGTGAAGAGCCCCCAGACGACGAAAATAGCCGTCACCAAGAGCACCAGCAGGCGATTATGCAACGACCACGTGATGATCCTTTCGATCATGAAACGACTCCTCAGTGGTCGTGAGCCAGCGGCTCGATAGCGGTGATTTCGAAGACGAACTCCTCGCGCTCACGCATGCGGAAGCGCATCGGCATGTCATCGTGCAGCCCATCAAGCTCGAGCCCATCAGCCATGGCAAAGTCCATGACCATGGCCGGCCAGCCCAATAGCGGGATCGGTTCATGGTCGACGTTCAACATGCGGGCGTCGCGATCGATACCAAGCAGACGACCATCGGCCCAGATGTCGTCGTCGGCGCTCTCCTCCTCGGCTTCGGTCATGCGCGCCAGCTCAGCGCTGGCTGCCGCTTCGGAGTCGAGCAGGAAGTGGCCGGAGAGAACCACGCGCTCTCCTTCCTTGAGGCCTTCGATGATCTCCAGGTCGCCGTTGGCACGACGCCCTACCTGAACTTCACGCGCCTGGAAACGCCCTTCACCCAGCGCCAGGATGACGCGGTCCTGCCTGCCGGTACGGATCACGGCCTCGGCCGGCAGGTACAGGACGCCCTGCAGCGGTCGAGTGGTCAGTTGGACATCGGCATACATTCCCGGCTTGAGCCGCTCATCGGGATTGTCGAAGGCCAGGCGAACCTGAACGGTTCGCGTCGGGCTGTTCAGGCTCGGATAGATATAGTCGATCTTGCCCTCGAGACGCTCGCCCGGGCGGAATGGCAGCTTCACATGGGCGGCGTCACCTCGAGCCACGGCATCCACCTGATGCTCGAACAGGTCGGCAATCACCCATACCTGCGAGAGGTCGGCAATGGTCATCACCTCGGTGCCCGGTGTGACATACATGCCTTCACGCACGTTCAGCGACTCCACTACCCCACTCTGCCCCGCCCATACGGAGATCAGTCGGCGCGGCTGGCCGGCCCGTTCGATCTCGGCAATTTCGGCGGCACTAATCCCCAGCGCCCTGAGGCGCTCCCGTGCCGGAGCTGGGCTACCACCACGCCGCATGACATGCAGCAGCTCTTCCTGGGCATTGACCAGTTCCGGCGAATAAAGGCGGAACAAGAGCTGCCCCTCCTCTACCCGCTCGCCGGTGGTTCTTACGCTGAGATCCTCTATCCAGCCTTGGGTACGCAGGTGAATATGGCTGAGTCTCGATTCGTCGTAGTCGACGAAGCCGACCGTCTCGACCAGGCGCGCCAGATCGCCACGAGCCACCGAGCCGATACGTACGTTCATGTTCTGCTGAACGACAGGGCTGATGCTCACGGTGCCGGGCGTCGCGTCGCCATCACCCGCGTAGATTGGAATGAAATCCATGCCCATCTCATCCTTACGCGGTTCAGGAGAGGTCACGGAGGGATTGTGCGGGTGACGGTAATAGAGGACCTGCCTCTCACCATTGGCCGCGCCCGCCGCTTGCGCGACATGGGCATGTGAATCCGGCCAATAGATCACCGCGGCGGCGCCTGCCGCCGCCCCTGCCCCCAGCAGGACGATAACAGCCAATGCCTTCATGCGTTTTCTCCCAACAGATAGAGCAGATCCACCTGCTCGAGGCGGCGCTGGGTGCCGATACGCACGGCCTCGATGCGTGTTTCCAGTTCGGTCAGGCGGGCGCGCACGAGCGAATTGAAATCCGTCGTACGGTTGCGATACCCATGCTCGGCGGCTTCGGCGTTCTCCCTGGCCTGGGGCAGCAGAAGCTGCTGATAACGGCGTTCACGCTCGCTCATCAGCTGCCATCTGGCTTGGCTCTCTCCCAGTTGGCGCTGCAACTCGCGGGCCTGTTCATCCCAGGCATACTGGGCGGCTTCACGTCGATGCACGCTGGCCGATAGGTCGCGATCCTGGCGCTGACGAGTGAAAAGCGGCAGGTCGACCATGACCATCGCCGACATGCGATCCGGCATGCCCATGCCCCGTTGCGTCGGCGTACCGTAGGTCAGCTCGACCGACCACTGCGGTTTGTATCCTTGACGAGCCAGTTCCACGCCATGGTTGCCGGCATCGATAACGGCCTGCTCGGCATCCAGCAGTGGATGCGCCAGCAAGGTTCCCGCGGGCTCGGCCAGCTCGGGAAGGTCGAGAGACAAGGGGCGCGAGAGGGCTTCATTACCCACCCAGCGCGCTAGCTGAGCCTGTGCTACTGCCTCCTGCGCCTGGACATTCAACAAGCGGTCATGCAATCGGCTCAGCTCCAGCTCGGCGCGCAGCAGATCCTGCTGGTCGGCAAAGCCGGAAGCGAACTCGCGCTCAGTGATTTCACGCAGGTCCTCGAACAAAGGCTGGCTCTGCTCCAGCACGCCGAGGATGGCGCGCTGCTCGGCAAGCACCAGGTAAGAGCGCCGTACGGCGCGCACTGCAGCCAGTTCTGCATTGCTGCTTCGCGCCGCTTCCGCCTGGGCCATGGCCGATTCCCGCTCGCTGGCCAACCGACGGCTGTCACCTCGAGGGAAGGTCTGGCGCACGCCCACACGGAGCTGGGTCATGGAATCGTCATCGATGGAAATACCATCTCTTGCAACATCCATGACCTCCATGATCAGCATGGGGTCAGGGAGCTGTCTGACTGAGATGGCGGCCTCGCGGCGAGCCTCCGCCAGCTCTCGATAACGCAGCGTGGCTGGGTCGTCGATTAGAGCAAGTCGTTCCGCTTCACTGAGCGATAACACTTGCTCTGAAAGTGCCGAGAGAGGTAATAGAAATGCTGTGCTCAGCAACACTGCGAGCATCGTTGGTAATCGAGACCCCATTAGCCACCCTCCGTCTTCGCCAGAGTGCATTAAAAGAGCGGCACTCCTTTATATTCATGACCAGCCAATTTATTCGTCAGACACTACTCACCAAACTGGCCGGCTCGAGCCGGCCAGTTTTATTTTCAAGAAATGGACGAGTGTTATTGGAAAGCGACGTGCAGGCTGTAGCGATGTGCATCCCAGCCATCGCCACCCGGCGCAGAACTTCCTGACACTACCAGGCTATATTGACCCGCCTGCAAGGATTCAAGAATTTCGAACTCTCCACCGGATGAGCGTACTTCCTGCACGGTGTTACCCTGAGCATCGATCAATTTTGCGGTCATTGGAAGCATGGGGTTCTGTGTACCCGGAAAGTGGCTAGTGGCAATCCTGACCGTTGCGGCATGTTCCAAATTCAGCTGATAAGTGTGCGGCTGCCCGGTGTTGATAATGCTGCTGGGCGTACTGCCCTCCTGCAGAATATTTCCATTTGATACAGAAGTTCCAAAACTAGCAAAGGCAGGCAGAGAGAACATGCTGACAACAGCAGTGGCAAGAGCGATTTTCTTGATCATGATACACCTCATTTCTCAATGGAGAGTTTTCTATAACAACCTTAATACCGTCAGGACTACAATTTTTAACTTCGGGCGCGATAGAGTAATCACTCAGGCTACTCATCCCCCTTGTTGCTTGTTCATGTAGGTATAGTACGATGCAGTAGCGGACAGAAAGCTGACTCAAAAATGACATTTTTGTCATTTTCGATCGGAGCAGGTTGACGGAGGTTCTGTGAAGATATTGATCGTTGAAGATGAGCCAAAAACCGGTGACTACCTGGCTCAAGGCCTTAGAGAAGCCGGGTTCGTCGTCGACCTGGCTCGCGATGGGCTGGATGGCCTGCACCTGGCCCAGAGCGAAGCATATGATCTGTTGCTTCTCGACGTCATGCTGCCCGGAGTGGATGGCTGGACCATCCTGCAAATGGTGCGCCGCGCAGGGCAGGACGTACCCGTTCTGTTTCTGACGGCACGAGACGAAGTGGACGACCGAGTGCGGGGGCTCGAGCTCGGCGCAGACGACTACTTGGTCAAACCATTTGCCTTCTCCGAACTACTGGCGCGGATTCGCTCCCTGCTCAGGCGCGGCAAGGCACGTGAGCCGGAAGTGTTCCGCGCTGCCGATCTGGAACTCGACCTGCTGCGACGGCGTGTGACTCGAGCCGGCGAACGTATCGACCTCACCGCCAAGGAGTTTGCCCTGCTAGAGCTCTTGATTCGCCGCCAGGGAGAGGTTCTGCCACGTTCACTGATAGCCTCGCAGGTGTGGGACATGAACTTCGATAGCGATACCAACGTCATCGACGTAGCCGTCAGACGGCTACGCGCCAAGGTCGATGGTCCCTTCCCCGAGAAGTTGATCCGGACCGTACGCGGCATGGGTTATGTGCTGGAGCCGGGAAATAGCTAATGAGCCTTTACCCACGTTCCTTGACGGCCCGCCTGGCCACACTCTACTCCTTGCTGGTGGCAATCCTGCTGCTGCTGCTTGGCCTGTGGCTCGAGTACCTGATTCGGGATCACTTCGACGAAATCGACCATATGGAGTTGACAGCAAAGCTGAACATGATCGAGAACCTGCTTGATCGAGTCGATAGCCCTGCCGCGCTGAATACACTGCCCAGATATCTCGACGACCTATTGACGAGCCATGCCACACTCTCCGTTTCCATCCGCGATGAAGCGGGACAAATACTCTACGCCTACCAACCGGACTTTCTCGAGCCAGTAAAGAATGGAGAGGTCAGCTCACCCAGCGCTCGCTGGAGCGTGGCCGGCCACGAATTCATTGGCCATGAAGTTCAGCAGCTCCTTCCTCTTGCACAGCCCATACCGGTACGCGTCCTGCTGGGCCTGGATATCACCCATCATGCCCACTTTCTCCAGGACATTCGACGTTATCTTTGGACGGGCATTGCACTTGCCGCCCTGCTGACGGCATTGCTCGGCTGGCTGGTCGCACGTCAAGGTCTGACTCCCCTCAAGCGGATCACGGCAACGGCCAAGCGGCTTTCAGCTGAGCGCCTGGGTGAGCGCCTCGACCTGCAAGCCACCCCACCGGAAATGCTCGAACTGGCCAATGCGTTCAATGGCATGCTGAACAGGCTCGAGGCCGACTTTCAGCGCCTCAGCGAGTTCTCAGCGGATATCGCCCATGAACTGCGTACCCCGGTGTCCAACCTGCTTACCGAAACCCAGGTTGCCCTGTCACGACCACGTAGCACAGGGGAATACCAGGACACACTGCACTCCAACCTGGAGGAGTTGGAAAGGCTGGCGCGAATGATCGCCGACATGTTGTTCCTGGCCAAGGCCGATCATGGTTTGCTGCCCAATCCCGCCGAGCCGGTGCATCTGGAGCGGGAAGTAGACGCTTTGCTGGAATTCTACGAGGCTCTTGCCGAGGAGAAGCAGGTTACGATGCAGCTCAGTGGCGCCGCCACAGTTACCGGCGACCACCTGATGCTACGCCGTGCGATTGCCAATCTGGTGTCCAATGCAGTGCGGCACACCTCCCCTGGCGGCATGATCGAGATCACGATTACCCAAGCTAAGGAGATGGCACGTCTGAGTGTCAGCAATCCTGGTGAGACCATTCCCACCGATCAGTTAGCCAAACTGTTCGAGCGCTTCCACCGCGCCGACAACATCCGCAGCCACCATGGCGAGGGAGCAGGACTGGGGCTCGCCATCACACGATCCATCGTCAAGGCTCATGGTGGAGATGTTGCGGTCAGTTCGCAGAATGGCATTACGAGCTTCTGCCTCTCCCTGCCCCTCTCCGGCAGGCAAAGTACATCATACCATCGTGGCGCCGACGCTGATGGCGAGTGACAGGCAGAAATCCGTTGCCGGCTCATTTGCGATCAATTTGTTGTAGATAGCGCTCTCCGAGCATCTGGCGGCGTGCCAACCACACGATTATCGGCGGTAGCACGAGCCACTGCAGCAGAGGTGTCAGCCCGGTGCCCACAAGAGGCAGTGTCGGCATCCGCTCGGCGTACTGCCAACGCTGCTGAAGCTCAGTGGCATGCCACTCGAGACCGACTGTAATCACGATACCAGTGGCAATGAAGGCGAAGATCGCTCGCGCATCGGGCCGGAGCAGCCAAGAGCGCTGGCGCCGAAACATCGCTACGACCCAGAAAGCCACCAGGGCAATAAGCACATCGCCCATGGTTGCCCGGGTGCAAAAGATGACCGCATCCCAGTGAGCCATCTCAGGCATTGCGACGAAGTAGGGAACTTGCAGGAATTCCCACGGATAGTTCAACAGAAACGCAAATAGCGCCACGTTGAACTCCGGGATGGCCAATAGCCGGCTAGACCTGCTGTATCCGGCTCGTGCTCCCGCCATTATCAGGGCTCCAGAACAGAGAGAAGGCGATGCTGGGCAACAGCTTGAGACAGTGTTTCACGCCATTCGAAGCCAGGCAACAGCTGCCATGCTTACAGCTCGAGCAGCCATCGTTCCTTGATACCGGTCAAGCGATCTCCTTGGACAGTGAGCTATGGTGAAAAGGCCAATCGGCGTCAGACACCCATACGCCGTGCCAATCAATGGCGGGTTGAACCTGATGCTGCGAATCAGCTCGCCTACAGCTGGCCTTTGCACAGGCCAGATTTCAGAATCCATCAATACAGCGAGAATGAATCATGTACGTCTCAACCTTCCAAGACGTGGTGGAGTGGACACGCACCCTGCATGAACATATGGCGCACTGCCTGAAACACTGCTCAACGCAGCAGGATGAAGAGCGTGCCAAGTGGCTGCTGACCTATCTGGCAGACCATGAGGCGGCCTTGGAAAAGGTCGTCGCCGGCTTCGAGAAACAGGCCGATCCCAAGGCGTTGAATACCTGGCTCTACGACTACATTTCCTACCAGCCCATCAAGCCGCACCAGTCATGCAATGCACCCTATGCGGAAATGAGCTTCGACGAGATCTGCCAGGAAATCTTCGATCTTCACAATCAAATCATCGACTTCTATCGCTACCTCGAGGGACGTACAGAGATTCCCGAAACACGTGAGCTGATCGGCGAGCTACTCAAGCTGGAACATCATGAAGCAATGCGCCTGGCCCACCAGACCAACCGCACACGAAATCTATGAAGGACAATGCTTCCACCACGCCAACGGCACCGTTGACGCAAGCATCGCCGAGCGATATCCCGCTCGGCGGTTCGTCACAGGGCTGCTGGGCGTTAGAGGCCGATCTATATCATGCAGAGGCAAAGCAAGGCCATGAACGATGATCGAAGGTCACCTCATATCACCGCCCTTGGCTTGATTGCGATAATACTCTTTGCAGCTTCGCTATATTGGCTTCGCGTTCTTGTCGCACCCATGGCTTTTTCCCTCTTTCTTATGGCACTGGTGTGGCCGGTATATCAGCACCGTATATTCAAGGGGAAGCGAGCGCTGCGTGTACTCGCCCTTGTCATTGCAGTGCTCCTTGTGCTCATTGCAACCTCAGCCATTCTCCTGCTTATGGGCTACGGCGTCCGCGTCGTTGTGGACGGTCTATCGCAGTACGGTCCGCGTGCGCAGGAGACTTACTACAGCATCGGCATGTGGGTCGAAGAGCGGGGTATTGCCTTTTGGCCCACCGCCGGCGACCCATTCAGTCTCAGCCAAGTGTTTCATCTGCTCCATGAGACAGTGATGCGCATCAATGCAATCATTGGATTTATGGCGTTATCCCTGATCTTTCTTATTTTGGGGTTACTGGAAGCCAATGACATGCAGCGGCGTCTTCCGCATGCCCTGGGAGAAGACGTAGCCGGACGGTTGTTGAGTGCATGCCATGCTCTCGGATGGAAATTCCGCCGCTATATGCTCGTCCGCTCCGTAGTCAGCTTCTTGACAGGCATTTTGACCTGGCTATTCGCATTGCTGACAGGTCTCGATCTCGCCATCGCCTGGGGAATTTTGGCCTTTGCGTTGAACTACATTCCTTTCCTGGGTTCCATTCTAGCCGTTTTCCCACCAGTAATTTTTGCCGTTGTCCAGTTCGATAGCTGGCAAGATCCGGCTCTGATTCTTCTCGGTATGACATTGATACAGTTTTCGATTGGCAACCTCCTGGATCCCAAACTCGAAGGTCATGCGCTGGCCATTTCACCAATTTCCGTCGTATTTTCCATTTTTTTCTGGGGAATGCTTTGGGGCACACCCGGGGCTTTTATGGGCGTCCCCTTACTGATCGCCATCGTCACGATTTGTCATCATTTCCATGACACCTGCTGGATAACGCGAATGTTGACTCCAGGTGGACGAAAACCCCCTCACTCAAGCACATGGCGATGATGAAATTCCATCTCTGTGGTGGGCTCTCCACTTCGTTTTATCCGCAACTGAAGATGGTACCCCCCCTCTTCTGGAAAACTGAAGAAATTGCCATAAGTAATCGTATCGGCGATAGACATGGGCTCCAGCGACCGATACGTTCCAGCATGACCTTCATGCCGTATGCGTGCAGCAACTTCAGCGTCCTCGATTCGCTGGCCGGATTCCTCATCTACTACAGTAACGATGAGGTGTTGCTCCCGGGTCGTGATACCCTCACGCCCCTGATGAATGACTCGATGCTCCCTTATCATCTCTGCTGGCAGAATACCAATATATACGGTCATGCCATCAGCCGACTGGGAGTATCTATCCTCGGCTGACAATGACCCAGTACTCCATAATGTCAAGCAGGCAATAAGAAGCAGAGACTTTCTAAAACAATTCATGGCCTTTCTCCCAAAAAAAGCTTCTCCTATTTTCTCTTCCCACTACCATGCGTTTTTTGGTGGCAACTCCAAGGCTCATGAGTTGCATTATCCTTTACGTTCTGATCGACAAAACGGTAGTGTTCTTCCTTCAACCTCGTCCACCAATCATGGCTTACCTCGACTGCATGCTTCCTCAGTATATCCTCCACACAGTCGAGGCATATTCGCGTTGCATCATAAGCAAGGTCGAGCCGACTTTTCCTTGAGTCATACGATACACTCTCTAGCCCATAAAGCTGATCGATGTCGGCGATTGCCGCCTGAATCGCCGCCTCATCACAGGGCACCAGCTTCAGATGCCGGGTTACCAGATTGATCTCGGACACACCCAAGCGGCGATCTTTATCGCTCATATCAATTACCTTATTCTTCAAGAGTATCGTGCTAGCGCATCAGTCCTTTAAGTATTGCTCGGACTGGAGCCACTCACATTGATATGGATCAAGTTTGATCTCACCTTAAAAAAACAGCCAGACATGACGTTATTTCTTTATGCGCCTCTTCGCTTTCTTTGAAAGAAAATTTTCAACGAAGCTGCCGATTGCAAGATCAAGACGCTTCCGATAAGAGCAAGGAACCAGAATCGAAACCAGTTTGGATCCGGAACCCCACGCTGAAAAACCAGATTCCTGAGGCTCAGCTCATAGTGCAAGAAGAGGAAGTAGCTTGCATGAAGGGCTACAAGATAGAAAATTACGTAAGCGTAATTCTGAAGGTGCTTCCATGTTGAGCTGCCCAGGAAGTGCATGGCCTTGTCGGACGATATGGCGAACAGCACGAGCCCAAGGAAGAGAGCGATCAGACCGATCATGTTGGCAAGCCCGAAGCCCGGGTCAACGAGAACTGGGTCCGAAAGCCCCACTACCGGCAAGTCCTGATAGCCTAAAAAACCGCGGATCGACCAGCGTGCCCAGCCATCCCACACCAGGAAACCGTGTACCAAGGCAAAGATGGCAAACCAGATTCCAAAAGCTCGCCGCCAATTGACGAGATAACCTAGTCTCCGGGGCCACAGCCTTGCCAGCGGACCTATCGCCATGACGACAACCAATAGAATGAAGGCGGCATCACCGAAGGCCCGCCAAGTGCGCATTTCCGCGTCCCACTCCATACGGCTCAACCAGAATAGCCCGGCTGCCGCGGCACCGGTCAGGGCGACAGCGAAGTGCTTGCCAAAGTGCCAGCTCTTTGTCTGCTCCTTGGTTTTTCTTGGTGATGCCCCTTCATCCATGATTCCACTAGCCTGTGCTCTATGCTCCATCTCCAACCCTCTCTCCTCTTTATCCTGACGTCTCGACTTCGCCGGGCTAAGCGCGCTGATAAATGGCGTCAGTCGAGGCGTACCCAGTCGCGACCGCCGTTGTCGCTCTGCAGCAGCCGCCCTTCGTCATCGGCTGCCACCAGGCGCTCAGGGTTGCTGGGATCCACCGCCAGGTGCAGGAGATAACGCTCTCCCCAACCACGCTTCACGACTTCCCACTCGCGGTTGGCCTCTTCGGCCATCAACAGACCGCTATCCAGCATGAAGGCATAGAGCCGCCCATCATGGGCCACCACCAGACTTACGGGACGGCGCTCGGGGTGAATGGGACGCCAGCGCTGGCCGCCATTGGGGCTCATCAGCAATCCGCCCTGGGTGGCAGCAAAAAGATGCTCGGGGTCACGGCTGGAAGCCGCCAGAGCGATCAGGCCGTCGGGAGCTCGTCCCTGGATCTCCCATTGATGCCCCCCGTCATGGCTGACCTGCAGCCAGCCAGCGTAAGCGCCGTAGAGCACATTCGGGTCGGCCTCACTGACGGTAAGTTGATGAAAATCCATCGGGCCATCGACACCTGGCGAACGCTGCTCCCAGCGCTTGCCGCCATCGGTGGAAACCACCAGGCCAAGGTTACCGCCTCGGGCCGGGTGGCCGCTGGCGAAGAACGTTTCGGCGTCGGCAGGGTGCGGCGTGAAGCCCATGAAGTCATGGGTCTCTTCCGAAATCCGGCGCGCCATTCGGTCGGCACCAACGGCGTAGAAGCCATGGTGGGTAGCCAGCCAGAGGCGATCGCTGTCCGAGCGGTCGAAGGCCAGGCCGTGTATATGGGTTTGCTGGCGCAGCTGCTCCAGGCTGATACCCTTCTCTTCGCGTGAGCAGCCCGCCAACAGCAGGGTCGCCAACGCAGTCAGCAGCAGAAAGGCGCTTTGGAAATAGCGCATCGTGAAATCTCTCTCATCATGATTGGACCCGGAGCCGCCCGGCGGCCCCGGATTGAAGAAGCAGCGGCGATCTCAGCTCACGCGGATCGTCGCCATCATGCCGAGCTCCTCGTGCTCGATGATGTGGCAATGGAACAGCCAGTCGCCGGGTTCACGGAATACCATTCGCAGCTTCAGACGCTGATAAGGCGCCAGATTGACGGTGTCTTTCCAGGCCAGCCAGGGTACCTGCTGCCATTCGCCTTCGGCATCGCGGGTGGCGATCACCTGGAAATGGGTGCCGTGCACGTGGAAGGGGTGGTCCATGTGGGAGTTGTTGAAGACCTCCCACTCCTCCACCTCGCCCACCTTGCCATCGAACAGAATCTCATCCATGGCGAAGGCACGGCCGTTGATCAGGAAATCCACCTCGGGACGCCGTGCCGCTTCTCCCATGGCATGGTCAGCCCCATGCCCCGGGCTGTGAATTTCAGGGTGGGCACCATGCTGGCTGCCGCTGCTGCTGCCACTGCCATGGCCAGCATGTGGATCGCCATGACCGGCGTGCGGGTCGCCGTGGCCGCCACCGTGATCGGCATGCCCCGGCATCACCTCGGTCAGTTCCACCTGGCGGCGTACGGCCGGCTCGCCCAGGGGTTCGACGCTGCCGAGCCGCTCGGGTAGTGCAACGGCGGGCTTGACGCCGGCATTGAGGGTCTGGATCGCCAATAGAGGTGCCACCTGGCCCAGGTGGAGCGGCCTGTCACCCATCCAGCCACGCTCGTAGGGGTGGCTGGCCAGCAGGAAGCTCGCCTCTGCCCGCTCGCTGATCCGCACCAGCAGATCGGCCCGCTCACCCGGGGTGAGCAGCAATTCCTCCAGCGGCTGCGGCCGCTCGATCAGCCCGCCGTCGGTGCCGATCAGGATCAGCTCGTGATCATCCA
Source organism: Halomonas sp. E14 (assembly GCF_052568415.1). Lineage (NCBI taxonomy): Bacteria > Pseudomonadati > Pseudomonadota > Gammaproteobacteria > Oceanospirillales > Halomonadaceae > Halomonas > Halomonas sp. E14. The sequence goes on along the minus strand of NZ_CP199423.1, from coordinate 998,277 downwards.
GACGCAGGCGCAGGTAGCGCCCGGCACAAGCATTGATCAAGCGCAGGCGCAGCGTTGTGCCCGGCACCACATCCAGATACGGCTCGTGCTGGCCGTTGACCAGCAGCAGTTCGCCCTCGCGCCCGTTCATCCAGTCCTCGGCGGTGTGCGGCGCCACCTCGCCGTTGGCCCGCAGGCGCAGATCGCTGACCACCAGCAGGTGCTCCTCGATCTCGTCAGGCAGGACATCAACGGCGGGACGAACCAGCAGCGCCCCCGCGAGGCCGTGGGCGACCTGCCAGGCCGTGCCCTCGTGCGGGTGGGGGTGGAACCAGTGCAGGCCCGCACTCCCCGGGGGGAAGGCGTAGCGGTAGCGACGCGACTCACCCGGCGCCACGGCATCCCAGGGCGCACCATCGTGGGCGTGGGGCACGGGTACGCCATGCCAGTGCAGGGTGGTGTCCTGCTCCAGCTCGTTGATCAGGGTGATATCCAGCTCATCGCCTTCCCGCACCTCGATCAGCGGCGCCACCTTGCCGTTATACAGCCACAGCCGGGCCTCGAGTTCCTCGCTGAGAGGAACCCGGTGAGAACCCGGAGTGAGCGCGCTACGAAAGCGGCCGGCCGCATCGCTCAAGTTGACGATACGGGGCAGCGGTTGCAGCGGCTGGCCGCCCGGCGGCAAGACAGCAAGGCTGACGGGCGGTGCCCCATGGGAATGCTGGCGTGCCAGGGCATAGCCCATGGTGCCGGCCGTGGAAAGCAGCAAGGCACCCAGCGCTGAGTAGCCCAGGAATTCGCGACGCTTCATTGACTTGTCCTCGTGACATGAACACTACCGCCATGGGTCGCTGGCCCACGGCGCCATCAGGGGATGAGCTCAGGTACGAGGTGGACGCTCGAAAGGGTCGGGAGGACCCGAAGGGAGGCCCACGCCAGGGCCGAATGAATCAGCAGAAGCCGACACCGGAGTGCCGGTCAGCGCCGCCATGGTGGTACCGCACTGGGCACAGGGCAGGCAGCAGGGGGACGCCTTGCTGGAGGTCGACTCATCCCCATCGGCCACGCCCCATGCCATAGGCTGCTCCTCCCCGACAAGGCTCTGCAGACAGGAAGCATTGCCATGATGCCCCCCCGCCGCCACGGCAGGCGACAGGCCCAACAGCAGGGCCAGTATCAGGCAGAGAAGCCAGTGACAGGAGGGTCGGAGCATGTAGAAAGGACAACTAAGCCGGTGACGAGCTGAGTATTTCATGGCGGCAAGAGAAGGCGCAACCTGGGTCCTGCCCATACCTTTTACCGTGTTGGCCCCTGGGCCCTGACCGACATCATGGATTCACCACTTTTCCCTTTCCTTTGCCCAGGCTGGGCTTGTCTGCCGGTCGGCGCATGGCGATGATAGGCGACAGGTCATCATGGGATAGCAGCCGCATGCGCCGAATACTGTCAGTCTTGGTCAGCCTGTGCCTGATCCTGTCGTTGTCGGCAGGGTCTACGGCGCTTGCCGGCCTCGACGCGGCTCGCGACGTGGCCCATGCTCACCTTCTCACCGACCATGAGCAGGTCTCGGCCTGTGGCCAGGCGACCCACGCCAGCGTGGAGGAGTGCCAGGAGAGCGGCCACTGCATGAGTGGCGCCGTGCCGCTTGCTGCCACGCTCGACGTCTCGGCTATCGCCAAACGGGCCGACTCCCTGACGGAAAGCCAACCCGTACCGCCCTGCACTCTCGACGAACGACCGCCAAGAATTTCCTGATTTACCGCTTGCGAAGCGGCGCCCTGGCGCCGTCCCCGTTTGACGTAAACAGGAAAGTCACCATGACCCGTTCAGCCCGTTTCTCCTCCGCTCAGTCGAGCGGCCTTGCCGTATCGAATGTCGGCTATCGCAACACGCTACTCGCACTTCTGACCGCCGCCGCCATGACGGTAGCGGCGCACCCAAGCCTTGCCCATGACGCACCCGCCTCGCATGCGGCCTCCTCCCATGGCGAGACGAAGCACGCTCATGACCATGGCGAAAACAAACATGCCCATACTGCCCACGACCCTAGCGGCGTAGCTGACAACGCAGCGCATGATCATGGCCATGGCGCAGGCGAAGACCATGCCGCACACGCTCACGACCATGGCGACGAAGCGGGCCATGCCGCACACGCTCATGACCATGGCGACGAAGCGGGCCATGCCGCACACGCTCATGACCATGGCGACGAAGCGGGCCATGCCGCACACGCTCATGACCATGGCGACGAAGCGGGCCATGCCGCACACGCTCATGATCATGGCGACGAAGCGGGCCATGCCGCACACGCTCATGATCATGGCGACGAAGCGGGCCATGCCGCACACGCTCATGATCATGGCGACGAAGCGGGCCATGCTGCACATGCTCATGACCATGGCCGCGAGATCCCCTTGGAGTGGCTGGCACTCGATAACCCGCTGCCGCTCACAGCTGAAGTGCTTGCCAATGGCCAGCAGGTCTACCAGCAGTTCTGCTCGGCCTGCCATGGACCGTCTGGCCTGGGCGATGGACTGGCGCCTGCCGCTGCCTTCTTCGACCCCAGCCCTACCGACCTGGCTTTACACGGCCCGGCTCATGGCGCAGCCGAATACGCCTGGGTAATCAGCACAGGCAACCCGGATAGCGCCATGCCACGCTTCAGCGAAAAACTGAACGAGAACCAGATCTGGTCGGTGGTGCACTACATCCGCCATGGCCTGGCGGAGAGCCAGGAAGGCCAGCAAGGCCAGTACGCCCAAGCCCACCAGCACTGAAAGCGAAGCGGGCGCCCTGGGGCGCCCGCTTCGTCAGGCTGAGTGTTCGCCCTGGCTACACCTCAAGTTCTTCCCACAGCAGGCTGCGCTCGCTCGGCGCCTGCTCCGGCTCCGGCGTTTCAGGCAAGGTCAACGGCACCACCTTGCCGGTAGGATTTTCCAGCAACTCCCGCAGCAGCTCGTAGTTGAGCGCCACCGCGAGCTCTTCCTCGCCGCGCTCGAGCATCGCCAGCGTCTCCATCAGCGCGGCCATGCCGTACTCCTGGGCTTCCAATGACTCGTAGACCTGAACATAGGGCGTATCGCCCTCCCATCCCGCCTTGAACGGCTGGTTGATGATATGCACCTGGGTGCCCACCGGCACGCGATCGAAGATCGATTCGATATCCTCGGGGAACATGCGGATGCAGCCACGGCTGGCGCGCATGCCGATGCCATCGGGCTGATTGGTGCCATGAATCAGGTAGCCCGGGATATCGAGCAGGATGGCATGCCGGCCCAGCGGGTTGTCCGGCCCCGGCGGCACTACCGCGGGCGCCGGCTCGCCGCGTTCGGCCGCCTCCTGACGCATCGAGCGCGGCGGGTACCACGCAGGATCCTTAAGCCGCATGGTGGTCTTGGTCTTGCCCAACGGGGTATCGTAGCCTTCGCGGCCGATGCCGATCGGGTAGGTCTCCACCCGCGGCGTTTCGCCAGCGCGCGCCGGTGGGTAATAGTAGAGCCTCAGCTCCGCTATGTTGATCACGATACCCTCGCGCGCCACCGGCGGCAGGATGAAGCGCCCCGGGATCACCACCTCGGTACCTTCGCCAGGCAGCCAGACGCTAACCTCGGGGTTGGCAAGACGAATCTCCTCATAGCCGACGTTATGCTCGCGAGCGATGTCGAGCAGGGTCTGCTCGGCTTGCGCCTCAATGACATAATCCTCGCCAATGACATCGCCACGCTCGGGCAGCGGATAGTGGCCCTTCGGCCATGCCTCGGCCGTCTCGGCGGCGTTGCGCGCCCCTTCTTCCTCCGCCCACCCCACGGCGGACCCAAGGACGAGAAGCAGCAGGCTCACGCCCAGGGCCAGCCAGGCCCGGCGCGCCCATGGCCCAAGGTAGCCAACGACTGTCGTGTGATAGTTCATAGCATTGCCTCGATTCTTTTTCGTCAGGAAGGTCAGGCCGCATGGCGCCTGCCTTTGTAACTATTGTGTATTCGACAGCGACCAGCGGCGGGGTTCCGATCCACCGCGGTTACAGTACCGGAGCAAACAGATAAGCCCCTCGTGCAGCCACCCGATGCCACAGCGGCCGATCGTCGATATCCTCGCGAGTCATTCGGCGCGAGCGGGCGAAATCCTGTTCGAACATTGCTTCCACATCGCTGGCAAAATCTCGGTCCATTACCAGGGCCGTAACCTCGAAGTTGAGGCGGAAGGAGCGGTTGTCGAGATTCACCGTGCCGACCGCCGCCCCCACGTCATCAACCAGAAATGCCTTGCCATGAAGGAAGCCCTCCTGGTAGCGATGGATCTCGACACCGGCATCCAGCAGCGGGCCGAGAAAAGCATAGGCGGCATAGAAGGTCAGCACGTTATCGGGCCGCTCCGGGATCAGGATGCGTACGTCGACCCCGTTCAGGGCCGCCAGCTTGAGCTTCGACTGCACCGCCTCGTCAGGTACGAAATAGGGGCTTGAAATCCAGACCCGCTCGCTGGCGGCATGAATCGCCTGCTGCATCATCAGGCTTGCCGTTTCGAAGCGATCCGCCGGACCGGAGGGCAGCACCAGCGCCGGCACCCCATTGGATGAAGGCACCGTGGGCACCCACGGCAGGTCGGGCACCTCTTCGGTGGCCCAGTGCCAGTCTTCGATGAACACCAGCTGCAGCGCCAGCGCCGCCGGCCCCGACAGTTTCAGGTGCGTATCGCGCCAGGGGCCGAGCTTTTCGTGCCCCTCAAGGTATTCATCGCCAATGTTGAAGCCACCGACCCAGGCCCGGGCACCGTCGGCCACCATGATCTTGCGGTGGTTGCGGAAGTTGAGCTGGAAGCGGTTGCCCGGCCCGCGCGTCGAATGGAAGCGATGCACGTTCACCCCCGCCTCGCGCAGGCGTCTGAGATAGGCGCTGGGCAGCTTGTAGCTGCCGATCTCGTCGTACAGGAAATAGACCTCGACGCCCTCCCTGGCCTTGTCGATCAGGCGCTGCTGGAACGCTTGCCCGATATCGTCGTCGCGCACGATGTAGAACTGCACCAGCAGGTAGCGCTCGGCGGAATCGATTCCCTCGAACAGGCTGGCGAAGGTCTCCTCACCGTCCACCAGCAGCATGGCCTCGTTGCCCCCCAGGTAGGGCAGCTTGGCCAGTTGCTCAACGCCGGCCAGCTGACGATCCTCGTTGGACCACTCCACCCGATGCACCCGCAGCTCGCCGAGCTTCTCGGCCAGTGCCCGGGTCAGCTCGGAGTCCTCGTCGCGTCGCGAGAGCACGTACCCCTCGAACTTGTTGCGACCGAACACCCAATAGGTCGGAACCGCCACGTAGGGGATGGTATTGAGCGAGACGATCCAGGCGATCGCCCCCTGAGAGGTGCGACTCGACATCAGCGCCTCCACCGACGACACCAGCCCCAGCGCATGGGCCAGCGCGACGAAGATGGCCAGCTTGCCCCAGGACCGGCGCCGCTGCGTGGCGGGCTTGCGCGCAAACCAGCCGATCATCAGCCGGCCCCTGGCGCAGCGGCAGCGGCTCGCGCCGGCTCGTCACGTTCCTGGCGCCGCGACCAGGCGATAAGCGCTGCGCCGGCGGCGATCATCGGCAGGGTCAGCAGCATACCCATGGTCACCCAGCCGAAGGCGATGAAGCCGATATGGGCATCGGGCATGCGCACGAACTCCACGGCAAAGCGGAAGACGCCGTAGAGCAGCAGGAACAGCCCTGACACCAAGCCTCTGCGCCGGGGGCGGCTCGAGATCCACCACAGCACCGCGAACACCACCACACCTTCGAGGACAAACTCGTAGAGCGCCGAAGGGTGGCGTGGCTCGGGCCCCAGGTGCGGGAACGGCATGGCCCAGGGCAGATCGCTGACGCGCCCCGGTAGCTCGTGGTTGATGAAGTTGCCGAGGCGTCCCGCACCCAGCCCGATCGGCACCAGCGGTGCGATGAAGTCGGTCAGCTGGAAAAAGGCCAGGCGCTTCTTGCGAGCAAAGAGCAGCGCTGCCAGCAGCACCCCGATCAGGCCGCCGTGGAAACTCATTCCCCCATCCCAGAGCCGGAAGGCCCACAGCGGGTTGGCCAGGAACTGGTCCATACCGTAGAACAGCACATAGCCCAGGCGGCCACCGGCCACCACGCCAATCGCGGCGTAGAACAGCAGATCGCCAATGTCGTCATGGGTAAGCCCCAGCCGGTGGGCACGATAGCGCCCCAGCAACCAGGCGGCGACGAAACCCACCACGTACATCAGGCCGTACCAGTGGATTTGCAGCGGGCCGATGGCGATCGCCACCGGGTCGATGTTGGGGTAGTTCATCTCGATTGTCCTCCTTGCAGGCGCATGGCATGAATCCACACGCCCGATTCTAATAGGGCGAAATTTCGTCGCGGTTCCGCGTTCCGATGCCAGCCGTGCACAGCAATACCGCCGAACAGGCTAGCCTCGGCCGAAAAGGAAAAAAGGCCTATGCCCGAGGAGGACGTTCCGGCCGGGCGCGCGGAGCACGAAGCAGCGCCGTCTCCAGTGACCAGCGAGGCTCGAGCGAGCGAGGGGCTAACGAGGGAAGCGCGAGAGACGCACCAGAACAAACGGGAGTCGCAACGGTACAGGCAGCTTGCTCAACCGCGTGCGGCTGGCTGCTGTCGGCCTCGATCACGAATGACTTGTCCAAAACCGCAGCGGGGCCAGCCTGGCACTCCTCATCGCCATGGAGCCAGGCGCTCATGGCTACCGGCGGCAGCGCAAGCACAATGCCGAGCACTAGGCAGAGCAACCAGGCGAAAGGACGAAAACGCATCGAAATGAATCAGCCGAGTGTAGGTCAGGGTCGCGTCTAGTCTTCCATGGTCGCAGGCCAGCCGCAAGCACCTCCTTGGGGCGCGTCATAATCATTATTAAAACAACAACCTATGTGCAGCACTCAGGTTGAGGGGTGCGATCAAGATTGATGCAGGTCAAAGGAACATCCGCCGGGGTCGGCTATCCTGAGGGTGCCTTTCATGTCGGAGCGCAGCGCCATGTCGCAGCGACCATACACTGTCATACAGCACCGCATCACCCGTCGCGGGTGGTGCCGCAGCTGGCTTTTCAGCCTGCTGCTGCTGTCGATGGCCGTGGTGTTAGGCGTTCAGGCCATGGCGCATCCAGCGCCGGCATCCCCACACTCCGTGGTCGAAAACCTTGCGCAAGCAAACCCGCCGGCACCTGCGCCACACTGCGAGCACGGCCACGGCGGGGAACATGCCGCAGAGCTCCTGCTGCGCGCGGAGCGCCTGGACGTCGATGGCACTCCTTGCCATCGCCCTGTTCCCGCGGTGACACCGCCGCCCGTCGCCGTCACCATCGGCCTGCCCAGTGCCGCTCCCACGCTTGCCAGCCCACCGCTCTATCTGTTGACGCAGCGCCTGCGTCCCTGACTCCTCGCAGCACCCCATCTGTCTTGCGGCAATTCCCGGTGACGTCCCACTGGACGCTCGCCCATTCCAGCAGCAAACCCCGAGCGTTCACGCTCGCAGGAGAACGACATGAAACTGCGCAAGCTCGCAATTGCCACGGGTCTCGCCCTGGCTATCGGTACTACCGCCTCCGGCCTGACTCTTGCCCAGGGGATGGGGCCAGGAGGCGGCATGATGGGCGGTGGCATGGGCCCCGGCATGATGGGCGGCGGCATGGGTCCCGGCATGATGGGCGGCGGCATGGGTCCCGGCATGATGGGCGGCGGCATGGGCCCCGGCATGATGGGCGGTGGCATGATGCCCTGCCCGATGATGGATGACGGGAAAGGCATGATGCAGATGCTCGAGCCCGAACAGCGCAACGAGATGCGCGAACTCATGCGCGAGCATCGCCCCGCCCAGTTCGAGCGCATGGGGCAGCTGATGAATCTGCGCGACGACCTGATGGCTGCCATGCATGGCGAGCGTCCCGACCCCGAAGAGGTCCAAGCCATTCATGCTCAGATGGCGGAACTCCATGGCGAGATGATGGCGGAGATGGTGCGCATGCGAAACGCCATGCACGACCTGCTCACCGATGAGCAACGCGAACAATGGCAACAGCAGGCCACACCGCAAGCCGACGAGTCGGATGACCACGCGGCCCACCACTGATCGTTGATAGCCGCCTGGTATCGGGCGGCCGGCCACGGCCGCCCGGGAACACGGCGCGAGGGAGCATGCGATGACCACAGCGACAAAACGGATCACCCTGACAGTGCCCGGCATGGGCAGCGACCACTGTGCCGGTATCGTACGCACGACGCTCCAGCGTCTCGATGGCGTCGGCGAAATCCAGACCAATATCGCCAGCCACCGAGTCAGCGTCGGCGTCGCGCAGGGCGGCCCCGACGCCGATGCCTTGAAGCAGGCGGTGGAAGGGGCCGGCTATGACGTCGCGGCGGTAAGCGGCGAAGCCGAGGCGGATGGCGAGGCAGATGCCGTCATCGAGGAAGACTACCTGCGTCAGGCCCGCAAGCGGCTGTGGATCGCCGGCGTGCCCACCACGCTGATCATGATCCTGATGATGCCACACATGTTCTGGCAGCCGATTCCCGGCTACCTGGCCATCGTCGTGCTGCTCGCCTTTCCGGTGGTGTTTCTCCATGGCGGTGCGGCCACCCATCGCTCGAGCTGGCGCTCGCTGAAGAACGGCACCTTCAACATGGACGTGCTGATCTCCATGGGCAGCCTACCGCCCTACCTGATCGGTCTGGTCGGCTTCGTCTACCCGATGACCTCCTTCGTCGAGATGGCCGCCACCATCATGACCTTCCATCTACTGGGTCGTTATCTCGAGGCCCTGGCCAAGGGGCGCGCTTCGCAAGCCATTCGTCGCCTGCTGACCCTCGGCGCCAAGACCGCTCGAGTGGAACGCGGTGGCGAAGAGGTAGAAGTGCCGGTGAAGGAGCTCGAGCCCGGCGACATCATGGTCGTGCGCCCCGGCGACAAGATCCCCACCGACGGCGAGGTGATCGAGGGCGAGAGCCACCTCGACGAATCCATCGCCACCGGCGAATCGATCCCCGTCTACAAGAGCGTCGGCGACAGCGTGATCGGCGCCACCATCAACAAGGAGGGGCGGCTGCGAGTGAGGGCCACCAAGGTCGGTGGCGATACCTTCCTCTCCCAGGTGGTACGCCTGATCGACCAGGCCCAGGGCTCGCGGGTGCCGATCCAGGAGTTCGCCGACCGCATGACCGGCCGCTTCGTGCCGGCGGTGCTGCTGATCTCGCTGGCCAGCCTGGTCGCCTGGCTGCTGCTTCCCGACGTCTTGCGCCCGATCCTCGACTGGGGCGCGAACTTCCTGCCCTGGGTGAACCCGGAAGCCAGTACACCGGTGCTGGCACTCATCGCCGCCATCGCCGTGCTGGTCATCGCCTGCCCCTGCGCGCTGGGTCTTGCCACGCCGACGGCCCTGATGGTCGGCTCCGGCATCGGCGCCGAGCGCGGCATCCTGATCCGTTCCGGCGAGGCGATCCAGACCTTCAAGGACATCAAGGTCATGGTGCTCGACAAGACCGGCACCATCACCCGCGGCGAGCCGAAGCTCACTGAGGTGGTCACGGCGGAAGGAGTCGAAGAGAAAGAGCTGCTGAGACTGGCGGCAAGCGTCGAGAACGCCTCGGAGCACCCCATCGCTCGCGCCATCGTCGACGGCTCCATCGAGCGCGGCATCAAGCCCGGCGAGGTCAGCGAGTTTCGCTCCACCGGCGCCCGCGGCGTCTCCGGCAGAGTCGAAGACAAGCAGGTGTTGATCGGCAACCGCCGACTGCTCGAGGAGGAGGGCATCACAGGGCTGGAAGCGCTGGACGCGGCCATGCATGAGCTCGAAGGCAAGGGGCGTACCGCCGTCATCGTCGCCGCCGAGGGCCGTGCCCGAGGTGTCCTGGCAGTCGCCGACACGCTCAAGGGCGAGTCGGTCGAGGCCATTCGCGGGATGCACGCGCTCGGCCTGCACGTGGTAATGATCACCGGCGACAACGAGCGCGCCGCCCGGGCGGTGGCCGCCGAGGTCGGCATCGACGAGGTCCAGGCCGGCGTGCTGCCCGAAGGCAAGGTCGAGGCCATTCGCAAGCTGCAGGAGAAGCACGGCCCCCACGTGGCCATGGTGGGTGACGGTATCAACGATGCCGCCGCCCTCAAGCAGGCCAACGTCGGTATCGCCATCGGCGCCGGCGCCGACGTGGCCATCGAGGCCGCCGACGTGACCCTGGTACGCGGCGAGCTCACCGGCGTGGTGGAGGCCATGCACCTCTCCCGCGCCACCTTCAGCAAGATCGTGCAGAACCTGCTGTGGGCCAGCGGCTACAACGTGGCAGCGATTCCCATGGCCGCCGCAGGCCTGCTGCACCCCATGATCGGCGTCATTGCCATGACCGCCAGTTCGCTGTCGGTGATCGGCAACTCGCTGCTGCTCAAGCGCCGTTACGCCCGCCTACAACCCCGAGGAGATGCCTCATGAACGCCCTTCCCGACCCCCGGCCGCAGGAATCCCATCAGGACCGCGGCTCGACGGATGAATCCCGAGGCTCGTCTTCAGGCGGTTTGCACGCCTGGCTGATGCCCCTCTGCCTGATCCTGATGGGCGGCGCCTTCGTCCTGGTCATGTGGCGCGGACAAACCGCTGGCGGCGCCTGGCTGCTGCTGCCCATGCTGCTATGCCTGGGCATGCACTTCCTGATGCACCGTCATGGCCATGGCCATCGGCATCGCGATAAGTGACGGTGATGAGTTGCGCTGGGTCAATGCAGCGCAACTCGTCTCGCCTTAGGATGAGACCAAGCACCGTGAGGCAACACCATGACGCGATTCGCCCCTTCTAACCTGCAACATCGACGCATCCTGCGCTTGCTGGCGCTGCTGCTCGCGTTGCTGGTGGCGATGAGCAGCCTCACGACGCACGCCGCCATACAGGCCGACTCGGTCGACTGCATCGCCGTCGAACAGCTTCATGAAGCAAACGACAGCGAAGAACACAACTGCGGCACCTGCACCGCAGTTATACCCCGCATGCGGCTGGCGCTCACCGAGCCCGCCGAGCAAACGGCCACGCCCGACGCGGCCTTCATGCCCCACTCCTCGTTGCCCCCGCAGCGCCCTCCTAGAGCCTGATCGACATCGGCGGCCTCGCCGCCTGGCCATTCCGAGCCGTACACGATTTCGTAGATCAGGAGTTTCATCATGACCCTTTTTCGCAAAGGCACCCTTGCTCGTCGCCCCGTCACCGCTGCCATTTCCCACACACACCTGGCCACGCGGTTCCACCCTGCCTTCGGCTGGCTGCTCGCAGCCGGTCTGACGCTTGCCAGCACCGTCAGCCAGGCCGGTCAGATGCCTCACGGCCAGGTGTTCACCGCCAACGAGCATGGCGCCTCGCTGACTCATATCCAACTGGACGAAGGCACCACGACCACACATGACATCGCCATTGCACCGCATAACGTTCAGGTCAGCGCCGACGGGCGCTACCTGCTGGCGGTCGGCGAGCGCGCCGGACACGCGCATGGCGACGATGGCCACACCCATGGCCACACCCATGGCGACGAGCCGGGCAAGCTGAAGGTGTTCGATGCCCTCGATTTCGATGGCACACCGCTCGCCGTCATACCGGTAGGCAGCCATCCGGCGCACGTGGTGAGCGACCTGAGCAGCCAGTTCGCCTTCGTGACCAATGCCGGCGATGCCAGCGTGTCGGTGGTCGATCTGGCCGCCCGAGAAGTGGTCGCCACCATCGCCACCGGAGAGTACCCCCACGGCCTGCGTCTGAGCCCCGACGGGAGCGAACTCTACGTGGCCAACGTGATGGATGGCAGCGTCTCGGTGATCGACGTGGCAGCCCGCGAGGAAGTAGCGCGCATCCCCGTGGGGGCAACCCCCGTACAGGTGGGCTTTACCGCCGACGGCGCCCAGCTCTACGTCTCGCTGCGTGACGAGAACCGAGTGGCGGTGATCGACACCGCCACTCGGGAAGTCACCACCGCGGTCGAGGTCAATCGGCTGCCGATCCAGGTCTACGGCACCCCAGATAGCAGGCTCATGCTGGTGGCCAATGAAGGAACGAGCGACGAGCCCGACAACCGCGTCTCGGTGATCGACACCGCTACCCAGCAGATCGTTGTCACCCATGTGGTCGGTGCGGGCGCTCACGGCATCAGCATCGACGCCAACGGTCGCTTCGCCTTCGTCACCAGCCTGTTCGACGATTCGCTGTCGATCATCGATCTGACAACCGGCGACATCGTTGCCACCCATGCCACCGGCCACGGTCCCAACGGCGTGACCTGGCTGGCCCACTGAGAAGGAGCACCACCATGATGACCGACTGCCTCGCCCTGATGGGCCACATGAGCTGGCTGGGCTGGCTGATGCCGCTGGCCGTTCTCGCTCTGCTGGGCCTCGGCATTGCCGCCCTGCTCAAGTACCTGTTCACCTCGACCAAGCCCACCACCGGAGCAAGCTCATGAACCCTCGCATCTCATCCCTGCTGCTTTCCGCCAGCCTGCTGCTGGGCGCCGCCGGCACTGCCCACGCCGCTCTGCCCGCCGAGGCCACCCTCTACATGAACCCCGAGTGCGGCTGCTGTCACGAATATGCCCGCCAACTGGAAGAGAAAGGCGTCTCGGTCACCGTTATCGACGACGTGGAAGTCGGCAAGATCAAGCAGCAGGTCGGCCTGCCCTTCGGCCTGGGCTCCTGCCACACCACGCTGATGGGCGGCTACGCCATCGAGGGGCATGTGCCCTTCGAAGCCGTGGAGCGACTGTTCCAGGAGCGCCCGAGGATCGGCGGCATCGGGCTGGCCGGCATGCCCATCGGCACCCCCGGCATGCCCGGACCCAAGCGCGGTGACTGGGACGTCTACCAGTTCACCGACCAGCAGCCGATGCCGTTCATGACGCTGTAGACCCCGAGCCCCCGGCCTGTGGCCGGGGCCGGCGTCACTGCGGTGGCGCCGGTTCCATCAACAGCCGGTAGCCGATGCCGGCTTCGGTTTGCAGCAACCGGGGCGCATGGGGGTCGTCACCCAGCTTGTGACGCAGCTTGCTGATGACGATGCGCAGATAGTGGGTGTCGTGTGTGTGAGTGGGGCCCCAGACGTGGCGCAGCAGTTGGGTCTGGCTCACCACCCGGCCGGCATGGCGTGCCAACTGGTCGAGCACGGCGTACTCCTTGGGAGTGAGGTGCACGGCGTTGCCTTCCAGCGTCACGCGGCGCGCCGCCAGATCGATCTCGAGCCCTGCGCGCCCCAGGCGCAGCGTGCTGAAGCCGCTCCCCGCCACGTTGTGGCGCCTCAATAGCCCACGAATCCGTGCCAGCAGCTCCTGGATGCCGAACGGTTTGGTGACGTAGTCGTTGGCCCCCGAGTCGAGTGCACGCACCTTTTCCGCCTCCTGCTCCCGCACCGACACCACGATGACCGGCACCTGGCTGGTTCTGCGCAGCTCGTCGAGCACACGCTGTCCATCCATGTCCGGCAGCCCGAGATCCAGCAGCACCAGGTCGGGCCGCTGAGTGTCGGCCAGCTCGAGTCCTTCTCTCCCCGAGCCCGCCTCGCTGACGTCGAAGCCCTGGGACAGCAGGCTGATACGCAGGAAGCGGCGGATCTGCGGCTCGTCATCGACGATGAGTATGCGCGAGCGTTCAGTCGTCATCGGCGGCCGCCTCCTCGGGGTTGGCCAGCGGCAGTCGCATGACGATGGCAGTGCCACGCCCATCGGGTCCGGGCAGCGCTTCGACGCTGCCGCCATGGGCACCCAGCATGCCACGACAGATGGCCAAGCCCAGCCCGCTGCCGTGGCGCCCCCTGTCGCCCTCGCCGCCGGTGAAGAACATGTCGAAAACCGCCTCGCGCTGCGCCGGCGGGATGCCCGGTCCTTCGTCGGTGATGCGAATTTCCAAGCCGCATTGGGTGGCGTCGAGACCCGCCACGATTCCCACCTTCCCGCCCGGCGGCGAAAACCGTACGGCGTTGTCGATGACATTGACCAGCGCCTGCTCGATCAGCGCCGGGTGTACGTAGAGCAACGGCAGCCCGGCCGCCCCCTCGCGCTCCACTCTCACGCCTTCCAACGAGGCACCGAGCCGTTTCAGCGCCGCGGTGATGAGGTCGTCGAGCGAGACCCAGTCCTGCTCGAGCTTGAGGCCGCCATGGCCGAGCCGTGTCATGTCGAGCAGATTCTGGATATAGCGGTTGAGGCGCTCACTTTCGGCCAGGATGCCATCGAGCAACTCATGCCGATCGTCGCGGCTGAGCTGTGGCTCCAGTTCTCTGAGCGAGCTAGCCGACCCGATGATCGAAGCGAGCGGCGTACGCAGGTCGTGGGATACCGATGAAAGCAGCGCCGAGCGCAGCCGCTCGTTCTCTTCCGAGAGCCGTGAAGTGCCCAGCTCTGCCACCAGCCGCGTACGCTCCAGGGCCATGCCGAGCTGACGGGTCAACGTCACGATCATCGTCTCCTGATCGGGGCCCAGGGGACGCTCGCGCACGGCGAGCTCTAGCCCCAGGACTCCCAGCACACGTTCCTGTTCGACGAGCGGAATGAAGCGCCAGCGCAGCCCCGACTGTGTCGCCGTGCCGGTACCGCTCGGCTTGCGATGCTGCCAGCTCCATGCGGCGGCGGCTTCCTCTGCGGGGCTCAGCCTGACGTTCGCCGGTAACGCACAGCGTAGTGACAGGCCGGCGCCTGCCTCATCCTCATCGAGAAACGCCACCGGCACTCCCAGCCACCGCTCCAGCGTGGTGACGCCGGCGTCACGCACCTGCTCCCGGTCGGTGGCAACGGAGAGCGCACGGGAGAAAGTGAGCAGGCGATGGGTCTGTTCACGGCTGCTGCGCAGCGCCATGAGACGCTGCCGTGCGCTGCCGGCGAGCTGGCCGACCACCACCGCCACCAGCAGGAAGAAGATGACGGTCAGCAGCTGCTCGCGCTCGACCATCGCCAGCGAGAAACGCGGCCGGGTGAACAGGAAATTAAAGGCGAGAAACCCCAGCACGGCGGAAATCATGGCGGCACGCGTGCCCGCCAGGGCGGCGCTGGCAAGCACCGCGGCGAGGAAGATCAACGACAGGTTGGCCAGTTCCAGCCAGAACTCCAGTGCCCAGGCCATGGCCACGGCTACCAGGAAACAGCCAGCCACGACCCAAGCCTCGCGCCAACCCAGCGGCTGCCAGCGGCGCAGGTGGTGAGCATGACGAAATCGAGGCCGCGGCCGGGCCTCGGCGACCACCACCAGGTCGTAGGCACCGCCATGATGCAGCAGGCGCTCCGCCAGCGGTCGACGCCAGAAGCGCCACCCTGAAGGACGTGTGCGCCCTACCATCAGCGTGGCGACACCCTGCTCCAGCGCATACTCATGCAGCTCCCGGGCCCGCCCTGCTCCCTGCAGGATGCGTACCTCACCTCCGAGTCTGCTCACCAGCGCCAGGGTCTGATCCAGCGCCAGCCGCTGTCTGGGGCCTGCACGGCCGTTGTCGACATGCACCGCCCGCCAGGCGACTCCCTCGCGCTGGGCATGGCGATGCGCCGCCCGTACCAGCGCGGCATCTTCCTCGCTGCGGCCGCCCAGCGCGACCAGCAGCTGCGGCCGCACCGGTTTGACCGGGTCGAGTGAGAGCGCTTCCTGTGGCAGTGGTGGCGCTGACATCGTTCCTCCTCACTTGCGCCAGAACATCGGCGTCAGCAGAACCAGTACGGTGAGGATCTCCAGCCGTCCCAGCAGCATGCCGACGCACAGCAGCCATTTCGCCGCATCCGGCAGCGGTGCGAAATTGCCCGCCGGCCCGATGATGTCGCCAAGCCCAGGGCCTACGTTGGCCACCGCGGTAGCGGCTCCCGAAAGGGCCGTGGTGAAATCCAGCCCCATCAGCGCAAGCCCCAGGGCCAGGCCGGCGATGGTGAGGAAGAAGAAGAACGAGAACGCCACCACGCCACGGGTGATGTCGTCGGTGAGCGGCTGGCCGTTGTAACGCGAAGCGAAGACCCCCTGGGAGTGGACCAGAAAACGCAGCTGATTGCGCAGCAGGAGAGTGGCCACCTGAAAGCGGAAGATCTTCATGCCGCCGCTGGTGGAGCCGCTGCAGCCGCCAATGAAAGTGAGATAGAAGAATGCCACGTAGGCCAGCGGCCCCCAGACGCTGTAGTCGTCGGAAGCATAGCCGGTGGTGGTGACCACCGAGATGACGTTGAAGGCAACGTGAGTGAGCGCCTCGAACGGCGCCGTACCGTGCCAGATGCGCCACAGCGAGAGGCCCAGAATGACCAGCGCCAGCAGGAACAGCAGTCCCTGTACCTGCTGGTCACGCCACAGCGCAGTGCGGGAGCCGCGCAGCGTACGGATGTAGAGCACGAAAGGGAGCGCGCCGGCCAGCATGAACAGCGACCCCATCCACAGCAGATGGGGCTGCTCGGCGTAGGCGCCGAACGAGGCATCGGAATTGGCGAAGCCGCCGGTGGCCAACGACGTCATGCCGTGCACCACCGCATCCAGCAGCGTCATGCCTCCCGCCCAGTAGGCCAGCATCGCGATCAGGGTAAAGCCGCAATAGATGCCCAGGGTGGCCTTGGCGATGCCCCCGGTGCGCGGCATCACCTTGTCCGACCAGTCCGACGACTCGGTATGGAACAGGCGCATGCCGCCCACCTTGAGGAAGGGCAGGATGGCAATACCCATGACGATGATGCCGATGCCGCCCAGCCACTGCATGATGCCCCGCCACAGCTTCAGCCCATCGGAGAGACCCTCAATGCCGACCAGGATGGTGGAGCCCGTGGTGGTAATGGCCGAGACCGATTCGAACACGGCGTTGGTGAAACTGAGCTGCGGCGCACCCAGCACCAGCGGCAGGCTGGCAAAGCCGCTGACGCTGATCCAGCTGAAGGTGGTGACGACGAACATCTGCCAGGGCTTGAGCTCGATCCGCGTGCGAGCCGTGGACAGCCACACCAGCGCCACGGCCGCCATCACCAGCATGATCGAGAGGCCGAACGCGCGGGCGTCGGGGTCCCGCTCGACGACCAGCACCAGCCAGGGAACGGTCATGAAGACGGCCAGCACCGTCCACAGCACCGACATGACCTTGAGCACGGGCAACCAGCTACGCCAGTGGTACCTGAGCCGTACGCCAACCTCGTTGACACCGTATCCGGCGGTACGCATTCAGCCATCACCTCACCTGCGAACGTGATGGCATCAAAGCACAGCCCTACCTAAAAAAGCCGTAAAAAATCGCGGCTGGCCATGCCTCAGCCACGAATGACATAGCGCAGAATCTCGACCACCTGCGCGGTGGTGGTTGCCCAGGCCATAGCGGCGGCATCGACCTCCTTCAGCGGGTGGATGATCTCCTCGCCGTGAAGGGTCACGTACGGTTTGCCGAGTGCGGCGCAGTAGCCGGCATCGAAGGCCGCATTCCACTGCTTGTACTTGTCGCCGAAGCGCACCACCACCAGGTCGCTCTGTTCGATCAACGTCTTGGTGCGAATCGCGTTGACCTTGGCCGATTGATGGTCGCGCCAGAAGGGTTGGCTTTGCTCGCCCAGGTGATCTCCGGCGGCATCGCTCGCCTCGTGATCGGTCACGGGGGCGGTGAACACGACATCCAGACCGGCAGCCTTGGCGCCGCGCTCGATCTCGTCGCGCCAGTCGGTATGGATCTCGCCGGACAGGTACACGTAAAAACTCATCAAGACTCTCCAAGAGCAAAAGCGCCTATCTTAGCCCAGCCCAAAAGGCGGGGCCAAAAGCAGAGGCCTGGCGACTTAGTCCGAGACGCTGCCACACAGCGGATCGCCCACGGCGATGCTGCGCCCTTCGCCCTCCAGCAGCGTGGCGTTCTGGCCGAAGTAGGCCCCCGGCAGCGGCAGGGTTTTCATCTCGATCAGCGTCTGCAGCGGCTCGCCCGGCACCGCGACGACCCCTCGCACCTGGTCCACGGTGGTGATCTTGCAGCGCTGACAGGGCTTGCGCAGGCCGAAACGACAGCCGCCCGCCTGCAGGGCCAGCTCGTCCCAGCCATCCTCGGCGAAGGCCGGCGCCCCCTCGATCACGATATTGGGGCGAAAACGATTCATCGGCAGCGCCGCGAGCCTCTTGTCGATCAAGCGCTGGTTGAGGGCATCCAGAGAGGCCTGCGAGGCAATCAGGAACGGGTAACCGTCGGCAAAGGCGGTATGGGCTTTTTCGCCTTTCAGGTAGCGCGCCTCGACGGGGCGCTGCCGGGTGTCGTCGAAGCGCACCAGGCGCAGCCGGCTGCCGCGCAGGTCGCCCAGCACCCGGGTCAGCCATTCGGCGGCCACTTCCCCTTCGTCCAGCGCCTGGCAGGCGTCGTCCCAGACATAGGCGGTGAGCCGCGCCTGGTCACGGCGCGCCAGTGCGATGGCCAGTGGCTCCGCCTCGGGGTGCTCGAGCACCAGCCGGTCGCTGTCGAGGCGCACCGAGACTCGCGCCATGGCCGGCAGCTGCCGTTGGGTGACGAAGCGCCCGACCTGGTCGACTACCATCCAGCGACGGTCATAAGCAAGGCCACGTACACCCACGGAAGCCTTCTCAAGACGGATGCCGCCCAATGATTTGACAGGATAAACGTTGAGTTCAACTATCTTCACTGTGCATCCTCCGAAACAAATTGACACTCGATCCCGCGAACAATTCTTATTACTCTGATAGAGCCCTATCAATGGACCAAGGAGAGGCCCCATGCTGAAACCCTTTATGGCTCTCGTTTCCGCTCTGATGCTTACCTTTGCCGGCAGTGCAAGCGCCAATGACGTGGAAGGCAAGATCGAATCGGTGGACCGCGAAGCACGCACCCTGACCGTACAGGGCATCGTCTTTCATACCGACGATGACACCGACTATGACGACGGCTTGAGCAGCTTCGATGACCTCGAAGAGGGTCAGAAAGTCGAAATCGACTTCGAGTACGACGGCGAACGTCACCTGGCCAAGGAAATCGAGCTCGAGGATTGATCGCTTAAGCTAACGCGACAGAACACTGACAAGCGGGCCGGCATTGGCGACAATGTCGGCCCGCGTCCAATTACGAGGGTGTCGACATGTCCCAGGGATGGCAACAATATCGTAGCGCACCCGCGCCGGGCACGCGCCTCGTCCGGCTCGACGAGCTGGCCCCCGGCACCACCCTCAGCCTGACCCTGCAAGGCGAACAGGGCAGCTTTCCGCTGCTGCTGGTGCGACTCGACGATACGCTGCTCGGCTACGTCAACGCCTGCCCCCACCAGTACCTGCCACTCGACCAGCGCGGCCCGCGCATCCTGAGTCAGGATGGCGAGTCACTGCGCTGCACCAATCACGCTGCCACTTTCGCCACCCGTACCGGGGAAGGCACCGGCGGACTCGGCGTCGGCTGTGCGCTCGACCCGGTGCCGCTGAGCGTCGATAGCGAAGGGTGGATGGTCATCGGCGACGGAGCCGACGGCTAGGCATACAGGAATGTATACCCTCATGTTCATTGATGGATAGAAGGCTATCTATCGCCCGGCCGTTTCGTTTACGCTCGTCATTCAGCCACTGCACGCCAAGGACCGCTGCATGACGCCGGCCGACTCTCTGCGCCTGATCCTGCTCTCTTCGCTATGGGGCATGTCGTTCATCTTCATGCGCGTGGCCGTGCCGGAGTTCGGCCCGGTACCGCTGATCCTGGTGCGCATGGGCATCGGTGCGCTGCTGCTGCTTCCGCTGCTGCTCAGCCTGCGCTATCTCCAGCTGGTACGCGAGAACTGGCGCGCCCTGCTGCTGCTGGGGCTGATCAACCACGTGATGCCCTTCATTCTGCTGGCCCTGGCCACCGTGCGCCTGGAAGCCGGGTTCACCTCGCTGATCAATGCCACCACGCCGTTGTTCACCGCCCTGCTCGGTGCGCTGTTCTTCAGTACGCCGGTGCAGCGCCGGCAGTACCTGGGGCTGGCGCTGGCCTTCGGCGGCGTCTACGTGCTGTCGGCCGACCGCCTCGACTTCGCCCTGGGCGGCGACGGCTGGTTCATCCTCTCGGCCCTGGGCGCCACCTTCTGCTACGGCGTGGCCAGCAACTACTCCAAGACCCACCTGTCGCATCTTCCGGTGCGCGTGCTCGCGGCGGGCAGTTCAGCCATGTCAGCGCTGATCCTGCTGGTGCCCGGCCTGTGGCTGTGGCCGGCCGAGCCGATCAGCGGCCTGGCCTGGGCCAACGCCCTAGGGCTGGCCGTGTTCAGCACCACCGTGGCTTTCCTGCTCTACTTCGGGCTGATCTCCAGCGCCGGCGCCACCGCCACTTCTACCGTGACCTTCCTGGTACCGGTCAGCGCCCTGCTGTGGGGCTTTCTGCTGCTGGACGAGCGCCTGAGCCTGCAGGTTGTGGTGGGCATGGCCATCACCCTGGCGGGCACCGCCATCGCCACCGGCCTGCTGCAGCTGAAACGGCGCGCCCTGCCGCCCCTGGCCACGACGCCCGATGCCACACTCGATGCAACACCCGTCGATACGCCGCACGACCCGCGGTGCTCGCCACAGTCACGAGCCCCAAGCGAAACCGTGACGACCCACCTGAGAAAAAGGAGAACCCCATGAGCCTTTCCCCCTTTCATCTGGCGATCCCCGTTCACGACCTGGCCGCAGCCCGCACCTTCTACGGTGAGGTGTTCGGCTTGGCGGAAGGCCGTTCCAGCGAGCAGTGGGTGGACTTCGACTTCTTCGGCCATCAGCTGGTAATCCACGAGCACCCGAAGATGCCCTACCAGGAACAGGCCAATACCAACGCGGTGGACGGCCACGACGTGCCGGTACCCCATTTCGGGGTGGTGCTGGGCTGGGAGGAGTGGGAGCGCCTGGCCGAGCGGCTGCGCGCCCGAGACACCGAGTTCGTGATCGAACCCTATGTTCGCTTCAAGGGTCAGGTGGGCGAGCAGGCCACCATGTTCCTGCTCGACCCCTGCGGCAACGCCCTGGAGTTCAAGGCGTTCAAGGATATGGGCCAGCTGTTCGCCAAGTAAGCGAACCGGGGCAGCATCCTACTGGCTGGCACGCACCGGAATGGCGTCGCCGAACGACAGCGCGGCCGTGGCTGACTGCCACGGCCGCGCCGTCGTTCGGGGTCGAGCCGGCAGAATCAGAAGTTCGGCTTGCGCTTCTCGACGAAGGCGCTCATGCCTTCCTTCTGCTCTTCACCGGCGAAGCACACGGCGAACAGGGCGGTCTCCAGCGCCAGGGCGCTGTCAAGGTCCTGGTCCATGCCGTCATGCACCGCCTGCTTGGAGGCGCGCACCGCCTGCGGACCATTGCCGGCCAGCTGCTGGGTCAGCTCCTCGGCGTAGGCCTCGAGCTCGGCCTGGGGCATCACGCGATTGACCAGGCCGATGCGCAGGGCCTCCTGGGCATCGATCTTGCGTCCGGTGGTGACCAGATCAAGCGCCATGGCAGGCCCCACGCGGCGCGGCAGGCGCTGAGTGCCGCCAAAGCCCGGGATCACGCCCAGCAGCACCTCGGGCTGGCCGAAGATGGCGTTGTCGCTGGCTACGGCCCAGTCGCAGGCCAGCGCCAGTTCGCAGCCGCCGCCAAGGCAAAACCCGTTCACCAGGGCGACCACCGGCACCGGCAGCATCTCGAGCCGCTTGATGGTGCGCAGCGCCTGGCTGGCGAAGGCACGCGCCTGCTCCGGGGTCTTGTCACGCATCTCGGTGATATCGGCACCGGCAACAAAGGACTTCTCGCCCGCGCCGGTGATCAGCACCGCACGCAGGTCGCTGCGCTGTTCCAGCTCGGTGAGCACGGCTTCCAGCTCGGTGAGCACGGCGCTGTTCAGCGCGTTGAGCGCCTTGGGACGGGTGATGGTAAGGCGCACGACGCCGGCATTGTCGACGACGTCGATCAGCTTCTCGCTCATGTGGGGCTCCTTGCTTGTTGTGAGGGCGATACCGACCAACCCTAGCGAACGCTTGGTTGGCCGGCAATCCCCTTTTTCGTCGAGCCGCTACCGATCAGTCATAGATATGGAAACCGCGCCCCGTCTTGCGCCCCAGATAGCCGGCCGCCACCATGCGCCGAAGCAGCGGGCAGGGACGATACTTGGGATCGCCGAAGCCCTCCTGCAACACCTCCATGATCGCCAGGCAGACGTCCAGGCCGATCAGGTCGGCCAGCGCCAGCGGGCCCATGGGGTGGGCCGCGCCCAGTTTCATCGACTGGTCGATGTCCTCGGCGCTGGCCGCCCCCTCCTGAAGCAGGAAGGCCGCCTCGTTGATCATCGGCACCAGCAGGCGGTTGACGGCGAAGCCGGGCGAGTCGGCAATCGCCACCGAGGTCTTGCCCAGCGCCTTGGCCAGCGCCTCGATGCGCGCCACGGTGGCGTCGCTGGTCTGCTCGGCGCGGATCACCTCGACCAGCTTGAGCACCGGCACCGGATTGAAGAAGTGCATGCCCACCACCCGCTCCGGGCGTTCGCACACCGCGGCGAGCCGGGTCAGCGACAGCGACGAGGTGTTCGAGGCGAGTATGGCATCATGGCTGAGCCGGCTCAGGTCGCGGAACAGCTTCTCCTTCAACGCCGGCTGCTCGGGGGCGGCCTCGATGATCACCTCGCAGTCGCGCAGCGCTTCCAGCGAGGTGGTCGTCTCCAGGCGCGCCATGGCCTCGCCCTTTTCGCTCTCGCCCAGCTTCTCCTTGGCCACGAGCTTGCCCAGGCCCTTGTCGATGGCGGCCCGGGCGCGGCCAAGCTGCTCGTCGGCCACATCATAGAGCTGCACGGGAAAACCGCTGGTGACCAGGACCTGGGCGATGCCCTGGCCCATGGTGCCGGCACCGACCACACCGATACGTTGTTGGCTCATCGTGCTTCTCCCGTTCACTGCTTGCGCGCTTCTTCGCGCAGGACGAATTTCTGGATCTTGCCGGTGGAGGTCTTGGGCAGCTCGGTGAAGATCACCGTCTTGGGTACCTTGAAGCGCGCCAGGTGCTGGCGGCAGTGCTCGATGATGTCGGCCTCGGTGACCTCGCCGTAGCCCACCTTGAGCTTGACGAAGGCGCACGGCGTCTCGCCCCACTTCTCGTCGGGCTTGGCCACCACCGCGGCCTCTTCAACCGCCGGGTGCGAGTAGATGGCGTCCTCCACCTCAATGGTAGAGATGTTCTCGCCGCCGGAAATAATGATGTCCTTGGAGCGATCCTTGATCTCGATGTAGCCATCGGCATGCCACACGGCGAGGTCACCGGTGTGGTACCAGCCGCCCTCCAGCGCCTGCTCGGTCGCCGCCTCGTTCTTGAGGTAGCCCTTCATCACGTTGTTGCCGCGCATGAGGATCTCACCGATGGTCTCGCCGTCCTTGGGCACCGGCTCCAGCGTGTTCGGGTCGGCGACGCAGAGCGCTTCCAGCATGTGGTAGCGCACGCCCTGGCGTGCCTTGATCTTGGCCCGCTGCTCGAGCGACAGCTCGTCCCACGCCTCGCGCCAGGCGCACACCGTCACCGGGCCATAGACCTCGGTGAGGCCGTAGACGTGGGTGACCTCGATGCCCAGTTTCTCGACCCCTGCGATCACCGAGGCGGGCGGCGCGGCGCCGGCGGTGGTGACCTTGACCGCATGGCCGAACTCACGCTTCTGCTCCGCCGGCAGGTTGACCAGGCCGTTGAGCACAATCGGCGCGCCGCTGAAGTGAGTCACCTTCTCGTCGGCAATCAGGTCGGTAATCTTCTTGGGATCGACCCGGCGCAGGCAGACGCTGACGCCCGCGTTGGCGGCGATGGTCCAGGGGAAGCACCAGCCGTTGCAGTGGAACATCGGCAGGGTCCAGAGGTAGACCGGGTGGTGCGGCATGGCCCATTCGAGGATGTTGCTCACCGCGTTGAGATAGGCGCCGCGATGGTGGTAGACCACGCCCTTGGGCTTGCCGGTGGTGCCGGACGTGTAGTTGAGCGAAATGGCGTCCCACTCGTCCTCGGGAAGGCGGTAGGCGAACGCCGGGTCGCCCTCGGCCAGCAGGGCTTCGTACTCGACCTCGCCAATGCGGCGCGCTTCGCCCTCAAACAGGGCATCGTCGACGTCGATTACCAGCGGCTTGATCGCCAGCCGCGAGACGGCATCCTCGATCACCCCGGCGAACTCCGGGTCGACCAGCACCGCCTGGGCCTCACCGTGCTCCAGCATGTAGGCAATGGCCTCGGCGTCGAGGCGAATGTTCAGCGTATTGAGCACGCAGCCGGCCAGCGGCACGCCGAAGTGCGCCTCGAACATCGCCGGCACGTTGGGCAGCATGGCGGCCACCGTCTCGCCGGGCTTGATGCCGCGCTTCTCCAGCGCCGAGGCCAACCTGCGGCAGCGGGTCCAGGTCTCGCGCCAGCTGCGACGGATCTCGCCGTGTACCACCGCGGGGTAGTCGGGGTAGATGGCGGCGCTGCGCTCGATGAAGGTCAGCGGCGACAGCGGCACGTGGTTGGCCTGGGTCTTGGGCAGTCCCTGCTCGAAAATGCTGTGATTCATGGTGGGCTCCGAATCCGAAGAGAGTCGTTATTGTGGAAACACGCGCGCCGCCGATGCGGGCATCGGCGGCGCGCTGCTGTCAGTGATGGCCGACGCTGAGCTCGGCCAGGCAGGCCATGCCGGCTTCGATCACCGCCCGGTTGGCGCGGCCGACCGGCAGCCACTGGCGCAGGGCCCAGTCGGCGCTGTGCAGCTTGGTCTGATAGAACGGCTCGTTGTTGCCGGCGGCCTGCGCGGCGCTGGCCTTGAGCGCAGCGCGACCCATCTGCCAGGCGCACAGCACGTGGCCGGCCAGGCTCAGGAACGGCGTGGCGTAAGCCTGGATGGCGTCGGCCCCTGTCTGCGGGTCGCGGCCCGCCTCGAGCACCACCGCCATAGCGGCCCGCAGGTCGGCGGCGCCGGCGGCCAGGCTGTCACCCAGGGCAACGAGCTCGCCGCTGTCGCGCAGCGCATTGGCAGTGGCTTCGACCTCGTCGATCAGTCCGGCCAGCGCCGCGCCGCCGTCGCGAGAGAGCTTGCGCCCGGCCAGGTCAAGCGCCTGGATGCCGTTGGTGCCTTCGTAGATCGGTGCGATGCGGGCATCGCGCAGCAGCTGGGCGGCACCGGTTTCCTCGATGAAGCCCATGCCGCCATGCACCTGCACGCCCATGGAGGCGATGTCCACCGCCTGGTCGGTGGAGAACGCCTTGACCACCGGGATCAGCACCTCGGCGCGGGCCTGGGCCGCGTCGCGCACGTCGGCATCGGCGGCGTGGCGGGCCTGGTCGAGCTGGGCGGCGCAGTAAAGCGCCAGGGCGCGCAGGGCGTCGGTGCGGGCGCGCATGGAGAGCAGCATGCGGCGCACGTCGAGGTGTTCGCTGATAGTGGCCTCGCTGCCACGCGCCTTGCCCTGCACGCGATCGAGCGCATAGCCGAAGGCGTGCTGGCAGGCACGCTCGGCCACGCCAATGCCCTGGATCCCGACCTTGTGGCGCGCCTCGTTCATCATGGTGAACATATGGTTGAGGCCGCGCCCCTCCTCGCCTACCAGGAAGCCGATCGCACCGTCGTTCTCGCCGAAGCTCAGCGTGCAGGTGGGTGAGCCGTGGATCCCCAGCTTGTGCTCGATGGAGGCGCAGGTGACGTCGTTGCGCTCGCCCAGGCTACCGTCCTCGTTGACCAGGAACTTGGGTACCAGGAACAGCGAGATGCCCTTGTTGCCTTCGGGGGCATCGGGCTTGCGCGCCAGCACTAGGTGGATGATGTTCTCGCTGGCATCGTGCTCGCCCCAGGTAATGAAGATCTTCTGGCCGAACAGGCGGTAGTGGTCGCCTTCGGGCACCGCGCGGGTGCGCACCTTGGAGAGGTCCGAGCCGGCCTGGGGCTCGGTAAGGTTCATGGTGCCGGTCCAGCTGCCCTCGACCAGCCTGGGCAGGTAGGTCGCCTTGAGGGTGTCGCTGCCGTGGTGGGCCAGCGCCTCGATGGCGCCAGCGGTGAGCATCGGGCACAGCCCCAGCGCCATGTTGGCGCCGTGCAGCATCTCCTGCACGCTGCTGGCCACCACCTCGGGCAGCCCCTGGCCGCCCAGCGCCTGGGACACGCCGATGCCGTTCCACCCGCCTTCCACGTAGGCCTGGTAGGCCTCGGCGAAGCCGTCCGGCAGGGTCACGCCGCCATCCTCACGCCGCACGCAGCCCTGGCGGTCGCCGCTGGCATTCAGCGGGGCCCATACTTCACCGGCCAGCCTGGCCGCCTCCTCCAGCACCGCCTCGACCAGGTCGGGGCTGGCCTCCTCGAAACCGGGAAGCTCAAGCGAGCGATGCTCGAGCAGCTCCTCGAGCACGAAGCGAAGGTCACGGACGGGGGCAACGAAGGGGAACATGGCGATACCTCGGGAAATTGATAACGGCGATAGTAGATTCACTATTTTTCGTTAGCCATTATCCCTAGGTCGCAGCCGCTTGCCCAGCGGCTCCAACGCAACGCGCCCGATGCGGGAGCATCGGGCGCGCTGCGTTGGACAGGATGAACGGAGTCAGCGGCGAGTGTCGGCGGCGGGTACCGCCACCTGTCCCGCGGCCTCATCGTCTTCGGTGTAGAAGACGATATGGGGTTCGTCAGGCGGCGGCGGGCCGACCAGCGGCTCGGCCACCTCCACCTCGGGCACCACCTGGGAAAGATCCTCCACGTATTCGTGCTCGGTGGCCCCTTGCATTAGCGCCTCGGTAACGGTGAGCTCGGCGCCCAGTGTCGTCATCGGGGTATTGGGTGCGAACGGCGCCACCGGCACCGGCGCCGGGCGCACGCTGCGTCGCCAGCCGAAGAAGGCCAGCAGGAACACTCCCAGGCCGCCGAAGGCCCAGAACAGCCCGGCATCGCCAACGGTGGCCATCACCGGCGAGATCAGCGGCGGGCTCAGGGTCGAGCCGATGGCGTTGATCAGCAGCAGGCCCTGGCTCATGCGCACCAGGGCGCCGGCCGGGGCGCGGTCGGCGGCGTGGCTCACCGCCACCGGATAGAGCGCGAACACCCCACCGCCGAGCAGGAACAGCAGCGCCGCCAGCAGCCAGGGGTTGAGCGGCAGCAGCAGCATGCCGGCCGAGATCAAGGCACAGAAGGCGCCGATCATGATCAGTACGATCTGGCGGTCGTGACGATCGGACCAGCGTCCGATGGGGTACTGCAGCAGCATGGCGCCGAGGATCACCACCGCCATCATCTGGCCGACCTGGGCCACCGACAGGCCGATGCGCTGCAGGTAAAGCGGCAGCAGGGTATAGACGGCGGCGACCGCCAGCCCCGAACCGAAGCTGCCCATCACCCCGGTGGGTGTCAGCGTGATCAGGCGCATCGGCGACAGCGGCTCGGCGTGCTCGATCAGCGGCGACACCCGCGGGATCATCGCCATGGGCAGCACCGACAGCGAGGCCAGCATGCCGATTACCATGAACGGCGCGGCCTCGCCCATGGCATCGGTCACTCCGAGCAGCAGCTGGCCGATCACCCCCGCCGCGTAGAGCGAGATCATGTAGAGCGCCAGCAGCCGGCCACGCACCTTCTGGTCACCTGAGGTAAGCAGCCAGCTCTCGATGACCAGGTAGACCCCCACGGTGGCCCAGCCGCCGACCAGGCGCAGGGCGAACCAGGCCCAGGGGTCGAACACCAGGGCCTGCAGCAGCACCGTGACCGCCACCAGCGAAGCGAAGCTACCGTAGGCGCGAATATGGCCGATGCGCAGCAGCAGCCGGTCGTTGAATACCGCCCCCAGCGCCAGGCCGATGAAGTAGGCCGAGGAGACCCAGCCGATCACCACGGGGGATTCGCCGGCCGCATCCAGCCGCAGGGTTATCAAAGTGGCCAGGAAGCCATTGCCGATGCCCAGAATGAAAAGCCCCAGCAGGGGAGCCAGGGCCATGGCCAGCAGTTGCCGCGACATGAGCGCGCCTCTCGACAGCAGTGGAAACAACGACAGAAGATGGCAGAAAACGCCGTGGAACGCTGCCCCCGGCCGATTTCAACAGCGGGAAATGGAACAAGCGCAGCGGTAGGGAGCGCGAATCATACGCCCGCCTAGCCGCTTGTCAATCGCTTGATATCTTCTTATCAAAAAGACCAGAATTTCCTGCTGGCAAGAGAAAACTAAAGAGTAAAACTTACTTTTTTTGCAATATCACCACGTCCGCTGCGGGGAACTCGACCGTCATCGCCAGGTGCCGGGCCAGCCAGGCGAAGGTCGTCTCGCTGAAGAACACCACATGGGTGGGATCGAGGATGTAGTGCCAGCCGGCGAAGTCCTCGTCGTCGGTGACCCGCTTGGTCATCAGCCCGAGCCAGCCCCCGGCGGGCAGCAGGGCCGCGAGGCGCGCCAGCTCGCGGCCCGGGGCAAACAGGTGCTCCACCACCTCGGTGGCGGTAATGAAGTCGTATGGGCGTTCGAGCACGGCGGGGTCGGGCGCGTAGAAGGGGTCGTAGATCGCCATCGGGTGCCCGGTCTCCTCGAACATCAGCGACAGGGTCGGGCCGGGGCCTGAGCCGAAATCCAGCCCACGGGCGCCCGGCGCCAGGCGCCGCGCCAGCGGCTCGAACAGCCGCCCCAGGAAGCGCCGGTAGCCGAGGTCGTCGGGGCGGTTCTGGTGCTGGTCGTAGACCGCCCTCTCCCGGTCGGGCGAAAGGCGCTGCTCGGGGGGGACGAACACCAGCCGGCAGGTATCGCAGCGGTAGTAGTCACGCCGCGCATCGCGATGAAAATGTTCGCAACGGGAGCAAGCGCATAGCGGGCAGAACGGCATCGTCGTATCCTTTTGGCCCTGGCAAGCCAGAGTTTACTGGAACACATCACAACAAGGAGGCCGGCAATGCTGTCAGGTCTGGACCACCTGGTCATTACCGTGACCGACATTTCCCGCGCCGTGGATTTCTACTCCCGCGTGCTCGGGCTCGAAGTGCGCTACCGCGATCGCGAGCGCGTCGACCTGCTGCTTGGCGACATCGCCCTGCGCCTGCACTGGACCGCCACCGACATCGAGCCACGCGCCGCCACCCCCACCCCGGGCAGCCTCGACCTGTGCCTGCGCAGCATGCTGCCGCTGGACGAGGTTCACCGCCACCTCGAGGCGCTCGACGTGGAGGTCGAGCTCGGGCCGGTCACGCGCCAGGGCGCCACCGGGCCCATTGAGTCGCTCTACCTGCGCGACCCGGACGGCAACCTGCTGGAGATCAGCCGGGCGCTCAAGCCGGCCGTGGAGTGACGCCCCTGGCAATGCCGATCGCGGGCGGTATCATGGACGACCACCACCCACCACGTGGATGACTGATGAACGACAAATCGACCCCCAACGAGCCGCCCCGCTCCGTGACCGAGCCGGGCGGCACCCCCGACACCACGCTGCCGATCATCGTCTACGCCCTGTTCCTGGCGGGTATCGTCAGCGGCGGCATCACCACCCTGATCGGCGGGGTCATCGCCTATGTCTATCGCGGCAAGGGCCCCCACTGGTTCGACGAGCACTACCGCTACCAGATCCGCACCTTCTGGATCTCGCTGCTCTATTTCACCCTGTCCGGGATACTGACCCTGGTGATGATCGGCTTCGTGACCTGGCTGCTAGCCGTGGTGTGGCTGGTGGTGCGCTGCGTCAAGGGGCTGCGCGCCCTGCAGGAGAAGCGCGCGCCAGACAACGTGGACAGCTGGCTGTTCTAGGCCCGGGATTCTCACAAGATGGCCGAGATTCGCTCCCACTCCAGCCCCCGCCAGGCCCGCGCCATCGCTTGCCTGTGGAAGTCGCTGGCCGACCGGCGACTGTCCAGCCTCTGGCACCTATCGCGCCTGGCAGGCCCGCTGGTGTACCGCTTCAGCCGCCGCGAGCGCGAAGTCACCGAGATCAACCTCGCCGAGGTCTACCCCGAGCAGGATGCCGCTACGCGCCGCCGGCTGGCCCGGGAGAGCCTGACCCACTCCACCGCCACCATGCTGGAGCTGGGCTTCGCCTGGATGGGCGAGCCGCAGCGGGTAGAGGAGTCGATCATCGAGATCCACGGCCGCGAGCTGCTCGACGAGGCCCGCGCCCAGGGGCGCGGCGTGATCGTGCTGGCGCCGCACTTCGGCAACTGGGAGGTGCTCAACTTCTGGCTCTCCAGCCACTTTCCCTTCACCGCCATGTACGAGCCGCCCAAGATCGCCGAACTTGACCCGGTGATCCGCCACGGCCGCGAGCGCATGGGCGCAAGCCTGGTACCGACCAATCCGCGCGGCGTGGCCGCCCTGCTCAAGGCCCTCAAGCGCAGCGAAGCGGTAGGCATCCTGCCCGATCAGGAGCCCGATTGGGGCAGTGGCGTGTTCGCTCCCTTCTATCAGCGCCTGGCCTACACCGCGACGCTGCTGCCCAAGCTGGTGGCACGCACCGAGGCCCGGGTCGTCACCGGCGTGGCCCGGCGCATTCCCGGGCGCGGCTTCGCCATCCACTTCCTCGCCGCCGACGAGCGTGTCTACGCCACCGACGAGGCGCAGTCGGCCACCGGCGTCAACGCCTGCGTGGAGGACGCCATCGCCCTGGACCCGGCCCAGTACCAGTGGGAGTACAAGCGCTACCGCAAGGTGATCGAGGAGCAACAGGGCGTGCCGAACCACCAAGCGTTTCGCCTCTACTGAGCGCAGCTGCCAAGGCGCGTCGCAAGGAGAGCCCATGTCGCAAGGACACCCATGCGCCTGATGCACCGGCCCACGCCGCTCAGGGCGCTGGGGTGGCTCGCGTTTACCCTGGCGCTGCTCTACGCGCTCTATCTCGCTACCGCCAATGCCCTGCTGGCCAGCGCCTGGGGCCGCGATCAGCTCGAGCGCTCGCCGCGTCTCTCGCTCGAGTGGGAGCGCGCCTGGACGCTCTTCCCCGGCCACCTCGAGGTCACCCAGCTGCACCTGGCCGGCCGCACCGCCGAGCGGCGCTTCACGCTGGCAGCCGAACGCGCCAGCCTGCGTTTCGCCCTCACCCCCCTGCTCGACCGTGAAGTCAGCATCCATACCTTGGAAGCCGAGGGCATCCGCCAGGCCGGCCTCGACGCCTACCGCTTGCAGGGCAGCGGCACCCTGGAGCTGGCCGGCGTTCATTGGCGCGCCGGCGAGATCGGCGCCGAGCGCGTTTCGCTGCAGTTGGACGAGGGCAGCGTGCTGCATGGCGATACACCACTGATGGAAGGGGTGGCGCTGGACGTCGAGCTGCATCTCGCCCCGCTGACGCTGGCCGAGCACCCGGGCGGCGAGGCGACACGCTTCGTCTCAGGCACCCTCGCGCTGGCCGGGCGCAGCGACGCCTACGACGTCTTCAATCCCTACCTTGCGGCGCTGGGCTGGCTCGAGATCGACGGACGCGGCGATCTCACCGGCGACATCGCCATCGAGCGCGGCGAGGTGCTGCCGGGCAGCCGTCTGCGTCTGGACTCCCCTCGCCTGAGCGTGCGGCTCGACGAGCGCCACTGGCTGGAAGCAGGAGCGCTCTACCGGATCGACGGCTCCGGCGCCGTCGAGGTCGAGGTGGCACAGAGCGCACGCCTGGCGCTTGAGCTCGACGACATCGAGATGGGCGAAGCGACACCCGACGCTTCGCTCGCCGCCCCGGCCCAGCCGCTGCTCGGCGGCGAAGGCTTCCGGCTGGCGCTGGAGACCCCCACGCTTCGCCTGTACGCCCCGCCGGAGGAGCTGCAGCGCGCCGAACTGCACTGGCGCAACGCCGAGGCAATCGACATCGCCGCCCTCCAGCGTTACCTGCCGCCTCCCGTACCGCTGACGCTGGAAGGGGGCACGGCCAGGTTGCAAGGCGGACTCAGCTACGATGCCGAGCGCCTCACCGGCGGTTTCGATCTCGCCGGAGAGGCCATCTCGGCGCGCCTCGGCGAGCAGCCGCTGAGCGGCCGGCTGGGCCTGCACCTACCCATCGTCGCACTCGACGTCGAAGGTGGCGCAGTGGACGTTTCCGGCACGCGCTTCGAGCTCGAGGCGGCCGCTCCAGGCGAGGCGCAGCCACTGGTCACCGCCCTCGAACTGCCTGTCGCCCGCTTCCACTCGCCGCTGGCATGGCGCGAACTGGATGACGACGCCCTGCGCGATGGAGAGACTCCATGGCAAGCGGAGCTGGAGCTGTCCGGCCATGTCGCCAATCTCGGCGTGCTCGACCCCTTTCTCAGCGAACTGTTCGATGGGCGCGGCCTCGCCCTGCAGGGTGGCGGCCGGCTCGATGGTGCGCTCCAGGTGCGCAACGGGCAGCCACTGCCGGGCAGCCGGCTCGACGTTTACTCCGAAGCGCTGGGCGCACGCCTGCTCGGCTTTCACGCCCGTGGCGACGGCCGCGCGCATTTCGTGCTCGGCCCCGGCGTGCCCCACCCCGAGGCCAGCCTCGAACTCGTCTTCGGCGAGGTGGACCTCACCCGACTCAGCGACGGTCGCCGGCTGTTCCAGGCCGAACGTCTCGCGCTTGCCGCCAGCGCCGCGGCGAGCCCTCGGACGGCGCGCCTCACCACCGCCGAGATCGCCTGGCGCGGCGCGCGCATTCCCGACGTCAGCGTGCTCGATGCCTACCTACCCCAGGCGGCGCCGCTACGCTTGCACGGCGGCTGGGCCGCCAGCGATGGGGAGCTGGTGATCACCGGGGAGCGTGCCCAGGGACGGGCTACCCTGACGGGGGATGCCATT
This sequence comes from Halomonas sp. E14, assembly GCF_052568415.1. Taxonomy (NCBI): domain Bacteria; kingdom Pseudomonadati; phylum Pseudomonadota; class Gammaproteobacteria; order Oceanospirillales; family Halomonadaceae; genus Halomonas; species Halomonas sp. E14. The sequence continues at coordinate 965,693 of NZ_CP199423.1, read as the reverse complement.
CGTGGCCGCCTGCTGCAGGAAGCGTTCGACGGCGAGCTGGACATGAGCCTCGTGCTGCGCGACCTTCACCCCGCCCGCCAGTACCTCGATCTCTCCGGCAGCCGCCTGATCCTGAACGCCGCAACGAATGGCGGCGAGCCCCTGCGTACCCAGTTGGCGGTTCGCCAGGCAAGGCTCCAGGGCGGCTTCGACTGGCCCGGCAGCGAAGCGCCGCGGCGGCCGCTTTCCGGCACGCTGCGGCTGGACGGCCTGCTCGACCGGCTCGGCTTTCTCAACGCCTTTCTGCCCGACGAGCACGGCCTGGCGATTCAGGGCGGCGGGCGCCTGAGCGCCGACCTGCGCTTCGCCGACGGCGAAGCCATGGCCGGCAGCCAGCTGCGCGTCCACTCCGAGCGGCTCGGTGCCCGCTTCCTGCACTACGAGGCCTTCGGCGACGGCTCGCTGATCGTCACGGTCGGCGACCCCGGCGCCGAACTCAGCCTGTCGCTGCCCCGCTTCGGCCTGCGCCGCCAGGCCGACGGTGGCGCGCTAATCGAAGGCCGGCTGCTGGACCTGCACAGCCGGGCACGCCACTTCGATCTGCCCGAAGGGCTGCGCGAACTGAGTACGCGCATCGATCTGCCTCACCTGGTAGCGCCGGATCTGGCCGCGCTCAACGACTACCTGCCCCAGGGCGGCGCCATCGAGCTGCTGGGCGGCCAGGCGCGCCTCGCCACCCATCTGCAGCTCAAAGGCACGCGTGCCCACGGCCGGCTAGCGCTGCACGCGCCGGATGCCCGGCTCGCTCTGCACGAGCAGACCCTCGAGGGCGCTCTGCACCTGGAGACCAGGCTCGCCGATGGCGACCTGGAAACCCTCGACTTCGACGTCTCCGGCTCGCGGCTCAGTCTCGACGGCGTGCGCCTGGCGGACGCCGACGGCAGCCTCAGCCACGGCTGGTGGGCGCGGCTCGCGCTGCCCGAGGGGCGCATGCGCTGGGAGCGGCCACTCCAACTCGACGCCCGGCTCGAACTGGCCATGCGCGACAGCGGTCTGCTGGTGAACCTGCTCGTCGATGCCGCCCGCGAACGACGCTGGCTGCGCGAGCGTCTCACCCTCGGCGAGGTGCAGGGCGAGGCGCGGGTGATGCTGAACGACGACACCGTACGGCTGGAGAACCTCGCCGTGCAGGCCGGTGGGCGCCTGGAATTGCTGGCCAACCTCGCCCTGCGCGACTCCCAGCTTGCCGGTCGCGCCTTCGCCCGCTTCGGGCCGCTGCGGCTGGGCATCGAAATCGATGACGGCAGGCGTCGCTGGCAGCTGCGCAACGCCCGCGCGTGGTACGCCAGCGGGCAGCCCGCCAGCGAGCTGGCGCTGCCCGAGAGCGAGGCCTGGTTCGAGCGGCTTGACGTCGAGCCGAGATGAGGCCGCTCGCCACGTGCGGCTGGCAACTCGCAGCCGACCTGTTAGACTCAGGCGATACGCTTGACGGGGTGCCGGTGGAACCGGCTGAGATCGCCATACGACATGTCTACTGCAGACGCGTCGTCACGGCGGGGCCCGTTGAACCTGATCCGGCTCGTACCGGCGTAGGAATCAAGCGGTGGCCAGGCGCCAGTTCTCTCTTTCTTCCGCCCTGACCCACTCTTTCCCCTTCGCCCCCGCTCCGGATCCGCTTACACCCGGAGGCAAGATGGGCTATCGCTTCACCGACCTGACCCGCGCCTGCCACGACGACTGGCGTGCCTATATCGAGCACGACTTCGTCCGCGGCCTGGGCACCGGCACTCTGGACGAAGGCGCCTTTCGCCACTATCTGCAGCAGGACTACCTGTTCCTGATCCACTTCGCCCGCGCCTACGCGCTGGCCGCCTACAAGAGCCGCACCCTGGCCGACCTGCGCCAGGCCCATGAGGGCCTGAAAGCGATCGTCGACGTGGAGCTTGGCCTGCACGTGGGCTACTGCCGCGAATGGGGTATCAGTGAAGCGGAACTTGCCGCGCTGCCCGAGGCGCGGGCCACCATGGCCTATACCCGCTACGTGCTCGACACCGGCAACCGCGGCGACCTGCTCGACCTGCACGTGGCGCTTGCCCCCTGCCTGGTGGGCTACGGCGAGATCGCCAACTGGCTGGGCGCCCAGGACGCTACGGTGCGCGGTGACGCCAACCCCTATGACGCCTGGATCGCCATGTACGAGGGCGAGGAGTTCCAGGCCGCCATGCGCGCCGAACTGGCCTGGCTCGACGCCCGCCTGGCCGACGCCACCCCGGCACGCTTCGACGAGCTCGTCGAGGTGTTCCGCGATGCCACCCGGCTCGAGATCGATTTCTGGCAGATGGGGCTCGACCGCAGCCTCTGACCTTTCGCGCAACGACAACAACACACCAAGGACAGCATCATGAGCAAGACTGCCCACTTCCTCGCCGAGACCGCCAAGGTCGACGAGGCCGCCATCCAGCCGCTGCCCGGCTCACGCAAGATCTACCTGGAAGGCTCGCGCCCCGACATCCGCGTGCCCTTCCGCGAGATCTCGCTGTCGCCGACCAAGACCTCCGGCGCCGACGAGGAGAACCCGCCGCTGCTGGTCTACGATACCTCCGGCCCCTACACCGACCCGCAGGCTGAGATCGACCTGCGCCGTGGCCTGCCCGAGCTGCGCCGCGCCTGGATCGAAGAGCGCGGCGATACCGAGTTCCTCGACGGCCCCACCAGCGAGTACGGCAAGCGTCGCGCCAACGACCCGACCCTGGCCCAGCTGCGCTTCGACCTGAGCCGCACGCCGCGCCGCGCCAAACCCGGGAAGAACGTCACTCAGCTGCACTACGCTCGCCAGGGCATCGTCACGCCGGAGATGGAGTTCATCGCCATCCGCGAGAACCAGCGCCGCCAGGCGTTGGGCACCGCCGAGGTCGAACGCATCCTCGGCCACCAGCATGCCGGCCACAGCTTCGGCGCCCGTATTCCCGAGGAGATCACCCCGGAATTCGTGCGCGATGAAGTGGCCGCCGGCCGCGCCATCATTCCCTGCAACATCAACCACCCGGAGTCGGAGCCGATGATCATCGGCCGCAACTTCCTGGTGAAGATCAACGGCAACCTGGGCAATTCGGCGGTGACCTCCTCCATCGAGGAGGAGGTCGACAAGATGACCTGGGGCATCCGCTGGGGTGCGGATACCATCATGGACCTCTCCACCGGCCAGAACATCCACGAGACCCGCGAGTGGATCATCCGCAACTCGCCGGTGCCGATCGGTACGGTGCCGATCTACCAGGCGCTGGAGAAGGTCAACGGCGTGGCCGAGAACCTCACCTGGGAGGTGTTCCGCGACACCCTGATCGAGCAGGCCGAGCAGGGCGTAGACTACTTCACCATCCACGCCGGCGTGCTGCTGCGCTACGTGCCGCTCACCGCCAAGCGCGTCACCGGCATCGTCTCCCGCGGCGGCTCGATCATGGCCAAGTGGTGCCTCTATCACCACCAGGAGAGCTTCCTCTACACCCACTTCGAGGAGATCTGCGAGATCTGCAAGCGCTACGATGTCGCCTTCTCGCTGGGTGACGGCCTGCGCCCCGGCTCCATCGCCGACGCCAACGACGAAGCGCAGATGGCCGAGCTCAAGACCCTCGGCGAGCTGACCCACATCGCCTGGAAGCACGACGTGCAGGTGATGATCGAAGGCCCCGGCCACGTGCCCATGCACCTGGTCAAGGAGAACATGGACAAGCAGCTGGAGTACTGCGACGAGGCGCCCTTCTACACCCTCGGCCCGCTGGTCACCGACATCGCCCCGGGCTACGACCACATCACCTCCGGCATCGGCGCGGCGATGATCGGCTGGTTCGGCTGCGCCATGCTGTGCTACGTCACGCCCAAGGAGCACCTCGGCCTGCCCAACAAGGACGACGTCAAGACCGGCATCATCACCTACAAGATCGCCGCCCACGCGGCAGACCTGGCCAAGGGCCACCCGGCCGCCCAGCGCCGCGACAACGCGCTGTCCAAGGCGCGCTTCGAGTTCCGCTGGGAGGACCAGTTCAACCTCGGCCTGGACCCGGACACCGCCCGCGAGTACCACGACGAGACGCTGCCCAAGGACTCCGCCAAGGTGGCCCACTTCTGCTCCATGTGCGGACCCAAGTTCTGCTCCATGAAGATCACCCAGGAAGTGCGCGACTACGCCGCCGAGCACGGCCTCACCGGCGACGCCGATGCGGTGATGAAGGGCATGGAAGCGCAGGCGGAGAAGTTCCGCGAGTCGGGGGCGGCGCTCTACAAGAAAGTGTGAGCCTTGCCCTGCGATACAGCACGCCGGCCCAGGCCGGCGTGTTTTGTTACCGGCACAGGCGACAGCACGCCACGCTCGGATTAGCCTGTAGGCATCAGCCAGGAATCCGCGTTGGGGAGCGAGCCTATGCCACACCTGCACATCGCGCTGGTTACCGAGCGCCCTGAAACCAGCCTGATTCCCATTCTCCAGCTGCGCCCTCGTCGAATCGTGCTGGTGCCGTGCCAGTCGTCACCTCAGGCCGCCGAGCGGCTGGCGATCCTGCTGCGCCATGAGCTGCCTTCCAGCAGCGAGGTGGCGCTGCACCCAACCCTGCCCTGTGGCGACCCCGTACGCCTCGCCCAGCATATCGGCCCGCTGGTGGATGCACTGCAGCGCGAACAGTTCGCCGCCCCCGGCCTCGCCCTCACCTACGACCTGGGTCACTGCGATACCTTCACCGCCCTGCTGTTCCAGCAGGCCATGCGCCGCCTGGCGGCCGACTGGCTCTACGTGGACCGCGAGGCCGGCGTGCTCTATCGCCTGGCGCACGACGCCCCGGACGACGTTCCGGAAGCCACCGCCATCGAGCCCGTACTCGACGTCGACCGCTACCTGCAAGCCAGCGGGCGCAAGCGCGTGCGCACGCTCTCCGAGCGCCCCGAGTGGCGCCGCCGCAGCCAGCAGCGGCGCGCCGCGACCCTCTACCTGGCCCAGCACGCCGACCGCCTGGGCGAGCTGCTCGGCGACCTGGCGGCCCGGCTGGTGCAAGAAGGCCTGGGAGAGCACCGGGGCGATGCAGCGACTACAACTGCCGCCGGGCTGACCCTGCCGCAGCCACCGCCCTTTCCCGCCACCGAGGCACTTGCGCGGCTGGCGGACGCCGGCCTGCTGAGGTGGTCCAGCGACGCACCGCAGCAGGTGGACTTCACCTCGGCCGACGCAGCCGACTACCTGGGCGGCGGCTGGCTCGCCGAATATGCCTGGCACAGCGCCTGCGATGCCGGGCTGGCGCAGGTCTGCGGCGCCACCCACATCCTCGATCTGGACGTCGACCGCAACGCGCTGCCGGTGGTGGCCGACTGCCTGGCCATCGAGCACAACCGCCTGCTGTGCATCGAATGCCTGGTAGCCGGGTCGGGGCCGGGCGCGTGCCTGGCGCAGGGCCTCGAGCGGCTGCAAGCGATGCTCGAGCATACCGCCGGGCTGGATGCCACCCGCGTGCTGCTGGCCTGCGGCGACTTCGGCCCGGCGCGCCGGCAGTTGGACGACCTGCAGCACCGCCGAGGCCGGCGCATCGAGGTGCTGGAGGGCGCCGAGCTGCGTCACCTGCCCGCCCTGCTGCGCCACTGGAAGGAGCATGGCCGCTGGCCCGGTAGCTGAGTCACATGAGTCACACACGACAGCGCCCCCGGCGATGGCCGAGGGCGCTGGAGGAGCGCCACCTGTGCGAAAGCGGCTAGAAGCGGAAGGTCAGCCCCACGCTGGCCGCATCGAAGGTGTGGTCGGACTTGTCCAGGTAGCGCATGTAGTCGGCGCCCACCGCCAGGTTCGGTGCCACGTCGAACTCGGCCCCGGCCCCGTAGGAGAAGCCGTTTTCCCGATCGACGTCGTAGTCGACTTCGGTCACGCCGACCAGGCCATAGAGGCGAAACTCCTGGGAGAGCGGCAGGATGCCCTTGGCATAGGCGCCGACCAGATAGTCGAGCTCCACCGGACCATCCGAGCCGCCGATGCCGAGGTGCGCCTCGGCGGCGAAGAACTCGTTGAACTGGGCACCGCCGCGCAGGCGCAGGCCGACGCTGTTGGCATCTTCTCCGTGGTCGCGGTCGAGATCCCAGAACATGGCATCGCCGCCAAAATAGCCCTGGGGATACATGGGCATCTGGTATTGCTGGGCCTGGGCAGTGCTGGCAAAGGCACCGGCCAGGATCAGAGCGGCGGGAATGGCGAGCAGTTTCATGGCAAACCTCCGTTAAGAAACAGCGTTTCCTATCACCGTTCCAAGTCTGGTACAGCCATCGGGATTGCGCAAGGCCGCTTACCGCGGCGAGAAGCTTAGTACCACGATGCCCCCCAGCACGATCGCGCCGCCCAGCAGCTGCAGCGGAGCCAGTATCTGCCCCAGCACCAGGTAACCCAGTGCCAGTGAGGCTACCGGCTCGACGTTCATCACCGGCGCGTTACGCGCCATGTCCAGGCGCGGCACGCTGATGAACAGCACCGAGAAGGCCACGCTGTAGAGCAGCGCCAGCGCGCCAAGCGCGCCCCAGCCCAGGGGGCTTGCCGGCAGGGCCATGCCCCCTGGCACCAGCTGCAGCGCAGCTCCCAGCAGCATCACGACGAGCACGGTAAGCATGGTCAGCAGGCTGCGCAGGGTGCTGCCGACCTCACCCAGATGGTGCTCGGTGATCCACAGCGCACAGGCGAACGCACTCGCCGCGGCCAGCCCGAACGCCACTCCGGTCAGCCACTCGGGGCCCAGCGTCTCGGGTGCCAGCAGCCAGGCCGGCACGTCCAGCACTACCACCAGCCCAACCAGAATCACCGTCATGATCAACGCCGCGCGCCAGGTCGGCCGCGGGCCGCCGAGCGCCCAGGTCAGCAGCGCCAGCTGAATAGGAAAGGTGTTCATGAGCAGCAGCGCCACCACCACGGGGATGCGCGCCACCGCCGAATAGAGGCACAGGCTCTGGATCGCCACCATCACGCCGGCCAGCAGCTGCCAGCGCCGCGTGCCGGGCGGTAGCCAAAGCCGCTGGCGCTGCCACCGCCACAGCCCAACCAGCACCAGCAGCGCTACGGACGAGCGCACCAGCACGGCCAGCAGCAGGCCGGTGCCCTCGTCGAAGGCCAGGCGTGCTGCCACATGGTTGCCGGCAAAGAGCGTGGCCACGCCGGCCAGCAGCGCGAAGGCGACTCGGCGGGGCAACAAGGAGGGCACGGAGGGAGACAAGGCGGGCATCGCGGGGCTTCCGAGCACAAAGCGCCCAGCATGCCAGGGTTGCGACGGCTACCCAACCGAACCTTTGGCAACCGTTCGCAACATGACGTGACGCAGTGTCCGTGGATGTGGTCATGATAGACTAAGGTCTTATGTCTATGCTGCCCCTACACCCCCTCCGAGTGGAGACTTGATGAACGCTACGGTACTGGTCATCAACTGCGGTTCCTCTTCGATCAAGTACGCGCTGGTGCCCGGCGACCCCGGCGACGTGCGGCTGGCCGGGCTGGCTGAGCGCCTCGGCAGCGGCAATGCCCGGCTCAAGGGCACTGACAGCCTGGGCGAGCCCTTCGAGCAGCCGCTGGGCAACGCCGACCATACCACCGCGCTGGAAGCCATTCTCGACCGCCTCGAAGGACGCCTGCCGCAGGCGGTCGGCCACCGCATCGTGCACGGCGGCGAGCACTTCACCCAAGCCGCGCTGATCGATGACACGGTGATCGCCGCCATCGAACAGACCTCCGCCCTGGCCCCGCTGCACAACCCGGCCAACCTGGCGGGCGTGGCCGCCACCCGCCGCCTGTTCCCCGACCTGCCCCAGGTGGCCGTGTTCGACACCGCCTTTCACCAGACCCTGCCCGCCCAGGCGTATCGCTACGCCGTGCCCGAGGCGCTCTACCGCGACCACGCCATTCGCCGCTACGGCTTCCATGGCACCAGCCATGCCTATGTCAGCCGACGCGCCGATGCACTGAGCGGCCTGGAGGGCGGCGGCTGGCTCACCGCCCACCTGGGTAACGGCTGCTCCACCTGTGCGGTATGGAAGGGCCGGAGCCTCGATACCAGCATGGGGCTGACGCCGCTGGAGGGGCTGGTGATGGGCACGCGCAGCGGCGACGTCGACCCGGGCCTGCACGCCCACCTGGCACGCCAGCTCGGCTGGACGCTGGAGCGCATCGACACGCTGCTGAACCGCGAGAGCGGCCTGTTGGGCCTGTCCGGCCTGAGCAACGACATGCGCGAACTGGAAGCCGCCGAAGCCGAAGGCCACGCCGGCGCCGCCCTGGCCGTCGAGGTGTTCTGCTATCGCATCGCCAAGTCGCTGGCTGCGCTCTCCTGCGCCCTGCCCCGCCTCGACGGCCTGGTCTTCACCGGCGGCATCGGCGAGAACTCACCGCGGGTGCGCGAACAGGTTGTGGCCCTGCTGCCGCACTTCGGCCTGCAGCTCAACCGTACCGTCAACGGCGAGACGGTGCGCGGGCGCGAGGGGCGCATCGACGCCGGCGGCCGCCAGCTGTGGGTGATCCCCACCGATGAAGAAGGCCAGATCGCCACCGAAACCTGTCAACGACTGAAAGAGACCACCGCATGACGCCCCGCGACGTACGCCCCCAGACCCAGGTCCTGCTGATGGTGCCAACCGGCGTCGGGGTTGGCCTCACCTCCGCCAGCCTCGGGCTGATGCAGGCGCTCGACACCATCGGCCTCAAGACCGGCTTTCTCAAGCCGTTCCGCCAGGACGAGCTGAACGGCCCCGGCCCCGACCGCTCCACCGCACTGGTCAGCAGCACCCTCGGGCTGCATCCGCCGGCGCCCATCGCCCAGACCAACATGGAGCGGCTGCTGCGCCAGGATCGCCTCGACGTGCTGATGGAGCAGGTCATCGAGCTGTTCGACGACGCGCTCAACCAGGAGGACGCCACGCCCGACCTGGTGGTGGTGGAAGGGCTGGTGCCCACCGCCCACGGCACCTACGCCACCCAGCTCAATGCCCAGCTGGCCCATGCGCTCAACGCCCGCATCATCCTGGTCGGCAGCGGCGATGCCGCGGAACCGGAGGCGCTGGTCGAGCAGCTCGACATGCACGCCCAGGCCTTCGGCGGCGTGGGCTCCACGCGCACGCTCGGCTGCATCCTGATGCGCATGCACAACCTGCCGGGGGTCGAGGAGAATCCGGCGCTCGCCGCCGGCAACGGTCATACCCTGCTCGACGATGCCTTTCTCGCCGAGCTGCGCCGCTATTCGCCGGCGCTGGCCACCGACCGCTTCCACCTGATCGGCGTAGTGCCCTACAACCCGACGCTGGTGGCGCCGCGCGTGGTCGACGTGGCTCGCGCGCTGAACGCGCGCTTCCTCAACGAGGGCGAGGCCGCTACCCGCCGGGTGCTCTCCACCAGCCTGTGCGCTCGCAGCGCGGCCAATGCCCTGCACGTGTTCCGCCCCGGCAGCCTGATCGTGACCTCCGGCGACCGCGACGACATCGTGCTGGCCTCGGCGCTGGCCACCATGAACGGCGTACCCATGGCCGGCGTGCTGCTGACCAACGGCTACATGCCCAACGACAACATGATCGAGATGTGCCGCCCGGCGCTGAAGACCGGCATGCCGGTGCTGGCGGTGGACACCGACAGCTTCACCACGGCCAAGAACCTCGGGCGGATGGGCAACGACATCCCCATGGACGACCTCGAGCGCGCCGAGCAGGTGATGCACTACGTGGCTGGCAACCTCGACCTGCAGTGGCTTAAGGACCACCTGAGCCGCGGCTTCGCCCGGCGCCTCTCGCCCTCGGCGTTTCGCCACCAGCTGGTCAAGCTGGCCCAGCGCGCCAACCGGCGCATCGTGCTGCCCGAAGGCAGCGAGCCGCGCACGGTCGAGGCCGCGGCGATCTGCCAGCATCGCGGCATCGCCAACTGCGTGCTGCTGGCCCGGCGCGAGGAAGTGGAGGAAGTGGCCCGCAACCGCGGCATCGAACTGCCGGAGGGGCTCGAGATCATCGACCCCGAGCAGATCCGCGGGCGCTACGTGGCGCCCATGGTGGAGCGCCGGCGCGGCAAGGTGAACGAGCTGACGGCGGAAGACCAGCTGCAGGACAACGTGGTGCTGGGCACCATGATGCTGCAGCTCGACGAGGTCGACGGCCTGGTGTCGGGAGCGGAACACACCACCGCCAATACCGTGCGCCCCGCCTTTCAGCTGATCAAGACCTCGCCCGACTATCGGCAGGTGTCATCGATCTTCTTCATGCTGCTGCCGGAGCAGGTGGTGGTCTACGGCGACTGTGCGGTGAACCCCGACCCTGACGCCGAAGCGCTGGCCGAGATTGCCATCCAGAGCGCGCGCTCGGCCCAGGCCTTCGGCATCGAGCCGCGGGTGGCGATGATCAGCTACTCCACCGGCGAGTCCGGCAGCGGTGCCGACGTCGACAAGGTGCGCCAGGCCACGCGGCTGGCGCGCGAGCTGGCGCCGGACCTGCTGATCGACGGACCGCTGCAGTACGACGCCGCCGCCATTGAGAGCGTGGGGCGCCAGAAGGCGCCCGACTCGCCGGTGGCGGGCCGCGCCACGGTGTTCGTGTTTCCCGACCTCAACACCGGCAACACCACCTACAAGGCGGTGCAGCGCAGCGCCCGGGTGGTCAGCGTGGGGCCGATGCTGCAGGGCCTCAACAAGCCGGTCAACGACCTCTCGCGGGGTGCGCTGGTGGATGACATCGTCTACACCATCGCGCTGACCGCCATCCAGGCCGCCCAGCGCGACTGAGCGGAGGCCCGGCCGGCGCAGCGCTGCGCCGGCCGGTGGCTCAGGCCGTGCCCTTCAGCCGTTCGCTGCGCCGCCGCAGCAGCTCCATGGTCAGCAGCAGCAGCGTCGAAATCAGGATCAGGATGGTCGCCATGGCGGCGATGGCCGGGCTGATGTTCTCGCGGATGCCCGAGAACATCTGGATCGGCAGCGTACGCTCGGTAGGGCTGGCGATGAACAGCGCCACCACCACTTCATCGAACGAGGTCGCGAAGGCGAACAACCCGCCCGAAACCACGCCCGGCACGATCTGCGGCAGCACCACCGTGAAGAACACCCGCAGCGGGTTGGCTCCCAGGCTCGCCCCGGCGCGCACCTGGTTGAAGTCGAACCCCTGCAGCGTGGCGTTCACCGTGATCACCACGAAGGGCACCCCCAGCACCGTGTGCGCCAGCACCAGGCCCGTGAAGGAGTTGAGCAGGCCCACCTGGGCGAAGAAGAAGTACATGCCCACCGCGACGATGACCAGCGGCACCACCATCGGCGAGATCAGCAGCGCGATGATCAGCCCCTTGCCAGGGAAGTCGGCGCGGTTGAGCCCGACGGCGGCCAGGGTACCGAACACCATGGCCAGCAGCGTGGCCAGCGGTGCCACGATCATGCTGTTTTTCAGTGCCCCCATCCAGGCCGACGAGGTGAAGATCGCCTCGTACCAGCGCAGCGAGAAACCCGGCAGCGGGTAGGTGAGGAAGGAGCCGCTGCTGAACGACAGCGGGATGATCACCAGCACCGGTGCGATCAGGAACAGCAGCACCAGGCCGCAGAAGAGGCGGAACGTCCAGAACCAGACCCTTTCCAGGGGTGACGCATAGGGAGGCAGTGCCATGGTTCATCTCCTGATCAGCTGTTTGCGGTTCACCAGGCGGTGGTAGACCAGGTAGAGCAGCAGCGTGATGAGCAGCAGCAGGCTGCCCAGGGCGGCGGCCATGCCCCAGTTGTTGGTGGTGTTGGTGTAGTAGGCCACGTAGTAGCTCACCATCTGGTCGGCCGGGCCGCCCACCAGGGCCGGGGTGATGTAGTAGCCCAGCGCCATGATGAAGACCAGGATGGTGCCTGCCGCCACGCCCGAGATCGTCTGCGGTGCGTACACCTGCCAGAAGGCGGCGAACGGGTGCGCCCCGAGCGACACCGCGGCACGCTGGTAGCTGGGCGAAATGCCCTTCATCACGCTGTAGAGCGGCAGCACCATGAACGGCAGCAGGATGTGCACCATGGCGAAGAACACGCCGATGCGGTTGAACACCAGCTGCAGCGGGGAGTCGATCAGGCCCGTGGCCAGCAGCGACTTGTTCACTAAACCGTTGGACTGCAGCAGGATGATCCAGGCCGCGGTGCGCACCAGCAGCGAGGTCCAGAACGGCAGCAGCACCAGGATCATCAGCAGGTTGCTGGTGCGTGCCGGCAGCGTGGCCAGCAGGTAGGCCAGCGGGAAGCCCAGCGCCAGGCAAATCAGGGTCACTCCGCCGGCAATCACCAGGGTGCGCTGGAACACCGCCTGGTAGATACGCTCCTGCTCGGCGATGCGCTGCAGCCTGCCGTGCTCGCCGCGCTCGAAGTCCAGCGACGCCAGCATGTAGCGGTCGGTCGTGGTGGGGGCGGCGCGCTGGATGCCGCGCCAGGTCGCGGTCTCGCCCCAAGCCGGGTCGATGGCGATCAGCGTCTCGCTCCAGAGGGTATCGGGCGTGACGCTTTCCGCCGCCGGCAGTTCGCGCAGGGTGCGCATCAGCAGCCCGCGGTACTGCGGGTCCTCGTAGTTGAGGCGCCGCCCGATGCGGCCCAGCCCGCCGCCCTGGCGCGACTCGCGCAGCTCGGCGGCGAAGGCCGCCAGGGTCGCCTCGTGGGGTAGCCCCGTGCCGTCCCATTCGCGCAGCCCTGCCGCCGTCAGCGGCATCACCGAGTCAAACTCGGTGTTGTCGACGCTGCGCCACAGCATGCTGCCGATGGGTACCACGAAGATCACGAAGAGAAACAGCGCCAGGGGAGCGACCAGGCCGATCGCCTTGAGCTTGCGCAGCCGTTCGGCTCGTCGCAGCTGTGCCTTGAGGCGACGCCCGTCGAGCGGCTGGGCCGTCGCTGCCGTTGCAAATTGGGTCATTGCCTTCCCCATGCGAAAGCCTGGCACGCCCGGCCCGGCCGAGCGCGCCCTCGAAAGAAGCGGCGGCGACCCGTAGGTCACCGCCGGTCAGGAGATGTCAGCGCGCCGCCCAGGCGTTGAAGCGCTGCTCCAGCTCCTCGCCGTGGTCGACCCAGAACGCGGTGTCGATGGCCAGGGCGCCCTCCATGTTGGCGGAATAGGTGGGCATGCGCCGCGCCTGCTTATCGTCGAGCTGGGCGATGGCGTCCGGATGCACGGGGCCGTAGGGAATCTGCGCCGAATAGGCCGCCTGGGTCTCAGGCTGGCTGGCGAACTTGATAAACTCGTAGGCTTCATCGACGTGCTCGCTGCCGGCCACGATGGCCCAGTAGTCGAGGTCGTAGAGGCTGCCATTCCAGACGATCTCCAGATTGCTGCCCTCCTCCTGGGCGGCAGCGATCCGGCCGTTGTAGGACGAAGTCATCACCACGTCGCCGGCCACCAGCCACTGCGGCGGCTGCGCGCCGGCCTCCCACCACTGGATGTGCGGCTTCAGTTCGTCGAGCTTGGCGAAGGCGCGGTCGACCCCCTCCGGGGTGGCCAGCACCGCGTACACTTCCTCGGCGGGCACCCCGTCGGCCATCAGGGCGAACTCCAGAGTGTACTTGGCGCCGCGGCGCAGCCCGCGGGTGCCGGGGAATTGCTCGACGTCCCAGAAGTCGACCCAGGAGGTCGGCGGTGTCGCCAGCGCATCGGCATCGTAGGCCAGCACGGTGGACCACACGAAGGTACCCACGCCGCACTCGTCGAAGGCTGCGTCGATCAGTTCACCACCGAGCCCCAGGCGGGCCCAGTCGATCGGCTCGAACAATCCCTCGAAGCAGCCGCGCACCAGCTCCGGCGACTCCATCTCGACCAGGTCCCAGCTGACATTGCCGGTTTCGACCATGGCGCGAATGCGCGCCAGCTCGCCGTTGTAGTCGCCCGGGGTGAGGTTGATGCCGGTCTTCTCGACGAAGGGGCCGTAGTAGGCCTGCTGCATGGCATCGCCGGAGGCGCCGCCGAACGAGATCACCGTCAGCGCCTGGGCGCCGGTGGACAGCACCAGCCCGGCCGTGAGCAGGCTGCCGATGGCGACGCCACGGCTAAGACGGGACAGTGGGAAGCGGTGGTGGGTCATGGTGTTGTCTCCCGGCCGAAAGGCCTTGTTGTTGGTATGACGCAGAGTGGCAGCCACAAGGGCGCCAGGTTGTTGTTGCTTTCGTTCGCCGTTCAGCCTTCGCTGAGGGCGCGCACATCCTCGTCGCGCCAGCCCAGCTCGATCACATCGCCAGGCTTCATGCTGCTGCACACCTCGTCGACGGGCACGCGAGCCATGAATTCGCTGTTGCCGGCCACTTCGCAGCGCACGCGCAGGTGGTCGCCGAGATAGATGAACTCCTGCACCCGCGCCTGGAGGCGGTTGGGCAACTGCCGCGCGGAGCCGTTGAGCTTGACGCGCTCCGGACGGATCGACAGGCAGGCGCTGTCGCCCAAGGCCAGGTTGGGTCCCAGCAGCGCGCCGGTGCTGAAGCCGCTGCCGAAGCTGACGCGGCACTGCCCGCCGGCCGCCGACTCGATGCGCCCGGGCAAGGTGTTGTTCTCGCCGATGAACTGGGCGACAAAAGCGTTGGCAGGGTGTTCGTAGAGCGCGCTGGGGGAGTCGATCTGCTGGATGACGCCGTCGTTGAACACCGCGACGCGGTCCGACATGGTCAGCGCTTCGCTCTGGTCGTGGGTCACGAAGACCACGGTGAGACCGAGCTGTTCATGCAGGTGCTTGATCTCCAGCTGCATCTGCTCGCGCAGCTGCTTGTCCAGCGCACCCAGCGGCTCGTCCATGAGGACCAGCTGCGGTTCGAACACCAGGGCCCGGGCCAGCGCCACGCGCTGCTGTTGACCGCCGGAAAGCTGGGTGGGGCGGCGCTTGGCGAATTGACGCAGCTGGATCTTGTCGAGCACCTCGGCCACCTTGCGGTCGGCCTCGGCAGACGGGAGCCTGCGGGTCTTGAGCGGGTAGCGAATGTTCTCCTCGACCGTCATATGCGGGAACAGCGCATAGTTCTGGAACACCATGCCGAAGTTGCGCTTGTGGGGAGGCACGCTATTGAGCCGCTGCTCGCGAAGGAAGATGTCACCGCTGGTAGGAACTTCGAAACCTGCCAGCATCATCAGGCAGGTAGTCTTGCCAGAGCCGGACGGGCCCAGCAGAGTCACGAATTCGCCCTGCTGGATGGTCAGGTTGAGATCCTTCACGACCAGGTGCTCACCATCGTAGGTCTTCTGCACCCCGACGAAACGGATCAGACTGCTGGCCAAAGAGGGGGTCGGTTCGCGGGTCTTGTTGTTGGACATCGGCTCACCCGAGGACGTGTTGAGAAGGGGTGAAGCGGCGTCAACAATATAAGACGTTCACCCGGAATTTCCACGTTCGAAGCTAAAGGTGAACAAATTCGTCGTCAAGTATATTACACACCCTCCTTTAGCCGCAGTTTCAACGCTTCACGCTGCGTCGCCCTTCCAGCCTTGGGCAAGCCCTACGCCGCCCGCTTCTGCGCATTGTCTGCCAAGGTGCGAATGCAACTCAGCCTTTCATGCCAGCGACGCCTGGCCTAGAGTGGAGGCATGTACGAATAATGGAGGAGGAATGCCATGGCGGTGCAAGATCGACCCTCGATCACAGCCGGCCCGGAACGACGTGCCCAGCTTACGCTTTTCGCGCGCAATTTTTTCAAACATCCGCGCATGCTGGGGTCGATCATTCCCAGCTCTTCTTTCTTGATACGCCGCCTGCTGGAACCGGTCGACTGGGAACGCGCACGAGTCATCGTCGAGTACGGCCCCGGCGTCGGGACTATCACCCGCGAGATCCTCAACCGCCTACACCCGGATGCCACCCTGGTGGTCATCGAGACCAACGACGACTTCGTGGACTTCCTCAATCGCTCCCTGTCCGACCCGCGTCTCAAGGTGATCGCAGGCTCGGCCGAGACAATCGAAGCCGAACTTGAGCGCCTAGGACTGCCCGCCGCCGATTACGTGGTAGCAGGGCTGCCGTTCAGCACCATGCCCGCCAAGATCCGCGAACGCATCCTGCAAGGCAGCCACGAGGCGCTTGCGCCCGAGGGCTCGATGTTGATCTACCAGTTCTCGCCCAAGGTCTCCTCCGACCTGCGCCAGACCTTCAACCGCGTGGAAA
The DNA here is from genome assembly GCF_052568415.1 of Halomonas sp. E14. Classification (NCBI taxonomy): domain Bacteria; kingdom Pseudomonadati; phylum Pseudomonadota; class Gammaproteobacteria; order Oceanospirillales; family Halomonadaceae; genus Halomonas; species Halomonas sp. E14. Next base: position 949,606 of record NZ_CP199423.1, on the reverse strand, counting down.
GCACCTTCGAGCCGATCAACATCCCACCGGCCAGGGTCTACTTCTGTCATAAGTAGTCATCAGGAACGGGCCGCAAGCCTGCTCGGCCGGCGGCTCGCCTCACGCTTCCTTGACCCACCCCCGTTGACAGTCGGCTTTAGCCAGGTCGACGCCACCCACCCGCCTGCGGCTCGCGGGAACCCCGCTGGCTCGGTGCTGGAAATCGGCATATCCTCATCGTTTCCAGACTCATCAGTCACCTACCGCAAGGGAGAAACCCATGCCCGGCCTGCTGCCCGATGTCGACCCCGATGGCCTGCTCGAATATTCCGTGGTCTACACCGACCGCTCGCTCAATCACATGTCCCAGCGCTTCCAGGGCGTGATGCGCGATGTGTCGGCCACGCTCAAGCAGGTCTACCAGGCGCACAGCGTCGCCATCGTGCCCGGCAGCGGCACCTTCGGCATGGAAGCGGTGGCCCGCCAGTTCGCCACCGGCCAGCACTGCCTGATCGTGCGCAACGGGCAGTTCAGCTATCGCTGGTCGCAGATCCTCGAGATGGGTGCCATCCCCGCCTCGACCAGCGTGCTCAAGGCACGGCGGCTGGCCGCGGACGACCCGCAGTCGCCCTTTGCCCCGGCGCCCATCGAAGAGGTCGAGCAGACCATTCGCGACGAGCGCCCCGCCCTGGTGTTCGCCCCGCATGTGGAAACTTCGGCCGGCCTGCTGCTGCCGGACGACTACCTGCAGCGACTGGCCACCGCCGTGCACGCGGTTGGCGGCCTGCTGGTGCTCGACTGCATCGCGTCCGGCACGCTGTGGGTGGACATGCGCAAGCTCGGCGTCGACGTGCTCGTCAGCGCTCCCCAGAAAGGTTGGAGCGGCCTGCCCTGCTGCGGCATGGTGATGCTCTCGGAGCGCGCTCGCGAACGTATCGAGCAGACGGTCAGCACCAGCTTCGCCTGCGACCTGCGCAAGTGGCTGGGCATCATGGAAACCTATGAAAACGGCGGCCACGCCTACCACGCCACCATGCCCACCGACGGCCTGGCCCGGCTGCGCGACATCATGACCGAAACGCAGGAATACGGCTTCGAGCGGGTGCGCGAGGAGCAGTGGGCGTTGGGCCGCGACGTGCGCGACCTGCTGGCGCGCAACGGCTACCGCAGCGTGGCTGCCCCCGGCTTCGAGGCACCCGGCGTGGTGGTCTGCTATACCACCGATGCGGGTATCGTGGGCAAGTTTGCCGCAGCCGGTATTCAGGTGGCAGGCGGCGTACCGCTGATGTGCGACGAAGGCGACGCCTACCAGGCCTTCCGCATCGGCCTGTTCGGCCTCGACAAGCTCCACGCGCGCGAGCGCAGCCTGGCCAACCTGGAAGCCGCCCTCAAGCAGGTCGGCTAACGGCCGCGGGGCGGTCCATGCCGCCCCGCTACCTATCATACTGCCAAGCGCCCGCTCAGTAGCCGCCCACGCCTCTCGGCAAGAAGCCCAGGTGGTTTTCCACCGACGTCACGCCGGGAGTGTTCTCCGCCGCCACCTGCACCGCCAGCCGCTCCTCCTGGCTCTCCACCAGCCCCCACAGCTGCACGGCGCCCTCGGTCACGATCACGTTGATCCGGTCGACCCAGACTCCCGTGTTCTGGTCCACCTCCCTGAGGATGGCCTCACGGATTTCGCGGTCGCTGGTGCTCACCGGCGTCACCGCGTCCGGCGCCGTGGCGGAAAAGCCGCGCAGCAGGTTGGCGCGGCTGACGATGCCGACCAGCCTGCCCTCGCGCACCACCGGCACCCGCTTGATGCGGTGCTTTTCCAGCAGCTTGGCCACGCGCGCAAGCGGCATGTCCTCGGGAATGGTGATGGGGTCGCGGGTCATGATCTCGCTCGCCCGCCGCGCATGGGACTTGATGTAGTCGTTGGCATTGTTGGCCGCGGAGAAGATCGACTTCAGCCACCACGACTTGCGCTCGGTGCCGTTCTCGATCCGCCGCATCAGGTCGCCTTCGCTGACGATGCCCAGCACCTTGTCGCCGTCGTCCACCACCGGCACGGCGCTGATGTTGTGTTCGAGCAGCAGGCGGGCGATCTCTCTGACGTCGGTGTCGGGCGAGACGGTCACCACCTTGGGTGTCATGACATCCACTGCTTGCATGGCAATTTCTCCGAAGTTGCGAAAGGGAAGCGGTCGGCGCAGGGCAAGCGCAGCGTTGCAGGGGCCGCTCTCTTCACGTTAGCAGACCCGCCGTAGACAAGGTTTGACACAAGCCAACCACACGACACAAGGCTCTGGTGCGGGAAGACATCCTCAGCCCGCCCGCATCGCGCGCGGCCTTGTCCGCTCAGGCTTGCTCCCCTTCCTGGTGGACCTTTTCCACGTCGACGATGCGCGAGCGGCTCATGACGATCTTCCAGCGCTGCAGCACCGGCTCGGCCTGCCCGCCCTGTTCGCGGATCACCAGATTGAACAGGTGGCGCTTCTCCACCGATTCCCGCGAGACCTGGCCATCCTTGAGCCGATAGACGTGGTGGGTGCCCTTGTCCATCAGCCGGGTCAACGGCGTCAGGTCCAGGGTCAGGGTCTCGCGAGTCTTCTCGTAGCCGCTGAGAAACCGCGTGGGCGACATCCGCGAGCTGGAACGGTAGTGCAGCACGACCTCTTCGCGCTGTGCCACGTTGCGCTTGCGCACGCGGCGTATCGGCTCGTCGAGCTTGTCGTAGCGCTTGTAGTCGAACCATTCGAGCTGGCGGCCCACCAGCTCGTTGCTGGTGGCATCGAAGTACTGGCGACGCCACTTGGGCCGACCCTTGCGCAGCCAGCGCCACAGGGTATTGCGCAGGTCGTCCTTGAACACTTCGCGCATGGCATAGAGCAGCGCCATGGCCAGCACGAACAGGGCGGTGATGTTGCCCACGATATCGCGCAGGTGCAGCAGGCCCAGCGACACGAAGATCATCACCACCCCGGTGGCGAGCCCCTTCACCGCCTTCTGCTCCCCCTCGCCCAGCTCCTGGCTCTTCTGCTTCAGGGTGACGGGATATTCGATCAGGCGCCGCAGCAGGCGCATCTTGTTGGACATGCGGGTGGGGTCTTCGGTCACCCGCCGGGAGTTGTACTCCGCCTGCTCGCGGTGGCTGCCCTCCAGCTCGCAGATCTCCAGCAGCCGTGCGCGGATGGCGCGAAAGCCGCGCCCGCGCGGCATGTGCGCCACCAGCGCCAGCAGCCGCTGCTCGGTGAACCATGAGAGGTAGTTGTCGATATTGGCGTAGTACTTGTAGAGTTCTTCGCCGTTCGGCTTGTTGCGCCGCAGCCGGCGCAGGATGCCCAGCGCCAGCTCGCAGAGCTCCTCGAGGCGCTCCTGCAAGCGCCCCGCCGGCGTGTCGGGGGCTTCCTCCTCCTCCTCGTCGGCGCCCTCGACGCCCGCCGGGTCCGCTTCCCCCGGGCCGGTCTCGCCGCCCTCCGGTTCGTCGCTGCGTCCGCTGCGCTGCTCGGCCTCCTTCACTTCGCGGGCGGCATCGAGCAGGCTCTGGGTGGCGCGCTCCAGGGCCACCACGTACTGGTAGGCGTAAAGGCTCAGGCTCAGACGGTACTGCTCGGAGCTGAGCTTGCCGCGACTGGCCAGGCGGCTTAACACCAGCGGCAGGTGGTGCTTGTCGCTGAAGTAGGTGCGCTTGACGTGAATCGCCCCGTGGTAGAACTCATCCTCGGACAGCACATGAGTGTTCAGGCCGAGCTCGCCGGGCACGAAGAGGAAGAGGTCGAGCCGATGCGAGGTCTCCTCCTGCAGCACGCGGGAAACCTTGAGGTGATAGCTGTCCTTGCGCTCGACGGTGATCACGTCGTCGCTGCTCCTTGTCACGGATCGGGGGCCAACCGCGGCTGGGCGATGGTCCCGGCGGGTGGGGCTGCCATCCTGCCATAGTACGAGCAAGGGCCGGCCGCTTGCCATCGCGGCGCGGCGGATCGCGGGTCAGGAGGAGTCTGGCGAGGCGCGCTGGGGGTTAAGGCTGCCCTCCAGGTCGGCGATACCGGCTTCGCCCGGCGCGCGCCCCTTGGCATCGCGCGGCGGCGCCGGCTCGTCGCGGCCGCGATCGGTGAGGGTGTCGCCGGGCACACCCTCCATGCTGACGCTGAGCCGCGGCAGGCCCAGGTCGAGCCCCTGGCTCTCCATACGCTGCTTGAGCAGCAGGTTGAAGGCGCGCGCCACGTCCCACTGCATTACCGGTGCGGTGCGAAAGCGCATGCGCAGCACCGCGGCACCTTCATCGAAGCGGTCAATGCCCTGCATCTCCAGCGGCGACCAGATGTGGTGGCGCATCACCGGGTCCTGGCGCAGCTCCTGGGCGGTCTCCTGCATCAGCGTGATCGCATCGTCGATCTTCATGGTGTGGGGGATGCGGATGCGCATCAGCGCGATGCCGAAGTGGCGCGACATGTTGTGGATCGACTGAATGGCGCTGAAGGTGATGATGTGCAGGATGCCGTCGAGGTCGCGCAGGCGCACCGTGCGCAGGGTCAGCCCCTCCACCGTACCCATGTGGCCGTTGATCTCGACGAAATCGTCCACCGCCAGAGAGTCCTCGACAATGATAAAGATGCCGGTGATCAGGTCCTGCACCAGGGTCTGGGCACCGAAGCCCACGGCCAGGCCGATCACCCCGGCACCCGCCAGCAGCGGCGTGACGTTGACGCCGAGATTGGCCAGCCCGACGATGACCGCGATGATCACGATGGTGGCGAAGATCACGTTGCGGATCATCGGCGTGATCGTCTGGGCCCGTGCCTGGTTGACGCGCCGTCCGCGCGAACGCGCCGAGGACATCAGCGCGCGCTGGATGGCGGTGTCGGCGAAGATCCAGGCCAGCCAGGCCAGCAGAATGGTGAAGCCCAGCGCCAGCAGGGCCTGGCCGATGCCCACCCCAGCCATGCCCTGCTGGCCCAGCCCGAACAGCGAACCGCCCCACACCTGCATCGACAGCTCGGCAAACACCACCCAGGTCAGCATGTGCGACAGCGCGTAGCCGACCCGCTCCAGCCGCCGGCGATACTCGCTGATGCGGCGACGCTTGGCGCGCCGCTCGCTGTGGCGCTGCATCAGCCCGGTGACCACCAGGGTCAGGATCAACAGCGCGGCCGAGATCACCGAGCGCGCCAGCGCCGTGCCGACATCACCGACGGTGATGAAGATCGCCAGCAGCGAAACCACCACCAGCAGCAGCGCGGGTATATGCCACAGCTTGGCGACGATGCGCGCCAGCTCCACGGTGGTGCCACCTTCGCGGCGCACGCGCCAGGCGCGGTTGCGGATCAGGTGCTTGATCGGACGCTTGAACTTGGTGATGAAGCGAAGGGTGAGCAGCGCCGCCAGCATGTTGGCCAAGGACGAGCCAAGCGCCGCCAGCTCTTCGCCAACGATCCAGGACAGACGGGCCGCATTGAGCGCATCGCCCAGGGCGATCAGCGCGCCGATCAGGAACAGCATGCGCAGGCCCTGCTGCTGCAGAATCTGCACGGCCACGAAACGGTGGCCGCGGGTAAACACCGAGACCACGCATTCGACAATCACCGACAGCGTGCGCCCACACAGCGCCAAATAGCCGACGATCAGCGCCAGGGTGCGCCCCGGACTTGGCGGCAGCACCTGATCCAGGCCCAGGATGAGCAGGAAGGCGATTGCCCAGGGCGCCATACGGCGCAGGAAGTGCAGCGCCAATAGCCAGGCCCGGGGGTCGCGCGGCAGGTCGAGCGGCAGCTGGCGGCGCACGAACAACATTCGCCCCAGCGCCACCAGGATCACCAGCATACCGGCCCAGATGCCAAACATGACGGCGCTCTCGACCAGGAAGCGCAGCATCTGCGGCGTGCCGGTTTCCACCACCAGCTCGCTGAGGTCCCCCCAGCCCTGCTCCAGCTGCCGCTGCCAGTCGTCGAGCGGCGACTCGCCGGCTTCCGCCTGCTCGCCCAGGTCGCTCAGCGTTCCGGCCAGCGCACCCAGCAGCCCCTGGCGCTGCACCGGGCTGGTATCGGCCGTGGCTTCGGCCGCGACCTGCATCTCGCGCAGCTCGTCGAGCAGCGCGCCGCGCCGCTGCTCGTCTTCCAGGGTGGCGATCACCTCGTCCAGGGACTGCAGGAACGAGGCGCTGTCGTAGGTGGCATCGGGGTCTTGCTCGCCTTCCGCCCCCAGCCCGGCAAGGGAGAGCGTCTGGGCGTTCAGCGGGCCGCTGACCAGCAGCAGCAGCGCCACGCCACACAGCAGGCGCCACCACCAAGCCCCTGCATGCACCCCTGAACGATACTTCGCGATACGAGGAAAACCGCCTGGCATTGCCACTGCACTCCTTGTCGGTTTGTCTCCTGTGAATTTGGGAGCCCCCGGGCTCCTGCCGGTTCACCTTCGCACTATGCTAGGCTGGCGTCGAGAATCGCTCGAGTTGCACAGGACGCCTCATGCTCCCGCAAACACCGCCCGAGCCGTTGAATCCACAGGGAAATCCGCGCCGGGTCGGCGTCGAGATCGAGTTTGCCGGGCTGCCCCCCGTGCAGACCGCGGAGCTGGTACGCCGCCTGTTTGGCGGCACGCTCTGCCCCCTGAGCCCGCATCGTTTCAGAGTCGAAGCCACGCGCTGGGGCGACTTCATCATCGAGCTCGACACCCAGTACGCCCACCCCGACGCCCGAGTGATGGCCAAGGTGCCAAGGCGCGATACCGAGTGGGAGCGCCACCGCCACCAGATGCGCCTGGACCTGCACAACAAGACGCGCGAGCTGATCGGCGACGTGGTGACCGGCCTGGTGCCCACCGAGATCGTCTGTCCCCCAGTGCCCTGGCACGAGCTGGGCGAGCTCGATGCCCTGCTCGCCGCCCTGCAGGCGCATGGGGCCAAGGGCACCGATGCCAGCCTGCTGTACGGCTTCGGGCTGCATCTCAACCCCGAGGTGGCCGATCATCGCGTCGAGGCCATCCTGGCCCAGTTCCGCGCCTTCCTGCTCAGCGCCGCCTGGCTGCGAAAGGAGATCAATGTCGACATCACCCGCGAGGTGCTGCCGCACGCCAACCCCTTTCCCAGGCCCTACGTACTGAAAGTGCTGGACGCCGGCTATGCGCCGGACCTCGACGGCCTGATCGCCGACTACATCGAGTGCAACCCCACCCGCAATCGCGAGCTCGACCTCTACCCGCTGTTCGCTCACCTGCGGCCCGACTATCCCAACGAGCTGTTCCACAATAGCCTGGTCAAGCCGCGGCCCACCTTTCATTATCGCCTGCCCAACGCCCAGCTCTCCCAGCCCGGCTGGGGCGCGGTGGTGGAGTGGAACCGCTGGGTGGAAGTCGAACGACTCGCCGCCAACCGCAAGCTGCTGGCCGAACGCGCGGCCGCCTTCGTGCGCTACCATACGCAGACCAGGCTGTCGCGCTGGCTGGGCAAGCTGCGCTTCTGGCTCAAGGAGGAGCGCCCCCGGTCATGACTCGCCCCCTTATCGGCATCACCACCTCCGACTACAAGAGCCGCATCGCCTGGTGGTTCGACTGGTTCGCCGTATGGCGGCACGGCGGCAGGCCGCTGCGGCTGTCGCCCTCGCGCCCGCTGCCGGAAGCGCTCGACGGTCTGATCATCGGCGGCGGCGACGACATCCAGGCGCATCTCTACGGCGGCGAGGTGCAGCTCGACGTGCGCCTCGACCCCCAGCGCGACGAGCTGGAGCTGGAACTGATGGAGCGCTTCATTCCTCAGGGCAAGCCGGTGCTGGGGATCTGTCGTGGCGCCCAGATGCTCAACGTCCACCTGGGCGGCACCCTGGACCCCGACATCTACACCACACATGAGGGGCTCAAGCGCCGCCGCACCGTGCTGCCGCGCAAGACCGTGGATATCGTTCCCGACACGCAGCTGCGTCGTATCCTCAAGGTGAGCTGGTGCCGCATCAACAGCCTGCATCACCAGGCCGTGCAGGAAGCAGGGCGCGGCATCGAGATCGTCGCCCGCGACCGCGACGGACTGGTGCAGGGCATCGAATCCCGCGACCACGAGTTCCTGATCGGCGTGCAGTGGCATCCGGAGTGGCTGATCTTCAATCGCCCCCAGCAGCGCCTGATTCGCGCCCTGGTCGATGCCGCACGGCGCACCATGCCCTCAACATGACAGCGGCCACCCTCAGGGTGGCCGCAGCGGGAGCGGAAACGGCTCAGCTCTCCAGCGAGGCGTCGAGCGTAATCTCGGCCTTGAACAGCTTGGAGACCGGGCAGCCCTCCTTGGCCTTGTTCGCGGCATCCTGGAAAGCCTGCTCGTCGGCGCCGGGGCTGCGCACCCGGGTGGTGAGATGAATCTTGGTGATGCTGAAACCGCCGTCACCCTGCTCCAGGGTCACCGCGGCCTCGGTCGCGATGCGCTCAGGGGTCAGGCCGGCATCGCCCATGATCATCGACAGCGCCATCGAGTAGCAGCTGGCATGGGCGGCACCGATCAGCTCCTCAGGGTTGGAGCCGGCCTCCCCTTCAAAGCGCTTGCCGAAGCTGTAGGAAGCATCCTGGAGTGCGCCGCTCTCGGTCGAAACCTGCCCTTTGCCCTCCTTCAGGCTACCTTCCCAGACAGCGCTACCGGTTTTCTTGTTGCTCATGTGCACGACTCCTTGCGATAGAACGAGGTGGCGGCCTTGAAAGCCGCCCTCCTCACCATAGCGCATCGCCTTGTCTTCGCCATCCCTTTTGCAAATGATTTTGAAAACATTTTCCACAAAACGGAGTGACACATGCCAAACGCCCCCATCCCCCTGGTCACGCTTCCCGCCAGCGCCCCTGCCCCGGCCGTGCAACTTCCCGCCATCGGCCAGGGCACCTGGTACATGGGCGAGGGCCTGGCATCGCGAAACGACGAGGTACGCGCCCTGCAGCAGGGCCTGGAACTGGGGCTGACGCTGATCGACACCGCCGAGATGTACGCCGACGGCGGCGCCGAGGAGGTGGTCGGCGAAGCCCTGGTCGGCCGTCGCGACCAGGCCTTCCTGGTCTCCAAGGTCTACCCCTGGAACGCCGGACGCGACAGCGCCATTGCCGCCTGCGAGCGCAGCCTGAGGCGCCTGGGCACCGATCATCTCGATCTCTACCTGCTCCACTGGCCCGGCAGCATCCCGCTGGCGGAGACGCTGGAAGCCTCCGAGCGCCTGCGTGAGCAAGGCAAGATCCGTCGCTTCGGTGTCTCCAACTTCGACGTGGAGGAGCTCGACTCGCTGGTGGCACTGCCCGGCGGTGGCGAGTGTGCGGTGAACCAGGTGCTCTACCATCTGGGTTCGCGCGGCATCGAACATGCCCTGCGCCCGCGGATGCAGCGCCTCGGCATGCCGCTGATGGCCTACTGCCCGCTGGCCCAGGCCGGCCAGCTGCGCCGTGACCTGTTCGAGCACAGCGCGGTACGCGAGGTGGCCGACGGGCTCGGCATCACCCCCGCCCAGCTGCTGCTGGCCTGGGCCATTCGACCGCTGAACGGCCGACGCGACGCCATCGCCATCCCCAAGGCGGTGCAGCCGCAGCACGTCGCAGAGAACGCCGCCGCCCTCGTGGTCGAGCTCAGCGATGAGGCCTTGGCTCGACTCAACGAGGCCTTCCCGGCGCCGGGGCGCAAGGTGCCGCTCGACATCGTCTAGTCTCGGTCGGGGGCCTGACCACGCAGCGCCGCCAACTCGGCGCTCAGGCGTTCGCTGCCGAGCTGGCCCATGCGTTCGATGTTGCGCTCGGGAATCGCCTCGGGGTCCGGGTAGTGGGCCAGGGCATGTTCGAGCCCCGCCTCGCGCAGCAGGTGCAGCATGGGCCAGGGCGAACGGTTGGTGAAGTTGGCCGGGTCGTCCTGTTCGGCGCCGTCGAAGCAGTAGTCGGGATGGAAGCTGGCGAGCTGGTAGATCCCCTCGTAGCCCTGCTCCACCAGCAGCGCCTCGGCCACGGCGAGGAAGTCGAGATAATCGTCGAAGTCCTCGAGCCCCGGGCGCAGCACCAGCAGGGTGGTCTCGATGGCCGGTGTCGCGTCGAGCCGGCGGCACTCGTCGATCAGCGCCTCGAGGGCAGGCTCCCATTCGCTGGCCGCCACCTCGACGAAGCGAATGGTCTCCCCCACCAGCTCGCGGCGGGCGAAGGGGCAGACGTTGTGAGCCACGACGAAGCCCTCGACCCAGTCACGAGTGGCAGCGCAGGCGGGGGTCAGGGTGTCGGGCATGATGGGCCTCGTCGGCAAAAAAAGGGCCTGGCAGTATACCCGAGCCGGCGCGCAGCGGGGTTCAATCCCCCGGTTGCGGCATGGGCCCGCGCCGCGAGGCGAGCCTGTCGGCCAGCCGCGTGGGCTCCGGCAGCTTGGTGCGGCCCAGGCACTGCACCACCCAGTCGAGCGAGGTCGTCAGGCTGATGCGATGCCCCAGCGAGACGAACACCGGCTTGACGCCTACCCGGCTGCGCAGCACCGCACCGATCGTCTCGCCGCGATGGCGCAGCGGCGTCCACTCGCCGCGCCCCGTGGGCACCTCGTCGTGAACCCCGCACAGCCGCGACTTGGCCACGCCGATGGTCGGCAGGTCGAGCCACAGCCCCAGGTGCGAGGCCACGCCGAGACGACGCGGATGGGCGATGCCCTGGCCGTCGACCATCACCAGCTCGGGCCGTGTGGCGAGCCTGTCGAAGGCCGCCAGCGCCGCGGGAATCTCGCGAAAGGAGAGCAGCCCCGGAATGTAGGGCATGCGGGTCGGCTCGCGATGCACTACCTGCTCCACCACCTCGAAGCCGACCATGGGGTCGCCGGGCCAGGCCAGCACCACCACCGCCGCCCGGGTGATCTCGCCGTTCTGCTCGAAGCCGATGTCGACCCCGGCGATATGACGCACCGGTGCCAGGCGGTCCTCGCGCTCGATGCGTGGCGCCAGCTCGCGCTGCAGCGCGATGGCCTTCTCCGGCGTGGGGGTCCATTCATGCAGTGGCGTCATCCTTGCCTTCCTCACAGCGTAAGCTGGTCCGCAGTGTAGGCGGTCAGGGTGCACTTCCCAAGGTCGGTCGACAACGACGAGGTCGGGGTACGTTCGTGTATCATCGGCGCAGAACCGACGACGAGGGACACCGTGCTCAAGCTGATCCATACCGCCGACTGGCATCTGGGCCAGACCTTTCACGGCCAGGAGCGCCACGCCGAACACCGTCTCTTTCTCGACTGGCTGCTCGACACCCTCGTCGCACGCGAGGCCGACGCCCTGCTCGTCGCCGGCGACGTCTTCGACGTGGTCAATCCCTCGCTTGCCGCCCAGGCGCTGCTCTACGACTTCATCGTCAGTGCCCACGAGCGCCTGCCGGCACTCGACATCGTGTTGATCGCCGGCAACCACGACAGCGGCAATCGCATCGAGCTGCCGGCGCCGCTGATGCGTCGCCTGCGCACCCACGCCCTGGGCCGGGTGAGCTGGCTCGACGACGGCAGCCTCGACGCCGAGCGCCTGCTGCTGCCGCTCACCGACGCCAGCGGCGAGACCCGCGCCTGGTGCCTGGCGCTGCCCTTTCTGCGCCCCGCCGAGGTCACCGGCCGCGGCCTGGCCCGCGACGACGATGCAGGCCAGACGGAGCACGGCACACCGGGCAAAGACTGCGCTCGCAACGACAGCGCGCGCAACGACTATGTGGCCGGCATCTCCCGCGTTCACCAGCAGCTGATCGATGCCGCCCGCAAGCGGCGTCAGCCCGGCCAGGCGCTGGTGGCCATGAGCCACGCCCACCTGCACGGCGCCGCCGTTTCCGAGGCCAGCGAGCGGCCCATCGTGATCGGCGGCGAGGAGTCGATCTCCGCCGGGCTCTTTCCCGCCGACATCGCCTACGTGGCACTGGGCCACCTGCACCGCGCCCAGCAGGTGGGCGAGGCACGCATCCGCTACAGCGGCAGCCCGCTGCCGCTGGATTTCAGCGAGGTGAATTACCCGCACCAGGTGGTGGAAGCGGTGCTGGAAGGTGAAACCCTGGCCACCACGGAAGCGATCCCCGTGCCGCGCCCCGTGGCCATGCAGCGTGTCGGCCCCGGCGAACTCGACGCGGTGCTGGCGGAGCTCGAGGGGCTGCCCCACGACCCCGCCGTGCCACGGGAACAATGGCCCTGGCTGGAAGTGCGCGTCACCCTCACCGCCCCCGTACCCGACCTGCGCGCCCGGGTGGAAGCGGCCCTCGACGGCAAGGCCGTGCGCCTGCTGCGCCTGGAGCGGCGTCTGCCCCAGCAGGCTGCCGATGGCAGGCCGGAGCGAATCGATCTGCAGCAGCTGGGGCCGAGAAAGCTGTTTGAGCGCACCTGGGAAAAGCAGTGGGGAGAGCCCCCCGGCGACGACGTACTGGCCGACTTCGACCAGCTGCTGCAGGACGTGCTCGATAGCCCCGACGAGCCGCGCACCGGGGAGCGTCGCCCATGAAGATCCTCGCCCTGCGCCTGGCCAACCTCGCCTCCCTGCCCGGCCCGCTGGAGCTCGATTTCACGGCTCCTCCGCTCAGCGATGCCGGCCTGTTCGCCATCACCGGCCCCACCGGCGCCGGCAAGAGCACCCTGCTCGACGCCCTGTGTCTGGCACTCTACGGCAGCACGCCGCGGCTGCGCCATGCGCCCAGCCAGAACGCGCCGCTGCCCGACGTGGAAGGCGAGACGGTGAGCACCGCCGACCCGCGCACCCTGCTGCGCCGTGGCACCGCCGGCGGCTACGCCGAAGTCGACTTTCTCGGTCGCGACGGGCGTCGTTACCGCGCCCGCTGGGCCGTGCGCCGCGCCCGCGAGAAGGCCAGCGGGCGCCTGCAGGCGGTCGAACAATCGCTCACCGACCTCGACGACGAACGCCTGCTCACCGCCCAGAAGCGCGAGTTCGCCGAGCTGTTGCCGGAGCGCCTGGGGCTGACCTTCGATCAGTTCACCCGCGCCGTGCTGCTGGCCCAGAGCGAATTCGCCGCCTTCCTCAAGGCCGACGACAACGAGCGCAGCGACCTGCTGGAACGGCTCACCGGCACCGCCGAGTATTCGCGCATCTCCGAAGCCGCCTACCGGCGGGCCATCACGGCGAAGCGGCACGTCGACGCCCTGCAGACGAAGCTCGCCGACGACCTGCCCGCCGAGTCCGAGGCCCGCAGCGCGCTGGAACGCCAGGCCGAGAGCGCCGAGCAGGCCCTGACCGACCTGCAGCAGCAGGCCAGGGAGCTCGATGCCCAGCGACAGTGGCATAGCGCCGACGAACGGCTGCGCCAGGCCTACGCCGAAGGGATTCACCAGCAGCGCGATGCCGAGGATCGCTGGCAGGCGCTGGCCGCTGCCCGGGCCGACCGCGACTGTCGCCGCCTGCTTGCGCCCCAGCGCCACCACCTGCTGCGCCAGGCCGCGCTGCCGGACGAAGTCGCCGCGCTGGAGCAGGCACATCGCCGGACCCGAGAGGCCCTCGAGCAGGCCCGCGTCCTGCAAACCCAGGCCGAGCAGGCCCGGGATCAGGCCGCCCGTCAATTGGAATCCGCAAGTCAAGCCCGCCAGCAGGCCGAACCGAGCCTGCGCGAGGCGCGCGAGCACGCCCAGGCGCTAGCCAGCCTGGAGCGTCAGCTGGCCGAGCTCGAATCCCGCCATCACGACTGCCGCCAGCAGGCAGAGGCACTGGACCAGCAGCACCAGGCCACCGCGGCCAGGCTGCGCGAGCTGCAACGCCGGCGCGACGAGTGGCAGGCCACCCTGCGCCAGCTGATGGGCAGTCACGAACGACTCGATGCCGCCCGCCAGGCGGCGCAGCAGACCCACGACCGCGCCGCCCGCCGCGGCCTGGCGCTGGAGGAACTGGCCAGCCGCTGGCAGGAGCTTCTGCACACCGAGCTGGCCCAGCGTCAGCTGAGCGAACGCCTGGCCGGGGATGAGAAGCGACAGGCCGAACTGACCGTTCAGGGCAAGGCTGCCCGTGAGCGGCTCGACGGCAGCGAACAGCGCTACGCCACCCTGCGCGATTTCATCGAGCGCAGCCGTGCCGCCCGCAGCGAGAGCGTGGCACGGCTGCGCGACACGCTGCGGGAAGGCGAGCCCTGCCCGGTTTGCGGCGGCCACGACCACCCCTTCCGTCACCGACCGCCGGCCACCCCGGAGGCAGCCCAACTGGCCGCCCAACAGGAGCAGGAAGAGGCACAACTGGCCGAGGCCAGACAGACCTTCGAGCAGGCCCAGCTGGCACGCAGCGAACTCGAGGGCGAGTACCGCGCCGCGCTGGCGTCGATCGCACGCGGACGGCAGGAGCTGCAGCAGGCCGAGGAGAGACTGGCTCAGGCCCGGCACGCCCTGAGCGGCCATCCCCTGCACGCGGAGCTGGCCGACATTGCGCCTGCGGAGCGTGAAGCCTGGCTCGCTCACCAGCGCCAGCACAGCGCCGCCGAGCGTGAACGGGCCGAGCGTACGCTGCAGGAGCTGGCCCGCGCCGAGGCGGCGCTGAGCCCATTGGAAGAGGCCCTGCGCCAGGTCGAGCTCGAACGCGCCCAGCATGAGGCCCGGCGCGCCTCGCTGGCGGAAACCCAGGCCCAGCTCGACGCCCAGCTGCCACCTCTGCGCCAGGAGCAGCAGTCACTTGCCGAGCGGCTCCAGGCCCTGCTCGGCGAGCACGCCTCGGCCGACGCCTGGCAACAACGGCTGGAAGCCGGCCAGGAGGCCGCCCGTCGTGAGCGCGACCAGGCCATCGAGCGCTGCCACGGCGCCGAACGCGAGCAGGCCCGGTTCACCCAGCAGGCCGCTCACGAAGCCGAGCGCATCGAAGGGCTCCGTCAGGAGCAGGTCGAGCTGAAAGCTCGACTGGCCGAGTGGCGCCACGCCCATCCGCAGTTGGACGACACCACCCTGGCGCGGTTGTTGGCACAGCCCGAGGAAGAGGCCGCCCGCCAGGAACGAGAGCTTGCCGATGCCGACGAGGCACGCCAGCGCAGCGAGGCCAGCCTCGCCGAGCGGCGTCATGCCCTGCTCGAGCACCGTCGCGAGCGGGCGCTGGCCGACAGCGAGACCGAACTGCTGAGCGAAGCGGTCGAAGCCCGGATCGCCAGCCTCCGGGAGGCGCTGGATGCCCAGCAGACGGCGCTACAGCCCAAACTGGCGGAAGCCCAGCAGGTTCGCGACGATGCCGTTCATGCCCTGCGCGACGACGACCGTCGGCGCCTGCGCCAGCAGCAGGGCCAGGCCGAACTGGAAGCCGCCCGTGCCGAACAGGTGCGCTGGGGACGCATCAGCGAACTGATCGGCTCCGCCGATGGCAAGGCGTTTCGCCGCATCGCCCAGGCCTACAACCTGGAGCAGTTGCTGGAGCACGCCAACGCCCACCTGGCCAACCTCAGCCGCCGCTATCGGCTGGCCCGCGGCGGCAGCGAGCTGGGCCTGCTGGTGGTGGACCACGACATGGGCGACGAGCGCCGCTCGGTGCACTCGCTCTCCGGCGGCGAGACCTTCCTCGTCTCGCTGGCCCTGGCGCTGGGGCTCGCCTCCATGGCCTCGGGCGAGCTCGTCATCGAGTCGCTGTTCATCGACGAGGGCTTCGGCAGCCTCGACCCGCAGTCGCTGGCACTGGCCATGGAAGCGCTCGACGGCCTGCAGGCCCTCGGCCGCCGCGTCGGAGTGATCTCCCACGTGCAGGAGATGCACGAAAGAATTCCGGTACAGATCCAGGTGGAACCGCTGGGCAACGGCACCAGCCGGGCGCGACTGGTCAGCCTCTAGCATCGCCGCCCTTGCACCGCAACCGGGGCGCTCCTGTGGCTGCCCGCCGCGGTCAAAAGGCCAGCTGGGGATTCGGCGGCTCGGCTATGCTGCATAGGTCACAGCACCGCTCAGATAAGGGAGAGCCTCATGAAAGCGTTCGCACTGCACGGCATGCGTATTCTGGGCCTGGCGCTGCTGCTGGCCGTGGCGGGCCAGGCGCTGGCAGCCGAAGTCAACTGGCCGCGCATGACCGAGTCGGCAGACGGCGTGCCGATTGCCTATGAGGTTCACGGCAGTGGCGAACCGACCCTCGTGTTCCTCCACGGCTGGAGCTGCGACGGGCGCTACTGGCGCGGACAGGTGCCGCATTTCTCGCAGCAGCATCGGGTGGTGACGATCGACCTTGCCGGTCACGGCCATTCCGGCCTGGCGCGTGAAGACTTCACCATGCGCGCCTTCGGCGAAGACGTGAGGGCGGTGCTGGACGACCTGGAGGTTCAGCAGGCCCTGCTGATTGGCCACTCCATGGGCGGGCCCGTCGCCGTAGAAGCGGCGCACCTCATGCCCGAGCGTGTGATCGGCATCATCGGCGTCGATACCTTTCATGTTATGGCGGCACCGCTCAGCCAGGCCGAGATCGACGCCATGCTGGCGCCGATCCAGCAGGACTTCGTTTCGGCCGCTGCTCACTTCGTCACCTCGATGTTCATCGACACCACCGATGCCAACCTGCGCGACTGGGTGGTGCAGGACATGGCGGCAGCACCTCCCCAGGTCGCAATCAGTGCCATGCAGGAGATGCTCACCCAACATGCCGAGGGTCTGGCGGCGCAGCAGTTCGAAGCGCTGACCGTGCCGGTGGTGGCCATCAACGCCGACCTGTGGCCGACCGACATCGACGCCAACCGGCAGCTGCTGGCCAAGTTCGACGCCGTGATCATGGAAGGCACCGACCACTTCCTGCACATGGCCCGGCCGGCAGCGTTCAACCGGGAGCTGGAGCGGATCATCGGCACGCCGCCGTGACGGCCGGGGGTGTTGAGGAAGGCCCGAGCAGCGTCCTCAGAACGCGCTGCTGCAGCTTGCATGCCATCCACATGTCCTGGAACCTGTCGAAAAAAACAAGATGCGTGAACATGTCACGGCGTCGAATAAGCTGGCTTTTTGCAACGGCCTGATCAAGGTTTCTACCCAGCACATTTGGCCAGGCAGCCCCCTGAAACCGAAAAAAAGCGCCCCGTTACCGGGGCGCTTCTTTCACTTCTCTTCAATCCGGGCTTAGGCCAGGTCGAAGCGATCCGCGTTCATCACCTTGTTCCAGGCGGCGACGAAGTCCTCGACGAACTTCTCCTTGGCATCGTCCTGGGCATAGACCTCGGCGATGGCACGCAGCTGCGAGTTGGAGCCGAACACCAGGTCGACCCGGGTGCCGGTCCACTTCACTTCACCGCTCTTGCGGTCGCGGCCCTCGAACACGTCGGCATCCACCGAGGCCGGCTGCCACTGCGTACCCATGTCGACCAGGTTGACGAAGAAGTCATTGGTCAACGTCCCGGGGCGGTCGGTGAACACGCCGTGGCGCGAGTTGCCGTAGTTGGCCTCGAGCACCCGCAGGCCGCCCACCAGCACGGTCATCTCCGGCGCGCTCAGGCCCAGCAGCTGAGCCTTGTCGATCAGCATCTCCTCGTCGGAGACGGTGAATCTAGCGCGGCGATAGTTACGGAAGCCGTCGGCCTCGGGGCGCAGCCACTCGAACGACTCGACGTCGGTCTGCTCGGCGCTGGCGTCGGTGCGGCCCGGCGAGAACGGCACCTCGATGGCGTGACCGGCATCCCCGGCCGCCTGCTCGATGGCGGCGGCACCGCCGAGCACGATCAGGTCAGCCAGCGAGACCCGCTTGCGCCCCCCCTGGGTCGCGTTGAAGTCGCTCTGAATGCTCTCCAGGGTCTTCAGCACCTTGGCCAGCTGCTCGGGCTGGTTGACTTCCCACTCCTTCTGCGGCGCCAGGCGGATACGGGCCCCGTTGGCCCCACCGCGCATGTCGGAGCCGCGGAAGGTGGAAGCCGACGACCAGGCGGTGTAGACCAGTTCAGCCACCGTCAGGCCCGAGGCAAGGATCTTGCCCTTGAGGCTGGCGATGTCCTGGGCATCGACCAGTTCATGATCCAAGGCGGGCACCGGATCCTGCCACAGCAGCTCCTCGGTCGGCACTTCCGGACCGAGGTAGCGCGCCTTGGGGCCCATATCACGGTGGGTCAGCTTGAACCAGGCGCGGGCAAAGGCGTCGGCGAACTCGTCCGGATTGTTGTGGAAGTGCTCGGCGATTCTGCGGTACTCGGGGTCCTCGCGCATGGCCATGTCGGCGGTGGACATCATGATGCCCACGCGCTTGGCCGGGTCCTCGGCGTCCGGCGCCATGTCCTTCTCGGCAAGTCCCTTCGGCGCCCACTGCTTGGCACCGGCCGGGCTGGTGGTCAGCTCCCACTCGTAGCCGAACAGCACGTCGAAGTAGCTCATGTCCCACTTCGTCGGTGTCGGCGTCCAGGCGCCCTCCAGGCCGCTGGTGATGGTGTCGCGGCCCTTGCCGCTCTTGTAGCCGCTCTTCCAGCCGAAGCCCATCTCCTCCATGGGCGCGGCTTCCGGCTCGGGGCCGACGTTGACCGGATCGCCGGCGCCGTGGGCCTTGCCGAAGGTGTGGCCGCCAGCGGTGAGCGCCACCGTCTCGTAGTCGTTCATCGCCATGCGAGCGAAGGTCTCGCGGATATCCCTGGCCGAGGCGAGCGGGTCCGGGTTGCCGTCCGGCCCTTCGGGGTTGACGTAGATGAGGCCCATCTGCACCGCCGCCAGCGGGTTCTCCAGGTCGCGCTCGCCGGTGTAGCGGCTCTTGGCATGGCTACTGTCGGCCAGCCACTCGTCCTCGGCGCCCCAGTAGATATCCTCTTCCGGCTGGTAGACGTCCTCGCGCCCACCGGCGAAGCCGAAGGTCTTGAAACCCATGGATTCCAGCGCGACATTGCCCGCCAGGATGTACAGGTCGGCCCAGGAGAGCTTGTTGCCATACTTGCGCTTGATCGGCCACAGCAGGCGGCGCGCCTTGTCCAGGTTGCCGTTGTCGGGCCAGCTGTTGAGCGGCGCGAAACGCTGGGTGCCGGTGCCGGCGCCGCCCCGCCCGTCGCCCACCCGGTAGCTGCCGGCGCTATGCCACGCCATGCGGATGAACAGCGGCCCATAATGGCCGTAATCGGCCGGCCACCAGTCTTGGGAGTCGGTCATCAGGGCTTCGAGATCTTGCTTGACCGCGCCCAGGTCGAGCGACTTGAACGCCTCGGCATAATCGAACGCTTCGCCCAACGGATTGGACCTGGGGGCGTGCTGATGAAGAATGTTAAGGTTCAGCTGGTTGGGCCACCAATCGAAGACGGAATTCCCGGTGTCTCCATGCTTGGTACGCGACCCGTGCATGACGGGACACTTGCCTGCGCTGCTGTCGACTTTTTTATCCATGACGCTCTCCCTTCGGTGACGTGGCTGTCGTGCATGTTGCTGTACCGTAAGAATAGGTATATCAGCGAAACTGAAAGAGAGAGACTTGTTTTTCAACACCGGATTAATAGTCTTTTTCAATAATAATGAAAAATTCGATTGAGACAGACTTTCAGGCACCAAGCCATCGTTGCGAGCCGATGGCGTGATAGGCTAGGAACAATAACTGTCAGGAGGGACCCATGACCGCCGCCGAGATGCTTGAGCGCCTGGTGGGCTTTGCCACCGTTTCGCGCGACTCCAACCTCGATCTGATCGCCTTCGTTGAACGCTATCTCGATCAATACGGCGTGGAACACTGGCGGGTCGAGAACGACGACGGCACCAAGGCCAACCTGCTGGCCCGCATCGGGCCCGACGTGGCGGGCGGCGTGGTGCTCTCGGGCCATACCGACGTGGTGCCGGTGGCCGGCCAGCCGTGGTCGAGCGACCCGTTCACCCTGGTCGACAAGGGCGACGGCAAGCTCTACGGGCGCGGCACCTGCGACATGAAGGGCTTCATCGCCTGCGCCCTGGCCGAGGTTCCCACCTGGACCCGGCTCGACCTGCAGGCGCCGATCCTCCTGGCGCTCTCCTACGACGAAGAGGTCGGCTGCATCGGCGCACCGCGCATGATCGAGCGGCTGATGGCCGACCACCCACGCCCCGCGGCGGTAATCGTCGGCGAACCGACCCTGATGCAGCCGGTGGTGGCGCACAAGGGCGCCACCAACCTGCGCACCACCGTGACCGGCCGTGCCTCCCATTCGAGCCAGATCGACCAGGGCGTGTCGGCCATCCACGTCGCCGCACGGCTGGTGACGAAGATCGAAGACGTGATGAGCGAGCTGCGCGCCGAGGGGCGCATCGACGAAGCCTTCAACGTCGCTCACTCCAGCCTGCATGTGGGCAAGATCGCCGGCGGCACCGCGATCAACATCATGGCGCGGGAGTGCACCTTCGAGTGGGAGATTCGCCACCTGCCCCAGGATCACTTCGAGGACCTGATCGGCCGCGTGAATGCCTTTGCCGCCGAGCTGGAAGCCGAAATGCAGCGCCGCGCCCCCGAGACCAGCATTGTCACCGAGGCGCTCAACGAGACGGTGCCGGCCCTGGCCGACGACAACAACGCCGAGGTGCTCGACCTGTGCCGCGAGCTGCTCGGCGAGCAGCCCCACGGCGCGGTGGCCTACGCCACCGAGGCCGGGCAGTTCCAGCGGGTGGGGTTGCCCACGGTGATCTGCGGCCCCGGCAGCATTCGCCAGGCGCACCAGCCCGACGAGTTCATCGAGATCGAACAGCTGGCGGCTGGCAGCCGCTTCATGCAGGCGCTGGGGCGGCGGTTAGGCCGGTAGCGACGGAGCCGATCTGCCAACCACCGCCTGGTACGAGGTCAGCCCAGGCGGTCGTGGCCGTTATCGAGGAACGGGTAGTCGGTATAACCCTTCTCGGCGCCGCCGTAGAAGGTACGCGAATCGGGCTCGTTGAGCGCGGCCCCCGTGCGGAAGCGCTCGGGCAGGTCCGGGTTGGCAATGTAGGGGCGCCCGAAGGCCACGGCATCGGCGGTGCCGTCGGCGAGCCGCTGGCGGGCCCGCTCGGCGTCGTAGCCACCGCAGTAGATCAGGGCACCGCGGAAGCGCTGGCGCATCTGCTCGTGGAAGCCTTCCGGAAAGTGGATGTCCCCACCCGCCCAGTTGGGCTCGTTGAAGTGCAGGTAGGCCAGGCCGCGTCTTGAGAGCTGCTCGGCCAGGTAGTAAGCCATCTCCTCGGGCTCATCGTCGGTGAGGCCGAACAGCTCGATGAACGGCGTCAGGCGGATGCCGACCCGCTCGGGGCCAAACACTTCGGCGACCGCATCCACCACTTCCAGCGGGAAACGCGCACGATTCTCGACGGAGCCGCCGTAGCGATCGGTACGCTGGTTGGTGCCGGTGGCCAGGAACTGGTTGAGCAGGTAGGCATTGGCCGCATGCACTTCGACCATGTCGAAACCGGCCCGCTTGGCGCGCACGGCGGCCTGGCGGTAATCCTCGACGATGCCGGGGATCTCGTCGGTTTCCAGCGCCCGCGGGGTGCTGGTGGGATGCGGCCCCGCGCTGCCGTCCTCGAACTCGACGAAGCACTCGGCGCCCTCCCCCTTGATGGCGCTGGGCGCCACCGGCGGCTCGCCGTTGGGCTGCACCATCTCGTGGGAAACACGCCCCACGTGCCACAGCTGCAGCGCGATGCGCCCGCCCTTGGCGTGCACCGCCTCGACGACGCCTTTCCAGCCGGCTTCCTGCTCGTCGGTCCAGATGCCCGGCGTATAGACGTAGCCGCGCGCGGTGGGCGAAATATTGGTCGCCTCGCTGATGATCAGCCCGGCGCTGGCGCGCTGGCCGTAGTAGAACTCCTGCAGCTTGCCGGGCACGCTATCGGGCGTGCGCGAGCGGGTCAGCGGGGCCATGATCACGCGATTGGGAAGGCTCAGCTTGCCCAGCTGAAGCGGGGTAAAGAGGTTCGTCTCCTGCACGGTGTTCTCCTGTCGCGGATCGGAATGATGAGCACGTTAATGACTTCCGTCGCACCACAGTAGCACCGCTCACAATAGGATGCGGCTATCGTAACGATGATCTCCAGGAAAATGTCACGCAAAACAATCGCTTAATAGAAAAATCCCCGACACCGAAGAACGGTGCCGGGGCTTTTCAGGCGCTGCCGGGGGACATCAGGCGCTGCCGGGATGTTTCAAGCTGCCGGGCAGCGGGCCCGGCGATTCTCAGGCGCTGGTGCGGCGACGCACCGGTGCCTCGCCATCCTCACGGCGGCGGCGCGGGGCACGCTCGGGGGCGCCGGAATCCTCGCTGATTTCCAGCGCACGACCGGCGACGCGGGCGCGGGCCATCTTGGCCAGGATGCTCGGCGGCAGCGAGCTTGGCAGCTCCACCACGGAGAAGGCGTTGCGGATATCGATGCGGCCAATCCGCGAACCTTCGATGCCACCTTCGTTGGCCAGGGCGCCGACTAGCTGGCCCGGCTTGACGCCATCCTTGTGACCAACGGCGACGCGATAGCGGGTCATGCCCTCGCTGGGGCCACGGCCATCGCGCTCACCGCGACGCGGCGGCTTGCCGTCGCGCGGGGCACGCTCGCCGCGCTCACCGCGATCGCTACGCTCCTTGCGCGGCGCCTGCAGGCGACCAATGGGCGCCTCGTCGGCACGCGCCAGGGCGGCGAAGGCACAGGCCAGCTCGAGCGGGTCATGACCCTCGGCCACCAGGCGCTCGACCAGGGCACGCTGCTCGTCGGCACCGGCGGTCAGTGCGGCGATGACGCGCTGGTGGAACACCTCGTCGCGGTGGGCGCGGATGGCCGCCTCGTCGGGCAGCGCCATTTCACTCATGCGCTGGCCGGTGGCCTGCTCCAGCCAGCCGATCTTGCGGCCTTCGCGGAAGCCGGCGAAGGTGATCGCCACGCCTTCGCGGCCGGCCCGGCCGGTACGCCCGATGCGGTGGGTGTAGGCCTCGCTGTCCTGGGGCAGATCGTAGTTGATCACGTGGGTGATGCGCGGCACGTCGAGGCCGCGGGCGGCCACGTCGGTAGCGATCAGCACGTCGATCTTGCCGCGCTTCAGGCGCTGGATGGTGCGCTCGCGCAGGCTCTGGTCCAGGTCGCCGGATAGGCTAGCCACGTTCACGCCGCGGGCGGAAAGCTGCTCCATCAGGGTGGTGCAGGCGGCACGGGTGCGCACGAAGACGATGGCGGCATCCACCGGCTCGACTTCAAGGATGCGCGCCAGCGCTTCCAGCTTGGCGCCACCCTCGACGCGCACCAGCCGCTGCTCGATGAGCTCGGCGGTAGTGGTGCGCGACTCGATCGCCACCTTCACCGGATCGACCAGGTAGCGGTTGACGATGCGCTCGATCTCGGCCGGCAGCGTGGCAGAGAAGAACACGCGCTGGGCGTCCTTCGGGGTATCGGCGACCACGCGCTTGACGTCGTCGATGAAGCCCATGCGCAGCATCTCGTCGGCTTCGTCCAGCACCAGGGCATTCAGGCCGTCGAGCTTGAGGCTGCCGCGGTCGAGGTGGTCGATCACTCGGCCGGGGGTGCCCACCACCACCTGGGCGCCGCGCTTCAGGGCGGCCAGCTGGTCGCGGTATTCCATGCCACCGCACAGGATGGCCACTTCCAGACCCTGCAGGTTCTGGCCGTACTTGGTAAAGGAGACGGCCACCTGCTGGGCCAGCTCACGGGTCGGTGCCAGTACCAGTACCTGGGGCTCACGGCGGGTCAGTTCCAGCCGCGAGAGCAGCGGCAGCGCGAACGCCGCGGTCTTGCCGGTGCCGGTCTGTGCCTGGCCCAGCATGTCGCGCCCTTCCAGCAGTGCCGGAATGGTCTGTGTCTGAATCGGGGAGGGAGTTTCGTAACCCAGTGTTTCTACAGCGGCGAGAACGGCAGGCAGCAGAGCAAGATCGCCGAAGCTCGGCGAGGCGACAGAAGTCGAGGTCATCAATCACACCTTGGTAGGCCGGCACTCGCCGGCAAAACATTGAGGCATCCCCGACGCAGCACTAGGCAGGTCGGTGGCCCTGTCGTCGTAGGCCAACTGGCCTCAACAGAGCGGATCACGGGGTACGTGGGACGCCGGTCGCACCTGGCATCCGGTTCGCGCCAACGGGCATCGAACCGCGTGGCGACCTTTCTGCGCCGATGCTGCCCGGTTGGCGGCATCTTGTTTGGCGCTCCATCTTCACATCTCGGACGCAGCGATAGCTGTCGGTCTCGGTGATTGCCTCTCATACGCGGGGCGTATGGAGCGAATCGTCATGATGGCGGGGTCAGCACATGCGAGGAGCGCGCATGCTACCATCGGGCCCGAGCCAAAACCAGCACTTTCAACGCTGCGTTCACCTAAACCTTAAATTTTCTTCGAGGAGCCCGCCTGAATGCCCACACTCTGGGTCGATGCCGATGCCTGCCCCCGGGTGGCACGCGACATCATCGTTCGCGCCGCCGAGCGCACCACCACGCCGGCCTGGTTCGTCGCCAACCACTCGATCCCGCTGCCGCCCTCCAAGTGGGTCAAGGCTCTGTCGGTGAGCCACGGCTTCGACGCCGCCGACAACGAGATCGTGGCGCGCCTAGAGTCAGGCGACCTGCTGATCAGCTCCGACCTGCCGCTGGCCATGGAGGCCATCGACAAGGGCGCGGCGGTGATGACCACCCGCGGCGAGATCCTCGACAGGAACAACATTCGCGCCAAGGTACAGCTGCGTGATTTCATGGAAACGATGCGCTCCAGCGGCGAACACACCGGCGGGCCGAAAGGCTATTCGGACAGCGACCGCCGCGAGTTTGCCAACGCGCTGGACCGGTGGCTGGCGAAGAACAGGTGATCGTGCGGGCAGGGCCAAAACCAAAAGAGGCAGGGCGCAAGCCCTGCCTCAAACATGATCGATTCAGGCAGTGTGGAACTTTGTTTAGAAACTCACAAGAACACCGACTTGGAAGAGACTTTCGGTCGGATCAAAGGTGATGCGATCACCCCACTCATCTTCATATGATTTGCTCGAATAGGGAGTATGTGACCAATCCAGACGCAAGGCAACGTTAGAGCTTAAGGCTGTATCCATACCGACGCCGAATCGAGCACCACTGAAATTCTCGCTATCAGATTCAGTAGGCTCGCCGGTCTCGTTATAGCTAACCTTAAATTTCGTACGCTGATAGCCAAGACGACCGTAAACACTCGTAGCAGGGGTCACATTGTACCCAGCCAGAACGCCAATTCCATAGGAGCGCCCTGCCTCAAACTCATAGCTTGCGCTATAGCCCGGCATATTGAACCGATCACCACCATCGGCATTACTTGTACCCAGGTTAACCTCTGGTGCCAGGTAGAATTCTGGCGTCAGGTGGAATTTCGCACCGGCAAAAACGCCACCTGCCAATCCGGTCATAGAATAGTCAGTGGTAAAAGAGGCATTCCCCCACGACTCCTTCTCTTCCATATCAACATTTTGATAACCCGCCTGAGCCCCCACATAAAAGCTGGGAGCAGCCAAGGCCATGGAAGATGCCCCGGCCGCGACGGCGGCAACCGCCGCCATTTGCACGATTTTTTTCATTTTTTCTGTTCCCTTGCGTAGCTGATATCAGTCCACCCTCGCAGGCGGCAGCGTGATGATGCAGGGGCAATAGAATGAGTTATATAGTACCCAAAAGATTAAAAATGTAAGCCTTTGCCTACACCGACTGATCCTCGACTTCATTGAATTTTCGTTTAGGAACAAAAACCTTGATGGATTCATCGCTATAGCGCTCCCGCCGTCCAACGGGTGCTGCACCCGTGCCGCCTACCTTTCCCGCACACTCCGTCCCGCCAGCCGCTCGCGGTCGTGAGGCCGGTCGAAATCGAGCAGCGGCCCCTTGGGCACGATGCGGGTGGGGTTAATGGTGTCGTGGCTGTAATAGTAGTGGCGCTTGATGTGATCGAGGTTGACCGTCTCGGCCACGCCCGGCCATTGATAGAGCTCGCGCAGGTAGTGTGAGAGGTTGGGGTAGTCCTCGATGCGGCGGAAGTTGCATTTGAAGTGGCCGTGGTAGACGGCGTCGAAGCGCACCAGGGTAGTGAACAGGCGGATGTCAGCCTCGGTGAGCCACTCACCGGCCAAGTAGCGGTGCTCGCCCAGCCGTGCCTCGATGCGATCGAGCGAGGCGAACAGCGCGGTGACGTGCTTTTCGTACACCTGCTGCTCGGTGGCGAAGCCCGACTTGTAGACGCCGTTGTTGATGTGCTCGTACACCTCGGCGTTGACCTCGTCGATGGTCTCGCGCAGGTCCTCCGGATAGAAGTCGAGCCGGTTGCCGGTGAGGCCGTCGAAGGCACCGTTGAGGATGCGCAGCAGCTCGGCGGACTCGTTGTTGACGATGCGCCCTTCCCGCTTATCCCACAGCACCGGCACCGTGACCCGGCCGGTGTAGTGCGGGTCGGTCAGGGTGTAGAGTTCGCGGTGATAGGCCACGCCGTTGACCGAGTCACCGCTGGCGCCCTCCTCTTCGTGGTAGCTCCAGCCCTGGTCGAGCATCAGCGGGCTGACCCAAGAAACGCCGATCAGCGACTCTAGGCCCTTGAGCTTGCGCATGATCAGGGTGCGGTGCGCCCAGGGGCAGGCCAGCGAGACATAGAGGTGGAAGCGCCCCGCCTCGGCCGGCACGGCGCGCTGGCCGTCGGGGCCCGGCGAGCCGTCCGCAGTGACCCAGTCGCGCAGCTGGGCGGATTCCCGCACGAACTCGCCGCCGTGCTTCTTGGTGTCGTACCACTGGTCATGCCAGGTGCCGTCGATCAACAGACCCATCTTTGCTCTCCTCGAATGGCTTTTCTTCAGGGTAAGCCGATCGCCTCGTGGCTCAAGCGGAGAAATTGCGCCCAATCGTCGTAAAAAAGCGAAAGCTCACGCCGTACACTGCTCGCTCACGGCCGCCTTCAGCGCCTCGGCCATGGCGTGGGTCGCCGGGCCGGCACGATCGCGGTCGCGGTAGATCATCTGGATCGACACCTCGCGGTTGCCGCCGGCGGCGAGTGGCAGCGGCACCAGCACGCCGCGCTCCAGTTCGGCCTGGATGCGGGTTTCCGGCAGCCAGGCGAAGGCGAGTCCGCGGCGCACCATGTCGATCGAGGTCTCCAGGTGGCTCACCGTCCAGCGCTGCTCCGCCTTCAGCCAGCCGGCGTCCATCGACTGGCGCTGGGCCGAGTCGCGTACCACCATCTGGCGGTGGCGCAGCAGGTCACGCAGGTCCAGCTCGCGGCCCAGCGCATGCAGCGCATGGTCGGGATGCGCCACGGCAATGAAGCGCACCTGTACCAGCGGATCGCCGAGAAAACCCTGGGCCGCGAGCCCGGTCAGGGTCAGGTCGGCGCGACCGTCATAGAGCATCTCGATGCCACCGTTGAGCACCGTCTCGTGCAGCTGCACCCGCACGTAAGGAAAGGCGGCGGAAAAGCGGTTCAGCGCCTGCGCCAAGGCGCCGCTGGGGAAGATCTGGTCCACCGCCAGCACCACCTCCGCCTCCAGGCCGGCGGCCAGGCGCCCGGCGACATCCTCCAGCGCCTCGGCGCTTTCGAGCAGTTGGTGTGCCCGGCGCAGCAGCATCTCGCCCGCCTCGGTCAGCCGTACCTGGCGGCCCACGGGTTCGAGCACCTGCACGCCCAGCTGCTCTTCGAGCTTATGTACCGCATGATTGAGCGTGGACGGGCTCTTGTGGATCGCTTCGGCCGCACGGGCGAAGCCACCATGCTCGACGACCGCCGCCAGCATACGCCACTGGGCCAGGGTGACACGGGACATTTCGAATTCCTCGAATCGTTAAAGCAAAACTATGCGATTAATTTTCGAAAAAAACGGCCTAAAATACCAGTATCACTTGCCTGGAGGGTTTCCCATGGCCGCATCCCCGCTGCTTCGCCACGTGATCGACATTATCCGCAGCCAGCCGAGCCAGGACGGTGACGGCGTGAAAATCAAGCGCATTCACCGCTTCGAAGGCTCGCTGGACCCCTTCCTGATGCTCGACGAGCTGGGCTCCGACAGCCCCGACGATTACATCGGCGGCTTCCCGCCCCACCCCCACCGCGGCATCCAGACCCTCACCTACGTGATCCACGGTGGGCTTACCCATGAAGACCATCTCGGTCATGCCAGCAGCATCCGCGCCGGCGACGCCCAGTGGATGCACACCGGCCGTGGCATCGTGCACTCCGAGATGCCGCTGACCGACAGCCACGGCCTGCACGCCTTCCAGCTCTGGCTCAACCTGGCGGCCAAGGACAAGCTGAGCCCCGCCCGCTACCGCGACGTGCGCAGCGATGAGATGCCGCACCTGGCGGGCCAGGCAAGCGAGCTGATTGCGCTCGGCGGACATTGGCAGAGTGACGATGGCGAAAGCGTGGAGGGCCCACTGGATGCGCTGGCCGGAGACGGCGCGGTGGCCCACGTGCGATTGAAGGAAGGCGGTGAGCTGGCGCTGGCCCTGAGTGCGGCAACCGTGGCGCTTTATGTCTTCGAGGGCACGCTGCAGGTCGGTGATACCGCCATCGAAGCGGGGCAGCTGGCGCGCCTCGGCCCCGGCGACAGCCTCACTCTGGCGACTACTGCAGGTGCCCAGGCCCTGCTGCTGGCCGGCACGCCGCACGGCGAGCCGATCGCCCACTACGGACCGTTCGTAATGAATCACATGAGCGAAATCGAGGAGGCATTGCGAGATTATCGTAACGGAACGTTCACATCCCTGTAACTCAGCGTACCGGAGCGCTCAGTCGCTCCGGTCGAAAAGGTGACATTTTCACACACTTCTTTTCCGAAATCGGGCTTGTCAAGCCGCGCTTCGTTCACGTTCAATGCCCATGAGTGTTGTTGAACGCCGTTCGACAACATGACGATACGCCTCCTCGGGAACTGACTCCCTGGAAGCGAGCCGGTCTGTATGCTTATACAGACTAGGCAGGCCATATGTCATGGGGTAAGGTTCCCATGCCTTTATTATCGTTATGTCACCTTTTTTTATGGCCCTTGCTCATGTTGCGAATTCTTCATTCGCTGCCCCGCACGCATAAGTTGATGCTGCTACCGGTCGCCACCATGGTGACGGTGCTGGGCGCGCAAAAGATCGTCACCCTTGTGGAAACCACCCAGCGACAGGGGCAAGCACCCGCCACCGTGCTCTTCCCGCTGTCGCCCGAGGCCCAACCCGGCCTGCCCTCCCTGAACAGCGACCGCTACTCGGTCGCCGATGCCATCGAAATCGCCGCCCAGGCCCTGGACGCCACCCGTGACCACATCCCGCTGTCGCAGCTGAAACCCAGCGAGATCATCGACCTGAGCGGCATGGCCAGTGCTCGTGCGGAAGCCGAGTGGGTGGCCGTGCAGCAGCCGGTTGCCGATGCACCAATGGATAGCGTTGCCGATGTTGGCCCGGTGCTCGATTCCGGCGCCGTGCACATGGCGCTGGTCATTGGTACCTTGGCCAGCGGCATGCTCGACGACACCTTCACCGACGACGAAGCCCTGGCGGCCGACGCCACTTCCTACGAGGACTACCCGGACGACGAGCTGGAGCTGTTCGAGGACGGCCCGATCCTGCTTGAGCGCGAGATCGCCGCCACCGAACCGTTCGTGCCGCAGTGGCGCACCTACACCGTAAGACAGGGCGACACCTTCGCGGTGCTGGCCCAGAACGAGCTGGGGCTTGGCTACAGCGAGGCGATGCGCCTGCTCGACAGCCTCCCCAACAAGCGCGCATTGACGCATTGGCGGGTCGGCAACACCTTCGAATACCAGCTCGATGAGCAGGATCGGCTGCTGGCCATGCGCCTGATGCACAATCCCCGTGAAGGCTTCCTGCTCGAGCGCAGCGACGACGGCTTCGAGGTCGCCACCATCCAGCGTGCCGGGGAGGCCTCCCAGCGCCTGTTCGCCGGCAGCGTGAGCGGCAGCTTCGCCCGCTCGGCGCAGGCTACCGGTCTGTCGAGCACGGAAGTGGCCCAGGTCTCGCGGCTGCTGGAGAAGAAGCTCGACTTCCGCCGCGATTCACGCCGTGGAGACACCTTCCAGGTACTGATCGAGTCCGACATCATCGACGGCACCAGCTTCGATCCCCGCGTGTTGGCCATCCAGTACCAGGGCGACCGCATGGACCTGACCCTGGTGCGCAACAGCGCCGACAACAACTTCTACACCCCGGATGGTCAGAGCCTCGACCCCGCCTTCAGCCGCTACCCGTTCGAGGGCAGCTACCGCATGAGCTCGGGCTTCAACCCGCGCCGCACGCACCCGGTCACCGGCCGCGTGAGCCCGCATCGCGGCACCGACTGGGCGATGCCCATTGGCACGCCGATCGTGGCGCCGGCGGACGGCCGCGTCGAGAAGATTGGCAACCACCCAGTGGCGGGCCGCTACGTGGTCGTTCGGCATGACAATGGCTACCGCACCCGCTACCTGCACCTGTCGCGAGCGCTGGTCAATCGCGGCGACCGCGTCAGCATGGGCGAACGCATCGCGCTGTCCGGCAATACGGGCCGCAGCACGGGGCCGCACCTGCACTATGAGGTGATCGTCAACAATAACGCGGTGGATGCCATGAAGGTCGAGCTGCCGGAAAGCAAGAGCCTGCAGGGCCAACAGCTGCTGGCCTTCCAGCGCGAGGCCGAGCCCCTGCTGGCTGCCCTGCGCTCCGGCCAGACCGGCCCGGTGGTGGCGCAGGCCAGCAGCGCCAGCGACGACAGCGACGGCTGATCCACCGCCCAGCACCCCTCTTCGACGCCCCACACTGCTGGGGCGTCGGTGCGTTGGCCCACCGCCGCCGCCGCGGCTCGCCTGATCGGAGACCCCGCGTGTCCTCGCCCCACATGCAGCGCGCCATTCCCACCCCGCCCCCCGAAGCCAACCGCCTGGCCGCCTTCTTCGGCGTGTTCCGCTACAGCCGCCGTGCGCTGGCGCTGGTCTGGCAGACCTCGCGCGGGCTGACGGTGGGGCTGGCGATCTGCACGCTGATCGCCGGCGTGCTGCCCGCCGTGGCCGCCTGGCTTGGCCAGCTGATCGTCGATGCCGTGGTCGAGGCCATGGCCTACCACCGCGAGACCGGCGCCGAGCTGAGCCTGGAGTCGACCTGGCCGGTGATGCGCTACGTGCTGGCGGAAGCGGGCGTGATCGCCGCCATCGCCCTGGCCCAGCGCGGCCTGTCGGCACAGCAGTCGCTGCTGCGGGCGCTGCTGGGGCAGAAGGTCAACGTGATGATCCTGGAGAAGGCCGGCACCCTGACCCTGGCCCAGTTCGAGGACTCCGAGTTCTACGACAAGCTCACCCGAGCCCGCCGCGAGGCCTCGATCCGCCCGCTGGGGCTGGTCAACAAGACCTTCGGGCTGCTGCAGAACGCCATCTCGCTGGCCAGCTTCGGCGTGCTGCTGGTGCAGTTCTCGCCCTGGGCGCTGCTGGTGCTGCTGGTCGGCGCCCTGCCGGTGTTCATCTCCGAGGCCAAGTTCTCCGGCGACGCCTTCCGCCTGTTCCGCTGGCGCTCGCCCCAGACCCGCATGCAGATGTACCTGGAAACCGTGCTAGCCCGCGAGGATAGCATCAAGGAGGTCAAGCTGTTCGGCCTGGAGCCGCTGCTGCTGGAGCGCTACCGCCGCATCTTCGATACCCTCTACGGCGAGGACCGCCGCCTGACCCTGCGCCGCGAGAGCTGGGGGTTCCTGCTCGGGCTGCTCGGCACCCTGGCCTTCTACGGCGCCTATGCCTGGGTGGTGGTGGAAACGGTCTCGGGCGCGCTGACCCTGGGCGAGATGACCATGTACCTGCTGGTGTTCAAGCAGGGCCAGGCGGCGCTTTCGGCCAGCCTCACCTCGATCAGCGGCATGTACGAGGACAACCTCTACCTGTCGAACCTCTACGAGTACCTGGAGCAGCCGGTGGCGCCCGAGCAAGGCACCCTTACCGAAGGGGCGCAGCCAGGCGACGGCATTCGCTTCGAGCAGGTGAGCTTCACCTACCCCGGCGCCGAGCGCCCGGCACTGCGCCAGGTATCGCTGCACCTGGCGCCGGGGCAAAGCCTGGCCCTGGTGGGCGCCAACGGCTCGGGCAAGACCACCCTGATCAAGCTGCTCACGCGGCTCTATGCCCCCAGCGAAGGGCGCATCCTGCTCGACGGCAGCGACCTGCGCGAGTGGGACGTGGCCACGCTGCGCCGGCGCATTGGGGTGATTTTCCAGGACTTCGTGCGCTACCAGCTCAAGGTGGGCGAGAACCTCGGCGCCGGCGACGTCGAGTCGTTCGAGGACGAGCAGCGCTGGCATCAGGCGGCCGAGCGCGGCCTGGCCGACGACTTCATCCGCAGCATGCCCGGCGGCTACCACACCCAGCTAGGGCGCTGGTTCAAGGGCGGCCAGGAGCTGTCCGGCGGGCAATGGCAGAAGATCGCCCTGGCCCGGGCCCACATGCGCGAGCGTGCCGACATCCTGGTGCTCGACGAGCCCACCGCGGCCATGGATGCGGCGGCCGAGGCGGCGGTTTTTGCCGACTTCCGCCGCCACAGCCAGGACAAGATGACTATCCTGATCTCGCACCGCTTCTCCACGGTGCGCGCCGCCGACCAGATCCTGGTGATCGACGGCGGCGAGGTGATCGAGCGCGGCGACCACGCCAGCCTGATGGCGCAGAACGGGCGCTATGCGCGGCTGTTCCGCCTGCAGGCCGAAGGTTACCGCTGAGCCTGGGGCCCACGCTCACAGCGCCAGCGGGCGGTCCAACTCGCGCAGCAGCACATCGTCGCGCTGGTAGATATCGGGCCGGAACGCCAGCTCGCCATCCTCGGCCGGATGCACGGTCCAGTAGTGAAGGATGACCGGCATCCGCTGTGCCAGCGGTACGTTGCCGGTTCTGCCGGCCTCGATCAGCCGCCGCACCTCATGGCCGCTACCGGTATCGTCGGAGAGCAGCTGACCGAATTGCTGGATGTTCTCGACCCGGATGCAGCCGGAGCTGAACGCTCGCTGCTCCCGTGCGAACAGGCCCTGGGCCGGCGTATCGTGCAGGTAGACCAGGTGGTCGTTGGGGAAGCGCACCACCAGCTGGCCAAGCGCATTTTGCGGCCCGGCCCCCTGGCGCAGCACAACGTTACCGGGGTTGGCCCAGTCGATCTCGCGCGGGTCCAGCGGTTCGCCGGCAGGACTCAGCACGCGGATATTTTCCCTGATCAGGTAGCCGAGGTCCTCGCGCACCCGCGGCAGCACGTCTTCGCGGCGAATGGTCGGCGGTATCGTCCAGGTCGGATTCACCGTCATGTGGGTGATCTCCGAGCGCAGCGAGGGCGTGTGGCGATAGGGCGTGCCGACCACGATGCGCGAGCGCCACACCTCGCCGTTGGGGCGAAAATAGCTCAGCCGGTAGCCGGCGATATCCACCAGCACGTAGGCCTCCGGCAGGCCGTGCAGCAGCCAGCGGGCGCGCTCCATATTGAGGCGGATCTCATCGATGCGCCGCGCCACCGGCACGTTGAGCGCGGCCCGGGTCTGGCGCCCGACGATCCCATCCGGCTCCAGCAGGTGGCGCCGCTGAAAGCGCTTCACCGCCGCTTCGAGCCGGGCATCGTAGCGGCGCGGGTCGGGTGCCTCGAGCTCGGCGCCGGGAAAGGCGGTGGTATCGGCGGCCATCACCTCCAGCTCGCCTACCACGGCCAGGCGCTCGCGCAGCAGCGCCACGTCGTCGTCGATGTCACCCGGACGCAGGGCGCGCTCGCGCTCCGGCAGCTGTGGCCAGCCTCCCAGCCGTTCGATGTTGCGATAGCGGGCAAGCCCCGAGCGCAGCCGCTCGTAGGGGGCATAAGGTGGGCGGGCCGCGGCCAGCACCTGCTCGAAGCGCTGGGCATCCAGCGCGCGCGCAATCAGCGCCAGATCCAGGTCGGGCGCCTCGACCGGCACCTCCCAGCCCGTGCCGAGCGAATGCGGGTCGACCTTGCCGCGCTGCAGGTGCGTCAGGGCCGTGAGCAGCACCCGACTGGCGTCGAGATCGAACTGGGCCTGGAGCACCTCGCTGCCATGCTCGCCATAGGCGTGGCGATGCCCCGCCTTGAGGGCTTCCGGGCGGTAGTCCTGGGGCGAGAGTCCATCGCTGTCGAGGGTGTGCAGAGCCGAGGTGAAGGCCGCCACCGTCTCGCCATCATGCCAGGCCGGGCGATAGGCACGCTGGGCATACCATGCCTGCATTAAGACGTCTTCCGACGCCACTAGCCGCGCCAGCTCAGCCGCCAGCGGCGCCTCCACGGACGCATCGGGCGTAGCGTTCTCCTCGGCCCAACTTGCACCGACCGAGCCTAGCAGCCACAGCAGCATGCCCATCCAGGCAATTGCACGCATCATTTCCTCCTGCTCCGTTGATTCCGCGCCTGGCGTTCCCGGCCGTCCTCTTCATAATAGTGGCGGTTCCGCGGGGCGCTTGGAAGCGGCCCGGCGGCCTTTTGCCCAAGCCGCCCACGGCTTTCCGCAGCCGGCGGCACGATGACGCTTCAGGTGCCCGACGATGCGAATCCAAACCCGCTGCCGCTTGACCCGCTCTTTCTCGACCCGTGCACGCTTGGCCCGCTCTTTCTTAACCCGCTCGGCCCTGCCCGTGGCCCTGCTGGTCGTGCCGCTTGCCACCCAGGCAGGCACCTTCCTGGCCCAGGCCACGCTGGACGCTACGCCGCAGGCACGGCTAGCCACCAGCCTGGCACAGCTGGCCCCCGGCGCCGACCCCCAGGTGCTCACCCTTGCCGCCAATGCCATGGCCTGCGCCGACCCCCAGGCCGAACGGCTGGCGGTCATCGACTTCTCGCGGCCTTCGGTGGAGCCGCGCCTGTGGGTGTTCGATCTTGCCGAAGAGCGTCTGCTGTTCGAGGAGCTGGTCTCCCACGGGCGCGGCTCGGGCGATGCCGAAGCAACGATATTCTCCAACACTCCGGAGAGCTACCAGTCGAGCCTCGGCCTGTTTCGCACGCTGAACAGCTACTACGGGCGCAACGGCTACTCGCTGCGTCTGGAAGGGCTGGAGGCAGGCGTCAACGATCTGGCCTACCAGCGCGCCATCGTGATCCACGGCGCCGACTACGTCAGCGAGGAGTTCATTCGCCAGACCGGGCGGCTCGGGCGCAGCCACGGCTGCCCGGCAGTACGCCAGGAAGTCACCTACCCGCTGATCGACAGCCTCAAGGAGGAGCACTACCTGTTCGCCTACTACCCCGACCAGGCCTGGCTCGAAGGCTCCGCCTTCCTCCGCTGCGACCGCGCCGACCGCCAGCTGGCCATGAACTGACCGGGGCCGGCGGCGGCACCAGCGCGGGGCGCCGGCGTGCGGCGCTGCACCATGGCTGTGCTCCGCCGCGGCATGGCCTGGCGCCCGCTTTCGCCACATTCCTTCGCAACTCCTTGTCCCCCCTCGCCTATCGCTAAATTGGCAAATGAATTGCCTGATCCAGGTCAACCACTGGTAGACGTGGACCAGGCTCCCCAGGAGTACGAGTGCGTCAGACCTGACCTTCAACGGAGAAGGACAACCCCATTTCTCATCCGTATGAGGTCTGCCCATGGAACTGCGTAACAAGGCCAACAGGATTCGCCTGCTCAGCCTGAGCACGCCGCAGATGCGTGCCTTCCACTTCTCCTGGTTTGCCTTTCATATCTGCTTCTTCGGCTGGTTCGGCATCGCCCCGCTGATGGCGGTGGTGCGCGAGGACCTGGCGCTGACCCAGACCCAGATCGGCAACACCATCATCGCCTCGGTGCTGATCACGGTGGTGGTGCGCATGGCCATCGGCGTGCTGTGCGACCGCATCGGCCCGCGCAAGACCTACACCGGCCTACTGCTGCTCGGCTCCGTGCCGGTGATGAGCATCGGCTTCGCCAACAGCTTCGAGACCTTCCTGCTGGCGCGCCTGGCCATCGGGGCGATCGGCGCCGCCTTCGTCATCACCCAGTACCACACCACCATGATGTTCGCGCCCAACGTGGTCGGCACCGCCAACGCTACCAGCGCCGGCTGGGGCAACCTGGGCGGCGGCACCACCCAGATCGTGATGCCGCTGATCTTCTCCGGGCTGCTGATGCTCGGGGTCAGCGAAACCCTCGGTTGGCGGCTAGCGATGGTGGTACCGGGCGTGGTGATGTTCGTGACCGGCATCGGCTACTGGCTGTTCACCCAGGACGCACCCAACGGGAACTTCGACGAACTGCGTGCGCGCGGCGAGCTGCCGCCGGCCAACGGCGAGCACGGTGCCGGCAAGAGCTTCATGGCCGCCGCCAAGGACATCCGCGTGTGGGCGCTGTTCGTGGTCTATGCCATCTGCTTCGGCGTCGAGCTGACCATCAACAACATCGCCGCCATCTATTTCTTCGACCACTTCGACCTGACGCTGGCCACTGCCGGCATGATTGCCGGCCTGTTCGGCCTGATGAACGTCTTTGCCCGCACCCTGGGCGGCATCTTCTCCGACCTGTTCGCCCGCAACGGCGGCCTCAAGGGCCGGGTGCGCTGGCTGTTTATCGCCTTGATCTGCGAAGGCATCGCGCTGGTCGCCTTCTCGCAGATGCACGTGCTGTCGTACGCCATCGGCATCATGCTGGTATTCAGCCTGTTCGTGCAGATGGCCGAAGGGGCCACCTACGGCGTGGTGCCGTTCATCAACAAGAAGGCCCTGGGCGCAGTGGCCGGCATCGTCGGGGCCGGCGGCAACGTCGGCGCGGTGGCCGCGGCCTTCCTCTTCCGCTCCGAGGCGATCACCTACCAGCAGGGGCTGTTCTACCTCGGCCTGGTGGTGCTGGTACTGGCCTCGTGCGCGCTGCTGGTGCGCTTCAGCGACGAGACAGAGGCCGAGGAGGCCAAGGCCTACCGCGAGGCCATGGGCGAGGACACCGGCGCCGGCGCGCTGTCGCTGCGCTAGCCTCTGGCAGCGCTGCGTTGCCCCCTGACAACCGCCGCCTTCGGGCGGCGGCTGGCGTATTGCCCATGTATACCGACAGCCGTACGAAAATTTTCATCTGGCCACTAATACGCGAAGACAAACGGGCCACCGACGGGTGGCTCGTTTGCCAGTACTAACCACGTAGCACCCATCCGCCGACACGCCTAAGGGCAGCCAACCAGGCGGTCCCGCAAGCGTTGGCAAAGAGACTATGCTGAAGGCTACCGAGAGCTGCCCCGCATGGAGCTGTGTGTGGCCGAGCCCAATAGCATCATTGCCTTCTACGACGAACGCGTCCTCTCCCACCAGCCGGATGGCGAAGCCTCCTTCCTGCCCGGCCGCATGGATCGCCGAATACGTCAGCGACTTTCCAGTTTGAACGTTCCGTGGAAATACCCCGAGCATGCCGGCCGACTGACAGCCATTCGCCACCTGCTAGAAATCGAACCGGTAGCCGGCCTCATCTTCGAGGGCGGCAAGGCTGCCACACGGGAGCAGCTGGCGCGCGTCCATACCAGCTCCTATCTCAGTCACATCTTCGAATTGTGCGGCAAGAATGCTTGGCTCGACGTTGATACCACAGCCGTATCGCCCGGCAGCATCGAGGCTGCCGAAGTGGCCGCCGGTACCGCGGTCACAGCAGTCGAGGCCGTGCTGAACAGCCGCTGCGAGAGTGCCTTCGCCCTAGTCCGCCCGCCAGGCCATCATGCCGAGCCGGCCCGGGCCCGAGGCTTCTGTCTACTCAACAACGTCGCGGTGGCCGCAACATATGCACAGGCCGAGTGGGGCTGCCAGCGAGTCATGATCGTAGATTGGGACGCCCACCACGGCAACGGCACTCAGGACATCTTTTATGCTGACCCCAGCGTGCTGTTCTTCGACATACACCGGGCATCGCCCTTCTACCCGGGCACGGGGCGACTGGAAGAAACCGGCGCCGGGTTAGGGGAAGGCACCACGGTCAACGTACCACTGCCCGCCGGCGCTGGCGACCAGGCCTATCTTAAGGCCTTCAACGAGATTCTGGTGCCGGCTGCCGACT
The DNA here is from genome assembly GCF_052568415.1 of Halomonas sp. E14. Lineage (NCBI taxonomy): Bacteria > Pseudomonadati > Pseudomonadota > Gammaproteobacteria > Oceanospirillales > Halomonadaceae > Halomonas > Halomonas sp. E14. Next base: position 911,909 of record NZ_CP199423.1, on the reverse strand, counting down.
GGTTCGAACCGGAGCTGCTGCTGGTCTCGGCAGGCTTCGACCCGCACCCCTTCGACTTGGCCATGAACGTCTCTTTCGAAGGGTTTGCCGCCATGACCGGCATCCTGCAGCAGGTAGCGCGTCGCCATTGTCTGGGGCGCCTGGTTTTCGTGCTCGAAGGAGGCTATCACCTGCTGTCGCTCTCCCGCGGGGTCAAGACGGTTCTCGACGTACTGGCTGGGGGCAGCGTCTCCCCACCAGGTAGCGCCGGCATGGATGAGGTCAAGGCAGCGGCCGAATTTCACCTTCCGGCCTTTGCCACAGAAGCGCCCGGCCCGACCACACAACACACCCCATACACAGATGCTCCCGATACTCAATAGTGCGCCCCCGCGATCATGCTCACCCAGCCAGCCAGCCGCTTGCGCCAAGGACGCTCTTCCCAACGCGCCAAGGTGAAGGGGATCGCGTCGTTCAGGTCCTCTTCGACCAGGCCGCGAACGTAGCGGGCGAAGTCCTCGTCGTAGATGTTGACGTTGCCCTCCTTGTTGATGCGAAAGGAACGGTTGTCGATGTTGGTCGAGCCGATACTGGCCCAGCGGTCGTCAATGCTGATCAGCTTGGCGTGATACATCGACGGCTGGTACTCGTAGATCTCCACACCTGCTTCAAGCATGGGTCGCCAGCGGTTGATCGAGGCCTGCCTGACGAAGCCATAGTCGATGCTGTCGCCAGGCAGCAGGATGCGCACCTCGACACCTCGCTCTGCCGCCTCGGTAAGGGCCTCGAGGAAGCTTGGATCGGGGTAGAAATAAGCGGAGGAGATGGTGATGCGCTCCTGGGCAGCGGCGACGGCGTACTTGAACATCATGCGGATGCGATGCATGCCTTCACGGGGCTTGCTGCTGACCATCTGCATGCGCAGCTCGCCCTGGGGTTCAAGCTCGGGAAAATACGCCTCGCCATGCAGTAGCTCGCCGCTTGCCTCGAGCCAGACCTCGGCGAAAGCGCCCTGCATGTTGCCCACCACGGGGCCGGTAATGCGAAAGTGATGATCGCGGTAGCCCGGCTCGTCGTCATCCGGCAGCCAGCTGTCGGTCACGTTGGCGCCCCCGGTAAAGCCGATTTGGCCATCGACGATCAGCAGCTTGCGGTGGGTGCGGTGGTTGAACTGCGGCAGCTGGTACCAGGAGGGCTCGCGCCAGCGAATCACCTCGACGCCGGCCTCTTCCATGCGCTTGAGGTGCTCTTCCTTGGCCGGCATGGAGCCGACGAAATCGAGCAGCGCATGCACGGTCACCCCTCGCTGCGCCGCTTCCGCCAAGGCTTCGGCGAAGGCAGCTGCCGCCTTGTCACCAAAGAACTCAAAAACCTCGAAGGAGATGGTGTGCTCTGCCGCAGCGATGGCGGCAAGCTTTGCCGCGTAGATGGCCTCGCCGCCCTCGATATGTTCGATGTGATTACCGTCGAGAATGGGATGGGGCAGGATGTGCTGCAGCGACCTGACGAAGCGGGCGTCTTCGACCCCATAGTCGACTACCACGGGCTCAACCAGCCGCTTGGGCTTGGGGGTCGCGTTGGAAAGAATGACGCCGCCGATCACCAGCAGAATGGCCACCGCCAGCGCAGTCCCGCCAATCAAGCGGCATTTGGTTCGTCGCTTCAAAGTGGCTCCCCTTTTCAACGTCTCTACACACCCTAGCAAACTTGGCCGCCTCTCGACGTTCCTGCCCAGCCGCACCGCGTGGGGCCTGCGTGAAAAGTGGGCGAGTAGCATGGCGCTGATGTGTCTAAACTGCGGAAGTCGATGGAGGCTTTGCCTTGGCACAGCAGGAGACAATCATGAAGGACGGAATGAGTGCGCGTGGTAGCTGCCTGTGCGGCGCCGTGAACGTGGCAGTCGCCACACGCAAGCAGAATGTCGGCGCCTGCCACTGCAGCATGTGCCGCACCTGGGGCGGCGGTCCGCTGCTGGCGCTAGAGTCGGTCAGCGAGGTCCGCATAGAGGGCGAGGAGAACGTGGCGGTCTACGCCTCGTCGGACTGGGCGGAGCGCGGTTTCTGCCAGCGCTGCGGCACGCACCTGTTCTACCGCCTCAAGACCGGCGACCACTACGCCATTCCGGTCGGGCTGGTCGACGGCGGCGAGGCCTGGACCTTCGACACCCAGATCTTCATCGATCAGAAGCCGCCCTATTACCACTTCGCCAACGAGACTCACAACATGACCGGCCAGGAGGTCTTCGACGCTTATCCGGGGACGTGACCGTTGGCAAGCCGCAGACCACCATGTACGGACGGCTTGCGCTACAGTGAGTGACACTCATCAAACCGCAGGAAGGAGCGCTCCATGCCCATCTCCGTAGGCGACAAGATCCCCGATGTCCGGATCAAGACCTGTGGCCCCGAAGGGCCCGCGGATATCGCCACCGGCGAGCTGTTCGCCGGCAAGCGCGTGGTGCTGTTCGGCGTGCCCGGCGCCTTCACCCCTGGCTGTTCGAACACCCATATGCCCGGCTTCGTCGTTCAGGCCGACAAGGTATTGGAGAAGGCCGATATCCTGGCCTGCGTGTCGGTCAACGATGGCTTCGTGATGCGCGCCTGGCAGCAAAGCCAGAATGCCCAGGAAATTCTGATGCTGGCCGACGGCAATGCCGAGTTCACCCGGGCAATCGGCATGGAGAAAGACGCCAGCGAGGCCGGCATGGGGATTCGCAGCGTGCGCTTCGCGCTGATCGCCGATGACGGCGTGGTCAGCTACGTTGGCATCGACACCGAGCGCGGCGTGGTCGACAAGAGCAGCGTCGACACCGTGCTGGCCCAGCTCTAGGCTGCCGCTACCTTATCACCACGCCGGGCTCGCCACGGCCCGGCGCTTCCCCGCCGAACCGCTACTCCTCGTTCTTCTCGCCCAGCACCTCGATGTCGTCACCCAGTACATCGTTGATGTAAAGCGCCTGCAGCGTGACCACCGCCACCACCGCCAGCGGGGTCGACAGAATCACGCCGCCCACCCCGGCCACCGCCGCCCCGGCCAGCTGCACCACCACGGTATAGGCCGGCGGCAGGCGCACCATGCCCTTGGCCGCCAGCGGCATCACCAGGTTGGACTCCAGCGTCTCGACTACGAAGTAGAGCACGATGGCGTAGACCGCCAGCTGAGGCGACTCCAGGAAGGCGATCAGCACGGTCGGGATCGCCCCGATGATCGGCCCCAGGTAGGGAATGAAGGTGAACAGCCCGGCGATTAGCCCCAGAGCACCGGCCATGGGAATGCCAAGAAAGACCAGCCCCAGGGCCACCGAGACCCCCACGAACACCATCGAGACCAGCCGGCTCAGCAGCCACAGGCGCAGCGCGCGCCCCTGCATGCACATCACCTGCTCCAGCCGCGGGCGGTAGGCGGGTGGGCACAGCTGCACCACGTTGCCGATGTACTTCGATGGGCTGAGCACCAGGTAGAAGCCGATCAGCACGATCAGCAGGAAGCTGGCGATGGCGCCGAAGGTGGTGGAGAAGAACCCGGTGAAGCGGTCGATGACGGGCTGGCCGATCAGTTGGGCCGGCTCGTCGACCTCGCGCATCAGCGCATCGAAGCCGGGCAGCTCGCGGACCAGCTCGAGCAGGCGGCTAAACGCCTGAGGCAGCTGTTCGACCAGCTGCGGCAACTGCGACGAAATGCGCGGCCCGATCAGCGCGCCTATGCCAGTCAGCATCAGCACGATCAGCGCCAGCGCCAGCACCAGCGCCCATTGCCGGCCAAGCGGCAGATAGCGCTGACACAGCCGCACCGCACCGTCGATGGCCACCGCCACTAGCACCCCGGCGAAGACCAGCAGCATCACGTCGATGAGCTGGCCGGCGAAGTAGATCAGCACCGCCACCAGGCTGGCCAGCCCGATAACGATCAGTACCCGCCGCGTGAACCCCGTAATGGATTGAACGCCATCCTCCATGTCAGCTCCTTGCCGTACCTGCCGATGGGCTTCCTGCCCGCTGTCGAGCGATGTGCTGCCCGCGTGACGGTTGTCATCAGCCTAGACGCTGCGTGCCGTCAGCGTCCAAGTTACGGCAAGGCGCGCCTCAATGGGCGGTGCGACCCGCGTGGCCGGCAGGCGTGGCCATGTGACGCGCCGCGGGGCTGTCGGCCACCATGCGCACCACGCTGCCCACCACGATCAGGCAGGGTGAAGGCAGCGGCGAGGCGGCAAGGCTGGCCGGCATGTCGGCCAGGGTGCCCACCAGCGAGGCCTGCTCGGGCAGGCTGGCGTTGGCCACCAGCATGATCGGCCAGTCGTCGGGCAGCCCGGCATGGCGCAGCCCATTGCAGATGGCATCGACCTTAGTCAGGCCCATGTAGAAGATCAGCGTCTCATCCTGGCGCGCCAGGGTGGCCCAATCGGGCTCGCCATCCTTGCGGCACAGTTGCGCGGTGATGAAGCGCAGCTGCTGGGCGTGGGCGCGGTCGGTGAGCGGAATGCCCATGCCGGCTGCCGCCGCCGAGGCGGCGGTGATGCCCGGCACGATCTCGGCCTGGATGCCGGCCTCGGCCAGTGCGGCGAGCTCCTCCCCCATGCGCCCGAAGATACCGGGGTCGCCGCCCTTGAGCCGCACCACCGACTTGCCCTGCCCCGCCAGCTTCACTAGCAGCGCGCCGATCTCCTCCTGGGGCACGCTGTGGTGGCCACGCTCCTTGCCCACGTAGTAGCGCTCGCGGCCGGTGGGAATCAACGCCAGCACGTCGCCACCCACCAGGCGGTCATACACCACCGCATCGGCCTGCTGCAGCAGCCGCGCAGCCTTGAGTGTGAGCAGCTCGACGTCGCCGCTGCCCGCGCCCACCAGGTAGACACGCCCGGCGCGGCAGTCGCCGTCCAGGGTCAGGGTGGGCGCCGGGGTGCCGCGCGTGCCGCCGAACGGCGAGCGTACGAGATGGCCTAGGCTGTGCAGCCGCGACAGGGCCGCATGGCCCAGCGTTCCGGGCAGCTGTGCCTTGAGCCAGGCCTCAGGCGACAGCAGGGTCTTCAGTTGGCTCAGTGCGCGCATGGGCCTTCTCCTCCTCGATAAGCGATTTCAGCTCGGGAATACAGCTACCGCACTGGGTGCCACAGGCCAGCCGGGCGCCCAGCGCCTCGACGCTGTCGTCGCCGTCACGGATGGCTCCCAGAATAGCGCGTTGGCCCACCTGGTGGCAGCTGCATACCACCGGGCCCTGATTGGCGGCGCCGTCGTCGCAGCCGGCCAGCAGGCGACGGCGCTGCGTCGACGCCAGGGCCTGCCCCGCTGCCGCCTCGGCGAAGCGGGCCACCAGCCAGGCCAGGTTGGGCAGCTCCACCGGCGCCCCCGACATGAACCACCAGCGCAGGCGCCCGTGCTCATCGACCCCCGCCGCGCGCAGGCGCCCACTGGCCGGGTCGGTGCACCACAGGGTGGGCGCCACCGGCAGGGTCGCCTCGAGCCAGGCAAGCCAGTCACGCTGGGGCAGGTCCTTATCCTCACTGCTGACGCTACCAACCGCGCCGCGGGCGCTCTCAACCCCGCCGCGGGCGCTCTGGCCATCACCGGCAAGCTGCCAGCGCTGGGCGGCACCCAGCGGTATGCGTGCCCAGTAGCGGCTGGCATCGCACCAGTTCGATTCCGCCACGCCCAGGTCGTCGGCCACCAGCAGGGTGGCCTCCCACGCCACCGCCAGCGGCGCCAGCGCCACCGCCCCGTGCTTGGATTCCGGCTGGCCGGAAACGGGATCGACATGCGCCTCGATCAGCGCCCCGGAGAGGGCCGAGCCGCTGAAGTGGCCGCTCCAGTGCATCGGCACGAACACTTCCCCGCGGCGCTGCCCCCGCGACAGCCGAACCCGGCCAACATAGGTGCCACCCACCCCTTCCAGGCGCGCCAGGCCCTGTTCCTCCACCCCCAGCGCGGCGGCATCCTCCGGGGCGATCTCGATGAACGGCTCGGCGCGGTGGTTCATCAGCCGCGGCGCTCGGGCGGTACGGGTCATGGTGTGCCACTGGTCGCGCACGCGCCCGGTGTTGAGCCGCAGCGGGCGCGCCGCGTCCAGCGCCTGGGCCGGCGGGCGCGGGCGCACCGGCACCATCCGCGCCAGGCCGTCGGGCGTGGCGAAGCGGCCGTCGGTGAACAGCCGCGCGGTGCCGTGGGGGGCGTCGGCGTTGACCGGCCACTGGATCGGCGCCAGCGCATCGTAGGCCGCTCGGTCGAGCCCGGCCAGGCCCGAAATGTCGAACAGCCGGCGGCTATCGCCCGGGCCCTTGCCATTCTCGAAGCCCGAGAGCCGGGCGTGCTCGTCGAAGATCTCGCACGGATGGGTGTAGGCGAAGGCCTCGCCGAAGCCCAGCCGCCTGGCCACCTCGCACAGCGCCCACCAGTCGTGCCGGGCCTCGCCAGGTGGCGACAGGATGCCGCGCTGGCGTGAGATGCGTCGCTCGGAGTTGGTCACGGTGCCGTCCTTCTCCGACCAGCTCGAAGCCGGCAGCACGATGTCGGCATAGGCCAGCAGATCGGCATTGGCCATGCACTCGGAGACGATCACCAGCGGGCATTTCGCCAGCGCCGCACGCACGCGGTCGGTGCGCGGCAGGCTCACTGCCGGGTTGGTGGCCATGATCCACAGCGCCTGCACCTCGCCGCGCTCGATCGCCTCGAACAGTGCCACCGCCTTGTGGCCGGGCCCTTCCGGCAGGCATGGCACCAGCCGCTCGGTGGCCCAGAAGCGTGTGACGCGATCCCGTGCGCCGGGGGTGTCATAGTCCATGTGGGCGGCCAGCTGGTTGGCCAGCCCGCCCACCTCGCGCCCGCCCATGGCGTTGGGCTGGCCGGTGATCGAGAACGGTCCCGCCCCCGGCAGGCCGATCTTGCCGCCGGCCAGGTGGCAGTTGATGATGGCGTTGCCCTTGTCAGTGCCGCTGCTCGACTGATTCACCCCCTGGGAAAACAGCGTGACCACATGCAGGTGGCTGGCGAACCAGTAGAAGAAGGTTTCCAGACGCTCGGGGTCGAGATCGCAGTCGGCGGCGATGGCCTCCACGTCGGCCTCCTGCTCCCGCGCCGCGGCCAGCGCCTCGTCGAAGCCCTGGGTATGCGCCTCCAGATAGATGCGGTCGAGCTTGTTGCGCGCAGCCATCCATGCCAGCAGCCCGGTGAACAGACGGGCGTCGCTGCCCGGCTTGAGCCCCAGGTAGAGGTCGGCGAGCTCGCAGGTATCGGTCACCCGCGGGTCGATCACCACCACCCGCAGCAGCGGGTTGCGCTGCTTGGCCACCTTGAGACGCTGATAGAGCACCGGATGGTTCCAGGCCAGGTTGGAGCCTACCAGCACCACCAGCTCGGCCTCCTCGAGGTCCTCGTAGCTGCACGGCACGGCGTCGGCGCCGAAGGCACGCTTGTGGGCCGCCACCGCCGAGGCCATGCACAGGCGCGAATTGGTATCCAGGTGCGGCGTGCCGAGAAAGCCCTTGAACAGCTTGTTGGCGACGTAATAGTCCTCGGTGAGCAGCTGCCCGGAGAGGTAGGCGGCAATGGCATTGGGGCCGTGGGCGGCACGCGCCTCTTTCAAGCGGCCGGCCACCGCATCCAGCGCGGTGTCCCAATCGCTCTCCACGCCGTCGACGATGGGCCGGGTCAGACGACCGCCATGACCCAGCGTCTCGTGCAGGGCCGAGCCTTTCACGCACAGGCGGCCGAAGTTGGCCGGATGCTGCGGATCGCCCTGCACGTCGACGATTTCGCCGTTCTCGACGCTGGCCACCACGCCACAGCCAACGCCGCAGTAGGGGCAAGTGGTTCGGGCCTCGCGCATGTCGCTCTCCTGTCATTGCTGTCGAAACGACGACGCCCGCCACTGCCGCCCCCAAAGGGCGGCGGTGGCGGGCGTCGTTGCCATGGGAAGCGCGGCTCTGCGCTCACCTGTGTCAGGATTAAACCTGACGTATGCCATGCTTTAAGCAGAAAACGTGCCATCGAGCGGCTTCAACCGAGTGTTTCAGTCAGATATGGCCCCTCGCCCGGCGGCACACCGCAGCCCGCGGCGTGATGCGAGGGGGTCATGGCGCACCATCGGTCGGCAGCGGCGGCCGCCGATGCACCCGCATGGTGCATCCGTGTCGGGGATTCCACCGTGCTGCCTTCACCCGGCGCTCTACCGTCCTCATCGAGTCCTCACCCTCACCTATCCCCTTACATCCTCAAGATCCCGGCCAGTTTCCTGACCATCGGCAGCTCCTGTCGCGACTTCTGGTCATACGTCGGCCAGCAGCGCGCAGGCAAACACCTGTCGTATGCCATGCCAGGCCGAAAAGGTCGCAGCTGGAATATTTCTTGCTAGGGTTGGGCTATGCAGCGCCTAGCCCCTCAGCCCGACACGAGCGACTCTCTATGCCTTCTCCCTTGAACATTCTGCTGGTCGACGACGAGATGGTGCGGGCCGCCATGGTCGAGGAGGCGTTGATGGCCGAAGGACACCAGGTCATCTGCCGGCTCGCCAGCCCCGCCAACCTCAACGAGATGGTCGAGCGATACCAGCCCGACGTGGTGATCATCGACATGGAGAGCCCCGACCGCGACACCCTGGAGAGCATGGCCCTGCTCAACCGCGAGAACCCGCGGCCGGTGGTGTTCTTCGCCGACCAGCACGACTCCGACATGCTCAAGGCCGCGCTCAAGGCCGGGGTCAGCGCCTACGTGGTCGACGGCCTGGTGCCGGAACGCGTGGAAGCCATCGTCGAGGTGGCCATTGCCCGCTTCGACGCCTTCCACAGCATGCGCCAGGAACTCGACAAGGCGCGCAGCCAGCTGGCCGAGCGCAAGCGCATCGAGCGCGCCAAGGGCCTGTTGATGAAGCACCAAGACTGCGACGAAGAGCAGGCCTACCGCATGCTGCGCAAGCTCGCCATGGACCGCGGCCAGCGCATCGCCGACGTTGCCGACAGCGTCGTCGACGTGCTTGGCCGCCTGAATACGTCATCGCCCCAGGGGCGATCCGCCGACAAACGGGAACCCCGCTCATGAGCCCGACGCACCCTTACGCCGCCACCCCGGAACGCACCTGCCTAACGCTTGGCTTCGTGCCCCTGCTCGATGCCGCCCTGCTGGTGGTGGCCCGCGAACGCGGCTGCTTCGCCGACCAGGGGCTGGAGGTAAACCTCTCGCGCGAGAACGCCTGGAGCACCCTGCGCGACAAGGTCGCCGCCGGCCTGCTCGACGGCGCCCAGATGCTTGCCCCCATGCCGCTGGCCATGAGCCTGGGGCTTGGCCGAGCGCCCTGTGACACCCTGGCCCCGTTGCTGCTCAGCCGCAACGGCAACACACTGACGCTCTCCACCCGGCTGAGCGAGGCGTGCGGCGCCGAGCTGGCCGACGACCCCGCCACCAGCGCCATGGCGCTGGGCGACTGGCTGCGCCGCCAAGGCAGCGCCCCCCGCCCGCGCCTGGCCATGGTCTACCCCTACGCCTGCCAGCACTATCAGCTGCGCGACTGGCTCGACCTGGGCGACATCACCCCCGAACGCGACGTGGAACTGGTGGCCATGCCGCCGCCACGCATGGTGGAAGCGCTGCGCATCGGCCAGATTGACGGCTTCTGCGCCGGGGAACCCTGGGGCACCCTGGCGCGCCACTGCGGCGTGGGCCGGCTGGCGGCCACCGGCGCCCAGCTGTGGCCCGACCACCCCGAGAAGGTGCTCGGCGTGACGCGCTCGTGGGCCGAACGCTACCCGGCCACCCTGGCCGCCCTGCTGCGCGCCCTGGCGGCGGCCAGTGTGTGGCTGGCCGACTCACCGGAGCATCGCCGCCAGGCCCTGGCCTGGCTGGCGCTGCCGCCCTACCTCGACCGCTCGGTGCGCCACCTGGAAACGCTCGACCTCGATACCGCACCGATTCACCAACGCTTCTACGGTGCCGGCATGCTGCGCCCCACGCCGCAGGATGCCCAGCACTTCGCCAGTCCCATGGCGCGCCAGCTGGAAGCTGCCGGTGACACCTTCGATCCCGCCAGCGTCGCGGCATGCTACAGCCCTGTGCATTTCGATGCTGCCATGCACCACTGATGTGCAGCCCCGGCCGGAGGCGGCACTCCGGCCCACCCCAACCATACTAGTAAACCAATGAAAAAAAAGAATTAACCTTCTTTTTAAGGCACCCTGGCCAGGTTCTTGAAACCATCTGGGCATAACGCGATCAACGGCGATCGCTCGCATGACTGGACAACGACGTCTCTGCGCCCCCGGCTCGATCCTCGCATCGACAGGGCAAGCGCCGAGGCGTCGTTGCGTTTTGTCTCCGTCATCACGACGCGCAGCGAAAGGAGGTGTTCGCATGCCCCAGCGACATCCCGAGAGTTCCGCCATTGAGCACCTGGTCATCGTCGGCAACGGCATGGCCGGCCACCGCCTGGTGGAAGCGCTCCTGGCCCGGCCCGAGCGGCCCGCCACGATCACCGTGATCGGTGCCGAATCCGCGCCGGCCTACAACCGCATCCTGCTCTCGCCGCTGCTGGCCGGCGAAATGGACAAGCGCGACCTTACCCTGCGCGGCGCCGAGTGGTACGCCGAACACGGCATCGAGCTGATCCTCGGCGAACGGGTGGAGCAGATCGACCGCTGCGCCCAACGGCTGACCACCGGCGCCGGACGCGAGCTCGCCTATGACCGCCTGGTGCTGGCCACCGGCTCAAACCCGGCCCGCCCGCCGGTGCCGGGGCTGGAGCTACCCGGTGTGCACGTGTTCCGCGACCTGCACGACGCCGACGCCCTGGCGCGCGCCGCCCAGCGTGGCGGAAGCGCCGTAGTGATAGGCGGCGGTCTGCTTGGCCTGGAGGCGGCGGAAGGGCTGCGCAAGCGCGGCATGCAGGTGAGCCTGCTGCAGCGCGACGACCGCCTGATGAACCGCCAGCTCGACCTCACCGCCGCCCGGCTGCTGGAAAGCGAGCTGCGCGGGCGCGGGCTCGACATTCACACCGACGCCCAGCTCGAGCGCCTGGAAGCCAATGCCGAAGGCCAGGTATGCGCTGCCCTGCTCGCCGACGGCACCCGTCTGGCCGCGGACTGCGTGGTGGTGGCCATCGGCATCGTGCCCAACGCCACGCTGGGGCGCGACGCCGGCCTCGACACCCAACGCGGGGTGATCGTCGACGAGTGGCTCACCACCAGCGACCCGGCCATTCACGCCCTGGGCGAATGCTGCGAGCACCGCGGCAACCTCTACGGCCTGGTCGAGCCGATCTGGCGCCAGGTCGAGGTGCTAGCCGACAAGCTGTGCCGCTCTGACGCCGAGCGCTCTGATGCCAACAGTGCCCAGGGCTACGTCGAGAAACCGACCGCCACCAAGCTCAAGGTAAGCGGCATCTCGCTCTACGCCTTCGGCCCCACCGAGGCCGAGCCCGACCACGACGTGCTGAGCTACCGCGACCCCCAGCAGGGCGACTACCGCCGCCTGCTGCTGCGTAACGGCCGCCTGGAAGGCGCCGTGCTCTACGGCGACACCGCCGCCGGCCCCTGGTACTTCGAACAGGCCCTGGCCGGGCGCGACCTCACCGCCTGCCGCGCCGCGCTGCTGCTTGGTGCCGCCGACGCCCAGGCCCTGCTCGACGACGCCGCCGAACACGCCCACGAATCACCGCACAGCCCCGCGAAGGAGGCCGCATGAACACGCCCAAGCAGAACCTGATCATCATCGGCAACGGCATGGTCGGCCACCACCTGGTCGAGCAGTTGGTCGAACAGGGCGCCACCGCGCGCTACGCCATCACCGTGTTCGGCGAAGAGCGCCACCTGGCTTACGACCGCGTGCACCTCTCGGAGTACTTCAGCGGCCGCGACGCTGCCTCACTCGCGCTTTCCACCGCCGACTACTACGCCGAGCACGGCATCGCGCTGCGCCTTGGCGAAGCGGTGAGCGCGATCAACCGCGACGCCGGCGAAGTGGTGACCGACCAGGGCCGCCACCGCTACGACCGCCTGGTGCTGGCCACCGGCTCCTACCCCTTCGTGCCGCCGATCCCCGGCAACGACCGTGAGGGCTGCCTGGTCTACCGCACCCTGGAAGACCTCGACGCCATCCGCGAAGCCGCCGAAAGCGCCTCTACCGGCGTGGTGGTGGGCGGCGGCCTGCTCGGCCTGGAAGCGGCCAACGCCCTGCGCGGGCTGAACCTCGATACCGCCGTGGTGGAGTTCGCCCCGCGCCTGATGCCGATGCAGGTGGACAGCGAAGGTGGCGAACTGCTGCGCGAGAAGATCGAGTCGCTCGGCGTGCAGGTGCTCACCGGCCGCGCCACCCAGGAGATCGTCGACGGCGAGGCCAGCCGCCACCGCATGGTGTTCCAGGACGGCAAGGTGCTGGAAACCGACCTGATCGTCTTCTCCGCCGGCATTCGCCCGCGCGACGAGCTGGCCCGCGACTGCCGCCTGGAGCTTGGCGAACGCGGCGGCGTGGTGATCGACGACCGCTGCCTCACCAGCGACCCGGCGATCCTCGCCGTCGGCGAAGTGGCGCTGTGGAACAACAGCATCTTCGGCCTGGTCGCCCCCGGCTACCAGATGGCCAAGGTGGCCTGCGCCACCCTGCTGGCCGGCGAGGGCAAGGCCAGCGAAACCTTCAAGGGCGCCGACATGAGCACCAAGCTCAAGCTAATGGGGGTCGACGTGGGCTCCATCGGCGACGCCCACGGCGACCGCACCCCAGGCGCGCGCATGTTCCGCTTCCTCGACCCGCTCAAGCAGCAGTACCGCAAGCTGGTGGTCTCCAGCGACGGCAAGCGCCTGGTCGGCGCCATGCTGGTGGGCGACAACAGCGTCTACGACACCCTGCTGCAGTACTACGCCAACCGCATCGAACTGCCCGCCGACCCGGCCTCGCTGATCCTGCCCGCCGGCAGCGGCGCCGCCCCCGCGCTGGGGCCCGACGCCTTACCCGATACGGCCATGATCTGCTCGTGCCACAACGTCACCAAGGCGGACGTGTGCGCCTCCATCGACGGCGGCGCGGTCGACCTGGGCGCGGTGAAAGGCGCCACCAAGGCCAGCACCGGCTGCGGCGGCTGTGCCGCCCTGCTCAAGACCCTGGTGGATCACGAACTCGAAAGCCGCGGCGTGGAGGTCGACAAGTCGATCTGCGAACACTTTCACTACACCCGCCAGGAGCTCTACGACATCGTGCGGGTGGAGGGCATCAAGACCTTCAGCGAGCTGATGGAGAAGCACGGTTCCAAAGTGGGTCATGGTCTCGGCTGCGATATCTGCAAGCCGGCGGTGGCCTCGATCCTGGCCTCCTGCTTCAACGAGCCGATCACCGACGCGGCCCACATCCCGCTGCAGGACACCAACGACACCTTCATGGCCAACATGCAGAAAAACGGCACCTACTCGGTGGTGCCGCGCATCGCCGGCGGGGAGATCACCCCCAACAAGCTGGTGGTGCTGGGCCAGGTGGCGCAGAAGTACGAGCTCTACACCAAGATCACCGGCGGCCAGCGCATCGACCTGTTCGGCGCCCGCCTGGAGGACCTGCCGGCGATCTGGGGCGAGCTGATCGAAGCCGGCTTCGAGACCGGTCACGCCTACGGCAAGTCGACCCGTACCGTGAAATCCTGCGTGGGCAGCACCTGGTGCCGCTACGGCGTGCAGGACAGCGTGGGCATGGCAATCCGGCTGGAGGACCGCTACAAGGGCCTGCGCGCGCCGCACAAGCTCAAGTTCGCCGTTTCCGGCTGCACCCGCGAGTGCGCCGAAGCCCAGAGCAAGGACGTCGGCGTGATCGCCACCGAGAACGGCTGGAACCTGTACGTGTGCGGTAACGGCGGCATGCGCCCCCGCCACGCCGAACTGTTCGCCACCGACCTCAGCGACGAGGAGCTGTTCCGCTACATCGATCGCTTCCTGATGTTCTACATCCGCACCGCCGACCGCCTGCAGCGCACCTCGGTGTGGCGCGAGAACCTGGAAGGCGGCCTGGACTACCTCAAGCAGGTGATTCTCGAGGACAGCCTCGGCATCGGCGAAGAGCTGGAGCGGCAGATGCAAGCCGTCGTCGACACCTACGAGTGCGAATGGGCCAACGCCATCAGCGACCCGGAGAAGCTCAAGCGCTTCCGCAGCTTCGTCAACGACGCGCGCCCGGACCCGGACATCATCTACACCACCGAGCGCGGCCAGCTTAGGCCAGCCTAAGGAGAGTGGCGGCGCCCAGCGCGCCGCCCTTCCCTGACCGCTACTGGCATAAAAGATCAAAAGGATTCGAAATGAGCACAGCAACTGCGGCCAAGACCATGACCCAGACCTGGCAAACCCTCTGCACCCACGCCGACCTGGTGCCCTACTCCGGCATTGCCGCCTGGGTGGAAACCGCCGAAGGCCCGGCCCAGGTAGCCATCTTCTACCTGCCAGGTCACGACCAGGAACTCTACGCCCTCGACCACCACGACCCCTTCTCCGGCGCCAACGTCATCGCCCGCGGCATCGTCGGCGACCTCAAGGGGCAGCCCGTGGTCGCCTCGCCGATCTACAAGCAGCACTTCCGCCTGGAAGACGGCCAGTGCCTGGAAGACGAAAGCGTCATCCTGCGCACCTGGAAGGTGAGCTTTAAGGGCGATGAGGTGTGGATCGAGGCGTGAGGTTGCAGCCCTTAGAAACGAAAAAGCCGCCGACGCTGGGGAAGCGTCGGCGGCTTTAGGTAAGCCCGTTCTCATCTCAACCGCGTCAACCGCGAAACGCAGCCTCGATCTGTGCGATGTCGATTTTCCGCATCGTCATCATGGCGTCGAACGCCCGCTTGGCAGCAGCACGGTCCGGGCTGGTGAACGCCTTCGTCAGCGCTACCGGGGTAATCTGCCAGGAGATGCCCCACTTGTCCTTGCACCACCCGCACTGGCTCTCCTCGCCGCTATTGCCGACGATGGCGCTCCAGTAGCGATCCGTCTCCTCCTGGTCTTCGGTCGCCACCTGAAACGAGAACGCCTCGCTGTGCTTGAACATAGGTCCGCCGTTCAGCCCGAGGCACGCAACGCCCAACACGGTGAACTCGACCGTCAACACGCTCCCCTCCTTGCCCGAGGGAAAATCCCCAGGGGCCCGGTGCACCGCGTCGAGCGATGAGTCGGGGAAGGTCTCGGCATAAAACCGTGCAGCTTCCTCAGCTCCGCCATCGTACCAAAGGCAGATCGTGTTCTTTGCCATGTGTTTCATGATCGGCTCTCTTCTCTGGGTGATTGCTGTGAGTGGCAATCTAACGTCGAACGGAGCTGGTCGAAATCGACAGGGGGTGGTGGTTAACGCTTAGCGTAACCGGCCGGCTTTGGAGCGCCAGCGGAAAAGCTGGTCCGCGTTGACGCTTTTGTTAGCTGGCTTGTCTCTCCCCACTCACTCTCCACTTGGCCATCGATAAAAACGCTACTCATAGTCGGTCGACTCATAATCATCTTTAACGTAAAAGTAGCATGTTCCGATAAGTGGTTGAAATTAATATGAAACAGGGCGGCTTGAGAAAACCCAGTGACGCTTTGATGCGGATGCTTGCAGCAAATGTCCGTGGCTTTCGACACGCCAAGAGGCTTTCGCAAGAGGAGCTAGCCGAGCGCTGTGGGTTACACCGAACATACATCGGCTCAGTGGAAAGAGGCGAGAGGAATGTAACCCTGAGCACTCTGGAAACCCTGGCCTTAGCCCTCGACGTCAGCATCATAGAGCTATTAAGTAAGCGAGATATAAACGATGAAGTATGACTCTCTTGAGCCGAATCATTACGCTACCATGATAAAAGAGAGCGGCTTAACGATTTATGATGCCATTGAAATTGGTGATCCTGATCTTTGGATTCCAACACCAGAGCTGGAGCATTTACTCAACACCGAAATGCAGGGACTTTCCCTTACTGGCCTACCTCTTAGAACACGTTCAAAAGTAGTGAAAGAACATGTTTGTCGAGCTCTTGGATATCCTGTCCCCGCCAGCTTTAAAAAGACGCAGCCAAGATTTCAAGGTCAGTTCTTCGACACGTATGTTCAGAAATCGAACAACCTTCAGGTTTGGAACGAAGAGCTTGCGCCTTCGCGGCGCTATGTAATCATTCGTTTAAATGACGAAGATATTGTCGTCAAGGTAAAAGTTGTGACGGGTGATACGCTGGCCATGCTGGATACCACTGGAACTTTGACACAAAAATACCAAGCTAGGCTAAACCCCGGAGAGGCCGAGCTGGAACTCATTAGCAACAAGGACACAGAACTCCTTCGCCGATTTGTTCGACCGACATTGGATCTAGCCGCCGTAGCTAGCCCGGTCAATCAGCCCCAGGCGGATCAGCTGCTGCCTATTGGGGAAATATTCGATCGGCTAGAATCACTGGTTGGAAAAAGCTTTGCTGATAGTGGCTATGACCAAGAGCGCAATCGAGGAGCAGCACTCCACCGACTTGTTTGTCAAAGCTTAGGGTACGCAGACTATCGGGATGATGGGCAGTTCCCGGACGTTCGCCATCAGCTTTTAGAAGTTAAACTGCAAACTTCACCGACCATTGACCTTGGTCTAGTCTGTCCGAATAGCACTGAAGCTTTGGATGTACCAATGATCGAGGGAAGACAAATCCGACATTGTGATGTGCGTTATGCCCTATTTTATGCGTTCACGAACGGCCAAGACGTCACATTAACAAAGTTGTTCCTGACTACTGGCGAAGACTTTTTCACCCGCTTTCCACAATTCCAAGGAAAGGTGCTTAACAAAAAACTTCAGATACCTCTCCCTGCTGGATTTTTTGACGATTAGGAATGCTACTCCTCGATCAACTGGAAATAAAATTCCACGTCAACCTTCTTTATCATCTGTAAGGGCGCTCCATACCAAGGCGTCCAACTTTTCTGCTAGCTGCTCAGCTTCTGGCGATGGGCTGCAATCATATACCTGCTTCGCCAGATTTATAATTTTTTGTCCGAGATGGCTATATGGATCTGGAATAGGAAATTTTTCAACATATTGAGTAATGAAGCGGCGGCGACCTGCATAAAGTTTATTGTTAAAGCTAAGGTCGTAAAATTTTTCAATAAACGTGGAGTTGCCGACAGCACAAGCCAGCCACAAGAGATCTGTCTGATCTATTTTTTCACATATAAGCCAGTAACAATCGCCATTAACAACCGAGCCACTCAAGTCAATCCAGAAGGTAGGTTCCTCGGCAATATCTCGGAAGACAAGCTTAGGTTGATCCCAGGAACCAGGGTCTTGGGGAACCCAAATTTCGTACCATTCCCTCCCAGATTCAATCACGTACTTGCGCCCTTCTAGGGTGTCTCGGTACTGTTCAAGGTAGGCTTGGCTTTGCGGATAATTATCTAGATTTACCGCGCGCCGACGCCCCTGCGCGATTTCATGAGGGTAAAGAATTTCCGTTTTCTGGGCGAGTTCGCGAGGCTTGAAACGGTGCGCTATATGATGAGTGATCAGGGGTTTGAGCAGCTCGGGGCGATCCCCTAAAGACAAGTTCTCCCAGTCTTTTCGGATGAACACTTTATCTGCGCAGGTTTTCACCCCAACACGAATCTTTCCAATATCGCGGAAGGTCCCCCAAGTATAAGAATCTACTTTCTTTAACCATGAATCAACAGCTTCTGTAGCAACGCGCCAAACCCCATCCGGGGTATCATTGGTATGGAGTTTTCCGTGTTGAACATGAAAACGCCGCCCATCATTGACCTTAATAACACCTTCTTTGGAAAGCGCTTCGATTGGATTTGAGGCCACATCAGTTTCCTGATTTTTGGTCTCGTAGATCGTAGAAAACTCAGGCCTAATGTCACTATGGCCGTTCTTCCCTTCTACGAGAAGAACCGCAGGAAGCACAGCCGCTTCAAATAGTTTGGTATCACCAAAATCCCAAGCGTGCCGAATATTGAAACGGTCGAAAATAGCCTGGCGGATAGAGGCGCCTGACTTTGTGGTCATAAAGCGGTTAGAAACAATAAGTCCAGCAATACCCTTTGGTTTCAAAACTCGTGACATGCCAAGAATAAAGGCGTAGTACAAATCTAAACGACCAGAAAGACCGAACTGACTTGCTAGAAGCTTTGCCTGCTTTGCCCCCAAGATTTGAGTGCGGACATACGGTGGATTGGCAATAATAAGATCATAGGCCTCAGGAACAGAAGGGCCAAAAAGATCCCCATAGTCGTGAATCCCAAAATTCTCGAGCACAAAATCCAGAAAGCTAACTGATTCAAAATGAAATGATACTAAGGGAAATTTATTCTGAAGTCGCTCGGATGCGATATTGAGCGCGTTTAGGTCTGTCTCAAAGCCATAAACTTCGAGCTTTAAAGCTCTTTGGGACGGCAATTGTTCCAACAAGCTTACAAGTAGCTCTCCATGCCCTACGGCCGGATCAAGAATTCGAAGGGTCCCCTTGCCGGAAAATTTCCCGACACCCTGGACGATCTGCTTGGCTACAAAATCCGCCAGCAATTTCGGGGTATAGGTGGCACCAGCAGACTTGTCCTCCGTGACGGAAGAGTAGCGTGATACCGAAACGGCTTGCTCAGCAGTAGACATGTTTTTCCCATGAGCCAAATGCTACTTATAGTATTCATTTCAGCCAGGAATTGCAAGCCTCATTTGCAAACTAGCGGCGGCCTCCTGTGCAGCTCAATGTGTGCCAGCTAACGTCCGCATTTGCGGCTGGTTTGGAGCGCAGCGGAAAACCAGTCCGACAACATGCGCTTGTTATGTTTTTGGTAGTTTAAACCCATGCTCAGCCTCTAGATATTTAAGAACTTTATGTAGCGCCCTATATATATTTAATTCATTATCACCAAATGGGTAGTATCCACTGATTAACTGTTCGGCGGGTATGTCTGTGGGCACAGCTCTCCGTTTATATTCATTTTCACCATCGTAAAATTTTACTGGGTAACGAAATGAGCGACCTTCACTTTCTAATTCTCCCCAACTTCCGTAATTTTAAATATTACGGTTATAACATTCGCTGCCTATGATGTTCTCGATATCAATCAAAATGTTTTTCAGCGGATCAATTTCTGCTCGAGTACGTTGGATCGCCTCATATTTTGAGATTTTGTTCTGTACATATTCAAGCTGCCCCCGAAAATAGTTTTCATTTTCTGATTGAGCCTCAAGCAGCCATTGGCTATATAACTCGTTTGCTTGATTGCCGCTTGAAAGCTCTTTTAATTCTATGATTGCTTCTAATTCGTCTTGAATGGAAGAAACACGCTCTTGCCAGCTGTCGAAATTTTTCTTCGCTTCTTGGATTAAGGACTCTTTTTCTTCATCAGAAACACCTGAATAGTCTAGAGCCACGAAATTTCTGTACGCATCAAGCTCTTCCTTGACTGTATAGGTTTACATTTCCTTGTCTTCAGGCCACGCTTCTTTTGCAGCATTTCTAATTTCTTCAATTACTAAGTCAGGTACTGGCATTTGACCTCCTTGAAAACATAACGCCCACAGCACGGGCAAAATTGAAGCGCAGCGGAAATTTTGTCCCAGTGACTGCGATTGTTAGCAATTATGCACATACCGACATTGCTGTCATTCTATAAGCAGGCCCATTTATCGAAAGACGACAAAAATTCTCGACAAATGGCTTTGCCAAATCTATCGAAGCTCTATAGTTATTTAAGCCATTTATGTCATTAGTCACTGCCATTAGCGTATCTAAAACACCCATAACATATGACAAAAATGTTCTTTAAACTAAGCTCAAAGTCTCTCCATCACCAATGCGCTTTGTTAATTTCCCAATGACAGCAAACTCACCATCAGTAAGCTTGGCCTTAATTTCTTTCGGGTCATAGTCAGTAACATCTAAGTCGACAACCCCAAATGGGATTCCGGTTTCAGGATTGCACAAAAGCATTTCAAGTTGCTTGGACTTTAAGTAATCTTGTTCTATTGCATCAATTAATTGAACGAGCGGCTTTTCATATTTAAGAAACTCATCAAGAGACTTCTTCTGAATACCAATTTTAACGCCAAAGTTTTTTAAGCCTTGAACAATCAGGGGTGCCGATGTTTGGAGTGTCTCTACAAGCTGAAAAATGTCAACCGGTTGCAATATGGCATTTGTTTTAATGTATTGGCCTTTTTTCATATCAGCACTTGGGAAGTCTTTTATATCCTTTCTCTCTTCTAGTTCATCAACGACAGTCATATGCAAGCCGCCCAGCGTATATCGCTTTATAGTTGTAACTTCGTTAGCGCTTGCACTTTTCCCTTCAACGCCTAACTCCGCTTTTCCAAGCAAGCCCTGCAAGAAAGAAATGCCTATTTTTACATTGGCCTGACTATTTGCTGAAGAAGAAACTTTCTCCTCGGATTCTGAGCCAACGCCTTTAAACAAGTATGCGGCAGCATTCAAAACCATTTTCTCATTCAAATACAAGGGCTCCAAATATCCCATATCTTCTCCAATTTTTTGTTGCTAACAGTGATTGGACTGCGAGTCCTGATATTGGATGAACACCTCTGCGCTTTTAACAATATTATCTGACGCGCTTCATTTCTTCCAACTCATTGATTTTTTAGACCTAAATATAGCTCGGCCACCTATCCAGAATTCGCGCGCTTGCGCGTTTTGCCGGAACCAATAATACTGTATGCATATCCATATTAAGAGGGAGCTGCCGTATGGATACGCAGACCAGACCGCCAAAGCTGATAGACCGTGTGAAGGCCATCATGCGGGTGAAGCGCTACAGCCCGCGTACCGAGAAAACCTACTGCTACTGGATTCGCTATTTCATTCGCTTCCATGGCGTGCGCCAACCTGCCAGCATGGGCGGTTCCGAGGTGCGTGCTTTCCTGGAGCATCTTACGGTGGAGCGCCAGGTGCAGCTGCCACTCAGAACCAGGCGCTGAATGCTATCGTCTTTCTCTATCACCATGTTCTCGAGCAGTCCTTGGGAGAGACCGGTGAATTCTCACGCGCCAAGCGACCTCGCCGGCTACCAGTAGTGCTATCCCACGAAGAAGTGATGCGCGTACTGGGCCACCTTTCCGGCTCCATGTATCTGATGGGGACATTGGCTTTTCCCTGCCACCCGGCCTTGCTGCGATATGGATGGCAAGGTGGTTCTCCACCATATTCACCCATCGGCAGTGCAAAGAGCGGTCAGGCACGCCATGCGAGCCGCATCGCTACCACGCCCCGGCTCCTGCCATACTTTGCGGCACAGCTTCGCCACCCACCTGCTGAGCCAGGGAACCGATATCCGCACCGTTCAGGAATTGCTGGGACACAAGTGCCTGGAAACCACTCAAATCTATACGCATGTACTGGGCAAGGGCTTTGCTGGCGTACGCAGCCCTTTGGTATAGGAGGACGCCAGGCATTCAAGCACGCTACCGCCCGGGAATGCCGCTCTTCGGCCTCCCCTCTTGGCGTTATCAGGCCGCCGCATGCCTCTATCGGACGATGCTGAACTCCGATTCAAAGCACTGTTGTAGATTAGTCTTTCCAAATAAACCATCGACACGTGCCGTGGCATCTTGAGTCTGATACCCCGCCCTACGCCACATCCTGCACCTCTCGGCACTTGGGATAGGACGAGCAGCCCCAGAATCGGTTGCCGGCGTTTGCTCCCCGTTTCGATGTGCGCAGCACCATGGCGCTGCCGCACTTGAGGCAGGTTCTGTCGGAGCTGGATTCGAAGCGGGCCTGGAGCTGTTTCACATGCTGGCGGTGCGTTTGTCGCGCGGGCGCCAGGCGGCCGGTGGTGATCTTTTCCAGCACTTGCTCTACCTGGGCTTGCGTCAGCACGGGCTCGCGGAACGACTTGATGTAGCGCACGTAGCCGCCGCCGATGGTGACGTTGTCGGGTATGCGGGTCTTGAATACGGCGCTGCCGGAGAAGACCACCAGCGAATGGATGGTATCTGCCGGCACGTCGAGCAGGGCTTCCAGCGCCTTCACGTGCTTGTAGTTCTGACGCAGCGGGTTCTGGAACTTGAAGCTCTTGCGGTAGAGCTTCTGGGTCCATTGGGCCTGGCGTTCGCTGCCGAAGATCCAGCCCGCCATGTGCTTGGTTTCGATGACGAAGATGCCATAGCGGGAGACCAGCACGTGGTCGATCTGGGTGGTGCCGTCGGGCGTGGGCAGCGTGACGTTGTGAACGCCGCGGTACGCCTCTGCCGGTAGCCGCACCTTGGCGATCAGCTTGACGAAGGCTTCGCCGAACATGCCCTTGACCGAACGAGACCTGAGAATGCCGAGTATCACCAGGAGGGGCAGCACCCACCACAGCGGCCTGGCGACTTCAAGGAAGAGGGAGTAATCCAAGATCTCGTCTCGCGGAAAGGTTAGTGCATGAAGCCTTGGCTTCTGCCTGATTAGGCAAACCTAACCCCATCCTTCGTGTAAAGCCACGTAACAAGCTTGGATTTTGATCTTGGTCGTAGTCGTGTGGCGAGTGGCTTACTTGTAGTAAGAAATATCATACAAAAGTCGTTGCGATTTTCCTCTTTCAAAATAAGGAACCGAGCTCTCCTACTCCCATGGCTACTGGACAATACAAGGTCACGCCTCCCTCCCAGCCACCGCACAACGGTGTAGCGTTCAATACTGCACCGGCAAGCGTCAGCGGCTAGTGTCGCTGCGCAGCGCATAGCCCAAGGAGCTCATCAGGCTCTCCCTTCGCTTGTACCAGCTGCTGGTGTCGTCCATTTCCCTGAATGATGAAAGCTCGCTGGCCAGCCTGTCCTGGGCGAGTTCGCTACGGTCGAGCCGGCTCAGTATCTTCGAATAGAGCGCGTTTTCGCGTTCCACCAGCGGCAGCGAGTCTCCCGGCCAAGGCAGCTGATTCTGCATCGCAGTTTGGTACCGCGACTTGACCTCATAAATCAGCCTCGTCCACTCGCCGATCAGCTCAGCGGTGTCGTGGTTTGCGCTTGCCCGGGCGGGCACAGGTGCTTGCTGATGCTGCGATCTCATGGCGTCTAACTGCTGGCGAAGCGCGTTATTCTCTTGCTTGAGAGAGTCATTCTGTTGCTTCAGCGCCTCTTCCTGCGCCTTGAACAGCTCGATTCGATGCCTGAACAAGAAGTGAAGCATCACCCATAATATTGGCGCTACCACCACGACCGTGGCCACGATCGTCGCCCAATGCTCAGCAATAAAGGCTGTGAGCTCCCCGACGTTCATATCGATGGACTCCCTATGCGCTCTTCGTATACACGGACATCCAACCACGATCCCGATATCTTGTGAGCATAGGCCAGGGGGGGCGCCCGGCCAAAAGCGGCTTCGGCACCTTGTAAGCTGGCTGACGCGATAGAAGCAGGCTGGATGCGTTGCCGCTATGCTGAGCAGCACTCGCCATCGACAACCGGAGCCCGCCATGTCTCGTGCTATCGAAATCGCCAGTACCGACGGCGCCATCGATGCCCATATCTTCACGCCCGCCAACGCCGACGGCCCGCTTCCTGCGGTGGTGCTCTTCACCGATATCGGTGGCCTGCGCCCCTGCTACCACGAGAAGGCCCAGCACGTGGCCGACAATGGCTACGCCGTGCTGATGCCCAACATCTATTACCGCAGCGCACGCGGCCGCGTGGTGCCGGAAGGCAGGTCGTTCCGCGACCCGGACGTGCGCCAGGTGCTGTTCGGCTATGCCGGCCTGCTCACCCCCGTGGCACAGTCACGCGACTTCACCGCTCTGCTCGATTGCATCGACAAGGAGGCGGAGTTTGCCGAAGGGAAGATCGGTGTGGTCGGCTACTGCATGACCGGG
Organism: Halomonas sp. E14; assembly: GCF_052568415.1. NCBI lineage: Bacteria > Pseudomonadati > Pseudomonadota > Gammaproteobacteria > Oceanospirillales > Halomonadaceae > Halomonas > Halomonas sp. E14. The sequence continues at coordinate 888,188 of NZ_CP199423.1, read as the reverse complement.
GCCTTCGCGCTGCGCATGGCGGCCGAACACCCCGAGCGCATCGCCGCCGCGGCGGGTTTCCATTCTGCCAACCTGGCGGTAGCCGGCGACGCGAACAGCGTCGTGCAGGTAGTGGACCGCATCGCTGGGCGGGTCTACCTCGGCCACGCCGACAAGGACGATCTGCTGCCCCCCGAGCAGATCGCCCGCATGGACGAAGCGCTGGCCGCCGCCGGCGTGCACTTCACCACCGAGCTCTACCAGGGTGCCGCCCACGGTTTCACCGCCAAGGATGCACCCTCCTACGATGCTACCGCCGATGCCCTGCATCACAGGCGGATCGCGCTGCTGCTGGAGGAGGCGCTGTAGTTGGAGAACTTGGTGAGCCAGCTGCGGCCCCGGTGTGGGCCGCAGAGGAGACAGACGAGATTAGTTATGCTTGCCAAATTTTGGCTTCTTTTAGGATTATTGGAGGTTTAGCAATGTCTGATTAAGACTGACGTAGAGGGACGTTTCACATCGCAAGCGAAAACCAGCTACGCTGAAGTAAAAAATCAACTAAAACCCTATAAATTAGCAGAATGTATTTTGGTCAGTGAAACCCATTCAGGAAGAGTGAACTTTCTACTTGCATTAGCGATATTTTTAGGAATTCTTTCCAGCGCATCATCCGGAATTTTATCCTCGAAAAACCTCACAACGAGATTAACCCTGACTCCAAATGGGATATTATTAATCTCTTTTTTAAAATGCTGCCTAATTTGTTGATAAAATTTCGACCTCCCTTTCTCAGATTCAAGCTGCCTGTTCTTAGGCTCGAAGACATATTCAACCCCACTCTTTGGGTATTCATAATAACGCTTGAAACAGCCAAGCTCTGGCGACATTCCCACAACTCGCCTAAACTTTCTCTTGAAAGTGGAAAATGCAGGCTCTACGTGAATAGGCAGGCACCATTTTACCGTATCAGCAACAAATACTTCGCGTGCATATGGCTCCTTAACGCCAGATAAAATTGCCTTAGCTTTCGCTCTAGGCAATTTAGAGCTATGCAGGTTTTTTGGATCAAGGACATTGGAAAGAACCAACAAAGCAAGCTCTACTAAATGCAACCTATCCCAACGAGCATTACCGAATTCATCATTGGCAGAACTTATAAAATCCTCCAAATAAATCAGCCATCTAACAAGCCCCTTATCATTCTCTACTTTTTCGCAAAATTCTGCGAATCCTAAACATTCTTTTTCCCCCTGACTATTCTCAACAACAATCAACTCCCCTAACGCCTTGCATATTAACTTGGGAAGTTCCCCAGTGCCCAGGTTGTTTTTTCGATAATTACCACAGCGAAAATAAATGTTGTTATTCAGGGCTTTCTCAACAAGTATAAACGCCCTAAACATCTCACGCGATCTTTTCGTATCGGAAATCCGCAACTGGAGGATCTTATTATTCATGATCTCAACCCATCCAAAATACGAACAAAATATATACAAAGTGCTTAAATAGTAGTAATCGGAAGTTTGGAACCAATTTTTACCTTGTGGTGACAAAAGATTTCCAATACGAGCCGCGAGAGCCTCAGATGCAGAGACTAACGGAACCTTGTATTGTTGAAGTGAATTCTCTACGTGGCGCTGATGCGCAATTTTTCCCCCCAGCACAACTTCAAATACAAGCTTCAGGGAAGCACCTATTACCCCGCCAATAATAGAGGCTAACAAAAGGTAGATGAGAGAATTTTCGGGCTGCCCATCAGTAAAAATTTCAAACATATTTAATCACCCAATATATGGAATATTGAGACTTTCATTAAACCCCTAATGCATTTTCCATTTTTTCCTTACTCCCAACTATTTAAATAAAAGAGTGCTATTCGGTAGCATAAACTGCAACTACCATGCCGAGGATCCAGAGCAGGCAAACGCTATTGTTTAGCTTAGTCTAACGCTCCTCCTTCGGCCAAAAGAAAACCATTCGATCAAAATTTCCACCGCAGCACGTAGGCGCACCCTTCGTAAATAACCTTATTTCTTTACACAATGAACCAAGCCCGATCCCCAGCCCAAGGATAGTCTCACCGATCCATGGTGAGCGACCCATAAACTCAGAGTGGCAGAGCCTGGCATGAGAACGAAGAAATTATTGATTTAGCATGTTTCTTGCGCGTGACGTCTCAAGGTCTTCGCTTCCGAGACGCTAGGGGGTTCTTTGATCAGCGCATACTTGAAGCGCTCCAGTGGTACCCCCTGCTCAACCGAGGAATAGCCGCCACACCAGCGGCAGGAACAGCGCGGTGAAGACGCCCGTCAGGCTCATGCCGAGCGAGGCGAAGGCACCGGCGGTGGGGCCGAGTTCGAAGGCACGCACAATGCCGATGGCGTGGCCGTTCACGCCCAAAGCGAAGCCGAGGATGCGCGGGTCGGTGATCTTGAGCGGGCGGGCCAGCAGCGAGACGAAGATGGTCGACATTACCCCGGTGATCAGCAGGCCGCCGAGCATCAGCGAGAGCGAGCCGCCGATCTGCTCCAGGATGCCCATGGCGATGGGCGCTGTGACCGACTTGGGCACCAGCGAGGCGAGCACCGCGGGCGGCGCGCCGAGCAGCCAGGCGATCAGCACGGCATAGAGCGCGGCCAGGGCGGCGGCCAGCGGCAGGCAGCACAGGATGGGTTTCCACAGCTCAAAGATGTGCTGGCGCTGCTGGTAGAGCGGTACGGCCAGCGCCACGGTGGCGGGGCCCAGCAGCAGGGTCAGCCAGGCCACGTTACGCTGGTAGTCGGCGAATTCATAGCCCAGCAGCCACAGGCCGGCGGCGGTGAACAGCGCACCGATCAATACCGCAGGGCACCAGCTCGGCCGACCGAGCCGTTCGAACAGGGCCACACCGCCCAGATAGGCGGCCAGGGTCAGCGCCACGGCCAGGATAGGGGTGTCGAGCAGCGAAGCGTGCAGCGCGCTCATGCCTGGCCCTGCCTGTCGGTCGGCGGGATTTCGCCGGGAATGAAGCGGCGCATCAGCCACAGGGTAGTCAGCACGCTGAGGAAGGTGCCCAATACCAGTGCCACCATCACGGCGGTCCAGTGGCCGGCAAATTCATCGATGACAAAGAACACCCCTACCACTCCCGGCATCACCAGCATGGCCAGCAGCGGTATCAGCGCCTGGCTGGCCGTGGCCACGGGCTCGTTCAGCCGCCGCCGCGCCAGCAGCCAGGCCAGCAGCAGCAGCAGCCCGGCCATGGCGTGGGAAACGGGAAGCGCCAGCAGCTCGACGAGCAGGTGGCCGAGCAGCTGAAAGCCGAGCAGCCAGAGAAACCCTTGCAGTAGTTTCATGTGCCTCCAGGCATCGTTACCGGCCTGTAACGCAGCAGCGACAAGGCCGGGCTAAGGTCCGCGCCAAAAAAGATTACTATGCTAACAATTTTGACGAGAGATGCCGAGTTCTACCGCTCACTTTAGCGGCCCCTCGCTTAAGGCAACCAACCGGGCATGGGATAGCCTTTGCCTAGCGTATTGCAAACCTACGCCAAGGCTCGGGCGGCGGGGCTGCAGCCTACATTTGCGCCTACTCATCAAACTTTTCAGGGCTTAACGCGATCCAACGGCGAGGCAACAAGGCCTGACGCAGCCTTAAGGGTGGGCACAATGGAAGAGTCTCGCAAAGAAGACCCCAAGCGCTTGTTGAACCATCGCCTCTATCATGACGAACTGCCTCAGGAGCATGAAGACCCGTTGATCCGCCAGCTGCACCGGATCATCCGCCTTGCCGTGAAGGTGCTCTCGATCCTGATGGTGGTGGTGATCATCTGGGGCGTGATCGACGTGGTCTACATGCTCTACACCCGGCTGATGACGCCGCCGTTCATGCTGTTCGAAGTGAGCGATATCTTCGCCATCTTCAGCGCCTTCATGGTGGTGCTGATCGCCATCGAGATTTTCATCAACATCCGCCTCTACCTCGGCACCAACATGCTGCCGATCCAGTTGGTTATCGCGACCGCGCTGATGGCGATTGCGCGCAAGGTGATCATCATGGATACCGACTACGTCACCGCCATGGAGATCATGGCGATTGCCGCCGTGGTACTGGCCCTGGGCATCACCCACTGGCTGGTGACCCGAAGGCCTTGAGCGAGACGCCTTGACCACCGACGGCGACAACGGCTGGTTACGTCGATCAGGGGCGAGGAGCAGCGCGCCTCGCCCCGCCCCGTTCAACGCTTCGCTGTCGGCGTTGAAGCGAAACGATGGCGCAGGGCGCCGCTAGGCACCATGCTAGAACTAACCGCAGCCAACCCGGGGAGGAAAAAGCAGTCTGCAGGGGCATTGGCCTCCAGTGCTACGAACTGTCACGCAACGGAATGATTCGTAGGCCAGTGTCATGGGTGCCGTCTACTAGGAGTGTTGCCCGATGGTACGACTCGACAAGAAAGCCAAGCGGCTCTACGTGCTGGACACCAACGTCCTGCTTCACGACCCCGCTGCCCTCTACCAGTTCGAGGAGCACGAGGTGGTCATCCCGATGACCGTCCTCGAGGAACTCGACAAACTCAAGAATGGCCTGCGCGAAATCGCCCGCACCGCCCGCCAGGTCAGCCGTACCCTTTCCGACTTCACCAGCCAGGTCACCTTCGACGAGATACAGCGAGGCATACCGATTCCGCGTGCCGGCGGTCAGACCCTGGGCCACCTGCGCTTTCTCTGCTACCCCGAACTGAAATCCCTGGAGCAACTCGAGGAGAGCCCCGACAACCGCATCCTGGCCGAAACCTTCCGCCTGCGCGACGAACGCCCCGACGCGTCGGTGGTGCTTGTCACCAAAGACATCAACCTGCGGGTCAAGGCGGCCGCCCTGCGCATGCCGGTGGAGGACTACCTGACCGACCGCGCCTTCAGCGACAGCGATGTCATGCTCGAGGGCGTACGCATCTTCCCCGGCGCCGAGACCGGCGGCAGCGGACCCTGGAGTCAGCTCGACGCAGAGGTATCGGTGGAACGGGTCGACCGCCACACCTTCTACCGGCTGGAAGGGCGCATGCCCGGCGACTGGCACCTCGGCATGCTGGTGTCCGACAGCGAGAACGGCGCCAGCTTCGAGGCCATCGTGCGCGAACTGAGCCCCGGCCATGCGCGGCTGCAGCTGCTGACCAACTACCGCCACAAGGAGGGCGTATGGGGCGTCCACGCCCATGACAGCCGGCAGAACTTCGCCCTGAACCTGCTGATGGACGACGAGATCGACCTGGTCACCATTGCCGGCAGCGCCGGTACCGGCAAGACCTTCATGACCCTGGCTGCGGCCTTCCAGCAGACCCTGGACGTCAAGCGCTTCGAGCGCATCGTCTTCACCCGTGCGCCGATCTCCATGAGCGAGGACATCGGCTTCCTGCCCGGCACCGAAGAGGAGAAGATGTCGCCCTGGATGGGCGCCTTCCACGACAACATGGACAACCTGCTGCGCGACGAGGGCGACGGCAGCACCAGCTGGAGCCAGGACGCCACGCGCAGCCTGATCGGCTCACGCGTGCAGATCCGCGCCCCCGGCTTCATGCGCGGGCGCACCCTGAACGACACCTTCCTGATCATCGACGAGGCCCAGAACTTCACCCCCAAGCAGCTCAAGACCCTGCTCACCCGCGCCGGGCGCAACACCAAGATCGTCTGCCTGGGCAACGTCGGCCAGATTGACACGCCCTACCTCACCGCCAACACCTGCGGCATGGCGGCGGTGGTGCAGCGCTTCAGCAACTGGCCCCATGCCGGGCACGTCACGCTGCGCAGCGTCGAACGCTCGCGCCTGGCGCTGGCCGGCGAGGAGCTGATGTAGCGGGGCCCGCCCCGCTTTCGCCACCCCTGGCTGGGCGCCCAGGTCATCGGGTCAGCCCAGCCATAGCCCCAGCAGCAGCGCTACCGCCACCGCGACCAGCAGCGGCACCGCCAAGCGGCGGAAGCTGCGCTCATAGGCCACCAGGCCGGTGGCGAAGTGCACCGCACGCTGCTCCCACCCCGATAGATACTCGCGCACCCGGGCACCGCGCCGCTCGCCGGCATCGTTGAAGCGGCGCAGCCGAGCGGCCAGCCCGCGGGCCAGACGGGCATACAGCCACCACAGGTCGCCCGGCAGCAGGCGCGACAGGGCACGCCACTCGTGCCGGGAGCGTGCCAGCACCGCCATTGCCAGCCCCGCCAGCACCAGGCCCAGCAGCGGCGGCCACAGTAGGCTTGGCCATTCGGCGAGTGGCGGCCAGTGCAGCACGCCGCCGGCCAGCGGCACCCACAGCGGCACGCTCAGCGCGGCGGCCACGCTGCCCAGCCAGGCCAGCGACATGGGGGCGTACCAGGGCACCGAGTCGTCGCTGCGCTCGTCCCACTGCCGCCACAGGGTGCGCGCCATTAGCAGCGTGGTGCCAATCGCCGCCACGCTCAGCCAGGTCACCAGCGTGCCGTAGCCGCCGTCGTAGAGCACTTCCTTGAAGGTGCCTTTGGTGACCAGGCCCGAGGTGAAGGCGCCGGTCAGCGACAGCGCCGGCAACGCCAGCAGCAGCCAGACGAGCCAGACCGGCAGCCGCGGAGGGTGCTGGCTGATCCCCACCCCGAGGAACAGCGCGCCCTTGGTCATGGCGTGGTGGGTGGCGAACAGCGCCACCGCGACCAGCAGCGCCGGCCACAGGCTGGGTGCCATCATGCCCACCCCCACCAGCGTGGCCATCATGCCCAGCTGGCTGACGCTGGAATAGGCCAGCACGGCCTTGGGGTGGCGCTGAGTTACTCCATAGAGCGCCGCCGCCAGCGCGCCAAGCAGCCCCAGCACCATCACTACCCGGCCCAGCAGTTCGAGCCCGGCCTCGGGGTTGCCCAGCGGCAGGGTGCTGAGCCAGCCCACCAGGCCGGCCTTGACCATCACCCCCGAGAGCACCGCGCTGGCCGGGGTGGGCGCCACCGGGTGGGCCAGCGGCAGCCAGACATGCAGCCCCAGCACGCCGGCCTTCACGCCGAACCCGAGCCACAGGATGGTGGCCATCCAGTGGCCGTACTCGGCCGCGGCGATGGCCACCCGCAGCTCGCCGAGGGTAAGCACCTGGGCCGAGCCGGCCGACCACAGCAGGCCGCCAAGGATCATGCCCTCGCCGAGCACCGCCATGACCAGGTAGGCGCGCCCGCCCAGGTGGGCATCGCGGTGGCCGGCATGCACCACCAGGCCGTAGGCGGCGAAGGTCATCAGGGCGAAGCCCAGGTAGAAGCTCGGGATGTCCTCGGCCAGCAGCAGCAGCAGGTTGCCGGCCAGGGTGAGCTGCCACAGCAGCGCGAAACCCAGCAGGCGGCGGAAAGCATCGGCATCGCCCTGCTCGGCCGCCTGCTGCTCTGGCTGCAGGTAGCCGCGTGCATAGAGCCCCGCCAGCGCCCACAGCAGCGCACTGAACAGCAGCCACGGGCGCCGTGTGCCGTCGAGCTGCCAATCGCCACCCAGCAGCCAGCCATTCAGCACCAGCCAGGCATCGCCGGGCCACAGCGCCAGCAGCAGCGCCGGCACGGGCGCCGACACCCACCAGGCATCCAGCAGCTGCGGGCGCTTGCCGGGCCGCGCCAGCGCCCCGTGCTCCAGCGCCAGGCGCAGCGGGTTGCGCAGTGCCAGCAGCAGCGGCCACAGCAGCGCCAGCAGCAACAGCAGCGTTCCCGTCATGGCAGGTACTCCTCGGCGGCAACGAAGGAGGCCAGGTCGAGCGGGCTGAACGGCAGCCCGGCGAACAGTCCTGCCATCAGGCTGAACACGGCGGTGGCCACGGTGGGCCACAGCAGCCAGCCGCTGGTCTCGAAGCGCCCCCGGCGCCGCTCGTCCGGCCATTCGCCCTGCCCGTGCGCCGGCCCGTGGCGGAACCACAGGCGGTACAGGATGGGCAGGAAGTAGGCCGAATTGAGCAGGCTGCTGGCCACCAGCACGCCGATCACCCACGGCATGTTCGCTTCCACCGCGCCCATGCCGAGGTACCACTTGCTGACGAAGCCGGCCACCGGCGGCAGGCCGATCATGCCCAGTGCCCCCACCGTGAACGCCAGGCTGGTCAGCGGCATGCGCCGCCCCGCGCCGTCGAGCTCATCGATACGATGGATACCGAGCTCCTCGGCATAGTTGCCGGCGCAGTAGAACAGCGTGACCTTCATCAGGCCTTGGTGCATCAGGTGCATCAGCCCGGCAATGGTGCCGAAGGGACCGAACAGGCTGATGCCGAGCACGATGTAGGAGACCTGGCTAATGGTGGAGAAGGCCAGCCGCGGCTTGAGCTCCTGCTGGGCCAGCGCACGCAGCGAGCCATATAGGATGGTCACGGTGGCGATCACGCTGAGCAGGGTGAGCAGGCCCAGCTCATAGGTCAGCGAAATGCCGTAGACGTCGTACACCAGCCGCACGATACCGAAGGCGCCCGCCTTCACCACCGCTACCGCGTGCAGCAGCGCACTGACCGGCGCCGGCGCCACCATGGCGCGCGGCAGCCAGCCGTGCAGCGGCACCAGCGCGGCCTTCACCCCCAGCCCCACCAGCATGAGCACGAACACCACGGTGAGCATCAGGTGGGCGTCCGGCCCCAGCTCGGCCAGCCGCTCGCGTTCACCGAAGGCAACGTCACCCACCAGGGCATGCAGGGCCACCACGCCGAGCAGCAGCAGCAGCCCGCCGGTCAGGGTATAGCGCAAATAGACTGTGCCCGCCGCCAGCGCCTTGGGGTGGCCGCGGTGCACCACCAGCGGATAGGTCGACAGCGTGAGCAGCTCGTAGAACAGCAGGAAGGTAAACAGGTTGCCGGCCAGGGCAATGCCGATGGTGCTGGCCACGCACAGGCTGAAGAAGCCGAAGAAGCGCTTGCGATTGGGCGAGTCTTCCAGGTAGCCGATGGCGAAGATGGTGGTGGCCAGCCACAGCAGCGACGACAGGCCGGCGAACATGAGGCCCAGCGCATCGACCTGGAACAGGAAGGTAACCCCCTGCACCACGGTGAAGCTGAAGCGGTACTCCGCGCCTTGGTAGACCCCCAGCACCATCAGTGCCACCAGCCCCAGCTTGAGCAGCGCCGCCGTCAGGTTGAGCACGGTGCGCAGGCGCCAGGCCCGCTCGGGCAGCGCGAAGATCAACGGCACCATCAACAGCGATGTGGCCAACGTGGCCAGCGGCAGCCAGGCCTGGCTCATGGCGCACCTCCTGCAACCCGCAGCAGCGACAGCGGCCATTCCGCCACCAGCCCCAGCAGCAGCGAGGCCAGCGCCAGCATCAGGGCCAGGATCTCCATGCTCCAGGGTACGCGGCGGAACTCGCCAAGTTCGCCGCCTTCGACGAACGAATAGCGCAGGATGCGAAACACGTAGGCCGCGCCCAGCAGAGTGCCCATCGCCAGGGCGGTCAGCCACAGCCAGTATCCCCCCTCCAGCGCCGCCTGCAGCAGCAGCCACTTGGCGGTGAAGCCGCCGCTGGGCGGCAGCCCGATCAGGCTGATCGAAGCGATGCCGAAGCTGAGCAGCGACAGCGGCATGCCTCGACTGACGCCGGCCAGCCCCCGCACGCTGGACTGGCGCGTGGAGAAGACCAGATTACCGGTGGCGAAGAACATGCCCGCCTTGGCCAGGCTATGCGCCGCCAGCTGCAGCCAGGTGCCCTCCCAGGCGGCGGCCGATACCGACGGCGAGGTGCCGACCATCAGCGCCAGCCCCAGCATGAGATAGCCGAGCTGCGACACCGTGGACCAGGCCACCACATCCTTCAGCTTGGCCGCCCGCCACGCCAGCAGCCCGCCCCAGACGACGGCGGCGCTGCCCATGGCACCGAGCAGCCAGCCGGCCACGCTGGCGCCAGGCACCAGCACCAGGATCAGCTGCAGGGCGATGAAGAAGGAGCCCTTCACCACCAACGCGGCATGCAGCGCGCTGACCGGCGTCCAGGCCGCGCCGTGCACCGGCGCCAGCCAGGCATGCAGGGGAAAGATCGCCGCCTTGAGCAGCAGCCCGGCGCTGAGCAGCGCCACCGCGACCCACAGCAGCGGGCCGGGCTCGGCCGCCAATGCCAGCCCGGCCAGGTCCAGGCGCTGCCAGGCGCCTAGCAGCAGCGCCACGCCGAGCAGGAACGCCAGCGAGCCGACCAGCGCCAGCAGCAGGTAGCGCATCCCGGCGGCCAGGGCTTCCACCCGCCCGGGCAGCAGCATCAGTCCGACCGCCGCCAGCCCCATCAGCTCCAGGCCGATATAGAGCGTAAGCAGGTCTCCCGCCAGCCAGATCAGCGACAGGCTGCTGGCCAGCGCGCCCTGCAGCGGCCACAGCCATGCCTGGCCGACGCGGGCGCCGATCTCCACGCTCAGGTAGGCCGGCGCGTAGGCGGCACTGGTCAGCGTCAGCAGCTGGGTCAGCAGCAGCAGCAGCAGGGTCAGGGCGTTGGCCCGCCAGTGCAGCTCCAGCGGGCCCAGCGCAATTAGCCAGGCCTGGGCGCCCTCGTCGAGCACCTGGCGCGAAAGCAGCGCCAGCGCCACCAGCGGCAGCAGGCAGACCAGGATCACCGGCCAGCTGCGCACCGGGCGGGTCAGCGCGCCCAGCACGCCCATCAGCAGCGGCAGGCCGAGCACCAGCAGCACCCAGTGCAGCTCCGTGGAAGTGGCGTGGGGAAGCACATGCAGGCCCAGGCGTTCGATCATTCGGCGCCCCGCCCTGGCGGATGGAAGGCCGCGGCGCTGAACGCCTCGAGTCCGTTGATTCGGCGAATCAGCAATGACCCAAGGGCAGTACCCAGCAGCGCAATCACCAGCCCGGTGATGACCAGGCCATGGCCCGCCGCCGGGGTGGTGTCACGCACCAGGGACATCAGCATCAGGAAAATGCCGGTGCCGATCACATTGAAGGCCAGCAGCCGGCGCAGCAGGTGGCGGTGCAGCGCGAAGGCCCACAGGCCCAGGCCGACCAGCCCCAGCCCGCCGAGGCGCAGCGGCTCGGTGCCGCTCTCGTTGGGGTGCGCCGCCAGCGCCATGCCCAGCATGGCCATTACCAGCAGGGCAGGCATCAGCCGCAGCAGGCCGCGCCGCCAGGTCAGCGGCACCGGGTCGCGCCAGCGCGTGAGACGCCCCCTTGGCGTGATCTCGCCGAGCCGCATCCCCAGTGAATGGAACAGGAACAGGCTGGTCAGCGCGGCGCCCAGCAGCAGCTCCAGCAGCGCCAGCCAGATGAAACCGGAGAGCCACCAGGTCAGCGCCACGCTCAGCGCAAAGAACACAAACCAGGCGCATGCCCTGACCATATGCCGGTCCAGCAGCGTCAAGGCTGCCAATACCGTCATGGCCAGGGCCGATAGCACCTCCAGAAATAGCGGCATGCACCGTGCCTCAGTGATGGCGGCGGTTCACGACCTCTTCGATCAACGCCTCGGACTCATCCTTGGGCACTTTTTCGAGCATGTCGACGGCTTCGTGGTAGTCGCACAGATAGCGCTTGCAGGACGCGCAGTGGACCTGATCGGTGGGGTTGCGTACCTGGTTGACGCGGTAGAGGTGGCTGCCGCATGAGGGACAGGCCACCGGCAGGCGAAGATCCTCGGAAGTATCGGGCATCATCACAGTCTCCTTGTGTTGAATGTCCAGCATCGAGTGAACGGATTGGGCGTTCTCGTCCAATACCTTGGGATTTATCCTGCCCGACTCAACCGTGGAAGGCCAATTTCGGGCAGGTACGTCCCCTACTAGCCTGTCAGAGTCCGAGCTTTTGCGCCACGTAGTCGGCATCCTTGTCGCCGCGGCCGGACAGGTTGATCAGGATATGGTGGTCCTTCGGCAGACGGGGCGCCACGCGCATGGCCCAGGCCACCGCATGGGCGCTCTCCAGCGCCGGGATGATGCCCTCCACCCGCGACAGGGTCAGGAAGGCGTCGAGGCATTCGGCGTCGGTGGCAGTCTCGTAATCGACCCGGCCCTGCTCCTTGAGGTAGCTGTGCTGCGGGCCCACGCCCGGGTAGTCGAGCCCCGAAGCGATGGAGTGCACCGGCAGCGGATTGCCCTGCTCGTCCTCCAGCACGTAGCACGCCATGCCGTGGATCTCGCCGGGCTTGCCCAGGGTCAGGGTGGCCGAGTGGCGCTGGGTATCGAGGCCCTCGCCGGCGGGCTCCACACCCACCAGCCGAACCGCGTCGTCATCGAGGAAGGCGGTGAACATACCGATAGCGTTGGAGCCACCGCCGACGCAGGCGGTGACGTAGTCGGGCAGCCGCCCGTGGCGCGCCAGGAACTGCTCGCGCGCTTCGCGGCCGATGATCGACTGGAAGTCGCGCACCATCTTCGGGAAGGGGTGCGGCCCCACCACCGAGCCGATGGCATAGATGTAGTTCTGCGGGTCCTTCAGGTACTCCTCGAAGGCGCTGTCCACGGCATCCTTGAGCGTGGCGGTACCACGCGTGACCGCCACCAGCTTGCAGCCGAGGATCTTCATCTTGGTGACGTTGGGGTGCTCCTTCTCGATGTCCACCTGGCCCATGTGGATCTCGCAGGGAATGCCTACCAGGGCGCAGGCGGTGGCCAGCGCCACGCCGTGCTGGCCGGCACCGGTCTCGGCGATCACCTTGGTCTTGCCCATGAACTTGGCCAGCAGCGCCTCGCCCAGGCAGTGGTTGATCTTGTGCGCGCCGGTGTGGTTGAGGTCCTCGCGCTTGAGGTACAGCTGGGCACCGCCGAGCTTTTCGGAAAGGCGCCGGGCGTGGAAGATCGGGCTGGGGCGACCGACGTAGTCGGCAAACAGCTCGGCCAGCTCCTGCTGGAAGTCGTCGCGTACGCGAATCTCTTCGTAGGCAGCGTGGATCTCGTCCATCACTGCCTTGAGCTCGGGCGGGATAAATTGCCCGCCAAAGCGGCCGAAGAAACCTTGAGCGTCGGGAAGGTTGGCGTACGGGGAAGTGCTCATTGAAGCGTCCTGAGGGTAACGGAAACGGATGCTGCCATCTTGCCCAGCAGGCCTGGCCGTGTCGATACAGCCAAGGGCGCAAACGCCGCTCAGGCCGCCGCAATGAGCCCCAGGTTGAGCAAGGTCAAGCTTCCCAGCAGCACGGCCACATTGCTCCCCATCAGCGGCAGCAGCGGCGCCAGCTCGCCCTGTTCCACCTCGGGCGGCAGCCGCCACAGGCCGCGCACCAGCCAGGCCAGCAGCGGCAGCGCCAGCCACATCAGCCAGGCCGTGCTGGGCAACGCGCCGAGCTGCCAGGCCAGGGGCACCACAGCGAAGGCCGCAACCATCAGCAGCGCCACCAGCCGGGCCGCTCGCCGCGGCCCCAGGCGAATCGCCAGGTGGTCGCGCCCCACCCGGCGATCGGCCTCGATATCGGGCAGTTGGTTGAGCAGCAGCAGCGCGCTCACCATGGACGTGGGCACCAGCGCCGCCGACACCGCCGTTGCGCTCAGCGTACCGGTCAGCGCTTGGTAGCCGCCCGCCACCATCAGCAGGCCAAAGCCGACCCCCGGCGCCATCAGACAGAGCCAGGGCCGGCGAGTCAGCCAGCCGGTATAGGCCACCACCAGCCCCACGCCGGCGAGACCGTAAAGCAGCATGGCGGGGCCCGTACGCCACAGGAACCAGGCACCGATGCCGACGACGCCGGCCAGGCAGACCTGCGCGGCGGCCAACACCGCCCGGGCGGCAGCGGGGCTTGCCTGCAGCGCCCCGCTGCCGCCGGAAAACGCTGTGCGCTGGGTCAGCGCATCGAGCCCTGAGCGGTAGTCATGGTGCTCGTTGAACAGGTTGACGGCGGCGTGGGCCAGCAGCGCGCCGAGCAGCACCAGCAGCGCATCGAGCCCGCTCGTGCCAAGGCCGTCGGCCCAGGCGGCGGTCAGCGCAAGTCCGGCGCACAGCGGCGCCAGCAGCAGGAAGTTCGGCCGGCTGCTGTGCAGGCAGGTACGCAGCCGGCTGGGGGCCGCGACGGTCTCGCGCATGCCGCTCAACCCAGTCGGGCGCTCAGCCACTTGGCGATGTCGCTTACCTGCTGCGGGCAGACCGCATGCGCCATCGGGTAGCTGTGGTACTCCACGGCGTAGCCCAGCTCCTGCAGGCGCTGACTGGCGGCCCTGCCGAGCATGTCGGGCACCACCGGGTCGAAGCTGCCATGGTGGATGGCAATCGGCAGCTCGCGGTTGGCTTCGTTCAGCTCGATGGTGTCGGCGGTGGCGAAGTAGGTGGAGAGCGCCAACAGCCCGCCTAGCGGCGCCGGGAACGAGAGTGCCGCCTGGTAGGCCACCGCCCCGCCCTGGGAGAAGCCGGCGAGGATGATGCGCCGACTGTCGATGCCGAGGTCGATCTGCTCCTGCATCAGCTCCTGAATGCGCTCGGCGGAGGCCACCAGCTGTGTCGTGTCGACACGCCGGTCCAGGCTCATCTCGAGAATGTCGTACCACGCCGGCATGACCATGCCGCCGTTGATGGTCACCGGCAGCCGCGGCGCATGGGGCAGGATGAAACGCACGCTGGCCTCGGCGGGCAGCGGAAGCGCCGGCACCAGGGGCTCGAAGTCGTGGCCGTCGGCCCCCAGGCCATGCAGGATAAAGACACAGGCGTCGGCGGGACGGCCGCTCCTGGGTTCGATGATCAGTTCGCCGGGGTGGCTCATGGCGGGCTTCCTTCGTCGCAGTCGGTCGAAAGCCGACACCCTACCGCAAAGCCATGACCACGGCGAGCATCGGGCGGCTCAGAACGGCCACACCAGAGGAATCAGCGCCAGGGCAACGATCGCCGTCAGCACGTTGAGCAGGCCGCCCACGCGCAGGAAGTCGCCGAAGCGGTAGCCACCGGGGCCGTGCACCATCAGGTTGGTCTGGTAGCCGATAGGGGTGAGAAAGCTGGCCGAGGCGGCAAACATCACCGCCACCACGAAGGGCATGGGGTTGACGCCCAGACTCTCGGCGCTCGCCATGACCACCGGGAAGGTGATCACCGCCGCCGCGTTGTTGGTGACCAGCTCGGTCAGCAGCGCTACCAGCAGGTAGCTGCCGATCAGCAGCAGCCAGGGGTTGCCGTCGGCCAGGCCCAGGGCGAGGCCGGCCAGGGTGGCGGCGGCGCCGGAGCTCTCCAGCGCCGCGCCCAGGCCGAAGGAGGCGGCGATGGTGAGCAGCACCTGGGTATCGAGCCCACGTTTGGCCGCTCCCACCGAGCAGCAGCCGGTGACCAGCACCAGCACCGCACCCAGCATGGCGGCGTTCATCATGCTCATCACGCCGAAGGTGGCGAGCGCTACCACGCCGGCCAGGATGCTCCAGGCCAGCCAGGCCTTCTCGTGCTTGGGACGCGCCTGGCCGTTGACCTGGCTGATCAGCAGGAAGTCACGCGACTGGCGGTGGCGCTCGATGAACGGCGGACGCGCCTCCAGCAGCAGCACGTCGGCAGGCTGCAGGCGCACCTGGCCGAGGTTGCCCGCCACGCGCTCGCCGCCGCGGCACACCGCCAGCACGGCAGCACCGTAAAGGCTGCGGAAGTGGCCGTCACGAATGCGCTTGCCGACGAACTGGCACTGGTCGGACACCACCGCCTCCACCAGGCGCCGCTCCTGGAACTCCTTTTCCAGGCTCGATTCACCGTGCCGCGACGGCCTAAGTCCGCGAATCTGCTGCAGCTCCACGGCGCCGTCGGAGGTACCGGCAAACACCAGCCGATCGCCGCCCTTGAGTCGTTCGCCTGGCCCCACCACGCTGACCACGTTGCCCTCGCGCTCGATCTCTACCAGGAACAGCTCGCGCAGGTGGCGCAGGCCGGCCTCCTCCACGCTGCGGTCAACCAGCGGGCCGGCGGGGTCGACTTCCATCTCGATGGTGAATTCGCGGGGATTCTCGAAGGCCGAGGCTGCGCCACGGCGGGCGGGAAGCAGGCGCGGGGCAATGAAGATCAGATAGAGCACCCCGATCAGCGCCACGGGCAACCCCACCCAGGCGAGGTCGAACAGCCCCATCTCCAGGCTCGGATAACGCTCCACCAGCAGGCCGTGCACCACCAGGTTGGTGCTGGTGCCGATCAAGGTAACCGTGCCCCCTAGGATGGAGGCGAAGCTGAGCGGCATCAGCAGCCGGTGCGCGGGCAGCTGCAGGCGGCGACTCCAGCTCAGCACGGCGGGAATGTAGGTAGCAACGACCGGCGTGTTGTTGAGAAAGCCGCTGAGGGCGGCTACCGGTACAACCAGGCGGGCCAGGGCGATGCCTTCACGCCGCGGCCGACCCAGCACATGGCGAATGATCAGGTCGATGCCGCCGGTCTCGCGGATGCTGGCTACCAGCACGTACATGAAGGCCACGGTGAACAATCCAGTGCTGGAAAAACCGCCCAGCGCCTGGCTCGGGTCGATCACGCCCAAGGTCAGCAGCAGGATCACCGCCCCCAGCAGTACGATGTCGGGGCCGAGGCGCGAGAAAGCCATCAGGGGAAAGACGGCCGTGACCACGGCCAAAGAGATCCAGGCATCCAGCGGCATGTTCATGGGTTCCGTTCACCAAGGAGCCCGGCCATTGTGACGGCAGCCGCATATTCTAAAAAGTTATTTTTAGAAATTCCTAAATGCCAAAAACGAATATAAACCGAAGCAGCACTCACGCAAAAAGGCCCGCTTTCGCGGGCCTTTCTTGCCACCGAGGTGGCACATCAGTTCATGGTGAGCCGAAGCTTAGCCGATGACCTTGATGTTGGAAGCCTGGAGGCCTTTCTTGCCCTGAGTGACGTCGAAGGAAACCTTCTGGCCGTCCTGCAGAGTCTTGAAGCCGTCAGCCTGAATCTCGGAGAAGTGAGCGAACAGGTCGTCACCGTTGTCGTCCGGAGAGATGAAGCCGAAGCCCTTAGTGTCGTTGAACCACTTGACAGTACCAGTAGCCATTATCGTAATTCCTCTAACAGCATTGATTTTCCGGGAAATACCCGAGTTGCAGTGGGCAAAACAAGAAACTTTTCACCGGGAAATCGACGCCGGAGCGTTACGATGACCACTTGCGATGTTCGACTTGCCAACCAACTGCACGCATCTTGCGCTCTTCACTCACCCACGTCAAATACTATTTTGTGTGGATGACGTAATTGTTACCGCCCCGCGAGAATCCAGCCCGCCGCCTTCTCGGCAATCATCAGCGTCGGAGAGTTGGTGTTGCCGCTGGTGATGGTGGGCATGATGCTGGCATCCACTACCCGCAGCCCCTCGACGCCATGCACGCGCAGGTGGGCGTCCACCACCGCCAGGGGATCGTCGCCACGGCCCATCTTGGCCGTGCCCACCGGGTGGAAGATGGTGGTGCCGATGTCGCCGGCCAGGCGCGCCAGGTCCTCATCGCTCTGGTACTCCACACCCGGCTTGACCTCTTCCGGCCGATACTTGGCGAAGGCGGGCTGCTCGGCGATACGCCGCGTGACTCGCAGCGAGTCAGCCGCCACCCTGCGATCCTCCTCGGTGCTGAGGTAGTTGGGCGCGATGGCCGGGGCCTGACGCGGGTCGCGGCTCTTGATGCGCACGCTGCCGCGGCTGGTGGGGTTGAGGTTGCACACGCTGGCGGTGATTGCCGGGTAGTCGTGCAGCGGCTGGCCGAAGGCCTCGAGGCTCAGCGGCTGGACGTGGTATTCGATGTTGGGATGTTCATACTCGTCGCTGCTGCGGGTGAAGATGCACAGCTGCGAGGGGGCCATGCTCATCGGCCCGGTGCGGCGCAGCAGGTACTCCATGCCGATCTTCGCCTTGCCCAGCCAGGAGGCGGCCAGGGTATTGAGCGTCTTGGCGCCGGTGACCTTGTAGACCGAGCGGATCTGCAGGTGGTCCTGCAGGTTCTCCCCTACCCCGGGCAGCTCGTGAACCAGCGGAATGCCATGCTCGGCCAGGAGCCCCGCCGGGCCGATGCCGGAGAGCTGCAGCAGCTGCGGCGAGCCGATGGCGCCGGCGGCCAGGATCACCTCGCGTTTAGCGCTGACCCGGCTGACCGTGCCGTTGCGCTCGAGCTCGACGCCGCTGGCACGGGGCTTGCCCTCCGCGGTGTCGAACAGCAGGCGGTGGACCTGGGTGGAGTGCCACAGGGTAAAGTTGTCGCGCTTCTCGCACACCGGACGCAGGAAGGCCTTGGCGGCGTTCCAGCGCCAGCCGTCGCGCTGGTTGACCTCGAAGTAGTCGACGCCCTCGTTGTCGCCGCGATTGAAGTCCCGCGTACGCGGGATGCCCGCCTGCACCGCCGCTTCGGCGAAGTCGTCGAGCACCTCCCACTTGAGGCGCTGCTTCTCGATCCGCCATTCGCCGCCGTGGCCGTGATAGTCGCGGTGGGCGGCATCGGCATCGCCGCCCTCGTCCAGGCGGTAGTGGTCTTCATGCTTCATGAAGTCGGGCAGGCAGTTCTCCCAGCGCCAGTCGTCATCGCCCACCAGCTCGGCCCAGCCGTCGTAGTCGCGGGCCTGGCCGCGCAGATAGAGCATGCCGTTGATGCTGGAGCAGCCGCCCAGGGTCTTGCCGCGCGGGTAGATCAGCGAGCGGCCGTTGAGCCCCTTGTCCGGCTCGGTCTTGAAACACCAGTCGGTACGCGGGTTGTTGATGCAGTAGAGATAGCCCACCGGGATATGCACCCAGTGGTAGTTGTCGCGACCGCCCGCCTCGATCAGCAGCACCCGGTTGGCCGGGTCGGCGCTGAGGCGGTTGGCCAGCAGGCAGCCGGCGGTGCCGGCTCCCACCACGATGTAGTCGAATTCCTGCTCTGCCATGGGGGCTCTCCCGTCCCACTCATTTATGGGTCGGCATGGCGAACTCTGCGCCTGCGTTGATCGAGTCGGACCAGCGTTGCATGATCGACTTCTGCCTGGTGTAGAAGCGCACACCCTCTTCGCCGTAGGCGTGGGTGTCACCGAACAGCGAGCGCTTCCAGCCGCCGAAGCCGTGCCACGCCATGGGCACCGGGATCGGCACGTTGATGCCGACCATGCCGACCTGAATGCGACGGCCGAACTCGCGGGCCACGCTGCCGCTCTCGGTGAAGCAGCTCACGCCGTTGCCGAACTCGTGGTCGTTGATCAGTTGGATGGCGGTGGCGATATCGGGCACCCGCACGCAGGCCAGCACCGGGCCGAAGATCTCTTCCTTGTAGATGGTCATCTCCGGGGTGACGTGGTCGAACAGCGAGCCACCCATCCAGAAGCCTTCGCCGCAGCCGTCGCCGGTGGTGGCGGCATCGAACTCACGGCCATCGACCACCAGCTCGGCACCCTCGGCGACGCCCTTCTCGATGTAGCCGGTAATGCGCTGGTGGGCCTGGGCGGTGACGATGGGGCCCATCTCGGCGTCGAGCTCGAGGCCATTCTTGACCTTCAGTGCGCGAGCGCGCTCGGCCAGGCGCGGCACGATCTTGTCGGCCACGTCGCCCACCATCACCGCCACGCTGATCGCCATGCAGCGCTCGCCGGCGCTGCCGTAGGCGGCACCGATCAGGGCGTCGACGGCCTTGTCGAGGTCGGCGTCGGGCATCACCACCATATGGTTCTTGGCCCCGCCCAAGGCCTGGACACGCTTGCCGTGGCGCGCGCCGTTCTCGTAGATCAGGTTGGCGATGGGCGTGGAGCCGACAAAGGAGAGCGCTTGCACGTCGGGATGCTCGATCAGCGCATCGACCGACTCCTTGTCGCCCTGCACCACGTTGAATACGCCGTCGGGCAGGCCGGCCTGCTTGAGCAGCTCGGCGATCAGCAGCGAGGCGCTGGGGTCGGTGGGGCTCGGCTTGAGGATGAAGGTGTTGCCGGCGGCGATGGCCACGGGGAACATCCACATCGGCACCATGACCGGGAAGTTGAACGGCGTGATGCCGGCCACCACGCCCAGCGGCTGGCGCATCGTCCAGTTGTCGATGCCGGTGCTCACCTGCTCGGTGTAGTCGCCCTTGAGCAGCTGCGGGATGCCGCAGGCGAACTCGACGATGTCGATGCCGCGGGCCACCTCGCCCTGGGCGTCGGTGAAGACCTTGCCGTGCTCCAGGGTGATGGCGCGGGCCAGCTCGTCCTTATTGGCGTTGAGCAGTTCGAGGAACTTGAACAGCACCCGCGCGCGGCGGATCGGCGGCGTGTCGGCCCAGGCCGGGAAGGCAGCCTGGGCGGCGGCAACGGCAGTCGCCACATCGGCGCGAGCGGCCAGCGCCACCTGACCGGAGACCTGCCCCGTCGCCGGGTTAAAGACATCCTGGGAGCGGCCCGACTCGCCGGCCGTCATTTGCCCACCGATATAATGTCCGATCATGTTCTGCGTCATGAGGTCTCCGTCTTGTCGTTGGCTATCTATGGTCGAGTGCCGCGTCATTCGTCGCTTTCAGCGAGAGGCACATGACATTGACCGACTAGCCTACGCTGCCTACGGCAAGGATCAATTGAGTAATTCAAAAGCCAGATATAAGTTACGCTTATATCTTGGAGGGACGACTCGCATGCATGACCTCCCCACCCTGCGCGCCTTCGTGACCGTGGCCCGTGAAGGCAGCGTCTCGCGCGCCGCCGAACGCCTGCACCTGACCCAGCCGGCAGTCAGCCTCAAGCTCAAGCACCTGCAGGAAGGGCTAGGGCTGGCGCTGTTCCAGCGCCGCCCCCAGGGGCTTTCGCTGACCGCCGACGGCCAGGCCCTGCTGCCCGCGGCGGAGCGGGCCCTGGCCGCCATGGCCGATTTCGAGCAGAGCGCCCGCAGCCTGCACAGCACGCTGCGCGGCAGGCTGCGCATCGGCACCATCGTCGACCCCGAATTCATTCGCCTGGGTGCCTTCCTGCATCGCCTGGTGGAGCGCGCACCCCAGCTCGAGACCGAGCTGCAGCACGGCATGAGCGGCAGCGTGCTGGAGTGGATTCGCCGCGAGGACCTCGACGTCGGCTTTTTCCTCGCCCCACCCGGCGAGGGCCCGGGGACGGAGACACCGGATATCGACCACCGCGAGCTGACCCACTTCGATTACCACGTGGTGGCCCCGCCCGGCTGGGGCAATCGGGTGGCCAGCAGCGACTGGGCGAGCCTTGCCGCCCTGCCGTGGATCGTCACGCCGCCGCTCTCGGCCCACCACCGCCTGCTGCATGGCGTACTCGACCCGCTGGGCGTGACGCCTCACGGCGTGGCCCAGGTAGACCAGGAGGCGTGCATGCTCGACCTGGTGCGGGCCGGCGTGGGCCTGAGCCTGGCCCGCGACGCTCTGGCCATGGCCGAGCGCCAGGAGCGCGGGCTGGTGGTGGTCGAGGGGGTCCGACTGCCCTGCGCGCTGTGCTTCGCCTGGCGGCGCGAGCGCGGCGAGGAGCCCGCCATCGCGGCAGCGCTGGAAGTGCTGGAGAACGTATGGGGGAAGCGCTGAAGCGCATTCCCTACTGCACGCCTTACTGCTTTCTGCGCGTAGCGGTGTGGCCGTACCAGGCGTACCCTTGGGCCAGTCGCGCAGCGCCACGATCACCCAACACAAGCAAGCGTTTACCACAGACAGGAAGCCGTGATGAGCAACAAGATCCGCGTCGATGCCCCTCTCGTCATCCTGCATGGCGACGAGATGGCCCAGGTCGCCTTCGCGAGGATTCTCGAGACCTTCGTGACCTCCCGGCTGAAGATTCCCCTGGTGGAGATCGATCTCTCGGCGGAAAACCGGCTGGTCTCCAACGGGCAGGTGGTGATCGACGCCATCGAGGCGCTGCGCAAGCACGGCGTGGGGATCAAGAACGCCGGCATGACGGTCAACCGCAGCCAGCTCGGCGAGCTGCTCGCCAAGCACCCCGAGATCGACGGCACCCGGCTGCACCCGCTGGCCACCAAGTCACCCAATGGCGCCATCCGCAAGGGCATCGGCGGCAACATCACCCGCGAGGACATCCAGTTCCGCAACCTCAAGGTGAAGCGCCCAGAATGGGTCGGCCGCGACATCGTGGTCGACACCATGGAGTTCGGCGGCATCAAGGACAGCTACAACGAGCTCTCGCGGGCGACCGGCGTGGTCAAGCTGATGTTCGTGGGAGCCAGCGGCGACCCGGTGGAGCTGCACCGACGCGAGGTCAACAAGGGCGACCCCTGGCTCCTGGCCACCAACGACCTGGAGGAGGTGAAGGCGTGGGCCCACCGCTTCTTCCAGCGGGCCATCGGCGAGAAGCGCGACATCTACCTGGGGCTCAAGGACACCGTGATCGCCGGCTACGACGGCGTGATGCGCGCCGCCATCGAAGGGGTATACGAGGCGAACTATCGGGAGCAGGTCGAGGCCCTGGGGCTCAAGTACTTCTACGAGCTGATCGACGCCCAGGCGGCGCGCCTGGTGGCCAACCCGCCGCAGCGGGCACTGTGGGGAGTGCCGGACAACACCACCGGCCGCAAGCTCTACAAGCTGGTGGAGCAGCTCAAGCGCTACGGCATTCCCGACCGCAAGGTCCAGGTCTCCATCTCGCGCATGAGCGCCGGCGGCGGCGACCAGTACGGCAGCTTCAACGCTCCCGCCGAGGAGGACGGCATCCTCAAGGTGATCATCGACGGCGAGGAGAAACATGCACGCCGGGTCAGCAAGGGCGACCCCATCCTGCTGATGTCCAACGACCAAGCGGCGATCAAGGACTGGGTGCTGCAGGTTTTCCGCGACGCCTCGCGCAAGGGCAAGGAGGTCTATTTCGGCCTCAAGCGCGAGTACATGGAGTACGACGAGGTGTTCAGCACCGTGATCACCGACGTGCGCCGGGAGCTGGCCCAGGGCGGCACACCGCCGCCGTCCTTCATGATCATGCGGCCCTCCAGCCAGCTCATCAAGATGATCACCGACCCACCCCGCAATGCCCTTTACCCGGCCCAGAACCTGGACGGCGACATCTTCTCGGACATTTCCGCCGCACTGGGCGGCAGCCTCGCCACCGCCAGCTCCATCATCGAGAGCAAGGACGGCACCATGCTCTTCGAGGCGCCCCACGGCACCGCCCACGACCTCTACCTGAAATACCTGGAAACCGACGGCAAGGAGGCGCACTTCAACTCGTCGGCGCTGCTCTTCGCCGTGGCCAACGCCCTGGAGACCCTGGGCGAGCGCGAGGAGAACGATGCCCTGGTCGACTATGCCCACCGCCTCAAGGCGGCGCTGATCGACACCGTTGACGCCGGCATCATTACCGGCGACCTCAGGGGCAAGACCAACGACCCGGCACGCGAGACCCTGGTCGACATGAACGGCTTCCTCGACGCCGTCGCCAGCCGCCTGTAGCGCCGTCCCCGAAGGCCGCTCACGCGCGAGCCATCGTCCCTACCCCAGCGAAAAGCCCGCCGGAGAGTACCCGGCGGGCGTTGACGATGACACCCTGCCGCGCCGGCTTGCCCGATGCTGGCGTTAGCGTTCATGCTGCGTTCATGCCGGACCCGGCATCCTTGGCCGCATGACGCTACGGTTTCGCCCCGCTTCCCGGGTGCATGGCTCGCCGCCCAGCGCAGGCGCGCCCCGGCCTGCCGGGGCTGGCTGCCGTCGAGCCCGCTTCGCTAGCGCCGCCAGGCCTCCGATGATCATGCCACTGCGATATGGAGCTAACTTGAACGGCACCCTCTGCAACGAAGTCCCGCTTCCTGCAGTCCTGGCCGGCCCGCTGCTGCGGCGCCTGTCGCCCGAGCGCCTGGTGCTCTGGCTGGCCACCACCCGCCGCCTCGAGCTGACCCTCGTCCTCACCCCGGCGGGTGAGGCAACCCGGTGGCTCACCCTGGACGAACACTGCCGGTGCCTGCCCGTGGGGCGCCACGCCTGGCTGCACCTGATCGACCTGCCGCTGGAAACACCGCTGCCCCGCGACAGCCTGATCACCTACGACCTCGGCTTTCGGGACGCAGGCCTGGCGCGGGGAATCGCCGACTGGGGGCCCCACCTGCTCGATACCGACGGCGAGCTGCCCAGCTTCGTGCTGAGCAGCCGCCACCACCGGCTGCTCCATGGCTCCTGCCGCAAGCCCCACCACGATGGCCCCGATGGCCTGGTACGCGCCGAGGCCTGGCTGGCGGAAAGGCGCCACCAGCCCGACGAGCGCCCCGCCTGGCTGCTGATGACCGGCGACCAGATATACGCCGACGACGTCGCCGGCCCGATGCTGGTGGCCATCCATGCGCTGATCCGGCGCCTGGGACTGTTTGACGAGCCGCTGGAGGGCGCCGTGGCGACCGACAGCCGCGCCCTTCACGGCGAGGCCGCCCACTACTATGCCCGCGAGTCGCTGCTGCCCGACGTCGAGAGCAGCAAGAACCTGCGCGAGCGCTTCTTCGGTGGCGTGCGCAAGCCGGTGTTCACCTCGGCCAACGCCCACAACCACCTGGTCACCCTGGCCGAGATGGTGGCCATGTACCTGCTGACCTGGTCACCGACGCCCTGGCGGTTGATCGAGATCGAAGCGCCCCCGCTGGCGGAGACGCAATTCGCCCTGTTTCAGCAGCAGCAGGCGGTCATCGAACGCTTCGTGCAGGGCATGCCGGCCTGCGCGCGGCTGCTGGCCCGCCTGCCCACTCTGATGATCTTCGACGACCACGACGTCACCGACGACTGGAATCTCACCGCCGACTGGGAAAGCACCGCCTATGGCCACCCCTTCTCGCGGCGGATCATCGGCAATGCCCTGGTCGGCTACCTGCTCTGCCAAGGCTGGGGCAACGACCCGGACCGCCTCGCCGAGCCGCTGAACGAATGCGTGCGCCTGCTCGAGGGCGCCGCCGCGAACGACGGCTGGCTCGACGGCAAGGCGCTGGACACCCTGATCCGCCGGCTGCTGCGCTTCGAGGGCTGGGAGTACCAGGTGCCCGGCGAACCGCCGCTGGTGGTGCTGGACACCCGCACCCGCCGCTGGCGCAGCGAACGCAGCCCCAGGCGTCCATCGGGGCTGATGGATTGGGAAGCGTTGAGCGACCTCCAGCAGGCGCTGCTGGATTACCGCTCGGTGGTCATCGTCTCGCCGGCGCCGATGTTCGGCGTCAAGCTGATCGAGGTGGTGCAGAAGCTCTTCACCCTGGCCGGCAAACCGCTGGTGGTGGATGCCGAGAACTGGATGGCTCACCGCGGCGCGGCCAGCGTGCTGCTCAACATCTTCCGCCATTCGCGCACCCCGGGGAACTACGTGATCCTCTCCGGCGACGTGCACTACTCCTTCGCCTACTACATCAGGATCCGCCATCGCAGGCAGGGGCCGCACCTGTGGCAGGTCACCTCCAGCGGCATCAAGAACACCTTTCCCAACACCCTGCTCGACTGGTTCGACCGGCTGAACCGCTGGCTCTATGCCCCCCGCTCGCCGCTCAACTGGCTGACCCAGCGCCGTCGCCTGGCCATCACCCCGCGCGACCCGGACCGCGCCAAGGCCGGCGAACGGCTGTGGAACGGCTGCGGGATCGGCCTGGTGGACTTCGACGACCAGGGCCGACCCCGCGAGATTCGCCAGCTCGACGCCCGCGGCTTCGATGTCCGCTTTCCCTTGGCGACTCAGGACGACGGCTGACGCCGCCGCCTCGGTACGAAAAGAAACGGCCCGCAGGGCTCAACTTGCCTGAATGGCGACCTTCAAGACCCCATCGCGCTGGTGGGAGAAGAGATCATAGGCCGCGACGATGTCCTCCAGGGCGTAGCGGTGGGTCACCATGGGGCCGAGGTCGATGCGCCCGGTTTCGATCACCTGCATCAGGCGGCGCATGCGCTCCTTTCCGCCCGGGCACAGCGAGGTAATGATCTTGTGGTCGCCCAGGCCGGCGCAGAAGGCACCGAGGGGGAGGGAGAGGTCGCTGGAGTAGACGCCCAGGCTCGACAGGGTGCCGCCCGGCTTGATGACCCGCAGCGCCGCCTCGAAGGTGGACTGCAGCCCCAGCGCTTCGATGGAAGCGTCCGCGCCCCGCCCGCCGGTGAGGCGCAGGATCTCCTCGACCACGTCGACCTTGCGAAAATCGAGGGTAATGTCGGCGCCCATCTGGCGTGCCATGGCCAGGCGCTCGTCGACGCCGTCCACGGCGATGATCAGCCCGGCGCCACGCAGCCTGGCCCCGGCCGTGGCGCACAGCCCGATCGGGCCCTGGGCGAACACCGCCACGCTGTCGCCGATCTTGATGCCCGCGGACTCGGCGCCGGCAAAGCCGGTCGACATGATGTCGGGGCACATCAGCACCTGTTCGTCGCTGAGGCCGTCGGGCACCGGCGCCAGGTTGGCCTGGGCGTCGGGCACCAGCAGGTATTCGGCCTGGGCACCGTCGATGGTGTTGCCGAAGCGCCAGCCGCCCATCGGCTTGTAGCCGTGGGCATGGTGTCCGCCATCCTGGGCGCTGCAACCATCCTGGCAGGCGTAGGAGGTGAAGCTTGGGCATATGGCGCCGGCGATCACCCGCTGTCCTTCCTGGTAACCCTGAACGTTGGCGCCCAGCTTCTCGATCACGCCGACCGGCTCATGGCCGATGGTCAGGCCCCGCTCGACCGGGTACTCCCCCTTGAGGATATGGATGTCGGTGCCGCAGATGGTCGTGGTGGTGACGCGCACCAAGGCATCGTTGGGGCCAATCTCGGGAATGGGCTTGTCGTCGATTTCGATGCGGCCAGGCTCAACGAAGATCGCGGCTTTCATCATGGCAGGCATGGTCGTTCCTCGGATCGTGAAGCCGGCAACCGGCGACTCTCCTAGCTTTGACCATGCGCTGCCATGCCGCCTTGATTTAAATCAACGTCATTTTCACCGCAGGGACACGCGCTGATTACATCACCGGCACACCGGTGATCCATACGTGCAGATGGAAGGCAAAGAGGTAGTAAGCGATCAGGCCGCCGACGACCGCAATGGCGGTGCCGACCGGACGCGGTGCGACGGACGGGCTGGGCTGGCGGCGGCGAGCAGAGCGAAAGTCGAGCACGGCCCACAGCAGGAAGGCACCGAAGAAGATGATGTCGCCCAGCCTGCCATTGGCCAGCAGATGCCCGAATGCCCACAGCTTGACGGCCAGCACCATGGGGTGGCCCAGCTTGGCCTTGATGTGATTGTTGGGCACATAGGCGGCTACCAGCAGGATGAATGCCGGGATCATCAGCAGCGCCACGGCATGGCGCAGCCCCATCGGCGGGAACCATACCCATGTGGGGTCGAGCCGCATGCGCCCATAGCCCCAGATGGCTATCGCCAGGCCGAACAGAGACACCAGGGAAAACAGCAGCTTCCAGCGCTGCTCGCCCAGGCGCTGGACTTGGGCGGTGCGCCAGTCTTCGGCAACGATGCGCACGGAGTGCGAGCCGAGAAATATCACGAGGCCAAGGATCATCACGAGCATGAGCGCTTCCTATGCAGTGCAGATGGATACGGCGGCTATGCAGCGGCCGCAAATGAAACAGCGTGCAGCTTAACCACACTGGCGGGTGACACCAACCTTCGTGCACCACACGGGCGCCGCAAATAGGGTCATCCACTTGCGTCGTGACTCGGCTGGCCTACTGTTGAGAGACGTCACCAAGCGCAAGGATGCCTATGCCGACGTCCCAGACGCCACCGCCCAAGGAGACGGCCGCTCGGCGGTCACTGTGGTCCGCTGCCTTGGTCGGCGCCGGCATCATGGCCGGTATCGACGAGATCGTCTTCCATCAATTGCTGCAGTGGCATCACTTCTTCGACCATGCCACGCCGACCATCGGCATCGTCTCGGATGGCCTGCTGCATGCGGCAGAGCTGCTGGCCATCGTGATCGGTGCCTTCCTGCTGCTCGACCTGGCACAGCGGCGCCGGCTGGCGGCGCACTGGGCCTGGGCCGGTCTTTTCCTCGGCATGGGCGGCTTCCAGCTCTTCGACGGTATCGTCAGCCATAAGCTGCTGCGCATCCATCAGATACGCTACGGGGTCGACCTATTCGCCTATGACCTCGCCTGGAATCTCTCCGCCCTGGGGCTGCTGCTAATGGGAATGTGGCTCTATCGGCGTGCCAAGCGGCGGGACCGCTGACCATGCACACCAACGACACAGCGCTGCTGGCCTGGCTGCCCCTTGCCCTCGCCTGCCTGGTCACCGTAGCCTACCTGCTGGCTGCGCGGCGACAACGGCGGCTAGGCAACCCCTGGAGCCACTGGCGCAGCGCCTTCTTCGTCCTGGGCAGCCTGCTGGTTATCCTGGCCCTGGCGCCTCCCATGATGAGCCGGGCGCATCACGACCTGAACAGCCACATGGCCCTGCACCTGGTGCTGGGCATGCTGGCACCGCTGGCCTGGGTGCTGGCCGCCCCCGTGACTTTGCTGCTGCGCGCCCTGCCACAGGCGGCTGCACGCCGAGTTGCCGCCTGGCTTGGCAGCGTGCCGGTTCGCGTCGTATCGCACCCGCTAAGCGCCCTGCTGCTCAACATCGGCGGCATGTACCTGCTCTACCTCACCCCACTATATGCCCTCTCGCTGCACCACGCCCTCCTGCACCACTGGGTACACCTGCACTTCCTGGTGGCGGGCTATCTCTTCTGCTGGGCGATCCTGGCAGCTCCCGATGCTTCGCCCCACCGGCTCAGCCTGCACTTTCGCCTGGGGGTGCTGTTCCTCTCCATGGCCGCCCACGCCCTGCTGGGCAAGCTAATGTACGGCTACCACTGGCCACGCGGCACCGGCCACAGCGTGGCGGAGATCCAGGCCGCCGCCCAGTGGATGTATTACGGCGGTGACCTGGCCGAACTCCTGCTTGCAGTGGCACTGCTGGCGCTCTGGCTGCGCACGCCACCCGAACGCCGCCAGGGCTTGCTCACCCGCTGAAGGGCGCCGCGCCGGCTGAGGTACGCTCAGCCTTGCCGATCGCCGTTGTTGTACTTGCGCTCCAGCGCATGAAAGGCAGGCCCTTCCAACACCTCCCCGTCGATATCGAAGCGGCTGCCATGGCAGGGGCAGTCCCAGGTCGATTCGGCGCCGTTCCAGTGCACGATGCACTTCATGTGCGGGCAGACTGCCGACAGCACCTTTAGCTCGCCGGCGCTGTTGCGGTGAATGGCCAGCTTCTCGCCATCTACCGTGGCCACCCGCCCTTCGCCGGCGACAATATCGTCGAAATCCTCCAGCTTGGCCGTGCCCAGGTAGTCCTTGACCATGTGCTTGGTGACCGTGGCGTTCTCCTTGGCGTACTGCAGCGCCGACTTTCCGGGCGTGATACGCCGGGCGCCGAAGCGCGCCGCCCAAGGGCTATCGCTGCCCATGACCTGGTCGGCGATGATTTGGCCGGCCAGCGTGCCCCACACCAGGCCGTCGGCGGCGAAGCCGGTGGCCATGTAGAGATGGTCATGCCCATGCACGCGACCGATGTAAGGCAGCCCATCGGGCGAGCTGTACTGCTGGGCGGACCATTGGTGGGTGAAGGCGGCGATATCGAAATGCGCCGAGAGGTAGTCGCGCAGCTGCTGGTAGTGGTCCGCGTGGTGCTCACCCGTCTTGTGCTTCTCGCCGATCACGATCAGGTAGCGCTCGTCCTGGTAATGGTAGCTGCGCAGCGAGTGGAAGGGGTCCAGCACCCAAAAGATGCCTTCCGGATAGTCGCCGCTGCGCAGGCGAGCGGCCACCGCGTACTCCCGCGACACCAGCATGCCTGCCTGCAGCAGGTTGATGCCCTTGGGAGTGTGGGTGGCAAAGACGATCTCCCGCGCCGTCACCTGGCCACGGTCGGTCGTCACGATACCCTGCCTGGCATCCACCGCCCTAACCGGCGTGTGCGGGTGCACCACCACGCCTTGACGGATCGCGGCATTGGCCAGCCCCTGCACGTAGTGCAGGGGGTTGAACTGCGCCTGATTGGAAATGCGAATTCCCCAGTTGTCGAACGGCAGCGCCGTGGCATCGACCCGTTCGGCATCGAGCCCCGCGCTGATCAAGGCGTCCAGCTCGTCGTTGAGGTCATGCTGGGTGCTCTGGCGATCGTCATTGAGCAGGCGAAAGGCCGGTTGGCGCTTGAACTGGCAATCAATGCCCAGCCGATCCACCATAGCTTCGATGTCGTCCACCGCCTCGGCGCGGGCCTTCACTACCTCACGGGCCACCTCATCACCCCACTTGCGGCGAAGCGGCGCCTGCCCGGACGCCAAGGTGGCATAGAGATTTCCGGTAGAACCCCCCGTGACTCCCGCCCCGACCGACAGCGCCTCCAGCACCATCACATGCTGTCCGGCCTCGGCCAGCGCCATGGCAGTGGTCAGGCCGGTAATGCCAGCCCCGATCACCACGACATCGACCGACATGTCCCGATCCAGCGGTGCGTACTGCGCCACACCCTTGCTGCCCAGTTTCCAGATGGCATCCATTCGTATCTCCCTTCAATACCTGCGAGCGTCCTGTGCTGACACAATTTATAGAAGCAAGCGCCGGGGGATGCGAACCGGATGCGGCAGCAGCGCGGCGGCCGGATCCGGCAAGCATTGCAGTTCCCTACATATCTTCGCCAAACGGCAAAGAACGTGACGCGATGCGCCTGCTACGTTAGGTGGACCGTGAAGGAAAACGGACGTTGTTCAACGTAAGAGGAGGCACCTCATGGTCATCAAGAACGCTCAGGAACTGTTTATCCGCCTACTGTCCGAGGCCAACAGTGCCGAGAAGCAAATGACGCGCGCGCTGCCCAAGATGGCACGGGCCGCCGACGACCAGAAGCTGGTGGAAGCCTTCAAGGAGCACCTTGAGGAGACCCAGGGCCAGCTGGAGCGCATCGAACAGGCCGCCGATTCGATTCCCGAAGTGCGCGTGAAGCGCCTCAAGTGCCATGCCATGGAGAGCCTGATCCAGGAGGCCGAGGATCTGGTCGATGCCACCGAGAAGGGGCCGGTTCGCGATGCCGGGCTGATCGCTTCCGCCCAGAAGGTCGAGCACTTCGAGATCGCCGCCTACGGAACGCTCTGCGAACTGGCCGAACAACTGGGCCATACGCAAGCCAAGCAGATCCTGGCCGAAACGCTCAAGGAAGAGAAGGCGGCTGACGACAAGCTGAGCAAGCTGGCCAAGATGGATATCAACAGGAAGGCGGGCTGAACAGGCGCTTGAGAAGGCCGCCGCCTTGCGCAGGCGGCCATTGCGACGTCATTCTGCTACCATGAAGGGCTTCGCAACCTGGCTGGAAGAGAGAGTCGAGCATGCCGTTACTGGATAGTTTCACCGTCGACCACACGATCATGAACGCCCCGGCGGTCCGCGTCGCCAAGACCATGACATCGCCTTCCGGCGACACCATCACGGTGTTCGACCTGCGCTTCAACAAGCCGAACGAAGACATGATGGGCGAGAAAGGCATCCACACCCTGGAGCACCTGTTCGCCGGGTTCATGCGCAACCACCTCAATGGCAGCGACGTGGAGATCATCGACATCTCCCCCATGGGCTGTCGCACGGGCTTCTACATGAGCCTGCTGGGCAGCCCCAGCGAGAAACGCGTCGGTGACGCCTGGCTTGCCGCCATGCAGGATGTGCTGAACGTCAAGCGGATGGAAGACATTCCGGAGCTCAACGAGTACCAGTGCGGCACCTTCGTGATGCACTCGCTCGAAGAAGCCCAGCAGATCGCCAGGGGCATCATCGAGCGCGGCATCGGCGTCAACCGAAACGAGGAGCTCGCGCTGAGCGCAGAACAGCTGCAGGCACTCGGCAACAAACCCAGCTGACCGAGACCCCCACAGCGGCCAAAGGGGCGAAATGCCCCCTCTACTGGTCTCTAGCGAGCGCCGGGACATGCCTTTCTTACTGACCGATAGTTCCCAGCCCCGCCCATGCGGCAAGGGGCGGCACCTTCCCCTGGCCGCCCTGGCGTGGCTGATGTCCCTGCTGCTGACAAGCGCACCGGCGTCGGCCAGCTGCCCCGTCCCGTCCAGCGCCGACCTGGCCGTCGTCAAAGGTATCGACAAGCGCCCGGCCCTGCCCTCCGGCCAGGAAGTGATCGTCGACGGAGTGGTGACCGGCGAGTTTCTCGGCCGCGAACGGCTCAATGGCTTCTACCTGCAGCAGGCGACCGAGCATGGCCCCGTCGGCCTGTTCGTCTACCTGCCGCAGCCTTCGCCGAACCAGGCCGGGCTCATCGTCCCCGGTGCTCACCTGCAGCTGCATGCCCGCACCGGCGAGTACCGCGGCCAGACCCAGTTGCAGCGGGTCGAGCGGATCGAGACCTGCGTCGGCGACCGGCTGCCTGAACCGCTGCCGGTAGCATGGCCGCTCAGCAACGAGCAGCTGTCACGCAAGGAAGGGCTGCTGCTCACGTTTCCTCAGCCGCTGACCGTGACCGGCAACTACGAGCTTGGCCGCTACGGCACCCTGAGACTGGCCGCCAACCGCCTGTTCCGCCCCACGAATACGCCCGACGAGCCCCAGCCGCGGGACATTCTCGAGCTCGACGACGGCAGCTACCGCGCCTCTCCGAGCCCCATCCCCTACGTGGACGAGAACGGCAGCCGACGCGTCGGCAGCACCGTACAGGGCCTGACAGGGATACTAACCCACGCCTTCGACGCCTACCGTCTGCACCCGACCCTCGAGCCACGCTTCGTGGCCGCCAACCCGCGCCCGGCGCCCTTGCCCGAACCGGGTGACCACCTGCGCGTGGCAACGTTCAACGTCGAGAACTATTTCGTCACCCTGGGCCAGCGCGGCGCCGAGAGTGCCGCCGCGCTGGAGCGCCAGCGGGCCAAGCTCGCCGCGGCGGTAGCGGGCCTGCAGGCCGACATCCTCGCGCTGGTGGAAGTAGAGAACGACCCGCGCGCACTCGCCGACCTGGTCGAGCAGCTCAGCGAGCGCACCGGGGTCCGCTATCGTGCGGTCGGCGGCAGTGTCGACCGCGGCAGCGATGCCATCAAGCTTGCCCTGCTCTACCGGCCCGACCGGGTCGAGGCCGTGAGCGAGCTCCACGCCGACCCCCATCCAGCCCACCACCGCCCGCCGCTGGCGGCCTTCTTCCGCAGGGCGGAAGGTGGTTCGACGTTCGGGGTTGTCACCGCGCACTTCAAGTCGAAGACCGGCTGCCCGCCCCGGGGCGATATCGACCGCGGCCAGGGCTGCTGGAACCAGCGTCGGGTGGAACAGGCCCAGGCCTTGAACGCTTTTTTAGGCCGCCTGGCTGCGGCCGAAGGGCAATCGTCCCTGCTGCTGCTGGGTGATCTCAACGCCTACGGTGCCGAGGACCCGATTCGAACCCTGACCGGCACGGGCATGGTCGACCTGATGGCCGCAAGGCTGCCGCCGGAACAACGCTATACCTATGTGTTCCGCGGTGAGTCGGGCTATCTGGATCATGCCATGGCCAGCCCCGGGCTGGCCGCGGCGGTGGCAGCGGTGCAGCCGTGGCCGATCAACGCCGACGAGCCCCCGTTCCTCGGCTACGCCGCACCGGACAATGCGGCAGCCTACTTCCGTCCCGACCCCTTCCGCTCCTCCGACCACGACCCGATCGCGGTGGACCTGCGCTGGCCCTGAGTGCCGTCGACCTGCTTGTGCCACGTACGCAACGGCCGCTCTCCATAGGGCGGCCGTTGCGCTTGTGAGCGCGCTGCAGGCGACAGAGGTGCCTGCCAGGCTGCACAGGATACGAAAAAAGGATTTTAGTATACAATTTTATAGGCTACGGTAGTCATTAGCAGCTCACTAAGTAATACAATTCCAAGAACAGATCGGAAATCCTATGCCCAAGCAAGTCAACGCCTCCATCTTTGACTTTCACGGCAGGCCGTCCCTAGGCAAGGCCCTGCCCCTCTCGCTGCAGCATGTACTGGCGATGATCGCCGGGGTCATCACGCCGCCCATCATCGTGGCAGGCGTGATAGGCGCCAGCGTGGAGGAGCGACTCCTATTGATTCAGGTCGCCGTCCTGGCGTCAGGCGTCAGTACGCTGTTTCAGCTCTATGGCTTCTGGAAATTCGGCGCCCGCCTGCCGGCCATCTTCGGCGTGGGCTTCGCCTATGTGCCAACGCTGATCGCCGTGGGCAGTCAGTTCGGCATTGCCGGCATCCTCGGCGCCCAGCTCATCGGCGGCATCAGCATGCTCGTGGTGGGCTACTTCATTCAGTACATCCGCCACCTGTTTCCACCGGTGGTCGCCGGCACTGTGGTACTGGTAATCGGGCTGTCGCTCTACGACATCGCGATTCGCTACATGGCGGGAAGCGGCAACGTACAAGCGCCTGGCTTCGGCGAGCCGATCAACTGGTTCGTGGCCCTGGTCACCCTGACCACGGTGCTGATCGCCTCGCAGTTCGGCAAGGGCGTGGTGAAGCTCTCGGCCATCATCGTCGGCATCGTGGTGGGCTACCTGCTGTCGCTGCTGCTCGGCATGGTCAGCTTCGAGTCGGTGGCCGAAGCCGGCTGGGTGGCAGTACCGCAGTTCATGCCCTTCGAGCTGGAGTTTCATACCTCGGCAATCATCGCCATGGTGATTATCTGCGTGATCAACTCGGTGCAGACCATCGGCGATCTTTCCGCCACCACCGTGGGCGGCATGAACCGCGAGCTGAAGACGCGTGAACTCACCGGCGGCCTGCTGGGCAACGGCTTGACCACCGCGCTGAGCGCCTTCTTCGGCGCCCTGCCCACCGCCACCTTCAGCCAGAATGTCGGCATCGTGGCAATGACCCGCGTGATCAGCCGCTTCGTGCTGGCGCTCGCCGGTGGCTTCATGCTGCTGGCCGGGTTCAGCCCCAAGTTCAGCGCCCTGGTAACGACCATCCCCTATCCCGTGCTCGGCGGTGCCACGGTCATCGTCTTCGGCATGATCACCATGACCGGCATCAAGCTGCTGATCAAGGATGAGCTTTCGGCTCGCAACATGACCATCGTCGGCCTGTCGCTGGCGCTGAGCCTCGGCATTGCCCAGGTGCCCGAAGCGATAGCGCAGCTCCCCACCTGGATACAAAGCGTGATCGGCGGCTCACCCATCGTAGTGGCGGCCATTACCGCGTTCAGCCTCAATCTGCTGCTGCCCAGGGTCACCCTGGCCGACGAGGAGCGCGAGCGCGAGCTCATGGCCCGCACCGATGACAGCGCCGACTGCAGCCCCCTTCAAGCCCGCGAGTCCTCACTTCGCTCCCATCGGCAGGAAGGCTCGGCTGGTAACGCCAGCAGCAGCTGAGACCGGCTCGGCCCCCGGGGCCGAGCCTTCGTTTCCACGCGATGCATCTTGCGCCCCGTCCAGGGCCACCAGGAGTAAGAAGTGAAAAGCCTGAACCACCTTTCCGTCAGAATGAGCTGGACGCTGGTCCTGCTCACCTTTCTTTGCCTGTTGATCGCCCTGAGTGCCATGGGGCTCTATGCCGTTCAGCATAGCCAGCGCAACTTCGATACCTTCAGCGCGGTGAACGTCACCCAACAGGCCGCACTCAACCGGGCCAACTCGGTGCTGCTGAGCACCCGCATCGACATGGCCGACGTTTATGAAGCGCTGCTCGAACGCTCCCGTGAGGTCAGTGGCACCGGCAACGCCGCTATCCAGGCCGACGCCCAGCGGCTCAGCGCGCAGCTCGATGAAGTGGCCAGCATCTTCAGCCTCTTTCTCGAGCTGCCCGTTCGCTCCGAGCATGCGCAGCTGATGGGCCCCATTGAAGCCAGTTTCCATGCCCTACTGGAGAACAGCTTGCGGCCACAGGCCGAAGCGCTGGCCAGCGGCGATCTTGCCGGCTACCGGGCACTGCGTGAGCGGGCCGCCACGCAGAACGCCAGTTTCTATCAGGCTGCCGTGGGTTTCTTTCACCAGGTGGAGGCCGAAGGGGCTGCACGAGCGGAGAGCTTCGGCTCGGTGGTCACGACCGCACAGCGGGTGATCGTCTTCGTCTTCCTCATTGCCCTGGCGGTGATCGGCGTCGTCTACCGAGGCATGAGCGCCAACTTGATTCGTCCCCTGGAGCGCATTGTGCAGCACTTCCAGCGCATGGCCGCCGGCGACCTCTCTGCGACCATCGAGACCCACGGCAGAAATGAGATCGGCAAACTTTACGCGGCCCTTGCCGCGATGCAGCAGGGCCTGGCCTCCACCGTGGTCACGGTGCGCGACAGCAGCGCGGAGATCCTTGCCCACTCACGCGAAATCGCCAGCGGCAACCGCGACCTCGCGGCGCGTACCGAGCGCCAGTCCGCCTCCTTGTCAGAAACGGCGTCGAGCATGGAAGAAATGGCGTCCACGATGGAGCGCAACAGCGAGAATGCCTCGCTGGCTAGCGCCATGGCCCGGGAGGCGGCCGAGCGGGCCCATGAAGGGGGCGACGTCGTGGCTCACGTGGTGCTCGGGATGCAGGAGATCCGCGAAAGCTCGCAGCAGGTCACGGAGATCATCGGATTGATCGACTCCATCACCTTTCAAACCAACATTCTGGCCTTGAATGCCTCGGTGGAAGCGGCTCGTGCCGGTGAACACGGTCGAGGCTTTGCGGTGGTGGCCAATGAAGTCCGCAACCTCGCCACGCGCAGCGCCGACGCCGCCACGGAGATTCGCCAGCTGATCGAGACTGCCGTGCGTCAGGTAGAGGCCGGCACCCAGCAGGCCGACAGCGCCAGCAGCACCATGGCCTCGATCATGACCTCGGTACAGCGGGTAAACGCCTTGGTGGATGAGATCGCCATGGCTTCCAACGAGCAGCGTGCCGGCATTGGCGAGGTCAACACCGCGGTAGGCGACATGGATCACACCACCCAGCAGAACGCCACCCTGGTCGAGCAGGCCAGCCTGGCCGCCAGCCAGCTCCAGGCCGAAGCGCAGCGCCTGGATGAAGCCGTTGCCAGGTTCAAGCTGACAGAGGCCCAGGCACCCGTCCCTGCGGTTACCCTCACCCTGGGCACTGCGCCCAACGCAGCGAAAAAGGCGGGCCTGGTAGCCGCCTGAGCCCACCCTGACCGCACCACCAGGCGCCACCTTGTGGCGGCGCCTGGCTTGTAAGAGCGGGCGTCGCTGTCACCCACCCGCGCCCCCCTCCTGCTGGAAGGCGCCGGGCGGAACCCCAAGCTGTTCATGAAAGGCGGCAATAAAAGCGGACAAGCTGTCGTAGCCGCACGCCAGCGCGGCATCCGTGACGCGCTCCCCTCGTTCCAGCAGCGGCAAGGCGGCAATCACGCGACAGCGCTTGCGCCATTGCCGAAAGTTCAGCCCGGTCTGGGCGAGAAACCAGCGACTAAGCGTGCGCCCTGATACCCCGAAGCGTTCAGCATGCTCCTCCAGTCCGGCGCGGTCGTCGGGGCGCGCCTGAAGATGGCGGCAAAGTGCCTGCAGGCGAGGATCTTCCGGCCAGGGCAGCCTGATACCGGCCTCTTCGGCCACTGCCAGCCGGTCGATCAGGACCGCGGCCAACCGGCCATCCGCCCCGCTCTCGTCATACGCTTCCGGTAGTTGGCTGAAGGCCTGGATCAGCTCTCGCAGCAGCGCATCGATACGCAGCACGCGGCAGCGTTGGCTCAAGGAGGGAACGGCATCAGCCGCGACGTAGAGGCTACGGATGACGGTACCCGGTGAACAGCGCACCGCATGACGCATGCCCGCCGGCACCCAGGCCGCCTGGCCTGGAGGAGCCAGGAAATGCCCGCGCTCGGTCTCCACACGCAGGGTGCCGCGCAGGGCATGGGAGAGCTGTGCCCAGGGATGGCGGTGGGGATGGCCGATCGCCTGGTTGGGAAGCGAGTGCTCACTGCCATAGAGCGGCCTTGGCAGCCGTGACAAGGCAGCAAGGGCGGCCAGCATGTCCGTTTCTCGACGAATCACTTCCGATATCCGCAAAAGCTCCTGACGACATGAGGATATGATCTTGTGGAAAAGCTTTCCACCTAGGAGCATCGATCATGTTGAAAACCCTCAAGGCGAATCTCGATGCCTTCACCCTGATCCTGATCGCGGTCGTGCTCATCGCCAGCCTGCTGCCGGCGCGAGGAGCGGCGGCCAGCGGCTTCGAACTGCTGACCCAGGCGGCCATCGCCCTGCTCTTCTTTCTGCATAGCGCCAAGCTGTCACGCCAGGCGATCATTGCCGGTGCGACCCATTGGCGCCTGCATCTCGTCATCTTCGTGTTTACCTTCGGTGCCTTTCCGCTGATCGGCCTGCTGCTGCACCCCCTGCTGAGCCCACTGCTGGGCGAGCAGCTGGCCCTGGGGGTGCTCTACCTGTGCGTGCTGCCGGGTACCGTCCAATCGGCCATCGCCTTCACATCCCTGGCACGTGGCAACGTGCCTGCGGCGATCTGCAGCGCCTCCTCCTCCAGCCTCATCGGCATTCTGCTCACCCCGCTGCTGCTGATGTGGCTGTTGGATGCTCAGGACGCCGGCAACAGCATTGCCCTCGTCGATTCCGTTGGCAAGATCAGTCTTCAGCTACTGCTCCCGTTTGTCGCGGGCCATCTCGCCCGGCCGGTGATTGGCGTCTGGGTAGAGCGCAACCGACACTGGCTCACCGGGGTGGACCAAGGCTCGATCCT
Source organism: Halomonas sp. E14 (assembly GCF_052568415.1). Taxonomy (NCBI): domain Bacteria; kingdom Pseudomonadati; phylum Pseudomonadota; class Gammaproteobacteria; order Oceanospirillales; family Halomonadaceae; genus Halomonas; species Halomonas sp. E14. The sequence goes on along the minus strand of NZ_CP199423.1, from coordinate 849,881 downwards.
GCTGGTGGTCTATACCGCCTTCAGCGCTTCGGTCGTCTCCGGGCTGTGGCACAGCGTATCCCCGACCGCACTGCTCAGCCTGACCCTGGTCTGCTGCGTGCTGCTCGCCCTGGTCCTGTGGCTGACGACTCGACTGGCCCAGTGGCTGCGTTTCAGCCGCGACGATGAAGTGACCATCGTGTTCTGCGCTTCCAAGAAAAGCATGGCCACGGGCGTGCCCATGGCCCAGGTTCTGTTCCCCGGCGCCGCGCTGGGCCCGATGCTGTTACCGCTATTGATCTTTCACCAGATCCAGCTGATGGCGTGTGCCGTGCTCGCCCGACGCTATCTTGCGGGCGTCGTCGAAAAGCCGCCCTCTTTTGGAACGGGTGACACGCTGATGGAAGCAAGCGGCGCAAGCCCGAGGAAGGAAGCGCGATGATGATGCAGTGATGGGTGACGAAATCGTCCCTTAGCTCCCGGCGGCCTATCGAGTGGCGATGGAGCTGTTCGGGAGCTTTGTAACCCGCCATTGAATGCTAAAAACCAGCGAAGCCACATTGCGCATGGTAACTGGGCAAGAGCCATGAACTTGCCGAATAGCAGTAGATCGAGAAGGTAACAGAGGATGGTGGGCCCAGCTGGACTCGAACCAGCGACCAAGGGATTATGAGTCCCCTGCTCTAACCAACTGAGCTATAGGCCCTGCATTGCGCCGCCGTATGATAGCGAAAGCTGGTGGGTGTGGCCAGAGCCTGGGCGGCGGCAAATTCGCGCCGCTGTGCCGGGCACTTCCCGGCGTTTGGCGTGTCTTTGGGGTGAGCCTTTTCGCTCCAGGAGATACGCCGTCCATGAAACGCTTATTGTCCTCTTTTTCCATGCTGGCCTTGGGTGCTTCCACCCTGCCGCTGGCGGCCTGGGAGCTGGCTCCCGAGCACTCACGCGTATCTGCCACCGTCATGCAGATCACACCCGATGGCCCGGTACCACGCCAGCACGAGGTGCGTCGACTCTCCGGCAGCGCGGATGCCAGCGGCACCCTACAGCTGCCGCTGCGGCTCAATCAGAGCGACGTGGTGGAGCGGCTGGGGCCGCTGCCGCCCTGGCTCTCCGGCCTAACCGAGCGGCCCATGGCCACTCTGACCACCCAGTTCCCGCCGGAGCGGCTGGAGCGGCTGACGGTGGGGGATTCGTTGGTGGAAACCCTGACGATGCGGGTCCAGTCGGGCAATGTTGTGCGCGAGGAGTCGCTGCCGGTGCGCTTCACCAAAACCGGCAGCGGGCAGGTTCAGGTCACCAACGCCGAGCGGGTCTCGCTCGACGGCCAGGCCCTGATGGCTGACGCCTCCCTGCGCACGGTGATGCTGCTGCTTGGCTATGAGCAGATCGGTGATGACGTGCCGGTCAGCCTGGATGCCGTATTGATCAAGCGCTGAGAAACGCAATACCGCCAAGGGCTCGGCCCGGCATGAGCCGGCCAAGCCCTTGTTGTAGTAATGAAGACTGCATGCTTCGCGCAGCGCCCGGCTCGACGTGCCAACGCCACGTACCGCCAACCCAAGCCCGGCCTTGCGCGATCACCCCGGCCAGCGCGGGAAAATCATGCATCGCTGATCTCTCCTTCGCGGAAACTGGCCGTCAGCGCGCCGGTCTGCACCCGCCACTGCGCGGCGTAGCGGCCACCGCGCTCGAGCAGCTCGGCATGGCTGCCCTGCTCCACCACCCGCCCGCCGTCGACGACCACGATCTCGTCGGCGTGAACGATGGTGGAGAGCCGGTGAGCGATCATGATCACGGTGCGACCGTGACCGATCTTGGCCAGCGAGCGCTGGATGGCCGCCTCGGTCTCGTTGTCCACCGCGCTGGTGGCCTCGTCGAGCACCAGGATCGGTGGGTTCTTGAGCAGCGCCCGGGCCAGGGAAAGCCGCTGACGCTGGCCACCGGAGAGGCGCACGCCGCGCTCGCCCACGGGGGTATCGAGCCCCTGCGGCAGCGCCTGGATGAACTCCCACGCTTCAGCGGTGCGCGCCGCCTCGATCACCGCCTCCTCAGAGGCGTCGGGCTTGCCATAGGCGATGTTGTCGCGGATCGAACCCTCGAACAGATAGACATCCTGACTCACCAGACCGATGGCACGGCGCAGCGATTCGAGACTGACCTCGGCGATCGGTTGGCCATCGATGCGCACCTCGCCGGCCGAGGGGTCGTAGAAGCGCAGCAGCAGTTTCATCAGGGTCGACTTGCCGGAGCCGGTGGCGCCCACCAGGGCCAGGGTGTTGCCGGCGGGCACGTGCAAGCTGATGCCATCGACGCCGACGCCGCTGGCCGCATAGCGGAAGCTGATATCACTGAAGCTCACCTCGCCGCGCACCGGCTCGGCCAGCGGCTGGCCTTCGTTGTCCTTCACCGTGATCGGTACCGCCAGCAGGTCGAGGATGCGCCGCGTGCTGGCCATGGCGCGTTCAAACAGGTCGATCACCTCGGCGAGGCCGGTGAGCGGCCACAGCAGGCGCTGGGTGAGGAACACCAGCACGCCGTAGGCGCCCACGTTGAGGTCGCCGCGCAGCGCCAGCATGCCGCCCACGGTGAAGGTGGCCAGAAAGCCGGCCAGGATCGCCATGCGGATCACCGGGATGAAAGCGGAGCTGACCCGGATGGCGCGACGGTTGGCTTCTACGTAGGCCTCACTGACCGTGCGCAGCCGCTCGGCCTCGCGCGCCTCGCTGGTGAAGCTCTTGATGGTGGCGATGCCGGCCAGGTTGTTGGAGAGCCGGCTGGCGAGATCGCCGACCTTCTCGCGCACGTCGGCGTAGAGCGGGCCGGCCTTGCGCTGGAAGAAGAAGGCGCCCCAGATGATCAGCGGGATCGGCGTGAAGGCGAGCAGCGCGATCAAGGGCGAGATGACGAAGAACACCGCGCCTACCGCCACCACGGTGACGCCGACCTGGATCAGCGAGTTGGCGCCGCCGTCCAGAAAGCGTTCGAGCTGGTTGACGTCGTCGTTCATGGTCGCCACCAGCTGGCCCGAACTCTTCGACTCGAAGTAGGCCATGTCGAGACGCTGGGCGTGCTCATAGGTGTCCAGGCGCATGTCGGCCTGCAGCCGCTGGGCCAGGTTGCGCCACAGGATCTTGTAGAGATATTCGAAGATGGACTCGCCGGCCCAGATGAAGAAGGTAAGCACGGCGAGCACCAGGATCTGCTCCTGGGGCGTGGTGAAGCCGAGCCGGGCGACGAAGCTGCGCTCCTGGTTGACCACCACGTCGATGGCCACGCCGATGAGGATCTCCGGTGCGATGTCGAAGATCTTGTTGATCACCGAGCAGGTGGTGGCGGCAACGATGCGGCGTCGGTAGCCGCGCGCATAGCGCAGCAGGCGCACCAGCGCGTGGAAGCTGTTGGGAGAGGCGGAAGTCGTCATTCGCGTGTCCTTGTCGTTAGCCAGCGAAGCTTACCCGAGAGCCGCCTCCCCCACCATGGCGTTACTGCCAGCCGAGCCGTTCCAGCAACGCAACAGCCGCCGGGTAGTGGCGGCCCAGCTCGGGCATCGCGATGGCATCCATGCGCGCTTCCCCGAGCTGGCGCTCGGCCTCGACGTCGCTCACGCCCTCGACGACCGGGTAGAAGATCCCTTCGGCCACGTCACGCTGCACCTCGTCCCCGGCGGTATGCTCGAGGAAGCGCAGCGCCGCCTCGGCATGGGGAGTGCCACGCACCATGGCGAATCCAGCCACGTTGCGGTAAGCGCCACGCCCCTCAAGCCCTTCGCCCTGCTGGTTGGGCCAGATCAACTCGAGTTGCTCGGCCAAGGCCCGTTCCTCGGCGTCGTCCGAGGCCAGCATGCGCAGGTAATAGTAGTGGTTGGCCAGGGTCACGGCGCACTCACCGGGTTCAGCCACGGCGCGCAGCAGCTCGCCGTCACGGCCGCCGGTCGGCTGGGCCAGGTTCGCCATCAGCGCCTCGCCCCAAACCTCGGCGCCGGCCTCGCCGTGATGCGCTAGCATCGAGCTTACCAGCGACGCGTTATAGGGCGAACGGCCATTGCCGAGGCACAGCCGGCCGGCCAGGCGCTTGTCGGCCAGCGCTTCGTAGCTCTGCGGAACCCACGCCAGCTTGTCGGGGTTGACGTAGATCACCCGCGCGCGGGTCGCATAGCCGATCCACCCCGCCGCGAGATCACGCAGCCCTTCAGGCACGCGCTCAGCCAGCCGCGTGGACTCAACCGGCTGGAACCAGCCTTCCGCCACCTGGCCTTGGATGGTGCCGCTGTCGACGACCATCAGCACATCGACGGGAGGCTCCACCCCGTGCTGCGCGCTCTCGGCCAGGGCCGCCGCGAGCTCGTCCATGGGCAGGGTCACCAGCGCCACGGCAATGCCGGTGGCCTCGGTGAAGGAGGTGAAGATCGGTGCCTGGGGATCATCCAGGCGTGGGCCGGCCACCCGCAGCGGCTCCATGGCCTGTGCAACGGGAGCCGCCAGGGAGCCGGACAGCAAGAGCAGCCATAGCGTACGAGAGATCGATGACATGGGGTTTCCTAGAGAGAGTTGGCAGGCAACGAATGTTAATCAATCTCACCCTCAAAAACGTCGAGCCAACGCCGAACGACATGTTCGCCTGTGCGCAACCGCAAGCGGCACAGCTCGGCAGGCCCCGGAGCGGCTCACGCCAAGCCCGGCTTGCAGGACAAAATGCCCGCCGCGGAGTGAGCGCTTGCATCGGCCGGGCATGATTCACGACAATGTTTCGCCTGCTTATCTTTCGAGGATGCCATGCTCGCCAACCTCTTCGCCGTGATGGCGCCCGTTCTTGCAGGCGCCGGGCTCGGCTTTACCTGGATTCGCCTGGGGCATCCTTATCCCGTCGAGTTCGTCACCCGGCTGGTGTTCAACATCGGCACCCCGGCGCTCGTGCTGGCCTCTCTCGCCGGGGCCGAGATCGACGCCGGCAGCTTCGGCCGCACCATGCTCGCCACTGCCCTGGTGATGATTACCTTGGGAGGCGCCACCTTCATCGTAGCCAGGCTGCTGCAGCGCGATTGGCGCGTGCTGCTGGCACCGATGATGTATCCCAACACGGGCAACATGGGCCTGCCGGTGGTGTTGTACGCCTTCGGCAGCGCTGGGTTCGCCTTCGGCATTACTGTGATGGTGACGGTATCGCTGTTCCAATTCACCCTGGGCGCGGTGCTGTCGAGCCAGGGCAGCCCGTTGAAAACCCTCGCCCGCACGCCCACCGTCTATGCCATCCTGCTCGCCTTGACGCTGCTATTGACCGATACCACGCTGCCGCGCTGGCTCTACAACAGCGTGGAGCTGATCTCGGGTTTCACCGTGCCGCTGATGCTGATCACGCTGGGTGTCTCACTGGCCAGCATCCAGGTGAAGAGCCTGTCGTCCGGCGTGGGCTTCAGCCTGCTGCGCCTGCCGCTGGCCGCGTTGCTGGCCTGGGGCATCGGCAGCCTGCTGCAGCTGCCGCCGCTAGCACTGAGCATCCTGGTGCTGCAGATGAGTATGCCGGTGGCGGTATTCAACTACCTGTTCGCGCAGCGTGCCGGTCGCGAGCCGGAGTATGTCGCCAGCCTGGTGTTCTGCTCCACGCTGCTATCGCTGCTCTATCTGCCGATATTGCTGGCGCTGTTGCTGTAGCATGCGGGCAGGCTGCGTCACGAGCCAACGCTGGGTGATCGGAACACCCACGCCGCCGGGGAGTCACTATCCTGATAGCGGAACATCAACAAAGGGAGAACGACGGGATGCATGCGTCATGCAAATGGCTACTGGCCCCGCTGATGGCAGGAGCCGCCACCGCTCAGGCCGCCGAACTCATCGAAGCGCCCATCTCCACCGAACACCATGACCTGCGCCTGGAGCGACTCGCCAGCGGATTCGAGAACCCCTGGGCGCTGGCCTTCCTGCCGGATGGGCGCTACTTGGTCAGCGAGCGTGCCGGACGACTGGCACTGGTCGAACCCGGCGGCGAAATCATCCACCTAGGCGGAGTCCCCGAGGTGCACGCCCATGGCCAGGGCGGGCTGCTCGATCTCGCCCTGCATCCCGACTATGGCGATGGCGAAAACGACTGGATCTACTTCACCTGGAGCAAGCCCGACAGCGGCCGCACTGCCACCGCGCTGAGCCGCGCTCGGCTCGCCGAAACGAGCCTGACTGACGTCGAGACCCTGTTCGAACAGTCACGCTACTCCAGCCCCGGCCGCCACTATGGTTCCCGCCTTGCCTGGCGGCCCGACGGCACCCTGCTGATGAGCATCGGCGACCGTGGCCAGTCGCCGGAGCGCGCCCAGGCAAGCGACGATCATGCCGGCAGCGTGCTGCGCCTGACGGCCACCGGGCAGGCTCCCACCGACAACCCCTTCATCGACGACGACGCCCTCGATGAGCTCTTCACGCTCGGCAACCGCAACATCCAGGGCCTGATCGTCGACGCCCAGGGCGAGGCCTGGGCCACCGAGCACGGCCCGCTGGGCGGCGACGAACTCAACCACCTGATGGCCGGCGAGAACTACGGCTGGCCCGAGGTGAGCCAGGGAGCGGACTACGCCACGCGTGCCCCCATCGGCGAGCGCTCGCTGCCCGGCATGCGCGAGCCCGTGCACGTCTTCGAGGGGCGCTTCGCGCCATCCGGCCTGACCCAGGTCAGCGGGGACACCTTCCCCGCCTGGGAACACCATCTGCTGGCCGGCGGCCTGCGCAGCGAACAACTGCAGCGTCTGGTGATCGAGAACGGACAGGTCACCGCCAGTGAGATCGTGCTGGATGGCCAGATCGGGCGCATCCGCGACGTTCGACAGGGGCCGGACGGGGCCATCTATCTGCTCGACGACGCCGCACAGGGCAGCCTGTACCGACTGGTACCAACCGAATGACCGCCACGGCACCGCCCCTTTCGGCGGCGCCGACTTCTCCCGACCAGCCGGCGAGCCCACATGCGCCTACGCAATCTCATCATTCTCACGGTCATTGCACCGCTGTTCCTGGTGCTGTTGATCTTTAGCCTGGTGGCCATCAAGTCGCTCGAGGACAACGTGCGTTCGCGCCTGGAGCGCGAAGTGCAGGTCATCACCAACGTGATCGGCACCACCCTCAGCCACTCCCTGAGCCGTGACGCCGCCGAACCGCTGGAGGAGTCGCTCTATTCGGCGTTCTCCTTCCACCGTATCTATGGCGCCTATGTATTCGACCCCAACGGCCAGGAGATCTATGGGCTGGGGCTGGGGCAGGCCCTGTTCAGCCCCCAGGTCATCCGCGATGTCGCCGAGCACCGCGAAATGCGCGCGGCCTACCGCGAGCACGAAGGCTGGCACTACTACTCGGTGCTGAAGCCGCTCACCTCACCCACCGGCGAGGTGCATGGCGTGCTGCAGGTCAATCGCCTCAATACCGGGATCGAAAATTACACCGGGGTGCTCAGCCAGCTTGCCCTGCTGGCCTTCATCATCGGCGCCAGCGGCATCGTGTTCGGCATCTGGTGGGGCTTTCGTCGCCACATCGAACGGCCGCTCGAGCGGCTGCTGGCGGTCATGCAGCGCGTCGAAGAGGGCGACCGCCGCCAGCGCGCCGTGGTCGAAGGCCCGCAGGAGTACAAGCGGCTGGCCACGGCGCTCAACGGCATGCTGGACGCCATGGTCGAGAAGGATGCCGATATCGAGGCCCGCCGCCGCAAGGAGATCGAACTGGAGAAGCGCCTGCGCAAGTCGAAGAAGCTGGCCGAGCTCGGCGTGCTGGCCGCAGGGGTGGCGCACGAGATCGGCGCTCCGCTTACCGTGATCAACGGCCAGGCCCAGCGCCTCTCGCGCCGTGAGCGCATCGGCGACGACGAGCGCGCCCGGCTCGGCCGGATTCGCGGCGAGGTGGAGCGCATCGTCGAGATCGTGCGCCAGCTTATGGAACTGGGCCGCCGCCACAACGTCGAGAAGGCGCCGCTGTCGCTCAGCGAGCTGGTCAACACCAGCTGCAGCCTGGTTGAGGAGGACCTTGAGCAGAATGCCATTGATCTGGAGCTGGACCTGCCCTCGCCTACCCCGGAACTGCTGGCCAACGGCCAGCAGCTGGTGCAAGTGCTCACCAACCTGCTGCGCAACGCGGCCCAGGCCAAGGGCGTCAGCCGCGTAAGGATCACGTGCCGGCATGACGATAGCTGGCTGACCCTGTGGGTCGAGGATGACGGGCCAGGCATTGCGGCGGAAAACCAGTCCCGGGTGTTCGACCCTTTCTTCACCACCAAGCCCGTCGGCCAGGGAAGCGGCCTCGGGCTCTCCATGGTGCATCGCATCATCAATGATCACGGCGGTACGGTTGGCGTCTTCGACAGCGAACTGGGCGGCGCAGGCTTTGAAGTCGGGCTGCCGCTGAACGATACCGCCTTAGGAGGAGTCGCCAAGTGAACGGAAACCACAACCCACCTGAACTGCCGATTCTCATTGTCGAGGACGACGCGGCCATTCTCGAGCTGCTCGAGGAAGAGCTGCAGGAAGCCGGCTATCAGACCCTGGGCACCAGCAGCGCAGAGGAAGCCTTGGCCACCCTGAGCCACAGTCGCGTGGCGCTGGTCATTAGCGACGTTCGCCTGCCCGGCATGAGCGGCATGCAGCTGCTTGAACAGCTGCGCAGCGAAGGCAGCCGACTGGGCTTCATCGTGATCACTGCCTTCGGCACCATCGACCAGGCCGTTGAGGCGCTGAAGATCGGCGCTGACGACTTCCTGACCAAGCCGCTGGATCTGGAGAGCGTCGGCGAGGCCGTCTATCGCGTGCTGGAGAATCACCGCCTGGCCGAACGCTTTCACCAGGACCGCCCGCCCGGCCATTTCCACGGCATCGTCGGCGAGAGCGAGCCGATGCAGACCCTGTTCCACGATGCCGCCCGGCTGGCCAAGAGCGACGCCCCCATTCTGATTCTCGGCGAGAGCGGCACGGGCAAGGAGCTGCTGGCCCGCGCCATTCATGCCGAAAGCGAGCGCAACACGGGACCGTTCGTGGCCATCAACTGCGCCAGCATTCCCTCGGAGCTGATGGAGAGCGAATTCTTTGGTCACGTGAAGGGGGCCTTTACCGGCGCCAGCGATGCCCGCCAGGGCCTGTTTCAAGCTGCCAACGGCGGCAGCCTGTTTCTCGACGAGATCGGGGAGATGTCGCCAGGCCTGCAGGCCAAACTACTGCGAGCGCTGCAGGAAAAGACCATCAAGGCCGTGGGCTCGGAGAAGGAAGAGTCGGTGGACGTGCGCATCATTGCTGCCACCCACCGCGACCTGGAACGAGAAATCGAGGATGGCAATTTTCGCAGCGACCTCTTCTATCGCCTGGAAACCTTCTCGCTGCGTATACCGCCCCTGCGCGAGCGCAACGGCGACATCGAGCGCCTGATCTCGGCGCTGATCGAAAAGCACGCTGCCAGCCAGGGCAAGGGCATCGAGCAAGTCGAGCCGGAGGCGCTGCATGCCCTGCTGGAATACCCCTACCCCGGCAACGTGCGCGAACTCGAGAACGCCATCATGCGGGCCGTGACCCTGGCCGAAGAAGGGGTGCTGAGCCACGCCGACCTGCCCGAGCGCATCCGCCAGTATGAACAGGAACATCGCCGGGTCATACCCCAGGTCGAACCCCAGGGCGGCGCGCTGGTGGCCCTACCCCAGCAGCGCTGGCCAAGCCTGGAGGAGGTCGAAAAACGCTATATCCAGAAAGTGCTGGAAGCCACCGGAGGCAACAAGCGCAGAACTGCGGACATCCTCGGCATCGCCAGGCGCACCCTCTATCGCCGATTAGAAGATGAGTAGCGGGAAAAAGTCAGCATGATGGCTTGAAAGAGAACACAAGCAAGACGACGAGCAAGAGCAAGAGCAAGAGCAAGAGCAAGAGCAAGAGCAAGAGCAAGAAAGGGCGACATAAAAAAGCCCCCGTGGGAGTTCGGGGGCGAAGTGCGCCATGCAATCCTGCCGACGGCTCAAAGGGGAGGGGGGCAGCCGGCGGGAGGATCACCCGCAGATAGGGTCAGGCTCTGCATCCTTGCTTTCGCTTCCTTGCGCAGAGTGGCTTCCTTGTGGCTGCATCCTTGCCGCCAGGTTGCCTCCTTGCTCTACCGCCTCCTTGCGGTCGTGGGCTTCCTGCCCGATGAGCCTGACCGGCTCCGGCATCCCGCCGGAGCCGCAAACCTCCATCATTCGAACTTCAATCAGTAGCGATCCTTATCCTTATCGCGGTCCTTGTCATGGTCCTCGATAGGGTATTCCTCTTCTTCTTCCTCGAATTCTTGCGGCATGTCCGCATCGTAACCGTCGTTGCCCGGCATGGTCTGGGTACCCTGGCCGAAGCCGGCCTCACCCTGCTGAGTACCCTGGTCGAAGCCACCGGCGCTGCCCTGCTGGGTGCCCTGGTCTTCGAAGGCATCGGTGCCACCCTGCTGGGTGCCCTGGTCGAAGCCGCCTTGCTGACCTTGCTGATCTTGACCATCGAAGCCCGGCGCTACGCCGTTATCCATGGCGGTCGGGTCGGCTCCAGGCCCCATGCGCGGTGCGGCATCGGTACCGGGGGTCGGCTCCGCGCCCGGTGCACCTTGAACGGCTTCCGGCATGCTCTCGGCCGTACCCGGCTGCTGCTGGGTAGCACCTGCGCCAGCACCGGCACCCGTGCCAACGCCAGTATCGGCCCCGACACCAGCACCCTGACCCTGCTGCGTGCCCATCTCAGCATCGCCCGGCGCCACGCCGCCTTCCATGCGATCCGGGTCTGCGCCCGGGCCGGTACCCGCGGCGGCATCAGTGCCCGGGGTAGGCTCGGCACCCGGCGCGCCCTGAACGGCTTCCGGCATATTGTCGGCACGCGAGTCCTGCTGCGTGCCCTGCTGGGCCATTGCGAAGGGGCTCGCGGTCAAGCCGACGGTTACACCCAAAACGCCGAGTTTCTTGAGAAATTCCTTGGACATCATAGTTCCTCTCCTCCTACTAGCGTCGTGTTAACGACTGTTTGTGGGAGGGCTTCTCACCCTCGGCTGTCGCCAGATGTTGCCTCAGGCAACAGCTTGAGATCGATGCGCGGCGTATTACATACCGCCTTGCTCGTCCTCATCCTGCAACAACGGGTCTTGGCCGCCATCGTCTGGATTCATCGTATCCTGCTGGCCCTGCGGCACCGGTTCCTGCTCGGCCTGCGGCGTCGTTTCCTCCTGCGGGAACTGATCACCCTCAGGCTGCTGGACGCTGCCAACAGGCTCTTCGCTTCCATCACCACCGGCCGTGTTGGTCTGGTCAAGGCCAGGATCTGCCGTGGTGTCTTGCATCGGTGAGCCCTGCTCCTCGATGGTAGGACGCTCTTCATTGACCGGCGGCAGGTCATCATCGTCATTGCCACAGCCAGCCAGAGATACCGTACCCAGCGTCAGTGCGATCGCCGAGGCCAAGGCTGTCAAACGTCCCTTTGACATAAACCCTGATTGCTTATCGTGGCTCATACGGATGGTCTCCCTTGGTTGATCCGTCTTCACCCAACAAGTAGCACGAGTTGTGCCAACGGCAGCAATGAAAAATAAAAATTATTTATAAACAAACATTTATAAAAACAGAAAGACGCCATGAATGCCTCCTCCGCCTCTCTATCGGATGGCGCAAAGTGACACATGGGCCTTACTGTCACAGGCAGGCGGGCCGCTACGGTCGGAAGCCACTCCGCTTTGCGGTATAATGAAAATCTCAACAATGACCGGCAAAGCGACCGGTCGCATCAGGCGGCGGGAGGTTCAGCAGAAATGTAGCGACCATGTCCGGCCGCACTCTTCCTATGGCATGGCATGCAACGCTGCTCAGCCTCGTCTCGCGACGCAAGCTCCACCTGCCGTACCGCCCACCAGGTGCAGCTGATCCCGCCATGTCGCAACCAACGACCTGCAGGGGAATAAAAAGTGAACGAGTCTTCACACGACAACCGCAGCGAAGAGACTCCTTCGGAAGGCGTACCGGCGCCAGAGGGCCCAGCCAACCTAATCGACACCGACTACGTCATTGGCCAGGACAACCTGGCGACGGACAGGCTAGGGTTCAGCATCGATCTGCACGGCAAGGTGTTCGCCATCTCCGCGCTGGTCACGGTCTTTTTCGTGGTGCTCACCCTGGCGCTGCAGACCGAGGTGGAGCCGCTGTTCAACGCGGTGCGCAATTGGCTGACCAGCCACTTGGCGTGGTTCTTCCTACTGGCCGGCAACCTGTTTGTACTGCTCTGCCTGGGCCTGATCGTCTCACCGCTGGGCAAGGTGAGAATCGGCGGCATGCATGCCACACCGGATTTCAGCTACAGCGGCTGGTTCGCCATGCTGTTCGCCGCCGGCATGGGCATCGGGCTGATGTTCTACGGCGTATCCGAGCCGATGTCCCATTTCAACGCCGCTCTGGGCGGTACCAGCGTGGAAGACGGGGTACGCACCGACTGGGCACCGCTGGGGGCGGCCGCAGGCGATACCGCTGCGGCTACCGGGCTCGGCATGGCCGCCACCATCTTCCACTGGGGCCTGCATCCGTGGGCAATCTACGCCGTGGTGGCCCTGGCCCTGGCCATCTTCTCGTTCAACAAGGGCTTGCCGCTGACCATGCGCTCGATCTTCTATCCGCTGCTGGGCGAGCGGGTATGGGGCTGGCCCGGCCACGTCATCGATATCCTGGCGGTGTTTGCCACGCTGTTCGGTCTGGCCACCTCGCTGGGGCTGGGCGCCTCCCAGGCCACGGCCGGCCTCAGCCAGCTGTTCGGCATACCGGCCACCAATGCCACCATGGTGCTGCTGATCCTCGGCATCACCGCCGTCGCCATCCTGTCGATCGTGGCAGGCGTCGACAAGGGGGTCCGCCGCCTCTCTGAAATCAACATGGGGCTCGCCTTGCTGCTGCTGCTGTTCGTCGTGCTGGTCGGCCCGACGCTGGCGATCCTGTCGGGCTTCTTCCAGAACCTGGGCGGCTACCTGCGCCACCTGCCGGCCCTGTCGAATCCCTTCGGCCGCGAAGACGCCAACTTCACCCAGGGCTGGACCGCCTTCTACTGGGCCTGGTGGATTTCCTGGTCGCCCTTCGTCGGCATGTTCATCGCGCGGGTCAGCCGCGGGCGCACGGTGCGCGAGTTCCTGATCGCCGTGCTGCTGGTGCCCTCGCTGGTCTCGGTGCTGTGGATGACCGCCTTCGGCGGCACGGCGATCGACCAATTGGTGAACGATGGCGTCGAGGGCGTGCGCGACGCGGCTCTCGAACTGCAGCTGTTCGTGATGCTCGGCGAGCTGCCGCTCAGTGCCATCACCTCCTTCATCGGCATCGTACTGGTGGTGGTTTTCTTCATCACCTCCTCGGATTCAGGCTCGCTGGTGATCGACACCATCACCGCCGGCGGCAAGGTCGATGCGCCCAAGCCGCAGCGAGTATTCTGGGCCATCATCGAAGGCGTCATCGCCATCGCCCTGCTGCTCGGCGGCGGGCTGGTCGCCCTGCAGGCCATGGCCGTCTCTACCGGGCTTCCGTTCACGCTGGTACTGTTGGTGGGTTGCTACGCCATCCTCAAGGGACTGATGAGCGAACCACGGGCCTGAACCTACCTTGGGGCGGCCTTCGGGCCGCCTCTGCTTCCCGGCGAACCGCCTGGCTGATTCGCCTAAGGAAAAACGACCTGACACCCAGGGAAAAGGGCAGCAACATAAGCCCACTAGCATCGTGATGCTGGTTCGTGCATATTTCAGTCACTCGATAATGATGCCAAGGAGCCGCTGTCGCCCATGATGGCCCCCGAAGACGCATTCCGTCTGCTCGCTGATGGCTTGGGCAAAGCCGGTACTCCTCAGGCGCTCGACCATCTGGTCGAGCGACTTGCAGCAATCCTCGACGGCGACCATGTCGTCATCGGCAAGATCCAGGCCGAAAGCCCCACAATTCGCACCGTTGCCTTCTGGTCCCGCGGCGCGCTGCAGCCGGCGGCCGTCTATGCCCTGGCAGGCTCCCCCTGCGAGCATGTGCTGCACGACCGCATCTGCACCTTCCCCGACAACCTGGCCCAGCGCTTCCCCGCCGACGAACTGCTGCACGTGCTGGGCGCCCAGAGCTATATCGGACTGCCGCTGCGTGCACCCGACGGTTCGCTCATTGGCCTGCTGGCGGTCATGCGCAACCGCCCCCTGGCGCTTCCCGCTTACGCCCAAGAGGTGCTGCGGATCGCCGCCGCCCAGGCAGGCGTGGAGATGGCCCGGCGAGCGGCTGAGGAGAAACAGCGCAACAGCGACTACCGCCTCCAGCAGCTGGTCCACTGGGACAGCGTAACGGGGCTGCCGAACCGGCGCTGCTTCATGGATCGCCTGGCCGAGGCCTGCGACCAGGCCAGGCTGCAAGGCAGCCATATCGGCCTGCTCTACCTCGACCTGCAGCGCTTTCGCCAGATCAACGACACCCAGGGGCATGAATTCGGCGACCAGGTGCTGGCGGAAGTTGCCGGGCGCTTCGGCGCCATGGCCGAGCTTGGCGAATTCGTCGCACGCCTGGGCGGCGATGAGTTCATGGTGCTGCTGAGCGACACCCGGCCTGCCGCCATGGCTCATGCCATCGAGCGCTACCGCCACTGCCTGGCCGAGCCGCTGCAGATTGCCGGGCGCTGCTTCTCGATATCGGCCAGCGTCGGGGCTGCCCTGTTTCCCCGCGATGCCGACAACGCCCAGTCGCTGTTCCAGCACGCCAGCATCGCCCTCAACCACGCCAAGCGTGACAACAACCGCACGCGCTTCTTCAGCACCACCATGGCCGACGAGCTGCATCAGCGGGAGCTTCTGCAGGCGCGCTTCGTGCATGCCCTGAACCAGGGCGAGCTCACCTTGCACTTCCAGCCGCAGTTCAGCCTCTCCACCGGCAAGCTGGTCGGTGCCGAGGCGCTGTGCCGCTGGCAGGACGAGGTACTCGGCCAGGTCAGCCCCGCCACCTTCATACCGCTTGCCGAAGAGCAGGGGCTGATGCTCCAGCTCGGTGAGTGGGTGCTGGATACGGCCTGCCAGCAGCTGCAAGAGTGGGATGCTCAGTGCACCCCCTTTCCCGGGCGGCTGTGCGTCAATGTGTCGGCCCAGCAGATGGACGACCCCTGCCTGGCCGAGCACGTGCAGCGCATCGCCACGCGCATCAGCCCCGGCCGGCTCGGCCTGGAACTCACCGAAAGCGGCCTGATGCGCAACCCCGAGCAGACCGTGCGCATCACCCGCACCCTGTGCGATGCGGGCATCGGCCTGGCCATCGACGACTTCGGCACCGGCTACTCCTCGCTCTCCTACCTCAAGCGCTTCGCCGCCGATACGCTCAAGATCGACATGTCCTTTGTTCGGGACATGCTCAAGAGCAGCCACGACCATGCCATCGTGGAAACCATCATCGCCATGGCCCAGACCCTCGGCATGCTGACCGTGGCCGAAGGGGTCGAGAGCCCCGAGCAGGCCGAGGCGCTGCGTTCACTGGGCTGCACCAGCGTGCAGGGCTTCCATTACGGTCGCCCGGTGGACGGTGCCACCTTCGCCAAGCGCTGGCTGTAGCGGCACCGCTCAGCTCCACAGCTCTGCCACCCGCGTCTCGGCGCGATAGTGCGTGGCGATCTGCGCCTGCAGAAGCTCGGCCGTCGCCAGCGCATCGACCATCGCATGGTGCCCCAGGTAATCGGGCAGCCCGTAGCGGCGGCGGCTGTCGCCCAGCCGGATCGACACCGGCGGCCGCCGCAGCCAGCGACGCAGCCGCGACCACGGCGAGAGCCGGTGACGTCGCGCTTCGAGCGACATGGTATCGATCATGGGAAAGCGTAGCCCCTCGCCCAGGCAGCGCTGGGCCGCAGCATCGAGGAAGGGTCGTTCGATATGACGAAAGTGGACCACGGCCAACCGGCCTGCCAAAGCGTCAAGCACCTCCGGCAGGACCGACTCGAGCGCGGGCGCCTCGGCCACCTCCGCATGGGTGATGCGGTGAAGTACCACCGATTCGCTCGACAGCGCGCCGCCCGGCCGGACCACCCAGTAGCGCCGCTGCGACAAGTGAATCCGCGCCAGCGTGAACGGCACCAGCCCGATGCTGACGATGGCATGCCGGCGGGCATCGAGCCCGGTAGTTTCCAGGTCGAGCGCCACCAGCGCTGCCTCGCCGATCGGCGTGTCGGTCGCCGGGCAGCCGGCTTCCAGGAAGCGCTTGAGCACCGGGTGGCTGGCCGCCCGGGCGCGCTGTTCAAGGTAGTCCGGCCATCCCTGCGCCTGGCGCGAGGGCATTCGATGCGACAGCATCTCAGCGCACCGCCCCAGTGCGCGCCGGGATCGGGTAGCGATACTTGAGGAATTTCTGTGCGTTGCTCAGCACCTGGAAGGCATCCTTGAGGTGGTGGCGTTCGCTGCCGTCGACGTCCTCCGGCACGAACGTATTGTCGGGCGCCTGGTGGCGCTCGAGGTCGATCACCTGGTGGCGAATGCGCACCATGGAGAGGTACTCCATCGCATAGCGCAACTTCTCGCCGGCCCCCGGTGCCAACAGCTGGGTGCTGGCGATGTCATCAAGCCGTTCGAAGCTGTTCTGGGCCCGAGAACCACAGGCCAGGGCATGCACCCGGATCAGGTCCACCATCGGCGCCGTACCGCGCCGCTTGAGGTTGATCGTGTTGTTTTGCTTGCCGTCCTGCTCCATCACGAAGGTGCGAAAGACCCCCAGCGGCGGCGTGCGCTGCAGCGCGTTGCGCGCCATCGCCGCCAGGAACAGCGGGCTTTGCGGGGCCTTCGCGGCAATCAGGTCCTGCAACTGCTCGATGAAGGCCTCGTCGCCATAGGCCGCGTCCAGGTCGAAGAAGATCGAGCTACGCAGCAGCCGCTCCGGCGTGGGCTGCTCGATCCACTCGCAGAAGTAGCGCTTCCATACCGCCAGCGGCTGGCGCCACCTGGCGTTGGTGGCCATCACATCGCCCTTGCAGTAGGCGTAGCCGCAAGCGGCCAACCCATCGCAAACGAACTGGGCCAGGGCTTTGAAGTAGGCGTCATGGAGGTGCGGGACGAAGTCGTCGGCCAGCACCAGGGCATTGTCCTGATCGGTGACGATGGTCTGCTCGTTGCGCGCCATGGAACCGTTGACCATGAAGCAGTAGGCCACCGGCGGCGGCCCCAGCGCCTCTTCGGCAAGTTCCAGCAGCCGACGAATGAAGCTGCGCCCGATGGTCGACATGGCGCTGCCCACCATCTGCGAGGTGGCGCCCTCCCCCACCATGCGCACGAAGGCCCCGCGCACGTCTCCCGCCAGCCGCGCCAGCCCCTCGACGCCGGGCTGGTGAAAGATGTTGCTGACCAGGTAGAGGCTGCTCTGGGTTTCGTAGCGGATAATGTCGGAGAGATGCACGATGCCTACCGGCAGGCGCCGCAGCAGCACCGGCAGGTGGTGAATATTGTTGCGCAGCATGCACAGCATTGCCTCATGCACGGATTCGTCGGACTGCACGGTGATCAGCCTTTCCCCCATCAGTTCGCCGATGGGGGTCTGTGGGGGCAGGCCGCGGGCAACCACGCGGGTGCGAAAATCGCTGTTGGTCAGGATGCCGCGCAGCCGCCAGGCGCAACCTCCGGCGTCGGTGAAGGTGTGGCGTGGGTCCGCGTCGTCGTCGTCGAGCACCAGCGCCGCTGAGGCCTGGGCTTCGCTCATCTGCTGCGCCGCGGCTTGGACCGTGGTGGTGGCCTCGAGCATCACCGGCGGACGTGACAGCAGCTTGCGTATCCGCGTGACCGTCATGTCGTTGGCCTTGCTCAGCTCCGCAACGGCGGCTTCCAGCCGTGGCCGCTCCAGCTCGACGAAGTCGGCAAAGTGGTCGTCGCTTTCGCACAGGTGCTGGAAGACGTCGGCCGGGATGAAGTAGATCAGGGTATCTTCGAGCGCGCGGGCAGGAAAGCGCACCCGCTGGCTGCGCAGCAGGCTGAAGTGACCGAAGATATCACCCTCGCCCAGGCGATTGTAGAGCGCGCCGGTGCGGCGAAAGACCTCCACCGCCCCGCTGCGGATGTAGCATAGCTCGGTGATGGGTTGGTCCAGCACTAGGATGTCGGTACCGGCCCTGAAGTAGCCGACCTCAACCTGGCCGGCCACTGCATCGAGCAGCGCATCAGACAGCCCGTCGAAGGGTGGGAAACGGCCCATGTGCCGTCGAATTTCTAGCAGTTCCATGCAACACGCTCGCCGGCTGGGGAATACGCCCAGTGTGTTTACCGGAGCCAGCCCTGTAAAGCCCGCCCGAAACGCGAAAGGCCGCCCGGGGGCGGCCTTTCATCTGTCAGTGCGGCGAGTATCAGGACTGCTCGGCCATCTGCTGCACGCGCTGCATCAGTTCGGGATCCTGCTGAA
This sequence comes from Halomonas sp. E14, assembly GCF_052568415.1. Taxonomy (NCBI): domain Bacteria; kingdom Pseudomonadati; phylum Pseudomonadota; class Gammaproteobacteria; order Oceanospirillales; family Halomonadaceae; genus Halomonas; species Halomonas sp. E14. The sequence goes on along the minus strand of NZ_CP199423.1, from coordinate 831,545 downwards.
TCGCATGGCCGATGGCGTTGAAGGTGTCGACATCGAGGCCGCTGTCCTCGACGACTTCCACCATGCGGTCATTGGCTTCCATGCGAACTTCCTGCTGGGTCTGCTCATCTTCAGCGGCGTGCAGGCGCTCGGTGTACTCCTGGGAGATCACCGCGATGTCCTGGGAGGCATCGGCGAACTGCTGCAGTTGCTCATCGGAAAATTCCTGAGCGGGCGCAGTGGCCTGCGGCTGGGCACCCGGGTCCTGGGCGGGATCCTGCTGCGCCTGGGCCTGGGCGGTCATCATGCCTGCCGCCAGCAGAGCGGCCGAGAACAGTGCAGTCATCCTTTGCATCTTGAAACCTCCAAGGGTCTTGCGGTGAATGTAGAAGGTCTGACGTAGCTGAACCGGCAGGGTTCAGATTTTATTGTAACGAAATGCAACCCCGCAAGATCGTTAGGAGTTGCCGATGGTGCTGAGCGCCCGCACAGAGCGCCCTTGCATGAGTTTGCCGTCGCATGGGTTCACTGCCGCAAGCGCAGCCAGCTGGATTGTCCGGGCGATAATGCTTACTCTGCTATCCTTCGCCGCGTCGATGACGCAGTATCGCCGTGACAGCGCCGCCCAGGACACCGCCCCCGATGCCGCCCTCGCCCTCCTCCCGCTTCGAGCCTCTGCTGCTGGCCGCCATGCCCATTCTCTTCGTGGCCCTATGGAGCACCGGCTTCATCGGCGCCAAGTTCGGGCTGCCGCACGCCGAGCCCTTCACCTTCCTGGTGGTGCGCTTCGCGCTTACCCTGGCGCTGCTGGTGCCGCTGGTACGCCTGCTCGACAGCGGCTGGCCAAGCGGTGCACGGCTATGGGCACATATCGGCGTCTCGGGCATGCTGGTGCATGGTGCCTACCTGGGCGGGGTCTTTTATGGCATCTACCTGGGCATGCCGGCCGGGCTGACCGCCCTGCTGGTAGGCCTGCAGCCGCTGCTCACGGCCACCCTGGCGGGGCCACTGCTGGGTGAACGCATCGCCCCGGTTCAATGGTTGGGGCTGGCAGTAGGCTTGGGTGGCATCGTGCTGGTACTGGGCAGCAAGCTCGACCCCGGCGCCGCGCTGTTTCAGGGGTTCGGGCTCGACGCCCTGGCCTGCGTGCTGATCGCACTGGGCGGCATCACCTTCGGTACGCTCTACCAGAAGCGCTTCTGTACCGGCATGCCACTGCTCTCCGGCACCGTGGTGCAGTACCTAGCCGCAGGCGTCCTGCTGGGCCTGGGGGCGCTGCTTTTCGAAGAGCGGCAGATCGAATGGAGCCCCACCTTCGTGCTGACCCTGGCGTGGCTGGTGCTGGTGCTGTCGATCGCTGCCATCCTGTTGCTGATGGCGCTGATCCGACGTGGCGAGGCATCACGCGTGGCCAGTCTGTTCTATCTGGTGCCGCCGGTCACTGCGCTGCAGGCCTGGTGGCTGTTCGATGAGCGGCTGCCACCGGCCGGGCTGCTTGGCATGCTGATCACCATCGTGGGGGTAGTGATGGCCGTGCGCGGCAAGGCGACACGCTAGGCGGCGGTTAGGAGGCGTCGAGCCGTTCGAGGTAGCGCGGCCCGCCGAGATTGCGCATCTGCTGGCGAATCCACTGGCTGCGCCGCTCTACGTGCGGCCCCGGCCGCGCCGCATCCCAGGCGCGCGGGTTGGGCAGGATCGCCGCCAACCGGCTGGCCTGCACCTCGGTCAAGCGATCGGCCGGCACGCCGAAGTAGTGCTGTGCGGCAGCTTCAAGCCCAAACACGCCATGATCCCACTCGACGATATTGAGATAGACCTCGAGGATTCGCTGCTTCGGCCATAGCGCCTCGATCAGCACGGTGAACCACGCCTCGAGCCCCTTACGCAGCCAGCTGCGCCCGGTCCACAGGAACAGGTTCTTGGCCGTCTGTTGGCTGATGGTGCTCGCCCCGCGCAGCCGCGCCCCGCTGCGGCTGGCCTCCCAGGCGCGACGCATCTCGGCCACATCGAACCCCCGGTGCTCGGGAAAGCGCTGATCTTCCGCTGCAATCACCGCCAGCTTGGCATTGACGGAGAGCTCTTCCCAGGGCCGCCACTGGTGTTGGATGGTCAGGGATTCGCCGGCTAGCGTCGCCTGGAGCTTGCGCTCCACCATCACCATTGAGCCCACGGCGGGGACATGACGCAGCAGCAATACCAGCATCACCGATAGTACGACGAAGGCGGCCATGGAAATGGCCGCCCAACGTATAACCCTGATCAGCAGAACGCGCATCAGGGCGCGCCCCAGGTCCGCTCATGACTTGAAGAGATGCTCCGCATGGTAGCGCAGGTGATCCTCGATGAAGCTGGCGATGAAAAAGTAGCTGTGATCATACCCTGGCTGACGCCGCAGCGTCAGGGGGTGATCATGCTCGGCGCACACCGCCTCCAGCCGCTCCGGTTTCAGCTGTTCATCGAGGAAGTCGTCCGCCTCCCCCTGGTCGATGAACAACGGCTGGCGCGAGGCGCCCTTGGCCACCAGCTCGCAGGCGTCGTACTGCGTCCAGTTGCCGGGGTCGTCGCCCAGGTAGGTCTGGAACGCCTTGCGCCCCCAGGGGCACTGGGAGGGGTTGACGATGGGAGAGAACGCCGAGACCGAGCGGTAGTGCCCGGGCCGTCGCAGTGCCAGCATCAGCGCCCCATGGCCGCCCATGGAGTGCCCGCTGATCGCCTCGCGCCCATTGACCGGAAAGTGCTGGCGCACCACCGACGGCAGCTCCTCGGACACATAGTCATACATGCGGTAGTGCGACTTCCAGGGTTCGCGTGTGGCATTAACGTAGAAGCCTGCTCCCGAGCCCAGGTCGTAGCTGTCGTGCTCGCCAGGCAGGTCGGTTCCGCGGGGGCTGGTGTCGGGGCAGATGATGGCGATGCCCAGTTCAGCCGCCACACGCTGTGCCCCGGCCTTCTGCATGAAGTTCTCGTCGCTACAAGTCAGCCCCGATAGCCACCACAGCAGCGGCACGCGCTGTGTTTCCGCCTGGGGCGGCAGGTAGATGGCAAATACCATCTCGCAGTCCAGCGCGCGCGAGCGGTGGCGGTAGCGCTTGTGCCAGCCGCCGAAACTCTTGTTGGCCGATACCAGCTCGAGATGTTCAGTCATGCTCATGCTGCGTCTCCTTCCACCTGTTCGTTATGGCTTCGCTGGGGCTCACACGCCACGCGGCGCCAGGCGCCCCCGTCCGGGGCGGCACCGGGCGCCTGTAACCCGTTCGGCGCGGCTCCGGGTGCCTATTAAAAGTGCAGCACCGTACGAATGCTCTTGCCCGCATGCAGCAGGTCGAACGCCTCGTTGATCTTCTCGAACGGCATGTCATGGGTGATGAACTCGTCGATCTTGATCTCGCCGTCCATGTAGCGCTGCACGTAGCCGGGCAGCTCGCTGCGCCCCTTCACCCCGCCGAACGCCGAACCGCGCCACACCCGCCCGGTGACCAGCTGGAACGGCCGCGTCGAGATCTCCTCGCCGGCCCCGGCCACGCCGATGATCACCGATTCGCCCCAACCCTTGTGGCAGCACTCCAGCGCCTGGCGCATCACGTTGACGTTGCCGATGCACTCGAAGGAGTAGTCGACCCCACCGTCGGTCATGTCGACGATCACCTGCTGGATCGGATCGGAATGCTCCTTGGGATTGACGAAGTCGGTGGCACCGAACTGGCGCGCCAGGTCAAACTTGTCCGGGTTGACGTCGATGGCGATGATGCGGCTGGCCTTGGCCATCTGCGCGCCCTGGATCACCGCCAGGCCGATGGCACCGAGGCCGAACACGGCCACGGTGGAACCCGGCTCCACCTTGGCGGTGTTGAGCACCGCGCCGATGCCGGTGGTCACGCCGCAGCCGAGCAGGCAGATCTTGTCCAGCGGCGCCTCCTTCGAGACCACCGCCAGGGAGACCTCGGGCAGCACGGTATACTCGCTGAAGGTGGAGCAGCCCATGTAGTGGTGCAGCCTCTTGCCGTCGAGCGAGAAGCGCGAGGTGCCGTCGGGCATCAGGCCCTGGCCCTGGGTGGCGCGCACCGCCTGGCACAGGTTGGTCTTGCCGGAGAGGCAGAACTTGCACTTGCCGCACTCGGCGGTATAGAGCGGAATGACATGGTCACCGGGCTTTACGCTGGTGACGCCTTCACCTACCGCCTCGACGATGCCGGCGCCTTCATGGCCCAGCACCGAGGGGAACAGCCCTTCCGGGTCGGCGCCGGAAAGCGTGTAGGCATCAGTATGGCAGACGCTGGTGGCCTTGATGCGCACCAGCACCTCGCCGGCCTTCGGCCCCTCCACGTCGATCTCCAGCAGCTCCAGGGGCTTGCCAGCTTCCAGGGCAACGGCGGCACGCGACTTCATGATGCAACTCCCGAGATGGATTGATGGCTACCAGTCTAGGCGTGCAAGCCCTCAAGTTGATACCGAAACAACGGCACAATATTATTTCCGCTCAGCAATAATCTCAGGAACAAGAGGAGACACATGGCGCACTGGGACGGTATCGAAGCCTTCGTTGAGGTCGTACGCCTCGGTACCTTCGCGGCGGCCGCTCGTCGGCTGCAGGTGTCCAATTCGCACATCAGCCGCCAGGTCGCCCAGCTCGAGCAGCAGTTGGGCCTGCCGCTGCTCTACCGCACCACGCGCCAGATCCACCTTACCGATGCCGGCGAGCGCTACTACCTGCGCTGCCGTGAGCTGCTCGACGGTTTCCGCGACGCCGAAACGGCGCTGCAGCAGCTGCAGGAACGGCCCCAGGGGGTGCTGCACCTGAGCTGCGCCACCACCTTTGGCGAGCGCTTCATCGCACCGATGGTCAATGACTTTCTGTGCCTGCATCCCCAGTTGGAACTGCGCCTGCACCTGACCAACCGACAGGTCGACGTGATCGACGAAGGCTACGACGTGGTCATCCGCATGGGTACGCTGCAGGACTCTTCGTTGGTGGCACGCAGGCTCAGCGGGCGGCGCGAGTTCATCGTCGGCTCACCCGCCTATTTCCTCGGCGTGTCCCAACCGCACTCGGTGGCGGAGCTGAGCCGCCACCGCTGCCTGATCGGCACCCGCGACCTGTGGCGTTTCGACATCGACGGCGTGCATCGCGACGTCCGCGTGCAAGGCCCCTGGCAGGCCAACTCGGGCCCGGCGCTGCTGGATGCCGCCCTCAAGGGCCTCGGCCTGGCCCAGCTGCCCGACTACTACGTGGCGCCCTACCTGGCCAGCGGCGAACTCATCTCGGTGCTCGATGCCTTCCAGTGCTGCGACACCGGGGTCTGGGCCGTGATGCCCAGGCACCGCCAGCATGCCGCCAAGGTTCGTCAGTTCGTCGACTACCTGGTCGCCCAGCTACCGCAGCGGCTCCAGCAGGCCACCCAGCGCTGAAACGCCAGGTGGCGATGAATAAGAAAAAAGCGCCCCGAAGGGCGCCAGGAAGAGACCTGCGGTCACGCTCACTTGAAATTTTTGCGATACATCTTCATCGCTTCGCCGACGATGCCGCTGCGGAAACTCAGCACGCAGATGACGAAGATCACACCGAGGATCGGCCCCACCCAATTGCCCAGCGCCGACTGCGCCAGCATGTGCTGCAGGCTGACCACGATGCCAGCGCCGACCACCGGGCCGAACAGGGTGCCGACGCCGCCCAGCAGGGTCATCAGGATCACTTCGCCCGACATGTGCCAGTGGGCGTCGGTCAGCGAGGCGAGCTGGAACACCACGGTCTTGGTGGAGCCGGCCAGGCCGGCCAGGCCGGCCGAGAGGATGAAGGCCACCAGCTTGTAGGCATCGACGTTGTAGCCCAGCGACACCGCCCGCGGCTCGTTCTCGCGAATCGCCTTGAGCACCTGCCCGAACGGGGAGTGCACGGTGCGCTGGATCAGCGCGAAGCCGAACAGGAAGACGGCGAACACGAAGTAGTACATGGCAAGGTTACTGCGCAGGTTGATCACGCCGAACAGGTGACCCCGCGGCACCCCGTGCAGGCCGTCCTCGCCGCCGGTGAACGGCGCCTGGATGTAGAAGAAGAACACCAGCTGGGCCAGCGCCAGGGTCACCATGGCGAAGTAGATGCCCTGGCGGCGGATCGACAGCGCACCGAACACCGCCCCCAGCACCAACGCCGCGGAAGTACCGGCGAGGATGCCGAGCTCCGGCGTGATGCCGGGGTAGCTCGACAGCAGGTAGCCGGTGACGTAGCCGCCGGTGGCCAGGAAGGCCGCATGGCCGAACGAAAGCAGCCCGGCGTAGCCCAGCAGCAGGTTGAAGGCGCAGGCGAACAGCGCGAAGCACAGCACCTTCATCAGGAACACGGGGTAAGCGACGAAAGGCGCGACCAGGCCAATGGCGACCAGCGCCAGGTAGAAGGCGTTGCGGCGCAGGTTGGCACGCCGCTGGCGCTTCATGGAAGGCGTCATCGTTTGCGAAATGGCCATGATGTCATGCCTCCTTGCCGAACAGGCCGGCGGGTCTGAGCAGCAGCACCAGGATCATCACCAGGAAGATCACGGTATTGGCGGCTTCTGGGTAGTACACCTTGGTCAGGCCTTCGATCAAACCCATGGCCAGTCCGGTGACGATGGCGCCGAGGATGGAGCCCATGCCGCCGATGACCACCACGGCGAAGACCACGATCAGCAGGTTGGAGCCCATAGTAGGCGACACCGGGTAGAGCGGAGCAGCCAGCACCCCGGCAAAGGCGGCCAGGCCAACGCCGAAGCCGTAGGTCAGGGTGACCAGCAGCGGCACGTTGACGCCGAAGGCCTGCATCAGCGCCGGGTTCTCGGTGCCGGCCCGCAGGTAGGCGCCAAGCCGCGTGCGCTCGATGATGTACCAGGTCGCTAGGCAGACGGCGATGGCTGCTACCAGTACCCAGGCACGGTACTTGGGCAGGAACATGAAGCCGGTCTGGAAGCCGCCCTGCAGTGCCTCGGGCGTGGGGTAGCGCGCCCCGGACACGCCGAAGAAGTTGACCAGGGTACCTTCGAAGATCAGCGCCAGGCCGAAGGTCAGCAGCAGGCCGTAGAGGTGGTCCAGATGGCCGATGCGGCGCAGCAGCAGCCGCTCAATCAGCATGCCGAACAGGCCGACGAACAGCGGCGCCAGCAGCAGGGCCGTCCAGTAGTTGATGCCCAGATAGCGCATTCCCAGCAGGGTGGCGAACGCCCCCAGCATGTACATGGCCCCATGGGCGAAGTTGACGATCTTCAGCAGACCGAAGATTACCGCCAGCCCAAGGCTCAGCAGGGCATAGAAGGCGCCGTTGATCAGGCCCAGCAGCAGCTGACCCATGAACACCGCCAACGGCACCCCGAATATCATCGTCATGTTAGGTTCTCCTCGCCGTCAGAGGGGCGGCGGCCGTGGCCGCCGCCGGTCTTGCGTGCTTCAGTTCTGCACCAGCTTGCACTGGCTTTCGGAGAGCGGGCGATACGCCTCTTCGGCAGGAATGGTGGCGAGAATCTCGTAGAGATCCCACTCGTGCTCGGACTCGGCCGGCGTTTTCACCTGAGCCAGGTACATGTCGTGCACCATGCGGCCATCCTCGCGGAGGCGGCCATTGCGAGCGAAGAAGTCGTTGATCTCCTGGCTCATCATGTGCTCGCGCACCGTCTGGGTGTCGTCGGTTCCGGTGGCCTCGACGGCCTTGAGGTAGTGCATGGTGCTAGAGTAGACGCCCGCCTGCACCATGGTCGGCATACGGCCAACGCGGTCGTAGTAGCGCTGGGACCACTCGCGCGCCTCGTCGTCCATGTCCCAGTACCAGCCGGTGGTCAGCAGCAGGCCCTGAGTGGCGTCAAGGCCCATGGCGTGAACGTCGTTGAGGAACACCAGCAGGCCGGCAAGCTGCTGCCCGGCCTCCACCATGCCGAACTGGCTAGCCGTGTTGATGGCGTTGACGGTGTCCGCGCCGGCGTTGGCCAGGCCGATGATCTTGGCTCCGGAGCCCTGCGCCTGCAGGATGTAGGACGAGAAGTCGTCGGTGGGGAACGGATGGCGAATCTTGCCCACGATGGTGCCGCCATTCTCGGTCACCACGCGCTCCACGTCGCCTTCCAGCGCATGGCCGAAGGCGTAGTCGGCAGTCAGCATGAACCAGGTGTCGCCGCCCTGCTCGACAACGGCCTTGGCCGTGCCGTTGGCCAGCGGGTAGGTGTCGTAGACCCAGTGGATGTGGTTAGGCGAGCAGTGCTCGTTGGTGATGCTCGAGGCAGCCGACCCGGAGATGATCCCCAGCTTGTCGTTGGCCTGCAGCACATTGGTCACGGCGATGGTGACCGACGACGCCACCATGCCGGCAACGAGGTCGACGTTACGCTGGTCGACCCACTCGCGCACGGTGTTGGCGCCTACGTCGGCGCTGTTGCGGTCATCGGCACTGAAGACTTCGATCGGCGCGCCGTTGACGCTGCCGCCAAAGTCTTCCACGGCCATGCGCAGCGCTTCCAGGCCGCCGGGGCCGGCCAGGTCACGGTAGGTACCGGACATGTCGGCCAGGTAGCCGATGCGCACTGCGCCATCGCTGATCTGCGCCTGGGCGGCGGTGGCCATGGCAGCGGTGGCGGCAATGGCGATACTGCTGGCGAGAGTCTTCTTGATGAAGGTCATTTTCGTCTCCGTAGCCCATCCGGGCGGCTTGTTGTTGTGGCGACGCTGCACGGCAGGTCGCTGTTCTGCTGTGGTTACGAAAGTTGCTGTTGTGGTTCTTCTTGGCGCGCCGATGGCGCAATGTTTCGGCCGGGCCGCGCGAGGCACCGCCCAGGCTGTCACTGTCGGGTTGGCTCAGACTCCCAGCAGGGTGTGAAGGTGGTCGCGCCGCGATGGCAGCTCGGCGGCGGAAATCTCTTCGATGATGCGGCCGTGCTCCATCACGTAGTGACGATCGGCCAAGGGTGCTGCGAAGCGGAAGTTCTGCTCCACCAGCACGATGGTCATGCCCCGATCACGCAGCTTCACCAGCACCTCGCCAAGCTTCTGCACGATGACCGGCGCCAGGCCCTCGGTGATCTCGTCGAGCAGCAGCATGCGCGCCCCGGTGCGCAGGATGCGCGCCATGGCCAGCATCTGCTGCTCCCCGCCCGACAGCCGCGTGCCCTGACTGCGGCGACGCTCGTAGAGGTTGGGGAACATCGCGTAGATCTCGTCGATCGACATGCCCCCGGAGCGTACCGTGGGCGGCAGCAGCAGGTTCTCCTCGACGTCGAGGCTGGCGAAGATGCCCCGCTCTTCCGGGCAGTAGCCGATGCCCAGCCGCGGAATACGGTGGGCCTTCATGCCGATGGTCTCGGTGCCGTTGATCATGATCGAGCCGGTGCGGCGGCCGACCATGTTCATGATCGCCTTGAGAGTGGTGCTGCGCCCGGCACCATTGCGCCCCAGTAGCGTCACCAGTTCGCCGCGGCGCACCTCGAAGTCGACCCCGTGCAGGATATGCGATTCACCGTAGAAGGCATGCAGGTCGCGCACGCGCAGCATCTCGGCGCCGTCATGGTCGCGATACTCCAGCGCCGTCGGCTGTTCCACTACCTGGTTCATGCGCCGACCTCCTCTTCTGCTTCTCTACCCATGTAGGCTTCCTTCACCCGCGGGTCGGCAGACACGCTGGCGTAGTCGCCCTCGGCCAGCACGGCGCCGCGCGCCAGCACGGTAATGCGATCGCACAGCCGGCTCACGACGCTGAGGTTGTGCTCTACCATCAGCACGGTGCGGCCCTTGGCGACCCGGCGAATCAGCTCGACGATACGGTCGACGTCCTCGGCGCCCATGCCCTGGGTCGGCTCATCGAGCAGCATCAGGGTCGGTTCCATCGCCAGGGTGGTGGCCACTTCCAGGGCGCGCTTGCGCCCATAGGGCATCTCTACGGTGAGGACGTCGGCATAGTCGGCAAGACCGACCTGGTGCAGCAGTTCCATGGCGCGCTCGTTGAGCGGCTCCAGGCTACGTTCGGACTTCCAGAAATGAAACGAGGTGCCCATGGGGCGCTGCAGCGCCACGCGCACGTTCTCCAGCGCGGTCATGTGGGCGAACACCGCGGAGATCTGGAAGGAGCGCACCAGGCCCAGGCGAGCGATCTCGTTGGCCTTCATGCCGGTGATCGGCTTGCCGCGGTACAGAATTTCGCCTTGGGTGGGCGGCAGGAATTTGGTGAGAAGGTTGAAGACGGTTGTCTTGCCGGCCCCGTTGGGGCCGATCAAGGCATGGATATGCCCTTCCCGGACCTGCAGGTTGACATCGTCCACGGCGGTGAAGCCGCGAAACTGCTTGGTCAACCCGCGAGTTTCCAGAATGAACTCCTGGGTCATGTGACGTCCTCTCCGGACCGCTGGCAGCGATCCTTGTGCTTTGTTGTCGTTGTTGCGTCGTCAAGGCTGCCGTTGTTATTGGGTCGCCTGAGCCTTTCTGACCTTTACGTTAACGTAAGCTAGAGGAGAGCCACTCGCTGGGCAACACCTGAATCGTTGAACTCGACCAATGGTGTAGTTCTGAAGTCGTTATAGTGTTGTTGCTAAGGCGCACACGACGAAGCGATGCCAAGGCGGCATCGCTTCGTCGTGTGCAGTTGGCTTGGCTAAACAGCGAGAAGTAAACGACTTTCAGGACGTCAGCATTCGATGGCGTTGACCGCCAGGCCGCCGCGGGAGGTTTCCTTGTATTTGTCCTGCATGTCGCGCCCGGTGTCGCGCATGGTGCGAATCGCCTTGTCCAGCGAGATGAAATGCTCGCCATCGCCGCGCAGCGCCATCTGGGCGGCATTGATCGCCTTGACCGAGGCAATGGCGTTGCGCTCGATGCACGGCACCTGAACCAGCCCCCCCACCGGGTCGCAGGTCAAGCCAAGGTTGTGCTCCAGACCGATCTCGGCCGCGTTTTCGACCTGGCCCACGCTGCCCCCCATGACCTCGGCGAGCCCGGCCGCCGCCATGGCGCAGGCCGAACCCACCTCGCCCTGGCAGCCCACCTCCGCTCCGGAGATCGAAGCGTTCTTCTTGCATAGGATGCCTACCGCACCGGCGGCCAGCAGGAACTTCACCACATCGCGCTCGCTGGCTCCCGGCTGGAACTTCATGTAGTAGTGCAGCACCGCCGGAATGATACCCGCCGCCCCGTTGGTAGGCGCGGTAACCATGCGTCCGCCGGCGGCATTTTCCTCGTTCACCGCCAGGGCGAAGACATTGACCCAGTCCATGGCACCGAAGGTCGAGGCGATCAGGCTCCTGTCATCGCGCGCCGCCAGCAGGCGGCGATGCAGCGAGGCGGCGCGGCGCTTGACGTTGAGGCCGCCAGGCAGCACACCCTCATGCTGCAGGCCGGCATCGACGCACGCCTGCATGGCCTGCCAGACCTGCCGCAGGCCGTCATGGATCTCGGCTTCGCTGCGCCAGGCCTTCTCATTTTCCAGCATCAGTTCGCTGATGCTCAGGCGGTGCATGCGACACAGCGCCATCAGCTCGGCCGCAGAGTTGAAGTCATAGGGCAGCGTGGTGTGGTCTTGGTCCAGCTCGCCCCGCTCCGCCTGGGCCTCGTCGATGACGAAGCCTCCACCCACGGAGTAGTAGGTGTTGCGCAACAGCTCCTCGCTGTGCCCGTGCGCCACCAGTGTCAGCGCATTGGGGTGGTAGGGCAGGCTGCGCTCGTGCCACTGTAGATCGCGCGACCACAGGAAGGGAATCGTCAGGCGCCCGTCGAGCTGCAGGGTATGGGATTCCAGCAACTCTTCCAGGCACGGCTCGACGATAGCCGGGTCGATCCGGTCGGGACGCTCGCCCATAAGCCCCATGATCACCGCACGGTCGGTGCCATGCCCCTTGCCGGTGGCGCTCAGCGAACCGTACAGATGCACTTCCACGCGGGCGGTGCGCTCGAGTAATTCGACCTGCTTCAGCTGCTGGACGAAATCATAGGCGGCCCGCATCGGCCCCACGGTATGCGAGCTGGACGGCCCGATGCCGATCTTGAACAGATCGAAGACGCTGATTGCCATAACCTCTCCCGATGCTTCAATAAATGAGCCTTGCTAAACAACATTGCGCAAAGCCCTTTCTTGACCTTATGGTGGAGGCTGACTTGGCGCTGAACAAACGATTAAAACTCGCCTTGAGTATAGTAAAACTAAACGAATAAGCAGGACATGAGCCGCCTACTGCACGCCCAGACCCACGCCTGGCTGAAGGTCTTCGCCACCAGCGCCCGCCACCTCTCCTTTACCCGCGCCGCCGAGGAGCTGCACGTGACCACCGGGGCCGTCAGCCAGCAGATCAAGCAGCTAGAAGAGCGTCTGGGCTTCAAGCTGTTTCGCCGACTGCCACGCCGCCTGGAGCTGACCGAGGAAGGCAAGCGTCTGGCGGCGGTGGTCGACGAGGCCTACCAGGCGGTCGGCCTTGAGGTGAAGCGCCTGCGCAGCGGGGTGATGAGCGGGGTGATTCGCCTGCGCAGCGTACCGGCCTTCCTCAGCAAGTGGGTGATGCCTCGCCTGCCGCGCCTGCAGGCCCGCTTTCCCGATATCGAGCTGCACGTGATCGCCGAGGACAGCAGCCTGTCGCTGCGTGAAGGTGAGTTCGACCTGGCCATCGACCTGAACGACGGCCACTATCCCGGCCTCTCGATCACCCCCCTGATGGAAGAGGTGATCTTTCCCGTTTGCGCACCCGCCCTGCTGCGCCGGCGCCCGCCCCTGTCGCGCCCCGAGGACCTCGCCTGGTACCCCTTGCTGCATGACGTTACGGCCTGGCGTGGCGGCCACACCTATGCCGAATGGGAGCACTATCTGCAGGCACTGGGCGTCACGGCGCTGAATCCCCGACGGGGCTATACCTTCAATCGCCATCGCCTGGCCATGGAGGCCGCCATGGCCGGCATGGGGGTCGCCATCGCCCGCCAAGCGCTGCTGGCCGACGAGCTCACCACGGGCGCGCTGATCGCCCCCTTTCCCCAGCGTATCGACACCGGCAAACGCTACGGCATCGTCTACCCCAGCGGCGCCCTCGATGACCGCCGGGTGGCCGCCGTGCATGACTGGATCGTGGAGGAGGCGCAGCGCCATGCCGGCCCGCCGGCTCACGCCAGATGAGCGAGCCTTCTCCATCGTCACGCCGGTAGTGCTGCCATAAAAAAACCGCGACCTTGGGGTCGCGGTTTTTGACACTTCACTCTCCAAGCCATCGGCTCCTAGCCTTCGGCCTCAGGCAGCGGCCAGGCTCAGTCGTCGAGGAACGAGCGCAGCGGTTCCGAGCGGCTGGGGTGGCGCAGCTTGCGCAGGGCCTTGGCCTCAATCTGGCGAATCCGTTCACGGGTCACATCGAACTGCTTGCCGACCTCCTCGAGGGTGTGGTCGGTGTTCATGTCGATCCCGAAGCGCATGCGCAGCACCTTGGCCTCGCGAGCGGTCAGCCCACCCAGCACGTTGCGAGTGGCCTCGATCAGGCCCTCCCCGGTGGCCAGATCAACCGGCAGCTGCATGGTGCTGTCCTCGATGAAGTCGCCCAGGTGCGAGTCGTCGTCGTCACCGATCGGCGTCTCCATGGAGATTGGCTCCTTGGCGATCTTGAGCACCTTGCGCACCTTGTCCTCAGGCATCTCGAGGCGCTCGCCCAGCTCCTCGGGCGTCGGCTCGCGGCCCATCTCCTGCAGCATCTGGCGCGACACCCGGTTGAGCTTGTTGATCGTCTCGATCATGTGCACCGGAATCCGGATGGTGCGCGCCTGGTCGGCGATCGAACGCGTGATCGCCTGGCGGATCCACCAGGTGGCGTAGGTCGAGAACTTGTAACCGCGGCGGTATTCGAACTTGTCGACCGCCTTCATCAGGCCGATGTTGCCTTCCTGGATCAGGTCGAGGAACTGCAGGCCACGGTTGGTGTACTTCTTGGCGATGGAGATCACCAGGCGCAGGTTGGCCTCGACCATCTCCTTCTTGGCCCGGCGCGCCTTGGCCTCGCCGATGGAGAGCTTGCGATTGATCTCCTTGAGCTCGGGCACGGGCAGCTGCACCATGTCCTCTTCGAAGCCGATGCGACGCTGGGCGCGCTGGATGTCGGCCCGCAGCGGCTCCAGGCGATCGGCATACTTGCTGTGCTCGGCGATGAACTCGTCGAGCCACGCCTGGCGCGACTCGTTGCCCGGAAAGGCCTTGATGAAGGTCTTGCGCGGGACCTTGGCCATCTTGGTGAAGAGCTGCATCACCGCCTTTTCCTGGGTGCGGACCTGCTCGACGCTGATGCGCACCTGGCCCACCAGGCGCTCGAAGTGCTTGGGCACCAGTTTGATCGGCGAGAACAGCTCGGCCAAACGCTCGAGCTCGACCCTCGCCTGCTGGCTGTTGCGCCCATGCGCCTCGATGGCGGATCTCACCAGGGCATTTTGCTCGCGGATCTGCTCGAAGCGCGCCCTGGCTTCCTCGGGGTCCGGGCCACCGGAGCTCTCTTCCTCGCCGGATGAATCATCGTCATCATCGTCGTCGCTGTCGCTGTCGGAGACGCCGTCTTCGTCGAGGATGACTTCCGGCTCCTCGGCCTCAGCCACGCCAGGAATGCCCTCGTCGGGGTCGATGAAGCCGGAAAAGAGGTCGGAAAGGCGCCCAGGAACCTCTTCGTCCTGGGTGGTATCGTAGGCGTCGAGGATGGACTCCACGGCGCCAGGCAGCCAGGCCAGGGCCGACATCACCTCACGCGTCCCTTCCTCGATGCGCTTGGCAATCTCGATCTCGCCCTCGCGGGTCAGCAGTTCCACGGTGCCCATTTCGCGCATGTACATGCGCACCGGGTCGGTGGTGCGTCCGACATCGCTCTCCACGGCCGCCAGCGCAGCCACTGCCTCTTCGGCAGCCGACTCGTCGGCAGAGTGATCCGACATCATCAGGGTATCTTCGTCGGGAGCTTCCTCGACGACGCTGATCCCCATGTCGTTGATCATGCCGATAATGTCTTCCACCTGGTCGGGATCGGCAATATCCTCGGGAAGGTGGTCGTTGACCTCGGCATAGGTCAGGTAGCCCTGTTCCTTGCCTCGCGCGATCAACTCCTTCAGACGTGACTGCTGCTGCGCATTTCCAGCCATAGAAACCCTATCTCGACGAAGAAGAATGAAGCACCTGAGCGGTGGAGTGGAGAAAGTTGCGAAGCCCGATATTATAGCGGGTCAACCCTACTGCCCGCCAGCCCGGCCCTGTTGCACCTCGACTCAGGTGTGTTAGTTTAGTCGGTTATCCCGCTGCCGGAATTCGCATGCCGGCTATATATAGTGATGAACGCCGCGCTTTCAACCTCTCCACGCGTTCGCCTACCCCTTAAGCTCCCGCAACAACTCCATCAGCCGCCGCCTTGCCTCCAAGGATAGACGTTCACCGCCGCGGTCACGCGCCAGCAGCGATTCGAGCTCCTGCTGCGGCGACTGACGCCGCCGCTCGCGGCTCAAGCATTCCACCAGTCCTTCCAGCTCACGCGCCCTAGCTTCGCGCGGAATCAGCAGCTCGCGCTGCGCCAGCGCCTGCAGCCGCTGGCCGTGCTGACTGCCGTGAAAGTGCGCCAGCAGCACATGCGGGCTGCGGTAACGGCCGGCACGCAGCAGCGCCACCAGCTCACGGCACAGCTCGGCGTCCTGCTGCGACACTTCGATCCAGTCACCCCCCTCCGGCAGCTGCGCGACCAGCGTCGGCTCGTGCACCAGCAGCTGAACCAGCCGCGAGATGACGCCCAGCGGCGCACTTCTCCCCATGGCCGGCAACTGCGGCTCGCTGCGGCTCGGCGTCGCCTGGGGCGAAGGCGCCGGCGGCGCGACGCCCGGGTCGGCACCAGCCTCGTGGGCCGGACGAGCCGCTTCTAGCAAGGCTTCGAAGCGCGCCGGCTCGACTCCGGTACGTCGCGCCAGCTCGCTGAGCAGCAGCGACTTGAGCACGCCCTCCGGCAGCTTGCCCAGGGCTCCCAGCACCTGGCTGGCATAGCGCTCGCGGTCTTCGATACGGGCCAGATCGCGACCCTGCGCCGCCTGGTCGAACAGGAATTCCGACAGCGGGCTCGCACAAGTGATGCGATCGACAAAGGCCTCAGCTCCCTCGCGCCGGACCAGCGTATCCGGGTCCTCCCCCTCCGGCAGGAAGAGGAAGCGCGCCTGCCGTCCATCGATCATCAGCGGCAGCACGGTTTCTAGCGCCCGGGCGGCGGCCTGGCGCCCGGCCCGGTCGCCGTCGAAGCAGAACACCACCTCGCTGACCAGGCGAAACAGCCGCACGAGGTGCTCCTCGCTGGTCGAGGTACCCAGGGTGGCCACGGCGTTGCGAATGCCGAACTGAGCCAGCGCCACCACATCCATGTAGCCTTCCACGATCAGCAGCCGTTCGAGCCGCGGCTCGGCCTGCCGTGCCTCGTACAGCCCGTAAAGCTCGCGCCCCTTGTGGAAGACCGGTGTCTCGGGCGAGTTGAGGTATTTGGGCTTGGCATCGCCAAGCACCCGGCCGCCGAAGGCGATGGTGCGCCCCCGCACGTCGCGGATCGGGAACATCACCCGATCGCGGAAGCGGTCGTAGGTGCGGCCGCTCTCCTCGCGCTGCACCAGCAGGCCGTACTCGACCTGCACCGCTTCGGCCACGCCTCGAGCGCTCAGGTGTCGCTTGAGCGCCTCCCAGCCATCCGGCGCATAGCCGATGCCGAACGCCTGCTGCACCTCCCGCGACAGGCCGCGCTGCGCCAGGTAGTCGCGGGCATGCTGCCCTTCGGCCATCTTGAGGCGCTCACGAAAGAAGCTCGCCGCCAGCTCCAGCAGGTTGACACCCTCCTGGCGCTTGCGCTCGCGCGCCTGGGCGCGGGGGTCGTCGGCCCCCTCGCGCGGCACCTCGAGCCCCAGACGGGATGCCAACTGCTCCACCGCCTCGGGAAAGCGCAACTTGTCGTACTCCATCAGAAAGCGCAGCGCATTGCCGTGCGCTCCGCAGCCGAAGCAGTGGTAGAACTGCTTGTCCGCACTGACGGTGAAGGACGGCGTCTTTTCCTGATGGAAGGGACACAGGCCAGAGAAATTGCGACCCGTCTTTTTCAGCGTCACTCGTTCGCCGACAATTTCGGTCACATCGGCACGAGCCAGCAGGTCATCTATGAAGCGTTGGGGTATCTGTCCGGCCATGCAAGCGATACCACCTCCTGGCAGGCAGATGAACAAAGAATGGAGCTAGGGCGTGAAAAACAAGCGGCCACCCAACGGCGGCCGCTTGCTCATCCTTCCAGGAAGGCCGAAGCTGACGCCTCGCCGCTTCCTTCTGTACGGATCAATAGAGCCGTTCGAAGCGCTTGCGCTCGCGCTGCAGCTTCTTGGCATGACGCTTGACTGCAGCGGCTGCCTTGCGCTTGCGCTCGGAAGTCGGCTTCTCGTAATGCTCGCGACGGCGAACTTCAGAGAGAATGCCGGCTTTTTCGCAGGAACGCTTGAAGCGACGCAGGGCGACGTCAAACGGCTCGTTGTCACGTACTTTAACAGAAGGCATTAAGCACTCACCTACCTTAGGATCATGAGTTCGGTTTGTACGCACACCCTCTTCGACGCCTCGTCGCCTGGGCCAGAGCCGCATGAACGACGAGTAAAACGCCACTGGATGCACGACCCAGTTGTACAGCGCACGGTAGTTTAGTCGTCGCATCGATGCTTTGCAAACGCTCGAGGGGCGAACCTCACCTCCCCTTGACCTGGCCGAAGTCGTTGACACGGGTGGATTGCCAGCCACCCGCCCCACGGGATAGCGTGCGCCATGGTGCATTAGCAACACATGAATTTTTTACAAGAATATCAACCCTGAGCTCCCAGTCGCGATCACGCGTGGGCAGGGCCGAGAGGTGGCTTCGCCGATGACCATCCGTAACCTGTTGACCATGCTACTGACCGTGATGGGGCTATTGATCCTGATCGGCTCCAGCTGGGAAGTTCGCGAGCTTCGAGCCAAGCAGGACGCCGCCCGCTGGGTGCACCAGAACAACCAGGTGGCCGACCTTTCCCTGCGCGCCAGCGGCGTCATGGCCATGGAGCGGGGCATCACCGCCGCCATTTTGTCGCTTTCCGACCGGGGCAACCCGGAGATGCTTTACGAGATGGCCCAGCAGCGCCGCAGCGGCGATGAGCTATACCGCTCCCTCGAAGCGCTGGCGACGGAGCTGACCGCCGCTAGCGCCGACCTGCCGCTATCGCGCAGCCTGGCCCAGCTGGTCGGCCAACGCGAAGCGCTCGTCGACGCACGCCATCAGGTGGACCGGCTGATCGTCGGCGACGCCGCACCCTTGAACGAGCAGCAGTGGATCCAGCTGGCAACCCGCCATATCGAGGCACTCTCCAATCTGCGCGACGCGGCCAACCAGCCCAAGCCAGGCAACCTCTATTCCCATACCTCCAACCCGATCATCAAGGAAGTGCTGTTCAACGCCAGCGAACATGCCGGCCGTGAGCGCGCCCTCGTCGGCGCCGCCATTGCCCAAGGGCGTCCACTGAGCGGAGCCGAGCTGGCACAGCTGCAGCGCTATCGCGATACCGTCGACGCCTCGCTGGAACGCGCTCACGCCTTGATCGAGCAGCTTTCCGATGTCCCCGGACTGGTCGCGGCCAGGAAAGCGTTGGAGGCCGAATTCCTAGGGGATTATCAGTCGTTGCGCCAGGAGGTCTACGCGGCCAGCCGCAGTGGCCACCCCTACCCGGTCAGCGCCAGTGAATGGTACCGGCGCTCGACCAGCGGCATCGGCACGCTGCTGGCCCTCTCCGAGGCGGTCAGCGGGCACTTCGAAGCCCACCTGGAGCAGCTGCACAATTACGCCCGACTCTCGCTGCTGATGGTAGCCATATCGATCACGACCGCCGTCAGCGTCTTTCTGTTTGCCGTCTGGTCCATACGGCGCCGCATCCTGCATCCGCTGCGGCGGCTCGAAACGTCGATGAACCAAGTGACCGAGGGCCATCTCGACCGCCCGCTGCCGCCTTTCAGCCGTGATGAAATCGGCACCGTGGCGGGTGCCTTCGAGCAGCTACGCACCAGCCTGGTCGAGGACATTGCACGGCGCGAAGCCAGTGAAGCCGAGCTGCGCAAGCTCTCCCACGCTGTGGAACAGAGCGCGGACTCGGTAATCATCACCGACCGCCACCGCAACATCGAGTACGTCAACCGCGCCTTCGAGCAGCTACGCGGCTACCGCCGCGAGGACATCATCGGCATGAACGCCCGCCTGCTGAAAAGCCATGAGCGCAACTCCCCGGAGGTCTACCAGGGCTTTCGCGAGGCGCTGGAAAAAGGCGAGGCCTTCCGCACCATCCTGATCAACCTCAGCGCCCAGGGCGAGCTCTACTACGAAGAGATCACCGTCTCGCCGCTGTACGATGACGCCGGAGCGATCAGCCACTACGTGGCCAACGGGCGCGACGTGACCGAACGGATGCGCACGGAGCAGGAGCTCAAGAAACTCAACCAGGCGATCGACCAAAGCGTCAGCTCGATCGTCATTACCGACGCCAGCGGTATCACCGAATACGTCAATCCCCAGTTCACGCGCACCACCGGCTACCACCCCGAAGAGATCAAGGGACGACGCATCCCGCTGCTGGAGCCGGGGCACCTCCCCCGCAGCCAGTACCAGAACATGCGCCGCACCTTGCAGCAGGGCAAGGTGTGGGAAGGCGAGATCCTCAACCGCCGCAAGAATGGCGAACCCTATTGGGAGCTGACCTCCATCAGCCCGGTACGCAACCAGCACGGCATCGTCACCCACTTCGTGGGCATCCAGTACGACATCAGCGAGCGCAAGCAGATGGAAGAACAGATCAATCAGCTTGCCTACTACGACGACCTGACCGGCCTGCCCAACCGCACCCTGCTGGCCAAGCGTTTCGACAAGCTCGCCGAACGGGCGCTGCAACGGGGCCAGCAGGTCGCCGTACTCTCGCTGGACATCAGCCGCTTCCACCTGATCAACGACAGCCTGGGCCACCGCACCGGCGACAAGGTGCTGCAGAGAGTCGGCCAACGGCTTGCCGACTGCGCCCGGGGCCAGGACACGGTGGCCCGCTATGCCGGCGACGAGTTCGTGGTGCTCCTCAGCGACATACCCCACTATGACGGCATTGCCGCAGTGGCCCAGCGCATGATCGACGCCGTCTACCGCCCAATATCCATCGACGGCCACGAGCTGCACATCAACATGCATGCAGGCATCAGCGTACTGCCACAGGACGGCCAGGATCTGGAGACCCTGCTCAGCAATGCCACCACCGCCCACCATATCGCCGCGCGTGAGGGGCAGCGGGTGTTCCGTTTCTTTACCGAGGACCTCAACACCGCTGCCTTGATGCGACTCTCGCTCGAGCAGGACCTGCGCCGCGCCCTGGAGCAAGGCGCCCTGGAGCTGCATTACCAGCCCAAGGTGGACTTTGCCAGCGGCAAGGTAGTGGGAGTGGAAGCCCTGGCTCGCTGGCACCACCCCAGCAAAGGCCCTATCTCACCCATGCACTTCATCCCGGTGGCCGAAGAGACCGGACTGATCCAGCCGCTGGGCGAATGGGCACTGCGCGAGGCCTGTCGGCAAGGCCGGATGTGGCAGGAGCAGGGGCTGGGTCCGTTGATCCTTGCGGTCAATCTCTCGGCACGTCAGTTGCATCAGCCAGAATTGGCAGACTCGGTGGGCAGGATCCTGGCCGACAGCGGCTTTCCCCCGGAAAGCCTCGAGCTGGAGCTGACCGAAAGCGCAGTGATGGAGCGGCCCGAAGAGACCATCGCCGTGCTGAATGCGCTGAAGGCCCAAGGCGTGCACCTGGCCATCGACGACTTCGGTACCGGCTACTCCAGCCTGGCCTATCTGCGCCGCTTCCCCTTCGACACCCTGAAGATCGACCGCAGCTTCATTACCAATGTCACCACGTCGCCCGATGAAGCCTCCATCGCGCAGACCATCATCGCCATGGGCCACGGGCTGCGCCTGCAGATAGTGGCCGAAGGGGTGGAAACCCTGGCTCAGGCGGCCTACCTGCGCCGCCGGCACTGTGACCAGCTGCAGGGCTACCTGTACAGCCGTCCACTGCCAGGCGCGCAGATGACAGAGCTGCTGCAAGCACGGCGGCGGCTGGAGCTGCCGGCCATCGACACGGCTGCCGACAAGCGCTCGCTGCTGCTGCTGGACCCTAACCCAGACGTCGTCGCGGCACTGAGCAACCCGCTGCGTGCAGCCGGCTACCGGCCCCTGACGGCCACTCGCAGCAACGAAGCGTTCGACCTGCTGGCCATGAACGGCATCGGCGTGGTGATCGGCAGCATGCACCTGCCTGACATGCCGGGACTCGAATTCCACCGCCGCGTCAGGGCGCTCTATCCCGAGATCGCCTGTCTCGCCTTTGCCGCCGCGAAGGACGCCCCCTTGGCCACCACCGCCGTCGAGCAAGGTGTGCTCTACAGCTGGATCGACCCGGGCAGCCAGGCGGAGACGCTGGTCGCCCAGGTGGAGGCGGCCTTCTCCCCCGACCCGTCGAGCGTAACACCGTGAAACTGCTACTTCGGCAGCTGCCGCGGATGCCACACCTGGCACAGCGGCTGCGCCTCGGCTCGCCCTTTGCCGTCTCGCTTCGCCGTGCCATCCTGCTCCTGGCGCTCAGGCCAGCGCCGGCAGCGGCTTCTCCCAGGGAGCCGGCTGCGAGGAGGCTGCTTCGGGTTCGCACCGCTCACGCTGTCCCAGGACGAAGGCGTTCATCAAGGCATTGAGGTGCTCGGCCTGCTCGCGCATGTCGGTAGCGGCGTTGGAAGTCTGCTCCACCAGAGCGACGTTGCGCTGGGTGTTGCCATCCAGTTCGCCGACAGCCTGGTTGACCTGAACGATGCCTGCGCTCTGTTCGCGGGCGCCGGCGCTGATCTCGGCAATCACCGCACTGACCCGCTCGACGCTAGTGAGTATCTCCTCCATGGTCGCGCCGGCATGCTCCACGATCTGCGCCCCACGCTGGGTATTCACTACCGAGACATCGATCAGCTGACGAATCTCGTGGGCGGCATTGGCGCTGCGGCTGGCCAGGGTGCGCACTTCCTGGGCCACCACGGCGAAACCGCGCCCGTGCTCGCCGGCGCGGGCCGCCTCCACCGAGGCGTTGAGGGCCAGGATGTTGGTTTGGAAGGCGATGCTGTCGATCAGCGTGATGATCTCGCCGATACGCCCCGCAGACGTACTGATGTCTTCCATGGTGCCGCCCACCTCCTGCATGGCAGCCTTCCCCCTGCGGGCCACCTCGGCGGTGGACTGTGCCAGCGCGTCCGCCTGCTGGGCCGAGTCGGCGCTATGGTTGACCGTCGCGGTGATCTGCTCCATGGAAGCCGAGGTCTCCTGCAGGCTCGACGCCTCCTGCTCGGCATGGGTGGCCAGGGTCTCGCTCCCCTGGGCGATCTCCTCGGCGCTGAGATAGACCCGCTGGGCGCTCTCCTTGACGTCCAGCAGCAGCCCCTGCATGCGCGCCGCAAAGGCATTGAACTGGGCAGCGAGGCTACCGATCTCGTCATGGTGAGTCACACTCAGGCGGCGCGTCAGGTCGCCGTCGCCTTCGGCAATCTCGCGCATGGCCTGCGCCGTCTGGCGCAGCCGCAGTACGGTGCTGCGCCCGATCGACACCGCCACCAGCACCACCAGCCCCGCGATCACGGCGGCTATCACGCCGTTGCTCACCAGGTCGCGCCGAGCGCCGTCGCGCAGCCCGGCCACCAGCGCCAGTACGCTCTCGGCGACGGTATCCTCGACGACCTTGAGACGATCGATCTTGACCGACTGCCACTCGAACCAGCGCTCCGGGTCGATGCCGAAGCCTTGGCGAGCGGCACTGAGCAGCACCGTTTCCCGAAGCGCTTCCAGCCGCTCGACCTCAGGGCCGGCCAGCTGAGTAGCGAGCAGCGCGCGCTGCGACGAGGAGGCGAGGATCTGGAAGGTGCTCAGCTGTGCGTCCTGGGCACCGATCAGCGAGACGAAGCGCTGGTACGCCTGACCATCGATGCGGTCCGCTCCGAACGCGCCCGAGAGTAGCGCCCGCTCGATGCCGGCCAGCTCCTTGGCGCGCAGCAGGCTGTAGTAGGCTGCCAGGCTGCGAGTGGTCTGCGCCTCACCGGTGACATGGGTGAGCCGCCCCACGATCCCGATCAGCTCGGCGTTGAGCTCGGTATAGCGGCCGGTCACCTCGGAGGCCGAGGCCGCGTGGGCATCCACCCGTTGGCGAAGTGCGGCCAGACCGGCAAGGTGATCCCTGACGACCCCCATCGTCTGCCAGGCAGGATCGCTGCCATCGCCCTGCCCCAGCGCCTGCAGTCGCGTTTCGAAACGCTCGATTCGTCGGTCTGTCTGCGCTCGCTGCGCCTGCAGCTCGGCGCCGTACTGGCGCCCCTGGGTACCAAGGAAGATGGCACTACCGCCCCGCTCGCGCTGCAGCTCATGGACCAGATCACCGGCGGTCAGGGCCAGGCCGGTGAGTTGGTGCAGCTGGCTCATGCTGCTGGCAAGCTGCTGACGCTCTACCACCTGCAGGCCGGCGAAGCCTCCCATGGCCAGCAGCGGCAGCATCAGCGCCAGCAGTATCTTGTGGCCGATGGAAATATGACGAAACAGGTGCATGACGATCCCCCGAGACGCGCCGGCAGCGCTCTGCCAAGCTTGTTATTGTTGTTCCCAACCCCGCAGCCTAGGCCAATACCCGATTATCCCCATGATTCAGATCAAGTTTTCCGATAACACTTCAGCCTCGATCGGAGGCAAGGCGTTGAATGGCACCCAAACTCAGGGCTTGCTTTTCCGCTCCCGGCACTAACGCCAGCCGAGGCTCCGGTGAGTTTGCTAGAATGTCCGCCTCCCACTTTTTCATGAGCCTGAACCATGCGAGTCCTTGGCATCGAAACCTCCTGCGATGAAACCGGCGTCGCGATCTACGATACCGAGCGTGGCCTCACCGCCGACGCGCTCTACAGCCAGGTGGCCATGCATGCCGAGTTTGGCGGCGTCGTGCCCGAACTCGCCTCTCGCGACCATACCCGCCGCCTGCTGCCGCTGATCCAGCAAGTGCTCGACGGTGCCGGCATCAGCTGCCACCAGCTCGATGCCATCGCCTACACCGCCGGGCCCGGCCTGGTCGGTGCGCTGATGGTCGGCGCCAGCACCGCCCACGGCATGGCGCGCGCCCTTGGCATTCCGGTGCTTGGGGTGCATCACATGGAAGGCCACCTCATGGCGCCTATGCTCGAGGAGGCTCCGCCGGCGTTTCCCTTCGTCGCCCTGCTGGTATCCGGCGGGCATACCCAATTGGTGGAGGTGCAGGGCCTGGGCCGCTATCGGCTGCTAGGCGAGTCGGTGGACGATGCCGCTGGCGAAGCCTTCGACAAGGCCGCCAAGATGCTGGGGCTGGCCTATCCCGGCGGCCCGCAGGTGGCTCGCCTGGCCGAAGCCGGCGACCCGACGCGCTTCCGCTTCCCGCGGCCCATGACCGACCGTCCCGGCCTCGACTTCAGCTTTTCCGGGCTCAAGACCCACACCCTGACCACCCTGCGCCAGCTCGAACAGGCCGACGATCTGGACGACCAGGCCAAGGCAGACGTGGCGCGGGCCTTCGAGGAAGCGGTGGTAGATACACTGGTGATCAAGTGCCGGCGCGCGCTGGACGACACCGGCCTGAAGCGGCTGGTGATGGCGGGCGGCGTGAGCGCCAACGCGCGGCTGCGCGAGCGCCTGGAGTACGAGGCGGGCCAGCGCGGTGCGCAGGTCTACTACCCGCGCGGACGCTTCTGCACCGACAACGGTGCGATGATCGCCTACACCGGCGCCCAGCGGCTGCTGGCCGGCGAGCACGATGTCGTAGGCCAGATGAAAGCGGTGCCGCGCTGGCCCATGGAAAGCCTGCTGCCGCCTGCCAAGCCCTAGGCTCAATGCAGGCTGGGTTCGTCACCCCGGCCAAGACGGCGAATATTGAGCAGATGGCGCAGCAGTACCAGGCCGGTGAAGACCAGCACTACCCCCACGTAGGCCGGGGCCAGCCATAGGCTGGCCAGCGGGGCGACCGCGGCGCTGGCCAGCGATGCGATCGCCGCGGTGCGCACCTTCCACGCCAACAGCGCCCACAGCAGGGCACAGCACAGCGCCACCCAGGGCGTCAGCACCAGCATGACGCCAAAGGCGCTGGCCACCGCCTTGCCCCCGCGAAAACGATGCCAGAGCGGAAAGCTGTGACCCAGCAGCACGGACAGCCCGACCATGCCCTGTGCCCAGGGCGCCAGCCCCAGCGCCATGGACAGCCACAGTACCGGCATGCCCTTGGCGGCATCCAGCAGCAGGGTCAGGGCGGCCAGCCCTCGCCCATGCAGGCGCAGCACGTTGGAAAAGCCGGGGTTGCCGGAGCCCGCCCGGCGCGGGTCGCCCACGCCAGCCAACCGACATACCCACAGCGCCCCCAGCCAGGAGCCGCACAGGTATCCCAGCAGCATCAAACTCAGCAGCAGTCCTGCCTCTAACGTCACGCCACCCGCACCTCCCTGGTTAATGCCCCGATTCTGCCAGCCCCGCCGCCACGGGAACAGCGCCGTGCGCTGTCCTCGCCGAAAGCGCTCACGTACAATCGGACCCCCTAAAGCCGACACGGAAGCCGCCCATGGATTGCGTACTGATCGAATCGCTCGAGATCGAGACGGTCATTGGCGTCTACGACTGGGAGCGCAGCCTACGCCAACGTTTGGTGCTCGACCTGGAACTGGCCACCGACATTCGCCCCGCGGCGGCAGCGGACGATCTGGCGCTGACCCTGGACTATGCCGCCATCAGCCAGCGCATCGCCCGCTTCGCCGAAGCACATGACTTCGCGCTGGTGGAAACCTTCGCCGAGCGCCTGGCGGCGCTGCTGAAGACAGAGTTCGCCATTCCCTGGCTGCGCCTGACCGTGCGCAAGCCCGGCGCAGTCGCCACGGCCGCGGCCGTCGGCGTGCGCATCGAGCGCGGCACGCGGCCGGAGGCCCCCTGATGGCCCTGGTCAGCGTCAGCATCGGCAGCAATATCGAGCGCGAATACCATGTGCAGGCCTGTCTGGCGGCGCTTGCCGCCACCTTCGGCCACCTGGCGGTATCGCAGGTATACGAGAGCGAGCCGGTAGGCTTCGAGGACGGGCGCAATTTCTACAACCTGGTGGTCGTCTTCGACAGCGACTGGTCGGTGGGCGAGCTCCAGGCCTGGTGCAAGCGCATCGAGCGCGAGCACGGCCGACGGGACGGCACGCCCAAGTTCAGCCCGCGCACGTTGGACATTGACCTGCTGACGGTGGGCGACCTGGTCGGCGAGCACGACGGTGTCATGCTGCCACGCGACGAGATCCTGCATCACGCCTTCGTGCTGCTGCCGCTCGCCGAGCTGCTGCCCGACACCCCCCACCCCGTAGCGGGACGCCGCTACGCCGAACTGTGGTCCGAATTCCGGGCGGACAACCAGCGCCTGTGGCCCGTTACATTAGTTAGCAATAGTTAACTATTGCGGTAGACTCACGCGCAGTGCACTCGAAAAACCGACAACAAGAAGGAGTCGGCAATGTCCGCCAAGTTTCGCCTGGTCACGCGCAGCGATTTCGACGGTCTGGTCTGCGGAGCCCTGCTCAAGCACCTCGACCTGATCGATGACATTCTCTTCGTCCATCCCAAGGATATGCAGGATGGCAAGATCGCCATCGGCGAACGCGACATCACCACCAACCTCCCCTATGTGGCCGGCTGCCACCTCGCCTTCGACCACCACCTGAGCGAGACGCTGCGCAACGTCGATCGCGCCGACAACCATGTGATCGACCCCGAAGCCCCCTCGGCGGCACGGGTGGTGTGGCGGCACTACGGCGGCCACCAGGCGTTTCCCCAGCGCTGGGACGACATGATGGAGGCGGTGGACAAGGGCGATTCGGCCCAGTTCAGCCGCGACGAGGTGCTCGACCCGCAGGGGTGGGTGCTGCTCAACTTCATCATGGACGCCCGCACCGGGCTCGGCCGCTTCCGCGACTTCCGCATCTCTAACTACCAGCTGATGATGAAGCTGATCGACTACTGCCGAGATCACTCGATCGAGCAGATTCTCGATCTGCCCGACGTGCGCGAGCGCATCGACCTTTACCGCGAGCACGGCAAGCTGGCGCGAGAGCAGATCGAGCGCTGCGCGCGGGTGCACGACAAGCTGGTGGTGCTAGACCTGCGCAACGAAGCGACCATCTACGCCACTAACCGCTTCGTCATCTATGCGCTCTACCCCGAGTGCAACATCTCCATCCACGTGATGTGGGGCCTCAAGCAGCAGAACACCGTCTTCGCCATCGGCAAGTCGATCCTCGATCGCAGCAGCCGCACCAATGTCGGTCAGCTGTGCCTGGAGTACGGCGGCGGCGGGCACTTCAACGCCGGCACCTGCCAGATCGACAACGATCAAGCCGAAGCCCGACTGGGCGAGATCATCGCGCGTATCAACGCCGACGGCTGAGCCTTCCCGAGCTGGCTACGGCGCCTCCAGCTCGGCCTCGATGATGGCCCGGCGCCGCCGGGCCAGCTCCTCGCCCAGCGCCCCGCCACAAAAGCCTTCCGTTACCAGCGCCTTCGCCTCTAACGCCGCGGCCTTGGCCCAGGCGCGTGCGAGCCGATTAGCCAGCTCAGGGGCGTCCAGTGCCATCAGCGCCAGCAGCGGCGAGACCCGCTCGCTGCGCCGCCAGGCATCGATGCCGCCGAACCAGGCCTCCACCGCATCGGCATCCGGCGCGGCCAGCTCGCGCAGCTGCCGCGTCAATGCCGCCTGCCGCCCCAGGTCACGGTAGGCCCGCGGCAGGCGCAGCCGTTCAGCCAACGCGTCACGGGCTGCATCGTCGAGATGCTCGACCAGCCGCGCCCAGCGCCAGCGTGGCCGCTCGGCGTCGGCAAGTTCGGGCGGCAGCCGCGCCATTCTCGCCAGCGCCCGGGACAGCGTCGCCGTATCACGGCTCAGCTCGGGCATCAGCACGTCTAGCGCTCCGCACGCCGCCAGGGTGTCGAAATAGACCGCCGGCTGCGGTTCCCCCAGCGCCTTTTCCGTCTCGGTCCAGACCCGCTCGGCTACCAGATGACCAATTTCGCCGCTCTGCACCAGCGCCTGCATCAGCCGCTGCGTCTCCCCGGCGATGACGAAGCCGAGCGAAGCGTAGCGGGCCAGGAAGCGCGCCGTGCGCAGCACGCGCAGCGGATCCTCGACGAAGGCCGGCGAAACATGTCGCAGCACCCGCGCCTCTAGGTCCGCCAGGCCGCCGTAGGGGTCGATCAGCTCACCCTCCGGCGTCTCGGCCATGGCATTGAGGGTGAGGTCGCGCCGGGCCAGGTCCTCCTCCAGCGTGACCTCGGGGCTGGCATGCACCTCGAAGCCGGTATAGCCGTGGCCCGACTTGCGCTCGGTACGCGCCAGGGCGTACTCCTCATGGGTATCGGGGTGCAGAAAAACCGGAAAGTCGCGCCCTACCGGGCGAAAGCCGCGCCGGCGCAGCTGCTCTGGGGTGGCACCCACCACGACCCAGTCGGTGTCGGCGACGGGCCAGCCCAGCCGGGCATCGCGCACCGCACCGCCGACGCGATAGACCGCCAGCCCCTGCAGGCGGCGGTCGCATGCGGCGTCATGCGGAGTCACGATCGATCCGCTGAGGGTGACGGTGCGCCCATTCGGTGAAGCCGCCGTCGAGACTGTAGACCGTGTCGAAGCCCTGGCCGGCCAGCCAGGCCGCCGCCTGCTGGCTGGAGTGGCCGTGGTAGCAGACCACCACCAGTGGCTGGTCGCGCGGGGCGGCCGCGAGCAGTGCCGCGACGCTATCGTTGTCGAGGTGGGCGCTGCCGGGAATATGGCCCGCACCGAAGCTCGCCGGGTCGCGAATATCGACCAGCGTCAGCGGTTTTTCGCGCTCGAGCCACGCCTGCAGCGTGGCGATATCGAGGTGGTGAAATGCCATGGGGCTCTCCTTTCTGGCTTTGCGCTCTTGTCGCCTTGGCTTGTCGCCTTTTCTTAACGCCCTGCTTGGCGCTCTTTTTTGCTCCGCCGTTCAGCGGTGCTGGCGGCTGGGAACCTGCAGCCGCTCGCCCGTGGTCAGGTTCAGCGCAGTCAGGCTGCCGCCCCACACGCAGCCGGTGTCTAGGGCTTCGGCCCGCACCCTGGCGCCCGGTGCCTGACCCTCCAGGGCCGCCCAGTGCCCGAACACCAGGCGGGCGTCGTCTTGGCGTGGATAGCAGAACCAGGGGGCGAAGCCTGCGGGGGCGCTGTCGAGCCCCTCCTTGGCGTGGAAGTCGAGGCAGCCTGCCGCGTCGATGAAGCGCATGCGCGTCAGCACGTTGACGATGGCGCGCAGCCGGTCGATGCCTTCCAGCTCGGCCTGCCAGCAGGCCGGCTGGTTGCCGTACATGCGCTCGAGGAAGGCGCCGCTGCGCTCGCCGCAAAGCGCCTGGGCCACTTCCCCGGCGAGCGCCTCGGCCTCGTCGAGCGACCACTGCGGCAGCAGCCCGGCGTGGGTCATCACGGTGGCATCCTGGCCGGCTTCGGCTGCGCGCACCAGCAGCGGCTGCGCCTGCAGCCAGTCAAGCAGCGCCTCGCGGTCGGGCGCCTCCAGGATGCCGCCAAGGGTATCCTTGCGATTGAGCCGCGCCCCGCCGCGGGCCACCGCCAGCAGATGCAGGTCATGGTTGCCGAGCACCGTCCGGGCGGCATCGCCCAGGCGCTGCACTTCGCGCAGGCAGTCGAGCGAGGCCGGGCCGCGATTGACCAGGTCGCCCGCGACCCAGAGGCGATCGCGGCGCGGCTCGAACTCGATGCGCTCGAGCAGCTCGACGAATTCCGCGTGGCAGCCCTGCAGGTCTCCAATGGCGTAGGTGGTCATGACTCTCCCTTTTCTCTGCTCTACGACGCGCGAATCCCTGGGCGGCGCTCAGTGAACCTGACTGGGGTTGGCCAGGCGAAACGGCGCAATGGTTACCTCGAAGGGGCGCTGGGTGGCCGTCTCGATGCAGGTGTAGGCACCCTCCATCACGCCTACCGGGCCGTCGAGGATGGCACGGCTGGTGTAGCGAAAGGTCTGGCCGGGGCCGATCAGCGGCTGTTGGCCCACCACGCCCTTGCCGCGCACTTCCTGCACCTTGCCACTGCCCTGGGTGATTTTCCAATGACGTGCCAGCAGCTGAACGCTGTGCGCCGAGCGGTTGTGGATCGTCACGGTGTAGCTGAACACGTAGCGCGACTCACCCGCCGAGGACTCCTCCTCGCGAAAGGTGGGCACCACATCGACGAAGATCTCCTCGGCGGGCGCCGTGCCGGTCGGCTGGGTCATGGCCTCACCTCCGCGTCGGCCAGATGGTTGGCGATGCGCACGTACTCGTCGATGCCAAGCGTCTGCGGTCGGCGCGCCGGGTCGATGCCCAGCCCCTCGAGCGCTTCCGCCTCGACCAGCCCCTTGAGGTTATTGCGCAAGGTCTTGCGCCGCTGGGCGAAGGCCTGGCGTACCAGCTGGAACAGCAGCGCCTCGTCCTTGGCGGGATGCGGCAGCGTGGCATGGGGAGTCAGTCTGACGATGGCCGAATCGACCTTGGGCCGCGGTACGAACGCCTCGGGCGGCACGAGAAACAGCGAGTCCACGCGGCAGCGATACTGCGCCATGACCGACAGGCGCCCCCAATCGGGTCCGCCCGGCTCGGCGGCCAGGCGTTCGACCACTTCCTTCTGCAGCATGAAGTGCATGTCGGCGATGGCATCGCCGGCATCGAGCAGATGCGCGATCAGCGGCGTGGAGATGTTGTAGGGCAGGTTACCCACCACGCGCAGCGCCGCACCCTCGCCGCGCAGCGCGCGAAAGTCGAACTTCAGCGCATCGCCTTCATGAACCACGAAGCCCGGCTGGTTGAAGAACTTCACACGCAGCCCCGGCACCAGGTCGCGGTCCAGCTCGATCACCTCGAGGTGGCCGTCGGCGGCCATGAGCAGCGGCTCGGTCAGCGCCCCCTGGCCGGGCCCGATCTCCACCAGGCGATCGCCCGGGCGCGGCTGGATGGCCCGCACGATGCGCGAGATGATGCCGGGGTCGCGCAGGAAATTCTGACCGAAGCGCTTGCGGGCGCGATGGACGGGCGGGCGCACAGCCATGAAAGTGTCCTTGTCGTGAGGTTCTTCAGGAGTTAATTGCACCGCGCCGCGCCATGTCGGCGGCCAGCGCCACGGCTACGCGCAGGCTGCCGGGATCGGCCACGCCTCGCCCGGCCAGGTCCAGCGCCGTGCCGTGATCGACCGAGGTACGCACCAGCGGCAAGCCCAGGGTGATGTTGGCGGCGCGGCCGAAGCCGGCGTACTTGAGCACCGGCAGGCCTTGGTCATGATACATCGCCAGCACGGCATCCGCCCCCGCCAGGTGGCGCGGTGTGAACAGGGTGTCGGCCGGCAGCGGCCCCTCCAGGTGCAGCCCCTCCCGGCGCAGCCGCTCGAGGCATGGCGCGATGACGTCGAGCTCCTCGCGGCCCAGATGCCCCCCTTCGCCGGCGTGGGGATTGAGCCCGCAGACGGCGATGTGCGGTGCCTCGATGCCGAACCAGCGCTGCAGGTCGTCGTGCAGGATCCGCAGGATGCGTGCCAGCCCCGGCCCGCTGATCGCCTCGGCGACCTCGCGCAGCGGCAGATGCGTGGTAGCCAGCGCCACCCGCAGCGCCTTGCCCTGCGCCCACTCCGGCTGCCGTGCATGCAGCGCGCTGTCGGTGGCCAGCATCATCACGACCTCGTCGACGCCACAGGCGTCGCGCAGGTACTCGGTGTGGCCGCGAAAGCCGGCGTGGCCGGCATCGAGAATCACGCCTTTGTGCAGCGGCGCGGTCACCATGCCGTCGGCCTGCCCGCTGCGGCATGCCGCGATGGCCACGTCGAGGGTCTCGAGCACGTAGGCCGCATTGCCCGTGGCGAGCCGCCCCGGCCGGCTCGGCTCGCGCAGCGCCACCGGCCACACCGGCAGCACGCCCGGCCGATGGGCCGGCACCGCCATGCCCGGCGCCAGCAGCGGCAGCGCGACCTCGAGACCCAGCAGGCCCGCGCGCTCGGCCAGCAGCTGCGGGTCGCCCACCGCTACCAGCGCCGCCGGCAGCGCCTCGGCGGCGGCCAGTTGAAGGGTCAGCTCCGGGCCGATGCCGGCCGGCTCGCCGGTGGTGACGGCCAGCACGGGAGACGGCGACGCGGGCTGCGGGCGAGCCATCAGCGCCCGCTGTTCAGGCGGTTGTCGACGAACGCCTCGGCGCGGACCTCCTGGATCCAGGCGTCCAGCGCTTCGTTGGCCTTGCGCTGGAACACCATCTGGCGTGCCTGCTCGCGGCTGACCGTGCCGCCCTGCTGCTCGATGAAGCGCTCGACCTCGCGCTCGCTGACATTGACGCGGCTGCCCACCTGGCGCTGGTGCAGCTCGTGCAGCAGCATTTCGCGGCGCACCTCTTCGCGCACCGCCGCCATGGTCAGGCCGTCGGCTTCCAGCGCGTCGGCAAACTGGTCCAGGGACATGCCGTTGCTTTCGGCGATGGCACGCATCTGGCGGTTAAGTTCGGTATCGTCGACGCGCAGGCCGGCGTTCTCGGCCAGCTGCAGTTGGACCTCCTCGAGGATGATCTGCTCGAGCACATGCTCGCGCAGCATGGCCTCGGGGGGCAGGCCCTGGCCCTGGGCGGCGATCTGGCTGCGGGCCTGGGCCAGCCGCTCTTCCAGCTGGCTGTGCATGATCGCCTGCTGGTTGACCACCGCCACGATGCGATCCAGCGACTGCCGCTGCACTGGCTGGAAGTCCTGGGCCTGGGCCGCCAGCGGCACGCCGCCCAGCCAGATCGCCGCGGCCAGGAGCGCCCCCAGGGCGGCATTTCGCGGTGTGCGCATGTCGTTCATTCCTCTCATGGTGATGCGTGTCATAGTGTCACGATGCTAGAAGGCCGTGGCCCGGTAGCCGGGTATGGCCCGTTCGAAGTAGTTGCCGGCGTCGCCGCCCACCCCGCCCAGCCCCTTGAGGACGAAGCGCAGGAACAGGCCGCGTTCGGTGGTGTCGTTGTCGATGCGCGCCGAATCGTTGTTCTCGACCCACTCGCGCCACACGAGCTGCACGCCGTAGCAGCAGTCGTTCCACTGCACCCCGCCGAGCTGCTCGAGGAAGCGGCGGTTGGTGTGGTCGTAGACCGCTCGCCCGATCAGGTCGACCCGGTGCGACGCCTTCCAGGCGAACGACAGGTCGTACTCCTCGCGGTTGTAGTTACGAAAGTCGTCATCGCCGGGCTGCACCGAGGGGTCGAAGCCTTGGAGCTCCCAACGGTAGCCGAGGTTCACTACGTGGCCGGCCGGGCTGCGATAGTGCAGGCTGAGCGACGTGCTCTCGGTGCGCTGCAGGTGGTCGTCGTAGAGCCACTCCCAGCGGCTGCGCCAGGCGTCGGTCATGCGCCAGTCGAGCCGCGCCACCAGCGGCGAGCGGTCGCGGGTGGCCGTGTAGTAGCGTATGAAGTTACCGCCCGCCTCCGGCGCACGCGGCAGCGTATCGGGGTCGCCGTTCATGTCGATGTAGCGGTCGTCGAAGTAGAACGCCTGCCCCACGCCGACGGCCAGCCGCTCGCGCCCGCGGGCATCCTCGATCAGGCGCGAATCGAGGCCCACCGACACCCGGTTGAGATCGCCCACCCGGTCGGCGCCGGAGAAGCGATACGGCGACCACAGCTGGTTCCACGAAAAGGCACGCTCGCTGGCGTCGAAGCTCGGGAACTCGCTCTGGTCGCGGGCCGGCACATAGGCGTAGTTGAGCCGCGGCTCCAGCGTCTGGCGATAGTCGCGCCCGCCCAGGTCCAGCTCGCGCTCGAAGACCAGCCCGCCATCGATGGAGGAGACCGGCACGGCCCGCTGGGGCGCGGTGTCGCGATCGGTGTCGCGCGCTCCGTAGTCGAGGTCGTAGGCGGTATAGAGCCACTCCACCCGCGGCTCGAGATGGCCCCAGCTCTCGTCAAAGCGCCAGCCGGTGGCCGGCGAAAGGTGCAGGCGGCTGCCTGTCGCCGCCTCGCGCAACGGTACGCGGTTGGGGTCCACGTCGCGCCAGAAGTAGGTCAGGTTGGAGCGCCACTCCTGGTAGGCCCCCGCCGGCAGCGCCCAGCGGGAACTCGCCGTCAGGCTCGGCAGGCGATAGAACGGCTTGTCGCTGTCGCGCAGCGGGTCGTCCAGGCGCTGGAAGCCTTGGGCCCGGGCATCGAGCCGCCACTGCTCGCCCTGGTAGCCGATCTGGGCCAGACGCTGCAGGTTGTCGGGGTCGTCGCCGAAGACACTGCCGAAATCATTGAAGTAGCGACCGTCGCTGGCGGCGCCGTAGCGCAGGTTGTAGCGCGTGCGCGCATCGAAATAGCCGCTGTGGTGATAGTCGAGGTACCAGCGCTCCTCGCCTTCGTAGCGCCGCGACGGCGAGCCCGGCTCATCCGTGCCGCCGCCGTCATTGGCCAGGTAGGCCCCCTCCAGCTGCCCGGCATCGGTGGGGAAGAGGTAGCGATACTCGCCGCCCAGCAGCAGGCCACGATCGCTGATCCAGCGCGGCGTCAGGGTGGCATCCTGGTTGGGCGCGATGTTCCAGTAAAACGGCGTGGACAGGTCGAAGCCGCCGCTGGAGACGCCGAACTCGGGCCACAGGAAACCGGTGTGGCGGCGGTCATCGATGGGAAAGCGCACCCAGGGCCAGTAGAAGACCGGCACCTGGCCCAGCTCGAGGCGTGCATGGCGCGCGGTGCCAAAGCCGCTCTCGCGATCCAGCACCAGGTCGCTGGTGGCCAGCCGCCACAGCTCGTTGCTCGGCTCGCAGGTGGTGAAATTGGCCGACGAGAGCCGGAAGCGGCCATCCTCGAGCCGCGAGAGCTGCAGCGCGCTGCCGCGCAGGAACTCGTCGTGCAGCACGTAGTGCGCCGAGGCAATGCGGGCCGCATCGCTGACCAGCGAGACCTCGGCCTCGTCGCCGCGCACCAGCAGGTTGATGTCGCGCAGCGCCAGGGGGCCTTCGGCATGGGCGGTTTCGCGGCTGGCCGGCACGCTCACCCGCGGGGATTCGAGCTGGCTGTCGCCACGCCGCAGCACCACCTCGCCGGCCAGGCTGACCTCGCCCTGCTCGCCGTGGTAGGCCGAATCGGATTCGGTCTGCACCACGTCCGGGGCATCGGCGGCGGGAAGCCGGTAGGCCGGCATCACGTAGGTGCCGCGGCACAGTGCGCCGGCCGGGCGATCCTCGCCCCAGGGGCGCCAGTCCAGCTCGGCGGCCGGCAGGGGCTCGAGCGCCGCCGCCTGCGACGTTCCCAGCGCCAATGCGGAAGCGATCAGCCCAACCCAAGTGCCACCTGCGTGTCGCTTGCCCATGTCCCTCGATGTCCTTGGCGAAGAGAATCGGTATTATACAGGCCGCATCCAGCCTGTCGTATGCTCCTTGAGCGGGTCAGCATGCGGCGGTGCCCAGCGGGCGTCAACCGCCACCGCCCGAGACTACCGAGGAACCCGCATGCCCCAGGCCGACACTTCGCCGCGACTCGATGCCCTGCGCCGCTGGGCCGCCGAGCGGCATGGACTTCCCCTCGCTGCACTCGACCTGCGCCTGGCCGCAGGCGACGCCAGCTTTCGCCGCTATTTCCGCCTGACCCTGCCAGGCGGCGCCACGCGCATGCTGATGGACGCCCCGCCGGACAAGGAGGACAGCCGCGCCTTCGTCGAGATCGCCCGGCGCTGGCACGCTGGGGGGCTGCCGGTGCCGGTACTGCACGCCGCCGATCTCGAGGCCGGCTTCCTGGAACTGGAGGACCTCGGCGACACGCCGCTGCAGGCGCGCCTGGCCGGCGAGGCCCACCCGGACACGCTGGCCTGGCACGAGCACGCCCTGGCGCTGATCCACGAACTGCAGAACCGCGCCAACCCGAGCGCCCTTCCCGCCTATGATGCCGAGCTGCTGGGCCGTGAACTCGACCTGTTCACCGACTGGTGCCTCGAGCGCTGGCTGGCGCTGCCGCCTCCGCCGAGCTGGCCCGCCCTGCGCACGGCGCTGGTGGAAGCCGCCCTGGCCCAGCCGGTGGTCACGGTGCACCGCGACTACGACGCCATGAACCTGATGGTCCGCGACGACCGGCTCTTCGTGATCGACTTCCAGGACGCCGTGGCCGGCCCCATCAGCTACGACCTGATCTCGCTGCTGCGCGGGCGCTACTGCCGCTTCCCGGCCGACCGCTTCGCCGCCTGGGTCGCCGCCTTCCGCCGCCGGGCGGTTGCCGAAGGCCGGCTGAGCGGCAGCCTGGACGAGGCCACCTTCCACCGCCAGGTACAGGCCATGGCCGCCCAGCGCGCGCTCAAGGTACTCGGCATCTTCTGCCGCCTGACCCTGCGCGACGCGCGCAGCGGCTACCTCGAGCGCCTGCCGCACTTCCTCGCCCACCTCCAGGACAGCCTCGCCGACCTGCCCGAGCACGCCGCCTTCCGGCAATGGCTCGTCGACCACTTCCAGCCCGCCATGGCGCGCCGGCTGGCCCTCGACGCCGCGGAGCCGGCGCCATGAAGGCAATGATCCTGGCGGCCGGGCTCGGCACGCGCATGCGCCCGCTGACCGACCATTGCCCCAAGCCGCTGCTGCCGGTCGCCGGCAAGCCGCTGATCGTCCACCACCTGGAGCGCCTGGCGGCGGCCGGCATCGAGGAGGTGGTGATCAACGTCAGCTACCGCGCCGAGCAGATCCTCCAGGCGCTGGGCGACGGCGCCGCCTTCGGCGTATCGATCGCCTGGAGCCGGGAAGCCGAGCCGCTGGAGACCGGCGGCGGCCTTCGCCAGGCGCTGCCGCTGCTGGGCCAGGCCCCGTTCCTGCTCGTCAACGGCGACGTCTGGTGCGACCTCGACCCGCGCGGGCTGCCGGCCCTTGGGCGCGATCTCGCGCATCTGGTGCTGGTGGACAACCCGGACCACCATCCCGACGGCGACTTCCACCTGACCGCGGCCGGCCGCGTGCAGGCGAACGGCGGGCCGCGGCTCACCTTCGCCGGCATCAGCCTGCTCGACCCGGCGCTGGTGGCCAGCCAGGCGCCGGGCGCCTTCCCCCTGGCCCCGCTGCTGCGCCAGGCCATGGCGGCGGGGCGGGTCGGCGGCACCCACCATCGCGGCGGCTGGGTCGACGTCGGCACGCCGCAGCGCCTGGCCGAGCTCGACCAGGCGCTGCGCAGCCGGGGCTGAGCGCCGCGCCGCGGGGTGCTATGCTGCGCCATCACCCGTTCACTACCTGCAAGGAAACGTACCCCATGAAAGCCAGCGTCAAGTGGACCGACGGCCGCCAGTTCGTGGCCGAGTCCGGCAGCGGCCACTGTGTGGTCATCGACGGCCCGCCGGACCACGGCGGCCGCAATACCGGCCCCCGCCCCATGGAGCTGCTGCTGATGGGCATGGGCGCGTGTGCCTCCTTCGACGTGCTGGAGATCCTCGAGAAATCGCGCGCCGAGGTGACCGACTGCAGCGCCCAGGTGGAGGCGGAGCGTGCCGATGCCGTCCCGGCGGTCTTCACCAAGATCCACGTGCACTTCACCGTCACCGGGCGCAGCCTCAAGGAGAGCCAGGTCAAGCGTGCCGTGGAGCTGTCGGCCGAAAAGTACTGCAGCGCCTCGATCATGCTGGCCAAGGGGGGCGTGGCGCTAAGCCACTCGTTCACCATCGAGGAAGCTTGAGGCTCCCCACGCGCTGAAACGCCAGGGCCCGCCAATGGCGGGCCCTGTGCGGCTGGGAACGCCCTTGCCGTCCTAGCAGCGATAGACGCTCTTGGTCATCACCTTGGACATCAGCGACATGCCGAACTTCACCGGGGCCGGGAAACGCACCCCGCCCGCCTCCAGGGCGAGCTGGGCATGGTGCGCCTCGTCGATGGCCATCTGGCGCAGCACCGCCCGGGAGCGATGGTCGCCGGGCGGCAGCCTGACCAGGTGATCCTCCAGGTGCCTGCCGACCTGCTCCTCGGTGGCGGCGACGAAGCCCAGGCTGATGCGGTCGCCGATGGCGCCCGCCACCGCCCCCATGCCGAAGGAAGCGGCATAGAACAGCGGGTTGAGCACGCTGGGGTGGCTGTCGAGTTCCCGCAGCCGCTCGTCGCACCAGGCCAGGTGATCGATCTCCTCCTGGGCGGACTGCTCCATCTGGGCACGCACTTCGGGCAGCCGCGCGGTGAAACCCTGGCCCTGATAGAGCGCCTGGGCGCACACCTCTCCGGTATGGTTGACGCGCATCAGCCCGGCGGCGTGGCGACGCTCCTCCACCGTCATCGGCTCGTCCTGGACATCGGCAGTGACCGGCGAAGGCCGCGACGAGCGGGCGGTGCCCGGGATCAGGGTACGCATCACGGTGTCGAACTGGTGGATCAGGTTGTCGGCGCGGGAATAGTGGCGGTTCATCTCACCCTCTTGACGATCTTGGCACGGCATCGGCAGGCATCGCTGCCTCTCCCTTGGGCGGCTGAGCCCGGCCGTGCCGTCGGAAGCAGGTGCACCTGATGCGTCGCACGCCGCGACGCGCGCGGAAGGATCCGCAGAGCGCCGGCTAGCCAGCCGGCCATGTGAAGCGTCGACCGCCCATCAGGTGCATATGGATATGATAGACCGTCTGCCCACCCTGGTCATTGCAGTTCATCACCACCCGGTAGCCGGCATCGGCAAAGCCCAGCTCACGGGCCAGCCTGGCGGCGGTGAACTGCAGTCGTCCGACCAGCGCCAGGTCGGTTTCCTCGATATCGTTGAGGGTCGCAATATGCCGCTTGGGGATGATCAGGATATGGGTCGGCGCCTGCGGGTTGATGTCGCGGAAGGCCAGGACATGTTCATCCTCGTAGACGATGTCGGCCGGGATCTGGCGCTGGATGATCTTGCAGAACAGGCAGTCTTGCATCGGCTTGTGCTCCTTGGGATCACATGGGTTGAGGGCGAGGCCGGCCCGGCGCCGGGCAAGCGCGGCGGGGCTTCGCCAACGTCATTGAGCTTAGACACGTTGACGCTTCGACACATTGATGCTTCGACGCATTACCGTTGAGACACTTTGGCACCGGCCTCAGCGAAAGCGCCGCTGAGCCAGCAGGTGACGCACCAGCGGCGCCAGGATCAGCTCGATGGCCAGCGACATGCGCGCCCCGGGCACCACCAGGGTGTGCGGGCGGCTCATGAAGGCATCCTGGATCATCGCCAGCAGCCAGGGGAAGTCCACCGTCGAGGGGTCGCGAAAGCGGATCACCACGAACGACTCGGCGTCATTGGGGATGTCCTGCACCTCGAAGGGGTTGGAGGTATCCACCGTGGGCACGCGCTGGAAATTGATATGGGTGCGCGAGAACTGCGGCTGGATGTAGCGCACATAGTCGTTCATGCGCCCCAGAATGGTGTCGATCACCGCCTCCTGGGAGTAGCCGCGCAGCTTGATGTCGCGGTCGATCTTCTGGATCCACTCGAGGTTCATGGTCGGCGCCACCCCGACGAGCAGATCCACGTGGCGGGCGATATCGTGCTCGGCCGTCACCAGCCCCCCGTGCAGCCCCTCGTAGAACAGCAGGTCGGTGCCGCAGGGCAGCGGCTGCCATTCGGTGAAGGTTCCGACCCGCTGGCCGGCCTCGATCATCTGCTTGTCTTCGGCGTGGATATAGTGCCGATAGGTGCCGGTTCCCTCCTCGCCGTACTCATGGAACAGCGCCTCGAGGCGGTCCAGCAGGTTGGCTTCCACGGCGAAGTGGGAGAGCTGGTCCTTGCGCTCCGGCTCCTCGCGGTAGATGCGCGCCAGTTCGTCGCGGGTATAGCGATGGAAGGCGTCGCCATCCACGAAGGCGGCATGCACGTCCTCGCGGGCGAACATGCGCTCGAAGGTGCGCCTGACGGTAGTGGTCCCGGCCCCCGAAGAGCCGGTGACCGCGATGATCGGGTATTCGCGCGACATCAGGCGCGCTCCGCCCCGGCGATGGCTTGGCGCACGCCCTCGGGAATGGCCACGCTGCGCCCTTGAGCGGGGTCGACCAGCATCACGTTCAGGCGCGCCGTGGCCACCGGCCGGCCGCCTTCGGCATGAAGGATCCGCTGGTAGACGGTCATCGCCTTGCCCGCCGGCTCGGGAATGGCCGTCTCGATCACCAGCGCATCCGGCCAACGTGCCTCGGACTGATACTGCACCGCGAGATCGGCCACCACGCTGGGGAAGCCGCCCATGTCCCACTCGGTCAGGCCCAGGGCACCGAACGCCTGGATGCGCGCCTCGTGCAGCAGCGATACCAGGGTGTCATGGCCCAGGTGCCGGCCGTAGTTCATGTCAGTGATACGCACCGTCAGCGGATGACGGTGCAGGATGGCGGTTTCCGGGAAATCCAGCTTGATGCGTTCCATTCTCGCTCCCTGATGCTCGTAGTGGCCGGGTCCTGTCAGTCGCGCCGCGTTTCCCGTTCGATGGCCCGATAGGCGATATCGCGGCGGAACTGCGCCCCGTTCCAGTGAATCTCGGCGACGCCGGCATAGGCCAGGTCGCGCGCACGGGAGACCCCTTCGCCTAGCGCCGTCACGCACAGCACCCGCCCACCGCTGGTCACTACCTGACCCTGATCGTTCTCCGCGGTGCCGGCATGGAACACCAGGCAACCGGTGGCGGCCGCTGCCTCGAGGCCGGTGATCGCGTCGCCCTTGGGATAGCTCCCGGGATAGCCGGCGGCGGCCATCACCACGCCGATCGCGGCGCGCGGGTCCCAGTCGCAGGTATGCCCGGCCAGCTCGCCACGAGCCCCGGCCAGGCACAGCTCGGCCAGGTCGGAACGCAGCCGCAGCATGATCGGCTGGGTTTCCGGGTCGCCGAAACGGCAGTTGTATTCGATCACCTTGGGGTTGCCTTCAGCGTCGATCATCAGCCCGGCATAGAGGAAGCCGGTGTAGGGATGCCCCTCCGCCGCCATGCCGTGCACCGTAGGCATGATGACCTGCTGCATGATCCGTTCATGCACGCTGTCGGTCACCACCGGGGCCGGCGAGTAGGCGCCCATGCCGCCGGTGTTGGGCCCCTGGTCACCGTCGAGGGCGCGCTTGTGGTCCTGGCTGGTGGCCATGGGCAGCACCGTGGTGCCGTCGACCATGACGATGAAGCTCGCCTCCTCGCCTTCGAGGAACTCCTCGATCACCACCCGGGCGCCGGCATCGCCGAAGGCGTTGGCCTCGAGCATGTCGCGCACCGCGGCCTCGGCCTCGGCCAGGGTCATGGCCACGATCACGCCCTTGCCCGCCGCCAGGCCGTCGGCCTTGATCACGATGGGTGCGCCCTGCTCGGCCAGGTAGGCCAGCGCCGGCTCGACCTCGGTGAAGGTGCGGTAGGCCGCGGTGGGAATGGCGTGGCGCGCCAGGAAGTCCTTGGTGAAGGACTTGGATCCCTCGAGCTGGGCGGCGCCCTGGGTGGGGCCGAAAATGGCCAGCCCCGCCTCGCGGAAACGGTCCACCACCCCCTCGACCAGTGGCGCCTCTGGGCCGACGATGGTCAGCGCGATACGTTCGTCACGAGCAAACGCCACCAACCGTTCGAGCTCGCTCACCTCAATGGCCACGTTGGTCAAGCCTGGCTCGCGCGCCGTGCCGGCATTGCCGGGAGCCACGAAGACACCCTCGACCCGGGGGGACTGGCTGACCTTCCAGGCCAGGGCGTGTTCGCGGCCACCGCCGCCGATGATCAGAACCTTCATCCGCTGCTCTACCTATACCGATACTGTCGGGCTGTGAAGTCGGCGCGGCGTACCGAGCCTGTCAAACGTCCAGGCGCCTTGCGCACGGCCAGGCGGCCGGCCACGGCATCCGTCCGGGGGAAACATCGCGGCATTATGGCAGAAAGCCGCTGCCGACGCCGCTATCGGTCAGTAGGGTCATCCCGCTGCTTGTCGTCGCCTGGCGTGCCGGGATCCTTCTTGTCCGCCTGCCCCTGGCCGATCGCCTGCTGCCAGAACTTCATGTTCTCCTCGGCCATTTCCCGCATCAGCTCCATGGGCGAGTGACGCATGGCCTGCTGCCACTGGTCCTGCATGCGTTTCTGCTGCTCGAGCATCAGGCGCGTGCCCTGCTCCAGATAGCGCGCCAGCGGTAGCGGCTGGGCCATGTCGTAGACGCGAATAAACTGGGCCAGCAGGTCGTTGGAGAAAACCTCGGCCTCGCCGTCCGCCTGCTCCTGTTCGATGATGATCGACAGCAGGATGGTGCGGGTCAGGTCTTCACCGCTCTTGGCGTCCTCGACCCGAAACGGCTCCTCGTCGAGGATCAGGCGGCGCAGATCCTCGAGCGTCACATAGCGGCTCTGTTGGGTATCATAGAGCCTACGATTGGCATACTTGCGAATTACGCGCACAGTGGCACTCCTTGTCGGTAGGCAGGCTTGCCCTAAGCGTATTGTGCACCGCGCCACCGCCCTTGCAAAACCAACTGACTCAACGAGATGCGATGAACCTGATTCTGCTGGCCGCCGAGGATGTTCCCCAGCCGCACCTGGCCTGCGTGCGCGACCCGCGCCGCCTGCAGCACCTGCGCGAGGTTCACCGCGCCCGCCCCGGCGACTGCTTCACCCTTGGCGTGGAAGGGGGCGGCGTCGGGCGCGGTACGCTGACGCTGCTGAGCGACGACGAGGCACACTTCTCCCTGGAAGGCCTGGACCAGCCCCCGCCGCCGCCCCTGCCGGTGCACCTAGTGCTGGCGCTGCCCAGGCCGCGCATGCTGGCCCGCAGCCTGGAACACGTCACGGCGCTGGGGGTGAAGCAGATCACCCTGCTGCACACTCGCCGAGTGGAGAAAAGCTACTGGCAGTCGCCGGAACTCGAGGCCGAGAAGATTCGCCAGCACCTCGTGCTGGGGCTGGAGCAGGCACGTGACACGATCCTGCCCGAAGTCGAGCTGGCCAAGGGCTTTCGTCCCTTCATCGAGGACAAGCTGCCGGGACTGCTGGCCGGACGCCGTGGCCTGCTCGCTCACCCCGGCATGCCGCAGGCGTGCCCCCGCGGCATCGACGAACCCACCCTGCTGCTGGTGGGACCGGAAGGGGGGTTCATCCCCCACGAGGTGGCGCGACTGCTCGAAGCCGGCTGCGAGGGCATCCACCTTGGCCCCCGCATCCTGCGCGTAGAGACGGCGGTCACCGCCCTGCTTGCCCGGCTGTTCTGAACGAGCCGTGCCTAGGCCTCGTCGTCCTCGAACTCCTCTTCGTCCTCGAGCTCTTCGTCGCTCTCATCCTCGTAGCGCATCACGTCGGAGTCGGCATCGCAGCCCGGGGCCTGCAAGAAGGTGCGGGTCACATCGAGCAGCCCCAGGTGCCCGATGGTGCGACGCCCCAGCAGTATGGGATAGATCATCTCCTCGCGGTCACGCAGGCTGAACTGCTCCTCGTAGACGGTACCGCCCATGCAGATCTTCATCAGCACCACGGGACGCTCGTCGCGCCCGCCGGCGCCGCGCACGCGAATGTCGCGATAGAGCGGCAGCTCCAGCTGCTCCTCGAACGCCTCACCGCTCGCTTCATCGGTCAGCTCCAGGCGGAAGCGTACCCACTCCTCGTCGTCCCGTTCGAAGGTCTCGATGTCACGCGCATCCAGCGACGA
This sequence comes from Halomonas sp. E14, assembly GCF_052568415.1. Lineage (NCBI taxonomy): Bacteria > Pseudomonadati > Pseudomonadota > Gammaproteobacteria > Oceanospirillales > Halomonadaceae > Halomonas > Halomonas sp. E14. Next base: position 787,955 of record NZ_CP199423.1, on the reverse strand, counting down.
GGTGAGCGCCCCACTGTCGAGCTTGGTCTTGACCTCGACGCCCCAGGGTTCCAGGGTGCCTTTCTCGACCCAGCCGAACACCGGCCGTTCGTCCGCCGCCAGTGAACCGGCCCAGCCGGCCAGCAGCAGGCTACCGGCCACGATCAGTCCACGCCCGGAAAATGCACGCATTGATGCGAAACGATGCTTCATACCACCACACTCCCTGTTGTGTTGCTGGTCTTGGCCCCGCCGGATGGCGGAGCGCCAGCCAGTAAGGCTCGCCGTTCGCCTGGCGGCGCTCGGCGCTGCAGAAAGGTCGTCGTCTACACTGGAAGGGTGAAACGTACCACAAGGAGGCAATACCATGCGGATGCAACGCCTGACTAAGACGGCCTTCGCCGTCTCCGCCGGCCTGGTCATGGGCAGCCTGGCGCTCGCTGCCCACGCCCAATACGATCCCCAGGGCCTCTATTCGGCACGCGCCATCTTCAATGCCGACGTGCACTTCGAATCGGCCCCCGACAGCCCGCCCAGCAGCGTCTTCGATATGCTGATGGGCGACGACAAGCGGGTCCACGCGCTGGTCGTCGATACCCACGATGAGGTGGGCCAGAACGGCGACCGCCTGGTGCTCACCAATGCGCACTTCCGCCTCGTCAATCACGAGGAAGAGGGCGAGACCGCCCATGACATCATCGTGCACATCGATGCCGATGCGCTGGACGAGATGCCGCGCTACGACGCCCAGTGGTGGGATATGGCCCGCGAGCGCACGCGCGAAGTGTGGCACAGCGCCGGTGAAGGCGCCGAGAGCGCCTGGCACCAGACCCAGCGCGGCGCACACCGCGTCGGCGATGCCGCCGACGAGGCCTGGCAGCGCACCCAGGAGGGCGCTGATCGAGCCGGCCGTACCATCAGCGAAACCTTCGACCGCTGGTCGACCAACTGATTCCGATACTGTCGGCCCCGGCAATCACGCCGGGGCCGAGTGCAGCTAGCGCTGCAGCCGCTGCAGCAGGCTGACCGTGGCGAAGCCATCCGGCGTGACGCCGATGGACTGCTGGTACCGGCGCAGCCCGCTGCGTGTATTGGGCCCCATGATGCCGTCGGGGGTGCCCACATCGAAGCCCCGCGCATTCAGGGCCTGCTGCAGCTCGCGAACCTGGCTGCGGCTCAGCGGCTGCTCATCACGCGGCCAGTCGGACTGGATGCCGCCACGCCCGGCGATGCGATCCGCCAGGGTGCCCACGGCCAAGGCATAGCTGGTGGCGTTGTTGTAGCGCAGGATGGCGCGGAAATTGGGCCCGACCAGGAAGGCCGGCCCCTGCGCACCCGCGGGCGCGATGACCGAGGCCTGGTCGAAGGCCGGCAGCGCGGCACCGCTGAGGCTGCGCACGCCCTGGTCGGCCCACTCGCGGCTCGAGCGCCGGGTGCTCAGCTCGGTCTGGGCGTAGTCGAACTGCGCCGGCAAACGCACCTCCACGCCCCAGGGTTCGCCGGGCTGCCAGCCGGCCCGCGCCAGGTAGTTGGCGGTGGAGGCCATGACATCGGGGATGCTGCCCCAAATGTCGCGCCGCCCGTCGCCGTCACCATCCACGGCGTAGGACTCGAAGCTCGAGGGAATGAACTGCGTATGCCCCATGGCCCCGGCCCAGGAGCCGACCATGCGCTCGGGGGCGATATCCCCGGCATCGATAATCCGCAGCGCAGCCATCAGCTCGCCGCGGGCGAAATCCCGCCTGCGGCCGTCGAACGCCAGGGTAGCGAGAGCCTCCAGGGTAGAGAAGTCGCCGAAGTTGCCCCCGTAATTGCTCTCGATTCCCCAGATCGCCACGATCACCTCGGCAGGCACGCCGTATTGCTGGGCCATGCGCTGCGCGGTGGCGCGGTGCTCATCGAGCTTGGCGCGCCCCTGGCTGACCCGGGCGGCGGACACGGCAGAGTCGAGGTATTGCCAGATCGGGCGGACGAACTCGGGCTGCGAGCGATCGAGCTCAATCACGCGCGGGCGATAGCGAACACCGGTCAGGGCACGCTCCAAGGTCGCCTCGCTGACGCCCTCGGCCCGGGCATCGCGCCGAAATGACGCCAGCCATGCCTGGAAATCGGCCGGTGCCGCCGGCTCGGCCTGTGGCGCTGCCGACGCCGCCTGCCCTTGGGTAGCCGTCGCGGAGGGCTCAGACCCGCTGGCCACAGCCTCCTGGACCGGGGGACTCTGGCAGCCGGCCAGCAGCACGAGCAGCAGTGAGGCGGGTAATGTCTGGCGAATCATGGTGATGACGTTCCTAAGCCGATTTGGCACCGATAATGGCTCAGAAGCGCAAACCAGGCCAGTATCCAAGCCCCACGGAACGTGGCTTTTATGTAACGCCCGCCTCAGCGCGGATCGTCGTCGCGGGACTGGTGAATCGCATTGGCTTCGGTCTCGAGACCGCTCTTCAGCTCATGGGTCAGCGGGTCGTAATTGGGACGTAGCTCATCCTTGACGGTGCCGGCCCACAGTTTCGAGCCGACAAAGTAGCCCGCCCGGCCGATCACGTGGGCCGCCACCGGCGCCGTCATCAGCACGAATACGATGATGGCGAAGGCCCGTGCCATGACCGCCACCTCGGCGAAGTGCAGCGCCACCGCCAGCATGATCAGGATCACCCCCAGCGCTGCCGCCTTGGTGGTGGCGTGCATGCGCGTCAGCAGATCCGGCAGGCGCAGGATGCCGAGCGCGGCCAGCAGCATGAAGATAGCCCCGGTCAGCACCAGAAAGCCCTTGATCACCTCAATCATCGCGCGGACCTCCTCGCTCCAGGAAACGGGCAAAGCCGATGGCGGCGAGAAAGCCCATCAGCGCAATCACGATGGCGGCATCCAGAAAACTGGAGACATCCACCTTGATCGCATAGACCCCGACCAGGCCCACCACGATGCTGGCAAACAGCTCCAGCGCCACCACGCGGTCGGGCAGGCTAGGGCCCCGCACCACGCGCACGAATGCCAGCACCAGGGCCAGGCTCATCAGCACCTGGCTGATCAGGATCACAGTCTCCATATCACTCTCTCGTCATCGGCAGGCTCAGCGGAACAGCGCAAGGGCACGGGACTCCATCTCCTTGAGGTTGCGCCTGAGCTCCTCTTCGTCGTCAAGGAACATGGCATGGATGTAGAGCACCCGGCGGTCGTCGGACACGTCCAGGCTCAGCGTGCCCGGCGTCAGCGAGATCAGGTTGGCCACCATGGTGATCTCCAGCTCGGTGCGCGCCTCCAGCGGCATGGCGATCACGCCGGGCTTCATGTGCCAGGGCGGAGTCAGGATGTCGAAGCCGACGCGCAGGTTGGCCTGGACCAGCTCCTTGATGAAGAAGCCGATGAAGCCGAGGATCCTCGGTATTCGAGCCGGGTAGCCGGCGAGCGCCTCGACCTGGGGCTCGATCAGGACCAGGGTGATATAGCCGAAGACCAGGCCGACCACCAGGTTCAGGCCCGAGAAGTCACCGGACAGGATGACCCAGGCCAGCGCCAGCAGCAGGTTCCAGATCGCGCCTGTCATGGCCACTCCTCCTGTTCCAGGGGCTCAATGAATGCATCTTCCACCCCACCCACGCTGCCCAGCACCGCCTCAATATAGCCCTGCGGGTGCATCAGCTGGTCACCGATCTGGTTCATCATCCCCATCAGCGGCTCGGCAAACACGCCGATCAGCAGCGCAAACAGCGCCAGCACCGCCACCGGCAGGTACATCAACCACAGGCTCGGCGGCACCATGCGGCTGTCGTCGCCGATCACGGTTTCCTCGGCCGGCACCAGGTTGTCCTCCGGCAGGGTCTTCCAGAATACCTCGTTCCAGATCTTCACCATCGAATAGAGGGTCAGCAGGCCGACCGCGAGCGCCACCGCCGTAACCACATAGGCCTCGGCCTCGATGCCGGCGCGCACGATGACGAACTTGGCGAAGAAGCCCGACAGTGGCGGTATCCCGGCCAGCGAGAAGGCGGAAAGGAAAAAGGCGACCGACAGCCAGGGCCGTTCGCGGTAGAGCCCGCCCATTTTCTTCAGCTCGTAGGTGCCCTGCAGGCGCCGAGTGATGCCGCTGATCAGGAACAGATTGGTCTTGACGATGATGTTGTGCATCACCGCGAACACCCCGCCGGCGATGGCCAGCGGCGTGTAGAGAGCGAGCCCCAGGATCATGTAGCCGATCTGGCTGACGATATGGAACGACAGGATGCGCCTGAATTCGAACTGCGCCGCCGCTCCCAGCACGCCGGTCACCATAGTGAGCGCCGCACCCCACAGCAGCAAATCCTGGGTGTAGCCCATGGTCTGGTCGAACATCAGCGTGAACACGCGGAACAGCGCGTAGACGCCGACCTTGGTGAGCAGCCCGGCAAACAGGGCGGAGACCGCCACCGGCGGGGTGTGATAGGAGGCAGGCAGCCAGAAGAACAGGGGAAACGCCGCCGCCTTGATGCCGAAGGCGATCATGTACATCACCGCCAGCACCTCGACCATACCCTGGTGCTCGGCCACCGCCAGGCGCTGGGCGATGTCGGCCATGTTGAGCGTGCCGACCATGCCGTAGGTCAGGCCGATCGCGGTGAGGAAGATGACCGAAGCCAGCAGGTTGAGGGTCACATACTTGATCGCGCCCTCCATCTGCGCCTTCTCGCCGCCCAGGATGAGCAGCGCAAAGGAGGCCACCAGCATCACCTCGAACCACACGTACAGGTTGAAGATGTCGCCGGTGAGGAAGGCGCCGGCCACACCGGCCAGCAGCAGGTGCATCAGCGGATAGTAGCCGAAGCGCTCGTGGCCGGGACCGTTCGAGGCCAGAGCGTAGATGGCCAGCGCCAGGCCGATGATGCCGGTCAGCACCACCATGACCGCGCTCAGGGTGTCGGCGATCAGGGTGATGCCGATCGGCGCCTCCCAGCCGCCCATCTGGATGACCACGTAGCCATCCTGGCTGACGGATGCCAGCAGCCACAGCGCCACGCCGAGCAGCGCCGCATTGCCGACCACCGCCACGAAGCGCTGCATGGGCCGCGAGCGCCAGAACAGCAGCGAGATGGCTCCCGACAGCAGCGGCAGAAGAACGGGCAGAGCAACTTCAGGCCTCACGTGTCGGTATCCTTCATCTTGTCCAGGTCATCGGCCTTGACGATCTCGTAGGCACGGCGAATCAGCACCACGGCGAAGGCCAGCACGCCGAAGGCGATCACGATGGCGGTCAGCACCACGGCCTGGGGCAGCGGGTCGGCGACCGCCCCCAGCGGGGCGGCGAGCCCCTCGGGGATCAGCGGCGGCGCGCCGCGGGTCATGCCGGCCGAGGTGAAGATCAGCAGGTTGGCGGCATTCGACAGCAGCATCAGCCCGATCACCAGCTTGACGATCGAACGACGCAGCATGAGGAAGATGGCGGCCGCATACATCAGGCCGATGGACACGGCCATTACCGGCTCCATGGCGAACCTCCCGGGCGAATTGGCAAAACGGCGCGGCGGGCGCCGAGGCGTTCATGGCTCATCCTTGTCCACCTCCATCAGCGTCATGACCATGGCCAGCACCGACCCCAGTACGGCCAGGTAGACGCCGATATCGAAGATCAGCGGCGTCGAGGCATAGAAGTCGACGCCGGGCAGGGTCCACCACTGCGCGGTGAGAAACGGCTGGCCAACGAACCAGGCGGGGAACACCGAGATCATGCCCAGCAGCAGCCCCATGCCGATCAGGTCGCGCGGATCGACCATGCGCAGCACCTCGCGGGTGGCCGAGACGCCGAAGGCGAACAGGTAGAGGGTGAAGGCGCCCGCCGCCACCAGCCCGGCGATGAAGCCGCCGCCCGGCTCATCGTGGCCGCGCAGCAGCAGGAACACCGAAAACAGCAGCTGCAGCGGCATCAGGATACGCGCTGCCGTGTGCAGGATCAGGGTGCCGGACTTAACCATCCTTCGTCTCCTTTTCCGGGATCGCCCTGGCCGGCCTCACCGGCGCCCGCAGCTTGAGCATGGCGATCACGCCGATGGCGGCCAGCGCCAGCACGAAGATCTCACCCAGGGTGTCCAGCGCCCGGTAGTCCACCAGAATCACGTTGACGATGTTGCGACCATGGGCGAGCGGCACGCTCTGCTCGATCATGTAGTCGGAGATCGGCACGAACTGGTCCACGCCCCAGGCCGTCAGGATCAGCAGCGTGACCAGTACGCCCAAGGCGCCCGCCACCAGGATGTCGCGCACCCGCTCGACAGGCGTGGACAGGCTGGCGAAGCGCGGCAGGCGGAACAGCACCAGCACCAGCAGGATCACCGTCAGCGTCTCCACCAGCAGCTGGGTGATGCCCAGGTCGGGGGCACTGAACAGGATGAAGGTCAGCGCGATGGAGAAACCCATGATGCCCACCGACACCACCGCGCCCAGCCGCGACCGCGCGATGGCGGCAAACAGCGCCCCCATCACCATCATGGTGACCACCACCACCTCATGGAAGCGCACGTCGAGCTCGAAGGCGATCTGCAACGGATGGCGCAGCAGCAGCGAATTGCCCACCAGGGCGATCACCACCAGCACCATGACCATGATGTAGTTGCGCATGTAGCCGTTCTGCAGAATGCGGGTCTGCCAGTCGGACACCACCGTGACCCCGTGCATGAAAGCCTCGTACCCCGCTTCCGGGCCGCGGGCCATCAGCGGATCGAGCCTGGCCAGGTGCGCACGCACGCGGTCCCAGCGCTTGAACAGCAGGAAGCCGAGCCCGAGGCTGAGCAGTGACATGACCAGCGGCAGGTTGATGCCATGCCACAGCGACAGGTAGACGGTCACCGGCTCGCCCATCACCGCCGAGGCCGCGGCAGTCAGCACGCCCATGCCGGCCATGACCGGCAGCAGCCCCAGCAGCAGCGACAGCACCGCCAGCACGCCCGGCCCCAGCAGCATCGACAGCGGCGCCTCGTGGGCCACTTTGGGCGTGGCCCGACGCTCGCCGAAGAACGGCCGCAGCGAGACGATGGCGGCCACGGCGATGGTGAGAAACGCCGACAGGAAGGCCAGCAGCAGCACCAGCAGGCCATAGACCTCCGCTTCCAGCGCCGCCTCGAACATCAGCTCCTTGGCAATGAAGCCGAACAGCGGCGGTGCCCCGGCCAGCGACAGCGCGGCGATCAGCGCCACGATGGCCGTGACCGGCATCAGCGGTCGCAGCCCGCCCATGGCCGTGACGTCCTTGGTGCCGGTCTCGTGATCGAGAATCCCCGCCACCATGAACAGCGCCCCCTTGTAGAGCGAGTGCGCGAGCAGGAAGGTGACGAAGGCGATCAGCGCCCCTTCGGTGCCGATGCCCAGCAGCATGGTCAGGGTGCCCAGCGCCATGATCGTGGAGTACGCCAGCAGCTTCTTGATATTGGTATGGCGGATGGCCAGGAAGGCCCCGGTAAACATCGTCAGCGCCCCCACCACCGTCAGGATGCCGACCCATGCCTCGGTGCCTCCCAGACTCGGCTGCAGCCGCGCCATCAGGTAGATGCCGGCCTTGACCATGGTGGCCGAGTGCAGGAACGCGGAGACCGGCGTGGGCGCGGCCATGGCGTTGGGCAGCCAGAAGTGAAACGGGAACTGTGCCGACTTGGTGAAGGCGCCCAGCAGCAGGCAGAGCAGCAGCGGCAGGTAGAGATCGTGCTCACGCAGCACGTCGCCCATGCCGTTGAGCTCACTGAGCGACCAGCTGCCGCCGGCGACGCCCAGCATAGCCAGCCCGGCCATCAGCGCCAGGCCTCCGGCGAAGGTCACGAACAAGCCCTGGCGCGCCGACTTGCGCGCCTCGATGTCGGCGTGGCTGAAGCCAATCAGCAGGTAGGAGGTGATGCTGGTCAGCTCCCAGAACACGAACAGCGTCAGCAGGCCATCGGCCAGCACCAGCCCCAGCATCGAGACCATGAAGGCCAGAATAACGATATGGAAGCGCACCAGGTCGGGATGCCCGCGCAGGTAGCCCCCCGCGTAGATCAGCACGAAGGTGCCGATCACCGTGATCAGCAGGGCGAACAGCAGCGACAGGCCATCGAGTACGAAGGTCAGGCTCATGCCCAGCGAAGGCACCCACTCCAGCGCGAAGTGCAGCGTATCACCCGCCATCACCGCCGGCAGCTGGACCATGAATCCTAGCGCCAGCAGCGCCGGAAAGGCCGCCAGCACGAAGCTGGTTCGCTCGCCGAACCAGCGATGCAGCAGGGGCGCAAAGGCGGCCAGCACGAAACCCGACAGCACGGCTAGTTGCATCAGCAGCTCCCTAATCCCTTTTCCTGTGCCGAGCCGCCCTCAGCGCTACCACCAAGGGGCTTCGAGCTCGTCAAGATCATTCCGCCGCCACTGGGCAGCGTCGTTTCGCCCCGCACGAGCGGGGCATTTTTTGCCTTGGATCAATTGCCACTTCTTTAGCAGAAGATACGCCCAAGGTATGAGTCTACAGCGCCTCGCCAGGCTGTTTATTGCATCGCAAAAGTTTTAAACTCGGCGCCGCAGCTGGCAATGGCAAGCCCCGAAGCCTGAGCGAAACGGCTTGTAGTATAACGATTTTCTGCCGTCTCTTCATCGTCGCCTCCAACGGCCCGCTGTCGATCTTGCGATCGCTCCAACTAAGCCTAGTGGTCACAGGCGCAGCAACGCCACGCCCCTTCGGTGACGTGGCGATTCGACGCCGACTCGCCACCAGAATGGACGAATCACCCATGTCGCTGCTGTGGATACCCCTACTTACCATCATCGGCACCCTGGTGCCGGTGATGACGTCCCGCCATGGCCGCAAGAAATGCGTCTCGGCCACGCTGATCGCCCCGCTGCTGGCGCTGGGCATCGCCTTGCTGCATGCCCCCGAGGTGATCGGCGGCAACGTCGTCAGCCTGCGGCTGTCCTGGATGCCGCTGCTGGGCCTCGACCTCGCCCTGCGCATCGACGGGCTGACCCTGCTGTTCGCCCTGCTCATCCTCGGCATCGGCAGCCTGATCCTGTTTTATGCCGGGCACTATCTCTCCAAGGAGGAGGACGACGGCCGCTTCCTCTCCTACATGATGCTGTTCATGACCGCCATGATCGGCATCGTGATGGCCGACAACCTGATCCTGCTGTGGCTGTTCTGGGAGCTGACCAGCATCTCCTCGTTCCTGCTGATCGGCTTCTGGGGGCATCGCAGCGATGCCCGCCGCGGCGCCCGGATGGCGCTGACCGTGACCGGCGCCGGCGGCCTGGCCCTGCTGGCCGGCCTGCTGCTGCTTGGCCAGGCCGCCGGCAGCTATGCGCTGGGCGACGTGCTGGCCGCTGGCGACACCATTCGCGCCTCGGCGAACTATCCGCTGATCGTGGCGCTGGTGCTGTTCGGCGCCTTCACCAAGTCGGCGCAGTTCCCGTTTCACTTCTGGCTGCCCCACGCCATGGCCGCACCGACGCCGGTCTCCGCGTTCCTGCACTCCGCCACCATGGTCAAGGCCGGCGTGTTTCTGCTGGCGCGGCTCAATCCGGCGCTGGGCGATACCCCGCTGTGGGCCATCACGCTCTCCCTGGTGGGCCTGGCCACGCTGATGTACGCCGCCTGGTTCGCCCTGCTCGAACGCGACCTTAAGGGCATCCTGGCCTTTTCCACGGTCAGCCACCTGGGCCTGATCACCCTGCTGCTGGGTCTCGGCAGCCCGCTGGCCATTGTCGCCGCGGTTTTCCACATCCTCAACCACGCCACCTTCAAGGCGGCGCTGTTCATGAGCGTGGGGATCATCGACCACGAGACCGGCACCCGCGACATCGACCGCCTCGGCGCACTGTGGTCGATGATGCCGCTGACCGGCACCATGACCCTGCTGGCCGGCGCTGCCATGGCGGGCTTTCCGCCATTCAACGGCTTCCTGTCCAAGGAGATGCTGTTCGAGCAGAGCCTGGTCAACGACGTGTTCGGCGCGCTCAGCACCCTGATCCCGCTGCTGGTCATGGTGGGCGCCACGCTCTCGGTGGCCTACTCTATGCGCCTGGTCTACAGCCTGTTCTTTGCCGCCCCCAAGCTGACCCGCGAGCAGAAGGCGCTGCCGCCGATGAAGGTCCACGACCCGGCGCGCGGCATGCTGCTGCCCGGCCTGTTCCTTGCCGCCATGAGTCTGCTGGTGGGCCTGTTCCCGATGACCCTGGCCGCCCCGCTGGTGCATGCCGCCAGCCTGGCCGTTCAGGGCGATACCACCCCGCTGTTCACGCTGGCTCTGTGGCACGGCATCAACCTGCCGCTGATCATGAGCCTTGCCGCGGTAGCAGGGGGTGTGGCCGTGCTCAGCCAGCACCGCCGCTTCGCCCGCATCGCTTCGCTGTTCCCGGCCCGCAACGCCAGCCTGCTCTTCGAAGCCATCATGCTGCGCGTCATCAAGGCCACCCTCTGGCTCACGCTGCGCCTGGAGAACGGCTCGCTGCAGCGCTATCAGGCGCTGTTGATCCTGTGTGCCCTGATCATGGCCGGCATCGGCCTCTCCCAGCTCGGCAACCTGACCGGCGAGCGCGGCGTGCAGCCAGTCGATGGCATCCTGGTGCTGGGTGCGGCGCTGATGGTGTTCGGCGCCATCGGCAGCGCGCTCAGCCACCGCTGGCGCCTGGTCTCGCTATTGATGCTCTCGGTGGTGGGCCTGACGGTGTCGCTGACCTTCGTGCGCTTTTCCGCACCGGACCTGGCGCTCACCCAGCTGTCGGTGGAAGTGGTCTCGATGATCCTGATGATCCTGGCGCTGTTCTTCCTGCCGCAGCGCCCGCCGCTGCTGGTGTCGGGCCGGCGCATCCTGCGCGACCTGTTCCTGGCGGCCTCGCTGGGCCTGGCGGTAGCAATGCTCAACTACGCCCTGCTGACCCGCGAGACCCTGTCCATCGCCGACTACTTCCTGCGCGAATCGGTCCCCGGCGGCGGCGGCACCAACGTGGTCAACGTCATCCTGGTCGACTTCCGCGGCTTCGACACCTTCGGTGAAATCACCGTGCTGACCCTGGCCGGGCTTGCCACCTTCAAGCTGCTCAATCGCCTGCGTCTGTTCAAGCCTTCGGGCAACCTGGAAGGGATTCGCTGGTCGCGCCACCGCTATCCGCTGATCCTTGCCGTGGTGGCCCAGATCCTGCTGCCGCTGGCGCTGCTGGTGTCGGTATACATCTTCCTGCGCGGCCACAACCAGCCCGGCGGCGGCTTCATCGCCGGCCTGATCACCGCCGTGGCGCTGATCCTGCAGTACATGGCCCGCGGCCACGACTGGACCCGCGAGCGGCTGCCGCTATCCTACTCCGCGGTGGCCGTCTCCGGCCTGGCCGTGGCCACGGCCACCGGTCTGGCGAGCTGGCTGTTCGGCTACCCGTTCCTCACCTCCGCCTTCGGTCATTTCCACCTCCCGCTGATCGGTGAGTTCGAGCTGGCCTCGGCCATGCTCTTCGACATCGGGGTCTATCTGGCGGTGGTCGGCGCCACCCTGATGATCCTGGTCAACCTGGGCAGTGTCACCACCGAAGACCGCCCGCGACTGGAGGAACGCTGATGGAAGCTATCTACTCGCTCGTGGTGGGTGTTCTGACCGCCAGCGGCATCTACCTGCTGCTGCGCGGGCGCACCTTCCCCGTGATCGTGGGCCTGGCACTGCTCGGCTATGCCGTGAACATGTTCCTGTTCTCCACCGGCGGCCTCAACACCCACGCCGCCGCGGTGATTGGCGAGTCGATCACCCCGACCGACCCGCTGCCCCAGGCGCTGGTACTGACCGCCATCGTGATCGGCTTCGCCATGACCGCCTTCGTGGTGATCCTGGCGATTCGCGCCCGCGGCGAGCTTGGCTCCGACCATGTGGACGGCCAGCAAGGCGAAGATGGAGACGTACGCTGATGCAACACCTGATCGCCCTCCCCATCCTAGTCCCCATGGTCGGCGCCATCGTCCTGCTGCTGACCAGCAAGGCCAGCCACGCGACGCATCGTCGCCTCAGCGTCGGGATCACCGCGCTGCTGGTAGTGATCAACCTGCTGCTTCTGCGCCAGGCGGCCGGCGGTGAGCTGACCTTCTACGCCCTCGGCAACTGGCAGGCACCCTTCGGCATCGTGCTGATGCTCGACCGCCTGGCCGCCCTGATGCTCATCCTTACCGCCTTCCTGGCGCTGGGCTGCGTGCTCTTCGCCTGCGCCGGCGACGACGTGCAGGGCAGCAACTTCCACGGCATCTTCCATCTACAGCTGATGGGCCTGAACGGCGCCTTCCTGACCGGCGACCTGTTCAACCTGTTCGTGTTCTTCGAGATCCTGCTGTTGGCCTCCTATGCGCTACTGCTGCACGGCGGCGGCAAGGCGCGGGTGGGGGCGGGGCTGCACTACGTCATCCTTAACCTGGCCGGCTCGGCGCTGTTCCTGATCGCGCTCGGCGTACTCTACGGCGCCACCGGCACGCTCAACATGGCCGACATGGCGCGCCGCGTCGCCCAGCTTTCCGGCGACCAGGCCGCCCTGGCCACCGCCGGTGCGCTGCTGCTGATCGTCGTCTTCAGTCTCAAGGCCGCGCTGCTGCCACTCTACTTCTGGCTGCCGCGCACCTACGCCTCCGCCCCGGCGCCGGTGGCGGCGCTGTTCGCGATCATGACCAAGGTGGGGCTCTACGCGATCCTGCGGGTACAGAGCCTGATCTTCATCGACAGCGAGGCCGCCCCGGCAATCACCGCCTGGCTGTGGTGGTCCGGCCTGGCCACCATCGTGCTGGCCGGTATTGGCGTGCTCGCCGCACGTGACCTGCGCCCGCTGGTGGCCTATCTGGTGCTGGTCTCGGTCGGCACCCTGCTGGCCGGCACCGCGCTGGGCACGCCGGAAGCCAACACCGCCCTGCTCTACTACCTGCCGCATACCACGCTGATCTGTGGCGCCCTGTTCCTGATCGCCGAACTGATCGGCCAACAGCGCGGCAAGGCGGGTACGCGCCTGGTGCGCGGCCGCCGCCTGCACCAGCGCTTCCTGCTCGGGGGGCTGTTCCTGATTGCCGCCATCGGCGCGGTGGGCCTGCCGCCGCTGGCAGGCGCGCTGGGCAAGCTGCTGCTGATGCAGGCAGTAGAAGGCTCGGCCCGCCTGTGGCTCTGGCCGCTGCTGCTGCTGGCCAGCCTGGCCGCCCTGATCGCCATGTCGCGTGCCGGCTCGGTCTTCTTCTGGGCCAGCTACAAGGGCGAAGTGGCCTCGGGCAAGGTCAGTCGCGCCCAGCTGGCCGGCGTCGTATGGCTACTGGCCGCCGCCCCGCTGCTGGTCATCTTCGGCGGCCCGGTCAGCAGTTACACCCAGGCCACCGCCGCCCAGCTGGCCGCTCCCCACGAGCCGATCCAGCAGCTGCTCGGCGATCCGCTTGCCCAGGTCCCAGCCCAGCGCGTGACGCCGCAAGGCCAACAAGGAGAGGCACTATGAAAGCCATGGGTCGCTACCTGCCCACGCCCACCCTGTCGCTGGTCCTGTTGGTGGTGTGGCTGCTGATGGTGCGCAGCATCGCGCCGGGCCAGCTGCTGCTGGGGGCCTTCCTCGCCGTGGTCATCCCGCTGCTGACGCAGAATTTTTGGGACCCGCTGCCAAGGGTCAAGCATCCGCTCAAGCTGGCCTGGTTCGTGCTGGTGGTGCTGTATGACATCGTCAAGGCCAACATCCACGTGAGCCTGCTGATCCTGTTGCCCAAGCGCGAGCCGCACCCCGGCTTCGTCGAGTATCCGCTGGAAGTCACTGATCGCCTGACCATCACGCTGCTGGCCAACACCATCACCATGACGCCGGGCACCGTCTCCACCAACGTTCGCCTGGACGGCTCCTCGCTGCTGATCCACGTGCTGGACATGACCGACGAACAGGCGCTGATCCGCGAGATTCGCGAGCGCTACGAGCGGCCGCTCAAGGAGATCTTCGAATGCTAGATACCGCGCTGCTCATCAGCCTGGCCCTGATCGTGCTAGCCATGGGGATGAACGTCTATCGCCTCGCCGTCGGGCCCGACGTGCCCGACCGCCTGCTGGCCCTCGACACCCTGTACGTCAACTCCATTGCGCTGATCGTGCTGCTGGGGCTATGGCTGAATACCAAGACCTACTTCGAGGCGGCGATGCTGATTGCCATGCTGGGTTTCGTCGGCACCATGGCCATCTGTCGCTACTTGCTGCGCGGCGACATCATCGAATAAGGAGACAGTGCCATGACCCTGTACGTCATTGCCGAAGCCGTGATCGCCCTGCTGCTGGTGGCCGGCGGCATCTTTGCCTTCACCGGTTCGCTGGGCATGCTGCAGTTCAAGGATTTCTTCATGCGGCTGCACGGGCCGACCAAGGGCACTACCCTGGGCATCGGCTGCGTGCTGATCGCCTCGATGCTCTACTTTTCCATCACCCAACGCGAACTCCACGTGCAGGAACTGCTGATCACGCTGTTCCTGTTCATCACCGCGCCGGTCACCGGCCACATGCTGGCCAAGACAGGTCTGCACATGCATCTGCGCTTCATCACCGGCACCCGCGGCTCGGTGCCGGAGTTCCGCGACGAGGACGTGGGCCAGAGCCGGGTGGCGCGTCCTGCCAGCGCCAAGCATCCGTGGAAGTACCGCAAGGCCAAGCGCTCGCGGCTGCAGCGCTGATATAGCCGCTGTCGCAAGGAGCTGCCGCCAGCATGAGAGGCGGCCCGCAGCATGGCTGCGGGCCGCCTCTTCGTTTCATCTTAGCCTTTCAACACCAGCCTGACAGCTCGCGGCGAATGATCGCAGTCAGCGCCGCGACATGGTCCCCGCGAGCGTTGAGGCACGGCACGTAGGTGAAGCGCTCGCCGCCCGCATGCAAGAAGCTCTCCTTGATCTCCTCGTTGATCTCCTCCAGCGTCTCGACACAGTCGGACGAGAAGGCCGGCGACACCACGGCAATATGCTTCTTGCCCTGGCGCGCCAGCGCGGCCACGTGGTCCACCGTTTGCGGCCCGACCCACTCCTCCGGCCCGAACTGGGACTGGAAGGCCGTCTGGACCTCGCTCTCCTTCCAGCCGAGCCGCTCGCGCAGCAGGCGCGTGGTCTTTTGGCACTGGCAGTGGTAGGGATCGCCTTCCATCAGGAAGCGCTTGGGCACGCCGTGGTAGGACGCCACCAGCACTTCAGGTCGGGATTCGGCCGCATCGTAGGCCTCGCGCACGGAAGCGGCCAGCGCATCGAGATAGGTCGGCTCTTCGAAATAGGCCGGGACGGTGCGAATGGCCGGCTGCCACTTCAGCTTCATCAAGGTGCGGAAGGCTTGATCGTTGGCGGTGGCGGTGGTGGGCGAGGCGTACTGCGGATAGAGCGGGAAGAAGAGAATGCGATCGCAGCCGGCCGCCTGCATGCGGCGCAGTACGCTCTCGGTCGAAGGGTTACCGTAGCGCATGCAGAAGTCGACCATCACCCTATCGCCGTACAGCGCCTTGAGCGACTCTGCCACCTTGCGGGTCTGCTCGCGGGTGATGGTCAGCAGCGGGCTTTCGTTGCGCTCCTGGTTCCAGATGCCGCGGTAGGCCTCGCCCGACTTGAACGGACGGCGGGTAAGAATGATCAGCTGCAGCAGCGGCTGCCACTTCCAGCTGGGGTAGTCGACCACCCGCTTGTCGGAGAGGAACTCATTGAGGTAACGACGCATCGACCAGTAATCGGTGCCGTCGGGCGTCCCTAGATTGGCCAGCAGCACGCCGACGCGAGGGCGTGTCACGGGGGGGTGGTCCGACGGCGCATGTACCGGGCAATACTGGCTTGCCGAGTCCGGAAGGACGGAGGCTGGGTCCCGGGAAGGCGTGGTCATTCATGAGCTCCTTGAGGTCGATGTCGCCATGCCGGCTAGTCTATCAGGGTCGTCGCGTCGCCGGGAATGAAGTTGTACTATCGCATAAAATTGTACAGCTAATGATCAGGGTGGATCCCACCAGGAGCACGATGAATCGAGCCGAGACACTGCGCGCCCAGGCCCCCCCGGCCACGCCGTTCTATGACGGCCGATGCCCGCTGTGCCGCAAGGAGGTCGACTGGCTGACCGCACAGCGGCACAGCGACAGGGGGCTCTTCGTCGATATACGGGCGAAAGACTTCGATGCCGCACCGCTGGGCACGGCCTTCACCAAGATGATGGGCAGGCTGCATGCGCTTGATGCCCAGGGGAGGTGGTATATCGGAATGGACGCCAGCCGCGCCTTGTACGCGGTGCTGGGCTAGCGCTGGCTGATCAGGCTGAGCCTGCTGCCCGGCCTGGCCCCGCTGCTGGATGCCAGCTACCTGTGTGCCCGCCGCCGCGTGCGCCTGGGGCGCTGGATGACTGCGAGGCGACGGCGAGAAAAGGGATAGCGCCAGTCGGAGCTATCACGCAGCGCGGGTCAAAACACCAGCGGCATGCGTGAGGTCAACGGGTCGTGGTAATGCGCATCGCGCCCGATCACCTCCTCATGCGGCACATGCTGCACCAGATAGGCACGGTGGATGCCGGCGCGCTGCAGCTCGAGGTAGACATCCTCCAGCGAGCGGAACACCGCCGGCTTGCCGCGCCGAGACAGCATGTGGCGCTTCCCTTCCACATCTTCCAGCTCCACCTGGTAGCAGTGGCTGCCGGTATGGGTGATGACGCGAACTTCGAAGTTGTCGTGGCGGCCGACAAATGCCTTGAGATCTTTGAATTCCATGGCTCCCTCCATGACGGTCAACTGATACAAGTCGGGCACAGTATCTCTGTGCCCGATATCAGCTTCATGACAGTAGCATAACACTGGTATGACCACCGCTACGCAGGAGAGGTTCCTGTCACCCGGGAAAACCTAGGATAGGCTGGACGGATCGATGGCCTTGCCAAGCGAGTTGCGATCGACCCACTTCCCCGCCTTGGTTTCCTTGTAGCGAAATACCACGCGGTCGCCTACCGCCACCGTGAGTTCGGCGTCCTCGGTCTGGTAGCTGTAGGTTTCGCCATCGACCATCAGCCGGAAGCGATAGAGATCCGGCATGCCCAGCCACTCCTTGAAGGGCCCTTCCCGCTCCAGCGATTGCAGCACGCCGCGCGCCTCGAGCTTGGGTGTACGTTGGCGCTTGCCGCGCCGAAATCCGCCCGCCATGTTGTCTCCTTGCAATCTACCGTCCGGGGCCCGGCATTATACGGGGCCGTACGCAGGGCTCAACCCCCATTGTCACTCCCCAAACGCTTCACCGTAGCTGTCTGGCGCCAGGTCCTCAAAGCGCGTATAGCGGCCGATGAACGCCATGTGCACCGTACCGATGGGCCCGTTACGCTGCTTACCAATGATCAGCTCGGCCAGCCCCTGGTTATCGGGATTATCCGGATTGTAGACTTCATCGCGGTAGACGAAGGCGATCAGGTCGGCGTCCTGCTCGATGGCGCCCGACTCGCGCAGGTCCGACATGACCGGGCGCTTGTTGGGGCGCTGCTCCAGCGAGCGGTTGAGCTGCGACAGCGCCACTACCGGGCAGCCGAACTCCTTCGCCATGCCCTTGAGCGAGCGCGATATCTCCGAGATCTCGCCGGTACGGTTCTCGGAGAAGCCGGGAATCTGCATCAGCTGCAGATAGTCGATCATGATCAGCGCCATGTTGCCGTGCTCGCGCACCACGCGCCGGATGCGCGAGCGCATCTCGTTGGGCGACAGCGCCGCCGTATCGTCGATGAACAGCTGCTTGTCCTTGAGCAGGTTGACCGCCGAGGTCAGGCGCGGCCAGTCCTCGTCTTCCAACTGGCCGGTACGCACCCGCGTCTGGTCGATGCGGCCAAGGGAGGAGAGCATGCGCAACATCAGCGATTCGGCGGGCATCTCCATGGAAAACACCATGACCGGCCGGTCGCTGGCGATCACCGCATGCTCCACCAGGTTCATGGCGAACGTGGTCTTGCCCATGGAGGGGCGTCCCGCGATGATCACCAGGTCGGAGGGCTGCAGCCCCGAGGTCATCTCGTCGAGGTCGCGAAACCCGGTGGACAGGCCGGTCATCTCGCCCTTCATGTTGAACAGCTCGTCGATGCGGTCCACGGCCTTGGCCAGCAGCTCGCTCATGCCGATGGGACCGCCCGACTTGGGGCGCTCCTCGCTGATCTGGAACACCAGCCGCTCCGCCTCGTCGAGCAGTTCGTCGGCCGGCCGCCCCTGGGGGCTGAAGGCCCCGTCGGCGATCTGGTTGGCCGCGCGGATCAGCTTGCGCAGGGTAGCCCGCTCGCGAACGATGTCGGCATAGGCGCGAATGTTGCTGGCCGAAGGCGTATTGCGCGCCAGCTCGGCCAAGTAGGCGAGTCCGCCAACCGTATCCAGGTGGTCGCGCCGCTCCAGCGCCTCGGAAAGCGTGACCACATCCAGCGGCTGCCCGGCTTCGGCCAGGCCCGTCATGGCATTGAAGATCAGGCGATTCTCGTAGCGATAGAAGTCGTCGGCCACCAGGCGTTCGGATACCGTATCCCAGGCCTGGTTGTCGAGCATCAGGCCGCCCAGCACCGACTGCTCCGCTTCCAGCGAATGGGGCGGCACCTTCAAGGCGGCGGTTTCCTGGTCGAGCTCGAAGGTATCGTTCATGGCGGGCAACCTCGATGAAACATGCGTAGCCATTCTACCCGAACGCCGAGCTTACCCTAGCGCCCGCGCATGACTGAGGCGGCCGGTTCGTGCGCCGACGAACTGGCAAGGGAACGGGGAGTCGGGAGAGGGGATTCGTGTAGTACAGACACAGAAAGGGCGCGGGGTCTCCCCCGCGCCCTCGCAGCATGCGGCAGCGAATTACTCGGCTACCACGACCACGCGAACGGTGGCGTCGACTTCGGCATGCAGGTGCAGGTCGATGTCGTACTCGCCGGTCTGGCGAATCGGACCTTCGGGCATGCGAACTTCGCTCTTGGCGACTTCGATGCCGGCCTGGCCCAGCGCTTCGGCCAGGTCACGCGGACCGATGGAGCCGAACAGCTTGCCTTCGTCACCGGCCTTGGCGACCAGCGACAGCTCGATCTCGGCCAGCTGAGCGGCGCGGGATTCGGCGATCGCCTTGCGCTCGGAGGCCTGGGCCTCGAGCTCGGCGCGCTGGGCCTCGAAGGCCTCCAGGTTGTCCTTGGTGGCCGGCACGGCCAGGCCGTAGGGCACCAGATAGTTACGGCCGTAGCCAGCCTTGACGGCAACCTTGTCGCCCAGGCCGCCCAGCTTGCCAATGTTGTCGAGCAGAATGACTTCCATCTCGTTAACCTCGTGTCAGTCGCTGCGAGAGGCCAGACGGCCGCGGAAATCCACGAACACGTCGATAAAGGCCGCCAGCAGCACGATCAGAATCATGGGCCAGGTGGTGATCAGCAGTACGTAGAACACGATCAGCCACAGCCCGTTCATACCTTTTAGCCCGATGAAGCCGTGCACCAGGGCAATACCGGCCACCAGCAGCGGCACCCAGGCCAGCATAGAGAGCGACGGCAGCCCCAGCACCATGCCCACCACGCCGAGCAGGACCAGCAGGCCAAGTTCACGCGGCACCAGGCGCAGCGCGTGGAACTCCTCGCGGAAGCCGCCGGGATTGTAAAGCCCGGCCTGCCAGCTGCGCGCCAGGGCCAGACAGCCGATGGCGGCCAGCAGCACGATCAGCCCGGTGACGCCGCCGATCAGCAGCGTCGCCAGCTCCTCAGTGTCGAAACCCTGGCGGCCGAGCTCGGTCAGCATGCGGTCGATCTCGGTCGAGCCTTGGCGCAGCTGTTCCAGCAGCGGACCGGTTCCGCCTGGCGGCACGAAAACGCCGAGCTGGATCATGGCCGCCGCGGCCAGGGTGCCGACGATCAGCGCCTCGCTCCAGCGCGTGCGCGAGCGCAGCACCACGCCCATAAGCGTGACCAGCAGCACGCTGGCCAGCGGAATGGCGTCACCCTGGGTCCACCACCAGCCGGCCGGTACCGCCGCGGCCACCAGCACCGGCAGCGCCGGCGACAGGCCGCGGCGCAGTGTGACCAGGGCCACGATGGCGCCACTGAGCCAGAACAGCCAGGGGATGACCGCGGCCAGCGCCGCCCCGCCAACGGCGTAGGGCGTGCCGCGCATCAGCCATCGAGCAATCGGCAGCATCGAGTCGGCGGCTTACTGGTGGCTGTCGGTGTAGGGCAGCAGGGCCAGGTAGCGCGCGCGCTTGATGGCAGTCGCCAGCTGACGCTGGTAACGGGCCTTGGTACCGGTGATACGGCTGGGTACGATCTTGCCGGTCTCGGTGATGTAGGCCTTGAGCGTATCCAGATCCTTGTAGTCGATCTGCTTCACGCCTTCAGCGGTGAAACGGCAAAACTTGCGGCGACGGAAAAAGCGTGCCATGGGAGACTCCTCGGTACGTGCGATCAGTGGGCTTCGGCAGTTTCTTCTTCAGAGCGCGGACGCTCTTCGCGACGCGCTCGCTTGTCGTCTGCCGGCTTCATCATCGGCGAAGCTTCGGTGATGGCTTCCTTGCAGCGCACCACCAGGCTGCGAATGATGGCGTCGTTGAAGCGGAAGATGTTCTCGATCTCCTCGAGAACCTCGCCGCTGCACTCGACGTTCATCAGCACGTAGTGAGCCTTGTGGATCTTGTTGATCGGGTAGGCCAGGTGACGGCGGCCCCAGTCCTCCAGACGATGCACGGTGCCACCGCTTTCGGTGACGATGCTGGAGTAACGCTCAACCATGGACGGCACTTGCTCGCTCTGGTCCGGGTGGACCATGAACACGATTTCGTAATGACGCATGGGATCTCCTTTCGGGTTGGCAGCTTCCGCATGAGGTCGAGGACCCCGGGGAAGCAAGGAGGTGATAGTCGAAATGGCAACGCCCGCTCACACAGGAACGGGCGCATGCATTCTAGTGAGCCGAGGCGCGACTTGCAAGGCGCAACCCAAGCGGCGGCTCAGCGGACACCGCCGCGCTGACGCACCGCCTCGAACAGGCAGATGCCGGTGGCCACCGAGACGTTGAGACTGGAAACGCTGCCGGCCATGGGCAGCTTGACCAGCCCATCGCAGGCTTCACGCGTGAGCCGGCGCATGCCCTTGCCCTCGGCGCCCATCACCAGTGCGGTGGGGCCGCAGAAATCGGCGGCATAGAGCAGGGATTCGGCCTCGCCAGCGGTGCCGGTGATCCACACTCCGTACGCCTTGAGCCGGGCCAGGGCACGGGCCAGGTTAGTCACCTGATAGACCGGCACGCTCTCGGCGGCGCCGCAGGCCACCTTGCGCACCGTGGCGTTGAGCGGCGCGGCCTTGTCCTTGGGCACGATCACCCCATGCACGCCGGCGGCATCAGCGCTGCGCAGGCAGGCGCCGAAGTTATGCACGTCGGTGACGCCATCGAGCACCAGCAGCAGCGGCGGCGCGGCGTGGGGCCAGGCTTCGAGCTTGAACCACAGCGCCGCTTCGCTTTCGCAGGCGAGCGGTGCGGCGAAGGCGATGACGCCCTGGTGCGAGGCCTCTTGCGCCAAGCGATCGAGATCGTCGCGCGGGTGCGGCTCCACGCGCGCGCCGCCCCTGCGTGCCGCCTCGACGAGGTCGCCCAGGCGCTGCTGCGCCTCACCCTCCTGCACCCACAGCACCCTGACCGTTTCACCGCGGTCCAGCAGGGCGCGCACCGCATGCACGCCGAACACGGCATCGAGGCCGCCTGGGACACCGGGCAGCTCCGGCTTGCGCCGCGGTGCCCCCCTGCCCTGTGCTCGCGACCTCTCCTTGCTGCGTCCCTGAGCCATCAGCCGCGCGACCTCGACCGACGCGGCCCGCGGCGACGCTTGCCGCCCTTGCCGCGCTCGCCTTCATCCGCCGCACTCTTCGGCGCCGCGGCGTCGAGCGTGACGCCCGCCTCGCCGTCGCCGCGCCGTTTGCGCGGTTGGCGCTTGGGCCGCGGCTTCTCGTCTTCGAGCACGAAGTCGATCTTGCGCTCCTCGAGGTCGACGCGCGCCACCTGAACGGTGACACCGTCGCCGAGCCGATAACTCATGCCGGTGCGCTCACCCTTGAGGCGGTGCTTTTCGGGCTCGTAGTGATAATAGTCCGAGGGCAGCGAGGTGACGTGAACCAGGCCCTCGACATAGACCTCATCGAGGCGCACGAAGATGCCGAACTGCGTCACCGAGGCGATGGTGCCTTCATAGACCTCGCCGAGCTTGTCGGACATGAACTCGCACTTTAGCCAGTCCTCGACGTCTCGGGTGGCATCGTCGGCGCGCCGCTCGGTCATCGAGCAGTGCTCGCCGAGCTCGAGCATCTGCTCGAAGGTGTAAGGACACCACTTGCTGGGCGGCTCGACCGGCGCCCCTTCGACGCGCAGTACGGTATTGGTCTGACGCGGCCCGCGGATCACCGAGCGGATGGCGCGGTGCACCAGCAGGTCGGGATAGCGGCGAATCGGCGAGGTGAAGTGGGCATAGGCCGGATAGGCCAGGCCGAAGTGCCCTTCGTTCTGCGGCGAGTAGACCGCCTGGCTCATCGAGCGCAACATCACGGTCTGGATTACGTCGGCATCCGGCCGGCCGCGAATCGCCTCGGCCAGGGTCTGGTAGTCCTGCGGCGTCGGTTCGTCGCCGCCACCCACCGCAAGCCCCAGCTCGTTGAGGAACAGGCGCAGCTTGTCGAGCCGCTCCGGCGAGGGGCGCTCGTGGATGCGGTAGAGCGCCGGCAGGTCGTGCTTGTCGAGGAAGCGGGCGGTGGCCACGTTGGCCGCCAACATGCACTCCTCGATCAGCTTGTGGGCATCGTTGCGCGTGCGCGGCACGATCTTCTCGATCTTGCGTTCCTCGTTGAACAGGATTGCCGTCTCGGTGGTCTCGAAGTCGATGGCGCCGCGCTCCTCGCGGGCCTGACGCAGCACCTTGTAGAGCTCATGCAGCCCCTGCAGCGGCTTGACCAGGTCGCGGTACTCTTCACGCAGCGCATCCGCCTCGGCATCCTCGCCTTCGAGGATCGCCGCCACCTTGTTGTAGGTCAGCCGCGCATGGGAGCGGAACACCGCCTCATAGAAGCGGTAGCGGCTGATCACGCCCTGCTTCGAGATGTTCATCTCGCAGACCATGGCCAGGCGGTCAACGTGGGGGTTGAGCGAACACAGGCCGTTGGAGAGCAGCTCGGGCAGCATCGGCACCACCTGCCCGGGGAAATAGACCGAGTTGCCGCGCCGAATCGCTTCTTCGTCCAGCGCGCTGCCGGGGCGCACGTAGTGCGAGACGTCGGCAATGGCGACGATCAGCTTCCAGCTGCCGGACTTGGTCTTCCAGGCGCACACCGCGTCGTCGAAGTCCTTGGCGTCCTCGCCGTCGATGGTGACGAGCGGAATGTCGCGCAGGTCGACGCGGTGCTGCTTGTCCTGCTCGACCACTTCGGCGGACATCTCGGCGATCTGGTCGTGCACTTCCGGCGGGAACTCGGCGGGAATCTCGTAGCTGCGGATGGCGATGTCGATCTCCATCCCCGGGTCCATGCGCTCGCCGAGCACCTCGACCACCTCGCCTACCGGCTGTACGCGCGTCTCGGGCTGCTGCACGACCCGGGCCGACACCACCTGGCCGTCGCGCGCACCGCCACAGGCGCTGTGCGGGATGATCACCTCCTGGGTAATGCGCGGATTCTCCGGAATCAGCACGCCGAATTCGGGGGTGTTCTCGCGATAGACGCCGACGATGGTCTGGGTGTTGCGCGCCAGCACCTCGGCAATGGTGGCCTCGTCGCGGCCGCGACGGTCGCGCCCGCTGACACGCACCAGCACGTAGTCGCCGTGGAAGACCCGGCGCATCTGCCGTGGCGGCAGCACCAGGTCGGGCTTCTTGCCGTCGTCGCGCAGCACGAAGCCGAAGCCGTCACGATGGCCCAGCACCTTGCCCTTGATGAGGTCGAGCTTGTCGATCAGCGCATAGGCGCCGGCGCGGTTGCGCAGCACCTGACCGTCACGCTCCATGGCCGCCAGGCGGCGGCGCACCGCCTCCTGCAGGTCCTCGTCGTCGAGGCCCAGCATGCGGCTCATCTTCTCGTGGGTGATCGGCTTGCCGTACTCTTCCAGGCGCGCCAGCAGGTACTCTCGGCTGGGAGCCGGATTGTCGTACTTGTGGGCCTCACGGCTGGCATGGGGGTCGTCGCTGAGCGTCCAGTGAGTCATGCGTAAGGCATCCTTGGAAACGGGAGCAGCGTCACGGGAAAGGCGCGGGCAGAGGGCCGCGTACGTAGGGTGTTGCTAATGAAGTCGTTTGTCATGCCGGCAGTATAGCGCTGGAGCAGGCTCCACCCAACCGTGGCAACACCGATCCCGGGCGAAAATTCTGCTCATGCACAGCGACACGCTTGCATTGGGCCATAAATTGGGTAAGATACGCGTCGCCTGCCCAGATGGCGGAATTGGTAGACGCGCTAGCTTCAGGTGCTAGTGTCCTTACGGACGTGGAGGTTCAAGTCCTCTTCTGGGCACCATCGCTCTCTTCGAGGGTCTGGTCGGGTAGGCACCCACGCTCTTTGTCAGTTCGAGTCGCTCGTGTTCGCCCAGGTGGCGGAATTGGTAGACGCGCTAGCTTCAGGTGCTAGTATCCTTACGGATGTGGAGGTTCAAGTCCTCTCCTGGGCACCAGCCCAGACACGCGAACACGACGCAAGATGACGACTGCATGATGCGCCCAGGTGGCGGAATTGGTAGACGCGCTAGCTTCAGGTGCTAGTATCCTTACGGATGTGGAGGTTCAAGTCCTCTCCTGGGCACCACCGCTCTTTCGAGCGAACTGCGTCATGCAAGCTGAAGGCCTAGCAATGGCCGAAGCAAGAAGAGCAAGAGCAAGAGCAAGAGCAAGAGCAAGAGCAAGAGCAAGAGCAAGAGCAAGAAATGCTGCGAGCAACGCAGCAATCCAAGAAACCGTGACCTACCGCGGTTTTTTTGTGCCTGGTTTTTGCCTGGCTTGCATTTGGAATCCGCTCGCGCAGCGTTGCATCTTTTAGAAGCGGGCAGGCAGGCGAGCCACCCTGTCCAGGTCCCAGCCTTCCGCCACCACTTCCCCTTCCAGCACTTCCGCCACGCCGTCGGGCAAGCGCGGGAAGAAGTTGAGCCCCGTACGCGCCTCCACCTCGTCGATGCTCACCAGGTAAGCGTCCAGCGGCTCGTTGCCGCGTACCTCCTGGGGCATGATGAAGGCCAGCGCCATCGGCGCCTCGGCCGGCACCACGATAATCTTGTAGAAGGCTTCTGGAATCTCGACCAGCCCCACCCGGTTGGTGACGTTGTCGATGAAGCGCTCGGGGAAGACCGGACCGGTGATGACCTGCACCACGCCGAAACGCGGCACGAAGTGGTCGATCACTACTTCTTCCAGGCGCTGCCAGAGCCGCCGGTTGAGGTCGGGACGCTGGGGCGAGATGTTGCTCATCAGGAACGACTGCTCCTGGGCCTGGCGACCATGGACCACGGCGATAGCGTAGTTGGGCGCCAGGTGGCCGCGATCGTAGCCGCTGCCGAAATAGCTGTCGGCGGCGATCGGCCACAGCGTGCGCCAATCGCTGCGGAACTCGGGTCGGGGGCCGGCGCGCGGTTCCTCCACCTCATGCAGCAGGTAGCTGACCCACAGCGGATTGACCCGCACGTCCGACCAGCCCACCAGGAAGCCGTCGTTGCGCAGCACGCGGTGCACAGTCAGCGGGGTCAGGCTGTCCCAGGTGGGCACGCCCATCCAGCTCAGCTGGTCACGATACTCCTGCTCCTGGGCGTACCACAGGCCGCTGCCCACCAGCACGAAAATAAGGGTGATGCCGAACTGGCGGAGGCGGAAGCGCCCGGTGGAAAGCAGGGAGCGACGCCGCCTGCCGCGGGAACGTGCTAGGGCCATGTCTCGATCCGAAGGGTGGCGCCGCCGGCACGCTTGGGCACCGGCAGGCCGAGGTCAGCCAGAGGAGACTCGCCGGGCTACCAGCCCAGCGAGAACATGGTTTCAAGGTCGTGCCGGGAGTGTACCTGCATGGCATTCAGCGTCTCGGTGTCGCGGATGCCCTCGACGGCATTGAGGCGCTCGGTGACCAGCTCGGCCAGGCTCTCGAAATCGCGGGTTCGGGCAATCGCCACCAGGTCGTAGCGACCGCAGGTGGAATAGACCTCGCTGATTCCTTCGACGTCGGCAAGCCGCTCGGCCACCGCCTTCACCTGCCCCTTTTCGGTATTGATCAGGATCACGGCATTCTGCATCGACACTCCCCCGTTTGGCATTGCCGCGGGCGGCATGGGGCCGCCGCAGCCTGGCGCGAGTATAGCAGGCGAGCCGCGGCGGCTGAATGGCTCGCTCTGACGGCTAGCGTCACGCCTTAGTCACGCTTTAATGGCGCCCTATAGGCAGGGTGGCAGGAACACCACCGGGTAGCCGACAAACAGCGTCGCCCCCGCCGAGAAGAAGTAGACGCCGGCCGAGGTGTAGGCGAAGTAGCAGTCGCGGCGCACTTCCGCCCGGCGCGCCGCCTTGACGCCGGCCCAGGTCAGCCACAGCAGCCCCAGGGTGGTTGCCAGGGTGGCCAGCCCCACCCCGAGGTTGATGCCGGTCAGCATGTCGCGCCCGGGGTCCGGCGGCGCCACCGAGCAGGCCACCGAGAGACCGGCGTAGATCGCCACGAACCAGATCCCCCAGAGCGTGACACCGCCCACCAGGTGAATGGGATGAGTCAGTCGCAGCAGATGTCTCATGCGTCCCCTCCCAGCAGGGTCGGCATGACCCAGATCGCCACGAACAGGGTCCAGTAAACCACCAGGTTGTAGTACCACAGCCGCTGCACCACCACCGGCTCCATGGGCGCCTCCAGGCCGACATACCCATATCCCACGCGCAGCCCCTGCAGCAGGCACAGCACGCCACCCAGGGAGGTCAGAATCAGTACATAGCTCAGCGCCACGAACAGGGTGGCGTCGTGGGCGTTGTCGGTGGGGGCCAGGTCGGCTAGCCACATGACCGCCACGACCAGCCCCGCCGCGAGCGTACCCAGCCCCCCTGCGCTATACATCAGTACACCGAGTCCGGCGGCCTCGCGGCGGCGCAACCGGGCTACCAGCTTCGCCAGCAGCAGCGTGCCCAGGGTCAGCGCCACGCCGGCCGCGACCAGCAGCGGCAGCGAGAGCGGTGAGCTGTCGGGCATCTGCCACTCAGGTGCCACCACCCACAGGTAGAACCAGCCGAACAGCAGCGACAGGTAGAGCGAGCCGTTGGCCAGGTGAGAGACCGACATGCACCATACACCAGGACCATTCATGGTGCGGTAGTGCAGCGGCGGTTCAGTCGGCGCTCGGCTGGCCCCGGGCGCCACATTGGGGTGCGCGCCGTTCTCCCACGACCAGCGCAGCAGCAGCACCACTGCCACCAGCGCCGCTGCTGCCGCCACCCAGTAGACCCGCACCAGCAGGCCGATGCAGACCACCGCCAGCATCAGTGAGGAGAATAGCGGCCACCAGGAGTTGGTGGGCAGGTGAATGGTCTCGCGCAGCTTGCCGGTCAGGGCGTCGCTGCCCCAAGTCTCGCGCCGTCCATGGTCGATGGTATTGAGGCCATGCTGGCCCTCGTAGAGGGTGCGCGAAAGCTCGGGACGCTCCCATAGCGGGTGACGCGTCTCCACCGCGGGCAGGCTGACGAAGTTGTACGCCGTGGGGGGTTTGGGCATGGCCCACTCCAGGCCATCGGCGTTCCAGGGGTTCTGCGGCGCCTTTCTGCCGAAGCGGAAGTGCAGCGCCACATCCAGGATCAGCAGGGCCACCCCGGCCGACATCATGAAGCCGCCCACCGAGGAGATCAGGTTATAGATATCCCAGCCCATGGCGGTGTCGTAGGTGAAAACGCGCCGCCGCATGCCCAGCAGCCCCGTCCAGTGCATGACCAGGAAGGTGACGTTGAAGCCCAGGAAGATCAGCCAGAAGCTCCACTTGCCCAGCCGCTCCGACGGCATGCGTCCGGACACCTGCGGCAGCCAGTAGTAGAGCCCGGCCAGCAGCGGGAACAGCATCCCCCCCACCAGCACGTAGTGCATGTGGGCGACCACGAAGTGGGTGTCGTGGACCTGCCAGTTGAACGGCACCAGCGCCAGCATCACCCCGGTCAGGCCGCCCAGTACAAAGATCACCAGGAAGCCGACGATCCACAGCATCGGCAGCGTCATCTTCGGCCGGCCCAGCCACAGGGTGGAGAGCCAGACAAAGATCTGGATGCCGGTGGGAATGGCCACCAGCATGCTGGCCGCCGAGAAGAAGGCCAGCGCCAGCTGCGGGATGCCCAGGGTGAACATGTGGTGGACCCACAGGCCGAAGCTGACGAAGCCCATGATGACGATCGCCGCCACCACCCAGGCGTAGCCCACGATCGGGCGTCCGGCGAACACGGGGATCAGCGTCGAGACGATCCCCGCGCCGGGCAGGAAGATGATGTAGACCTCGGGGTGGCCGAACAGCCAGAACAGGTGTGCCCATAGCACCGGGTCGCCGCCCCCCGCCACCTCGAAGAATGGCATGCCCGCGGCGCGCTCGAGCTCCAGCAGGATGCTGCCGAGGATCAGCGGCGGGAAGCCGACCACGATCATCAATGCCATGGCCAGGATGTACCAGGCGAACAGCGGCATCTTGTGCAGCGCCATGCCCTGGGTGCGGGTGCGCAGGATCGACACCACCAGCTCCACGCCGGCGGAGAGCGCCGAGATCTCGACGAAGGTGATGCCCAGCAGCCAGAAGTCGGAGCCAGGCCCAGGCGAATAGTCGCCGCTGCTCAGCGGGGTATACATGAACCAGCCGCTCTCCGGCGCCATCTCGAGCACCATGCTGGAAGCCAGGATGATGCCGCCGAACAGGTAGCAGTAGTAGCCGAAGGCGGTCAGGCGCGGGCACACCAGATCCCGCGCACCGATCATCTTGGGGATCATGTAGATCGCCAGCCCCTCGAGAATGGGAATGGCGAACAGGAACATCATCACCGTGCCGTGCATGGTGAAGACCTGGTTGTAGATCTCGTGCGACATGAAGGCGTTATCGGGAAAGGCCAGCTGGGTGCGGATCAGCATCGCCAGCAGGCCACCGATCAGGAAGAAGATCGCCCCGGTCACCATGAAGCGCAGGCCAATGGTGGTGTGGTTCACCACAGTCAGCGCCCTTAGGCCCTTAGGATTGCCCCACACCCGATCCAGGCCTTCGTGCAGCCGCCGGGTCTCGGGGGGCAGGGAAGCGTTCGAGGTATCGCTCATGGTTGCAACGTCTCCAGCCAGGCGCCGATGTCCTGCAGCGTCTCGTTATCGAGGTGGTTGTGGGGCGGCATGCGGTTGCCCGGCTTCAGTGTCTGGTGGAACTGCAGCCAGTAGGCGATCGCCCCCTCCTCCCGGGCCATGACGCCGCTCCCCAGGGTCGGGCGCGAGCCAATATCGCTGAGATCGGGCCCGAGGATGTCATGGGCCACGTCATCGTGAATCAACTCGGCGGGAAAACCGTCGACCCGGTGGCAGGCAGCGCAGTGCTCGCCGAAGGCCTCGCGCGCATCGTCATGGCCGGCCAGCTGCGCGGGCGCCGTACGGCGTGCCGCCAGCCAGGCGTCGTACTCCTCGCGCTCCACCGCCTCCACGTGTAGCAGCATGTTGGTGTGCTGGGCGCCGCAGAATTCGGCGCACTGGGCGCCGAACACGCCAGGCGCATCGGCTTCTAGCCGGATGGTCGTGTGGCGGCCCGGCACCATATCGCGCTTGCCGCCCAGGCGGGGGATCCAGAACGCGTGGATCACGTCTGCACTGGTGATGCGGAAATCGACGGGCTCGCCGGCCGGCATCACCAGCCGGTTGGCCGTCACCACCTCGCCCTCCTCGTCACCGGGGTAGCGAATCTCCCACCACCACTGGTGACCGATCACCTCGATGACCTCGGCGCTGCCCCCGTCGGGCAGCGGCAGCGGAATCATGCTGCGCCCGGTGGGAGCGGCGAAGACCAGCAGCAGCACGATGCTGATGATGGGCAGCGCCAGGCCACCCCCCAGCACCCAGCGCAGCATGATGCGGTGCTCCTGCTGGGCGGTGCGCTCCGGCGGCGGCGCTTTTCGCCAGAACGTGTAGAGCCAGAGCGAGAAAAGTGCGACGGAGACCACTAGGCTTACGATCAGCATGGCCCACCACACCCAGTACTGGGAGCGTGCCGCCGGGCCGGAGGGATCGAGGATCGACATCTCCCCGCCGCAGCCTGCCAGCAACAGGGCGGGCGCCGTGGCCAGCATCGCAGGCCGGCGCAGGCGGTTGACCCACCGGCAGCAGGCGCGTTGAATGCCAGTAGACAAACCCATCCGATCGCAAAGGACGCGAACATGGCCGAGACACAACCCCGTTCGATCAAGAGTCGTGCCGCCATTGCCGGCCACCCGCTTCACCCGGTGATGATCCACTTCCCCATCGCCTGCCTGATGCTGCTGGTGCTCAGCGACGGCGCCTTCCTCTACACCGAGGACTTGTTCTGGGCTCGCGTCAGCCTGTGGCTGGCGGGAATCGGCGCGCTGGGCGGCTGGGTCGCCAGCGTCGCGGGGTTGATCGACCTGGTCACCGTGCGCCGCATTCGGCACATGATTCTGGGCTGGTGTCATGCCATCCTGGCGGTGATGATGCTGTCTCTCGCCTCGCTCAACTGGCTGTGGCGCTATCAGGATATCGTCGACCTGCTGCCCTGGGCCATCGGGCTGACCCTGCTCACGGCGGGCCTGATCATGCTGGCCGGCATTCTCGGTGGCATGCTCGTCTATGACGAGGCGGTGGGGGTGGAAATCGACGACAAGTAGCGCTGGCCACTCGCGCCCTGGTGAATCGCGCATCTTGACTCTCCTTGTCCAGCCTCAATCGAAGGGCTTGCTGAGTACCAGCACCAGCACCGCCAGCATCAGCGCGGCCGACAGCATTGCGATGGCCGCACTGATCGGCACCAGCCCCCAGCGCTTGCCCTGCTCCAGGCGCACGATCAGGGCGCCGCACAGCACATGGCACAGCACCATACCGGTCACAGCGCCAAGCTTCAGCGCCAGCCAACCGCCGATCAGCTGCCCGACGATGAACAGCAGGGTGCCGCTGGCGATGGCCAGCAGGGCAAAAGGGGTGGCCACTCGGGTGAAGAGAAACCGCAGGACGACCGGCGCCGGCACGTCGAGGGACGATGCCGCTCGCGGCCTGGCGCTGGTGATGAGCAGTGCCGGGAGATAGAGCAGAACGCCGCACCAGCACAGCAGTGTGGCGATATGAACAATTTTTATCCACGGCATGACAGCATCCTTGCAGTTGCAGTGTCCACCCACCCTAGCCAAAGTGGGGAGCAAGCGCCAGGGCTTCGCTTGCGCTGAAACGCCGGCCACGCGCCGCCGGTGCGAACTTCCGACCAGCGGTCGGGTCGTAGCTGGTGAGTCAGCGCTTGCCCACGCTCTCGGAACATTTCCCTACGCCCCCACATGAACCCCAGCGGCAGGGCCGGAAAAACCGGGTATGCTCACCCCTCTGGTTCCGAGCCCCAAGGAGACACCATGGCCAAACAGAGTCGGCGCGATTTTCTGCGCATTACCCTTCTCGGTGCCGCTGCACTACCCCTGGGCATCGGCCTCGTTTCACGCCAAGCTTTCGCCCAGACGCTGCCGCGACTCAACCCAGCCGACGAGCAGGCCCAGGCGCTGAACTACGTGACGCGAGCCGAGCAGGCCAGCGATCACCCCGCCTACGCACCGGGCGAGGCCTGTCGCAACTGCATGTTCTTTGACCCCGCGACCGAAGGCTGCCAGCTGTTCCCGCAGCACAGCGTGGAACCCCAGGGGTGGTGCCAGTCCTGGGTATCGGCGAACTGAACCCTTGGGACGCACGGCACGAGCAGGCCTGGCCCACTCGTGCCGCTTCAGTTCCCCCGCCCCTCCTCGTCGGGCAGTGGCCATTGATAGCGCCGCGCCACCGCCCCCTCCCCGCCGAGCGATTCAAGATAGACGGGGAACCCCCACAGCTGGTGCAGGTGGCGAATTACCGGGTAGACGCTGCGCGCCAAGGGGCGGCGGCTGTCCTGCACATGATGCAGGGTCAGCGAGCGGTCGCCGCGCACATTGGCCGAGTAGACCTGGATATTGGGCTCCCGCAGCGATAGCGCATACTGGGTGGCCAGCGCCTCGCGCACCCGGCGGTAGCCACGCTCGTCGTGAATCGCGGTTACCTCCAGCATCTCCTCCTGGTCGTCGTCCACCACGGTGAAAAGCTTCAGGTCGCGAATCACCTTGGGCGAGAGGTACTGCTGGATGAACGACTCGTCCTTGAAGTTGCGCATTGCGAAGTGCACGGCCTCCAGCCAGTCGCCGCCCGCGGTATCGGGGAACCAGGCGCGATCCTCGTCGGTGGGGTTTTCGCACATTCGCTTGATGTCGCTGAACATGGCGAACCCCAGCGCATAGGGGTTGATGCCGCTGTAGTAGGGGCTATCGAAGTCGGGTTGGTTGACTACCGCGGTATGCGACTGCAGGAATTCGAGGATCAGCCCCTCGTCGACCAACCCATCGTCGTAGAGACGGTTCATCAGCGTGTAATGCCAGAACGAGGCCCAGCCCTCGTTCATCACCTGGGTCTGGCGCTGCGGGTAGAAATACTGGGCTAGCTTGCGCACGATGCGCACGATCTCGCGCTGCCAGGGTGCCAGCAGCGGCGCGTTCTTCTCGATGAAATAGAGCAGGTTTTCCTGGGGCTCGGGCGGATAGCGTCCGCCTTCGCGCAGGCCAAGGGGATCCTCCTCACTGCTCAGCGAACCGGGCAGGCTATCTGCCGAGGGACGCCCCGGAATGGTGCGCCAAAGGGTATTGACCTGCGCCTGCAGGTACTCCTCGCGCTCCGCCTGGCGGCGCATCTCCTCTTCGGCCGAGATCGGCGAAGGCCGCTTGTAGCGATCGACGCCGTAGTTCTGCAGCGCGTGGCAGGCATCGAGCAGCTGCTCCACCGCCGCGATACCGTGGCGCTCCTCGCACTGGGCCACGTACTTGCGGGCAAAGACCAGGTAATCAATGATCGAGCTGGCGTCCGTCCAGGCGCGGAACAGGTAGTTTCCTTTGAAGAAGGAGTTGTGCCCGTAGCAGGCGTGCGCCATCACCAGCACCTGCATCATCAGGGTGTTCTCCTCCATCAGATAGGCGATACAGGGGTCGGAGTTGATCACCAGCTCGTAGGCGAGCCCCATCTGCCCACGGCGGTAGGCCTGTTCCACCGCCAGGAACTGCTTGCCGAACGACCAGTGATGGTAGCCCACCGGCATGCCCACGCTGGCATAGGCATCCATCATCTGTTCGGTAGTGATGATCTCGATCTGGTTAGGGTAGGTATCCAGCCGATACTCGTCGGCCAGGCGTGCCAGCTCCTTTTCGAAGGTTTCCAGAATCTCGAAGTTCCAGTCGGAGCCGGTGGCGATCGGCTTGCGTCGGGTCATGGTGCCTCCTCGTACGCCCTAGTTGACGGCTCGACGCCGGAACAGCTCGCGGAACACGGGATAGATGTCCCCCGCCTCGACGATCTGGCGCATGGCGAAACGCTGGGGAAACTCGGCCGCCACCGTCTCATACTCCTCCCACAGCGCCTGGTGGGCATGCGGCGTGATCTCCACGTAGGTATAGTACTGCAGCCGCTGCATGAGCTTCTTCATCAGCAGCTCACGGCAGGACACCGAATCGTCGTCCCAGTTATCGCCGTCCGATGCCTGCGCCACGTAGAGATTCCACTGGCTTGGTGGATAGCGGCGGGTGATGATCTCGTCGACTAGGGTCAGGGCGCTGGAGACGATGGTGCCGCCGGTCTCGCGCGAGTAGAAAAACTCCTCTTCGTCGACCTCCTTGGCCGCCGTATGATGGCGCACGAACACCAGCTCGACCTTTTCGTAGTTGCGCTCGAGAAAGAGGTAGAGCAGCAGGAAGAAGCGCTTGGCGATGTCCTTGTGGGCCTGGGTCATGGAGCCGGAGACATCCATTACGCAGAACATCACCGCCTTGCTCGAGGGCTGAGGCTGGTTCACCAGGTTGTTGTAGCGCAGGTCGTAGGTGTCGATGAACGGCACCGCATCGAGCCGCTTCTCCAGCCGCTCGATCTCGGCCTTGAGCTCGGCGATCCGCGCCGGGTTGCGCAGCACCGGATCCTTGCGCTCCTCCTCATCTAGCGCTTCCTGGGCGTCGCGCAGCGCACGCCGGATGGGCGCGCGCATGGCGATGCGCCGCGCCTGCGCCTCGCGCATGGAGCGCACGATATTGATCCGCGACGGCACACCGTCGCGGGTGACCCCGGCGCGAACCGGTTTCACTTCCTCGAGATCCTTGAGCGCCTTGCGCTCGAGGTGGGGAAGCTCCAGTCCGTCGAATACGAAGTCGAGGAACTCGTCGCGGGAGAGGGAGAAGGCGAATTCGTCCATGCCTTCGCCCTGGTCGGAAGCGTTGCCCTCGCCGGAGCCGCCACCGCCGCCGCCCCCTCCGGGGCGGCGGATGCGATCCCCCTGCACGAACTCCTTGTTGCCGGGGCTGACGATCGTGCGCTTGCCGCCCGGCCCATGCTGGAACACCGGCTCGGAGATGTCGCGGCTGGGAATCGAGACCTTCTCGCCACGCTCCATGTCGGTGATCGAGCGCCGGTTGACCGCCTCCTCCACCGAACGCTTGATATGCGTCCGGTAGCGGTCGAGAAAGCGCTGGCGATTCACGGCACTCTTGCGCTTGGCATTGGCGCGTCTATCGATGAAATAGGTCATGTGACCTCCTGAAGCCACGCCGGTTACTGCGACTTGCGCACCCGCAGGTACCACTCGGAAAGCAGCCGCACCTGCTTTTCGGTGTAGCCCCGATCTTTCATCCTGGCCACGAAGTCCTCGTGCTTCTTCTGGTCGGCGGCCGAGGCCTTGGCGTTGAAGGAGATGACCGGCAGCAGCTCCTCGGTATTGGCGAACATCTTGTGCTCGATCACGCCGCGCAGCTTCTCGTAGGACTGCCAGCTCGGGTTCATGCCGTTGTTCTGGGCACGCGCCCGCAGCACGAAGTTGACCACCTCGTGGCGGAAGTCCTTGGGGTTGGAGATCCCGGCCGGCTTCTCGATCTTCTCCAGCTCCTCATTGAGCGACTGACGGTTGAACAGCTCGCCGGTTTCCGGATCGCGGTACTCCTGATCCTGAATCCAGAAGTCGGCGTAGGTGACGTAGCGGTCGAAGATGTTCTGGCCGTACTCGGAGTAGGACTCCAGGTAGGCGGTCTGGATCTCCTTGCCGATGAAGTCGACGTAGCGAGGTGCCAGGAACTCCTTGATGAAACGCAGGTAGCGATCGAAGGTATCCTTAGGCAACTGCTCCTGCTCCAGGCGCTGCTCCAACACATACAGCAGGTGCACCGGGTTGGCGGCGATCTCGTGATTGTCGAAGTTGAATACCTTCGACAGGATCTTGAAGGCAAAGCGGGTCGAGAGCCCGTCCATCCCTTCGTCGACTCCTGCGGCGTCGCGGTACTCCTGGATCGATTTGGCCTTGGGGTCGGTGTCCTTGAGGTTCTCGCCGTCGTAGACGCGCATCTTGGAGTAGATGCTGGAATTCTCCGTCTCCTTGAGCCGCGAGAGCACCGAAAACTGCGCCAGCATGCGCAGGGTATCGGGCGCACAGGGCGCCTGGTCGAGCGAAGAGTGCTCGAGCAGTTTTTGGTAGATCTTGATCTCTTCGGTCACGCGCAGGCAGTAGGGCACCTTGACGATGTAGACGCGGTCGAGGAAGGCCTCGTTGTTGCGGTTGTTGCGAAACGCCTGCCACTCGCTCTCGTTGGAGTGGGCCAGCACGACGCCGTCGAAGGGGATCGCCCCCATGCCCTCGGTGGGGTTGTAGTTGCCCTCCTGGGTGGCGGTGAGCAGGGGGTGGAGCACCTTGATCGGCGCCTTGAACATCTCGATGAACTCCATCAGGCCCTGGTTGGCCTTACACAGGCCGCCGGAGAAGCTGTAGGCATCCGGATCGTCCTGGGAGTAGAGCTCGAGCTGGCGAATGTCGACCTTGCCCACCAGCGAGGAGATGTCCTGGTTGTTCTCGTCGCCCGGCTCGGTCTTGGAGATCGCCACCTGGTTGAGCCGCGACGGGTACAGGCGCACCACCTTGAACTGCGTGATGTCCCCCCCGTACTCCTTGAGCCGCTTGGCCGCCCAGGGCGACATGATGCTCTTCACGTAGCGGCGGGGAATGCCATACTCCTTCTCCAGCAGCTCGCCATCCTCTTCCGGAGAGAACAGCCCGAGCGGCGACTCGTAGACCGGCGAACCCTTGATGGCATAGAAGGGAATCCGTTCCATCAGCAGCTTGAGCCGCTCGGCCAGCGATGACTTGCCGCCCCCCACCGGCCCCAGCAGATACAGGATCTGCTTGCGCTCCTCCAGGCCCTGGGCGGCATGACGGAAGTAGGCCACGATCTGTTCGATCGCCTCCTCCATGCCGTAGAACTCGGAAAAAGCCGGATAGCGGCGGATCACCTTGTTGGAAAAGATCCTGGAGAGCCGCGAATCTCTGGCGGTGTCGATCACTTCCGGCTCGCCGATGGCCTTGAGCATGCGCTCGGCAGCACTGGCGTAGGCCATGGGGTCCTCACGACACAGTTCCAGATACTCCTGCAGGCTCATCTCTTCCTGCTGGACCTGAGTAAAGCGGTTCTGCACATGATCAAAGATGCTCATCGAAACCTCCTGTTTGCCCACCCCGACGACGATCCGTTAGCCGGTTAGTCGTCATGAGTTACCCATCAGACTAGACAGCTTCCGGGCGACATGGGGACAAATTCTCAACGCAGGGGGGCAGTCACCACTTGAGAGTACCGATCAGGGAGAGGGTTCGCTTGCGCGCATTCAGGGTTTAAACGCTGAAAGGACGCTGGTAAAAAAACCGGGCTGCCGGACTGGAAAACCGTAGACGACACGCCGCGCCGTGCATGTGCACCCTACCGACGGAAAAACAATGCGACCCGCCGGAAGGCGGGTCGCAGCGGAAGCTTCACAGCGAGAAGGAAGTCACGCAGAGGATTATCGCCAGCGTAGCCGATACGGCACAAACTGCTGTCAACGTTTGTCGCTACAGCCCCGCCGCCACGCGCGTGCCTTGGTCGATGGCACGCTTGGCATCCAGCTCCGCGGCCTCATCGGCACCACCGATCAAATGCACGGCCACGCCGGCTGCCTGCAGCGGCTCGAGCAGTTCGCGCACCGGCTCCTGCCCGGCACAAACCACCACGGTGTCCACCTCGAGCAGCCGCTGTTGCTCCTGGTGGCGGATACGCAGCCCCTCATCGTCGATCGCGAGATACTCGCAGCCAGCCAGGGTCTCCACGCCGCGGTGCTTCAACGACGCCCGGTGCACCCAGCCCGTGGTTTTGCCCAACCCCTTGCCGGGCTTGGAGTGCTTGCGCTGCAGCAGCACCACCTCACGCGGCGTTTCAGGCTTGCTGGGAGGCGCCAGGCCACCGCGCCCGGATACGCTGAGGTCGACCCCCCACTCGGCACACCATGCGGCAGTATCCAGGGCCGGATGACCGATATGGGTCAGAAGCTCGGCCACATCGAAGCCGATGCCACCGGCACCGATCACCGCCACCCGACGCCCCACGCGCTCGGGGTGGAGGATGGCCGCCGGATAGCTCATGACCTTGGGATGGTCGATGCCCGGCAGCTCCAGCCGCCGCGGGCGCACCCCCGAGGCCAGGATGACCGCATCGAATTCGAGCAGCCGCTGCACGTCGGGCTCGGTACGCAGCCGGATCGAGACGCCGTGCTTGTCGAGCATTACCTTGAAGTAGCGCAGCGTCTCGTCGAACTCCTCCTTGCCGGGAATCTTGCGGGCGAGGTTGAACTGCCCACCCAGCTCAGCGGTGCGTTCGAACAGCACCACCCGGTGTCCACGCCGTGCCGCGGTGAGCGCCGCCGCCATCCCCGCCGGCCCACCGCCCACCACGGCGACATCTCGCGGCGTCTCGGCCGGCTCGATCACCAGCTCGGTCTCGTGGCAGGCCTGGGGGTTGACCAGGCACGAAGTGAGCTTGCCCTGGAAGGTGTGGTCCAGGCACGCCTGGTTGCAGGCGATGCAGGTATTGATCTCGTCGTCGCGCCCCTCAGCCGCCTTAGCCACCCACGCCGGGTCGGCGAGGAACGGGCGCGCCATTGAGACCATGTCGGCATGCCCCTCGGACAGCACCCGCTCGGCCACCTCCGGCATGTTGATGCGGTTGGTGGTGATCAGCGGGATCGAGAGCTCGGCCTTCATGCGCCGGGTGACCTCGGTGAAGGCCGCCCGCGGCACGCTGGTGACGATGGTCGGCACCCGCGCCTCGTGCCAGCCGATGCCGGTATTGATCAGGCTGGCGCCGGCCGCCTCGACGGCACGCCCGAGCGTCACCACTTCCTCCCAGGTGCTGCCCTCTTCGACCAGGTCGATCATCGACAGACGGAAGATGATCAGGAAGTCGTCGCCCACCGCCTGGCGAATTCGCGACACGATCTCGACGGCGAAGCGCATGCGCTGCTCGAAAGGCCCACCCCAGCGATCCTCGCGCTGATTGGTGCGCCGACACAGAAACTGGTTGATCAGGTAGCCTTCGGAACCCATCACCTCGACGCCGTCGTAACCCGCCTCGCGCGCCAGAGAAGCGCAGCGCACGTAGTCGGCAATCTGCCCTTCCACTTCCTCGTCGCTGAGCTCACGCGGCGCAAAGGGATTGATCGGGGCCTGGATCGGCGACGGTGCCACCAGTTCGGGCGAATACGCATAGCGCCCCGCGTGGAGAATCTGCATGCACAGCCGGCCACCTTCGGCATGCACCGCCTCGACCACCTGGCGGTGGTCTTCCACCTGCTCGGCGCGCTCCAGCGTGGCCGCCCCTTGGAATACCGCCCCTTCCGGATTGGGCGCGATACCCCCGGTGACGATCAGGCCGACGCCGGCACGGGCACGTTCGGCATAGAAGGCGGCAAGCCGCTCGAAGCCGCCTCGCGTTTCTTCAAGGTTGGTATGCATGGAGCCCATCAGCACACGGTTGGGCAGCGTCAGGTGGCCCACCTCGAGCGGACGGAAAAGATGAGGATAGCGCACGCCGAACTCCTTCTTGGGTCGAGTCACGGTTATTTTCAAACAACTGTATGATAGCCAGGCGGCGGGCGCAAAGGAAAAGCGCGATTTGGCGAGAGCGACGGGTATTGCAGGCCACGCTGGCTCGGCGCGTCCTGGAGGCACGCGCTCAGGCAGGCCCGGTCACGGAACCGGCAGAGCAAGGAGTATAGACAAAAACGAGAAGACCCCGAGCATAGGCTCAGGGTCTCGGAATTCGATGGCGGACCGGACGGGACTCGAACCCGCGACCTCCGGCGTGACAGGCCGGCATTCTAACCGACTGAACTACCGGTCCGCGTGGTGGGTGATACCGGATTCGAACCAGTGACCCCCAGCATGTGAGGCTGGTGCTCTAACCAACTGAGCTAATCACCCACGGATAACGCAACGACTTACTGCTAGTTTTGCTAGCACAATTTTTTGCAGGCTATGCGATTACTTCAACTAGCTTTTTTACTACCACTAGCCTTTTGCCGTCATGCCATCGTGGCGGACCGGACGGGACTCGAACCCGCGACCTCCGGCGTGACAGGCCGGCATTCTAACCGACTGAACTACCGGTCCACAATCGATGACACTAGCGGTGGAAACATTGGCGGACCGGACGGGACTCGAACCCGCGACCTCCGGCGTGACAGGCCGGCATTCTAACCGACTGAACTACCGGTCCGCTGCGTGCTTCCTACGTGATCGGGATCGCCGAGGCGATGGTGGGTGGTACAGGGTTCGAACCTGTGACCCCCAGCTTGTAAGGCTGGTGCTCTCCCAGCTGAGCTAACCACCCCTAGTCACGTGGCGCTGAATTCTACAGAGATTCCGTACGTTGTCAACGCCCTTCGAAACCAGCCCTGCGAATTCAGCGTTTTCAAGGCAGAGCCGACCGCTCAGCCGACGCCGCACCCACGACACCCGCTCGCAACGACCACCGGTTGGCACTTGCCAAACCTGATCTCAGTTGTCGCGCCGATTCGATTTGCCGAAGGCCGATTTTCTCCGCCTGGCGACGCCGTCGCCAGGTCCCGCTTGCGCGCCCGCCAGGCGTCCTTTGCGACGAGGTACCTCCGCCCAGGTGTGGCAGAATGTCGCACCCCCGGCAGAATTCTTCTACCATGCTGCCTCGCACCGCCTATTGCCAGAGCCCCGTGACCACTCGATCACCAAGCCGCCCAAGCCTTCACGCACCAGGCTCAACTCGTGCAAAGTTCGACAATCGTCAAATTCCTATACGAGTTTCGCCATTGGGCGTGTTTCAGTCTTTGCTGCGGCTGCGATAGAATCGCTCTGATTTTTCGACCTGCATCACCCAACCGGGAGCGTCAGCCATGGCAGCCCGCCATGCTGGCTCTCGTTACGCGTTCGATGGGAACCTGACATGAGCACAGCATTAGAGCACCCGACCTACAATTACAAAGTAGTTCGGCAGTTTGCGATCATGACAGTGGTGTGGGGCATCGTGGGCATGCTCCTCGGTGTCATCCTTGCCGCACAGCTGGTTTGGCCGCAACTCAACCTCGATCTGCCTTGGACGAGCTTCGGCCGCCTGCGGCCTTTGCACACCAACGCCGTCATCTTCGCCTTCGGCGGCTCCGCCCTGATGGCGACTTCCTATTACGTGGTGCAGCGCACCTGCCAGACCCGGCTGTTCTCCGACAAGCTGGCGGCCTTCACCTTCTGGGGTTGGCAAGCCGTCATCGTGTCGGCGGTCATCACCCTGCCGCTGGGCTACACCACCACCAAGGAGTACGCCGAGCTGGAGTGGCCGATCAACATCCTGATCGCCGTGGTATGGGTCAGCTATGCCGTTGTCTTCCTGATGACCATCAAGCAGCGCAGGACCTCCCACATCTACGTGGCCAACTGGTTCTTCGCCGCCTTCATCCTCACCGTGGCGGTGCTGCACATCGTCAACAACGCGGCGATCCCGGTCACCTTCATGTACTCCACCTCCATCTACGCCGGCACCATCGATGCCATGGTGCAGTGGTGGTACGGCCATAACGCGGTGGGCTTCTTCCTGACTGCCGGCTTCCTCGGCATGATGTACTACTTCGTGCCCAAGCAGGCCGAGCGCCCGATCTACTCCTATCGCCTGTCGATCGTGCATTTCTGGGCCCTGATCATGATCTACATGTGGGCCGGCCCGCACCACCTGCACTACACCGCGCTGCCCGACTGGGCGCAGTCGCTGGGCATGGTCATGTCGATCATCCTGCTGGCGCCCTCCTGGGGCGGCATGATCAACGGCATGATGACCCTGTCCGGCGCCTGGCATAAGCTGCGCACCGACCCGACCCTGCGTTTCCTGGTCGTCGCCCTCTCCTTCTACGGCATGTCGACCTTCGAAGGCCCGATGATGGCGGTGAAGACCGTCAACGCCCTCTCCCACTACACCGACTGGACCATCGGTCACGTCCACGCCGGCGCCCTGGGCTGGGTGGCGATGATCACCATCGGCTCCATGTATCACCTGATTCCGCGCCTGTTCGGCCGCACCGAGATGCATTCGGTCGGGCTCATCGCCGTGCACTTCTGGCTGGCCACCATCGGCACCGTGCTCTACATCGCCTCCATGTGGGTCAACGGCATCCTGCAGGGCCTGATGTGGCGCGCCATCAACCCCGACGGCACGCTGATGTACACCTTCATCGAGTCGGTCGAGGCCAGCGGTCCGGGCTATGTCGTACGCCTCATCGGCGGCCTGTTCTGGATCGTCGGCATGCTGATCATGGCGTACAACGTCTTCATGACCATCAAGCGCAGCGAAGCCGCCGAGCGCCAGCCGCTGGCACAGACCGCCTGAGCAAACAGGGAAAACGTCACCCATGAAACACGAGATTGTCGAAAAGAACGTTGGCCTGCTTGCCGTGCTGATACTGGTGGTGATCAGTTTTGGCGGCCTGGCCGAGATCGTGCCGCTATTCTTCCAGAAGCAGACCACAGAGCCGGTCGACGGGCTGCGCCCGCTCTCCGCCCTGGAGCTCGAAGGCCGCGACATCTACCGTCGCGAAGGCTGCGTCGGCTGCCACTCGCAGATGATCCGCCCGTTCCGCGCCGAGACCGAGCGCTACGGTCATTACAGCGTGGCCGGCGAATTCATCTACGAGCACAACTTCCTGTGGGGCTCCAAGCGCACCGGCCCGGACCTGGCGCGCGTTGGCGGCCGCTACAGCGACGACTGGCACCGTGCCCACATGTACAACCCGCGCGACGTGGTGCCCACCTCGATCATGCCCTCCTATCCGTGGCTGTTCGAGCGCACCCTCGACGGCCGCGACACGCCGCGCAAGATGGAAGCCCTGCGCCGGCTGGGCGTGCCTTACACCGACGAGGACATCGCCAACGCCACGCGCGACGTGCGCGGACAGCAGGAGATCACCGCGCTGGTCGCCTACCTCCAGCAGCTGGGCACCGTGCTCGAGGGCACGCGCTGACATGGATACCGGGACGTTTCGCGGCATCATTACCTTTTTGCTGATCGTGGCTTTCCTGGGCATTACCTGGTGGGCCTACTCCCGGCGGCGCAAGCCGGATTTCGAAGAGGCAGCCCAACTGCCCTTCGCCGAAGACGATGAGCAACTCAACCGTGACAGCAGCGCCTCGCAGCCGTACTCGCAGAGTGGTCAAGAAGGCGACGCAGATTCCCGAAAAGACAGGGGAGACAAGAACACATGAGCAACTTCTGGGATGACTCCCTTTCCGGGTTCTGGAGTGCCTGGATCATCATTCTGACGCTGGGCTCCATCGCCTTCGCCTTCTGGATCCTCTACGCCAACCGCAAGACCGACAAGGTGCCGGATGCCGATGGCAACGTGGAAACCACCGGGCACGCGGCCGACGAGATCGAGGAGTACGACAACCCTCTGCCGCGCTGGTGGTTCCAACTCTACGTGGCCACCGTGGTGTTCTCGCTGGGCTACCTGCTGCTCTATCCGGGCCTGGGCAACTTCACCGGGCTACTGGG
Organism: Halomonas sp. E14; assembly: GCF_052568415.1. Taxonomy (NCBI): domain Bacteria; kingdom Pseudomonadati; phylum Pseudomonadota; class Gammaproteobacteria; order Oceanospirillales; family Halomonadaceae; genus Halomonas; species Halomonas sp. E14. The sequence goes on along the minus strand of NZ_CP199423.1, from coordinate 744,958 downwards.
CTGGAGCCAGGAAGGCCAGTGGGAGCGCGAGGTAGCGCGCGCCGAAGAGCGTTTCACCCCGATCTTCTCCCGCTTCCAGGAGATCCCCATCCCCGAGCTGGCGCGGGACGCCGAGGCCATGCAGGTCGCCGAGCGAATCTACCAGAACAACTGCGCGGTCTGTCACGGCGCCAACGCCCAGGGCGGCTACGGCTTCCCCAACCTGACCAACGACGACTGGCTCTACGGCGGTGAGCCCGAACAGCTCATGACCACGCTGGTGCGTGGCCGCAACGGCCTCATGCCTTCGTTCCAGACCTTGGGCGAGAACAACATCGAGAACGTGACCCAGCACGTGCTCGCGCTGTCGGGCCTCGAGCACGATGCCGAGCGGGCCGAAGTGGGCGCCGCGGTCTTCGCCTCGGTGTGTGCGGCCTGCCACGGCCCCAGCGGCACCGGCAACCAGGCGCTGGGCGCACCCAACCTGACCAACGATATCTGGCTGTATCAGGCCCCTGGTCAGAGCGTGGCCGACTCCGTGCGCCAGACGCTGCGCAACGGGCGTAACGGCCACATGCCGGCTCAGGCTGCCTATATCGGTGAGGAACGCGTCCATCTGGTCGCCGCCTACGTCTACAGTCTGCGTTTCCGCGATTAATCGACGCCAGGCATGGCTGGCCTGCGACCTCCTGTCGCAGGCCAGCCGTTTAAGTCAGGGCGCTCGGTACAATGAAGCCTCTTCATTGCCCTCCTTCTGCGGGCCCCTCAACCCCGCCGCGAGTCCGACATGAGCCAGAAAATCCCAACGCAAGACGTGACCCCGGAACCGGCGGTTCAGCCAGCGACGCCTGGCACCGTCCAGCAGGAGATGTATGCCAAGCGGCAGCACATCTACGTGCGTGAAATCAAGGGACTGTTTCAGCGGGTGCGGCGTGTTGCGAACTGGGCCCTGATGCTGGCCTTCTTCGCCCTGCCCTGGCTCACCTGGGGCGATCGGCCGATGATCTGGTTCGACCTGCCGGGGCGTGAGTTTCATATCTTTGCCGCCACCTTCTATCCCCAGGAGTTCATTCTGCTCTCCTGGCTGCTGATCATCTGCGCCTTCGGACTGTTCTTCATCACCGTCTTTGCCGGCCGCGTCTGGTGCGGCTATACGTGTCCGCAAAGCGTCTGGACCTATCTCTATATCTGGGTGGAGCACCGCCTGGAAGGCTCGCGCAATCGCCGTATCAAGCTCGACCGCGAGCCGATGAGCTTCGATAAGGCCTGGCGCAAGAGCGCCAAGCATGCCGTGTGGCTGGCCATCGCCCTGGCCACCGGGGTAACTTTCGTCGGTTATTTTACGCCGATCCGCGAACTCGTGATCGAACTCCCTACCCTGCGGGCCCACGGCTGGTCCTATTTCTGGGTCGGGTTCTTCGTTGTCTTCACCTATCTCAACGCCGGCTGGCTACGCGAGCAGGTGTGCATTTACATGTGCCCCTATGCCCGCTTCCAGTCGGTGATGTTCGACGCCGACACCTTGATCGTCTCCTACGACGCGGCCCGCGGTGAGCCCCGCGGCTCACGCAAAAAAAGCCTGACCCACGAGCAGGCGCGCGCCGCCGGGCACGGCGACTGCATCGACTGCGACCTCTGCGTGCAGGTCTGCCCCACCGGCATCGATATTCGCAAGGGGCTGCAGTACGAGTGCATCACCTGCGCGGCCTGCATCGACGCCTGCGACAGCGTGATGGACCGCATGAACTACCCGCGCGGGCTGATTCGCTATACCACCGAGAACGCCCTGGAAGGAAAGCGGTCCCATATCCTGCGGCCGCGCCTGCTTGGCTATTTCGCCGCTCTGGTGGTGATGGTGGGCCTGTTCGTGTGGGCGCTGGGCGACCGCATGCCGCTTGGCTTCGAAGTGGAGCGCGAGCGTGGCCAGCTCTACCACATGACCCGCGACGGCCGTATCAGCAATGTCTACACCCTCACCGTGCGCAACCTCGACGACAGCGACCACGTATACGACCTGAGCGCCAGCGGCCTGCCGGGGCTGGCACTCGACACCGCAACGCTCAGCGTGCCCGCCGGGAGCTCGCGCCTGTTCGCCGTACAGGTCACGGCAGACCCTGCGGTGCTGGAACTCCCCAGCCATCCGATTCAGCTGCACCTGGCGTCGCAGCAAAACACGCAGATCCGCATCGATCGCGACACTCGCTTCATCGGCGACACCCGGAGATGACCCCATGACGACGACTCCCTCCCCCTGGTACAAGCAGTTCTGGCCCTGGTTCCTGCTCGGCCTGCTGATGCTGTCGATCAGCGTCAGCTCCACCTTCGCCGTGCTCGCCGTACGCTCAGCGGACGGCATGGTGCAGGAGGATTACTACGAACACGGCCGCGCCATCAACATGGTGCTGGCCAAGCAGCAGCGCGCCCATGAGCTCAATCTTGCGGCCGACCTGCGCGTCGACCCGCTGACCAGTGACATCATCGTCCAGCTCGACGGCGACGACCGCCCCGAGCGGCTCTACCTGCGTCTGATCTTCCCCACCCAGGACAACCGCGACCAAGACCTGGTGCTCGAGCATGTACGCGACGGCCGCTATCTTGGCCAGGCGCCCGACAACCTGCGCTACCGCTGGTACCTGCAGCTGCATCCGAGCGAGCAGCAGCCCGAGTGGCGCCTGGTCGGCGAAGCCAGCTTTCCCAGCGAAACGAGCTTTGATCTGACGCCGGGCGTACCGGCACGCACGTGAGCCGAGCCACGCCTTGAGCCAGCCCACCATGACTCAGTCAGTCGACCCGATGGAGCCGGCCGACACCGGCTGCTATCACTGCGGCAGCAGCGTACCGCCAGGGGCGCCCTGGACCATCGTTCTGGACGACAGGACGCACCCGCTGTGCTGCCCCGGCTGCGAGGCGGTGGCCCACGCCATCGTCGACGGCGGTCTTGGCAGCTATTATCGCTTTCGCACCGAGCTGCCCGAGCGCCCCGACGAGCGCCAGGCGGTCAAGGCCGAGACTTGGGCAGTGTTCGACGACCCGGGGTTGCAGCGCCAGTTCGTGCATACGGAAGGGGACGATGGGGAGCTGTACGCCACCTTGGCGGTGGACGGCATCACCTGCGCCGCCTGCGCCTGGCTGATCGAGCATCGGCTCAATGCCCTCGAGGGGGTGACGTCCAGTGCCGTCAACCTGAGCCACCATCGCGTCCGCGTAGCCTGGGACCCGGCCCGGCTCAAGCTGTCGCGTATCCTCGCCGAGATGGCCGCCATCGGCTACAGCGCCCAGCCTTACGAGCCGGACGCCGCCCAGCAGCGGCTGCAGTTCGAGGAGCGCATGAACATTCGTCGCTTGATCGTGGCGGCGGTGGGCATGGCCCAGGTCATGATGTTCTCGATCCCCATTTACATGTCCGGCCCCGGCGAGATCAGCGAGGACTTCTACGCCCTGTTCCATTGGCTGTCGTTCGCCCTGGCCACGCCGGTGGTGTTCTTCTCGGCCATGCCGTTCTTCCGCAATGCGGTACGCGACCTGCGCACCCGCGTGCTGGGCATGGACGTACCGGTCTCCATCGCCATCGGTGGCGCCTATCTCGCCAGCGGCTACGCGGTGCTTGCCGACACCGGTGAGGTCTACTTCGACTCGGTGGCCATGTTCACCTTCTTCCTGCTGTTCGGCCGCTATGTAGAAGCCCGCGCGCGGCGCCGCAGCGGCCACAGCGGCAACGCCATGGCCGGCGCCCTGCCGCTTTCCGCCATGCGCCTGGAGCCTGAAGGTCAAGAGCGCATTCTGCCGGCCAGCGAGCTCGTCGCCGGCGATCGCGTGCTGATCAAGCCTGGCCATGGGGTGCCCGCCGACGGGGTCATCGAGGAGGGAGAATCGAGCCTCGATGAGTCAATGCTCACCGGCGAATATCTGCCGGTGACCCGCCGCGTCGGCGACAGCATCACCGGCGGCAGCCAGAACATCGAAAGCCCGCTGGTGGTGCGCGTCACCCATGCCGGCAAGGACGCTAGGGTGGCGAGCATCGTCGACCTGACCGACCGCGCCTTCGCCAGCCGCCCGCGCCTGGCCCAACTGGCCGCACGCATGTCGCACCTGTTCGTGCTGCGGCTGCTGCTGGTGACCGTCTGTGTCACCACCGCCTGGTGGTTCATCGACCCCAGCCGCATGCTGTGGGTGATGCTCTCGGTGCTGGTGGTGACCTGCCCCTGCGCCCTGGCGCTGGCCACCCCCACCGCCTTAACCGCCGGCCACGGTCAGCTGCGCCGCCGGGGCATCCTGATCACCCGCGCCGACGCCATCGAGTCGCTGTCACAGGTGGACCGGGTGATCTTCGACAAGACCGGCACCCTGACCTGCGGTGAAATGCAGCTCATCGACACCCGCCCTTTCGAAGGCATTACCGGCGAGCGGGCACGCACCCTCGCCGCCGCCCTGGAAGCGCACTCGGAGCACCCCATTGCCCGCGCCTTCCGCCCATGGCGTCAGGCCACGGTGGATGCCAGCGACAGAGCCAGCCGCACCGGCCAAGGGGTCGAAGGGGTGATAGATGGCAAGCGTTGGCGCTTGGGACGCGCCGACTTCGTTGCGCCGGATCTCACCCTTGCGCCGCCCGGGGAAGGCCAGTGGCTACTGCTCGGCGAAGAGGGGGAGCCCCGCGCCTGGTTCGCCCTGCGCGACCGACTGCGCGAAGACGCAGTAGATACCATTGTCGAGCTAAAAAACCGCGGCATTCAGGTCGAGCTGCTCTCCGGGGATACCGCCGAGGCCGTGCGCGGCATGGCCGAGCAGCTGGGCATCGACACCTGGCAGGCCGGCGCCAGCCCCGAGGACAAGCTGGCGCGCATTCGCGAGTGCCAGGCGGCCGGCGAGAAAGTGGCCATGATCGGCGACGGCATCAACGACGTCCCGGTGCTGGCCGGCGCCGATGTCTCGATCGCCATGAATGGCGCCACCGACCTCGCCCGGACCAGCGCCGACGCCGTGTTGCTGAGTCCGCGCCTGTTGCGTATCGTCGAGGCGATCGAGATCGCCCGCGCCACCCGGCGCATCATGCGCCAGAACATGATCTGGTCAGTGTGCTATAACTTCTCGGCGCTGCCCCTGGCCGCCATCGGCATCGTGCCGCCCTGGGTCGCTGCGCTGGGGATGTCGGGCAGCTCGCTGGTGGTAGTGGGCAATGCCCTGCGGCTCAACCGTTTCCGGCTGCGCCCGGCGCCGGTGCCGACACCCGACGCACGATTGGTGAATGCATGACCATTCTGTACCTGCTTATTCCGCTCTCGCTGATTCTGCTCGGCCTGGCCGTATGGGCCTTCTTCTGGGCGGTGAAGAACGATCAGTTCGAGGACCTGGAAGGCCCTGCCCACCGCATCCTGTTCGACGAGGACGAGAACGACCTGACCGCGGAGGAGCGCGAGAAGCGTCGCAAGCCGGCCGAGAAGCACGACGGGCCGGCGAAGCACTGATGGACCCGACGGGGCTCGGCCTGCCGCCGCTGCTGGCGGCCTTCGTCTTCGGCCTGCTCGGCGGGGCCCACTGCATCGGCATGTGCGGCGGCATCATGAGCGCGCTGACTTTCGCCGTGCCGCCCAGCATGCGCAGCCCTGCCCGTCTGAGCGGGCTGCTGCTCGGCTATAACCTGGGGCGAATCCTGAGCTACATGGCGGCCGGTGCGCTGGTCGCCGCGCTCGGCACCGTGATTGCCCTGGCGCCCGCCACCCGCCTGGCGATGCAGGTCTTCGCTGCAATCATGCTGATCCTGATGGCACTTTACATCGCCGACTGGTGGAAGGGGCTGCTCAGGGTCGAAGCGATGGGCAAGCGGCTGTGGCGTCACCTCGAGCCCTTCAGCCGGCGCCTGATGCCCGTGGTCAAGGTACCCCAGGCCTTGGCGCTGGGCGCAATATGGGGCTGGCTGCCGTGCGGGCTGGTCTACTCCATGTTGGCCTGGAGCCTCGCCACGGCCCAGCCGTTGCAAGGCGCGCTGCTGATGGGCGCCTTTGGCCTGGGCACCCTGCCTGCGCTGCTGGCCACCGGCCTGGCCGCGCGCCAGCTGGGGGCACTCATACGCCACCGCGCCACGCGCACCCTGGCGGCATTGCTCATCATCCTATTCGCCGTCTGGCAACTGTTCGCCGCACTGCCGCACGGCCATTGACGCGACTTTAACGGCACATTTCACTTCGCTTGACTCAGCTCAATCCGCCTAAAGCCGCCTGCCGCTAGCATGTGAACACCCAACGCACTGCGGAGTGCCCACATGTCAGTCCCTGCGATGTCCGAGCATCGAGCGATGTCCGATCCCTTCGTCTGGGACGAGGCGCTGCTGCGCCGCTACGACACCAGCGGCCCGAGGTATGCCTCGTATCCGACCGTGCTCTCCTTCGAGGAACGCTTCACCGAAGCGGACTATGTTTCGGCGCTGGCACGCAGCAATGCCGGCGGCAAACCGCTTTCGCTCTACGTGCATATCCCGTTCTGCCGCAGGACTTGCTCCTACTGCGCCTGCCACAAGATCGTCAGCAAGGCGACGCGGGTGGTCGAGCCCTACATCTCGCGGCTGGACCGGGAAATGGTCCTGGCCAGGTCGCACCTCGACACCCGTCGCGAGGTAGCCCAGCTGCACTGGGGAGGCGGTACGCCTACCTATTTCAGCCTCGACCAGATGAGCGACCTCATCGACCGCCTCGATGCCCGGTTCGGCCTTTCCAGCGACCGTAGCCGTGACTATGCCATCGAGATTGACCCGCGCGAGGCCGACGTCTTCACCCTTCGCCATATTCAGGCACTGGGCTTCAATCGGCTCAGCCTCGGGGTTCAGGATCTTGACCCCCGCGTTCAGCGCGCCGTCAATCGCGTGCAGCCGCGCATCCTGACCGAGGCACTGCTCGACGAGGCCGACCGCCTCGGCTTTCGCTCATTGAACCTAGATTTGATCTACGGCCTGCCCTTCCAGACCCGTGATAGCTTCGCCGCCACCCTGGAGCAAGTGATCGCCATGGCCCCGGCCAGGCTATCAATCTTCAACTATGCCCACATGCCGGATCGCTTCGCGCCTCAGCGGCGCATCCGCGAGGAAGACCTACCCGGCGCGGAAGAAAAGCTGGCCATCCTGCGCACCACCATCACTATGCTGACCGAGGCGGGCTACGTTCACATCGGCATGGACCACTTCGCCAGACCCAGCGACAGCCTGGCCATCGCCCAGCGCCAGGGCACCCTGCAGCGCAACTTCCAGGGCTATTCGAGCCATGCCCAGTGCGACCTGGTGGGGCTGGGCATGTCGGCGATCTCCTGCATCGACGACGTCTACGCCCAGAACGCCACCAACATGGACGACTACGAGACGGCGCTGGACGCCAGCCATCTGCCCATAGCCCGCGGCATTCGCCTGAGCTTCGACGACCGCGTCAGGCGCTATGCCATCGAACGGCTGATGTGCGACATGCAGCTGGATCTCGGCCTACTGGGTGAACGCTTCGGCATCGATGCCTTGCGCTATTTCGCCGAGGCCCTGGCCCGGCTTCAGATTGCCCAGCAGGATGGGCTGGTCGAGTTCGACGGTCGGCGCCTCGTTGCCACCCCTATGGGACGCCTGCTGGTACGGCACCTGGCCATGGCTTTCGACGGTCGGCTAGCGCCGCACGCCGCCGCTCGCTACTCACGAATCCTGTAGTCTCCGGCGCCTCGCGACACCCTGTCAGGAAAATGGTGCACTAATCGACAAGGGGGGCATTTTCCCCGAAGGCAGAATGTTCCATAATGCCTCCATGATCCCCATCAAGGAGGCGGCCATGGCTGTCGATGCGGCCAATGCGGTCGGCAAGCGGCGTTCGCTACTGCATGAGACCCGGTGCCAGAACTGCAGCCTGAGTTCTCTCTGTCTTCCGCTCGCCCTCGAGCTGGAAGACATGGAGCAATTTGACGCCATCATTCGGCGGCGCGCCCCGCTGAAAAAAGGCGAGTCGCTGTTTCGGCAGGGCAATGCCTTCAACAGCGTCTTTGCGGTGCGCTCCGGCAGCCTCAAGCAGATCACCACCGAAGGCTCGGGTGACGACCAGGTCACCAATTTCTACCTGCCCAGCGAACTGGTCGGCCTCGACGGTATCGATGAAGAGGTCTACCCCGGCAGCGTGATCGCGCTGGAGACCACCACGGTCTGCGAGATCCCCTTCGACCGTCTCGACTCGCTCTCCGAGCAGCTGCCAGAGCTGCGCGGCCAGCTCTATCGCAGCATGAGCAAGGAGCTGCGCGACGACCGCCGCATGATGCGACTGCTGTCACGCAAGACCGCCGACCAGCGCCTGGCGAGCTTCTTCTCCAGCCTGTCGGACCGTTTCCGGAGGCGTGGCTACTCGCCGTACAGCTTCCGGCTCTCCATGTCGCGTGCCGATATCGGCAACTATCTGGGGCTTGCCGTGGAAACGGTCAGCCGCATTCTCGGGCGCTTCCAGCAGCAGGGCCTGGTGGAGGTCTCCGGTCGCGAGGTCAATATCCTCAACCTCGAGGCGTTGATTGCCCAGGCCCAGGACGACCACTGAACACCGCGCTCGCGCACTCCTGAACAAGACGACGTAAAAGCAACAACCCCTGCGAGGCAAGCTTCGCAGGGGTTGTTCATGCTGTGGCTTGCGGCAAGCGCCGCCTGGCCAACTCAGGCGTGGCGGCCCAGCTCCAGGGCGTCGATGCGGTTGGCGCGCCGCCGTGAGCGCTCCTCTTCCAGGCCGGCGAAGTCGAACAGATCGCGGTCGGCCAGCTGTGAGGGTGCCACATTGGTCACCGCCTTGAACATGGTCTCGAGCCGCCCCGGATGCTTGGCCTCCCACTCGGCCAGCATCTCCTTGACGATTTGGCGCTGCAAGTTGGGCTGCGAGCCGCACAGGTTGCAGGGGATGATCGGAAAATCCATCAGCCTCGCAAACTCGGCGATATCAGCCTCGCGGCAGTAGGCCAGCGGGCGAATCAGGATGTTCTTACCATCATCGGAAAGCAGCTTGGGCGGCATGGCCTTGAGACTGCCACCATAGAACATGTTCAGGAACAGTGTCTCCAGTATGTCTTCCCGATGATGGCCGAGCGCCACCTTGGTGGCACCGATCTCTTCGGCAAAGCCGTACAGCGAGCCGCGGCGAAGCCGGGAGCAGAGCGCGCAAGTGGTCTTGCCCTCCGGGGTCTTCTCCTTCACCACCGAATAGGTGTCGCGCTCCAGAATGTAGTATTCGATGCCGATCGAATCGAGATAGGCCGGCAGCACGTGCTCGGGAAAGCCGGGCTGCTTCTGGTCCAGGTTGACCGCCACCAGCGAGAAATTCACCGGCGCATTGCGCTGCAGGTTGCGCAGGATTTCCAGCAGCGTGTAGCTGTCCTTGCCGCCGGACAGGCACACCATCACGCGATCACCCTCATGGATCATGCCGTAATCGATGATCGCGTGTCCGACCTGGCGCCGCAGGCGCTTCTGCAGCTTGTTGAACTCGCGCTTCTGCTTGGCATCGAGCTCGGCAAGCGGGTCGCTCCTCACGCTGCCTGGCGATTCGGGAACAACGGCGTCGCTACGCACATCGAGGTGACGCGGATCGAAGGTCATCGGGTTGAGCATGGTCGGCGCTGCCATGAAAACGGGGTGGGTAATGGGCGCACATCCTACCATTACCCGAGTCGCCAGGCGATGCCGCGCCGGCCGTCACGCCTGCTGGCACAGCGGCAGCGCACCCCGCTCGAGGCGAAGGTAGATCAGCGCCGTGGTAACGGCGTCACCCAGGGCAGTATGGCGGCCCATCACCGGCACGCCGAGGCTTTCCGCCGCCGCCTCGAAGCGAACCCCCGTAGCCTCGGGTTCCATGACGCTGCGCCGCTGCTGGCGCAAATAGTGCTGGGCAACATCGATTCCGCTGTTGGGCAGGTCGAAGCCGAAGCGCGGCCTCAGCTGGCGGTTGAGAATCGCCAGATCGAACTCCAGCCGCCAGCCCAGCAGGGGGCGATTGCCGATGAAATCGAGCAGCTTGTCCAGAGCCTGATCCAGGTTCTCGCCATCGACCAGGTCGACGCCTCGCAGCCCGTGGATGCGGATGGAGTCGCCGGTCAGCGTGGCCGGGCGCTGCAGATGCAGAACCAGGGACTCGCTGGTCAGCACCCGGTCGCCCCGCACCTTGACGGCAGCGATGGAAACAGGCTCTGCCTTACGCGGGTCGGTACCTGTCGTTTCGCAGTCGATGGCCACCAGCTCGTCGCCGGTATAGGGGTGGAACAGCCAGGCATATTCGCCATTGGCGTGTCGGCGCCGATCGTTGACCCGGCGCAGTGCGCGTAACATTCAGGACCTCCTGTTGTTGTCCTAAGCCTGGCCTCCGACCCTGCGGATCAGGAATACTCCAGGTGGTAGCGTTGTGAGAGGTGCTGCTTGAATTCCTTGACGATATGCAGGGCTTCGCGCAACAGGTCGCGTTCCAGCGACGACAGCTGCTGCACCACGACACGGTCGGGGCTCTTGCCTTCCGCCTTGCCGTCGAGGCGTGCCAGCTGCTGCTTGAGCCTGAGCTCGGTGAACAGTGACAGCGCCTCGGCGAGATCCTCGGCCATGCGCTCCTCCAGGCGGCCGTCGGCCGCCAGCGCCTCGAGCCGTTCCAGCGTCGAGGTGGGCTTGATGCGCCGCTCGAGCGCCATGGTCCTCACCCCATGCACGATGGGGAAGATCCCGCCCTTCTTAATGTCGATACCGTGCTGCGGTTTTTTCAGCGAGCCGAACAGCGTCAGCGGTGTGGAAAAACGCAGCGCCGCACGGGCAAAATAGGAGAGCAGTATCTCGTCGCGGGAACAGTGCTCGAACATCGCTTCGCGCACCCTGTCCAGCAGCGCGGGGTTACCCGCCACGGCATGGGAGTCGAGCAGAATGGCCAGCTTCATCAGGCTGTCGCCGTCACGGGCCCGCGCCCAGCGCGCAATTCGCTCGCGCCATTTCGCCACGCTGCCGACCCACTCCGGGTTGCATACCATGATGTTGCCGGGGCACGGCGGATAGCCCAGCTCGATCAGGGTCTCCGTGAGCCGCTGCATCTGCGCCTGCACATCGGGCCATTCGAGGCCGTCGGCCAGGATCAGCCCATTGTCCTGGTCGGTCTTGAGGATCTGCTCGCCGCGCCCTTCACTACCCATCACCATCAGGCAGCTGTCGCGGTGGTAGCGCTCGTCGATGAGAAAGCCCCACGCCTTCGACATGATTCGGCCGTTCAGCGCCGCCAACAGCCCCATGGCAAAGCGCAGCTTGACGCCCTGGGCCATCAGCGCCTTGACCAGCTCCGGCGTACGGCGGCTGGCGCGGAACAGCGCGTCCAGGCTCTCGGCCTGTTCGACCTGCAGGCTGACCACATAGCTGCGACTGGAGAAGTAGCTCAGCACATCGGTCAGCTCGACAACCCCGATGGGCGTTGCTGCGTCCATGACCACCACTCGCTCGACCTTGAAGCGCGTCATGGTCACCAGCACTTCGAACAGGTACTGGTCCGGACCCACCGTCACCAGTTCGAAATGCGCGACATCCCGAATCAGGCTATCGAGCGCCTTCCCCTCGAGCACCAGCGCATTGAGCAGGTCGGTCTTGGTGACCATCCCGGCGCCCTGGGTATCCTTGACGAGCAGGCTGTCGGCATGGCTGTCGTGCAAGGTGGCCACCGCCTCGGCAATGGTCGCCTGAGGCCCCACGCATAACGGGGCGCGCATGCATTCGCTGACCTTCGCCAACATGAACCCCGCCATGGTCACCCCGCCCTCCGCGCGCTGCTCGGTCAGCAGGCGCGCCTTATGGGCCAGGGTCTGGCGGAAGAACTCAGCAAAGGGAGGAAAATCTTCGCACAGCTGCAGGAACAGCGCCTTGGGCAGCAGGTAGCAGAGGCTCTCCTGCTCGGCGCGGAAGCGGTAGCGGCTCTTGCCGTTCAGGATGCTGATGGCACCGAACAGATCGCCCGCCGTGTAGTGGCCGATCCGTTCGCGGGCGCCCGGCAGGGTGGTGTCGAGTTCGGCGACCTCACCCTTGTGGATCAGGAAGACGTACTCTCCCGGCTGCCCGGTTTCGAGGATGATCTCGTCACGATCGAAGTAAGCCAGGTCGATGCCACCACGAACGCGCTCACGCCCGGCTTCATCCAGAAAGGAGAACGGCGGCTGAGAGAGATCCACATCGACCATGTGCTGCTGCCCTCGTAGTTCGGCCTCGGCCGGATTCAATCCTGTTCATGGGCACCCTGAAGTCGCCGACGCGTGACGCTGCCGAAGCCGGCCGGCTTCCGTCGCTATCGCACATGCTGACCGGATACCGAGACCGGCTTGATGCGGCAAGCCGTGAGCCCCGGCCGTGACGAAAATGCTGCATCCGCACACTGCACGCGCTTCATCAAGGGCAGAATAACAACTTCATCTTTTGCGATATAAGCTAGACCATCGTCCTAGCGCACCCGGTGAACGTTACATTGACATCAACAACACTAGACGATGGTATAACCCTCCACCTTATAGACAAAAGTCAAAGAGAATACGGCGCTAGACAATCGTCCAACCCCGGCGGGGATCTTGCGGCGATCTTACTCTAATTACAATACTAAGTTATTGATTTAAAACGTGAAAAATAAAAACCAGTCGATTACATTTTGCTCATGATACCAAAGTCTGGGATTTATTTTTGAGGGTTATTGACCAGTATTGCTTCTGAGTCACACAGGGCATACGCACATCAAAATAGCGCTTCGCCACCAGGATAAAAGGCGACGCTGTCAGCGACACGAGACCAAGGAAGCATGACAAGAAAAGGCGCTAGCGAGCGCTGACAAAAAAGCGACCTGTCCTTTGACTTTGTAGGTGACCCTGATGAGGCATGGTAACGCTCCGAGCAATTCCCCAACCTCAAAAACAAGTGGAGAGCAACACTATGGCAGATGATAAATCCAATGCTGCTGCGTACTGGTCGGCGAACCTTCGCCTGATCACAGGCTGTTTGATCGTTTGGGCCCTGGTTTCCTATGGCTTCGCCATTCTCCTGCGCCCCCTGCTGTCAGGCATCCCCATCGGGGGAACGGATCTCGGCTTCTGGTTCGCCCAGCAGGGTTCCATTCTGACCTTTATCGGCCTGATCTTCTTCTACTCATGGAAGATGAACAGGCTGGACCAGAAGTACGGCCTCGGGGAGTAAGCCAGAATGAGTCAGTTTGCCATCAACCTGCTATTCGTAGGCGGCTCCTTCGCCATCTACATCGGCATCGCCATCTGGGCGCGTGCCGGCTCCACTAAAGACTTCTACGTCGCCGGTGGCGGCGTGCACCCCGTGACCAACGGCATGGCAACGGCGGCCGACTGGATGTCCGCGGCCTCGTTCATCTCCATGGCCGGCCTGCTGGCCTCTGGCGGCTACGCCAACTCCTCGTTCCTGATGGGCTGGACCGGTGGCTACGTCATCCTGGCCATGCTGCTTGCGCCCTATCTGCGCAAGTTCGGCAAGTTCACCGTGCCCGACTTCATCGGTGACCGCTTCTACAGCACCACGGCGCGTACCGTGGCGGTGGTGTGTCTGATCATCGCTTCCGTCACCTACGTTATCGGTCAGATGACCGGTGCCGGCGTGGCGTTCTCACGCTTCCTCGAGGTGAGCAACAACACGGGCATCTGGATCGCGGCGATCATCGTTTTCTTCTATGCCGTTTTCGGCGGTATGAAGGGCATCACCTACACCCAGGTGGCGCAGTACATCGTTCTGATCATCGCCTACACCATCCCGGCGGTGTTCATTGCCCTGCAGCTGACCGGCAACCCGATCCCGATGTTCGGCATGTTCAGCACGCACAACGAGTCCGGCATGCCGCTGCTGGCCAAGCTGAGTGAAGTGCTGGTCGAACTGGGCTTCCGCGACTACGCCGCAGACGTGGACAACAAGCTGAACATGACGCTGTTCACCCTATCGTTGATGGTGGGTACCGCGGGTCTGCCCCACGTCATCATTCGCTTCTTCACGGTACCGAAGGTGGCCGATGCACGCTGGTCTGCCGGCTGGGCGCTGGTGTTCATCGCCCTGCTCTACCTGACCGCACCGGCAGTGGCCTCCATGGCACGCCTGAACCTGCTGACCACCGTCTATCCCGAGGCGGCCGGCCAGGTTGCCAGCTACGAAGACGCCATGGCCGAGCCGATCCTCTATGAAGAGCGTCCGGACTGGTTCCGTACCTGGGAAGACACCGGTCTGATCACCTTCACGGATCACAACAACGACGGCCGCATCCAGCTCTACAACGATGCCAACCCGGCGTTCGCGGGAACCGCAGAAGAGCGCGGCTGGGCCGGCAACGAGCTGGTGGTCAACAACGACATTCTGGTACTGGCCAACCCGGAAATCGCCAACCTTCCGCCGTGGGTCGTGGGCCTGATCGCTGCTGGTGGTATTGCCGCCGCACTCTCCACCGCAGCGGGCCTGCTGCTGGCGATCTCTTCCGCCATCAGTCATGACCTGATCAAGAAGACCATCAATCCCAACATTTCCGAGAAAGGGGAAATGCTTGCCGCGCGGATCGCCATGGCTGGTGCCATCCTGCTGGCAACCTACCTGGGCTTGAACCCGCCTGGCTTTGCCGCGCAGGTGGTTGCCTTGGCCTTCGGTATCGCCGGTGCGTCACTCTTCCCGGCCATCATGATGGGTATCTTCTCCAAGCGGGTGAACAGCACGGGCGCCATCGTCGGCATGCTGGCCGGCCTGCTCTCGACGCTGCTCTACATCTTCACCTACCTGGGCTGGTTCTTCATTCCGGGCACCAACATGCTGCCCAACACGGAGCCGAACTGGGTCATGGGCATCTCGCCGCTCTCCTTCGGAGCCGTCGGTGCGCTCATCAACTTCGGCGTCGCCTACGCTATCTCCAGCGTCACCGCGGAGCCGCCGCAGGAGATCCAGGACCTGGTGGAAAGCGTGCGCTATCCGAAAGGCGCTGGCGCAGCCATCGACCACTAAGCCATAATGGCATCCCGGCTCGGCCCATGCCGGCCGGGACTCAATCTGGATCGGGCTTCCCTCGGGAAGCCCGATTTCTTTCAGGAAAAAGGCATATGATTTGGCATCTGATTGCAGCCGCCTTCGCTGGCCTGGGGGCCGCAGGCATTGGCTTACTGTTGCGCTTTGCCAGCGGCAAGCGCCTGCCGCGGTGGATCATTCCGGTGTTTGCCGGCCTCGGCATGCTGGGCTATCAGATTCACTATGAATACACCTGGATCGACCACAAGCAGAGCCAGCTCCCTGCCACCTCCCAGGTGGTCGAGACCGAACAGGGCCAGGCGTACTGGCGCCCCTGGACCTTCTTCTTCCCCATGACCATTGCCTTCACCGTGGTGGATACCGCCAGCATGGCGATCTACCAGAGCGACGAGCACCAACTGGTCGAATTCATCCTCTATCGCTTCGAGAAGGATTACGTCGACAGGCTCTCGCACCAGGCGTACCTGATGAACTGCACTTCCGCCGAAATGGCCCCCCTGGCCGGTGAACCTCGCCAACCGCGCGTTTCACAGCTGCGCGCCATCGACAGGCAGTCTCGACTCTATCAGGCAGTCTGCCACGCCTGACCCCTGGCGGGCCGGCATTCGCCATGCCGGCCATGCACCCAGCGCGGCTGTTCCTGACACCGTAATCCCATAGAATGAAACGCGACACCCAGGGGGCTACGCATGTATTCCGGTTGGCTGCTGGTTACCGTCTCGCTGCTCTACATTGCCGTACTGTTCGCCATCGCCTGGCGCGGCGATCGCCATGCGCGAAAGCATGGGGCTAGCCGCCGCCGGCCGATCATCTATATCCTTGCGCTGGCGATCTACTGCACCTCGTGGAGCTTTTACGGGGCGGTCGGCCAGGCCGCCACGGCCGGCTGGTCCTTTGCCAGCATCTATGTGGGGCCGATCCTGACCTTCCTGCTGTTCTGGCCCGTACTGGCCAAGATGATCCGGGTGGCGAAGCGCCAGAACATTACCTCCATCGCCGATTTCATCGCCTCGCGCTACGGCAAGACCCAGTCGCTGGCCGCCTTCGCCAGCCTGGTCGCTCTGATCGGCACCCTGCCCTACATCGCCCTGCAGCTGAAGGCGGTCGCCACTTCCTTTGCGGTGCTCACCGACGCCACGGACATCACCCACACCCCGCTGTTTGCCGACACAGCCTTCTATGTGGCACTGGTCATGGCGGCCTTCGCCATTCTGTTCGGCACCCGGCACACCGATGCGACGGAGCACCACGAGGGGCTGATTCACGCAGTCGCCTTCGAGTCGCTGGTAAAGCTGCTTGCCTTCCTGCTCCTCGGAGCCTACGTCACCTGGGGGATGTTCAACGGCCTCGGCGACCTGATGAGCCGGGCCGATAGCCAGCTTGAACTGCAGCGCCAGCTGGCCGACCAGAATTTCGGTCAGAGCTTCTGGGCCCAGACGCTGCTGGCCATGCTGGCGGTCTTCTGCCTGCCGCGTCAGTTCCATGTCGCCGTGGTGGAGAACACCCACCCGGACGATGCGGCCAAGGCGCGCTGGCTCTTCCCGCTTTATCTGATCGCCTTCGCCTTCTTCATCCTGCCCATCGCCGCGGCCGGCCTGGCCCTGTTCCCCGACGGCTCGGTCGAGCCCGATACCTTCGTGCTGGCCCTGCCCATGGCAGCGGGGAACGACTGGCTGACGCTGCTGACCTACATCGGTGGCTTCTCGGCGGCCACCGGCATGGTCATCGTGGCTACGGTGGCGGTGTCGATCATGATCTCCAACGAGATCGTCATCCCGCTGCTGTTCCGCCTGCGCTGGCTGGATACGCGGCCGCGCGACTATGGCAGGTTGGTGCTGCAGGCGCGGCGCATCACCATCGTGTTTATCCTGGCGCTGGCCTACGGCTTCTATCACCTGATCGGCGAATTCAGCTCGCTGGCAGCGATCGGCATGCTCTCCTTTGCCGCTGCCGCCCAGTTCGCGCCGGCCCTGCTGGGCGGCCTGTACTGGAAACGCGGCAATCGCCTGGGGGTGATCGTCGGCATGAACGCCGGCTTCCTGATCTGGGCCTACAGCCTGCTGATGCCGGCGATGATCCAGGGCGGCGTGTTACCCGCCCACTGGCTGGCCGGCGGCCCCTTCGGCATCGCCTGGCTGACTCCCACCTCGCTGTTCGGCCTCAACTTCGGCGATACCTTCACTCACGGCGTGATGCTCTCGCTGGGGGTCAACCTGTTCTGCTACATCTTCATTTCGCAGGTCACTTCCCAGCGTGTCGTGGAGAGAATCCAGGCCTCGCTGTTCGTCGACAGCGTCGAGACCCGTCAGACCTCGATCAACCGCCCCTGGACCGGCGCCACCACGGTGGGTGATCTCAAGGTGCTGTGCGAACGCTTCCTCGGCGCCAACCAGGTTCAGCGGGCCTTTGATGACTATGCCCGACGCACCAGCAAGCCCCTGGAAGACGGCAACCGCGCCTCCATCGACGTGATCCAGTTCACCGAGCGCTTCCTCGCCTCGGTGCTCGGCGCCTCGTCGGCGCGCATCGTGGTCAACTCGGCGCTGCAGGGGCGCGGGATCGGCATCTCCGACGTGATATCCATCGTCGACGAAGCCTCGCAGGTGCTGGAGTTCAACCGCGCCCTGCTGCAGGCCACCATCGAGAACATCAACCAGGGCATCAGCGTGGTCGACCAGAACATGCGCCTGGTGGTGTGGAACCAGCGCTACCTCGAGCTGTTCCGCTTCCCGGATCATCTGATCCGGGTCGGGGCGCCCATCGACAAGATCTTCCGCTACAACGCCCATAACGGCGAATACGGCCCCGGCGACCCCGAGGAGCACGTTCAGCTGCTGATCGACAATATCCGCGACGGCCAGCCCCACCGCTACGTGCGCTACCGACAGGACGGCAGCGTGCTGGAGGTGCAGGGCAACCCCATGCCGGGCGGCGGCTTCGTCTACACCTACCAGGACATCACCCAGCAGAAGCGCATCGAGGAAGCGCTGATTCGCTCCGAGAACAATATCCGCATCTACACCGACAACGTGCCGGCGCTGATCGCCTACTTCGACAAGGAGTGCCGCTACCTCTTCACCAACCGTGCCTACGAGCAGGCGTTCGGCATCGACCGCAACGAGGTGATCGGCAAGCATGTCAACTCGGTGATCGGCGGGGACCTGGCCCTGGAGCGCGAACCCTGGATTCGTCGCGCCCTGGCCGGCGAACGGGTCAGCTTCGAAGTGTCGATGCACAGCGAAGAAGGGCTGCGCTACATGCTGGTGACCTATACTCCCCACTTCGGCGACAGCGGCGCCATCCTCGGCTTCTTCTCTCTGTATCAGGACATCACCGAGCGACGCCTGGCGGAGATCGCGCTCAAGGAGACCAACGAGACCCTGGAAGTGCGCGTACGCGAGCGCACCCTGGCTCTCTCCGAGGCCAACGCCGCGCTGCGCCAGGAGAATCGCGTGCGCGCGGAGGCCGAGCAAGCCCTGCGCCAGGCCAAGCAGCTCGCCGAGGACGCCAACGCCTCCAAGACCCGCTTCCTGGCCGCGGCCAGCCACGACCTGCTGCAACCGCTCAACGCGGCCCGCCTGTTCACCTCTGCACTGTCGCAGGATGTGACCGATGACACCATGAAGCGCACCATCGGCCATATCGACAACTCATTGCAGGCCGCCGAGGAGCTGCTGGGCACCCTGCTTGACATCTCCAAGCTCGATGCCGGGGCGCTGACACCGCGGCGCAGCCACTTCCCCCTCACCGACATTCTCAAGCCGCTGTACGCCGAGTTTGCCGTCATGGCCGATGATCGCGGCCTCGATCTCGCCATGGTGCCCACTCGTCAGTGGGTCGACAGCGATCCCCAGATGCTGCGGCGAATCATTCAGAACTTCCTCTCTAACGCCATTCGCTACACCCAGGAGGGACGCGTGCTGCTCGGCTGCCGCCGTCACGGCCAGCGCCTGTCGATCGAGGTTTGGGACAGCGGACCAGGGATACCCGAATCGAAGCAGACCGAGATCTTCCAGGAGTTTCGCCGCCTGGATCAGGCGTCGCGGCACAAGGAGAGCGAGAAGGGGCTGGGGCTGGGGCTGTCGATCGCCGATCGCATGAGCCGGGTGCTCGACCATCCGATTCGGGTACGCTCGTGGGAGGGCATCGGCACGGTGTTCTCGGTCACGGTGCCCATCGTGGCCGCTCGCCCCCATCAGGAAGAGCAGGAGCAGGCCCCGCGACGCGCCGGCAACAAGCTCGCCGGCACCCACATCCTGTGCATCGACAATGAAACGCTCATCCTGGAAGGCATGAAGGCGATGCTATCGGGCTGGGGCTGCGTAGTGTTCACCGCCACCACCATCGGTGGCGCCAAGTCGATCCTGCGTAATCTCGATGGCGAGCCCGACGCGATACTGGCCGATTACCACCTCGACAATGAGATCACCGGACTGATGGCGCTGGAGGCGATCAGCGAACGGCTGCAGGGCGCCGTACCAGGCATCGTGATCACCGCGGATCGTACCGAGGAGGTGGCCGAGGAGATCCGTCGCAGCGGCTACCACCTGCTGCAGAAGCCGGTGCGCCCCGCCGCCCTGCGCGCGCTGCTGACAAGGACCCTGCAGGCCAGCCGGGCCAACCGCCTGGAAGAGTGAAAGCCGCGAGTAGGCCTGCGAGTGATCCGTTATGGCGCCGCTCAGCGCATCGGCCCGGCAGATGCCGGGCCGATGCGTAGGTGAGAATCGCCGGGGAGGATCAGGAGTCGACCTTGGGCGGCTCGACCTCGAGCTTCTGAGCGGCAATCACGGCCTGGGTGCGCGAATGCACCCCGAGCTTGCGCAAGATCGCCGTGACATGCGCCTTGATCGTGGCTTCCGAAACGTTGAGCTCGTAAGCGATCTGCTTATTGAGCAGCCCCTCGGTCAACATATTGAGCACGCGGAACTGCTGCGGCGTGAGCGAGGCGATCGCTTCGGCAAAACGCGTCTCCTCTTCGTTGGAGTCACCCATCACATCGGCGAGCTCCTTGGGCAGCCACACTTCACCGTCGAGGATCTCGCCCACGGCCTCGGCGATCAGCGCCAGCGAAGAGGATTTGGGGATGAAGCCCGAAGCACCATAGTCGATGGCCCGACGCACCACGTGCGGCTCGTCGCTGCCTGATACTACCGCCACCGGAATATCGGGGGTCTGCCCACGGAGTTGAATCAGCCCGGAAAAGCCGTGCGCACCCGGCATATGCAGATCCAGCAGGATCAAGTCCGCATCGGGGTGGCGTGTGACCACTTCGCTGGTCGCCGCCATGGTGTCGGCTTCCACGATCTCAGCCTGGGGCGCCAGCTGGCGCAGCGCCTGGGTCAAGGCTGCTCGGAACAGCGGATGATCATCGGCAACGATGAATTTCTGGGCAAAGGCCATGGATTCTCCTCCGGTTCCTTGCGCAGCGGGCCTGAGCCGCCACACTGGGCTGATCTTGTGATACCGCATGTTACCCCATGCAGGAAGGCTTTCCCAAGCCTATCCCGGCCGTTGTCGACAATGCCATGGGGCCAGCTCTCTCTTACTGACCTGGGTCAGAAATCGCATCCGGAGCAAGCGACCGCCTCGGAACTGCACGGTTGTTGCCAAGCGTAGCGTGAACTTTCCCACCGCCCCATCCCTTTTTCCTGATTTTCCTACCCACCCTCATAGCGACACCTTTCTTTTCACACGGAAACAGCTTAGTTCTTGCTGCAATTTCTTCTCATTACCTACTTTGAAGTCAACGGCGAAACCAGTCGCGCCGGAATGCCGATAAAAGGAAGTACGGATTGCACCGGAACACCGTGTTCCGTTTGCAGCACCAACCTGAAGGAGTCAGTCATGGCGCAGCGCAATCAGAACCCCGGCAACTTTGCCAACGACCCCAAGAAAGCGGCTGAAGCAGGCCGCAAGGGCGGCCAGAACAGCGGTGGAAACTTCGCCAACGACCCGGAGAAAGCCTCCGAGGCAGGGCGCAAGGGCGGCCAGAACAGCGGCGGAAATTTCGCCAACGACACGCAAAAGGCATCGTCGGCTGGCCAGAAAGGCGGAAAGAACAGCGGTGGCAATTTCGCCAACGACCGCCAGAAAGCTGCCGAAGCCGGCCGTAAGGGTGGCAAAAGCCAAGGGCATTGATCCCTGGGGCTGCTGGATGTCTCTCCAGCAGCCTTAGTCGTGAAGCCCGACTGGTTGCTGGGTGATTAGGGCTTCACTCCCCCCCTTAGTACCGCGCCTTATCATGTCCCCGAGTGGCCAAGACAGGGATGTCATGGCGTAACGAAGAGCGAAGGAGTTATCGATGTTCCATCATTCCTCGAAGCTGCAATATCCGGTCAAGGTGGACAAGCCCGACCCACAGTTCGCCATGCTGCTGCAGCAGGCCATCGGCGGCGTGGAGGGAGAAATTCGCGTGGCCATGCAGTATTTTTTCCAGGCCATGGGCGCCCGTGGCGACGACCGTATTCGCGACCTGCTGCTGTCGACGGCCACCGAAGAACTTTCGCACATCGAGATGCTGGGCCACGCCGTGGCACTCAACTTGGAAGGCGCTCCGGTCTCGTATCAGGAGGAGTCGGCCAAGGACCCGGTGATCCGCGCCATTCTCGGCGGCACCAACCCGCGCCACCTGCTTTCGTCGGGCCTGTCGGCCATGCCGGTCAATGCCAACGGCGTGCCGTTCGACATGAGCCATATCTACGCTACCGGCAACGTGGCAGCCGACATGATGGCCAACGTGACCGCCGAGGCTGGTGGCCGAGTGCTGGCGACACGGCTCTACAACTGGACCGACGACCACGGCATGAAGGACTTTCTCGCCTTCCTCATTGCACGCGACACCATGCATCAGCAGCAGTGGCTGGCCGTGATCGAGGAGATGGGCGGCCTGCAGGCCCAGCTTCCGATACCCAACTCCACCCCTGAAGCCCATGAAGCGACCGAACACTCCTACTACTACCTCAACACCCTGCTGGACAAGGAAGCACCGCAGGGCCGCTGGGGCCAGGGGCCCTCGTTCGACGGCCGCGGCGAGTTCTCGGTCAGAAACCAGCCGGCACCGGAAGGCCAGGAGCCCAAGCTAGGCCCGGCCAAGCCCCACTCCGGGGCTCAGGAAGAGCAGATCAACCCGCCGAAGTGACACCCGGCAGGATCATGCACATCACGCAAGGAGGTAACCTATGGGCACCGAACCGCAGGCACCCAAGCATCTGGAAGACTGGCTGCGCGATGCACATGCCATGGAAAAGCAGGCCGAGCAGATGCTGGAGACGCATGCCAAGCGCCTCGAGCACTATCCGCAGCTGCAGGCGCGCATTGAACAGCACCTGACCGAGACCCGCGGCCAGACCGAGCGGATCGAGCAATGCCTGTCGCTGCTCGGCACCGATGTCTCTACCTTCAAGGACCTGGGCGCCCAGATGAGCGCCTTTGGCCAAGCCATGGGGGCCATGATGTCTGGCGACGAAGTGATGAAGGCTGGCCTGGCCCATTACGCCTTCGAGCACTTCGAAATTGCCAGCTACAAGGCGCTGATACAGGCCGCCGAAACCGTCGGCAAGCCCGAGATTGCGAGGATCTGCCAGGAAATTCTCAAAGAGGAGGAAGCCATGGCGCAGTGGCTCGGCGACCACCTTGACGATACCACTCGCCAGTTCCTGGCACGCTCAGAAGATGGCGATCTTCGCGCCAAGACTTGAACCCGTTTCCCCTATTATCCATGCCCCTCCTTGCCCGGGATTCCACCCGGGCCTTTTATTAGCTCCGCTCTGCTCCGGTTTGCCACTGCATCGAACCGCAATCAAACGCTCGCCAACAGGGCGCCCCGCTGCACAAAGCGGAAAAAAGCCGCAGGCTCAGTGAGCCTGCGGCCGTGGTGCCATCTGGCGCGATTGCGCTACATGTGGTCGCGCGGGATCACCTTTTCCCAGTTCTTAGAGAAGACGCGGTAGTCGTCCTCGTAGGCGTCCAGCTGGGCATGGATATGGAAGTCGGTCTCAGTGCAACTGAGCACGGTGCGGGTGTAGATCTCCACATTCCAGTCGTCGCGCTTGAAGGAGCGCTCGGTGTAGGTCTCGCCCCGCGCCGAGGAGAAGTCGTCGTTGGCGGTGCTGTACCACTCTCGCGTGCTGCGCCGTACCTCGGTGCCGATATCCTCAATGCGAAAATGCCCCTGGTCGTTGATCACTTCCAGGGTCGATTCCTTGGTCGCCAGGTTGCGGTACAACAGCCAGTTATGCTCACTCGCTTCGAAGGTCGTCACCTCCAGTGGCGGCGCTTCCTGCGGCTCGTCGAACTCGGGCAGGCGGGCATCTTCCTGCCCCGCCGTACGCACGGGCAGGATCAGGGCGCTGCTGTCGGGATAGATATCCACCTGGGCCGGCTCGGGCGGCAGCCAGGCCAGCGGCCAGTAGGAAGTGGAGACCGAGACACGCAGCTGGTGCCCGACGGGGAATCGTTGGGCGATACCATTCATGGGAATACGCACCCGGTAGCGCTGGTGCGGCACCAGCGGCTCGGGGTTGGCATCGCCGTCACGGTGGGAAAGGTTCAGCAGGCCGTAGGTTACGCGGGTCGCCTTGCCATCCGGCGCCACGTCGGACAGGCGCACCGCCAGCATGGCCTGCGGCTTGTGGCTGGAAATCTCAAGCTCCAGCTCCGGCATGCCGAAGATATCGAGCGGCTCGACCAGTTCGCGGCTGCTGAAGATCAGCGAGCCGCCGTCCTCTTCGCGCTGATCACCGGGCAGGTCGGGCGTGGCGGCATATGAGCACCACTTGCCTGCGGCCATGCCGACGCTGAGTGGCGACTGAAGCGCCAGCACGCTCTCCTGGCCCTGGCGCTGGTGGGCGCCGCCATGCCCCTCCCCCAGCGCAATGGTATAGGGGCCCAGCGCATAGCGCCGCTCGGTGATGTTGGACGACGGCCAGCCGGACTCACCGATCCAGCGCCCCGGCCGCTCCTCGTAGGAGGTATCGGGCGGCACGCTGTCCTGCTGCCAGGCGCGCAGCATCGGCTCGGCCATGATCCCGGTCTCCTTGCCCTTCAGCCAGTAGTCCCACCAGCGCAGCGCTTCCTGCAGAAAGCCGATGGCAGGCCCCGGCAGCCCCTGGTGGGGATATTTGTGCCCCCAGGGGCCGATCAGCCCCTTGCGCGGCACCTCGAGATGCTGCATCAACCGCAGCACGGTATTGGTGAAGCCATCGGCCCAGCCGCCGATGGCATAGACGGGGCACTGGACCGCCGAGTAGTACTCGCACACCGAGCTGGTCGTCCAATAGGCGTTGCGTCGCTGGTTCTCCAGCCACGGTTCGAGCCATAGGCCGCTGTTCTCCATCCGGTCGAACCACATGTCGCGCCAGCGGTCGCCGACGATCTGCGGGTCGGGCGGCAAGGTATTGAAGGCGAACATGACGGTGGCCTCGGAGAGGTTGTCGCCCAGCAGGCAGCCGCCCATGTAGTGCATGTTGTCTGCGTAGAGATCGTCGCTCGAGCAGAGGCTGATGATCGCCTTCAATGCAGGTGGCTGCTTGGCCGCTACCTGCAGGCTGTTGAAGCCACCCCAGGAGATACCGAACATTCCCACCTTGCCATCGCACCACGCCTGCTCCGCCAGCCAAGCAATGGCGTCCACCGCATCTTCCTGCTCTTGCTGGGTGTACTCATCGGTGAGCACGCCGTCGGAATCGCCGCTGCCGCGCATGTCCACGCGTATGCAGACATAGCCATGCCCAGCAAGATAGGCGTGGTTGGCATTGTCACGGGCCCGGGTGATATCCCGCTTGCGATAGGGGATGTATTCCAGAATTGCCGGCATCGGCGTGTGCTCGGCCTCCTCCGGCAGCCAGATCCGCGCGGCCAGCTGCGCCCCGTCGCGCATCGGGATGAAGACGTTTTCGATCTCGCGAACCTTGTAGGGAAACGAATCCACGATGCTCACGGCTCCTCCTCCTGGGTTCATCCGATGGGTTCGATCTCGAACTGGAGCGCCTCCAGGCACGCCTTATAGCGCTGCTCAATCTCCTCGTGATCCTCGCCCGCCACATAGAGCGTTCCCAGGCGATAGCTGAAGCTGTCCTGGTGCATGAGATCGCCCAGGCGCATGCCGGGCTCCACGTCGAGCCGCACCTTGGTGCCGGGAAAACGCTCGCAGATCGCCTGGACCTCCGCCTCGCTCGGCACTCGCTTGACGATTCCGTCACGATGCTCGTAGGGGATGTAGCACTTGGCCGCCACGGCCGCGATGCCCTGGCGATTGGCCATTGAGGGACGCTCGCCAAAGGCGATGTCGACCGCCACCTCATGGTTCGACATGCCATCGACCATAATGAAGATCTCGCTGTGGGACTGGGAGATCCGGGTGTTGAACTCGATCAGCCAGAGCTTGTCGGTCGCCTCGTCCCACATGAATTCGGCGTTGAAGCAGCCGTTGTCGTAGCCGATATGCTCAAGGAAACGCCGCGACACATCGATCATCTGGCGATGCACGCGCTCGGGCAGGTTGCTGGGGTACTCCAGGCGGTCGTAGGGGATGTCCTTGCTGACCGAGTTGGGCTGGGCAATGATGCCATGCACATTGAATTCACCATGGAAGACCGTGCCCTCCGGGGCGCCCTGCGCACCGGAAACGATCTGCTCGGCAATACAGGAGTTACCGTCCATCTGCCGGATTTCCGGCGGCAGCTCGACGTGCCGAAGCGCTTCGTTAAAGGGATCGCCCAGCTGGCGGATACCTTCACGGATCTCCTTGATGGCCTCGTGGAACTGCGCCTCGTTTTCGATCTTGAAACCCAGGTGGGACGAGAACGCCTTGACCGGCTTGATCCAGAACGGGTAATCCAGGGTCACTTGGGCGAGGGGGTCGTCGGCAAAGGGGTCGACAGCACAGAATTCGGGCACTACTTCCGGAATGACCTTCTGCTGCTCCAGGCGGCTCCAATACTTGTGCTCGCACTTGAGCACGCTTTCGACCGAAGGAGCCGGAATGCCTCGTTCCTGGCACAGGATGGGCACCATCACGCTGGTGGGAAAATCCCATTGAGCCACGATGGCATCCACCGAGCCGTCAAAAGCGTCGAGCTTGCGGCGCGCCTCGTTGAGCAGCGCATCGAATGAGAAGCTGGGGGCTTCCACGGCATCTTTGACCGACAGCAGGCTGTGAACTTCGAATTCCTCTGAGTGGCGCAGGGTCTTCAGCTCTTCCCGCTGCTGCGCCTCAAGCGCCACGACAAAGATATTACGCTTCATCCGTCATTCTCCTTGACAGTATCGATAGGGGCGCTCAGGCCCCCGCTCTTCCCTATGCCCCACTCAAGATATGCAGGGCCCAACGAAGGTTCCATGGACAGGACGATTCTTTACGCATTCAAACCCGCACGAAACAAAGCCGTAGCACACCTCCGGCCCTGGTTTGACAGCGGCACAGGTCTGGCTACGTTGAACAAGTGACGCCGCAGGCCGGCGCCAGTTGCCGGCTGGATGACTACAGGAGGTAACGTCATGAATGCACTCGAGCTGCTCAAGGAAGACCACGACAAGGTGCGCGATCTGCTGGAACAGCTGGTCAACACCACGGAGCGGGCCGAAAAGAAACGGCCCGAGCTGCTGGCGAAAATCGAGAAGGAAATGAAGGTCCACACCCAGATCGAGGAAGAGATCTTCTACCCCGCCTTTAAGGAGGCAAGCGGCAAGGCCAACGACAAGATGTACTACGAAGCGCATGAGGAACATCGCGCCGTCGAGGACCTGGTGCTGCCCGACCTCAAGAAGGCCGACCCCGCCAGCACCCAGTTCTCGGGGCGGGCCAAGGTGCTCAAGGAGCTGATCGAGCATCACGCCGAGGAGGAAGAGGAGGAGATGTTCCCCCAGGCGCGCAAGACCATGTCGCAGCGCCAGCTCGAGGAACTCGGTGAGAAGATGCAGGCGCGCAAGAAGGAGCTCATGGCCGCCTAGGTCTGCACCGGTCTACCAGCGCCAAGGCAAGGACAGGGGCCCGGCAAATGCCGGGCCCCCTGCGTTACGCCGCACTGGCGCAGCGGCAGGGGGCGACTAGGCTGAACGGTGGAGCCCTCGACTACGGGCTCGAACCAGCGGTCTGGACAGCGGCCAAGGATGCAGCCGATGGAACGACTCGAGGCGTACCGCCGCAAGCGCGACTTCACGCATACCCGGGAGCCCGCCGGCGACAGCGGCGGGGCTGCCGGCCCGGGCGATCGCTATGTGATGCACAAGCACGCGGCCAGCCACGATCACTTCGATCTGCGCCTGGAGCAGGACGGGGTGCTCAGGAGCTGGGCGCTGCCCAAGGGGCCGAGCCTCGCACCCGGCGAAAAGCGCCTGGCCGTGGAGGTCGAGGACCACCCGCTGGAGTACGGCGAGTTCGAAGGGGTGATCCCCGAAAAGGCCTACGGCGGCGGCAGCGTGATGCTGTGGGACCGCGGCCGCTGGAAGCTCAAGGGCAAACCCAGACAGGACCGGATCGACATCGAACTCGACGGCGAACGCCTCAAGGGCAGCTGGACCCTGGCCCGCATGAGCGGCAAGCGCCAGGACAAGCACGGACGCAACTGGCTGCTCATCAAGCGCCACGACGACAAGCCGCGCATGGACACCTCGCTAACCGCGGAGCTCGATGAAAGCATAGCCAGCGGCCGCAGCATGGCCGAGATCGCTGAGGATCGCGACAACACCTGGGGCACCGCCGAGGCCGGCAAGCGCAACGTACCCGCCCCCGGCCGCCTCGAAGGGGCGCGCAAGGCCAGGCTGCCCAGAGACGTAAAGCCGCAGCTGGCCACCCTGGCACGCGAAGTGCCGGCCAAGGGCGACTGGCTTTACGAGATCAAGCTCGACGGCTACCGCCTGCTGGCCCGCATCGAGCAGGGCGATGTAAGGCTGATCACCCGCAACGGCAAGGACTGGTCCCACCGCTTCCCCGAGATCGCCCGGGCGCTGGCACCGCTGCCAGTGACCTCGGCGCTGCTCGACGGCGAGGTGGTGGCCCTGGGCCAGGATGGCATCAGCCGCTTCGGCGAGCTGCAGGAGGCGCTCTCCAGCGGCCGCACGTCAGCCCTCGTCTACCAGCTCTTCGACCTGCCCTACCTCGAAGGCCATGACCTTTCCGGCGTCGCGCTGCGCGAGCGCAAACGCACCCTCGCCGCGCTGCTCGACGCCGCCGGTCTCCAGGCCGGCACCCTACGCTACTCCGATCATCTCGACCACCAGGGTGAAGCCTTTCACGAGCGCGCCTGCCAGATGGGACTCGAAGGCATCATCTGCAAGCGCGCCGACAGCCGCTACCAGCAGAAGCGCAGCCGCGACTGGCTCAAGGTGAAGTGCGTCAGCCACGAGGAGTTCGTGGTCGGCGGCTACACCGAGCCCAGCGGGTCGCGCAGCGGCTTCGGCTCGCTGCTGATGGGCGCCTACGGCAAGCAGGGGCTGGTCTATGCCGGGCGCGTGGGCACCGGTTTCAGCCATCGCCTGCTCGATCAGCTGAGCGCCACCCTGCAGGAGCGCGAAGTGAAGCGCTCGCCCTTCCATGGCAGCGTACCGGACAGCCGTGCGGTGCACTGGGTGCGCCCCGAGCTGGTGATCGAGGTGGAGTTCACCGAGCGCACCCGCGACGGTCGCCTGCGCCACCCGTCCTTCCGCGGCCTGCGCGAGGATCGCAACCCCGAGGAGATCCGCATGACCCCGACCAAGGAGCTGGCTGCCGACGACGCTGCGGAGCCGACCCCGCCAGCGGGCAAGCCCAGCGCACGCAGGCGCAAGGACGAGACCTCGCTGCTTGGCGTGCGTTTGACCAGCCCCGACCGGGTGCTGTTTCCCGAACAGGGGCTGACCAAGCTTGACCTGGCACGCTTCTATGCACAGATCCATGAGTGGGTGCTGCCCCGGCTGGCGCGCCGGCCGCTGTCGCTGGTGCGCTGCCCCCAGGGCCGCACCGACGAATGCTTCTTCCAGAAGCACCCGCGCCGCGCCATTCCTGCCGACGTGCCGCGCATCGACGTGCCCGAGAAGAAAGGCAGCGCCGAGTATGTCTACGTCGAGTCCGCCGCCGACCTGATCGGCCTGGTGCAGGCCGGTGCCCTGGAGATCCACCCCTGGGGCAGTTGCATCGACCACCTCGAGCAGCCCGACAGCCTGGTGTTCGACCTCGACCCGGATGAAGGCATGGCCTGGAAGGAGATCCTGCGCGTCGCCGGCACCCTGCGCGAGCGCCTCGAATCGCTGGGCCTCACGCCGTTCCTGCGTACCACCGGCGGCAAAGGGCTGCACCTGGTGGTGCCGATCGAACCCAGCGCCGAGTGGGAGCAGGCCAAGGCCTTCGCCAAGGGCGTCGCCGAAGCCCACGCCAGGGACGATCCGCAGCGGCTCACCACCCACATGGCCAAGGCCAAGCGCGAGGGGCGCATCTTCATCGACTACCTGCGCAACGGGCGCGGCGCCACGGCGGTGGCTTCCTACACGGTGCGCGCCCGCGAGAGCGCCCCGGTCGCAGTGCCGATTCGCTGGGACGAACTCAACGCCGCCCTGCGCGCCGATCGCTACAACGTCCAGAATCTGCGCCGCCGGCTCTCCGCCCTGCGCCACGACCCCTGGGCGGATTTCGCCGAGGCGGCACGCCCGCTGGATGCCAAGTTGCTCAAGGCCATGGGCGTTAAGTGACGCTGGCCTTGTACCGGAGAGAACGACATGAGCGAAGCACCCTGGTGGCTGGAAGCCGGCGCCGAGACCTGCCTGTTCTGCCTGTGCACCTTCCACTACGAGGCGGGTCATTACTGCGTCGACTGCGACCGGCCGATCTGCCCCGGCTGCGTGGCAGCGCGCTTCGCGAGCCGCGACACACTGTGCCCCGAGTGCCACGAAGAGGCATGCCGCAGTGAAGACGCTACCCGTCAGGAGGAGCGCTGATGAGCGCCCGGGCGCTGTGGAAAGGCGTGATCCGCTTCGGCGAGGTGGAGGTACCGGTGAAGCTCTACTCCGCGGTGCAGGACCGCAGCGTGCACTTTCGCCTGCTCCACGCGAAGGACCGCTCGCCGGTCAAGCAGGCCATGGTCAACCCCGAGACCGACGAGGTCGTGCCCTATGCCGAGACTCGGCGCGCCTATCGCACCGACAAGGGCAGCCTGGTGGTGTTCGACAAGGAAGAGCTTGAGGCGCTGGAGCCTGATACTGGCCGCGACATCGAGGTGCTGCGCTTCATGCCGCCCCAGGCCATCGACCACCGCTGGTACGACAGACCCTACTATCTGGGCCCCGACGGCAGCGAGGCGCTCTACGCCGCGCTGGCCGAGGCGCTGGGCAATAGCGGCAAGGAGGGGCTGGCGCACTGGGTCATGCGCAAGAAGAGTTACGTTGGCGCCCTGCGCCTGCATCGCGGCGTGCCGATGCTGATGTCGCTGCGCCATACCGAGCAGGTGGTCTCGGTCGACGCCCTCGAGCCGCCCGGGGGCAAGGCGCTGGACGCCAAGGAGCTGGGCATGGCGCGCCAGCTGATCGGTATGCTGGAGGCCGAGTTCGACCCCACCGAATACCACGACGACTACCGCGAGCGTGTGCTGGCGCTGATCGAGGCCAAGCGGCAGGGCAAGCGTCCCAAGGTCACGCCGATTCGCCGCCGCGAACCCTCCGACGATCTCACCAAGGCGCTCGAGGCCAGCCTGAAGAAGGAGCGCAAGCGTGCCTAGCCCCAGCAAAGCCAACACCAAGGCAAAGACCCGTCCGAAGGACACCGGCCCAAAGGCGAACCGCAAGAAGAAGGAAAAGAGCGAGCCGCCCCAGGGTGAGGAGAAGGCACGCTTCCACACCAGCGGACCACGCCCGCTGTGGTCGGGCACCATTACCTTCGGCCTGGTCAGCCTGCCCGTCAACCTCTACCCGGCCAACCGGGCCAAGCCGGTGTCGCTGCGCATGGTCGACAGTGAAGGCACCCCGCTGGCGCGACGCTACTTCTGCGAGAAGGAGGCCCGCGTGCTCGACCACGACGAGCTGGTGCGCGGCTACGAGGTGGCGAAGGACGAATTCGTGGTGGTGGAGGACGACGAGCTCGATTCGCTGGCCCCGGAGAAGACCCAGGAGATCGACCTCAAGCGCTTCGTCGGCCTGGACGAGATCGACCCGATGTACTTTCAGCGTGCCTATTTCATGACCCCCGACAAGGGCGTGACCAAGGCCTACCGCCTGCTGGCCGAAGGCATGGAGTCCGCCAGGCGTGCCGGCATTGCCACCTTCGTCATGCGCGGCAAGGAGTACCTGGTGGCGATCATCGCCGAGCGCGGCATCCTGCGCGCCGAGACGCTGCGCTTTGCCGATGAGCTGCGCACCCCTGCCGACCTGCCCCTGCCCAAAGCCGGCGAAGCCGACGCCCAGCGGGTCAAGGCCATGCAGCAGGCGATGGCGGCCCTGACCGAGGACGACTTCTCGCGTGACGAACTCACGGACCTGCAGAGCCAGCGCATCGTCGCCCGGGCCGAGGAGAAGCTCGCACGCGGCGAGGATGTCATCGCCCTGGCCGAGGAGCCCCCGCCCGACGAGGCAGCGGAAGCAGGCGGCGAGGTGATCGACCTGATGCAGGTGCTCAAGCAGAGCCTGGCCGAAGGCCGTCCGCCCGGCCAGGCGACGCGCAACGACACTGGCCAGAGCAACGCGAACAGCCAGGACAGAGAGAGCGGCAAGAACAAAGAGAGCGCCAAGAGCAACAAGCGCGACATGACCCACAGCGGCCGGCAGGGCACACGCAGCGAGGCGAAGAAAGGGTCGTCAGACCCGCACACCACGCGAAAGCAAAACGCCGCCCGAGGCGACGCCAAGGAGAAACCGCGCGGCAAGCGCCACGCCGCCACGTTGGAAAGCCTCAGCCGCAATGCGCTTTACGCCCGCGCCCAGCGGCACGACGTGCCCGGCCGCAGCCGCATGAGCAAGGCCGAACTGATCGAGGCGATCGCGAAACTGGACTAACACAAAACAGCCGGCCCTGGGGCCGGCTGAGAGTCGTTGGCTCAGGCTAGTGCTCAACGAATGGCGCGATTCTCGATCAGGTCGTCGACCACGCTCGGATCGGCCAGGGTGCTGGTATCGCCCAGGCCGTCGCACTCGTTGGCCGCGATCTTGCGCAGGATCCGGCGCATGATCTTGCCCGAACGCGTCTTGGGCAGCCCCGGCGCCCACTGGATGACGTCCGGCGAGGCGATCGGACCGATGTCCTTGCGAACCCACTGGGTCAGCTCCTTCTTGAGCTCGTCGCTGGGCTCGATGCCGTCGTTCAGGGTCACGTAGATGTAGATACCCTGCCCCTTGATGTCATGCGGGAAGCCCACCACGGCAGCCTCGGCCACGGCCTCGTGGGCGACCAGCGAGGACTCGATCTCGGCGGTACCCATGCGATGGCCAGAGACGTTGAGCACGTCGTCGACGCGGCCGGTGATCCAGTAGTAGCCGTCTTCGTCACGACGACAGCCGTCGCCGGTGAAGTAGTAGCCCTTGTAGGTGGAGAAGTAGGTCTGGATGAAGCGGTCATGGTCGCCCCAGATCGAGCGCGCCTGGCCGGGCCAGGAGTCGCTGATCACAAGGTTGCCGTCAACCGAACCCTGGAGCTCGTTGCCTTCGCTGTCGAGCAGCGCCGGCTGCACGCCGAAGAACGGCAGCGTGGCCGAGCCCGGCTTGAGGTCCATGGCGCCGGGCAGCGGCGCGATCATGATGCCGCCGGTCTCGGTCTGCCACCAAGTGTCGACGATAGGGCACTTGGCGTTTCCGATGACCCGGTAATACCACTCCCAGGCCTCGGGGTTGATCGGCTCGCCGACCGAACCCATGATGCGCAGAGTGTCGCGCTTGCTGGAGTCCATCACGCCGTCGCCGTGGGCCATCAGGGCGCGGATGGCGGTCGGCGCGGTGTAGAGGATGTTGACCTTGTGCTTGTCGACGATCTCGCCCATGCGGCCGTGGGTCGGATAGCTCGGCACGCCCTCGAACATCAGGGTGGTGGCGCCGTTGGCCAGCGGGCCATAGACGATGTAGCTGTGACCGGTGACCCAGCCCACGTCGGCCGTACACCAGTAGGTCTCGCCGTCCTGGTAGTCGAAGATGTACTGGTGGGTCAGGCTGGCATAGACCAGATAGCCACCGGTGGTGTGCTTGAGGCCCTTGGGTGCGCCGGTGGAGCCGGAGGTATAGAGGATGAACAGCGGATCCTCGGCGTTCATCGCCTCGGCCGCGCAGTCGCTGGACTGCTTGTCGACCAGCTCGTCGTACCAGACGTCGCGGCCTTCCTTCCACTCGATCTCGCCACCGGTGCGCTTGACCACCAGCACCTTCTCGCAGACCTCGGTGCCCTGGCGGGTCAGGGCGGCATCGACGTTGTCCTTGAGCGGAACGTGCTTGCCGCCACGCACGGACTCGTCGGCGGTGATCACGAGCCGGGAGTCGGCGCCAACGATGCGCTGCGCGAGGGCGTCCGGGGAGAAGCCGCCGAACACCACCGAGTGCACCGCCCCGATGCGGGCGCAGGCCAGCATGGCCACGGCGGCCTCGGGGATCATCGGCATGTACAGCGTGACCACGTCACCCTTGCCGATGCCGAGCTCCTTGAGGGCATTGGCGAGCTGGCAGGTCTTGGCGTGCAGTTCGCGGTAGGTGACGTGTTTGGAATCCTTGGGATCGTCGCCCTCCCAGATGATGGCGGTCTGGTCGCCGCGCGTCTCCAGGTGGCGATCGAGACAGTTGGCGCTGGCGTTCAGGGTGCCGTCTTCGAACCAGCGGATGTCGACATTGTGCGGGTCGAAGGAGGTGTGCTTGATCTTGGTGGGTGCCTTGATCCAGTCGACGCGCTTGGCCTGCTCGGCCCAGAAGCCCTCGGGGTCGTCCACGGACTGCCGATACATGGCCTGATATTTTTCACGATCGATCCAGGCATTGGCGGCGACCTCGTCGCGTACCGGATAGAGTTTCTGTTGATCGGTCATTGAATAGCCTCTTCCAGGAGATGCACCCTCTCGGTGTATTCACCGGCCCGTTATTGTTGGCTGCGCCGGCACCTTGATGATGAGCAAGGATATACCGCCTGAAGCGGCCTTCCCCTTAGACCTTGGTATCAAGAAATTTCTGTTTCAATTCATAGAGTTGGAAGTCGACTCCGGGTCGACAAAGGGCTGATAGACCAAGGTCTGAGCGCAGCTCAGGCAGCGGTAGCGCCGCCCGCCGCGGGCCAGCGAATGGCGCCGGGAAGTGAAGAAATGGGCCTGGCATCCGCAGTGGTAGCGGAAGGGCGACGGGCTCGCGCGCCGGGTATCGAAGCGGTGGGTGACCCGCGGTTCGAGGCCGAACAGGCGGGCCATCACGGTGCGCCACTCCCGACCGTGAGGCCTGGCCTGGCGGCCGTCGCTCAGGTGCCGCACCAGCCAATGGGCCATCTCGTGCGGCACCACCTCAACCAGAAAGGCCTGGCGGTTCTCGCCCAGCAGCACCGGGTTGAAGCGCAGCCCGCCGCGGCCATAGTGGGCCTGGCCGGCACACTGGCCGCGCAGGTCGCACCAAACCTTCGGCCGCGGCAGCCCGGGGTGGTAGCGGCGGCACAGCTGCCAGGCGGCCTCCACGCGGTCCAGCAAGGCCTGGTGAAGCGCCGCATCGTCGAGGCGAGCGAGCCATTGTGGGCAAGGATCAGGCAGCGCGGGTTGTCTCATGGGGTGCTAGAATGACGCCCCGCCCCGGCGACGTCCAGCCCAGGCTGGCCGCCGCCCGCTTCACGAAGCCTTGCCACGAAGTCATGTCACGAAGCCATGCGAGAGGCCCAATGTCCGACACGCCCCTGCCCCAGCCCCTGCTCGAGGACGAAGAGCTCGAGCGCCTCGATGAATTCCTCGACTCGGAAAGCGTCGATCCCGATGCCCTAGACCTGATCGCGGCCCATGGCTTCCTCGTGGCCCTGGCCGTGGCCCCGCGGGAGCACGATGCCGCCACCTGGGTCGCCGAGCTGTTCCACGGCGAGCCGACTTTCGCCGACGATGCCGAACGCGGCGAGATCCTCGGCCTGCTTGAGAAACTGCGTGTCAATGCCATCGACACCCTGGAGCAGGGCGGGCTGCCCGAGCTGCCCTTCGACCTGACCCTGGAAGGCCTGCCCGCAGAGGAGACCCCGGTCGGCGACTGGTGCGCGGGCTTCATGGAGGGCGTGTTCCTCGATGAAGACGCCTGGTTCGCCCAGGACGAGGAGACGGTGGCCACGCTGCTACTGCCGTTCATGGCGCTGTCGGGGCTGTTCGATGACGAGCCCGACATGGCCGAGATGGTAGCGGACGGGGCTCGCCTGGAGTCGCTGGTGGCCCAGCTGCCCGACCTGGTGCTAGACCTCTACCTGCACTATCGCGTACCCCCAGAAACGCCCAAGCCCATGCCGCGTAAGAAGAAGCCGGCAGGCCGCGGCTCTGGCAAGGGCTCTGGCAAGGGCAAGCCGGGCGGCAAGCGATAGCCGATTACCGCAGCCGCGTCAGCCAGGCGTCGAAGGTGCCGAAGATCCACTCCTTGAAGCGCTGCCAGCGGGGTCGCTGCAGCCAGATCTGATAGGTGATCTCGCGGCTGGCGGCGAAGTTGCGCTCGAACAGCGCCGCCACCTCCCCGGCGAAGCGGGCATCCTCCACTTCCTGGTTGGCTTCCAGGTTCCAGTGCAGGCTCCAGTGGTCGAAGTTGCACGAGCCGACGCTCGACCACTGGTCGACCAGCGAGAACTTGGCGTGGATGAAGGTGGGCTGGAACTCGTAGATGCGCACTCCGGCACGCAGCATGCGGCGATAGAAACGCTGGCCGGCGTAGCGCACCCAGGGATGGTCGTGGTCGACGCCGGGCAGCAGCAGGCGCACATCAACACCACGCCGTGCGGCACGCACCAGGCGCAGCCGCAGGCTGAAAGTGGGTACGAAATAGGGCGTGCACAGCCAGATACGCCGCTGCGATGCCGAGACCCGCGCATAGAGGGAGTGGCGAATGGCCTGGTAGCGATAGCCCTGCCCCCACACCACGCGGCCACGCATGCCGCGGTAATCCTCGCGCAGGGTATAGGCCAGGCCCAGATCGCGCACCAGGCCGGGGTCGCCGCCGCCGCGCGTCAGCGGGGAGTCCCATAGTCGCGAGAACAAGCGCACCCAGTCGGCCACTACCGGCCCCTCGATGCGCACCGCTACCTCGTACCAGGCATCGAGAAACTCGTCGACCGCCCCGAAGCCACCGGTGAAGGCCACCTGGCCATCGATCACCATCAGCTTGCGATGATCGCGGGTGAGGTTGAGCGCCAGCGAGTGAAAGCCCAGCGGATTGAAGAACCTAAGCGCCACTCCCGCTTCTTCCAGCCGCCGCCGGTCCTCTCCCGCCAGCCCCATGGCGCCATAGCCGTCCAGCATCAGCGCCACCTTCACGCCGCGCTCGGCGGCATGCGTGAGCGAGTCGATCAGCACCGAAGCCAGCTGCCCGGACTCCATCAGGTAGAGCTCGATCAGGATCGAGTGCTGCGCCCGTTCGATGGCTGCAAACATCGCCGGCAGGAAACGCGCCGACTCCGCCAAGAGTTCAAACCGATTACCATCCCGCCACACGCCATGCATGGCCTGCCCCCCTCATCCGAGCCGTGATTGACGCACGTTTGCGTGTCGAGGGAAAGCACCTGACCCGGCCCCGGCGAGGCGTCTATACTGGCTTTTCGCCCCAAGCCGAGGCCGTGGAATGGTAGCTGGCACTTTCCTTCGCACCCCGTTGCGCCGCCTGATCAAAGCCTGGGTCGAGGCCCGGCACATCGAACCCGCGCCGCAGGCGCTGCCGCTGGACCCCTCGCTTCCCGTCGTGTACGTCCTGCCCCATGTCGCGCTCTCCGACACGCTGCTGCTGGAGACCCTGTGCGAACGCCATGGCCTGCCTCCCGCCCGCGGCCGCCACCTGATCGGGGAGGTCGCCCTGCCCGCCTGCCTGGCGCTGCCGGCACCGCAGCGCCGACTGTGGCGGCGCGGCAGCGGCCTACAGGCGCCCTTTCAGGAGGCGCTCGACCAGGTGGCGCAGCACCCCGGGACAGACCTCCAGCTGGTGCCCGTGAGCATCTTCTGGGGCCGCGCGCCCGGCAAGCGCTTCGGCCTCTGGCACCTGCTGGCGGCCGACAGCTGGCAGCTCACCGGCAGGCTGCGGCGGGCGCTGTCGATCCTGCTGCACACCCGCAGCGTGGAGGTGCAGTTCGGTGCGCCGCTGAAGCTCAGCAACCTGCTCGACGCCCGCGGCGCCGCGCTGGCCAACCGCAAGTGTGCACGCCTGCTGCGGGTTCACTTTCGCCGCATGCGCACACGCGTGCTGGGCCCGGATCTCTCGCATCGCCGTACGCTGATCGAAGGCGTGGCCAAGAGCCCCGAGGTTCGCGAGGTCATCGATACCCTGGCGTCGACCGAAAAACGTTCCCCCGCCCGGCTACAGCGCCGCGCCCTGCGTTACGGCCACGAGATCGCCTCCAGCATGTCGTACCCGGTGCTGCGCTTCATGGACGGCCTGCTGCGGCGCCTGTGGAACCGGCTCTACGACGGCGTCGAGGTGCACGGGCTCGACCGGGTGAAGGCACTGGCCGGCGACCATACGCTGGTCTACGTGCCCTGCCATCGCAGCCACATCGACTACCTGCTGCTCTCCTACGTGCTCTATCGCGACGGCCTGATGCCGCCGCACATCGCCGCCGGGCGCAACCTGAACATGCCGATGATCGGCCCGTTGCTGCGCCGCTGCGGCGCCTTCTTCATGCGCCGCAGCTTTCGCGACAAGCCGCTCTATGCCGCCGTGTTCCACGAATACCTGCACCGGCTGCTGGCCCATGGCCATCCGCTGGAGTACTTCATGGAGGGGGGTCGCTCGCGCAGCGGCAGGATGCTGGCGCCGCGCCCCGGCATGCTGGCGATGACCCTGCGCTCGTTCGCTCGTTGCAGCGATGCCTCGCGGTTCGCCTTCATCCCGGTCTATATCGGCTACGAGAAGATCATCGAAGGCGGAAGCTATCAGCGCGAGCTGCGTGGCGGCAAGAAACCCAAGGAAACGCCCTGGGGGCTGCTGCGCGTGCTCGGCCAGCTGCGCCAGCCGTTCGGCAAGGTGACGGTCAACGTGGGTGAACCGCTGGCGCTCGGGCCCTGGCTCGATGCGGGCGCTCCCGGCTGGCGCGACGAGGTCTCGCCGAAGCCGGCCTGGCTCAGTCAGGCCGTGCCTCGCCTCGGTGACGAGCTGGCCCGGCGCATCAACGCCGCGGCGGCCCTCAACCCGGTCAACCTGGTGGCCCTGGTGCTACTGGCCACGCCCCACCGCGCCATCGAAGCCAGCCTGATGGCGCGCCAGCTCGCGCTGCTAAGCGCACTGCAGCGCCACTGCCCCGGCGGACGCGACTACAGCCTGCCAAGCGGTGAACCCGACGACTGGATCGCCCAAGTGGTCTCGCTGGGCATGATCGAGCGTCGCCCGCATGCGCTGGGCGATATCTTGGTGGCTACCCCCGACCAGGCCAACCTGCTGGTGTGGTATCGCAACAATGTGCTGCACCTCTTCGCCCTGGCGAGCCTGAGCGCCTTCGCGTTTCGCCACACGCCGATGCAGGACCTGGAAGGCCTGCTGGCCCGACTTGCCCCGCCCTGGCCAATCCTGGCCCGTGAGCTTTTCCTGGGGCCGGACGACCTGCACCAGGGGCTGCCCAGCATGCTGGATGCCCTGTGCAGTCAAGGGCTACTGGTCCCCTGCGAGGGCGGCTGGCAGCGCTCCCGGTCGCTCGAGGCTGGCGAGCAGCTGCGCCTGCTCGGGCGGCTGATGCAGCCCTCGCTCGAGCGCGGCTACCTGCTACTGAGCCTGCTGCTCGGCGAGCCTTCCGGCACGCTCGATCGCGAGGCGCTCGCCGAGCGCAGCCAGCAGCTGACTCAGCGGCTGGCCCTGCTTTCCGGGCGCGATGCGCCGGAGTACTTCGATCGCACGCTGTTCGCCAGCCTGATCCAGAACCTGGAGGCCGAAGGGTGGGTCCGTGAGGAAGCAGGGGTACTGTGCTACGACGAGCGGCTGCGCAGCGCCGCACAGCGCACCGGCGAGCTGTACGACCCGGCGCTGAGGCATCGGCTGCAGCTCGTCAGCCATGGCTAGCGATGAGCGCTTGGCGTGGCGTAAAACCGGCGGGCAGCGCGGGAAAACTCCATCTCACGCCTTGAGCGAGCGGTGGACGTAGAGGTCGTAGCGGCTGGTCTTGCCTTCGATGACATGCTGCGGCGCCGGCCCTGCGATGGGCGGCGCCTTGCGCGGACGCTTTACCACCACGCGGTGGGTGGCGACATCGAGCGCCGCTTGCAGCAGCCGCGGCGCGTCGTCGTCGTCGCCGGCCAGCTCGCGAAACAGGCGCATCTCCTTCTTCACCAGCGCCGACTTCTCGCGGTGGGGGAACATCGGATCGAGGTGCACCACCTGGGGTGCGACACCGCTGGCGGCCACCAGCGCCGCCAGATCGCGGGTGGCGTCGCCATGTGCCAGGTGCATGCGGGCGACGATCTCGGCCGTGTCGGCATCGCGGGCGGCACGTGCCAGGCCGTCTTCCAGCAGCGCGTGGATCTGAGCCACACGCTCCACGAGCAGCACCTCGGCACCGAGGCTCGCCAACACGAAGGCATCTCGGCCAAGGCCGGCGGTGGCGTCGACCACGCTGGGCGTGACCCCGGCGGCAAGGCCGCAGGCGCGGGCGATGAGCTGGCCGCGGCCGCCGCCGAAGCGGCGCCGGTGAGCGGCTCGCCCCTCGGCGAAATCGACGCGCAGCGGCTTGCCATGGCGAACCGGGTCACCGATCAGCACCAGGGCACCCTCTTCACGACGCAGGACCAGCTTTTCTGCCGGCTCCGCTGACACCCTCGGGTCGCCGCGGCTCATCCGCCCTTCTGCCATGCGACCTGGTCACGTAGGTAGATCGGCTGGCTCTCGTGGGGAGCCGGACGCATGCCCAGCGCAAAATCGCGCGCGGCCAGCAGCACCATGGCTTCGGCGGCCGGCTCTGCGGTGCTGTCGAAGCGCGTCACCGCGGCCTGGACGGCGGCCGGCATCGCATCGCGCAGCGCCCAGCCGGAGCCGATGCCGTACCAGTCAGCCGTTTCGTCCAGCGCCGGCAGCACAAGACGCTGCGGTGCAAGCACCGCTTCATCCAGCAGCGCCTCGGTGGCACCCGCACGGCAGCGCCAGGCGGCCACGTAAATCTCGCCCATGCGCGCATCCAGCGCCGTCACTGCATGCTCGACGCCGTCGCGCCGATGGGCGGCCAGCGCCAGCGCTTCAAGGGTCGACACCCCCAGCAGGGGCCGCTCCAGGCCGTAAGCCAGGCCCTGCGCGGTGCCTGCTGCGATACGCAGCCCGGTAAACGAGCCGGGGCCACGGCCATAGGCCACGGCATCCAGCGCCGACGGCGCGATGCCCGCCTCGGCAAGCACCTCGTCGACCATCGGCAGTAGCCGCCGGGTGTGTTCGCGCGGCGTGAGCGCGAAGCGCGAGACCAGGGTGGCCTCGTGCCCCTCACGCTGGAGCAACAGGGCAGCGGAGCAGGCACTGGAAGAGGCGTCGAGCGCCAGCAGAATCGGCATAGCGGGATTTCGCTCGGGAATGGGAATGGGGCGAACATTATACGTTGCCGCCGGGCGCGGGACGATGGCGGAAACGACGCTGGCCCGCCAAAGCGGGCCAGCGTCGTTCACTCGGGCACAGCCAGTCAGCGAGGCTTCAGCCTTTCAGCGCCTCGATCACCTGGGCGGTGATCTGGTCGACGCTGCCGACCCCTTCCACACGGTGGTAGGCCGGCGCCGCCTGCGGATCTTCCTCGGCCCACTGCTGGTAGTAGTCGACCAGCGGAGCGGTCTGCTCGTGGTAGACCGCCAGGCGGTTGCGCACGGTGGACTCGCGGTCGTCATCACGCTGGATCAGCGGCTCGCCGGTGACGTCGTCCTTGCCCTCTTCCTTCGGCGGGTTGTACTCGACGTGATAGACGCGACCAGAACTCGGGTGCACCCGACGGCCCGCCAGGCGCTTGACGATCTCCTCGTCGGCCACGGCGATCTCCAGCACGTGATCGATCTTGACCCCGGCTTCCTTCATGGCGTCGGCCTGGGGAATGGTGCGCGGAAAGCCGTCGAACAGGAAGCCGTTCTCGCAGTCGGGCTGGCTGATGCGCTCCTTGACCAGGGCAATGATCAGGTCATCGGAGACCAGGCCACCGCTGGTCATGATCTCCTTGACCTTGAGCCCCAGTTCGCTGCCCTCCTTGACCGCAGCACGCAGCATGTCGCCGGTGGAAATCTGCGGGATATTGAACCGTTCGCAGATGAACTGGGCCTGGGTGCCCTTGCCGGCCCCCGGGGCGCCCAACAGGATCAAACGCATCTGGCTGCTCCTTTAAAAAGTGGAAAATCTTTACCGAGAAATGGACTGTCGTGAACGATAACCGTGCCA
Source organism: Halomonas sp. E14 (assembly GCF_052568415.1). Classification (NCBI taxonomy): domain Bacteria; kingdom Pseudomonadati; phylum Pseudomonadota; class Gammaproteobacteria; order Oceanospirillales; family Halomonadaceae; genus Halomonas; species Halomonas sp. E14. The sequence goes on along the minus strand of NZ_CP199423.1, from coordinate 703,527 downwards.
CCGCAGCCAGACAACCGCAGCTACGCCGGCCGCTTCGCCAATTGCTGCTGAAGCCGCAAGAAATTCATAAGGTTAGCTGCTTAGTTGCACTTTGGTATTCCCACCTGGCGGTGGCACCAAAACAACGGCGGCGCCTCGTGAGGCGCCGCCGTTCTCGCTACGCGGGCATCACATCAGCAAGCGCCGTAGATCGCCTAGCGCCGCCGCCAGGAAGGCGGTGAAGCGCGCCGCATCGGCACCGTTGACTGCGCGATGGTCATAGGAGAGACAGAGCGGCATCATCAGGCGCGGCTCGAACTCAGCGCCGTTCCACACCGGCTTCATCTGCGCCTTGGAGACGCCGAGGATGGCGACCTCCGGCGCGTTGACGATCGGCGTGAAGGCGGTGCCGCCAATGGAGCCCAGGCTAGAGATGGTGAAGCAGCCACCGGTCATCTCCTCGCGCTTGAGCTTCTTCGACTGCGCCTTGCCGGCCAGCTCCACGCTCTCCTTGGCCAGTTCGATCAGCGACTTCTTATCGGCATCGCGGATCACCGGCACCATCAGGCCATCGGGCGTATCGACCGCGATACCGATATGGACATACTTCTTCCACACCATGGTCTCGCCGTCGCTCTTCAGGCTGACGTTGAACTGCGGGAACTTGCGCAGGGCGAAGGCACACGCCTTGATCAGGAACGGCAGCGGCGTGAGCTTGGCACCCTGGGCCTCGGCTTCGGCCTTCATCGACTTGCGGAAGGCCTCGAGCTCGGTAATGTCCGCCTCGTCGAACTGGGTCACGTGAGGTACGTTGAGCCAGCTGCGATGCAGGTTGGTGGCGCCCATCTTGAGCAGGCGTCCCATCGCCTTCTCTTCGACCTCGCCGTACTGGCTGAAGTCCTGGTCCGGCACCGGCGGGATGCCGGCACCTCCGGCCGCCGCCGGCGCGGCGGCAGCCGCCTGGCCCTTGCCCGCCATCGCCTGCTTGACGTAGGCGTGGACGTCTTCCTTCAGCACGCGGTCCTTCGGTCCGCTCGGCTTGACCAGCCCCAGGTCGACGCCGAGCTCGCGCGCCAGCATGCGCACCGCAGGGCCGGCATGCACCAGCTTGCCGTCGCGCGGCTTGTGGGCCGCCATCTGCGCCTCGGGGCTAGGCGTGCCGGCCGGGGTCGGCTTGGCCTGGGTGGGCGAGGCCGGCTTCTCGGAGGGCTCGCTGGGCGCCGGGCTCGACTTCGGCGTGGCCGCCCGCGGCTTGGCTCCGGCCACCTCGATATAGCCGATCAGGTCACCCTCGGAGACGCTGTCGCCCTCCTTGACGGTGAGTTCGATCAGCTTGCCCTTGTAGGGGCTCGGCACGTCCATGGAGGCCTTGTCGGACTCCAGGGTGATCAGCGGGTCTTCTTCGTTGATCTCGTCGCCGGCGCTAACGGCGATCTCGATGATCGGCACGTCGCTGGCGCCGGAGAGGTCGGGCACGCGGATCTCGCGGCGCTCGGGCTCGCCGCTCACCGCTTCCTCCTCGGCCGGCGCTTCGGCCTGCTCGGCAGGTTCCGCGGTGGTCTCGACGGCCTCGGACTCGCCGCCATCGGCCTCATCACCGCCCTCGCCGGCAATCTCCATGGTACCGATCACGTCACCTTCGGAGACGGTGTCGCCCTCCTTGACGGTGAGCGTGACCAGCTTGCCGCCGTAAGGGCTCGGCACATCCATCGACGCCTTGTCCGACTCCAGCGTGATCAGGGTGTCCTCTTCAGCTACCTCGTCACCTTCGGCAACCGCCACTTCGATAATCTCGACGTTTTCGGAGCCGCCCAGGTCGGGCACCTTGATCTCGACGGTACGCTTGCCGCCGCCACTGGCCTTCTTCGCCGCCGGCTTCTCTGCGGCAGGCTCGGCAGCCTTCTGCGGCGCTGCGTCGCGCTTGGGCTCGGACTTGGCGCCCTGCTCCTGGCCACCGGCGTCTCCGCTGCCGCCGCCTTCCACCTCGAGCTCGACGATGTCGTCGCCCTCGGAGACGGTGTCGCCCTCTTTCACCAGCACGCGCACCACCTTACCGCCCTTGGGCGACGGCACGTCCATGCTGGCCTTGTCGGACTCCAGCGTGATCAGGGTGTCCTCGGGCTGGATGACATCCCCTTCGGATACGGCGATTTCGATGATCTCGACGTCTTCACTGCCGCCGATATCGGGAACTTTGATGATTTCGCTACTCAAGGTCGCGCTCCTTCCAAATCGTGCCTGGAACAGGCGGGCCAAAGCCCGCCTGGCCGCCGGATCAGCTCGTCAGCGGATTGGGCTTGTTGGGATCAATGCCGTACTTCTTGATCGCCTCGGCGACCACCTTGCGATCCAGCTCGCCACGATCGGCCAGCGCCTTGAGCGAGGCGACGGTAACGAAGTAGCGGTCGACCTCGAAGAAATGGCGCAGCTTCTCGCGAGTGTCGGAGCGGCCGTAGCCGTCGGTGCCGAGCACGTGGTAGTCCATCGGCACCCAGGCACGCACCTGGTCGGCGAACAGACGCATGTAGTCGGTGGAGGCGATGACCGGCCCCTTGCGACCTTCCAGGCAGCGGGTAACGTGCGGTTTGACCGGCTCGTCGGCGGCGTTCAGGAACGCCTCGCGCTCGAGCAGCAGCGCCTCCCGACGCAGCTCGTTGAAGCTGGTGACGCTCCACACATCGGAGCCCACGCCCCACTCGTCGGCCAGCATGCGCGCCGCCTCTTCCACCTCGCGCAGGATGGTTCCGGAGCCGAGCAGCTGCACGTGGCCCTTGTCGCCCTGGTGCTCGCGCAGCAGGTACATGCCCTTGATGATGTCGTCGACGGGCACGTTCTCAAGCTCGGGGTGCTCGTAGTTCTCGTTCATCACCGTCAGGTAGTAGAAGCAGTTTTCCTTGTCGGCAAACATGCGCTTCAGGCCGTCCTGCACGATCACCGCGACCTCATGGCCATAGGTGGGGTCGTAGCTGCGGCAGTTGGGAATGGTGGCCGCCTGCAGGTGGCTGTGGCCGTCCTGGTGCTGCAGCCCCTCGCCGTTGAGCGTGGTACGCCCGGCGGTGCCGCCAACCAGGAAGCCGCGCGCCTGCAGGTCGCCGGCCGCCCAGGCCAGGTCGCCGATGCGCTGGAAGCCGAACATCGAGTAGTAGATGTAGAACGGCAGCAGCGGCAGGTTGTGGTTGCTGTAGGAGGTCGCCGCAGCAATCCACGCCGACATCGCCCCGGCCTCGGTGATGCCCTCCTCGAGGATCTGGCCCTTCTTATCCTCGCGGTAGAACATGATCTGGCCCTTGTCGACGGGCTCGTACTTCTGGCCTTCGGAGGTGTAGATGCCGAGCTGGCGGAACATCCCCTCCATGCCGAAGGTACGCGCCTCGTCGGGCACGATCGGCACCACCTGCTGGCCGATCTTCTTGTCCTTCACCAGGCCGTTGAGGATGCGCACGAACGACATGGTGGTGGACACCTCGCGCCCCTTGGAGCCCGCCAGCTGGGTAGCGAAGGTCTTGTCCTCGAGCGACGGGATCGTCAGCGCCTCGAAGTCGCTGCGGCGCTGCGGCAGGTAGCCGCCCAGGCGCTCGCGCTGCAGGTGCATGTACCTGAGCTCGGGCGAGTCGTCCTCCGGCTTGTAGTACGGCACCTCCTTGAGCTGCTCGTCGGTCAGCGGAATGCCGAAGCGGTCGCGGAATTTGCGCAGCGCCTCGTACTCCATGGTCTTGACCTGGTGAGCTTCCATGGAAGCCTCGCCCTCGCCGCTGCCCATGCCGTAGCCCTTGACGGTATGCGCCAGGATCACGGTGGGACGGCCGTTGGCGTTGTTCACCGCTTCGTGGTAGGCCGCGTAGACCTTGAACGGGTCGTGGCCGCCCCGGTTGAGGCGCCAGATGTCCTCATCGGACATGTCCTTGACCATTTCGGCGGTTTCCGGGTACTTGCCGAAGAAGTGCTCGCGGGTGTAGCCGCCGTCGATGGCCTTGTAGTTCTGGTACTCGCCGTCCACCGCCTCGTCCATGCGCTTCTGCAGGATGCCCTTCTTGTCCTTCTCGAACAGCGGATCCCACAGCCGGCCCCAGACCACCTTGAGCACGTTCCAGCCGGCACCGCGGAAGACGCCTTCGAGTTCGTCCATGATGCGCCCGTTGCCGCGCACCGGGCCGTCGAGGCGCTGCAGGTTGCAGTTGATGACGAAAATCAGGTTGTCGAGCTTCTCGCGGCTGGCCAGATGGATGGCACCCAGCGATTCCGGCTCGTCGCACTCGCCGTCGCCCATGAAGCACCAGATCTTGCGATCCTGCATATCACGCAGCTCGCGCGAGTCGAGGTACTTCATCACGTGAGCCTGGTAGATCGCCTGGATCGGCCCCAGCCCCATGGAGACGGTGGGGAACTGCCAGAAGTCCGGCATCAGCCACGGATGGGGGTAGGAGGACAGACCGTCGCCATCGACTTCCTGACGGTACTTGTCCATCTGCGCCTCGGTGAGACGCCCCTCCAGATAGGCCCGGGCATACACCCCCGGCGCCACGTGGCCCTGGATGTAGACCAGGTCACCGCCGAAGTCGCCGTTGGGCGCGCGGAAGAAGTGGTTGAAGCCGACGTCGTAGAGCGTGGCGGCGGACATAAAGCTGGCAATGTGGCCGCCGAGCCCGGGGTTGGCGCGGTTATTGCGGATGACCTGGGCAATCGCGTTGTAGCGAATCAGCGAGCGGATACGACGCTCCATGAACAGGTCGCCCGGCATCGGCGCCTCGCGGTGCACCGGAATGGTGTTGCGATGCGGCGTGGTCACCGAGAAGGGTGCCTGCATGCCGTCACGGCGCAGCCGGTCGGCCAGGCGTGACAGCAGGAACCGGGCGCGTTCCTCGCCCTCACGATCCAGGACCGACTCCAGGGAATCCAACCATTCCGTGGTTTCGACCGGATCGAAATCTTCTCTTGCCTCCAGACTCATAGACGTCTCTCCGAGTGACAATGTGATGTCAGGCTAGCCCCTGGCGATGGTACCGGGGCGGTTCGCACTGCTGACGATCAGGGGAATGTCAGGCCGCGACGCGGCTGTTGTAGTCATTTTACAGAAGCGTATACAACGAATGGCGTAGAACATACCGCAAAGCGCCTCTTCTGCCAATCGGAATAGAATGGAATTTTTTTCCAAAACACCAATATTGCATTGCAACACAGGGTGTTACGAGCCTTCGCGATAGTTTCAGCCGAAAATGCCGGGTATGTAATAAAACTACCGTATGATTAAGCGCAACGCCGCGAAATCAATTACTTCTCGGTTCCAGGCAGTCGACACACTGCCTGAAATAGGCCCAGTCAAACGCGGGTCCCGGATCGCTCTTGCGCAGTGGCGCCACCCTGGCATGGCTGGTGATACGCGCGGGCTCGATTTCAGCGTAGCTCACCATCAGCGCCTGGGTAGCCAGGGCAAGGGCCCGGTACTGCGCATCGCGATAGGCATGGACCTCGTCACCCTCGAGCTCGATGCCCACGGTGAAATCGTTCAGCGCACTCCGTGGGCGTCCTCGGTCGAGCCAGCACGACCGGCCGGCATGCCAGGCACGCCGGCCGAAGGGCACGAACTGTACGCATTCGCCGTTGCGGCGGATGAGAAGGTGGGCCGACACCCGCAGGTGAGCGATATCAGCAAAATAGGGATGTGCGGCAGGATCCAGCGAATTGGTGAAGAGGCGCTCGATGTACGCCCCGCCGAACTCACCGGGCGGCAGGCTGATCGAGTGCAACACCACCGCCGAAACCTCGCCGCCGGGGCGTGCGTCCTGGTTGGGCGACGGCACGCGCCGGGCCCCTTCAAGCCAGCCATCCTCGATTCTCATCTCGCTCCCCTGACGTGCCGGACATGGATTCCCTATAATGACGCTCCCGACGCCCCATGAACATGAAAAGGCCCGCCGCATGCATTATCAGGACGCCCTTGTCGAAGCGATCCGCGAAGCCGCCGCTCACTTGCTGGCCGAGGACGTCGGCCCCGGCGACATCACCGCTCAGCTGATTCCCGCCAGCCAGTGGGGCACGGCCCGGGTCATCACCCGCGAGCCAGCCATCCTGTGCGGCGTGGCTTGGGTAGAGGAGATCTTTCGCCGGCTGGATATCAGCGTGTCCCTGCGCTGGAGCGCCGCCGATGGCGACCGCCTCGACGCCGGCCAGTGCTTTCTCGAGCTTGAAGGCCCCGCCCGCAGCTTGCTGACGGGGGAGCGTGCCGCTCTCAACCTGCTGCAGACCCTGTCCGCCACCGCCACCCGCACCCGCCGCTACGTGGACCTACTCGAAGGCACCGGCGTACGCCTGCTCGACACGCGCAAGACCCTGCCCGGGCTGCGCCTGGCGCAGAAATACGCGGTGACCTGCGGCGGCGGCCACAACCATCGCATCGGCCTCTACGATGCCTTCCTGATCAAGGAAAATCACATTGCCGCTTGTGGCAGTATCGCCGCCGCGGTCAAGGAGGCGCGCAGCATCGCCCGCGACCTGCCGGTGGAAGTGGAGGTGGAAACCTTCGACGAGCTCGACCAGGCGCTGGCGGCAGGGGCCGACATCATCATGCTCGACAACTTCACGCTGGACGATATGCGTGAGGCGGTGAGGCGCACTGCGGGGCGAGCGACGCTGGAGGCCTCCGGCAACGTCGACGAGACCACCCTGAGGCAGATCGCCGCAACCGGCGTCGACTGCATCTCCAGCGGCGCCCTGACCAAGGACGTCAAGGCGATCGACCTGTCGATGCGCATCATCGAGCTGCGCGAAACCTGAAGCGGCGCTCCCTGCCAGGAGACGAATGGCGCGCCACGGAGGAGCGCGCTCAGGTCTCGATGGCAGCGAGGCGCTTCTCCAGGCGCCGACGCTCGAGCTTTACCCCGTCGCGTGTCACCCATTCGACGCCTTGGTCGCGCCAGCCGCGGCGCATCAGGCTCTCCGCCAGCATGCGGCTGGCATTGATGGTGGCAACGCCGTGGCCTTGTTCCAGCAGCATCCGCTCGGCGTGCACCAGCAGGGTCGAGCCAATGCCTCGCCGCGCCAGCGAGGGCCAGACGTAGAGCGTATGGATGCGCCCGCCTGGGACATCGAGCTCGAGAAACCCCACGCAGCGCCCATCGCAGGTGGCCACCAGGGTGGTATAGAGCGCCTGGCGCGCCACCCAGACGCTGGCCTCGCGCGGCATCGTCGCGGCCCACGCCTCGCGCTCCTCCACGCTGTAGTGCGCGGCCGCACCCTGCATCACGGCGTGATGATAGACCTCGGCCTGATCGGCACCGTCCCGCGCCCTCGCCTGGCGGTAGATGATCCGCGGGCTGGTTGACGTCGACGACTCCCCGTCCCTCGTCTTCGCATTCATCGATTGCCTGTCCCTCGAGTGAAATAGCCGCCTGCAGATTACACAAGCTCGCCGCCGCGGCCAATGGCAGGCATAATCGCGGCCATGTCCACCTCCCCGCCTGCGCCCAGCCACTACATGATGCCGCCCATCGGCTACGTCGTGAGTGACTTTCCCGACAAGTTCGGCGTGCCGCGCCAGCCCGGTCTCGCGCCGGCGGCCCGCGCCACCCTGGTGCTCACCCCCCCTTACGACGACCCCTTGGCGGTACGCGGCCTCGAGGCCTTCAGCCACCTGTGGCTGACCTTCGTGTTCCACCACAGCCCCGAGCGCTGGTCGCCGCTGGTGCGTCCGCCACGGCTCGGCGGCAACGCCAAGGTCGGGGTGTTCGCTAGCCGCAGCACGCACCGCCCCAATCGGCTGGGGCTGTCGCTGGTCGAACTTGGCGAGATCGATACGCGGCGCGGCGTGCGCCTGACGCTGATCGGCTGCGACCTGATCAGCGGCACCCCGGTGCTGGACATCAAGCCCTACCTACCCTGGGCCGAGGCACGCCCCGACGCCCGCGCCGGCTTCGCCCCCACGCCCCCGCCGCGGCTGGCGGTACATTTTAGCAAGGAGGCCGAGGCTGCACTGGCCGCCCGCCAGGATGCCGACTCGCTGCGCGAGCTGATTCGCCAGGTGCTGGCCCAGGACCCGCGCCCGGCCTACCGCAGGGGCGCCGAAAACCGCACTTACGGCGTGCGCCTGCGTGACGTCGACGTGCACTTTCGCGCCGGCGAGGAAGCGCAGGCCACCCTGCTGGAAGTGCTCGACCTCGTCCCCGCCTGACGCCGAACACGACGAAGGGCCCCGCGGGGCCCTTGAGGTTCTCCGACGCCGGCAGCTCGCGGTCAGGCGAAGGTGACGCCGATGCGGCGACCCACTTCCTCGTAGGCCTCGATCACGCCACCCAGCCCCTGGCGGAAGCGGTCTTTATCCATCTTGTCGCGCGTCTTGGCATCCCACAGCCGGCAGCCGTCCGGCGAGAACTCGTCGCCGAGCACGACCTGGCCCTTGAACAGGCCGAACTCGAGCTTGTAGTCCACCAGCAGCAGGTCGCCATCGGCGAACAGTTGCTTGAGCACCGCGTTGACCTTGAAGGTCAGCGCCTTCATCTCGGCCAGCTGCTCCGGCGTGGCCCAGCCGAAGGTCTCGGCCAGCGACTCATTGATCATCGGGTCGTGCAGGGCGTCGTTCTTGAGGAACAGCTCGAAGGTCGGCGGCGTCAGCTCGCGTCCCTCCTCCACGCCCAGGCGCTTGACCAGGCCGCCGGCGGCGAGGTTGCGCACTACGCACTCGACCGGAATCATGTCGAGCTTCTTGACCAGGCTCTCGGTGGCGGACAGGCGCTTCTCGAAATGGGTGGGGATACCCGCCGCGGCCAGCTTCTCCATGATGAAGGCGTTGAAGCAGTTGTTGACCATGCCCTTGCGATCGAGCGACTCCATGCGCAGGCCGTCGAAGGCGCTGGTATCGTCACGGAAGTGCAGGACGAGCAGATCGGGATCGTCGGTGGCGTACACCGATTTGGCCTTGCCGGCGTAGAGTTCTTGGCGCTTTTCCATGGGAGTCTCCAGAGAGGAATTCGCGTGACCTGAAGGGGGCAACTCAATTCACCGCCTGCCAGTGCAGCCCATCATCCTGGGCGGCCACGGTCAGACGAGACGCATCGCCGTCGAGCAGCGGCGTCAGGGCCTCGAGAGCGAGCTCGGGGCGGTTGTTATGTTCGGACAGATGCGAGCAGACGATCTGCTGCAGGCGGTCGAGCCCCAGCCGGCGCAGCAGGGTCGCCGCCTGCGCATTGGCAAGGTGCCCCCAGTTGCCGCCGACGCGGCGCTTGAGCCGCGGCGGGTAAGGGCCGACCTCGAGCAGATGGCGGTCGTGATTGCACTCGAGGATCAGCGCATCACAGCCGCGAAACGCCTCGACCACATGCTCGCTGACATGGCCCAGGTCCGTCAGTACCCCCAGGTGGCGGTCGCCGGCCCGGAAGCGGAACTGTACCGGCTCGCGGGCATCGTGGGGCACCGTAACCGGGTCGATGGTGAGGCTCTTCACCGCGAAGCGCGACTGCGGCGTGATCCAGTGCCGCTGTGCCACCTCGCCCAACCGGCCCGAGAGCCAGGTCCCCGGGGTCAGATAGACCGGAAGCTGATAGCGCCGCGCCAGGGGGCCCACGCCGCGCAGGTGGTCGCCGTGCTCGTGGGTGACCAGCACGGCATCGAGCTGGCGCGGGTGCACGCCGAGGCGCGCCAACCGCCGCTCGGTCTCGCGCAGGCCAAAACCGCAGTCGACTAGCACCTGGGTTTCACCGTCGCTGACCAGGGTGGCATTGCCCTTGCTGCCGCTGCCCAGCGAGGCAAAGCGCAGACGCGCCATCCCGCTGGGTGGTGCCTTGCCCGGCTGCGGTGGTTGCATCAGCGCAGCAGGCCCGCTACCCGTTCCAGCAGCTCGCGGGCATCCTCGGCCTCGAAGCGACGCTCGCTCTCGTTGACGGCCCGCAGCGTGGTACGCCCGCTGCCGTCGGCTTCAAGCACCAGGCGAATCTCCTGAGGCATCTGGCGCACGTCGGGGCTGAGGGCGATCTGCAGGAAGCCTCGCCCGCGCTCCGATACGGTCATGTAGTTGACCAGGAAGTCATGCTGCTGCGGATTCTGCTCAAGCAGCTCGCGGCGGCCCTCGACGGCAAAATCGGCTTCCAGCTGGTGGCTCAGCTCGGCCCAGACGCGATCGATGTCAAGCGGGATGCGCACTACCCAGTCGCCGCCGGCAAGCTGCTCGAAGCGCAGGCGGTCTTCGCTGGTCATCCGCTGGCCAGCCAGCGAGGCCGCGCTGGCGGTGGCACTGCGAGCGCTGAAGTGCTGCTCCAGCGCATCGAGGCAGGCAGCCACCGGGCGACCGTTCTGGTCGCAGCGCACCTCGCTGTCGCCGGCACGCAGCCCCTGACGCACGCTCAGCCGCCCCTGGGCCGTGTCCAGCACGCCGCGGGCATCATCGCTGGATTGCACCTGCAGCCCGCGGGCGCGGGCGAAGTCCTGCAGCTGCGGCCAAACCATGCCGGGGTCGGCGCCGATCACCAGCCAGCGATCGCTACCGATCTCACGCCGCTCGACGTAGTCGCGCTCGGCCGCACCGCCCGCCACCATGCGCTCGGGGCTCGGCGCACGGAAGCGGCCCTCCTGCTCGCGCAGCGAGCCGCTGGCCTCCGGCACCGGCATGATGTCGCGGTAGCGCTGCATGTCGCGGCCTTCGGGCAAGGCCAGGGGTGTGCTCAGCCGGGCCTCGCGATAGTCGATATTGCGGTCATCGTAGAAGCCGTCCCGGGCACAGCCGGCGGTGGCCATGGCAGCGATTGCCACCAGCGGCATCCATTTCAGCGCACACTTCATGCATCCACCTTGCAGTCAGGTTATCGGGCAGCGGGGCTCGCTCTCGGTCAATCTTCGATCACGCCGGCCAGTTGCAGCGCCTCGTCCACCGTTGCATGGTACTTTTCGGACAGCCAGGTCAACGGCAGGCGAATGCCCTTGTCGATCATGCCCATGCGGTGCAGCGCCCACTTGACCGGAATCGGGTTGGACTCGATGCCCAGATTGGTATGCAGGGGCATGAGGCGCGTGTTGATCTGGTGCGCACGGTCGGTGTCACCCGCCACGGCCGCCACGCACAGCTCGTGCATGGCCTTGGGTGCAACGTTGGCGGTCACCGAGATGTCACCGTTGCCCCCCATCAGCATGTACTCGCAGGCGGTACCATCGTCGCCGGAGTAGAGCATGAAGTCGCTGCCCTTCAGGCGCGCGATCAGATCCTCGGCCCGCTCCAGGTTGCCCGTGGCATCCTTGAGCCCAACGATACCGTCGACCTCGGCCAGGCGCATCACGGTCTCGTTGTAGAGATCGGAGCAGGTGCGGCCGGGCACGTTGTAGAGGATCACCGGCAGGCGGCTGCCCTCGGCTACCGCCTTGAAGTGGCGATACAGGCCTTCCTGGGTGGGCTTGTTGTAGTACGGGCACACGGAAAGGCAGTAATCGGCGCCGACTTCGCTGGCGTAACGGGCCAGCTCGACGGCTTCGGAGGTGGCGTTAGCCCCAGTGCCGGCGATGACCGGAATGCGGCCGTTGACCTCCTCCACCACGGCGCGAATCACGTCGAAGTGTTCGGCGAACGACATGGTGGTGGGTTCACCGGTGGTGCCGGCCGCCACGATGCCGTCAGTGCCGTTCTCCAAGTGGAAGTTCACCAAGCGGCGCAGCGCCTCCCAGTCGATATCGCCATTGGGCTTCATCGGCGTCGCCAGGGCGACGATACTGCCAGTGATCATCCTCTCGTTCCTCTACGCATTGACTGCTCAGGCCGTACCCGGGCGTCGTACGCCGCCGCCGCCACGAGCAAAGGGTAAATGGTACTCAGGCCGCACAGGCCTGTACAGCACGGCCGACGCGCTCTTTGACAGCGGCTGTCGCGCTGCGTGTAATGAAGGGCTTCCATCCGCCAAGGAGTCTTGCATGACGCTTGCCATCGGCCAGTCCGTTCCGGACTTCACCGCTCCCGCCACCGGCGCCACCACCTTGTCCCTGTCGGCGCTCAAGGGCCACCAGGTGGTGATCTTCTTCTACCCCAAGGCCAGCACGCCCGGCTGCACCACCGAAGGTGGCGACTTCCGCGACCGCAAGGAAGCGTTCGATGAGGCCAATACGGTGGTGATCGGCGTTTCCCGCGACGGCCTGCGGGCCCAGGAGAACTTCAAGACCAAGCAGGCCTTCAACTTCGAACTCATCTCCGACAAGGACGAGGAAGTCTGCAAGCTGTTCGACGTCATCAAGCTGAAGAAGTTGTACGGCAAGGAGCATCTCGGCATCGAACGCAGCACCTTCCTGATCGACACCGAAGGTCGGCTTGCCCGTGAATGGCGCGCGGTCAAGGTCGGCGGCCACGCCCAGGAAGTACTGAAAGCCGCCCAGGCCCTGCACGCCGAGAGCTGAGCGACCGGCCGGCCGAGCCGCCAGGCCCGGCCGGCACTGCCTCACTTGCCCGCCGGCTCCGCGATCCGCGCCTCTTCGGCCTGATGCTGCTTCATGCCCCTTGGCCAGGCATAGACCAGCGCCTTGAGCAGCGTCGCCAGCGGAATGGCGAAGAAGATCCCCCAGAAGCCCCAGATCCCGCCGAAGAACAGTACCGCCACAATGATCGACACCGGGTGCAGGTTCACCGCCTCGGAAAACAGGATCGGCACCAGCACGTTGCCATCCAGCGCCTGGATCACGCCGTAGGCGACCAGCACGTAGAGGAACTGCTCGCTCATGCCGAAATGGAACCCCGCCACGGCGGCCACCGGCAGGGTGGCCACGGCGGCGCCGATGTAGGGTACCAGCACCGAGAACCCCACCAGCACGGCCAGCAGCGCCGAATAGGGCAGGCCGAAGAAGGCAAAGGTGAAGAACGATACCGTGCCGACGATGATGATTTCGATGAACTTGCCGCGCACATAGTTGGCGATCTGGTCGTCCATCTCCTTCCAGATCCGCGTCATCAAGGTCCGCTGCTGGGGTAGCAGAGACAGCGTGAAATTCACCAGCTGCTCGCGATCCTTGAGCAGGAAGAACACCAGGATAGGTACCAGCACCAGGTAGATGATCAGCGACAGCACGTTGCCCAGCGAGGCCAGCGACAGGGTCAGGGCACGCTGGCCGAACTGGGTCATCTCGCGCCCGGCCACGCCGATCCACTCTTGGACCTGGTCGGGGGTGACAAGGTTTGGGTAGCGCGCCTGCATGTCATCGAGCCAGCGTTGGCCGCTGGCGAACATGCGTGGCGTCTCCTGCACCAGCCCCACCAGCTGGTTCCATATCAATGGCACCAGGATGAAGGCCAGCGCCAGCAGTGCACCAAGAAAGCCGAGGAAGATGAGCGTGACGGCGATCAGATGCGGCACCCCGCGGCGCGTCAATGCATTGACCGCCCCCTGCAGCAGGAAGGCCAGGACCAGCGCGGTGAGAAACGGGGCCAGCATGCGGCCGAACAGGATCACTGCGGCAAAGCCCAGGATCAGCACGACCAGCAGGATCACCGCCTCCTCATCGGAGAAGTAGTGATCCACCCAGCCCTTGAAGACTTGCCGCAGGGTCATGTAGTGCGCCCCTCGCCCTTGCGAAGCCAGTAATGGTAGACCTCGCCTCGCGCCTCGCGCCCTACCAGCTCGTGAGTGCTGTGCTCGGCAAAGGTTTCGAAGTCGCGCCAGGAGCCGGCATCGGTCGCCATGATCTCGAGCAGCTGGCCGGCACTGAGCCGTGCCAGCGCCTGCTTCGCCTTGAGCAGCGGCAGGGGGCAGGGCAGGCCGCAGGCATCAAGTACGTCATCTGGTTGCACAGCCATGTTGTCTCCCGGGAGAATGCGTGAGGGGTTTGCCGCCTGGAAGCGCTCTTGCAGACAACGACGAAACCCTTGAGATTTAAAGGCACTTTGCAGGTCGAATCAATGTCGGATGCTAACCCCAAGGCCTCTTCGAGCGAGACAGGCACATGCTGCGCAAGCCCTTGACCCACCTGAGCACCGCCGGCACCCTGGCGCTGGCGCTCTCCCTCTCTGCCGTGGCGCCAGCGCCGGCAGCCGCCGCGGATGACTACGGCCTGCCCAGTCTGATGGGCAGCAGTCAGGCCATGAGCGGCGAGGAGTATCGATTGGGCCGCGCCTGGCTCAGACAGTTCCGCGCGCGCGCGCCTATCTGGCACGACGCCATCGCCCAGGAGTATGTCGAGAGCCTGCTGTCACGCCTCGCCCCCCATAGCGGCATCAACGATAGCCGCACCGTGGTGACCCTAGTGGATAGCCGCACGCTCAACGCCTTTGCGGTGCCGGGCGGGGTAATCGGCGTCAATGCGGGCCTGTTCGCCTTCGCCGACGAGGAGGACGCCGTCGTCTCGGTGCTTGCCCATGAGCTCGGCCACCTCGCCCAGCGCCATTACGCTCGCGGCCAGGCGCGCGCCGAGCAGACCCAGCTGCCGGCCATGGCCGCCATGCTGGCCGGCATGCTGATCGCCGCCAGCGGCGGCGGCGAGGCCGGCATCGCCGCCGCCATGGGCTCCCAGGCCGCCTTCATTCAGGATCAGCTGGCCTATTCCCGCCGCTTCGAGCAGGAAGCCGACCGCCTCGGCCTGCAGACCATGGCTCAGGCCGGCTTCGACCCCCAGGCTATGGTGCGGATGTTCCGCGCCATGCAGCGCCAGGCCAGCCTGCAGGGGGGCAACCCACCGGAGTTCCTGCTTACCCACCCGCTGACAGAGTCGCGCATCAGCGACGCCGAAGACCGCGCCAGCCAGCTCGAACCGGTCGCCTCGCGCCATGACGGGCCCATCTATTCCATGATTCGCGCCAGAGCGCTGCTGACGACGCATCAGCGCGACCCGCAGCAGGCCGCCACGCGCATGGAGCAGGACGCAGCCCCCGCCTCGGCGCGGCGCTACCTCGACGCGCTGATCGCGGCACAGCGCGGGCAGACCGACACGGCCCTGCGCGAACTCGACGCGCTGGCCCAGGAAATGCCCGACCTGGCTCTGCTGCGGGCCAGCACCGCCGAGGTAGCCTTCGCCGCCGGTCGCTACGACGACGCCATCGAACGCAGCCGCCGCCTGCTGCGGGTGATGCCCGGCTACATGCCGGCGACCCGCATTCTGGGCGAAGCGCTGCTGCAGCGCGACCCCAACGAGGCCTACCGGATCCTGCGCGAGCTGGCGGAGCAGCGACCGGAAGACCCTCAGGTGTTCAACCTGCTGGCTGAAGCCGCCGGGCGCAGCGGCCGCGAAGCCTGGGGCCACCTGGCGCGCGCCGAGCACATGCAGCTCACCGGCGACATCCAGCGCGCCATTCGCCAGCTCGACGTGGCACGCCAGGTCGCAGAGCAGAGCGGCGACGCCAACGCGGCGGCACGCATCGAGCAGCGGCGCGAGGCCTTTGTGGGCTATCGCGAGACAATGGATAAGTTTAGATAACGCAAAGGCCCGCGCTGGTGCGCGGGCCTCGAGGCTCATAAGTCCAGCGGTGTAACCGCCCCTTTCACTTCTGGAAGTTGAGCATGCGCTCCAGCGGCTTGAGCGCCCTCTGGCGCAGCTCGGCGTCGACGAAGATCTCGCCGCTGCCTTCACGCAGGGCGCCGGCAAGGTTGTCCAGCGCGTTCATCGCCATCCACGGGCAGTGCGCGCAGCTCCGGCAGGTCGCGCCGCTGCCGGCGGTAGGGGCCTCGAACAGCGTCTTCCCCGGCACCATCTGCTGCATCTTGAAAAAGATGCCGCGGTCGGTGGCCACGATCAGCTTGTCATTGGGCAGCTCCGTGGCCGCCTTGATCAGCTGCGAGGTCGAGCCGGCCACATCGGCCAGCGCCACCACCGAAGCCGGCGACTCCGGATGCACCAGCACGGCAGCATCGGGGTAGATCGCCTTGAGATCCTCGATGCCCTTGGCCTTGAACTCCTCGTGGACGATGCAGGCGCCATCCCACAACAGCATGTCGGCCCCGGTCTTCTGCTGGATGTAGCCGCCCAGGTGCTTGTCCGGTGCCCACAGGATCTTCTCGCCGCGCGCCTGCAGGTGCTCGATGACATCCACCGCTATGGAGGAGGTTACCACCCAGTCGGCGCGCGCCTTCACCGCCGCCGAAGTGTTGGCATAGACCACTACGGTGCGGTCGGGATGCTGGTCGCAGAAGGCGCTGAAGGCATCGGCCGGGCAGCCCACGTCGAGCGAACAGGTCGCCTCCAGGGTAGGCATCAGCACACGCTTCTCGGGGGAGAGGATCTTGGCCGTCTCGCCCATGAAGCGCACGCCGGCCACCACCAGGGTATCGGCCGAGTGACGCGCCCCGAAGCGGGCCATCTCCAGCGAATCGGCCACGCAGCCGCCGGTCTCTTCGGCCAGTTGCTGGATCGCGTCATCGGTGTAGTAGTGCGCCACCAGCACCGCATTGTGCTGGACGAGCAAGCGCTTGATCTCTTCGATACGCGCTTCGTCTTCAGCCGGGATGCGGGTCGGGCAGTAGGCGCGGGCGAGATGCTCACGCACCTCGATTTGGGAAGTCATGATCGTCATCGTGTCTACCACTGTGACTGGCAGGGGCTCCCCCTGCATGTGCCGGGTGCATCGCGTGTCGTGCACTCCGCACGGGCGATACGCCTGCGGGTCATCGGCGTCTCTCGCCGTGGCCCATCGTGCCATTGTAAACCACATTGGCAGGGCCTTGCCTACCCCCGGCACTTTGCTCATCTCGCCAGGCCGAAGTGAGCCGTTGGCTTTTCGCCCGGCAAGACCAAAAACACCCCGCCTCTTCGAGGCGGGGTGTGGAATCTGGTGGGTCGTGTAGGATTCGAACCTACGACCAATTGGTTAAAAGCCAACTGCTCTACCAACTGAGCTAACGACCCGACGCTTGCAAACAGCATCCAGGTTCGGAGTGGTGGGTCGTGTAGGATTCGAACCTACGACCAATTGGTTAAAAGCCAACTGCTCTACCAACTGAGCTAACGACCCTTCCGAACGGGGGCAGATGTTACTGGCCACACCCTTTTCTGGCAAGGATTTTTTTCGCCTTTCGGCGTAGGCCAAGCCGAACCGCCATCGGCGAGACCTAGCGGCCCCTGCCGCCACTCGGCTTGCGCATCGCCTGCACCGGGCGACGTTTGTGCTTGTCGCGGCTCCAGCGGTTCTTCTCGTCCGGTGTGAGTTCAGGCACCTTGCGCGGCGCCAGGCCGGCGGCCAGCGCCAGGTCATCGATTTCGTCCTGGGACAGCTCGACCCATTCGCCCGCCTTGGCCCGCTTGTCGAGGAAGATATTGCCGTAGCGAACCCGCTTGAGGCGGCTGACCGTGAGCCCCTGGGACTCCCACAGCCGGCGCACCTCGCGGTTGCGCCCTTCCATGATCACCACATGGAACCAGGTATTGATCCCCTCGCCGCCGAACTCCTGCACGTCGGTGAAGCGCGCCGGGCCGTCCTCGAGCATGACGCCTTCGACCATGGCCTTGACGTGCTCCTTGCGCACCTCGCCCATCACCCGCACGGCGTACTCACGCTCGATCTGGGTGGAGGGGTGCATCAGCCGGTTGGCCAGCTCGCCGTCGGTGGTGAACAGCAGCAAGCCGCTGGTGTTGATGTCCAGGCGGCCGATGGCGATCCAGCGCTCGCCCTTCAGGCGCGGCAGGCGTTCGAACACGGTGCGCCGCCCTTCCGGGTCCTTGCGCGTGCACAGCTCGCCTTCCGGTTTGTTGTACATGATCACGCGGCGCGGGGTCTCCTCGGCGCCGCGCAGGGTCACCGGGCGGTCGTCGAAGGTGACCCGGTCGCGCATCTCGATACGATCGCCCAGGGTGGCCACCTTGCCGTTGACCTTGACGCGGCCAGCCTCAATGGCCGCCTCCATCTCGCGGCGTGAACCCAGCCCGGCACGAGCCAGGACCTTCTGCAATTTTTCGGTAGTGCTCGTCATTCTGACTTCTCGTCGTCGGTGAATTCCGCCCCCGCCCCGCCGTCATCGTCGACGCTGGTGCGGGCACGTTCGGCCAGGCGCGCTTCTAGATCGGCGAAGCTCAGCCCTGGCCGGTCGGACGCCTTCCCGGCGTGTGCTGCGTCGGCCGTCCCGGCCGTCGTGTCGGCTAGCGTGTCGTCGTCATCGACCCACTCATCCTCGTCGTTCGCGTCGCCCTCTTCCGCGTCATGTCCCGCATCGGCCTGGGCCAGCAGCGCACTCGGCGGCGGCACGGCCTCATCCTCGAACACCGGCTCCGCCATGCCTCTAAGCTCGTGCATCGGCGGCAGCTCGTCCAGCGTCTTGAGGCCGAAGTCGTCGAGAAACTGACGCGTGGTGGCGTAGACGGCCGGGCGCCCTGGCACGTCACGCTGTCCGACCACGCGAATCCAACCGCGTTCGGCCAGGGTGCGCATGATCGAGCTGCTGACCGCCACACCACGTACTTCCTCGATGTCGCCGCGGGTCACCGGCTGGCGGTAGGCGATCAGCGCCAGGGTCTCGAGCAGCGCTCGAGAATAGCGCTGGGGCCGCTCATCCCACAGCCGCGACACCCAGGGCGACAGCCGCGGGCGGATGCGCAGCTGGTAGCCCGAAGCGGTCTCGATCAGCTCCAGCGCACCGCGATCATGGCGTCCGGCCAGCCGCTCCAGCGCTTCGCGCAGGTTTCTCCGCCGCGGCCGCTCGTGGTCGTCGAACAGAGCCTCGAGCCGCTCCAGCGAGAGCGGTTCGGCGGCCGCCAGCAGCGCCGCCTCGAGAATCTCATCGAGGCTGTCAGGCAGTTCCATGGCCGTCATGCGCCGTCGTCCTCTCCCGGCAATTCGTCCGCTTCGGCGAATGGGCTCTCGCCCTCGTCGCCTTCACCCTCGAAGGGCGCCTCCTCGGTGTACTCGCGCGGCGCCCGGGCGCGCACGTGAATCGGCGACAGCGGG
The DNA here is from genome assembly GCF_052568415.1 of Halomonas sp. E14. Lineage (NCBI taxonomy): Bacteria > Pseudomonadati > Pseudomonadota > Gammaproteobacteria > Oceanospirillales > Halomonadaceae > Halomonas > Halomonas sp. E14. Next base: position 684,731 of record NZ_CP199423.1, on the reverse strand, counting down.
GCATTCTGCACGATCTCGATCATCGCCTCCTTGGCCAGCTCGAGAATGGCCATGAAGGTGACGATCACCCCGGCGCGCCCCTCTTCCAGGCTAAACAGCGCCTCGAACGGGGTGTAGTGCTCATGGTTGAGCCGCTCCATGATCGCCAGCATGCGCTCGCGGGTCGAGAGCACCTCGCGCCCGATCTGGTGGGCCTGATTGAGTTCGGCCCGGCGCAGGATGCCGGCCAGGGCCCCCAGCAGCTCACCCAGCTCCACATCGGGATGAATCACCCGCGCCTGCAGCGGCGGCAGCACCGCCCGCGCCGGGAACCAGTCGCGCCCCAGCCGGGGCAGTGCGGCCAGGGCCTCGGCGGCGCTCTTGAGCTGCTCGTACTCCTGCAGCCGCCGGATCAGCTCGGCGCGCGGGTCGGCCTCGTCGTCCTCTCCCGCCTCGCGGGGCGGGCGCGGCAGCAGCGTGCGCGATTTGATCTCGGCGAGCATGGCGGCCATCAGCAGGTATTCGCCAGCCAGCTCGATCTCCATCGCCTTCATCAGTTCGACGTACTCGATGTACTGGCGGGTGATGGCGGCCACGTCGATGGCCAGGATATCGAGGTTCTGGCGGCGGATCAGGTAAAGCAGCAGGTCGAGCGGCCCTTCGAAGGCCTCGAGAAAGATACGCAGCGCCTCGGGGGGGATGTAGAGATCCTCGGGCAGCTCGGTGATCGGCTCGTCGAACAGCCGCGCCAGCACCGCCGACCGGGTCTCGGCGTCGTTCGCGGCCGGCTGCTCGGCAACAGCCGTGGGGGGCGTCTCGCTCACGCGGGGGCTGGCCTCTCGGGGGAACACGATCAACAGCGCAGTCTAGCAAGATGGCAGGTTGAGAGACAGCGCTGCTGCCATGCGACCGCCCCTCGCTCGCTCAGTGCTTGCCCGGCGACAGCACCGACTCCGCCGCCTCGGCCTTGCGATAGCGCCCGGTGTAGTCAAACAGCTTCTCGCGCACCTGCCAGTGGCGCCCCACCTTGCGCCCTACCACGAAGTCGGGGTGGCGCAGGCGCCGGCGCTCGGCGATGACCTCTTCCGCGCTGACCGGCTGCCAGCGGATACCCGGCGCGCGCAGATGATGGCGCAGGAACACTGCGCTGAAGGCGGCGCGCTGAGCCGGGGTCTCCAGGGCAAACCACTCGCTCAGGCTAGCGCCGTCCTCGTCGTGGTAGGTAACCCTGAGCCGCGGCAGGCCGCGGCCGTTGATGGTGGCCTCGAGCTGCATGCCGGCCACCCGCAGCACCCGGGCATCCCTGAGGCGCAGCGCCTCCTTGAGCTTGTCATCGGCATCCACCAGCAGCACCTGGCAGCCGTGGCAGCGCCGCGCGGCGATGTCGTTCTCGGCGCCGCACTCGCCGCACACCTTGAAGCGGTAGCGAAACGAGCACTGCTCCGGTTTACAGGCGCCCGAAGCCGCGCCATGGCCTCCATCAGCGCCACCCGCCATCGTTGCTGTTTTTTCGCTTTGAGCGGGGCTTCGGGCGCTTTCGACAAGCCCCTGACAGCGGCGGCCGAAGTGCTCGATGACGATCTCGCCCTCCTTGCGGCCCCAGAACAGGTTGGCGTGACCGCAGGCGGGGCACTCGACCTGCACCGGCTCGGTGTCCGAGGCCGGGCGCGGGCTGCCCACTTCCGGCGCGTAGAGATCCCAGGGGTTACCGGCGTAGTCGAGGATCAGGCAGTCGCGCTTGCCCGAGGCAAGGCGCAGACCGCGACCGACGATCTGCTGATAGAGGCTCACCGACTCGGTGGGCCGCAGGATCGCGATCAGGTCGACATGAGGTGCGTCGAAACCGGTGGTGAGTACCGCCACGTTGACCAGATACTTGAGCTCGCGCGCCTTGAAGGCGGCGATGATGCGCTCACGCTCGCGCGATGGCGTCTCGCCTGTGATCAGCGCCGCCTCGGCGGCCGGCAGGTAGCCGAGCACCTCCTCGGCGTGAGCCACGCTGGCGGCGAACAGCATCACGCCCTGGCGGCTGCGCGCGCGCTCGGCGATCTCGGCGACGATACCCGGCGTGGCGCGGTTGCCCGCCGCCACGCGGTTGAGTTCCTCCTCGCGGTACAGCCCGCCCGCCCCCGGCACCAGCGCGGAAAAATCGTAGCGTTCCACGGCGGCATCCACGCGCCTAGGCTCGGCCAGGTAGCCCTGCTTGACCATCAGCCGCAGCGGCTGCTCGAACACGCAGTCGCGAAAGAAGCCGTCGTCGCCGCCGCGCACCATGCCGTGGTAATGGCGGTGGTAGATGAAGCCCTGGCCCAGGCGATAGGGCGTGGCGGTCAGGCCCAGCACCTTGAGCCGCGGATTGGCCCGCCTCAGCGCCTCGATCACGCGGCGATAGCTGGCGTCCTTGTCCGGCGCGACCCGGTGGCACTCGTCGATGACCAGCAGCGTGAACTGGCCTTGTGCCTGTGCCGAGGCATCGAAGCGCGCCAGGTTGCGCACCACCGACTGCACCGAGCCGAACACCACCTGCCGCGCGCTCTCCTTGCGCCCCAGGCCGGCGCTGAAGATATCCGCTTCGAGGCCGTAGGCCAGGTACTTGGCGTGGTTCTGCTCCACCAGCTCGCGCACGTGGGCCAGCACCAGCACCCGCCCGCGGGCGAGGCGCGCCAGTTCGGCGATGACCAGCGACTTGCCGCTGCCGGTGGGCAACACCACCACCGCAGGCTCATCGGAGCCACGGAAATGCGCCACCACACGGCGCACCGCCTCCTGCTGGTAGGGGCGCAGCGTCGGGGCGGCGGGCCGAAAATCGGGAGTGGGCGAGGTGGTCATGGCCGGGCAGCCTCAGGTAAAGCGCGGCTCGCGCCCGGCCAGGCGTGCCGCCACCGCCTCCTGCTGCTGCTCGCTGCCCAGCAGGCTGCGTTGCAGGCTGGCCTCCAGCGCCAGCCGCTCGCGCTCTGACATGCCGGGGGCGCGGGTGAACAGCTCGCGTGACGCCGCCACCGCCCGGGGCGAGCGCGTCGCCACCGCCGCGGCAATGTCGCGGGCCACGGCCAGCGGATCGTCGGCCAGGCGCGTGGCGAGCCCCAGGCTCACCGCCTCATGCCCGTCGACCTTACGCCCGGTCCAGGTCAGCTCGCGCAGCACGTCGCTGCGAACCGCCTCCCCCGTCACGCTGATGCCCATGTCGGGAATGATGCCCCAGACGATCTCGAGCACCGCCAGCCGAGCCTCGGGATGCACCACGCGAATATCCGCCCCCAGGGCGATCTGCAGCCCGCCGCCGTAGACGTGCCCGTGCAGCGCGGCGATCACCGGCACGCCGGCATCGCGCCAGCCCAACGCCAGACGCTGCACCGGATTGATGCCTTGCTCGTCGGGTGCCAACAGCGCGGGAAGCCGCTCGGGCCGCGACATGACCGCCGCCATGTCGAGCCCGGCGCAGAAGCTCTCGCCCTCCCCCCTGAGCACCACCGCGCGCAGGTCCTCAAGCTCGCACAGGTGCCGCTGGGCGGCCAGCAGGCCGTCGATCATCGCCCAGTCGAGGCCATTATGTTCGCGGGGCCGGGCGAGGGCGACCTCGGCCACGTGCCGGTGAAAGGAAAGCGTCACACGTTCATGGAAAGATGACTGTGTCATGCAAGCACCTCGACGGAGTGGATCCAGCCAGTCTGGCCGCGGCGTGACAATTGTCAAACATCTGTTTTATTTCTTTCCAGGTTTTCCCCTGCGCTTTGGCTATAGTGAAGCTTCAGAGCCGTGTCAGACGAATTCCTTACCCGCTCAGGGCCAGGGGGATGACGGGAATGGAATTCGTCATGCTTAGCGAATGGAATCACTGGTCTATCAATCAAGAATGCCCTTTGACTTGACGAAGATCATGTAAAAAGGACAAGCGCTTTCGCAGGATGCTCAGGTAGCGTCTGTGAAGCCCGTTTCGAGGACACTGCCATGCCAGAAATTCAAACAAAGACAACTCGGCTTGTGTTGACTCCCACCGAACAGCTCAACCTGGCGGAGGCCCATGAGCGGGCAGAATTGACCCGCTATCGTCGCCTTGCGTTCAGCTTCCTGCCCTACGATACCGCCGTCAGCCACCTGATGGCGTCGCTGGGCATCCAGTGTGAAGCCTGCCTGGAGGAGCAGCGGCGCCTGGTTCGGCAGCTGGGACTCCCGCCCACCGACTTTCGTGACCATGGCGCGCCGGCTACCGCCTCGCCGCTGCTGTTCATGGCCAACCCCACCATGGCGCTTGAGGCCATCATGCAGAGCGTGATCGACGCCGACTATTCGGTGCGCTTTTATCGCCATCTGCGCGACACCAGCAGCGTTGCGGCGTTCTACCCTGCGCTGACGGCGATTCTCAAGCAGAAACGCCGCGAGCATGCGCTGCTGGAAGAATTCCTCGCCTCACGCATCGAGCTGGAGCCGATGGCGCAACGCGCCTGAGCCATCCGCCGACGTACGGTCGGCAACTTCAACGACGAGGCGACCCGCGGGTCGCCTCGTGTCCTTGCTGCATCGACTGCCTCAGCCCAGCCATACCCTGGCATTGCGGAACAGCCGCATCCAGGCGCCGTCGCGGGTCCACTCCGCGGGCCGCCAGGAGTTGGTGACCGCCCGTACCACCCGCTCGGGGTGCGGCATCATGATGGTCACCCGGCCATCCGGCGTGGTCAGCCCGGTAATGCCGGAAGGCGAGCCGTTGGGGTTGGACGGGTAGTGGGTGGTGACCTGGCCGTAGTTGTCGACGTAGCGCAGGGCGACCTGGGCGCTGCCCTGCATGCTGCGCAGGTGAGCGCTGTCGCGGAACTCGGCGCGCCCTTCACCGTGCGCCACGGCGATCGGCAGCCGCGAGCCTTCCATACCGGCAAGCAGGATCGACGGGCTCTGCTCCACCTGCACCAGCGCCACCCGGGCCTCGAACTGCTCGGACTCATTACGTACGAAGCGCGGCCAGCTGTCGGCGCCGGGAATCAGCTCCTTCAGCTGGGAGAACATCTGGCAGCCGTTGCACACGCCGAGGCCGAAGCTGTCGTCGCGCTCGAAGAACGCCGCGAACTGCTCCCGCGCCCGCGGGTTGAACAGCACCGATTTGGCCCAGCCGCCGCCAGCGCCCAACACGTCGCCATAGGAGAAGCCGCCGCAGGCGACGAGCCCCTTGAACGAGGCAAGATCGACACGCCCGGCGAGAATGTCGCTCATGTGCACGTCCACCGCCTCGAAGCCGGCATGGTGGAAAGCCCAGGCCATCTCCAGGTGTCCATTGACCCCCTGCTCGCGCAGGATGGCCACCGCCGGGCGTGACGTGTTGACGAACGGCGCCGCGATGTCCTCGTTGACATCGAAGGTGGGGCTCGCGGAGAGGCCCGGGTCGCGACCGTCGAGCAGGCCGTCGAACTCGCTCTTGGCGCAGTCGGGGTTGTCGCGCAGCGCCTGCAGGCGATAGCTGGTCTCGGCCCAGGTGCGTTGGGCCAGCAGCCGGGTGGTCTCGAGCAGCGGCTCCTCGAACAGGGTCACGCGCACCTGGTCGTCATAGCGCGGCCGGGCGATGACGCCACAGGTCTCGATACCCGCGGCAGCGAACTGGGCCAGCACCTCCTCGGTGTACTGGCGGTTGACCTGAATCACCGCACCAAGCTCCTCGGCGAACAGCGCATCCACCGCCTGGGTCGGCTCGTCGATCAGCCAGTCGAGCTTGATCTCGAGGCCGGCATGGGCGGCAAAGGCCATCTCCAGCAGCGTGACCAGCAGACCGCCGTCGCTGCGGTCGTGATAGGCCAGCAGCTTGCCGTCGGCGTTGAGCCCCTGGATCACGGCGAAGAATGCCTTGAGATCCTCGGGATCGTCGAGGTCGGGGCACTCGTTGCCGAGCTGGCCGTAGACCTGCGCCAGCGCCGAGCCGCCCAGACGGTTCTTGCCACCCCCCAGATCGATCAGAATCAGATCGGACTCGTCCTGCTCCAGGTTGATCTGCGGGGTCAGGGTCTTCAGCGCATCGGTGACCGGGGCGAAGCCGGTGACCACCAGCGACAGCGGCGCGGTGACGCTCTTCTCTTCACTTTCGCCCTTGTCGTTCTCGGCCTGCCAGGCGGTGCGCATGGACATGGAGTCCTTGCCCACCGGAATGGCGATGCCGAGCTGCGGGCACAGCGCCATGCCCACCGCATGCACGGCATCGAACAGCGCCTGGTTCTCGCCGACATGGTCGGCGGCGCTCATCCAGTTGGCGGAGAGCTTGATGTCGGACAGCTTGGCGATCGGCGCGGCCGCCAGGTTGGTGATGGTCTCGGCCACCGCCAGACGGGCGCTGGCCGCGGGGTCGATCAGCGCCACCGGCGGACGCTCGCCCATGGCCATCGCCTCGCCGGCATGGGTGTCGTAGCTCGCCGTGGTCACGGCGACGTCGGCCACCGGCACCTGCCACGGGCCGACCATCTGGTCGCGGGCCACCATACCGGTGATGGAGCGATCGCCGATGGTGATCAAGAAGCTCTTGGAGGCTACCGTGGGCAGCCGCAGCACGCGATCCATGGCCTCGCGCAGATCGAGGTTGTCGAGCATCACGCCGGGCAGCTCCAGCGACTCGCGCCGGAACTCGCGCTGCATCTTGGGTGGCTTGCCGAACAGCACGCTCATCGGCAGATCGACCGGCTGGCTGGCCATGGACTGGGCCTCGAAGTGGCCGTCGCGCACCTCGAGGTGATGGGCCTCGGTGGCCTCGCCGACTACGGCGTAGGGGCAGCGTTCGCGCCTGCACAGCGCATCGAAGGTATCGAGGTCCTCGGGTGCTACCGCCAGCACGTAGCGCTCCTGGGCCTCGTTGCACCAGATCTCCAGCGGGCTCATGCCCGGCTCGGCGTTGGGCACCGCACGCAGATCGAACAGGCCGCCACGGCCGCCGTCCTTGACCAGCTCCGGCAGGGCATTGGAGAGCCCGCCGGCACCGACGTCGTGAATGAAGCGGATGGGATTGGCCTCGCCCAGCGCCCAGCAGCGGTCGATCACTTCCTGGGCACGGCGTTCGATCTCGGCGTTGTCGCGTTGCACCGAGGCGAAGTCGAGATCGGCGCTGGAGGCGCCGGAGGCCATCGACGAGGCGGCGCCACCGCCCAGACCGATCAGCATGGCCGGGCCGCCCAGCACGATCAGCTTGCCGCCGACCGGAATCTCGCCTTTCTGGACGTGGCCCTCGCGAATGTTGCCGTAGCCGCCAGCGATCATGATCGGCTTGTGATAACCGCGCCGCTCGATGCCGCCGGCACTCAGGGTGTCCTGCTCATAGGTACGGAAGTAGCCGGTCAGGTTGGGGCGGCCGAACTCGTTGTTGAACGAGGCCCCGCCGATGGGTCCTTCGAGCATGATGGCCAGCGCCGACTGCATGCGCTCGGGCTTGCCGTAGTCGAAGGCTTCCCAGGGCTGGACGAACTCGGGAATACGCAGGTTGGAGACAGTGAAGCCGGTGAGGCCCGCCTTGGGCTTGGAGCCGATGCCCGTGGCCCCTTCGTCGCGGATCTCGCCGCCGGCGCCGGTGGCCGCCCCCGGATAGGGCGCGATGGCGGTGGGATGGTTGTGAGTCTCCACCTTCATCAGGATATGGATCGGCTCGCGGTGCGTGCCGTACACGGCACGCTCGGCGGCCTTGCCGGTCAACGGCGCGGCGAAGAAGCGCCCCGCCTCGCTGCCCTTGATCACCGCGGCGTTGTCGCTGTAGGCGGAAAGGATGTCGCCGGGCGAAGCCTGGTAGGTGTTCTTGATCATCTTGAACAGCGAATGGCTCTGGGCCTCGCCGTCGATCACCCAGTCGGCGTTGAAGATCTTGTGTCGGCAGTGCTCGGAGTTGGCCTGGGCGAACATCATCAGTTCAACGTCGGTGGGGTTGCGCGCAAGCTCGCGGAACGCCTCGACGAGATAGTCGATCTCGTCCTCGGCCAGGGCCAGGCCCAGCGCGACGTTGGCCTGCTCCAGCGCCGCCCGGCCGCCCTCGAGAATGTCCACCCGCCCCAGCGGGGCCGGCTCGTGATGCGCGAACAGCCGGGCGGCATCGGAGGCATTGACCAGCACGCTCTCGGTCATGCGGTCGTGCAGGGTCTCGCGAATCGCCATGAAGGCCGCTTCGGACATCGGCGCCCTGAGCGCCACGCGATAGGCGACGCCCCGCTCGAGGCGGCGCACCCGCGCCAGGCCGCAGTTGCGGGCGATGTCGGTAGCCTTGGACGACCACGGCGACTGGGTACCGATACGCGGCACCACCAGAAACAGCTGGCCGTCGGCCTCGCCCTGGTCGCCACCGTCTTTGATGCCATAGTCGAGCAACTGATCGAGCAGACTCCGTTCATCGTCGGATAGCTCACCGTCGTGATCCACGAAATGCACGTAGGAAGCGTGCAGGGACTCGACCTCGGGAACCCGTGCGCGCAGGGCAGCCAGCAGCTTGTCGTGACGGAAAGCGGAAAGGGCAGGCGCGCCGCGAAGTTCGAGCATGTCTTGGAAGCCTCTGAAGCAAGCGGAGGGAGGGCCGCACGGCGGCATAGAAGGCGCCATGATACTGGAAAGCGCCGGACAGACGAAATGCGGCGGATGACAGCCGTGCCGCGTGCCGTTATCGTGAAGCTCTCTTCGCCGACCGTCGCCTGAATGCCCGAGCCCGAACGTCCTATCCTGCTGAGCCGCCTGCGCCTGGCCGCCCTGCTGCTGCTGGGTGTCGTGCTGTGCCTGGCCCCCTATCGCCACTTCACGCCAGCCAGCGGCCTGCTGGACGAAATACGCGAGCGCGACTTCCTCAGCATTCACACGCGCAATACGCCGACCACCTATTACGAAGGGCGCCACGGCCCGACCGGCTTCGAGTACGAGCTGGTGCGCCGCTTCGCCGACTTCCTCGGCGTCAGCCTGACCCTGGATGCGCGCCACCACATCCAGAGCGCACTGGACGCGGTGCGCCTGGAGGGCGATCTGGCCGCCGCCGCGCTGCCGCTGGACCTGACCCAGCCGGGCCTCATCTACAGCCGCCCGATCCTCGACCTGCAACCGCTGCTGGTCTACCGCCGCGGCCTGCCGCCGGTCACCGATATCGAGGGACTGGCGGGACTCACCATCGGCACCATTCGCGGCTCCGGAGCCGACCGCGTGCTGCGCGAACTGCAGGTCGAGCACCCGGCGCTGGGCTGGCGGGAATCCTCGGACGTCGAAGTGGCAGAATTGCTCAGCCAGGTCGAAAACGGCTACCTGGATGCGGCGGTAGTCTTCGAGCATCAGTTTCGCATCAACCGAATCTTCTTCCCCGGCGTAGAGCGCGGCTTCTTGCTGGGCCAGCCGCTCTCCATGGCCTGGGCCTTTCCCGCCCACGGCGGCCTCACGCTGCAGCAGGCGGCCAACCGCTTCCTCGAAGAGCTGCGGCAGGAGGGCTGGCTCGATGCGCTCATCGACCGCCACTTCGGCCATGACGACTACCTCGAATACGTCGGCGCCCGGGTTTTCATCGCCCACGTGCATGCGCGGCTGCCCACCTATACCGCGCTGTTTCGTGAAGCGGCACGCAACACCGGCTTCGACTGGAAGCTGTTGGCCTCCCTCGGCTACCAGGAGTCACACTGGGACCCGGAAGCCACCTCACCCACCGGCGTGCGCGGCCTGATGATGCTGACCCTGCCCACCGCCGGCGAGATGGGTGTGAGCGACCGTCTCGACCCCGCCCAGAGCATCGACGGCGGGGCGCGCTATCTCCGCCATCTCAAGGATCGGCTGCCGGAGTCGATAACAGGAGATGACCGGCTCTATATGGCCATGGCCGCCTATAACGTCGGCCTCGGGCATCTCTACGACGCCCGGCGTATCGCCGAGCAGTTGGGCGGCGACCCCGATCGCTGGGAAGACGTGCGCGAGGCGCTGCCGCTGCTGCAGAAGCGCGAATGGCACAGCCAGACCCGCCACGGCTACGCCCGCGGCGGCGAGCCGGTGATCTACGTGCGCAACATCCGGCGTTACTATGAGATCCTGAGCTACGTGGATCGCAGCCAGCAGCAGTACCTGCAGCTCAACGAGATGGCCAACGGCGAGGCCGACGAAGCCCCGTTGTTCGACATCATTTCTCCCCTTCTCTAGCAGGAACAGGGCATGACCATGCAACGCCGCGCCCTTCTCGTCACCTGCCTGGCCTGCGTGCCGCTGGCACCGGGCTCCCACGGCGGCCAGCCGATGCACGAGCTGGTCACCCTCGGCCTGCTGGCCATGCTCATCCTGGCCCAGCTGATGCTGCTGCTGGGCGCACGAGCGCTGGCCAAGGGACTGGTGAGTGCTGCCCTGCTGCCCCTCGGCCTGGCACTGCTCAGCTACACCCTGCCAGAGTATTGGGTGGCGACAGCAAGCTGGGACGCCATGAGCCGCGGCCTGGATACGAGCCTGTCGCTCGAGGCCTGGCGCCCGGGCCTGCTGCCCACCCTGACCCTGCTCCTGCTCGGCGCGCTGATCATCACGCGCTCCCAGGCCGCGCGGGGCGGCCCACTGCTGCTGGTCATGGTTGCGCTGCTGGTCAGCCTGCAGGGTCTGCTCGCCGCTGCCGCCCAGGCGCCACTGCTACGCCTGGCCGCCGGCCCCTGGGCCACGCTGGCCATGGCCCTGCTGCTGGTCGGGCAGGGGCTGGCCGCCCAGCCCGGCTGGCGTGCCCACGCCGCCACGCTCGGCCGCGCCCTGTTCCCGTCGCTGGCGCTCGTCGTGGCCACCCTGCTGCTGTGGCATCACCAGCAAGGCGTCACCGAGCGCGGGCTGCGCACCGCGGTCGAAGCGGAGGCCCAGCAGTTGGGCAGCCGACTCACCCGCGAGGTATACGACCACCTGGCGGCGGTGGAGCGCTTCGCCAACGTCTGGACCCTGTTCGACGCGCCCCCCACCCAAGCGGAATGGGCCGGCCAGGCTGGTCCCTATGCGCGCGACTTCCGCTTCCTGCTCAATATCGCCTTCGTCGATCCCGACAGTCGTCTCACCCGGGTCTACCCGGCCAGCGAGCTCAATCTCCGGATTCAGGGCACTCGGCTCTTCGATGCCCAGCCCGCCAGCCGCGAGGCGGTCAGCCTTGCGCTCGTCGAGCAGCGCATCGGCCGCACGGGCGTTATTCCGCTGCTGCAGGGCGTGCCGGGCATCATTCACTACCTGCCGATACCGCTGGACGAGCAGCGCACCCTGGGCGCCGTGGCCATGGTCATCAGCCTGCCGATCCTCGCGGAGACGCTGTTTCAGGAAGTGGATGGCCGCCATGTCGGGCTTGTGCTACGCCAGGGCGACCAGCACCTGGCCGAGCGCCTGCCCGAAGGGCGCCTGGGCCCCTGGCATCACGCGGTGCCGCTCGGCGTGGCCGGCGAGCCGCTGACCCTCAGCGTGCAGCCCAGCCACGCCAGCCTGCTGCAGCGGCTGCCCCGCCACCCGGTCATCAGCCTGGTCATCGGGCTGCTGCTGGCCTACCTGCTTTACCTGGTGCTGCACGGCTACACGCGCCTGGCCCGTCAGCACCGGCGGGTGCATGCCGCCAACACCGAACTGCGCCGCGAGATCCGCGTGCGCAGCCAGCTCCAGCAGGAAATTGAATGGCTGGCCCGCCACGACGAGCTGACCCGGCTGCCCAACCGACGGCTGTTCATGGAAACCCTGCAGGCCAACGCCGCACAGCGCCCGCTGAGCGTACTGATCTGCGACATCGACCATTTCAAGCGGGTCAACGACCACCAGGGCCACCTGGTCGGCGACCGCTACCTGACCCAGTTGGGTGACATCGGTCGCAAAGTGATCGAGCAACACGGCGGACTGTTCGCCCGCTACGGCGGGGAGGAATTCGTCGCTTGCCTGCCTCAGGCAGGCGGGAGCCAGGCCGTGGAGATCGCCGAGACGCTGCGCCGCAGCGTGCAGGACGCCGCGCTGTCACAACATGATGGCAGCACCCTGACGGTCAGCGTCGGCGTGGTCACGCTGGAGAAGGGGGCACTGGATGTCGCCACGCTCATGCAGGCGGCCGACGAGGCGCTCTATCGCGCCAAGGCCGAAGGGCGCAACCGGGTCAAGGCCGCGCCGGCCCTAGCCGTCATCGAGCGCGCCTGACGCCGTCGCGTCGACCTGGCGGCGCGCTTCGAAGAACGCCTTGAGCAGCCGCGAGGCGCGCACGGCGAGCACACCGCCTTCCACCACGACCCGGTGATTGTGCCAAGGCTGGGCGAACAGGTTGGCCTTCGACTCCACCATGCCGGTGCGCGGCTCGGCGGCACCGTAGACCAAGCGGGCGATGCGCGCATGAATGATCGCCCCGGTGCACATCAGGCAAGGCTCCAGGGTGACGTAGAGCGTGCAGCCGTCGAGGCGGTAGTTGCCGAGCCGCTCGGCGGCGGCGCGCAGCGCGCGGATCTCGGCATGGGCGCTGGGATCATGCCCCGAGATCGGCGCATTGTAGCCCGCCCCGATGATCTCGCCTGCCGCATCCACCACCACCGCGCCCACCGGCACCTCGCCGGCTGCCAGCCCCTCGCGGGCCTGGTCCAGCGCCCGATGCATGTAGAATTCGTCACTGCGCATCGGCGCCGACTCCGTTATCCTTGCTGAAACAACCGTATGAGACGCCCCGAGGAAGCCTCATGTCCGATGCCCTGAATGCGCTGGTCAACCTGCTCGGCCTGGAAGAAATCGAAGAGAACCTGTTCCGTGGCCGCAGCCAGGACCTGGGTCTGCCGCAGCTGTTCGGTGGCCAGGTGCTCGGCCAGGCGCTCTCGGCCGCCACTCACACCGTGGACCCCAGCCGCCAGGCCCATTCGCTGCACGGCTACTTCCTGCGTCCCGGCGACCCGCATCGCCCGGTAGTCTATCAGGTCGATGCCGTGCGCGACGGCGGCAGCTTCACCACCCGGCGCGTCACCGCCATTCAGAAAGGCCGGCCGATTTTCTTCTGCAGCGCCTCCTTCCATGGCCGCGAAGAGAGCCTGGCCCACCAGATGGCGATGCCGGAACTCGCCTCGCCCGAAGCGCTGGCTCACCAGCCCGATGCCCGCCTGGAGCGCTTCCCCGGCCACCCCATCGAATTCCTGCACCTGGGCGATGACGCCGAACCCGGCCAGCCTTCGCGCAAGCGGCTGTGGTTCCGCCTGACCGGCGAGCTGCCCGACGACCCGGCCCTGCACCGCTACCTGCTGACCTACAGCTCCGACTTCAACCTGCTGACCACGGCGCTGGTGCCCCACGGCATCACCTTCCGCGACCCCAAGCTGCAGATCGCCAGCCTCGACCATGCGCTGTGGTTCCACCACGACGTCAAGGTCAACGACTGGCTGCTCTACGACATGGACAGCCCCTGGGCCGGCGGGGCCCGCGGCTTCACCCGCGGCAGCATCTACGACCGCAGCGGGCGGCTGGTGGCCTCCACCGCGCAGGAAGGCCTGACGCGCCTGCGCGAAGCGCGCTGAGCGCTGAGCGCTGAGCGCTTCTCGACACGGCACCAGCCGCATCCGAGGCTAAAGTTCCCTACCGAACCGTCGATATTGGAAAAATCTTCCATGGAACGCACGACGAGATTCGGATAATGACAGATTCCTTAAGCGGCTCCAGGCGCGCCTTCGGGCTTCAAAGCAAGCTCCTGGCCCTGGTGCTGCTTCCCCTGCTGGTGACGACCCTCGTGCTTGTCACGCTGGATGCCCGCGACCGCATCGTGGGCAACCAGGATGCCCTGGCCATGCAGCGTGCCATGCTGATCGAAACGCGCCAGGCCGGGGTTCGCGACGTCGTCGAAAGTGCCCGCACGGCCATCCAGCCCGTGCTGCAGAATCGCGGCCTCAGCGAGGCACAGCGGCGCGAGCAAGCCGCCGAGATCCTCCGTGCGATTCGCTTCGAAGGCGATAACTACATCTTTGCCTACCAGTACGACGGTACCAATATTGTGCTGCCCTACAGTCGGGAACGCGAGGGCACCGACCTCAGCAACCTGCGCGCCCCCGATGGCGCCTTCATCATCCGCGACATGATCTCGCTGGCGCAGCAGGGGGGCGGCTTTTATCAGTACCCATGGGAATACCCCGGCACCAACGACGTGGAGCCCAAGTATTCGTTCGTCGACACCGTTCCCGAGCTGGGCTGGATGCTGGGCGCGGGGGTCTATATCACCGATATCGATGCCGCCATGGCCAAGGCCGACCTCCAAGCCGCCAGCGTGCTGCGCAGCGCCATTCTGTCGTCAATCCTGACCGGGCTGGCGCTGTTCGCTGTGGTGGCGGCCGCCTCGGTATGGCTCGTGCGCCGCACGATTCGCCCCATACGTCGCACCGCAGATGCCATGCGCGACATCGCCCAGGGCCAGGGCGACCTCACCCGCCGCCTTAACGCCGAAACCCAGGACGAGATCGGCGAGCTGGCCACCCAGTTCAATGCCTTCGTCACCCGCATGCAAGAGACCCTGCGCGACGTGCGCCGCAGCACTACCAGCGTGCATCTCGCCGCGGAAGACATTGCCCAGGGCAGCGATGAACTGGCCACGCGCACCGAGCAGGCCGCCGCCAACCTGCAGGAAACGTCCGCCTCCATGGAGGAGATCACCGCCACGGTGAATCACAGCGCTGAATCGGCACAACAGGCGAATCAGCTGGTCGTCGCCACTACCCAGGTAGCGCGTGATGGCGAAAGCGCCATGCAGCGCGTAGAGCGCACCATGGCGGATATTGACGCCTCATCGAGCCGTATCGCCGAGATCGTCAGCCTGATCGACGGCATTGCCTTCCAGACCAACATACTGGCGCTCAACGCCTCGGTGGAAGCCGCTCGGGCCGGCGAACATGGCCGCGGCTTCGCCGTGGTGGCGCAGGAGGTGCGCACCCTGGCCAGCCGCTCTGGCGATGCCGCCAAGGAAATCCGAACGCTGATCGATACCTCCGTGGCCCACGCTCGCAGCGGCAGCGAGATCGTCCAGCGGGCGGGCGCCACCATGCAGGAGATCGTGTCCAGCGTGGCACGGGTCAGCGACGTGATCGCCGAAATCAGCGCCGGCGCGCGTGAACAGAATGCCGGCATCGGCCAGATCAATACGGCCGTGGCCGAGATGGACACCATGACGCAGCAGAATGCCGCCATGGTGCAGCATACGTCCTCCCTGGCCGCCGAGATGCGCCGTCACTCGCAGCAACTCAGCGACCTGGTCGGCACTTTCATCCTGGGCGACGAGCGCGAGAATGGCGGGGCCGCAGCTGCCACGCCTGCCAGGCAGCTGCCTGCGCTACCCGCCGCGAGCAGGAAGGTGCCCGCCTCGCCCGCTCGGCCCGGCTCCCAGGCGGAATGGGAAGCCTTCTGAATCCAGGCAGGCCGCTGCCCTTGCAGCCGCGGCCGCTGGCGGCTCACACCTGGGTACCCGGTGACTGCAGCCGATGCTGCGGCACCGGCCCCGGGGGCGGCACGGCGGTGGGCAGGCTCAGCGTGTGCTCCTCGCCTTCCTGCCAGTAGCGCAGCTGCGCCTCCTCGCCCACCGGCGTGTCCCGCACCAGCTCGAGGAAGCGCATGGGCGTGGTGGGGATCTCGCCGTTCACCTCGAGCAGCAGCGCCCCGGGCGCCAGGCCGGCGCTCAGCGCCGGGCCGCGGGTATCGTTGACCAGCACCCCTTCGCGGTCGGGCAGGCCCAGCGCTTCACGCAGGTCGTCGCTGACCGGGGCCACCGTGATGCCGAGGGCGGCCACTACCTGATCTTCCAGCCCCTCGAACTCGATCTGGCGTGCGGCCGCCAGCACCTGGGGCGCCACATGAATGCTGGCCCCGACCTGCAGCGCCAGGGCGATCGCATCGCTCGGCCGGCTGTCGATGCGGACCGGCTCGTCGCGCTCGGCGATGCGCAGCTCCAGCATGCCGAGAAAGGTGTTGTCGACCAGGTCGTCGACGAATACCCGCACCAAGGTGACATCGATCCCGCCCAGCACATCGCCGAACAGCTCATGGGTCATGGGGCGCGGCGCCCGTGCACCGCCCAGGCCGCGCAAAATGGCGCTGGCCTCGTTGGAACCGACGAAGATCGGCACCACCTCGCGCGCACCGGGCTCGCGCAGCAACACCACTGGCACACCGAAGCCGGCGATGCCCACGGTGGCAACCTCGACTTCCACCATCTCGTCGACCTCTGCCGCCAGTTCGCGGGCACTCACGGCATGCGCGCTCAGCAGCAGCGCGAGGCCACACAGCAGCGACAGCAGACGATAACCGCGAACCGGCAATGTCATGGACTTCTCCCCTGCTAGCAACAATGCCTAGAGCATGGCACTCATGGCTGCACCCCGCCATGCGGCGGGGTGAGCGAACCCGGTGTGCGAGATAGAGAGGGGGGTCAGGACCTGACCTTCATCAGCTCATCCCAGCGGGTGGTGTAGCGCTGGGTGCGGTGCTGACAGCGCAGGGCCCAGGCATTGTCCTTGTGCGGCAGGCCGAAGCGCACGGTATCGCGCCCCATCTCGCGGTTGAGCCGGTCGAGGGTGGCCATCAGCCGACGGCTGCGGTCGCGCCTATGCTCATCGCCGGGCTCATCGAGCAGCGAGCCCTGGCAGCGCTCGCCCTCCACCAGGTCCAGCAGTATAACGCCGCACTTCTGGTAGCGATGCTCCTCCAGGAACACCGTTTCCAGCGCCCGGCGCGCCGCCGCGAGCAGCGTGGGCGTGTCGGCGCTGGGCTCCGGCAGCGCGACGATCTGGCTGTTGGTGTACTGCGGGTCGCCCAGCCGGTGGGGGTTGGTGCGCACGAATACCAGCACCGCCCGCGCCAGGCTGCCCTGGCGACGCAGCTTCTCGGCGGCGCGTGCGGCATGCTGGCGGGTGGCGGCCTGCAGATCGGCCAGGTCGCGGGTCAGCCTGCCGAAGGAGCGCGATACCAGGATGCGCTGGCGCGGCAGCGTCATGTCCTCGAGACGGATGGCGGGTCGGCCGCGCAGCTCCCAGACGATGCGCTCGAGCACCACCGAGAAGGCGCTGCGGATCCGCTTGGGATCGGCCTGCCGCAGCTCCCAGGCGGTAGTGATGTCCAGCAGTGCAAGCCGCTCGGCCGTGCGCCGAGCCACGCCCCAGAGGTCGCCGACCGGCAGCGCCTGCAGCACCCGGCGCGTCACGTCGCTGTCGGCTTCGAGCAGGCACACCCCTTCGTAGGCAGGCTCGCGCTTGGTCAGGCGGTTGGCCACCTTGGCCAGCACCCGGGTGGGCGCCACCCCCACACCGGCCGGGATGCCGGTCCAGCGGCGCACCGTCTGGCGCAGCCGCTGGCAGTGGGCCTCCAGCCCGGCGGGGTCGAAGCCGTCGAAGTGCACGAAGCTTTCGTCGATGGAGTAGAGCTCCACCTCCGGGGAGAACTCCGCCAGCACCTGATTGACCCGGCGCGACACGTCGCCGTAGAGGGCGTAGTTGCTCGACAGCAGCACCGCCTGGCGGCGAATGGCCGGCGGCAGCAGGTGCAGCGGTGCCCCCATGGCCACCCCCAGCGCCTTGAGCTCGCGGGAGCGCGCCACCACGCAGCCGTCGTTGTTCGACAGCACACCGACCGGCAGTCCTTCCAGCCGCGGGTTGAACGCCCGTTCGCAGCTCACGTAGAAGCTGTCGCCATCCACCAGCGCGATCATGGTCAACCCCCCGGCAAGGCGTGAATCACATGGGTGACCACGCCCCAGACGTGGCACGTTCTGCCATCCAGCGGGATCGGCGCAAAGCGCGGGTTGCTGGCCAGCAGCACGGTACGCCCGCCCTGGCGCACCAGCCGCTTGACCGTGGGTTCGCCGTCCACGGCGATGATCACCACCCGGCCGGGCAGCGGTTCCAGGCTGCGGTCCACCACCAGCAGGTCGCCGTCATAAATGCCGTCGCCCTGCATCGAGTCACCTTCGGCACGCACGAAATAGGTGGAGGCCGGGCGCTTCACCACGTGATCGTGCAGGTCCAGGTCGATGTCGAGATGGTCGTCGGCAGGGCTGGGAAACCCGGCGCGGACCCGGCAACCCAGCAGGGGCAAGGGCTGCGGCACGGGCCGCGTGGCGGGTCGACCGACAACGCGCAGCAGAGGAAGTGAAGTGAGCGGCATGAGGGCCTCCATATACTGTACTCCCATACAGTATTCTTGCGATGCCGCCCCTTGGCAAGCCCTGAACGGGCAGCACGACACCGTCGCCAGGTTTGAAGGCAGCGCGATCGCCCTCCATGCTGAGGGAAGGAGCTTTCCAGGGAAGGGAAACCACCATGGACGACATCGCCAGCGAGTTTCTGGCCGATAATGCCATCCTCATGGAGCTGGCCGTGGCGCTGCTGCTGGGTGCGCTGATCGGCATCGAGCGCGGATGGTCGGCGCGCAAGCGCGAATGGGGCGAGCGGGTGGCCGGGGTGCGCACCCACGCGTTGGTGGGGCTGTTCGGCGGCATCGCGGCGCTGCTATCGGAAACGCTCACCTCCTGGGCGTTTCCACTGATCTTCCTGGCGGTCGCCGGCATCGCCCTGGCCGGCTACCGGGCCAGCATGGAAAAGAGCCGGGACTACAGCATCACCGGCCTGATCGGGCTGCTGTTGACCTTCTGCTTCGGTGCCCTGGCGGTGGCGGTGGAGATCGCCCTGGCCACGGCCTGTGCGGTGGTCACCGCGCTGATCCTCGATAACAAGCGCGAGATCCACGGCCTGCTGCACAAGCTCGAAGCCAATGAGCTCGCCGCCGGCCTCAAGCTGCTGCTGATCAGTGTGGTGATGCTGCCGCTGCTGCCCAACGAGGACATGGGCCCCGGCGGGGTGCTCAACCCCTATGCGATCTGGTGGCTGGTGGTGCTGATCGCCTCGATCTCGTTCATCGGCTACTTTGCCGTGCGGATCGGCGGCACCGAGAAGGGCATCCTGTTCACCGGGCTGTTCGCCGGGCTGAGCTCGTCCACCGCACTGACCCTGCAGTACGCCCGCCAGGCCCGCCGCGAGCCGCAGCTGGCACCGATGCTGGCCGCCGGCATCCTGCTCGCCTGCGGCACCATGCTGCCGCGCCTGCTGCTCTACGCCGCCCTGGTCGGCCCGGCCCTGTTGCCCCGGCTGCTGGCCCCGCTGGCCGCCATGGGGGTGGCGCTCACCCTGCCGGCGCTGTGGCTGTGGCGGCGCCACCGCCGCCACCTCAAGACCCACCAGCCGATGACCCAGAACCCGCTGGAGCTGCGCGCCGCGCTGGTGCTCGGCGCCTTGCTGGCGGTGGTGATGGTGCTGGGCGAGTGGCTGCGCGACTGGCTCGGCGAAGCCGGCATCTACCTGCTGGCCGCCACCTCCGGCATTGCCGACGTGCATGCCATCGCCCTGTCGCTCAGCCGCCTGGCGCCGGAAACCATCACGGTGTCCACCGCCGTGCTGGGCATCCTGCTGGCCGCCTCGGTAAACAACCTGTTCAAGGTGGTGCTGACCGCCACCGCGGGCAATGCACGCCTGACCCGCTGCATCGTCGGCCCGATCGCGGCCTCGGCGGCGGCGGGCCTGGCCGTCGCCTGGCTAACCTGAGCCCTGGCTGGCCTGAGCCTGGGCTAGGCCGGCACTGCCGGCACGTTCAGGCGGCGCTCGTGCGCCACCAGCCACTGCTTGCGCGGCAGCCCGCCGCCATAGCCGGTAAGGGTGCCGTTGGCCCCGATAACCCGATGGCACGGCACCACGATCGCCACGGGGTTGGCACCGTTGGCCAGGCCTACCGCGCGGCAGGCCCCTGGCCGCCCGATCCGCTTCGCCAGCTCGCCATAGCTGATCGTGCTGCCCGCCGGGATCTCGCGCAGCGCCTGCCACACCAGGCGCTGGAACGGCGTGCCGCCGGTAGCGACCGTTAGTGCCGCAAGCCGGGAGGCATCGTCCTCGAAGTAGGCCGCCAGGGCCTGCCGAATGGCCGCGGGCGCCGCTCCCGGGATAAGCTCGTAGCGGCCGTAGTGGCGCTTCAGCAGGCGGTGCAGGCGTTCGTCGTGATCGTCGAATTCCAGCGCTCGCAGCGCGCCCTGTTCGTCCACGACCAGGCGCAGCTCGCCCACCGGGGACGCCAATCGATCCAGCCAGAGTTGCATTGCCTCTCTCCTATCTCGCTGTTGCCTGCCTTGCGACCGCATCGGCATGCCATAGGTGCATCACGGCGTAGCCACGCCAGGGCCGCCAGGCCTCGGCGCGGAGCATTTGCCCGGCTCCGTCAGCGCCGCTGCACGGCCAAGCCCGAAGCTCTCCCGCAGCCCGTGCATGGCGCGCCGCCTCAGCGATGCGCTGCGATCGAGAGCGTCATCGCTCCATTCTAGCCCGCCCATGGCCGATGGCCGGTATCTTTTGCAGCCTCCCTGCCAACGCAAAGTGGTTCTCCTGAATGACGTCAAACTGGCCCTTAGCAAGGAACCAGACTCATACCACACTGGCCCTCACCCAGCGCAACGCAGAGGAGCCACCCATGACCATTCGCCAAGCCACCCGTAACGACCTGGAGCCACTCAGCCAGCTGCTCGACGGCTACCGGCAGTTCTACCGTCAGGCGCCCGATCTCGAAGGCGCCCGGCAGTTCCTGCAGGCGCGCCTGGAGCGCGGCGACTCCTACATCCTGGTCGATACCGGCAGCCAGGGAGAACTGCAGGGTTTCGTACAGCTCTACCCCCTGCTTTCCACCGTGCGCCTGGCTCCGCTGTGGCTGCTCAACGATCTGTTCGTCGCCCCCGAGGCTCGTCGCAGCGGCGTCGGGCGCGCCCTGATGCAGGCCGCCAGGGAGCTCGCCCGAGCCCATGGCGTCGGCCATCTCAAGCTCGCCACCGAGATCGACAACCGCACCGCCCAGGCGCTCTACGAATCGCTCGGCTGGCAGCGCGATACGACCTTCTATCACTACGGTCTGCTGTTCGACACCCAGGCAGACCAGGGCTGAGCGGAGGCGCCATGTACGTTCCCCCATCGATGCGGCTGACGCGCGAGCAGGCCTGGGCGCTGGTCGAGCGCTACGGCTTCGCCGTGCTGGTCGGCGCCGATCTGCAGGCTACCCACCTGCCCCTGACGCTGGAACGAAGCGAAGGCGAGCTCGGTTCGCTCTACGGCCACGTCGCCCGGGCCAATCCTCACTGGCGAGCGCTGGACGGCAACCGGGCGCTGGCGATCTTCAGCGGGCCCCACGCCTATGTCTCGCCGAGCTGGTACGCCAGCCGGCCTGCCGTGCCCACCTGGAACTACCTGGCCGTGCATGCCACGGGGCGCCTGGAGCTGCTGGACGCCGCGGCCACGCGGGAGCTGCTCGCGCGCAGCCTGGCCCACTTCGAACCCGCCCTGCTCGATTCGCTGGGCCGCGAGCACGACTACCTGGAAAAGATGCAGGCCGGCGTGGTCGGCTTTCGCCTGCGCATCGAAGCCCTCGAAGGCAAGGCCAAACTCGGCCGGCAGCGCTCCCGGGCCGATCAGGCAGGGGTCGAAGCGGCCCTGGCGCAGAGCGCCGACCCGCAGGCGCGCCAGCTTTGGCACGAGATGCAGACACTGGCAGACGAGGAGCGGCAGGCATGAGCACGCGGCCCGTAGACGACCGCCCCCTCGGTGTCGCCCTGCCCGGCTGGCAGCCGGCAAGCCGGCCGCAGCGAACCCCTCTGCAGGGAGAACGGGTTCGCCTCGAACCGCTGTCGGCAGAGCGCCATGGCGATTCGCTGTTCGCCGCCTTTCTATTGCCCGGTGAGGGGCCCCATGACACACCACAAGCACGCTGGGCCTATTCCGGCGGCATGCCGTTCAGCGATGCCGAGCAGTGTCATGCCTGGCTGGCCGAGCGTGCGCGCAGCGAGGACCCACTCTTCTTCGCCATCGTCGAAGCAAAATCCGGGCGGGCCCTGGGGCTGGCCAGCTACCTCAACATCGTGCCGGAGCACGGCAGCATCGAGGTCGGCCATCTCCATTTCACGCCGCCGCTTCGCCGCACGCCGGCGGCCACCGAAGCCATGCTGCTGATGATGCGCCACGCCTTCGCCCTGGGCTACCGGCGCTACGAATGGAAGTGCGATGCGCTCAACGCCGCCTCGCGGCGTGCCGCCGAGCGCCTGGGCTTTCGCTTCGAGGGGATATTCCGTCAGCACCGTGTAGTCGAGGGACGCAACCGCGACACCGCCTGGTTCTCGCTGCTCGACGACGAATGGCCTGCCAACGAAGCCCGCCTGATGCGCTGGCTCGCAGCGGACAACTTCGATGACGCGGGTCGTCAGAGGTCGTCGCTATCGGCGCTGTCAACCTAGGCTCAGCCATTCGCGCGCCAGCCAGCGCCCGGCCCGTTCGATCTCGGCCTCCACGGTACCGGCATAGCCCAGCACCAGGCCGGGGCGAGCGGGTGCCTTGAGGTAATAACTCGACAGCGGCGACAGCGAGAGGCCCTGCGCCGCACCCCGCCCGAGCAGTTCACGCTCTTGCTCCGCCTCGTCGAGCCAGGCCACCAGATGCATGCCGGCCTGCCCGTCGGAGAGACGCAGGCCGCGTGCCACGGCGGGCGCCAGGGCCTTGCGCAGCAGCGCCTGACGCCGACGGTAGCAGTCACGCATGCGTCGGATGTGACGTGAGAACTGCCCGCCGACGATGAACTCCGCCAAGGCCGCCTGTACCGGGTACTGCCCCTCGCGGTGAAGCCGCGCGTTGGCCCGGCGGAACGGCTCGACCAAGGCCTCGGGCAGTACCACGTAGCCCAGGCGCAGCCCGGGATACATCACCTTGCTGAAGGTGCCCACGTAGATGACACGGCTATCGTCGACGAGCCCCTGCAGGGCGGCGATGGGACGCTGCCCGTAGCGAAACTCGCTGTCGTAGTCGTCCTCGACGATCCAGGCACCGTGCCGCTCCGCGGCTTCCAGCAGCGCCAAGCGACGGGACAGGCTCATGGTCACGCCGCTGGGGTATTGATGCGAGGGCGTCACATAGATCAGTCTCGGACTCTCGGCGTGCGCCGCAGCCGCGACGCTGAGGCCTTCGTCATCCACCGGCACCGCCTGCAAATCGAGTCCGGCAGCCGCAAAGCAGGCCTGAGCGCCAGGGTAGCCCGGCTCCTCGATCCACACCTTGTCGCCGGGGTCGCTGAGCAGCCTGGCGATCAGCTCGAAGCCCTGCTGCGCCCCCTGCACGATGAGAATCTGCTCGGGGCGACAGCGCACCGAGCGCGAGAGCTGCAGGTAGTCGGCCAGCGCCTCGCGCAGCGTCGGCACGCCGCCCTGGGCCTGATAGGCCAGCCACTCCTGCGGCATGCGCTGCTGGTGGCGGCGTATCAGCCGCTGCCACGGGCCATGGGGAAAACGATCCAGCGCCGGCACGCCGGGGGCCAGGATGGGACGTTCCCGACCGGCATGACAGAACGCCAGCAACGACGTGCCGCGCGAAGAGAGCGACGGCGCATCCGCTCGCGACGGTAGCGTGTGCGACGTAGTGAGCCCAACCGCTTTTGCCGGCTGGGCGATGGGTTGAGCGGTACATGGAAACGCCAGGTCGGCAACGAAAGTGCCCGATCCATGACGCGTGACCAGGAAGCCCTCAGCCAGCAGCTGATCGAAGGCAGCCAGCACCGTGTTGCGCCCCAACCCCAGCTCGCCAGCCAGCTGACGCGATGAGGGCAGTCGCTGACCGCAAACCAGGCGTCCCGTCTGGATCCACTCGCGCAGCTGATGATAGAGACGCGTGGCCAGCGGCTGGGGCGAGCCTTCTACCAGCGCCAAGCCCAGCGCATCGGCCAGCCAGTCGGTCTGCCCGATGCCGGCAGGTGTGGCAGACAGCCCCCTGTCAGCTATCCCACTCATCCGCGATAACCCGATTGCGCCCCGCGCGCTTGCCTTGATAGAGGTTGCGGTCGGCGCGATGCAGGGTGGCTTCGATGGTCTCCTCGCGGTCGCGGAAGGCCGATACGCCGCAGGTGATCGAGGCGGTGAAGAGGTGGCCCTCTTCCGAAGCGAAGGAGAGCGCGCTGACTTGCTGGCGCAGCTTCTCCGCTACGCCGATGGCGCCATCGAGCTCGGTTTCCGGCAGCAGGATCGCAAACTCCTCGCCTCCCAGGCGCGCTGGAATGTCGTTGACCCGCAGCTTGCCGCGCAGCATGCGGCTGGTCTGAACCAGCACCTGGTCACCCGCAGGATGGCCATGGGTGTCATTGATGCGCTTGAAGTGATCGAAATCGAACAGGATCACCGAAGCCGGCCGCGCATAGCGGCGGAAACGCGCCAGCTCCTGCACCAGGCGCTTCATGAAGTAGCGCCGATTGAACAGGCCGGTGAGTTCGTCGGTGCGTGACAGCAGGCGCAGACGCTGCTCCAGAATCTTCTGATCGGTGATGTCGCGCAGCGTGCCGATGAGCATCTGGTCGTCGTCATCGGGCACGTAATCAGCCAGCTCATGCACCCAGCGCACCTCGCCATTGGGGCGGATGATGCGATGAATCACATCGTAGTTGCCGCGCCCCAGCGCCTTGGCGATGGCGGCCTCGACCATCGGCAGGTCCTCCGGATGCACGCGCTGCTTGAACGCCTCCACGCTGGGCGTGAACGAGGACGCTGCGACGCCGAAGATGTCGTAGATCACATCCGACCAGAACACGTCCTGGGTCTTCAGGCTGAGCTTCCAATAACCCAGGCGGGCGATCTGCTGGACACGATGCAGGGTGCGCTTGAGCCGAACGTTCTCGCTGCGCAGGCGCTCCAGCTCATGGCGCAGCGCGTCGGATTCGCCGGCGGCCGCCACCTCGGGGCTGTGCCCGGCCGATGGCGCCAAGGCTTCCTGTTCCCGCGTTTTCTTCATGTTTTCAGCAGTAACTATCAGGGGTTTTAGCAGCAGGATACCGTCGCCTAACGCCGACTGCCATGCCTGCCCGGCAAGGGCGACGGTTCTTCCACCGCGGCTTCCAGCGGCCGAGCCAGATGCCGCGCCAGGCCCTCGGCGCCATGCCGCATCACGGCATGATGGCTCCAGATCACCAGCGGCCGAGCCAGGCGCGCCAGCCAGCCCATCCATGGCCGGGTGGTGCGCACCTGCCAGGTATACTTCACGCAGGTTCGGCCGGCCTGCTCGCTAAGCTCCCAGCGCCCCAGGCCAGTCACATCGCCGCTCGCCTCGCCCTCGATCAGCCACGGCGAGCGCACCCGGCACACGCGCATATCGAAGCGCAGGGTATAGCGCAGCGGGCTTCGCCACACGAAATGCTCGGTGCGTCCGATGCCCTGCCGATCGCCGCGCTCACGCTCCTCGACGTCGATCAGCTCCGGCCACCACTGCGGCCAGTGGCACGGGGTCGCCAGGGCCTCGTAGACCTGCTCGACAGGCGCCTCCAGATACCAGCGGGAGACGAAGTGAAAATCCGCCATGACACCATCCTTGTCATATCGCCACGCCGAGGCAACGCAACGGCGCGCTCTTCGCTCAGCCTAGTCTTTCCCTTGCCCCGGCGCCGCCGGGCGGCAGGCTGCGCTACTATTTCCCCTTCACCTTCACTCCCCTCACCTTCCCCAGCTGGAGACGTCAGATGAAATACCTCGGGGCTCATGTCAGTGCGGCCGGCGGCCCGGACCAGGCCGTGCTGCGCGCCGTCGAGATCGGCGCCGATGCCTTTGCGCTGTTCACCAAGAACCAGCGCCAGTGGCGCGCCAAGCCACTCGACGGTGCCACCATCAAGGCCTTTCGCAACGCCTGCGAGCGTCACGGCTTCGGCCCGGGGCAGATCCTTCCCCACGACAGCTACCTGATCAACCTCGGCCACCCGGACCCGGCCGGCCTGGAGAAATCCCGTGCGGCCTTCCTCGACGAGATGCAGCGCTGCGAGCAGCTCGGCCTGACGCTGCTCAACTTCCACCCGGGCAGCCACCTGAAGAAGATCAGCGAAAGCGAATGCCTGACCCGCATCGCCGAGTCGATCAACCTGGCCCTCGACAAGACCCGCGGCGTCACTGCCGTGATCGAGAACACCGCCGGCCAGGGCACCAACCTGGGCTGGCGCTTCGAGCACCTGGCCGAGATCATCGAGCAGGTCGAGGACAAGTCGCGGGTCGGCGTTTGCCTCGACACCTGCCACGCCTTCGCCGCCGGCTACGACCTGCGCACCCCCGAGGCCTGCACCGCCACCCTGGACACCTTCGATGAAGTGGTCGGCTTCACGTACCTGCGCGGCATGCACCTCAACGACGCCAAGAGCGAGTACGCCAGCCGGGTCGACCGCCACCACAGCCTGGGCCAGGGCAACATCGGGCTCGACGCCTTCACCACGCTGATGCGCGACCCACGCATCGACGAGATTCCCATGGTGCTGGAAACCATCGAGCCCGAAATCTGGGCCGAGGAGATCGCCTGGCTGCGCGCTCAGGCCGTGACTGACGGCGAGGGCTGAAGGGCCCGGGCCACCAGCGGCCCTTCGTAGACCAGCGCATCGTGCAGTTGCACCAGGGCCGCACCGGCCTGCAGCCGGGCGGCCACCTGCGCCGCCGAGCAGATGCCGCCCACCGAGATGATCGGCAGCCGCCCGGCCAGCGCGGCGGCCAGACGGCTCACCTGAATGCAGGCCTGACGCTGCCGCTCGGGCGTCTGCCAGTCGAGGTAGCGCTGCGGGGTAGCCGGCGGACCCAGGTCGAACGCCGCCACCAGCGCATCGAACCGCAGCGCCGCCAGCCGGCTCGCTACCGCTGGCAGGGCCTGCCCCGCCAGCGGTAGCCGAAGCTTCACCGCCAGGGGCACCTGGCGCCCGGTCAGCGCGGCCAGATCCCGCTGCTGCTGCTTGAGTGCTACCAGCAGCGCCTCCAGCCATTCACGGCAGGCGGGGGCCAGCAGCGCACCGGCCTGGGGGCTGCACAGGTTGATGGTCAAGTAGTCGGCGTGCGCCCAGGCCGAGCACATTCCGGCCAAGTAATCGTCGACGGCAGCCCCCGGCTCGGTGTCCGCGGCCATGCCGAGGCTGACGCCCAGCACCGCGCCGCCGCCTGCCGCAGCGGCCTGGCCGGCGCCCCAGGCGGCCGCCTGGGGCGGTGTCAAGGTGCCGATCTCGATGGCGCCAAAACCCAGTGCCCCTGCCTGCCGGCCCAGTTGCCCCCGCTTGTCGAAGCCGGCCGCAATGCCTAGTGGATTGGCGAACGCCAGCCCCATAACCCGAACCGGCGCCATGCGCGGCTGGGCGCGGGCCCGGCCGGCCTGCCCCTGGCCGCGTCGCCTGGCGGCAAGGCACGTACGGGCGAAGGCCAGCCGGCGCCCCAGCGCCGGCGAGCGGCGCATCAGCGCCAGCATCAGGCGGCGGGGCATGCCCCGGCCTCCGGCGGCACTCCACGGCGCCCGGCATATCGCGCCTCGAACGCCTGCATGAAGCGGATCAGCGCCTCGACCCCGGCTTCAGGCATGGCGTTGTAGAGGCTGGCCCGCACCCCGCCGACGGCCGGGTGCCCGTGCAGATGCAGCAGCCCCTGGGCGGTGGCCTGGGCCAGAAACTCGGCGGTCAGGCCGGGGGCGGCAAGCTCGAAGCAGACATTCATGCAGGAACGGTCGGCGGCCTGCTGCCGACAGACATAGAGCGCGCTGGCGTCGATGGCGACGTAGAGCCTGTCGCTCTTGCGTCGGTTGCGCACCGCCATGGCGCCCAGCCCGCCCTGCCGCCGCAGCCAGCGAAACGTCAGGCCGGCCAGATAAACGGCATAGGTCAGCGGCGTGTTGAGACGACCCTCGCAGCAGGCCTGCTCGCGGTAGCTGAAGAGCGTCGGCGTCTGCGGCCGCGCCGGGCGCAGCAGGTCGTCGCGGATAATGACGATCGTCAGCCCCGTCGGGCCGATGTTCTTCTGCGCCCCGGCATAGATCATCCCGAAACGCTCGATGGGAACCGGGCGCGACAGGAAGTCGGAGGTCATATCGGCGACCAGCGGCACTTCGCCGGTATCGGGCAGCCAAGTGTAGGCCAGGCCGTCGGCCGTTTCGTTGCTGGTCAGGTGGCAGTAGCCCGCCCGCGGATCGAGTCGCCATTCGGCGAACGGAGGAATCCGGCGGTAGCCATGGGCGGCCCCGCTGGCGGCAACCCGCACCCGGGCATGACGGCGCCCCTCGGCGATCGCCTTGCGCGACCAGTGTCCGGTGTCGAGGTAGTCGGCCCGCCCGCCGGGCGGCAACAGATTCAGCGGCAGCAGCGCGAACTGCGCCGAGGCCCCACCCTGCAGGAACAGGATGCGGTAGTGCGCCGGCAGATCGAGCAGCTCGGCCAGGTCGCGCAGCGCCTGCTGTTCGATCGCCCGGTACGCCTCGCTGGTGAAGGGCATCTCCAGCACGGACATGCCGCTGTGCTGCCAGTCCATCAGCTCGTCGCGGGCCTGCTGCAGCACCTCGCGGGGCAACATGCCGGGGCCGGCGGCGAAGTTGTAGGAGGGACGGGGCATGGGCGTTACCTCTCGGGCCCTGGCGTGCATCGAACAGGGCGATCAGAAGAAGAGATGCAGGCCATGGCCACTGGCCGCCATGAAGAACAGCAGCGGGATCGACAGGATGGTATTGGTGCGCGACGACAGGTAGGTGATGCGCGAGCAGCGCACCCGCTCCTCCATCGGCGCCGGCACGAAGCCCAGCACCTTCTTCTGGTGGGGCCACAGCACCAGCCACAGGTTGAGCAGCATCAGGGTGCCGATCCAGGCCCCCATGCCGATCACGGCATAGGGGCCCTGGAGCAACAGAGCATCGACCAGCCAGCCGCGGTACCACAGCATACCCATGCCGGACAGCCAGACGACGATGGAGGCATGGCGGAAGATGGCGTGCTCGCGCTGCATGCGCGCCTCGAGGGCCGCGCTGCGCTCGGTCTCGCTCGGCTCGCCGTTCAAGGGCGTGAAGGTGGGGTGTTTCACCACATTGGCATAGTTGTGGCCGATCCAGATCAGCGCGAAGAGCAGGTGCGCCCAGCGGAACACGAAGTCGAGCATTGCCATGCGCAGCCTCCTAGACCAGGGTCCGGACGAGCAGGAAGAGCACGCCGGTAAGGGCCAGCCCGGCGGCCAGGGTGCCGCCCAGGGAATCGTGCGGCAGCTTCATGTCACCTCCCGCCCCAGGGCGGCACCGCCCTGGCGTGCGATCAGCTCGCCGGCCGGGCGCTCCGCAGCCGTTGCCTGGCGCACCGCCTCCTGAATCAGATGGTGATGGGGCGACTTGCTGCAGGCGGGATCGGTGTTGGCGGCATCGCCGGTCAGCAGCATGGCCTGGCAGCGGCAGCCGCCGAAGTCCCGCTCCCGCTCGTCGCAGCTGCGGCAGGGCTCCTTCATCCACGCATCGCCGCGAAACATCTGGAACGCCGGCGACTCGCGCCACAGCCACGCCAGGCTATGCTCGCGCACGTTGGGGAATTGCAGCCCTTCGATCGAGCGCGCCTGGGAGCAGGGCAAGGCCGTGCCATCCGGGGCGATGGTCAGGTGAATCGCAC
This sequence comes from Halomonas sp. E14, assembly GCF_052568415.1. NCBI lineage: Bacteria > Pseudomonadati > Pseudomonadota > Gammaproteobacteria > Oceanospirillales > Halomonadaceae > Halomonas > Halomonas sp. E14. The sequence continues at coordinate 655,394 of NZ_CP199423.1, read as the reverse complement.
CCCAGCCGTTCATACAGGCCTTGGGACGCCCCTCGTAGTAGTCGGGAATGACGAAGAAAATGGTCATGCTATCGCCCAGCCGCTGGCGCGCCAGGTTCACTTCCCGCTCGGCCCGTTCCAGTGCTTCGCGGGTCGGCAGCAGTTCGTCACGGTTGAGCAGCGCCCAGTTGTAGTACTGCACGTTGGCAAGCTCCAGGTACTCCACGCCCAGCTCGCTGGCCAGCGCGATGATTTCCGGTACCTGCGCAATGTTGTGCCGGGTGATCGGCACATTGAGCACCATGGGGAACCCCTGGGCCTTGATCTCCCGGGCAATGGCGAGCTTCCTGTCGAAACATTCCACACCCGCCAGGCGGTTCGCCGTGGCCGGGTCGCTCGACTGGAAACCCAGCTGGATATGCTTGAGACCCGCGGCCTTGAGCGCTTCCAGCCGCTTGGCGGTCAGCCCGATGCCGGAGGTGATCAGGTTGGTGTAGTAGCCCAGCCCGTTGGCCTCCGCCACCAGCGCCTCGAGATCCTTGCGCAGCGTGGGTTCACCCCCCGAAAAGCCGATCTGCATGGCGCCCATTTGGCGGGCATCGTGAATGACGCGCTTCCACTCGTCGGTGCTCAACTCCTTGTCGCGACCACGATCGAAATCGACCGGATTGCTGCAGAAGACGCACTTCAACGGACACTGGTAGGTAAGCTCCAATAGCACCCAGATGGGCTTGCCGTCGCCGTCAAGGCGCAAGGCGGATCCAGCCTTTGGCATGGGACACCTCCAGGAAATCGATGACGCCTTTGGCGATGAGATCACGCTCGGCAGCATAGTGGGATTGAAGCTCGTCAATCAGGACGTCCACCGTGGCTTCGCCATTGCAAAGCATGAGGATATTGGCGGCCGTATCATTCAGCTTCACCACCCCCTCGGGGTAGAGAAGCACATGGGCTTCCTGGGATTCTTCCCAACGAAAAAGGAAGGTAGGACTAATCATATAGCGATCGTGTATCGCCACCTTTGGCTGTGGAATCACACCCGCCTCCGTTGTTGTTATTGGCGAGAAGCCGGGAGCGACACGGGCCGCTCCCGGTCGGTATCAACTACCGAACGTAGACATAGGCCGTGACTTCAAATCCCAGCCGAAGGTCACAGAAAGCCGGCTCAACCCATTGCATGATTCACCTCCAATTGCGTGTGATTGTTCTACCCAGGTGTTGCCTATTGATACTAGAGAGGCATATGAAATGCATGTATAGCACTTTGGAAGGAAGCCGGACCTTCCTAGGTCTCAGGTACGTCGCTTTCCACGAAGAAGCAGCAAGGCAAGGCAGGCCCCACGGGCGGCGCAAGAACCGCTGCCGTTGGGGCCGAGAGTGGGGAGCATTACCTAGCGATAAGCGTGTGCGCTGATGAGCGCTGCGAAGCGCCAAACGCGAGATGCCGATCGTGCCATGACGATCGCTGCCATTTAGCGAGGCTGCCGCGGGGAACGGCGCCGCCGGCTACCAGCCCAGGCAGATCTTGCCGAAGTGGCGCCCCGCCTCCTCGTGGCGGAAGGCATCGGCGATCTCTTCCAGCGAGAAGGTGCTGTCGATGATCGGGCGCAGGCCGCTGGCCTCGATGCCGCGAATCATCTCCTGCTGGTGGGTTCGGCTGCCGACGATCAAGCCCTGAAGACGGGCCTGCTTGGCCATCAGCTTGGCGGTGGGAATCTCGCCGCCACGGCCGGTCAGCACGCCGATGAGCGAGATATGGCCGCCGATGCGCACCGCCTCGATCGACTGCGGCAGCGTGCCAGGCCCGCCGACCTCGATCACATGGTCGACGCCGCGCCCATCGGTGAGCGTCTTGACGCGACGGCCCCACTCGGGCTCGGCCCGGTAGTTGATGGTGTGATCGGCACCCAGCTGCTGCAGGCGAGCGATCTTTTCGTCGGAAGAAGAGGTGGCAATGACACGCGCACCCATCGCCTTGGCGAACTGCAGGGCGAAGATTGACACCCCCCCGGTGCCCAGCGTGAGGATGGTGTCCCCCGCCTTGAGCCCGGCATCGACCACCAGCGCCCGCCAGGCGGTAAGGCCCGCCGTGGTCAGGGTCGCCGCTTCGGCATGGCTGTAGCCGCGCGGCGCGTGGGTGAACCAGGTCGCCGGACGCACCACCCATTCGCAGGCGTAGCCGTCCACGCCGTCGCCCGGCGTGGTGCGGAAGTCGCCCACCCGTGCCGGGCCGTCGAGCCAGCCGGGGAAGAAGGTCGACACCACCGCATCGCCCGGCGCGAATTCATCCACGCCCTCGCCCACGGCCTCGACGTCGCCCGCGCCATCGGACATGGGAATGCGACCATCCGCCGCCGGAATCATGCCGGAGACGACACCGTAGTCATGAAAGTTGAGCGAGCTGGCCCGGATACGCACCCGGATCTCGCCGGGGCCGGGCGAACCTGGCTCGGCTCGGTCCGTCAGTTCGAGTCGCTCCAGCCCGCCCGGGCTGGGTACGGTCACCGCTTTCATTGCTTTCTCCTGTGGAGGAAACCCTCCTGAAACCTGGCACTCCTGGCACCCCCTGGCAACCCCAGCCGCCCGGGTGCGGGAAAACTTAATGAGCTTCATTGGGTCAAAGCATTTGTCGGCCAGCCCGAAAGCTGCCACCTTGAGCATGAGGCAGGACTTTCGCCGGGGCAGAAGGCGTCCCGGGGTCGCCCATTCACCACAGGAGGACATGCACATGGGAATCATAGAGACGCTGACCGTGGGCGTGGCCGCAGTGGCGCTGTTGGCCTTGGCGCACGCCATGCTCGGGAAACAGCGGCGTCCCGTCCGCAAGGAAGCGCGTATCGAAGAGCCTGAGCGCGGCCCCAGCCGGAATCGCCCGCGGCGCGATTGAGCGCCTTTGTCATCGAGTTCGCAGCAGCCCCCGCCACCCTAGGTGTCGGGGGCTGATTCGCAAGGGCTCCGCTCCTCGGGCGCCTCGACGAAGCCGGCCACCGTGGCCAACCCTTCATCGAAGGCGCCGGCGTCGGCGACCAGGCTAGCCGCAGAAAAGCGATCTTCCCGCATGCAGCAAAGCCTCGGGGGCCTCTCCCCAGGAAATGGCGCAAACCCCTTGTCGCTTGCCGCCACCAGCAGCGCTCCCAGCGAACCCTCGGCCAGTGCGAAGCGGATCTCGGCGCCTTGGCCGCCGGGCGACGACCCTCGCCATCGGCACCATGTCGCACTGAAGTGGCGCCCAGCGGTACAGTAAAGGCACCCATGTCTCAATGACACCTTCATCCTGACGGAGCCCTACATGGCAGGAAGACGAATCGTTGTAGTCGGTGGCGGCGCCGGCGGGCTGGAGCTGGTCACCCGCCTCGGCCGCCGACTGGGACGACGCGGCAAGGCGGAGATTACGCTGATCGACCGCAACCCCACCCATATCTGGAAGCCGCTGCTGCACGAGGTCGCCACCGGCGCGCTCGACTCCAGCATCGACGAGATTTCCTATCAGAGCCATGCCCAGCTCAACGGTTACCGCTTCCAGCGCGGCACCTTCGAAGGGCTCGACCGCGAGGCCCGCCAGCTGCGCCTGGCCCCGGTGCTCGACGACCACGGCGAAGAAGTGCTGCCGGCCCGCAGCCTGGACTATGACCTGCTAGTGCTGGCGCTGGGCAGCGTGAGCAACGACTTCGGCACCGCGGGGGTCGCCGATCATTGCCACTTCCTCGACAGCCCGGCCCAGGCCGAGGCCTTCCGCCACGACATGCTCAATACCTTCTTGCGCTACAGCGACCCCGAACGGCGAGAGCATCCGCACCTCACGGTGGGCATCGTCGGCGCCGGCGCCACCGGCGTAGAGCTTTCGGCGGAGCTCTACGACGCTTCGCGCATGCTGCACAGCTACGGCTTCACCGAAATGGACAGCCGCCACCTGGAGGTCCACCTGATCGAAGCGGCCCCTGATGTACTGCCGGCCCTGCCCGAGCGCATTCGCATTGCCGTGCGTACCGAGCTGGAACGACTCGGCGTGAAGGTGCACACCGCCACCCGGGTGGTACGCGTGGAGGAGCACGCCATCGTCACCGCCGACGAGAAGCGCATCGAAACGGACCTCAACGTCTGGGCCGCCGGGATCAAGGCGCCCAACGTGCTGCGCGACCTGGGGCTGAGCCTGGATCGCAACCAGCGCATCCAGGTGGAGCCGACCCTGCAGAGCGTCGACGACCCCGACATCTTCGTGCTCGGCGACTGCGCCAGCTGCCCCCAGCCGGACGGCAGCGTGGTACCGCCACGAGCGCAGGCCGCCCACCAGCAGGCCCAGCGGCTCTACAAGAACCTGCTTGCCCGGCTCGACAACGGCACCCTCAAGCCGTTCCGCTATCGTGACCGCGGCTCGCTCATCTCGCTGGCTCACTTCGAGGCGATCGGCAGCCTGATGCGCGGCGCCTCGGCGCGCAGCCTGTTCATCGAGGGGCGCCTGGCCAAGTTCTTCTACGCCTCGCTCTATCGTATGCACCAGCGCGCCATCCACGGCACGGCCAAGACAGCGTTGATCCTGCTCTCGGACGGGCTCAACCGCTTTATCCGCCCGCGCATGAAGCTGCATTGACCACCGGCTAAGCCTCCACTGCCCGGTGTCCACGATGCCGCCTGCCAGGGCAGCGTCCACCTGCAGGCGCGGGGCCGAAGCGGGTGGGTGAAGCCTAACCCAGCGATTATGTGCGACGAAGAAGCCACAACGACCCGACCGCTTGGCGGCCTGAACGCTTTCACCTCTCCCAGCGGCTCGTTCGTCTTACACCCTTTTCACGGCGAGGAACTCCCGAATGGTGACGCTGCTGCTGTTGGCCCTCGGCCTGGGGCTGTTGATCGTGGGGGCGGAGGGTCTGGTGCAAGGTGCGTCGCGCCTGGCGGCGCGATTGGGCATTCCGCCGCTGGTGATCGGGCTCACGGTGGTGGCTTTCGGCACCAGCGCACCGGAGCTCGTGGTCAGCCTCAAGGCCGCTCTGGACGGTCAGGCGGGCATCGCCATGGGCAACGTGGTGGGCAGCAATATCTTCAACGTGCTGTTCATTCTCGGCGTCTCGGCGCTGATCGTGCCGCTGGCGGTGGCCCAGCAGCTGATCCGCCTGGATATTCCGCTGATGATCGTGCTTTCCCTGGCGGTGCTGGTGATGACACTGGACGGCAGCGTCGGCCGGCTCGACGGTGGGCTGCTGGTCCTTGGCCTGGTGGTCTACACCGTCTTCCTGCTTTGGCAGGGTAAACGCCAGGCGGCCAGCGACGCGCCGGCAGCCGACCGCGAGGCCCTGGCCCGCCCCGGATGGCATGACGCACTCTACGTCCTCGGTGGGCTTGCCATGCTGGTGGCCGGCTCACGCCTGTTCGTCGACTCGGCCGTGACCATGGCCGGCTGGTTCGGGGTCAGCGATCAGGTGATCGGGCTGACCCTGGTGGCGGCAGGCACCTCGCTACCCGAGGTCGTGACCTCGATCGTTGCGGCCCTGCGCGGCCAGCGCGACATCGCCGTGGGCAACGTAGTGGGCAGCAACATCTTCAACCTGCTCGGCGTGCTGGGCATCACCGCCCTGATCGCCCCTGCCGGCATCGCCGTGACCCAGGCCATGCTCAGCCTCGACCTGCCGGTGATGGTCGCGGTGGCCGCCGCCTGTCTGCCGATCTGCTTCACCGCCAGCGCCATCGATCGCTGGGAAGGGGCCGTGCTGCTGGGTTACTACGTGGCCTACACCGCCTACCTGGTACTGGCTGCCACCCACCACGACGCGCTGGCCGGTTTCAGTGCCCTGATGCTCTATTTCGTGCTGCCGATCACCGCCCTGACCCTGGCCGTGCTGGTCCTGCCCGAGCTGCGCCGAAGAGCCAACGAGTAGCGCCTGAGGCTCAGCCCAGCATGTCCATGGCCGGCTTGGGGGAGACGCCCTGGGCCAGGGCCGCCTCCCGCTCGACGGCCTTGGCCCGCTGGAAGGCCTCCCGCGCCTGCAGGCGCTGCCAATAGGCCGCCACGGCGGGCTTGAAGCGCTCGTCCAGGCCGATGTAGCTGGCCAGCAGCAGCGCATAGCCCACCGACACGTCGGCCGCGGTGAAGCGCCCGGCACAGACGAACGCTTCACGCTCCAGGTGCGGCTCCAGGGTACGCAGGCGGGAGAGGAACCAGCGTGAGTAGTCCTCCACCACCTGGGGCGAACGGCGCTCCTCGGGCTCGAACCGGCCGTAGCGCAGCACCAGGGTCTGGGGAAAGGTCAGCGTCGCTTCGCCGAAGTGCAGGAAGTTGAGGTAGTCGCCGTAGGCGGGGTCGTCCGGCGTTACCGCGAGGCCCGCCTGGGGATGGCGACCGGCGAGATACTGGCAGATGGCCGCCGATTCGGTCATCGTCACCCTGTCGTCGAACAGCGCCGGCACCGTTCCCAGCGGATTGATCTCGAGAAAGGCTTCGTCGCGTACCCGGGGCGGAAAGTCGTGCATCACCAGCTCATAGGGCACACCAATCTCTTCGAGCAACCACAGGGGACGAAACGAGCGGGCGCTAATGCAGTGATGGAGTGTGATCATGGCGGCCTCCGGTCTGTCCTTGAACGTGTTGGCTTACGGGCACGAAGCGGCTGCGCGATGCTGAGCCGCCACTGCCAGGGAGCCTTGCTGATCGGCACGTCAAACGCTCGAGAGTCCCGATAGCTCAGCAGGTCAGGCCCAGGGTAACGACCTTCCTCACAGCACCCCTTTCCGTCGTTCTGAAGGGAATGTCATGAGACTAGTTCAACATTCCGGCGGAAGGGCAACCCGGAACACTCGGCCGACCCCAACACCTCGCGGAGCTAGCTCCCCTCCCAAGCATGGCGCCTGCCCCGGATGTGGCCTAGCTTTAAGCCATTCCCGCAAGCGGACCCGATCTTCTCGCCCTTGACCACAGGTAACGCCATGGATGTGCATACCTCACGAGGAGCGGCCGGCTGGGCCGTCACCGTTCTCGCCTATGCTCTGCTGCTGCTCGGCCTGGCCATGTCGCTGGGTGGCGCCTACCTGCTCTACCTCGGCGGTACGTTCTACTTTCTCCTGGCCGGCATCGGCACGCTGGTGGCTGCCGTCATGCTCAAGCTGGGCTTGCCAGCGGGGGCGTGGGTCTATGCCGCTACCGTGGCAGGCACCTTCCTCTGGTCGCTGTGGGAAATTGCCATGAAGGGCTGGATGCCGGTCTGGCACATCGACCTGATGGCACGCACCGGCCTCATGGCCGGGCTGCTGGCTGTCGCCCTGCTGTTATTGCCGGTGCTGTACCGCCGCGGCTATTACCAGCCCGCCCTGCCCTATGCCGGCCCGCTGCTCGGCGTGCTGATCCTCGTCGGCTATGCCGGAGCGGTGCTGTGGCTCGTCGTCGACTCCGGCCCCGACGCCCCCACCACGGCAGCGGCCGAGGAGATCCGTCAGCCGAGTGCCCCGGACGACACCGACTGGGTTGCCTACGGGGGTACCAATCTGGCCCAGCGCTTCTCGCCGGCCGACCAGATCACGCCGCACAACGCCGATCGGCTGGAGGTGGCCTGGGAGTTCAATACCGGCGACGAGCCGCCCAGCGATGCCGCCCCCTACGCCTTCCAGAATACGCCGCTGAAGATCGGCAACAGCCTTTACGTCTGCACCCAGAGCAACCAGGTCTTCGCCCTCGACCCCGGCACGGGCGAGCCGCAGTGGCACTTCGACCCGCAAGTGGCGGTGGAGGCCCAGGAGCACGTGTTCTCGACCGCCTGCCGCTCGGTGGCTTATTTCGAGGCTCCCGAGCCAGTCGAGGAGTGCCCTCGTCGCCTGCTGCTGGGCACGCTGGACGGCCGCCTGATGGCACTGGACGCCGAAGACGGCTCGCTGTGCAGCGGCTTCGGTGACGACGGCACGGTGGATCTCAACGACCGCATGGACCCGCAGGCGCTGGGACTGCTCTCCAACACCTCGGGGCCGATCGTGGTGAACGGCATCGTCGTGGTGGGCCACCAGGTCACCGACAACCAGCGCCGCGACGCGCCCTCCGGCGCCGTACGTGCCTACGACGCCATCAGCGGCGAATGGCAGTGGACCTGGGACTCGGTATGGACCACACCGGACCGGCAGCCGCCCGAAGACGAGGTCTACCCGCGCGGCACGCCCAACGTGTGGACCGCGATCTCCGCGGACGAAGAGCTGGGGCTGGTCTACCTGCCCACCGGCAACCCCGCCAATGACCAGTACGGCGGCGACCGCAGCCCCGAGGAGGAGGAGTTCACCTCGACGCTGGTGGCGGTGGAGGTCGACAGCGGTGAAGTGCGCTGGAAATTCACCACGGTGCTCCACGACCTGTGGGACTACGACCTCGGCGCCCAGCCCGCGCTGATCGACTTTCCCACCGACGACGGGCCCCGTCCCGCCGTGGTTCAGGCGACCAAGTACGGCCAGGTGTTCGTCTTCGACCGGGAGACCGGTGAGCCCCTGCTGCCCATCGAGGAGCGCCCGGCCCCCCAGGGCGCCATCGAGGGCGACTGGACCGCCGAGGTGCAGCGCTTCTCTCCACAGATGCCGAACTTCGGCTCGATACCCGGCCAGGAGGTCGAGCATTTCACCGGCGCCCACACCTGGGGCGCCACCCCCATCGACCACCTCTACTGCCGGATTCAGTTCGAGCGCATGCGCTACGAAGGCATGTTCACTCCCCCGACCCTCGACCATCCCGGCGGCATGCTACAGTTCCCGGGCATTCTCGGTGGCATCAACTGGGGTAGCGCCGCCTTCGATCTCGACAACGGTCTGATGATCGTCAACAACAACCGCATGCCGTCACGGGTGGTGCTCTACCCGCGCGAGGAAGCCGACGAGATGGAGAACATCGCCCCCATCGGCGAAGAGGATGCCAGCTATATCGATCAGGAAGCACAGCCCATGCTCGGCGCCCCGGTGGCGGCGCAGCGTGGCGCCTGGCTCTCGCCGCTGGACATGCCCTGTGCCGCGCCGCCCTGGGGCTTTCTCAGCGCCACCGATCTCGCCACCGGCGAACTGGTCTGGTCCCGGCCGATCGGCACCAGCTTCGACCAGGGCCCCTGGGGCATTCCCACGCGACTCAAGATGACCGTCGGCGCGCCCACCAGCGCGGGGCCGGTCACCACCGCCGGCGGCGTGACCTTCATCGGCGCCACCATGGACGACTACATCCGCGCTTTTGACAACACCAGCGGCGACATGCTGTGGGAGGCACGCCTGCCCGCCGGCGGCCAGGCAACGCCGTTGACCTACATGCACGAGGGGCGTCAGTACGTAGTGATCGCCGCGGGCGGTGCCTTTCAGGCCGAGACCAGCCTGGGCGACAGCGTGATGGCCTACGCCCTGCCCGAGTGAGCCACCCGGCGCAGGCATCGGCGAAGGGCCGCTTCGGCATCTACCGCCCCTTGGGTGCCGCCCGGCAATGCAGGGAGAAAGCCACCTCCCTACGCGAAGCGATGCGGGTACTGGAGGCGCACTCCCAGAAGATCGCCTCCCTGCTGGGAGAGATCGACGACATCACCTTCCAGACCAACCTGCTGGCACTCAATGCTTCGGTCGAGGCGGCACGGGCCGGCGAGCATGGGCGCGGCTTCGCGGTAGTTGCCAGCGAAGTGCGCACCTTGGCGAGCCGCACCAGCGAGACGGCCGGTCGCATTCGTGAACGAGTGCAGCAAACCGGCGACAGCGTGCGCCAGGATGTGCAGTAGACCCAAGATGTAGACGGCACCATACAGCAGATGCTGACCACGCTTCGTGACGTGGCCTCCTGCCTGGCCGACATTGAAGGCTGCCGGGCATGCCGCGCTCCGCTGCCCTGACGGCTCCCCTCGCGGCGTAACGTGCGGCGCCCGGCAGCATCAGCTGCCGGGTGACCCGCTTGCGCTGCGCACCCAGCGTTCCAGGTCGGCCACCTCCAGGGGGCGTGAGATCAAGAACCCCTGGGCTTCGTGGCAGCCAAGCGCTGCCAGATAGTCGTAGGTCTGCCGGGTTTCCACGCCTTCGGCCACCACGCGATAGCCCAGGCTGTTGGCCATGCTCAGCATTGCCTCGACCATGGTGCGGCTGCGGGCGGAGTCGTCCAGTCCCTTGACGAAGGAGCGGTCGATCTTGACGACGTCGGCGGGAATCTCCTGCAGGTAGGCCAGGCTACTGTAACCGGTGCCAAAATCGTCGATCGCGATGCCGATGCCTGCCTCGATCAGCCGATCGAGCTGCTGCGAGGCGGCACGCCCCTGGCCGAATAGCGCCGTTTCCGTCAGCTCCAGCTCGATGGCCGAGGCGGGCAGGCCAGCCTGCCGAATCTGGGCCAGCACCCGCTCGGCGAAATCCTCCTCCTCCAGGTTGCAGGCCGAGACGTTGAGCGAGACGCCGATGGTCAGCCCCTGACACCGCCAGGCCCGAGCCTGCTCGATAGCCTTGGTCACCACCCAGGCCGTCAGCGGGCGAGCCAGCGGCGTATTTTCGATCAGCGGAATGAACTCGGCAGGGGAAACCTCGCCGAGCTTGGGGTGGTGCCAGCGCAGCAGGGCTTCCACCCCGAGGCAGCGGTGAGTGCTCAGCTCGACGCGGGGCTGATAGACCAGGCGCAGTTGATCGGCAGCGTTAAGCGCATCGCGAAAGTCCGACAGCAGCAGGAAGCGGCGCCGATGGGCGGCATCCATTGCCTGGGAGTAGATCCCGGCGCCGGCCTCGGTCTGGCGGGCATCCAGGCAGGCGCTGTGGGCGGTTCGCAACACGTCCGCCGCACGATCCCTGCCCAGGCGTAGCGGTGCGATCCCCACCGCGGGACGCACCAGAATCGGCGAGTCGCGCAGCAGTTCCAGCGACAGCAGGGTTTCGCGCAGGTGCAGCGCCCCTTCGATCAGCGCGTCATCGCTGCAGACCTCCACCAGATGGACGAACTGGCCGGGCCCCACCGAGTAGAGTCGGTTCTCCCCGCCCAGTGCCTGCTGCAGCCCGCGCCCGGCCAGCCGCGCAAACTCATCGACGTAGCTCGGTCCCATGACACGGTGCAAGGTGCTGACCTCGTTGATGTCGAGCACCTCGGTGAAGATCGCACAGCGGCTTTCGCCGGGCGCATCGCGGCTCAGATCGTCGAGGTCCTCGGCGAACTGGCTGCGGTTGGGCAGCCCACTGAGCGGGTCAATCCTGCCGAAAGCATGCTGCAGTTCGACCTGGGCCATGACCATGGCGGCCATGTCCTGTAGCACCCGCAACTCCTCCTCGCCGATCTTTCGCGGCTGGGTGTCGAGCACGCACATGGCGCCCAGGGTATAGCCATCCTGTGTCCGCAGCGGGGCCCCGGCATAAAAGCGAATGCCGGACTGGGCCAGCAGGCTGTCGTGATAGGTCGGGGACTCAAGCAGGTCCGGCACCACCAGCACTTCGGACTCGTCCGCCACTTCGCCGCAGCAGGCCTTGTAGCGGGGAATCTCCCAGTGATCGACGCCGACACGCGACTTGAACCACTGGCGATCGGCGTCGGTCAGCGAAACGGCGGCGATCGGCATGTCGAAAAACTTGCTGGCCATGCGCGTGATGCGATCAAAGCTCTCGCTGGGAGGCGTGTCCAGAAGATTGAGCTGGCGCAGCGCATAGAGCCGCGCCTGCTCATAATCGAGATCGTGAACGTCGTTATGCATCGAAGGGTCCCCTGCCGATTTTGCGCCAGCACTTAACCATGGGCCACCGCCCCGGCCTAATCAACCTTCCCAATGGGAGCCATAATTGGCGGGAGGCTGACCTGGGCCGCCGGCTCAACGCTCCCGCTGGGACTCCTGCCACTCCTCGGCGGCCTCCTCCACGCCGGGTTCGTCGCTGCGGTTGCGCCTCCCCTGGCGGTAGGCTTCTTCCTCGCGCACGTCGTCGATCACGCTCATCAGCTCGTTCACGTCCACGGTGCCGGTGTCGTGCTCGAAGCAGCCGGTCAACGGGCTCTCCGGGTGCAGTTCGCCGGCTTCGTAGAGCGCCCAGATCTCCTTGCCGTAGTCGGTGCCGAGCAGCTCCGGGGCGAAGCGCCCGAAGTAGCGACGCATGTTGTCCACGTCGCGCTCGAACATCCACTCGGCGCTGTTGTTGCCGGCGGCGTCCACCGCCTGGGGCAGGTCGATGATCACCGGGCCGTCGGTGGCCAGCAGCACGTTGAACTCGGAGAGATCGCCGTGCACCAGGCCGGCGCACAGCATCTTGACCACGTCGCGCAGGATCTTGGCGTAGTACTCGCGGGCCTGTTCGGGGTTCAGGGTCACGTCGTCCAGGCGCGGGGCGGTCAGGCCCTCGGCATCGCTGATCATCTCCATCAGCAGCACGCCGTCGATGAAGCCGTAGGGCTGCGGCACCCGCACGTCCGCCGCCGCCAGCCGGTAGAGGGCATCGACCTCGGCGTTGAGCCAGGCCTGCTCCTGCTCCTTCTGGCCGTAGCGGGTCTTCTTGGCCATGGCCCGCGAGCGGCGGCTGTTGCGCTCGCGGCGCCCCTCCTGGTACTGCACCGCCTGCTTGAAGCTGCGCTGCTTGGCCTCCTTGAAGACCTTGGCACAGCGCCGCTCGCCGTGGGAAATCACCACGAAGACCTGGGCCTCCTTGCCGCTCATCAGCTGGCTCTCGACTGCGTCGACCAAGCCATCGTCGATCAGCGGCTGCAATCGTTTAGGTACCTTCACCTATCCTCCTACTGGTCAAAGCGGCCATCAGCGGCTGACGCGTCGGGCGCGAAACGAGCGCCCCTTGAGCTTGCCCGTGCCGAGCTGGGCAAGCGCCGCCTTGGCGACCTCGCGCTGCACCGCCACGTAGGCGCTGCGCTCCAGCACCTTGATCTTGCCCACCTGGGCTCCCTCGATGCCCCCCTCGCCGGTCAAGGCACCGAGGATATCGCCGGGACGCACCTTCTGCTTCTTGCCGCCGTCGAGCTGCAGCGTGGCCATTTCCGGCAGGAACGGCTCCCGTGTCAGCACGCTGCGCGGCGGCAGCGGTGCCTCCTCGAGCGGCTCACCGAGGAATTCGTTCAGCCGCTCGAGGCGATAGGCCTCGCTCTCGCTGACCAGGGTACAGGCGATGCCGGAGCCGCCGGCGCGGCCGGTACGTCCGACGCGATGCACGTGGACCTCCAGGTCGCGGGCGATCTGATAGTTGAATACCGCATCCAGCGCGGCGATATCCAGCCCGCGGGCCGCCACGTCGGTGGCCACCAGGATGGAGACGCTGCCATTGGCGAACAGCACCAGGATACGGTCGCGATCGCGCTGCTCCAGGTCGCCGTGCAGCGCCAGGGCGCTGAAGCCCGCCTCAGCGAGGGCGTCGGCGAGCGCCTGGGCCTCACGCCGGGTGTTGCAGAACACCACGCTGGAGCGCGGCCGGTGCTGCAGCAGCAGCCCGCGCAGCGCGGCGAAACGCTGCGTCTCGTCGGCCACCCGGTAGACGCGCTGGCGAATGGTGCACTCGTCATGGGTTTCGGCCACCGCCACCTCGGCCGGGTCACGCATCAGCCCCTGGGCGATGCCCCTGACCTCGTCGCTGTAGGTGGCGCTGAACAGCAGGGTCTGGCGGCTGGCGGGCGTCGCGGCGACGATCGCCTCCAGGCTCGCCTGAAAGCCCATGTCGAGCATGCGGTCGGCCTCGTCCAGCACCAGTACGTCGAGCGCAGCGAGATCGAGCGCGCCCTTGCGCAGGTGCTCCTCAATACGACCGGGCGTGCCCACCACCACATGCGCGCCATGCGCCAGCGAGGCCAGCTGCGGGCCGAAGGGCGCCCCGCCGCACAGGGTCAGTACCTTGACGTTGGGCAGCGTGCGCGCCAGCCGCCGGAGTTCGCCGGCCACCTGGTCGGCCAGCTCGCGCGTGGGGCAGAGCACCAGCGCCTGGACCCGAAAGCGCGAGACCTCGAGGCGCGAGAGCAGCCCCAGGCCGAACGCCGCGGTCTTGCCCGAACCGGTCCTGGCCTGGGCGATCACGTCGCGGCCCGCCAGCACCGGCGGCAGGCTGGCGGCCTGCACCGGCGTCATGGCGTGGTAGCCGAGCGAATCGAGATTGGCCAGCAATTCCGGGGCCAGGGGCAGCGAGGCAAACGCCTCATCGTGGGGGGTATCGGACACAGAAAGAACCTGCAGAGATTGAGCGGTTGCCGGGGCGGCAAGCAAAGGCGGGATGCGGCAAGGCACAAGCCGGGGATAAAACCAGTCAGTCAGGGTAGCAGAAAGCGCCATGCGCTGACGAGCGAAGCCGCCCGGCTTTGCTGGCTGCACGAAAAGCCAGCGGCCAACGGCAGCTTAACGCCACTGGCCGGCGCGGCAAGGCATGACGGCAGCGAAGCTGCGCCATGGACAAGCTCCCGCGGTTGAGCGCCCGCCTGCAGAATAGGCCATGACACGCATCATGGCCGCGACGGGAGTGACGATTTAGGGCTGTTCCCCGGCAGGCCGGTTTCGTAGAATCCAGCCTCGTATTCGATGCCACAGGACAACGCTATGGGCAGGGCCTTTCAGAACCGCAAGGAATCCATGGCCAAGACGGCCGCCGCCAAGACCAAGGTGTACAGCAAGTACGGGCGCGAGATCTATGTCTGCGCCAAGCAGGGCGGCACCGACCCCAACGGCAACCTGACGCTGCGCGGGCTGATGGAACGAGCGAAGAAGGATCAGGTGCCGAGCCACGTGATCGAGAAGGCGCTCGACAAGGCCAGCGGCGTGGGCGGCGAGGATTATTCACCGGCCCGCTACGAAGGCTTCGGCCCGGGCAACTGCATGGTCATCGTCGACTGCCTTACCGACAACCCGAACCGCACCTTCGGCGACGTACGCGCCTGTTTCAACAAGGCCAAGAGCAAGCTCGGCACGCCGGGCAGCGTCAGCCACATGTTCGATCACTGCGCCATTCTCGCCTTCGCCGGCAACGACGAGGAAGCGACGCTTGAAGCGCTCATGGAGGCCGATGTCGACGTCACCGACATCGAGAATGAGGAAGGCCGCATCACCGTCTTCGCGCCGCACACCGAGTATGCCAAGGCCAGGCAGGCGCTGGTCGACGCCTTCGGCGACATCGACTTCGAGGTCAGCGAGATCCAGTTCGTGCCCCAGACCACCACCACGGTGGAGGGGGACGACGTAGCCCTGTTCGAGAAGCTGATCGACACGCTGAGCGACCTGGATGACGTGCAGAACGTCTACCACAACGCCGAGATCGCCGGCTGACGTCCAGCGGCACCATCTCCAAGCAGGCCCATACGCAAGAAAAAACCCGCACCAGCCTCAGCCGGTGCGGGTTTCGACGTTTGAGCGCAGCACTCAGGTCCGGCCGCTGCCGCCCTTGTGCGCTCCGTCGCCACGCGAGGCAGCGGTGCCTGCACTCTTGGCGGCTCCTTCGCTCTTTAGCCCGCCTTCACCCTTGCCGCCGGAACCGGCCTTGGCATAGCGCTCCTCGCTGGAAGGATTCTCCACATAGCCACGCGACGAACCGTGGGACTCCTCGTTCGCCGACGCATGGCTGCGCACCTCGGAACGCACCCTGTCGGCAGTTTCATGAATTTTTTCCTTGGCGTGATCCATCTGCTCGTGGCCGTACTCGGAGGCCCGATGCATGGCCCGGTCGCGCACCTCACCGAGATGGCGATTCTCGACGCGGGTGGGGGCAAACAGGCTGCCCAGGGCCGCGCCAACCGCCACCCCCAGCGCTCCGGCGATCAGCGGGTGGTCCTGCACGAACTGGGTGATGCCATGCCCCGTGTCACGGGCCCTGTGGCTCACCGCATCCATGGCCGCATGCTGGCGCTCATTGACATGCGACGCTCCGCTGCGCAGCTGGCTGCCTACGTGCTGGGCCTGATGCTTCACCTTGCCCATCATCTGCTGGGCCTTGTCAGTCATCTGGTGCGCCTTGTCGGACAGGCCGCCATGCTCGTGGGACTGATGCTCGGGGGACTGAGAACCTGCGCCTGACGCATGCTGCTGCGTGGCGCCGAGCGCCGCGGGGTCATGCCCCAGGGTGGTGGTGCCGGCGCCGGTAGGGGTCTTGCTCTGGGAATGGGTATCGTCTGCCATGTCGCCTCCGTTCGGCATACGCGAATGAGTGGGCACGGTGGCGCCAGGATAGCCTGCTTGGCGCCTGTACCCGCCGGGTCGATGTTCCGTCTCGCCCTGATGGTGGTCGTCTTGATGGTAAGCGTGCCGCTGGCCGCGCTGGCTAAGCATCAGCCAGCCAAGCCCGACGCCGGTGAGCACCACCGGCAGCGGATTCTCTCGCACGGTTCTGCCCAGGCTGTCGGCGATCTCGTGTGCCCCGCCGTGGCGCAGATAGTCGTAGGTGGCATTCATGAGCTGCTGGGGCGAGAAGCGCTCCTCAATCTCATGCAGGGTTTCATCCAGGCGTGCCCGTGCCTGATAGATCTCGTTTTCGATCTCTTCCGGCTTGCGCCGCCTGCTGTCGCTCATCTCAGCTCCTCCTTGACCACATCTTCATGCTGCTGAGCGAGCTCCCTGTCACGGCGGAAACTGGCCATGGTGCGCGTCGGCATCAAGGCCTCGCGGTCGAGCTTCTTGCGCCCGGCCTGCAGCATGATGAAGCCGATGATTACAACCACCACCCCGACGATCAGCGCCGATAGCCACGGCGTGGTCTCGGGCGGCAGCACCGTGTTGAGCCCGAAGACAGCCGCCGCCAGCAGTACCAGGAAGCCGCACAGCAGCACCCCGCCGGCAATGGCGATCGCCGCGACGCCGCCCATGGCCTGGCCGGCCTTCTCCGTCATTTCGACCCTGGCCAGCTCGGACTCCTTGCGTACCAGGGCGGTGACTTCACGGGTCAGGCTGGAAAACAGCGCACCGATGGTGCTCTCTCCCGTGCCGCCCCCTCCCGTTCTGACTCTGCTTTCTGGCTCCATGAGAAAAAGCCTCCTTGTTTCACCGGCAAGACGGGGCTCGCCTCACCAGCGCAGTGTCACGTGAGCTATGAGGAACAGACGATGAACTCCCTCTCGTTCAGTGAGGGCCATTCATCGACGTCATGGATGACGCCTGGCTCGACCGACCGGACGAATGGGCGCCATGCTCGGCAGAGCTGCGCAGGAAGCGCGACAACATGAAGCCTGCCGCAACGGCACCGCCGAGAAACAGCGCGGGATGGCGGCGGCCGTAGTCGCGGGTCTGTTCCATCAGACTCTGCAGGTCGCGCTCACGCAGGGTGCGTGACACCTGGTCGGAGCGGTGGGCCAGCTCGTGGAGACAATCGGAAAAATAGGGCTGGTGCTGCTCTTCGAACTCGTCGGCCATCTTGTGCAGCACAGTCGATACCTTCTCTGCCTGCTCCGCGGCGGCCGCCTTCTGTCGATCAAGCAGCCCTTGCGCCTGCTCACGGGCGGCATCGCGCACCTCCTCCTTGGCTTGCGAGGCTTCACGCTTGAGCTCGTCACCCAGCTCGGATGCATGCTCGGAATAGCCCTGGTTTGTGCGGCTGTCGGTCTCTCTCATTTGCTACCTCCATGTCCTGCAATGTTCACCGTCGCCTTTCGCGCAAGGGATAAGGCCACGCCTTTCCTTCGCTATCATTCGAAAAATAGCTGCCGTCACCACCCTGTCAATGCAAGCCGCCAAACCAGCAGTGGCGGCGCTTTGGGTTACAACACTGCGCAATAAATCGCAACTTTCGGACACTCGAAAGAAAGGGGCGGGCCCTCAGAAAGGGCGGGGTAAATTAGTTGCGGCGCCGATCGTCCAGGGCCTGACAGCGCGGCCGACCGGCGGGGAAAGTGGAGGAAGACGAGCTCGCCGGTGGCGAGCCCAAAGGAATGCCCATCACGCCTGACCGATGAACGCCTGGTACGCCTCCCAGGCATCGTCAACGCCTGCCTCGAGGAACCGGCGCCCATGCTCGACGCTGGCCAGCGCGGGATTGGAGCCCATGCGGCCGTCGGGGAAGCGGCGACGAAACGCCTCGGCATGGCACTGGGCGCTGCCGACAGGCGCCACGGTCGGCGACATGGCCACCTGCTTGACCGCCTGTGGGCAGGCGTACCACGACAGCGACACCTCCGAGGCGGTCGCGTGGGAGCCTTCGGCGTTGCCATACAGGGCTTGCGCCAGCTCACGTACGCGGGGGCCAGCGAACCAGTTGTGGGTGGTCAGGTTCAGCGAGGCGAGCGGAGAGGCGTAGCCCATGCTCTGCTCCGCATAAACCTCGGCATAGGCCGCACTCAGGGTGGCGATGTTGCCGCCATGGCCGTTGAGGAAGAACACATGGGTGAAGCCATGGCGGCCCAGCGACACCACGGTATCGCGTACCAGCGCGATCAGAGTGCTCGGGCGCAGGCTGATGCTGCCGGGAAAGGCCAGGTGATGCTGCGCCATGCCAAGGCTCAGCGTCGGCCCCACCAGCACCCCCTCGCGCTCACCGAGCTCCCAGGCGATGGCCTCGGGGCAGATGGCGTCGGTGCCTACCAGGCCGTTGGGCCCGTGCTGCTCGGTGGAGCCTATGGGCAGGATGATGCCGGTGGCGTGTTGCAGGTAAGCCTCGACCTCCTGCCAGGTAGCATGCTGCAGCCTCATCGTCTCTTCCTCGCTGGGTGGGGCCTGTCGGCAGTGGCCGGCTTGCGGGCGCCGGCTTGCCGAGGCGAGCCTGTCATTGGGTGTCGCGGGCGGGGCTCGGCGCAACCGTGTCGCAGCCCATGACTCCCCCCTTGGCCCAGTGCGCCGCGTCGACTTCATTGAAGAACACCTGCACGCTCTCCGGCGTGCTGCCGTACACCGCCACGAAGGCCTCGGTGATGCGCCGCGCGAGTTCGCGGCGCTGCTCGAGCTCGCGGGGGAACTGCTGAATGGTCACGATGGGCATGCCCGGCTCCCTGCTGAAAAGCCTCTATCGTCCGGCGAAAGCCCGCTCGCCGCAACCCTGCTTCCGGCATGGCGGTGGCAGGCGTCGGCCACGCTGACTAGGCTGAACGAAGCACACCCATGCTTGCCACCAGGAAGGAGGAAGCCATGCCCGCCAAGTCCCAGGCCCAGCAGATGGCCGCCGGTGCCGCACTCTCGGCCAAGCGCGGCGAAAAGAAGGTCAGCGAACTGGAAGGGGCCGCCAAGCAGATGTACGAGTCGATGGACGAGAAAGAGCTGGAAAAGATGGCATCTACCCGCCAGAAGGGCAAACCCGAGCACAATCGCAAGT
This sequence comes from Halomonas sp. E14, assembly GCF_052568415.1. Lineage (NCBI taxonomy): Bacteria > Pseudomonadati > Pseudomonadota > Gammaproteobacteria > Oceanospirillales > Halomonadaceae > Halomonas > Halomonas sp. E14. The sequence continues at coordinate 636,275 of NZ_CP199423.1, read as the reverse complement.
CCTGAAGGGGAACGCCCCGTGCCGCGCCGGTCGACTACGCTGTGATGAAGCGTGGCTGAACGCGGCACGATGCTGCGTGACGCCATCCAGCGCAATGAATGCAGCAGGGCGAAACGCAGCAGGATGAAGGCCGCAAGGCGCAGCCGGCCGGCCTAGAGCAAGCTGCAGGGGCCTGGCCAGGGAGAGCGAATGCAGAATCGAGAGGTCGATGTCGCCATCATCGGGGCCGGCACCGCCGGGCTGAGCGCCTGGCAGGCCGCTCGGCAGCATGGCGATAAGATTGTGCTGATCGAGGGCGGCGAAGGCGGCACCACCTGCGCGCGCGTGGGCTGCATGCCATCCAAGCTGCTGCTCGCCGCCGCCGAGGCGGCCCAGCGCACCCGCGACGCCACCGGCTTCGGCATCCGCACGGGGTCGGTCGAGGTCGACGGGGGCGCCGTCATGGCGTGGCTGCACCAGGAGCGCGACCGCTTCGTCGGCCAGGTGCTCGACTCCATGGAGCGCATCCCCGCCGAGCAGCGCCTGGCCGGCACCGCCCGCTTCGAATCGCCCCAGGTGCTGCGGGTCGGCGACGACCTGCGCGTGAAGGCACGCGCCATCGTCATTGCCACGGGCTCGCGCAATCATTGGCCCGACCTCTTGAGCAACGCCGGCGACCGGCTGGTCGTCAACGACGACGTCTTCCGCTGGCAGACGCTGCCCGAGTCCGTGGCAGTATTCGGCCCCGGCATCATCGGCCTGGAGCTAGGCCAGGCCCTGCATCGCCTGGGGGTACGGCTGCGCATCTTCGGCAAGAGCGGCTCCCTCGGCCCCTTCCAGGATGCCAAGCTGCGCGACTATGCCGACCGAACCTTCAACGAAAGCTTCTATGTCGATCCGCAGGCCAAGGTCGAGGAGATCAGGCGAGAGGGCAACCAGGTTGTCATTACCTTTCAGGAGCGCCACAGCGGCCGCCGCCTCACTGAACGCTTCGACTACCTGCTGGCCGCCACCGGCCGGCGCCCCAACCTCGAAGCGCTGGCACTGGAACAGGCCGAACTGGAGCTGGACGAGCACGGCGTGCCCCATTTCGACCGCTTCACTCTGCAGTGCCACGCCGCCGACGGCGGCCCAAGCCCGGTCTTCATCGCCGGCGACGCCAATCACGAACTGCCTCTGCTGCATGAAGCCAGCCTGCAGGGGCGTATCGCCGGCGACAATGCCGGCCGCTATCCCGAGCGGCGCGCCGGCCGCCGCACCACGCCGCTGTCGATCGTCTTCACCGACCCGCAGATCGCCACGGTCGGGCTCAGCCGCCAGGCACATGAAGAGCGGCTGGGCGGCTGCCGCCACGTGGCCACCGGCGAAGCCTCCTTCGAGGGCCAGGGGCGCGCCGTGGTGATGCGCCAGGAGCGCGGGCGCCTGCACCTGTATGCCGAGCACGGCACCGGGCTGCTACTGGGAGCGGAGCTGTTCGGGCCGCAGGTGGAGCACATGGCGCACCTGCTGGCCTGGGCCGTGGAGGAGCGAGCCTGCGTCAGCCGCCTGCTCGAGATGCCCTTCTACCACCCGGTGCTGGAAGAAGCTCTGCGCAGCGCGCTGCGCGATCTCAGCGCCAAGCTGGAGCATGGACCGGCAATCACGGCCCGCTGCCTCGAATACGGCCCGGGGGATTGAGCGAGGCTAGCGCTTGCTGAGGCCAGCCCTTTTCCCTGCGCCAGCGCGCACGTTAAGCTGCCCCCCTGCCGCCCACGGGCGATGCGCTGGAGAAACAAGCCAATGGCCGATACCACCTCCCACCTGGCGGCGCTGCGTGCCGGCATTGCCCGCCTCGCCCAGCTGGCCGACCGCGAGCACGTCGCCGAGGCCCAGCACCTGGCCGACTCCCTGCAGGCCGAGCTCGATCAGGCCTTTCCCGAGGCCGGGCCCACCGCTGCCGGGCAGGCCACTCCGACCAGGCCCCGCCACGAGGTGCTGCGCTGCCCCCGCTGCTCGCTGCGTGCCTTCACCTTCGAACCCGGCACCCTGCGTCGCGCCGATACCGACACCGGCCTCGAGGCGCGCTTTCACTGCCTGAGCTGCGGCCACCGCGACTGGCACGAAGCCGACTGATATCACACCACCGCGCTTAGCGCTCGAACTCCCGCAGCGCCTGCTCGCAGCCCATGCCGACCTGCTCGCCGCCGCCCAGGTCCACCCAGGGCAGAATCGCCAGGGGCGGGGCCACGATTGCGCCCAGCACCGACAGCGCCCCTCGCGCCAGCAGCTCACGAGTGATCACGTTGACTTCCGGCTCGCGCAGCGGCCCTAGCAATTGCACCGGCGAGTTGCCGGTGAACAGGGTCAGGTCGCGGTTGTGCCCTTCGAAGGCCATGTCGAGCTGCTCCGTTTCCAGGTTGATCGCCCCGGCACCGGTGAAGTGTGCGATCTCCGTGGCCATGAAGAACTGCGCCAGGTCGACCACCCCTCGCTCGGCAACCAGCTGCACGTAGCTGCATTCGAGCTGGACCTGCTCCTCACCGGTGAGCGCGGCCAGCAGCGCGTTGGCTACGTTCAGCGGCAGCAGCTCGGCGGCAATGATGTCCAGCCACCCCTGCGCCATTGCCAGTTCAAGTTCGCCATCGAGCCCGGCCATGACCTCATGCAGTGAGCGCCCGCGATAGTGGAAGTCGCCACGCCCGCCGATCACGCCCAGGGTATCCCGGGCGACCTCCGGCAGGCCCGCCTCGTCCAGCAGCGCCTGCAGGTTGACCTGGTCGATGGCGAGCTGGAGGCTACCCTCCAAGGCCTCCTGGCGTGCATCCATCATCCAGGAGGCACTCACCTGGCCACCGCCGAGCCCCACCTGCAGCGGCTCGACGCTCATCACTCCACCTTCCAGCTCAAGCGCAAGGGCCAGGTCGGTGAAGGGCACATGCTCCGCCTGAACGTTCGCCGCCTGGTAGTCCAGCACGATATCGGTGCCACGCAGCGCCTCCAGGTCCCAGGGGCGGTCGGGGAACAGCATCTGGCGGCTCTCCTCCTCCGCGTCCCAGCGCTGCTGTTCGGCAGAAGCCGTCTCGCCGGGTCCGGTATCCGGTGACACGCCCAGCATCGGCAACAGGTCGTCGGCTTCCAGCTGCCGTGACACCAGCGTGGCCCACAGCTGCGGCGGCTCGCCCAGCCGCAGGCGCACATCACCGGCCACATCGCTGTCGCCGAAGGAGCCGTCGAGGCCGTCGAGGGTGAGCAGGTCATCGGCGTAGCTCAGGTAGCCGCTTACCCGGTAGGGCGGCAGCTCAGGCAGGTTGATCCCGGTCAGGTCGGTCAGCTGCGCCGGGCTCGGCCCTTGCAGAGTGAGGTGCCCTTCCACCGACCCCAGGGCAAAGGGTTGTACCGCGCTGCCATCCAGGCTGAGATGCGTGTCGCCGGCGCTCAGCTCCCCGGCCACCGGATAGGGGGTCTCATCGTCGGTAAGGTCGAGCAGCGGCCCGACGTGCAGGTCGAAGGCAAAAGGCTCACCGGCGTAGCGACCATCACCAACCAGATGCACCCGCGGCTCACCCTCCCGCTCGACGCTGTCGGCACGCAACGAAAGCGACAGCTCCCACTGCGGCGCCTCGTAGTCCAGGCGCGTGTCATCGAAGACCAGCCCCTCCTCGACCCGCTGCAGGTTGAGCTCGCCGTCCAGCGTGCCTATCTCCCCGAGGCCGAACGGTGCCAGCGCCGCCGTCAGGTCGATTCGCTCGAAGCGCGCCGACAGGTCGGCTGCCAGCCGGCCGTCTTGCGATTCGAGCCAGCCCTGCGCCCACAGCGAGCGCGCACCCTCCTCGTCCGTGGCCTGGTAGGCTTGCAGCCGCTCGATCGTCAGCCGCCCTTGCGACACGGCGGCCTGGGCCTCCAGGTCGTGCAGCGACTGGCCGCCGTAGTGCAGGCGCTCCAGCGCCAGATCGAGCTCCGCCTCGATGGCTTCGAGCTCGGCCAGCACCTGCGCCAGGCCGCGATCCCACTCGCCCGCCTCGGGGTCATCCGGCTGCGCCGCGTCTTCCTCGTCGGGGCCCGGCATGAGTCCGAGGCGGTCCAGGTCGAGGGTATCGCCATGCAGCCGCACGGCCAGTTGGGGCGACTCGGCCCCGAGGTCGAACGCCAGCGCGCCCTCCAGTCGACTATCGCCGAGTTGACCGACGAAATCCTCGACCGCGCCACGGCGCGCCTCGATGTCGAACTGCGCACCAGCCTGGAACTGCACGTCATCCTGCTGCACCTCGCCTTCACCCTGCAGCCTCAGGCTTAGCGCCCCCGTGCTCTCGCCGGGTGTCTCGAAGGCGACCTCAAGCGCAATGGTTTGCCCCTCATCGCGAAAACTCAGCGCGCCCTGCTCGATGACGAAGACTTCGGGCCAGAGCGGGGCCTCCTGCTCCTGCGTGGGCTCGCCGTCCATCAGGTCATCCAGGTTGGTGCTGCCGTCGTCGCGGCGAAGCACCAGAAGCTCGGGGCGCTGCAGGGCGACGCGTTCCAGCTCGATCTCGCCGCGCAGCAGGCGACCCACGTCGAGGGTAATGGCAAGCTGGTCGATACGGGCCAGATCGGGCGTCTCGGCCCAGTCGGGGTTGGCAATGCGCACCTCGTCAAGCTCCAGGGTCAGCGGCAGACCCCAGCGAATGCCATGATCGGCGATCTCTACCGGGCGCCCCAGCTGCTCGCTGGCCTGGTCCTCGAGCCAGCCCCGCATCCAGGCGGACTCCAGGAACAGCACGGCGGCCACTCCCAGCCCAACCAGCATGCCCAGCGCAATTGCCACGATCTTGGCTCGCTTGCCCACGGTGTCATCCCTGTCTGCCACGCCTTCCCTAACCATGGACAGGGATGGCGCCACAGTCCAAGCGAAGCGGCAACGTAACCCAGGCGAGGCGCTGTTGGCTGACCGCGCCAACACACCGAGCGTGACGGAGCCTTACCAAGGCGTACAGGCCAACGCTGCCCAAAGGCGGTAAAGCTTCTATGCTGAGAGTCAGGAACCTGCACGCAAGGAGTACCACCCACCCTGATACCTACCGGTCAGAACAGGAGGTTCACATGAAGGTCTATAAACCTGAGTGGCAATGCACGTTCACCGTGAACGAAGGCGCGCAAGGAAATGCGAACTGGAAGGAGCGTATTGCCTGGTACCTGCGGCAAATGGCCGACAGACTCGATGGCAACGGAAGAACCGTCAAGATCGAATGCAGCGTGATGCCGGAAGTCAGCCGCCAGGACGTCGATACCTGCCTGGTGAAGGGCTTCGAAGTGACGCATAACCTGTTGAATCAGCTGGCCCAGCAGGCCGCCTGTGAAGACGTGATGCGCGATGCCAAGGCCGAGCTCTTCGAGGAGCAGCAGCACCGCTGAGCCCTTGGCATGCCCTGCGGCCACATGTCGGTCACCCACCCACTGCCGTTAAGCGCAGCCAGCCCTTTCTGTGGTAGACAGGCCGTGCCGACTGCCGCTGCGCCTGCTGCCCACCCGCAGAGCAAGCCAGTCGTGGTGTCCCGCCCAAGCAGCCAGGGACTCACACAAGCAAGAAAAGCCGGGACTCTCGCCAAGAGGGCCTGTAGGCTGAACTGATGCCTGTTTCCTACGAAAGGAACAGCGGCATACGCGCCAGCGCGACGGATGTCACCATTTCGTAAAATTGGTAAGCTGATTACGCAGTCCTGTTACCACGGAGAAAATGCCACGTTCGATCATTCCAAGCTTGCACAGGAGGTTCTCATGAAAGTCTACAAGCCTGAATGGCAGTGCACGTTCAGTGTTAACGACGGGGCGGAAGAACGCGCAAGCTGGAAGGAGCGTATCGCCTGGCGCATTAGAGAATTCGCGGACAAGCTGGACGGTGGCGGAAGAACCTTGAAAGTGCAATACACCGTCTATCCCTTGGTCAGCCGGCAGGAGATCGACAACTGTCTTGGCAAGGGCTTTGAAGTCACGCAAAGCCTGCTCACCCAGTTGGCCCATCAGGCCGCCTGCGAGGATGTCATGCGCGACGCCAAAGCGGAACTTTACCAGCAAAGCCGCCCGCAGTGATCACTTGCCCCATGGCCATGCCATGGGGCGCTGTAGCCAACTGCATGAGGTCAAAGGGGTTGTAGGGCAGGCGAGCGGTTCAGCCTCCAGCATGGTTACAAAAATACATGCTGCACCGCAGCAATTCAGCCTACCCTGAGGGTGTCGTCCCACAAGGAGGACCCCCGATGACTCTATCCGATGTGAAACCCACGCCGTTCAACACCGAAGTAATACTCCATTGGGCACAGCAAGCCCGCGAGCAACGTAACGCGTTCGACGCTTTCGCCGACTACCTTAGGCTCAACCCCGCCAACCGAGCCCAGCCAGGACGCAGCGGGCCCTCGCGGAATCCCCACTAGGAGTAACCCACCCTCAGGAGGCGTCACGCCTCCTGTTTAGTTACCAAGGTACGCGCCTGTCCTGAAATACGCGCTTGGCCCGACGGACCGCGCCTGGCCCGACATACCGCCAGCCTAACCAAAGAAACTTAGCTTCAACCCAGCGCATCACGCACCCGCTGGGCAGCGGCCGACAGCGCGTCGGGCGTGGCTTGGGGCAACCCCACGACCTGGATGTCCCCCATCGCATCGAGCGGCACCAGGTGAACATGCACATGAGGTACCTCGAGCCCGACCAGCATCAGCCCGACCCGCTCGCAGGGAAAGGCCTTTTTCAGGGCCTTGGCCAGCGTTCGGGAAACCGCCATCAGGTGATCGCTGAGCTCGGCCGGCAGGTCGTCCCAATGGTCGATCTCCTGGCGCGGTATCACCAGCAGGTGGCCAGGCTTCATCGGGTTCAGCGTCATGATCGCCACACACTGCTCGTCGTCCCACACGAAGTGGCCCGGAAGCTCGCCTTGCATGATACGGGTAAACACCGTTGCCATTTCACGCCTCCTCAGCAGGCTTTTGCACTAAAGCGAATAGACCCCAACTACGCTGATAACGCAATAGAACGCACGGTGAGCGAAACGGCACACTTAATATGTCGCCAAAAAGTGACACATAACAACATGATTTTACTTAATTATTTCTAAACCCCCTGCCAAGCGTCCGCAAATGGCGACAGATATGAGTGCCGAAAAGAAGGAGTTGGCCAACCCAGGCTCCCCTCGCCGCTTTTTCGTAACACTAAGAAACTGTTAGATAACAAAAATTTTAACAGCTGGCATGTTTATCGCTTACATTAGTTCCAGTGACAGGCGAGACAGGAAGGCACGCTGGCAAAACCCTCGTGCCGCCCCAGGCCCGGAGCTCTTGCTTCGCCATGGACAGGCCCACGGGACAGGAGTCCCGGCAAGCTCGGCCCACAGTTTTCATTGCTGATCGTTCCGGCAGTTTCACGGTCAGCCGGCAATGACCGATAGTTCCCTGCGTACTTGGGCCGCTCCGCGGCCTTCTTTTTTTATCGGTCTAGACAGCAAGAGAACTGGTCGCCACCCCATAGGAAGACGTTATCACGCCGGCATTGCAGTAAGACTCAGGAAGAGGCGTTGCACATGAAGGTCAAATTACCGTCCCATTTAAGCTCAGCCCATGCTGGCGCAGTGCTCGGCACCATTCTGCTGCTGGACGCGGCGCTCGCCCTGGGCAACCTGGTGCCCCAAGAGCTGGCCCTGTTCCCCGCTACCGCCTACGCGCTGCAACTGCTGATTCCCCAGGCGCTTCAAGCCAATCCTATGCTCGTCTCCTTCCTGGCGGGCATCCTGGCCACCGTGGCCACCCTGCTCATCCCGGCCTGGAAATGGCAGCAGGTGCGTGAAGCCAAGCTGCAGGCCGAGCATCGGGCGCTTAGAGCCCGCAACGAAGCACTGCACAAGCAGGCCGCCAGCGATGGCCTGCTTGCCATGGCCAATCGGCGCGAATTCGAGCGCGTCTACCAGCTGGAGTGGCGCCGCGCCGCACGTGAGCACCAGCCGATCAGCCTGCTGCTGATCGATGTCGATCACTTCAAGCTCTACAACGACAGCTACGGCCACCTGGAAGGTGACGAATGCCTGCGCCAGGTCGGCGATGTGCTGCAGGCTGCAGCGGCTCGCCCCGGCGACCTGGTGGCACGCTACGGCGGCGAAGAGATGGCGATCATCATGCCGCGCACCAGCCTGGAAGGTGCGACGCGCATGGCGCAGCGCGTGCATAGCCTGCTGGCCGAGCGTGCGCTCAGCTTCCCCGAGTCGCCAGTTGCCGACCATCTCACCGTCAGCATCGGCGTCGCCTCCACGCTTCCCCAGCATGGCAGCGATCGCCACACCCTGATCAAGCAGGCCGACGAGGGGCTCTATCTCGCCAAGGCGAAAGGGCGCAATCGAACCGGCAGCGTGCCGCGCCTGCGGCTGATCGCCAGCGAACCGGACAGCGCCCCCAGCCTGGCCGGGCAGGCCTGAAGCCTGTGGCGGCGATGCCAAGCCTCGAAACTTGAGTTCATCGCCGCCCATTTTGCAGGTATCAGTGCCAAACCGTTTTGAACTGCAGGAACCGTGGGGTTGCCGCGATCAGGCTGGGCGGTTACTATCCAGACAGCTCGCCAGCACCTCATCGATGTCAGCGATAACCGCCACACGATAAACCTGAGGTAACCCTATGGGAGCACGACCCCGAACGCGTTACGCCTGCTTACTTGCAGGCTTACTCCTGGCACTGAGCGCTACCATCGCCCACGCCGAGACTAGCGACACCATCGAGGAAGGCATCGCCTCCTACTACAGCGATCGCTTTCAGGGCGCCACCACCGCCAGTGGCGAACCCTTCGACCAACAGGCCCTGACGGCCGCCCACCCCAGCCTCCCCCTCGGCACCGAGGTATTGGTCACCCGTGCGGATACGGGCCAGGAGGTGAAGGTGCTGATCAACGACCGCGGCCCCTTCATTGAAGGCCGGATCATCGATCTCTCGAAACAGGCGGCACGAGAGCTTGGCATGCTGCGGCGCGGCACCGTTCCCGTTCAGGTCACCGCCATCAACTAGCCTCGGCAGGCACAACAAAAAACAGCGCAAAGACTTCTTTACCCTGGGTAAATTCGTCTTTGCGCTGTTTTTTCATCGAGACGACCAAAAGCACAAGCCGGCAGCGCGATTCACGCTGCCGGCTTGTGCGGGTGACATTGTCAGGCAGGAAGCCTCAGCTTCAACTCGCGTTGCTGAGGGCGTGGTTGGCGCCTTTGCCAAGCAGGAAGGCCATCGCAGCGATAACGAGGAAGAACAGGCTGCCGGAGAAGAAGAGCCCCCAGCGAATCTGCTCGAAGCCTGTCAGCGCTGAATAGGCCAAGGCCGAGATCAACGGGAATACCATCACGATGGCCACCCCGATCCCGATCAAATACAGAACACAACCTAGACGCGTCATCATATGCCAGCTCCTTCCCTGATGGTGGATGGCTTGTATTGTCATACTGCCGCTCATGCTTTACGTGGTTACGGGTATGACATTGGAGCCTAGCCATGCAGGGAAGGTTCGAGAGAGCCAGCCTATCGCTTCAATAGCCTGAACGTATCACATGAGCATCGCCTCGCTACCCGCGCTATCGCCCCCTCCCTCAGCGCCGCGGTACGAGCTTGTCCTGGGTGTCGGTGTCGAAGTCGCTGGCGGCGTGGCGCTCGTGCAGCTGCTCTTCCGGCTCACCGAAGGTGCGGTTGACCATGCGACCGCGCGTTACCGCCGGACGGGCATCGATCTCCCTGGCCCACCGCTGCACGTGTTCGTACGTCTCGACCTGCAGAAATTCACCCGCCTCGTAAAGCCGCCCCAGCGCCAGCTGCCCATACCAGGGCCAGTTGGCGATGTCGGCGATGGTGTAGGCCTCGCCCCCCAGGTAGCGGCTTTCGGCCAGGCGACGATCCAGCACGTCGAGCTGGCGCTTGGCCTCCATAGCGAAGCGGTCGATGGCGTATTCGATCTTGGTGGGTGCGTAGGCATAGAAGTGGCCGAAGCCGCCGCCGAGATAGGGTGCGCTGCCCATCTGCCAGAATAGCCAGTTCAACGCCTCCGTTCGCCCAGCCGGGTCGCGGGGTAGGAACTCGCCGAACTTTTCTGCCAGGTAGAGCAGGATGGCGCCCGATTCGAACACTCGGGTGGGCGGCGAGGTGCTGTGATCCATCAGCGCCGGGATCTTGGAGTTGGGGTTCACCGCCACGAACCCGCTGCCGAACTGCTCACCCTCGGCGATACGAATCAGCCAGGCATCGTACTCGGCCTGCCTGTGGCCCAACGCCAGCAGCTCCTCGAACATCACCGTGACCTTCACCCCATTGGGCGTGGCCAGCGAATAGAGCTGGAACGGGTGCTCGCCCACCGGCAGCGCCTGGTCGTGGGTCGGCCCCGCTACCGGTCGATTGATGCTGGCGAACTGGCCGCCGCTCGCCCTCTCCCATTTCCATACCCTGGGCGGCACGTACGCATTGTCTGAACTCATGGCAATTCCCCAACGGCTAGCGAAACAGCCGCGTCTGCTGCCGAACAGCGAACGCGAGCAGTAGGCAAAAGATAGCCGGTTAAAAGTTGGGGTTCGAGCATACCGCCGGCCTTCTCGCTAGGCATCGGGCTTATCGCCACGGGCGATATCTCGCTGGCTCAAGACCACCACCTCGCGGGGCCACCATTCCGGGTGCTCGTCACGAATGAAGGCCATCAGCTTCTCGCGGATCTGCATCTCTGCCACCCAGCCGGCGAAGGGGTCGGAACCCATCAGATAGCAGACCACGGTCTGCGCCCTTTCGGTCTGGCCGGTCACGTAGCAGCACAGCTTGTGATGCTCGATGACGTTCTCCTCCTGCTCGGCCAGCGCCATGAATTTCTCACGAATCACCTCGATATCGGCGCTCAGGTGCAGGGTCAACTCCAGGCTGCGGTACATCTTGGGATTGATCACCGAGAAGTTCTCGAAGGGCTTGGAGGCAAAGTAGGTCACCGGCACGATCACCCGCCGCTCATCCCACACCCGCAGACGGATATAGGTATAGAAGATACCCTCCACGTAGCACCACTGCCCTTCGAACATCACCAGGTCGCCGATGCGGATGGGCTTGGCCAGCGAGAGCTGGAACGAGGAAAGAATGTTGCTCAGCACCGCCTGGCCCGCGATACCCACCAGCACGGCTACCACGCTGGCCGACGCCAGCAGCGACATGCCCAGCGTCTCGAAGAGCTGGATCTGGCTCAGCACATAAACGGCAACGGCGATGACCGTGACCAGGATGATGACCCGGCGCAGCGCATAGAGCGATGTCAGAAGTCTGCGCTCATCCTTGGGCTTGGTGTCGTCGATTTCGCCCACGAAGCGCCGGGTGACCTTGAGCAGGAAGGTATCCACCAGGCGCAGCGCAATGCTGGCGACACTCCAGGCGATCAGCGCAATGAGCATCACGCTGATGAAGGTGGTGGCCATCGCCGTGAACGACACCACGTAGTCGAGCAGCGTCTGCGCCACGAACGCCATGATCAGCAGCGCCATGGGGCCACGGATGCGGCCGGTGAAGATGCTCACCACCCCGCTGGGAAACCAGTAGGCCAGCAGGCCCACAAACCAGTAAACCCCCCAGCCCACCAGGCCGATCAACAGCAAGAAGAGCGGAATGGCGATCCACTCCCAGAGCTGAAGCCGGCCGAGCGGGGTCTTGAAGCGCTCGGGGATATAGCGCTCGATCAGCGAGGGGCCGAACGCCTCGTAGAGCACGGGAATGGAAGCGATGCTGTTCGGCGTAATCAGCCAGACCGGGTCTTCATCGTCCACCCGATAGCGAGCCAGGCGGATATCATAGGCTTCACCGCCGGCCTCGAGCGATGCCAGCTCGATATCTCGCCGCGGCTCACCCGCCTGGGGGTGCTGCCCTGAAGGGTCCTCGATGGCGGCATCCTGCCGCCCGGAAAGCTCGGAAGCATCCAGCCCCTCGCCGCGCTGAAACACCTCGGCCAGCTGCCGCACCAACTCCGCCCCTTGCTGGCGCTGTGCCTCCGGTTCCAGCTCGGAAAGATTGAGCAGGTGCGCCGCGTCGGCATACCGCTCCTGCCCGGTAAGCTGCTGGAAGCTGCGGACCGAATCCCGCGGGGTGGAGCGCAATACGCCTTCGGGTACCTCACCAAGCCCGACATTCAGCGAGTCGAGGGGAAACCACTCCTTCTCCTCGGCCTCGCTTTCACTCTCGCTTTCAGGCCCATTGCCACCCGCCCCTTGGGGCACCTGCGCAAAGCCCGGCAGCGCAATGACAATCCCCATCAGCAAGACGGCCCACACTGCCACTCGTCGCCATGTGCCGTTTCCCGTCATACAGCTCATCCTGATACGAAGCGAAACGCTGGCGCCTCCCTCGGCCAGCGTGGGGCTGCCCGCTCGGCGATCATGCCGCGCCAGCCAGCCCCAAGGTTGCTTGCAGTACAGCCAACGGCTTGCGCTTCGTCCAGCCCAGTGCCGCCTCCGACCTGCCCAGCCCCCTCTTGCCTATGTCGAGATCAGCACTTCCGTTCAAACCGGAATTTAATTTTTTATTAACTTCAACGAAAACATGCTCTTCACGACATTCACTAAAAACAGCAACGAAAGGCTTTGACCTGAAACAGTCAACGTGACACCGTAGCTGCAGTTGGTAAGCAAGCGGCATGGTTTCAGTAGCGTTCGGATTCATTCGGCAGCCCTGTGATTTTCCTTGTTTTACCCGCTACTCATCTGGGTAACACCAGGACAAAGGCAAGGCGCTAAAATGCGCGAAAGGAATTCGATTATGACGACTGGAACAGTCAAGTGGTTCAACGACTCCAAGGGTTTTGGCTTCATTTCTCCTGCCGATGGCAGCGACGACGTGTTCGCCCATTTCTCCGAAATTCAATCTGATGGCTTCAAGTCCCTGCAGGAAGGTCAAAGCGTCTCGTTTGACGTGACCCAGGGCAAGAAAGGCCTTCAGGCTTCGAATATCAAGCAAATCGCCTAACCTAACGGTTAAACGATTTGTCGAGTCTCACGGCTCGATAGCAAGGCCCGCCTAGGCGGGCCTTGCTGCTTTATTAAACATGACACTTATCGAGCGTGGCCTTTATCAATTAGCGTCTAGCCTGAGCAACCCAAAAGTATTGAAATACTCTGCCTCTGCATCAATACAATCCAGCCGTTGATCTACAACCAACCTATTACACCAGCTCGTTCTCTGCTAATACTCCCCGTGAAGAACTCCATGCTCGACGATGGCTGGCAACAGGATGGAAAGTACAGCAACGGGAGTGACCAGATGCACGACATGATCAGACACGCTGCGCTGTTCAGCCGCGCCGCCCACCAGGCCGTGGGGCAGCGACGCAAGTACACCGACGAGCCCTACTGGCAGCACCCGGTGGACGTTGCCGAGATGGTGGCGGCCGTAGGGTCGGCAACAGCAGAGATGATCGCCGCCGCCTACCTTCACGACGTGCTCGAAGACACCGACGTGACGGCGTTGGACATCGAGGAGTGCTTCGGTCAGCGTGTCTCCCTGCTGGTGCTGGAATTGACGAACCAGTTCTCCAATCCGGAAATCGGCAATCGCGCCCACCGCAAGGCACTGGAGCGCGACAGGCTGGCGCAGGTATCCCCACAGGCGCAGACCATCAAGTACGCCGACCTGATCGACAACACCGGCAGCATTGTCGCGCGAGACCATGGCTTCGCCCGGGTCTACCTGGCCGAAAAGCGCCAGCTTCTGGAAGTGATGACGGCGGGTGACGAGGCACTGAGGCGCCAGGCATGGAGCGTCTTGACGGAGGGCGAGGCCAAGATCCGCGGCGCTTCGCGATAACCAGCGACAGCCTCCCGAGCCTCATCGCTACCATTCACCAAAGACCAGCAGTACGACCGCCCCACCCGCCCTTGATCAGAGCACAGCCAGACCATGGCGGCCCTCAAGGCAGCACCTACACTATTCGATAAGGGCGCGAGCAGGACCAGGAGCCCGCTACAAACAAAAATTCTCTTCAACCTTATGACTATGGGCGAAAATTCTGTCTGAAAGCAGAGTTATGGCGGCTTTATCTTAATTTCCAGCAGGCAGCCGATTTTCTGGGAAGTGCTGATACACTCCGCGCAATGACAGGCTCTGCCCGCGGCGGAGCTTTCCATTTTCCATCGGCAGGGAGACCTTCATGGCCCGCAAAATCATCGTTCTTGGTGCCGGCATGGTCGGCGTATCTGTAGCCTGGCATCTGGTGCGTCGCGGTCATGATGTCACGCTGGTGGACCGCCGCGAGCCGGGCCTAGAGACTTCCTTCGGCAATGCCGGCATCATCCAGCGCGAGGCGGTGCGCCCTTACGCCTTTCCCCGCGATGTCGCCACCCTGCTGCGGGTGGTGCCCAACCGCCAGGTAGACATCCGCTACCGCCCCACTGGCATGCTGAGCGCGGCGGGCCCGCTGCTGAACTACTGGCTGAACTCCAGCGGTAAGCGCTACGAGCGCATCGTGAACGAGTGGGCCTCGCTGATCATGCGCTGCCAGGATGCCCACGCGCCGATGATCGAAGCCGCCGGCGCCGAGGCGCTGGTGCGCAAGGGCGGCTGGCTGGAGCTGTACCGCACCCAGAAAGAATTTGAGGAGCGCCAGCAAGAAGCCCGAGAAAACCACGAGCGCTTCGGGGTGGAATACGAGGTGCTGGACGCCGAGGCGCTCTACGCCAAGGAGCCGCACCTGGCCAAAGGGCTGATCGGAGCGATCCACTGGACGCAGCCCTGGATGGTCTCGGACCCGGGCGGCCTGGTACAGGCCTACGCCCGCAGCTTTGCCGACCAAGGCGGCCAGGTGAAGCAGGCCAGCGTCGAGGACGTGCGCCAGGTTGAGGGCGGCTGGCGAGTCGATACCAGCGAAGGCGCCCTGGAAGCTAAGGAAGTGGTGGTGGCCCTGGGCCCCTGGGCCGGAGAGCTGCTGGCGAAGCTGGGCATGAAAGTGCCGCTGTTCGTGAAGCGCGGCTACCACATGCACTACTCCGCCGAACGGGATGCCAAGCTCAACCACTGGGTGATGGACGCCGAGAAGGGCTTCCTGCTCGAACCCATGCGCGCCGGCATTCGCCTGACCACCGGCGCCGAGCTGGCCGACCTAAACTCGCCGCCCAAGTACAAGCAGCTGGAGGCCGCCGAAAAGGTGGCACGCAAGCTGTTCCCGCTGGGCAAGCGCCGCGACAGCCAGCCCTGGAAAGGCGCCCGCCCCTGCCTGCCCGACATGAAGCCGGTGATCGGCCCCGCCCCCGACAAGGAAGGGCTGTGGCTCGCCTTCGGCCATGGCCACCAGGGCTTTACCCTGGGCCCGGCCACCGGCGAATTGCTCGCCCAGATGATGGATGGCGAAGCGCCCGCGGTGGATATGGCTCCGTTCCGGGTCGATCGCTTTTGAAGGCAAGGCCATGACGAAAGCGGGCGCCCAATGTGTGAACTGCATCCCAAAAGTTGGACACCAACCAACCTTTGGGGCGAAGTTCATTGAGGCGCCTGCTTTTTGCAAACTCACAACTCTCTAGCATCTTGGCGACTAGATTTTTCACAATAAAGAGAATGACAAGCTGGTTAGGTGGCAAACGCAATGGCGAGTTACGAAGCTTTGGGATTATCAGTCTCAAACTGAATGGCAATGGCCGCGCCTAAAACGTCTAACTCCAGGTGCGTTTGAGCCGACGGCCTCTTTTTTGGAAACAATAATGGCAGCGGGTCAAACTTCGCCAGCAGCGTTTTGTTAGATTACTCCTTGATACTAACCACCGTATACTATGAATTCTTTCAGCTCTGCAATCGACAAAGCGGGCCGTTTTCGATGAAGCATAGCGTGGCAATTGGGGCAGATTGGGCGTAAATCCGAAACCGGGTTTAGATCGTATTCCTCGCCCACTTCAGCCAACGGCTTCAGGTGATGTACGTGGATAAGTCCACGGCCCAGCTCTCCGTAGACGCGTTCAAAATCAAAGTTGCAGATTACGCATTTTGTGCCCCAATGCTTAAGACACTTTTTACGTGCGTTGGGATCACGCTCATAGACGTTTACGGCTATCGTCTTCTTCGCTTCCTCTGAAACACTCTCTGGGTTTTCGATTTCTTCAGGAAGGACTCCGGGGCGGTTGAAATCAGTTCCTCCGAACCCCCAGGTTACTTCAACTGGGCTGGAGTCCTTGTAGCTTTTTGGGTGGGCCAGCGAACGTGAATGCTTCACGATTATCTTCCCGGAAGAAGAGATAAACGTGCCCTGCGGGATTCAGAAAATTTTGAATGGAGGGCTGATGCAGCTTAGATTGTGACTCCCGAACAAAATTAGTTTGTCGCCCACAAATCTGTTGCGTTAATCGTGACCAGTCCGGCCAGTGGTACCGACGCCGCAGAAAATGAATTGATCGTCCTCGTGTGAGGTATACCCTGTCGCCACCAGGGTCATCAATGCCAAGAATGCGAAACACATCTATTCGGCATACTGGTTTCCGGCCTTAAATGGATACACGGTACTCAATTCTTCCTCCAGGGACCTAACGCCTAAATCAGGTGCGCTGTAGTCGTCACCTGGATTTACTTGTTCTGTGCCTATATGTACTTACGAAATATTTTACTTTCTATAGGGTGAATAGAATTTATTATTTCATTATTTTTTGACCGACTGACACTATATATGTCTTCATAGGTTTCACATCCTTTAAAGTAGTGTGATATTTTTTTTATAATTTCATTAGGGAGGCCGGAATCTCTTAATATAATTTCATGATTTTCGGTAGTTCCATACTCTAGTTTAGCTATAACCATATCAAGGGCTATTAATGGCTGGCGCTTTTCTGATGCTACAAAATTATAGACGTTAGAGAACGTTTTAAGATACTTAGGCCATGAAAACTCAAAGTACTTAGACATCAAATCAAACACATATCTAATTCGAGAGTTTTCGTTCGCTCTTGCTCTTAGTACTGTGTCTGAACTTAGAAGCTCTTTGAACGAAGGTGTGTAATAAATATAGTACTTCGTGAGACCGATTAGAATTGACTTTCCGATTTCTGTATCGAAATTTCTACCTTTATCATGATCGGTGAAAAGATAATCGTAGCAACATGATAAAATATTTTCCAAGCAGTCTTTTAATGGTAGTTGCTCTTTAAAATAATAACGATCTAGATTTCCGCCTGTTCTTAGGTGATTAATTAACTCGATTTGCCCATCGACTTTCACAAACCTATTTTCTTTTATGATTAATGGATCAATTTCTAGCTCAGCAAGATTTTCAGCATGAGTCTTTAAAAGCTCACCTCTTGAACTTGGCACATCATCACTTTCCAACTGAATTAAAGTTTCTAGTGAAGCACATTCATTGTCTAGGTATTCAATTTCGACAGACGTCTCTCTATCATCATCTTCTTGCGTTTCAAGATGAAATACACGTCCGATAAAATGTTGCATAAAACGCCCAGCGCGACCTTCTATATTTTTTCTATCTAATGTCTTAAGCAGGTCACCTGTACCAATTTTCTTGTCGTAAATGACGACGTTTTTTGCAGCTGAATTGATACCTTCAGTTAGGGAAGTAGTACAGAAAAGATAATTTAGCCCATTGTCACTACTGTCATTAAACTCATCTACAATCAAGTCCTGAATATGCCTTGGCATCGCACCATGATGAAAAGCTATCCCGCGTTTGATACATGAAATCAAATCCCAGGTGGGCGATACAGAACTTGATAGATACTCGACTAGTTCTTTGTTATGTGGCTTTACTGGCCATGTACCTAAAAACTTTTTTGCGGTATCTTCCACATATTGTTTCTGATATCGGTATATTAAAAATTTACCATCAATAGACTCTTCAGACACTAACCTGAGAAGGTTTTTAAACTTATCCCCAATAATTTTAATAGAACCGTTTTCTATAGAGTGAAGCCCCTTGTCCTTTTCGTTATCTAAAGCGTAGTAATCTTTTTGTACTATTTCAGTTGAATACTTTTTTAGTTCTACCTTAAACTTCTCTCTGAAATTTTTGCTGAAATCTGATATGTATGGGCCGGCGAGATAAAAATCAGAACCAGTTTTGGCTAAGCGGTAGAGAATGTCTGAAAACACCCTGAACCGGTCATCATCAAGCTTGTAATCTACTTTGTAAATTTCGTCCATGACGAAAAAATCTATTTCAAACTTTGGATTTTCTTCTAAAAATGCTGACATTCTCTCTGGTGTTAAAACAAAAATATAGCTTTTATCTTTATCAACTTTAACTTTTGAGGATTTTGAGATTGTGTATCCTTCAACACTGCTTCTTAGTTCTTGATATTGCTCTGAGAGCAGAGAAACTGTGGGCATTATAAATGCAATATTCTTGTAATTGTTGTGCAGGATAATTTCTCTAACAATTCGCGTTTTCCCAAAGGATGTTGGGGCACTGACCACTAGTCTTCTGTTTCTTTGAAAAGAGTCAAATATTTCTTTTTGAGGTCTTGTTAAAGTTGTATTGGTTTTTTTGCTGGTATAAAAATTTCTAAGAAGATTATCTTGGAATGAAATGTTTGGAAAATAGGTTTCATTATTCTTTTTTAAAAGATTATCATATAAAAATATTCTCGATTTAACGATGCAGTCATGCAAAAGCTGCTGCACCATGCTATCAGTTGAATTGTAGTTGGCTAAATGACATATTGCAGAAAGGCATTGGTTATAATCTCGTTCATCTTTGGAATCAAGCAATCGATACACATCAATAAGTAAATTTTCAAGAATGTCTATGCTAACTTCTTGCTTATCTTTTATTTTTTCAATGCCATAAGCTATTCGCTGGTTCATATACTAACTCCAATCAAAATTTCATGGCATTTTCTACAAGTTCAATGCTTTTCTTTAACTCAGAAACTGACTCTAAAGGCACAATGAAAAAGACAATTTTTATGTTTTTTCTTTTTGGCCAATCCTTACTGTAAATATTTTTAAAGTTTTCTTCTAGCTCAACACTCATTTTATCTTTGAAATCATCAGATTCAATATCACTATCCATTTTTCCAGAAAAATTCTTTATGCACTTGCTGTCGTATGTGCACAAAACAGGGACCGCAATATCAACTTTATCTAATGATCTTCCTCCAGCAACATAACTTTTTAATAGTTCATACTTTTCCTCTTCAAGCTGTTTGTTTATTTCTATTTCGCCCCCAAGCAACCTTAGCTCTGACTTTATCCTTCCCGAGTCATTCAGATGCTCCTGGAGCGATTTGAGGGCCGAAGTTATAGCGCTGCTAATGCTTTGATGGAACTTAGCTTCACCAAGCCATAATGTGACTTTTGAATCACTAATGGAAAAGTGCGCACAATCAAACCCTTTGATTTGCTCTCTTGTAGTTGATCGTAGTCTAGCTTTTGTAACAAACTTTGGAACGTCATAAAAAACGCTTAAGATTAAAAACAATAAAAGTTCGCCATAATCCCCTTTTGACTTTCTATTTGCATCTGATATTCGCGTAAAACTGTTTTTGTTCCATTCGGATTTATCTATTGTTGAAATCTCATCTTCTGTGAGTGCAAAAAATGGAACGGCATCTCTAATTATGCCAACCAGTTCATTTTGCCGGTACCTTCCGTCTTCATAATCAAGTGTAAAAGAAGCATCATCTTCGCCCGCTGACTGGACGCCAACTTCAACTTTGAAGATTTGATTGCATAGTCTTGTCTTAAGAGATGAGTCCATTTCTTATAGTTTACTCCTATGTTTCTTTTGCTCAGAACGCCGTGCTCTGCGGCAAATTTGGAGCGCAGCGGAAAATTTGTCCAACAGCAGCGCTTTGTTAGCACAGCTCAATATTAGTTACCTCATCAACGGACAGCTAACGGCCAGGAGCGGACATTGCGATTTTTGATACGTATAACGCCTAGGCTAAGCCGCCGATTTGGAGCGGCAGCGAAAAAACCGGTTGGCTTGTGCCCCTTGTAGGGCACCTTCAATTGTGAGTCATTTTTGGGCCTGCTCCAGAGCGCTTTCAATATCTTTAATCCAGTCGCAGTCAGCTCCTCTGCTTTCTCGTGCTTTTCTTATCATTCTAATATTGTTAGCAGTCGTCTCCGGCTCCCACGTTTCTCGAATCGATGCTAGAACCATTCCAAGCGCAGCGTGAGCCTTTTCAGCCTCCTGGGATAAAACATGTACTTCTAATTCGGTCGCGTGATCCCAGTAATCAGGGTTTTTACTGGCTAATCGCCTCTTTACCGAATACGCCACCACCGGAATAAGCTCAGTTCGCCGTGGATCAGGAGGATCAGAACACTCCATAAGCGTTACCGCATTGATTCCAGGGTATGCATCCCTCCAATCTGCCTCAAAGCCTTGCAGATAGGCATCAATAGCCTTTTTCAAATAAGCACTGGCTGTAGGACTTCCATTTTCCTTTGCTATTGCCCACTGATCTTTATATACCCGGCCAAGTATTCCGTTGGTTTCGCTACTTGGCCCATAGCTATCGATAATTTCGATTAATATACGCTCGGATTCTTTGCGGTGCTGCAGCCTGTTCAAGGCAAACCCCAGCTGCTCCTGAACAAGAATGGTTTGCTTTAGAGGTGGTGCCATTTTATTGACCAAATCGATCATCCCCTGCCAGTCTTTCACTGCTCGATAAGAGAGGAAAATATCAATAACAATAGCTGGGTCAGCATCGACTACTTCTATTTCTTTTTCAATGACATTGACAGCACCTCTACCTTCCTCACGCGCGTGCCTTAAGCGCTCCTTTATTGATTTCGAATATTCAACTAAATCTCTAAAAGAATCTGTTTTTAACCTTTGAAGATCAGGTCGTGGGAAATCCATTAATAATTGATACAGTGGACTATCGTCAGAAGGGTCACGGCAGGCCTCAAGCCTTTCCCTCAATAGTTTACGTGCCGACTCAGGCTTTACTGGAAACCCATAATCGTCTAATTCATAGAAAATTGCCCTCAAAGGCGCTACATCAAACGGCAGACGCATTCCACTAGCAGCGATAGGTACTGTGCTATATGGTCTAACTCCATGCCTGATTCCTAGCTCATAAAAGACATTCGCGTTTGCTGTTGTGAGATCCGCGACGGCATATTCACACATCATTAGACGCTCGAACATTGGTTTATGTATTATGCCGCCAATTATCTCTTCATCAGCTCTTATAGGCTCTAAGCTTGCATCCTCTATTGCAGGCGCAATTATCTTATCGTACACAGCATCAAATTCAACAAAACGCCCGCTTTCATCAGATTTCCGCCCGAACGGCATAAGCACAAAGCAATATGGCTTCATGGTTTCTATCCTTCACCGAGTAGCGATATCTTGAAGCCTGTCCTCGCTCCAGTTGTATAGATGGATCTCATTCTCCTCTAAAACCTTAGGCTTAGTGCCATTCGTGTTATTCAAACGAATAGCGTACACGGGCTTATTATTTCTTAGCGTCTTTTCAACCTCTTCACGTACCCATCGACTACGATACGTTCTTTCTCCGACGAACACGATTGTCCGTGAAGTTCCAATCATGGCTTTAGAAATCGCCTGGCGGATTACGCCAACATCCTCAGTATTCCAGCGCTTCAAAAGGTCCTTAACGCGAAAATTGAGATTCCTGTAATTCGGATTTACAGCCCGACCCTTGATAGTGAGGACAACTTCACGATCAGCTTCTGTGAAGCTAAAAAAACAGACATTAGGCATTTCATATCTCCTTGATAAAATAACTATTTTTTATCGGTGAGCGCATCATGCGCCGCCCAACATATTGCTAACTGGTAGGTTAGGAGCGCAGCGAGTAATTTATCCGCGAGCAGCAACTTTTATGCACTAATCTATCCGACGAGCTGCCCATTGTGTGTGCTCCCTTGAGAACGCGGCTTCGCTACTAACCACGAAGTCGGACAAATCTTGCTCGTCATTTACTGATAGAGCCTCCCCCTCTATAAGCACAATCTCATGAGTCGTCAATGAATAGGCTGAGCTAAGTTCATTATGTTTTTTGGCTTGGAGCCAGGTAAGCGCAGCACCAGCCGCGGTTGCTACGACTTCAACCGGGAATATGAACGCAGGTTCCTTTATACGAAACAAAAGTATTAGTATCGCAAGCGAGTGTAAAGTTACGGAAGCCCAGAACCATTGAGAGGCTCTTCTTTTATTGAACTCAGCTTTCTCTGAATAAAAACTGGCTTGATCTTGTATTCTGTACTTTTTATATACTGCCAACCGATCCTGAATCGATAACCCCCGACATTCCCTCATTCGATCTGTAATCGGCTCTTTGGCTCCTGATCGCGCCTCCAGAGAATGAGACAAGCTTTCGTTATGTGAAAGAATTTTTCTCAAATCACGAATAAAGTCTCTTGATACGCTATCTAGTGTATCCGCATCATGATAAGGGTCAGCCCTCATCATCCATCGCCAACTAATTGTTTTCACCGATTCAGCGACGGCCCGGCCGTTGTACCATATATCGTCAGGTCGTTTGACTCTTAGAAATATTAGGATGCCCAAGGTAGCCAGGAAAAGAATCGCAGAGGCTAGGGCGCCCATAGCAGTGGATTTTACTAGAAAAGGAAGAAGTGCCGCTACAATCAAGAGCAGCAAGTACCACATCAGAGAGCGGAAATAAACTTTCTGAGCGCGTATAGAGCAACTGTTTGCTGATTGATAGAGACCAGGAAGATCTTCAGAAGATACCTTCACTTTACACATTGATGTACAGATCCCATATCCCTACTACAACACTTTTTTTATTCCAGCCCACTGTTTTTTTAGCTGCCGCCGCCACTACGCTTGACCTCCTTATAGAAGCCCACGGATTCACGGCAAGGATCGGTTTGTTGTATTTTTTTGAACCGTCAATTTCTTTCTGAATCCATTTGCTGTAGTTCGCATACATCCCCGTCGGAATAACGATTACATGGCTCAACCCAATCTGCCTGTAAAGGGCATCCCTCAACTCTGAGTCATTTTTCGCATCGTGTATCGGATCATCTTTGGGGACAGAGAAGTCTCTAAAGTCGAGTGATGCCTGCCCCGACCGCCATTTTTCATCAAAAATCCAACTTGACAAAGAATTGTAATGCCCGGAATAGGACCAAGCATGGCTAATAAATACGTTGATTCTTCTAGTGCTCATTCTTCACTCTTCGTTGTGCATGAAAGTTAAATTATATAGCATGCTTGGCATTCCATTTGAACGCTCATGATCGTTCAACATTGTTGTGCCGCGCGATGGAGCATATCTCATCCTATTGAAGACGTTAGAAGTTAAAGTATAGTTCGGGCTAGCACATACTGAATGGACCTGCCTGCTACCTTAGCCAGCATGGCCGCTCTGGGTCGGAAGCGGAACCCCGCACTACACTTCCGCTAGACTATTTCAAAGGTAGTCTTCGAAGATCGACTGCATTTATAGCTCAAAGCACACTACCGCCCGGGGATGACATCCTTTCCCTGCGACAGCCCTGTCTGCGTTGTCCTATCTGTTCTTTCGGCAGTCGTCTCGGCGACCTTAAACTGAGTTAACTGAATCCTGTAACGGATTGCAAAGAAAAAGGGCCTACCCTTTGGTAGACCCTTGATCCCGGTCAGCTTAGCCGTGTCAGGCGTTCTGCCTAGGCGTACCTCACTCCCACTCGATCGTTGCAGGCGGCTTGCTGCTGACGTCGTACGTCACGCGGGAGACGCCGCGGATCTCGTTGATGATGCGGTTGGAGACCTTTTCCAGCAACTCATACGGCAGGTGGGCCCAGCGTGCGGTCATGAAGTCGATGGTTTCCACGGCGCGCAGGGCGATGACCCATTCGTAGCGGCGGCCGTCGCCGACCACGCCGACGGATTTCACCGGCAGGAACACGGCGAAGGCCTGGCTGGTCTTGTGGTACCAGTCGGCGTTGTGCAGCTCCTCGATGAAGATGGCGTCGGCTTCGCGCAGGATGTCGGCGTACTCCTTCTTCACTTCGCCGAGAATGCGCACGCCCAGGCCCGGCCCCGGGAAGGGGTGGCGGTACACCATGTCGTAGGGCAGGCCGAGTTCCAGGCCGAGCTTGCGCACTTCGTCCTTGAACAGTTCGCGCAGCGGTTCGACCAGCTGCAGCTTCATGGTCTCGGGCAGGCCGCCGACGTTGTGGTGCGACTTGATCACGTGGGCCTTGCCGGTCTTGCTGGCGGCGGATTCGATCACGTCGGGGTAGATGGTGCCCTGGGCCAGGAAGTCCACGCCTTCGATCTTGCTGGCCTCTTCATCGAACACGTCGATGAAGGTGTTGCCGATGATCTTGCGCTTGGCTTCCGGGTCGTTCTCCCCTTTCAGCTTGGAGAGGAACAGTTCTTCGGCGTCCACGCGGATCACCTTCACGCCCATGTGGCGGGCGAAGGTTTCCATTACCTGGTCGCCTTCGTTCTTGCGCAGCAGGCCGTTATCCACGAATACGCAGGTGAGCTGGTCGCCAATGGCGCGGTGCAAGAGCGCCGCCACCACTGAGGAGTCCACGCCGCCGGAGAGGCCGAGCAGCACGTGGCGGTCGCCTACCTGGTCGCGCACGCGGGCGATCTGGTCTTCGATGATCTTGGCCGGGGTCCACAGGCATTCCGCTTGGCAAACACCAACCACGAAGTGCTCGAGGATACGCTGGCCTTGCAGGGTGTGGGTCACCTCGGGGTGGAACTGCACGGCGTAGAAGCGCTTCTCGGGCCAGGTCATGGCGGCCACAGGGCAGCTGGGGGTGGAGGCGGTCACGGTGAACGGTTCAGGGGCGCGGGCCACCTTGTCGCCGTGGCTCATCCACACGTCGAGCAGCGCCTTGCCGTCGTGGTCCACGTGGTCCTTGATGTCGCGGAACAGGTCGTCGTCGCTGTCGATCTTGACCTGGGCGTAGCCGAACTCCTGCTTGTCGGAGCCTTCCACGGCGCCGCCGAGCTGCACCGCCATGGTCTGCATGCCGTAGCAGATGCCGAGCACCGGCAGGCCCATCTCGAACACGCACTCGGGCGCGCGGGGTGAGCCGGAGGCCACGGTGGATTCCGGCCCGCCGGAGAGGATGATGCCATTGGGGGCGTATTCGCGGATCTCTTCCTCTGTGATGTCGTAGGCACGCACTTCGGAGTACACGCCGATCTCGCGCACGCGGCGGGCGATCAGCTGAGTGTACTGGGAGCCGAAGTCGAGGATGAGGATCTTGTGGGCGTGAATGTCGGTCATCGGGTCGTCTCTACTGGCAACGTATGGCGGCGGGCCAAGGGCAAGGCGTCTGAAAAGCGAGCGGCGGAGTTAGCCTCCGCCGCGGTCGATACTCAGCGAGCGGTTAACCCGCTCTATAGTTCGGGGCTTCTTTGGTGATCTGCACATCATGCACGTGCGATTCGGCGAAGCCGGCGCCGGTGATCTGCACGAACTCCGGCTTGGTGCGCATCTCCTGGATGTTGGTGCAGCCGGTGTAGCCCATGGAGGCGCGCAGGCCGCCCATCAGCTGGTGCACGATGGCGCTCATCACGCCCTTGTAGGGTACGCGGCCTTCAATGCCTTCCGGCACCAGCTTCTCGGCGCCGGCGTCCTTGTCCTGGAAGTAGCGGTCGGCGCTGCCCTGGCTCTGGGCCATGGCGCCCATCGAGCCCATGCCGCGGTAGGCCTTATAGGTACGGCCCTGGAACAGTTCGACCTCACCCGGGGCTTCCTCGGTACCGGCCAACAGGCCACCCACCATCACCGCGCTGGCGCCGGCGGCAATCGCCTTGGCCAGGTCGCCGGAGTAGCGCACGCCGCCGTCGGCGATCAGCGGGATGTCGTACGCCTTGAGCGCCTCGGCCACGTTGGACACCGCGGTAATCTGCGGCACGCCGACGCCGGCCACCACGCGGGTGGTGCAGATGGAGCCGGGGCCGATGCCCACCTTGACGCCGTCGGCGCCGGCCTCGGCCAAGGCACGGGCGGCGGCGGCGGTGGCAATGTTGCCGCCGATCACCTGGATCTGCGGAAAGTGCTCCTTGACCCAGGCCACGCGGTCGATCACGCCCTTGGAGTGGCCGTGGGCGGTGTCGACGATGATCACGTCGACCCCGGCTTCCACCAGCGCGGCGACGCGGTCGGGGGTTTCGGGGCCGGTGCCCACGGCGGCGCCCACCAGCAGGCGGCCGTCGGCGTCCTTGGCGGCGTTGGGGAAGGTGCGCGCCTTCTCGATGTCCTGGAAGGTGACCAGACCGCGCAGGTGGAAGCCCTCGTCCACCACCAGCATCTTCTCGACCCGGTGCTCCTGCATCTTGGCCTTGATCACGTCGAGCCCGGTGCCCTCGGCCACCGTCACCAGCCGTTCACGCGGGGTCATGATGTCGGCAACGCTGTCGCCCTGGTTGGGCTGGAAGCGCATGTCGCGCTCGGTCACGATCCCCACCAGGGTCTCGCCCTCGACTACCGGAAAGCCGGAGAAGCCGTACTCCTCGGCCATGCTCAGCAGGTCTTCGAGCTTGGCCTTGGGCCCGACGGTGACCGGGTCCTTGACGATTACGCTCTCGTGCTTCTTGACCTTGCGCACCTCGGCGGCCTGAGCGGTAACGCTCATGTTCTTGTGGATGATGCCGATGCCGCCTTCCTGGGCCATGGCGATGGCCAGGCGGGCTTCGGTCACGGTGTCCATGGCGGCAGAGACGAGGGGAATGTTGAGATATAGGTCGCGGGTCAGGCGGGTTCGCAGGCTGACGTCCTTGGGCAGGACCTCGGAGTAGCCGGGTACGAGTAATACGTCGTCGAACGTAAGAGCTTCTTGGGCCATACGTAACATAGTCGGCAACACCCAGTGCTGGTGGGGAGGGGGGAAAAGTGAATCGACCATTATAACGCTCGCTCCAAGACACGGGCAATGCGGCACCGTCCCGAGCCAGCCGCCCACCGACATACCGCCCGTCTACATTCTGAAACAGATAGACACCGACGCTGACTTACAGCGGCAGGAAGCTGAACTAGCTTGAGAAGTGCGCAACGGGTCCACTCACGGATAGGAGTGACGGAAATGAACTGGGACCAGATCGAAGGCACCTGGAAGGAAATGAAGGGCAAGGCCCGCGCCAGTTGGGGCGAGCTGACCGATGACGAACTGGACCAAGTCGGCGGCAAGAAGGACGAGCTGGTCGGCAAGATCCAGAAACGCTATGGCCTGGAGCGCGAGGAAGCGGAACGCCAGGTCGATGATTGGGCTCGCGGCCTCTAACCGCCCCCGCATCACAAAACCACGATCCAAGGTCTACGGACAGGTCTAAGGAGAAGTGACCATGCAGAAGCACGCTCTTACTATCGCAGTCGCTGCCATTGCCGGCAGCCTCGCCTTCGGCACTCAAGCGGTGGCACAGCAGGACCAGACTGACCAGCGGATGGCCCAGGGCCTCTACTCCGCCAACGACATCATCGGCGCCGATGTCTATCACGCCAATGACACCGACGAAGAAGTCGGCACCGTCGAGAACATCCTGATCGACGATGACGGCCAGGTAACGGCCCTGATCGTCAGCGCCGGCGGCCTGTGGGGCATGGGTGGCGACGACGTGGTCGTTGGCATCGAGCATTTCAGCATGGAAACCGAGCGCGATGACGGCGGCGTCTTCGGCCAGAACGACGTGACCCACCGTATCCTGGTCGACGCCACTGAAGACGAACTCGAGAACTTCCCGTCCTACGACGAGCAGTGGTTCAACGACGAGCGCAACCGTCGCACCGAAGAGCGCGGCGATCGCGAGGGCGTCTGGCAGACCACCGGCACGGCGGGCACCGGCACGCGGGGTGACGATGGCGGCACCGCCTTCCGCGACGGCGAGGCCGATGGCGACACCGTGGGTGCCACCGACGGCGTCAACCGCGACCGCACCGACCGCGACGATGCCGAATACACCGACGAGGATGTGGTGGACGATTTCGATTGAGTTAGCGTCCCCTCCCCTGAAGAACGCAACGCCGGGCCTCGTGGCCCGGCGTCTTCGTTGTGAAGCTGGCTCGTGAACTTGGCTGCGCGGCAGCCGTGCTAAAGTGGCACGATCGCCCGCAGGAGTCACCGCCATGCCCCCAGCCGACACGCCCCTCTCCGTCAGCGACCTGAATCGCCGCGCCCGCCAGCTGCTTGAGCAAGGCATCGGCGAGGTTTGGGTCGAAGGGGAGCTTTCCGGCGTATCGCGGCCTGCCTCCGGTCACCTGTATTTCACGCTGAAGGACAGCTCGGCACAGCTGCGCTGCGCCCTGTTTCGCCAACGCGCCCGCTTCGTCGCCGCGCCCATGCGTGACGGCGACCGCGTGCGCGTGCGTGGCCAGGTCTCATTGTTCGAGCCGCGGGGCGACTACCAGATGATCGTCGAGGCCGTGCGCCTGGCCGGCGAAGGCGAACTGCTGCTGGCGCTGGCCCAGCTCCGCCAGCGCCTGGCCGACGAGGGCGTGTTCGCCAACGCTAGGCCCCTGCCCTACCCGCCGCGCCACCTGCTGGTGTTGACGTCCCCCAGCGGCGCCGCCATTCGCGACGTGCTGGCCGTGCTCGGCGCCCGCTGGCCGCTGACCCAGGTCACCCTGATCGGCGTGCCGGTGCAGGGCCGCGAAGCGGCACCGGCGCTGATCGCCGCCCTGGGGCTGCTCAATCGCCAGCAGGCGCTGGATCCGGCCCGCGATGCGGTGCTGATCACCCGCGGCGGTGGCAGCCTGGAAGACCTGTGGGCGTTCAACGACG
Organism: Halomonas sp. E14; assembly: GCF_052568415.1. Lineage (NCBI taxonomy): Bacteria > Pseudomonadati > Pseudomonadota > Gammaproteobacteria > Oceanospirillales > Halomonadaceae > Halomonas > Halomonas sp. E14. Next base: position 607,656 of record NZ_CP199423.1, on the reverse strand, counting down.
AGCACCTGGCCCGGGCGATCTTCCACTCGCGCTTGCCGGTCGTGTCGGCCGTCGGGCACGAGATCGACACCACCCTGGCGGACCTGGCCGCCGACCTGCGCGCACCCACCCCCTCCGCCGCCGCCGAGATGCTGGTGCCGGATCGCCGCGACCTGTCGCGCCGCCTGCAGGAGCTGGAGCAGCGGCTGGCGCGCTGCACCCAGGCACGCCTGGCACGTGAAAGCCAACGGCTCGACCATGCCCGCGCCCGGCTGCGTCACCCCGGCGACGTGCTGGCCCGTCAGCGCCAGGCCCTGAACGAACGCGAAGACCGCCTGGTACGTGCGCTGCGCACCCGGCTTGCCGGCGAGCGCGAGCAGCTGCGCCACCTGACGCGGCGGCTCGCCGCCTGCCATCCGCAGCGCGAAGCCGAACAGGCCGAGAGCCGGCTGGCGCGCGCCCAGGAACGGCTGGCCCAGGCCATGCGCCGCAGGTTGGCGCATTCGCACGACCGCCTGGCCGGCCTGGCCCGTCAGCTGCAAACGGTGAGCCCGCTGGCGGTGCTGGGGCGCGGCTACGCTATCCTGCAGGACGAGCAAGGCCAGGTGGTGCGGCGCGCAGCCGACACCCAGCCCGGCCAGGCGCTGACCGCACGACTGGGAGAGGGAAGGCTGAGGGTGGAGGTGAAGCGCCGCCTGAAATGAAAAGAGCGCCTATGGCAGGCGCTCTTTTAGGCAGGGGCGGGCGTTACTCCGGCTTGAAGGTGCTCGGCTCCAGCTCGTGACGAGCCAACAGCTTGTAGAAGTCGGTGCGGTTGCGTCCGGCGATACGCGCGGCCTGGGTCACGTTGCCTTCGGTAATCTTGAGCACCTTGACCAGGTAGCTACGCTCGAAGCTGGCACGGGCATCGTTGAAGGTGGGCAGCGCGCTGTCTTCGGCGGCCAGGGCCTGCGCCACCAGCGCTTCGGGGATCATCGGCGAACGCGTCAGCGCTACGCACTGCTCCACCACGTTGACCAGCTGCCGCACGTTGCCGGGCCAGGCGCTGGTGGCCAGCAGGTTGAGCGCCTCCGGCGAAAACCCCTTCACGAACGGCTTGTGGCGGGCCGCCGCCTGGGCCACCAGGTGGCGCGCCAGCAGCGGCACGTCCTCGGCACGGTCTTTCAGCGCCGGCAGCTTCAGGTTGACCACGTTGAGGCGGTAGAAGAAGTCCTCGCGGAACTCGCCCTGGTGCATGGCCTGACTAAGGTCACGATGGGTGGCGGAGAGAATGCGCACGTTGACCGGAATCGACTGGGTCGAGCCGAGCGGACGTATCTGGCGCTCCTGCAGCGCACGCAGCAGCTTGACTTGCAGCGGCAGCGGCATGTCGCCGATCTCGTCGAGAAACAGCGTGCCGCCGTCCGCCGCCTGGAACAGGCCCTTGTGCTCGCTCACTGCGCCGGTGAAGGCGCCTTTGGCATGGCCGAAAAGTTCGCTCTCCAGCAGCTGCTCGGGCAGCGCACCGCAGTTGATCGCCACGAACGGCTTGTTGGCGCGCGGGCTGGCATCGTGGATGGCACGTGCCAGCAGCTCCTTGCCCGAGCCGGAGGGGCCGGTGATCAGCACGCTGACATCGGAGGCCGCCACCATGTGGGCCTGCTCCAGCACGCGTTCCATTTCGGGGCTGCGGGTAAGGATAGCGGCGCGCCAGGTGTCGTCGCCCTCGCTGCCGACGGGAGGCGCCTGGGCCAGGGCTTCATCAATGGCTCGAAACAGCTCGTCGCGGTCGACGGGCTTGGTCAGGAAGCTGAATACGCCCTGCTGGGTGGCATTTACCGCATCGGGAATCGAGCCGTGGGCGGTGAGGATGATCACCGGCAGGCCGGGGACCTGACGCTGTATCGCCTGGAACAGCGTCAGGCCGTCCATCTCGTCCATGCGCAGGTCCGACAGCACGAGGTCGGGGCGCTCTTCCGCCAGGCAGCGCAACGCCTCGGGGCCGCTCTCCACCGTGGTGACACGAAAGCCGCGGCTCTCCAGGCGCATGCCCAGCAGCCGCAGTAGGCTGACATCGTCGTCTACCAGCAGGATATGGGCACCGGAAGCCTGCGCCTCGCGGCCGGCGCTCCTGCGGGCCTCGGTTCTGGAGTGATCAGCGAGTCGAGCCGCTTGCATCACGTCATCTACTCCCTCGCCGCTCAGGGCGACTGCTGTCTCAGGTTGATATTCTGCTCGATGGTGGTGAGCGCTTCGAGCTTGTCGGCAAGCTCGGCCTTTTCCTGCTGCAGCGCCGAGAGCTGGCTGCGGGAGCGCTCAGTCTGGCTGGCCATGGCGCGCCGTCCCTCCAGCTCGTTGAGCCAGTAGCGCAGCAGCGGCTGCAGGTCGGCCGGCGCCTGGTCGATATGCGCCCGGTAAAGCTCGGAAGCCTGCGCCCACTGCCGCTCGGTGCCCCAGGCCAGGGCAACCGCGCGGACCAGCTCACGCTCGCTCACATCAATGCCCTGCCGGCCCTCGAGTTCCTGCAGCTTGTCACGGCGCCAGTGGTGGTCGCCACGCTGGGAGGCAAGGCCGAAGGCCACCCAGTCGGGCAGCAGGCAGGCGCCCTCGACAAAGGAAGGCTCGCCCCCGCAGACGACATCGACCTCGGCTTCGTTCTCTTCGTCCTGCAACAAGGCATAGTCAGGCAGGTACTGGCAGCCGCCCAGAACCAGGGCCACTGCCACCACGCCGGCATTGAACACCGTAGGGTTCATACTCTCTCGCTCCGTGCACTGATGCCCCTTTCCTTGGGCTCTCTCTTGCGTCCGTGCTGGGTCAAGGGAGCCGCGCGGCGCGGCAGCGTCAGGCGGAAACAGACGGCAAGCTCCGGGTCGTCGACCAGCGCCAACGCGCCTTGATGAAGGCGGGCGCAGTCCGCCGCGACCGACAGGCCGATGCCGGAGCCCTTCAGCGGCCCCTTGCGCCGCGAACGGCCCTGATAGAAAGGTTCGAACAGACGCGCCTTGTCCGTAGCGGCGATGGCCTGGCCGCTATTAGCCACCTCGAGGAACAGGTGATCCCGCCCCGGATGCGCCCGGATCAGCAAAATGCCGCCATCTTCACCGTAGGCGATGGCATTGGAGATCAGGTTGTCGAAAATCCGCCCCATGGCCATGCGATCCACCACCCACTCCAGGGGGCCGGGGAACACGGTCACCTGCATGCCTTTCTTTTCCAGCGCCAGGCGATGCTTGGCCAGCGTGGCCTGGATCAAGCCGGCCAGGTCGACCCTCTCCAGGCGGATCCCCTGGCTGTGCTGCAGCAGGTTGTAGTCCAGCAGCTGTTCGATCAGACGCTGCAGCTCGCTGCCGCTGGCGTCGATCAGCGAGAGGATCTCGCGCTGGCGTGGCGTCAGCTCGCCGGCCACGCCGTCGGCTAGCAGCGCCGAGCCTTCGCGGACACTGGCCAGCGGGGTCTTGAGTTCATGCGACATGTGGCGCAGGAACTGCTGCTTCTGCGCCTCTAGATCGCTGAGCCGGGTCGATAGCCAGTCGAGCCTGTCACCCAGCCTGACCAGCTCGGCGGGCCCCTGGATATGCTCGAGGTGAATGTGTTCCTTGCCGCTGCCGATGCCGAGGATGCGGCGCTCGAGCTGGCGCACGGGGCGCACGATCAGCCAGCTGAACAGCAGCATCAGCAACAGGCTGGCCGATACCAGCGCGGCGGTCTGCGACCAGAGCCGGGTCTGCACCGCCTGGGCGCGTTCGCGAATCAGCTCGATGCGGTTGTCGATCTGCTGGTTGGTGGCGCGGCGAATCGCCTCGGTGTGCTCGGCGAACGGGCCGAACAGGGCGAGCCACAGCTCCAGCGCCTCGGGCTCCAGCTCCGGCAGCTGCGACAGCAGCAACAGCTGCTCCTCGAGCGCGCGCAGGTCGGTGTCGTTGGCCAGCAGCCGGCGCTGCTGGGCCAGCAGCGCGGTAAACTCGGTGTGCTTCTCGTGGTAGATGTCGAGCAGGCTCTCCTGCTCCAGCACCGCGTACTGGCGCGCGCTGCGCTCCATCTCCACCGCCAGATTACTGAGCTGGCGCGCACGACGCGACTGCTCTACGGCCTGACGCGCGCTCACGTCGGCCAGTTGGGAAAGCTCGGCGAGCGCCTGACCGGCCTGATACATCAAAATGCCCAGCGGCAGCATTACCACCAGAAACGCCATCAATACCAGCTGCGGCAAGGAGCGCGGACGCCAACGGCGCGAGACCCGTTTGGTCATGACCAATAGTGTGCTCAGGAGAGAAGTGGGGACCACCATAGCCTTGCCTGAAAGAATAACAGAGTTCCGCACCTGACCGGTGCACTGGGGCAGGAAATGCTGCCGCTATGTAAAAAAAAAAGGCCGGCAAGGCCGGCCCAAGTACGCAGGGAACTAAAGGGGGTGGAAAATATCGACATCGATCGCCTGGCCGAGCCATGTCACATACTTTCCGTGGCCCGAAGGCCGCGAAGCCCTGCCGACGCCCATGAGCTTCCAGGAGCTGGTCGGGGCAGACAAGCGGTACGCCCGCTCGGCTTCGTTCCTTGGCACCATCGCTACATCAACCGTAAGCGCTGGCCCGAAATTCGATCCCCCGAAGGGGATGAGGCATCCTTGCCGGGGCATCCTTGCCCTTCAGGTACCCTTCCATGCCTGGCGGCGGTACCCGTCTCATCGCAACCTGAGTTACACATCGCGGAGCAAACGTTGTCATCGTGACGCCCGGGTGCACAGGGCATGGGGGTGGTCCCCGAGCTTCTCGACAACCTGGTGATTCGAGCCGTGTGAATCACCTCTTCGCCGCTCACCTAGACTATTGCGATAGCCGTGCCATCTTTTCTTAATTTAATTTAAAAACAACAGCTTAAGTAATATCAAAAAGGCAGCGCGTCGCGCAGCGACCCGATCCGCGCCGAAACGAGCCATTCGGCGCTCTTTTTTGTCAGCATTTGGCGACAGCATTCCTTGGCATGGAAGAAACTATTATTACATCAATGCCTTATGGTGTTGCCACGAAGAGACAACAGGGCAGGCCGCGTTGCCGCACGGCGACAACAGGCGCTGCCGAGGCAGGCTCGGCAGCACGCAGGCGTGCTATTGAGGGATCAAGCGAGGGGTTTGACCAGGATCTTGGACTTGCGGGCGTGGTTGTAGGTGTCGCGCTTCAGCGGTGGCAGCACGTCGATATCCGCCGGCCGGAAACCGTGCTCGACGAACCAGTGGGCGGTATGGGTAGTCAGCACGAACAGCGAGGCGATCCCCAGCCGCCGCGCACGGCGCTCGATACCCGACAGCAGCAGCGCACCGCGGGCGCCGCCGCGATACTCGGTGTGAATGGCCAGGCAGGCGAGCTCACCCATATCGGCGTCACCGAAGCAGTGCAGCGCGGCACAGCCGATTACCATGCCGTCGCGCTCGATGACCAGATAGTCGTCGATCTCGTGCTCCAGCCGCTCACGCGAGCGCGGTACCAGCATGCCACGCCGCTCCAGGGGCTCGAGCAGCTCGAGCAGGCCGCCAATGTCGCCGAGTTCGGCCAGGCGCAGCTGTTCGTAGCGATGCTGGGTGATCATGGTACCCACGCCATCTCGGGTGAAGAGCTCGGCAAGCAGCGCATCGTGATCGTGCCACGACAGCAGGTGGGTACGTGCCACGCCATGGCGCGCCGCCTCGCAGGCCGCGGCCAGGTGCCTGGCCTGCTCCTCGCCAAGCGTGGCACGAGCCAGCAGGGTTTCCGCCTCGGCCGGGGTCAGCTGGCGCTGCAGCGCGCCGTTCTCGTCGTAGAGCCCGGCCGCTTCGCCCAGCAGGATCAGCTTGTCGGCCCCCAGCGCCATGGCGGCATGCTGCGCTACCTCGGAGGCATCCAGGTCGAAGACCTCCCCGGTGCTGGAGAAGCCCAGCGGCGGCAGCAGCACCAGCGAGCCGCGGTCGAGCAGCCCCTGCACCGCCGAAACGCGCACCCGGCGCACCTCGCCACTGTGGTCATAGTCGACGCCGTCACGCACGCCCAGCGGCTTGGCCATCACCAGGTTTCCGGATACCGCGGTCAGCTCGACCCCGTGCAACGGAGTATTGGGCAGGCCCAATGAGAGGCGCGCCTCCAGCCACAGCCGCTGTTCGGCCGCCACCTGCTGGATGCAGCTCATCAGCTGCTCGTCGGCCACCCAGCGCCCGTTGTGGTGCTGCGGCACGATGCCGCTTTCACTCAGCGCTCGCTCCACCTGGGGGCGGATGCCGAACGCCACCACCAGGCGCACGCCCAGGGTGTGCAGCAGGGCCAGATCCTGGATCAGCTGCTCGCCGCGGCCGCGCGCCATGGCCTCGCCTTCGATGAGAATCACGAAGGTTCGGCCCCGGTGTGCATTGATATAGGGGGACGAATTGCGAAACCAGTCGGCAAAAGGGAAACGGTTATCCAAAGGCCGCTCTCCGGCAGGAGATGAGAGGAAGGGGTGGCGAGACGACTATATCAGAGCGACGAAAACGGCGGCACCCGTAGGATGCCGCCGCCGCGGTCGCCAGCCGCTGTTGCCAGGCGAGGTGCGCGTCAGCCGAAGATCGCGCGGAACAGGAAGAAGAACATGATCGCCAGGCCGGCCCCCGCCGGCAGGGTAATCAGCCATGACATGACGATGGTGCCGATCACGCGCAGGTTGAGCGCCGCCATGCCGCGTGCCAGCCCCACGCCGAGCACCGCCCCCACCAGGGTATGGGTGGTGGAGATGGGCAGCCCGGTGCCCGAGGCCAGCACCACGGTGGTAGCCGCCGCCAGGGTGGCGGCAAAGCCGCGGCTGGGGGTCAGCTCGGTGATGCCGGTGCCGACGGTGGCGATGACCTTGTGACCGTAGGTGACCAGACCGGCCACGATGCCGCCGCCGCCGAGCATCAGCACCCACCAGGGCACCAGCGCCGCAGAGTCGATCACGCCATCACTGCGCACCACGCTGATCACCGCCGCCAGCGGCCCCACAGCGTTGGCCACATCGTTGGAGCCGTGAGCGAAGGCCATGGCGCAGGCGGTGAAGATCATCAGCACGCCGAACACCCGCTCCACGCTGCCGTAGCCGAACTGGTCGTCGATATGACGCTCGCCCTTGACTCGGCTCTCCATCAGGATGCCGAGGCCCATGATGCCAAGCCCCATCAGCAGGGAAAGCAGGAAACTCTGGGCGAAGGTGAAGTCGAGCCCCACATGAGTCAAGCCCTTGGTCAGGGTAACCATGGAGACGATGAAGCCGACCAGGAAGATATAGAACGGCACGGTGCGCTTGGCCGCGGCGAAGGGGTCCTTGGCCTCGAAGATCAGGTGCTGCACCGACTTGAACAGGATAAAGGCAATGGTGCCGGCCAGCAGCGGCGACACCACCCAGCTCGAGGCGATGGTGCCGACCCGGCCCCAGGCCACCGCCTCCATGCCCAGCCCCACCGCACCGAAGCCGACGATGGCACCGACGATGGAGTGGGTGGTGGACACCGGCCAGCCCTTGGCTGAGGCCACCAGCAGCCAGATGGCGGCGGCTAGCAGCGCCGAGAGCATGCCGTAGACCAGCAGCTCCGGATTGGCCTGCAGCAGTACGGGGTCGACGATGCCGCCGCGAATGGTCGCGGTCACCTCGCCGCCGGCCAGCCAGGCGCCGAGGAATTCGAAGATCACGGCGATGATGATCGCCTGCTTGATGGTGATGGCCTTGGAGCCCACCGAGGTGCCCATGGCGTTGGCGACGTCGTTGGCCCCCACGCCCCAGGCCATGAAGAAACCGAACAGGCAGGCGAGGATGATGAACACTTCACCGTGCTGCGCAATGATCGACATAGGGTTGGTTCCTATGTGGCTGTCAGAGTGAGAGATGCCGCCCCGGGATCGCCGGTGGCGTCAGCTCTTACCGTGCGGTGAGAATCTGCAGGCGGCTGCCGACGCGTTCCGCGCGATCGGAAAGCTCGCCGACCCAATCGATGATCTTGTAGAGGAAGACCACATCGACCGGCTTGAGGCGATCCTCCAGGTCGAAGAGCTGGCGGCGAATCGCTATCTGCTGATGGTCGGCCTGCTGTTCGAGCACGTGCAGCTCACGAATCAGGTTGAGCATCACGTCGGTCACGTGGCGCCCGAAGCCGGACTCGAGCAGGTCTTCGAGCTCTTCCAGGGCCTGGCGCGCCTGGGCGACGCAGGCCACGGAGGTCTGCATGTAGTCGCGCATCGGCTGGGCCAGCTCGTCGGGAACCCGCATGCGGCGACCCAGCATGATGCCGGTGATATCGCGCACCTTGTTGGCGATCTTGTCCTGAACCGTAATCAGGTCGAGAAGGTCACTGCGGGAGACGGGAAGGAATAGCGTATTGGGCAGGTTGAGGCGCAGCTCGGTCTTGAGATTGTCGGCGTCGTGCTCGAGCTGAGTGATGGTTTCGCGGATTCGAGCTGCGTCCTCCCACTCACCGGCCAGCGACGCCTCGAAGAAGGGCAGCAACTGGTCGGCACATTCGCTGGCCTTTTCGATGTGGGCCAGCAGGGGCTGGAAAGGCGAGCGGCCGAACATCGCGGAAAACGGGTTGGGCTTTACCATGGCGTATCATGCGCTTGTGGAATGGCGGCGCCAGTATAGAGACTGGCCTTTGTTACGTCATCGAAAAAATCACCTGACGCCCGCCGCACGGGAACAGGTTCAAGGAGTTACTACGTGAGCCAAGAGATCGAAATGAAGCTGGCGCTGGCCCGCGAGAGCGCCGAGCGCCTGTGCCGGCATCCGCTGCTGCAGCGCCTGCCTGCCGACACCCGGCGCCTGGCCAACACCTATTACGACACCGCCGAAGGCACGCTGGAGTCACGCGGCATGGCGCTGCGCCTGCGCTACCAGGAAGGGCACTGGATACAGACGCTGAAGACCAGCGGGGTGGGCAGCGGCGGGCTCAGCCAGCGCGGCGAATGGGAGTGGCCGGTGGCCGGCGAGGCGCTCGACCGCGAGCGGCTCGCCGCGCTGCCGCCCATGGCCGAGCTGGGCCCGGACCTGCTGGCCCGCTTGGAGCCGCGCTTCACCACCGACTTCGAGCGCCGCCGTTGGCAATTGGAGCTGGCCGAGGCCCACATCGAGGTGGCGCTGGACCAGGGCGAGATTCGCGCCGCCGGACGGCAGGTACCGATTCGAGAGCTGGAGCTCGAACTCAAGCATGGCGACGCCGAGGCGCTCTGGTCGCTGGCCAGGGCCTTCGCCGAAACGCTGGCACTGCGCCCAGCCGACGCCAGCAAGGCCCTGCGAGGCAGTGCGCTGCTCACCGGCCAGTGGACCCTGCCCGATGGCACCCTGGCAGGTGAACGGCTGCACCGTGCCCTGCTGGCATTGGACGCCTACGCCGATACCGGCGAGGATGGTTGGAAGGCGCACGCCAGGGCGACGCTGCAGGTACTGGAGGCCGACGGCCACCCCGAGGCCGGCCGGCTGGCGGCCCTGCTGGAAGAGCCCGATTGGCTCGGCGTCGATTTTGGGCGTACCGCGCTGCAACTCGCGCAGCGCCTGGCGTCGTAAGTCACAGGAAAGGATTCAGGAGCCCTTGATGCAGGAAGCCAAGCCATGACAGCGCCTTTCCGTCCAGCCGGCGAAGGCGTGCGCACGCGCCTGTTCCAGATCATCTTCGAGTCGGACACCCCGCTGGCAAAAGCCTTCGATATCGCCTTGATCGTCGTGATCCTGGCCAGCGTGCTGGTGGTGATGCTCGATACCGTCGAGGGCTTCAGCACCACCTACGGCGAGTGGTTCTACTGGATCGAGTGGGGCTTCACCCTTCTGTTCACCGTCGAGCTGGCGATACGCCTCTATATCCTCGACAAGCCGATGCGGTACGTGCGCAGCTTCTACGGCGTGATCGACATCGTGGCCATCCTGCCCACCTGGCTTATGCTGCTGATACCCGGCACCCAGACCTTGGTCATCGTGCGCCTGCTGAGGGTGCTGCGCATCTTCCGCGTGCTGCGCCTGATGCAGTTCGTGGGCGAAGGCCGCCTGTTGGTGGAAGCCCTCAAGAACAGCGTGCACCAGATCTTCCTATTCCTGTTCACCGTGTTCCTGCTGGTGACCCTGTTCGCTTCGCTGATGTACATGATCGAGCCTGCCGAGGCGGGCTTCACCAGCATCCCCATCTCGATCTACTGGGCCATCGTCACCCTGACCACGGTGGGCTATGGCGACATCGTTCCCGTCACGCCGCTTGGCCAGTCCATCTCGACGCTGATCATGCTGATCGGCTACTCGATCATCGCCGTGCCCACCGGGGTGTTCTCCGCCGAGGTGATCCGCTCGATTCGCGCCGACCGCTACTCTGAACAAGCCTGCCCCGGCTGTGGCCACGACCGCCACGAGCGGCGGGCACGCTACTGCCTCAAGTGCGGCACCTGGCTGGATGAGGAAACGCCCGATCCCAACAAGCGCAAGCCGCGAGGCAAGAGGGCGCGCTGACGCCGGGCGGCCCGCTCAGCCGCCGAACGGCGCCAGGTCGCCGCGCCCTTCGCGCACGATGGTCGGCGGCAGTTCGCGCAGGTCGATCACGCTGGTGGGCTCCAGGTGGCAGGCACCGCCATCGATGATCGCATCCAGGTGGGCGCTGTAGCGGTCGCGAATCTCCTCCGGGTCGGTCAGCGGCAGCGTCTCACCCACTGGGATCAGCGTCACACTCATCAGCGGCTCGCCCAGCGCCGCAAGCAGCGCATGGGTGATGCGATGATCGGGCACGCGCACGCCGATGGAGCGCCGCTTGGGGTGCAGCAGCAGGCGCGGCACTTCCGTGGTGGCATGGAGGATGAAGGTATAGGCCCCCGGGGTGTTGGCCTTGAGCAGGCGAAACACGCTGTTGTCGACCTTGGCGTAGGTGCCGATGTCGGAAAGGTCGGAGCACACCAGGGTGAAGTTATGCTTGTCGTCCAGCGAACGCAGCCACTTGATCTTCTCGATCGCCTTCTTGTCGCCCAGGTGGCAGCCCAGCGCGTAGCCGGAGTCGGTGGGATAGGCGATTACCCCGCCCTGGCGCACGATCTGTACCGCCTGGGCGATCAGGCGCTGCTGCGGGTTGTCCGGGTGGATCTGTAGAAATTGGCTCATGTTCGGTTCCCTGCTCTGTTCGATCTGCCCACTATAGCGCGCCGGCAGGCCCGTGGTAGTTTGCGATGACACCGGCTAGCGTCGGGTGCGCCCATACCGGCGGCACGGCGGCACGCGGCAGCGGACTCATGCTGCCCGGCGCCAGGTGGCCGCCGGGGAAGTGAAAGTCGCTGCCGAGCGAGGCATAAAGGCCACGCTCGTCGAGCTGGCGCGCCAGGTCCCGCGTCACGTCGGCATTCTGGAACCCGTTGACCCACTCCGCGGCCTGGCCGCCGGCCTCGACGAAGCTGTCGAGCAGCAGGCCGCGCTTGCGCCGGGTCAGGCCATGGCGCAGCGGATGTGCCAGCACCGCCACCCCGCCCGCTGCCACGATCCAGCCCACCACCTCGTCCAGCGCCGGCCAGTGGGCCTTGACGTCGCCCGCCTTGCCGCTGCCCAGGTGCTTGCGAAACGCCGTGGCCACGTCGGGCACCAGCCCCGCCGCCACCAGTGCGCGGGCAAAATCGGGCCGGCCTAGCGGGCGGTAGGGCCCGGCCTGCTCGCGGGCCCTTGCCAGGGCGTTGTCGAGGCCGAGCTTTTCCATGCGCTCGGCGATGGTTCTGGCTCGCGCCTCTCGGGAGCGGGCCTGGGCCTCGAGCCCGGCGGCGAGTTCGCCGCTGGCCCCTTCAGGCAGCAGGCCCACCACATGAATACCGATGCCCTGCCACAGGGTGGAGAGCTCGGTTCCCGGCACCAGCATGATCCCCAGGTCTGCCGCGGCCGCCGCGGCCTCCGGCACGCCGGCCATGGTGTCGTGGTCGGTCAGCGCCATCAGCCGCACGCCGCGCTGGGCGCACAGGGCCACCAGGTCGGCGGGCGCGAGGGCGCCGTCCGAGGCCGTCGAGTGCATGTGGAAATCGACCCCGATAGGCGCGGGATCGCCGGTGAAACGCAGGGGGAACTGAGCGGTTGGCATGACGCAGGGGAGCAACTTTGTCAGAATAATCGCCCATGGTGCGCGTCCGCCCGACGACGGTCAATGCCGGCACCTTACGAGACCGCGGTATGTGCCGCGCTGCCCGAGGAAACGCTGCAATGCTCTACGCCTTTATCTGTGAAGACGTCAACAACAGCCTGGAACGCCGGCTGGCGGCCCGTCCCGACCACCTGGCGCGCCTGGAGAAGCTTCGCGACGAGGGTCGCCTGGTGCTGGCCGGCCCCCACCCCGCCATCGACGCCGACAACCCCGGCGAAGCCGGTTTCAGCGGTAGCCTGGTGGTGGCGGAGTTCGACACCCTCGAGGCGGCGCAGGCGTGGGCCGATGCCGACCCCTACATGATTGCCGGGGTCTATGCCAAGGTGACCGTGAAGCCGTTCAAGAAGGTCCTGCCCTGAGCCACCGGGGCCGGGCGCGCGGCGCGCAGAACGCCGCCGGCCGGCCCCCGCGATACGCCCCTTCCCCTGGCCGTGGCCCCCAGGCGCCTTACTCACAGTTCCTGTGGATAACACTGTTGACACGCCGCGGATGCCTGCCGCCAGCCCCCATGGCAGGCCGGCCCGGCGCCATCGATCAACTCTTGAGCATCGCGTGCCCACGCTTCGGAGAAGCCCGTGTCCTTCCCTTACGCCCCCCTTCCGCCGCTAGCCGGCCTGGAGCCCGCCCGCCTCGACTGGCAGCCCGACGCGGCCGGCGGCGAAGCCCCCCATTCGCCGGCCTTCGACGACGTCTACTTCTCGCGCCACGACGGCCGCGCCGAGACCGAGCATGTCTTCATTCAGGGCAACGGCCTACCGCAGCGCCTGGCCGCATGGCCCGCCGGCCGCCCCTTCGTGATCGGCGAGACCGGCTTCGGCACCGGGCTCAACATGCTGTGCGCCTGGGCCTGCTTCGAGACGCACGCCCCGGCACAGGCGAGGCTGCACCTGGTCTCCACCGAGAAGTATCCGCTCCACCGCGACGACCTGGCCCGCGCGCTTGCCGCCTGGCCCGACCTGGCCGAGCGCGCCGAGGCGCTGCTGGCGCAGTGGCCCGAGCCGGTTACCGGGGTGCATCGTCTGTGGCTTTCCCCGCGGGTGACCCTTGACCTGCACCTGGGCGATGCCGCCGAGCGCCTGGCCCTGCTCGACGGCCAGGTCGACGCCTGGTTCCTCGACGGCTTCGCTCCGGCGAAGAATCCCGAAATGTGGCAGCAGGCGCTGTTCGACGCCATGGCCGCCCGCTCGCGCCCCGGCGCCACCTTCGCCACCTTTACCTGTGCCGGCGCGGTCAAGCGCGGCCTGGCGGCGGCCGGTTTTGCCTGGCGTAAGGCGCCAGGGTTCGGTCGCAAGCGCGAGATGCTGGTCGGTGAAATCGCCTCGCCGCCGCCGGATGCGCGCCGCCAGGCTACGCCCTGGTTCACTCCGCCCGCCGTCCAGCCGCCCCGCCACGTAGCGGTGATCGGCGCCGGCATCGCCGGGGCCAGCGTCGCCGCTGCCCTGGCGCGGCGCGGCATCGCGGTGACGCTGATCGATCGCTTCGATCGCGCCAGCCTCGGCACCACTCACCTGCAGGGGGCGCTCTACGTCAAGCTGGCCGCCGATACCAACCTGCAGAGCCGCACCTACCTGGCCGGGCTACTGCACAGCCGGCGCTGGCTGGCCCAGCTCGACCCGCAGCAGGCGCTGTGGCAGCCCAGCGGCGTACTGCAGCTCGCTCTGGACGACAAGGAACAGGCGCGCCAGGCTCGCTTCCTGGCCAACCACCCCTTACCCGAAAGCGTGGTGCGTGGGCTCGACGCCGAGACGGCCAGCGCCGTGGCCGGTGTCGATGTCGGCGCGCCGGCGCTGGACTACCCCTGCGCCGCCTGGGTCAAGCCGATGGAGCTGTGCGTGCGCCTGGCGGCCACGCCGGGGGTGTGCTTCCGCCAGGCCGAGGTGGCGGCGCTGGAGCCCGGCGCATCGGGCTGGACCCTGGCGCTGGCCGACGGCGAACGCCTCGCGGCCGATCAGGTGGTGATCGCCGCCGCCGTCGAGGCGGCCCGCTTTGCCCAGTCCGAAGCGCTGCCGCTGCAGCCGGTGCGCGGCCAGATCAGCCAGCTGCGAGTGCCCGAAGGCGCTCCCAGGCTCGGCCGGGTGGTGTGCGCCGGCGGCTATGTGCCCCCAGCGGCGGACGGCGTGCTCAACTTCGGCGCCACCTTCGGGCCCAAGGAGACCGACATGGCGGAACGCGAGGCCGACCACGCCGCCAACCTGGCGGAGCTCGAGCGCGGCCTGCCCGCGCTGGTGGCGGGCCTGCGTGCCGCCGGGGCCGACCTTTCGCCGCAGCGGCTCACCGGGCGGGTCGGCGTGCGTGCCGCCAGCCCCGACAAGTCACCGTACTGCGGGCCGGTGCCCGACGCCGCGGCGTGGCGGCACGACTACGGCGTGCTGGCCAAGGATGCTTCGCGAGTGCCCGAGATCGCCGGACGCCACCATGCGGGACTGTGGATCAGCGCCGCCCACGGCTCGCGGGGGATGGCCAGCGCCCCGCTGTGCGCCGAGCTGCTCGCCTCGCGGATCTGCGACGAGCCCCTGCCGCTGGAGTGGCCGCTGGTGGATCATCTCCACCCGGGGCGGCGCATCATTCGCGACTTGATCCGCGGTCACTAGGGTGTTGCTGCGGTCACTTGGGCGTTGCCGCGCCCGCCGGCGACTCAGTCACAGGCGTCATTGTGACGTGAGCCGCTCGGCCCGGCTGGCGGTGACGAAGCGCGGCGAAGGCCGGCCGAGGTGGTAGCCCTGGCCGTAGTCGATCCCCAGTTCGGCCACGGCGGCTAGCACCTCCTCGTCCTCGATGAACTCGGCGATGGTGCTGACACCCAGGCTCCCCGCCAGCGTGACGATGCTCTTGACGAAGGCCATGTACTTCTCGTCTTGCAGCATGTTGCGGATGAACTCCCCTTCGATCTTGATCACGTCGATGGGGAACTGCTTGAGATAGCGGAACGAGGAGAAGCCTGAACCGAAGTCGTCGATGGCGAAATTGAAGCCTTCGAGCTTTAGGTCGAGCACGAACTTCTCGAGCAGGGTGAGGTTGCTGACGGTCTCGCGCTCGGTGAGCTCGAATACGATGCGGCTGGGCTTGATGCCGTAGTCGATGGCCAACTGGTGAATGTGAGCGATGAACTCACCGATGATCAGCGATTTGGGCGACAGGTTGATGAACAGCATGCCGTCGTAGCCCTGCTCGCGGATCTGGGCGAAGGCCTTCTCGATCAGCAGGTAGTCCATCTTGTGGATCACGCCGATGCTCTCGGCGATCTCGATGAACTCGCCGGCGGGGATGATGCGCTCGCCGATCTGGATGCGCATCAGCAGCTCGTGGATATGGACTTCACCCGTGTTGACGTCGGCAATGGGCTGGAAGTAGGGCACGATGCGCTGCTCTTCCAGCGCGCTGAGCACCATCTGGTTCTTCTCGCCTACCTCACGGAACACCGCCGCCACTTCCTCGTCGTCGGGCAGCGCCACGCAGTTCTTACCCTTGCGCTTGGCCTTGTACA
Source organism: Halomonas sp. E14 (assembly GCF_052568415.1). NCBI lineage: Bacteria > Pseudomonadati > Pseudomonadota > Gammaproteobacteria > Oceanospirillales > Halomonadaceae > Halomonas > Halomonas sp. E14. The sequence goes on along the minus strand of NZ_CP199423.1, from coordinate 592,102 downwards.
TCATGTTGTCGGCCATCAGGAAGAGGTCGTGGGAATTGGCGGCATGGTTGGGATAGCTGGCGATGCCCACCGAGGTGGTGGCGCGCACCGCCGTGCCATCCGGAGCAGTGAGCACCTGGCTGGTCAGGTTCTGGGCAATGCGCATGGCCACCGAGTAGGCCTGCTCCTCGCTGGTTTCCGGCAGGATGACAGTGAACTCGTCACCGCCGTAGCGCGCCAGGAAGTCACCGGGGCGCACCGAGTGCGCCAGGGTATTGGCCACGGCATGCAGGAACTGGTCGCCGAAGGCGTGGCCGTGACGGTCGTTGACCGACTTGAAGTTGTCCATGTCGAGCATCAGCAGGCTGAAGCGATCCTGGTGGCGCGACGCACGGGCCACCTCGTAGTGCAGCATGTCCTTGAAGACGCGCTGGTTATGCAGGTTGGTCAGCGGATCGCGGGTGGCGTAGAACTCAAGATCCTTGGTGTACTTGTAGATCGCCTTGACCGAGCCCACCAGGTTGAGCAGCGTCGACAGGATGCCGTCGATGACGATGTGGCGGATCGGGTCCTGCGCCAGGTCCGACTGCACGCCGATGCCAACGATACCGCCAATCTTCGGCGCCTCCAGCAGCAGCGACTTGGTCTGTAGGCGGATATCCTCGGCCGAGAGGTCGTGCATGGGCTGGCCATCCTCTGCCGCGCTGCAGACGCTGTGGTGCGTCACCTTGAGCACGGCGGCGGCCTGGCCGTTGTGGTGTCGCTCCAGCAGTTGGGTCAGCAGGTGGGCAAAGGTCTGCTGCGTCTGCGCCGTCACCTCGCGGTACCAGAATACCTCTAGCTCGTAGCCCTCCTCTTCGACCTGGAAGATCGTCACCAGGGTATGCGCCACGATGATGGTGTTGATATCGCCCAGCAGCTCCTTGATGAACTCGCGCCAGTCGCGCACCACGTCGGAAGTGATGATGAACTTGCTCAGCAGGCGGATCTCGAACTCGAGGATGTCCTTGTCCACCGCCACGTTGCGCAGCCGCCCCACCAGGGCATTGACCTGCTGCAGCGCATCGTTGAGTTCGATGAACGGCACATTGGCATCGGTCACGTCGAGCTGGCGGAAGTCCTCGATCGAATTCACTGCGGACATGCGCTGGCGAAAGAGCCCCAGGGTGCGCTGGATTCGATCGGAGAAGAGGGTCGAGATGGCCAGCGCCAGTAGCAGGACGAACACCGACGCCACCAGGAACATCGCCACATAGTTGAGACGCATCTCACGGCTGATGGGCGACAGGTCGTGCTGGAGGTCGATGATCCCCAGCACGTCGCCGGTGGCGGCATTCTGGTGGCAGGTCAGGCAGTCCGAGCGGGCCAGCAGCGGCATGACGCGGCGCACCTGGCCATCCTGGTTCCAGACCCGCGCCTCGCCCGAGGCGAAGGCCGCCTGGATGACGATATCCATGGCCGGCTGGTCGATCTCGCCGTAGCGTTCGGACACGCGCTTGCCGCGGTAGAAGGCGAACCGATAGCCGCTTCCGGCATAGAGCTGCTGGGTCTCCTCGATGAAGGCCTCCATCTGCTCTCGGGTCCAGCCCTGGCGCATGATCTGCAGCATGGCCGTGAAGCTCTGCCTGGCCAGGGTTTCCGAGGTCTGCTCGGCCTGGCGGGCCAGGATGTTCTCGTAGAGCAGGGTGGTCACCAGGGTCACCCCGGCGAAGACGGTCATCGAGGCCGAGATGATGGCGACCAGCACGAAGCCCTTGAGGGTTCGCATGCAGGAAAGCAAAGCGCGGGCATGGGTCAACATGACGTTCCCAATCACAAGACAGGAGGCGCCGAACCTCAACCCTGAGCTAACGGCAGAAGAATGCTGTTACATTCTCGACACATTGTCGTCGCCTGCCTTTGACCTGCATCAATATGTCCCGATGTTCCGCCGCGGCGGCACTCATCCTTAGTCGAGTCGGCCGCCTATCCTTCCTCTTCGTCGTCGGCCAGGTCGCGGCCGAAGGCGCGCCACTGGGCCAGCGTCATCACCTCGGTGGTCTCGGTCTGCAGGTCGTGGGCGATGAGCAGCTCGCCGCGCTCCAGCTGACGCTTGAGCTCGGCGACCCAGCCGCGCATGCCCTCGCCGGTGTCAGTGGTATCGTAGCCCTGGCGGGTGACGAAGGCCTCCAGCAGGGCATCCAGCGTCTCGCCCGGCAGCATACGGTAGGGTACTTCGATGAAACGGCCGCTCATGAACGGCTCCCCTTCACTGTCCGGCGCGCCCTCGCCGCGCTCCCAGGCCGCCAGCCGTTCGAGGAAAGCGGCCTCGTCGAGCACTTCGACGCCCAGCTCCTGCGCCTTGGCCAGCTTGCTGCCGGCGGCCTCGCCGGCCACCACGCCGGTGGTCTTCTTGGAGACGCTGCCGGCCACCTTGGCCCCCAGCGCCTGCAGCCGCTCCTTGCCTTCGTCGCGGGTCATGCTCTCCAGGCTACCGGTGAGTACCCAGGTCTGCCCCGCCAGCGGCTGGGGCCGCTCGCCGATGGTTTCCTCGGCCCAGTTCACGCCCTGCTCGCGCAGGGCCTCGATGGTCTCGCGATTATGCGGCTGACGGAAGAAAGTATGCACGTGAGCGGCCACCACCGGGCCAACGTCTGCTACCGCTTCGAGGTCGGCCTGCTCGGCCTCCATCAGCGCGTCCAGGGTGCCGAAGTGGCGGGCCAGGTTGGCCGCCGTGGCCTCGCCCACCTCACGAATGCCCAGGGCAAAGATGAAGCGCGGCAGCGTGGTGCTCTTGGCCTTCTCCAGCGCCGCCACCAGCTTCTCGGAGGACTTCTGCGCCATGCGCGGCAGCGTGGCCAGGCGTTCAGCATCGAGGCGGAACAGATCGGCAGGCGTCTTGACCCAGTCGAGCTCGACCAGCTGGTCGATCAGCTTCTCCCCTAGGCCGTCGATGTCCATGGCCCGGCGCGAGGCGAAGTATTTGAGCGCCTCCTTGCGCTGAGCAGCGCAGTAGAGTCCGCCCGAGCAGCGCGCTACCGCCTCCCCTTCGAGGCGCTCGATTTCGGCGTCGCACACCGGACAGCGCTCGGGAAAAACGATCTCGCGCGCGTCGGCGGGCCGCCTCTCGGGCAGCACCCGCACCACCTGGGGAATGACGTCGCCGGCGCGGCGGATCACCACGCTGTCGCCGATCATGACATCGAGGCGGGCGATCTCGTCGGCGTTGTGCAGGCTGGCATTGGAGACGGTGACCCCGGCCACCGAGACCGGCTCGAGGCGCGCCACCGGGGTGATCGCGCCGGTGCGACCGACCTGGAACTCGACGTCGTTGAGCCGGGTGGTCGCCTCCTGGGCGGGGAACTTGAACGCCGTGGCCCAGCGCGGCGCCCGGGCGACGAAGCCCAGCTCGCGCTGCAGGCGCAGGTCATCGACCTTGATCACCGCACCGTCGATGTCGTAGCCGAGGCCGTCGCGCCGCTCGCCCAGCCGCCGGCAGTAGTCGACGACGCCCTGGCTGCCGCTGACCACCTCCAGCAGGCTGCTGGTGCGAAAGCCGAAGGCCTTGAGGTGCGTCATCAGCTCGCTGTGGCTGGCATCGCCCGGAGCCGGTTCGATACGCGCCACCTGGTAGGCGCTGAACTCCAGCGGCCGCTTGGCCGTGATCTCGGGGTCGAGCTGGCGCAGGCTGCCCGCCGCTGCGTTGCGCGGATTGGCGAACACCTTGCCGTCCTCTTCCCGGGCGCGCTCGTTGAGCCGCTCGAAGCCCGCATGGCTCATGATCACCTCGCCGCGCACTTCGAGCAGCTCGGGAGCGTCGCCACGCAGCTTGAGCGGGATCGAGCGCAGCGTGCGCAGGTTGGAGGTGATGCCCTCGCCGGTGCGCCCGTCGCCACGGGTCGCGCCGCTGAGCAGCACGCCGCGCTCGTAGACCAGTGACACGGCGGCGCCGTCGAGCTTGGGCTCGCAGCAGAAGCGGATCGTCTCGGAGTCGATTTCCAGCCGCTCCGCCACCCGCTTGACGAAGGCTTCGAGCTCCTCTTCGTTCAAGGCGTTGTCCAGCGACAGCATGGGCACCGCGTGCTCAACCGCGGGGAAGCCGGTGTCCGGCGGCGCGCCCACCCGCTGGGTCGGCGAGTCGGGCGTCACCAGCTCGGGATGGGCCTGCTCCAGCTCCTGCAGGCGGCGCAGCTTACGGTCGTACTCGGCGTCGGTGAGGTGCGGCTCGTCGAGCACGTAGTAGCGATAGTTGGCGTCATCGAGCTCGGCGCGCAGCCGGGCGATCTCGTCGAGGGTGTCCTGGTCTGGCTGGTTCATGGATCGGCTAGGTCTCGTGTTGAATGGTGGCAGCCACTAACACGACAACCCCGTGATCGCTCACGGGGTTGTCGGGGCCGCCTTGCCTGCTTGTCGGCTTGGCGTCAGTTCACCTGATAGCGGTTGAGGCGGTTGCGTCGCTCGAACTCCTTCACTCTCTGGCGAGCAAACTCCACGGTCTGGGCCGTCATCACGCTGTGGTTCTCGTCCTTCAGCTCACCGCCGAGGTTGCGCACGATGACCATGGCGGTCTCAACCATGGCTTCGAACGCCGCGGCGGTATCCAGCGCGCCGGGCAGCGGCATCAGCAGAGTGATGCCCGGGGTACGGAACTCGTCCATCGCTTCGATCGGGAAGGTGCCCGGCTTGAGCACGTTGACCATCGAGAACTGCAGTTCGCTGTCGGGGTTCTCGGTCTCGAAGCGGTGGAAGATGCCCATCTCGCTGCTGTAGCGCAAGCCGCAGGCCAGCATCAGGTTGAGCAGCGCCCCGCCCGAGAAGCCCTCCTCGTCGCGCGACAGCACGCTGATGACGATGATCTCGTCGGCCTGGCTCAGCGTCTCGCGCGCCCGCTCGGCGTTGACGTTGTGGCGTAGCGCACGCGCCAGGGTCGGGTGGGCGCGTACCACGTCGTCATCGTCGTTGATGGCTTCAGGCAGCGGAGCGGCCGGCTCGCCGTAGGCGGCATGCTCGAACTCGGCGGAGCGCGGGCGCGACGGGGCGAACAGCGGATCATCGTCATCGGCAAGGTCGATGACCTCGGCTTCCAGGCGACGGCGCTCGGCATCCCGGGCGGCCTGGGCTTCGGCCTCTACGCGACGACGCTCGGCTTCGCGGGCGGCCTTCTCGGCGCGCTCCTTCTCGCGGCGCGCCTTTTCCTCGCGCTTCTGCTCACGGCGCTTGGCCATGCGCTGCTGCATGGAGAGGCCGAAGCGCTGCACCGACTGGCCCATGCGGCGCGAGCTGCTCTTGATCGAGTCGCCCATGCCTTCGAGATCGACCAGGCGGTAGCGCTCGTCTTCATCGTGCAGCTCGTCGTGATCCTCGGGATCTGCCATCAGCGGCTCGTCCGCTGCCGCCAGGGTTGGTTCGTCGTCAAGGGCAGAAAGCACCGGCTCGCGCCGCTGGGTGCTGGTGGGCTGCGGCGACTCGGCCGTTGTAGCCGTGGTCTTGGTCGCAGCGGGTTCGGCGGCGGAGGTCGATGCCTGGCGTGCGGCAACGGCGTCGCGTTCGGCCGCAGCGCTTTGTATCTCGTCGCGTTCGATTTTTGCGCTTTCGACTTCGATCGGCTTGGCCGGAGGCGCAGCGTCATGCGAAGGGAGGTCGGCCAGGGTCGGCTCGCTGCGTTCGGTCTCGCGCTTGGCGGGTGCCGGATCGGTCGCGGGGCTCGGCTTTTCTACCGCCGCTGCAGACGCAGCGTCGGCCGGGGTTGCGGCACCCGACCGCAGCGCGGCGGCCACGGCGTCCGGCGCCGCCTTGACAGCTGCACCTGTCGATGCGTGTACGGCCGGCTTGCTGCGTGTCGCTGCCGCAGGCTCGGAATGCGTGACAGGCGAAGGGTCCGGCCTCTCCTTGAATTCGGCCAGCACGCGCGAAGGCCCAGGATGCTCCTGGCGCTCCAGCTTCGGCTTGGCCTTTACATCGTACTTGGCAGGGCTGACGACGCGTGCGCCGCCGTTAGGCAATTCCCAGTTGGGATCTCCCTCGTCTTCGGCAGTGGCACCCTGTCCACTGAGGTGGTTGTTTTCCCCTACCTGGTCCAGGCGGGGCACTCGGCGCTGGCGTTTCAGGCGACGCACCCCATCAATGACGATGAGGGTCACCAGAGCCAGCCCCAGAATGATCAGCCATTCTCTAAGTTCCATGGGTCGTCTTGCCTATCACTAGGGCGCCATGCCGGTTGAATGTCCGTAAACAGCATAGCGCGATCGCCAAAAAAAGGGCCACTGTTTTTGTTTGTCAAGCCCCGGCATTCTCGCTTGAGAGTCAATCGACCCTGCGCCTTTCCCTGTCATCTTGCACTAGCCGTATGCAATTAGACTATGACGTGCATTCTGATATCGCGTTTGCCTGTGAGTTTCAAGGGTGTCAGGCCTCGGCTAGCGCTGCCGCCTCTTCGACACCTACCGCCACCAGCCGTGAAACGCCCGGTTCCTGCATCGTTACGCCCATTAATCTTTCGGCGGCCTCCATCGCAATTTTATTATGCGTAATGTAAATGAACTGAACCGTGTCCGACATATCCTTAACTAGTCTGGCATAGCGACCGACATTGGCATCATCCAACGGCGCATCGACTTCATCGAGCATGCAAAAAGGTGCCGGGTTGAGTTGGAAGATAGCAAAGACCAGCGATAGTGCCGTCAATGCCTTTTCGCCACCCGAGAGCAGGTGAATGGTGCTGTTCTTCTTACCGGGCGGCCTGGCCATGATGGCCACACCCGTATCGAGCAAATCCTCCCCGGTCAGCGTCAACCATGCGGTTCCGCCGCCGAAGACCCGCGGGAAAAGCGCTTGCAGCCCTTGGTTGACCCGCTCAAAGGTGTCGCGAAAACGGCTACGCGTCTCCTGGTCGATGCGCCGGATCGCACGCTCGAGCGTCTCCAGCGCTTCGTTGAGTTCGGCCTGCTGGGCCTTGAGGTAGTCACGGCGCTCAGCCTGCTGGTCGTACTCCTCGATGGCGGCCAGGTTGATCGCTCCCAGCCGACGCACCCGCTCGCCCACCTCTTCTAGCCGCACCTGCCAGGCCGACTCGGTGGCGTTGGGGTCGAGCTCGGTCTCCAGCAGAGCGACCTGATGGCCAAGCTCGGTCAGCTGTTCATCCTGGGTCTCGGCCTTCAGCGCCAGTGCCTGCACCTGCAACCGCGCTTCTTGCAGCCGCTCGCGGATGCCTTCCAGGCTGCGCTCGTGGCCCTGCCGCGCCAGCTCGTCCTCGCGCAGCCGCTCGACCAGCTCCGCGGCGCGCGCCCTGGCCTCGTTGAGCGCACGCTCATCGCCCTCGCGCCGGTGCAGCAGCTCGTCGAGCCGCTCGCGCTGCTCCTCGTCGGGTTCGCGCAAGTGTTCGAGCGCCTCGGTCAGCTCCTCGCAGCGAGCCAGCAGGCGCGCGCGGGAATCACCGCTGCGACCCTGCTGTTCGGCCAGGCCGGCACGCTCGGTGGCGAGACGCTGGTGCTCCAGGGCCAACTGCTGCGCTTTTTCTTGCAGCGGGCGCTGGCGTCCGCGCAGTCCCGCCAGACGCTCACGGACAGCGCTGCGGGCGCGCTCAAGCCGTTCGCGCTGCTCCGCGCCCTTCTCCAGGCTCGCCATAGCCTGCTGCCAGCGCTCGCGGGCCTCCTCGATGGCCAGGCGTGTCTCCTCACGCGCCTCGTCGAGGCCCGCCAGCTCCTCGGCCAGCTCGCCGGCACGCCCCTGCAGGTGCTCCAGGCGACTGGCCAGGCCACCCTCCTGCGCCGCCAACTGCTGCTGCTCGCCGGCCAGGCGTCGCTCCTCCTGGCGGATTGCCTCGAGGTCACGCTCGGCCTGCTCGGCGCGCTCCCGCTCGGCCTCGATGGCAAGCTCGCGTGCAGCCAGGCGCGCCTCGATCTCATCGAGTTCATCACGCGCCTCCGCGAGACGACGCCGGCTGACCAGCAGCGCATCCGGCCCGGCGCCCTGGCCGCGATGACGCACCCAGTCACGCCCTAGCCACAGGCCCTGCGGGGTGATCAGGCTCTCCCCCTCGCCCAGTCGGGCACGCTCGGCCCAGGCCTGGTCGCTGCTGTCCACGCAGCGGATCGGCGCCAGCCAGGCCGCGGCGGCGCCGGCGCCGCGCACCTTGGCGGCCAGGCTAGCCGGGGCGAAGGCCGCCTCGGCCTGGGGCGACAGCGCGCCCAGCTCGGCGGGCGGTGCCTCGCTTGCCGCACGAAAAATTTCCGGGGCAGCCAGGCGGGCCTTGAGCCAGGGCGCCAGCACCCAGGAAATGCTGGCCTCCCAGCCGGGGTCGACGTCGAGCGACTCGCCCAGCCGCGGCAGCTCCTGCAGAACATGACCTGCCAGGTGCTCGCTCAGGGCGCCATCCGGATCGCCGAGCGCGGCCTGGACCAGCGCTTCGAGGGAAGCCAGCTCGCCCTGCAGCGCGCTGCGCCGGGCGCGCTCGGCCTCGCGCTCGCGCTCCTGTACGGCGGTGGCGTCACGGGCCGCCTCGCGAACGCCCTGAAGCGCCGCTCGGCGCGCTTCGACCTCTTCCTGGGCCAGGCCGAGCTCTTCCAGACGTGACGCGAGCTCATCGCGCCGGGCGGTAAGTTCCGCCAGGTCGGGAAGCTCTTGCTGCTGCTGGCGGCGCCGCTGGGCATCGACCTCGAGCCGAGCCAGGCGACTCTCGAGTTCGCGCAGCCGGTCCTGGCTGCGCTCGGCCTCGCGGCTGGCCTCACGCCATTGCTCGCTGAAGCGCTCGAATGCCTCTTCGGCCTCTTCGGCCTCGGGCGCAGCCTCCTCCAGCATCGCCTCGAGCTCGGCGAGCTGTTCGGCCACCTCCTCCTGCTCCGGCACCAGGGTCACCAGGCGTTCGTCGAGCCGCAGCAGTCGGTCGTGGTCGTGTTCGCCCAGGCGGTCGAGCTCGGCCAGCTCCTGGCGGGCGCTTTCCAGGTCGCGGGCGAGCTGCCCTTCGCGGCTGCGGGCGTGCTCCAGGCTCTGCTCGAGGCGGGCGATGGCGCCGGTGGTCTCGAAGAAGCGTGCCTGACACGCCTCGAGCGTCTCGGCCAGGCTGTCGTGGTCGGCCCGCGCTTCTTCCAGCCGGGTCTCGCACTGGCGCAGTCCCAGCACCTCGCGCTCGACGGCGGTTTCCAGCTCGCGCACCCGCCGCTCCTCTTCGCCCTGGCGCACACGCAGGGCGCGGCCACGCAGCAGCGCCAGCTCGCCCTTGAGCCGATGCTCTTCTGCCTTGAGGGTCTGGTAGCGACGGGCGGCCTCCGCCTGGCGGCGCAGGCGCTCGAGCTGCTTGTCGAGTTCGTCGCGAATGTCCTCGAGTCGCTCGAGGTTCTCGCGGGTACGGCGCATGCGATTCTCGGTCTCGCGGCGGCGCTCCTTGTACTTGGAGATGCCGGCAGCCTCTTCGAGCGTGGCACGCAGCTCTTCGGGACGTGCCTCGATCAGGCGCGAGATCATGCCTTGGCCGATGATGGCGTAGGAGCGGGGGCCGAGGCCAGTGCCGAGGAACAGGTCGGCGATATCGCGGCGGCGACACTTCTGGCCGTTGAAGAAGTAGCTGGACTGGCCGTCGCGGGAGACCTGGCGCTTGACCGCAAGCTCGGCGTACTGGGCATAGGGGCCGCCCATGGTGCCGTCGCTGTTGTCGAAGCGCAGCTCGATGGCAGCCTGCCCCACCGGCTTGCGCGCGGTGGAGCCGTTGAAGATGACATCCGTCATCGATTCGCCGCGCAGGGTCTTGGCCGAAGATTCGCCCATGACCCAGCGGACGGCGTCGATGATGTTGGATTTACCGCAGCCGTTGGGGCCGACGATGGCGGTCATGTTGCCATCGAACGGCACCGTGACGGGATCGACAAAGGACTTGAAGCCGCTTAGGCGAATCGAGGTCAGGCGCATCCCGGCTACTCGATGACGCGGTCGATCACGATCTCCACAGGTTCGCCTTCAACGTCGCCGACTGTCACCCCCTCCAGGTCGGTGAACATGTCGCCGACCTCCGGCGTGGTGCCCCCGCTCTTGGAGACGCGCACCAGCAGGCGGACTTCGCTCACCTGGGACAGGCTGGCATCGGCGGACATGGCGTGGCGGTCGTCGAGGATCAGCGTGGTCGGCAGGTCGCCCAGGGTGACCCGGGCCACCGCCAGCGGCGGCAGCTCGCCTGCCATGTCGCGGGCGACAATGAACACGCGGGTGTCGTCGTCCAGCAGCCCTTGCAGGCGCTCGTCGAGGCTCACCTGCAGGTGCACGCCGGGGCCATGCGCCACCGGTTCCATCTGCTCGGGCGCCACGCCCAGCCGCTGCTGAGCGACGCGGATGCCTTCACGCAGCGCCTCGGCCGAGCCAGAGTCCGGCATGCCGGCAATGGCCCGACGCCAGTGGTCGATGGCCTGCTCGTAGTTTTCGTCATCGAATGCCAGCACGCCCAGCAACCCCATGATGGTCGGCTCGCTGGGGTTGTACGCCAGCGTTTCATCGACCAGGGCCTGGACCTCATCGGTCATGCTGCGGTCGGCCATGAAGAACTTGAGCTGCGCCTTCTGGGCCAGCAGCGTCGGCACCCGGCCTTCGATCGCGATCAGGTTTTCCAGGGCATTCAGCGCGGCCGGCCCCTGACCCGAATCACGATAGATCGGATAGAGCGTGGCCCAGATGTTGGGGTTGCCGGGCTGGCGCTGCGCCTCCCCTTCCAGGCGCTGCATCAGCATCGGCAGCGAGTCGCTGGTCTGGAAGACGTCGTAGAGGATCAGGTCGTCCTCGGCGCCGTGCTGCAGATACCAGCCTACCGCACCGATCACCACCGCCAGGGCCACGATCGGCACCGCCAAACGGCCGGAGGCCGGCGAATGCAGGGGCCTGCGTACCTGGTCTTCGGCGTCCTCGAGCAGGCTACGATCGAGATCGAGACGATCTTCGGCGTAGCGCGCCTCGTCGATGTCACCGCGCTCCAGCGCGGCCTCCAGTGATGCCAGGCGCCGCTGGTAGATGGCCACGTTCTGCTCGGTGGACTTGTCGTTGGCTTCAAAATCGCGCTGGGCGTCGTGCACCAGGCGTGCGCGCCGCAGCGGTGCCACCAGCAGCCACAGGGCCGGAAGCAGCAGGAGGGCAAAGGCTACCCATAGCTCGATCATTCGGGTCTCCCGCGATTGATTAATGCATCCAGCCGAGCCCGCTCGTCGGCACTCAGCTCACGCGCCGAGGCATTGCGACGGGCCCGCACCACCAGCCCGACCAGCACGGCACCCGCCACCACCAGGCCGGCAGGCAGGCCCCACAGCAGGAAGGTGCGGCCTTCAAGGCGCGGGTTGTAGAGCACGTAGTTGCCGAAGCGCTCGACCATGTGGTCACGGATCTCCATGTCGGAGACACCTTCATGGAGCAGGAAGTAGACGCGGTCGCGCATGTCGCCCGAGACCGGCGCGTCGGAGTCGTTGATGGCCTGATTCTCGCAGGTGGGGCAGCGCAGCGAAGCCGTGAGGCTACGATAACGCTGTTCCAGCACCGGGTCGTCGAATTCACGCACTTCGATGGCGGCGGCCTGAACCGAGCTCGCCACCAGCATGGTCAGCAGGGCCAGCAAGGCCCAACGGATCACTGCCATTTCTGCACCTCCGGCAGGATGTGTTCACGTACGTCCTGGGCCGAGATATAGCCCGTATGGTGGTAGCGGATGATGCCTTCGCGATCCACCAGGAAGGTTTCGGGAGCGCCGAACACGCCCAGCTCGAAGCCGAGTTCGTTGTCGGGATCGAAGATGTTGATCTCGAACGGGTTGCCGAACTCTTCGAGGAAGCCGAGCCCCTTATCGCGGGTATCTTTCCAGCTGATCCCGACCATGCGGATGCCGCGGCTTGCCAGATCCAGCAGCTGAGGCATCTCGCGCTTGCACTCCGGGCACCACTCGCCCCAGACATTGACCAGCGTCATCTCGCCGGTCTGCAGCAGGGAGCGGTCCACGCGGCGATCCGGGTCCTCCAGGGTCGGCAGGTCGAACTCCGGGAAGTCACGCGCCATCAGCGCCGACTCGCGATGGAAGGGGTTGAGCGACAGCCCCTGATACAAGAATACCGACAGCACCAGGAAGCCAAGCAGCGGCAATAGCAGCAGCAGGCGGCGATTCATGCGGTGGCCTCCTGCGGCTTGCCGTCACGGCTGCCGGCAAGGGCGGCTTCGCTCTCGGGGTCCGGTGCGGTGGCCAGGCGGCGATAGCGCTTGTCGGCCACGGCCAGCACGCCACCGGCTGCCATCAGCAGGGCACCCAGCCACAGCCAGCGCACAAACGGCTTGTACTGCACCCGCATCGCCCAGCTGCCGTCGCCGAGGTCTTCGCCCATGGCCACGTAGAGGTCACGGAGGAAACCGGGCCGCAATGCGACCTGAGTCATCGGCATGCCGCGGGCGATATAGAGGCGCTTCTCTGGGTTCATGGTGAAGCTGCGGTTCCTGCCATCGCGCTGCACCTCGATCACCGCCCGGTCGGCCAGGAAGTTAGGGCCGCGACGGCTGGTCAGCTCGGTCATGGTGAAGGTGTAGCCGGCCACGTTGACGCTGTCGCCGACACTCATGCGGACATTGCGTTCGATGTTGTAGTTCGACACGATCGCCACGCCGATGATGGTCACCGCCACGCCGAGGTGACCCAGCTGCATGCCCCAGTAGGCCAGCGACAGTTTCTTGAGCCCGGCGCCCAGTGAGCTGGCGTGGCGGGTCTTGTCGTAGAGGTCGCGGAACATGGGCAGCACGATCCACAGCGCGGCGATCAGGCCGATCGCCACCGCCGCGCTCCAGCGCTCGGCGAAGATCAGCGGCAGCGCCATGCCCAGCACCAGCGCCACCGCGGCAGCGAGCCACAGCCGCTGGATCAGCAGTTTACTGCTGGTATCCTTCCAGCGCGCCACCGGCCCCAGGCCCATGAAGATGCACATGATCAGGGTCAGCGGCACGAACAGCGCATTGAAGTAGGGAGGACCCACGCTGATCTTGCCCAGGTCGAGGGCATCGAGCAGCAGCGGATAGACGGTGCCCATCAGCACGGTGACGGTCATAATCACCAGCATGATGTTGTTGATCAGCAGCAGCGCGTCACGCGACAGCCAGCCGAAGCTCACCTTGTGGCTGACTCGCGGCGCGCGCAGGGCAAAGATCAGCAGCGACAGGCCCACGGTGATGCCAAGCAGCATCAGGATGAAGAAGCCGCGCGAGGGGTCGTTGGCGAAGGCGTGCACCGAGGTCAGCACGCCGGAACGCACCAGGAAGGTGCCCAGCAGCGACAGCGAGAAGGTGGTGATCGCCAGCAGCAGGGTCCAGCTCTTGAACGAGCCACGCTTCTCGGTCACCGCCAGCGAGTGCATCAGCGCGGTGCCGGTGAGCCACGGCAGCAGCGAGGCGTTCTCGACCGGATCCCAGAACCACCAGCCGCCCCAGCCCAGCTCGTAGTAGGCCCACCAGCTGCCCAGGGCGATACCCACCGTGAGGAAGGCCCACGCCAGGTTGGTCCAGGGCCGTGCCCAGCGCGCCCAGGCGGCATCCAGCCGACCACCGAGCAGCGCGGCGATGGCGAAGGCGAACACCACCGAGAAGCCCACGTAGCCCATGTAGAGCATGGGCGGATGTAGGATCAGGCCAATGTCCTGCAGCAGCGGGTTGAGGTCGGCGCCGTCCTGAGGCATCTGCGGCAGCAGGCGCTCGAAGGGGTTGGAGGTGACCAGGATGAACAGCAGGAAGCCGACGCATACCAGGCCCAGCACGCCCAGCACCCGGGCCACCATGTCCCGCGGCAGCTCGCGGGAATAGCGCGCGGCAAAGTAGCCCCACCCCGCCAGCATCAGGCTCCATAGCAGCACCGAGCCTTCATGGTTGCCCCACACGGCGCTGAACTTGTAGTACCAGGGCAGCATGGAGTTGGAATTATTGGCCACGTTGAGCACGCTGAAGTCGTCCAGCATGTAGCTGGCCGTCAACGCCGCGTAGGCGATGGCGACGAACAGGAACTGCCCGGCCGCCATGGGTCTTGCATAGGCCATCCACAGCGGCCGGCGCAGCGCGGCGCCGGCCAGCGGCAGCACCGACTGCGTCACGGCGAACAGCAGCGCAATTATCAGGGCGAAATGGCCGACCTCGGGGATCATCTGAATCAGCATGGAAGCTCCGGCTTAGTACTGGCTTGCGCCTTCCTGTTCCTCGCGCTCTTCGACACGCTTGGCCACCTTGGCAGCCTTGGCCTGGAAGTCCGCAGGAGAATAGCCCGCCGCTTCCAGCGCATCGGCAACTTCGGGCGGCATGTAGTTCTCGTCGTGGCGCGCCAGCACCTGGTCGGCCTTGATGTAGCCGCTTTGCTGCAGTTGGCCCACTACCACCACGCCCTGCCCTTCGCGGAACAGGTCGGGCAGGATGCCGCTGTAGTGAACGCGCACGTCTTCTACGTAGTCGGTCACCACGAACTCGACGTCGAGACTGTCGGGGTTCCGGTAGACGCTGCCTTCACGCACCATGCCACCCGCACGGATCTGGCGGTCGAACGGCGCATCGCCTGCGGCAATCTGGATCGGACTGAAGAACAGATTGATGTTGGCGCGCAGCGCATACAGGGTCAGCCCCACGGCGATAGCCGCGAGTGAGACCAGCCCCAGGAACATGAACAGTTTTTGCTTACGTTTAGGCGTCATTGGCGTTTCCACCCCTGCTAGTTTGAATCTGGACCGCGCCCATGGCGCGGCTGGACTGATGGTCTTCGCGGCGCATCCGGCGCTTCAATTGGCGCAGCAGCTGGCGACGCTCGGCGCGCGCGTGGAGCACGAGGCCCAGCAGCAGCACCGCGGTAACGCCCCAGGACGCCCAGACATAGGGGGCATGGCCACCCATGGCAAAAAATTCGGTAAAGGAGTCGAAAGCCATCACGGAGTCTCCTCGGCCAGTTCCCGGACCCAGTGCTTATTGGATTCGCGACGCAGGATCTCACTGCGAGTGCGCATCAAGGTAAAGGCGATGAAGAAGCTGTAGAAGCCCAGCACCATGATCAGCAGCGGCAGCCACATTTCCATCGGCATGCCGACCCGCCCGGTGACGGTAAAGGTGGCCGGCTGATGCAGGGTGTACCACCAGTCCACCGAGTACTTGATGATCGGAATGTTGATGACCCCGACCATGGCCAGCACCGAGGCGGCGCGCGAGGCGCTGTCGCGGCTGGCGAAGGCGCCGCGCAGGGCGATCACGCCCAGGTACAGGAACAGCAGGATCAGCATCGAGGTGAGGCGGGCGTCCCACATCCACCAGGTACCCCAGGTCGGCACGCCCCACACTGCGCCGGAAAACAGCGCGACGAAGGTCATGGCGGCGCCCAGCGGTGCCATCACGGCGGCGGCCATGTCGCAGATCTTGATCTTCCACACCATGAACACCAACCCGGTCATCGCCATTGAGACGAAGATCGACTGTGCCAGGAAGGCCGCCGGCACGTGCACGTAGATGATGCGGAAGCTGTTGCCCTGCTGGTAGTCGGCCGGCGCGAAGGCCAGCCCCCACACCGTGCCCGTGACGATGAGGATCAGTGCCGCTGCCCAGAACCAGGGCTGAAGCCGAGCGCTGATGGCATAGAACCACTTGGGGGAACGCAACTTGTTAATGAAGGCCCACATGCCCGTCAACCTCTCAACCGTTGATACTGATGCGCAGCGATGCCGCGATTGCCAAGGGTGCAAAGATCAAGGCCAGCGCCAGCAGCGCGCCGAGAATTGATAGATGCGCCAGCACGCCATCGCCGAAGATGGCCGCCTGCACGGCTCCAGCACCGAAGATCAGCACCGGAATGTAAAGAGGCAGTACCAGCAGGGAGAGCAGCACGCCTCCCCGTGACAGCCCCACCGTCAGCGCCGCTCCGATGGCACCAATCAGGCTGAGACTGGCGCTGCCCAGCGCCAGTGAAACCGCAAGAACTACGTAGCTGCCCGCCGGCAGCGCCAACATGAGCCCGAGCAAGGGCGCCATCAGCGCCAGCGGCAGCCCGGTCAGCAGCCAGTGCACGGCCACCTTGGCCAGCACCAGCAACGGCAGCGGCTGAGGCGTCAGCAGCAGCTGCTCCAACGAGCCGTCATCGAAATCGGCACGAAACAGACTGTCCAGCGACAGCAGGGCTGCCAGCAGCGCCGCCACCCACAGCAGGCCTGGCGCGATTGCCGCCAGCAGGGCCGGATCTGGCGAGATGCCAATGGGAAAAAGGGTGATCACGATCGCGAAGAAAACCAGCGGGTTAAGCACTTCGCTGCGCCGCCGCATCAGCAGCACCAGATCACGCTTGAGCGTTGCCCACACTGCGACAGCCAATCCACCGCGGGGTTCCTCGCAGCTCAGCATGACGTTTTCCAGCATCGAGCCGTCAGTGGCTTTCATCGCGCCCTCCTTCACCAAGGCGAATGCGGCGCAGCTCGGGGCAAGGCGTGAGCTCGTGGTGGGTCGTCACCAGCACGCAGCCTCCCCGACGGGCATGCAGGACCAGTCGCTGTTCCAGCGCCTGGACGCCATCACGGTCGATGGCAGTGAAGGGTTCATCGAGCACCCACAGCGAACAGGGGGTGAGGGTGAGCCGCGCCAGCGCCACCCGGCGCTGCTGCCCCGCCGAAAGCTGGCCTGCGGGAACATCTTCGAAGCCAGCCAGCCCGACCTCTTCCAGCGCGGCAAGACGCGCCTGCTCGTCGACCGGCTGGCCGGCCAGCGCCTGGTACCAGGCCAGGTTTTCCAACGGGGTCAGCGCCGCCTTCACCCCGGGCGCATGCCCAAGGTAGAGAAGATTGGTCAGAAAGGATTCACGCGCCTGGCGCATGGGGCGCTCGCCCCAGAAGAGCTCGCCTTCGTAGTCCGACAGCTGGCCGGACAAGATCTTGAGCAGGGTGGTCTTGCCACTGCCGTTCGGACCTTCCACACGCACGATTTCACCGCCACGTATATCGAGATCCAGCCCCCGGAACAGCCAACGATCGTCACGTTCACAGGCCAGGCTTTGCGCTTGCAGCCGCAGGCTCAATGGCACTCTCCAGGAATGGTAAATTCTAGGGAAATGCTACACTGAATGGTTTTTGGCTGCTAGCAAACCCGACGCCGCACGAAGCCCTCCTTGTCGCAGGTCAACGCTTGCGTTGAGGCCGGGAACTTGTCAGTCGGCGTACGACTGATAAGATACAAGAAGACTGTATATTTTGACAGTCTTCATCGCGACGAGAGGGGAAACCGCCATGCCGCCGCTTTCCGTGCAGTACCTACAACGGCGCCCCAGCCTGCCGATAGCCACCGCCTGGGCAAGTATCGATGCCACCCAGCTGGTCGACGTGCCGCTGCTGGGCGACGTCTCCGCGGGCCTGCCCATCGAGGCCTGCCCCACCGGCGATACCATCCAGGCCCCCGCCTGCATGGTTCGGCGCAATACCTACGCGCTGCGCGTGCGCGGCAATTCGATGGTGGATTGCAATATTCACGACGGCGACGTGATCATCATCGAACGCCAGGAGAGCGCCGAGAACGGCGAGACGGCAGTGGTGCTGATCAACCAGCAGGAGGTCACGCTGAAGAAGCTTTATATAGAGAAGAGCGGCGTTCGCCTGCAGCCGGCCAACGAGAGCATGGCCCCGATCTTCCTCAAGAACAGCGACATCCAGGTGCTCGGCATGGTGATGGGTGTGGTACGCCAGCGCGACGGGCGGCGCGAGCTGACACACTGATGCGCTACCCGGCCCCCGACCTGCCCGAGGGCAAGTGGCAGGAGAGCGTGACCGAGGTGGAGCGCAGCCGCTTCATCGCCTGGCTCTGTCACGCTCCGAGCGTGGCCGCCTTCGAAGCCCTGCTGGCGGCAGCAAGGCAAACCCACCCCAATGCCAGCCACCACTGCAGCGCCTTCATCGCCGGCCCGCCGGGCGAGCAGAACGCCATCGGCTTTTCCGACGACGGTGAACCCGGCGGCACTGCCGGGCGCCCCATGTACCAGGTACTGGAAGGGGCCGGCATCGGCCAGGTAGGCTGCGTGGTGACCCGCCACTTCGGGGGCACCAAGCTCGGCACCGGCGGCCTGGCCCGCGCCTATGCCCAGGCGGTAAGCCAGGCGCTCGAGGGGCTGGCCTGCCGTGAAGTGGTGGAGCGTCTGCCCGTGCGGCTAAAGGTCGATTTCGCCGGCGAAGCCGAGGCCCGCGCCTGGCTGGCTGCTTACGACGCTCCAGTTGACGGAGCCGCCTATCTCAGCGATGGCGTGGTACTGACAGCCGCCTGGCCGAGTGACGTCGAGGTCGACCTGCAACCCCTCGCCACCCGGCTGCGCGGGCGCCTCGCCCGCCTCGACTCCCGTTGAAGAGACTCCCATGACCTTCGATCCCCTCTACTACCCCAGCCCCTCGCGCCGCACGGCTACCTACGGCCACCGCGGCATGGTGGCCACCTCACAGCCCCTGGCCACCCAGGCCGGCATGGAGATGCTCAAGCGTGGCGGTAACGCCGTGGATGCCGCCATCGCGGCAGCTGCCGCCCTCACGGTGGTGGAGCCAACCGCCAACGGCATCGGCGGCGACGCCTTCGCCTTGGTGTGGATGCACGGGCAACTGCATGGCCTCAACGCCAGCGGCCCGGCGCCGCAGGCCATCTCCCGCGAGGCGGTCATGGCCTTGGGCCACAGCGAGATGCCGGCCGTGGGGCTGACGCCGGTCACGGTGCCCGGCGCTCCCTCCGCCTGGGCGGCGCTCTCGCAGCGCTTCGGCAGCCTGCCCTTCGCCGACCTGCTGGCGCCGGCCATCGCCCACGCCGAGGGCGGCTACGCCGTCTCGCCCACGGTGGCACTGGCCTGGCAGCGGGCATTGCAGCGCTATCTCCCGTGCCAGAGCGAGCCATTCGCCCCCTGGTTCGCACATTTCGCGCCGAACGGACGCGCACCGCAGCCGGGCGAGATCTGGCGCTCAGGGGAAATGGCCGACACCCTGCGACGCATCGCCGACAGCCGCGCAGAAGCCTTCTATCGCGGCGAGCTGGCCGAACGGATCGACCGATTCATGCAGCGTCACGGCGGCTTCCTGCGCCAGGCCGACCTGGCCACCTTTCAGCCTGAATGGGTCGACCCCATCAGCATCGGCTATCGCGGCCACGAAATCTGGGAGCTTCCGCCCAACGGCAGTGGCCTGGTCGCCCTGCAGGCCTTCGGCATGCTAGAGGCGCTGGGCGAGCCGCTGCGCGACCCGGTGGAACTGCTGCATCAGCGCATCGAGGCGACCAAACTGGCCTACGCCGACGGCCTGCACTACCTCAGCGAGCGCAGCGCCATGCACGTCGGCGTGGACGCGCTGCTGGACGCCGACTACCTGCGCCGCCGGGCCCGCCTCATTGGCCATGACGCCCTGCAGCCGAGCTACGGCAATCCGCTCAAGGGTGGCACCGTCTACCTCGCCACGGCGGATGCCGAGGGCAACATGGTGTCGCTGATCCAGAGCAACTACGAAGGCTTCGGTTCCGGCATTGTCGCGCCGGGCACCGGCATCAGCCTGCACAACCGCGGCCGCGCCTTCTCGCTTGACGCCGACCACGTCAACGTGCTCGCCCCCGGCAAGCGCCCCTACCACACCATCATTCCCGGCTTCATCACCCGCCAAGGCCAGGCCGTGGGCCCCTTCGGCGTGATGGGCGCCTTCATGCAACCCCAGGGGCACGTGCAGGTAGTCACCGCCATGCTCGACGAGGGCCTGAACCCGCAGGCCGCGCTGGACCTGCCGCGCTGGATGTGGACTCACGGCACCACGATTCAGGTGGAACCCCACTTTCCCGATCATCTCGCCCAGGCCCTGGCACGTCGCGGCCACACCATCGTCAAGGCCACCGACTCGCTGGCCTTCGGCCGCGGCCAGATCATCCTGCGCGACCCCCGCCACGGCAGCTACTGCGGCGGCACCGAGCCGCGTACCGACAGCGCTATCCTGCCCTGGTAACGGCGCGGGCCTGCAAGGCAGGCCCGCTGCCCGGCAACGCGTTCGCCCCGGCCTTTCCGCCCCAGTCTTTGCGACCCACCTGCGTCCTTCGCTGAAGCCCACCAACGTCTTCCGCCTCGCCCGCGCGTGCCGGTGAGCCAACCCAGGGTGAACTGCCTTCCACTTTGGTATACCATCAGACATGGTATACCGTGTACGAAAGCCATATCCGGCCTTTGACCAACCCCACCCGAACGCTCCCTCCTCCATAAACCCCAAATAAATTCAGTCATATAGTCGACAACCCCCACGCGTTACGAGCCATGCGAAAAGGTCAATAACGGAAAATTGACCCAGGTCAGAAAAAGCCTTGACAGGTAAAGCGTCGTGAAATTACGCTGCACACATGGCTTTTGGTATACCAAGAGCCATCCAGCGAAACCCGGCGAATGGCCGGCACCATGAGAGTTAACAACAAGAGCGCGGCCTGATGGCCAGGCGGCGCAAGAGCGACAACACAGGAGTCCTCCCCATGGCACAGTTGATGAATCGCGACGAATTCCGCACCGCCCTCGAAGAGGCCATCAAAGGCAAGAGCGCCAACAAGGCACCGTTCAGCGTGGCCTGGGCCAGCGGCAAGCTGTCGCGCGAGCACCTGGCCAAGTGGGCCGAGAACCACTACCACTATGTGGGTCCGTTCGCCGATTACCTGGCCTACATCTATGCAAACACCCCGGAGAACTTCAAAGAGGCCAAGGACTTCCTGCTGCAGAACATGTATGAGGAAGAGCTGGGCGGCGATCGTCATACCGACCTGCTGATCCGCTTCGCCGAGGCCTGCGGCACCACCCGCGAGCGCGTCGAAGATCCGGACAACATGTCGCCTACCACTCGCGGCCTGCAGAGCTGGTGCTATGCCGTGGCCATGCGCGAGCATCCGGTGGTCGCCGTGGCAGCGCTGGTGGTCGGCCTGGAGTCCCAGGTGCCCTCGATCTACCGCCGCCAGACCCCGACCCTGCGCGAGAAGTATGGCTTCACCGACGAAGAGGTCGAGTTCTTCGATCTGCACATCGTCTCCGACGAGATCCACGGCGAGCGCGGCTATCAGATCGTGCTGGAGCACGCCGACACCGTCGAGCTGCAGCAGCGCTGCCTGAAGATTTGCGAGATCGGCGCCCAGATGCGCCTGCTCTACACCACCGCGCTGTACTACGACTATGTCGTCGACGAGCTGCCGCTCTCCGAGCTGGACATGGCGGCTTGATCAAGACCGGCCCCGGCCTCGCGCCCTGCCATCTGCCAGCGGCATGCCGGCAGATGGCCAGCGCGACGCGCATCTGTGACGACAGCAGTGACACAGCCAGCGACGACAAAGAGGTAAGCGTCTTGGATAACGCAACCCAGTTTCTCAACTACATCGACGGCCAGTGGGTCGCCAGCGCCTCGGGGAAGACCTTCGAGAACCGCAGCCCCGCCGACCAGGATGACCTGCTCGGCCACTTCCAGGCGTCTTCCATCGACGATGCCCGTCGGGCCATCGAGGCCGCGGATCGTGCCTTCGCCGCCTGGCGCGAGACCCCGATCTCGCAGCGCGCCAAGATCCTTAACCAGGCCGCCGACTATCTGATGCAGAACGTCGAGCAGTTTGCCGAGGAGCTGACCCGCGAAGAGGGCAAGCTGCTGGCCAACAGCCGCGACGAGATCGCGCGCTCGGCCCAGACCCTGCGCTTCTACGCAGTGGAAGGCCAGACCATCACCGGCGAGACCTTCCCCCAGGACGATGCCAAGATGATGGTCTACACCCAGCGCGAGCCGCTCGGCGTGGCCACCATCATCTCGCCGTGGAACTTCCCCATCTCGATCCCGGCACGCAAGATCGCCCCGGCCCTGATCACCGGCAACACCGTGGTGTTCAAGCCCTCCTCCGACGCGCCGCTGATCGGCTATCGGCTGGCCGAGGCCCTGCACCATGCCGGCGTGCCGGCAGGCGTGTTCAACTTCATCACCGGTGCCGCCTCGGCGATCGGCGAGGAGCTCACCGCCAACCCGACGGTCAAGGCCATCTCCTTCACCGGTTCCACCGCCGCGGGCGAGCGCATCCACCGCGCCGCGCCCATGGCCACCCGCACCCAGATGGAGCTCGGCGGCAAGAACCCGCTGATCGTGCTCGACGATGCCGATATCGACATCGCGGTCGACCTCACCGTCAAGGGCGGCTTCTCGCTGACCGGCCAGGCCTGCACCGGCACCAGCCGGGTGCTGATCTCCCGCAGTCGCAAGGAGGAGTACCTCACGCGACTGGTGGAGAAGGTCAAGACGCTGAAGATCGGCAACGGCATGACCGAGGGCACCCAGATCGGCCCGCTGGCCACCCGCCAGCAGCTCGACACCGTGCTCGGCTACGTCGAGGCGGGCAAGCAGGAGGCCACGCACGTTCACGGCGGCGAGCACCTCACCGAAGGCGAGTTCGCCAAGGGCTTCTACATGGCACCGGCCATCTTCAGCGACGTGACCCAGCAGATGCGCATCGCCCGCGAGGAGATCTTCGGCCCGGTGGTCGCGGTGATCGAGATCGACGGCTACGAGGATGCCATCGCCAAGGCCAACGACACGCCTTATGGCCTCTCCGCTGCCCTGGTGACCAACGACATCGGCTATATCCAGCGCTTCCCGCTCGATATCCAGGCCGGCACGGTCAAGGTCAACCGCACCACCACCGGCAATCTGGTCAACGCCCCCTTCGGCGGCCTGAAGCAGTCGAGCACCTCCACGTTCCGTGAGTCGGGACGCGCCGGGCTCGACTTCTTCACCCAGACCAAGACCGTCTACCTCGGCCGCTAAGCGCGACACCTACAACGACAACCTGACGACAAGGTGAAAGACATGAAACAGGTATTTCGACTGGAACTGGAAGAAGCCAAGCTGATGGTGGAAGCCGCCAAGAAGCGCTCCGAGGAGATCGGCGTGCTGGAAACCATCTGCGTAGTGGATGACGGCGGCTACCCCCTGGCACTCGAGCGCATGAACGGTGCCCGCGTCACCGGCCCGCAGATCGCCTGGAACAAGGCCTTCACCGCCGCCGGCCACAAGCGCTCGACCCACCTGTTCAATACCGCCCCCAACGGCCCCGCCCTGCCCGGCAACGAGGCCTTCGGCATCCAGTGGAGCTTCGAGGGCAAGTTCGCCGTGTTCGTCGGCGGCTTCCCCATCGTCGTCGACGGCGAGGTGATCGGTGGCGTGGGCCTGAGCGGCGGCAACGGCGAGCAGGACACCCAGGCCGGCCTGGCTGCGCTCCAAGCACTGCAGGACCACCTGCGCGAGTCCGGCCACGAAGTGGTGGTCGAGGCCGACATCAAGAAGTAAGCCCGGCCGAGCCAAGCATGACCGTCGGCAAGGCGTCCCGCCCTTGCCGACCCCCCAGACGACCGGCCAAGCACCGACTCGGCAACAACGACAAGACCCTGCCTTGAAACGGGTGCGCTCCAGGAGGCTGCCATGAGCTACCGTATTACCCTCTCCGACACGTCAGAAAGCTTCGAAGCCCAGGCCGGCGAGCCGCTGCTCGAAGCCGCCGAGCGAGCAGGCTTTCCGCTCGCTCACGACTGCCGCTTCGGTGGCTGCGGCGCCTGCCGCGTCAAACTGTTGGAAGGCACGGTCGAGTACGAGGAGTTCCCCTTCGGCCTGACCGAAGAGGAGGCCGAGGAGGGCTATGCGCTGGCCTGCCAGGCATGTGCCCAGAGCGACCTGACCATCAGCGCCAAGCTGCTGCCTGCGGGTCACATTCCGGCCGATTTCCATGTCGCCACCATCGAGACGCTCGACAAGCTGAGCCACGACGTGACCCACCTGGTGCTGCGCATCCCCACGGCGAGCGAGGTGGTCTTCCACCCGGGGCAGTACCTCAACGTGATGCTCGACGACGGCACCCCGCGCAGCTTCTCCATGGCCTCGCCCCACCGCGGCGAGCTGTTCGACTTTCATGTCCGCCGGGTACCGGGCGGGCACTTCACCGGCCGGCTGGAGACTCACTACCAGCCTGGCGACACCCTCGACGTGGAGCTGCCGCTGGGCAACTTCCGACATGACGCCGAGAGTCCCCGCGACCTGCTGATGGTGGGCGGCGGCACCGGCCTGGCACCGCTCAAGAGCATTATCGAGTCGCTGCTCGACCACGACGACCGCCCGGGCATCGCCCTTTACTGGGGGGTGCGCCGCGCCGAGGACCTCTACCTCCACGACCAGCTCAGCGAGTGGGCCCGGACGCTGCCCGGCTTCCGCTACGTGCCAGTCCTCTCCGAGCCCGACCCTGACTGGGACGGTCGCCGCGGCTTCGTGCATGAGGCGGTATGCGAAGACTTCAACGACCTGAGCGCCTTCGATGCCTACCTGTGCGGCCCCCCGCCGATGATCGCCGCGGCCAAGACAAGTTTTGCCAAGCGCGGGCTCGACATCGAGCGGATCTACGCCGACAGCTTCAACTTCACCCATGAGCTCGAAGGCAGCGCTGCCTGACGCAACCGGAACCAGCGAGGTAATCGACATGCCGGATATCACTTTCATCACCAACGGTGGCAAGGTCATCAGTGTTCCCGAAGACTCCAACTTGCTGCGCATGTCCCTGCGCGAGAAGGGGGGCATTCCATTCAAGTGCGGCGGCGGCCTGTGTGGCACCTGCAAGTGTTTGGTCGAGGAAGGCCTGGAAAACACCGACGCCGTGAAAAAGAAGGAAGAAAAGCTGCTCACCAAGGAAGAGATCGAGCAGGGCTACCGTCTGGCCTGTCAGACCTTCCTCAAGGGCGACGTCAAGGTCTCCTGGGAAGAGTCGACCAAGGGTGGCAATGCCGGCGCAGGCCAAGTCAAGCCCAAGGCAGAAGCGTAGGGAGTCATGACGATGCTGAACGTAGGACTCATCGGCTATGGCACGGCGGGCAAGGATGTCGCCGAGGCCATCCTCGGCGGTCAGGCGGGTGACACGCGTCTGGCCGCCGTTCTGGTGCGCGATGCGGCCAAGTACGCCGACGTCGCCCTGGGCGACTGTCTGATCACCGACAGCGAAGCGGCCTTCTTCGAGCGCCGCCCCGACGTGGTGGTCGAGACCGCCGGTCACGCGGCGGTGTTCCGCTACGCCGAGGCAGCGCTATCCCACGGCTGCGACTTCATGGTGGTCTCGGTGGGCGCCTTTTGCGACCAGGCCCTGTTCGACCGGGTCATGGCCAGCGCCAGCCAACACGGCAAGCGGGTACTGGTGCCCTCGGCGGCCATCGCCGGGCTCGACCGCATCGCCGCCGCCGCCCAGGGGCCGCTGGAGCGCGTCACGCTGACCACACGCAAGCCGGTCAAGGCCTGGCGCGGCACCTTTGCCGAGGAAGTAGTAAACCTCGACACGGTGACGCAGCCGACGGTGATCTTCGAGGGCAATGCCCGCGAATCGTCACGGGTGTTCCCGGAGAGCGTCAATGTCTCGGCGGCACTTAGCCTGGCCGGTATCGGCTTCGAGGCCACCGAGGTGAGGGTGCTGGTCGATCCCACCATCGACAAGAACGTGCACGAGGTCAGCGCCAAGGGCCTATTCGGCGAGGTGCGCATCGAAGTGCAGAACACGCCCTCTCCCAGCAACCCCAAGACTGGCTATATCGTCGCCATGAGCGTCGCCCGGGCGCTGAAGAACCTCTCCTCGCCGCTGGTGATCGGCTAGCATCGCTGACGCGTTCAAGGAGCTCGAAAATGAAGAAAGCCTATTGGGTCTCCTGCTACCGGGAAATCTCGGACAGGACCAGGTATGCCCGCTATATAGAGCTTGCCCTGCCTGCCATCACCACAGGCGGCGGCCACTTCCTGGCCAGGGACATCGCCGCCTTTGCCTATGAGCAGGGCCTCAAGGATCGCACCATTATCATCGAGTTTCCCGATCTCGAGAGTGCACGGGCGACCCACGATGGCGAGGCGTACGGGGCGGCGCTAGAAGCGCTGGGCGACGGCGCGATCAGGGACATCCGCATCGTCGAGGGCGCCTGACGCCAGGACACCGCCAGGCAGCAGGTAAAAAACAGCAACCCGGGCGCCAAGGCGCCCGGGTTGCGTTGTGCTGTGGTCGGCTAGCGTCAGACGTGGGAGCGGCTCATGTAGGCCTTGCGCGACTTCTCGAGGTGGATGCGGGTAAAGCTCTCGGCCAGATCCTCTTCCCCGTTGCGAATCGCGCTCAATATGTCCCGATGCTCGCGCAACGCTTCCTTAGTACGCCCCGGGAGGGCGCTGCTGAGGTTGGAGAAGGCCCGCACGTAGTCCTTGAGGTCGACCAGCATCTCGTGGAGCTTGGGGTTGCCCGCCGCCCGGCCAATCAGCTCGTTGTACTGGACGTTGAGCTCCACCTCGTCGCCGCCGCCGATGTCGAGCGCGGCATCGATCTCGGCGATGAGCTGGTCGATATCGGCCGCGATCTCGTCATTGATCTTCTGCGCCGCCAGGCGGGCCGCCAGCGACTCCAGCGAGGCCAGAATCATGAACACCTCGAGAATCTCGGCCTGGGTGATCTCGTTAACCACCACGCCCTTGCGCGGCACCGTGCGTACGAAGCGCTGGGTCTCGAGGCGGAACAGCGCCTCCCGGATGGGCGTCCGACTGATGTTGAGCTTGTCGGCCAGCACTCTCTCGACCAGGCGATCACCCGCCTTGTATTCGCCACGCAGGATGGCGTCCTTGAGATAGGCGTAAACCTTGTCGCGGATCGGCGAGAGGTCTTCCTGGGTCCAGGACTCTTCCATTCGGGCTACCATCGGGCGTCTCGGGGCTGGGATAAGAAAGGGAAAGATGATTGTAACACATCACGGCAAAGCGATGGTATCTGGTACACGGAGGACCGCCATGCGCTCGGCCCCGCACCGACGGTGACGGGGCCGTGAAGGCTGCTGGTCAGAAGCTCAATGCAGCTCGGCTTTCTTCAAGCGAGCGTCGATTGAGCCGAAGGTGACCAGCTGCTCGAGTTCGGCACGCGCCGCCTCCACGCTGTCGAAGCGCTCGAAGAACTTCAGCGGTACGCTGTTGGTCTTGCCGTCCTCGGCGGTCTCGACGATGTTCACCCGGCCCTCGTCGCCATTGACCTCGGCAATGGTGAAGTCGGCCTTTTTCTTGCCGTAGAAGAAGTACTCGTAGGTCTCGACCGGGGCGATGCCCTGCCCCGGCCTGGCATCGTATTCGCCCAGCTTGCTTGTCAGGATGATGTACATGTCATTGCTCTCTTGTTGTGGTCGGGTCATCGCGGTCGTGATGGCTGCTCGGCAAGAGCAGGCTCAGGTGGCAAGCTCCCGCTCGCCCCTTGCAGCACGGCTTGCATCGGAACGCTCCTCCAGCATCGGCCGCAGAGCGGCGGAAAGCTCCTCCAGCGCCTCTTCGACGATGGCCTTGCCGATGGCATAGCTGGCCTGGGTGGCATCGCCGATGCAGCCGTTGCGGGTCATCTCCTCATAGCGATAGAAGCCCTGGATGGGGTTGCCGGGCCGCATGCCTTCCCAGCGCCCACCGTGCACGATATCGCCCTTCACGAGCCTTTCGGGACGCACCAGGTGAGGGGCGAGGTAGTACGCCTCGGACACCTCGCGCTCGCAGCTATGGCCGAACAGGGTGGAGGAGATGTGCTCCTTCATGGCCTTCTTGGCCGACGCCGTGGTCTTGGCGTAGAAGCAGTCCACGCCCAGCTCCTGGGCGAAGGTGGCGCAGGCCAGGCCCAGCGTGCCCTGGTTGCCGCCGTGGCTGTTGAGGAAGAGCACCTTGTCGATGCCATGACGCTGGAGCGATACCACCATGTCACGCAGCACCGCCAGCAGCGTCTCGGGGCGCAGGCTGATGGTGCCGGGGAAGTTCAGGTGGTGGGGCGAGACGCCCATGCTGACCGTCGGGGTTACCAGCACCTGGGGGTGGAGCACTTCGGCAAGCCGCTTGGCCATCTCGGTGGCCAGCACGGCATCGCAGCTCTCGTTCATGTGCGGGCCGTGCTGCTCGTGGGCGCCGACCGGCACGATGGCCAGCTTCACGGTCTTGAGGGCCTCTTCGACCTCCGGCCAGGTCATCTCTGTCAGCAGGTAGCTTTCCATCCCGCTCTCCTTCGAGCGCCTGCTCGTCAGGTATTCGCTGCGGCAGGCGGTGTTGTCAGGGGCAAGCGCCTTGGCGCCTGGTATACCATATACCAACACTAGTCGAATCCCGCTGCGCCTGTAAAGCCCTCGCGCGACAATCTCGCTCCGGCCGGCGAATCAAGCCTCTCGACAGCTGAGCATGGCCACTTCACTGGAGAGGGAGATGTGGTCCTCGATCAGCTCCCGGGCACGGCGTGCATCGCGTGCCAGGGCCAGGTCGACCAGCTCCTGGTGCTGGGCATCGAGCCGGTGGCGAAGCTCGAGGGCCCTCGGGGCCACCCGGCGATAGCGGTCGAACTGGTCGTGCAGCTGGCTGATGAAGCGCAGCAGCCAGGCCGAGCCGCAGGGTGCCACCAGAGCATTGTGAAACCGCGAATGCAGCTGCTCCCACTCCACCACGGAGGTGCGCTTGTCTGCCAGCGACAGGCGATGATTGGCCGCCAGCAGCTGGGACTCCCACTCTGCATCACCATGCGCTATGGCCAGCTCGAGCGCCGTGCCTTCAAGGCGCAGGCGCATCGCCGTGATGTCGGCAAGCTCCTCCAGACTGAGTTCGAGCACGCGAAAACCGCGCTGGTTCTCCTGGCGCAGCAGGCCATAGGCCGCCAGGCGATTGAGCGCCTCGCGCAACGGGCTCAGCCCCACCTGATAGGTTTCCCGCAACAGCGTGATGGAGAGGCGCTCACCGGCACGGTAGCGGCCGTCGAGCAGGTCCTGGCGCAACAGCTCGTAGATCCGGCTCGCCGCGGTGGCGTTGCCCTGCTTGATGATATCGGTCATGGCGTGGCTCCACATATTTTCTTTGGAATTTGGTATACCGATATTGACGTGCTCCTCAGATGCGTCATAGTCTGAGTCAAATAATCGATTATTCCTAGAAAAAGTACAACAGCCGAATCACTACCGCGTTGTTTTTCTATAAATAATCAACTGGAACCAATAAAGGCGCTCGCTGACATGACGGCATCGCAACAGGGCAAGCTGTTTTTTTCCTTTCTCCGCATCGGCCTCCTGGGGTTCGGTGGGGGCCCTTCGATGATTCCTCTGGTACACCAGGAAGTGGTCAAGCACCACGGCTGGATGAAGGATGAGGAGTTCGCCGATGTCCTGGCCATCGCCAACACCCTGCCGGGCCCCATCGCCACCAAGATGCCGGGCTATATCGGCTACCGCGTAGGTGGCGCCCTGGGCTGTGTCAATGCGGTGCTGGCGGTGATCCTGCCGATGATCGTGGTCATGATCCTGCTGCTCGGCCTGTTCAGCCGCTATCGCGACGTGGCCTGGATCCAAGGCATGAGCCAGGGCATGGTGCCGGTGGTCATGGTGATGATGGGCCAGCTGGCCTGGGACTTTCTCGACAAGTCGCGCCTGGCACTGGGCTGGGGAGTGAGCCTGATCATGGCCGGCGTGGCCGGGATACTGATCTATTGGGCCGGTCTCCATCCCGGGCTGGTCATCGGTGCCCTGCTGGTCGCCGCCATGCTGCCGCTGACGAAAGGCAAGGTGACCAAGGAGGCGGCCCAATGATCTACGTACAGCTCTTCCTGGCCTTCTTCATTCCCAACATCGTCGGCTACGGCGGTGGCCCCGCCATCATTCCGCTGATCGAGGCGGAGGTGGTAGGTCGCTACGGCTGGATGAACCCCCAGGAGTTCGCCGAGGTCCTGGGACTGGGCAACGCCCTGCCAAGCCCCATCGCCACCAAGATGGCGGGCTATGTCGGCTATGAAGTGGCCGGCGTTGGCGGCGCAGTGGTCGCCGTGCTGGCCACCGTGGTGCCCACCCTGCTGCTGATGCTGGGTGCCCTGGGCCTGCTCTACCGCTATCGCGACTCGCCGCGGGTCAAGCGCATGAGTCAGTGGGTTCGCCCGGTGATCGCCATCATGATGGCCGGCATGATCCTGAGCTTCTTTTCCGAGGGTCTGGCCGGGGCCGGGCTCGTTCACACCCTTTTGATCGGTGCAGCGGCCGCCATTGCGCTGCTCCGCTTCAAGGCACACCCCGCTCTCGTGGTAGTCGGCGCACTGGCCTATGGCGGCCTGATGCTGGGCTAGCGCTGCGCTACCGGTTACCTCATGGATAGCCACCCCCTGCACTGGAGGAGAGGAGCATGCAACGACGACGATTGCGATAACGACAACCCATGCGCGGAAGACGTCAGCACCGCTTTCGTGACATGCAAGGCAATGCACGAGACCGACCGTGGCAATTCAGCAACCGACAACTACAAGCAGACGATGGCGTCCCGAGTGACTCGGCCCCATCGCCCCAGCCTGACGACACGACAAGGTGCAATATGGAACAGCTTGAACAGGTTCAACTAACCGCCTCGCACTGGATCTTCCTGCTGGTGATCCTGGCGATCTTCGTCTCCATCGGCTTTCGCAAGGGAGTCATCGTCCCCTCCATCGCCGGTATCTTCATGCTTGGCCTGCTGGCCGACGCCCCCCACGAGGGCGTGCTCAACCAAACGATCTTTGCGGTGCAGGTGGTCTTCCGGGCCCTGCTCAATGCCGGCACCGAGCTCTTCGATATCATGCTGGTCATCGCCCTGATGGTGGCCATGCTCAAGTCGCTGCAAAGCCAGGGCGCCGACAGGCTGATGGTGGCTCCGATGAAGAAGCTGATGGTCGGCCCCTGGACCGCCTTCTTCGTGGTCGGCATCACCATGTACATCGCCGCCGCCTTCTTCTGGCCGACCCCGGCCGTGGCCTTGGTCGGCACGGTCCTCATTCCTGTCGCCATGCAGGTCGGCCTGCCGGCCATCGGCGCCGCCATGGCGGTGAACCTGTTCGGCCACGGCATGGCGCTCTCCGCCGACCCGGTCATCCAGGGCGCCAGCCGCCTCACCGCTGGCGCCGCGGGCATCGACACCACCGTGCTGGTGCCCTACACCCTGCTGTTCTCGCTGGTGGTGGGCGGCGTGGCCATCACCATGGCCTGTCTCGCCCTGCGTCGTGACATGCGCTCCGGCGTGCTCGAGGCACCCCAGACCGACGAGGTCTTCACCCCGCGCTCGGCCGGCGCCGCCGCCGTGCAGGCCAGTACCGTCAAGGATGAGGAGGAGCCCGAAGCCGGTCCCTACGCTCGGATTTTCGCTATCGCGGTTCCCATCATCCTGCTTGGTATTGCCGGCCTGATGATCTATCGTGCCGTGTTCATGCCCGACCAGGCCATTCGCGGCGGCGGAGCCACGGCGCTGCTGGGCGGTACCGCCACACTGCTGCTGGTACTCTCCTCGTTCGCCTCCCACGGGCACCACGCCCTGGATGGCATCAGCACCTACACCCGCGAGGGCTTCTTCTTCGCCATCAAGATCTTTGCCCCGATCATTCCGATCGCCGGCTTCTTCTTCCTCGGCCACCCCGGCCACTCCGCCGAGGTGATCGGCGCCGGTGCGTCAGGCTACCTGTTCGATATCGGCCATAACATCGGCCACTTCATCGACGGCAACGTCTTCCTGCTGGTCTTCGGCATGGCCTTCATCGGCCTGCTTTCCGGCATGGACGGTTCGGGCTTCTCCGGCCTGCCGCTGGTAGGCTCGCTGTCGGGCGCGCTGGGAACCGCTGCCGATGTCGACATCCACGTGCTGGCAGCCTTGGGTCAGGTAGCGGCGATCTTCGCCGGTGGCGGCACGCTGGCGGCCTGGGCCTTCGGCGTGGCAGCCGATGCCGGTATCGCCGGGGTCAGTCCCGCCGCCCTGGTGCGACGCAACTTCGTCCCGGTCATCACCGGCATCATCGTGGCCTCGCTGCTCGCCGTGTTCCTGCTGATATAGCGAAGAGCAGGTCCTACAGGCAGTAACCCCCTTCACCCGGCGCCATGGCGCCGGGTGTGTTCGTTTAGGGCGGCTTCGCTCAAGGTAAGAGGAGACCCGGAAAATAGCGCAAAGGAGGGTTGACGAACACCCGCAGGTGGCACATGGTATACCATATGCCAAAAGGCAAGACTGACCAAGCGCACCGCGATGCGCAACCTGACGAAACGACTAGGTGATGACTATGCCCCTGATCAAGATTCACAAGAACGGCGAGGTCTTCGAAGGCGAAGTCCAGCCCAACACCAACCTGGTGGTGCGTGCGGGCATCCGCCAGTTTCCCTACCCCCACCTGAGCTATGGCTGCGGCATGGGCAAGTGCGCCAAGTGCATGTGCAAGGTGCTCAAGGGCGGCGAGGCCCTGCCCGAGCCCAACTGGAAAGAGAAGAAGATGCTCGGTACGCGCCTTGAGCAGGGCTACCGGCTGGCCTGCCAGCTGTGGGTGGAAGAGGATCTCGAGCTGGCCCAGGAGAGCCCCACCGCCGCCGCTGGCACCAAGCCCGCCGGCAGCACCACCGCCTCCTGAACCGCTCGCAGGCCACCCAGGCCAGGGACAGATACGCAAGAGCCCGCCGGCACGCGCCGGCGGGCTCTTGGTATTCCTGGCTATCAGCCCAGGTACTTGATCATCACCCCCGCCGCCACCGCCGAACCGATCACGCCCGCCACGTTGGGCCCCATGGCGTGCATCAGCAGGAAGTTGTGCGGGTTCGACTCCAGCCCCACCTTGTTCGCCACCCGGGCGGCCATCGGTACCGCCGAGACCCCGGCCGCGCCGATCAGCGGGTTGATCGGCATGCGGCTCACCAGGTTCATCAGCTTGGCCATCAGTACCCCCGCCGCCGTGCCGATGGCGAACGCCACCATGCCCAGCGCCATGATGCCCAGCGTCTCCAGGGCCAGGAAGCTTTCGGCCATCAGCCGCGAGCCCACGGCCAGCCCCAGCACGATGGTGACGATGTTGATCAGGGCATTCTGCGCGGTATCGGTCAGTCGCTCGACCACGCCGCACTCGCGCATCAGGTTGCCGAAGCAGAACATGCCCAGCAGCGGGGCGGCATCGGGCAGGAACAGCGCCACCAGCAACAGCAGCAGCACGGGAAAGGCGATCTTCTCCAGCTTTGAGACCGGCCGCAGCTGCGTCATGGTGATGGCGCGCTCCTTGCGGGTGGTCAGCAGCCGCATGATCGGCGGCTGGATCATCGGCACCAGCGCCATGTAAGCGTAGGCTGCCACGGCGATGGCACCCAGCAGCTCGGGAGCCAGCACGCTCGAGACGTAGATCGAGGTGGGGCCGTCGGCGCCGCCGATGATGCCGATGGCCGCCGCCTGCTCGATGGAGAAGTCCATCCAGCCCAGCGTCGACATGGCCACCGCCCCGAACAGGGTGGCGAAGATACCGAACTGGGCCGCCGCGCCGAGAAACAGCGTGCGCGGGTTGGCCAGCAGCGGGCCGAAGTCGGTCATGGCACCCACGCCCATGAAGATCAGCAGCGGGGCGATGCCCGACGTCACGGCCAGGCTGTAGAAGACATACAGCAGGCCGTCGCCATAGCCGACGTTGATGGCGATGTCGCGGGCGGCACGCAGCTGATCCGGCGCGACGCCGTTGTCGAGCAGTGCCTTGAGGGTGTTGCGCCAGGCCTCGTCACCGGCCAGCGGATCGAGGGTGGCCCCCAGCGCCGCGGCGATCTGCTGCAGCACCGCTGGGCGCGCCACCTCGATGGCCTGGTCCAGCGCCGAGATCGCCAGGCCCGCCTCGGGGATGTTGGCCAGTATCCCGCCGAAGCCGATCGGCACCAGCAGCAGCGGTTCGAACTTCTTGTGAATGGCGAGATAGAGCAGCACCAGCCCTACGGCGATCATCACCGCCTGGCCCAGGGTCAGGTTGTAGAGACCCGACCCCTCCCATAGCGTCAATAACTTTTCCATGGAAGTGGTCCTTACAGCACGATCAGGGGGTCACCGACGGAGACGCTGTCCCCTTCGCTGACCTTGACCGCCGAGACCGTACCGGCGCTGGCGGCGCGCACCTCGGTTTCCATCTTCATGGCTTCGAGGATGATCACCACATCGCCCGCCTCGACCGTATCCCCCGGGCGCACGTTGACCTTGAAGATGTTGCCGGCCAGCGGTGCAGCAATGGTCTCGCCGGTCGGTGCCGCAGCGCCGGCGGCAGGCTGAGCGGCGGGCGTGGCGGTGGATTCGCTCACGGCGCCGATCTCGCCGCCTTCGGCGACTTCGACCACGTACTGCTTGCCGTTGACCTTGACGGTATAGGTCTCGGGGCCGGCGGGCACGGCAGCCGGAGTCGCGGGCAGCTTGGCGCCCGCCTTCGCCGGCAGGGTGGCATCGGCCTCTTCCTTGCCCGGCGCCTGGGGCACGGGCTCGAAGGCATCAGGGTTGTCGCGATGCTTGAGGAACTTGAGCCCGATCTGCGGGAACAGCGCGTAGGTGAGCACGTCGTCGATCTCGCGCTCACCCTCAGCGAGGCGGATACCGTCGGTCTTGGCCTTCTCCTTGAGTTCGACAGCCAGGCGCTCCATCTCGGGCTCGAGCAGGTCGGCGGGGCGACAGGTGATCGGCTCGCCGCCCTCCAGCACGCGATTCTGCAGCGCCTTGTCGAAGGGAGCCGGCGCGGCGCCATACTCGCCCTTGAGCAGCGCCTGCACCTCCTTGGAGATCGACTTGTAGCGCTCGCCCAGCATCACGTTCATCACCGCCTGGGTGCCGACGATCTGCGAGGTGGGGGTGACCAGCGGGATGAAGCCCAGGTCCTCGCGCACGCGGGGAATCTCGGCCAGCACGTCGTCGAGCCTGTCGCCGGCGCCCTGCTCCTTGAGCTGGCTCTCCATGTTGGTGAGCATGCCGCCCGGCACCTGGGCGACCAAGATGCGCGAGTCGATGCCCTTGAGCGAACCTTCGAAGGCGGCGTACTTCTTGCGCACCTCGCGGAAGTAGCCGGCGATGTCCTCGAGCAGTTCGAGGTCGAGGTGGGTGTCGCGCTCGGTGCCCTTGAGGATCGCCACCACCGACTCGGTGGGGCTGTGGCCGTAGGTCATCGACATCGAGGAGATGGCCGTGTCGACGTTGTCGATCCCGGCCTCGACCGCCTTGAGGATGGTGGCGGTGGACATCCCGGTGGTAGCGTGGCACTGCATGTGGATGGGAATCGACAGCGATTTCTTCAGCCGCGTGACCAGCTCGTAGGCATCGTAGGGGGCCAGCAGGCCTGCCATGTCCTTGATCGCCAGCGAATCGGCGCCCATGGCGGCGATGGTCTCGGCCAATTCGACCCAGCTGTCCAGGGTGTGCACCGGGCTCACGGTATAGGAGATGGTGCCCTGGGCGTGCCCGCCCACCTGACGCACCGCGCGGATGGCACGCTCGAGGTTGCGCGGGTCGTTCATGGCATCGAACACGCGGAACACGTCGACGCCGTTGGTCTTGGCCCGCTCGACGAAGCGGTCGACCACGTCATCGGCGTAGTGGCGGTAGCCGAGCAGGTTCTGGCCGCGCAGCAGCATCTGCTGGGGGGTGTTGGGCATCGCCTCCTTCAACGCCCGTATCCGCTCCCACGGATCCTCGCCGAGGTAGCGGATACAGGCGTCGAAGGTGGCCCCGCCCCAGGACTCCAGCGACCAGAAACCCACCTTGTCGAGTTTCTCGGCGATCGGCAGCATGTCATCGAGGCGCAGGCGGGTGGCGAACAGGGACTGATGGGCGTCGCGGAGCACGACGTCGGTGATGCCCAGCGGACGTTTGGTCTCACTCATGAGGATGATCCCATGGCTAATAGTTTTGGGTGTAAGATGGCGCCGACGGCTGGCGCTGACCGCTCAGCGCCGGCGGCGATAGCGGTGCACGGCGGCGCTGATGACGGCAAGCAGCTCGGCCTCATCCCCCTTGTCGGCCGCGGGCCGGGGCGCCGACGGTGCGGGCACCGGCGTCGGCGCCAGGCGGCGTACTACCAACGACATCAGGGTCGTGGCCAGCACCAGCGCGGTAAGAAAAACAAAAACGAAGCCCATGCCGACCCCCATCAGGGCCAGGCCGTCCTGCAGAAGCTGCGTGTCCTGCATAGCGTTTCTCCTCAAAGCTTCTCTTTTTTGTCAGCATCCTGAAGCTAAAAGGGTGAGAAGCGTTTCAAATTGTCCTATAAACTGCCACACTCTGGAATTATTGCAAGTGCGATATGGTGGAAGCCAGCGTTGTTGTTTTACTACAAAAAGGTCGGATCGGCCTTGCTCCCATGGAAGGCGTCATCGATGCCCTCACCCGCGATCTATTGACGCGCCAACCCGGGTTCGACTGGGCCGTCACTGAGTTCGTGCGGGTGGTCGACGCTCGCCTGCCGCCCCGCGTCTTTCACAAGCACTGCCCCGAACTGCTCGACTGCCCGCCATCCACGCCTTCCGGTGTTCCGGTAGCGCTGCAGCTATTGGGCAGCGACCCGATCGCGCTGGCGGCCAATGCACGCCAGGCGGTCGAACTGGGCGCCAGCGCCATCGACCTCAACTTCGGCTGCCCAGCCAAGCTGGTGAACCGTCACGACGGTGGCGCCTCCCTGCTGCGCAACCCCAGTCGCGTACAGGCGGCCGTGGCCGCCGTGTACCGTGCGGTAGAGGGCAGCGTGCCGGTGACAGCCAAGATTCGCCTGGGCTTCGCCGACCGCCGTCTAGCGCTGGCCTGCGCCATGGCGGCCGAGGATGGCGGCGCAGCACAGCTGACCGTGCATGCCCGCACCCGCGACGAAGGCTACCGCCCTCCGGCCCACTGGGAGTGGATCGGCCGTATTCGCTGCCGGCTGCGCATCCCGATCGTTGCCAACGGCGAGATCTGGACGCTGGAGGACTACTGGAAAGCCAGGACCCTGTCAGGCTGCCAGGATGTGATGCTGGGGCGCGGCGCCCTGGCCGACCCAGGGCTTGCGCCTCGCATTCGCCACTGGCAAAGCACCGGCAACCGACTCCCCGAGACCCCCTGGCAGGCACGCGCCGACATCCTGACGGAGTTCGCCAGCGTGCAGCGCCGCACGCTACCCGACAGAATCGTCACCTCCCTGGTCAAGCAGTGGCTTCATCACATGCAGCAGGGCAGCGACGATGCCAGGCAGCGCTTTCACAGCGTGAAGCGCATCAACGACCTCGACCAGCTGCTCGAAGGGCTTCACTGCGACCGACAGGCAGCGCCAGCCGCGAACGTGTCTGAACCCGCCTGAACCCGCCTGACGCCCCTCCAGGCACCCACGACGCCGCCCAGAGTCCAGGCCGGTGGGCCACGGGTTACGCCGCTGAGCACAGAGCCAGAGAAGGATAGGAAAGGAAAGCAAGGCAAAAAGAAGGCGCCCATCGCAACGATGGGCGCCCAAACGATCGCGCAGTCGACACACGCCAGGCGTGCCACTGCAGCCAGCCAAAGCGAAGCGCGCATGGCAGCGCCATGCGCCAACAGCAGCCTACAGACAGAAAACCCGCCCTCTGACGAGGACGGGTCTGAAACTGGCGCGCCCGGGAGGATTCGAACCTCCGACCACCTGATTCGTAGTCAGGTACTCTATCCAGCTGAGCTACGGGCGCTTAAGGTACGGCTGAGCCGTTTTTTCTAACTTGCCTATTTGGCGTTCCCAAGCAGCTAGCTTCATATCGACATCTTGCTTCGACTTCAGCTTGGCGCGCCCGGGAGGATTCGAACCTCCGACCACCTGATTCGTAGTCAGGTACTCTATCCAGCTGAGCTACGGGCGCATCATACTTGCTTGGTGTCGCGTGCCGCATGGCGGAGAGGGAGGGATTCGAACCCTCGATGGGGCTATAAACCCCATACTCCCTTAGCAGGGGAGCGCCTTCAGCCACTCGGCCACCTCTCCCTCATCGACACGGCGCACATCCTATCGCCTCAGCCCTCCATTGTCCAGTGCATTCAGCTATTTATTTTGCGCTGGACAGATGGCCCCAACCGTGGCGTCAGGCTCCGGAACCACTCCCTCCTTCTCCATCGGACTTCTCGCGCTGGATACGCTGATAGATTTCC
Source organism: Halomonas sp. E14 (assembly GCF_052568415.1). NCBI lineage: Bacteria > Pseudomonadati > Pseudomonadota > Gammaproteobacteria > Oceanospirillales > Halomonadaceae > Halomonas > Halomonas sp. E14. Next base: position 554,240 of record NZ_CP199423.1, on the reverse strand, counting down.
TCGCGATGTACGGCGACATCCTTGGGCGCGTTGACGCCGATACGGACCTGGTTGCCCTTGACGCCAAGGACGGTGACGGTGATGTCATCACCGATCATCAAGGTTTCTCCGACTCGGCGGGTCAGGATGAGCATGACTGATCTCCTTCTCAGACGACTGGCAACGGAATGCGTACTGACTCCATCAGTACTACAACTTTGCATCCATTATGTAACAAAGTGCCACGGCGCACCACCTAACCGTATCACTTAAGATACGCTTGCACTACAGGTGAGCACGCTCGTGCTTGTTACAGCTCCCCTGTAGGGTAGGAGATGCAAGCCGTGTCAGTCGTCTTATCTTGTAAGTTGTCTTTTTTCCCTATTCACTTTCGATATCGCTTTTATCCAAACCGAAAGCGGTATGCAGGGCACGTACAGCAAGTTCCATCTGCTTCTCGTCGATGACCACCGAGATCTTGATTTCCGAGGTGGAAACCATGCGGATATTGATATTCTCGTCGGCCAGGACGCGGAACATCTTTGACGCCACACCGGCATGGGAGCGCATGCCGACGCCTACCAGCGAAACCTTGGCAATATTGTCATCGCCGTTGATCTCACCGCCGCCAAGGTCCGGGATAACCTGCTCTTCAAGAATCTTGAGCGTCTTCTTGTAGTCACCCTTGGCCACGGTGAAGGTAAAGTCGGTGTAGTCACCTGTCGGCGCCACGTTCTGCACGATCATGTCGACTTCGATATTCGCATCTGCGATGGGGCCGAGAATACGCGATGCCACACCCGGTACGTCCGGCGTGTTGAGCAGGGTCAGCTTGGCCTCGTTGGCGGTGAAGGCGATACCGGAGATCAGCGGTTCTTCCATGGAGTCCTCATCTTGGTCGGATTCAGCAACGATCAGGGTGCCGGGGCCATCCTCGAAGCTGGACAGCACGCGCAGCGGGACATTGTACTTGCCGGCGAACTCTACCGAGCGAATCTGCAGCACCTTGGAGCCAAGACTCGCCAGCTCAAGCATCTCCTCGACGGTGATGGTATCGAGGCGCTGCGCCTTGGAGCAGACGCGTGGGTCGGTGGTGTAGACGCCGTCCACATCGGTGTAGATCTGGCACTCGTCGGCGCCAAGCGCTGCCGCCAGCGCCACGCCGGTGGTGTCGGAGCCACCGCGACCGAGGGTCGTGATGTTGCCCTCCTCGTCGACACCCTGGAAGCCGGCAACTACGACCACCTTGCCCTCATCGAGGTCTTCGCGCATCTCATCGGTCTCGATGCGCTGGATGCGGGCCTTGGTGTGGGCGCTGTCAGTGAGAATGCCCACCTGGGAACCGGTATAGGAAGTCGCCGGCACGCCCAGCTTGTGCAGCGCTAGAGCCAGCAGGGAGATGGTGACCTGCTCGCCGGTGGAGACCAGCATGTCCATCTCGCGCGGCGTGGGCTCGTCGCTGATCTCGTTGGCCAGGCCGATCAGTCGGTTGGTCTCGCCACTCATGGCAGATACCACGACGACCACCTGGTGGCCGGCATCGCGGAATCCTTTGACCTTTTCGGCCACGGCCTTGATGCGCTCCACGGAGCCCACCGAGGTACCGCCGAATTTCTGTACGTAAAGTGCCATCTACGGTTTTCCCTCGCTTGTCGAGCGGGTCACGCTCGGATGAGTGAAATTCGCTACAAGCGCAAGGGCCGGAAACATTGCTGTCGCCGGCCCCGTACCTGTTACAGAAGCTGCTGTTCGACCCAGGCGGGAACGCTCGCCAGCGCTCCCGGCAGTGCCGCGGCATCGCTGCCGCCGGCCTGGGCCATGTCCGCACGTCCGCCGCCCTTGCCGCCTACCTGAGAGGCCACGTGGTTGACCAGTTCGCCGGCCTTGACGCGCCCGGTGAGGTCGTCGGTGACGCCAGCGATCAGGCTGACCTTGCCGGCCTCACGATCCGCCACGCCCAGCACTACCACACCCGAGCCGAGCTTGTGCTTCAGCTGGTCGAGCACGCCGCGCAGCTCCTTGGCAGAGACGCCTTCCAGCCGCGTGGCCAGCACCTTGACCCCGGCCACGTCGTGAGCCTGACCGAGCATATCACTCCCGGCAGCGCTGGCCAGCTTGGCCTTGAGTCGTTCGAGCTCCTTCTCCAGAGCGCGGTTACGCTCCACCAGCGACTCGACGCGCTCCTCCACCTGCTCAGGCCTGGCCTTGAGACGCTCACCAAGACGCATGACCCGCGCTTCCTGCTCACGGAAGTAGGCCAGCGCACCCTCGCCGGTGATCGCCTCGATACGACGCACGCCTGCGGCAATGCCCTGCTCGGTGACGATGTGGAAGCAGCCAATGTCGCCGCTGCGGGCCACGTGGGTGCCGCCGCACAGCTCGATCGAGAAGTCATCGGCGCCGATGGTCAGCACCCGCACGCTGTCGGCGTACTTGGCTTCGAACAGCGCCGCCGCGCCCTTGGCCTTGGCCTGGTCGAGGGTCATCTGCTCGATGCGGGTCGGCGCATTGGCCAGGATCTGCGCGTTGACCAGGCGCTCCACCTCGGCGAGCTGCTCTGGCGTCATCGCTTCGAAGTGGCTGAAGTCGAAGCGCAGCCGCTCCGGCGTGACCAGCGAGCCCTTCTGCTGCACGTGATCGCCCAGCACCAGGCGCAGCGCCTTGTGCATCAGGTGGGTGGCGGAGTGGTTGCGGATGGTGGCGCCCCGCAGCGCAGCGTCGACCTGGGGACGCACCTCGGCCCCCACGCGAAGACTACCCTCGAGCAGCACGCCATGGTGCAGGTGGTGGCCGCCCTGCTTTTGGGTGTCGGTGACCAGGAAGCGTCCGCTGTCCAACAGCAGGTAGCCGGTGTCGCCCACCTGGCCGCCCGATTCACCATAGAACGGCGTACGGTCGAGCACCACGATGCCGCGCTGCTCGGGCTCGAGCGCCACCAGCGCATTGCCCTCGCGATCAACGATGGCGGTCACGCTGGCCTGTCCCTCGAGGACCTCGTAGCCGGTAAAGGCGGTCTCGCCGTCAAGCTCCAGCGCGGCGTGGTAGTCGGCGCCGAACTGGCTGGCGGCCCGCGCCCGCTCGCGCTGCGCCTCGAGTTCGCGCTCGAAGCCTGCCGCATCCAGCGTCACGCCGCGTTCACGGCAGACGTCGGCGGTCAGGTCGTAGGGGAAGCCGTAAGTGTCGTACAGCTTGAACACCGTCTCGCCGGGCAGCACCTCGCCCTCGAGCTCGGCCAGCGCAGCTTCGAGCAGGCTCATGCCGTGCTCGAGGGTGCGCGCGAACTGCTCCTCCTCCTTCAGCAGGATGAGCTCGATCTGGTGGCGGGCTTCGCGCAGCTCCGGATAGGCAGCCCCCATCTCGGCATCGAGGGCGCCCACCAGCTTGTGGAAGAACGGCTCCTTGGCACCAAGCTTGTGGCCGTGGCGGATGGCGCGACGGATGATCCGACGCAGCACGTAGCCACGCCCCTCGTTGGAGGGCATCACCCCGTCGGCAATGAGAAAGGCGCAGGAGCGGATATGGTCGGCGATCACTCGCAGCGACGGGTTCGCCGTGTCCTGGTGGCCGGTACGCTGCGCGGCCGCTGCCAGCAGGCTCTGGAACAGGTCGATTTCGTAGTTCGAGTGCACGCCCTGCATGACCGCTGCAATCCGCTCCAGCCCCATGCCGGTATCGATCGAGGGCTTAGGCAGCGGGTTGAGGTTGCCGGCCGCATCGCGGTCGAACTGCATGAAGACGAGGTTCCAGATCTCGATGTAGCGATCGCCGTCCTCCTCGGGGCTTCCAGGCGGGCCGCCCCACACTTCGGGGCCGTGATCGTAAAAGATCTCAGAGCTGGGCCCGCAGGGGCCGGTATCGCCCATCTGCCAGAAGTTGTCTTCGTCGAGCTTGGAGAAGCGCGCCGGGTCGATGCCCATCTCCTCCTTCCAGATCGCCTCCGCCTCGTCATCGCTGACGTGCACCGTCACCCATAGTTTCTCCTTGGGCAGCTGCAGCACCTCGGTGAGGAACACCCAGGCAAAGCGGATCGCATCGCGCTTGAAATAGTCACCGAAGCTGAAGTTGCCCAGCATCTCGAAGAAGGTGTGGTGACGCGCGGTGTAGCCGACGTTGTCCAGGTCGTTGTGCTTGCCGCCGGCGCGTACGCAGCGCTGCGACGAGGCTGCGCGCACGTAGGGGCGCGGATCACGGCCGAGGAAGACGTCCTTGAACGGCACCATCCCGGCATTGGTAAACAGCAGCGTCGGGTCGTTGCCCGGCACCAGGGAGCTCGAAGGAACGACGGTGTGGCCATGCTCCTCGAAGTAGGTCAGAAAGGCTTGTCTGATGTCTGCGCTTTTCATGGGATATCCGTGGCGATGAGCGTGGTGACCCGATGGTCAGGCGCGCTCGACTCCGTTGAGCAGGGCCGAAAACACGCGCCTGGGGCATCGAGAATGCCACCCAGGGCGTTCGCAAAGGGATGCATTATAGCGCAGTTGTCAAGCGACTAAAGGGGCGCCGCCGAGTTCACTGCGCAAGGAGGGCAGGAAAGCGGGAGCCAGGAGCACGACACGCGCGATGGTGAAGTTCATTGCTCTGGCCGGGTCAGCCGGTGTCGGCATCCCAGGCATGCGCCAGGGCATGCCGCAGGTGATCGAAGCTGAAGCCGCGAGACACGAGGAAGCGCTCGCGCCGGGCGCGCTCGCGCGGGGAGACATCAGGGTGGGAGAAGCGCCTGGCCAGCGTCTCGGCCGCCAGGGCAAACCAGTCGACCTCGCCTTCCCGCTCGGCCTCGGCCAGCGTCGCGGCAATCAGATCACGATCAACACCGCGCCGCTCAAGCTCGACGCGGATCTTCAACGGACCCTGGCCGCGCGCTACGCGCGAGCGCAGAAAGAGTGCCGCAAAGCGCGCATCGGACTGCAGCCCCTGTTCGGCCAGCTCGTCCAGGCACGCTGCGACGGCCTCCATCGGATGCCCCTTGGCCACCAGGCGTTCGCACAGCTCGCCGCGCGCATAGTCGCGGCGAGCCAATAGGCGAATGGCATCGTCTCGGGGGGACGATGTCGGTGCGTTTGCCGAAGGTTCGCGCATGCCTACAGCAGGTCGTCCTCACGCTCGACGTCGGCGGCGGCCGGCTCGCTCGGCTCCTCCTTCGGCGCTGCGGTCACCAGCAGCTGGGCGCGGATCTGGCTCTCGATCTCCTCCATCACCGCTGGGTTGTCCTCGAGGAACTGGGCGGCATTGGCCTTGCCCTGGCCGATCTTGTTGCCCTTGTAGCTGTACCAGGCCCCGGCCTTGTCGACCAGGTTGCACTGTACGCCAAGGTCGATCACCTCGCCGGCGTGGTAGATGCCCTTGCCGTAGAGAATCTGGAACTCGGCCTGGCGGAACGGCGGCGCCACCTTGTTCTTGACCACCTTGACCCGCGTCTCGTTACCGGTCACCTCGTCGCCCTGCTTGACCGAGCCGGTACGGCGAATGTCGAGGCGTACGCTGGCGTAAAACTTGAGCGCGTTGCCGCCGGTAGTGGTCTCGGGGCTGCCGAACATCACGCCGATCTTCATGCGGATCTGGTTGATGAAGACCACCAGGCAGTTGGCGTTCTTGATGTGGCCGGTGATCTTGCGCAGCGCCTGGGACATCAGGCGTGCCTGCAGGCCGACGTGGGAGTCGCCCATCTCGCCCTCGATCTCGGCGCGCGGGGTGAGCGCCGCCACCGAGTCGATGATGATCACGTCGACGCCGCCAGAGCGCACCAGCATGTCGCAGATCTCCAGCGCCTGCTCGCCGGTGTCGGGCTGCGAGACCAGCAGGTCGTCGAGATTGACGCCGAGCTTCTCGGCGTAGCTCGGGTCGAGGGCGTGCTCGGCGTCGATGAAAGCGCAGGTCTTGCCCTGCTTCTGCGCCTCGGCAATGACCGACAGGGTCAGCGTGGTCTTGCCCGAAGATTCCGGACCGAAGATCTCGACGACACGGCCATAGGGCAGGCCGCCGATGCCGAGCGCGATATCGAGCCCCAGCGAGCCGGTGGAGACCGAGGGCATGACCACCCGCGGCGCATCGCCCAGGCGCATCACGGTTCCCTTGCCGAACTGGCGCTCGATCTGGGAAAGGGCGGCATTCAATGCCTTGGAGCGGTTTTCATCCTGTGCCATGAGGCTCTCCTCGCAGAACGCTTCACGTTTGCCGGGCAAACGAAGATGGGGTGGGCCGCCGAGACGCAGGCCCTAACACTGTATGATTGGCCAGTAGTATGGCGAAAAAAGTCTCGCTCGACTAGCCCATGACGCTATTGCTGATGCGCTTCCAGGTAGCGGATCAAGCCGACAAGGGCCGCACGCACCGCTCGCTCGCGCACCGCACGGCGATCTCCCGGGAACTGGAAGCGCTCGGCCTGCTGCTGCGCCGCATTGCCCCAGGCCAGCCACACGGTACCCACCGGCTTGTCCGGCGAACCGCCGTCGGGCCCGGCCACGCCGCTGACCGCCACGCCGAGGCTGGCACCACTGTCGCGGCAGGCGCCTGCCACCATGGCCTCCACCACTTCACGGCTGACGGCGCCATGGCGCTCGAGCAGGTCGTCAGCAACGCCGAGCAGGCGCGTCTTGGCCCCGTTCGAATAGGTGACATAGCCCGTCTCGAAGTAGGCGGAACTGCCGGCCACCGCGGTGATGGCGCTGGCCACGCCCCCGCCGGTACAGGACTCGGCCGCCGTGATCGTGAGGCTACGCTCGCGGCAACGCCTGCCGAGGCGCTCGGCGAGGGTGATGAGATCGAGATTGGCCAGGCTGGCGGCACTGTGAGGCATCGGAGGCTCCTGCAGAAGATGTGGCCGGCGCGCTTACGCGAGAAGTTTTGGTACAATAGCGCCTTTGCCCTTCATGTGCAGGCCGTGGCGTTCAGACGCTCCCGGCCGGCTCCACGTCGACGGATCAGCACAGGAATTCCATGTCCCAGGCCAGCGCTCAGCCCACGCCGATGATGGCCCAGTACCTCAAGATCAAGCGCGAGCACCCCGACGTGCTGCTGTTCTATCGGATGGGCGATTTCTATGAGCTCTTTTTCGACGACGCCAGGCGCGCCGCTGCCCTGCTCGACATCACCCTGACAAGCCGCGGTCAGTCGGCCGGCAAGCCGATTCCCATGGCCGGCGTGCCCTACCACAGCGCCGAAGGCTACCTGGCGCGCCTGGTCAAGGCCGGCGAATCGGTGGCGATCTGCGAGCAGATAGGCGACCCGGCGGCGAGCAAGGGGCCGGTGGAGCGCAAGGTGGTGCGCATCGTCACTCCCGGCACGCTCCACGACGAGGCGCTGCTCGACGCCCGTCGCGACAACCTGCTGGTGGCCGTGCACCCTTCCGGCGACTGCTGGGGCATCGCCTGGCTGGAGCTCTCAAGCGGGCGCTTCAGCGTGCTCGAGGTGGAGAGCGAGGGCGACATGCTGGCCGAACTGCAGCGCCTCGATCCCGCCGAACTGCTGGTGCCCGAAAGCCTGTCGCTGCCGCCTGCATTGGAAAACCGCCCGGGCGTGCGGCGACAGAGCGACTGGCTGTTCAATCTCGACGCCGCCACCCGGCTGCTGTGCGACCAGTTCGAGGTGCAGGACCTGCGCGGCTTCGGCTGCGCCCATCTCGAGGCCGCTCTCACCGCCGCCGGGGTGCTGGTGGAGTATGCCCGCGACACTCAGCGCTCGCGCCTGCCCCACGTCACCGCGCTGGGCGTGGAAAACCGCGATGACGCCGTGGTGATCGACGCCGCCAGCCGCCGCAATCTCGAGATCGACATCAATCTCGGCGGCGGCAGCGACAACACCCTGGCCAGTGTGCTCGACACCACCGCCACCGCCATGGGGTCGCGGCTGCTCAAGCGCTGGCTCAACCGGCCGCTGCGCGACCGCACCCAGGTCGAGGGGCGCCAGGCGGCGGTCGCCCTTCTGCTCGAGCAGGAGGGCTTCGTTGCCCTGCGCGAGCTGCTCAAGGCGATCGGCGACGTCGAGCGCATCCTCGCCCGCGTGGCGCTCTACAGCGCCCGGCCGCGAGACCTGGCCCGCCTGCGCGACGCCCTGCTCGCCCTGCCGGAGCTCCAGCGCGAGCTGCAGGACTACAGCGAAGGCACTGCCATCGACGAGCTGGCACACCATATTCGCCCCTACCCCGAGCTTGCCGACATGCTCAGCCGCGGACTCAACGACAACCCGCCGGTGGTGATCCGCGAGGGCGGCGTGATCCGCGACGGCTTCGATGCCGAGCTGGACGACTACCGCGGGCTCGCCGAACACGCCGGCGACTACCTGGTACAGCTCGAGACCCGCGAGCGCGAGCGCACCGGCCTGGCCGGGCTCAAGGTGGGCTACAACCGTGTGCACGGCTACTATATCGAGATTCCTCGCGCCCAGGCTCGCGAGGCCCCGGTCGATTATGTACGCCGCCAGACGCTGAAGAACGCCGAGCGCTTCATCATTCCCGAACTCAAGGCGTTCGAGGACAAGGCGCTGTCGGCTAAATCACGCGCCCTGGCCCGCGAGAAGCTGCTCTACGACAGCCTGCTCGATGCGCTTAACGGCGAGCTGACAGCGCTGCAAGGCACCGGCCGCGCCCTGGCCGCGCTGGACGTGCTGGCCGCCTTCGCCGAGCGCGCCCAGGCGCTCGGTTTCTCGCGCCCAAGGCTGCAGGAGCTGGCAGGCATCGAGATCCGTGGCGGGCGCCACCCGGTAGTGGAGCATGTCAGCGACGCCCCCTTCGTGCCCAACGACCTGCGGCTCGACGAACGGCGTCGCATGCTGGTCATCACCGGGCCCAACATGGGCGGCAAGTCGACCTTCATGCGCCAGGCGGCGCTGATCGTGCTGCTTGCCCATACCGGCAGCTTCGTTCCCGCCGACGAGGCGTGCATCGGGCCGGTGGACCGTATCTTTACTCGCATCGGCTCGTCGGACGACCTGGCCGGAGGCCGTTCCACCTTCATGGTGGAGATGACCGAAACGGCGAACATCCTGCATAACGCCACCGACCACAGCCTGGTGCTGATGGACGAGATCGGCCGCGGCACCAGCACCTTCGACGGGCTGTCGCTGGCCTGGGCCAGCGCCGAGCACCTGACGCGCACCCGCGCCTTCACCCTGTTCGCCACCCACTACTTCGAGATGACTGCCCTGGCGGATCAGGCCGAGGCGGTGGCCAACGTGCACCTGACTGCCGCCGAGCACCGTGACGGCATCGTCTTTATGCATCGGGTGGAGGAAGGCCCCGCCAGCCAGAGCTACGGTCTTCAGGTAGCCCAACTGGCCGGGGTTCCCTCATCGGTGATAGCGCGGGCGCGCGATAAATTGACGCAGCTCGAACAGCAGGAGGTCGACCAGGGTCACCGTGGCGGTGCGCAGGCGACAAGCGCTGCCAAGCCGATGCAGAGCGATCTCTTCGCCAGCACGCCTCATCCGCTGCTGGACGCGTTGGCCGGGCTCGATCCGGATGACCTGACGCCCCGCCAAGCGCTGGCGCTGATCTACCGCTGGCGGGAACAACTCTAATCGTGAAAGCCGCTTGCTCAAGCCTAACGCCATGTCTAGAATGATGCGTTTAGCCTATTGGTTTTATAAAAAAACAGTTTTTTATAACCAAATTGACTATCAGAGATACATCAACACCCGACCGGGCATCGCATGCCACGTACCCGGCCGCAAGGAGGGAGACAGGCAATGACCTTTGTCGTCACCGAAAACTGCATCAAGTGCAAGTACACCGATTGCGTCGAGGTCTGCCCGGTGGACTGCTTCTACGAAGGCCCCAATTTCCTGGTGATTCACCCGGACGAGTGCATCGACTGCGCCCTGTGCGAACCGGAATGCCCTGCCGAGGCGATCTTTTCTGAGGATGAGCTCCCGGAAGGCCAGGAGGCCTTCATCGCGATCAATGCGGAGCTGTCCGAAGTGTGGCCCAACATCGCGGAGAAAAAGGACCCTCTGCCTGACGCCCAGGAGTGGGACGGCAAGGCCGGCAAGCTGCAGTATCTCGAGCGCTGAAGCTCCCACCTGCACGAAGCACCTGCCTGCACAAACAAGGCGCCCCAGGCCGTTCGCCTTCGGCGCCCTGCCTGCTACTTCTCCCGCCCCTATATTTCCCGCTTCTGGCCCCGGCTAAGGCATAGGCTGAAACACGGGGGCTGAAAACCGGCGCGACAGGTCAGGCGCTAAGTTGACGGCTGACGAACGGAATGCGAATACACAGGCATGAAAAAGGCGGCCCTCAGGCCGCCCGGCTCCCAGCAATTCCTTGAACGGTTCCCTCCGTTCGATTTCCTGTGGCGACTTCCCTGCCCAGAGAGCGACTTCCAGCCACACCAGGCACGCCTTAGAGCATCCCGTTTGCATCCTGCCGGCGAGCATCCCGCTCTGCCTTTTCCTGTTTTCATTGTGGCATTTGCGCCGTAGCGTGCAAAATAGCCAAACGCACACATATTCACCTGATGCTTATCAAGAACAGGAAAAATACCCAATATTTATCAATAGGATAAAAAAATGCCGATACCCAAGGCATCGGCATTTCTGACAGCTTCACCAGCGAATTGCGTCGCCAATGTGTCAGCGATTTCCTACAAAACTTGTAGCCAAAACTCACTTAAGAGGCTTTTACGCCTGCCGGGCGAAGCGTTACTGACCCTTGATCGCAGCACGGCCAGGGTAGCCCACACGTTCGCCGAGCTCTTGCTCGATCACCAGCAGGCGGTTGTACTTGGCCACGCGGTCGGAGCGGCACAGCGAACCGGTCTTGATCTGACCGGCCGAGGTACCTACGGCCAGGTCGGCGATGGTGGTGTCCTCGGTCTCGCCGCTGCGGTGGGAGATCACCGCGGTGAAGCCGGCGTCCTGGGCCATCTTGATGGCGTCCAGCGTCTCGGAGAGCGAGCCAATCTGATTGAACTTGATCAGGATGGAGTTGCCGATCTTCTCGTCGATACCGCGCTTGAGGATCTTGGTATTGGTGACGAACAGGTCGTCGCCGACCAGCTGCACCTTGTCACCGAGCTTGTCGGTCAGCGCCTTCCAGCCGCCCCAGTCGGACTCGTCCATGCCGTCTTCGATGGAGACGATGGGGTACTGGTCGCACAGCTCGGCCAGGTAGTCGACGAAGCCATTGGCATCGAAGCTCTTGCCCTCACCGGAGAGGTTGTACTGGCCGTCCTGGTAGAACTCGGAGGAGGCGCAGTCCAGCGCCAGGGTCACGTCACGGCCAAGCTCGTAGCCGGCATCGGCGACGGCCTGCTTGATCACGGCGAGCGCCTCGGCGTTGGACTCCAGGTTGGGCGCGAAGCCGCCCTCGTCGCCCACGGCGGTGGAGAGGCCCCTGGCCGACAGCACCTTCTTCAGCGCGTGGAAGATCTCGGCGCCGACCCGCAGGGCCTCGCGGAAGTTCGCGGCACCCACCGGCTGCACCATGAACTCCTGAATGTCGACGTTGTTGTCGGCATGCTCGCCGCCGTTGAGGATGTTCATCATCGGCACCGGCATGCGGTACTGGCCCGGCTGGCCGTAGAGTTCGGCGATGTGGGCGTACAGCGGCATGCCTTTGGCGTTGGCCGCCGCCTTGGCCGCCGCCAGTGACACGGCGAGGATGGCATTGGCGCCCAGCTTGGCCTTGTTGTCGGTACCGTCGAGCTCAAGCATCGCATTGTCGAGGCCGCGCTGATCGCGGGCATCCATGCCGACCAGACGCTCGCGGATGGCACCATTGACCGCCTCTACCGCCTTCAGTACACCCTTGCCCAGGTAGCGGGACTTATCACCGTCACGCAGCTCCAGGGCCTCACGGGAGCCAGTGGAGGCACCGCTCGGCGCACAGGCCACGCCCACGGCACCGCTTTCCAGGCGCACTTCGGCCTGCACGGTGGGGTTGCCGCGGGAATCGAGCACTTCGAGGGCGCGGATTTCGACAATCTTGGTCATCTCAGTCGTCCTTTTATTGAGTCAGCGTTGTTTGAATCGTCGGTGGGGCCGTTCAGGTGATCGTCAGCGCCGGGAAACCCTTGACCAGTTCGTCCAGAGCCTTCAACTGGGCCAAGAACGGCTCGAGCTGATCCAGCGGCAGGGCGCAGGGACCGTCGCACAGAGCGCTGTCCGGGTCCGGATGGGCCTCGAGGAAGAGCCCCGCCAGCCCCACCGCCACCCCGGCACGTGCCAGCTCAGCGACCTGCTGGCGGCGTCCGCCGGCACTGTCGGCACGCCCGCCCGGGCGCTGCAGGGCGTGCGTGACATCGAAAAAGACAGGGCAGCCTGTCTGCTTCATGTCACCGAAACCGAGCATATCGACCACCAAATTATTATACCCGAAGCTTGAGCCACGCTCGCAAAGCAACACGCGATCGTTACCCGCCTCTTCGCATTTGCGAATGATATGACGCATCTCGTGGGGCGCCAGGAACTGCGGCTTCTTGATGTTGATCACCGCACCGGTTTTGGCCATGGCCACCACCAGGTCGGTCTGGCGGGCCAGGAAGGCGGGCAGCTGGATGATGTCGGCCACCTCGGCCACCGGCTCGGCCTGCCATGGTTCGTGCACGTCGGTGATGACCGGCACGCCGAAGCGCTGCTTGATCTCAGCCAGTATCTCCAGCCCCTTCTCCAGGCCGGGACCGCGGAAGGAGTGGATGGAGCTACGGTTGGCCTTGTCGAAGCTGGCCTTGAACACATAGGGCATGCCGAGCCGACCGGTCACCTCGACATAGGTCTCGGCCACCTCGAGGGCCAGCTCACGGGACTCCAGCACGTTCATGCCGCCGAGCAGCATCAGCGGCAAAGAATTGCCGGCGGTGAGGCCGGCAAAGGAAAGATGGCGTTCGGGCGTGGACGGGATCATGGCAGACACGGGCCTCATTCCTGGTGCGAGGAGAGCGCGCGGGTGCGCGCCGCCTTGTGCTCCAGCGCCGCGTTGACGAAGCCGGTGAACAGCGGATGGCCGTCGCGCGGCGTGGAAGTGAACTCGGGATGGAACTGACAGGCCACGAACCAGGGGTGGTCGGGCAGCTCGATCATCTCCACCAGCGAGTTGTCCACACTCTTGCCCGACACTACCAGGCCGGCCTGCTCGAGCTGCTCGACGAACTGGTTGTTGACCTCGAAGCGATGGCGGTGACGCTCGACGATCTCGTCGTTGCCGTAGGCCTCACGCGCCTTACTGCCGGGGGCGAGACGACAGACCTGGCCGCCCAGGCGCATGGTGCCGCCCAGGTCGGAGGCCGCATCGCGCAGCTCGATCTTGCCCTCGGCGTTGATCCATTCGGTGATCAGGCCGACCACCGGGTGCTGGGTGTCGTGGGTGAACTCGGTGGAGTTGGCGTCTTCCCAACCGGCCACGTGACGGGCGAATTCGATCACCGCCACCTGCATGCCGAGGCAGATGCCGAGGTAGGGGATGCCGTTCTCGCGGGCGAAACGGGCGGTCTCGATCTTGCCTTCCACGCCGCGCTCGCCGAACCCGCCGGGCACCAGGATCGCGTCCTTGCCAGCCAGGCGCTCGGTGCCCTGGCGCTCGATGATCTCGGAGTCGATGTAGTCCACGTTGACCTTGACCCGGGTCTGGATGCCGGCGTGGATCAGCGCCTCGTTGAGCGACTTGTAGGCGTCGAGCAGCTCCATGTACTTGCCGACCATGGCGATGTTGATCGACTTGAGCGGGTTGAGCTTGGCATCGAGCACGTGCACCCACTCGGTGAGGTCGGCCTCGTCGGCCTCGAGGCGCAGCTTGTCGCAGACGATCTCGTCAAGGCCGTGCTCGTGGAGCATCAGCGGAATGCGGTAGATGGTGTCGGCATCCTGCAGCGGCACCACGGCGCGCTCTTCGACGTTGGTGAACAGCGCAATCTTGCGCCGCTCGGTCTCCTCCAGCTCGACTTCACTTCTGCAGATCAGGATGTCGGGCTGGATACCGATGGAGCGCAGCTCCTTGACGCTGTGCTGGGTCGGCTTGGTCTTGGTCTCGCCGGCGGTCTTGATGTAGGGCACCAGAGTCAGGTGCATGAAGATCGCCCGGCTGGCGCCCAGCTCGCTTCTGATCTGGCGGATCGACTCGAGGAACGGCAGCGACTCGATGTCGCCCACGGTGCCGCCGATCTCCACCAGCGCCACGTCGAAGCCCTCGCCGCCGGCATACACGCGGCGCTTGATCTCGTCGGTGATGTGCGGGATCACCTGCACGGTGCCACCCAGGTAGTCGCCGCGGCGCTCGCGGCGCAGCACGTGCTCGTAGACGCGGCCGGTGGTGAAGTTGTTGCCCTGGGTCATCTTGGTGCGGATGAAGCGCTCGTAGTGGCCCAGGTCGAGGTCGGTCTCGGCGCCATCTTCGGTGACGAACACCTCGCCGTGCTGGAAGGGGCTCATGGTGCCCGGATCCACGTTGATGTAGGGATCGAGCTTGAGCATGGTGACCTTGAGGCCGCGCGCCTCGAGAATCGCCGCCAGCGAGGCCGACGCGATGCCCTTGCCAAGTGAGGACACAACGCCGCCGGTCACGAAGATATATCGTGTCATGGAGAACCTGTCGAAACGTGATCATGAGGCACGACAGAAAGCCGCGCCAGGATGGGACGACAGCGTAGCAGATTGCGACCAATGGCTCAATTTTGGCCGACCGCAGCCCTCAAACAAGCGCCAGCCTGTGAAGATGAGCGGCGCCGCGGGCAGGTCTCAGCGGGGGTCCGATTCCAGGGAAGGAATCGGTAGCGTACAGGGATGTATTAACGGCGCCCCCGCCTGCCGACGGGGTAGCCGCGATGGCGGGCCGCCATAGGCCCGCCCCACATCAGCAGAGCCTCAAACCTTCAGGTAGTCGAGGATACCCTCGGCGGCCTGACGGCCCTCGAACACGGCGGTGACCACCAGGTCGGAGCCGCGCACCATGTCGCCGCCGGCGAAGATTTTCTCGTTGGTGGTCTGGAAGGGGTAGGTGCCCTTCTCGGGAGCCACCACACGGTCACGCTCGTCGAGCTCGATGCCGAACTGATCGAACCAGGGCGCCGGGCTCGGCTGGAAGCCGAAGGCGATGACCACCGCGTCGGCGGGCAGGATCTCCTCGGAGCCGGGCACCACCTCGGGGCGACGGCGACCGTTCTCGTCGGGCTCGCCCAGGCGGGTACGCACCACCTTCACGCCCTCGACCTTGTCTTCGCCCACCACCGCCACCGGCTGGCGGTTGAACAGGAACTCGACGCCCTCCTCGCGGGCATTGGCCACCTCGCGCTTGGAGCCGGGCATGTTCTCCTCGTCGCGACGATAGGCACAGGTCACCGTGGCCGCGCCCTGACGAATCGCCGTGCGGTTGCAGTCCATGGCGGTGTCGCCACCGCCCAGCACCACTACCCTTTGACCTTCCAGCGAGACGAAGTCGGCCGGATTCTTCTCGAAACCGAGGCAGTGGTTGACGTTGGCGATCAGGTAGTCAAGCGCCTTGTGCACGCCGGGCAGGTCCTCGCCGGGGAAGCCGCCGGTCATGTACTTGTAGGTGCCCATGCCGAGGAACACCGCGTCGTACTGCTCGAGCAGCTTTTCGAAGGGAATATCCTTGCCGATCTCGACGCCCAGGCGAAACTCGATGCCCATCTCTTCGAAGACCGCACGGCGCCGCTCCATGACCGATTTGTCGAGCTTGAATTCGGGGATGCCGAAGGTCAGCAGGCCGCCGATCTCGGGATAGCGATCGTAGATCACCGGGCGTACGCCGTTGCGCACCAGGATGTCGGCGCAACCCAGCCCCGCGGGGCCGGCACCGACGATGGCGACCTTCTTGTCGGTCCAGGTCACCTGGGACATGTCGGGGCGCCAGCCCATGGCGAAGGCGGTGTCGGTGATGTACTTCTCCACCGAGCCGATGGTTACCGCGCCGAAGCCGTCGTTGAGGGTACAGGCGCCCTCGCACAGGCGGTCCTGGGGGCACACCCGGCCGCACACCTCGGGCAGCGAGTTGGTCTTGTGCGACAGCTCCGCCGCCTCGAGGATGTTGCCCTCGGCCACCAGCTGCAGCCAGTTGGGAATGTAATTGTGCACCGGGCACTTCCACTCGCAGTACGGATTGCCGCAGTGCAGGCAGCGGTGCGACTGGCTGGCCGCCTCCTGGGGCTTGAACGGCTCGTAGATCTCGGCGAACTCGCGCGAGCGAGTCCGGGCGTCCTTCTTCTGCGGGTCCTGGCGACCCACGTCGATGAACTGGAAGTCATTTCTGGTCAAACGGTTGGCCATCGGTGTATCTCCTGGAATCCGGCTCACTCGGGGCGTCTGCGCGATTCGTCAAGCAGGCTGTTCAGGCTCGCTGCCTTGGGCTTAACCAGCCAGAAATGGCGGACGAAGTCGCTGAAGTCGTCGAGAATCTCGCGCCCGCGGGCAGAGCCCGTCTCGGCCACGAACTCTTCGATGATCTCCCGCAAGTGACGCCGATAGGCCTCCATGGCCTCGGTGTTGACTCGGTGGATCTCCACCAGCTCATGGTTGTAGCGATCGACGAAGGAGCGATCCTCGTCGAGCACGTAGGCGAAGCCGCCGGTCATGCCGGCGCCGAAGTTGACGCCGGTCTCGCCGAGCACGCAGATCAGGCCGCCGGTCATATATTCGCAGCAGTGGTCGCCGGCCCCTTCGATCACCGCGTGGGCGCCGGAGTTGCGCACGGCGAAGCGCTCGCCCGCGGTACCGGCGGCGAACAGCTTGCCGCCGGTGGCGCCGTACAGGCAGGTGTTGCCGATGATCGCCGTCTTATGGCTCTCGAAGCGGCTGCCACGCGGCGGTACCAGTACCACCTTGCCGCCGTTCATGCCCTTGCCGACGTAGTCGTTGGCATCACCTTCCAGATAGAGGTTGAGGCCGCGGGCGTTCCACACGCCGAAGCTCTGCCCGGCCACCCCGGTGAAACGCAGCGTGATCGGCGCATCCTCGAGGCCGGCTTCGCCATAGTGCTTGGCTACCGCGCCGGAAGAGAGCGCCGGCACCGAGCGGTCGCAGTTGGTGAGGGTAAAGTGGAATTCACCGCCGCTCTTGTCGGCAATCGCCTTCTCGATGGTGGCCAGCACCTCCTGGTTCTTGGTACCCGGGTCATGCGGCACGTTGCGGCTGACCTGGCAGAATTGCGGTGCATCGGCCGGCACGAAGTCATTGGCCAGCAGCGGCGTCAGGTCGAGCCTGCGCTGGGAGGCGGTCTCGCCCTCCAGCACCTCGAGCAGGTCGGTGCGACCGATCAGGTCGGTCAGCTTGCGCACGCCCATCAGCGCCAGCAGCTCGCGCACCTCTTCGGCGATGAAGCGGAAGTAGTTCTTGACCATGTCCACGGTGCCGCGGAAATGCTCGTCGCGCAGATACTGGTGCTGGGTGGCCACCCCGGTGGCGCAGTTGTTGAGGTGACAAATGCGCAGGTACTTGCAGCCCAGCGCCACCATCGGCGCGGTGCCGAAGCCAAAGCTCTCGGCGCCCAGTATGGCTGCCTTGACCACGTCGAGGCCGGTCTTCAGGCCGCCGTCGGTCTGCAGGCGGATCTTGTCGCGCAGACCGTTGATGCGCAGCGCCTGGTGCACCTCGGGCAGCCCCAGCTCCCACGGCGAGCCGGCATGCTTGATCGAGGTCAGCGGGCTCGCTGCGGTACCGCCGTCGTAGCCCGACACGGTGATCAGGTCGGCGTAGGCCTTGGCCACGCCGGTGGCGATGGTGCCGATGCCGGGCTCGGAGACCAGCTTCACCGACACCTGCGCCTCCGGATTGACCTGCTTGAGGTCGAAGATCAGCTGCGCCAGGTCCTCGATGGAGTAGATGTCGTGATGCGGCGGCGGCGAGATCAGCGTCACGCCGGGCACCGAGTAGCGCAGCCGGGCGATCAGTGCGTTGACCTTGCCGCCGGGCAGCTGGCCGCCCTCGCCGGGCTTGGCGCCCTGGGCCACCTTGATCTGCAGCACCTCGGCGTTGACCAGGTAGGCCGGGGTGACGCCGAAGCGCCCGGAGGCGATCTGCTTGATCTTGGAGCTGCGAATGGTGCCGTAGCGCGCCGGATCCTCGCCGCCCTCGCCGGAGTTGGAGCGCCCGCCGGCTTCGTTCATGGCCTGGGCCAGCGCCTCGTGGGCCTCGGGCGACAGCGCGCCAAGGGACATCCCGGCACTGTCGAAGCGCGGGATCAGCTCGTCGATGGACTCTACTTCCTCGAGCGGCAGCGGTGTCTCGGAGACCTTGAGCTTCAGCAGGTCGCGGATGGTAGCCACTGGGCGCTCATTGACCAGTCCGGCAAACTTCTTCCACTTCCGATAGTCGCCCTCCTGCACGGCCTCCTGCAGCGCCTTCACCACATCGGGGTTGTAGGCGTGGTACTCGTGATCGTGCACGTACTTGAGCAGGCCGCCCTGGTTGATGCCCTTGCGCGGCGTCCAGGCATCGCGGGCCAGCCACTCCTGCTGCAGCTGCAGTTCGCTGAAGCCGGTGCCCTCGATGCGCGAGGCCATGCCGGTGAAGCACAGCTCGACCACTTCCGACGACAGCCCCACCGCTTCGAACAGCTGCGAACCGCGATAGGAAGCCAGGGTCGAGATGCCCATCTTGGAGAGGATCTTGTAGAGCCCCTTCTGCATGCCCTTGCGATAGTTCTCGCGGGCATCGGCCGGGTTGCCGGTCAGCTCGCCGGTGCGGTGCATGTCGGCCATCACCTGATAGGCCAGCCACGGGAACACCGCGGTGGCTCCCACGCCGAACAGCACCGCCATCTGGTGGGCGTCGCGGGCGTAGCCGGTCTCCACCACGATGTTGGCACGCGGGCGCAGGGCCAGCTTGCTGAGATGGTGGTGCACCGCCCCTACCGCCAGCGCCGCATGAATCGGCAGCTGGCCCTGGGGCAGTTCGGCATCGGAAAGCACCATGATTACCTTGCCGTCGCGCACCGCCGCCTCGGCCTGGCGGCACAGTTCAACGATAGCTGCCTTGAGCCCCATCTGCTCCGGGTCGTAGCCCAGGCTCAGGCGCTCATGGCAGAACGCGGGATCGTCCTGCTCGAGCAGCGCGGTGAACTTGCGCGGCGACAGCACCGGCGTGGTCAGGATGATCCGGTGGGCGTGCTCGGGCGTGGCCTTGAACACGTTGAGCTCGGCGCCGATGCAGGTTTCCAGCGACATCACGATCGCTTCGCGCAGCGGGTCGATGGGCGGGTTGGTGACCTGGGCGAACTTCTGGCGGAAGAAGTCGGTGAGCAGGCGGCTGCGGCGCGAGAGCACCGCCATGGGCGTGTCGTCACCCATGGAACCGACCGCCTCCTGGCCGCTTTCGGCCAGCGGGCGCAGCACCTGGTCGCGCTCCTCGAAGGTGACCTGGAACATCTTCTGCCACGCCTTGACCTCGTCGGCGTCCATGTTCTGGAAGCTGGCCAGCTCGGTCAGCGCCGACTCCAGGTAGTGCGCCTCCTCCTTCAGCCAGCGCTTGTAGGGATAGGCGGACTTGAGCCGCTCATCGATGTCCGCGGTATGTAGCACCTCGCCGGTCTGGGTATCCACGGCAAGGATCTGGCCGGGCCCGACGCGCCCCTTGGCTACCACGTCCTCGGGCTTGTAGCCATAGGTACCGATCTCCGACGCCAGGGTGATGTAGCCGTTCTTGGTGATCACCCAGCGCGCCGGACGCAGGCCGTTGCGGTCGAGCATGCAGATCGCCTGGCGACCATCTGTCATGACCACCCCGGCGGGCCCATCCCACGGCTCCATGTGCATGGAGTTGTATTCGTAGAAGGCGCGCAGCTCCCCGCTCATGGTTTCAACGTTCTGCCACGCCGGCGGCACCATCATGCGCACCGCGCGATGCAACTCCATGCCGCCCATCAGCAGCACTTCGAGCATGTTGTCCATGCTGGAGGAGTCGGAGCCCACGGTGTTGACGATCTCGTCGAGCTCGGCGATGTCGGGCAGCCGCTCGTTGACGAAGTTCGCCTTGCGTGAGTTGGCCCAGCTGCGGTTGGCCTCGATGGTGTTGATCTCGCCATTGTGGGCGAGCAGACGGAACGGCTGGGCCAGCGGCCAGCGCGGCGCGGTGTTGGTGGAGAAGCGCTGATGGAAGACGCAGATCGCGGTGTGCAGCCGCTCGTCGCCAAGATCCTTGAAGAAGGTCGGCAGATCCACCGGCATCATCAGACCCTTGTAGGAGATGACCTGGGTGGAGAGCGAACAGACGTAGAAATCCGGCTCGTCACGCAGCATCTGTTCTGCGCGGCGGCGCGCCATGAACAGGTCGACATCGAAGCGCTCGGGGTCGCCCAGCTTGCCCGGCTCGACGAACAGGTGGCGGATGCGCGGCAGGCAGGCTCGTGCGATGGGGCCACAGTAGGCGGGGTCCACCGGCACGTCTCGCCAGCCCCGGATCACCAGGCCGCAGGCACGCAGCTCGCCCTCTAGAATGCCGCGCGCGCGCGCTTCCTTGGCGTCGTCGTCGGGCAGGAATACCGCACCCACGGCGAATCGATCGCCAAGTTCGACGTCCAGCGCCTCGGCGGCCACTTCGCGCATGAAGGCCTCGGGCATCTTCAGCAACAGGCCACAGCCATCGCCAGTCTTGCCATCGGCGGCGATACCGCCGCGATGCGTCATGCAGGTGAGGGATTCGATGGCGGTGCGCAGCAGGTCGTGGCTGGCCTGCCCTTCCATATGGGCGATCAGGCCGAAGCCGCAGTTGTCACGAAACTCGCCGGGGTGGTGTAGGCCTTGGTTCATGGGCGTGCCTCAAAGAATGTCTATTGACCAAGCGACAGCAGTTATATATTTTAATCGGTTTTCTTTTTGTTATGGCCGCATAAGCAGCCTGCTGCCGTTGCGAGAAAAGGACGCCCAGCATAGACACTTCCGCCCTCGACGTGCAATTGCCCGCATCGCCACACCCACCTAAAACTCTCGTCAAATCCGCAACTTGCCAACCCGCGCCAAACAAAAACAACCAATAGTTCAAGCACTTGCGGATCGCATAAACGTTTTTCAAACGGCAAAACCAAGGCATTAGACTTTAGTCTAAAATTGTCGTTTTTACCCATGCCGATAACGCATGAGGCATACGGATTCATGCCGAAACCGCTCCAAGGGCGGCGACCACAAGACAGCCAGCCCAGCAGCGCTTTGCACACTCCACAAGAAAGGCCGCGCGGATCTCTCCGCACGGCCTCTCTTTTGCTGGGACAGGTGCGCCCCGTCAGGGCTAGCGAACTTACGCCCTAGGGAAGCTCTCCAACAGCTCGTCGAGCAGCGTAGGTGGCGTCTCGTCGTACACCACCGCCTGACCCAGCGCCTGGAGCAGGATCAGGCGCAGGCGCTGGTCAACGTTCTTTTTGTCCAGCCGCATCCGGGCCAGGAAGTCCTCGACACCCATGGCGGCCGGAGCCGCCAGAGGCAGGCCCGCAGCGGCAATAATGGCCGCTGCACGCTCGACCTCCGCCTGGGCCAGCCAGCCAAGGCGGTGCGAGAGCTCAGCCGCCATCATCATGCCGGTCCCCACCGCCTCGCCGTGCAGCCAGCTGCCGTAACCCTGGTGCGCCTCGATGGCATGGCCGAAGGTGTGGCCCAGGTTGAGCAGCGCACGCACCCCCTGCTCGGTCTCGTCTTCGGCGACGATCTCAGCCTTGAGGGCGCAGCTGCGCTCGATGGCCCAGGCCAGCGCCGCGGGATCAAGCCCCCTCAGCGCGGACATTTCGGCTTCCAGCCAGGCCAGGAACTCGGCATCGCGGATCAGGCCGTACTTGATCACCTCGGCCAGCCCCGCCGACAGCTCTTTGGGCGGCAGCGTCTTCAGCGTATCGGTATCGATCAGCACCGCCCGCGGCTGCCAGAAGGCGCCGATCATGTTCTTGCCCAGCGGATGGTTGACGCCGGTCTTGCCACCCACCGACGAATCCACCTGCGAGAGCAGGGTGGTGGGCACCTGGATGAAGGCCACGCCGCGCTGGTAGCAGGCGGCGGCGAAGCCGACCATGTCGCCGATCACGCCGCCCCCCAGGGCAATCAGCGTGCAGCGGCGGTTGAAGCCGGCTTCCAGCAAGGCATTCCAGATACGCTCGACGCTGGACAGGGTCTTGGTCGCCTCGCCGTCGGGCAGCACCAGCTCGCGCACCTCAAGATCGGACGACAAGCCGCGACGCAGGGTTTCCAGGTACAGCGGCGCCACCGTCTCGTTGGTCACGATCATCACCTGGCGGCCGGCCAGGTAGGGCGCCAGGCAGCCGGCATCGCCGAGCAGGCCGGCGCCAATGTGGATGGGATAGCTGCGCTCGCCCAGCGCCACCTGCAGGCTGCGCCGGGCCGAGGAAGTTTCGCTCTGTGACATGGGTCAGACCTTCGCTTGTAGGGGATCGGTCAGCCGCTGCACGCGACGCACGATATCGTTGACGACGGCGCGCGGGCTGCGCCGGTCGGTACGCACCACGACATCCGCCGTGGCGCGATACAGCGGATCGCGCAGGGCGAACATCTCGCGCAGCACCTGCTCGCGGTCGGGGCGCTGCAGCAGCGGGCGGTTGCGGTCCTTGGCGACGCGCTTGAGCTGCTGCTCGACGGTGGTAAACAGGTAGATGACGGTGCCCCGCTCGCGCAGGCGGCGACGGTTCTCCTCGCGCAGCACCGCGCCGCCGCCGGTGGCAATCACCACCCCGTCGAGCTCGGTCAGCTCCTCGATCATCTGCTCTTCGCGCTGACGAAAGCCGGCCTCGCCCTCTACGTCGAAGATCCAGGGGATGTCGGCACCGCAGCGCGCCTGGATCTCATGGTCGGTGTCGTAGAAATCGCGTGACAACTCGGCCGCCAGAAGGCGGCCGATGGTGCTCTTGCCGGCCCCCATGGGGCCGACAAGGATAAGGTTGGGCAAGTCCTGCATCAGCGAATCGCCAGGCCGTCTTCGATTATCCGTGGAGTGATGAAGATGAGCAGCTCCACCTTTTCATTACTGCTCTCATTGTACCGGAAAAGCCTGCCCAGCACAGGCAGGTCGCCGAAGAAGGGCGTCTTGGCCAGGCGGCTGATCTGCTCGGTGGTGAGGATACCGCCCAGCACCACCGTCTCGCCGTTGTCCGCCAGCACCTGGGTCTCGATGCTGTTGGTGTCGATGGCCGGCTCTTCACCGCGCGGAACATTCTGGAAGCTGTCGTTGGTGATCATCAGGTCCATGATGATGCGGTTGTCCGGAGTAATCTGCGGCGTCACCTCTAGCGACAGCACCGCCTCCTTGAACTCGGTGTTCAGCGTATCGCCCGACTGGGCGGTGTAGGCCCGCTCCTGGCCCTGCTTGATCA
Source organism: Halomonas sp. E14 (assembly GCF_052568415.1). Taxonomy (NCBI): domain Bacteria; kingdom Pseudomonadati; phylum Pseudomonadota; class Gammaproteobacteria; order Oceanospirillales; family Halomonadaceae; genus Halomonas; species Halomonas sp. E14. The sequence continues at coordinate 531,022 of NZ_CP199423.1, read as the reverse complement.
CCGCCGTACGCTGGTTGGCGGTGATCACCCTGGGCTGCGAGATGGTCTGGCTCTTGCTCTCGCTCTCCAGCGCACGCAGCTCCAGGTCAAGCAGGATATCGCCCGACAGGTAGCCGAAGCCGAAGCTGGTCATGGGGTTGGCGCTGCCCAGATCGACGGCCAGACCACCCCGCTGATATTGATTGCCAGTCAGACTACCGGCGATTAACTGCCCGCGGGAATCGCGCTGCCCAGTGAAGTCATCTCCATACACAGCAACGGGCGAGCCGCTTGAGGCCCCCCCCAGGTTGAGCCGGCTGCTGCCCCGCGATGACGCCCCCCAGTTGACGCCAAGCTGCTGCGCCACCCCGTCTCGCGCCACCACGATGCGCGCCTCGATCTGCACCTGGCGCACCGCCACGTCGAGCCGGTCCAGGGTACGCAGGATCTCCTGGATCTGCTCGGCGGTATCCTGTATCAGCAGCATGTTGGTGCGCGGATCGACGGCCACCCGGCCGCGCTCGGTGAGCAGGCCGAAGCCGTCGGCGCCGCGCAGCAGTGCCGCCAGCTCTTCGGCCCGCGCGTACCTCACCTCCACATATTCGGTGACCAGGGGTGCCAGCGTCTCGATCTGGGTCCTGGCCTCGAGCGCCTGGCGCTCGATGCTGGCCAGCTCACTGGCCGGCGCCACGACAATGACGTTGCCCTCCTGCCGGCTGGCCAGCCCATGGCTTTTGAGCACCAGGTCGAGCGCCTGGTCCCAGGGCACGTCCTGCAGGTTGAGGGTGACGCGCCCCGTCACGCTGTCGCTGGCCACTAGGTTCAGGCCGGTGAAGTCGGCGATGATCGCCAGCACCGAGCGCACTTCGATATCCTGGAAGTTCAGCGTGATCCGCTCGCCGCTATAGGGAAACTGCTGACGCACGCGCTCTTCGCGCTGCTGCGGGGTGATCGGCTGCGCCTCAATGGTCAGCTGGCGACCGCTTTGGGTCGAGACCATGGCGAATTCACCGCTGCCTTCGATCTCGAAGGTCACGCCGTCGCGCCCGGCCCGCGGCGTGATGCGCCGCAGCGGCGTGCCGAAATCCGTGACATCGAGCACCTGGTTATGTGCCTCAGGAAGCTCCACCCCGACTAGCTCCGCCACGATGCGGCCGCGCCCCGCTTCGCGCACCCGCGCGTCGACCCCGGCCCGGTCGAAGGTGAGGATGACCCGCCCGGCGCCGCCTTCGCCGCGGCGAAAGTCGATATCGGTCACCGTCGGCAGCGTCGGGCTTGTCGGCAGCGCCACACGCGGGGCAGAGGGCTCGATGCTCGCCGCTGCGGCAACGCCCAAAGGGGAGCCGCCAATGGTAATGCGCAGCTGATTGCCCTGCTGCACGGTGTCATAGGGCAGCGGGCCGTCGAGGTGGAAGACCAGGCGGGTGCGGGAGCCGGCCTCGAGCGCCGTGACCTGCTCGACGCCGCCGATACCGAGGTCGATACGTCGCTGCTCCAGCTGGTTCGTGGCATCGATCAGGTCGATCGACAGGCGCGCCGGTTCATCGAGGCGATAGCCGCGCACCTCGGGCACCCCCTGGCTGAACGTCAGGTCCACCTGCAGTTCGCCGCCCTGACCTTGGCGGAAGTCGAGCGCCGTCAGTGCCGTATTGGCCAGTGCCTGCACGGAGGCCAGCAGCAGGCAGATTCCCGTCATGGTGCGTAAAAGGTGTGTCATAGTTTTCCTTCCCTGCCTGGTACGCATAGCGTGCACCCCTTGCCCGGGTACGCCGCTGCGATCGCCCCGCTTATTCGTTGGTCAGCGCCAATTGGACACGCCGCTCCACCCAGCCGCCGCCCCCCGTGGCCACCAGCTCCACGAGGCGTATCGAGCGCTGCGATACCTCCTCGATGCGACCGTGGTTGTTGCCCAGATAGCTGCCCGTCCTCAATCGATGCACCTCCCCTCCCGGCGACCGGACCAGGGCGTAGGTTTGCCCCCGAATGCTGAGCAGGCCGACTAGCGCCAGGTCTTCCAGGGCATAGGCTTCGAGCGGTTCGCGCGGCCGGTTGTGATCGGGTGCCAGCTCGCCGTTCAGCGCCACCTGGGCCTCCGGCTCGGGCAGCGCCTGTCGGAAGGGGCTACGGCGATTGCCCTCCCGGTACGGCACGGCGTCATAGCGCGGTACCTCGGGAAGCTCGATACGGGCCATGCCGCCGGGATTGCGCCGTATCTCTTCCAGCTGCCGGTCGAGCGCCTCCAGCTCTGGATCGGCGCAGCCCGCCAGCCCGAGGGCCGCAGCGGCGATAACGATGGCCAGACGCCTCATGGAGTGGCCTCCTCGTTCGCCGCGCGGTAGCTATAGGTGCGTGCCAGCATGGAGAGCCTGAGGCGGCCGCCGTCTTCTGCGGGCACAAGGGTGAAATCATGCAGCGTGACGATTCTTGGCAACGCCGCGATTCCGGCGAGGAAGCCGGCGATATGGTGGTAATCCCCCTCCACCTGAATATCGAAAGGCCGCTCGATGTAAAAATCCTGTGCAACGGTGCTGCGCAGCCGAATGAAGTCGATGCTCAGGTGCTGGTCCAGCGCAAGCTCGCTGATACTGTCGAGCAGGGCGGGGATCTCGGCTCCCGAGGGCAGCATCGCCATCACTTCGCTCATGCGCGTTTCGATATGCGCCATCTGCTCGAGCATGTCGGGCAGGCGCGCCGCCTGGGCCGCCCGGTTGCGAAAATCGCTCAGCAGCTGCGCCTCCTCGGCCTCGGCCCGTTGCAGCTCTTCAACCTTCGGGCCCACCAGGTACCAGCGCGTCGCAACGAGCAACAGCACGAACACCAGCACGCAGCAGAACATCTGGAGCAGGACCGGCCAGGTGCCCGACTCCTTGAGATCCAGCGATCGCCAGTCCACTTCACGAAGACGCCGGATTTCCGCTTGCAGGTTCATGGCACCTCCTCGCCAGCCGCCACGCTCGGCTCACTCGCCCGAACCAGTTGATTGATCCCGAGGCTGAAGCGACGCCGCGGCCCGCCGTCCGACTCGACCTCAGAAAGCACCGGCTCAGCGAAGGCAGGCGCCGCGGCGAGGCTACGCAACTGCTCGGACACGTGATGGTTGCTTTCCGCCTGCCCCGAGAGGTGCAGCTGGTCGCCCTGGCGGCTCAGCTGGGTATAGTGCACGCCGTCGACCAGACTGACGGCCAGGTCGCGCAATACCAGCACGGTGAGCGAACGCCCCTGCTGCAGGTCGCTAAAGACCTCGATCTGGCGCGACATGCGCTGCTGGATGGATTCGGTCTCACCGATCAGGCGGATATCACCCTCCAGCCGCTGGGTCTGCTCGCGAATGAAGGCGTTGCGCTTCTTCTGGGCATCGAGCCGATCGTCGACGTGGTAGGTCAGACCAAGGCCACCGGCCGCGCCCAGCAGGGCAAAGGCAATGACGGCCAGGTAGAAACGTCGGCTGCGGCGCTCACGCCTGCGCTCCCGCCAGGACAGCAGGTTGATTTCGATCGTCATGACGGCGCCCTCATGGCCAGGCCACAGGCGGTCAGCATGGCGGGGGCATCGCTGGCCAGCGTCTGGACATCGATTCGCGAGCTGATACGCATGTTCTGGAAGGGATTGGCGATCACCACTTCCATGCCGGTCTCCTGCGCCAGCCGCTCCTTCAGGCCAGGCAGTACGCTGCAACCGCCGCCCAGCAGCATGCGGCGCACCTCCTGCTTGCGCCCGGCGGTATAGTAAAGCTGCAGCGAGCGCCCCACCTGCTGCACCAGGGAGTCGACGAAAGGCCCCAGCACGCTGGTGTGGTAGTCCTCCGGCAACCCGCCGCGCTTCTTAGCCAGCCCCGCCTCCTCCAGCGTGAGGCCATAGCGCACGCGTACCTCCTCGGTCAGCTGGCGCCCGCCGAAAACGGTGTCGCGGCTATAGACGATGCGTCCGCCATGCAGCACATGGAAGGCGTTCATGGTGGCGCCGATATCCACCAGGGCAACACCGTCTTGCGTGCCGCTGGCGTGGGGCAATTGGCGCCGCAGCTCGGTGAAGGCGCGCTCCATGGCAAAGGTCTCGACATCGACCGCCGCAGGAGTCAGGCCGGCTTGGTGCAAGGCGTCGGTCAATTGACTCACATCCTGCTGGCGGCAGGCCACGAGCAGCACGTCCTGCTGGTCGCCATAGCGCGCGTTGAGACCCAGGCGCTGGAAATCGAAGGCCACCTCGCTGAACGGAAAAGGGATGTGCTTGTCTGATTCAAGCTGAATGCGGGCCTCGATCTCCTCGTCGTTGAGCGAGGCGGGCAACGTAAGGGTCTTGGTGATGGCGGCGCTCGCCGGCACCGCTGCCACGGCAAGCCTGGAGGTCGGCTTGGCGCTTTCCACCGCCCGCCGCAAAGCGTCGACCACCTCGCCCATGTCGCGGATTCTGCGCTCGACCACAGCACCTTCGCGCAGCGGCCGTACGGCGTAACTGTCGACCTGGTGCCGCGAGCCGGCCTGCCGAAGCTCGATGAGCTTGACGGTGGCCGAGGTGATATCGACACCTATCAACCCCTTGCGGGAGGGTCTGAGTCGCATTGTGTTGTTGTCCCTGCGTATCCGCTGCGTTTCTATTTGTTATCGTCGCGCCTTAAGCCGTATCCCGCAATATGGCTTAGGCAAATAATATCGCCAGCATGGCCGGCTCACACGAGCGGACAGGAATGCGCAAGAAATGGGAAGCTGCTCGGCTCTGTGCTGGTGACCTGGGGCTCGGCTTCATATAATGGCTTCTTGCCCATGAAGGCCCTTCGCCCCGCCCCTTTTCTGCTTCCACCACGGATACCGCCTTTTCATGAAGTGGATCAAGACCCTGTTTCTTTCGGCCTTTTGGTTGCTGTTGTCGGTACTGACGGCAGGCCTGCTCGGCATTGCCGGGGCCGCACTGTACTTCTCGCCCGGCCTGCCCGACGTACGCCAGCTCCAGGATTTCGAACTGCACACGCCGCTGAGGATCTTTACCCGCGACGGCAAGCTGATCGGCGAGTACGGCGAAGAGCGTCGCATGGCGGTCGACTTCGACGAGATTCCCACCGACTTCATCCAGGCACTGCTAGCCGCGGAGGATGCGGCTTTCTTCGAGCATCGCGGCGTGGACCCTCGCGGGCTAGCGCGTGCGGCGGTAGAGTTGATTTCTAGCGGCGGCGACATCCAGTCGGGCGGCTCCACCATCACCATGCAGGTGGCGCGCAACTACCTGCTGACGCTCGACCGGACTTTCACCCGCAAGATCCGCGAGATCCTGCTGGCGCTGCAGATGGAGCGCATCCTGACCAAGGAGGAGATCCTCGAGCTCTACGTCAACAAGATCTTTCTGGGCAACCGCGCCTACGGCATTGCCGCCGCCGCGGAGGTCTACTACAACAAGCCCCTCGACGAGCTGACCCTTGCAGAGAAGGCGATGATCGCCGGCCTGCCCAAGGCGCCGTCGTCGTTCAACCCGCTGGCCAATCCCGAGCGCTCGTTGATCCGCCGCAACTGGATCCTCTATCGCATGCGCCATCTCGGCAACATCGATCAGGCGACCTACGAAGCTGCCGTACAGGAGCCGGTCACAGCCCGCCGTCACGTGGCCCAGATCGAGGTCGACGCCGACTACGTGGCGGAGATGGCGCGTCAGTACGCCGTGGAGCGCTTCGGCGAAACAGCTTACACCGGCGGCTATCGCATCCATACCACGGTGGACAGCCAGCTGCAGCCCTATGCGCGGCAAGCGCTGGCGCGCGGCCTGATCGACTACGATACGCGTCACGGCTGGCGCGGCCCGGAAGAGAGCGGCATCCCCTCGAGCCTGGCCGAGGCCCAGGCGCGTACCGAGCGCCGCGGGCTGGAGGAGGAGCTGTCCGAATCGCCCGAAATCATGGAAACCGCCCGTCAAGCCGCCCAGCGCAGCCAGACCGAGATCGCCGGCATCGAAGGCGACGTCAGCAACTGGCTGCGCGTGCTCGAGCGCACGCCGGGCTTTGGGCCGCTGCAGCCGGCCATCGTAGTCGCCAGCGAAGGCCGTGAGATGCGCGTGCTGACCCGTGGCGGCGAAGTCGTCACCCTGGGCTGGGATGGCCTCTCCTGGGCGCGCGCCTATCGCAATCCGCGCGCCCGCGGCCCCGAGCCAAGCTCGGCGGCAGAGATTGCCGGGCGCGGCGACCTGGTGCGCATCCTGCAGCGTGAAAACGGCTCCTGGCGGCTTTCCCAGCGCCCCGACGCGGAAGGCTCCATCGTGGTGCTCGAGCCGGACACCGGCGCCATCCTGGCGCTGCAGGGCGGCTTCAGCTTCAATGCCAGCAAGTTTAACCGTGCCGTCCAGGCGCAGCGGCAGTCCGGCTCGATCTTCAAGCCGTTCGTGTTCCTGGCGGCCCTCGACACCGGCCTGATGACCGCATCCAGCGTGGTCAACGACGCGCCGGTGGTGATGCACGACGGCAGCAGCCTGTGGCGCCCCGTCAATTCCAGCGGCGACTTCCTCGGCCCGATGCGGCTTCGCGTGGCGCTGGCGCGCTCGCGCAATCTGGTCACCATTCGCGTGCTGCAGACCCTGGGGCTCGACAACACCATCCGCTATCTAGAAGGCTTCGGCTTCGCCTCAAGCCGCCTGCCGCGCGGCCTGTCGCTGGCCCTGGGCAGCGCCGACCTCACTCCGCTGGAAATGACCAACGCCTATGCGGTGCTGGCCAACGGCGGCTATCAGGTGGCGCCCTGGTTCATCGAACGGGTCACGCGCGGCAGCGACGAGCAGGTCATCGAGGAGGCCCGCCCCGCCGTGGCCTGCCGCGACTGCAGCGACGGCCAAAGCGAAGTCGAGATCGACGGACGCCTGTTCCCCGTCGCACCGCGGGTGGCCGATCCGATCGCCGTCTACATCCTGCGCGATATGCTGCGTGACGTGATCGAGAGCGGCACCGGCCGCTCGGCGCTATCACTGAACCGCAGGGACGTGGTGGGCAAGACGGGCACAACCAACAACCAGCGCGACGGCTGGTTCGCCGGCTACAACAGCGACCTGGTAGTGACCGTCTGGATCGGCAAGGACAACAACGAGTCCATCGCCGAATATGGCGGCGTCGCCGCACTGCCGATCTGGATCGACTTCATGGGCAATGCCCTGAACGGCCGGCCGGAAGCCATGCCGCAAGCGCCCCTGGGGCTGGTGCGCGCACGGGTCGACGAGCAGACGGGGCGTCGCCTGGCCGACGGCCAGTCCGGCGGCATCACGGAAATCTTCCATCCCGACTACCTGCCGGAGCTGGAACCCCGGCGCGTCGAACAGGAGATCGAGCAGCGCAGCGGCGCCCAGGGCACCGGCAGCTACGAAGCGATCTTCTGAGGCAGGCCCGCCCCGGCCTTCGCCAGGCCAGGGCGGCGTGCCGCGCGAAAAGCATGTCAGCCAGGCTGCACGCAGAACGGGACATGCGAGGGATCTTCGGCTCGATTCTCCGGTCAAACCTGAGGGGCAGGATGCCCCCGGCTTCGTCTTGCGACGACGCCTTCGCCTTGCAGCTCAGCGAACCAGGCAAAACAGGATGTTTCGCATGTCACCTCTGCTCCGCTTCCTCTGCACCTTGCTTGGCCTGACCCTGCTGCCAGGCACAGCACTGGGCGCCAGCGTGTTCTACGCGCCACCCCCGCCCGACGACGACTCACCGACCTTCAGCGGCGAGGCCGAGCTGGGATACACCCACCTCACCGGCAACACCGACAGCCAGACGCTGATCGGCAAGAGCCGCCTTACTTGGCTGACCGGCGACTGGACGCACACCCTGCGCGGCGAGGTGCGCAACGTCACTCGCGACGGCGACACCAGCGCCGAGCAGTACCTGCTCTCCGGTCGCGAGCGCTTCGACTTCTACGGCCCCCACTATTTGTTCGGCTTCGCCCGCTGGGAGAAGGATCGCTTCAGCGGCTACGACTACCAGCTCGCCGCCATCGGCGGCTATGGCCGCCATGTCATCCAACGCGAGCGACATCGCCTGTCGCTCGAAGCGGGACCGGGGTTTCGCCAGGATCGGGTCGAAAATGAGGAGGACGAGAATCTCGGGGTGATCTATGGCGCGCTCGACTATCACTGGACGCTGTCGCGCTTTGCCAGCCTGCGCCAGGAGCTGTCGGTGGAAGGCACCCAGGAGAACACCACCACCCGCTCGCTCTCGTCGCTGACCGCACGGCTGAACTCCCGCCTTTCGCTGCGGCTCTCCCACGAGGTGCGACACAACTCCGACCCGCCCCAGTCGGCAGAGGAGCGCACCGACCACACGTCGAACGTCACCCTCCTTTATACCTGGTAGGACAATTCTTACCTGCTGGGTCGATGCTAGAGTTGCTAGGTCACTTCCATAGTGGGCAGGGCAATGCGTTCTGCCAACGCAACAGCCGGCCCTTGGGCCGGCTGTTGCGTAGCTGGATGCGTCGTCGGAGCCTCATTGGCCGTAGACATCGTCCACGGTCTTCAGCGGGTAGTGCGCCGGGTAGGGCCGGCGCGCCACGCCCGAGTCCACCGCCGCCTGCGCCACCGCCGCCGGAATTCGCTCCAGCAGACGTATATCGACCGGGGTGGGGATGATGTACTCAGGACCGAATTCCATGTGCTCACGCTCATAGGCGTCCAGCACCTCCTGCGGCACCGGCTCGCGCGCCAGGTCCTTCAGCGCATGGACCGCCGCCACCTTCATCTCTTCGTTGATGCGCGTGGCACGCACGTCCAGGGCGCCGCGGAAGATGAACGGGAAGCCCAGCACGTTGTTTACCTGATTGGGAAAATCGGAGCGGCCGGTGGCCATGATCACGTCCGGACGCGCCTCGCGCGCCACGTCGGGATGAATCTCCGGGTCAGGGTTGGTGCAGGCGAACACGATGGGGTTCGGCGCCATCTTGCGCATGTGCTCTGCCGTCATCAGGTTGGGCCCGGAGAGCCCGATGAAGACGTCGGCACCGTCGATGGCGTCGTCCAGCGTCCGCTTGTCGGTCTCCACGGCGAACATCGCCTTGTAGGGGTTGAGCCCCTCGCGGCCGGTGTGGATGACGCCACGGCGATCGAGCATCACCAAATTCTCGGCACGCGCGCCGCAGGAGACCAGCAGCTTCATGCAGGCAATGGCCGCCGCGCCGGCACCCAGGCAGACGATCCGCGCCTCTTCCAGGCGCTTGCCGGCGATCTCCAGCGCGTTGAGCATGCCGGCGGCGGTGACGATGGCGGTGCCGTGCTGGTCATCGTGGAACACGGGGATGCTGCACTGCTCGATCAGCGCCTGCTCGATCTCGAAGCACTCCGGCGCCTTGATGTCCTCGAGGTTGATGCCGCCCCAGGTGTCGGCAATGCGCGCCACGGTGTCGATGAAGGCCTGCGGACTCTCCGCATTGACCTCGACGTCCACCGAGTTGATTCCGGCGAAGCACTTGAACAGTACGCCCTTGCCTTCCATGACCGGCTTGCTGGCCAGCGGGCCCAGGTTGCCGAGCCCCAGGATGGCCGTGCCGTCGGAAATGACCGCCACCAGGTTGCCCTTGCCGGTGTAGCGGTAGGCATTCTCCGGGTCACGAGCGATCTCACGCACCGGTTCGGCGACGCCCGGACTGTAGGCCAGGGCGAGATCACGAGCGGTTGCCGTCGGCTTGGTCAGCTCCACGGAAAGCTTCCCGGGGATGGGCTTGGCGTGATAGTCCAGCGCGGCCTGCTTCTTGGCGTCTGTCATGCTGTGATCCGGTATCCATACTGAGAAGAAAAGAAGAAGCCCCACAATATAGAAAAAGCTTCCATATCTCAAGATTGACAACATCGAGCCTTTTGAACGCTCGTTCGCGAACATTACCCACTATTTGCTGCTACTTATACTTATAGGCCCATGCATAACGCTTTGCTTATCGTTCTCCTGAGAGTCAAGCGCGACGCATCGACGCAGCGCCATCCAGGGCGCAGCAAGCGCCGCACGACACGGCAGCGCGCAAAAAAAGTCGACGCAAAAAAAGTCGGCGCAAAAAAAGACACCCGCCTGTCGGCGGGTGTCCTTGGCTACCGCTTTCGTCTCGGCAAGGCGCGACGAGTTTCAGCCACGCTTCATGGCGGCACCGAAACGCTTGTTGAAGCGCTCGACGCGGCCACCGGTGGACGCCTGCTTCTGCTTGCCGGTGTAGAACGGGTGGCACTGGGAGCAAACATCCAGTGACAGGTCGTGACCGACGGTGGAGCCGATCTCGAAGGACGCGCCGCAGGAACAGGTCACGGCGACCTTCTTGTAATCCGGGTGAATACCTTGTTTCATCTTGAGCCTCAATTAGCGCTGTATGCCGCCACCTGATCCTGTGCCAGGCACCGCATACGGGTTGTCTGCTTCACGAACGTTGACATGTAACCGGTTCAGCCGCCGACCCTACTGCGGCACGACGGCCGCATAGTATACCAGAGCCGACGCCGGAGGCCAATTGCCCGCTCCCCCACGCCACGCCGCCCCCTGCATTTTACGGGTCGCGCTGCCCACGCCGCTGCGGCGCCTTTTCGACTATCTGCCATGCCCCGATCCACCAGCGGAAGGCTGGCGACCGGGGCTGCGCGTGCGCGTTCCCTTCGGCCGGCGCCTGGCGGTGGGGGTCGTGGTGGCCTGCGCGCAGCAGAGCGAGCTGCCCCTGGCCCGGCTCAGGCCGATCGACGCCTGTCTCGATGAAGCCCCGCTGCCCGAGGACTGGCAGTGGCTGTGCCACTTCGCCGCGCGCTATTACCAGCACTCCCTGGGCGACACTTTCCACCAGGCAATGCCGGTGCTGCTGCGCCAGGGGCGCGCCCTTGCCGGTCGCGTACGTGAACAGTGGCGCGCCAGCGCCGCAGCCGGCTCGCCCGCGCCCCAGCCAGCCGATATGCCCGAAGTACTGAAGCGCGCGCCGCGCCAGGCGGCGCTGCTGGCCATACTGCGCCAGCACCCCCACGGCCTCGCCACTCAGGCCGTACTGGCCCAGGGGTTCGGCCGCGAGCAGCTCAAGGCCTTGGTCGTCAAGGGGCTGGTAGAGCGACACGAGACACCGCTGGCCGCTCCGCGCCCGCCCCCAGCCGGTCGCGTGCTGGCCGAACCCGCGCTGCCGCTGAATGCCGAGCAGGCCGCCGCCCTGGCCACCGTGCATGCCCGGCTCGAGGCGTTTCACCCCTGCCTGCTGCATGGCGTCACCGGCAGCGGCAAGACCGAGGTCTACCTGCAGCTGATCGAAGCCGTGGTCAGCCGTGGTCGCCAGGCCCTGCTGCTGGTGCCCGAAATCGGCCTGACCCCTCAGACCCTGGCGCGCTTTCGGCGCCGCTTCCTGGTGCCGGTGGTGGCCCTGCATTCGGCACTGACCGAAAACGAGCGGCTCGATGCCTGGGAGGCGGCGGCCAGCGGACGCGCCGCCATTGTTATCGGCACCCGTTCGGCGATCTTCACACCGCTGCTGCGGCCTGGCGCGCTGATCATCGACGAGGAGCACGACACCTCCTTCAAGCAGCAGGACGGGCTGCGCTACCATGCCCGCGATCTGGCCGTGGTGCGCGCCCGGCAGCATGACATTCCCCTGCTGCTGGGCAGCGCCACGCCGTCGCTGGAAAGCTTGCACCGGGCGCGCCGCGGTGACTATCGCCTGCTGCGATTGACGCAGCGCGCCACGCGCCACGCGCCGGCGCACCTGGAGCTGCTCGACATGCGCAGCCGCCCGCGCCAGGGCGGGCTCATTCCACCAGCCATCGAGGCGATTCGTGAGACTCTCGCCGCCGGGCACCAGGTGCTGGTGTTCATCAATCGCCGTGGCTTCGCCCCGACCCTCTCCTGCCACGCCTGCGGCTGGCTGGCCGACTGCGACCGCTGCGATGCGCGCATGACCCTGCATCGCCAGCCGCCGATGCTAGCCTGCCACCACTGCGACCGACGCCAAGCCGTGCCCGCCGCTTGCCCCGCTTGCGGCAGCGCCGACCTGCGCCCGCTGGGCAGCGGCACCGAGCGCACCGAGGAGACCCTGGCCGCGCTGTTTCCCAAGGTACCGGTACACCGCATCGACCGCGACAGCACGCGTCGCCGCGACGCGCTCGAAACCACTCTCAGCCAGGTACGACGCGGCGAGCCCTGCCTGCTGGTCGGCACCCAGATGCTGGCCAAGGGTCATCACCTGCCCCATGTCACCCTGGTGGTGGTGGTCAACGCCGACGCCGGGCTCTATGCCAGCGACTTTCGCGCCCTGGAGCACAGCGCCCAGCTGCTGGTGCAGGTCGCCGGCCGCGCCGGCCGCGCCGCCCACCCGGGGCGCGTGCTGGTCCAGACCCAGCATCCCGACGACCCGCACCTGCGCCTGCTCGCTAGCCAAGGCTACGACGCGCTGGCCGAGCAGCTGCTGGCCGAGCGCCAGGCCGCCGGCCTGCCGCCCTTCCGTTTTCTCGCCCTGCTACGGGTGGAAAGCCCCCAGGAGGAGACCGCAGCCGTCCTGCTCAGGGAGATCGCCGCCCGCCTGCGCCCCTGGCTGGCCGAACGCGGCCTGCCCGTGGACTGCCTCGGCCCGGTGCCGGCCCCCATGGAGCGGCGCCAAGGGCGCTACCACCTTCAGCTGATGCTGACCGCAGCGCGGCGCAGCCCACTGCATGAAGCCTGCGCCCAGCTCACTGCCTGGCTGGAGGAGAGCGCGGAAGCGCGTCGGGTGCGCTGGTCGCTGGACGTCGACCCACAGACGCTGAGCTGAGTCCGGCCTTTAAAGCCGCGCCACAATTGCCGATAATGGCCCATCATGCCCAACCGGGCGAGTTCCCGCCTGCGACCGTCCGCGCGTCGCACGGCGTTCCCATCCGCTGCGGGCCCGGTATCACAGGACGTACATAGCTTCATGAAAGAGACGATCATCTCCCTGCTCGAGCGCGCCCTTGAGACCCTCAAGCAGCAGGGCACCCTGCCTGCCGACCTCGCTCCCGTGATCAAGGTCGATCCCACCAAGGACAAAGCCCACGGCGACTACGCCAGCAACCTGGCACTGATGCTGGCCAAGCCGGCCGGCAAGCCGCCGCGCGAACTGGCCGAGGCGCTGATCGCCGCGCTGCCGCAAAGCGACGCTGTGGAGAAGGTCGCCATCGCCGGTCCCGGCTTCGTCAACTTCTTCGCCGCCACCGACGCCGCCGCGCAAATCGTGCGCCATGTGCTCGATGCCGGCGACACCTTCGGCCGCAGCCTGGCCGGGCGCGGCCAGAAGGTGCAGGTCGAGTTCGTCTCGGCCAACCCCACCGGGCCGTTGCACGTGGGCCACGGCCGCGGCGCAGCCATCGGCGACTGCATCAGCCGGCTACTCGAAGCCACCGGCTACGACGTCACCCGCGAGTTCTACTACAACGACGCCGGCGCCCAGATCGCCAACCTGGCGCTCTCGGTGCAGGCTCGCGCCAAGGGGCTGACGCCCGACGACGCCGGCTGGCCCGCCGACGGCTACCGCGGCGACTACATTACCGAGGTGGCCAACGACTACCTGGCCGGCGAGACGGTGCATGCCGACGACCGCCACGTCATCGCCAAGGCCGACCCGAACGACCTCGACGCCATCCGCGACTTCGCCGTGGCCTGGCTGCGCCGCGAGCAGGATCTCGACCTCAAGGCCTTCGGCGTCGCCTTCGACGTCTACTTCCTCGAGTCCTCGCTCTACCGCGAGGGCAAGGTCGAAGAGGCGGTCGAACGCCTGATCGGTAATGGCCACACTTACGAGCAGGACGGCGCCCTGTGGCTGCGCACCACCGCCTTCGGCGACGACAAGGACCGGGTGATGCGCAAGTCCGACGGCAGCTATACCTACTTCCTGCCCGACGTGGCCTACCACCTGAACAAGTGGCAGCGCGGCTTCTCCACGGTGATCAACGAACAGGGCGCCGATCACCACTCCACCGTGACCCGGGTGCGCGCCGGCCTGCAGGCGCTGGAGGCCGGCATCCCCCAGGGCTGGCCCGACTACGTGCTGCACCAGATGGTGATGGTGACCCGCTCCGGGGTGGAGGTGAAACTCTCCAAGCGTGCCGGCAGCTACGTCACCGTGCGTGACCTGATCGACGAGGTGGGTCGCGACGCCACCCGTTTCTTCCTCGCCGCGCGCCGCGCCGACTCGCAGCTCACCTTCGACATCGACCTGGCCCGCTCGCAGTCCAACGACAACCCGGTCTACTACGTGCAGTACGCCCATGCCCGGGTGTGCAGCATGCTGCGCAAGGCCGAGGCCCAGGGGCTCGGCTTCGACCACGACCTGGCCATGGTCAGCCTGGGCCGGCTGGAAGAGGACCAGGAAAAGGCCGTCATGAATCGCCTGTCGCGCTTCCCCGAGGTGATCGACCACGCCGCCCGCTGCCGTGAGCCGCAGCAGGTCGCCCAGTACCTGCTCGACCTCGCCGCCGAGTTCCACTCCTGCTACAACGCGGTCAAGGTCATGGTCGATGACGACGAGCTGCGCAACGCCCGCCTGGCCCTGGGACTGGCCACGCGCCAGGTGCTGCGCAACGGCCTCGACCTGATGGGCGTCAGCGCCCCGGAGGAGATGTAAGCCATGGCCACCCGACGCACGCCAAGGAAGCGCGGCGCCACCTCCAGCCGCAGGAGTGCCTCCAGCCAGCGCCGGGGGTTCCAGCTGCCAGGCTGGGTATGGGGGGTCGCAGGCGTGATCGCCGGCTTCCTGCTGGCACAGCACCAGCACGGCACCGCGCCTTGGCAGGAAGGCCATGATTCGCCCCTCGCTCGCTTCATGCCGCGCACGCCGGTCGAATCGCCGGCACCGGCGCCCGAACGCAGCGAGCCGCGCATGCCGACCTTCGAGTTCTACACTCTGCTGCCCGAAGAGGTGGTAGCGCCGCAGGACATCGCCTCCACCGCCTCACCACCCACCGTCAACGTGCCGCCGCCGCTGGATGCCAACGCCGTCACCCAGGCGGCCCCGGCCGACGATCCCATCGCCCAGGTGATCGCCGCCAACCTGCGCGATGAGGTGAACGCCACCCCAGCAAGCGAGGCCGCCGCCCCGGCAGGCACGCGCTACATGCTGCAGGCAGCCTCCTTCCGCCAGCCCCAGGACGCCGAGCAGCTGCGTCAGCGCCTGCGCAACCTGAGCCTGGTGGCCCAGGTGAGCCAGGTGCAGTCGGCCGACGGCCAAACATGGCACCGCGTGATGGTTGGCCCCTACGACGACACTCGCGAGCTGAATCGCGCCGAGGACCTGATGGTGACGCAAGGCATCACCCCGCTGCGTCATCGCGCCACCAACTGAGCCTGGCTTCGCACTTGAAGGCCGAGCTTGAATTCCCCGGTGCTCGCCCGCACTTCCCCTGAATGCTCGTTTACGGCCTCCGGCAACGCCGGAGGCCGAAAGTCACCGGGAGCCCCAGGCTCCCCGTTTCGGAGTCATCTCCATGACCACGATCGTTTCCGTACGCCGCGGTGACCAGGTGGCCCTGGCCGGCGACGGCCAGGTATCGCTGGGCAATACCGTGATGAAGGGCAACGCCAGCAAAGTGCGGCGGCTCTATCGCGGCCAGGTGCTGGCCGGCTTCGCCGGCGGCACCGCCGACGCCTTCACCCTGTTCGAGCGCTTCGAGGCGCAGCTGGAAAAGTACCAGGGCAATCTGGTCAAGGCCGCCGTGGAGCTGGCCAAGGACTGGCGCACCGACCGCGCCCTGCGCCGCCTCGAGGCGCTGCTGGCCGTGGCCGACAAGAACGCCTCGCTGATCATCACCGGCAACGGCGACGTGGTGGAGCCGGAGCGCGGCATCATCGCCATCGGCTCGGGCGGCAACTACGCCCTGGCCGCGGCCCGAGCGCTGCTGGAGAACACCGACCTCTCGGCCCAGGAGATCACCGAGAAGTCACTGGCGATCGCCGGCGACATCTGCGTGTTCACCAACCACCACGTCACCCTCGAAACGCTGTGAAGGCCGCCACCATGTCCCAGATGACACCCCGCGAGATCGTCCACGCCCTGGATCAGTACATCGTCGGCCAGCAGGACGCCAAGCGCGCTGTGGCCATCGCCCTGCGCAACCGCTGGCGTCGCATGCAGCTCGACGATGAGCTGCGCCCCGAGGTCACGCCCAAGAACATCCTCATGATCGGCCCCACCGGGGTGGGCAAGACCGAAATTGCCCGGCGCCTGGCCAAGCTCGCCCGCGCCCCGTTCATCAAGGTCGAGGCGACCAAGTTCACCGAGGTGGGCTACGTCGGCCGCGACGTGGAGTCGATCGTCCGCGACCTCACCGAAGCCGCCATCAAGCTGGTGCGCGAGCAGGCCAAGGACGAGGTGCGCCACCGCGCCGAGGACGCCGCCGAGGATCGCATCCTCGACGCCCTGCTGCCGCCGCCCCGCGGCCAGGAAGAGAGCGCCCGCAGCGACAGCTCGACGCGCCAGATCTTCCGCAAGAAGCTGCGCGAGGGCGATCTCGACGACAAGGAGATCGACATCGAGATCACGCCCCAGGGCCCGGGCATCGACATCATGACCCCGCCGGGCATGGAGGAGATGACCAGCCAGCTGCAGAGCCTGTTCTCCAACATAGGCCGTCACAAGACCGAGACCCGCCGGGTCAAGGTCAAGGATGCCTTCGCCCTGCTGCGCGACGAGGAAGCCGCCAAGCTGGTCAACGAGGAGGAGATCAAGCACCGCGCCATCGACGCCGTGGAGCAGAACGGCATCGTCTTTCTCGACGAGATCGACAAGGTGGCCAAGGGCAGCGGCCAGTCCAGCGGCGGCGAGGTGTCCCGCGAGGGCGTGCAGCGCGACCTGCTGCCGCTGATCGAGGGCTCCACCGTCTCGACCAAGTACGGCATGGTCAAGACCGACCATATCCTGTTCATCGCCTCCGGCGCCTTCCACCTGTCGCGCCCCTCCGACCTGATCCCCGAGCTGCAGGGCCGCCTGCCGATCCGGGTCGAGCTCGAGGCGCTCACCCCCGACGACTTCAAGCGCATCCTCACCGAGCCCTCTGCCGCCCTGACCAAGCAGTACAAGGCGCTGCTGGCCACCGAGGGGCTTGAGATCGAGTTCACCGAGGACGGCATCGAGCGCATCGCCGAGATCGCCTGGAAGGTCAACGAGGGCACCGAGAACATCGGCGCACGGCGCCTGCATACGGTGATGGAACGGCTGCTCGAGGAAGCCTCGTTCAAGGGCGGCGATTTCGGCAGCCCGCTGTCGATCGATGCCGCCTATGTCGACTCCCAGCTCGGCGAACTGGCCATGGACGAGGATCTGTCGCGGTATATCCTTTGATACGAGCGTCGTAGTACTGCTCGGTTCGCCAGTGTCGCAGCAGCGAGGCCTACATGAGCGCAGCGCCGGGGACAGGTCGTAGCGGAGGTCATTCGCCAGGGATGGCGAATGTAGCGCCCAGGGATGGGTTCACAGCGCCTCCGCGAAGCGCCTGTCGCCGGACAGCTGCGCTTCACCAACGCAAGCGGAGTCCTGAATGACTGCCCCCACCCCCAGCAAGATCCATTACCACAAGAAGGACCGCGAGCTCGAACTCACCTACGCCGACGGCGAGAGCCACCGCCTGCCGGTGGAGTACCTGCGGGTCTACTCGCCCTCCGCCGAGGTGCGCGGCCACCATCCCAGTCAGGCGGTGCTGCAGGTGGGCAAGAAGGACGTCGGCCTCAAGGACATCGAGCCGGTGGGCCGCTACGCGGTCAAGCTCGCCTTCGACGACGGCCACGACAGCGGCATCTACAGCTGGGAGTACCTTTTCGAGCTGGCCACCCGTCACGAAGCCTACTGGGCCGACTATCTGGCCCGCCTGGAGAAGGCCGGGGCCAGCCGCGAACCGCTGGGCATCGAGATCAAGCAGCTCTAGTGGCTCCAGTAACCCAGCAGGTCAAAGACAAGGCAGCCGAGGGAAGGCTACAATGTCGCCCATCATGAGGCCGAGCCCTCACCTTTCCGCAGCGATTCGGGAGCCTTTTTCGCATGAGCCCTCACTCCACCCCCGGGGACCAGCGCACCACTCACTTCGGCTACCAGGAAGTGCCGATCGAGGAGAAGGCCTCGCGCGTGGCCGACGTCTTCCACTCCGTGGCGGCGCGCTACGACGTCATGAACGACCTCATGTCGCTGGGGATCCACCGCCTGTGGAAGCGCCTCACCATCGAACGCTCAGGCGTGCGACCCGGCCACAGCGTGCTCGACATCGCCGGCGGAACGGGTGACCTGACACTCAAGTTCTCGCGCATGGTCGGCCCCCGCGGCCGAGTGGTGCTGGCGGACATCAACGAATCCATGCTGCGCGTGGGCCGCGACAAGCTGCTCGACAACGGCGTCGGCGGCAACGTCGAATACGTGCAGGCCAACGCCGAGTGCCTGCCCTTCCCCGACAACAGCTTCGACTGCATCACCATCGCCTTCGGCCTGCGCAACGTCACCGACAAGGACGCCGCGCTGCGCTCCATGGCCCGGGTGCTCAAGCCCGGCGGCCGCCTGCTGGTGCTCGAATTCTCCAAGCCCTCCAATCCGCTGCTGACCCGCGCCTACGACGAGTACTCCTTCCGCCTGCTACCCTTCATGGGCCAGGTGGTGGCGGGCGATTCCGACAGCTACCGCTACCTGGCCGAGTCGATTCGCATGCACCCGGACCAGGAGACGCTCAAGGCAATGATGGAAACCGCCGGCCTCGAGCGGGTCGAGTACACCAATCTCACCGGGGGCATCGTCGCCCTGCACCGCGGCATCAAGCTCTGAGGGCGCAATGACGTTGACCCCGACCCTGCTGCTGGCCGGCATCGAGCGTACCGTCAACGCCGTGCTCGCCCGCGACCCCGCGTCACCCTCTCGTCTCTCGCGGCTGACCGGGCAACGCCTGCTGCTGCGCCTGGAGCGCCCGTCGCTGACGCTGCTGATGGGATTTCACGCCCAGGGTGTCGACCTGATGCGTCAGGAAGAGGGGCACGAGAGCGAGGCCGATGCGGTCATCGAACTGGACGCCGAGACGCTCGGCGAACTGCTCGGCGGCGAACCCATGGAGCGGCTGATGTTCCAGGGCAAGCTGGCCATGCGCGGTCGCGTCCACCTGCTGGAAGAGGCTCGCGACCTGTTCCTCGACCTCGACCTCGACTGGGAAGCGGAGCTGGCGCGCTGGGTGGGCGACGTACCCGCCCACAGCCTGGCCGAGGGGCTGCGGCGCCTGGCCCGCTGGGGCCTGCGCGCCCACGAAGAGATGCGCGCCGACATCGCCGAGTACGTGTTCGAGGAGGCCCGGCTGCTGCCCGGCCGACAGCAGTTCGACAACCTGCGTGACCATCTCACCGAGCTGGAAGTGGCCGCCGACCGCCTGGAAGCCCGCCTGAACCGCCTGCGGCGCCGGCTGGAAAGCGAGGCCGCTACATGATGGGGCTGCGCCTGCTGCGGATCATCTGGGTGGTCACGCGCTACCGGCTCGATACCCTGTTGCCGCTGCAGCGCATGCCCCTGTGGCTGCGGCTGGTATTCCTGCTCTCGCCGCTGCGCGTGGTGCCAATAGGCCGGCGCAGCGACGGCGAGCGGCTGCGGCTGGCGCTGGAGTCGCTCGGCCCGGTGTTCGTCAAATTCGGCCAGCTGCTCTCCACCCGCCGCGATCTGCTGCCCGAAGAGATCGCCGACGAGCTCCGGCGCCTGCAGGACCAGGTACCGCCCTTCCCCGGTGCCGAGGCCCAGGCGCTGGTGGAGGCCGAGCTACGCATGCCGCTGGACATCGCGTTCGCCCACTTCGACGCCGAGCCGCTGGCCTCGGCCTCCATCGCCCAGGTGCATGCCGCCCGCCTGCACAGCGGCGAGGACGTGGTGGTCAAGATTATCCGCCCTGCCATCGATCGCGTCATGCGTCAGGACATGGCGCTGATGTACCGCGTGGCCGGCCTGCTGTCGCTGATTCCCGAGGCGCGCCGCCTGCGTCCGGTGGAGGTGGTGCGCGACTACGAGGCGACCCTGTTCGACGAACTCGACCTGCGCAAGGAGGCCGCCAACACCTCCCAGCTCAAGCGCAACTTCGGCGCCTCCCCGCTGCTCTACGTTCCGACCATCCACTGGTCGCACACCCGCAAGCGGGTCTTGGTGCAGGAGCGAATCCACGGCATTCCGGTGGCCGACATCGCGGCGCTCAAGGCCCAGGGCACCGACCTCAAGCGGCTCGCCGAGCGCGGCGTGGAGATCTTCTTCACCCAGGTGTTCCGCGACAATTTCTTCCACGCCGACATGCACCCGGGCAACATCTTCGTGTCCCGCGAGAACCCCGGCGACCCGCAGTACATCGCCATCGACTGCGGCATCGTCGGCAGCCTGACCCGCGAGGATCAGGACTACCTGGCGCGCAATCTGCTGGCTTTCTTCCACCAGGACTATTATCAGGTGGCCGCGCTGCACATCGAGTCGGGCTGGGTCGGCGAGAACACCCGTGCCAACGAGTTTGCCGCCGCCATCCGCACGGTATGCGAGCCGATCCTGGAGAAGCCACTCAAAGACATCTCCTTCGGCCAGGTGCTGCTGGGACTGTTCCAGACCGCCCGGCGCTTCAACATGGAGGTGCAGCCGCAGCTGGTGCTACTGCAGAAGACCCTGCTCAACATCGAGGGTCTGGGACGCCAGCTCCATCCCGACCTCGACCTGTGGACCACCGCCAAGCCCTATCTGGAGCGCTGGATGCAAGAGCGCGCCGGCGCCACCGGCCTGTGGGAGTCGCTCAAGCGCCAGGCGCCGGAACTCTCGCGCCAGCTGCCGGAGCTGCCCTCGGTGGCGCATCAGGCGCTGACCCGGCTCGAGCACGAGCACCGCCAGCGCCAGCGCCAGTCGCTGGCGCTGCGAGGCATCCACCAGCAGCTGACGCAGGACCGCCGCCGCGGCCGACGTGTGCGCCTCGGGCTGCTGCTGGGCGGCCTCGCCCTGGCCTGGCAGCCGCTCACCGCCTGGGCCGCCCAGCAGCCCTTGCCGATCCTCGCCGCCGCCATCGTGGCACTGCTGCTGCTGGCCTGGCAGTGATCTTGATCCACCGCAATCAGGAGTTCATTTATGCGTGATATTCTCGGCGAACTCTTCGAGGTTCTGCAGCAGCGCCGCAGCGCCGCCCCCGAGGACTCCTACGTGGCGGCCCTGCACCACAAGGGGCTGAACAAGATACTCGAGAAGGTCGGCGAAGAGGCCACGGAGACCCTGCTGGCGGCCAAGGACGCCGAGCACGGCGACGCCGCCCAGCGCCAGGCGCTGGTCGCCGAAACCGCCGACCTGTGGTTTCATAGCCTGGTGATGCTATCGCATCTTGGGCTCGACCAGCAGGATGTGCTCGACGAGCTGGCCCGTCGCTTCGGCATCTCGGGGCACGATGAGAAGGCCGCGAGGTCAAACTGACCATGTCTTCCGGATCAGCCGGAAACGCGATTCAATGAGGAACCCCCCATGTTAGGTGGCATCAGTATCTGGCAACTGCTGATCGTACTCGGCATCATCATTCTGGTCTTCGGCACCAAGAAGCTGCGCAACGTCGGCTCCGACCTGGGAGGAGCGGTGAAGGGCTTCAAGCAGGCCGTCAACGAGGACGACAAGGACAAGCCCCAGGCCAAGGTGACCCACGAGGAGCAGCCCAACACCTACGACGTGCGGGCGGAAGAGAAGGCCAGGGAAACGATTCAGGACCGGGAAGAGCGCAAATAAGCCGCCATGTTCGATATTGGTTTCCTGGAACTCCTCATCCTCGGGATCGTCGGCCTGCTGGTTCTCGGCCCGGAGCGCCTGCCCAAGGCCGCCCGGACCCTGGGCCTGTGGGTCGGCAAGATCAAGCGCACCGTATCGAGCATGCAGCGCGAGATCAATGCGCAGCTCGAGACGGAAGAGCTTCGCCAGAAGCTCAAGGAGCAGCAGGCCAAGCTCGACGAGAGCCTGGAACGGGCCAAGCGAGACGTGGAAAGTATCGCCAAGCCGTACACCACGTCGACCCCGCGCCGAGGCGACCACGACTCGTCCCCCGGCGACAAGGGAGGAGCGGCGGATGCGCCGCCCCGCTCGGCATCGGCGCGCCTGGACGACGCCCTGGCCGGGGTGCGCAAGCCCGTAGACCCCGCCCCGCCCCCGGCCGGGCAGAGCACCGATGGCAGCGCTTCTGACGGCAACGCTCCCACCGGTAACGCTCCCAACGACAAGGACGCCGCTTCCCGATGAGCGACTCCGACGACAAGCAGGAACTTGGCCAGGCTCCCCTGATCGAGCACCTCATCGAACTTCGCTCGCGACTGCTGCGCGCGGTGGTAGCGATCTTCGTGATCTTTCTCGGTCTGTACCCCTTCGCCAACGAGATCTACACCTTCGTGGCCCAGCCGCTGATGGCGCTGCTGCCCGAGGGTTCGCAGATGATCGCCACCGAAGTGGCCTCGCCGTTTCTGGCTCCCTTCAAGCTGACCCTGGTGGTGGCGGTATTCGTCGCCATCCCCTACGTGCTGCACCAGGCGTGGGCCTTCGTCGCCCCCGGCCTCTACGACAACGAGAAGGCCCTGGCGCTGCCGCTGCTGGCGTCCAGCATCGGGCTGTTCTACGCCGGCGCCGCTTTCGCCTATTACGTGGTGTTCCCGCTGCTGTTCCAGTTCTTCACCCAGACCGGGCCGGAGAACGTGGCGGTGATGACCGATATCAATCAGTACCTGAACTTTGTTCTCAAGCTATTCTTCGCCTTCGGCGTGGCCTTCGAGATCCCCATTGCCACTTTCCTGCTGATCGCCTCGGGCGCCACCACGGTGGAGAGCCTGTCGCGCAAGCGGCCCTATATCCTGCTCGGCTGCTTCGTGGTCGGCATGCTGCTCACACCGCCCGATGTGATCTCGCAGAGCCTGCTGGCAATTCCCATGTACCTGCTCTACGAAGTGGGCATCCTGTTCGGCAGGCTGGTACGCCACCGCCGCCGCCAGGCGGCGGAAGCCGAGGCCGGAGAGGTGAGCAAGCGCAAGGAGTCGTGACGGCGACCCGTCGACCCTGACGAAGCCGCTTTTGCAATCAGCGCCCTAGACGCTACGGCCCGCCCCTAAGGGCGGGCCGTGACCGTTTTCGGCGGGGTCTCCTGGCACCGTCTCGCCGGTTCAGCGATCCATCAGCTCGTCGATGCGATCCACCAGCTTGAAGATCCCGGTAGCGGCCTCGCTGATGCGTGTGGCCAGCATGTAGGCGGGCGTGGTCACCACCCGATTCTCGAAGTCCACGACGATGTCCTCCACGCCGCAGCTGCGATGCAGCCCGCCCATGTTACTGATGGCGCCGGCCACGCCGGGATCGTGGCCGATGGTCACGGCGATGCCCGGCCCCAGCAGTTTCGGCACCAGGGCCGGACTGATGCACATCAGGCCGATCGGCTTGCGCGCCGCGTGGAACGGCGCCACCGCATCGACCAGGCCCTCCAGCAGCTCCATGTCGCTGCCCGTCTCGGCAAAATTCGACAGGTTCTTGGCCGCGCCGAAGCCACCCGGCAGGATCACCGCATCGTACTGCTCAGCGTCAAGCTCCTGCAGCGGCGAGATCTCGCCGCGTGCCAGGCGCGCCGACTCCACCAGCACATTGCGCGGCTCACCCTCGGACACCTCGCCGCTCTGATGATCGATCACATGGCGCTGCATGACATCCGGCGCAAAGCAGCGATAGCCGATGCCCAGTTGGTCCAACCGCAGCAGGGTCAGGGTGGTCTCGTAGATTTCCGAGCCATCCTGCACACCGCAGCCCGACAGGATGACTGCCACCTGTTTGCTCATGCCTTTCTCCTTGTAATACGGCTCCCCGCGAGAGGGTGCTAGCTGAATCCGAAGCCCACACTTTAGAGAGTCGCGCACAGGGCGACAAGGATCAGCTTTCTGCCCGCATCGTCGCTGATATACTTTGCGGATACGCCTTGAGCGACCCTGGACTGTCATCGTTTCCGGGCACACTGCCGCCACTGGATGCCCAGGCGAACGTGGCCCACCGCAGGAGTAGAGCATCTTGAGCTTCATGACCACGCGCCAGTTCCCTGCCACGCGGATGCGCCGCATGCGCCGCGACGACTTCTCACGCCGCCTGATGCGCGAATCGACCCTGACCGCCGCCGACCTGATCTGGCCGGTGTTCGTGCTCGACGGCGAGCAGCGTCGCGAGGCCATTCCCTCGATGCCTGGCGTCGAGCGCCTGTCGCTGGACCTGCTGATCGAGGAGGCCCGCGAGGCGCACCGGCTCGGCATTCCCGCCCTGGCCCTGTTCCCGGTGGTGGATCAGGGACTCAAGAGCGAGCTGGCCGAGGAGTCCTACAACGCCAACGGCCTGGTGCAGCGCAGCGTGCGGGCCCTGAAGGAGGCGGTGCCTGAGCTCGGCATCATGACCGACGTGGCGCTCGACCCCTATACCATCCACGGCCAGGACGGCATCATCGACGACAGCGGCTACGTGCTCAACGACCGCACGGTGGAGACGCTGCTCAAGCAGGCGCTGTCCCACGCCGAGGCCGGCGCCGACGTCGTCGCGCCCTCCGACATGATGGACGGTCGCATCGGCGAGATCCGCCAGGTGCTCGAGCAGGAACACCTGCACAACGTGCGCATCATGGCCTACAGCGCCAAGTACGCCTCGCGCTACTACGGCCCCTTCCGCGACGCGGTGGGCTCGGCCGCCAACCTGGGCAAGGCGGACAAGCGCACCTACCAGATGGACCCGGCCAACAGCGACGAGGCCCTGCACGAGGTGGCCCTGGACCTGGCCGAAGGCGCCGACATGGTGATGGTGAAGCCGGGGATGCCCTACCTCGACGTGGTACGTCGCATCAAGGATGAGCTCAAGGTACCGACCTATGCCTACCAGGTGAGCGGCGAGTACGCCATGCACATGGCCGCCTTCGACAACGGCTGGCTCGACGCCGACGAGGTGATGCTGGAGTCGCTGGTGTGCTTCAAGCGCGCCGGCGCCGACGGCATCCTGACCTACTTTGCCAAGCGGGCGGCGACGCTGCTGGCATGTTGACGGCAGGCCCGGCCGCACGCCGGGCTCCCTTCAGCTCTTGCGGAAGGCGGAAAGGTCATTGGGATCGAAGCCTTCCACCCGCTCGGGCAGCCCGCGCTCCTCACGCAGCTGGCGAATCCTGGCACGCTCGCCGAGCAGCTCGGCGTCGTCGTCGAGCGTGCGTCCGTTGAGTTCGGCCAATTGGGCCATGCCCTGGTGATAGAAGGTCATCAGGTGCAGGGCCACGCCGTTACCCTGCTCCATTTCGCGCCGCAGGGTCGACAGGTAACCGCTGACCCGGGAAAGATGGTGCTTGAGCTGCCACACGTAGCGCATCTCGGTCATCCAGGGACGCTCGCGCAGCACGGCGAAGGTCAGGCTGGTCACCACCAGGCCAAGCAGGACCCCGAGGGCGTTGAGCCATAGGCTGGAGCCGAAGGTCGCCACCAGCAGCTGGGAAAATACCAGGCCGAAGACAAGGAGCTGGCCGGCCATGGCCAGGCTGATGAGTCGTGCCTTGCGGCGATAGGTTTCCGGGTCGTGATGCTCGAAGGTGAAGGACATGAGGGCTTCCTGTGGCAGCAAGATGCCGGGATTATCCCGGCATCGGCTGTCCAGGTACAGTCGCCCCGGCCAGGCTCAGCGCAGCCGTTCTGCCGTTTCGAGCAGCAGCGCTTCGGTATCCTGCCAACCTAGGCAGGCATCGGTGACCGATACCCCATAGCGCAGCGCCCCAAGGTCGAGGGCCTGACGGCCTTCTTCCAGGTGGCTTTCCAGCATCAGGCCCATCAGCGCTTTCTCGCCGGCCAGCCGCTGCGCCAGCACGTCTCGCAGCACCGCGCCCTGGCGGCGGTGGTCCTTGCACGCGTTGGCATGGCTGCAATCCACCATGAGGCGGGGCGCCAGGGCAGCGCGCTCAAGGCCTTGGCAGGCCGCACGCACCGACACCGAGTCGTAGTTGGGACCAGCGTGGCCGCCGCGCAGCACCACATGGGTATGCGGGTTGCCGGCGGTTTCACGCATCACCGGACGTCCATCGGCCGCCAGGGCAAAGTGCTGGTGCGGGTGGGCCGCCGCCTGGATGGCCTGCAGCGCCACGTCGACGTCGCCGCCGGTGCCATTCTTGAAGCCCACCGCGGCCTGCAGCCCGCTGGCCAGCTCTCGATGCAGCTGGGATTCGGTGGTGCGTGCCCCGATGGCCACCCAGGCCAGCAGGTCGTCGAGGTAGGGCGCCAGCAGCGGCTGCAGCAGCTCAGTGGCCACCGGCAGGCCCAGCGAGGCCACTTCGCGCATCAGTTGGCGCGACAGCTGGAGCCCACGCGCCATATCACCGCTGCCGTCCAGGTCGGGGTCGTACGCCAATCCCTTCCAGCCGACGGTGGTCCTCGGCTTTTCCACGTAGACCCGCATGACCAGCAGCAGCCGGTCGTCCACGCGCTCAGAGAGCGCCGCCAGGCGCTGGGCGTACTCCAGCGCCGCCACCGGATCGTGAATCGAACAGGGCCCGACGACGATCAGCAGGCGGTCGTCCTGGCCTTGCACGATGGCCTGCACGGCACGGCGCTGGGCGTCAATGCGCTCGGCCAACGGCGAGGCCAAGGGCAGGTGGCGGCGCAGTTCGCCCGGTGAGGGCAGGTGCAGTTCGGTGTGATTCGCCGCGTCGCCACCGGGCTGTGGCGCGTGCGGTTCGAGGATGAGACGTTCGGCAAGTGAGGCGTGGGCGTTCATGGTCAACGGCTCCGTGAGATCGGTAAACATCGTGTCGTGGCGTTGCCACCAGTCATCTCACGGTCGGAGGTGGCGCACTGAACCGACCGCGTGGCGCTAAATCGCCAGCCATAACCCCAGCCATAATAGTCGTGGCGAGAGCGGGCGGCGAAAGTGGCGCGGCGTGCGATCATGGTGCGTCTCCTCGGTTGATATGTTCGTCAGTTGAAGCTCTAGTCAGTCGAAGCTCTAAAAAGGAACTACCAAACGTAAAACCCCCGGTCGGGTTGCCGACCAGGGGTTTTAGGAGGAAGGCAACCCGGTTGGGTGTGCCCTAGCAGCTGCGTCCGACTCAGGACCCGGCCGCCGGCACACCGGCGCTAAACCAGTACCAATACTGGCCACCAAAACCCGCACCACGCTGCTGCGCCACGCAGGAAGCGCAGCGAAGAGCATCAGGTGTCAGGCCGGGGAGCAGCGTCATGGTTGAGTTCCTGTTTTCCATTTTTTTCATCGTGCCGCATCGCGACAAGCTTGGCAAGCTCGACCTCAGGCGGCCACGGCACGAACGATGCCAATCAGCAGGGGCAGCAGGTTCAGGGGCAGTACCGCCAGCATCGCCAGCAGCCACAGCGGGCCGCTCTCATCGTGATATTCCTTCAAGGGTGCCATATTCGCCTCCTCTCCATTGGCTGGCCATGGGCTGGTCTTTGCGCAGCCTATCGTGCCTTCAAAGCGACTGCGTGACTGACAGTCTAGCGAAGGTGGCGCCCGCCATCGACCGGCAGCGTGATGCCGGTCACGTAGCGGTTGTCGAGCAGGTAGCGCAGGCTCTGGTAGATCACGCCCGGCCCCGGCACCATACCCATGGCCGACTTGGCCCTGGCCTTCTCGGCATAGGCCTCGTCGTCGCCTTCATTGAGCATGATCAACGCCGGGGCGATGGCGTTGACCTGGATCTGCGGAGCGTACAGGGCCGCGAAGGAGAGCGTCAGATTCTCGAGCCCCGCCTTGGTGGCGGCGTAGGCAGCATGCTTTTCCGAGCCCTTCTGCGCCACGTAGTCAGTCATATGCACGATGTCGCGCTGCGGCTCGCCGCAGGCCTCGAGCAGCTCGCGACAGTGCAGGTTGATCAGGTAGGGCGCCAGCATGTGCACGCGGAACAGCCGCTCGAAGGTGGCCCCGGCCTGCTCGTCGCGGCCGTCCGGCGCCCAGTCGCTGGCGTTGTGCACGATCGCTCGCAGCGATCCGGTCTCGGCCTTGAGCCGGGCGATGAAGTCGAGAATGCCCGCCTCGCTGGCGAAATCCGCCATCAGGGTGACGATGCCGCGGCGGCGCAACACCTCGAGCGCCGGCCGCTCGCGCCGGTAGCTGATAATGACCGGATGCCCGTCGTCAACCAGCCGTTCGGCGCAGTGCCGCCCCAGGCGCTGGGCGCCGCCGGTGATCAGGATCGGCGAGGCGCTCACCCCGCGCTCCCCCGGCGCAGCACGCCGACGGTGGGCACCAGCGGCTGGCGCGGCGCATAGGCGAAGACGTCGGAGAAGACCCGCGACGGCTCGAGACCCAGCGAGGCCAGCACGTCGACGCAGGCGTAGACCATGCCCGGCGAGCCGGAGAGGTAGACGTCATGCCCGCTGACATCCTCGAGGCCAGTGGCGAGCGCCTGGTCGATCCGCCCCAGGTGGCCGTGGACACGCTCGCCGCTCACCGCCGCTTCCGGCGCGGCTTCGGTGACCAGATGGAAGTGCACGTTGGCATGCTGCTCGGCCCACTCCCGTGGCAGGCTCTCGAGATAGAGATCGCGCCGCTGGCGCGCCGCCCACCACAGCTCGATTGTCCGCTCGGGCGAGGCCTGCAGCGAGGCCTCGGCGATCGCCTTCATCTGGGCGAAGCCGGTGCCGGCCGCGATCAGCAGCAGCGGCCGCTGGCTGTCATGATCGAGCACACAGTCACCGCCCGGCAGACGCACACCGAGATGGCGCGCCTCCACGATCAGCTCGCGCAGCCGGGCGGAGTTCTCACGCTCCGGCCAGTGCTGGATATGCAGCTCCAGGCTGCCGTCGCCGCGATGCGCGCTGGCAATGGAAAACGGCACCCAGGTCTCGTCGTCGAGCTTGAGCTCCAGATACTGGCCCGGCTCATGGGCCATGGCCTCGGCGCGCCCTTCCAGGCGTACGCGAAACACGTCGGGAGTCAGGTCCTCCACTGCCGTCACCTGGCAGCTCAGGGTCCTCGGGGTCATGCGTGCCTCTTGTCGTCAGGGTAAGGGGGCAGCTCGATGCCCAGCTCGTTCCAGCGCTCACTGACGCGGGCCTTGACGGCCTCGTCCATGACGATGGGCGTGCCCCATTCGCGATCGGTCTCGCCGGGCCACTTGCTGGTGGCATCGAGCCCCATCTTGGACCCCAGCCCCGCCACCGGCGAGGCGAAGTCGAGGTAGTCGATCGGCGTGTTCTCGACCATCACGGTATCGCGGGCCGGGTCCATGCGGGTGGTGATGGCCCAGATCACATCCTTCCAGTCACGGGCGTCGACGTCGTCGTCGAGCACCACCACAAACTTGGTGTACATGAACTGGCGCAGGAAGCTCCACACGCCCATCATCACGCGCTTGGCGTGGCCCGGGTACTGCTTCTTCATGGTCACCACCGCCATGCGGTAGGAGCAGCCCTCCGGCGGCAGGTAGAAGTCGACGATCTCGGGAAACTGCTTGCGCAGGATCGGCACGAACACTTCGTTGAGGGCGACACCGAGGATCGCCGGCTCATCGGGCGGCCGCCCGGTGTAGGTCGAGTGGTAGATGGCGTCGCGGCGCAGGGTCATGCGCGTCACGGTGAACACCGGGAACTCGTCGACCTCGTTGTAGTAGCCGGTGTGGTCGCCGTAGGGGCCTTCCGGCGCCATGTCATCGGGATAGATGAAGCCTTCCAGAATGATTTCTGCAGACGCAGGCACTTCCAGATCGGCATGGCCGCACTTGACCAGCTCGGTGCGCGAACCGCGCAACAGCCCGGCGAAGGCGTACTCGGAGAGCGAATCCGGTACCGGGGTCACCGCGCCGAGAATCGTCGCCGGATCGGCGCCCAGCGCCACCGCCACCGGAAAGGGCTCGCCGGGATGGGTCTGCTGGAACTCGAGGAAGTCCAGCGCACCGCCACGGTGCGACAGCCAGCGCATGATCAGGCGGTTCTTGCCCAGCTTCTGCTGGCGATAGATGCCCAGGTTCTGGCGCTTCTTGTGCGGCCCGCGGGTCACCACCAGCGGCCAGGTGACCAGCGGCGCGGCATCGCCGGGCCAGCAGTGCTGGATCGGCAGGCGGTCGAGGTCGACGTCGTCGCCTTCGAGGATCACCTGCTGCACCGGGGCGCTGCGCACCACCTTGGGCCCCATGCTCATCACCTGCTTGAAGATCGGCAGCTTGTCCCAGGCATCGCGAAAGCCCTTGGGCGGGTCGGGTTCCTTGAGGAAGGCGAGCAGTTGCCCCACCTCGCGCAGCGCCTCGACCGAGTCCTGGCCCATGCCCAGGGCGACCCGCCTCGGCGTGCCGAACAGGTTGCCGAGCAGCGGCATATCGTGGCCCTTGACGTTCTCGAACAGCAGCGCCGGGCCGCCGGCACGCAGGGTGCGGTCGCAGATCTCGGTGATCTCGAGGTAGGGGTCCACCTCGGCTGAAACTCGTATCAGCTCGCCCTGGGCTTCCAGGGCCGCGATGAAGTCACGCAGGTCCTTGTACTTCATTCCAATTCCCGTTTCCGGAACGACGAAAGGGGCAGCATAGCATGCTGCCCCCTTGCGCACCGCCGAACCCGCCTAGCGGCGCTTCATCGCCTCGAAGAATTCCAGGTTCGTCTTGGTATCCTTCAGGCGGTCGATCAGGAACTCGGTAGCTGCCGTGTCGTCCATCGGATTGAGCAGCTTGCGCAGGATCCACATGCGCTGCATCTCGTCCTCGGAGGCGATCAGGTCCTCGCGGCGGGTGCCGGAGCGGCGGATGTTGAGTGCCGGATAGACGCGCCGCTCGGCGAGCTTGCGGTCCAGGTGGGCTTCCATGTTGCCGGTGCCCTTGAACTCCTCGAAGATCACCTCGTCCATCTTCGAGCCGGTATCGACCAGCGCGGTGGCGATGATGGTCAGGCTGCCGCCCTCTTCGATGTTACGCGCGGCACCGAAGAAGCGCTTGGGCTTCTCCAGGGCGTGGGCGTCGACACCGCCGGTGAGCACCTTGCCGGAGCTGGGCACCACGGTGTTGTAGGCGCGTGCCAGGCGGGTAATGGAGTCGAGCAGGATGACCACATCCTTCTTGTGCTCGACCAGGCGCTTGGCCTTCTCGATCACCATCTCGGCAACCTGCACGTGGCGCGCCGGCGGCTCGTCGAAGGTCGAGGCGACCACTTCGCCGCGCACGGTGCGCGACATCTCGGTCACTTCTTCCGGACGCTCGTCGATCAGCAGCACGATCAGGTGGCACTCGGGGTTGTTGCGCGTGATCGAGGTGGCGATATTCTGCAGCATCAGCGTCTTGCCCGCCTTGGGCGGCGAGACGATCAGCCCGCGCTGGCCCTTGCCGATGGGCGCGGTGAGATCGATGATGCGAGCGGTGAGATCCTCGGTGGAGCCGTTGCCGATCTCCATGCGCAGCCGCTCCTGGGGGAACAGCGGCGTGAGGTTCTCGAACAGGATCTTGTGCTTGGCGTTTTCGGGCTTGTCAAAGTTGATCTGACTGACCTTGAGCAGCGCGAAATAACGCTCGCCTTCCTTCGGCGGACGAATCTTGCCGGAGATCGAATCGCCCTTGCGCAGGTTGAAGCGGCGGATCTGCGACGGCGAGACATAGATGTCGTCGGGGCCGGCCAGGTAGGAGCTGTCGGCGCTGCGCAGGAAGCCGAAACCATCCTGGAGAATCTCCAGAACGCCATCGCCATAGATATCCTCGCCGCTCTTGGCGTGCTTCTTGAGGATGGCGAAGATAATGTCCTGCTTGCGTGAGCGCGCCAGGTTATCGATGCCCATCTCGCGGGCAAGCTCCAGGAGCTCTGGCACGGATTTTTGCTTGAGTTCGGTAAGATTCATCGGTGTGTTCGGAAGTTGCTCATGTCAGCGTGGCGGCACGGCGCCGTGGGAAGAAGCTGGAAAAGAACGGTACGCCGCTTGGGTGCGTTCAGAGCCCGGAGACGCTTCCACTCGCAGGGCGATTGACCGCCGCTCACGACCGCTCTGAAGGGGCCGTCGAAACGGTATCGTGTTCGAGGAAGCAGCACTTTATGTCGCCTGGAGTGTAATCGCCTGGTGCGTTTCAAGTGCCAACATGGCTTCCGGCACAAGACAACTAACGACAATAAGGGGCTGACTGACGACTTGATGTTGACCGCGACGCGGTCGGAAAGCATTCGGAACAGGCGAACGACCCGATGTTAGTCAAGGCCGCCGCCGAACGCAAGTCTACCGATCAACCCCTCGCGATTGACAGGTTCTCACCATCGCCGCAACCTTTAGCTATTCGCCATCAGGACGCTGCGTGATGATCTTACCCATGGAACGGCCCCAACCCGCCACCGACGCCCCCCTTTCGTCCCAGGTACCCTGCCCGCAGCGCCTGGCTGCGATCGACCTGGGCTCCAACAGCTTTCACCTACTGGTGGCGCATTACCAAGACGAGCGACTGCAAGTGGTGGCCCGCCGCGGTGAGAAGGTGCAGCTGGCCGCAGGACTCGACGGCGACGGCCGGCTGGAAGAGGCCGCCATGCAGCGGGCGCTCGGCTGCCTGGCCCGCTTCGCGCCTTTCGTGGCCGACATCCCCCAGGGGCAGCTGCGCGTGGTCGGCACCAACGCGCTGCGCGGCGCACGCAATAGCCAGGCCTTCATCGACCGTGCCGAAGCGCTGCTCGGGCATCGCATCGAGATCATCGGCGGACGCGAGGAGGCTCGCCTGATCTATCTGGGCGCCGCCCACTCCCTGGCCGAGAGCGGCCGGCGGCTGATCATCGACATCGGCGGCGGCTCCACCGAGTTCATCATCGGCGAACGCTTCGAACCGCTGGCCCTGGAAAGTTTGCAGCTGGGCTGCGTGACCTTTACCCGCCGCTTCTTCGAAGGGGGCGAGATCAACGAGCGGCACATGCGCCTCGCCGAACTCGCCGCCATGTCGGAGCTGGCCAACATCCGCCGCCCCTACTGCGAGCTGGGCTGGGATGACCCGGTGGGCTCGAGCGGCACGATCAAGGCGGCCGCCGCGGTCATCGCCGCCGCCGGAGGCGCCCCCGACGGCGTGGTGACCCGCGAGGGCCTTCAGCAGGTACGCAGCACGCTGATCGCCTGCGGACACCTCGACCGGGTGGCGCTGGAGGGGCTCAAGCCGGACCGCGCCCGGGTGTTTCCCGCCGGCGTTGCCATCCTCAGCGCCATCTTCGACGCCTTCGCGCTGGAGCGCTTGCGCTACGCCGACGGCGCCCTGCGCGAAGGCGTGCTGTATGACATGGTGGGCCGCAACAGTTCCGAGGATATCCGCCACAAGACGCTCGCCTCGCTGCAGCAGCGCCACGGCGTGGACGGGCGCCAGGCCGAGCACGTGGCGAACTCGGCCGGCCAGCTGCTGGACCAGGTGCGCACGGCATGGGCGCTCGACGACGACCAGGCGCGCTTCCTCGACTGGGCGGCCCGCCTGCACGAGATCGGCCTGGCCATCTCCCACAGCCAGTTCCATCGCCACGGCGCCTACCTGCTGGAACATTCCGACCTGGCCGGCTTCTCGCGCCCCGAGCAGCGGCTGCTGGCCTTTCTGGTGCGCGCGCATCGCCGCAAGTTCCCGCTGCGCGAGTGGCGCGCGCTGCCCGAGTCGCAGCAGCGCTCCCACGCCCGCCTGGCGCGCCTGCTGCGCCTGGCGGTGCTGCTCAATCACCCGCGAGGCGAACAGCCCGTGGCTACTCCCCAGCTCGAAGTTCAGGGCGAAGCCCTGACGCTCCACCTGGCGGATGACGAGCGCGACCAGACCCTGCTGCGCACCGACCTCGAGCAGGAGATCGCCTACCAGAGCGCCGCCGGCTTCAACCTCAGCCTGAGCTGACCGGGTGGGCCGACCAGCCCGCTGCCACCGCCAGCCAACGGCCTTCCGGCAGCGCCAGCGCCGCCACCGGCTCTGCCGCGTGCCAAACCACCACCACTCGCTCGCGTGCCCAGGGCGGCAGGGCGGCTTCTTGCAGCAATCGCTTGAGCTCCCGCGAGCCCCGCCCCGCCAGGCGCAGCCGCTCGCCCCCTTCGCGCTGCCTAAGCTCAAGGCAGGCCTCGCCTCCCTCGTCGGGCACAAGCGTGGCCTCGGCCTTGCCCCATGGGGTGGCAAGCGGCGACCGGCCGTCCCAAGCCAGGGGCC
This sequence comes from Halomonas sp. E14, assembly GCF_052568415.1. Lineage (NCBI taxonomy): Bacteria > Pseudomonadati > Pseudomonadota > Gammaproteobacteria > Oceanospirillales > Halomonadaceae > Halomonas > Halomonas sp. E14. The sequence goes on along the minus strand of NZ_CP199423.1, from coordinate 497,053 downwards.
AAGCGCCCCGGGGCGGAGGCTGACGGCGCAGCAAATGGAGGCCGCCGCGCCAGATCCGCGCCTCGGCCTCGGCCCAGGCCACATGGGCCTGAGCATCGGGGCGCGCCTCGAGCTGGGCCAGCAGCGTGGCCAGGCGACCCTGCGGCGGCGTGGGCAGGCCAAGGCGCCGGCAGGCATGGCGCACCAGCACGCGCTGTCGCGCCGGCGAAAGGCCCGCCAACCCCGCCAGTGGCAGGCGAGCGGCGTCGCCGCCCAGCGCAGCCAGGTCCTGCGCAGCCAGGTCGTCGATCAAGCTATCGGCTTCGGTCGCATGCGCCGCACTGCTCGCCAGCGCCTGGGCGGCGTGGGGCCAGCGCGCCTGCAATAGCGGCAGCAGGCGGAGGCGCAGGAAGTTGCGGTCGAGCGCCTCGTCGCGATTGGTGGGATCGTCGATCCAATTCAGGCCGAGCCGCGCCGCTTCGGCTTCCAGCTCCGCACGCGAATGCGCCAGCAGCGGGCGCGCGAAGCACCTGCCCTGCCACTCGCGCACCGTTGGCATGCCCGCCAGGCCGCGCACGCCGCTGCCGCGCAGGGCGGCGAGCAGGAAGGTTTCGGCCTGGTCATCGCGGTGCTGAGCCAGCCACAGCGTCTCGCCCGGCACCACACGGCGGGCGAACGCCGCGTAGCGCGCTTCCCGCGCCGCCCCCTCGAGCCCCAGCCCGGCGTCACGCTCGACCGCCACATGCTCGACAAAGAGCGGCACCCCGAGGCGAGAGGCCAGCCGACGGCAGTGCCGCTCGAAGCCGTCGGCGGCATGCTGAAGGCCATGGTGAACGTGCAGTGCGTGAAGCGGGCGGGGATGGCGCCGACAGGCCTGGGCCGCCAGCGTGAGCAGCAGGCTCGAATCCAGCCCGCCGGAGAGCGCCACCCAGACGACACGCCCCGGCGGGGTCTCCGCCAGGGCGTCGTCGATCAGGGCTTGCAGCGATGCGCGCTTATGCTGGAGCGCCATAGCTCATCAACCGCTCATACCGGCGTTCGAGCAGCGCATCGGTCTCCATCGCTTCGAGTCGATCCAGGCTCGCCAGCAGCGCCTCCCTGACCCGCTCGGCGGTGGCCTGCGGCTGCCGATGGGCGCCGCCCAGCGGCTCCTCGATCAGGGTGTCGACGAAGCCCAGCTCCTGCAGCCGCTCGGCGGTGATGCCCATGGCCTGGGCGGCATCGGCGGCCTTCTCGGCGCTCTTCCACAGGATCGAGGCACAGCCTTCCGGCGAGATGACCGAATAGGTGGAGTACTGCAGCATGGCCAGCTCGTCGCACACGCCGATCGCCAGCGCGCCGCCGGAGCCGCCCTCGCCCACCACGGTGGAGAGTATCGGCGTCTTGAGCCGCGACATTACCGCCAGGTTGTAGGCGATGGCTTCGCTCTGGCCGCGCTCTTCGGCGTCGATACCGGGGTAGGCGCCGGGGGTGTCGATGAAGGTCAGCACCGGCATCTTGAAGCGCTCGGCCATCTCCATCAGGCGGCACGCCTTGCGATAGCCCTCGGGACGCGGCATGCCGAAGTTGCGACGCACCTTCTCCTTCACCTCACGCCCTTTCTGATGGCCGATGACCATCACCGGACGCCCCTCGAGACGGGCGATGCCCCCGACGATGGCCGGGTCGTCGGCGAAGCGGCGGTCGCCGTGCAGCTCGTCGAAGTCGGTGAAGATGTATTCGAGGTAGTCCAGCGTATAGGGGCGCTGGGGGTGGCGGGAAATCTGCGACACCTGCCAGGGGCTCAGGTCCTTGAAGATCGACTCGGTGAGCTTGCGGCTCTTCTCCTCCAGGCGGCTGATCTCGTCGCTGAGGTTGAGCTGGCTGTCGTTGCCGACCAGGCGCAGCTCTTCGATCTTGGCCTGGAGTTCGGCGATGGGCTGTTCGAAATCGAGGTAATTGGGATTCATAGTGGCTGGGCCGCCTTGTCATTGCTGTCGCCGGGGCATGATGAACGCTGTTCGTCCCGGAAGCCATAAAATCGAGTGTCGGGCATTATCGCACCCTCAACGCACGGCGCAAGGCGCGGAAAAGCGGCTTTTCCGGCGACAGGTCTCTGCGGAGGCGCTGTGAACCCATCCCTGGGCGCTACTTTTGCCATCCATGGCAAAAGACCTCCGCTGCGACCTGTCCCCGGCGCCGCTCGCAGCCAAGGTGGTGAGTCCAGGTCCTGTCGAAAAGTCGGCGAGCGATGGTCAGACAAGGCAAAAAACGGCGCAAAACGGACTGGGCTCGCACACGAGTTTACTTTAGTAAATGAGCATTTTAAGCCGTTTTTTAACGCCGTATGACCGAGCGCAGGCACTTTTCTTAGGCCTAGCGGTATTTGAGGCGCACGCCGTCCTGCCCCTCTACCTCGCGCAGCGCGATCAGCAGCTCGTCGCTGGGGGCCACGCGCCACTGGGCGTCCAGCTCCAGCCAGCCGGCGGCGGCTTCGTTGCGGTAGCGCAGGCGCACCGGCAGGCCGTCGCCGTTGCGATGCGGCATGAGGCTCTCGCGCAGGCTCTCCACCAGCCGGCCGTTGACCCGGGTGCCGTCCAGCGACAGCTCTACCGCCTCGCCGTAGCGCGTGCGGGCGGCCACCATCGGCGTGACCTCCTTGCCGCGCAGGCGCAGGCCGCCGGAGAAGTCGTCGCTTGAGACCTCGCCCTCGACGATCAACACCTGGTCGGCCTCGATCTGGCCGCGCAGGGAATCGTACAGCTCGCCGAACAGCGAGGCCTCGATGCGTCCGGTGCGGTCGTCCAGGGTGATGAAGGCCATGGTGTCGCCGCGCTTGGACTTCATGGTGCGCACCGCCACCACCAGGCCAGCGACCCGCTGCGGCTCCCGCGACGGCTTGAGGTCGCTGATACGAGTCGAGACGAAGCGGGCCAGCTCCTTCTCGTATTCGTCGATGGGGTGCCCGGTGAGATAGAGGCCCAGGGTCTCCTTCTCGCCCGCCAGGCGCTCCTTGTCGGTCCACTCGCGCACCTGGCGATAGCCTTCGTAGGGGTCGCTCTGGGTCTCGTCGTCGGCGAAGGCTTCGCCGAACATGTCCATCATGCCCAGGTTCTGGTTGGTCTGGGTCTGGGCCGCGGCGCGCAGGGCGTCGTCCAGGGCGGCGCTGAGCACCGCCCGGTTGGGTCCCAGGTTGTCCAGGGCGCCGGAGCGGATCAACGCCTCCAGGGTGCGCTTGTTCATGCGCTTGGGGTCGACCCGGCGGCAGAAGTCGAACAGGTCGCTGAACGGGCCCTCGGCCTCGCGGGCCTCGACGATGGCGCCGATGGGCCCCTCGCCCACGCCGCGAATCGCGCCCAGGCCGTAGACGACGCGACCCTCGGTATCGACGGTGAACTTGTAGCCGCCGATGTTCACGTCCGGCGGGGTCACGGTAAGGCCGAGGCGCCGCGACTCCTCGATCAGCGGCACCACCTTGTCGAGGTTGTCCATTTCGGTGGACATCACCGCGGCCATGAACGGGCCGGGGTAGTGGGTCTTGAGCCAGGCGGTCTGGTAGGAGACCAGGCCGTAAGCCGCCGAGTGCGACTTGTTGAAGCCGTAGCCGGCGAACTTCTCCACCAGGTCGAAGATGTTGCCGGCCAGCTCCTTGTCGATGCCGTTGGCCGCACAGCCCTCCATGAAGCCGCTGCGCTGCTTGGCCATCTCCTCGGGTTTCTTCTTGCCCATGGCGCGGCGCAGCATGTCGGCCTGGCCCAGGCTGTAGCCCGCCAACACCTGGGCAATCTGCATCACCTGCTCCTGGTAGAGGATGATGCCGTAGGTGGGCTCGAGCACCGGCTTGAGCCACTCGTGCTGGTAGTCCGGATGCGGGTAGGCGAGCTCGGCGCGGCCGTGCTTGCGGTTGATGAAGTCGTCGACCATGCCCGACTGCAGCGGCCCCGGGCGGAACAGGGCGACGAGGGCGATCATGTCCTCCAGCGAGTCGGGCAGCAGGCGCTTGATGAGCTCCTTCATGCCGCGCGATTCGAGCTGGAACACCGCCGTGGTCTCGGCGCGCTTGAGCATCTCGAAGGTCGGCGCATCGTCGAGCGGAATGCGGTCGATATTGAGCGGCCCCTCGCCCTTCACGGCGCGCACCTTGTCGACCATCTCCAGCGCCCAGTCGATGATGGTCAGGGTGCGCAGGCCGAGGAAGTCGAACTTGACCAGCCCGGCCTCCTCGATGTCGTTCTTGTCGAACTGCACCACCAGGCCGTTGCCCTCCTCGTCGCACAGCAGCGGCGAGAAGTCGGTGAGCTTGGTCGGCGCGATCACCACGCCGCCGGCGTGCTTGCCGGTGCCGCGGGTGATGCCCTCGAGCTTGAGCGCCATCTCCCAGATCTCGGCGGCCTCCTCGTCGTTCTCGACGAACTCCTTGAGCGCCGGCTCCGCCTCGATGGCCTTGGCCAGGGTCATGCCCACCTCAAAGGGGATCAGCTTGGAGAGCTTGTCACCCAGCGAATAGGGCTTGCCCTGGGCGCGGGCCACGTCGCGCACCACCGCCTTGGCGGCCATGGTGCCGAAGGTGACGATCTGCGACACCGCGTTGCGCCCGTAGCGGTCGGCCACGTACTCGATCACCCGGTCGCGCTTCTCCATGCAGAAGTCGACGTCGAAGTCGGGCATCGAGACCCGCTCGGGGTTGAGGAAGCGCTCGAACAGCAGGTCGTACTCCAGCGGATCGAGGTCGGTGATCTTCTGCGCGTAGGCCACCAGCGAGCCGGCACCCGAGCCCCGCCCCGGTCCCACCGGCACGTCGTTGTCCTTGGCCCACTTGATGAAGTCCATCACGATCAGGAAGTAGCCGGGGAAGCCCATCTGAATGATGATGTCGAGCTCGAAGTCCAGCCGCTCGCGATAGCGCTTGTCGATCTCGACGTACTCGGCGCCGTCGCGCGGGTACGTCTCGACCGGGTAGAGGAAGTCGAGGCGCTCGTCGAGGCCGTCGTGGGAGACCTTGCGGAAGAATTCGTCCTGGGTCATGCCCTCGGGAATCTCGAACTCCGGCAGGAATATCTCGCCCAGACGCACGTCGACGCTACAGCGCGCGGCGATCATCACGCTGTTCTCGAGCGCCTCGGGGATGTCGGCGAACAGCTCGGCCATCTCCGCCGGGCTCTTGAGGTACTGCTCTTCGGTGTACTTGCGCTCGCGGCGCGGGTCGTCCAGCGCCTTGCCCTCGCCGATGGCGACCCGGGTCTCGTGGGCCCAGAAGTCGTCACGCTCGAGGAAGCGCACGTCGTTGGTCGCCACCACCGGCGTGCCCGTGGCCACGGCCAGCGCCACCGAGAGGTGCACGCACTCCTCCTCCAGCGGCCGCCCGGTGCGGGTCAGCTCCAGGTAGAAGCGCTCCGGGAAGGCCGCCTGCCACTCCTCGAGCAGCACACGCGCCTCGTCGCGATGGTCGGCCAGCAGGTGGCGGCCGATCTCACCTTCGCGGCCACCTGAGAGCGCGATCAGGCCCTCGCTCTGCGCCAGCACCCAGGCCTTCTCCAGCAGCGCCCGCCCCTGGCGCTGCCCTTCCATCCAGCCCCGCGAGATCAGCTCGGTGAGGTTGCGATAGCCGGTGTCGTTCATCGCCAGCAGGGTCAGCCGGTAGGGGTGCGTCTCGTCATGCGGGTTGGCGAGCCACAGGTCGGCGCCGATGATCGGCTTGAGGCCCGCTCCCTGGGCGCCGCGGTAGAACTTGACCAGGCCGAACAGGTTGGCCTCGTCGGTCACGGCCAGTGCCGGCATGCCCTGCTCGGCGGTGGCCTTGACCAGCGGCTTGAGCCGCACCAGGCCGTCGACCAGGGAATATTCGGTATGAACGCGCAGGTGGACGAAAGGCGGGGTCATAAGAGGCTCGGGGCTTGGCGGTAAATGGTCAGAGCAGCTCTAACTGCCCCTTGATCGGGGCGAAGGAGCGACGATGCTCGGGCAAGGGCCCGAGGCGTTCCAGCGCCGCCAGGTGCTCGGGCGTGGCATAGCCCTTGTGGCGGGAGAAACCATATTCGGGATAGAGGCCGTCGAGCGCCACCATCTGGGCGTCACGCGCCACCTTGGCGAGTATCGAGGCGGCGGCGATGGCCGGATGCCTGGCGTCACCCTTCACCACCGCCTGGCCGGGCAGTGGATGGCCCGGGAGCCGATTGCCGTCGACCAGCAGATATTCGGGCTGCAGCGTCAGCGCATCGATCGCCCGGCGCATGGCCAGGTGGGTAGCATGGTAGATGTTCAGCGCATCGACTTCGGCATGGCTCGCCTCGGCCACGGCGAAGGCCAGCGCCTTGGCGCGAATCTCCGCGTCCAGTTCCACGCGACGCTGCGGCGCGAGCTTCTTGGAGTCGGTCAGGCCGGCAATGGGACGCAGCGGATCGAGGATCACCGCCGCGGCGACCACCGCGCCGACCAGCGGGCCGCGGCCCACTTCATCGACGCCGGCCAGCAGGTGGCCCTGGTAGTCGATCACCAGCGGGGGAAAGGCCGCCACGTTCATGTCTCGCTCCTGCCGACGCTTCCTGAATCGGACACCATTGCCTCGCTGGCCAGCGACTCGGGCAGCGGGCGGCCCGCCACCACGGCTTCGATGGCTTCCACCGCCCTGGCGCTGGCGTTGCGCTGCAGCCCGGCGTGCAGCGCGGCGAAGCGTGCCTCCAGAGCGCCACGTGCCTCGCCGTCATCGAGCATCGGCCCGAGGCGTTCGACGATGGCCTCGGGCGTGGCGGCATCTTGGATCAGCTCCGGAACCATCGACGCCTGGGCGATCAGGTTAGGCAGCGAGATCCAGGGCGTCTTGACCAGGCGGCTGGCCAACCAGTGGGTGAGCGGCGCCATGCGGTAGGCCACCAGCATGGCACGGTGGCACAGCATCGCCTCCAGGGCGGCGGTGCCCGAGGCGAGCAGCACGGCGTCGCTGGCAACCATCGCCTGGCGCGCCTGGCCATCGAGCAGCGTCAGCCGCTCGGCCAGCAGCGGCCTGGCGTCCAGCAGGCGTTCAAGCTCCTGGCGGCGCAGCGGGGTGGCCGCCGGTATCACGACGCGCAAGTCGGGGCGTTCGCGGCACAGCCGCTCGGCGGCGTCGAGGAAGGTCTCGCCGAGAAAGCGGATCTCGTTGGCTCGGGAGCCCGGCAGAACGGCCAGCACCTGGGCATCGAGCGGCAGGCCGATTTCCTCTCGTGCCGCACCGCGATCGTTGACCAGCGGCAGCTCGTCGGCCAGCGGATGCCCGACGAAGGCCACCGGGAGGTGGTGCTGCGCGTAGAAGGCAGCTTCGAAGGGCAGGAAGGTGAGCATCGCATCGACCGACCTGGCGATGCCCTTGACCCGCCCCTGGCGCCAGGCCCAGACGGTGGGGCTGACATAGTGCACGGTAGCGAGCCCCGCCTCGCGCAGCTGGCGCTCCAGGCCGAGGTTGAAGTCGGGGGCATCGATACCGATCATCACGTCCGGCCGCCAGGCCAGGGCGTCGGCACGCAGCGTGCGTCGCACCCGGATCAGCTCGGGCAGGTGCTTGAGCACCTCGACCAGGCCCATCACCGAGAGCGTCTCGAGAGGAAAGCGGCTGTCGATGCCTTCGGCAAGCATGCCCGGGCCGCCGATGCCGCGGAACTCGACGCCGGGATGACGCGCCTTGAGCGCACGCATCAGGCTGGCGCCGAGCAGGTCGCCGGACATCTCTCCGGCGACAATGTAGACACGCGCAAGCTGGCTCATATCAGACCCGTTTCGACGCCAGCTCAGCGAACGATGCCGCGCGACGAAATCTCGATGGAAGCGGCAAAGGCTTCGGTTTCAGGCAGCGCATAGCGGCTGCGGATCTCCTCGAGCGCCTGGGCCACGGTCAGGCCCTGGCGATAGACCAGCCGGTAGGCATCGCCCAGCGCCTTGATCGCCTCGGCGGAAAAGCCGCGCCGCTTCAGTCCGACCAGGTTCAACCCATGGGCCGCGGCAGGGTTGCCGTTGATCAGCACGTAGGCCGGGGTGTCCTTGGTAATGATCGAGCCGCCGCCGGCCATGGCGTGGGCCCCGACGTGGCAGAACTGATGAATGGCGGAGAGGCCGCCGAGGATGACGAAGTTGCCGATAGTGACATGGCCGGCCAGGGTGACCTGGTTGGCGAAGACGCAGTCGCTGCCGATCAGGCAGTCGTGGCCCACGTGGCAGTAGGCCATGAACAGGTTGCGCGAGCCGATGACGGTCTCGCCGCGATCCTGCGCGGTGCCGCGGTGCAGGGTCACGCCCTCGCGAATGACGTTGTCGTCGCCCATGATCAGCCGCGTCGGCTCACCGGCGTATTTCTTGTCCTGGCAGTCCTCGCCCACCGAGGCGAACTGGAAGATCCGGGTGCGTGCACCGAGCACGGTGGGCCCCTTGATGACCACATGCGGCCCGATGCGGCTGCCGGGCCCGATCTCGACGTCGGGTCCAATCACGGAAAAGGGCCCGACCTCGACATCTTCGGCCAAGCGGGCGCTGGGATCGACGATGGCTGTGGAATGAATCAAGCAACCTTCCTCTCGGCACAGATGATATCGGCCTCGCAGACCAGTTCACCGTCTACGGTAGCACGGCAGGCGAACTTCCAGATGCCGCGCTTTTCACGCTCGACCTTGGCTTCCAGCACCAGGCGGTCGCCCGGCATGACCGGCCGCTTGAAGCGCACGTTGTCGCTGCCTACCAGATAATAGACGTAGCCGTCGGCGGGCAGCTTGTTGACGGTCTTGAACCCCAGGATACCGCAGGCCTGGGCCAGGGCTTCAAGCACCAGCACGCCGGGCATGATCGGGTGGTGGGGGAAGTGGCCATTGAAGAACGGCTCATTGATGCTGACGTTCTTGTAGGCAACGATGGATTCGCCGAGGCTCAGCGCCGTCACCCGATCGATCAGCAGGAACGGGTAGCGGTGCGGTAGATAATCTCGAATCTCGTTGATGTCCATTACCATCGTAGCGACCTCTGAAATGAAGTAGGGAAGCCAGGCAAGGCAGCAGGTGGCTGCCTCAGGCTTCCCGATACGCCCGCACGTCGGCCGGGCAGGCGATGGATTATAGCGTCGCGCGTCGCCGGCTCAACCCTGCTCGCCGCGCTTCTCCAGCCGCGTCAGTCGACGGGCGATGTCGTCGAGCTGCTTGAAGCGCACCGCGTTCTTGCGCCACTGGGCGTTGTGCATGGCCCCGGTGCCCGATGAATAGATGCCCGCCTCGTGTATCGAATTGGTCACCAGGCTCATGCCGGTGACCTGCACGCCGTCGCAGATCGTCAGGTGGCCGGAGATCCCCACGCCCCCGCCCAGCAGGCAGTTGCGCCCGATCCGGGTGGAACCGGCGATACCGACGCAGCCGGCCAGCGCGGTGTGGTCGCCGATGTGGACGTTGTGCGCAATCTGCACCTGGCTGTCGATCTTGACGTCGTTGCCGATCACGGTGTCGTCCAGTGCGCCGCGGTCGATGCTCGAACAACTACCCACCTCGACGTCGTCGCCCAGCACCACGCCGCCGAGCTGGGCGATCTTGTGCCAGCCGCGACCGTCGTGGGCAAAGCCGAAGCCATCGCCGCCGATCACGCAGCCGCTGTGTAGGATGGCGCGCCGGCCGATGGTCACGCCATGGCTGACGGTGACGTTGGCATGCAGCAGCGACTGCGCGCCGATACGGGTGCCGGCCCCGATGAAGCAGCCGGCGCCGATCACCACCTCGTCGCCCAGCTCGACGCCGGCCTCGATCACCGCATTGGGCCCGATCTCGACGCGCTCACCGATGGCCACGTCCTCGGCGACCACCGCCGAGGCATGAATGCCGCCGCTCGGCTGGGCCAGGATCGGGTCGAACAGGCGTGACACCTGGGCATAGCCGAGGTAGGGGTTGTCCAGCTCGAGCCTGTCCACCGGACACGAGGCCGCATGCTCCGGATGCAGCAGCACGGCGCCCGCGCGGGTGGCGGCCAGGTCCTTGAGGTAGGAGCGGTTGGCCACGAAGGCGATCTGGTCGGGGCCTGCCCGCTTCAAGGTAGCCAGCCCGGAGAGGCGGCGTGAACCGTCGCCGACGAGCCGGGCACCGAGCCGGTCGGCAATGTCCTGAAGGGTGAGCTGGGGGCGTGATGGCTGTGTCATGGGTATCCGAAGTCGGCAGCGCGCGCGGTTAACCGTCGCGACGGATCAGTTGAGCGAATTGAGGATCTCGGTCACTTCCCGCGTCAAGTTCGGCAGGTCGATCTCGGAGTGCAGCACGCCTTGCGGTTCCACCAGCACCTGGACGCCGTGACGCTGGATCACCTGCTCGACGGCACGCTCGAGCTTGGGCTCGGCTTCCCGCAGGAAGGCCTGCTCCGAGCGCATCTGCTCCTCGAAGATCTGCTGGCGAAGCTGCTCGAAGCGGCTGCCCTTCTGCTGGAATTCCTGCAGCAGCGCCTGGCGCTCGGCGTCGGGAAGGCTGCCGCCCTGCTGTAGCCGCTGCTGCAGCTGCTGGAGCTCCTGGCCCAGCGACTGGGCCTCCTGCTGCTGACCGCTCAGCCGGCTCTCCATCTGCTCCATCGAGCGCTGGGCGGCATCGGAAGTCAGCAGCGCCTGGCGCCAGTCCAGCACGGCGACATCCGCCGCCTGGGCAGGAAGGGCCAGGGCGCCGAACAGACCCAGGCAGAGAATGGCGGAAAACTTGCGCATTGCATGATTCCTCGAGCGAATCGGATCAGAAGGTCTGGCCCAGGGAGAATTGGAAGAACTGGGTATCGTCACCGCTCTTGTCGTTGAGCGGCTCGGCAATGCTGAAGGTCAGCGGCCCCACCGGGGTCAGCCAGGAGAGCCCGATGCCCACGCTGTAGCGCAGCTCGCCCAGGTCGACGCCCGACGTGCAGCGCGACGGCTGGTCTTCCGGCATCACGTCGTAGCAGCTGGTCAGGAAGGTGTTGCCGGCATCGAGGAAGAAGCCGGTCTGCAGCGAGCGGTGGTCCTCGACGAAGGGCAGCGGGAAGAGCAGCTCGGCGCTGCCTTCGACCAGCACGTTGCCGCCCAGGGTACGGTCGCGCCCCGCCTCGCGCGGCGTGGTGCGCTCGCCCAGGGTGTTGGCGGTGAAGCCACGCACCGAGCCGAGGCCGCCGGCAAAGAAGTTCTCGTAGAACGGATAGGGATCGCTGCCGATGCTGTCGGCATAGCCCAGGGTGGTGCCGAACTTGAGCACCCACGACTGCTCCTCGTTGAGCGGGAACAGCTGCTGGGCGCGGGCGCGCAGCTTGACGTAGTCGGCGTCGCTGCCCGGGGCGGCGGTTTCCAGCGCCAGGCGCTGGTAGTTGCCGTCGGTCGGCATGATGCCGCGGTTCAGGTTGTTGCGCGTCCAGCTGGCGGTCAGCTTGAGGCTCTGGGCGTTGTCGCCCTGGTCCTCGACGTAGCGCACAATCTCGGAGGCCGTGTCGCGGTAGGTCTTGACCGTCAGGTCCTCGACGCTGGCGCCGAAGTTGAGCCGCGACAGCTCGCTGACCGGGTAGCCGAAATTGATCCCCGCGCCGTAGGCGTCGGTGGAGTAGGTCGAGATGTCGGAGTCTTCGTAGTCGGTCTCGCGGTAGAACAGGTTGTAGCCGCGCGAGATGCCGTCCAGCGTCCAGTACGGGTCGGTGAAGCCGAAGTTGAGGCTGGTGAAGGTATCGCTGCGCTGCGCACCGATGTTGACCCGATTGCCGGTGCCCAGGAAGTTGTTCTGGGCCAGCGCCAGGCCGTAGATCACCCCGGCGCTCTGGGAGAAGCCGACGCTTGCCGAGATCGAGCCGGAGGGCTGCTCCTCGACGGTATAGGTGACGTCGAGCTTGTCGGGCTCGCCGGCCACCGGCTGGGTTTCCACTTCCACCTGGCGGAAGAAGCCCAGGCGCTCGAGGCGCCGGCGCGACTGGCTGATCGACTCGGTGGAGGCCGGCGCCCCCTCCATCTGGATCATCTCGCGGCGCAGCACCTCATCCTGGGTGCTGGTGTTGCCGATGAAGTTGATGCGCCGCACGTAGGCACGCTGACCCGGCTCGACGCGGAAGGTCAGGTTCACGGTACCGTCGGCACCGGGCTCCGGTACGCCGTCGACGCGCGCGAAGGCGAACCCCTCGGCCCCAAGCCGCGAGCGCAACGCCTCGGTGGAGGCAGTGACGTCGGTGCGCGAGAAGATCTGGCCACGCTCGACCTGCAGCAGCTCGCGCGCCTCGCGCTCGCTGATCTGCAGATCGCCGGCGAAGCGGATGTCGCCAAGGCGGAACTGGCTGCCCTCGTCGACGTTGACGGTGACGAAAATCTGCGACTTGTCGGGGCTGATCGAGACCTGGGTGGAGGTGATGGCGAAGTTGACGTAGCCACGGTCGAGATAGAACGAGCGCAGCCGCTCCAGGTCGCCAGCCAGCGCCTCGCGGGAATACTCGTCGCGGGAGAACCAGCCGAAGAAACGACCGGGACGGTCGTTGAGCTCGAACACATCGCGCAGCTGGTCGTCATCGAACTGGCGGTTGCCGACGATATTGATCTGGCGGATCTTGGCCACCGCCCCTTCGTTGATCTCGATGTCGACCTGAACCCGCCCCTGGTCGATCTCGCGCACATTGGTCTCGATACGGGCGCTGTAGCGGCCCTGCGCCTGATAGACGCCCTCGAGCTCGCGCTGGATCTCCTCCAGGGTCGAGATCTGCAGCACCTGGCCTTCGACCAGGCCCGCCTGGCGCAGGCCATCGCGCAGGTCGCTTTCGGAGAGCCGGCGATTGCCGCTGATGTTGAGCCGCGAGATGGTCGGCCGCTCGACGACCTGGATCACCAAGACGTCGCCGTCGCGGGCAAGCTCGATATCGTCGAACAGCCCGGTGGCGAACAGGCTGCGGACCGCTTCGGCCAGCTCCCGGTCATCCACGCGATCGCGAGCGCTGATGGGAAAGGCGTTGAAGACGGAAGCCGCGGAAACCCGCTGCAATCCCTCCACGCGAATATCGGTAACTTCGAAAGGTTCGGCCAGCACCGTAGTGGAACTGGCCAGCAGCAGTGCCGCCAATCCGAGGGTCTTGATCTTCATGCAGTCGCTTCGCTCGCGTTGATCCGCCTGCCTATCCAGAACAGGCACCTTATACATATGTGCGGGTGACTGACAAGGCTGGAGCGACGCTCCGCCCTGTGCGCCCCCAGTGGGGGATGAGTCGCTCGCTACCAGAGACGCATTAAATCGAAATACAAGGCCATCAGCATCAGCGTGGCGACCATGGCCAGGCCGATGCGCAGCCCGATCGCCTGGACCTGCTCGGATACCGGCCGCCCGCGAACCGCCTCGACGAAATAATAAAGCAGATGGCCGCCATCCAGCACCGGTATCGGCAGCAGGTTGAGCACCGCCAGGCTGATGGAGAGGTAAGCCAGGAAACTGACGAAGGTCTCCAGGCCGGAGCGTGCCGTGTCCCCGGCCATCTGGGCGATGGTGATGGGGCCGGACAGGTTGGTGGGCGAGATCAGCCCCACCAGCATCTTGCGGATGGCATCGAGGGTCAGCACCGTCATCTCGCCGGTACGCGACACCGCCTGGCCGATCGCGGCCACCGGACCGTAGCGAATCTCGCGGCGGAACTCCTCCGGCCACTCCACCGGGGCCACGCCGGCCCCGACATAGCCGATCGAGGCGCCGCCCTCGAGCTCGCGCTCGCCCGGCACCAGGGTCGTTTCGAAGCGCGTATCGCCACGCGCCACCTCGAGTGCCAGCGCCTCTCCCGGACTTTCGCGCACGGTGTTGACGAACGCCATCCAGTCATCCACCGCACGGCCGTTGACGCTCAGCACCTCATCGCCGCTGGCAAGTCCCGCCCGGGCCGCGGCTTCACCCTCGATCACCTGCCCCAGCACAGCCGGGAACGGCGGCTGCCAGGGGGTGATGCCCAGCGTCGCCAGCGGCTGCGGTGGATCCTGGCGGACCAGGTAGCTCTGCACCGGCAGGCGATGCTCGCGAGTCCGCTCCGAGGTTCCGTCGCGGGCCTCCACGACGAGATCGCCGCTGAGTCCGATCAGCGCCACCAGCCGCAGGTTGATCTCCTCCCACGAGCGCACGGCGTCGCCCTGTACCGCCACGATCTCCTGGCCGCTGGAAAGACCGCTGCGCGCCGCCGGGGAGTCCGGCACCACCCCTCCCACCACCGGAGCCACGGTGGTCATGCCGGCAACGAATAGCGCCCAGTAGGCGACGATGGCGAGCAGGAAGTTGGCCAGCGGGCCGGCGGCAACGATGGCGATACGCTGCCACACCGTCTTGCGGTTGAAGGCTTCGTGCAACTGCGCCTCGGGCACCGGGGCTTCGCGCTCATCGAGCATCTTGACGTAGCCGCCGAGCGGAATCGCCGCCACGGCGAACTCGGTTCCGTGGCGGTCGACCCGCGACCAGATCGGCTTGCCGAACCCCACCGAAAAGCGCAGCACCCGCACGCCGCAGCGACGCGCCACCCAGTAGTGACCGAACTCGTGGAAGGTGATCAGCAGACCCAGCACCACGATGACGGCCAGTATGTTCTGGATCAGGCCCAAGTCAGCCTCCTTGATGATGACGTGTAAGCGAGTGCGGCAGGCTTAGCGCTGTTGCAGCCACTGCCTGGCCAGCGTGCGTGCGTGCGCATCCATCGCCAGAATGGTGTCGAGATCGCGCCCCGCCTCCACCGGCAGGGCATTCAGGGTCGCCTCGACCAGCTCGCCGATGCCGACGAAGGGCAGCCGGCCGGACAGGAAGGCGTCCACCGCCACCTCGTTGGCGGCATTGAGCACCGCGGGCGCCGTGCCGCCCGCTGCCATGGCGTCACGCGCCAGGCGCAGGCAGGGGAAGGCGCGCTCGTCGGGCGCCTCGAAGTCGAGCCGGGCGATCTGGAACAGGTCCAGCGCCTCGACCCCGGCATCGATGCGCTCCGGCCACGCCAGGCCGTAGGCGATCGGCGTGCGCATGTCGGGGTTGCCCAACTGCGCCAGTACCGAGCCGTCGCTATAGGCAGCCATCGAGTGGATCACACTTTGCGGATGCACCACCACCTGGATCTGCTCCGGCCGCGCATCGAACAGCCAGCACGCCTCGATCAGCTCCAGCCCCTTGTTCATCAGGGTGGCGCTGTCTACGGAGATCTTGCGACCCATCGACCAGTTGGGATGCGCGCAGGCCTGTTCCGGGGTGACGCTGGCCAGCCGTGCCGCGCTCCAGCCGCGGAACGGCCCGCCGGAAGCGGTCAGCAGCAGCTGCGTCACACCATGGCGCGCCAGGCCGCCGCGATGCTCGGAGGGTAGACACTGGTAGATGGCATTATGTTCGGAATCGATCGGCAGCAGCGTGGCGCCATGGTGCTCGACGGCTTCCATGAATAGCGCCCCGGACATCACCAGCGCTTCCTTGTTGGCCAGCAGCACGCGCTTGCCGCCGCGCACCGCGGCCAGCGTCGGCAACAGCCCCGCGGCGCCGACGATGGCTGCCATCACCACGTCGACCTCGACCGCACCGGCTGCCTCGACGAGTGCCTCGTCGCCGGCGCGCACCTCCACGGCCAGCCCCGCCTCGGTCAGCCGGGCGCGCAGCCAGGCGGCATCGTGCTCCGTGCCCAGCACCGCCATGCGGGGGCGATGGCGCAGGCACTGCGCCAACAGCGCCTCGCGAGAGCGATGCGCGGTCAGCGCATGCACCCGGTAGCGCTCGGGGTGCCGCGCCACCACGTCGAGCGTACTTTTGCCGATAGAGCCGGTCGCCCCCAGTACCGTGACGCACTGCTGCCGCATGCTTACAGCACTCCCAGCGAGAGCAGCGCGAACAGCGGCACCGCCGCCGTCAGGCTGTCGATGCGGTCGAGCACGCCGCCATGGCCCGGCAGCAGGTTGCTGGAGTCCTTGATGCCGCGGAAGCGCTTGAGCATGCTCTCGAACAGGTCGCCCATCACCGAGACCAGCGTCACGATCGCCGTGACCACGATCAGCCCCAGGCCGGCCGCCGCACCCAGCCCCTGCCAGGTGGCGAACACTAGCGCCAGCACCAGCGTCACCGACATCCCACCGGCCACGCCTTCCCACGACTTGCCCGGGCTGACCGCCGGCGCCAGCTTGCGCCGGCCCCAGGCGCGGCCGCTGAAATAGGCGCCGATGTCGGCTCCCCATACCAGCAGCAGCACGTAGAGCAGCCAGATGCCGCCGGTATCGCGCAGCACGTTGAAGCCGACCCAGGTCGGCAGCAGCACCCACAGCCCCATGGCCAGGCGCATGGCCATGGACTGCCACTGTTCACTGCGCGCAGGGTACTGAACGATCCAGTAGAGGTTGACCAGCCAGCCCGCCAGCGCCAGCCACAGGAGCCCGACCGACAGCGCGGCGCCCGCTCCCCACAGCACGAGCATCAGCAGCGCCATGCCCGCCACCAGGGCCAGCCGCCGAGTCGTCTCTCCGACCCCGGCCAGATTGGTCCATTCCCAGGTGGCCAGCAGCACGATGCCCCCGGTAAAGGCGGCGAAGGCGCTGCCGGAAAGGCCGAACAGGCCGGCCAGCATCAGCGGCGCCAGCCACACCGCCGTAATGACTCGCTGTCTAAGCACCCTCAGCCTCGATCTGTTCGTCGGTCATGCCGAAGCGGCGCTGCCGTCGGCGGAAGTCGTCGAGGGCGAGATCGAAGGACTCGCCGTCGAAGTCGGGCCACAGCTGTGGCGTGAAGTAGAGCTCGGCATAGGCCATCTGCCACAGCAGGAAGTTGGAGATGCGCTGCTCGCCGCTGGTACGGATGCACAGATCCACCGGGGCATCGTCGCCCAGGCACAGCTCCTGCTGCAGGCGCGCCTCGTCGATGGCCGCCGGGTCCAGCTCGCCGTTCCGGCTCTTGAGAGCCAGTCGCCGCGCCGCCTCGGTGATGTCCCACTGGCCGCCGTAGTTGGCCGCGATCACCAGGTGCATGCGCCGGTTGTCGCGGGTCAGCGCCTCGGCGCGGGCGATGTACTTCTGGATCGAGGCGGAGAAGGCAGTGCGATCACCGATCACCGTGAGGCGGATATCGTTGTCATGGAGCTTCTTCACTTCCCGCTTGAGCGCGAGGAGGAAGAGCTCCATCAGCGCACTGACTTCCGCTTCGGGGCGGCGCCAGTTCTCGCTGGAGAAGGCGAACAGGGTCAGGGTTTGTACGCCGCGCTCGGCGGCGCGCCGGATCACGGCGCGTACGGCTTCCACGCCGGCGCGGTGCCCGCGCACTCCGGATAATCCGTGGGCGCGCGCCCAGCGGTTGTTGCCGTCCATGATGATGGCCACATGTCGCGGCACGTTCGAACCGAACGCGGCCGGCTGCGACTCTGGGGTTTGCGCTGACGTCATGATGTCTCGCAATGGGGATGGGAGGACCGGGCAGCGGCACACAGGCCGTGCCCGGCGCGGCTCAGACCTGCATCAGGTCGTGTTCCTTCACTTCGAGCTGCTTGTCAATCTCGGCGATATACTTATCGGTCAGCTTCTGAATGACATCCTCGGCACGGCGCTGCTCGTCCTCGGAGATCTCCTTCTCCTTGAGCAGGTTCTTGAGATCGTTGTTGGCATCGCGACGCACGTTGCGCACTGCCACCCGGCCGTTCTCGGCCTCGGCGCGGGCCTGCTTGATGTAGCCCTTGCGGGTCTCTTCGGTCAGCATCGGCATCGGCACGCGGATGACATTGCCGGCGCTGGAGGGGTTGAGGCCCAGGTCGGAGCTCATGATCGCCTTCTCGATCTTGGGCACCATGTTCTGCTCCCAGGGCACCACCGAGAGGGTGCGGGCGTCCTCGACGTTGACCGAAGCCACCTGATTGAGCGGTACCTGGCTGCCGTAGTAGTCCACGGTGACCGAATCGAGAATGCTGGCGTGGGCACGCCCGGTACGGATCTTGTTGAAATTGGCATGAAGGGCGTCGAGGCTCTTCTTCATGCGGCTTTCGGCATCTTTCTGGATCTCATTGATCACGGTGTCAACCTCTGTCTATCAGCGTGCCTTCCTTGCCGCCCACTACCAGGTTCAGCAGGGCGCCCGGCTTGTTCATGTTGAAGACGCGTACCGGCATGTCATGGTCCCGCACCAGGCAGATAGCGGTCAAATCCATGATACCGAGCTTCTGGTCAAGGGCGTCATCGTAGCTCAACTGATCGTACTTGACCGCATCGCTGTGCTTCACCGGATCCTTGTCGTAGACCCCGTCCACCTTGGTGGCCTTTACCACCACGTTGGCGTCGATCTCGATGCCGCGCAGGCAGGCGGCGGAGTCGGTGGTGAAGAAGGGGTTGCCGGTGCCGGCGGAGAACAATACCACGTCTCCGGAGGTGAGGTAGCGAATGGCGGTGCGGCGGTCGTAGTGTTCCACTACCCCGCTCATGGGAATGGCCGACATGACGCGCGAGCGGATATTGGAGCGCTCCAGGGCGTCTCGCATGGCCAGGGCGTTCATCACCGTGGCCAACATGCCCATGTGGTCGCCGGTGACCCGGTCCATGCCCGCTTCATTCAGCGCGGCCCCGCGAAACAGGTTGCCACCACCGATCACGATCCCCACCTGCACACCAATGCCCACCAGTTGGCCGATCTCCAGCGCCATGCGGTCCAGCACCTTGGGGTCGATGCCGAAGTCATGCTCGCCCATCAGCGCCTCGCCGGAGAGCTTGAGCAGGATACGCTTGTATTTCGACTTGTCGGTACGGGTCTTGGTGCTGTCGATCTGATCGGTCGTGGGCATGGCCTTCTCCTTGGGCATCAGCAGAGCGAGCGAATGGCCGGATGCACCGGCCGGATACGCAACGGCGTGCGCTTGCGCGCACGCCGTACAGGGACTGGAACCTCTGACCTCAGCGACGGCCAGCCTGTTCCATGACTTCCTTGGCGAAGTCGACCTCTTCCTTCTCGATGCCTTCGCCCACTTCAAAGCGAATGAAGCGAACCACCTCACCGCCAGCCGCCTTGACGAAGTCAGTGACGGTCTGGTTGGGGTCCTTGACGAAAGGCTGTTCGGTCAGACTGTTCTCGGCCAGGTACTTCTTCAGGCGGCCTTCGACCATCTTCTCGGCGATCTGCTCGGGCTTGCCGGCCATGTCCGGCTGGGCCAGGATGATCGCCTTCTCCTTGTCGAGCTGCTCCTGCGGCATGTCCTCGGGACGCGCCACGGCCGGGTTGATCGCGGCCACGTGCATGGCGACGTCCTTGGCCACTTCGCTGTTGCCGCCCTTGAGTACGGTCAGCACGCCGATACGGCCGCCGTGGACGTACTCTCCCACCAGCTCGCCGGCGCCGGCCTCGACCAGCACACAGCGACGCACGCCGATGTTCTCGCCGATCTTCTGCACCAGCTGCTCGCGTGCGGTCTCGATCTCGCCGGCGGTCACGGCGGCGACGTCTTCGCTCTTGGCGGCGAAGAAGGCGTCGACCACCTTGTCGGCGAAGGCCTTGAAGTTGGCGTCACGGGCGACAAAGTCGGTCTCGGAGTTGATCTCGACCACTACGCCATAGCTGCCGTCTTCGGCGACACGAGTCACCACGGCGCCTTCGGCGGCGGTGCGGCCGGCCTTCTTGGCGGCCTTCAGACCGGAGCTTTTGCGCAGGTTGTCGATCGCAACTTCGATGTCACCCTCTGCTTCGGTGAGTGCCTTCTTGCACTCCATCATGCCGAGGCCGGTACGCTCGCGCAGTTCCTTGACCTGGGAGGCACTGATCGCTGCCATGGAATTCACCTCTTGATAGTTGAACCCGGGACTGGTTCGACCGGGGAGATAAGGGCGCCGGACCGCGAGTCCGGAAAATTCTGCCCCGCCAAGGCGGGGGAAAGAGGAGCGGCCGGCTCGCCGGCCGCACCACCCGGACCGACATGCGGCCCGGGCAGCTCGCCGTTACTCGGCGGCGGCGGTGGCGTCGCCGCCTTCACTCTCGGTGACCTCGACGAATTCGTCGGGGCGGCCTTCCTTCGCACGTGCGCAGGCATTGGCGATCGCCTGGACGTAGATCTGGATGGCACGAATGGAGTCATCGTTGCCCGGGATCACGTAGTCGACGCCATCCGGATCGGAGTTGGTGTCCACCACGCCGATGACCGGGATGCCGAGCTTGTTCGCCTCGTTGATGGCGATGCGCTCGTGGTCCACGTCGATCACGAACAGCGCGTCGGGCAGGCCGCCCATTTCCTTGATACCGCCGATGGAACGCTCGAGCTTCTCCTGCTCGCGGGTCGCCATCAGGACTTCTTTCTTGGTCAGCTTGTCGAAAGTGCCGTCCTCGCGCATGGTCTCGAGGTCGCGCAGACGCTTGATCGACTGACGAATGGTCTTGTAGTTGGTCAGCATACCGCCGAGCCAGCGATGATTGACGAAGGGCATACCGACGCGGGTTGCCTCTTCCTTGATGATCTTGCTGGCGCTGCGCTTGGTGCCGACGAACATGATCTTGTTGTTCGACGCCGCCATCTTCTCGACCACGTCGATCACCTCGTTGAGGGCCGGCAGGGTGTGCTCGAGGTTGATGATGTGAATCTTGTTACGTGCACCGAAGATGTACTTGCCCATCTTCGGGTTCCAGTAACGGGTCTGGTGACCGAAGTGTGCGCCCGCCTTGAGCAGGTCGCGCATATTGACGTGTGCCATGGATGACTCCTGAAAAATCGGGTTAGGCCTCCACGCACCCCATGGATCCGACTGACGGGATGAACCGCGACAGCACCCGGGACCATGTGCCGGTGCGTGTGTGTTTTCAAGGCTGTGTCTGCACTTTACGACGCTGCCTCACAGCGACTGCCGGCTGAGTCGGCGCCTTCACCAACGGCGAGCCGCATGGCCAACACCGCCTGGGGAAGATACGCGCTCCGCCGCCGGCTGCCGGGATAGCTCGGCGGGCCGCAGGGCGACGATTGCAGTAAAGCGCGCGGCTTTATACCATAGTTCGCTAGCGAGATGAAGTCGCCCGCCGCTCTTACCGCCTTAATTGCCGGCGCCGCCACCCGCAGCCAGCGAGAGTCCATGAACATACCCATCAAGACCCCTGACGAGATCGAGAAGATGCGTGAGGCGGGCCGCCAGGCCGCCAGCGTGCTAGAAATGATCGCGCCCCATGTGCAGGCCGGCGTCTCCACCGGAGAGCTCGACCGCCTGTGCCACGATTTTATCGTCAACGAGCTGGGCTCCACCCCGGCGCCGCTCGACTATCACGGCTTTCCCAAGTCAATCTGCACCTCAATCAATCATGTGGTGTGTCACGGCATTCCCGCCGCTGACAAGAAGCTCAAGAAAGGCGACATCATGAACATCGATGTCACCGTGAAGACCGCTGCCGGCTACCACGGCGACTCCAGCGTCATGTTCATCGTCGGCGAGAACATCCAGGGCGAGCGGCTGTGCCGGGTGACCCAGGAATGCCTCTACCGTAGCATCGCTTTGGTGCGCCCGGGTGCGCGCCTGTCCGAACTGGCACGCGCCATCCAGGAGCACGCCGAGACCAACGGCTATTCGGTGGTACGCGACTTCTGCGGCCACGGCATCGGCGCCACCTTCCATGAAGACCCGCAGGTGCTGCACTACGACGGCTACGCCCCCGAAGCGGACGCCGTGCTGCGCGCCGGCATGTGCCTGACCATCGAACCGATGATCAACGTCGGCAGCCACCAGACCAAGGTACTGCGCGACGGCTGGACCGCGGTGACTCGCGACAAGAGCCTTTCCGCGCAGTGGGAGCATACGCTGCTGGTCACCGAGACCGGCGTCGAGGTGCTCACGGCACGCCACGAGGAAGATCTCTCCTTCCTCGACCACTGAGTCGAGACCGCCATGCTGCTGCACCACTATCGCTTCGCGCCCGACCCCACGCTGTTCGATGCCGAGCAGTTTACCCGCGAGCTGGCCGGCACCCGCTCGCCGATCGCGCCGTTCAAGGCCGCACTGCGGGAAATCCAGCAGCGGCTCGACGAACGCTTCCGCGCCGGGGCCGACATTCGCGATCTGGTGCATGGCCGCGCCTGGTGCCTCGACCAGCTGCTCGGCGTGGCCTGGTCGCTGCAGGCGTGGCCCGACGACGGCGTGGCGCTGCTCGCCGTGGGCGGCTACGGCCGCGGCGAGCTGCACCCGCACTCCGACGTCGACCTCATGCTGCTGCTGGCCCACGACGACGACACCCCCTACCGCGACGCCCTGACCGCCTTCATCACCTTCCTCTGGGACATCGGACTGGAGATCGGCCACAGCGTGCGCTCGCTCGCCGACTGCGAGCGCGAGGCCGCAGGCGACATCACCATCATTACCAACCTGATGGAGTCACGCACCCTGGCCGGCCCCGAATCGCTGCGCAAGGCCATGAAGGAGCGTATCGCGCCCGAAGCCATGTGGCCGGCGGCGCGCTTCTTCGAGGCCAAGTGGCAGGAGCAGATCAGCCGCCATCACCGCTTCAACAACACCGAGTATCACCTCGAGCCCAATATCAAGAGCTCACCGGGCGGCTTGCGCGACATCCAGATGATCGGCTGGGTAGCCAAGCGTCATTTCGGCAGCCAGCGCTATGAGGACCTGGTCGCCGAAGGCTTCATGAACGACGCCGAGCTGCGCATCCTGAGCCAGGGCCAGGCCTTCCTATGGCAGGTGCGCTATGCGCTGCACATGCTCACCGACCGCGCCGAGGATCGCCTGCTGTTCGATCACCAGCGCACCATCGCCGAGCTGTTCGGCTTTCGCGACACTCCCGAGCGCCTCGCCGTCGAGCAGTTCATGAAGCGCTACTATCGCCATGTCACGGCGCTGGCGGGGCTCAACGACATGCTGCTGCAGCACTTCGACGAGGCCATCCTGCGTGGCGGCGAGCGTCTGGAGACGCACCCCCTCAACGAGCGCTTCGAGATCGAGGGCAGCTACATCCAGGCGCGCCAGCGCTCGGTGTTCCGCGACCACCCCTCGGCGCTGCTCGAACTGTTCCTGCTGATGGCGGAGCACCCCGAAATCGAGGGCGTGCGCGCCGACACCATCCGCCTGATCCGCGACCATCGCCACCAGATCGACGACCTCTACCGCGACGACCCCCGGCATCAGCACCTGTTCATGTCGCTGCTGTGCTCCAGCGGCAACGTGGCGCGCCAGCTGCGGCGCATGAATCGCTACGGCGTGCTGGGCAAGTACCTGCCGGAGTTCGGCCAGGCGGTGGGGCTGATGCAGCACGACCTGTTCCACATCTACACCGTGGATGCCCACACGCTGCGCCTGCTCAAGTTCATTCATCAGTTCCGCAAGCCCGAGGCACGCGAGGAATTCCCGGTGGCGGCGGCACTGGTGCATCAGCTGCCCAAACTCGAGCTGCTGTGGATCGCCGGGCTCTATCACGATATCGGCAAGGGACGCGGCGGCGACCACTCGATTCTCGGCGCCCGCGACGTGGAGCGCTTCGCCGAACGCCACGGCCTGACCAGCCGCGACACCCGACTGGTGAGCTGGCTGGTGGAGAACCACCTGCTGATGTCGATGGTGGCTCAGAAGCGCGACATCACCGACCCCGACGTGATCCGCGAATTCGCCGCCCATGTCGGTGACGAGACCCGCCTGGACTACCTCTACGTGCTGACGGTGGCCGACATCAACGCCACCAACCCGACGCTGTGGAACGGCTGGCGCGCCTCGCTGCTGCGCCAGCTCCACGCCGAGACCAAGCGCGCCCTGCGCCGCGGCCTGGACAACCCGCTCGACCGCGACGACTGGGTGCACGAAACACGCTGCGAGGCGCGCTCGCTGCTGTCGGCGGTGGGCGCCGAGCTGGAACGGGTCGAGCGCCTGTGGGAGCTGCTCGGCGAGGAGTATTTCCTGCAGTACGCGCCGAGCGAGATCGTGTGGCAGACCCTGGGCATTCTTGCCCATCGCGAATCCCCGCTGCCGCTGGTGCTGATCAGCGCACCGACCGACGACATGTCCGAGGGCGGCACCAAGGTGTTCATCCACACCCGCTCGGTGGACGACCTGTTCGCCGCCACCGCCGCGGCCATGGAACAGCTCGGGCTGTCGATCCACGACGCCCGCATCGCCACCTCGAGCAACGACTGGACGCTCAACACTTTCATCGTGCTCGACGACCAGGGACGCGCCATCCGCGATCCGCTGCGCATCGAGGAAATCCGCGCCCACCTGGTCGAAGAGCTCGATGACCCCGACGACTATCCGCAAATCGTGACCCGCCATACGCCGCGCCAGCTGCGCCACTTCAAGGTGCCCACCGAAGTGCTGATCGAGCAGGACCCGGCCAACGAGCGCACCCTGCTGGAGCTGACCGCGCCCGACCGCCCCGGCCTGCTGGCCCGGGTGGGGCGCATCTTCATGGAACAAGACATCTCGCTCTCGGCGGCCAAGATCGCCACCCTGGGCGAGCGCGTGGAGGACGTCTTCTTCATCACCGACAAGGCCGGCGCACCGCTGACCGATCCCGAGCGCCAGCAGCGCCTGCGCGAGCGACTGATCGAGGTACTCGACGTGGCGGGCTGAGGCCTGCCGCGACTGGCTGGCGCCAAGCGCACGGGATTTGAGGCGAGTGGGGGCCTTCCCTATAATCGGCGCTCTGCCCGCAGCCACGATAACGACGCCGCTCCACGGCGCCTGGACACCGATGAACCCCGATCTCGACGCCTTGAAGCCCTACCCCTTCGAGAAGCTTGCCGCGCTGAAGGCCGGCGTGACGCCTCCCGCAGGGCTTGCCCACATTCCGCTGACCATCGGCGAACCGCAGCACGCACCCTTCGCCGCCGCCCTGCAGACCCTGCAGGCGCATCAGCTCGACTTCGCCCGCTATCCGGCCACCGCCGGTATCGCCGAGCTGCGCGGGGCCATCGCCGCCTGGGCCACACGACGCTTCAAGCTTGACGGGCTCGACCCCGAGCGCCAGGTGCTGCCGGTCAACGGCACCCGCGAGGCGCTGTTCGCCTTCGTCCAGGCGACGCTGGACCGCACCCGCCCGGCCCGGGTGGCGGTGCCCAACCCCTTCTATCAAATCTACGAAGGCGCTACCCTGCTCGCCGGGGGCCAGCCGCTCTACCTCGACTGCCGGGCCGAGCACGGCTTCCGCCCCGACTTCGATGCCGTGCCGGCCGAGGTGTGGCGCGAGGTGCAGATCCTCTTCCTCTGTTCGCCGGGCAACCCCACCGGTGCGGTGACCCCGCTCGCCGAGTTCCAGAAGCTGATCGCGCTGGCCGACGAGTACGGCTTCATCATCGCCTCCGACGAGTGCTACTCCGAGCTCTACCTGGACGAAGCCGCGCCGCCGCCGGGGTTGCTGGAGGCCTGCGCGGCGATGGGCCGCCACGACTACCGTCGCTGCCTGGTGTTCCACTCGCTCTCCAAGCGCTCCAACCTGCCGGGGCTGCGCTCGGGCTTCGTTGCCGGCGACGCCGAGCTGATCGCGCCGTTCAAGCGCTATCGCACCTATCACGGCTGCGCCATGTCGCTGCCGCTGCAGCACGCCTCGATCACCGCCTGGAACGACGAGGCCCACGTGCGCGCCAATCGCGACGCCTACCGCGAGAAGTTCGCCGCGGTCACCGAGATCCTCGCCCCGGTGCTTGAATTTCCCGTGCCCGAGGCCAGCTTCTACCTATGGCCGGCAGTGCCCGGCGGCGATGACGAGGCCTTCACCCGCGAGCTGTTCGCCGCCGACCACGTCAGCGTGCTGCCCGGCAGCTATATGGGTCGCCAGGGCACCGACGGCACCAATCCCGGTGCCGGGCGCATCCGCCTGGCGCTGGTGGCCGAGCTCGAACCCACCGTAGAGGCGGCCCGACGCATTCGCCGTTTCATCGAAAGGAGGGCATGATGGCGACCCTGTACGTGATCAAGAGCTGCGATACCTGTCGCAAGGCCCGCAAGGCGCTGGATGAGAAGGGAATCCCCTATCAGGTGCATGACCTACGCGAGGACGGCCTCTCCGCCGCCCTGCTCGAGCATCTCCTCGAGCGCGTGCCGGTGCTGGAGGTGCTCAACCGGCGCAGCACCACCTGGCGCAACCTCCCCGAGGAGGACAAGCAGGAGATCGACGCCAACAAGGCGCGCGAGCTGATCATGGCCAACCCCACGCTGCTCAAGCGGCCGCTGCTCGACATCGGCGATACGCTGCGTGTCGGCTATCGCGACGGCGACTACGACGACCTCAAAGGTTGACCCCCTTACTCCCATCAAGACGCGAGGACACCCCATGCTGAGCTTTGCCTTCGGAATCGGCACCCAGAACACCCAGGGCGATTGGCTGGAGATCTACTACCCGGCGCCGCTGCTCAAGCCGGAAGCCAGCCTGGTGGAAGCCATCGGCCAGGTGCTCGAGGTGCCGGCCGGCAACAGCGCCGTCAGCTTCCTGCCAGAGCACTGCGCCACGCTGGCCGAGGCACTCAAGGCCGCGGGGCAGGCCGCCCAGGCGGAGCTGGTCGAGGCACTGGCCGCCAGCCAGCGGCCGCTGGTCGCCACCTTCCTCGAGCACGACGCGGCACCGCAGAGCGTGCCCGAGGTGTACCTCAAGCTGCACCTGCTGTCGCACCGCCTGGTCAAGCCGCACGGGGTCGACCTGACCGGCATGTTCGGCCTGCTGCGCAACGTGGCCTGGACCAGCGAAGGGCCGATCGACATCGACGAGCTGCCGGCACGCCGCCTCAAGGCGCGCCTGGAGGGCCGCACCCTGTCGGTGGACTGCGTGGACAAGTTTCCCAAGATGACCGATTACGTGGTGCCGAGCGGCGTGCGCATCGGCGACACCGCCCGGGTACGCCTGGGCGCCTACCTTGGCGAAGGCACCACCGTGATGCACGAGGGCTTCGTCAACTTCAATGCCGGCACCGAAGGCCCCGGCATGATCGAAGGGCGCATCTCCGCTGGCGTGGTGGTGGGCAAGGGCTCCGACCTGGGCGGCGGCTGCTCCACCATGGGTACCCTCTCCGGCGGCGGCAACCTGGTCATCAAAGTGGGCGAAGGCTGCCTGATCGGGGCCAACGCCGGCATCGGCATCCCGCTGGGCGACCGCTGCACCGTCGAGGCGGGGCTCTATATCACCGCCGGGGCCAAGGTCACCCTGCTCGATGACCAGGGCCAGGTGGTCAAGACCGTGGCGGCCCGCGAGCTGGCCGGCCACAGCGACCTGCTGCTGCGCCGCAATTCCCAGAACGGGCGCATCGAGTGCCTGACCAACAAGAGCGCCATCGCGCTGAACGAAGCGCTGCACGCCCACAACTGAGGCGCGAAGGCGGCACCGTCCGGTGCCGCCCGCCCCATCTCCGGAACCTGCATGTCCTCGACGACTTCTGAGCTGTCCCCCACCCTGGACCTGGCCATGGCGCTGATGCGCCTGCCCTCGGTCACCCCCGACGACCTGGGCTGCCAGGCGCTGATGATCGAGCGCCTCGAACGCCTCGGCTTTCATATCGAACGGCTGCCCTTCGGCGATGTAGAGAATTTCTGGGCGACCCACGGCCATCACGGCCCGGTGCTGGCCTTCGCCGGCCACACCGACGTGGTGCCGAGCGGCCCCCATGTGCACTGGAGCACCCCGCCCTTCGAGCCCAGCATCGACGCCGACGGCATGCTGCGCGGGCGCGGCGCGGCCGACATGAAGGGCAGCCTGGCGGCTATGGTCACCGCCGTGGAGCGCTTCGTCACCGCCCACCCCGACCACCATGGGCGCATCGCCTTTCTGGTCACCTCCGACGAGGAGGGACCGGCGGTGGACGGCACCCGCGCCGTGGTCGAGCACCTGCGCGAGCGCCACGAACGGCTCGACTACTGCATCGTCGGCGAGCCCTCCTCCACCGAGGCGCTGGGCGACGTGATCAAGAACGGCCGCCGCGGCTCGCTGGGCGGCGTACTGCACATCAAAGGCATTCAGGGTCACGTGGCCTACCCGCACCTGGCACGCAATCCCATTCACCAGGCGATGCCGGCGCTCGACGCCCTGATACAGGAGCACTGGGACAGCGGCAACGCCTTCTTCCCGGCCACCAGCTTCCAGATCTCCAACATCCGCGCCGGCACCGGCGCCACCAACGTGATTCCCGGCGACGTGGAAGTGGTGTTCAACTTCCGCTTCTCCACCGAAGTGACCCACGAGCAGCTGCGCAGCCGAACCCAGACGATCCTCGACACCCATGGCCTCGAGTACCAGCTTGATTGGACGCTCAACGGCGAGCCGTTCCTGACCGCCGAAGGCGAACTGGTGGAAGCCGCCCTGCACGGCGTGGAAACGGTGCTTGGCCGCCGCCCGCGGCTCTCCACCAGCGGCGGCACGTCTGACGGGCGTTTCATCGCCACACTGGGCACCCAGGTAGTGGAGCTGGGGCCGTGCAACGCCACCATTCACCAGACCAACGAACGCGTGCGCGCCGCCGACCTCGACGACCTCAGCCGGATCTACGAAGCGATCCTGGCCAAGCTGTTCGTCAACGGTACCGCCAAGCCCTGAACGCGCCGAGAGAGGACGCCATGCCAGACCAGCCCGACACCCCATTGCGCTACCCGGACATCGAGATCTACCTGCGCCAGGCCCCGCTCCCGGCCATCGACGCCTGGCTCGGCGAGACGCTGGATGCCGCCCCGCTGCGCGGTGCCGGGCGCAACCGCTGGCAGACCCGCGGCCACCGCGATGGACACGAGGTGCCGGTGCTGCTGGTCGAGAAAGCCGCCGACGGCTTCGCCAGCCTGTGGTTCGACAGCGCCCACACGCCGTGGCCGCGCGATGCCGACTGCGCCCGCGACGCCGCCGCCCGGCTCGGCTGCGAGGTACGCTGCTCGCTCGGCGGCTGGCAGCCCGGCGACGACCCCGACCGCTTCTGGCAGGTGCTTCCCGACGGCCATGAAGGCGCCATCGACTGGCCCGACTCCGGCCAGTGACCCGAAACGACATCGCCCCGCATGTTTGAAACATGCGGGGCGATGAGCAGGGATAGAGCGAAACGCAATGCGAGAAGCTGCGAGCGATGGCCAGGCTAGGCGGGATCGCAGTGAGAGAGCGGAGCTTACGTTAGTCAATGAGCCCTCGCGCTGCCATTCCCACACCGCCTGGTCGAGCGCAGCCGCTATCCTAAGTGATTACCGTGACGTCGTCGGCCTGCAGCCCCCGATCATTTTCGATCACGTGGTAGCGCACCTTCTGCCCTTCGGCCAGGGTGCGGTGACCGCGACCGCGAATGGCGCGGAAGTGCACGAAGACGTCCTCGCCGCTTTCGCGCTTGATGAAACCATAGCCCTTGTTGACATTGAACCACTTGACCTCGCCGATCTCGCGATCGTCGTCCTCTACCTCGGCCAGCACGGCCAGGCGGGGGCTAAGCGCATGAGTGGCCAGGGTGGCGATCAGCAGCAGCAGCATTACTGCGGCTGCTACGGCAACATAGACTAGGGCGACAGCCTCGACCTCGAGCAGGGCAAACAGCGAATGCGCCAGCCCGTCCCCCGTCAGCGACAGGAACAGGGCGATCAGCAGCGGTGCCGGCAGCGCCAACAGCAGACTGATCAGCGTACAGCGAATGATAACCTTGCGATTCATGGATCCGTATTGCTCACTTGTTATGTGGAATTTGGCGAAACAAGATATCCAATGTCGACGCGACACAGCGGACCGTCGACCAATGAAGGTGTCACGATGAACAGCGACACGCAGCGCGACGATTCTAGCATGAGCCCGGAGGCTTCGCTTGCCGCCCGGCTGGACGCACTGGAGAGCCGTATCGCCTACCAGGAACACTGGCTGGATACGCTGGATGAGGCCGTGGCCGGGCAGGAGCGGCGCCTGGCCCAGCTGGAGCGCATCAATGCGCTGATGCAGGAAAAGCTGCGTGACCAGCAGCAGGCGCTGCAGGAAGCGGAGATGGCGGCACCGTCACCGCAGGATGAGGTGCCGCCGCACTATTGACCCGTTCTGGCCCCCAGGGCCTGGAGCGGGAGGGACTCGCTCGCGTCGTTACCTGGCGGCACGGATCAGGTGAGATCGTCCAGGTAGCGCTCGGCATCCAGTGCCGCCATGCAGCCGGTGCCGGCGGAAGTCACCGCCTGGCGGTAGACATGGTCCATCACGTCACCGGCGGCGAACACGCCGGGGATGCTGGTGGCGGTGGCATTGCCGTCGAGCCCCGACTTCACCGTGATGTAGCCGTCGCGCATCGCGAGCTGGCCCTCGAAGATGGCGGTATTGGGGCTGTGGCCGATGGCGATGAACACACCGGGAGCCTGGAGCTCCTTGACGGCGTCGTCGACGGTCGAGCGGATGCGTACCCCGGTGACCCCGCTGGCGTCGCCCAGCACCTCCTCCACCACGTGGTTCCATTCCAGCACCACGTTGCCGCTCTCGGCCTTCTCGCGCAGCCTGTCCTGCAGGATCTTCTCGGCGCGCAGCGTGTCGCGGCGATGCACCAGGGTCACCTTGGCGGCGATGTTGGAGAGGTAGAGCGCCTCTTCCACGGCGGTGTTGCCGCCGCCCACCACCACCACCTCCTGGTTACGGTAGAAGAAGCCGTCGCAGGTCGCGCAGGCCGACACCCCCTGGCCCATGAACTGCTGCTCCGAGGGCAGCCCCAGGTAGCGGGCGCTGGCGCCGGTGGCGACGATCAGCGCATCGCAGGTATAGCTGCCGCTGTCGCCCTTGAGGGTGAAGGGACGGCGCTGCAGGTCCACCTCGTGGATGTGGTCGAACAGAACCTCGGTATCGAAGCGTTCGGCGTGGCGCTTCATGCGCTCCATCAGCTCAGGCCCCTGCACGCCGGCGTCGTCGCCGGGCCAGTTGTCCACCTCGGTGGTGGTGGTCAGCTGGCCGCCGGCCTGGATGCCGGTGATCAGCACCGGCTTGAGGTTGGCCCGCGCCGCGTAGACGGCGGCGGTGTAGCCGGCCGGACCGGAGCCGAGAATGATCAGGCGGTGATGACGCACATCGCTCATGCAGGAGTCCTCGCAACTCGAAATCGGGAAGGTGGCGTGCCACGCCGCGCCCGGCCGGCGGCGCCCATGTCGCCGGCCGCAGCCAACAGTGGGCCGTATTGTACCAGCCCCGTGCGCCCAGGGCCTCGCCCCTTCTCCATCCTCGCCTGGCGCACGCCGCCGGCCTGCGTTGCACGGAGAAACCTCGGGCACTGCTTGAAAGAGGGTCCTATCATGACCATGTGCTACCTATGACGTTGAGGATAGGGAACGTTCACACCGTGACAGGAGGCCTTCATGAGCCGTGACGAGATGCCGGATACCTTGCAGACCCTGGTCGCCGGCGGCACCACCTACCACTACTACAGCCTGCCGAAGGCCGCCGAACGCCTCGGCAACATTGATCGGCTGCCCAAGACGCTGAAGATCCTGCTGGAAAACCAGCTGCGCTTCGCGCATGACCCGAGCGTGGCGCACGAAGACCTTCAGGCGCTGGTCGACTGGCAGCAGGGGGGGCGTGCCAGCCGCGAGGTCGGCTATCGTCCGGCGCGGGTGCTGATGCAGGATTTCACCGGCGTGCCCGGCGTGGTGGACCTGGCCTCCATGCGCGCCGCGGTACAGAAGCTCGGCGAGGACCCCTCGCGCATCAACCCGCTCTCGCCGGTGGACCTGGTCATCGACCACTCGGTGATGGTCGACAAGTTCGGCAACCCCACCGCCTTCAAGGACAACGTCGCCATCGAGATGGAGCGCAACCAGGAGCGCTACGAATTCCTGCGCTGGGGCCAGCAGGCCTTCGACAACTTCAGCGTGGTGCCGCCCGGCACCGGGATCTGCCACCAGGTCAACCTGGAGTACCTCGGCCGCACGGTGTGGACCAAGGAGGAGGACGGCAAGACCTTCGCCTACCCGGACACCCTGGTGGGCACCGACTCCCACACCACCATGATCAACGGGCTCGGCGTACTCGGCTGGGGCGTGGGCGGCATCGAGGCCGAGGCCGCCATGCTCGGCCAGCCCGTCTCAATGCTGATTCCCGAGGTGGTGGGCTTGAAGCTCACCGGCAGGCTCAAGGAGGGCATCACCGCCACCGACCTGGTGCTGACGGTGACCCAGATGCTGCGCAGCCACGGCGTGGTGGGCAAGTTCGTCGAGTTCTACGGCGACGGCCTGGCCGACCTGCCGCTGGCCGACCGCGCCACCATCGGCAACATGGCGCCGGAGTACGGCGCCACCTGCGGCTTCTTCCCGGTCGATGACGAAACGCTTGCCTACCTGCGCCTCACCGGGCGCGACGCGGCACAGATCGAACTGGTGGAGGCCTACTGCAAGGCCCAGGGACTGTGGCGCGAGCCCGGCGACGAGCCGATCTTCAGCGATGTTCTGCATCTCGACCTCGGTGACGTCGAGGCCAGCCTGGCCGGCCCCAAGCGGCCCCAGGATCGCGTCGCCCTGAAGGACATGAAGACCACCTTCGAGAAGCTGATGGAGGGTGAGGAGCAGGCCAAGTCGCCGAGTGGCGTGGAGAAGGGGCGGCTCAATGCCGAAGGGGGCCAGACGGCGGTGGGCGTGCACGAGAGCTACGAGCATCGCGACAGCCAGAACGTCGACCTGGACGGCGAGCAGTTTATGCTCAACCCAGGCGCCGTGGTCATCGCCGCCATCACCTCCTGCACCAACACCTCCAACCCCAGCGTCATGCTCGCCGCCGGCCTGCTGGCGCGCAAGGCCCGCGCCAAGGGCCTGGCGACCAAGCCCTGGGTCAAGACCTCGTTGGCGCCGGGCTCCAAGGTGGTGACGGAATACTTCCAGGCTGCGGGGGTACAGGAGGATCTCGACGCCCTGGGCTTCCACCTGGTCGGCTACGGCTGCACCACCTGCATCGGCAACTCCGGCCCCTTGCCGCAGCAGATCGAGAAGGCGATCGAGGACGGCGACCTGACCGTGGCCGCGGTGCTGTCCGGCAATCGCAACTTCGAGGGGCGCATCCATCCGCTGGTGAAGACCAACTGGCTCGCCTCGCCGCCGCTGGTGGTGGCCTACGCCCTGGCCGGCAACGTGCGTCTCGACCTCACCCGGGACCCGCTGGGCGAGGGCTCGGACGGCAGCCCGGTCTACCTGAAGGACATCTGGCCCACCCAGGCCGAGATCGCCGACGCCGTGGAAAAGGTCAAGACCGACATGTTCCGCAAGGAGTATGCGGAAGTGTTCGAGGGCGACGAGATCTGGAAATCGCTGCAGGTGCCGCAGAGCCAGGTCTACGAGTGGTCCTCCGCCTCCACCTACATCCAGCACCCGCCCTTCTTCGAAGGCATGGGCCGCGACCCGGCGCCGATCGAGGATGTCGAGGACGCCCACATCCTGGCCCTGCTGGGCGACTCGGTGACCACCGACCACATCTCGCCGGCCGGCGCCATCAAGCCCGCCAGCCCGGCCGGGCGCTACCTGCAGGAGCACGGCATCCAGCCGGTGGACTTCAACTCCTACGGCTCGCGGCGCGGCAACCACGAGGTGATGATGCGCGGCACCTTCGCCAACGTGCGCATCCGCAACGAGATGCTCGACGGCGTGGTCGGCGGCGAGACCCGCCACGTGCCCTCGGGCGAGCAGATGGCGATCTACGATGCCGCCATGAAATACCAGGAGCAGGGTACGCCGCTGGTGGTGGTGGCGGGCAAGGAGTATGGCACCGGCTCCTCGCGCGACTGGGCCGCCAAGGGCACGCGCCTGCTCGGGGTGCGCGCGGTACTGGCAGAGTCCTACGAGCGCATCCACCGCTCCAACCTGATCGGCATGGGCGTGGTGCCGTTGCAGTTCCCCCAAGGCGAGGACCGCAAGAGCCTGGGCCTGACCGGTGACGAGACGATCTCCATCGAGGGGCTCTCCGACCTCACCCCGGGCGGCAAGGTGAAGGTCACGGTGAAGAGCGCCAAGGGCGAGAAGCGTATCGAGGCCCTGTGCCGCATCGACACCGCCAACGAGCTGGAGTACTACCGCCACGGCGGCATCCTCCACTACGTGCTGCGGCGGATGATCGGCGCGGCGTAGGCCCGCCTCCTGCGCTCACGCAAAGGCCCCGCCGAAGCGGGGCTTATTTGCTTTTTTTCAAAGCAGAGCTCGAGGCTCTTAGTGCGGTTTCACCAAAATGGAGTGAAAACTCACTGGGCAACTTAGATGCCAATTGCAAATACTCAGCCGCCACCAGCAGAAACTTAGCAGCATAAGGGGACTCCCAGACGATATCTTTCGTAATATCGGTAATTGGTTTTGAAGACATCAGTGTGAACCCTATTTCTCTGGCCAATATCGATGACGGCAAAACCTGCTGGGGAGCCTGAAGTATCTCTCTAACAAGTTGTTCAAAGGCGTCCAGCTCGGGGAATATAGCGGGAGAGTCACTCGACACACTACCATTAGATGTTAGTTTTCTAATTCTCTGAGCAATCTCTAGATTATCATAACCGCCATAAAGAAGCGAAAGCAAAGAAGATGAAAATTCGTGATGGGAAGAAGGCCTTAGCAAGACGAGGTACAAACGATTTGCCATTTCTGACAATGACAAAAGGAATAAGCATAGCGCATCTCCGAAAATCGCGAGATGTTCGGGCTTCTCAGGATCAAGCTCAGTCTTAATGGCTCGCAACTTCGCTACAACTTTGCGACATTGTTCACCAACGTCCCTTATCATCCAAAAGCTTGATCTGGAAAAAATATGATAAGGTTCAAGTGCAGGGTATTTTTTTCCCAAAGCAAGGAATTGATCCCATAGATCGATATTTCCCATGGCAGCATCGGGGATCTCCACCCCACCTCCCATGCATTGAGCTAAAGACTCAATCTCACCCTCATGCAACAATGAAACCTCTAAATCCGACGCACTTATCCTATGATCATGCGTAATACTTACTTTCTGATTTAGAAAAACGAACCCATGTGATGAGTGCGTTTTTTCCATGACACCATGTAACCAAAAAGCTCTACCTATAGCCGACTCTCTTGCACCACTTTTACAATCAAAAATCACCCTTGAATGGCCACCAATCGCTGAAGGAACAACGGCCAAAACATCGACATCGGTTAGGACATATTTTGAGCGTTCAACCCGAGTCGACGGCTCTACCTCTATCTCTAGCTGCGGAAGCCAGCGCTTAGAAAGACTTAGCTTTAGCGCAAGTGCTTTTTGGGCTCGATCTTTAAGCATTTTCAAACCCCTTCTAGAAGAAGTTGCTCATATTCAAACCTCTTCTCGTCCGAAAGAGTTACGGTTTCTTTTTCACGCAACAATCGAGAGCTAATTAGAGACTCTACATATTCTTGAGACCCCGTCATCGCCTTATGCGCCTCCTTATCAACCGTCAAATCAGGAGGTTCATTCCCCTGCACCAAATCATAAGCGATTTGCAGCGCTTCCCTATTCTCAGGAGTATCAATGATTCTGAGCTGCTTATACCCTCCAGTAACAGACACTAGCTGGGCAATACGGTAATCAACGAGATTTCTGTATTGTTCAGCATAGTCTGTAGTTGGCGACAAACATAGTTCTTGCTTCAATTTGTAAAGCACAGCGCCTGGACTTCTGATGCGGTAACGATTTGGCAACAACTGACCCAACCGAACAGCAGAAACTATTGCTAGAGCACGTTCATACACCTCTCTTCTAAAAGGTGTAAGCTTTCCGAAGCTTGGCGTGGGAGTAAATATAAAAAGACTATCACCAGCATGTGAAGTTGTAATTCTTGGCGGCTTTACCGCACCCTCCTGAGCCAAGCGCTTCAAAAGTGCGATATCGTCTACTGTTACTTTTCTACTACCGATCTCACCCGTACGTTCGATTAACGACAAAGGCCAACCCTGCGCTGACTGTATTAGCTGAAGGGTTCTTTCGACACCTTTTGCTCCGCACTTTGCAACATGATCAACAAAAATATCGGCGTTTTCAGAAAAATAAGAAGGGTTAAGAAGCACTGTTTTTGAACGCGCCCTCCTTGATAACAAAAAGTTTCCTTTCGTTCCTATTTCCACACTGGAATCAAAGGCTTTTCTATCAGCACCAAGTTTATTTGCAAGTGAGTCAGCATTTTGAGGAGCGGAAGCCAGCCGATCCACTATCTCTAGAGTCAGCAACTCGAATTCATCGGGCGCAGCAGTATTTTCAAAATACTCCCCAATACCCTCATACATTTTTTCGAAATAAGGCACTACTGGTAAAACACTTTTTATTCGCCGGCCTTCTCTCTGCACTCTTACAAATTCAATCTCCGCCAGCAGCTCAACTATCCGATCCACAGCAAGGCGTGGCACACCTAGCATAGTAGAAGCCACCAACTTCAGCATTTCGTAATCTACTAACGGGAGCCCTCTAATATGCAAAGCAAGCTGGACAGCCATGCCGACTTCAGTGATTGACTCAAACCGAGAAACCTCCTTATCACGCACAGCAAGCTGTATTTCATGACACCTTGCTACCGCAACTTTATTGTCCATAGAACCTCCCAGCGCACTTAAAAACCATTTCTATTTTTTTAACTATCCAAAAACAAACAGACCTCCCAACCGGGAGGTCCTTGAGTTAGTTAAAAGGAGCGCCGCCGATAGCTGCGATACGCCGGCGTCCAGCTGCTGCGCTCGATCGCCTGGCGCAGCTTGATGCCGTCGGTGCGCAGCGCCACACCCTCCTGCTGCGCCTGGGCCGCCACGTCGAAGGCGATGACCTTGGACAACTCGCGGATCTGCGACAGCGGCGGCAGCAGTGCGCCCTCGCCCTCCTTCACCAGCGGCGCCTCGCGGGCCAGCGCCCGCGAGGCGGACATCAGCATGGCATCGGTGACACGCTTGGCGCCGCTGGCCACCACGCCCAGGCCGATGCCGGGGAAGATATAGGCGTTGTTGCACTGGGCGATGGGGTAGGTCGTGCCGTCGTAGACCACCGGCTGGAACGGGCTACCGGTGGCCACCAGCGCCTGGCCGTCGGTCCAGTGCAGCACGTCCCACGGGGTGGCCTCGGCGCGCGACGTGGGGTTGGAGAGCGGCATGACCACCGGGCGTTCGCAGCCGGCGTGCATGGCGCGGATCACCTCTTCGGAGAACAGCCCCGGCTGGCCCGACACGCCGATCAGCACCGTCGGCTTGATATGCCGCGCCACCTCGAGCAGCGACTGGTCCTGCCACTCCTTGACCAGCGCCGGGTCGTGCGCCAGGCGGCGCTGGAAGTCGCGCAGCCACGCCTGGTCGCTGGTGACCAGGCCTTCGCGGTCGACCATGAACACCCGGCGGCGCGCCTCCTTCTCGGAGAGGCCCTCCGCCTGCATCGCGACGACCACCTGCTCGGCGATGCCGCAGCCCGCGGAGCCGGCGCCGACGAAAACCACGCGCTGGTCGGCGATGGTCTCGTCGCGGGCCTGGCAGGCGGCCATCAGGGTGCCCACGGCCACTGCCGCAGTGCCCTGCACGTCGTCGTTGAAGCAGCACAGCTGATCGCGATAGCGCTCCAGCAACGGCACCGCATTGGCCTGCGCGAAGTCCTCGAACTGCAGCAGCACGTTGGGCCAGCGGCGCTTCACCGCGGCGATGAAGTCCTCGAGGAAGGCGTCGTACTCCTCCTGAGAGATCCGCGGATGCCGCCAACCCATGTACATGGGGTCGTCGAGCAGCGCCTGGTTGTTGGTACCCACGTCGAGCATGATCGGCAAGGTATAGGCCGGGCTGATGCCACCACAGGCGGTGTAGAGTGCCAGCTTGCCGATCGGGATGCCCATGCCGCCGATACCCTGGTCGCCAAGGCCGAGGATGCGTTCGCCGTCGGTCACCACGATCACCCTGACATTACCCTTGGTGGCGCTGCGCAGGATATCGTCGATGCGCTCGCGGTCCGGGTAGCTGACGAACAGGCCGCGGTGGCTACGATAGATGTTGGAGAACTCCTCGCACGCCTGGCCCACCGTGGGGGTGTAGATGATCGGCAGCATCTCCTCGAGATGCTCCATCACCAGGTGATAGTAGAGCGTTTCGTTGTCGTCCTGGATCGCCCGCAGGTGGATGTGCCGGTCCAGGTCACTGTAGCACTGCTGATACTGGCGGTAGGCCCGCTCGGCCTGCTCCTCGATGGATTCGACGTTCTGCGGCAGCAGGCCGATCAGGTTGAATTCGAGCCGCTCCTCGCGGGAAAAGGCGCTGCCTTTGTTGAGCAGTGGCATCTCGAGCAACGAGGGGCCTGCGTAGGGAATATAGAGCGGTCGTTTGGTTTCGGTGGACATCTCTGATCTCGATACGGTGACTGGAACCGGGCCGTAAGGAACGCTCGGCAGGCCGAGTTTTCCCAAGCGCTCTGCGGCGCCTTGGCGTAACTCTACCACGCCTCTGCGGCGGCGGCGCCACGGCCCATTCAGCTCACCTTGGCGCGGGTTCTGTCGCCGGGCGCGCGGCCGAAGAACAGTGGGCGCAGGCGCACCCCGAGCAGGTTGCCGGCGAACCCTGCCACCAGCCATACCCAACCGTGCAGGCTGCCCGAGGCGATGCCGCTGAAGTAGGCGCCGATGTTGCAGCCGAAGGCGAGCCGGGCGCCGTAGCCCAGCATCAGCCCGCCGATAATGGCGGCCATGATCGAGCCCAGCGGTATGCGCAGGGTCGGGGCAAAACGCCCGGCCAGCGTGGCTGCCACCATGGCGCCGAGGATGATGCCTACGTTCATCACCGTGGTGATGTCGCTCCAGACGCTGGCGCGCAGCGCGGCGGCATTGGCCGGGCTCTGCCAATAGCTCCACTGGGTCACGTCGCCGCCCACCAGTTCGTAGGCCTTGGCTCCCCACAGGGCGAAGGCGGAGGTGATGCCCCAGGGGCGCCCGGCCAGCGCCAGGGTGGCGAAGTTGAGCAGCGCCAGCGCCACCGCCCCTAGCAGCAGCGGCCAGGGGCCGGTCAGCCAGCGGCGGTCGCGCAGGTTCCAGCGCGGCACCTCCTCCAGCCCACCATGGCGGCGCTTCTCCAGCAGCACCGTCAGGGCGGCGATGCCGCCGAACAGCGCCAGGCTCACGGCGATGCCGCCCAGGGGTCCGAAGGCATGCACCAGCGAGACCGGCTCGAAGGCCGGCAGGCTCATCCACCAGGCGAAGTGGGCGGTACCGATCAGCGAGCCGATGATGAAGAACAGCAGCGTAATCACCATGCGCGCATTGCCGCCGCCGGCGGTGAACAGCGTGCCCGAGGCGCAGCCGCCGCCGAGCTGCATGCCGATGCCGAACAGGAAGGCGCCCACCACCACCGAGACCCCGATGGGCGAGACGAAGCCGTTCACCTCCTGGCCCCACAGGCTGCCCGCCCCCAGGGCAGGAAAGAACAGCAGCACGGCGATGGCCAGCATCACCATCTGGGCGCGCAGCCCGCGCCCGCGGCGCTCGCTGATGAACACTCGCCAGGCCGCCGTGAAGCCGAAGGCGGCGTGGTAGAGCGACACCCCCAGGAGCCCCCCGACCAGCATCAGCAGCCCCAGGCGAGTGCCGAAGGCAAGCCCCACCAGCAGCGCACCTGCCAGCAGCAGGGCACCGAGTGCCAGCGAGATCTGCCGTGGCCGTTTTGCTTCCAGAGCAGTGGCCATGAAATTCCTCCTTTCGTTTTGCTCCTGAAGCTTGGCAAGTTAGGCCGCACTCCGCCAGCGTGGACACAACGCAACGGGGCGCCCGCAGGCGCCCCGTACAGTTCCTTCCAAGGTCAGCTTTGAAGGTCAGGCTTGAAGGCTAGACGAAACGTCCCAGGCCCACCGCCACGCGCAGCCGGTCCATGAACGGCGCGGCCTCGGCGCGGGCCCGTTCGGCCCCCTTGAGCAGCACGCTCTCAATGTGCGCCGGGTCCTGCATCAGCGCCTCGTAGCGCTCGCGAGGCTCGCGCAGCTGGGCATCGAGCAGTTCGAACAGGCGATTCTTGACCTCGCCCCAGCCGATGCCATTGGCGTATTCGCCGCGCATCGCCTCGCGCTCCTCGCGGCTGGCGAAGGCGGAGTAGATCTGGAACAGGGTGCAGCCTTCCGGGTCCTTGGGCTCGCCGGGCTCCAGCGAGTTGGTCTTGATCTTGCGCACCAGCTTGAGCAGCTTCTTCTCGGAGACGAACAGCGGGATGGTGTTGTTGTAGCTCTTGGACATCTTGCGCCCGTCGAGCCCGCCCAGCACCGCCACCTCGTCGTCGACCACCGCTTCGGGCAGGGTGAAGTACTCGCCCTTGAACAGGTGGTTGAAACGCCCACCGATGTCGCGGGCCATCTCGATGTGCTGGATCTGGTCGCGCCCCACCGGCACCTTGTGGGCGTTGAACATCAGGATGTCGGCGGCCATCAGCACCGGGTAGCCGAACAGGCCCATGGTGATGCCCTTGTCGGGGTCCTGGTTGCCGGCGGCCTCGTTCTCGGCCACCGCCGCCTTGTAGGCGTGGGCGCGGTTCATCAGGCCCTTGGCGCACACGCAGGAGAGCATCCAGGTCAGCTCGGGGATCTCGGGAATGTCCGACTGGCGGTAGAAGATGGCGTTGTCGGTATCGAGTCCCAACGCCAGCCAGGTGGCGGCGATCTCCAGACGCGACTCCTGCACCCGCTGCGGGTCCTGGCACTTGATCAGTGCATGCAGGTCGGCGAGAAAGTAGTAGGACTGCACGCTCGGGTCCTGGCTCGCGGCGATGGCGGGCTTGATGGCGCCGACATAGTTGCCGAGGTGCGGGGTACCGGTGGTGGTGATACCGGTGAGAACGCGTGTCTTCTGGGAAGCTGCACTCATGGAAAGCGGACTCTGCTTGTCGGAAATGCCCGCTATGGTAACGCGAGGGGGCGGTCAAGGCGACCTGGCCGAGGCCACGCCCGCAAGCGCCTCTCACTCGGCGACGAGCGCATCACCATAGCGTTGCACGTATTCACCCGGCAGGCGCCGGGGCCGACCGCTGGAAAGCTCGATGCAGGCGAAGCGGGTACGGGCGCGCAGCAGGGTACGGCCATCGGCCGGTCGGACGAGCTGGAAGCGCCGGGTCAGGGTCAGGCGGCCGTCGCAGCCGACGATCCAGGTGGCAAGCGCCAGGCGCTCGCCCTCGAAGGCCGGTGCCAGGTAGTCCAGCTCGTGGCGATGCACGGCCATGGCGCGGTCGAGCTCACGGTAGCGCGCCAGGCTCAGCCCCAGGCGCTCGGAGTGCGCCCAGCTCACCTGCTCGATCCAGCGCAGGTACTCGGCATTGTTGGCATGGCCGTATTCGTCGATGGCCGAGGCGCCCACCTCGAGTTCGATGACATAGGGCTGGGGAAGGTCCCATTCCAGTGGCATGTGCTCTCCTTGCGGTGAAGCCGGTGCGACTCAGGGCCGGGTAGTGCCGCAACGCCAGCAGGCGTCGAAGGTGCCCTCCAGCACTTCGCCACAGCCGGGACAGTGCCAGTCCGGCGCGCCCGGCGCGCCGGTCAGGCTGGCGTGAATTAGGGCCTCGGCGCGCTCGCGGTCATGCACCGCCACCCACACCTCGGGCTCGCATTCGCTCAGCGGCAGCTCCCCCGCTCCGCCGCCCAGCACCATGTTGCGCAGCGACACGGGGATGCCCGCCGCGGCCAGCACGTTGCGCACGTGGCTGACCAGCAGCGCATTGGCGTGGGCGAAGACGCGCACGTGGCTCATGATCGCACCCTGAATGGCATGTCAGTCGCGGAAGACACGAACGCCCAGCGCCTTCAGGTAGGCGGTCTCGGGAATCGCCGGGTGCACCGGATGGTCCGCCGCCTGGTGGCCCTGATAGACGATCTGGCCGTGGCGGTCCTGGTGACGCACCGCGCCGCGCACCACGTCCACCAGCCGGTCGTGGGCCAGGTGCATGGAACAGGAGGCCGAGAGCAGCAGGCCGTCACGGCCCAGCAGGCGCATCGCCTCGCGGTTGAGCCTGGCGTAGGCGCGTTCGCCGTTGGGGATGTCCTTGCGCTTCTTGATGAAGGCCGGCGGGTCGAGAATCACCACGTCGAACTGTTCACCATCGGCCTTGAGCGCGGCCAACGCCTCGAAGGCGTCGGCTTCTCCCACCGCCACCTGCTCGTGCAGGCCGTTGAGCGCCGCGTTCTCCGCCACGCGCTCGAGCGCCTGGGCGCTTGAATCCACGCACAGCACCTCGCGGGCGCCATGGGCCGCCGCCTGCACGCCCCAGCCGCCGACGTAGCTGAACATATCCAGCACCCGCTTGCCGGCCACCAGGCCGTTAAGCCAGGCGCGGTTGCCGCGGTGATCGTAGAACCAGCCGGTCTTCTGGCCGTCGAGCACCGGCACGTGGAAACGCACGCCGTTCTCCTCCACCAGCACCGGGCCGTCGAGCTCGCCCTTGGCCAGGGTGACCTGGCGCTCGAGCTGCTCCTGGCGACGCCCGGAGGAGTCGTTCTTGAACACGATGACGCGCGGCTCGATCACCTTGTCGAGGGCGGCGACGATCTCCTCGGCCAGGCGCTCCATGCCCAGGGTGTTGAGCTGCACCACCAGCACGTCGTCAAAGCGATCCACCACCAGCCCCGGTAGCAGGTCGCCCTCGCCGTGCACCAGGCGATAGTACGGCTTGGCGTAGAGGCGTTGACGCAACGCCAGCGCCTGGTTGAAGCGGTGCACCAGCAGCGAACGGTCGAGGCGCATCTCGGGATCGCGCGACACCACTCGGGCGCAGATCAGCGAGTTGGGATTGACGTAGGCCACCCCCATCGCCTTGCCGTTCGCGGCCTCGACCACCACCTGGGCGCCAGGCTCCAGGCCCTTGAGCGGCGTGACCTCGATATCCACCTCATTGGAGTAAAGCCATAGGTGGCCGGCCTTGAGGCGGCGGTCGGCATTCTTCTTGAGGCGCAGGGTCTGGATCATGGTTCGTCTCGTGTGGATATCATCGTTGGCAGGTGGGGCAGAACACGCTGGCCCGCTGGCCCAGCGTCACCAGCCGA
Source organism: Halomonas sp. E14 (assembly GCF_052568415.1). Lineage (NCBI taxonomy): Bacteria > Pseudomonadati > Pseudomonadota > Gammaproteobacteria > Oceanospirillales > Halomonadaceae > Halomonas > Halomonas sp. E14. Next base: position 454,331 of record NZ_CP199423.1, on the reverse strand, counting down.
AGTTCGGCGTTGCAGCGCCGACAGCCTTGCCCATGGCGTCCGTAGACGTTGAGCCGCTGCTTGAAGTAGCCCGGCTCGCCGGTACCGCTGACAAAGTCGCGCAACGTCGTCCCGCCCTGTGAAATGGCCGCGGCCAGCACCTCGCGCACCGCGACGGCAAGCCTCTCATAACGCTCGCGGGAGATGCGGCCGGCCGCCCGCCGCGGGTCGATGCCGGCCAGGAACAGCGCCTCGCTGGCGTAGATATTACCCACGCCCACCACCACGGCGTTGTCCATCAGGAACGGCTTCACCGCGATGCGCCGCCCCTGTGCAAGACGATACAGCCGCTCGCCGTCAAAGGCCTCGGACAGCGGTTCCGGGCCCAGGTTCGCCAGCCGTGGGTCACAATCGGCGCCGCCTGCCAGCCAGTCGACGAAGCCGAAGCGGCGCGGATCGTGGTAACGCAGGATGGCGCCGTCGGCGAACACCAGGTCGATGTGATCATGCGTCTTCGGCAGGTCGCCCAGCCGGGCAATGCGCAGGCTGCCAGACATGCCCAGGTGCCAGATCAGGCTGCCGGCCCCCTCTCCCTCTCCCTCTCCCTCGCCCTCGCCCTCGATCGGCAGCAGCAGGTACTTGGCACGGCGCGACAGCATACCGATGCGCGCACCGACCAGCCGCTCGCTGAAATCGCCGGGCACCGGCACGCGCAGGCGCGGCTGACGCACAATCACCTCGACGATCTCTCGGCCCTCCACATGAGGCGCGATGCCGCGTCGGGTGGTTTCGACCTCGGGCAGTTCAGGCATGGCTTACTCGTGACGACAGCGGGTGGGGCGGGCAGGCGTGCCTCAGCGGCGAGCGGCGGCACGGTACCACTGCATGGCAGGGTGCGCCGCCCAGAAACGCCTGAACCCGGCTGACATGGCCGGGTTCAGAAGAACAGGCTTGAACACCTGCGGAAGACGACCAAGGCTTACTTGATCTTAGCTTCCTTGTACATCACGTGCTTGCGGACGACCGGATCGAATTTCTTGAACTCGAGCTTGTCCGGGGTGTTCCGCTTGTTCTTGTCGGTGGTGTAGAAGTGACCGGTACCGGCACTGGACACCAGCTTGATCTTGTCACGCATGGCTGCTTACTCCCTGAATGGTCGCTTAGACGGCTTCGCCGCGCTTGCGGATGTCGCTGAGCACCTCGTCGATGCCCTTCTTGTCGATGATGCGCATGCCCTTGGAAGAGATGCGCAGCTTGACGAAGCGATTCTCCGACTCCACCCAGAAACGATGGGTGTGCAGGTTCGGCAAGAAGCGACGACGGGTCTTGCGCTGGGAGTGTGATACGTTGTTACCAGTCACCGGACGCTTGCCGGTAACCTGACATACTTTGGACATGGGAGCCTCCAACCGCTTGGCCAGGTGGTCAAACCTGAGTGTTCAAAACCTGTCGGGCAAACCGGGAACGACCCCGTTGTCATTTGACCCAAGGGAATTCAAAGGCTGCACTTTATAGCAGAGCGCGCCCCGGCAGGCAATAGTAGCCGCGTATTCTACACTCCCTTACCCCCTCTCCCGCAAGCTTTCCTCATCTATACCGGCTTTGCCGGCGGCAATGCCCGGCGAGGAGGCGCTGCGAATTCATCCTTGGACACTACATTTGCCCTGCTTCGCTTGCAGGACCGGGGTTGGCCATGCATGGCCGAGCTCAGCCGATTCCTACCTAGATCCACCCTCTTTCGGCGAAGGAAACGACCTCCCCGTCACCGACGACGAAGTGATCCAGCACGCGGATCTCGAACAGCGCGAGCGCCTCGCGCAGCCGCTCGGTGATGCGCCGGTCGGCATCGGAGGGCTCGGCCACGCCGGAGGGGTGGTTGTGGGCAAAGATGATCGCTCCGGCGCCCAGCTCCAGGGCACGGCGCGCCACCTCGCGCGGATAGACCGAGGCACTGTCCAGCGTGCCGCGAAACAGCGACTCGAAGCGGATCACCCGATGCTGGGTGTCGAGGAACAGCGCGGCGAACTCCTCATGGCCCAGATGGCGCAGCTGGGTCGCCAGGTAGGCGCGCACCAGGGCGGGCGAGGTCAGCGCATTGCCGCGTGCCAATTGCGCGGCAAGGTGGCGCTTGGAGAGCTCCAGAGTCGCCTGGAGCTGGACGAACTTGGCCGTGCCCAGCCCGCGTTCAGCGCAGAAGCGCGCCTGGTCGGCCTCGAGCAGCGGGCGCAGGCCGCCGAAGGCGTTCAGCAGGTCGCGGGCCAGGTCCACCGCCGAGCGCCCGGCCACGCCCACCCGCAGGAAGATCGCCAGCAGCTCGGCATCCGAAAGCGCCTCGGGCCCCAGCGCCAGCAGCTTTTCCCGCGGGCGCTCGCCCTCGGGCCAGTCACGAATCGACATGCTTGACTCCTTGCCACGCCCCCTTGCGAGCCAAGCGTCACGCATTGTTACAATCCAGTCAAACCCTTTGCCGTAGAAGCCTTCGGCTGCGCACGCGGCGGGGCGATGGTAAGGTAGGCGGTCGGTTAGAGTTCAGGATTTCAGCATGGCCACGCTTACAAGCAACCGAAGCGCCGGACGGCGCATTCTGCTCGGCATCAGCGCCGGCATTGCCGCCTACAAGAGCGCCCAGCTCGCTCGTCTGCTCAAGCAGGCGGGGTGCGAGGTTCGCGTGGTCATGACCGAAGGCGCCCAGGCTTTCATCACCCCGCTGACGCTGCAGGCGCTTACCGGCGAGCCGGTGCGCACCTCGCTGCTCGACCCGGAAGCCGAAGCCGGCATGGGCCATATCGAACTGGCCCGCTGGGCCGATACCATCGTCATCGCCCCCGCCACGGCCGACCTGATGGCGCGCATGGCCCAAGGCATGGCCGATGACCTGCTCACCACCCTGTGCCTGGCCAGCGAGGCCGAGAAGGTGCTGGCGCCGGCCATGAACCAGGCCATGTGGCGCCACCCCGCCACCCAGCGCAACGCCACCCGCCTGGCGCAGGACGGCTGGCGGCTGCTGGGGCCCGACAGCGGCGACCAGGCCTGCGGCGACGTGGGCCCGGGCCGCATGCTCGAGCCCGAGGCCATCGTGGCCGAGCTGCTGCCGTCGCCCGCCGCTTTGGCGCAGGAGGCCACCGCCCAGGGCCTGCACGTGGTGATCACCGCAGGCCCCACCCGCGAGCCGCTGGATCCGGTGCGTTACCTCTCCAACCACAGTTCCGGCAAGATGGGCTTCGCCCTGGCGGACGCTGCGGTGCAACGCGGCGCCCGCGTCACGCTGATATGTGGCCCGGTCGCGCTCGCCACCCCGGCGGGCGTCGAGCGGCTGGACGTGGAAACGGCGCGGCAAATGCACGAGGCGAGCCTGCGCCTGCTGGACGACTGCGACCTCTTCATCGGCTGTGCGGCGGTGGCCGACTACCGCGCCGAGGCGCCGGCCGAGCACAAGCTCAAGAAGCGTGACGACGACGAAGGGCTGACGCTCAGGCTGGTCAAGAACCCCGACATCATCGCCGAGGTGGCCAGCCGGCGCGATGCCGCCACTGGACGCCCCTTCGTGGTGGGCTTCGCTGCCGAGACCCGTGACCTGGAGGCCTACGCCCGCGACAAGCTCGCGCGCAAGCGGCTCGACATGATCGTCGCCAACGACGTCTCCAGCGCAGGGCTCGGCTTCGGGTCGGACGACAACGCAGCCCTGCTGCTCTGGCGCGACGGCGATGGCGAGGGTGGCGAAAGCCTGCCGCCCCAGCCCAAGCGCCGGCTGGCCGACGCCGTGATCGAGCGCGCCCTGAGCCGCCTGCCGAGCCGCCACACCCACTGACTTCGACCTGAACACAACGGAATCCCCATGCCCGAGTCCCGACACGCCCTGCCAACCGCCCGTCCTCGCCTCGAGGTCAAGCTGCTCGACGAGCGCATGCGCGACTACCTGCCCGGCTATGCTACCCAGGGCTCCGCCGGCATGGACCTGCGTGCCCTGCTCGACGCGCCGCTGACGCTGGCTCCCGGCCAGTGCGAGCTGATCCGCACCGGGCTCGCCGTGCATATCGGCGACCCGGGACTGGCCGGCCTGATCCTGCCGCGCTCGGGCCTGGGCCATAAGCACGGCATCGTGCTGGGCAACCTGGTGGGACTGATCGACTCCGACTACCAAGGCGAGCTGATGATCTCCGCCTGGAACCGCAGCGACTCCCCCTTCACACTGGAGCCTTTCGAGCGCCTGGCGCAATATGTGCTGGTGCCCGTGGTGCAGGCCGAGCTCGACGTCGTCGACAGCTTCACGGCCAGCCTGCGCGGCGAAGGCGGCTTCGGCAGCTCGGGCCGCCAGTAAGGCCCCGCACATCATGCCGCCCGCCTCAAGGACCCGCAGCCGGGCGGCCGTGTCCGCAACCTGACCCCAACCGACCTACCAATTCTGTCTGACAAGGAACCGCCATGAGCCAAGTCACGAACAGCAGCGTCCCGGCCTCCATCTTCCGCGCCTACGACATCCGCGGCATCGTCGACGACACCTTGACCGAGGAAGCGGTCGAGCTGATCGGCCGCGCCATCGGCTCCGAGGCCGCCGCTCGCGGCGAAACCACCGTAGTGGTGGCCCGCGACGGGCGCCTCTCCGGGCCGCGGCTGAGCGAAGCGCTGATGCGCGGCCTGACCGCCGCCGGACGCGACGTAATCGACATCGGCATGGTGCCCACCCCGGTACTCTATTTCGCCACCCATCTGCTCGACGGCACCGCCTCCGGCGTGATGGTCACCGGCAGCCACAACCCGCCCGACTACAACGGCTTCAAGATCGTGCTGGCCGGCGAGACGCTGTCCGGCGAGGCGATCACCGCGCTGTACCGCCGCATCGAGACCGGCGACCTGAGCGAAGGCCAGGGCCAGGTTCGCCAGGAGGACGTGCGCGACGCCTATCTCGAGCGCATCCTTGGCGACGTCAAGCTGGAGCGCCCGCTCAAGGCGGTGGTCGACTGCGGCAACGGCGTGGCCGGCGAGCTGGGCCCCAAGCTGATCGAACGGCTCGGCGCCGAGATGATCCCGCTGTTCGCCGAGATCGACGGCAATTTCCCCAACCATCACCCCGACCCCGGCAAGGTGGAGAACCTGCAGGACGTGATGCGCGCGGTAAAGGAGACCGGTGCCGACATCGGCCTGGCCTTCGACGGCGACGGCGACCGCCTGGGCGTGGTGACGCCAAGCGGCCAGCTGATCTACCCCGACCACCTGATGATGGCCTTCGCCGAGGACATGCTCTCTCGCAACCCCGGCGCCCGGGTGATCTTCGACGTCAAGTGCACCGGCAACCTGGCCCGCGTGGTCGAGGAAGCGGGCGGCACGCCGGAGATGTGGCGCACCGGCCATTCGCTGATCAAGGCGCGCATGAAGGAGACCGGCGCCCAGCTCGCCGGCGAGATGAGCGGCCACATCTTCTTCAAGGAGCGCTGGTACGGCTTCGACGACGGCCTGTACGGGGCCGCCCGGCTGCTCGAGATCCTGTCGAAGCAGGAGGTCGATGCCGACGCCTTCTTCGCCCGCTACCCGCAGGACATCGGCACGCCGGAGATCAACGTCCAGGTGACCGACGAGAACAAGTTCGACCTGGTGGCGAAGCTGGCCCGCGAGGGCGACTTCGGCGACGAGGGCATCAAGACCACCCTCGACGGCATCCGCGTCGACTATCCCGACGGCTGGGGGCTGTGCCGCGCCTCCAACACCACCCCGGTGCTGGTGCTGCGCTTCGAAGGCAAGAGCGATGCCGCCCTGGACCGTATTCGCAACCGTTTCGCCGAGGCCCTACAGCAGGTCGACCCGGCGTTGACGCTGCCGAGCTGACGGCAGCGCCCTACCGTTCTGCTCCTTTAAGGAAGGACCATGACCGATACGACTCGTGATCCGCGGCTGGTGGTGGAAGTGCTCTCCGAGGCGCTTCCCTACATCCAGCGCTTTTCTGGCAAGACCGTCGTCGTCAAGTACGGCGGCAATGCCATGACCGAAGACACCCTGATCGACTCCTTCGCCCGCAATATGGTGCTGATGAAGGAAGTGGGCATCAACCCGGTGGTGGTGCATGGCGGCGGCCCGCAGATCGGCGACCTGCTGGCCAAGCTCAAGATCGAGTCGCGCTTCGTCAACGGCATGCGGGTCACCGACTCGCAGACCATGGACGTGGTGGAGATGGTGCTGGGTGGGCTGGTCAACAAGGAGATCGTCAACCTGATCAACCAGTGCGGTGGCAAGGCGATCGGCCTGACCGGCAAGGACGGCGCCCAAATTCGCGCGCGCCAGCTCAAGGTCGAGCACCAGACGCCGGAGATGACCGCCCCCGAGATCATCGACATCGGCCACGTCGGCGAGGTGGAGCATGTCTCCACCGAGCTGATCGAGATGCTCGCCGAGCGCGACTTCATCCCGGTGATCGCCCCGATCGGCGTCGATGCCAAGGGCAACAGCTACAACATCAACGCCGACCTGGTGGCCGGCAAGGTCGCCGAGGCGCTGGGGGCGGAGAAACTGATGCTGCTGACCAACGTGGCCGGCCTGATGAACGCCGAGGGCGAGGTGCTCACCGGGCTCACCACTGCTCAGGTCGACGGCCTGATTGCCGACGGCACCATCCATGGCGGCATGCTGCCGAAGATCCGCTGCGCCCTGGAGGCCGTCAAGGGTGGCGTCAAGAGCGCACATATCATCGACGGCCGCGTGGCCCACGCCACCCTGCTGGAGATCTTCACCAATGCCGGCGTCGGCACCCTGATCACCGACGCCGACCAGGAAGGAAACACGCCCTGACGCCAGGTCCGCCGCGGCTGTCGCCCGGCGGGCCGTCTTGACGACATCACGATAACGAAAAGATCACTCGACATGACGCAGGCAACACCAACGACTCACCGGCGCGAGCAGATCCTGCAGGCGCTCGCCCTGATGCTGGAGGAGGACAGCGGCAAGCGCATCACCATTGCCGCCCTGGCGCGCCAGGTAGGGGTTTCCGAAGCGGCGCTCTACCGCCACTTCCCGAGCAAGGCCCGCATGTATGAAGACCTCATCGCCTTCATCGAGGAGACCCTGTTCGAGCGCATCACGCGCATCCTCGACGACACTCCCCACGCCGTGCCGCGCTGTGCGCAGATCCTCACCCTGCTGCTGGCCTTCGCCGAGAAGAACCCAGGCCTCTCCCGCCTGCTCGGCGGCGACGTGCTGACCGGCGAGACCGCTCGCCTGCGGCTGCGCATCCATCAGCTCTTCGAGCGCCTCGAGACCCAGCTCAAGCAGGTGCTGCGCGAAGCGGAACTGCGCGAGGGGCGGCGCCCCACCCTGCCGGTACCGGCGGCCGCCAACCTGCTGATGGCCGTGGCGGAAGGCCGCATTTCGCAGTACGTGCGCAGCGACTTCCAGCGCCGCCCCACCGAGCACTGGGACGATCAGTGGGGCCTGCTGGCTGGCCAGCTGCTGCGCGAACCCACCGCCAGAATCGCTTGAACGCAAGAAGCCCTGGCAGAGGCCAGGGCTTCCATGTGTACGCCAGGTGAGCGCCAGCGCGGCGCTCAGGCAGCCAGGGTATCGCCGAGCTGCTGGCGAATCTTCTTCATGGCATTCTTCTCGAGCTGGCGAATACGCTCGGCGGAGACGCCATACACGTCGGCCAGCTCGTGCAAGGTGGCCTTCTCATCGGCCAGCCAGCGCTGGCGCAGAATATCGCGCGAACGCTCGTCGAGGGCCTCCAGCGCCAGCTGCAGCCGACGGCTGGCGTCGTCCTCCCAGTCGCTGTCCTCGAGCTGGGTCGCCGGGTCGGCGCCGGCATCGTCCAGGTAGTGGATCGGCGCCTGGTAGGCGGAATCCTCGTCGTCACTCGGCGCGGCATCGAAGCCGGCGTCGTGGGCCGCCAGGCGCCCTTCCATCTCGCGCACTACTTCGGGCTTGACGTCAAGATCGCGGGCGATGGCGTCGACCTCGTCGTTGTTCAGCCAGGCCAGCCGCTTCTTGGCGCTACGCAGGTTGAAGAACAGCTTGCGCTGAGCCTTGGTGGTGGCAATCTTGACGATGCGCCAGTTGCGCAGCACGAACTCGTGGATCTCGGCCTTGATCCAGTGCACGGCAAAGGAGACCAGGCGCACGCCCTGATTGGGGTCGAAGCGCTTGACCGCCTTCATCAGGCCTACGTTGCCTTCCTGGATGAGATCGGCCTGGGGCAGCCCATAGCCGGAGTAGCTGCGGGCGATGTGCACCACGAAGCGCAGGTGTGACAGCACCAGGCGGCGCGCAGCTTCCAGGTCACCCTCATCGTGCAAGCGGAAGGCGAGCTCGCGCTCCTCCTCGGCGCTCAGCATCGGGATGCTGTTCACCGCCTGGAGATAGCCGTTGAGGTCGTGACCCGGTGAAAGTTGGCCCACCGGCAGAAGACTGGTGCTCATGCAGGTTGTCTCCCTTGAAACCCAGTTATGCGCCATTGCTTCGCCCGGTTAGAGCGGCAAAGCATGAAAATGTTCCGTCTTTCCTGACTAGCTTGGCTGATACTTCGGCCCGGCACCAGCGCACCGGTGCCGTTGTCGGCTAGCGTGGCCGCACCTCGGCAAGATGGCGACTCACGGCGATCCAGGCCCCCAGCCAGCCCAATAGTGTACTGCACGCAAGCAGCGTTGCCGAGCCCCAGGGGCCCAGCTGGGGTAGTTCATAGGTGGCGCCGTAGCTGGCGGCAAGGTCGCTGACAGGTAGCGCCAGCCAGAGATTGCCAAGGCTGAGCAGCCCCCAGGCGAGCAGGCCGCCGCCGAGGCCGTACCAGGCCCCGCTGTAGAGGAACGGGCGGCGCACGAAGGCATGAGTGGCGCCGATCAGCATCACCACCTCGATCTCCTGGCGCCGGCTCTCCACCGCCAGGCGAATGGTGTTGCCTACCACCAGCAGCACCCCCAGGCCGAACAGCACCGCCAGCGCCAGTGCCAGGCGCCGCCCTAGCTCGGCAAGGTGGCGCAGCCGTTCGATCCAGGCCAGGTCCAGGCGCACCTCATCGACGCCGGCCAGTCGCTCCAGCTCGCCCGCCAGCGCACGCACCGCCGCGGGGCCCGGATCCTCCGGCACCACCACGATGCTGGCCGGCAGCGGGTTATCCTCGAGCCGCCCCAGGGCGTCGGCCAGGCCCAGCGCCTGCTGGAACTCCGCCATGCCCTCGGCAGCGCTGATCAGCCGGGTACGCGCCACGCCCTCGTGAGCCGCCACGGCCTCCTCGATGCGCCCGGCCTGAGCTTCGCCGGCGTCGTGCACCAGGTAAAGCGTCAGGGTAGCGCTCTCGGTCAGCTCGGCGTCGAGCAGCCGGGCCCCGTCCAGCGTTAGCCACAGCGCCGCGGGCAGCACCAGGGCAATGGCGATGGCCAGCATGGTGAGCAGGCTGCCGATCGGGCGACGCAAGAGGCGGCGAGCGCTATCGACGCACATGGCGCGGTGGTGGCGCAGCCAGCCGCGGAAACGGTTCGACGAGGGGGTGTGCTGCGCCCGCGCGCCCCGCGGCGGGGCTGACGGCTGGCGGCTCATGCAGCCTCCTCGTCGGCCACCAGGCGCCCCGCCCGCAGGCGCAGTACGCGATGGCGAAGCCGGGCGATCAGCGCCAGGTCATGGCTGGCGATCATCACTGTGGTGCCAATGCGGTTGAAGTCCTCGAACAGCGCCATGATGTCGGCGGAGAGCTGCGGGTCGAGGTTGCCGGTGGGCTCATCGGCCAGCAGCAGGGAGGGCTTGTTGACTACCGCCCGAGCGATGCCGACCCGCTGCTGTTCGCCGCCGGAGAGCTCGATGGGCAGCGCCTTCTCCCGATGCAGCAGGCCTACCTTGTCCAGCGCCGCACGCGCCCGACGCGCCGCCTCACGCGGGTCGACGCCGCGGATCTCCAGCGGCAGCGCCACGTTGTGGAAGATCGAGCGGTCGAACAGCAGCTGGTGATCCTGGAATACCACGCCGATCTGACGGCGGTAGAACGGCACCTGGCTGGCATGCAGGCGGCCGATGTCGTGGCCGGCGACCAGCACCCGCCCCCGGGTCGGCCGCTCGAGCAGCATGATCAGGCGCAGCAGGGAGCTCTTGCCGGCGCCCGAATGGCCGGTCAGGAAGACCATCTCACCGCGGCCGACGCGAAAGTCGAGGTTGGCCAGCGCCTCGAAGCGCCCGCCGTAGCGCTTCCCCACGTGGTCGAAGACGATCATGACGAGGCAGCGTCGCGCTCTTCTTCCTGATCAAATAGGGCGTCGACGAAGTCGCGCGCCGCGAAGGGACGCAGATCGTCCAGCCCCTCGCCCACCCCGATGTAGCGGATCGGCGTACCGAGCTGCTTGGCCAGGGCGAAGATGATGCCGCCCTTGGCGGTGCCGTCGAGCTTGGTCAGGGTGATGCCGGTGACCGGCACCGCCTCGTTGAAGGTGCTGGCCTGGGCCAGCGCGTTCTGCCCGGTGCCGGCGTCGAGCACCAGCATCACCTCGTGCGGCGCGCTGCCGTCGAGCTTGCCCATCACCCGGTGCACCTTCTTGAGCTCCTCCATCAGGTGCCCCTTGTTGTGCAGGCGGCCGGCGGTATCGGCGATCAGCACGTCGATCTTGCGTGCCTTGGCCGCCGCCACGGCGTCGTAGATCACCGAGGCGCTGTCGGCCCCGGTGTGCTGGGCGATGACCGGCACCTTGTTGCGCTCGCCCCACACCTTGAGCTGCTCCACCGCAGCGGCACGGAAGGTATCGCCCGCCGCCAGCATCACGCTGCGTCCCTCGCGCTGGAAGCGCTGGGTCAGCTTGCCGATGGTGGTGGTCTTGCCCACCCCATTGACGCCGACCACGAGGATGACGAAAGGTCCCTCGCCCTTGGCCGGCAGCGCCAGCGGCATGGCAACGGCGTCGAGCATGGTGGTGAGTTCGTCCTGCAGGGCGCGGTAGAGCGCCTGGGGGTCCTTGAGCTCCTTGCGCGAGACGCGATCGGCAAGCCGATCGATGATCTCGGTGGTGGCCTCGATGCCCACGTCGGCCATCAGCAGTTGGGTCTCGAGATCCTCGATCAGCTCGTCGTCGATCTGCTTCTTGCCGAGGAAGAGCCCGGCGACCCCCTCGGTCAGGTTGGCGCGGGTCTTGCCCAAGCCCGCACGAATGCGGGCGAACCAGCCCTTCTTCTCGGCAACCGGCTTCTCCTGCAGCGGCGTGCGAGCGGGTTCAGGTTCGGGGGCTGGCTCAGGCTCGGTGGCTTCGGGGGCCAGCGCCTCCTCGCGCAGTACCGCGTTTTCCTCCTCCCGGTCGACTTCGTCGAAGGACTCGGAGCACGCATGCACCTCGTCCGCCGCGGGGCCAGCCATGGCCCGCTCCTCGGGACGCGGGGTATCGACCACATCCGGTTCAGCGGGAGCCGGTTCGCGGTCGGCCTGCTCAGCGGTCATTACCCCGGCCGAGCTTTGCTCAGCGGGTCGGCCCTCGCTCGCCTCCTCTTCTGCGGGCGGCTCTTCGGGCTGCGTCGGCAGCTGATCCTTCAGCTCGCCCTGCTGCTCTTCCTGCTGCTTCTTGTTGCGCTTGAAAAAACCGAACATGGGGGGATTCAGCCTCGCGGGTGAATGATGGCTACATCCTAACACCGCGCATCATGACTGTGGACAAGGCGACAGGTACAATTCCGCCCATGACACGCCGCCGCACCTCCTCCTCTCGCGCTTCACGACACTTGCCCGCGCCTTCACGCTCCCAGGGCGGCGGACGCCTGCGCATCATCGGCGGGGAGTTTCGTCGACGCCTGCTGCCGGTACTCGACAGCCCGGGGCTGCGCCCCACTCCGGACCGGGTCCGCGAGACCCTGTTCAACTGGCTGGCGCTGGATACACCCGGCGCCTGCGTGCTCGACCTGTTCGCCGGCACCGGAGCCCTGGGGCTGGAAGCGCTATCGCGCGGCGCCGCCTCGGCGACGTTCGTCGAGCGCGACCCCCGTGTCGCCGAGGCACTCGGCGCCAACCTGGAAGCACTGGGCGCCACCCTGCGTGGGCGCGTGCAAGTCGCCGACGCCCTCGCCTTTCTCACTGCCCCGCCACCGGCCAGCCCGTTCACCCTGGCTTTCCTCGACCCTCCCTTTCGCCAGGGCCTGGCCGAACCCTGCTGCCTGGCGTTGGAGCAGGGCTGGTTGACCGACGAGGCCTACGTTTACCTGGAAACGGAGTCCGAGCTGACCGTGGCAGTTCCCACCACCTGGCAGCTGCATCGTGAAGTACGTGCCGGGGACAGCACCGGCCGGCTCTACCGCCGCACCGCCGGTTAAAAAGCGGCCCTGGGCTGCGCCGACGCTTGCCCAGGCGCAGCCCCCGGCGTTACGCTGCGCAACGGGTATCAGCGGTGGGCAGGGGCCCGCCCGGCAGGTCGCATTTCAGGAGAACAGGATGAGCACCGAACTCTTCAATCGGCTCGAACAGAAAGTTGCCAGCGCCGTCGAAGCACTTGAGTTGCTGAAGATGGAGGCGGAAGAGCTGCGTGAGGAAAATGCGCGCCTCAAGCAAGAGCGCGAGGAGTGGGAGCGTCGTCTCTCCGCCCTGCTGGACAAGTTCGACGAAGTGGAAGCCAGCCCGGTCAACTGAGCCGGCGCAGCGTTCACAGTCGGCGCGACATCAGCACGGCATCCTCTCGGGTCGTGCCGGCCTCGCCCGCCGCGGCGGGCAGCGCCGGGTAATAGCCCTTGCGCCGCCCCTCTTCGATGAACCCCGCCTGGCGGTACAGGGCCAGAGCCGCACGGTTGCCGGCCCGGACCTCCAGCAGCAGCCGCTCGCTTCCCCAGCGTCCGGCCTCTTCGATCAGCGCTTCCAGCAGCACGACCGCCAGGCCGCGCCGACGCCAGGCCGGATGGACCAGCAGCATCTGCAGCTCGGCTTCGAAGGGCAGGCGAGCAACGACGGCGTAGGCGACCAGCGCCTGCTCGCCCTCCTTTTCCACCGCCCCTCCCGCCACCCAGCAGGCCGGATCGGCCAGAGCGGCCGCCAGTTGGGCGCGCGTCCAGGGCCGCGGCTGGCACTGCTCCAGTTCTGCCAGGCGATCCAGGTCATCTAGGCCCAGCGGGGCCAGGCGAAGCGCGCCCGCCGCGGACGTCACCCCGCCTCCCCGCGCCAGGTGCGACGCCATTCCAGCAGGGTCGGCCACAGGGCGCGCTTGGCCTCGGCGCTCGCCGCCAGCACGTCCAGCGACGGCCCCTGCCAGCCAGGCAGCTCCAGCAGCTCGCAGCGCCCCGCCGAAAGGCCCAGCAGGGGGTCGATCAGCTCATGCCGACCGAACACCAGCACCCGCTCAGGCGACCACGCCTGGCGAGCCGCGCCTGCAATGAAGGCGCGCAGGCCATCGGCGGCCTCTTCCAGCGGGTCATTGACCGCCAGCCCCTCTACCGGCGGCCAGCGCAGCCAGTGGAAGTCGGGCCCGTCATGCGTCGTGATGCCAGCTGCCGCCAGCAGGTTGCACAGTAGCCTAACGTTTTCCTCGCTGACCGCGGCCAGCCCCGGCAGCAGCACCAGCCAGCGCCCTTCCAGGCAGGCCACCTGCAGGCTGAAGCGCAGCGGCTCCTGCGAGGCCATTGGCGAGGTATCCGCCGCCGGTGCCACGTCCTGCTCGGTGCTTTCCTTGCCTTCGGCCACCGTCATACCCAGCAGCTGGCGGACCCGGCCCGCCGCGGGTGGCGGAGCAACCGACGCAGCGGAGGTGGACGGGCGCACTGCAGGCGCCACCTCGTCGATCAGCGCATGCAGCCGCTCTGCGGGGGGTGACGTGTCCCCCGGCTCGGGCAACTCCCATTCGCAGGTCTCGGAGGGACGGGCATTGGGCAGCTGGTAGCGCGCCACCCAGGCCGTGACCCCCATCGCCTCCAGGTACTGCAGGCGCTGAGGCTCCGGGGTCACGCCTTGGCGCCGCGACAGTCCGGGGAGTCGGGGCGGCCTTCCGCGCGTGCTTCCCACTCCTGCGGAGTGTAGAGGTGCAGCGCCAGGGCATGCACCGGTCCCGCCAGTTCGTCGGCCAACAGAGCATAAAGGCGCTGGTGGCGCTTGACCGGCATCAGCCCGTGGAAATGCGCCGAGACCACAGTGACCTTGAAGTGAGTCTCCGAATTGGGCGGCACCGCGTGACGATGACTCTCGTTCTCCACCGTGACATGGGTGGGCTCGAGGGCCTGAAGCTTCTGTTCAATGTCGGCCTGGATGCTCATGGGGGCTCCTCGAAAGGGGGTGAGCTGCCATTGTACCCTGTTGCTCGGCGCCTTGCTCCGGCGGCGCAGCCGCCGATGGCTGACCGTGACCCTGGGCCGCTCCCGCCAGCGGCATGCGTGCCAGGCTGGCCAACAGCGCCAGCAGGCAGGCGAAGCAGCCGATCCACAGCGTCATCTGCACCGGTGCGCTGGCGGCCAGAAAGGCGCCCACCAGCGCCACGCCCAGCGACTGGCCCACCGTACGCGTGGTGCTGAGCACACCCGAGGCGCTGGTGCTCAGTTCGCGGGGCGCGCTGGTCATCATCTCGCGGTTGTTGGGCGGCTGGAACAGGCCGAAGCCGATGCCGCACAGAGCCATGCGCCACAGGCTGTCGAGCAGCCCGGCGCCAGGCGGCAGCAGGGCTAGCGAGGCGAGGCCCAGCATCAGCAGCACCAGCCCGAGGCTGGCCATGACGCTGGGGTTGACGCGGTCGGCCAGGCGCCCGGCCATGGGCCCGACCAGCATGATGGCCACCGGCCAGGGCGTGAACAGCCAGGCGGTGTGCAGCGGCGAGAGCCCCATCTCCTGCTGGAAGAGGAAGGTCAGGGCAACAAAGGCCAGCCCCTGGCCAACAAAGGCCAGGCCCGAGGCCGAAACCGCCAAGCGGAAACGTGCCACCTGGAACAGCCGGGGCGGCAGCAGCGGATGGCTGGCGCGGCGCTGGCGGCGCAGAAACAGCGCCCCCGAGACCACGCTGAGCGCCAGCCAGGCCAGCGACTGCCATAGCGGCGCCGCGTGCCCCAAGGTGTCCATGGCAAGGAAGAAGCTGCCCAGCATGATTACCGAACCCAGCGCCCCGCGCCCGTCGAAACCACCGCGCCGGCCCGTCTCCCGCGGCAGTGCCCGCCAGGCCAGCCACAGCGAGACCAGCCCAAGCGGCAAATGCAGCGCAAACAGCCACGGCCAGCTGAGCACCGACAGCACCAGCCCACCCAGGGCCGGGCCGGCCGCATAGCCACCTGCCACCACCAGGGCGGAGAGCCCCAGCGCACTGCCCAGCAGCCGGGTGGGGAAGATCGAGCGGTAGAGCGACGGGCCGATGGACAAGGTGGCCGCCGCCCCGAGCCCCTGCAGGGCACGAAACACCAGCAGCCACTCCAGGCTGCGCGCCAGCGCCGCCCCCAGCGAGGCAAGCACGAACAGCGCCAGCCCGGCCACGTAGAGCCGCCGTCGGCTGACCATCTCGCTGAAGGAAGCGCACACCAGCAGGAAGGCGGCACAGACGATCTGGTAGAGGTTGGTGACCCACACCGCTCGCGCGGCGGAGACATCCAGGTCGCGGGCGATGGAAGGCAGGGCGATGTTGATCATGGTGACATCGACCACCGCCATCAGGGTTCCGAGGATCAGCGCCAGCACCGCCAGGCGTCGCTCGGGTCCCGGCAGGCCGTCATCGCCGGGGCGCGTCGAAAAGAGTCGGCTCATGTCGTGTCTTGGTCCGTAACGAGAAAACCGGCCGCAGCCGGTTCTCGTAGCGTGTCAGCGGAGGGAGGTCAGTCCTGATCCGTCTCCAGCAGCAGGGAGTCGTCGACTTCCGAGATCTCCAGCGCCGTTTCGTCGTCCAGGTCGATGGCGAGATAGCTATGCTCGACCTGCAAGAAGCGCTGGAACAGCGCCCAGTCGACGCTTTCGGGCCACTGCCGCTCGTCCTCTTCCCAGGCGCGCAGCTCGGTCTCGAGGATCTCGAGGTAACGTTCGCGCACGAAGGCTTCCAGGGCTTCCGGGGTATCCATCTCGGGAATCAGATAGACCGTGCTTTCACGTTCGACGTCGGCCAGGGTGAGGTCGTCATCCCCCATCGTGGGTTCGAGTGCGTTGATCCAGTCCACGAAGTGCCGGGTCGGCCTGACGCTCAGGGCGGAGCGGTTGAGCAGTTTCATCGCGGTCTCCTCGACGTCGAAACGGTGATCATTATGGGCGCTAGTGCCGCCGCTTACCAATACTTCCGCCCAACAGCACTGCGCAGCCCCTTCACTCCACCTCAGGGCGCATGGCCGGGAACAGCAACACATCCCGAATCGAGGCGCTGTCGGTGAACAGCATCACCAGGCGGTCGATGCCGATGCCCTCACCGGCGGTGGGCGGCATGCCATACTCCAGCGCGCGCACGTAGTCGGCGTCGTAGTACATCGCCTCGAGGTCGCCGGCCTCCTTCTCTGCCGCCTGGGCGCGGAAGCGCTCGGCCTGGTCCTCGGCGTCGTTGAGCTCCGAGAAGCCATTGGCGATCTCGCGCCCGCCGACGAAGAACTCGAAGCGCTCGGTGACGAACGGGTTGCTGTCGTTGCGCCGCGCCAGCGGGCTCACCTCGGTGGGGTAATCGGTGATGAAAGTCGGAGCCTTGAGGCGATGCTCGACGGTCTTCTCGAAAATCTCGATCTGGATCTTGCCCAGGCCCCAGCCGTCCTTGACGTCGATGTCGAGCCGCTCGGCGATCTGCCGCGCGGCGGCCTCGTCGGCCAGGGCCTCGGCGTGGATGTCCGGGTTGTACTCGAGGATCGAGTCGAACACGCTGATGCGCTTGAGCGGCTTGCCAAAGTCATACTCGTAGCTCTCGAGCACCTCGCCCTCGGCGTTGCGCACGGTGTTGACCACGGTAGTGGTGCCCAGCACCTTGAGCGCGATGGTGCGCAGCATCTCCTCGGTGAGGTCCATCAGGTCATGGTGGTTGGCATGGGCCTGGTAGAACTCGACCATGGTGAACTCGGGGTTGTGGCGAGTCGAGAGCCCCTCGTTACGGAAGTTGCGGTTGATCTCGAAGACCTTCTCGAAGCCGCCCACCACCAGGCGCTTGAGGTAGAGCTCCGGCGCGATGCGCAGGTACATGTCGATGTCCAGCGCATTGTGGTGGGTGATGAAGGGCCGCGCAGTGGCACCGCCGGGAATCGGCTGCAGCATGGGGGTTTCCACCTCCATGAAGCCGCGCTCCTCGAAGAAGCGACGCATGGCGCTGATCACCCCGGCACGGGTGGCGAACACCTGGCGCGAATCGGGGTTCATGATCAGGTCGACGTAGCGCTGGCGATAGCGTGCCTCCAGGTCGGTCAGGCCGTGGAACTTGTCCGGCAGCGGGCGCAGGCTCTTGGTCAGCAGCCGGGCCTCCTGCATCATCACGTAGAGGTCGCCCTTGCCCGACTTGTGCACCGGGCCGCGGGCCGCGACGATGTCACCGATGTCCCAGCCCTTGATCTCCTCGAGCGTCTCCTCCGCCAACCCCTGCTTGTCGACGTAGAGCTGGATCATGCCGCTGGGGTCCTGGATCACCAGGAAAGGCCCGCGCTTGCGCATGATGCGCCCGGCCACCGCTGCAGGGCGGGCGAGCGCCTCGAGCTCTTCCTTGTCCTTCTCGCCCAGTTCGTCGATCAGCTCGGCCGCCAGGCTGTCGCGGCGAAAGTCATTGGGGAAGGCGCTGCCGCCTGTGGCGACGGCGCGCTCGCGGCGCGCCGCCAGCTTGGCCCGCCGCTCGGCGATCAGGCGGTTCTCGTCGATCTGGGGGCTGTCCGGGGAAGAGCTCTGGTTGGCCATGTCGTTACCTGTTGGGAATTCGCTACGTACGACGAACCACGCACCTCGGCCGCAAGCGGGTGGAAACCGCTCGCGGCCGGGGCCCGAGGCTCGTGGCTACAAGCCTTGCTTCAAGCTGGCTTCGATGAAGGCATCAAGGTCGCCGTCCAGCACCTTGTCGCAGTTGCTGGTCTGGACGCCGGTACGCAGGTCCTTGATGCGCTGGTCGTCGAGCACGTAGGAGCGGATCTGGCTGCCCCAGCCGATATCGGCCTTGGCATCCTCCGCCTCCTGCTTGGCGGCGTTGCGCTTCTGCATCTCGTGCTCCCACAGCTTCGCCTTGAGCTGCTTCATGGCGAAGTCGCGGTTGGCGTGCTGGCTGCGCTGGCTCTGGCAGGCCACCACGATGCCGGTAGGCACGTGGGTGATACGCACCGCCGAATCGGTGGTGTTGACATGCTGGCCGCCGGCGCCGCTGGAGCGGTAGGTATCCGTGCGCAGGTCAGCCGGGTTGATCTCGACCTCGAAGTTGTCGTCCACCTCGGGCGACAGGAACACCGACGCAAACGAGGTGTGGCGACGGCCGCCCGAGTCGAACGGGCTCTTGCGCACCAGGCGATGCACGCCGGTCTCGGTACGCAGCCAGCCGAAGGCATGGTCGCCCTGCACGTGCACCGTGGCCGACTTGATGCCTGCCACCTCACCGGCCGAAACCTCGACGATCTCGGCCTTGAAGCCGTGGTGCTCGCACCAGCGCAGGTACATGCGCAGCAGGATGTTGGCCCAGTCCTGGGCCTCGGTGCCGCCGGAACCGGCCTGGATGTCGAGATAGGCGTTGTTGGCGTCCATCTCGCCCGAGAACATGCGCCGGAACTCGAGCTTCTCGAGGCTTGCCTGCAGGCCGTCGAGTTCCTTCTGCACCTCGGCGACGGTGTCCTCGTCCTCTTCCATCTCGGCCAGTTCGAGCAGGTCGCGGCTGTCCGCCAGGCCCTGGTCGAGCTCATCGATGGTCTCGACCACCAGCTCGAGCGACGCGCGCTCCTTGCCGAGCTTCTGCGCGTAGTCGGGGTCGTTCCAGACGTTAGGGTCTTCCAGCTCGCGGGAGACTTCCTCTAGCCGATCCTTGCGTTCGGCATAGTCAAAGATACCCCCTCAGGACGTCTGTCCGCTCGGACAGGTCCTTGATGAGGTTATGAATGGGATTGGTTTCCAGCATGGGCTCGCTCGCCTGGTTCGCTTGGGAAAGTGCCAGCGCGGCGCCGTGGGGGCCATAAGCCCGGGCGCCACGCAAAGGGGTAGTATTGTAGCGAACCTGATGCCGGGCCGCATCCGTCAACCGCTCGACGCAAGGAACCCGGCCGTGGCCGGGTTCCAGGTCGCTACGCTGACAAATCGCCTAGAAACGATAGGTCAGCTGGGCGCCGAAGCCATGGGCTTCGTTCTTGTAGTCGGCAGTGTAGGTGGAAGTGATGAGCCCACCAGCATCCCGGCGAAGCTGATCCACATGGGTGCTGCGCTCGGACAGGTAGGAGTAGGCAAAGTCCAGCGTGAGATCGTCAGTGGGGCTCCAACCCGCACCTACGGAGAAGATGCGGCGATCGTCCGAGGGAATCCGCGCACTGCGGAATTGATCGCTGGTGGGTGTGAAGTCGAGAGTCACACCGGCGCGCAGGGCCAGCTGCGGATTGAGCTGGTATTCTCCGCCCAGCGCATAGGCCCAAGCATTTGTGTAATCCTGCTGCTCAAGGGTAATCGGGTCACCGCCGGGATCGTTGGGATCAACTACACGAATTTCATCAAATCGATTCCAGCGTGTCCAGGAAGCGCCAGCCATCAATTTGAGACGGTCACTCATTTGTTGGGTAACCGACAAGTTAATCGTTTCAGGTGTCGTCAAATCAAGTTGAGCATCTCGCTCCTGACGCTGCCCTGTGACCGGATTAACATAAATCTCACCATTATCTTGGCGCGCATGATAATCGCCTTCCAAGGTATAACTCACTTTTGAACGATAGGTCAGCCCAATGGTGGTTTCAGGCATCGGCTGGAATATTACACCGAGGTTGTAACCCCAGCCATCGTCATCACCTTGAACCCGGGCATCCAACTCTTCTGTTCCGACTGGGCCAATGCCGTTGAGATCTTGGCGAAACCCCAAAATTGGCGCAGGAACCTGCCGATGCAGCTCCCCCTCAACGCGGTTATAGGTAATGCCAGCACCCACGGCCCATTGGTCATTGAAGCGATAGGAAACGGTCGGCTGAGCGCTGATGACACGCAGCTCGGTGTAGTTACCAAGATTGCGTCCTACGAAGGTGTCCTCATAGTCCGTTTTGGAACCAAACGGCGCATAGACACCGAAGCCGAAGGCCAGTTGCTGATTAACTGGGTGAGCATAGAAAGCGAAGGGAACCAAGGTGCCCGGAACGATATCACCTTCCGCTGTTCCGTCAGTATGAACCGGCACGCCATTGCGTGTGGCTGAAGCATTATTGATATCGGTACTGACGTTCAGGTAGGTCCCACCAGCGGTGAGTTGCGCGCGATCCAGGAAGGACATCCCGGCCGGGTTGCCGAAGACAATGGTGGCGTCGTTGACGTTGGAGCTCCGCCCGGCGTGGCCGTAGCCCTGGCCGCTGACGCTCTGCTCGTTGATCTGGTAGCCGCCCGCATTGGCCTGGCTGGCAAATGCGGCGGCAGCGACGGCCACTGCCCAGGTGAGCTTATTGAACTTGTTGTGCATGTCTCGGCGTCCTCTATCCAGCCCCGGCTGGCATTGAATGTTATCGGCCCCTAGCAAGGGGCACAGGTCAGCAAAGCCAGTTTTGGGCAAAACGACCGTTCGGATCAAGGGCAAACGTTCGTTTTATGGCGGGAAAGGCTAATACTTTGGTCATATGTAGCCGCAAGGGACTGAACTTAAGGCGCTTCGCTGGATACACAACGCCGATCAACAGGGCCGACAGCCGACTTGACCTATGTGTAACCCACAGGTTTTACACTCATCGCAAACGGAACCTTGAGGAAACCCGCCATGAAGGTCAGCGAACTGGCGCGGCAGGCGGAGGTCACCGCCGAGACGGTGCGCCACTATACCCGCGAAGGCCTGCTCCACCCGGTGCGGGACCCTGACAACGGCTACCAGCTTTACGATCATGCCGACCTGGAGCGGCTGCGCTTCATCCAGCGTGCCCGTACGCTGGGCTTCAGCGTCGCCGAGATCAGCGACATCCTGGCCCATGCCGACCAGGGCGACTCCCCCTGCCCCATGGTGCGCGACCTGCTTGCCAGCCGGCTGCCGCAGATCCGCGCTCGAATTCGCGAATTGGAGGCACTGGCAGCACGCATGGAGCAGGCGCTGACGGCCTGGGCCGAAATGCCCGATGGCACGCCCGACGGGCATAGTCTGTGTCGCCTGATCGAGAGCTTCCCCGATGCCTCCCACCCCACCTGTGGCCACATCGCCAAGGAGACCCGCTCATGATCCCTCGCACCCTGCAGCGCCAAGTGCCCGGCATGAGCTGCCAAGGCTGCGTGAAGCGCATGCGCGAAGCGATCCAGGCTCGTGACGCGGACGCCGAGGTGGTCGGCTTCCCCGCCGAGAAGCGCCTGGCCGTTTCCACGGCACTGGACGAAGCAACCCTCGACCACGTACTGGCAGAGGCCGGCTATCCTGCGGCCGAGGGCACCGGCGAGGCAGCCGCACTGGTCCTGCCGGAACTTACCGAAACGGCCCGGAATGAATCCGT
Organism: Halomonas sp. E14; assembly: GCF_052568415.1. Classification (NCBI taxonomy): domain Bacteria; kingdom Pseudomonadati; phylum Pseudomonadota; class Gammaproteobacteria; order Oceanospirillales; family Halomonadaceae; genus Halomonas; species Halomonas sp. E14. The sequence continues at coordinate 432,896 of NZ_CP199423.1, read as the reverse complement.
AGCACAGCCTACCCCGGCGCTCTCTGCCGCTTCGGCCGCCGACAACGATACGCGAACGCATCGCCTGGCCATCTCGGGCATGACCTGCGCCAGCTGCGTGAAGAGCGTGCAGCAAGCGCTCGAGCGAACCCCTGGTGTGGCCACGGCCAGCGTCAATTTCGGTACGCGCATCGCCCAGGTGTACGGCAGTGCCCCAGCCGGCGCCCTGGTGCAGGCGGTGCAGGCCGCCGGCTACGACGCCGAGCCCATCGTCGACCTGCGCCAGGCCGAGGCGGCGCGCAGCGCCAAGGACGCCGAAACCTACCGCAGCCGGCTGCGGGGAAGCGCCTGGTCGCTGGCCCTGGCCGTGCCGCTGATGGCCAGCATGTTCCTCTACCATCCCCACCCCGTGGGGATGGGGCGCCTCTACTGGCTAGTCATCGGGCTGCTGACGCTAGCCATCCTGATGGGCCCTGGTCGGCACTTCTTCGTCAACGCCTGGAAGAATCTCAAGCACCACCAGGCCAACATGGACTCGCTGATCGCCATGGGCACCGGCACCGCCTGGCTCTACTCCATGGCAGTGGTGGCCTTTGCCCCCTGGCTGCCGGCGGTGGCACACGGCATCTACTTCGAAGCCTCGGCGATGATCATCGGCCTGGTGCTGCTGGGCAACGCCCTGGAGCTGAAGGCCCGCGGCCGTACCAGCGAGGCGCTCAAGCGCCTGCTTGACCTGCAGAGCCGCACGGCGCGTGTCATTCGCAACGGCGATGAGCGAGAAATGCCCATCGAAGAGGTGCGCCAGGGCGATCATATCCGCGTACGCCCCGGCGAACGCCTGCCGGTCGACGGCCTTGTGACCAGCGGCGCCAGCCATATCGACGAATCCATGCTCACCGGCGAGCCGCTACCGGTAGCCAAGGCCGAGGGCGACGAGGTCAACGCCGGCACGGTGAACGGCCGCGGCGGCCTGATCTATCGCGCCACCCGCGTGGGGGCCGACACTCGCCTCGGGCAGATTACCGAGCAGGTGGCCCTGGCGCAGAACTCACGCCCCCCCATCGGCGAGCTCGCCGACAAGGTATCGAGCATCTTCGTGCCGACGGTGATGATCATCGCGGTGCTCACGGCCTTGGCATGGTTCAACTTCGGCGCCGAGCCGCGAGTCATCCACATGCTGGTGACCGCCACCACGGTGCTGATCATCGCCTGCCCTTGCGCCCTGGGCCTGGCCACGCCGATTTCGACCATGATCGGCGTGGGCAAGGCCGCCGAACACGGCGTGCTGGTGCGCAGCGGCGAAGCCCTGCAGACCGCCAGCCGACTCACCACGCTGGTGGTGGACAAGACTGGCACCCTGACCATGGGCAAGCCCAGCGTGACCGAGGCCCATGTTGTGGAAGGTGAGCCTGCGGCGCTGCTCGGCCTGGTCGCGGCGCTGGAGCAGGGTTCGGAGCACCCCCTGGCCGCGGCGCTGCTGGCATACGCCGAGCAGGCGGGCGCCGAGGCCGCGAGCATTCGTGACTTCGACAGCATCACCGGCGGCGGCGTCAAGGCCGCGGGGCCGAACGGCGAGGCGCTGCTGCTGGGCAATGCGCGGCTGCTGGAGCAGGCCGGCATCGACCTCACGACGGGGGCCGAGCTGGCAGAAAGGCTCGAGAAGCAGGCGCGCACGGTGGTCTACCTCGGCGTGGCCGGCCGGCTGGCCGCCCTGTTCGGCATCAGCGACCCGCTGCGGGCCGACACCGTGGAGGCGGTCAAGCGGCTCCAGGCCGATGGCCTCAAGGTAGTGATGCTCACCGGCGACAACGCCCACACCGCGGCCGCCATCGCCCGCGAGGTGGGCATCGATGACTTCCGCGCCGGGCTGCTGCCCGAGGACAAGCACGCCGAGATCGAGCGCCTGCAGCAGGCCGGGGAGGTCGTCGGCATGGTGGGCGACGGTATCAACGACGCACCGGCGCTGGCCCGGGCCAACGTCGGCTTCGCCATCGGCCAGGGCACCGACGTGGCCATCGAGAGCGCCGGCATCACGCTGATGCGCAGCTCCCTGCACGGCATCGCCGATGCCATCGAGATCAGCCGCATGACACTGCGCAACATCAAGCAGAACCTGGTCGGCGCCTTCGGCTACAACACACTGTGCATCCCCATTGCCGCAGGCGTGCTCTACCCCTTCACCGGAGCGCTGCTGTCGCCGATGATCGCCGGGGCGGCCATGTCGCTCTCGTCGATCACCGTAGTCAGCAATGCCAACCGGCTGCGCTGGCTCAAGACCCGTGGAGACACCCGGTCGGGGCGCGACGCGCCCCCGGCCGCAGCGAAGGAGGCCTTGTCATGAGCTGGCTCGTCAATCTTGCAGGCCTGGCCCTCATCATCGCCATCGTCTGGTGGTTCTGGGGGCGCCGCTGACAGGTACGTCCAAGCAGCTGCTACGCTGAAGGCATACGGCAGAAGGAGAGAACGCCATGCCCAGTCTCGACGGCGTACTGGAGACCGCACTCTACGTTGACGACATGGATCGAGCGCGGGTCTTCTTCGAAGGCGTGATGGGTCTTGAGCCCTTCAACGCCGACCACCGTTTCACCGCCTACGACGCGGGTGCCAACACCGTGCTGCTGCTTTTCCTGCAGGGCGAGACGCTGGAAACCGTGGTGCTGCCCAAGGAGATGGGCACCATTCCGCCCCATAACGGCCGGGGGCGGGTGCATCTCGCCTTCGCCATCGCCGCCGACGAGCTGGCCACCTGGGAGCGCCAGCTCGACGACCACGGCGTGGCCATCGAGGGGCGCACCCACTGGCCCCGCGGCGGCAAGAGTCTCTATTTCCGCGACCCCGACGGCCACCTGATCGAGCTGGCGACGCCCGGTGTCTGGCCCAACTACTGACAAGAGCCATGCCCACCGAAAAATCGGCGAGCGAAGGCCAGGGCTAGGCCCGTTCCGACGGGCCAACGCACTTCCCACATCCATGTGGGTCGCAAGGCAAAAATCGGCGCAAAGGCGGAGTTTACGTGTGTGTAAATGAGCACTTTAAGCCGATTTTTAACGCCATATGGGCGAGCACAGCCACTTTTCAGCTCACGCCCATATAGCGGCCTGGCTTGTGGTTCAGGGCAATGATCAGGTTCAGCGCCACGGCCCCCAGCACCGACAGCCCCACCCGGTCGGCTGGCAGTACCAGCAATGCTGCCAGCATGATCAGCCCATCGATGCCAAGCTGCACGTAGCCAGCACGCAGGCCGTAGCGGCCCTGCAGGTAGAGCGCCAGGATGTTGATGCCGCCAAGGCTGGTGCGGTGGCGAAACAGCACCAGCATACCGATGCCGATCAGGCTGCCACCCATCAGCGAGGCGTAGAGCGGGTTGAGACTGTCGAAGCTGACCCACTTGCCGGTCAGCTCGGAGAACAGCGACACCAGGGCGATGGCCGCGAAGGTCCGCAGGGTGAACGACCAGCCCATGCGCTTTACCGCCAGGTAGTAGAACGGCAGGTTGATCAGGAAGAACCACACGCCGAAGCGCCACCCGGTGGCGTACTGCAGCAGGAAGGCCATGCCGGCGGTACTGCCGGTGAGCAGCAGCGCCTGGGTGTAGAAGGCCACCCCCAGGGCGACGAACAGCGTGCCCACCAGCATAGCCATCACGTCCTCGTAGGGGCGATGAGGGTCGGTGGGCAGCACGTTGGGATCCATGACGAAGGTCCTTGGCAAGAAAGATGACGACAGAGTCGGCGCCAGTGTAGCGGCCGGCCTGCACCAGCGCTTTGATCAAGCTCGCCTTTTTGCGATCCGACCCGCCGCCACGCTAAGGGGCCTCGCCATGCTCGAGCATCAGCTGCAGCGACTCCCGCCCCCGCCAGCGGTTGCGGCTCAGCCGGTAGGCGCAGCGCAGGCGGTCCCCCACGCCGAAGGTCGGCAGCTCGCCGGCCGCCAGGGCACGAAACCAGATCGCTTTGAGGCTGGCCACTCCCGCCGATAGCGTCATCGACAGGTGGGTGCCATCGGCCCCCACCGGACGCAGCGACTCGATCAGGAACTCCCCTTCGAACAGCGGCGCATCGAATTCGCGCCCGTACGGCCCGAGCGCCTCCAGCTCTTGCAGGGTGGGCAGCTGCAACTGGTCAGGCAGCAGCGCACCGTCGGTGAAGAGGTGCGGAAACAGCGCAATGCCGCCCAGCTGTTCGCCCACCGCCTGCAGGAAGGCGGCACGAAACGCCTCGAGCTGGCCCAATGGCACGCCCACCCCGGCTGCCCCGCGATGCCCGCCGAAACGCGGCAGCGCGGCGGGCGCCAGCTCGTGGACACGCTGCAGGGCATCACGCAGGTGCAGCGCCTCGATGGAGCGCCCCGAGCCGGTGAGCATACCGGGCGCCACGGCGGGAGTGAGCACCAGCGCCGGGCGGCCAAAGGCCTGCACCAGCCGCGAGGCGACGATGCCCTGCACGCCGGGGTGGCCGTTTTCGAGGTAGACGACCAGCGCCGGCAGCTCGGCCTCGAACTGCGGCAGCGCCAGGGCGCGGGCCTCCTCGACCATGTCCGATTCGATCGCCTTGCGCGACTGGTTGTCCTCGTCCAGCGTCTGCAGGTGGCGTACCGCCGTGGCGTCATCCCCTGCCAGCATGAAGTGCAGCGCCGCGTAAGGGTCGTCGAGACGCGAGCGGGCGTTGATGCGCGGTCCCATCTGGAAGGCCAGGGTCTCGGCGGAGAACGGCACGCTGTCTTCGCCCAAGCGGGTCGCCATGGCACGCCAGCAGGCAGCCTCCATGCGGTTGATCAGTGCCAGGCCGTGACTGACCACGGCGCGATTGGCCGGGCTCGCCCCCAGCGACACGCAGTCGGCCACGGTGCCTAGCGCCACGTAGGAGAGCCAGGCGGAGAGCTTGGGCGTCGCCGCGGGAATCACACCCCACTCCACCAGCACGCTGCGCGTCAGCGACATCACCAGCCAGGCCACCATGCAACCGGCGATGGTACGGTCGGGATACTGGCAGTCGTCTCGCGTCGGGTTTACCACGGCATGGGCCGAGGGCGGCGGTCCTTCCAACGGCAGGGCGTGGTGGTCGCTCACCACCACGTCGATGCCGGCCGCCTTGAGCCGGGCGATGCGCGGCTCATCGGAGCTGCCGCAGTCGGCGGTGATCACCAGGCTCGGCCGCGGCGAAAGGCCAAGCGTACGCTCTACCAAGGGCAGGCTGATGCCGTAACCGTCGTGGATGCGATGGCCGATCAGGCTGTGCAGGCGCGACTCCGGCACGCCGAACAGCTCCACCAGGGTGCGCCGGATCACCACATGGGAGGTGATGCCATCGACGTCATAGTCGGTGAGGATGCCGATGTGCTCGCCCTCGGCCACGGCGGTGGCGATGCGCTCGGCGGCACGGCGGCCGTCGGCCAGGCGCTCCGGGTGCTCGAGGTAGCGCAGGCTGGGCTGGGTCAGCGGCGCCAGCTCGCCCTCATAGCCGGCCAGGCGACCGGCCAGCACCCGGGCCTGCAGCTCGGTCAGGCCTTCGGCGAGCGCCCGGGCGTAGAGTGCCTCGTTGCGTGGGCGCAACAGCAGCCGCGGCTTGAGCCGAGCGTGAAGGTCGATGGGGTCGGTCACGGCGTCCAAGCCTGACTCCTCTGGTTCGCATCCGATGGTAAACGGCGATGGAAACGGCGTACCGAGCGAAGGGCGCCGGGGACAGGCCGAAGAGGGGGTCTTTTGCCATGGATGGCAAAAGTAGCGCCCAGGGAAGGGTTCACAGCGCCCCCTCGCAGGCCTGTCGCCGGATCAGCTCTGAGCGGGCATCTGGCGCCAGCGGCATCGAGACTTCCCGAAGCCTTTTCCCGGCGCCCCTCGCCTCAGCTTCGGCCTTCAGTGCTGGCGCCGGTTCTCGGCCACGAACGCCTGCACCTTCGCCAGCTCCGCCGGCAGCACGGTGTAGCGCTCCTCGCGCTCGAGCAGGTCATCCATGTGCGGCGGCAGCGGCACGCCGGGGAAGCCGGCCTTGACCACCGCCTCGGCGAACTTGGCCGGATGGGCCGTGGCCAGGGTGATCATCGGCGTGGCGGCATCGGCCCGGGCACGCTCGGCGGCACGGTAGCCGGTGGCGGTATGCGGGTCGAGCAGTTCCTTGGTGCGGTGGTGCGCCTCGCGGATCACCTCGAGGATGGTGGCATCGTCGACGCTATGGCTGGCGAACAGCGCCCGCAGCCGCTCCAGTGGTGCCTCGGCCAGCGCCGTCGGCTCGGACTGGAAGCGCTCGAGCAGCGCCGCCACGGCGGCGCCGTCGCGCTCGTAGGCCTCGAACAGCAGGCGCTCGAAGTTGGACGACACCACGATATCCATGGAGGGCGCCAGGGTCGCCTTGAGCTCCTGCTTGGAGAAGTCGTTGGCGGCAATGGTGCGGTGCAGGATGTCGTTGGCGTTGGTGGCGATGATGAACTGCTTGACCGGCAGGCCCATGCGATAGGCCATGTAGCCGGCGAAGACGTTGCCGAAGTTGGCCGAGGGCACGCAGAAGCTGACCTGGCGGTGCGGCGCACCCAGCGCCACGCCCGCGGCCACGTAGTAGACGATCTGGGCCATGATGCGCGCCCAGTTGATCGAGTTCACCGCTACCAGGCGGGTGCCGCCGAGGAAGCCCTGGTCGGCGAAGCTGGCCTTGACCATCGCCTGGGCGTCGTCGAAGTTGCCCTCAATGGCGATGTTGAAGACATTGTCGGCCAGCACCGAGGTCATCTGGCGACGCTGCACCTCGGAGACCCGGTTGTGCGGGTGCAGGATGAAGATGTCGAGGTTGTCGCAATGGCGACAGCCCTCGATTGCCGCCGAGCCGGTGTCGCCGGAGGTGGCGCCCATGATCACCGCACGCTCGCCGCGCTTGGCCAGGAAATGGTCGAGGATGCGACCCAGCAGCTGCAGGGCGACGTCCTTGAAGGCCAGGGTCGGGCCGTGGAACAGCTCGAGCAGAAAGTGGTTGGCATCGAGCTGGTTGAGCGGCACCACGGCATCGTGGCTAAAGGTGGCATAGGCGTCGCGCACGATGCCGCGGAAGGTTTCGTCGTCGATCTCGCCGTTGACGTAGGGCTGCATCACCCGGAAGGCGATCTCGGCATAGGAGAGCCCGGCCATGGCGGCAAGCGCCTCGTGCGAGAACTGCGGGATGGTCTCCGGCACGTAGAGGCCCCCGTCGCTGGCCATGCCGGTCAGCACCACCTCCTCGAAGGAGAGGGCCGGTGCCTTGCCACGTGTACTGATATAGCGCATGACCTTACTCCTGCTCGTCCAGCGACTCGACGCGGATCCGCGTGACCGGCCCGGCGATATCGGCCAGCGACTCGAGCTGACGAATCGCCTCGTTCATGTTGCGCTCTCGGGTGCGGTGAGTCATCAGGATGATCGGCACCAGCTCGCCCTCGGTGGCCTCCTTCTGGATGATGGCCTCGATGGAGATGCCCTGCTCGGAGAGGATGGTCGCCACCCGCGCCAGCACACCCGGGCGATCCACCGCCAGCAGGCGCAGATAGTAGGCAGTGACGATATCCTCCATAGGCAGGATCGGCAGATCGACGTCATCCTCGCCGATGCCGCTGAAGGCCAGGTAAGGCACGCGGTAGTGGTGGTCGGTGGCGATATCGCGGGCCACGTCGAGCAGGTCGGCCACCACTGCCGAAGCGGTCGGCTCGGAGCCGGCGCCGGCGCCGTAGTAAAGCGTGGGCCCCACGGCATCGCCCATGATGGCGATGGCGTTCTTGACCCCGTGCACATTGGCCAGCAGCCGCTCCTTGGGGATCAGGGTCGGGTGCACGCGCAGCTCGAAGCCGTGATCGGTGCGCTTGGAGATGCCCAGGTGCTTGATCACGTAGCCCAGATTGTTGGCCTGCTCAACGTCGTCGAAGGTGACCCTGGAGATGCCTTCGGTGTAGGCCTTCTCGAACTGCAGCGGCACCCCGTAGGCGATCGAGGCCAGGATGGTCAGCTTGTGGGCGGCATCGATGCCTTCCACGTCGAAGGTGGGATCGGCCTCGGCATAGCCCAGCGCCTGCGCTTCCTTGAGCACGTCCTCGAAGGCACGGCCCTCGCTGCGCATGTGGGTGAGAATGTAGTTGCCGGTGCCGTTGATGATGCCGGCGAGCCACTCGATGCGGTTGGCGCCGAGGCCCTCGCGCAGCGACTTGATCACCGGAATGCCGCCAGCCACGGCGGCCTCGAAGGCCACGATCACGCCCTTTTCATGGGCCGCCTTGAAGATTTCATTGCCGTAGACGGCAATTAGCGCCTTGTTCGCGGTCACCACATGCTTGCCGTTCTCGATGGCGGTGAGCACCAGCTCACGGGCCACGTCGTAGCCGCCCACCAGCTCGACGAGCACGTCGACGTCAGGGTTGCGCGCCACTTCGAAGATGTCCGAGGTGGTCTTGATGCCGGTGAGGTCGCACTCGGGATTGAGGCTGCGATGCGCCACCTGCTCGATGACGATCGGGCGCCCGGCCCGCCGCGCAATCTCGTCGGCATTGCGCGTCAGTACGTTGAAGGTGCCGCCACCGACGGTCCCCAGTCCACAGATTCCCACTCTCACCGGTTTCAATTTCATGTCCCCTGATTGGTATCCAGCTATGTTGGTGTCCAACGATGTCACGATCAGCCGTGTCGATGGAGTGGCCATGTCAATACTGGCCTAGGTCGATGCCGGCTGTATCTACATTGGCCAGCTATACTGGCCATGCCTGCCGCCAGCCTGGCCGGCGACCGGCCTTACAGCGACCGGCACTGCGTTCAGCGTTGATGTCGACGCTGTCAGTCACTTGCTTATTCCGCCAGCCCCAGCATATCGGCCAGGCGCTCGGCGGGCACGTAGCCTGGCACCAGGCGGCCGTCGGGCAGGATGATGGCCGGTGTCCCCTGCACCCCCAGCGCCAAGCCGAGATGATACTGCGCCTCGACCGGATTGTCGCAGTCGGTGCCGTTCGTCAGCGCTTCCTGGCGCTTGGCCGCATTCATCGCCTCGGTGGGATTGTCGGCACACCAGATCTGCTCCAGCGTCCTTGCCCCCTGAGCGTTCATGCCGGTGCGCGGAAACGCCAGGTAGTGCACCTCGATCCCCAGCTCGTTGAGGCGCGGCACTTCGTCGTGCAGCTGGCGGCAGTAGGGGCACGTGGTGTCGGTGAAGACCACCACCTCGGCGCGGGTTTCACCCGTACCCCGGAAGATGACCCGCTCTGACTCGGGCACCCCGGCCAGGCGCTCGGCGCGCTCCGCGTTACGCGACTGCTCGGTCAGGTTGACCAGGCCGCGCTCGGTATTTTCGTAGAGGTCGCCAACCAGGAAGAAGGCACCGTTGGCGTCGCTATAGAAGGCCTCGCCCGTCTCCAGGCGTACCTGGAAGATGCCTGCCATCGGCGTTTCCTTGACGCTCTCGACCGGCATGGGCTGGCTGTTGACCTGCAGCCGCTCGGCCAGGCTTGTCGTGGCATCGGCCGAGGCCGTCAGCGGCAGCAGCAGCGCGACCCAGGGCAGCGCCAGAGCGGACAGGGAACCGGCAATATGGCGGGGAAACGGAATCATGGACTCAACCTCGCGGATGGTGTTCGGCATGCAGGGCTTCGAGTCGCGCCTGCGCAATATGGGTATAGATCTGGGTGGTCGACAGATCGCTGTGACCGAGCAGCATCTGTACGACACGCAAATTGGCACCGTGATTCAACAGGTGCGTGGCAAAGGCATGCCGCAGGGTGTGCGGCGACAGCGGTCGCGTGATACCAGCGGTGCGCGCATGGGCCTTGATCCGATGCCAGAAGGTCTGGCGCGTCATGCAATTGTCGCCTCGCCCCGGAAACAGCGCCGGGCGAGTGACGTCCTGCATCAGGGCCCCCCGCGCGGTGCGCAGGTAGCGTGTCAGCCAGTGTACGGCCTCTTCCCCCAGCGGGACCAGCCGATCCTTGTCGCCCTTGCCACGCACCCGCACCACGCCCTGACGCAGGTTCACCGCATCGACGCTGAGCGTCACCAACTCCGACACACGCAGGCCGCAGCCGTAGAGCACCTCGAGCATCGCCCGGTCGCGCACCCCCAGGTCGGTGGCAAGATCGGGGGCCGCCAACAGGCGCTCCACTTCTGCCTCGTCGAGCGTACCCGGCAGACCCGGGCGCACACGCGGCAAGCGCACCTCGGCCAGCGGGTCGCGCTCGATGCGTCCCTCGGCTAGCGCCCAGCGATAGAAGCCACGCAGGCTGGAGAGCAGCCGGGCATTGCTGCGCAGCCGGTAGCCTGCCGCCCGGCGCTCATCGAGCCAGGTCGGCAGCAGCGCTTGGTGAGGTGCCAGCAGCTCACCGCCCGCTTCCGCCAGGCGGGTGGCCCAGGCCTCGAGGTCGCGCCGGTAGGCGGCCAGAGTGTGCTCGCTCGCTCCCCGCTCAAGCCACAGGGCGTCGAGAAAGGCGTCGATCAAGGCCAGGAACCGGGCGTCATGAACCATGCCCCACTCTCCTTATGCAACCTGAAACCTATTCACAGGCTTGAACCCAGGCACTGGCTTCGAACCCAGATACAGGCACGGCCCGAAACAACAAAGCCCCGCCCCGCGTGAGCGGTGGCGGGGCTTGCGGCACAACGAAACCACGAGCGGGCCGGACTCGGGCACGACCCGCGCACGCTTTCGTTACGACAGTTTTTCCTTGATACGGGCAGACTTGCCGCTGCGCTCACGCAGGTAGTACAGCTTGGCCTGGCGCACGTCACCGCGGCGCTTGACCTCGACGGAATCGACCAGCGGGCTGTAGGTCTGGAAGGTACGCTCGACGCCTACACCGTGGGAGATCTTGCGCACGGTGAAGGCGGAATTCAGGCCACGGTTGCGCTTGCCGATCACCACGCCTTCGAAGGCCTGGAGACGCTCGCGGCTGCCTTCACGCACCTTGACCTGCACGACGACGGTGTCGCCCGGAGCGAAATCCGGCACCTGCTTGCTCATCTGCTCGGCTTCAAGCGCCTGGATCACCTTGTTCTTGCTGCTCATGACTGACTCCTCGTATTCGGCGCCGCCGCTCCTTGCAAGTTCAACGGCGGCGCGTGATCCCGGCGCTCGAGCCTAACTCGAGAGCGCGGGAGATGATGGGTGACGCAGGTCCACGGCGGGGGATCAAGGGCGCCCCTCAGCGCTTCGCGTCCTGCACCTCCGCTCCGGCCTTCGCCAGGGCGTGTTCCTCGATGAACTCCTCGAGCAGCGTCTGCTGCTCGGCATCCAACGTCCTGCCTTCGAGCAGGTCGGGGCGCCTGAGCCAGGTTCGCCCCAGCGACTGCTTGAGCCGCCAGCGCCGGATCTCGCCATGATGTCCGCTGAGCAGCACATCCGGCACCCGCCGCCCCTCGATCTCCTCGGGGCGAGTATAGTGCGGGCAATCCAGCAGCCCTTCGTTGAAGGAGTCCTCGACCGCGGAGTCGTGATGCCCGAGCACGCCGGGTACCAGTCTTGCCGCGGCATCGATCAGCACCATGGCCGGCAGCTCGCCGCCGCTCAGCACATAGTCGCCGATCGACCATTCTTCATCGATATCGCTCTCTACCACCCGCTCATCGATGCCTTCGTAGCGCCCGGCCACCACCACCAGCGGGGGGCCGCTCGCCAGCTCCCGGGCACCCGCCTGGTCCAGCCTGCGACCCTGGGGCGACAGGTAGATCACGCGCGGGGGCTGGCCAGTCGCCTCGGCCGCACGCTCGCGGGCGGCATGGATGGCCGCACGCAGCGTATCGACCTTCATCAGCATGCCCGGGCCGCCGCCGTAGGGGCGGTCATCCACGGTGCGGTGGCGGTCGCTGGCATAGTCGCGGGGGTTCCAGAACTCCAGCGCAATGCGCCCCTGGCTCACCGCCCGCCCCGTGACGCCGTGCCGGGTCACGGCATCGAACATCTCGGGAAACAGCGACACCACGCCGATCCACAGTGCCGGCTCGGCGACACCGCTCGTCGTTTCTGCGTGGTTCAAAACTCCGGATCCCAGTCGACGGTCATGGTACCCGCCGTCAGGTCGACCTCGACGATCACCTCATCGGGCAGGAACGGCAGCAGCCGCTCTCGGTCGTCGATGGAGGCAGGCTCACCTTCCGGATCGCCCTTGACGACCAGCACGTCGTTGGCGCCGGTCTCGAACAGGTACGCGACGCGACCCAGGATCTCGCCGTCACGCGTGGCAACCGTGAGACCTTCCAACTGGTGCCAGTAATAGTCACCCTTGGGCAGCGCCGGCAGCGTCTCCTTGGGCAGCAGCACTTCGGCTCCTGCCATCTGCTCGGCCGCCTCGCGCGAGTCGACGCCCTCCAGCAAGGCCACCAGGCCCTTGCCATGGCGACGCCCCTGCCGCAGGCGATGCGAGCTCAGCGCCCCGCCCTGCCTGAGCACCCATTCCGGGTACTCCAGGATGCCTTCCATCGGGCTGGTGTGAGAGTAGACCTTGAGCCATCCCTTGACGCCATATGGACTGGTCAACTTGCCCAGCACCACATGATCGCCCGCTTCGATGCGTTCGGCCTGCACACTCATAGTTCAGCCATAGGTCAGCGCAGCGCGTCAGGCTTACGCCTGCTTGCGAGCTTCCTTGACCAGCTCGGCGACGCGGTCGGACATCTGCGCGCCCTGGCCCTGCCAGTGAGCGATACGGTCCAGATCCACGCGCAGGCGCTCTTCACCACCGCGAGCGATGGGGTTGAAGAAGCCGAGGCGTTCGATAAAGCGACCATCGCGGGAATTGCGCGAATCGGTCACGGTCAGGTGGTAGAAGGGACGCTTCTTGGCGCCACCACGTGCCAGACGAATGGTAACCATGACGTTAACTGTCCTTCGGTTGAGATTACGTTGATACCGATATGTGCCGGACCCGGCGAACGGCCAGATTCTTGGCAACTGCCAGGAAAGCGGGCCTCAGGGACCCGCTTTCGCTTCATTCGGTCACTTACTTTTCACAAGTTCTTCTTTTACCAGCGTGCAGGCGGGTCTAACCCACGGTCCTGCCATGAAGACGCAGCATTCTACGGAAATCAGCCCCGCTTTGAAACCCTTTTCTCGGGCCTCGCCGGCTCGGCTGCTGTGCGCCTCAACGCCAGGGGAAACCGCCGGGGCCGCCCATCCCGCCCATGCCGCCGGGACCTCCCGGACCGCCGCCGCCCATCATGCCCGACATGCCGCGCATCATCTTCTGCATGCCGCCCTTCTTGCCCGCCTTCTTCATCATCTTCTGCATCTGCTTGTGCTGCTTGAGCAAGCGATTGAGATCGGGCACCTGCAGGCCAGCACCGGCAGCGATGCGCCGCTTGCGCGAGCCATTGATGATTTCGGGCTTGCGCCGCTCCTGGGGCGTCATGGAGTTGATCAGCGCCTCGAGCTTACCCAGCTCCTTCTCCGGGCCGGGCCCCTGGGCCAGCTCGGCCATCTGGCCCATACCCGGCAGCTTGCCGAGCAGGCCGCCCATGCCACCCATCTTCTTGAGCTGCTGCAGCTGGTCGCGGAAGTCCTCGAGGTCGAAGCCCTCGCCCTTCTTGACCTTCTTGGCGAGCTGCTCGGCCTTCTTCTTGTCGACGGTGCGCTCGGCCTCCTCGATCAGCGACAGCACGTCGCCCATGCCGAGGATGCGAGAGGCCACCCGATCCGGGTGGAAGGGCTCCAGGGCATCGACCTTCTCGCCCACGCCCATGAACTTGATCGGCTTGCCGGTGATGTGGCGCACCGACAGCGCGGCACCGCCACGGGCATCGCCGTCGGCCTTGGTCAGGATTACGCCGGTCAGCGGCAGCGCCTCGTGGAACGCCTTGGCCGTGTTGGCGGCGTCCTGGCCGGTCATGGCGTCGACCACGAACAGGGTTTCCTGCGGCTGGCAGGCGCGGTGCAGCTCGGCGATCTCGGCCATCATGGCCTCGTCGATGGCCAGGCGGCCGGCGGTGTCGACCAGCAGCACGTCGTGGAACTGGATCTTGGCGTGCTTGATTGCCGCCTCGGCGATAGCCACCGGCTTCTGGTCGGAGCGCGACGGGAAGAAGTCGACGCCAACCTCCTTCGCCAGAGTCTCAAGCTGGTCGATGGCCGCCGGGCGATAGACGTCGGCGGAGACCACCAGCACCTTCTTTTTCTCGCGCTCCCTCAGGTAGCGCGCCAGCTTGGCCACGGAGGTGGTCTTGCCCGCCCCCTGCAGGCCGGCCATCAGCACCACCGCCGGGGAACCCTTGAGCGAGAGCCCTTCGTTGGCCTCGCCCATGATCGCCTCGAGCTCCTGCTGGACGATCTTGACGAACTGCTGCCCGGGCGACAGGCTCTTCGAGACTTCCTGCCCCACGGCGCGCTCGCGCACGCGCTCGATGAAGGCCTTGACCACCGGCAGGGCGACATCGGCCTCGAGCAGGGCCCGGCGCACCTCGCGCAGGGTGTCCTTGATGTTGTCCTCGGTCAGGCGCGCCTGGCCTTTGATGGACTTGAGCGTCTGGGAAAGGCGCTCGCTAAGATTCTGGAACATTGAGCACTCCGGCTGCTGAAGCGGGGCAGCAAGTGACGGTTTTGGCCGCTGCGAATCGGTTCTGCCGTGGGCGCGCGCGACATTTCGCCACGCAAACGCACGCCTTCTACCCCAGGGCACCACCAGGCCGCCTAGAAAATAGTACTTGCACTGCGTTGGCGGGAAATTATACGCCTTGTGAGCGCCAGTCTCCATGCGCACCACCCCAGGGTCCGGCTGTGCGACGCCGTGAGGATTGGGTATAGTGACAGCGGCAGGTTCCCTTTACCTCGGGATGGCATTACCTCGAGATGCGATAGACGCCCCCGCGGCGCACGGACGACAACTGATGCAGGCGCTTCCTCTGGCCCTTATGGCCTTCATTCTCTACCTGGGCGCAGCCTCCTGGCAGGGGCTCACCCTGGCACGCCGCGTTCCGCAGCGCCCCGCCCTGGTGCGCACCCTCGGCGTGCTGGGCCTGCTGTTCCATCTTCCCGTGGCGATGAAGCTGATCGACCAGAGCCCGGGACTGATGCCCGGCCTCTCCACCAGCGCCGTGGTACTCACGGCCATCATGATCAGCCTGCTGCTTGCCGTCAGCCTGGCCAAGCCGGTGCTGAACGTGGCCGTCGGCCTGTTCCCCCTTTCCGGGCTTGCGCTGCTGCTGGCCGTGGGCCTGCCGAGCCCGGAGCGCACCGGCGGCATGACGCCAGGCATCGCGCTGCATGCCATCAGCTCGGCGCTGGCCTTCGGCGTACTGTTCATCGCCGCCTGCCAGGCGGTGCTACTGGGACTGCAGAACCAGGCGCTGCGCCATCACCATATCCGCGGCATGGTGCAGGTCCTACCGCCGCTGACCACCATGGAACGCCTGCTATTCGAGATGATCTGGGCCGGCATGGGTCTGCTCACGCTGTCCATCCTCAGCGGCTTCCTGTTCGTCGAGAGCATGTTTGCCCAGCACCTGGCCCACAAGACCATCCTGTCGATGGCCGCCTGGGTGATATTTGCCATCCTGCTGATCAGCCACCACGTGCTGGGCTGGCGAGGCATGCGCGCCGTGCGCTGGACCCTGGGTGGCTGCGCCGTGCTGCTGCTGGCCTATTTTGGCAGCAAGTTCGTGCTCGAGGTCATCTTGAACCGCACCTGAGGCGCAAGTCGCCTTGACACTGCCGGAGCGAATCCCTAAAAACGGGGCTGACACGCCAGCGAGGATGCAACGACCTTGAGCGACGACTTCCCTTTGGGATTGCTGTTCGGCCTGCTTTTCCTGCTCATCTGCCTTTCCGCTTTCTTCTCCAGCTCCGAGACCGGCATGATGTCGATCAACCGCTATCGGTTGAACCATCAGGCCAACAGCGGCGACAGTCGCGCCCGCCGGGTTTCGCGCCTCCTGCTGCGCCCCGACCGCCTGATCGGCGTGATCCTGATCGGCAACAACTTCGTCAACAACCTGGCCGCGTCCATCGCCACCATCATCGCCATCCACTTCTTCGGCGAAGTCACCGGGCCGGCGGTGGCCACCGCGCTGCTGACCATCACCATTCTCATCTTTGCCGAGGTCACGCCCAAGACCTACGCCGCGGTGAAGCCCGAGCGAATTGCCTTTCCCGCCTCGCGCGCGCTCGAGCCGTTGCTCAAGCTGCTCTACCCGCTGGTCTGGCTGGTCAACGTGATCTCCAATAACCTGCTGAAGCTCTTGGGGGTCAAGAGCATCGAGGGCGGCGGCGACCACCTCACCCGCGACGAGCTGCGCACCATCGTGCACGAGGCGGGCACGCTGATCCCGCACCGCCACCAGGCCATGCTGCTGTCGATCCTCGATCTGGAAAACGTGACGGTCAACGACATCATGGTGCCGCGCCACGAGGTGGTGGGCATCGATCTCGACGACGATCTGGAAGACATCCTGACCCAGATCCGCACCAGCCAGCACACCCGCCTGCCGGTCTTCAAAGGCGACATCAACAACATCATCGGCATGCTGCACCTGCGCAACGCGGCCCGCTTCCTATCCCGCCCGGAGGTGACCAAGGCATCGATCGTGCAGGAAGCTCGCGAGCCCTACTTCATTCCGGAATCGACGCCGCTGCATACCCAGCTGCTCAATTTCCAGAAGCAGAAGCGGCGCATCGGCATCGTGGTAGACGAATACGGTGACGTGGATGGACTGGTGACGCTGGAGGATATTCTCGAGGAGATCGTCGGCGAATTCACCACCGACGTGGCCGGGCAGGAGCAGGATATCCACCGCCAGGACGACGGCAGCCATGTGATCGACGGCACCGCCAACATCCGCGATATCAACCGCATGCTGGGCTGGCAGTTGCCCACCGACGGACCCAAGACGCTCAACGGCCTGATCCTCGAGCATCTCGAATCGTTCCCGGACGGCCCGGCCTGCCTGCAGATCGGTATCACGCGCATGGAAATCCTCGAGGTGCGCGACAACCTGATCACCTCGGCTCGCTGCTGGCAGGTGCCGCGCCAACGCCGCTGATCAGCGCCGCGCCTCGACGCGCTCGATGGGATAGACCCAGGCATCGGCATCGGCCTTGAGCGCACGCACATGCGCCTCCAGCCGCTCGCGCTGTGCCAGCCGGGACGGAATCGGCCTGCCGAAGTGGAGCGCCACCCGGGCTCGGAAGCGGCGCGGCCGCGACGACAGCGCAGGGCCGTTGCAGTGCGACGTCCAAGACCCCCAAAGCCCGGCCAGACCGGCGGGAATCACCGGCACCGAATCTCGGGCCAGGATCGTTTCCAGCCCACGCCGGAAGGGATGCACCTCGCCATCCGGCGTCAGGCGACCCTCAGGGAACAGCATCACCACCTCACCGCTGCGCAGGGCGCGGCTGACCTCTTCGAGCGCCCGGCGTACGCTGCCCGGGTCGCGCCGGTCGGACTCCACCGGGATCGCCCCCACCAGGCGGAACAGCCAGTTGAGCCAGGGCGACTCGTAGATCGGCCGGTCCATCAGGAAGCGCAGCGGGCGGGGGCTGGCCCCACCGATCACCAGCGCATCCATGAAGCTGACATGGTTGCAGACCACCACCGCCGGCCCAGTGGCCGGGATATGCTGGCAGCCGCGCAGCCGCAGCCGGTAGATGGCGTGCACCAGCAGGAAGATCAGGCGACGGATGAAAGGACGAGGGGCGCGCCATACGCGCCAGGCAGCGACAGCGACCAAGACCCCCAACGCGATGGCTAACAGCAGGTTCACGCGCTATCGGACCTCTGCCTGAGACCATCGAGGATGGTGGACAGCAACTGTTCGAGCAGTTCAGGGACTTCCAGCTGCTGGCCCTGCCAGTAGCCGAGCCGTTCGTTGAGGCCGAGCTGAACCAGGCCGTGTACGCTGCCCCACAGGGTACGCCCCAGCCGTCGGGCTTCGAGGTCACCCAGCGCCGGCTGATACTGCTTGAGGCTGGTCTCGACGCGCAGGAACAGCGCTTCGATCATGTCGGTCTGGCGCTGGTCGAGCTCGCCCTCCTGCGCCAGGGGGTAGTCGAACAGCAGCTGCCAGCGGAACGGCTCGCGCTGGGCAAATTGCCAATAGGCCAGCGCCAGCGCCCGCAGCTGGCGCTCGGGCAGGGTGCCCTCGGTCAGTGGCTCCACCACCGTTCGCAGCCGTGCCAGGGTTTCGATGTTGGCATGCTGCAGCAGGTTGCCGAAGCTGCCATACAGCTTGAGCAGCGTGCTGGGAGCACAGCCCACTTCACGTGCCAGGGCACGCAGCGACAATGCATGCGCGGGCCTGTCCTGCAGCCAGGCATCGCAGGCCGCCATGACCTGGGCATGGAGCGCTTCGGGCACATGCTGTCGGGGACGAGCCATGACATTCCTCACGGGGAAGTGGATACGAGCCAGATCAGGCCCGGCAGCATAGGATAGCGCACATCGAACACTGTTTTCGACCATTCCACTGCGCCCTTTTCAGCAAATCTTGACTTGTTCAGCAATCCTTGACTTGGCTACCCTGGCGCCAACCCGAACTTGGAGACCCTATGGCCGGTCGTCTCTACATCCCTTCGCTGCCGGTGGACAGGCTGCTGCCGCAGCTAACGGTCGAGCTGCCGCTGCTGACCGGCGTCAACCTCTCGCCTCGGCGAATGCTCTCGCATATCCGCATGGAGGCCGGCAGCCCGCGCCTGTCCCGCGCCTTCTGGGGGCTCACGCCGCCCTGGCTCGGCGTGCTCGATCACGCCCCACACTGCGCCAGGGCGGAGTCGCTGGAGTCGCGCCCGATGTTCCACGAGGCCTTCACGGCCCGCCGCTGCCTGGTTCCGGTGGGCGGTATCTACGTCTGGAAGTCGCAGCCCCGCTTCAAGCAGCCCTTCCTGGTCACCCGTATCGACCGCGGCCCTCTGCTGCTGGCCGGCCTATGGTGCCGTTTCCATACCACCCTGCATGAGCACACCGACTCCCTGGCGCTGATCACCGTTCCCACCAATGCCCTGCTCGCACCGCTCAGCGATCGCCTGCCGGCTGTCATCGGCCCCGAAGACGCCGGCCGCTGGCTCGACCCCCAGGCGCCGATGGCGCCCATCCGGGCCCTGCTGCAGCCAGCCGCCAGGGAACTGTTGGGCGCCTTTCCGGTATCAAGAAGGGTCAACGATCCCAGGCACCAGGACCCCGGCTGCGCCCACCCCACCGGCCCCATGCTGCGAAGCAGTGAAAAGGAGACATGATGCCCATGCTCGCCCCTCCCCCGTTCCGCTACGGCAGCCGGCTGCTGGCCGGGCTGCTCCTGGTCGCCGCGCTGCCGGCTGTCGCCCAGCCCGACGACGCCCCCCAGGGCCGAGCCGACCCGGCCATCGATGCGATTATCTCCCCGCGCACCAGCCCCCATGACGCCCGCGAGTATCGCGTGCTGCAGCTGGATAATGGGCTTGCCGCACTGCTGGTCAGCGACCCGCAGGCCGACCGCGCGGCCGCCTCGATGAACGTAGGCGTGGGCAGCGCCCAGGATCCGGACGACCTGGCCGGCCTGGCACATTTCCTCGAGCACATGCTGTTCCTCGGCACCGAGCCATTCCCCGAGGCCGAGGCGTACCAGGGCTTTATTCGCCGCCACGGCGGCAGCCACAACGCCTTCACCGCACCCCAGGACACCAACTACTTCTTCGACATCGAGCCCGAAGCCCTGTCCGGCGCACTGGATCGCTTCAGCCAGTTCTTCCTGACCCCGCTGTTCAACCCCGACCAGCTGGAAAGCGAGCGCAACATCGTCCATTCGGAATACATGGCACGCATTCGCGACGACGGGCGCCGCGAGAACGACGTGCTCAACCAGGTGCTCAATCCCGACAACCCCACTACCGGCTTCTCTGTGGGCAGCCGCGACACGCTGGCCAACCCGCCCGAAGAGGAGCCCTCCCTGCGCGATCGGGTCATCGACTTCTACCAGCGCTATTACGATGCCAACGTCATGCACCTTGCCGTGATCGGCCCGCAGCCGTTGGATACACTGGAAACCCTGGTCGTGGAACGCTTCGCCGATATCGCCGACCGCGGCCTGGAGCGGCCCGTCATTGACGCCCCGCTGGTGCGCGACGGCAGCCTGCCGCGCTACCTGGAAATGCAGTCGGTGCAGGACAGCCGCCATGTGCGCTTCCTGTTTCCGGTACCCGATCCGATCCAGGACTACCGCCATAAGCCGGCCGACTACCTGGCCAACCTGCTGGGGCACGAAGGGGAAGGCAGCCTGCTGGCGGTACTGCGCGAGGCCGGCTACGCCGACGGCCTGTCTGCCGGCATCGCGCGCGGCGACGAACGCCACGCCCTGTTCAGCATCAATGTCAGCCTCACCCCCGCCGGCGCCGAGCGCCTCGATGAGATCGAGGCCACCCTGTTCGCAGCCATCGAGCAGATTCGCGCCGAGGGCCTCGAGGCCTGGCGCTACGACGAGCAGGCTCGCCTGGCCGAACAGCAGTTTCGCTTCCAGCAGCAGGGCTCGCCGCTGCAGGGCGCCATGCGCCTGGCCATGAACCTGGCTCGCTTCCCGGTGGAGGACGTGCAGTACGCCGCCTACCGCATGGACGGCTTCGACCGCGAGCTGATCGAACGCTATCTGGAGCCGCTGCGCCCCGACAACCTGCTGCGCCTCTACAGCGCGCCCGACGTCGAGGCCGACCAGACCTCGCCGTGGTTCCATACCCCCTGGCAGGACGTCACGGCACAGCGCCCACAGCCCGCCGAGCCGCTGGCCGGGTTGTCCCTGCCGCCCCCCAACCCCTTCATTGCCGACGACCTGACGCTGCTTGCCGTACAGGACGAGCGACCCGCCCAACTAGCCGAAGCGCCCGGCTATGAGCTTTGGCACATGGCCGATAGCCGCTTCAACACCCCCAAGGTGGAGTGGCGCATCAGCCTGCAGAACCCCTCGACCAGCTCAGCACCGCACCAGGCCGTACTCGCGCACCTGCTGGCCGGCTGGCTCGATGACAGCCTCAACGAGGAGCTCTATGCCGCCCGCCTCGCCGGGCACCACATCGAAGCCTACCCCCATGCGCGAGGCATCACGCTCGCGTTCGGCGGCTGGCGGGATCGGCAGGCACAGGTGATGCAGCGCACCCTGGAGCAGCTGCAGCAGGGCGAGATCGACGACGAGAGCTTCGCGCGGGTGCTCTATCGGTTGCAGCGCGAGTGGCGCAACGCCCCCCAGGCCGCACTGTTTCGCCAGGGGCACCGCACCCTGGCCGAAGCCTTGATGCGCCCCCAGTGGCCGGCCGCCAGTCTGCTGGAGGCCAGCCGCGAGCTACACGCCGACGATCTGCGTGACTTCCGCGAAGCGTTCCTGGCCGAGCTGCGCGTGCAGGCCATGGCCGTCGGCAACCTCGAGGCCGAACTCGCCTTGCGCGAGGGGCAACGGGTGGTCGAGCAGCTGCAGCCTACGCTGACCGCAAACCAGATCCCCGACCTGACGCCGCTGCGCATCGAGGGCGAGCTGCCTCCGCTGCGCCCGGTGACCAGCCGCGAAGAGTCGCTGGTGCTGCGCTACCTGCAGGGGGCGGATCGCTCGCTGGAGAGCCAGGCGCGCCTGGCCGTACTCGGCCAGGTGATCGATACGCCCTTCTACCAGCGCCTGCGCACCGAACAGCAGTTGGGCTACGTGGTCAGTGCTGGCTACTCGCCCATGCTCGACGCCCCCGGACTGAGCCTGCTGGTACAGTCGCCGGACACCGACAGCGACACGCTGCAGGCGCATATCGACGCCTTTCTGGATACGTTCGAAGCCCGCCTGATGCAGATGGAAGATGCCGAGCTCACCCCCTATCGCCAGGCAGTTCACGACAACCTGCTGCAGCGCGATACCAGCCTGCCCGGGCTCACCAACCGGCTGTGGCGCGCGCTCTCCTTCGGCGATACCGCGTTCAACCGCCGCGAGCGCCTGGCAGAGCGGCTGCTCGGGGTCGGCGCCGATGACCTGCGCCAGGCATGGCTCACATTGCGCGAAGGGGCCGTACTCAACGTGACCTTCGACCCGGGCGATGCGCCCAGCGACGTGGCCGCCCTGACCCAGCACCTGGCGCCGCTGCCCGAAGCCGACGACTGAGCGGCCCACGATGACAACGCCCGGTCAGCTCACGCTGACCGGGCGTTGTCATGAACGGGCGGCGTGCCGCCTCGTCTCAGCCGAAGGCCTGGGCCGGCATGATGCTCTCCACATGCATGACCAGCTCCTCCAGCACCTGGCGATCACGGTCGCTCAGCGTGGCCTGGTTGAGTCGCTCGATCTCCCGTGCGAAATCCTTCAGCGTGAAGCCGGCCACCGCGGCGTCGTTCATGCGCTCCCAGCGGTAGCCCTCCCAGCGCGCCTGCTCTTCGCTGCTGAGCGTATCGGGGTAATTGCGCGCACGGAAACGGAACAGCATCTCCTCCAGGCGCGGATCCTGGAAGGCGAAACGGGCGTCGACCAGGTCCCACGGCGACGCTTCGCGCACGCGCTGCATCTGTTGACGGTCGGCCGGCGAGAAGAACCCTCCGCTGTAGAGCATCAGGTCCGGGTCACGGGGCGTGTCGGGCGGTGGCTGGGCAAAGACCTCGGCCGCCTTGCGTGCCGCCGCCGGGTCGGCCGCCAGCTGCTTCCAGTGGCGCCGGCAGGCGTCGATATCCAGCCCCAGGCGCGCGACGATCTCGCCGTACTCCCCCCGTCTCGGCCCTTCCACATCCTTCAGCGCCGAGGCCGGCAGCACCACCGGGCTGCGGTTGATATGGATGACCTTGAGCGGAATACGTACCTCGCCTTCAGCCAGGTCGTCGCTGCTGACGAAGACGCGCTGGCGAATCTGCGCCACGTCGAGCCCGAGCAGCGCCTCTGGCGCCACCGAGAGATCGTAGACGATGACGCCGTTGGGGTTGGTGGGGTGTTCCGCCAGCGGCATCACCAGCGCGCTGCAGCCGCGGCTGGCCGGATAGCGCCGCGACACGTGCAGCACCGGCTTGCGCCCCAGCACATCCAGCCGGCGGGCCACCTCGCGCTTGCTGCGCAGCGCCAGCAGGTGATCGAAGAGCTTGGGGTTACGCTCGCGCAGCAAGCGCGCCAACCCAATGGTGGCGCGCACATCGGCCACGGCATCGTGAGCACCTTCATGGGCGATGCCGTTGGCGGCGGTCAGGTGTTCGAGACGGAAGCTGGGCGAGCCGTCCTCGCGCGAGGGCCACGCGATGCCGGACGGACGCAGGGCATGGAAGGTGCGTACCGCGTCAATCAGGTCCCAGCGGGAGTTGCCGTTCTGCCACTCGCGCGAGTAGGGATCGAGCAGATTGCGATAAAACAGGCAGCGGCTGACCTCGTCGTCGAAGCGCAGCGTGTTGTAGCCCAGCGCACAGGTGCCCGGTTCGCTCATCAGCGCGTGGATGCGCCCGGCAAACTCGGCCTCCGGCAACCCCCGGCGGCGCGCCTGCTGCGGCGTGATGCCGGTGATCAGGCAGGCCTGCGGGTGCGGCAGAAAGTCGTCGGCCGGCTTGCAGAACAGCTCGACCGGCTCGCCGACCTCGTTGAAATCGGCATCGGTGCGTATGGCGGCAAACTGCGAGGGCCTGTCGCGCCGGGGATCGGCGCCGAAGGTCTCGTAGTCATGCCACAGAAAGGTCATCGGGGCGGCATCGGGCTTCGCCATGAGCGCGGGGTCTCCTGCCTGCGTCGCTGGATGGCACAGCCTAGCACAGCCCCGCGGACGGCTCAGCTGCGCGGCAGGGTGACGTTGAGCTCGAGCACCGAGCAGTTGTCCTCACTGTCCAGGCTGATGTTGATCGCATCATCGTCCACCTGCACGTAGCGACGGATCACCTCCAGCAGCTCCTTCTCCAGCATCGGCATGTAGTCCGGCTGGCCTCGCTGGCTACGCTGATGCGCGACGATGATCTGGAGCCGCTCCTTGGCGACCGACGCGGACTTCTTGCGCTCTCGCTTCAGGAATTCCAGCAATCTCACCGGCGACCTCCTCCGAACATGCGGCTCAGCAGGCTCTTCTTCTGAACCTCGTGGAAACGCAGCGGTACGTCCTCGCCCAGCAGGCGCGACACCGTATCGACGTAGGCCTGACCCGCATCGCTTCTTTCGTCGTGGGTGACCGGCACCCCCTGGTTCGAGGCGCGCAGCACCGCCTCGGACTCCGGGATCAGGCCGATCAGGTCGATCGCCAGGATCTCGCGGATATCCGCCAGGTTGAGCATGTCGCCGTCGTCGACACGAGCGGCGTTGTAGCGGGTGATCAGCAGATGCTCCTTGATCGGATCCTCGCCGCGCTCGGCCCGACGCGTCTTGGAGGCCAGCAGCCCCAGGATGCGGTCCGAGTCGCGCACCGACGACACTTCGGGGTTGGTGACCACGATCGCTTCGTCGGCGAAGTACATCGCCAGCTGCGCACCGCGCTCGATGCCGGCAGGGGAATCGCAGATGATGAAGTCGAAATCCTTGCTCAGGGTCTCGAGGATTTTCTCCACCCCTTCGGAACTCAGCGCATCCTTGTCGCGGGTCTGGGACGCCGGCAGGATGTGCAGGTTATCGACCCGCTTGTCGCGGATCAGCGCCTGGTTGAGCCCCGCCTCGCCCTGGATCACGTTGACCAGGTCATAGACCACGCGGCGTTCGCAGCCCATGATCAGGTCGAGGTTGCGCAGGCCTACATCGAAGTCGATCACCACGGTCTTGTTGCCGCGCAGGGCCAGGCCTGTGGCGATGGCCGCTGCACTGGTCGTCTTGCCAACCCCACCCTTGCCTGAGGTCACTACGATTATCTTGGCCAAGTTGTGCCTTCCTCTGGATAACGTTGTATGCAAAAAATCGTGCGGCATTCACCCCTGCCGACTAGTCCAAGGCCGTGATTCCCAGCTGCGCATCGCTCAGTATGACCTGTACGGAGGTGCCCAGCAGCTGCGGGTCGATGTCCTCGAGGCGCTTGTAGTTGCCCGCCACCGACAGCAGCTCGGCGCGCAGCTCGCGACAGAAGATACCCGCCCGGGTGTCGCCGTGGATGCCCGCCAGGGCACGCCCGCGCAGCGCGCCGTAGACATGGACGCTACCGGCCGCCAGCACCTCGGCACCGGCGTTGACGGCGCCGATGATCACCAGGTCGCCCTCGGGCGCCGACACCTGCTGGCCCGAGCGCACGGTACCGCGGTAGATGCGCCCGGCCCCGGCTTCGGCCTGGGGCGCCGCCGCGGCGGGCGATTCCTCGGGCATGTCGCTCGTTGGCACTTCCTCCAGGGTACGGCTGCGCGCTCCGTCGGCGGGGGGAAACCAGCCCAGGCCCAGCGCCCAGGCCGACTGCTTGACCGGCTCGGCGCCGCCTCGTACGGCCACCGGCAGCAGCTTGTGCGCACGACAGACGGCACAGATCCGCTCAAGTGACAGGTGAGGTTCATCCAGCTTCTCGACGCTGAGAACCACGGGGGTGTGCTGAAAAAAGGCGGGGGATTGGTTGAGCTTGCCGGCGAGCTGGTCACGGATGCGCTCGGGGTCCGCGCTGGTCAGCTCCATGACCGTCATCGGCAGCATACCGCCCTTGAAGGTGAATGCCATGCTTGCCTTGTCCACTTTGAGGCTCATTGCCGGACTCCACTCGGGTGTTGTCGGGTCGTGGCATTAAGCTAAGCGACTCCCAGCACCCCTGCAACTGATGATACGGCCATAGGGCGTTGACTTGAATGGTCGCGGTTTCGCTACACCCCGCTCGGTGGGCTTTGCGATCCCACCGGCGCATGCTTAGATAAGTCACATCAATAAAGACGCCGACTCGACAGCGCACTGCTGCGAATACGGCTCATGCAGGCCTGCCTGCACCTTCTTCAGGATGCCCCATGCCAGGATTCCTTCAACGCTTCCTTGCCCCACGCTGGCAACACCGCGATGCCCAGGTACGCCTGCAGGCCGTCAGCCGGCTCGACCCGACCCATCCGGACCAGCGCCGGGCGCTCGCGGCACTGTGCCTGGACGACACTCCCAGCGTACGCCAGGCCGCACTGATGCGCTTCGACGATCCGGCGCCACTGCTGCCTTTGTTGACGCAGCAGCCGGACAACCCGGAACTCCAGCACCGCCTGGCCGCCCTGCTCACCGGCAAGGCGGGTGCGCTGGCCTTGGCCCAGCGCATCGACTGGGTGGCGCGCCT
Organism: Halomonas sp. E14; assembly: GCF_052568415.1. NCBI lineage: Bacteria > Pseudomonadati > Pseudomonadota > Gammaproteobacteria > Oceanospirillales > Halomonadaceae > Halomonas > Halomonas sp. E14. Next base: position 406,848 of record NZ_CP199423.1, on the reverse strand, counting down.
CCCGCACCGCGACCTGCTGATGACGATCGCACTCGAGGGCGACAACCAGCAGCTGCGCCTGGCGGCGCTGGCCGGCCTGCACGAAGAGTCGGACCTGATTCACCAAGCCTGCGAAAACGGCATCGCCGCGGTGCGCCACGCCGCCGCCGCCCGGGTTGCCAGCGAGGCAGGGCTGCAGGCCCTGGCCGGCCGCGCCAGGCGCGACCGCCAGGTAATGCGTCAGGCCCGCGAGCGGCTCAACCGCTTGCGCGCCGACGCCGCCTCGCTGATTGCCGCACGGGAGCGGCGAGAAGCGCTGTTGGGCAAGCTCGAGGCCCACGCCAATGCCCCCTGGGAGCCTCTTTACGGCGGTCGCTACCGCCACCTGGTACGCGAGTGGGAGACGCTGAGCGACCTGCCCGAAGCCGAGCAGGAGCGGCGTTTCCACGATGCCGAACAGCGCTGCCGCAAGACGCTGTCCGACCACGAGGCGCGCGAACAGGCGCAGGCGGAAGACGCGCGCCGCCATGCCCGCGCCACCGAGGCGCGCGCCGCCCTGCTCGATGCCCTGGAAGAGAGCCTCGGCAGCCTGCCCAACGGCGATCAGTTGACCGGCCAGGACATCGCCAGCCTGCGCGCGCAGAAGCTGCTGCTGGCCAACCGCTGGCAGGCGCTCTCCGACCTTCATGTGGCCGACGAGACGCTGCGCCAGCGCTACGACACGGTGCTGGCCGACTACGACCGCATTCTCGCCGCCTGGGAGCGCTTCAGCGCACAGATCGATGAGCTCGAGCAGGCCCTAGAGGCCCGCGATCATGAACGCCTGGCAGCCGGTATCGAGGCCTGCCGCTGGCCCGACAACCTGCCCCCCGCGCCGCTTCTCGCCCGTTGCCGGCGCGCCTTGGGTGAAGCCAGCGCCCCGGCCACCAGCGAGCCGGCCGACCTGGCGTCGCTACTGGAGCGTCTGGTCATCGATATTGCCCGGCTCGAGCAGTTGCTTGAGCGCGGCGCGTTCAAGAGCGCCAGCCGGCTCTACCAGAGCCTGCGTCACCGTGCCGAGCGCCTGCCCGAGGCACAGCTTGTCCCTCACCAGGCCACCCTCAAACGGCTTGGCGCCAGGCTTGCCGAACTACGCGACTGGCGCGGCTTCGTTGCCGGTCCCAAGCGCGAGCAGCTGGCGCTAGCCATGGAGGAGCTGGCCGCCAACGCCGAACTGACGGAGGCCGAGCTTGACCGCTGGCACCGCCAGCTGGTGCGCGACTGGAAGGCGCTGGGCGATGCCGCGGCAACCCGCGAGCTGTCGGAGCGCTTTCGCAGCGGCTCCGACCAGGTTCACGAGCGCCTCGCCTCCTGGCGCGAACGCCAGGTCACCGAGCGGCAGCACAACCTCGAGGCCCGAACTGCGCTTTGCGAGCAGCTCGAAGCCCTGCTCGACAGCCCCGCCGCGGACGCCGACCCCGATGCACTGCGCCGGATCCGCGACCACGCCCGTGAGGAGTGGCGCCGCCACTCGCCCGTGCCTCGCGAACAGGCCCAGGCTATCGGCCGACGCTTCGGCCGCATCCGCTATGCCCTGCAGGCGCTGATCGACCAGCGGGCCAAGGCGGTTGCCGATGCCAAGCAGGCGCTGATCGACCAGGCTCGCGCCCTGCTGGAGTCAGCCCTGGCACCGGAGCAGCAGGCCGAGCGCGCCAAAGCCCTGCAGCAGCAGTGGCGCGAGCATGGCCGCGCTCCGCGGGGCGAGGAGCAGGCACTATGGCGTGAATTCCGTAATGTATGCGACCAGATCTTTGCCGTGCGCGAAGCGCAGCGCGACGACCGCAACCAGCGCGCACGGAAGCGGCTGGATGACATGCAGGCACTGATCGACCAGTTGGACGCCTGGCAGCCCGTGCGTCATGCCGATGCGCAGGTACTCGAAAGGGCCGTCGACCAGGCCGCCAGCCTGGAACCGCTGCCCTCGGGCCGCCGCACGGAAGGCATGCGGCGACGCTGGAGCGGCATCGTACGCAGCCGCCGCGAACGGCTGGCCCGCCTTGCCGTGGTAGAGGAGGTGCAGCGCTGGCAAGCCTGTCGCCCGCTGCTCAATGCCCACCTGGAGGCCGACGCCAGGCTGTATGCCACCGGAGAGGGCGAAAACGTCGTCCCCGAACCGCAGTGGACGCTGCCGGCGGACATTCACCGCGCCCATGAGCAGCGCAACGCCGCACGCCGCCATCCGCCCTCGGCCGATGAAGTTGAAGAACAATTGGCTAGGTTACGCGTGCACCTGGCCGTACTGGCCATGGGCCCGGTCAGTCAACAGGACGAGCCCCTGCGCCTGGCCATTCAGGTCGAGCGGCTCAACGAAGGGCTGGGGCAGGAAATGAGCCGCGCTGAAGAGGTGCGAAGCGTACTGTGCAAACTGCTGGCCATTGGCCCGGTGTCAGCCGAGCAGTGGCAGCGGGAAGTTGGTGAACTTGACACGCTGATGGCGCGGCTGGCCCACCTGCCACCTCCCTAGGGCCTGGTATAGCCAAGGCAGCATGCATGAGGGATAAACCAAAACGGGAGGCCAGGCCTCCCGTCTCGTGCTCAGGGCTCTGTCACCCCATGAACTGGCCGCCGTTGATATCAATGTTGGCCCCGGTGATGAAGCCTGCCTCCTTGTCGGCCAGGAACACCACCAGCCGCGCCACCTCTTCGGGGGTGCCGTAGCGCTTGACCGGGATGGTCTCGCGAATCGCTTCGCGCACGTTTTCCGGAATCTTCATGATCATGTCGGTGGCGATATAGCCCGGCGACACGGTGTTGACGGTGATGCCCTTGGTGGCCGTCTCCTGGGCCAGCGCCATGGTCAGCCCGTGCATGCCCGCCTTGGCCGCAGAGTAGTTGACCTGGCCAAACTGACCCTTGCGACCGTTGATGGAGGAAATATTGATGATTCGCCCGTAGCGCTGCTCAAGCATGCCGTCGATGACGCTACGGCAAGTGTTGAACACCGTGTTGAGGTTGGTATCGATGACCTCGTTCCACTGATCCGGGGTCATCTTCTTCATGGTGCCGTCACGCGTGATGCCGGCGCAGTTGACCAGCACGCTGATCGGGCCGTGCGCCGCCTCGATCTCCTTGACGCCCTTCTCACACGCCTCGTAGCTGGTGAGGTCGACTCCCGAGAGGGAAATAGTGTTGAACCCTTCCGCCTGCTGGGACTCCAGCCAGGTCTTGGCTTTCTCCGGATTGTGATAGCCAGCCACCACATGGTAGCCCGCAGAAGCCAGCGCACGGCAAATTGCCGACCCAATGCCACCGGTTCCGCCAGTAACCCATGCTACGGGTGCTTGTTGAGTCATTGTCCACCTCCCTGATTCGACACTTTTTTAGTACTTGCCGCTTGACCTGAGCTAAGGCCAGGCCGCAACAGAATGCTGCTTGCCGAGGAACCCTTCAACCCATCCTTTATCATAATGGACTTCCGTAGCGTCAGCGCATGCCGACAGCGCCTTGACATCGCCGCGCTAAACTGTAGAATAAGGCCACGTTGATGCGGGGTGGAGCAGTCTGGTAGCTCGTCGGGCTCATAACCCGAAGGTCGTCGGTTCAAATCCGGCCCCCGCTACCAAGTTTTTAAGAACCGAGGCAAATGCCTCGGTTTTTTGTTGTGCCTGCGTTTAATCTTCTCATGCTCGTGCCCTGCGACCGACCCTTTCGCGCAGGCCGCATCATAGTGAAGCCGGCACGTAGGCGGAACTCCCCGTGGAAACAAATCACCCTTAGCTCGACGTTATCATGCTTCACCGATCAGGAGAACGGCTGAGGCGGCGAACCAGGCCATGCCGCCAGCCGATCAGCGGCCTGGCCCTTCCAGCTCCCTGGCCAACAGCGCCAGGCTACGGTCGTCACCGCTGGTGCCGCGACAGAAGGCCTCGTCGTAGAGCCGCCTGACCAGGTCGCGCTGGCGCAACGCCCCTTGCCGCAGCTGCCCCAGCCACAGGCTGAGCTGCCCCGACACCTGCCGGCCATCGTGGGCTACAAGCTTTTCCGCCGCACCGTCGGTCATCGCCGCCACCCCGGTGAGACGCGCCACGGCCAGCGCGCCCGACTGCACGTGATCCAGCTCGAGCCACTCGTCAACGAAGCGGGTCTGGTTGGCAAACTCACCCCGGCCAGGCTCGCCCAGCACACTAAGCCTAGGTGCCAGCTCAGGCTCGCCGCCTTCCGGTGCCTCGCCCGCCACGGCCTCCTCGACCACCAGCGCCCCATCGCCGACCTTGAGCCACAGCAGGCGGGCCTGACCTACGACCACTACCAGCAGCGTGCAGCGCAGGTCACGCACGGCGCGGTGGTGCTCGGCGGCCAGATCCTCCAGCACTCCCTTGGCATGCTTGACCAGCAGCAGCGCGAAATGCCGCAGCTCATCGTCAGCAGGCGACGGCACAGCATCGAGCAGCGGCGCCAGCTGGCTCTCCAGGGTCGCCAGCAGGCGTCGCGTGGCGGTTACCGCCGCTTTGGCACCCAGATCGGAGGCGGGGGAACTGCCGGCGCCGTCGGCCACCACCAAGGCCGGGCGGGGCTGAACGACGGCGTCGGCGGCATCCTGGCAGGGGAGCGGCGGATTCCGCTCGAGATGCGCCAGGCCCGGCACGGCCACCGCCAGACGCGTCCACGCCGCGGCGGTGGCATTCGGCCAACACGGTAATTCAGCGTCCATTCGCCACCTGTCCCCGATTGAGCGTGCCGGGGGTTGCCAGACGAGCGGCAACCAGTCCTTGCACCATGGCATCCTGGTAGTCGCTCAGCGCCTCATGCCATTGGGCCAGCGTCGCCCGGCGACCGGGCGTATCGGCGCCCTCGGTGAAGGTGGTGGTGAACATCTCGCGCAGGCTTTCGGGCAGGTCGCTCCACAGCTCGTACCATACACCCTGCGGCACGTCGCGCTGGCCGCGCCCATAGGCGAAGCGGCCGCGTCGCAGGTTGCGCACCGGATCGTCGCCGCCCACGATGTCGTAGGGATGACGCCCCAGCATCAGGCACTTGAACAGCACGATGGCCAGCGAGAAGGCCTCGCTGCCCGGGGTCCGGACGATCTTGCGGAAGGCCACGCCCTGATGCTCCTTGGGCGTCATGTCGGGACTGCCGACCGGGCAGGGGTAGAAGGTGCCGCCCACGCGCAGCTGGTAGCTGTCGCAATCGATCAGCGTCACCTGCTGGGTGCCCGGTACACAGAAAATATTGTTGAGATTGTAGTCGCCGATGCAGACACCGGCCCGATGCAGCTGCTGAATGATCTCGATGAGGCGCAGCAGATAACCCACGACCTGGCGGCGATCCAGCCCCGGGAAGTAGCGCTGGTAAAGCAGCGCGTGGGCCAGGTAGCTCATCTTGACGCCCTGGGCGCGATACATGGCAAAGCCGATCCAGCGCCGGCGCTCGTCGAAGACCCGAATCAGCGGCCAGCACACGTCCTTGGTCATCTGGGTATCGCGCAACACGCGCATCGCCTCGACCTTGCGATGCAGCTCGCTGCCGTGCTTCTTGAGCACGTCGGGGTAGTACCACTTGACGATCACATCAGGGCGATCGAGCAAGGCATAGATCTCGCCTTCGCCGCCTCGCTCCAGCCGCTTGCCCAGGCGGCGCATCTTGCCCAGCGAATCGGTCACCATCCGTCCCTGCACGGTCGTCTCTCTCTCGTTGGGCTCGCGCGGCGAGCCGGGTCCTTCATTGGCCATCCTGCCGCCCCTTCCGCGCCGGGCCATGGGGTCAGATGCTGTCCCAGCTATCGGTGGGCGGCAGCTTGACCTGGTCGGTGGTCGACGAGGAGGCCGACACCCGGCTCATGCTGGCAGAGAGCCAGAGGAAAAACTCCCGGAACTTGAGGCCCTCGAGCCGCTTGGCCGGGCGGGTGGAAAAGGCGCCGAGCGCCTCGAGATCCGCCTCTTCGACCCCCACCGGCATCACCACCAGCTTGCGCTGCTGGGCCAGGGTTCGCGCCCGTGCGGAAACCACCTGCCACTCGTCGGTCGGCACGCCGTCGCTGATCACCACGAGCCAGGGCTGATAATAGGCCACGCCCGCCTTGCGATAGGCGGCAGTGCGCTCTTCGAGCCGATCCAGCGCCAGCTCCATGGCCGCGCCCAGCGGGGTCAGCCCGGAAGCGACGAACTGGCGGCACTGCGAGATATGCATGGCAGTGGTGAAGGGCAGCTGCTCGGTAACCTTGCCGCCCGCGGTGATGACCCCCAGCTCCACGGAGCAGGCAGCCATTTCGTCCTCCTTGATCGCCGCGATAAAGGCTTGCACACCGGCATTGAGCTCCTGGATCGGCTGGCCAAACATCGACGCGGAGGTATCCAGCACCAGCATGCAGGCGCAGCGGGGCGAAGGATTATCGATCAGGTCGCTGGTGGGATTGAGCCGGTATGTCGCCATCGAGGTATCCTCATGTTCTGACGAACAGGAGACTACCACAGCGCACCCGACGATGCTGCGCTCGCCGGGACCGAAGCGCGCTCGCACGCCCCCTTGATTCCTGGCGCCGGGGCCCGCATCTTGCGAAGACATCTCTCTTGGAAAAGGTTTGCTCATGGCCATCGTCGACCCTCGCAGCGGCGCCCCACTGTCGGCGCCCCCGGCATCCCCGGACGCCTCCCTTTCTTCGCAGCAAGCGGCACCGGGCGATGACCAGCTGATCATTGACGTCGACCGCAACAACATCCAGCAGCTGCTGGAGTTTTCCATGCAGGTGCCCGTGCTGCTCGACTGCTGGGCGCCTTGGTGCCAGCCCTGCAAGGTGCTGATGCCGATCCTAGAGAAGCTGACCCGTGAATACCGCGGCGCCTTCATCCTGGCCAAGCTCAACATCGAGGACAACCAGGAAATCGCTGCCCAGCTCGGCGTACGCTCGGTGCCGGACGTCAAGCTGATCAGCCAAGGCGGCCTGGTCGACCATTTCCAGGGCGCACTGCCCGAAAAGGAGCTGCGCGAATGGCTGGGGCGCTACTTCCCCGCGCCCGAGGGCGCCTCGGCCAGCCCCGAGGAGCAGGCCGCCGAGGCCTTGGCCCAGGGCGACGCCGCCACCGCCCGCGCCCTCTATGAGGAATTGGTGCAGCAGAATCCCGAGCACTATCCCTACCAGGTGGAGCTGGCTCGGGCGCTGGTCGCCGAAGAACGCAGCCCTGAGGCGCTGGCGCTGCTCGACAACCTGCCCCCCGAGGAGCGGGATGCCGCCGCGGCTCGCGGCGTACGTGCCAGCATCGAGTTTCGCAAGGAGGCGCCCAGCGACGAGGACCTGGCCGCCCTGGCCGGCCGCGACGACAGCGAGGCCCAGTTCAAGCGCGCCCTGCGCCAGGTTGCCGACGGCGACTACGAAACCGGGCTGGAGGGCCTGCTGGCCCTGATGCGCAAGGATCGCGCCTATGGCGACGACGCCGCGCGCCTGACGCTGCTGCGCGTCTTCGACGCCCTGGGAGCCGACCATCCGCTCACCGTGACGTATCGCCGCAAGCTGTTCACGTTGCTCTACTGATACGTTCCCATCGAGCTCTGCCGGGCGGCCCGCGGCCGCCCTCCCTCCTGCCTCAGCCCTTCAGCACGCCATCCAGGCGCCTCAGCGCCTCGTCGAGCTGGGCTGCCGTGGTGCCGAAGTTGAGCCGCACGAAGCCCGGCCGGCCGAAGTCGGCACCATCGGAGAGCGCCACCTTCGCCGCCTCGAGCAGCGCCTGCTGGGGCGAACCCGAGGCATGGGCGAGCCCCTCGGCCCGCCGCAGGTCGAGCCAGGCCAGGTAGGTCGCCTGCGGAGCGCTCATGGCCACTCCTGGCCAGCCGGCCACATGCTCGACAAGACGCTGGCGATGCCCTCGCAGTACGTCGAGCAATGCCTGTCGCCACGGGTCGCCATGGGCATAGGCGGCCTCGGCCGCGACCAGTCCCAGTACGTTGACGTCGGGCAGCAGCCCGCGCGCCGCCGCGGCGAAGCGCGCACGCAGCGCGGCATCCGGGATCACCGCACAGGCGGCGGTGAGGCCGGCAAGGTTGAAGGTCTTGGACGGCGCCCACAGGGTGATGATGCGCGCCGCCAGGGCCGGGAACGCCGCCGCCAGCGGCCGGTGCACCGCATCCTCGTCGAGCAGCAGGTCGCAGTGCAGCTCGTCGGAGACCACCAGCAGGTCGTGGCGCTCCACCAGCGCCGCCAGGCCGGCCAGCTCCTCCTGGCTCCAGGCCCTGCCGGTGGGATTGTGCGGCTGGCACCACAGCAGGAGGCGCGTCTCGGGGGTGATGGCCGCTTCCAGCGCCTCGAGGTCGAGCCGCCACGGCTCCCCAGGGGCGGTGGGCTCGGCCAGCGGGGCCTGCTGGGCCAGGCGGCCGGTGCGTTCGGCCACCTTGAGGAACGGCGGGTAGATGGGCGTGACGGTCAACACGCCCTCCCCAGGCTCGGTCAGGGCCAGGCTGGCCAGGTGCAGGGCCGGCACCACGCCGGGCAGCCACAGCTGCCACTCGGGCTCGATCGCCCAGCTATACTCGCGCCGGCTCCATTCGCCCATCACCCGGGCCAGGCTGGCAGGCACCGTGCCGTAGCCGAAGACCGCATGATCGACCCGCTTATGCAGCGCCACGACAACCTCCGGCGGCGAGCGAAAGTCCATGTCGGCCACCCACAGCGGCAGCGTGTCGTCACCGTAGCGGTGCCATTTCTGGGAGGACCAGCCGCCCTCAGGGTGGCGACGCTCCACAAGCGTGGCAAAATCGAACTCCATGTTCTCGTCCTCGGGGAAAGCGATATGAGCGAAACCATGCCGCAAAGCGGATTCTATGCCAAGGTGCGCCGGGGCATGCCGGCCCTGATCGACCAGTGGCGCCAACTGGGCCAGGGCGGCCCGACGCAGCTGGCGCTCATCCTGGCCGAGACCGCACGCGTCGCGCACCTGGGCGAACCCGAGGCCACCCCCGACGGCGCCATGCTCGAGGCGTGGAGCCACCCCGAGGCGGGAGACGCCATTCCGCTGTGGGCGGCGCGTACCGCCACCTTCCTGCTGGCGCAGATGCCGGCACGGCCGCTGCCGAAAAGCGACGACGAGGCCTGCGCCTGGGCCTATTGCTGGCTGCGCAACCGCACGTTCGCCAGCGTCGACGAGGCGCGCGCCGCCCTGCCGAGCCACTTGCAGGAGATCCTGACACACGCGGTGGGTGCCGCCTGGGCCGACCGCCAGGGGCTGCGCCTCGTCTAACCGCTTCACCCCCCTCACAAGGAAATTCCCTCTTGGACGTTCCCCTGAGCTGGCAGCTGGCCAAACTGGCAGTATCGATCGGCATCGTGCTGGGCCTGTCGGTCGTCGCCGAGCGTGTCAGCACCCGGGTGGCCGGGCTGCTGGCGGGCTATCCGCTGGGCACCGCCATCGCGCTGTTCTTCATCGGCCTGGAGATTTCGCCGGGCTTTGCCGCCGACAGCGCCGTGTTCAGCCTGGCCGGGTTCACCGCCACCATGGCCCTGGGCGGCGGCTACCTGCTGTGCGGCCGACGCGACGGCCTGGGCGGCGTACTGGCCGGCACGGCAGGCGGCCTGCTTGCCTGGTGGCTGACGAGCCTCGCCCTGACCCGCTTCGACTTCACCCGGCTGAGCGGCACGCTGGTAACGCTGGCGGCGATCCTGCTGTTCACTTGGCTTTATCGCCACCTGCCGGACGTGCGCACCGGTGCCCGCACGGGCGGCGCTCGCTGGCCGGCACTGGCGCTGCGCGCCGCGCTTGCCACCGCGATCGTGTTCATCGTCACCGGACTCGCCCACGTGCTGCCCACCTCCTGGGCCGGCATGCTGGCGGCCTTTCCGATTTCGATGTACCCGCTGCTGGTGATTCTGCATCTCACCCACGGCGCGGCGCCCACCGCCACGGTGATCAAGCATTACCCCGCCGGGCTTGGTGCGCTGCTCTGCTATGCGCTCTGCGTCTCGCTCACCTATGCCACGCTCGGCCTGCTGTGGGGCACGCTGGCCGGGTTCGGCGTGGCGACGCTGTGGTTGCTGGGCTGGATGCGGCTGCGGGCCTGGCAGGGAGCGAGGAAGGCGGCGGCAGGCACTTGACCTAGCGTTTGCTCGGGGCAATGCTGTTGCTCCGACAACAAGACTCACCCTGACGAGGACGCCCAATGTTCGTGCGCACGATCGAACCTGCCTTCTACGACACCGATGCCCTTGGCCACGTCAACAATATTCGCCTGCCGGCCTGGTTCGAGCTGGCGCGCAACGAGCTGTTCCGGCTGTTCACGCCTGACCTCGATCCGCACAAGTGGCGCCTGATCATGGCGCGCATGGAGATCGACTACCGCGCCGAGCTGCACTACGGCAGCGACATCGAGATTCGTACCTACCTGTCTCGCCTGGGCAACAGCTCCTTCACGGTGACCCAGGAGGCTTGGCAGAAAGGCAAGCTGACCAACCTGGGCCACACGGTCCTGGTGCACTTCGACCACGCCACCAAGCGGGCCGTGCCTATCAAGGGCGAGCTGCGCGAGGCGCTCGAGGCTCATCTACAGCCGCTGGAGGAGCCCACCGACGCATGACTCCTGCGGTCAAGGCGCTGGAGCGCGACGGCACCGAGTTCGCCCTGCTCAGCTACGAGCACGACCCGCGCGCGCCGGCCTACGGCGAAGAGGCGGCGCGCGCCCTGGGGCTCGACCCGCGAACCGTGTTCAAGACGCTGGTCGTGTGCCTCGATGAGACACGGCTGGCGGTGGGTATCGTGCCGGTGAGCGGGCAGCTCGACCTCAAGGCCCTGGCCAAGGCGGCTGGCGCCCGGCGAGCGAGCCTGGCCGGTGCCGCCGAGGCCGAACGTGCCACCGGCTATGTGCTTGGCGGCATCAGCCCGCTGGGCCAGAAGAAACGGCTGCCGACCTTTCTCGACGCCAGCGCCGAGCGCCTCGAGCGGATGCACGTCAGCGGTGGGCGGCGCGGCCTGGAGATTGCACTCGCCCCCGCCGACCTGATTCGCCTGTGCCCTGCGCGCCTGGCCCCGCTGCTGCGCGGCTGATACAGGCTGAGCCGATCTTCGCCGCCCGCGGTCCAAGCCTCATGACCCTACAGGCAGAAGGGCCACTCACGCTTGCAGGAGACAGACATGGCCATCCGCTACAACCTCTGGCTCGATCCAGACAACGTCGCCCAGCACCGAGCCGTGGAAGCCGACCTGGAGCGCTACTTCATGGAGCGCTTCGCCGACTTCCCCCATATCCGCTTGTTCGGGGCCGACCCGTACGATTATGATGCCCCGTTCAATCGCCTCTACGACGTGCTGATGGCACGGGCCAACGAGTACTGCGAACGCCAGTGGCGGGGCTACGTGCCGACGCCCGAGCAACTCAACCGGACCTTCTTTCGCGCCGTGGGCCGCTCCAACAAGTTCGTACGGGACCCCCACGATGGTAATCCAGACCGACCAGGCACCTGACGCTCGCCAGCTCGCCATCATCACCGCACAGCTGGGACGCGCCCCGCGGGGTATCGAAGCCGTGGCCGCCGTCGACGGCGAAGGCACTCCCCTGGTGCTGCGCATGGCCCCGATCGTCGATGGCAAGCCGTTTCCCACGCTCTATTGGCTGTGCAGCGAACACCTTAAGATCGAGATCTCGCGCATCGAGGCCCAGGGCGTCATCAAGCGGCTCGAGGCCAGGCTGCAGCAAGACGCCGATTTTCTCGCCGCCTACCACGCCAGCCACCGCGACTACGTGGCTACGCGCTGGCGCTGCATGAGCGCCTCACAGCACCGGGACATCGAGCGGCTCGGCTACGAGGACGTGCTGCGTGAGCGTGGCATCGGCGGCATTGCCAACTGGGACCAGGTACGCTGCCTGCATACCCAGTACGCTCACCATCTATGCGGCCACAACGTGATCGGCCAATGGCTCGATGCCGAATTCCAGGTGGCCAACTGCCTGCCCTGATGGCTCGCTGCCGACGGCACTGCCAAGCAGCTGCCAAACACCCCTGACCCACCCCGACCTCTCCCCTGACGAAAAAAGGAGTCCCCCATGTATGTCGATACCCACGTGATCGCAAGTCTGGTGCTGATTGCCAGCATGCTGGGCATCACCGGCACCGGCCTGGTACTGCTGCAGCGCGTCATGCGTCGCGACGCCTCTCGCCAGCGCTGAGCCTGGCTCGCCGGGCGCAACGCGCCCGGCACCCTCCCCGCCTTTCGGCTCCACCGGCTTCGGGCTAGGATAGTGGCCCCTTGAGGAGGAACCGCATGGCAAGATTCTGTGTTTACCTGGGCTCTCGCGATGGCCGCGACGAGGCCTATCGGCACGCAACCCGCGCCCTGGGGCGCGAGCTGGCCCGGCGCGGTCATGGCCTGGTCTATGGTGGCGCCCGGATCGGGCTGATGGGAGAGCTGGCCAACGCCGTACTCGCCGAAGGCGGCGAGGTCATCGGGGTTATGCCCGATCATCTGGTCGAGCGTGAGCAGGCCCATGAAGGGCTACCGACCCTCATTCGTGTCAACAACATGCATGAGCGCAAGGCCAGCATGGCAGCGCATGCCGATGCCTTCATCACGCTACCCGGCGGCATCGGCACCCTGGAGGAGCTGTTCGAGTCCTGGACCTGGCAATACCTGGGGCTGCACGACAAGCCCATCGGCGTGCTCGACACCGCCGGCTTCTATGCGCCGCTGCTGCGCTTTCTCGATAGCGTAGTGGAACAAGGCTTCCTCAATCCCCAGACGCGCGATTGCCTGGTCGACGCCAGCGATCCGGCAGCGCTTCTCGATGCGCTGGAGGCACGCCTGGCCGCCAGGCAGCCCTAGCCAAGGCGGAGTCGTCGAGGCATACCGCCGGCGCCTTCCTCAGCCGCCGGCATCCAGCGTGCGGGCGTAGACCAGTTGCAGCAGGCGTGCGTCCTCGGCGGCGCGATGGCGGCGTATCCCCAGCTCTTCGACCAGGGCTTCGCGAGTGGCGTGCCACAGGCTGAGCTGGCGCTCGCTGAGCAGCACGCGCAGCGCCTCGAGACGGAACGTGGGCAGCATGCCGGCATGGTAGAACAGCAGCGAAAGCCAGGTATTGTCATAGCCCCAGCTGTCGCTGTAGGCGATGCCCGCCTGGCCCAGCTCGTCGTTGAGCCAGCGTGCCACCTGCTCCACGGGCAGCCCCTCCCGCGCCAGGCGGGCGCGTGAAATGCCGTGCAGCAGTTCGGCCTTGGGGTCCCAGTGCGTCCACTCCGCCAACGGCTGGATGAGGGAGGCGCAGCAGCTGCCGTCGGCCCGGGCCAGGCCGACCTCGATGGGGTAGCTACCGCGCCCGAATCCAGACGCTTCGATGTCCAGCAGTGTCGGCAGCGTCACGCGGCAGAGGGTCCTTGGCATTGGCCGCCCGGTAAGGGCCGCCATGGGGTGGTCATCTAGTGTCGGGTCTTGGCGGCGCGGCTGTCCAGCCCCTCGGTGCCAGGTTCGAGGCGCTCGAGCGCGACGGCACGGTCGGCGATGGCCTGCCAGTGCTCGGCATGGATGGCATCGACGGCAAGGCCCAGCTCTCCGTGGCGATAGGCCTTGGCCAGCCGTTCCGCCGCCAGCGGATGCCCCGCCTCGCCGGCCCGGGCATACCAGGTGACGGCACGCTCTTCGCGGCGCGGATACTGTGCACAACCATGCTCATGGATCAAGCCGGCCTGGTACTGTGCCTTCAGGTCACCGGCCTGGGCGGCTTCCAGCACGTAGCGGGCACCCTTGGCCTTGTCCTGCGGCGTGGTTCCCCGGTGAAACAGCATATGCCCGTACAGGGACAGCGCCGCCGGATGCCCCGCATCGGCACAGCGCTGAAAGAGGTGCAGGGTCAAACGCTGGGTGCGCGGCGAGCGAGGCAGCCAGCGCGTATGAAACAACTGTTCTGCAAGACGGTACTCAAGCCGGGTGAACAGTGATGATGTCTGCGTCATGGCAAACCATCCTGTGTTCGTATCAGTGCTGCGCATGCGGCGACCCACTGCCCTGTGGCTGCCTGCATGACGAATCGAAAGCCGCCACCCGGACTCCGCCGGGCATTTGAGGGTCGCCAGCATACGCCTGCCCCAGCAGCGACTCAACCCCCTCATTTGCTGCGTCGACGACCCTCGGCTAGCATGGCAATCGGGAATTGCTGAGCAGACAGGAGCCACGATGCAAACGCGACCGCTGGGCAACACGGGGATCGATGTCAGTCGCCTGTGCCTTGGCACCATGACCTTCGGCGAACAGAACAGCGAGAAGGAGGCGCATGAGCAGCTGGATCGCGCCGTGGCCTACGGCATCAACTTCATCGACACCGCCGAAATGTACCCGGTGCCGCCACGCGCCGAGACCCAGGGGCGCACCGAGGCCTATCTTGGCAGCTGGCTCAAGCGACGCGACAGCCGCGACGACGTCATCATTGCCACCAAGGTCACCGGTCCCGGCCTCGAGCATATTCGCGGCGGTACGCGCCTGAGCCGGGAACAAATCCACCAGGCGGTCGACGACAGCCTTCGGCGGCTGCAAACCGACTATATCGATCTCTACCAGCTGCACTGGCCCCAGCGCACCACCAACTACTTCGGCCGGCTCGGCTTCGAGTTCGATGACGAGGAAGATGCTATCGACCTGGAAGAGACCCTACAGGTGCTCAAGAGGCTGGTTGAGGCCGGCAAGGTACGCGCCATTGGCCTCTCCAACGAGACGCCCTGGGGCGTGATGAAAGCACTGCAGCTGGCTGAGCGCCTGGACCTGCCGCGGGTCGCGTCGGTGCAGAATCCCTACAACCTGCTCAACCGCACCTTCGAGGTCGGCCTGGCCGAGATCGCCCATCGTGAAAACGTCGGCCTGCTGGCCTATTCGCCGCTGGCCTTCGGCGTGCTGTCGGGCAAGTACCTGGGCGGGGCCCGCCCGGAAAAGGCGCGCCTGACGCTATTCGAGCGCTTCAAGCGCTATACCTCGCCGCTGGCCGAACAGGCGACCCAGGCCTATGTCGACATTGCCCGCGACCATGACCTGGACCCTGCCCAGATGGCGCTGGCCTTCGTCACCTCGCGGCCCTTCCTGACCAGCAACATCATCGGTGCCACCACCATGGAACAGCTCGAGGACAACCTCTCCAGCGAGTCGCTCAAGCTCGACCAGAGTGTGCTCGATGCCATCGAGGACGTTCACCGGCGCTGGCCGAACCCTTCGCCCTAGGCCCGGCATCAAGGTGCCTACGGGGCTATCACTGCGATAGCCCCGCCGCTCTCCTGCGGTTGGTATACTCGCGACCTACCGACTCGCCTCTCTTCAGGTACAGGAGCGCCCCATGCTAAGCGTGATCTCGCCCGCCAAGACGCTGGACTTTGAGACTCCGTCCACCACCACCGTCCACACCCAGCCTGACTTCCTTGAGCGGAGCCGAGACCTGATCGAGATTCTCAAGGGCTACACACCGCCGCAGCTCAGTGAGCTGATGAGCATCAGCGACAAGCTAGCCGGGCTCAATGCCGCCCGTTTCACCGAGTGGTGTCCGCCGTTCACGCTGGACAACGCCAAGCCGGCCGCTCAGGCATTTCAGGGTGACGTCTATGTCGGCCTCGAGGCCTCCACCTTCAACGACGGCGACAATGCCTTTGCCCAGCGGCACCTGCGCATCCTCTCCGGGCTCTATGGCCTGCTACGCCCGCTGGACCTGATCCAGCCCTACCGCCTGGAGATGGGCACCCGGCTACCCAACCCCGCCGGAAAGGATCTCTACGCGTTCTGGAAAGGCACCTTGACGGACGCGCTCGACGAGGCGATCAAACACAGCGGCTCACTGGTGCTGGTCAACCTGGCCTCCAACGAATACTTCAAGGCGGTCGATGCCAAGCGACTCCAGGCGCGGATCGTCACGCCGGTGTTCAAGGATGAGAAGCGCGGGCAATACAAGGTCATCAGCTTCCATGCCAAGAAGGCACGGGGGCTGATGGCCGCTTGGATGATCCGTGAACGACTCGACGATCCGGCACGGCTCAAGGAGTTTGATGTTGCGGGCTATCGCTTCAATAGCGCGATGTCCGAAGGTGATACCCTGGTCTTCACGCGACAGGAAGACCAGGGCTGATCAACTCAGGTGTGCTCAAAAGAAGCGGAGCGGGCGCGCCGAGCGTGGCTTGAGGTTACGCCGATGCACCTGCTTGAACTGGGCGTCGTCACAGCGTTCCAGCCACTCATAGGCCACCATGTCGGCGCTCACCACCGTCGCGCCGGCCTGCATGATTCGCTGGCGCGCCAGCGCGGCCTCCTCGGCGCGCCGGCTAGCCGTCGCTTCGGCCAGCCAGAACACCTGGTAGCCAGCCTCGAGCAGTCCGAGACCGGTCTGCAGTACGCAGATATGGGCTTCCGTACCGCACAATACGATCTGGGTACGTCCGCTGGCGGCTAGCGCGCCGGCGAAATCGGCCTCGGCATGGGCATTGAAGTGCAGCTTCTGCCACAGGCAGTGATGGGGCAGCGCCTCCAATAGCCTTGGTTCGCTGCCTCCCAGGCCCGCCGGATACTGCTCGGTAATCCAGACGGGGACATCAAGGGCTTCCGCCACGCCACCAAGCCACGCCGCCTCGGTGACCGCCTGGTCGCCGCCTTCGATGACAGGCAACAGGCCCGCCTGCAGGTCAATCAGCAACAACAGACTCTTTTTACTGTCTAAACGCATAGCCTACCCCTATTTATTATCGTCACTTCTTACAGCATAGCCGCTAGAATGTGGTTTCAAAATTCAAACCCCTTCCCTTGGAGAGTTCATTGATGCGTCAACTTCTCGTCATGCTTGTGGTCGGCGTGCTGGGCTTCGCCCTCGCGGTCGATCATGCCGAGGCCCGCCGCATGGGCGGCGGCGGCAACGTGGGCAACTATTCCCGTTCGGTCGACCGCCCCGCAGCCGCTCCCAACCAGGCGGCACCGGCACGCCAGGCCCAGCCCAACCAGGCGACCGGATCGCGCATGCCCGGCATGCTTGGCGGCCTGCTGGCCGGCGGCCTGCTGGCCGCGCTCTTTTTCGGGGGTGCCTTCGACGAACTGCGCCTGATGGATATCCTGCTCGTCGCCGGGATTGCCTTTTTGCTGTTCCGCCTGCTGGCACGGCGCCGCACCGCCACCGCCGGCGGACCACAACCGGCACCCGTACACCAGGAGCCCATCAACCAGCCCCAGGCCTTCCAGTCGGCACCTGGTGCAGCTGTCGGTGGCAGCGCCTTCGGCAGTCTCCCCGCCTGGTTCGACCGCGAGCGCTTCCTGGCCGGCGCCAAGGAGCACTTCATGACCCTGCAGCGGGCCTGGGACAGCAACGACTTCAGCAATATTCAGGAGTACGTGACCCCCGAGCTCTACAACCTGCTGCGTGAAGAGCGTAAGCAGCACCCGGCCAATAACCGCACCGAGGTCGTGCACCTTTTCGCCGAGCTCGGCGACGTGCGAGAGATCGGCAATCAGGCCGAAGCGACGGTAATTTTCCACGGTGTGCTTGATGAAAACGGCGAACAGTCCGAATTCAACGAGACCTGGCACCTGATCCGCGACATGCGTGAGGGCGCCCCCTGGTACCTGCAGGGTATCGAGCAAAACACGCCGTCTTGAGTTTTCTCTTCACTTCCGAGCCGGGCCTTGCGTCCGGCTTTCTTAACGTCGGCATTTACGCTTGCCGTATTCCCTCTATCCCTTTACGCCAGCGCAGCGCCATCAGCCCGGGCATCACTCCCCCTCCGCGTCATCCTCGATCTCCTCGCTCACTTCCTTGATGTTCTTTCGCAGCTCTTTCATCGCGTTATCAATATTTCGCTCGGTCTTTTCCCCTGGCCCGGCATTGTCACATCCACTGGCCGCCGATACCGCTAATACCAACAGCAAGATGGCACCATAGCGACCCAAACATGGCATGAATCACACCTCTTTGCATGGCACTTGTACATGAACCGACACCCTATGCCTGGCACTGGCTGTCTGCCACGTCATTTTGGTAATCCTTGGTAAGTGTTGTTCATGCTCTTGACCGGCAGAGCGATGACTCCTGGTTACACGAGAGGTCAAGTAAGCAGCTTGCCTCCCGCCAGCGCATCTCCGCGAAAGCGGGTAAGTTGCCCTGATACGGTGTACAGCTCGCGGAGTGGCCACGTCGGGCGCCCACCAAGCATTGGGTGGGTACGTAAGCGCTGGCCAAGGACCTCCACGAAGGCGGAAGCACGGCACACACAGGCGGCATAGCGACTCTATCAGCGGCCCTAAACGACGACACCCAGCCTCGCGGAGGCTGGGTGGCTGAAAAGGGGCCTGATGATGGTCAGGGCGGCGCGCTCCGCTACTCGACTCGTCTCATCCTAAGACTCGCCCTAGGGGCCTGCTACCGCAGTTTCCGCCTGTTCCCGACAGGCGGGATCCGTGGGAGGCCCCCAAACGACGAAACCCCGACCAGTTGGCCGGGGTTTCTGAAAAGATGCCTGACGATGACCTACTCTCACATGGGGAGACCCCACACTACCATCGGCGCTGAGCGGTTTCACTGCTGAGTTCGGCATGGGATCAGGTGGTTCCCACTCGCTATGGTCGTCAGGCGAAAACGGTTGGAATCATGCTGACGCGATCGTCTCGTCGTATCCGTCAATGTGCGCGATGCGCAGACCCCTTGGGGTTATATGGTCAAGCCTCACGGGCCATTAGTATCGGTTAGCTCAACGCCTTGCAGCGCTTCCACACCCGACCTATCAACCAGCTGGTCTCGCTGGGCCCTTCAGGAGGCTCAAGGCCTCGGGGAGATCTCATCTTGAAGGGGGCTTCCCGCTTAGATGCTTTCAGCGGTTATCCCGTCCGCACGTAGCTACCCGGCAATGCCACTGGCGTGACAACCGGAACACCAGAGGTGCGTCCACTCCGGTCCTCTCGTACTAGGAGCAGCTCTTCTCAAATCTCCAACGCCCACGGCAGATAGGGACCGAACTGTCTCACGACGTTCTAAACCCAGCTCGCGTACCACTTTAAATGGCGAACAGCCATACCCTTGGGACCGACTTCAGCCCCAGGATGTGATGAGCCGACATCGAGGTGCCAAACACCGCCGTCGATGTGAACTCTTGGGCGGTATCAGCCTGTTATCCCCGGAGTACCTTTTATCCGTTGAGCGATGGCCCTTCCATACAGAACCACCGGATCACTAGAACCTACTTTCGTATCTGCTCGACGTGTCTGTCTCGCAGTTAAGCACCCTTATGCTCTTGCACTCAACGCACGATTTCCGACCGTGCTGAGGGTACCTTCGTGCTCCTCCGTTACGCTTTGGGAGGAGACCGCCCCAGTCAAACTACCCACCACACACTGTCCTCGATCCGGATCACGGACCTGAGTTAGAACGCCAATGATGCCAGGCTGGTATTTCAAGGTTGGCTCCACCCGAACTGGCGTCCGGGTTTCCTAGCCTCCCAGCTATCCTACACAAGCAACATCAGCGTCCAGTGTGAAGCTATAGTAAAGGTTCACGGGGTCTTTCCGTCTAGCCGCGGGTACACAGCATCTTCACTGCGATTTCAATTTCACTGAGTCTCGGGTGGAGACAGCGTGGCCATCATTACGCCATTCGTGCAGGTCGGAACTTACCCGACAAGGAATTTCGCTACCTTAGGACCGTTATAGTTACGGCCGCCGTTTACCGGGGCTTCGATCAAGAGCTTCGCCCGAGGGCTAACACCATCACTTAACCTTCCGGCACCGGGCAGGCGTCACACCCTATACGTCCGCTTGCGCGTTTGCAGAGTGCTGTGTTTTTAATAAACAGTTGCAGCCACCTGGTATCTTCGACCGCTTCGTGCTCCGGCCGCGAGGGCCTTCACACTAGTGCGGCGTGCCTTCTCCCGAAGTTACGGCACCATTTTGCCTAGTTCCTTCACCCGAGTTCTCTCAAGCGCCTTGGTATTCTCTACCTGACCACCTGTGTCGGTTTGGGGTACGGTCCCATAGAGTCTGAAGCTTAGAGGCTTTTCCTGGAAGCGTGGCATCGATGACTTCGGCACCGTAGTGCCTTCGTCTCACCTCTCGGCCTTGGGATCCCGGATTTGCCTAAGATCCCAGCCTACTGGCTTTCACCAGGACAACCAACGCCTGGCCCACCTAGCCTTCTTCGTCCCCCCATCGCAACTCTATGAGGTACGGGAATATTAACCCGTTTCCCATCGACTACGCCTTTCGGCCTCGCCTTAGGGGCCGACTCACTCTGCTCCGATTAGCGTCGAACAGAAACCCTTGGTCTTCCGGCGGGGGAGTTTTTCACTCCCCTTGTCGTTACTCATGTCAGCATTCGCACTCGTGATACCTCCAGCAGACTTCTCAATCCACCTTCATCGGCTTACACGACGCTCCTCTACCGCTCATCCAGAGGATGAACCCGTAGCTTCGGTACCTGGTTTAGCCCCGTTACATCTTCCGCGCAGGCCGACTCGACTAGTGAGCTATTACGCTTTCTTTAAAGGATGGCTGCTTCTAAGCCAACCTCCTAGCTGTCTGAGCCTTCCCACATCGTTTCCCACTTAACCAGGATTTCGGGACCTTAGCTGACGGTCTGGGTTGTTTCCCTTTTCACGACGGACGTTAGCACCCGCCGTGTGTCTCCCACGCTGCACTCACCGGTATTCGGAGTTTGCCTCGGGTTGGTAAGTCGGGATGACCCCCTAGCCGAAACAGTGCTCTACCCCCGGCGGTGATACGTGAGGCGCTACCTAAATAGCTTTCGAGGAGAACCAGCTATCTCCGAGCTTGATTAGCCTTTCACTCCGATCCACAAGTCATCCAAATCTTTTTCAACAGATCCTGGTTCGGTCCTCCAGTTGATGTTACTCAACCTTCAACCTGCTCATGGATAGATCGCCCGGTTTCGGGTCTATTTCCAGCGACTGGTCGCCCAGTTAAGACTCGGTTTCCCTACGCCTCCCCTATACGGTTAAGCTCGCCACTGAAAATAAGTCGCTGACCCATTATACAAAAGGTACGCGGTCACATGACTAGCATGCTCCCACTGCTTGTACGCATACGGTTTCAGGATCTATTTCACTCCCCTCTCCGGGGTTCTTTTCGCCTTTCCCTCACGGTACTGGTTCACTATCGGTCAGCCAGGAGTATTTAGCCTTGGAGGATGGTCCCCCCATATTCAGTCAAGGTTTCACGTGCCCCGACCTACTCGATTTCACGACACTCAGATTTCGGCTACGGGACTATCACCCGCTATGGTCAGGCTTCCCAGCCTGTTCGCCTATCAGTTGTGCCGCTTAAGGGCTAGTCCCCGTTCGCTCGCCGCTACTAGGGGAATCTCGGTTGATTTCTTTTCCTCGGGGTACTTAGATGTTTCAGTTCCCCCGGTTCGCCTCCCAACACCTATGGATTCAGTGTGGGATACCCAGCTTGTGCTGGGTGGGTTTCCCCATTCGGAAATGCCCGGGTCACAGGTTGTTTGCCACCTCACCGAGCCTTATCGCAGGCTACCGCGTCCTTCATCGCCTCTGGCTGCCAAGGCATCCACCGTATGCGCTTAATCGCTTGACCATATAACCCGAAGGGGTCTGGTCTGCGATCACGTACGACATTGCCGGATACGCTTGAGACGTATCTTCGTTTCCTTTCCTGTCGGAAAGGAACTGTCAGCATGATTCACATTGTTAAAGAGCAGACTGTCAATCGACAGTCATAAACCGCTCATCGCGTGCTGCGAGGATGGCTTATGACTGCGGATCCGATCAGGTAAGACTGTGGATACGATGGAGCGTAATGGTGGAGCCAAGCGGGATCGAACCGCTGACCTCCTGCGTGCAAGGCAGGCGCTCTCCCAGCTGAGCTATGGCCCCACTGATCACCGCGTTCTCATTGGCGGTGAATTTCGTCGGAGTCAAGGTGCTTTGGGCCGACGCATAGCTCGCTATGCGAGGTTCAAAGCAACGCCGTATCCGGCGAAATTGGTGGGTCTGGGCAGATTTGAACTGCCGACCTCACCCTTATCAGGGGTGCGCTCTAACCAACTGAGCTACAGACCCGGCTAACCACTGGGTCGGCGACCCAAACAGTCTTTGCTCTGGCCGATCAGGTAATTCATTGTGAGCACTTGCCGCGAGGCGTGATATGTCCTTTAAGGAGGTGATCCAGCCGCAGGTTCCCCTACGGCTACCTTGTTACGACTTCACCCCAGTCATGAACCACACCGTGGTGATCGCCCTCCCGAAGGTTAGGCTAACCACTTCTGGTGCAGTCCACTCCCATGGTGTGACGGGCGGTGTGTACAAGGCCCGGGAACGTATTCACCGTGACATTCTGATTCACGATTACTAGCGATTCCGACTTCACGGAGTCGAGTTGCAGACTCCGATCCGGACTGAGATCAGCTTTCTGGGATTGGCTTGCTCTCGCGAGTTCGCAACCCTTTGTACTGACCATTGTAGCACGTGTGTAGCCCTACCCGTAAGGGCCATGATGACTTGACGTCGTCCCCACCTTCCTCCGGTTTGTCACCGGCAGTCTCCTTAGAGTTCCCGACTTTACTCGCTGGCAAATAAGGACAAGGGTTGCGCTCGTTACGGGACTTAACCCAACATTTCACAACACGAGCTGACGACAGCCATGCAGCACCTGTCTCTGCGTTCCCGAAGGCACCCCTTCGTCTCCGAAGGGTTCGCAGGATGTCAAGGGTAGGTAAGGTTCTTCGCGTTGCATCGAATTAAACCACATGCTCCACCGCTTGTGCGGGCCCCCGTCAATTCATTTGAGTTTTAACCTTGCGGCCGTACTCCCCAGGCGGTCGACTTATCGCGTTAACTGCGCCACAAAGTCCGCGAAGGACCCAACGGCTAGTCGACATCGTTTACGGCGTGGACTACCAGGGTATCTAATCCTGTTTGCTACCCACGCTTTCGCACCTCAGTGTCAGTGTCAGTCCAGAAGGCCGCCTTCGCCACTGGTATTCCTCCCGATCTCTACGCATTTCACCGCTACACCGGGAATTCTACCTTCCTCTCCTGCACTCTAGCCTGACAGTTCCGGATGCCGTTCCCAGGTTGAGCCCGGGGCTTTCACAACCGGCTTATCAAGCCACCTACGCGCGCTTTACGCCCAGTAATTCCGATTAACGCTCGCACCCTCCGTATTACCGCGGCTGCTGGCACGGAGTTAGCCGGTGCTTCTTCTGTGGGTGATGTCCTTCCTCGCGGATATTAGCCGCGAGGCTTTCTTCCCCACTGAAAGTGCTTTACAACCCGAAGGCCTTCTTCACACACGCGGCATGGCTGGATCAGGCTTGCGCCCATTGTCCAATATTCCCCACTGCTGCCTCCCGTAGGAGTTCGGGCCGTGTCTCAGTCCCGATGTGGCTGATCATCCTCTCAGACCAGCTACGGATCGTCGCCTTGGTGAGCCTTTACCTCACCAACTAGCTAATCCGACATAGGCTCATCCGATAGCGCAAGGTCCGAAGAGCCCCTGCTTTCTCCCGTAGGACGTATGCGGTATTAGCCTGGGTTTCCCCAGGTTATCCCCCACTACCGGGCAGATTCCTATGCATTACTCACCCGTCCGCCGCTCGCCACCAGGAAGCAAGCTTCCCGTGCTGCCGCTCGACTTGCATGTGTTAGGCCTGCCGCCAGCGTTCAATCTGAGCCATGATCAAACTCTTCAGTTTAAGATCAGTAGTCCGTTAAGCGGACCAAACTTGGCTCAAGGTTAAAGCTTCTCAAAAGACCCGAAGGTCTCGACGAGTCGCTTGCCTTGATAATGGTGTGACTTCTCACCACCTCATCGACAAGCGCCCACATGAATTACCTGATCGATTGTTAAAGAGCGTCTCGCTTGCTGTCGCGGCCGTCGATCCTGTGATCGAGGGGCCTCACCAGCGCCCTGCGAGGAAGGCGTATTCTACTCAAGTGCCGGAGTTTGTCAACTCTCTTCGTGGCCGTCACCGTGGTGACCCTGACCGCGAAGACCCGCCGGAGCGGGCGACCGCAAGCCCGCTGCCGGACTTGCTTTCGAGTGGGGCGCATTCTACCGAATTCGCCGTGGGCGTCAAGGGCGATTTTTGCGAAACGAATCGAAAAAACCAAAGCGAGACAACCACTTACCACTCTCCCCACCGCTGATGACGTTGCCCGTCACCGGCAGCGGATGCGTACTTTACGCATTCACCCCGGGCACCGCAAGCCTTGCGTGTAAAAAAATTTCAGGCGGTCGGCGCCGGGGCGATACGCAGGGGCTACTAGGGCGAGAGACGAGCGTCGCCAACGCTATCCACAAGCGCTCACCAACGAGTGCCTGTGGAAGGATTCAGGCGGTGTCTCTTGCCTCGTCTCGCCGCTGGCTGGCACGGTCGAGCAGCGAGAGGATCGAGCGATACGGGATACCGCCATGCAGCGACAGGCCGATCTCGCAGGTACGCGAGTTGGAGTAGCCCGCGTCGCACGCTTCCACCTGGGTCGCCAGCCCCTTAAGGGCCGAGGCGTTGAGCTCCGGCGTGACCAGCCCCTTATCGCCGGCAAAGCCGCAGCAAGTGATCTCTGCCGGCACCACCACCTCACGGGCACAGGCCCGCGCCAGGGCCACCATGCGTTCGCCAAGCCCCATATGGGTGCTGGAGCAGGTCACGTGCACCGCTACACGCTCGTCGAGCGGGGTGATGGCAAGCCGCGGTAGCAGGTGGTCGTGGGCGAAGGCCACGGGCTCCTGCAGGCTCAGCCGTTCATCCAGCCGGCTCTGCATGTGCAGCACGCAGGGACTGGTGTCACTGAGGATCGGGTAGCGCCCATTCTGGCTGGCCACCAGCAGTTCACGGTTGAGTTCACGGGCCTTGTGCGTCGCCTCGTCGAACTGCCCCTTGGACTGGAAGGCCATGCCGCAGCAGAGATGCCCGGGCATCTCGGGCAGGATCACCTCGAAGCCCGCCTTGTCGAGCAGTGAAAGGGTGATCTCCATGATCGAGCGATTTTCGCTGTCGCCATGGGTGGCGCCGAAGACCCGAGTGGCGCAGGAAGGAAAGTAGACGACCTTGTCGCGCGCTTCGCCGCCAGCCGTCGTCGTCTGCTTCAACACTCGCACCGGCGCCGCTTTGGGTAGCGTCGGCACCCACTGGGGCACCTTGCCACCGCTGGCCCGAGTGAGGGCGCCACTCACGCCGGAGAGCCCCTTCTCGCCGAGCACCGCACGCCCGACGCCGGCCAGGTTGAGCAGGCCCCGCGCCACCCGCGTGGTGCCAGAGAAATGCCGCCCCACACGGCGCGCCGTATCGGCATACGGCGCCAGCCGCTCGCGGCGCATCTCACGGATCAGCTCACCGGTGTTGATTCCCACGGGACACTGGGTAGCACAGAGGCCATCGACGGCACAGGTTTCGTCACCGGCATAGCGGTAGTCGTCGCGCAGCCGCTCGAGCCGCGCGGCCTCTTCGCTGCTCGGGCTAGCGCCCAGCGCTTCGAGCCTGGCCATCTCACGGGCGGCGACGATGCGCTGCCGCGGCGTGAGCGTGAGGTCGCGTGAAGGGCAGACATGTTCGCAGAAGCCGCATTCGATGCACTTGTCGACGATGGGGTCGGCGGCCGGCAGCGGCTTGAGGTTCTCCAGGTGCAGGGTCGGATTGCGGCTGAGAATCACGTCGGGATTGAGCAGATTCTCCGGGTCGAACAGCGCCTTGATCTGCCACATCAGCGCGTAGGCCTCGGGTCCCCACTCCAGTTCCACATAGGGCGCCATGTTGCGCCCGGTGCCATGCTCGGCCTTGAGCGAGCCGCCGTACTCGACGCCGACCAGCTGCGCGACCTCATCCATCAGCGCCTGGTAGCGCTCCACCTCGCCAGGCTTCTCGAAGCCCTGCGGGAAGACGAAGTGCAGGTTGCCCTCCAGCGCGTGGCCGAACAGGATCGCCTCCGGGTAGCCATGGCGGTGGAAGGCCTCGGTCAGCGCCAGCACGCCTTCGTCGAGACGCTCGATAGGGAAGGCGACATCCTCGATGATCACCGTGGTACCGGTATCACGCACCGCACCGACGGCGGGAAACAGGCCTTTGCGGATCTTCCAGTAGAGTTCGTAGAGCGCCTTGTCACGGGTGAAAGTCACCGGCTCCAGGGTGTGGATGCCCTCGAAGATGGCTTGCACGGCGTCGAGCCGCGCCTGGAGCTCCGCTTCGTCGTTGCCGCGCACGTCGATCAGCAGCGCCGCCGCCCCTTCGGGCAGGCGCTTGAGCGCCTCGGGCATGCCCGGCTTGTTCTCCACCGAGCGCAGCGCGGCACGATCCATCAGCTCCACCGCTGAGACCGGCGCCGGCTTAAGCGCGATGGTGGCGCGACAGGTGGTGGCCATATCGGGCAGGAAGACCAGCGCCGCCGCCTTGTGCGGCTCGTCGACGACGGTGTCGTAGGTGATGGTGCTGATGAAGCCGAGCGTGCCCTCGGAGCCGATCATCAGGTGCTTGAGGATCTCGATGCCGTCGTCGAAGTCGACCAGGCTGTTGAGCGCGTAGCCGGTGGTGTTCTTGAGCCGGTACTTGTGGCGGATCTTCTCCGCCAGCGCCGCGTTGGCCCGGGTCTCGGCGGAGAGCCGCTCGAGCCCCTCGACGAGTTCGACATGGCTACGACGAAAGGCTTCGCGGCTGGCCGGATCGGCAGTATCCAGGCGGGTGCCGTCAGCCAGGATGATGCGCATGTCGCGCACCGTGCGATAGCTGTTCTGTGCCGTACCGCAACACATGCCTGAGGCGTTGTTGGCGGCGATACCGCCCACCATGCAGCTGTTGATGGAGGCCGGGTCGGGCCCGATCTTGCGCCCGAACGGGATCAGCAGCTGGTTGGCCCGGGCGCCGATGACGCCGGGCTGCAGGCGGATCGCCCGGCCATTGTCGAGGATTTCGTGGCCGCGCCAGCCCTCGCGCAGCTGGATCAGCACCGAGTCGGTGACCGCCTGCCCCGAGAGCGAGGTGCCGGCAGCGCGGAAGGTGACCGGCAATTGACGCTTGCGGCAGCCGGCCAGCACCGCCATCAGCTCGCCCTCGCTGGCGGGACGCACCACCAGCCGGGGAATGAGGCGGTAGAAGCTGGCATCGGTGCCGTAGGCCAGGGTGCGCAAGGGGTCGTCGATCAGCCGCTCGGCGGGCATGATCGCGAGCAGTTCCTGCTTGAGCGCCTGCCAGGGGTCAACGGCGGGGGCGATGTTGGCGATGGTCATGGGCGCCCCTCGGCATGGCGCAGCAGCACCACCAGCTCGCGCGGTCCGTGGACGCCATAGGCCAGGGTCTGCTCGATGTCGGCGGTCTTGCTCGGCCCGGAGATCAACAGCGCGTTAGTGGGCATATCACCGGCCCAGCCATGGGCCTCAACGACGTCGAAGAAGGTATCCTCGATGGTATCGGCATCGAGCACGGCAATATGGATCGGCGGCACCAGGCTGAGCAGGCGCGGTTCGTCGGGGGTCGGCCACAGCCACAGGCTGCCGGTTTCGGCGATGGCGCCGCGGGTCGAGGTCAGGCCGGCGTCGGTGTCGTGGAACTGCTCGTGCCGCCAGCTCTCGATGTCGCGGTCGGCATCGATCAGCACGACCTCGGCCTCGGCCAGGGCCTCACGCGCCTCTGCGGCGACGGGGTGCTGCCGACCCAGCGCCAGGCGCCGAATGCCCTTGGCCGCGAGCAGCTCGGCCAGCGTCGCGGTCCAGCCATCGCGGGAGGTATGAATCACTTCGCCGTGCACCGAGGCGATCAGGCGCTCGAAGCGGGCCAGCCGCTCCTGATGGCTCCAGCCGCGGCCGGTGACCACGGCGAAGTCACTGACGGGCGCCGTCAGCGGGCCGTCGGCTCGCTCGCGCAGGCGCTTGAGAATGTTGTCGCGGGCGCTCATGAACGCTTGCCTCCCTTGTCGGCCTGATGGCGCTTGACCAGCTCATGCAGCGAGGCCTTGGCCGGCTTGGGCGCGGTGCGGTGCTCCGTCCAGGGCCCCAGCTTCGACGGCATCAGTGCCTGCAGTTTGCCGGCGATGGCCGTGCTGCTGCGCCAGGCGCCGGGATGCGTGGCCAGCCACTGGAAGCCCTTCCACGCCGCCACCTCTTTCCTGCTGCGCTTGACGCCGGCACCGGGCACGTTGCCACGCCCTTCGCCCACCGCCTCGCGGCGCAGGCGCACCAGCAGGTCGGGTATCGGAATCTTGACCGGACACACCTCGCCGCAGGCGCCGCACAGGCTCGAGGCGGTGGGCAGGTCCTTGGTCGCCTCCAGGCCCATCATGTGCGGCATCAGGATGCTGCCGATGGGACCGGGATAGGTGGTGCCGTAGGTATGCCCCCCCACCCGAGTGTAGACCGGGCAGTGGTTCATGCAGGCGCCGCAGCGGATGCAGCGCAGGGTGTCGAGCAGTTCGTCGTCCTGATAGATATTGGAGCGCCCGCTGTCGACCAGCACCAGATGGACCTCCTGCGGCCCATCGTGCTCGCTCGCCTTGCGCGGCGAGCTGATCATGTTGAAGTAGGTGGTGACGTGCTGGCCGGTGGCCGAACGCGTGAGCAGCGCATAGAGCGGCGGCACGTCGCGCAGGTGCTCGACCACCTTTTCGATGCCGGTCACGGCGATATGTACCGGCGGCACGGCGGTGGTCATACGGCCGTTGCCCTCGTTCTCCACCAAGCACAGGGTGCCGGTCTCGGCCACGGCGAAGTTGACCCCCGAGATACCCACATCGGCCGCCATGAAGCGCTCGCGCAGCTGGGCGCGGGCCGCGGCGGTCATGGTGTCGACGTCGCGGGTGCGCTCGATGCCGGTTTTATCGTGCATGATCTCGGAGATCTCATCGGTATTGAGATGGATCGCCGGCATGATGATGTGGGAAGGCGTCTGCTGGTTGAGCTGCACCAGGTATTCGCCGAGATCCGACTCCAGCGCCTCGATGCCCGCCTCTTCGAGATGGGCATTGAGGTGCATCTCCTCGGAGACCATCGACTTCCCCTTGATCACCGCCTTGGCGCCGTGGCGCTGGCAGATCTCGCGGATGATGCGGCACGCCTCGCCGCCGTCCTCGGCCCAGTGCACCTGGATGCCGTTGGCCTGGCAGTTGGCCTCAAGCTTCTCCAGCAGGTCGGGCAGCTTGGCCAGCGCGCGCAGGCGGATATTGGCGCCGAGCTCGCGCAGGGTTTCAAGATCCCAGTCGCTGAACACGTCGCGGCGCTTGGTCATCAGACCGTCCATGGCGCGGCGGAAGTTGGCGCGGATCTGCGGGTTGCCCAAGGCGTCGTGGGCCTGGCGATGGAAATCGCGGGGGGTGAAGGTCTGCACGTCGGGAGTCGATGCGCTCATGAGGTCCTCCGCCACAGGTAGCTAGCGATGTGCTCGCCCTTGACCGCCTTGCGCTGGTGTTCGAAGCGCCCGCCGATGTTCATCAGGCAGCCGCAGTCGGAAGTGACGAACTGCTTGGCACCGGTGGCCTCGATGGCCTGTGTCTTGTCCTCCACCATGGCAGCCGACACTTCCGGATGGCGTACCGCGAAGGTGCCGCCGAAGCCGCAGCACTCCGCGGCCCGCGCCTGCTCCACCAGCTCCACCTGGCCGAGCCGGGCGAGCAGCGCCGGGCCGGTCTCGGCCAGGCCCATCTCGCGGCGGGCGCTGCACGAGGTATGCATGGCCACCTTTTCCGGCTGACCGCGATCCTCGAGCCGCAGCTGGCAGACATGCAGCAGGAATTCGGTCAGCTCATAGATGCGCCCGGCCACCTCGTTGGCCCGGGCCTCATGCTCGGTGCCGGCAAAGAGCTGCGGGTAGTGGGTGCGCATCATGCCACCGCAGGAGCCGGAGGGCACCACGATCGGCCAGGCCTCGGGAAACAGGTCGAGCTGTGCCGCTGCCACGGCCTTCGCTTCCTCATGGTAGCCGGACGTATAGGCCGGCTGACCACAGCAGGTCTGCGCCTGGGGATAGAGCACCTCGATCCCCTCACGCTCCAAAAGGCGAATGCCATCCAGGCCGGCTTCCGGATAGAAAAGGTCGACGAGGCAGGTCCCGAAGAAGTAGACCTTCTCCGGCTTGGGTGGGTACAGCTTGACTGGCGTCATGAGGATCCCTCATTGCCGGCCCGCGGCGAGCGTTGGGCGGAGTCACGTCATGTTTGTTGTTACGGAAAATTGGTTTTACCAATTTACCGTGGCGAGTGGGAGAACCTTAGGGATCCCCCCTTGCAGTGTCAAACCAGATGCTGAAAAAATAACCACCAAGATTCTTATACTTTGGTCCAACTTTAGCGATCCGGCGCGGTCTGGGCGCGCTGCGCCGGGCTTTGCAATATGCCGCCGGATACTTCAATATTGGTAAGACCAATTCCTAGCCCCTCCAGTGCCGGCCACCCAGGAACGACCGCATGACCTACCAGACCGTTCGCCAGCCCCGCCTGGCCGATGTCATCACCGAGCGCCTCGAAGCGATGATCCTCGAAGGCAGCCTCAAGCCGGGCCAGCGCCTGCCGCCGGAGCGCGAACTGGCGGAGCGCTTCGGGGTGTCGCGGCCGTCACTGCGCGAAGCCATCCAGAAGCTGGCCACCCGCGGCCTGCTGACCAGCCGCCAGGGCGGCGGCACCTTCGTCACCAGCGAGCTCAACAGCGGCTACAGCGACCCGCTGCTGGACATGCTGGCGCGGCATCAGGAGTTCCACCTCGACCTGCTCGAGTTCCGCGATGCCATGGAGGGTATCTCGGCCTACTATGCCGCGCTGCGCTCCACTCCGGCCGACCGTGCCATGCTGATCAAGCGCTTCGAGGAGCTGGAGGCCTGCTTCGCCGGGCGCAACCCCGAGCTTGAGGCCAAGGCCGACGCCGCCTTCCACCTGGCCATTGCCGAGGCCGCGCACAACGTGCTGCTGCTGCACACCATCCGTGGCATCTTCCACCTGCTGGAGAAGAGCATCGTCGACAACCTCGCCCACCTGTTCGAAAAGCCACAGTCGCGCCCCACGCTGATGAAGCAGCACCGCGCCCTGCTCGACGCCATTCTCGAAGGGCGCGCCGAGGACGCCCGCGCTCGGGCCCACGAACACCTGGTGTTCGTCGAGGAGGGGCTGCTAGAGATGGAGCGCGCCGAGACCCGCGCCCAGCGCGCCCTGCGGCGCGCCCAGGCGCTGCCGGAAGTGCCCTCCTGAGGCGCCCCAACTTGAACCTGCCGCGAATCCCAAGGCGCCCAGGCCGCCCCCTTTCCGCCCGCCACTGGCTGTTACTGCTACTGCCGCTGGGGCTGGCCATGGTCATGTGGCAGGCCGCCCAAGTGGCGCGCGAACAGGCGCTGCAGAACCTGGTGCGCGAGGCCGAGAACGAGCTGCGCCTCTCGGCGGCCGGCCTGGAAAGCCATCTGACCCGCCATGATTACCTGCCCCAGCTGCTGGCGTCGCGCGAGATGGTCAAGCGCTTCCTGACCAACCGCGGCCACCAGGACCCGATGCCGCTCAACGTATTGCTCGACCAGTTCCGCGCCATCGCCAACGTCTCCGACGTCTACCTGCTCGACCGCTACGGCACCACGCTTGCCGCCAGCAACTGGCATCTGGACAACACCTTCATCGGACACAACTACGCCTTTCGCAGCTACTACCAGGACGCCATCGCCGGCGGGCGCGGGCGCTTCTTCGGGCTTGGCACCCAGTCGCTCGAGCGCGGGTACTACTTTTCGGCCCCGGTTTGGCTCGACACCACGACCCCAGACGCTCGTCCCGAAGGCGTCATGGTGATCAAGGTGCTGCTCGATGCCGTGGAGGCAAGCTGGGCCGAGCAGGACGCCGTGCTGATGGTGGCCGACCAGGACAACATCATCTTCATGGCCAGTCACCCCGCGCTGCGCATGACTGCCCTCTACCCGCTCTCGGAGCAAGAGCACCAGGCGCTGCTGGCCACTCGCCGCTACGCCGACGAGCCGCTCTCGCCGTCCGGGCTCGAGGTATTCGAGCGCCGTGAAGACGGCAGCCGCCTGGTGCGCTTCACCCAGGGCCCGCTAGGCGAAGGCAGCCACCTGGGGCTGGCACGTCACATGGAAGCCTTCGGCTGGAACATGCACATCCTCAAGCCGCTGGATGCCGTGCTGAAGGCGCAGTGGTTTGCCGCACTGCTGGCTGGCGGGCTCTACGGCGTGGTCATCCTCGCCGGCGGCGTGGGCTGGCAGCGCCTGCGCCTGCGCCGCGAGCGCGAGCTGTTCGCCGAACGCGAGCGCCAGACCCTGGCCCACGCCCGCGACGAACTGGAGCGCAACGTCCAACTGCGCACGCGCGACCTGACCGAGACCAACCGGCGCCTTTCCGGCGAGATCGAGGAGCGACGCCGGGCCGAGGAGAGCCTGCGCCAGACCCAGGACGAGCTGATCCAGGCGGCCAAGCTCGCCGTGCTCGGCCAGCTCGCCGCCGGCATCAACCATGAGCTCAACCAGCCCTTGGCCGCCATCCGCGCCTATGCCGAAAACGCCAGGCTATTCCTCGAGCGCCAGCGCGCCGAGGCCGCCGACGCCAACCTGGCGCAGATCGTCGAGCTGACCGAGCGCATGGCCGAGATCAGCGCCCAGCTGCGCCAGTTCTCGCGCAAGAGCGGCAGCACGCTAACAGCGGTGTCGGTCCAGGCCTGCTTCGATTACGCCCTGCGGCTCTATCAGGCGCGGCTGCGCAGCGACGACGTGCGCGTGGAACGCCACTGGCGCGAGGAGGCGGTGTGGGTACATGCCGACCTGGTGCGCCTCGAGCAGGTGCTGGTCAACCTGATCGGCAACGCCCTGCAGGCCATGGCGGAGACACCCGAGCCGCGGCTGATCCTGGCGATCGAGACGCCCCCCGGGCAGGTGCGCATCAGCGTGACGGATACCGGGCCCGGCATTCCCGAGGCCCAGCTGTCGCGGATCTTCGAGCCGTTCTACACCACCAAGTCGCCCGGCAGCGGGCTGGGGCTGGGGCTGTCCATCTCGTCGCGCATCGTCAGCGACCTGGGGGGGCGCATCGAGGCCACCAACCCACCTGGCGGCGGCGCCTGCTTTACCCTTACCCTACCGCGTGACGAACGCAGTGACGCCCCCTGCCCTGCGCCAACCGAGGAGCAGCGTTCCCATGCATGATCCGGCGGCCATCCCGGTGCTGATCGTCGACGACGAAGCCCACCTGCGTATCACCGCAGGCCAGACGCTCGAACTCGCCGGCTACCAGCCCGAACCCCACGCCAGCGCGGCCAGCGCGCTCGCCGCGCTGGCGCCCGACTTTCCCGGCGTGATCGTCAGCGACATCCGCATGCCGGGCATGGACGGCATGGCGCTGCTGCGCGAGGTGCGCCTACGCGACCCCGACCTGCCGGTCATCCTGATCACCGGCCACGGCGATATCTCCACCGCCGTGGAAGCCATGCGCGAGGGCGCCTGGGACTTCCTCGAGAAACCCTTCGCCGGCGAGCGGCTGGTCGAGATGGTCCGCCGCGGCGTGGACAAGCGCCGCCTGAGCCTGGAGAACCGCCAGCTCAAGGCCGAGCTCGAGGCCCAGCAGGCCGCGCCCGGGCCACGCCTGGTGGGGCGCACCCCGGCCATCCAGCGGCTTGCTTCCATGGTGCAGCGCATTGCCCAGGTGGAAACCGACGTGCTGCTGTTCGGCGAGACCGGCACCGGCAAGGACCTGGTGGCCCGCGCCATCCACGAGCGCAGCCCGCGCGGCGGCCATGCCTTCGTCGCCATCAACTGCGGCGCGGTGCCGGAAAGCATCATCGAGTCGGAGCTGTTCGGTCACGAGAAGGGCGCCTTCACCGGCGCCGTAGAGCGGCGTATCGGCAAGTTCGAATACGCCAACGGCGGCACCGTGTTCCTCGACGAGATCGAATCGATGCCGCTGGCGCTGCAGGTCAAGCTGCTGCGCGTGCTGCAGGAGCGCTGCGTCGAGCGGCTGGGCGCCAACGAGGCCGTGCCGCTGGACATCCGCGTCATCGCCGCCACCAAGGTCGACCTGCGCCTCGCCGCCGAACAGGGCGAGTTCCGCGAGGACCTTTACTACCGTCTCAACGTGGTGACCCTGCCGATCCCGCCGCTGCGCGAACGCCGCGAGGACATCCCACTGCTGTTCCAGCACTTCGCCGTGGTCGCCGCCAACCGCAGCGGGCTTGAGGCGCCGCCGCTGGACAGCGGCGGCATCTCGGCGCTGATGGCCCACGACTGGCCGGGCAACGTGCGCGAGCTGCGCAACCTCGCCGAGCGCTACGTGCTGCTGGGCTCGGCGTTCGACTATCGCATCGACGCCCTGCTCGAAGGGGTGGAGAGCGGCGGCAGTGAACTGGCCCTACCGCAGCAGGTCGAGCTGTTCGAGAAGAGCGTGATCAGCCAGTCGCTGGCCAGCCACCGGGGCCGCATCACCGAGGTGTGCGAGCACCTCGGCCTGCCACGCAAGACCCTCTATGACAAACTGAAGAAGTACGGGCTCAGGGCCGAGGACTACCGCCACAAGGTGGCGCCCTGAGCGAGCAGCCCAAGCAGCGGCGACCAGGGCGGTAGCCATGGCAGCAGCGCCGCCGCGGTCATCAGCATGGCCACCGAGTTGCCCGGAGCCTTGAAGTCGAACGGCTTGATGGCGGTGCCGAAGGAGCGCTTGATGCGCGCCCCGGTGAGGTCGACGCTGTAGAGTTCATCGAGCAGCAGGTGAATCACGAAACCGCTGCTCAGCGCCACCCCATGCGCCCAGGCCAGCCAGGCTGGCTGGTCGAAGAAGCGGTAGCTCAGCGCCGTGGTGGCCAGGCCGCACAGCCCCGCGGCCAGCAGCGAATGCCAGATGCCGCGGTGCACGGTGAAACGGCTGAACACCCCGCCCGCCAGGTAGCGCACGGCCAGATAGAGCCCGCCGCAGACCAGCAGCAGCGGCCCCGGCGGCAGCCTCGCCTGCAGCAGCAGCGCGCCGGCTACCACCGCTGGCACCGCCAACAGGTTGAAGATGAGGCGTATCGCCTTGGAGCGGTCCGCGTCGATGTCGGGCAGGATGCCGCCGAAGGCCACCAGGCCCAGCACCACGCCGCCCTGCCAGAGATCCCACAGCCCCGCCTGCCAGCCCCCATGCGCCAGTACGGCCCCGCCGGCCGCGGCCA
The DNA here is from genome assembly GCF_052568415.1 of Halomonas sp. E14. Taxonomy (NCBI): domain Bacteria; kingdom Pseudomonadati; phylum Pseudomonadota; class Gammaproteobacteria; order Oceanospirillales; family Halomonadaceae; genus Halomonas; species Halomonas sp. E14. Next base: position 371,854 of record NZ_CP199423.1, on the reverse strand, counting down.
CGCCAAGGTGGGTGCGAAAGTTGGCCATGCAGGGGCAAGCCTCCATGCTGGATAAATACCCAGATTATCGCTTGCGCCCGCATGAAAAAACAATGAGTTGGCGTAATCAACGCAAAAGAAACGCCAGCGAGGCGTGCACCTAGCCCTGCGCCGCCAGGTACTCGTCCTTGAGCTTGACGTAGTTGCCGGCGGTGTAAGGGAAGAACCGCCGCTCGCTCTCCTTCAGCGGGCGCAGCGCCCGGGCCGGGTTGCCGGCATAGACATGGCCGCTTTCAAGGCGCTTGCCCGGCGTCACCACGGCGCCAGCAGCGATGATCACCTCGTCCTCGACCACGGCGCCATCCATGACGATGGCGCCCATGCCGACCAGAATACGGCTGCCCAGCGTGCAGCCGTGCAGGATCGCCTTGTGGCCGATGGTGACGTCGTCGCCGATGGTGAGCGGAAAGCCGTCCGGGTTGAAGTCGCTGGCGTGGGTGATGTGCAGCACGCTGCCATCCTGGACGCTGGTACGCTCCCCGATGCGGATGCGGTGCATGTCACCGCGGATCACCGCCATGGGCCACACCGAGCAGTCGTCGCCCAGCACCACATCGCCCAGCACCACGCTTGCCGGGTCCACGTAGACGCGCTTGCCCAGGCTCGGGGACACCCCCTTCCAGGCACGCACCGCTTCATTTGCCATTGCCTCTCCTCATGCCGACCCGTGGTCGGCGCCTTCCGATCACAGCAAGCCGGCGATCAGCACCACGAACGCCAGCGGGATGGACACCCAGCGTACCACGCCCTGCCACAGGCGAAAGCCGGCCTCGCCCACGCCGAGGGCGGCCCGCGCCTCCTCCCGGCGCATCACCCAGGCGGCGAAGATCGCGATCAACAGCCCGCCCACCGGCAGGAAGATCTCGGTGGGAATGGTGGTCACCAGGTCGAAGACATTCATGCCGAACAGCGGGCGCCACTCGGCCAGGGTCGAGAACGAGAGCACCGACAGCAGCCCCACCAGCCAGACCGCCACGCCCACCGCGGCGGCGGCCGGCCCGCGCCGCATGCCGGCCCCCTGCAGCGTGGCCACCATAGGTTCGGCCAGGTTGATCGACGAGGTCCAAGTGGCCAGCAGCAGTAGCAGGAAGAATACGCTGAGCCACAGCGCCCCCCACGGCAGCTCGGCAAAGGCGATCGGCAGGGTGACGAACATCAGGCCCGGCCCCTCGCCCGGGTCCATGCCCTGGGCGAACACCACCGAGAAGATGGCGATACCGGCCAGCAGCGCCACGGCGACATCCAGCACCGCCACGGCCCCGGCGGCGCGCGGCAGGCTCTGCTGCTCCGGCATGTAGGCGCCATAGGCCATCAGCGCACAGGCACCCACCGCCAGGGTGAAGAAGGCGTGGCCCATGGCGTGCATCACCACCAGCGGAGTGATCGCCGCGAGGTCCGGACGGAACAGCCAGGCCAGCGCGGGGGCGAAGCCCTCCGTGGTCGCCGCGTAGCCGGCCAGCAGCAGCAGCAGCACATAGAGCAGCGGCATCAGCAGGTTGTTGAGCCGCTCCAGCCCCTTGGCCACGCCCGCGGCCACCACCAGCATAGTCATGGCCAGGAACAGGGTGTGGTTGAAGGTCATGCGGGCGGGGTCGCCGAGAAAGGCCTCGAAGCCCGCCCCCACCTCGGCCGGCGTCGCGCCGACGAAGCCTCCGTTGATCGAGGTGACGAGAAACTCGATGGACCAGCCCGACACCACCGAGTAGAAGGAGAGGATGCAGAACACGGTGAAGGCCCCGAACAGGCCCAGCCAGCGCCAGTGTGCGCTGGCGCCAGCAGCTGTTGCCAGGTGGCCCAGCGACAGCATGGGGCTACGCCGACCGGCCCGGCCAATGAGGATCTCGGCCATCATCACCGGCAGGCCCAGCAGCAGCACGAAGGCAATGTAGAGCAGCAGGAAGGCCGCCCCCCCGTTTTCCCCGGTGATATAAGGAAAGCGCCAGATGTTGCCCAGCCCCACGGCCGCCCCGGTCACCGCCAGAATGAAGGCCCGCCGGCTGCCCCAGCGTTCCAGTGTTGCGTTCATGCCTTGCCCTCTCGTTCCGGAAGGTCGCAAGCCTAGCAGCCCAGCTCGCCACCACCAAACCCGGCAGGATTGAAACCCGGCCCGGGCGGCCGCATCTAACGTTTGATATCGCCCCGACGACGCAACCTGAGGTGCCCATGGCCCATAATCCGCTGCTCGAACCCCACGACCTGCCGCCGTTTCCCGAGATTCAGCCGGAGCACGTCGTCCCCGCCATCGAGAAGCTGCTCGCCGACAATCGCACCGCCATCGATGCGCTGGTGGCACGCGCCGAGCACGAAGCGCCGACCTGGCAGAGCCTGGCCGCCCCGCTGGAAGCGCTCAACGATCGCCTCTCGCGCGCCTGGTCGCCGGTCTCGCACCTCAACGGCACCATGAACACCCCGGCGCTGCGCGACGCCTATCAGGCCTGCCTCGGCAAGCTCTCCGACTACAGCACCTGGCTTGGCCAGCACGAAGGGCTGTTTCGCGCCTGGCAGGCGTTGAAGGAGGGCCCGGCCTGGGCCGAGCTAGACGACGCCCAGCGGCGCAGCGTCGACAACACCCTGCGCGACTTCCGCCTGGCCGGCGTCGACCTGCCCGCCGAGCAGAAGCGCCGCTACGGCGAGATCAAGGCGCGCCTGTCGGAGCTCGGCAATACCTTTTCGAACCAATTGCTCGATGCCACCCAGGCCTGGCACAAGGACATCGACAGCGCCGAGGCGCTGGCTGGGCTGCCGCAGAGCGCGCTCGACACGCTGGCCGCCAACGCCGAGGCCAAGGGCGTGACGGGCTACCGCATCACCCTCGACTTCCCCAGCTTCTCCCCGGTGCTGACCTTCGCCGACGACCGCGAGCTGCGCCGCGAGGTGTACACGGCCTTCGTTACCCGCGCCTCGGACCAGGGCCCCAACGCCGGCGAGTACGACAACGCCCCGATCATCGAGGAGACGCTGCGCCTGCGCCGCGAGCTGGCCGAGCTGCTGGGGTTCACCACCTACGCCGAGCTCTCGTTCGCCACCAAGATGGCCGAGTCACCCGAGCAGGTGCTGGCGTTTCTGGAAGACCTCGCGCGCCGCGCCGTTCCCCAGGCCCACTCTGAATACGCCGAGCTCGAGCGCTATGCCCGCGACACCCTGGGCCTGGTCAGCCTGAACCCGTGGGACATCGGCTACGTCAGCGAGAAGCTGCGCGAGGCGCGTCACGCCATCTCCCAGGAGCAGCTGCGCCCCTACTTCCCCGCGCCCCGGGTGGTCGACGGCCTGTTCCAGGTGGTCGAACGGCTCTACGGCGTCAGCGTCGAGGAGGACAGCGAGGCGCCGCGCTACCATCCCGAGGTGCGCTACTTCCGCGTGCTGGAGCACGGCGCGCCGATCGCCGGCTTCTACCTTGATCTCTATGCCCGCGAGGGCAAGCGCGGCGGTGCCTGGATGGACGAATGCCGGGTGCGCCGCCACCACGAGGATGGCCGGCTGCAGCTGCCGGTGGCCTACCTGACCTGCAACTTCACCCGCCCGGTCGGCGCGCGGCCGGCGCTGCTGACCCACGACGAAGTGACCACACTGTTCCACGAGTTCGGCCACGGGCTGCACCACATGCTGACCCGGCAGACGGTAGCCGACGTTTCCGGCATCAACGGTGTGGCGTGGGACGCCGTGGAGCTGCCCAGCCAATTCATGGAGAACTACTGCTGGGAGCGCGACGGGCTCGCCCTGATCGCCGGCCACGTGGACACCGGCGAACCGCTGCCGGACGAACTGCTCGAACGCCTGCAGGCGGCGAAGAACTTCCAGTCGGCCATGGGCCTGGTGCGCCAGCTCGAGTTTTCGCTGTTCGACCTGCGCCTGCACCACGAGCTGGCCGCCCCCACGGCCGCCGACGTACAGGCCCTGCTCGACCAGGTGCGCGACGCCGTCTCGGTAGTACCGAGAGCCGACTTCAACCGCTTCCAGAACGGCTTCAGCCATATCTTCGCCGGCGGCTACGCGGCGGGCTACTACAGCTACAAGTGGGCCGAGGTGCTCTCCGCCGACGCCTGGAGCGCCTTCGAGGAGGCCGGGATCTTCGACCCCGAAACCGGGCGACGCTTCCGCCGCGAGATCCTCGAGCCGGGCGGTGCCCGCGACGCCGCAGAGCTGTTTCGCGCCTTCCGCGGCCGCGAGCCCAGCGTCGAACCGCTGCTGCGCCACAGCGGCATTCGCGCCGCCTGACAGCGGCGCCGCGCCGCGGTATCGTAGCCCTTCAGCGCCGCCGGAGCTCTCCGGCGGCCCTTGTCTATTGGAGGCATCATGGCCGTTCTGAAACGCTTCATCGCCGGTGCCGTCTGCCCCCGCTGTGCCGAAATGGACCGCATCCGCGCCTGGGAGCAGCATGGCGTGCGCTATCGCGACTGCGTCAACTGCGACTTCTTCGAGCAGTCGGCGATCGAGGAGGAGGCCGCCGCGGAGCTGACCACCCGCGTCAACCAAGAGCGCGAGGAGCAGCAGCGCAACACCATCCAGACCGTGAGGATCCTCGACCCACGAGGCCGCTGAACGTGGCGGAACGGGCCGCATCCTCGGCGCAGCAAACCCTCGGCAGACGCCGCCTGGAACTGCTTGGCCTGGGCGCCGCAGCGGCCCTGCTGCTGTCGCGCCCCGACCTGGCCACCCTGGCGGCCGGCCTGGGCCTGTTCCTTTGGGGCATGGCCCTGCTGGAGGAGAGCATCAAGCGTCTCTCCGGCGGCACCCTGGACCGCTGGCTCCACGGCGCCACCCGCCATCCTGCTCGGGCCATCGGCGTCGGCGCCCTGGCCACCGCCCTGGTGCAGTCGAGCTCGCTCATCACCCTGCTGGCGATGTCCTTCGTCAGCGCCGGGTTGGTCACCCTGCCCGGCGCCATTGCGCTGCTGTTCGGCGCCAACCTGGGCACCACCACCGGCGCCTGGCTGATCGCCTCGTTCGGACTGCGCTTCGACCTGGCCCAGTACGCCATGCCACTGCTCGCCCTTGGCCTGCTCGGCCGCTATCGCCTGAGCGGCGCGCTGGCCGGCGTGGCTGGGCTGCTGCTGGGCATCGGCCTGCTCTTTCTCGGCATCGACTTCATGAAGCTGGGCTTCGAGGCCTGGCGCGACGGCATCCGCCTGGACGGGCTGTCCGGTGAACGGCTCTGGCACTGGCCGCTGCTGGTGCTGATCGGCGTGGTTGCCACCGTGGTGATGCAGTCGAGCCACGCCACGCTGCTGCTCACCCTGACCGCTCTGGCCACGGGGCAGCTGCCCTACCTGCCGGCGTTGGCCATCGCCATCGGCGCCAATATCGGCACCACCGTCACCGCCGTGCTCGGCGCCCTGTCGGCCGGGGCTGCCGCCCGCCGCCTGGCCGGCGCCCACGTGGTGTTCAACCTGGCCACCGCCGCCGTGGCCTTGCTGCTGCTGGTGCCGCTGGCCTGGCTGGTCGATGCCCTCGCCGCGCGGGTCGGCCTGGCCGAAACCGCCTGGCCGCTCAAGCTGGCACTGTTCCACACCCTGTTCAACCTGCTCGGCATCGTGCTGATGCTGCCCTGGATCGGGCACCTGGCCCGGTGGCTCGAACGCCGCTTTCCCGACCCCGTCCGGCTACCGCTCACCCAGGCGCGCTACCTCGACAGCGCAGCGCTCAATCACGCCGATACGGCGGTCGGCGCCATGGAGCAGGAGTGCCGGCGCCTCGACCGGCGCGCCTACCACCTGCTGTGCACGGCCATCCTGCTGCCCAGCGCCGACGTCATCGGCCACCCGCCACAGCGACAGGCGGTGGACGCCGCGATCGAGCCCGCCGCCTGGCCGGCCGTCAACGCGCGCTATCACGAGCGCATCAAGCCGCTGCTGGGGGAAATCCTGGCTTTCCAGGCCCGCATCGACGTACCGCTGACCGAGGTACAGCAGGCGCAGCTGGAGGCACTGCAGGGTCAGACATTGCGCATGGTGGAAGCCGTGCGCTTCGGTGAAGTGCTGCAGCGCAGCCTGCTGCGCCATGCCGCCCGCCTCAGCCCGCTGCGCGAGGCCCACGACGACCTGCGCATGGCCCTGGCGGTCGGCCTCAATCGCCTGGCCGAGGGGGGCTCCTCGAATGATATCGCGGCCCCGCTGGACGAGGTGCGTCGCCACTGGCAGCACGAGATGGCGCAGCGGCTTCGCGAACATCGCCTCGACCCCTGGCTCGCCTCGTCGCTGATGAACGACCTGCATCAGGCCAGCCGGCTCATGGCGGCGCTCGCTGACAGCCCACCCTCAGCCTAAGCGTGCGGAAACCCGCACACCTTTTCGGGCCCACCATGCGAACTTCCATCCAGCACGCCCCCAAAGCCTTCCGACTTTGGTCGAAAAAGATATTTCCAACTTATTGTTAATAAATGGATACCCCGGAATTGGCGCCAACCTTGCTCAAAGGAAGGCGTAACGCCAGCATCTCTCTTGGGCGCGCCTCTCCGGTGCGTCCACATAACGACAAGGCAACCGGAGTACTTCCATGCGTATTACCGCCTCCAAACTGTTCGCCACCTCCGTTCTCGGTGCGGCCCTGGTCGCCGGCGGCGCCCAGGCGCAAGACCGCAGCGACTGGCCGCGCAGCCTGACCGTGGGCACCGCCAGCCAGGGCGGCACCTACTACATCTACGGCTCCGGCTGGGCCAACATGGTGGGCGACGCCATCGGCGTCCCGTTCGGCGCCGAAGTGACCGGCGGCCCGGTGCAGAACGCCACGCTCGTGCAGATGGGTGAGCATGATTTCGGCATGGTGACCATGGGCCCGGCCTACGAGGCGTGGACCGGTCGCAGCGAGCTGGCGCCGGGCATCGAGCATACCGACCTGCGCGCGGTGTTCCCGATGTACCAGACCACGCTGCAGATCATTGCCATGGCCGGCTCCGGCATCAACTCCGTCTCCGACCTGGACGGCAAGACCGTCGGCGTCGGCCCGGCGGGGGGCACCTCGGACATGTACTATCCGCAGCTGTTCGAGAAGCTCGGCCTCGACGTGCGCTCGCGCAACGGCGGTGCCGCCGACCAGGCGGGCCAGCTGCAGGACGGCTTGATCGACGCCTTCGCCTTCGCCGCCGGCGTGCCGATTTCCGCCTTCAACCAGCTCGAGGCACAGGCCAACGTCAACATCTTCTCTTTCACCGAGGAAGAGATGGCGCAGTTCCTGGGCGACTTCCCTGAACTCTCGCCGGCCAGCATCCCGGCCTCCGTCTACAGCAGCCTGGACGAGGACCTGACCGCCGTCTCGATCTGGAACTTCGCCATCACGCACAAGGACATGCCGGAGTCACTGGTCTATGAAGTGACCAAGACCGTGATGGAGAACAATGATCGCATGGTGCAGATCCACGGTGCCGCCAGCGAGACGGTGGCCGAGAACTTCGAGTTCAACACCTTCCTGCCCTGGCATCCGGGCGCCGTACGCTGGTTCGAAGAGAACGGCTACGACATCCCGGAAGATCTGCGCGGCTGATCAGCCCGCCACCGACGCCGGCCATGGGCCGGCGTCACCGCCTTGCGCCACTGCAGGCCACCGTAACCCTCAAGGCAACCCGGCATGACCCACGAAACCCAACCTGAAAACGCCGCCTCGAAGATCGGTACCGAAGGCGTCGCTGACATACCCATCGCCCACAACGAGCGCGTACTTTCCGGCCTGGTCGGCCAGACGGTCTTCGCCGCCTGCGTGCTGTTCACGGCCATGCACCTCTATGCGCTCAACGTCGCCCCCATCGAGACCTGGGCCTTCCGCATCCTTCACGTGGCCGGCGGCCTGGCCGTCGGGTTCGCCATCACGGCGGCCATGACCCTGGACCGCAGCCCCGCCAGCGTGCGCATCGCCCGCGTCGAGTGGCTGGCGCTGATCCCTGCTACCGCCGCCATCCTCTACGCCACCGCGACCATGGCCTACGCGTGGTTTCTGCGTGAAGCGCAGGGCACGGCGCCCGCCGCCTGGGTGCTGGTGCACATGAGCTGGGCACTGGCTATCGCTGCCACCATCGCCATGATCAGCAGCTGGGTGTGGCGCAGTTCGAGCCGCTCGATCCACTGGGCCGACGCCATCCTGATCGTCGCCTCGATCCTCGTGGCCGCCTATCTGCTGTTCGTGCTGCAGCGCTGGCGCATGGCCGCCGGCACCCCCTTCGCCGGCCAGACCGAGCTGATCGTCTCGGCCGTGGGCGTGGCGCTGATCATGGAGCTGACCCGGCGCGTGGCAGGCCTGGCGCTGATCATCATCACCGCCGTATTCCTGCTCTATGCCTTTGCCGGCCCCTACCTGCCCGGCCTGCTGGAGCACCGCGGCTACTCGCCGCAGCGTTTCTTCACCTATCTGTATACCGACAACGGCATCCTGGGTCCGACCACCGCAGTCTCGTCGACCTACATTATTCTGTTCATCACTTTTGCCGCCTTCCTGCAGGCGTCGCGCGTGGGTGACTACTTCGTCAACTTCGCCTTCGCCGCGGCCGGGCGAACCCGTGGCGGCCCGGCCAAGGTGGCGGTGTTCGCCTCCGGCCTGATGGGCATGATCAACGGCACCTCGGCGGGCAACGTGGTCGCCACCGGCTCGCTGACCATCCCGCTGATGAAGAAGGTGGGCTACCATCCGCGCAGCGCCGGCGGCATTGAAGCCGCGGCCTCCACCGGTGGCCAGATCGTGCCGCCGATCATGGGCGCAGGCGCCTTCATCATGGCCGAGATCACCGGCATTCCCTACACCGAAATCGCGATTGCCGCACTGATCCCGGCCGCGCTCTACTTCCTCTCGATCTACCTGATGGTCGACCTAGAAGCGCGCCGTGGAGGCATGCAGGGCCTGCCCCGCGACCAGCTGCCGGTGTTCGGCCAGATGGTCAAGCAGGTCTACCTGTTCCTGCCCATCCTGATCCTGATCGGCACCCTGTTCATGGGCTACTCGGTGATCCGTGCCGGTACCCTGGCAATGATCAGCGCCGCGGTGGTGTCCTGGTTCACGCCTTACTGGATGGGGCCCAAGGCGCTGCTCAACGCGCTGTCGCTGGGTGCACGCATGGCCATTCCGCTGATCGCGGTATGTGCCTGCGCCGGCATCATCGTCGGGGTCATCGCCCTGACCGGGGTGGGCGCGCGCTTCGCGTCGATGCTGCTGGGCATCGCCGACACCAGCCACCTGCTGGCGCTGTTCTTCGCCATGTGCATCTCGATCCTGCTCGGCATGGGCATGCCCACTACGGCCGCCTACGCAGTGGCCGCCTCGGTGGTGGCACCGGGCCTGCAGCAGATCGGCATTCCGCCGCTGGTGGCGCACTTCTTCGTGTTCTACTACGCGGTGCTGTCGGCCATCACCCCGCCGGTGGCGCTGGCCGGCTATGCGGCGGCGGCCATCTCCAACACCGACCCGCTGAAGACGGCGATGACCTCCTTCAAGTTCGGCCTGGCCGCATTCATCGTGCCCTTCATGTTCTTCTACAGCCCGGCGCTGCTGATGGACGGCACCTGGATGCAGATCCTGCGCGTAGCAATTACCGCCGGCGTGGGTATCTACCTGCTGGCCGCCGCGGTGCAGGGCTGGTTCCTCAACGGCGGCGTCAACCTCGTGCAGCGCGTGTTGCTGCTGGCCGCCGCCCTGTCGATGATTGCCGGCGGCTGGATGACCGACCTGCTCGGCGTCGGCATCGGCGGGCTGGTGTTCATCTGGCAGGCGGCCGCGCTGAAGGCGAAACCCAGCGTGTCGAACTGACCGCTCAGCCAGCCTCCACGGCAACAGCACAAGGGCCCCGCCTAGGCGGGGCCCTTGTCTGTCTGGCGTTTCACACCCTCACTCAGGACTCGATCACACCGCAGGCCATGCGGGCGCCGCCGCCACCCAACTCCGGCTCGTCACTGTAGGTGTCGCCACCCTGGTGAATCATCAGGCTGCGGCCCTGCACGTCGTCGAGGCTCAGACGCGGCGCCAGCACCGGCAGGTTGGCCTCGCCATCCTCGTCGACCACCAGCACCGGCAGGTCGCCGAGGTGGCCGTCACCGTAGGGGCCCTGGTGGCTGTCCGCTTCCTCGGGGTCGTAGTGCCCGCCCGCCTCGCCGGCAGCGGTCATCTCGCCCTGCTCGTTCTCGCCTGGCTCGCAGCTGGGGTTCTCGTGCACATGGAATCCATAGACACCCGGCGGCATCTCGCGCAGCTCGGGGGTAAGCAGCAAGCCGTGGTCGGTGTCTTCCAGGGTGATGGTGCCGATCGACTCCTCGATGCCGTCGATGCTGACCCAGTTCATCTCGACCTCATGGCCCTCCTGGGCCTGGGCCTGTCCCACTCCTGCGGCAAGCAGCGCTACCGCCGCGGCAACTCCTGTCAGTCTGGCCTGGCGCATCTGGCGTCCTCCTGTTCCTGATTCCTTGGACTTGCCAGAACAGGCTAGACGCAGATACGCCGAGGCGCCATGCCGGGTCAGCGCAGATTGTCGAGGATGCGCAGGCAGGGATCGGCCTGGTTGAGGGTGTAGAAGTGCAGGCCCGGGGCGCCGCCGTCGAGCAGGCGCTGGCACAGCCGCGACACCACCTCGGTGCCGAAGTCGGCGATGGCCTCGCTGTCATCACCGTAGGCTTCGAGCTGCTTGCGCACCCAGCGCGGGATCTCGGCGCCGCAGGCGTCGGAGAAGCGCGCCAGCTTGGTGTAGTTGGTGATCGGCATGATGCCGGGCACGATGGGGGCGTCTACCCCCAGCGCCTGGGCGCGCTCGACGAAGTGGAAGTAGGCGTCCGCGGAGAAGAAATACTGGGTAATGGCCAGGTTCGCCCCCGCCTTGACCTTGCGGGCGAAGTTCTCCAGGTCGCGCTCGAAGCTCGCCGCCTGGGGGTGCGACTCGGGGTAAGCCGCCACGGCGATCTCGAAGTGATCGCCGGTTTCTTCACGAATGAACTCGACCAGCTCGTTGGCGTAGCGCAGCTCGCCGATGCCGCCCATGCCGGAGGGCAGGTCGCCGCGCAGGGCCACCAGGCTGTCGATGCCCTCTTCGCGGTACTGCGCCAGCAGCCTGCGAAGCTGAGCCTTTTCGCTGCCGATGCAGGAGAGATGGGGCGCGGTGGCGATACCCGAGCTACGTACCTGGCGCACCGTGGTAAGGGTGCGCTCCTGGGTCGAACCGCCGGCGCCGTAGGTCACCGAGAAGAAGCGCGGCGCCCGAGCCGTCAGCGCATCGCGCACTCCCACCAGTTTCTCACGCCCTGCCTCGGTGTTCGGGGGGAAGAACTCGAAGCTGATACCTAGCGGGGGAGACGTGCTCATGGAAACCTCGTGACTGCGTAGGCGCGCCGGCTCGGCACTGAAATGGATCGTTCTGGGATCTTGGAGGATCTTGGAAAAGGGCATTCTGCCGCCCCGCCCGATGGCTGACCAATGAAAAGTTTCGCGCCACAACATGAGCGAGGGTCATGCAACGACCGCGACAAGCTGCCGCTCGCCGACGACATGGACGCCAACCAACGCCATCCCCATGCAGGCAGGCAGCCGCCTGCCACCGACACCAGGCGCCGGAAACACAGCCGCGTAACAAAAAGATATCTGCGCCACATTGACCGTATTCGCCCAGCTGACGACCCTGAAAGAAGCGCCACGATGGCGACGTCATCGCCTGGAGCACCTGGAGAGATGCGTACCGTCTCAAGAGGCACGTACCGTCTTCTGGAGACGCAAGCCGCTCCCGGCAGTGGCCCAAGGCGATGAGATCTAGGCGACGAGGAGGGAACCCATGACCCAGGATATTCTCACCGGCACTCCCGTGCACGACGATGCCGGCAGGCAGGTCGGCAAGGTGGCCGACGCCAGCGATGCCGACAAGCTCGGCATCATCACCGAGACAGGCAGCCGCTTCTGGGTACCCCGGTCGCTGCTGGCCTTGCGCGACCAGCGCTGGACGCTGGAACCCGGCTATGCCGAACTCTCGCCCGACGAGGCCGAGATTCAGCAGGAGGAGCGCGAGCTGGACGAGGCCAATGCCGAAACCTTCCCCGCCAGCGACCCGCCCTCCTTCACTATGGGCGACGAAGGCAAGGGCTGAGCGTTCGCTTAGAAGGCCTTCCGTTTCGAGGACCTTGGGTTTTCGAGGACCTTTCGTTTCGCTGCGTTGTAAGGAGACAAGCATGGAGAAGTCCCGCACACCCCCCGCAGGCCAGCGGACCACCGACATCGACGCCAAGGAAGGTGAAGCGATGCGCGACAAGGCGCGCCGGCTGACCGAGCGCGACACCCCGGATGATGCGCCCGCACAGGGCAGCCAGGCGTCCTCCGACAGCGGCGAGGTCTACCGCCCCGATGCCAACGTGGACGACCAGAAGCACAGCGGCAAGAAGCCCGGCATCGACACCCGGCGGGACGCCACGCCGGTAGGCGGCGCCCAGGCGACCCGGGACAAGACCGCACACAAGGAGAACATCGACGACAAGGCCGATCAGGCCAGCTCGAGCCGGCGCAACGGCTAAGTGGTTTCTGAACGGCTGAACCACGCCTAAGCGCCCCCCTGGCCCATCCGGCCAGGGCCGATCCACCAGGCTGACAGCCGCCCTGCCGACAGGCATCATGGCGGCTTTCGGCATGGGAATGGCAAGGATGACGATCGACCCTGGCGCCCTGATGGGCCCCCTCTGGACGCTGCTGGCCTTTGTCGGCCTGGGCTGGCTGGCCGCACGGCGCCTAGCCATCGACCCGCGCCCGATCGCCACCCTGCTGATCTACCTGATCGCGCCGCTGACCTTCTTCCGCGGCCTGCTGCTGGGCGGCCCCACGCCCTTCTACCTGCTGCTCACCGTCGCCTTCTTTCTGCTGGCAAGCCTCGTCGCCGCCGCCATCAACCCGCTGGCGAAGCGCTTCCTGTCACCTCAGGAGAGCGCCCTGCTGGCCTTCTCCTCGGGCACCGGCAACACCGGCTACTTCGGCCTGCCCATCGCCATGATCCTGCTGCCGCCCGAAGGGGTCACGCTGTACCTCTTCTGCATCCTCGGCATCACCCTCTACGAGTTCACCGTCGGTTTCTATCTCAGCGCCCGCGGCCAGTTCTCGGTGAGGGAGAGCCTGCGCAAGATCGTGCGGCTGCCGCTGATCTACGCCTTCCTCGCCGCGCTGGTGGTCAGCGGCCTCGGCGTGACGCTCCCGACCGCGCTGTTGGAGAGCCTGGCGGTATTCCCGGCCACCTATACCCTGCTCGGCATGATGATCATCGGCATGACGCTGGGCCGGGTGACCTTCCGCGAAATCGACCTGCGCTTCATGGCCGGCTGCGTGGCGGTACGCTTCGGCCTGTGGCCATGGCTGATGCTGGGGACGGTGCTGGTGCTGCAGGCGCTGCTGCCGCTGCCCGACGAACTGGCCCTGGCCCTGCTGCTGCTGGGCGTGGTACCGATGGCGGCTAATGTGGTGGTGGTGGCCATGGAGCTCGGCATCAAGCCGGAGAAGGGCGCCCTGGCGGTGTTGGCCACCACCCTGGCCGCCCCGCTGCTGATCCCGCTCTACCTGCAGCTGCTGATGGGGCTGGCCGGCGTCGGCTGACGCCACAGCCGCGGCTCAGTGCGACGCCATGGCGATGCACGCCTCGGCGCAGCGCCGGCAGGCCTCGGCGCACTGCCGGCAGTGGTCGGCCTCGTGCTTGGCGCATTCGTCCGCGCACGCCTTGCAGATGTCGGCGCACAGGCGGCACAGCTGGTTGGCATACTCGCTGTCCTGGGCCATGAAGGACGCCGCCAGGCGGCAGATCTGCGCGCACTGCATGTCCAGGCGAATGCACTCCGCCATCATCTGGACATCCTCCTCCTGCAGGCACGACGTCGCGCAGCGGTCGCAGTAGGCCGCGCAGACATGGCAGGCTTCGATACACGCCTTGTAGTGACCAAAATCCATCTCGCTCACTCCTCTATGGGCTCGGCACGTGGAACCCCGCAGGCACCGCGCTTGCGGCCCTGCGGGTATGCTGAAAGCTAGCCGACGCCCGAAAGCCCCTCAAGCGAAGCGCCAGCATGCCCCGCTGCAAGCGCAACAACGCCGCCCGCGGGCGGCGTTGTTAATGCTCTGCTCTGCTCTTCTCATCTCTGCGCAGCGTATCAGTAGCGATAGGCGTCCGGCTTGTACGGCCCCGCCACCGGCACGCCGGTGTACTTGGCCTGCTGCTCGGTCATCTGCGTGAGCACGCCGCCGAAGCCCTCGACCATGTAGCGGGCCACCTCCTCGTCGAGATGGCGCGGCAGCACGGTGACGGCCAGACCGCCCTCCTTCTCGGCCGGCGGCAGGTCGGCGAAGCGCTGCTGATAGAGGTGGATCTGCGCCAGCACCTGGTTGGCGAAGGAGCCGTCCATCACCCGCGAGGGGTGCCCGGTGGCGTTGCCCAGGTTGACCAGGCGCCCCTCGGAGAGCAGCAGCAGGTAGTCGCTGCTGGCGGGGTCGAAATGCCCGGGCTTGCTGTCGCGATAGACCTTGTGCACCTGCGGCTTGACCTCCTCCCAGTGCCAGTGGCGGCGCATGTAGCCGGTGTCGATCTCGTTGTCGAAGTGGCCGATGTTGCACACCACCGCGCCGGGTTTGAGCGCCTCGAGCATGGCGGCGTCGCAGGCCTCGATGTTGCCGGTGCAGGTCACCACCAGGTCGATGCGCGAGAGCAAGGCCTGGTCGACGCTCTGCTTGCCGCGGTTGACGCCGTCGACATAGGGCGACACCACTTCATAGCCGTCCATGCACGCCTGCATGGCGCAGATGGGGTCGATCTCGGCGACCTTGACGATCATGCCCTCCTGGCGCAGCGAGGCCGCCGAGCCCTTGCCCACGTCGCCGTAGCCCACCACCAGCGCCTGCTTGCCCGCCAGCAGGTGGTCGAGGCCGCGCTTGATGGCATCGTTGAGCGAGTGGCGGCAGCCGTACTTGTTGTCGTTCTTCGACTTGGTCACGGCGTCGTTGACGTTGATCGCCGGCACCTTGAGCGTGCGGTCGCGCAGCATCTCCTGCAGGCGATGCACGCCGGTGGTGGTCTCCTCGGAGATGCCGTGAATGGCGTCGAGCAGCTCGGGGCGCTTGTCGTGCAGCAGCGCGGTGAGGTCGCCGCCGTCGTCGAGCACCATGTTGGGGGTCCAGCCGTCGGGGCCCTCCACCGTTTGCTCGATGCACCACCAGAACTCCTCTTCCGTCTCGCCCTTCCAGGCGAACACCGGGATGCCGGCGGCGGCGATGGCGGCGGCGGCGTGATCCTGGGTCGAGAAGATGTTGCACGACGACCAGCGCACCGACGCCCCCAGGTCGACCAGGGTCTCGATCAGCACCGCCGTCTGAATGGTCATATGGATGCAGCCGGCGATGCGCGCGCCGGCCAGCGGCTGCTCGTCGCGGTATTTGGCGCGGATCTTCATCAGCGCCGGCATCTCGGTCTCGGCGATGCGGATCTCACGCCGCCCCCAGTCGGCCAGGCTGATGTCGGCGACCTTGAAGTCCTGCGCGGTCGCGGCGGAAACGGCGGGCTGGTTCATGCATCACCTCTCTCGAGCGGAAACGGTGACACCTACTATAGGCCCAGCGCGGCCCTGCGTGCCAAGCCGATGGCTTCACGCAAGGGCCCGCTCGTCTCGAAACGACGACGCCCGGCACTGGGCCGGGCGTCGTGATGGGGCTTGCCGACAGCGCTTTTTTAACAGCGCGTTGCGACTGCTCTTCGCAATCGTCGCGCCGAAGCTTACAGCCCGGCGGCCTGTCGCAGGGCCGCGGCGCGGTCGGTACGCTCCCAGGGGAAAGCGGTGAAGGTCTCGGTATGCTCCTGGCCCTTGGTGTCCTTCCAGCAGTAGCTGGTCTCGAAAGGCTCGCGGCCGAAGTGGCCGTAGGCAGCGGTGAGCTGATACATGGGGTGCAGCAGATCGAGCATGCGGGTGATGGCGTAGGGGCGCAGGTCGAAGTGCTCGCGCACCAGCTCGATGATGCGCGCCTCGTCTACCTTGCCGGTGCCGAAGGTGTTGATCGACACCGAGGTCGGCTCGGCCACGCCGATGGCGTAGGAGACCTGGATCTCGCAGCGGTCGGCCAGGCCGGCGGCGACGATGTTCTTGGCCACGTAACGTCCGGCGTAGGCGGCGCTGCGATCGACCTTGGAGGGGTCCTTGCCCGAGAAGGCGCCGCCGCCGTGGCGCGCCATGCCGCCGTAGGTATCGACGATGATCTTGCGCCCGGTCAGGCCGCAGTCGCCCACCGGGCCACCGATGACGAACTTGCCGGTGGGATTGATGTGGTACTGGGTCGACTCGGAGAGCCACTCGGCGGGGATCACCACCTCGATGATCTCGCGCCGGACCATGCGCCGCAGCTCTTCCTGGTCGATCTCCGGGGCGTGCTGGGTCGACAGCACCACCGCCTCGACGCCGCACGGCATGCCCGCCTCGTCGTAGCGGAAGGTGACCTGGCTCTTGGCGTCCGGGCGCAGCCATGGCAGCAGCCCGTGCTTACGCAGCTCGGCCTGGCGCTCTACCAGGCGGTGGGCGTAGTGGATCGGCGCCGGCATCAAGGACTCGGTCTCGTTGGTGGCGTAGCCGAACATCAGGCCCTGGTCGCCCGCACCCTGGTCCTCCGGCCGGCTGCGGTCCACCCCCTGGGCGATGTCCACGCTCTGCTTGCCGATCAGATTGAGCACGCCGCAGGTCTCGCCGTCGAAGCCCACTTCCGAGGAGGTGTAGCCGATGTCGATGATCACCCGGCGCACCAGCTCCTCCAGATCGACCCAGGCCGAGGTGGAGATCTCACCGGCAACGATCGCCACGCCGGTCTTGACCAGCGTCTCGCAGGCCACCCGGGCGTGCTTGTCGCGGGCGATGATGGCATCCAGCACCGCATCGGAGATCTGGTCGGCGATCTTGTCCGGGTGCCCTTCGGACACGGACTCGGAGGTGAACAGGGTGTATTCGCTCATGGCCTTCTCGACCCTCTGTGTTTCGGCAAAAAGCGCAGCGGCGCTGTACAAGCCAGAATGACAGCCCCCTCGGCTGCGCACGTGGCCCGGCTTCCTGCCCGGCAGTCGCCCCTCGATGGGGGCCCGAGTTTACACGGAGCCACTTTCGGTGGCACCCGTCATTTGATGACCGGCGGCAAGTCGGCGACAATGAGCGACCAAACTGATCGCGCCGTGTCACCCTGCGGCGCCCAGCCAGAAAGCGTAGCGGCAGGCCCCGCGGCCCCGCCAACGAATCGCCCCATTCTGCCGCAGGCGAGGAGCTAACCCAACATGCCATCCCGTTTCGAACTGGCCAATGCCATTCGTGCCCTTTCCATGGATGCCGTCCAGAAGGCGAAATCCGGCCATCCCGGCGCGCCCATGGGCATGGCCGACATCGCTGAAGTGCTGTGGAACGACTACCTGAAGCACAACCCCAGCGATCCGAAATGGCCCGACCGCGACCGCTTCATCCTGTCGAACGGCCACGGTTCGATGCTGCTCTACTCCCTGCTGCACCTGTCCGGCTACGAGCTAGAGCTCGAGCAGCTGCGCAACTTCCGCCAGCTGCACTCCAAGACCGCCGGCCACCCCGAGTTCGGCTACGCTCCCGGCGTGGAGACCACCACCGGCCCGCTGGGCCAGGGCCTGGCCAACGCCGTGGGCATGGCCATCGCCGAGAAGACCCTGGCGGCACAGTTCAACCGCCCCGGCCACACCCTCGTCGACCACCAGACCTACTGCTTCGCCGGCGACGGCTGCCTGATGGAAGGTATTTCCCACGAGGTGTGCTCGCTGGCCGGCACCCTGGGGCTGGGCAAGCTCACGGTGTTCTACGACGCCAACGGCATCTCCATCGACGGCGAGATCGAGGGCTGGTTTACCGACGACACCGCCAAGCGCTTCGAGGCCTATGGCTGGCACGTGGTGCCCAACGTCGACGGCCACGACCCCGAGCAGATCAAGGCGGCGATCGAGCTGGCGCGCAGCCACGAAGAGAAGCCGAGCCTGATCATCTGCAAGACCATCATCGGCTTCGGCGCCCCCAACAAGCAGGGCAAGGAAGAGGCCCACGGCGCCCCGCTGGGCGACGAGGAAGTGGCCGCCGCGCGTCAGCAGCTGAACTGGCCGCATCCGCCGTTCCATGTGCCCGAGCCAATCTACCAGGCCTGGGATGCCCGCGAGCGTGGCAAGGCGCAGCAAGACGACTGGCAGGCGCGCTTCGCCCGCTACCGCGACGAACATCCTGAGCTTGCCCGCGAGTTCAGCCGCCGCACTCAGTGCAAGCTGCCGGCGGAAATCACCAGCGAGGCCTTCATCGAGAAGATGCAGCAGAAGGGCGAGACCATCGCCACGCGCAAGGCGTCGCTGCTGTGCCTCAACGAGCTCGGCCCGCAGCTGCCTGAGCTGCTCGGCGGCAGCGCCGACCTGGCACCCTCCAACCTGACCTTCTGGAGCGGCGCCAAGCCGATCTCCCGCGAGAACCCAAGCGGCAACTACCTGCACTACGGCGTGCGCGAGTTCGGCATGGGCGCGATCATGAACGGCATCGTGCTGCACGGCGGCTTCATCCCCTACGGCGCCACCTTCCTGATCTTCATGGAGTACATGCGCAACGCCGTGCGCATGGCGGCCTTGATGGGCAAGCGCGCCATCTACGTGTTTACCCACGACTCCATCGGCCTGGGCGAGGACGGCCCCACCCACCAGCCGATCGAGCAGCTGACCCAGCTGCGCAGCACGCCCAACCTGTGCACCTGGCGTCCCTGCGACGCGGTCGAGACCGCCGCCGCCTGGGACGCCGCAATCAAGCGCAACTCCGGCCCTACCGCGCTGGTGCTGTCGCGCCAGAACCTGCCGCACCAGCAGCGCAGCAAGCAGCAGCTGGCCGAGATCCAGCGCGGCGCCTATGTGCTCAAGGACAGCGAGGGCACCCCCGAGCTGATCCTGATCGCCACCGGCTCCGAAGTGGCGCTGGCCATGGAGGCCGCCGCCGAGCTGGAAGGCCAGGGCCGCGCCGTACGCGTGGTCTCGATGCCCTCGGCCTACCGCTTCGACGGCCAGGAGGCCGAGTACCGCGAGAAGGTGCTGCCGCGTGCGGTGACCAAGCGCATCGCCATCGAGGCCGGCCACGCCGACTACTGGTACAAGTACGTGGGCCTCGACGGCCGCGTGATCGGCATGACCACGTTCGGCGAGTCCGCCCCGGCGGAGGCGCTGTTCAAGCACTTCGGTTTCACCCGCGAGAACGTGGTGAAGCAGGCCAAGGAGCTGCTGGGCTGATACGCGTCTCGCCAGGCTAGCCTGACGCAGGCAGAAGAAGGGCACGGCCTCACGGTCGTGCCCTTTTCGTTACGGCCCTTTGCGTTACTGTGCCCTGCCGCTCAGGCGATGGTCACATCCCTGTCGAGATAGACATCCTGGATGGCGTGGAGCAGCGCCACCCCTTCGTCCATCGGCTTCTGGAACGCCTTGCGCCCGGAGATCAGGCCCATGCCACCGGCGCGCTTGTTGATCACCGCGGTGCGCACCGCCTCGCCCAGGTCGGAGTGGCCCTTGGCGCCGCCGCCGGAGTTGATCAGCCCGGCGCGGCCCATGTAGCAGCACGCCACCTGGTAGCGAGCCAGGTCGATGGGGTGATCGGAGGTGAGCTCATCGTAGACCTTGGCGTGGGTGTGGCCGAAGCCGATGTCGCGGTAGCCGCCGTTGGTCTCGGGCAGCTTCTGCTTGACGATGTCGGCCTTGAGCGTGGCGGCGAGGTGGTTGGCCTGGCCGGTGAGGTCGGCTGCCACGTGGTAATCCTTGCCGTCGTGCTTGAAGCCCGGGTTGCGCAGGTAGGCCCACAGCACCGTGGCCATGCCGAGCTGGTGGGCACGCTCGAAGGCTTCGCTGATTTCCATGATCTGGCGGCGGCTCTCGGGCGAGCCGAAGTAGATGGTGGCCCCCACCGCCACGCAGCCCATGTCGTGGGCCTGCTCCACCTTGGCGAACAGGGTCTGGTCGTACATCGCCGGATAGCTCAGCGTCTCATTGTGGTTGAGCTTGAGCATCATCGGGATGCGGTGGGCGTAGCGCCGCGCTACCGACGACAGCACCCCGAGGGTGGAGGCCACGCCGTTGCAGCCGCCCTCGATGGCCAGTTCGACGATGTTGGCGGGGTCGAAGTAGCGCGGGTTGGGCGCGAAGGAAGCACCGGCGGAGTGCTCGATGCCCTGGTCCACCGGCAGCAGGCTGAGGTAGCCGGTGCCGCCCAGGCGGCCGTGGTCGAACATCGCCTGCAGGCTGCGCATTACCGCCGGGCTGCGGTCGCTGTCGGCCACCACCCGGCTGACGAAGTCGGGCCCCGGCAGGTAAAGCTGCTCACGGGGAAAGCCCTCGCAGCGGTGGTTGAGCAGCCTATCGGCTTCGTCACCCAACAGTTGGGCTATATCGGTCATATCTGTCCTCTCCATGGTGTCGTGATTCGCCATTCCCAGCGTAGCGAAAACCGTACCGAGCCTACGCCTCGCTTGCAAACGATAGCGTTACTTTACCGAAAGCGGGTGGGCGCCCGGCAGCGCGCCAGCCGGGACGTCCCGGGGGTTTTGCGGTAGAATCGCCGCTTTCCATTCCAGGCCGCCCCCGGGCTGCCCCCCGGCCACCGAAGGAGAGCCCAGCGAGCATGGCCCAGCGCATCGCCATCAACGGTTACGGTCGTATCGGCCAATGCGTGCTGCGCGCACTGATGGAGCGCCAGGCGGCCCAGCCCGACGCGCCGAGGCTCGAGGTGGTGGCGATCAACGAACTCTCCGATCTGGCCACCATCACCTACCTGACCCGCTACGACACCACGCATGGCCGCTTCCCCGGGCAGGTTTCGGCCGAGCACGGCCATTTGCGCGTCGACGATCATGCGATTCGGGTGCTCTCCGAGGCCGACCCCGCGCGCCTGCCGTGGGGCGAGCTCGGCATCGACCTGGTGCTGGAGTGCTCGGGCAGCTTCAAGGACCGCGCCACCGCCGAGCGGCACCTGGCCGCCGGCGCCGGCCGCCTGCTGTTCTCCCAGCCCGCCGAGAACGACGTCGATGCCACCATCGTGTGCGGCATCAACGACGCCATGCTCGCCGCCGACCACCGCGTCGTCTCCGCGGCCTCATGCACCACCAACTGCCTGGTGCCGGTGCTCACGGTGCTCGACCGGGCGCTGGGCATCGAGCACGGCGTGACCACCACGGTGCACTCGGCCATGAACGACCAGCCGGTGATCGACGCCTACCACCAGACCGACCTGCGCCTGACGCGCTCGGCGATGCACTCCATCGTGCCCGTCGACACCAGCCTGGCACTGGGCATCAACCGCCTGATGCCGCACCTGGCCGGGCGCTTCGAATGCCTTCACATGCGCGTGCCGACCATCAACGTCTCGGCCATGGACCTGTCGCTCTGCGTACGCCGCGACACCTCCGCCGCCGAGGTCAACGCCCTGCTGCAGGAGGCAAGCCAAGGCCCGCTGGCCGGGCTGCTCGGCTACACCGAGGAGCCCATGGCCTCGGTCGACTTCAACCACGACCCCCGCTCGGGTATCGTTGACGCCACCCAGACTCGGGTGGCTGGAGGCCGCCTGATCAAGCTGTTGTGCTGGTTCGACAACGAATGGGGCTTCGCCAACCGCATGCTCGACGTCGCTCAGCGCCTGGCCGCGCTGCGGCCGGCAGTACCCCGCTGAACCCGGTTCCGCTTTACCATCAATGAGGATGATGCCCTGATGAACGTGCTCAAGATGACCGACCTCGACCTGCGTGGACAGCGTGTGCTGATCCGCGAGGATCTGAACGTACCCGTCAAGCACGGCAAGGTGAGTAGCGACGCCCGCCTGCGGGCCAGCCTGCCGACCATCAAGGCGGCCATGGAGGCCGGCGCCAAGGTCATGCTGATGAGCCACCTAGGGCGCCCCACCGAGGGCGAGCCGGCCGAGGAATTCTCGCTGGCGCCGGTGGCCGAACACCTTGGCGAGCTGCTCGGCCGCCCGGTGCGGCTGGTCAAGGAGTACCTCGACAGCGCCCAGGATCTGGCTGACGGTGAAGTGGTGCTGCTCGAGAACGTGCGCTTCAACGTCGGCGAGAAGAAGGACGACGAGACCCTCGCCCAGCAATATGCCGACCTGTGCGACATCTACGTGATGGACGCCTTCGGCACCGCCCACCGCGCCCAGGCCTCCACCCACGGCGTGGCGCGCTTTGCTCCCCAGGCCTGCGCCGGCCCGCTGCTGGCCGCCGAGCTCGACGCCCTGGAAAAGGCACTGGCCACGCCCGGGCGGCCGATGGTCGCCATCGTCGGCGGCTCCAAGGTCTCGACCAAGCTCGAGGTGCTCAACGCCCTGTCCGAGAAGTGCGACCAGCTGATCGTCGGCGGCGGCATCGCCAACACCTTCATCGCCGCGGCCGGCCACAACGTCGGCAAGTCGCTGTATGAAGCCGACCTGGTCGAACAGGCCAAGGCACTGATGGCCAAGGTCGAGATTCCGCTGCCCACCGACGTGGTGGTCGCCACCGAATTCTCCGAATCGGCCGACGCCGTGGTCAAGCCGGTCGACCAGGTGAAGGATAACGAGATGATTCTCGATATCGGCCCCGACAGCGCCGGGCGGCTGGCCGGCCTGCTCAAGAACGCCGGCACCATCCTATGGAACGGCCCGGTCGGCGTGTTCGAGATCGACCAATTCGGCAAGGGCACAGAAGCGCTGTCGCGTGCCATCGCCGAAAGCAACGGTTTCTCCATCGCCGGCGGCGGCGACACCCTGGCCGCCATCGACAAATACGGCATTGCCGAGCAGGTGTCCTATATTTCCACCGGCGGCGGTGCCTTCCTCGAGTATGTGGAAGGCAAGATACTGCCCGCGGTGAAGGCGCTGGAAGACGCCGCCGCACGCTGATCCAACCGGCGGTGCCCGGCCTCGCCGGGCACCGCCCCGATTTTCGACTGCAAGCCCCACAGATCGCACAGATCCCAGAGAGACAGGTGAGTTCATGGCACTGATCAGCATGCGCCAGATGCTGGACCACGCCGCCGAGCGCGGCTACGGCATCCCCGCATTCAACGTCAACAACCTCGAACAGATGCGCGCCATCATGGAGGCGGCCGACAAGACCGACTCACCGGTGATCGTTCAGGCCTCCGCCGGCGCCCGCAAGTATGCCGGCGCCCCCTTCCTGCGCCACCTCATCCTGGCCGCGGTGGAGGAATTCCCGCACATCCCGGTCGTCATGCATCAGGACCACGGCACCTCGCCGGCAGTGTGCCAGCGCTCGATCCAGCTCGGCTTTTCCTCGGTGATGATGGACGGCTCGCTGGGCGAGGACGGCAAGACCCCGATGGACTACGACTACAACGTCGACGTCACCCGCCGCACCGTCGAGATGGCGCATGCCTGCGGCGTTTCGGTGGAGGGCGAGCTGGGCTGCCTGGGCAGCCTGGAGACCGGCATGGCCGGTGAAGAGGACGGCATCGGCGCCGAGGGCGTACTCTCCCACGACCAGCTGCTGACCGACCCCGAAGAGGCCGCCGCATTCGTCAAGGCGACCCAGGTCGATGCCCTGGCCATCGCCATCGGCACCAGCCACGGCGCCTACAAGTTCACCAAGCCGCCCACCGGCGATACGCTCTCCATCCAGCGCATCAAGGAGATCCACGCCCGCATCCCCGACACCCACCTGGTGATGCACGGCTCCTCCTCGGTGCCCCAGGAGTGGCTCGCCATCATCAACGAGTTCGGCGGCGAGATCCCCGAGACCTACGGCGTGCCGGTCGAGGAGATCGTCGAGGGCATCAAGTACGGCGTGCGCAAGGTCAACATCGACACCGACCTGCGCCTGGCCTCCACCGGCGCGGTGCGCCGCTTCCTGGCCCAACATCCCAGTGAGTTCGACCCGCGCAAGTACCTGAAGGAAACCGTGACGGCCATGCGCGACGTCTGCATCGCCCGCTACGAAGCCTTCGGCACCGCCGGCAACGCCAGCCGCATCAAGCCGATCAGCCTCGACGCGATGTACGAGCGCTACGCCCGCGGCGAGCTCGACCCCAAGATCAGGTAAACCCACCGGCCTGGCGGGGGCGGCTCACGGAGCCGCCCCTGTTCGTTTCCGCCCAGCCTTTTATACTTTGAAAGAACGGTTTTACCGCGTTTGCTCACGCCAACCTGCCTTGCTGCAGCGTTTTTTTACATTGCACTGCAGCATAAGGTGCCTAAGTGTGAGAAAGTAGCAGCACTGATGCTGCACTTGCCCCACAAGGAGGTCGACCCATGACACCCACCTATTTCTACCCCATATTGCCCAGCACGCCTGCCGCCATGTTCGATGTGTGGAAGCTCGGCACCATGATGTTCGAGCTCTGGTCGACGTCGCTTTCCACCATCTCCATGCGCCACCAGCTGTGGCACACCCAGCCGCCCACCAGTGCCAGGATGGTCCGCGAGAATCAGCGCATGGTCATGGAAAAGATGGAAGCCGGGATCGAGACCGGCTTCGCCATGCAGAAGGCCATGCTGGCGATGGCCTTCGGCCAGGCGGCGCCCTGGTGGGTTACCGGGCGCAACGCAATGCTGCCCTACCATCGCCGCAGCAGCGCCAACTCGCGCCGGCTGTCACGCCGCTGAGATAGGCGCAGCGACGAAGACAGGCGCAGCGCCGGCTGCCACCGCCTAGACTGGAAAGCTGTACCCCAAGGAAGAGAGGCCCGACATGACGTCCAATCCGCAAGCGCCGCGCCTGGCCAGCGGCATCGTCCTGATGCTGGCCCTGGCCACACCGGCACTGGCCGCCCCGGAAACTGCCACTACCACCAGCGACGACCCTACCCAGGTGGAAGGCATGAGCCCCGAGGAGTCGGAGCAGCAGCTCGACCCCAGGGCCGACCCGACCCAGCAGGCACGCCTGGAGGTGGGGGAACAGGCGCCCTTCGGCCGCTACCTGACCAACCAGGACGGCAAGAGTCTCTACATGTTCGAGCAGGATGAGCAGGGCGGCGACTATTCCACTTGCTATGAAACCTGCGCCATCGCCTGGCCGCCCTACACGACCGAGGAAGCACCGGCTGCCGGCGAGCAGGTCGATGCCGAGCGACTCGGCATGATCGAGCGCGACGACGGCACCCGGCAGGTCACCTATGACGGCTGGCCGCTTTACTTCTTCGCTCGCGACGTGTATCCCGGCGATGCCCTGGGCCAGGGACTCGACCACATGGGCGGCCCTTGGTACCTGCTCTCTCCCGACGGCGAGATCATCGAGGAAGCCGACCCGCAGCAGGCCCCGCAGGTAACGCCGCAACACTGAAACACCAGGCCTGCCCACAGCCCACAGCGAGTGGGCAGGCCTGATTCGCCTGTGTCAGGACACCGATCGACTTGCCCAAACGCGCCCGCCCCCGGCAGATTGCCGGGGGCGGGTCGCTGACGGCGAAGCTTCCTTGCTGCCTAGAGTATCACCCTCGTCCTTGACGGTGACCGCCCTTCCCTGGGCGCTAGTCCCTATCCTTGGCCTCAGTCAGGACTTACCAGTCCTGATCATCGTCGTCCTGGGTGTCTTCCCAGTCGTCGCCGTTGTCTTCATCCCAGGTGGTGTCGCCGTTGTCGTCCCAGTCGTCATCGGCGTCTACACCCGCACCAGCGCCTGCACCGGCTCCGGTGCCACCTACGCCGGTGTCACCTTCGGCGCCCACGCCGGCTCCAGTACCGCCGACGCCAGTGTCACCTTCTGCGCCCATGCCTGCACCTGCAGCACCTTCACCGGCCCCTGCACCTGCACCAACACCCGCATCGCCTTGGCCGGCGCCAGTGCCAACGCCTGTATCGGCACCGCCTTCAAAGCCGGTATCAGCACCATCATTGCCCGGCATGGTTTCCTGCGGCACGGTGTCCTGACCGTTGTCTTCATCATGGAAATCGGCAAAGGCCAGCGGGCTTGCGCTCAGGCCAACAGTAATACCGACAATGCCGAGTTTCTTGAGAAATTCCTTGGACATCATGTTCGCACCTCCAAAGGAGTTGAACGTGAGTTTTCCTTGGTGAAGCCGAAGGCTTCGCGGATCATAGCGGTACCGGGAGAATCTTTTCCGTTAGATGCCTCTCCGATGCCGTGTGCTGCTCGACCTGTGTGTTGCATCGGGCGGGCCAATCCGTGCCAATAATTTTAAAAAAACAACTATAACAATAACTTAAAAATATTCTCAGGTGGCACGGCAACGTCACGCCAAGCGGCATCGGGTGGCGAAATCTGACACATGCGCCTGAACGAGCCCGGCACAGCGAGGGTATGATCCAGCTCGTCGACCAACGTGACGGATATGGGCCTGCCTCGCCTTGAAGAAGCGGAACGAAAGCGCAATACTTAGAAAACAGCGTTCGCTATGACGCAACGCCTATTCCATGGCCCGTCGGCAAACCAAGCGCGGATCGCGTCAGCATCCGCCTGGAAGGACAAGAGGCATGAAGGCATCTCTTTGCCTGCTATTTGACTGTGACGGCACGCTGGTGGACAGCGAGCCTCTCCTGGCCGCCGAGATGGCGGTCAGCCTGACGCGGCTCGGCCTGCCCTTCCAGGCCAGCGACTACACCGGCGAGTTTCGCGGCAGCCGCTTTCGCCATATCGTGGCCGCGCTGGAAAGCCGTCACGGCAACGTCGACCGCATGCGCCTGGCGGAAACCGAAACCGAGATGCGGCGCAACCTGAACCGCCGGCTGGAAACGGAGCTGGCGCCGATCACCGGCGCCCGTGAAGCGCTTCAGGCACTGGCGGGCTACCCCTGCGGGGTGGTCTCCAACGGCCCCGAAAACAAGATTCGCACCTCGCTGAACAGCATCGGCGTGGCCGAGCACTTCGGCGATCGCCTGTTCAGCGGTTACACGGCCAAGTTCTGGAAGCCCGATCCGCGCCTCTACCTGTATGCCGCCCACGCCATGGGCTTCGCCGCACGGGACTGCGTGGCCGTGGACGACGCCCTGGTCGGCGTACGCGCCGCGCTGGAGGCGGGCATGACGGTCATCCACCTGAATCGTTTCCCCGACGCCGAGGAGACGCCCGAAGGCGCCATCGCCATCAGCAGCATGTACCAGCTCCCCACCATCATCGAACACCTTGCGTTGACCCGCAGCACGCCCAGGCGCCTGGCCCAGGTTCGCTGACGCCCGCCGGGCTGCCGCCGCCCGGCGCCAAGCGTTATGATGGCCGCTGGCGCTGCCAGGCAGGCCCGCCTTTCTCCGCATTCACAAGGAGCTTCCCAATGGCGTCATTGCAGGACCAGCTGCGCGGCCTGGTCTACTCAACGGAACATGGCGACATCTGTCCCGCCTGCCGCGAACCCCTGGCCCGGTGCCGTTGCGACGAACTGGCCGAACAGGCCAGGCTCGCAGCGCTGGACGGCATTGTTCGGCTGCGTCGCGAAACCAGCGGGCGCAAGGGAAAGGGCGTCACCACCATCACCGGGGTGCCGCTGAAGGAGGCCGAACTGAAGGCGCTGGCCAAGGCGCTCAAGCGCTGCTGCGGTACCGGCGGTGCGCTCAAGGACGGCGTCATCGAGATCCAGGGCGATCATCGCGAGCGCCTCAAGGCCGAGCTGGAAAGCCGCGGCTACACCGTAAAACTGGCCGGCGGCTGATAGGAGGCCCGATGCCAACGATTCGTTTACCCCTGCGCTACCCGATTGCCCTGATGCTGGCCGTGGCACTGGCCGGCTGCGCCGGCACCCCCGACCTCAGCGAGCTGCGCGCCCAGGTGGAGCCGCCGCCGGGCCTGGTGGTGTCCAACGACGCCGAGCTTGACGTGCGCCTGGTCGGCGCCGGCGGCACCCTGGCCGAAACCCATGTGACGCCGCGCGGGCCGGGCCCCTGGCCCGTGGTGCTGCGCTATGCCCCACCGCGAGACGACGCCTCGGTACAACTGCGCGCCGAGCTGCGCCAGCAGGGCCGCGTGACCCACTCCGCCGAACCGCTGCAGCTCGACGACGCTGCGCCGGGCGACACCCTCAGCCTGCCGATCTTGCCGCGTCCGTAAGCAGCGCCAGGGCGGCGGTGAGGGTCGCCCCCGCCGGGGCCTCGAGCTTGAGCCGGTAGAGCGAATCGGCGCGCGTTAGCCCCAGGTTGAGGCAGGCAATCGGCTTGCCCTGCTGGGCGGCGCGGCGTACGAACCGCAGCCCCGACTGCACCATCAGCGAGGAGCCGACCACCAGCAGCGCCTCGGCGTCGTCGACCGTACGCATGGCTCGTGCCACCCGCTCGGTCGGCACGCTGTCGCCGAAGAACACCACGTCGGGCTTCCAGATACCCTCGCCGCAGCGCCGGCAGCCGGGCACGCGGAACGATAAGAAGTCCTGCTCCAGCGCGGCATCGCCGTCGGGTCTGGCCTCGGCCTTCATGTCCCGCCATTGGGGGTTGCAGTCGGCCAGCTCGGCATGCAGGTCATGGCGCATGCGCAGCGCCCCGCAGCCCATGCAGCGCACCTGCTCCGCTCGCCCGTGCAGGTCGATCACCCGCCGAGACCCCGCCTGCTGATGCAGCCCATCGACGTTCTGGGTGATCAGCCCGGTCATGCCGCCGAGCGACTCCAGCCGCGCCAGGGCCCGATGGGCGGGTCCTGGCCGCGCCTGGTGCAACAGGCGAAAACCGACCAACGCCCGCGCCCAGTAGCGCTGCCGGGCCGCATGGCTGGTCATGAACTGCTGGTGCTGCATCGGCGGCGAGCACTTCCAGGAGCCGTCGAGGTCGCGATAGTCGGGAATGCCGCTCTCGGTGCTGACACCGGCGCCGGTCAGCACCGCCAAGCGCGCATGACGCGCCAGGAAGTCCGCCAGCGCCATGGCGTCACGCGAGGTGTCCCGCTGTTCCGTGTGCTTCATTCGCTCTTCACCCTTGCTGTCTGTCTCCCCACCCGCTCGGCGTAGGCGCGCCTGCCGCGTACAGGTGGGAATGAACATGGCTTCCACCCGCCAAGGTTGTCTAGAATGGAGGGCTTACATGCCCCTCAACAGGCAAGGACACCTTCCCGATGGCCTGGCTGGAATACCTGCTTCCCCTGATCTTCCTGTTCCCCCTGGGGGCGATGGCGGTCATCGTGATCGCCCTGCGCAACCTTCACGATGCCCGGGTACGCTCGCCGTTCAATGCCCGCCCCCTGCGGGAGCCCGGCCAGGCCCTGCGCGACCGCCTCGACCGTGCCTTCGCCACGCTGTTTCTCAATGGCGCCCTCGGGCCGATCGTCACCCTCGCCCCGCTGGTCTACGGCATGGGCCGCATGCTGTTTGCCAACCGCCAGAACTGGCTCGAATGGGCGCTGTACGGCGCCCTCAGTACGGTGCTGGTATTGATCTACTGCTTCCTGCTAATCCGTGACTTCCAGCATATCCGCCGGATCAAGCTGGGGCTCGCCTGCGAGCTGGCGGTCGGCCAGGAGCTGGAGCGCATGATCCATCCCGAGGCCCACCCCTACTACGTGTTCCATGATGTGCCCACCGACACCGACACCATGGACCATGTCGCCGTCACGCCTCACGGCGTGTTCGTGGTTGAGACCCGCGCCCGCACGCGGCCGTTCACCGCCGATGGGCGCGAAATCAACCTGGTCACGGTCGAGTCCGACCGCCTGCGCTTCCCCGGCTGGAGCGAACAGCGCCCGCTCGAGAAGACCTTGCGCGCCACCCACTGGCTGGCCGAGTGGCTGGAAAGCCGCTGCGGCGCCCCGGTGCCGGTGCGCGGCGTGCTGACGCTGCCGGGCTGGGAGATCACTTATGCCGGTGCGCCGGAAGGGCTGCTGGTGGTCAGCGGCGAAGCGCTGGCGCAGCAGCTCAGCGAGATCCGACTCGGCACCATCGACGATGCCATGCACGACAAGGTGATCGCCGCCCTGATCGAGCGCGCCGCCGAGCTGGAGAAGAACCTCGCGCTGAACGAGCCGTCGGTCTAACGCGGCCGGCGCCCGCCTTTTGCCACAGCCGCACGGGCGGCGGCGGCCTGCCTCAATCGCCGCGCAGCCGCCCGCCCATCTCCTGGGCCAGGTCCACGGCGTAGTGGTCGGTCATGCCGCCGATGAAATCGAGCATGCGCCGATAGCTGTCGTAGAGCGACCAGGAGGGCTTGGGGGTGTTCTCTCCGATCAGCGCCAGCACCCGCTGATGCTTGAAGCTCGAGCCGCCGGTGTAGTGAAGCTCGTGGGCAGCCCCGATGAAGGCCTCGAGCAGGATGCCAAGGGTGGTGTAGGCGCCGATTTCGAGCTTGGCCTTGCGCTCGTTCTGGAAGATGCGCTCGCGGGCCAGCTGCTTGGCCGCCTTGACTCCCCAGCCCAGGTCGGGATGGCACAGTTCCAGCAGGTCGGCATTGAGCGTGCCGTTGAGCAGCGCCGTCTCGTGGGCGACGAACACCGCGCCGACGTCGTTGACGGCCCGCTCCATGGCGGCGCCGCGCAGGGCGGCGATGCGGCGCCGCTGCGACACCCCATCTCGCACCATGGCCGGGTAGTCCGGCGGCGTGTCGCCGGCAATCTGCAGCAGCACGTCGGCCACCTCTTGGAAGCGCAGAATGCCCATCTCCAGGCCGTCTTCGAGGTCGAGCAGGGCGTAGCAGATGTCATCCGCCGCCTCCACCAGCCAGGCCAGCGGGTGGCGGCACCAGCGCCCCGCTTCCCGCGGCAGCAGCCCGAGGCGGTCGGCCACCTCGGCCAGCAGGCGCCGCTCGGACTGGTAGCAGCCGAACTTGCCGGCGCTGCCGCCGTGCTCCACCGTCCAGGGGTATTTCAGCAGCGTGCCCAGGGTGGCCGCGGTTAGCCGCATGCCGCCGCGGAACTGGTTGTACTCGATCTGGGTGACCACGCGAAAGCCCTGGGCATTGCCCTCGTAGGTCAGCAGGTCGGCACGCTCGAGCTCGGTCAGCCCTTCCAGCAACCCGCTGCCGTCGGCCTCGGCGCGCTTGAACCAGTCGCGGATGGCGTACTCGCCGGCATGGCCGAAGGGAGGGTTGCCGATGTCATGCCCCAGGCAGGCCGCCTGCACGATCACGCCCAGGTCGGCCGGCGTCATCCAGGCCGGCAGGCGCTCGCGCAGCAGCTCACCCACGATCATGCCCAGGCTGCGCCCCACGCAGCCCACCTCCAGCGAGTGGGTGAGGCGAGTGTGAATGTGGTCGTTGTCGGTCAGCGGATGGACCTGGGTCTTGCGCCCCAGGCGCCGGAACGAGCCGGAAAAGACGATTCGATCGTGATCCTTGTGAAACGGGCTGCGGCCGATCTCTTCACGGCCGCTGCGCTCTCCGTCGAGCCGCGAGGGGTCGAGCAAGCGCTGCCACTGCATCTGCACCATGGGCTTCCTCCTGAAGAGCTCCATTCTGGCACTAGTGGGCACAGGAAGGCCACGCCGCTGCGCCGGCCGCTGCGCTTGTGGTACGCCCCCCGGCTTGCCTACGTTGTGAGGAGAAGCCACACGACGTGTCACTGGCAAAAACATGCGACAGGAGCGACATCATGGCGGACAAACCCGACGCAACACGCCCCCAGCAACCCGGCGACCAGGCCCCGCCCGGCACCCCCGGCAGCGGGCAGAACATCTGCCGTGAATGCCAAGGCAGCGGCAAGATCGAGGGTCGCCAATGCCCCGAATGCGGCGGCAGCGGTTATGTGATCGAAGGCATCGGCGGCGGCTAAGCGTCCGCCCCTGCCCTTGGGCTCGCCCCCGCCAACCTGGGCCCGAGTCAACAAACGTGCGAAGGCCGCCCTTGGGCGGCCTTCGCGGTTGCGGTCAGCAGGCATGCAGCGGTGAGCAGTGGCTAGCTCGAGTCCGGGCGACCCAGGCCGCTGCGCTCATGCAAGCCGCTGCGCTCGGGCGACCCGCTTTGGGAAGGTAGCCGCTCGCCCGGCGACTGGGCCGGCGATGGCAGCGCCGCCTGCGGCGCCGAGCCTGCCGATGCCTGGCCGGCTATTCCGCGGGAATGCTCGAGTCCTCGGGGAAAGCCGGTGCGGCCACTGTAGTCGGGGGTGGGGCCGGCCTGGTAGGCGTGCCGCCGCGTCTGGTCCTGGGCCGCGTAGACGCCAAGCGCCGCCAGCGTGGTGGCCAACAGCATCGCCCGGGTGACGTTGCGCCGCTCCGGATGCTCCTGGTGGTTGGCCAGCAGGGCCAGGCTGGCGGCATCCATGGCATCGCCCAAGGCCCCGGCCCACAGGGCAGGCTTGGGGTTGACGGTAAGCGCGCCGATCCCCGTGGCTACGCTGCGCGCCCCACAGGCCCGCACCAGCGGTTCGGCACCCTGAATGCCGAGAGGGCGAGTCAGGCTCTGCGGCGCCAGCAGCTTGCATACCCCCAGGCCGAGGCTAAGCCAGCCCAGCCCGCGCGCCAGCCGATCACTGCCGTGCAAGGATCCATTTTGCTCCATGTGCATGCTTCTCCTCCTGGATGGTTGCTGCAGCACCTCAAGGCTTGAGGACCACTTTCACGCAGCCTTCCTGCTTGTCGCGGAAGGTGTTGTACATCTCGGGCCCCTGGTCCAGGCCGGCCGTATGGGTCACTACAAAGGAGGGATCGATCAGCCCCTCGTCGATGTAGCGCAGCAGGTCGTCGGTCCAGCGCTTGACGTGGGTCTGCCCGGTGCGCACCGTCAGCCCCTTGTTCATCAGCGGCCCCATGGGCACCTTGTCGATCAAGCCGCCATAGACGCCGGGAATCGACAGGATGCCGCCGGGGCGGCAGACGTAGATCATCTCGCGTAGCACGTGGGCCCGGTCACTCTCCTGCGCCATGACCTGCTTGACCCGGTCGTAAACCGAGTCGATCGAGCGCGGCACATGGGACTCCAGACCTACCGCATCGATGCACTTCTCCGGCCCCTTGCCGCGAGTCAGCTCCTGCAGGCGGGCCAGCACGCTTTCTTCATCGAAGTTGATGGGAATCGCCCCGCCGGCCTCGGCCATGGCCAGGCGCTCCGGCACGTTGTCGATCACCACCACCTGTTCGGCGCCGAGCATCACCGCGCTGCGCACGCAGAACTGGCCAACCGGACCCGCCCCCCATACCACCACGGTGTCGGTGGGCTCGATGTCGCACTGCACGGCGGCCTGCCAGCCGGTGGGAAAGATGTCGCCCAGGAACAGCACCTGTTCGTCGGTGAGGCTGTCGGGCACCTTGATATGGGTCTTGTCGGCGAAGGGCACCCGCACGTACTCGGCCTGGCCACCGGCATAGCCGCCGGTCAGGTGCGAGTAGCCGAACAGGCCCGCCCCGCTGTGGCCGAACACCTTGTCGGCCAGCGCCTTGTTGCGGTTGGAACGTTCACAGAGCGAAAAATTGCCGCGCCGGCACTGGTCGCACTCGCCACAGGTGATGGTGAAGGGTACCACCACGCGGTCGCCTACCTTGAGGTCGCGGGTCTCGGCACCGACCTCCATGACCTCGCCCATGAACTCGTGCCCCACCACGTCGCCGGACTCCATGGCCGGAATGAAATGGTGGAAGAGATGAAGGTCGGAGCCGCAGATGGCGCAACTGCTGACGTTGATGATGGCATCGCGGGGATGCTCGATCTGGGGGTCGGGAACCGTTTCGTAACGGATATCGTTCTTGCCATGCCAACACAGCGCTTTCATGGACATTCTCCCTGTCAACACTCAGCGAAAGCGGAAAGATCTGAACTCACCATAGTTCAGCCTCCCGTTGGCGCAGGTAAGGGAGTTTGGCGACTGGGTTACGTTCCTTTGCCGGGCCGCGGCAGGCCGTGCCGGCAGCGGTTCGCTGCGGTCGGCGCGGCAACTGCGGCGGCGACGAACGGGGCGGGCGCCAGCGCGCCCGCCACTCAGCTACTCCTCGGCCAGCATCGGCAGCAGCGTCTTGAGCTTGCGCGTCAGCGTGTTGCGGCCCCAGCCCAGCAGCTCGGCGGCCTCGCCCTTGCGTCCCCCGGTGTGCTTCAGCGCGGTCTCGATCAGAATCTTCTCGAAGTCGGGCACCGCCTCCTCCAGCAGGTGGGTGTGGCCCGCTGCCAGGGCACGGTCGGCCCAGTCCCGAAAGGCGGCACGCCAGTCGCCCAGGTGCTCCTCCCCCGCCTCGTCGCCGAGCAGCTCCGGCGGCAGGTCTTCCACCAGCACCTCGCGACCGGACGCCATCACGGTCAGCCAGCGGCAGGTGTTTTCCAGCTGGCGTACATTGCCGGGCCAGGGCAGCCGGGTCAGGTGGGTCTCGGCATCCTTGGTCAGCACCTTGACGTCGGTGGCCAGCTCCTTGGCCGCCTCGGCCAGGAAATGCCGCGCCAGGCGCGGGATATCCTCGCGGCGCTCGGCCAGCTTGGGTAGGTGCACACGGATCACATTGAGGCGGTGAAAGAGGTCTTCACGAAAACGACCGTCCTTTACCAGCGCCTCCAGGTTCTGATGGGTGGCGGCGATGATACGTACATCTACCTTGACCGGCGTATGGCCGCCGACCCGGTAGAACTCGCCGTCGGCCAGCACCCGCAGCAGCCGGGTCTGGGTTTCGGCGGGCATGTCGCCGATCTCATCGAGAAACAGGGTACCGCCGTTGGCCTGCTCGAAGCGCCCCTGGCGCTGGGCGGTGGCACCGGTGAAGGCGCCCTTCTCATGGCCGAACAGCTCCGACTCGATCAGGTCGCGGGGGATCGCCGCCATGTTGAGCGCGATGAATGGCTGGGCGGCGCGCGGGCTGTGCTGGTGCAAGGCGCGGGCCACCCGCTCCTTGCCGGTGCCCGACTCGCCGTTGATCAGCACGGTGATGTGCGAGTGCGACAGCCGGCCGATGGCGCGGAACACCTCCTGCATCGCCGGCGCCTCGCCGATGATCTCGGCATCGAGCCCCTCGGGCACGCTGACCGGCCGCTTGCGCTCGCGTGCGTGGGCCACGGCACGGCGCACCAGGGCCAGCGCCTCATCGACGTCGAACGGCTTGGGCAGGTACTCGAAGGCCCCGCCCTGGTAGGAGGCCACGGCGCTGTCGAGGTCGGAGTGCGCCGTCATCACAATGACCGGCAGGTCCGGGTGCACCTCGCGCACCCGCGACATCAGGTCGAGCCCATCGATGCCCGGCATGCGGATATCCGTCACCAGCACATCGGGGGGGTCGTCCAGCAGCCGAGCGAGAGCCAGGTCGGCTCGATCAATGCATTCGACGTCGAGGTCGGGCTGAGCCAGGGCGCGCTCCAGCACCCAGCGGATGGCACGGTCGTCATCGACCACCGCGACACGAGCGACATCAGTCATGGCGCCTCTCCAACGGAATCAAAAGTCTGAATTCGGTATGCCCGGGGCGGGATTCGCATTCGATCAGTCCCTGATGCTGATGCAAGATGCCCTGGGCAATGGACAGTCCCAGTCCACTGCCGTCGGCCCGACCCGATACCATGGGATAGAACAGTGTTTCCTGCAGGCTTTCGGCCACGCCGGGGCCGTTGTCGATCAGCGCCACCTCGCACACCAGGCGATGGCGCTCGGCGCCCAGGGTGAACTGCCGGCGCGCCCGCGTGCGCATCAGCAGGCACGGCGATTCGGTGCCGGCCTCGGTCATCGCCTCCACGGCGTTGCGCGCCACGTTGAGCACCGCCTGAATCATCTGCGCCTCATCGCCGGGAAAGTCCGGCAGGCTGGGATCGTAGTCGCGCTCGATCCGCACCGCCGGGGTCTCGGCCAGCAGCAGCGTGCGCACCCGCTCCAGCACCTTGTGGATATTGAGCGGCTCGTGGCGCAGCAGCTTGTTCGGCCCCAGCATGCTATCGACCAGGTCGCGCAGGCGGTCGACCTCCTCGACGATGATGCGGGTGAATTCCTGCAGGGCCGGGTCGTCGAGGTCGCGCTCGAGCAGCTGGGCGGCGCCGCGGATGCCGCCCAACGGGTTCTTCACCTCATGGGCCAGCCCGCGCGAAAGTACCTTGATCGCCTCCTGCCGGTTGAGCAGCGCCTCCTCGCGCGAGATGCGCAGCAGCCGGTCGCGGGGCTCCATCTCCACCAGCAGCTCGTCGGTGGAGAGCGGCGTCACCGTGTAGTCGATGGTCGCTCCGGCGCCGCTGGCCAGGGTCAGGCGCACCTCACGCTGGGTGAAGGGGTGCTGGTTGCCGGCCGCCTTGGCCAGCACCTCACCCATGCCATCGTCGTCGGACAGCAGCGCCGCCAGGCGCAGCCCGTGCACCCGCCCCAGGCTGACCGCAAGCAGCGCTTCCGCTGCCGGATTCATCCAACGCAGACGCAGCCTGCCATCGAGCAGCAGCACGGCGGTGGTGAGATGTTCCATCAAGCGTCGGTACATGGCATAGCCTTCTGTTTACGGGGCGTGCACCGGCATGGCGCCGATGGCGTTGCCGTAGCGCAACGCACCCAACAACTCGCTACAAGTACTTAGCAAGAAGTGCGCCAAAAGAGAAAACCGCGCAACGGCGCTGCCTTGCGGCAGGGCAGGCAGCGGCCAAGGCCTGGGCGGGCGACTTTAATGCACTATATTGGTGCGCCAAAAAACGCGCCAGCCGTACAACAGGGCAACGGGGTAGCCAAGGCGGGGCGGGCTCGACCCGGTGCGGGCAGGCGCCCGCACCGTCACAGCGCCACCGCACCGGACGTCCTGCAACCCCACTTTCGGGCGGAAACGCGCCGGGTAACGGCGACCATAGCTAGGGCGGGCCGGCGCGCTCCACCACCAGCGACACCGGCGGCGTGCGATGGCGAATCTCGCCACGGGCGTCGAGCAGCTCCGCTTGAAGCTCATAGCGACCGCTGGCCAGGTTGGAGAGCATGAAGGCCGAGGTGTGCAGCGCCGTCTGGCTGACCCGGCCGTCGACCAAGAGGCGAACCTGATGGTCCGTGCGCAGCGGCGGCTCGATCAGCAGCGCCACCTGCAGGTTGCCGGCGTGGCTGGCCGGCAGCGCGGCGCCCTGGCGGGGAGAGAAAATGCGGAAGGTGTCGTAGGGCATGAACGGCTGACCCGGCGCCGCCGGCACCCGCGGTGCGATGCCTTCCACGCGAGGCGCCACGACGCTGCGCCGCTCGCCGGCACTGGCCGGCACCACCGTCAGCGGCGCCAGCTGAACCGCTTCGCCGCCGCGCTCAGGATTATCGCTGAAGATCACGTTGCCCTGGGCATCGACCGTACGATAGATGGTGGTGGCGAAGGCCGATGCGGCCATCAACCAGAGAATGAGTAGCGCGACAGCCTTCGTCATGGCGTGATCTCCTTGCTCAACCCGACGCGCCCAGAGGTGTAGGCCCGCCTCGGCGGCGGGCATGAAGCAGCCTGCGGCCCCGCCGCAGGCTTGAGTGTACGACAAAAAAGGGCCCCGCGAGGGGGCCCCTTTCGTGTCACCATCGGCGGCTCGGCCGCCTGCGGTGAAGCGCTTGCCGCTGAGGGATCAGCAGCTGTAGTACATATCGAATTCGATCGGGTGCGTGGTCATGCGGATGCGCTCCACGTCTTCCATCTTCAGTTCGATGTAGGCGTCGATCATGTCGTCGGTGAACACGCCGCCTTCGAGGAGGAAGGCACGATCCTTGTCCAGGGCATCCAGGGCCTGATCCAGGCTGTGCGCCACGGTCGGCACCTTCTTGCCCTCTTCCGGCGGCAGGTCATAGAGGTTCTTGTCCATGGCGTCGCCGGGGTGGATCTTGTTCTTGATGCCGTCGATACCGGCCATCAGCATGGCGGCAAAGCACAGGTAGGGGTTGGCCGTCGGGTCGGGGAAGCGGACCTCGACGCGCTTGCCCTTCGGGCTTGCGGTATACGGAATACGGATCGACGCAGAGCGGTTGCGGGCACTGTAGGCCAGCATGACCGGCGCTTCGAAGCCCGGCACCAAGCGCTTGTAGGAGTTGGTCGAGGCGTTGGCGAAGGCGTTCAGGGCACGGGCGTGCTTGATGATGCCGCCGATGTAGTACAGCGCCATTTCCGACAGGCCGGCGTACTGGTCGCCCGCGAACTGGTTCTGGCCATCCTTCCAGAACGACTGGTGCACGTGCATGCCGCTGCCGTTGTCGCCGACCAGCGGCTTAGGCATGAAGGTGGCAGTCTTGCCGTAGGCGTGGGCCACGTTGTGGATCACGTACTTCATTTCCTGAACTTCGTCGGCCTTCTTCACCAGGGTGTTGAACTTGACGCCGATCTCGTTCTGGCCAGCGTTGGCCACCTCGTGGTGATGCACTTCGACGGTCTGGCCGATCGCTTCCAGGGTGTTACACATGGCGCCACGGATGTCATGGAAGCTGTCGACCGGGGGCACCGGGAAATAGCCGCCCTTGACCCGCGGACGGTGGGCCAGGTTGCCGCCTTCGAGCTGGCGGTCGGTCGACCAGGCACCCTCTTCGGAGGTGATCTTGTACATGGAGCCCTCGATATCGGACTTCCAGTGCACCTCGTCGAAGATGAAGAACTCGGGCTCGGGGCCGAAGAAGGCAGTGTCACCAAGGCCGGTGGACTGCAGGTAAGCCTCGGCGCGCTTGGCAATGGAGCGCGGGTCGCGCTCGTAGCCCTGCATGGTGGCCGGCTCGATGATGTCGCAGCGCAGCACCAAGGTGGAATCTTCGGTGAACGGGTCGAGGAAAGCGGTGCCGTCTTCCGGACGCAGGATCATGTCCGACTCGTTGATGCCCTTCCAGCCATGGATGGAGGAGCCATCGAACATCTGGCCGTTCTCGAAGAACTCCTCGTTGACATCGCGAGCCGGGATGGTGACGTGCTGTTCCTTGCCCCGGGTGTCGGTGAAGCGCAGGTCGACCCACTTCACATCATGTTCTTCGATCAGGGCGAGAGTCTTGGCTGACATGGTGTCCTCCGTTTGAGCATTGGCTCGATTCGTTGGCTGATGACCAGTGCTGGTTCATTCCAGCATGTTTGTAGCACGCGGCAGTTCGGCTGCCCACGATCACCATGCACGAACATGGCGCTAGCCAATACAATGCAGGCAGCGTGCCAATTTGCACCAGCGACGCTCGAAAATTTTCTTGCCGCTGAAATTCAAGGAGTTATTCGAAGCGGGATGTGCACCACCATGTGCCATAGCGAGCATGGCGGCTCGCTCGATGGTGCCCGGCGAGGAATGTCTGCACCATAAAGGTGCGCGAGAAAGGAAAATGCACCGAAAGAAGGCAGATTGGATCGCGGCGTGCGTGCCCTCGCTGGCCGTCGGAGCGCTTGTTGCGTCAGGGCAAGGTGGCGGCGCTGGCCCGGCCTCTTTCCAGCAGCACCCGGGCACGGCAGGCGCGCAGGCGTTCGACCAGTTCGGCCAGGGCCTGGCGGTCGTACTGCTCGTCGCAGCCACCGATCCGCTCGAACCAGTCACGCTTGACGCAAATGGCGTCCGAGTCCGAGGGGCGATGCAGGCGCCACCACCAGCGCGCCAGCACGCCCAGCCGATTGCCCGGCAAGACCACCGCATCCCAGCTGCCGCGGCACGCCTCGCCCAGCATGCCGCCGAGCTTGGTCATGGCACGCCGCGACACGCGGCCGGGGAACAGCAACACCTCACCCTGGCTCTCGTGGGCGGCCAGGTTGAGTCGCTCGCCCAACCGGCGTCGGTCGCAGCGCACCAGCCTGATGCCGTAACGCTCGACCATGGCCTGCAGCCCGGGGTCGCCGGTATCGTCGACCACCAGAATCTCGTGCTCTCCCGGCCAGCGGCGCGAGGCCCGCCAGAGCGCACCGAGATGGCGCGGCAGCTGCGCACCAACCATGCGGGCATCCAGAAGAGTGCTACTGAGG
Source organism: Halomonas sp. E14 (assembly GCF_052568415.1). Taxonomy (NCBI): domain Bacteria; kingdom Pseudomonadati; phylum Pseudomonadota; class Gammaproteobacteria; order Oceanospirillales; family Halomonadaceae; genus Halomonas; species Halomonas sp. E14. The sequence goes on along the minus strand of NZ_CP199423.1, from coordinate 332,211 downwards.
AACATAGCCGCTAGAAGCTCCATACTTGCGGGGTCACCGCCGAGTAGATCAACGAAGAGGCGCACCGAGCGCGCCTGCATGACGCCATGGCACGGCAACCTGCCATGCGCGTGCGATGCGCGACCCGGTGTTGTCGGACACAGGCACTAGCCCAATACGAACCGCAGCGTTCGAACCGGCCGGCTTGTGCCGAGGCGTGACGAAGTGCCAGGACCCGTCGCGTGACGTAGATGTTGTATGCTGAGTTCCCTGCTCGCTGCGGCCTGGCGAGCGGCGATGCGCTGCCAGCCTGCAAAGCGAAGCTGTGTGGCTATCAGTGTATAAAAGTAAGGAAAGGTTCCGTTGCTGAATTTTTCCGTTGCCGCGCCTCATTTCTTTCGTGCCCGGCGGGCCAATCCGGCAAGCGGCGCAGTCGAAGTGAACGAGCCGACGTCTACCGATAGCATGAGGTTGTGCTATTCGCCTCCCTTCCTAGTCTGTACAATGCGCCTCCACTCCCTACCCCGCGCCTAGGGTACGTCCTCCGATGTGTACATAGGTGCGCCCCTGTTGATGAGTCACACCCTATGAACACAGCTGTAACCCCGTCTCGTATCGAGAGTTTGCGCAATATTGCCATCATCGCCCACGTCGACCATGGCAAGACCACGCTGGTCGACAAGCTCCTGAGCCAGTCGGGCACGCTCGACCGCAAGGCCGAGGGGCAGGAGCGGGTCATGGACTCGAACGACCAGGAAAAAGAGCGCGGCATTACCATCCTGGCCAAGAACACCGCGATTCGCTGGCAGGACGGCAACGGCCGCGACTATCACATCAACATCGTCGACACCCCCGGACACGCCGACTTCGGCGGCGAGGTGGAGCGGGTGATGTCGATGGTCGACTCGGTGCTGCTGCTGGTCGACGCCGTCGACGGCCCCATGCCGCAGACCCGCTTCGTGACCCAGAAGGCCTTCGCCCAGGGCCTCAAGCCGATCGTGGTGGTCAACAAGATCGACCGTCCCGGCGCGCGCCCCGACTGGGTCATCGACCAGATCTTCGATCTGTTCGACAACCTCGGCGCCACCGACGAGCAGCTCGACTTCCCGATCGTCTACTGCTCGGCGCTCAACGGCATTGCCGGCATGGACCCGGACTCCCTGGCCGAGGACATGTCGCCCATGTTCCAGGCCATCGTCGACATCGTCGAACCGCCGGCGGTCGAACTCGACGGCCCGTTCCAGATGCAGATCTCGGCGCTGGACTACTCCAGCTATGTGGGTGTCATCGGCCTTGGCCGCATCAAGCGTGGTTCGGTCAAGCCCAACCAGCAGATCGTGGTGATCGGCACCGACGGCAAGACCCGCAAGGGCAAGGTCGGCCAGGTGATGACCCACATGGGCCTGGAGCGCGTGCAGACCGACCTGGCCACCGCCGGTGACATCGTCTGCATCACCGGCGTCGACGAACTGTCGATTTCCGACACCCTGTGCGACCCGACCGCCGTCGAGGCGCTGCCGCCGCTGTCGGTGGACGAGCCGACCGTCTCCATGACCTTTCAGGTCAACGACTCGCCCTTCGCCGGGCGTGACGGCAAGTACGTCACCAGCCGCAACATCAAGGATCGCCTCGACCAGGAGCTGATCCACAACGTGGCGCTGCGCGTCGAGCAGGGCGAAAGCCCGGAGAAGTTCATCGTCTCCGGCCGCGGCGAGCTGCACCTGTCGGTGCTGATCGAGACCATGCGTCGCGAAGGCTTCGAGCTGGCGGTGGGCCGCCCCGAGGTGATCATCAAGGAGATCGACGGCATCAAGCAGGAGCCGTACGAAGAGGTGATCATCGACATCGAGGAGCAGCACCAGGGCGCCGTGATGGAGGAGCTTGGCTACCGCAAGGGCGAGCTGACCAACATGAACCCCGACGGCAAGGGCCGCATCCGCCTGGACTACCTGATCCCCGCCCGCGGGCTGATCGGTTTTCGCGGGCAGTTCCTGACCCTGACCTCGGGCACCGGCATCCTCACCAGCCGCTTCGACCACTACGGCGCGCTCAAGCCCGACGCCGCCATCGAACGGCGCAACGGCGTGCTGGTCTCCATGGTCGACGGCAAGGCGCTGGCCTATGCGCTATATGCCCTCCAGGAGCGCGGCAAGCTGATCATCGATCACGGCACCGAAGTCTATGAAGGCATGCTGGTGGGTATCCACAACCGCGCCAACGACCTGGTGGTCAACCCCACCAAGGGTAAGAAGCTCGACAACATGCGCGCCTCGGGCAACGACGAGAACATCGTGCTGACCCCGCCGGTAAGGTTCAGCCTGGAGCAGGCGATCGAGTTCCTCGACGACGACGAGCTGGTGGAGATCACCCCCAACCACATCCGCCTGCGCAAGAAGTTCCTCAAGGAGCACGAGCGCAAGCGCGCCAAGAAATAATCCGTCCCTGCGGATCCGAACCGGCGCCACCTGGCGCCGGTTTTTTTTCGCCCACGCCCCTGGTCCGCACACTCAGCCCGCGCTCCTGCCGGCCCGATTCTTGGCATTTCGCACTCCCAGAACCTAGCTTGAAGCTGACAGCAACGACTTACTCGAACCGCCAGGGAGGCGAGAACACCATGTGCAAGCTGGGCAACGCGCGTGCCGGCGCGACACGCCGCGAGTTCCTCAAAGGCACCCTGGCCGCGGGGGCCGGCGCCATGGCCGGTGGCGGCCTGCTCGCCTCCGCCAGCGCCTCCACTCACGCCGGCGAAGGCCGGGGAGACATGCCGCAGCACAGCGGCGAAGCCGGGCGCCGGGTGCTGATCCGCGGCGGCCACGTGCTTTCCATGGACGACAGCGTGGGCGACTTCGAACGCGGCGACGTACTGATCGAGGGCAACCGCATCGTCGCCGTCGGTGCCGAGCTGGACCCGGGTGACGCCGAGGTGATCGACGCGCGTGGACGCATCGTCATGCCGGGCTTCATCGACACCCACCATCACCTGTTCGAGACGGCGCTGCGCAGCTTCCTGGCCGACGGCATCATGTTCGACGACGGCACGCCGGAAGGCTCGCCCAATTACATGGATCATATCCTGGGCAAGCTGACCCCGGTGTACCGCCCCGAAGACGTCTACATCAACGTGCTGTTCGGCTCGCTCAGCCAGCTCGACGCGGGCGTGACCACGGTGATGGACACCAGCCAGATCCACCACAGCCCCGAGCACTCCGATGCCGCGATCGAGGGCTTGCGTAACTCCGCCCGGCGCAGCGTGTTCGGCTATTTCGAGGGCCAGGGCGAACGCACCCAGTATCCCCAGGACGCCAGGCGCATTCGCGAGCACTACTTCGCCACCGGCGAGGGGCGCTCGGCCGACGGTCTGATGACCATGGTGATGGGCGGCGAGATCTACCTGCCCGACCACGAGACCGCCTGGGCGCTGGCCCGTGAACTGGAGCTGCCGCTGGCCTATCACGTGGTCGGCAGCCTCGGCATGGCCGAGACCTTCGACGCGCTGGCGGCAAGTGGAAAGATCGAGGAAAACCACATCCTGATCCATATGACGGGGATGAGCGACACGGCCTGGCAGGCGGTGCGCGACGCCGGTGCTCACGTCTCGCTGGCGGTGCCCATCGAGATGACCATGCGCCACGGCACCCCGCCGCTGATGAAGACGTCGGAACTGGGCATCCTGCCATCGCTTTCCAGCGACGTGGAGTGCACCATGACCGCCGACTTCTTCACCCAGATGCGCTCGACGCTGACGCTGCAGCGCATGTTCGTCAACGAGCTGGCGCTGCAGGGCGAAGAGCAGCGCCCGGCGCTGCTGACCTCGCGCGAGGTGATACGCTATGCGACCCTGGGCGGCGCCCGGGGGCTGAAGCTGGAGCGGCGGGTGGGCTCGCTGACCCCGGGCAAGGAGGCCGACCTCCTGCTGCTCGACGCCGAAGCCATCAACGTGGCGCCGCTGAACAACGTCCCCGGCGCCGTGGTCACCCTGATGGAGCGCAGCAACGTCGAGACGGTGCTGGTGGCCGGGCGCATCCGCAAGTGGCGCGGCCAGCTGCTGGGGGCCGACCTTTCCCGTCTGCGCGACGAGCTCACCGCCTCACGCAACTACCTGTTCGAAGCCGCTGGCGTCGACCGACGCATGTTCGACTAAGGCCCTCCCGGCGCGAGGGGGCACCGGCTGCCCCCTTCTCCTTGAGTGGGTATGAAATTGCCTGAACGGCCTCTCCCCGCTGCCGGAAACATGACCGCTCTACAAAGCCTATGACTCGTGGCCATTGTGTTTAGCAGAGGCCACGCAAGGCATCCTGCGAAATTTAAATAAAATCTTCACACGTTTTTAACTTTATTAAATCATTATTCACAAAGAAAGATGGCCGGGCATTACCGATGCCATGCCCAATTCTCTTCAGCTAATAGATAAGTATAATAAAAAGCACAATAGCGATGTCGATACGGTACAGTGGCTCGCTGCCTACAAGGGCAAGATTCTGCGCCGTACCATATTAGCGACTCCATTAAAAGGGCAGGAAATGGAATGCGACCACAAGGATGGCCAGCCAAGACCTGCAACGCGCATCGTATCTGAATGCACCCGGCGCAAGGCCAATTTTATCTCGCTCGACTAAGTGGCGCAGACGTGGGATCACGCCTGGACACCCGATCAAACTCCGCTCAATGAAACAATTCAAGTGGAGGCTGTAAATAGACGTGCGCGATACAACTTGGCGTCAATACCCCTGCAGCGACATTGCAATAGCGCAACACAAGCGACAAGGATTTTGCATGGTGAATCAAAAGGAAAGAGTTGGCTGCATCCTGCCGACTACTGCCAACAGCTGGCTGAACCCGGCCTGGAAACGGCGCAAGCGCATCACGGTGCCCAGGGAGAAGCTGGAAGGCGCACTGAAGGACTTCACGCTGCTGGTCGATCTGGAACATGAAGCTGAGCTGGCACAGCACGCCCGAGCGGACGGCAGGGACATCCTCTTCACCGCCGGCGATGGCGTTACGCCGCTGTCGCACGAGCGGGTCGTGCATCAGCGGCTGCTGCGCGACCAGGCGGTCTGGACCCTGTGGAGCGACCCCAGGGCGGTGCGCCACGTCGATCGCCATGACCGCACCTACGTGGCCTACTACACCACCAACCAGGGCTGGTGGATCAGCGCCTTCGATCACGAAACCCGGCAGTGGATGCATCACCAGCTCCGCTCCCATGAACAGAGCGCCGGCGGCCGCTGGTGGGACGACCACAACAACCCCGCCATCACCGTGCGCAAGGACGGGCGCATCGTGGTGATCTACGGCGAACACAGCACCGAGCACAGCTGGACGCGGATCTCCACCGAGCCGGAAGACATCTCGTCGTGGCAGGCAGAGATTCCCTTCACCCAGGAGCAGGCCATCGCCAGGCGTGAGAACCACCCCCTGAAGCGCTATGCCCGACGCGCCTGGGCGAAGCTGACCGGGACCCAATGCCCCGACCCCTACCAGCCCTCCTACTCCTACGTGAACCTCTACACCCTGCCGGACGGCACCCTCTGGCGGCAATATCGCCCGCTGCGGACCTGGTCGGGGCTGAGCCGAAACCCCACCTTCGTCATCTCCCACGACGGCGGCGAGACCTGGAGCGATCCGGTGCGCTTCATTGACGAGGAGAAGCGTTCGCCCTACCTGGTCACGGCTCAGCAAGGCAACAAGATCCACTTTTTCTTCTCGGATGCGCACCCCGACGAGTGGAGCCATACCTCCATCTACCATGCCTACTACGACCATGCCGCCGGCACCTACCACCGCAGCGACGGTGGTCTGATCGGCGATGCCGGCTGCCTGCCGTTCACGCCGGCCCAGGCCACCAAGGTGTATGACGGCACCACCGCCGCGGGCGAAGCCTGGGTCTACGACATCGCCGTCGATACCCAGGGTCGGCTTGCCGGGCTGTTCAATGTCTACGCCGGGGAGGCCAAGGGCGAGCGCTCCTACCAGACGCACGACTACTGGTACGCCTACTGGAATGGCAGCCAGTGGGAAAACCACCGGATGGCCACCGAGGCCGACCCCTGCTGCACCGGCCAGCGCCGCTATTCAGGCGGCTTCATTCTCGATACTACCGATGTCTCCGTCGCCTATCTTTCGCTGGTACAGCCCGAGCAGGCAGAGCACGCCATGTTCCGCCAGCCCACGCGCCATATCTGGAAGTACATCACGCCCGACAACGGCAAGCGCTGGGAACGCGAGCGGATCACCCGTGACGAGCAGGGCAAGGCGCACTCGCGGCCCATCGTGCCGCTGAATCGGCACCCTGAGCTGCCGCTGTTCTGGCTCTATGGCCATTACGTGAACTACCTGGACTATCACACCGGCCTGGCGGCCTACGACCACGGCCAGCGGCTCGACTCGCGCCATCACGTGAAGATCCCGGTCATTGATCCCGAGCGGGACCTCGAGCTGTACGTCTACTACGACAACCCGGGCGTGACGGCCGACAGCGCCCACAGCAAGGAAGAGGTGTGGTCGCCGGCGTGCCTGTACTCCTACCGCGGCTCCCTGACCCAAAACACCCTGGGCCAGCTGCCTCCGCGGCTCGTCGGTGCAGGCTTCACCCTCGAACTCGTCGCCGTTTGGGCCTCTAGCAGGAAGGGCGAGGGCGAAGCCGCAATCCTGGCCAGCGATCCGACCTCCAACACCCAGCTGTGGATCGGCAAGAACCACGCCGAGCAGTTGGAGGTGCGCTTCACCACGCCCTCCCGGCAGCAGGCGATCACCTTCGCCGACTTGGGCTTCAAGGCCCGCGACTGGCAGCAGGCGCAGGCCCCCCTGGAGCGGGCCGTCATCCAGCTCAGTTTCCAACCGGATGGCGCCGTCAAGGCACGCATGAACGGGCGGCAGAGCCACACGGTCGGCGAGCTCCAGGCGCTGAAGAACACCTGGCCGACCGATCTTGGGCTGCTGCGCACGGCCCCCGAGCCCGCCGAGGCCGAGGGCATGCCCTTCCAGGGCTGGGTGGAGGTCGTTCGCCTCTACGAAGGCGAGCTCGGCGACACCTGGCTGACGATGTCCGAACGGGTCGAGCGGGAGGGCGCCGACCTGATCGCTTGCCACGACGAAGCACGCTATTCGCCCGACCTGGGCGCCAGGCAGGCCTCCTAGCCGGCCTCCACTTCGCAACGCCCTGGCCAGCCGGGTGCAGGCAGCCCGGCTGCCTGCACCCGGCCTTATGCAGTTCGCTGCAATACCCCCTCCCCGTTTCCTTCAACCGCACCACGCCCACGCGGCGGCACCCTTCCCCCACATCAGGCTTCCAGCCATGCGACAAAGCCGACTACGCTGCAGAAAACCCCGTTATTCCCGCGAGGAGACACCATGCACAGACATGTAGAATGGGACGACCCGGGCAGCGACAGCGTGATGCGCCACTTCGAGCAGCAGCCAGGCAGCGCCTCGCCGCCAGGACGCGGCGACATCCTCTCGGCACGCTACCAGGGCAAGGTGGTTCGGGTGCGGGTCGAGGCCTACGTGAACGACACCAGCATCGGCGACGTGGTGGCGATCATCGAGCCGGACAGCGGCACACGGCGGCGCCAGCTCGGCAAGCTGTGCCTGGGCGACACCGTCCGCCTGCCGGACGACCGGCGTGCCTTCGAGCCGCGTGGCAAGGAGCGCCCCGACGAGCCGGAAGAGGCGCGGTGACTTCCATGATCCCCAGGCCCGGTCACCTGCCGCCTCCAACGCAGGCTTAACGCTTTAGCACTGGCCAGGAAGCGGGTTCTATCGCACAGTGTACCCCGCCGTTCACCCCCATGCGGAAACGGCCATCCGAACGGCCCACAAGGCCCAAAACGACTCTTCGGAAGCATAATGAGCACGCATAACGTCTGGACACACAAAGGCACCTTCCTGTTGGCCGCGGTCGGCTCCGCGGTGGGGCTCGGCAACCTCTGGCGCTTTCCTTATCTCACCGGCGAAAACGGCGGTGGTGCCTTCATCCTGGTCTATGCCATCACCATCTTCGCCGTGGGCATCCCGATCCTGATCGCCGAGACCATGCTCGGCCGCGCCAGCCGGCAGAGCCCGATCATGGGCATGCGCTTCCTCACCCGCACCCACAATACCTCGCGGGCCTGGGAAACCATCGGCTGGCTGGGCGCCGCCTCAGCCTTCCTGATCCTGAGCTTCTATTCGGTGATTGCCGGGTGGGCCATCCACTACACCTGGCAAATGTTCACCGGCAGCCTGGCCGGTGCCGATGCCGCCACCATCGGCGAGGGCTTCGACGCCCTGCTGGCCTCTCCCGGGCTGCTCACGCTCTATCACACCCTGTTCATCATCGCCTCGGGGCTGATCGTGGGCATGGGTATCCACAAGGGGATCGAGGGCGGCCTGCGCATCATGATGCCGGCGCTGTTCGTGATCCTGCTGGTGGTGCTGGGCTACGGCATCGTCAACGGCGACTTCGCCGCGGCAGCAAGCTTCCTGTTCACCTTCAACCTGGCCGACCTGAGCCTCGAAGGCTGGCTGCAGGCCATGGGGCAGTCGTTCTTCACCCTGAGCCTCGGCATGGGCGCGATCATGGCCTACGGCGCCTACATGTCCAGCGAGGTCTCGCTGAGCCGAACCGCCTTCGCCATCGCCTTCGTCGATACCGCCGTGGCCATGGTCGCAGGGCTGGCGATCTTCTCGCTGGTGTTCGGCGCCGGGCTCGACGCCGGGGCCGGCCCGGGGCTGATGTTCGTCACCCTGCCGCTGGCCTTCGCCGAGATGCCCTTCGGCGCACTGATCGGCGGCGTGTTCTTCATCCTGGTGCTGGGTGCCGCCATCAGCTCCTCGATCTCGCTGATCGAGCCGGTGGCCGCCTTCCTGGTCGAGCGCTTCGACCTCACCCGCCCCCAGGCGGTGTTCGCCATGGTGGTGGCCAGCTGGGCGCTGGGCCTGCTCACGGTCGTCAGCTTCAACATCTGGGCCGAAGGCACGATCTTCCACGCCCTGTTCGGACGCAGCGCCTTCGACTTCATCGAGCTGCTGACCAACATCTTCATGCCGCTGGGCGGCCTGCTGATCGCACTGTTCGCCGGCTGGGCGCTGACCCATTCCGAGGTGATGAAGGAGATGCGCACCAGCGAGACCTGGTTCCGCCTGTGGCGCTTCCTGGTGCGCTTCGTGGCACCGGCGGCGGTGGCCTTCGTGTTCCTGCGCAGCATTCCGCAGATCGACGGCTACCTGGTCCCGACCATCGGCGCGCTGGTGATCGTCGGCGCCTTTGCCGCCGGCCGCACCTTTTTGATCAGCAACGAACAGGAGCGCTGACGCCCGTCGGCACCCGCAGCACCGATACAGCACCAACGCAGCACGGCCCGCCCACGGCGGGCCCAAGACGAGATGCCCCGGGCCACGCCGACGGCGCGCCACGGGGCACATGACACTACTCCGCACAGGAACTGGGCACAACGCTATGGCTGCCATCATCGACGTCCGGCACGTCTACAAGGCCTTTGGCGGTCTAAAGGTCATCAACGACTGCTCCATCCAGGTCGAGAAAGGCTCGATCACCGGCCTGATCGGCCCCAACGGCGCGGGCAAGTCGACGCTGTTCAACATCATCGCCGGGGCCCTGCCGCTCGACAGCGGCCAGATCCTGCTCGACGGCGAGGACATCACCAACCGACCCGCCAACGCCCTGTTCCACAAGGGGCTCTTGCGCACCTTCCAGATCGCCCACGAGTTCTCCCACATGACCGCGCTGGAGAACCTGATGATGGTGCCGCCGAAGCAGGCCGGGGAGAGCCTGTTCGACGCCTGGCTCAAGCCCGGCGTGGTGCGCCGCGAGGAGGCCGAGGTGCGTCGCAAGGCGCTCGAGGTGATCGACTTCATCGGCCTGCACCACGTGCGCAACGAGCTGGCCGGCAACCTTTCGGGCGGCCAGAAGAAGCTGCTGGAGCTGGGCCGCACCATGATGACCGACGCCCGCGTGGTGCTGCTCGACGAGATCGCCGCCGGGGTCAACCGCACCCTGCTGGGCGACCTGGTCGAGAACATCGAGCGGCTCAACCGCGAGCTGGGCTACACCTTCCTGGTCATCGAGCACGACATGGACATGATCGCGCGGCTGTGCAACCCGGTGATCGTGCTGGCCCAGGGCAGCGTGATGGTCGAGGGCACGATCGAGGAGATCCAGAACAATCCCCAGGTGATCGAAGCCTACTTTGGTTCCAACGTGGCTTGATTGGACAACGTCACCTGAAGGGCTCCAACGTCTCCTGAAGGGCTCCGGCCCGAGCGCCGGCGCCGCTTGGCCCGGCAGGCTGTGCAGCCCGACAAGAAGAACAGCAACGACAGCGCAGAGAACCCAAGATGCCACTACTCGAAGCACGCGACGTGCACGGCGGCTATGGCGGCATGAACATCCTCAACGGGGTGAACATGACCATCGAGGCCGACGAGATCGGCGTGATCGTCGGCCCCAACGGCGCCGGCAAATCCACCATGCTCAAGGCCGTGTTCGGCCTGCTCACCGTCAGCCAGGGCGAGATCCTGCTGCGCGGCGAGCCGATCCACAACCTGCCGCCCAACAAGCTGGTGCAGAAGGGCATGGGCTTCGTGCCCCAGGAGAAGAACGTCTTTCCCAGCCTCTCGGTGAAGGAGAACCTGGAGATGGGCGCCTTCCTCAAGCCGGGCAACGTCAAGCGCATGCTGAAGAAGGTCTACGAGTTCTTCCCGCCGCTCTACGACAAGCGCCACCAGCCCGCCGGCGAGCTCTCCGGCGGCCAGCGCCAGATGGTCGCCATGGGCCGCGCGCTGATGGCCGAGCCCGAGCTGCTGCTGCTCGACGAGCCCACCGCCGGCCTCTCGCCGCTCTACATGAACGAGATCTTCGAGCGGGTGAAGGAGATCAACGCCGCCGGCGTCGGCATCCTCATGGTCGAGCAGAACGCCAAGCAGGCCCTGGCGATCGCCGACAAGGGCTTCGTGCTGGCCGCCGGCAAGAACCGCTTCACCGACACCGGCGCCGCCCTGCTCGCCGACCCGGACGTGGCCAAGAGCTTCCTGGGCGGTTGAGCCCGGAGCCGTACTGGAGAGTGAGTCGTGAACGAATTGGTCTTCTTCATCAACAACGTGATCATCGCCGGCAGCGTGACCGGCTCGATCTACGCCATCGGCGCCATCGGCGTGACGCTGATCTTCAGCATCATGCGCTTCGCCCACTTCGCCCATGCCGACATGATGACCTTCGGCGCCTTCATGGTGCTGCTGCTGACGCTGGCCTTCCCCGGCGTGGGCGGTGCGGTGGGGCTGCCCACGCCGGTGGTCATGCTGCCGCTGGCCATGGTCCTTACCGCCCTGCTCGCGGTGGGCATCGACAAGGTGTTCTACAAGCCGCTGCGCGCCCACGGCGTCAAGCCCATCGTCATCGTCATCGGTTCGCTGGGCGTGACCCTGATGCTGCAGGGGCTGATTCGCCTGTTCGCCGGCACCAGCGCCCAGAACCTCTACCTGGCCGGTGAGCGCAAGACGATCTACCGCCTCGACGTGCCGTTCGAGCTGGCCACCCGGCCGATCATCATTACCGAACCGCAGATCATCCTGTTCATCCTGACCGTCGCCTGCGTGGTGGGGCTGCACCTGTTCCTCAACCGCTCGCGGCTGGGCAAGGCGATGCGCGCCATGTCCGACAACCCCGACCTGGCGCGGGCCTCGGGCATCAACACCAACTACATCGTCACGGTGACCTGGGTGATCGCCGGCGGCCTGGCCGCCATCGCCGGCACGCTGCTGTCGCTCGACGTGACCTTCAAGCCTGACCTCAGCTTCTTCCTGCTGCTGCCGATCTTCGCCGCAGCCATCGTCGGCGGCGTGGGTCACCCCTACGGCGCCATTGCCGGCGGCTTCGTGGTGGGCTTCGCCGAGACCCTGGCGGTGTTCAACTGGGCGGTGCTGCTGCGGCCCATCCAGCACCTGCTTCCGGCGTGGCTCGAGATCCCGCGCAACCTCGCCTTCGTCGGCACCGAGTACAAGATCGTGGTGCCCTTCTTCATCCTGGTGGCGATCCTGGTATGGCGCCCCACCGGCATCTTCAAGGGGAAGGTGATCTGATGAACACGCCACGTATCGAGCGCCGCGAAGACACCGTTGCGGCCCCCTCCCGTTTCCCGCTGCGAGAAATCGTCCTGTTCGGCGCCCTGCTGGCGGTGATCCTCGTCATCTACCTGATGATGGGCACGGCCTACAGCACGCGCATGCTGGTGGAAGCCTCCTGCTACGCCATCCTGGCCCTGGGCCTGACCATCCAGTGGGGCTATGCCGGCCAGTTCAACGCCGGCGTGATGGGCTTCGTGGCGCTGGGCGGCTTCTCCGCCATGTTGTTCAGCGTGCCGGTCAACGACGCCTTCTGGGGCACCGAGCTACCCGGCGAGCTGGGCCGCGTGCTGCTGTATGGCGCGGCGGCGGCCATGCTGGTATTCGGCGCCACCCGGCTCGACAGGCTGGGCGTGCCGAAAACACTGCGCACGCTCATCGCCGTGGTGCTGGCCGTGGTGCTCTACCTGGTGGTGATCAGCATGCTGCGCGACGTGACCAGCGAGATCCAGTCCCGCGCCGGCTTCATCGGCGGCTTTGGCCTGCCCGCCTGGACCGGCTGGATCGTCGGCGGCGCGCTGGCCGGCGCCGTCGGCTACTTCATCGGGCATATCTGCCTGGGGCTGCGCAGCGACTACCTGGCCATCGCCACCCTGGGCATCGCCGAGATCATCAAGGCATTCCTCAAGAACTCCGACTGGCTCACCCGCGGTACCGCCACGGTGTCGCCGCTGCCGTGGCCCACGCCCGGCCCCAGCGAGCTGGGCTTCACCCTGGCCCGGGCGCTCTACCTCTCGGTCACGGCGGTCATGATCGCGGTGATCTTCTTCCTGCTGCACCGCGCCTATCACGCCCCCTGGGGCCGCATGATCCGCGCCATCCGCGACAACGAGGTTTCCGCCGCGGCGATGGGCAAGGACATCAACAAGCGCCGCCTGGAGATCTTCGTGCTGGGCTGCATCCTGATGGGCATCGGCGGCGGGGCGCTGGCCTCGTTCAACAGCATCTTCGACCCCAACGGCTACCTGCCGCTGAACCACACTTTCCTGGTGCTGGTGATGGTGATCCTGGGCGGCCCCGGCAACAACCTGGGCACCATCTTCGGCGCGGTGGCGGTGTATATCATCTGGCTGATGTCCGAGCCGCTGGCGCTATTCGTGATGCAGGGAGCGGTATTCATCGGCGAAGGCTGGTTCGGCTGGGAGCCGCCAAGCGGGCTGGAGAGCCGCGCGCTGCAGGCGCGGGTGTTCGTGATCGGCCTGCTGATTACCCTGGTGCTGCGCTTTGCACCGAATGGGTTGTTGCCGGAAAAGGTCAAGCATCATGACTAGACCCGGCGCCAACCACTAGAAAGACCGAGGCCCCGGCGGGAAATCCCGCCGGGGCCTCTCTTCTTGTGCTCGTTGCGTCAGTGCTTAGAGGTCGACCAGGCCCTTGCTGACGAAGGCGCCGTCCTCGACCACCATCTCCACCACTACGCCCGGCACGTCGCCGTTCTCGTCGAACTCGTGGCTACCCGAGGCGCCCTCGTAGTTGATCTCGGTGCCTTCGGCGATCAGCGCCACGGCCTTCTCCCACTCCCCCGGCAGGATCACTTCACCCGGCGCCGACGATACGCTGCGCAGCGCCTCGGAGAGCCCCTCGCGTGCGGCGCTGCCGTTCTGCTCGATGGCCAGCGCCAGCAGGAAGGCGGCATCGTAGGCCTGGGCGGCGAACACCGCACTGGGGTCGAAGCCGGCCTCCTGCGCGGCCTGGGTGAAGATCTCGGTGCCGGGCAGTTCCGGGCTGCCCGGACGCGTGGCGATCATGCCAGCCAGGGCGTCCGCCCCAACGGCTTCCACCAGGCGGTCGCCAACCATGCCGTCGGCTCCGGCGAACTGGGTGAACATTCCGCTCTCGTAGGCCTGGCGCAGAATGGTCTGGCCCGAGCCGTCGGCGTAGGCGAGCACCACCAGGGTCTCGGCGCCGCTGGAGGAGAGCGAGCCCAGCTCGGAGCGATAGTCGGCGCGGCCGTCTTCGTGGGCCAGGTTCTCGGCTACCGTACCACCGCCCTCTTCGAAGGCAGCGCTGAAGGCATCCGACAGACCGCGGCCGTAGTCGTTGTTGACGAAGGTGACGGCCACCTCGTCGAAGCCCTTGTCGAGCATCAGCTTGGCCAGGATCTCGCCCTGATAGGAATCCGACGGCACGGTACGGAACACCAGGTCATTGTCGTCAAGCTCGGTCACCGCAGGCGCGGTGGAGGCCGGCGACACCATCACCACGCCACCGGGAATGGCGGCACTGTTGGCGGCCGCCACGGTAGCGCCGGTGCACAGCGCGCCGACGATGGCGGTGACGTTCTCCGTATTGACCATGCGGTCGGCCGCGTTGGACGCCGCTGAGGCATCGCTGCAGGTGGTATCGGCGCTGGGCATGACCAGCGTCTGCCCGCCAAGGAGGCCGCCCTGCTCATTGATCTGCTGCACCGCCAGGCGGGCACCATCAAAAATCGGCGGAGTCAGGCTTTCGATCGGACCGGTGAAGCCGCCAATGAAGCCGACCTTCACTTCCGCCTGCGCCGCGCCGGCGAACGCCACGCTGGACGCCGCAACTGCCATCGCCAAAACGCTTTTCTTCATGGTTGTTCTTCTCACTCTGCTGAATACTTGGGGTAAATCACGTCGGGTCACTGATGAAAGGCCACCTGCTCAATCTGGAAGCCTCGCCGCCAAAACACAAGCCCCCCATACTAACGATCTATCCGCCGTTGCTTCGCCAACGTATTGATCATCATGGAAAAGCCGCCGCTCGGAAGGCCAAGGCTTTCAACGCTGCCGGGTGCACGCCCCCTTGCCGAAATGCGCCTCCCTGGCCGAGGCTTGCTGCATATGCTCCAGACCGAGGAACCGTCATGACCCAGCCCTCTCCACTCAGCGTCACCCGGCTTGCCGGCAGCCGGCAGCAGATCGGCGAAGCCCACGGTCGCCAGCATCGGCCGCTCATTCACCGCAGCCTGGCGGTCTATTCACGCTTGTTCCATGACTTCGTGGGCCTGTCCTGGGCGGCGGCGCGGCGCCAGGCCGAACCCTTCCAGGGCATGATCGAGAAGGGCTTTCCCGCCATTCTCGACGAGATGGAGGGCATCGCCCGCGGCGCCGGGGTCGAGTTTCTCGACATCCTGGTGCTGAACTGCCGCAGCGAGATCGCCTTGACCCAGGCCAGCGGCGGCTGCTCGGCCTTTGCGCTGCAAGGCCAGGGGCAGCAGTGGCTGGCGCAGAACTGGGACTGGCGCGCCGACCAGCTCGACAACGTGGTGGTGCTGCATATTCAAGGGGAAACGGCCCCGCAACTGGTCAGCGTGGGCGAGGCCGGCATGGTCGCAAAGATCGGTTTGAATGCCGCCGGGATCGGCGTATGCCTCAACGCCATTCGCTCACGGACCTGTGGCGAGGGCCTGCCGATCCACGTCGCGCTGCGCAAGATTCTGGAAAGCCCCGACCTACCCAGCGCGCTGGCGGTGGCGACCCACGACCGGGTCTGCTCGCCCGCGCATTTCCTGCTGGCAAGCGCCGACGGCGAAGCCATGGGCCTGGAAGTACAGCCCGGCGAACCCGGACGAATCGCACCGCGGCAGGGCGCGGTCAGCCATACCAACCACCTCTATGCCGCCGAGGTGGCCTGCCCGGTGCAGGACTTCCCGCGCCCCGATTCACGGCCGCGCCTGGCACGGCTCGATGCCTTGCTGGCCGAACACACCCCGTTGCAGGAACCGCTCGAAGAGGCGGCCCTGTTCGAGATCCTCAGCGATCACCACCACGCCCCGCTGGCGATCTGCCGGCACTTCAACCCCGACCAGCCCGCCGAGGAGCGCATGGAAACCCTGTTCAGCGTGGTGATGGCGCTGCATGAGCGCCGCCTGGCCCTGCGCCACGGCAAACCCTGTGAAACCACGCACACCCTGACGCTACAGCTGGCCTGAACGGCGCGCGGCGGAAGAAGGGAGCGCCGGCTCCTGCAGTTCGCCCTTGAGGTACTGCTCGGTGGTCAGCAAGAACAGGCGCCGGAACAGATCATGGATGGCCTCTTCACGGCGCAGCTGCAGCAGCGCCGCCTCGTCGGCGGGCAGGCTCGGGTCGTGGCGCGGATACTCCCACGCCAGCCGCACCGAACCGGACGAGGCATCGCAGATCTGCAGGCTGGGATTGGCGCCCCTGAGGGTGGTGTTGATGCTGTAAGGCATGGCGACCTCCGTCTCGATTCTTTAATGATAACAATTATCATTATCTATCGAAATCTAGCTGCCGCCGTGATCCCTGTCAATGCATAGAAAGAAAACTCATTCTCGTTAACTTGCGATCTTGTCGCCGTCGTAGGCAGGTGCTATATCAACTAACGCTTATCATTCTCAAGAAAGGAGCCCGCCTAATGAAAGCCCTGCTGCCCACCCTGCTGTCTGGCCTACTGCTTGCCACCGCCCACGCCGACACCGCCCACTTCAAGGGTGAGCCTGCCGATACCCTGAGCCAGGCGGTCGCCAACTTTTCCAGCTACAACCAGCAGCTGGCACAGCTGCTGGCTCAGGACGAGCTGAGCCTGCAGGACCTTGGCACCGTCCACGAACTGACCTACACCCTGGAAAACGCGCTGGAGAAAATTCAGGAAGAAGTGGAAGCCATGGCCTTCACCTTGGAGGAAGTGCATCAGGGCTCGGAAACCGGCGACTTCGAGCGCGTGCAGACCCACGGCGCCGCCTACCTGGAAGCCGCTCAGACCCTGGTGCCCTGATTCCTCTTGCCCTTACTCTTGCCCCTATTCCATCCCTGTCCCTGCCCCCTGCGCTAGGCGAGGCAGGGTCGGACAGGCCCGCCGGGCGCTACCCTGCCAGGGCGTCTTCTACCACGGCCCGCGCTTCATCGCTCATGGGCAGCGTCAGCGCCAGCTCCCGCGCACGGGGCGACATCTTGCCCCAGGTCTTCTGCACGATGCGCACCAGGTGGTCGCGCTCCACCTGGCGGGAAAAATCGGCAAAGTAGTGTTCGAGGAACACTAGGCAAGCGCAGTCCTCCACCGCCTGGGCGCCCGGGTCGCGGCCCAGCCCCTGCTTGCGGATCATGCCGGCCACCTCGGCCGCCTCCTCGGCCGAGTAGCCGGCCTCCTGCATGACCCGCGCCGTGGTTTCGCCCGCCCGCCGGCCCTGGTCGCGCCGCCAGGTCAGGTAGCCGACGCGCCCTTCAGGATAGTCATGGCGCGGCACCTCCCAGCGCTGCAGGTGCTGTGAACGCACCGCCAGTTGCACCAGCTCGCTCGGCGCCTCTACCACCCTGGCCAGCCAGGCGCTCATGCGGCCCGCGTGCCACAACTCATGCGGCAGGCTTGCGCCTTCCACTTCGACACGCCGCGGGTCGGCGGCATGCAGGGCGTCGAGTTCGGCCATTGCGCGCTGAAAAGACGTGGAATCTGCCATGGGAAAACCCTCTGAGTCGTCATCTCGACAGGATACCGCAATCGCACCCGGCGTCGTGATGGGCTCGCTGCGATTCGTCACCATGAAAGCGCTTGTAACCGTATGAATTTCAACTAGCTTGAGAAGTACCCATGAAATGCCAAGGAGAGCCTAGCGATGAAAATGCTTCTTGCGACATGCCTTGCTGCCTTGTTAACGCTCGGTATCGCCCACGCCGAAGAGGAACCGAGGGACGACGATCGTCTCATCGAGCAGCTAGAAGAGGCAGAGGGACAATCCATCGACACGCTCAAGCAAGCGGTTGACGCCCTTGAGCTTCGCAATGACCTGCTGGATGTGCTGCTGCGCAAGCAGGAGCTGACCAATGAAGACATGGCCATTATCCAGCAGCTCACCGAAACCATCGAGAATGCCCTGGCCAAGATCGACGAAGAGCTCGACGTGATGCGCGACCACGTGCAGGAAGTCAATGCCGGCGCCGAAGGCCAGGAGCAGGAACGCGTGCGCGAGAACGGCCGCGAGTACCTCGACCGCATCAAGACGCTGATGCAGTAACCCACCGACGACTCCCCGGCCCACCCTGGGGAGTCGCCGTGTTCGCCTACCAAGTGGCATCAGCGCCAAATCTTGGCCCGGCTTGCCAGCCCCGCGACCGGCTCGGCATGATAAAGACTCCCCCCTGTGCCGGAGCCCGCATGTCGTTCTTCTTCAATCGCCTCAAAGAAGTGGCCTCGCCTACCGTTGGCCTGGGCTGCATGAACCTCTCCCACGGCTACGGCAACCCGCTGCCCGAGGCCGAAGCTCTGCGCGCGCTCGACGCCGCCTTCGACATGGGCTATCGCCATTTCGATACCGCCACCCTCTACGGTGGCACCGCCAATGAGCAAGTGGTCGGCAAGGCCCTGGCCCGCAAGCGCAACGAACTCGTGCTGGCCAGCAAGTGCGGCATGGCCATGGACCCAGAACAGGGCAAGAAGGTGATCGATGGCCGTCCCGAGACCCTGCGCCGCCAGTGCGAAGCCAGCCTGGCACGCCTGCGCACCGATCATCTCGACCTCTACTACCTGCACCGCCTGGACCGCCAAGTGCCCATCGAAGAGAGCGTCGGCGCACTAGGGCGCCTGGTCGAGGAAGGCAAGGTGCGCGCCATCGGGCTCTCGGAGATCTCTGCCGCCACCCTGCGCCGTGCCCGCAGCGAGTACCCCATTGCCGCCGTGCAGTCGGAATATTCACTGTGGACCCGTAACCCCGAGATCGCCCTGCTCGACGCCTGCCGCGAAGCCGACACCGCGCTTGTCGCATTCAGCCCGCTGGGCCGCGGCTTCCTGGCCGGTGCAGTGACCGACCCCGCAAGCCTGGTAGAGGGCGACGTGCGCCGCGGCATGCCGCGCTTCAGCCCCGAGAACCTGCCGCACAACCTGCGCCAGCTCGAAGCCCTGCAAGCCATCGCCCATGAACAGGAGCTGACCACCGGCCAGCTCGCTCTGGCCTGGCTGCTGGCCCAGGGCGACGATGTGATCCCCATTCCTGGTTCCCGCTCCGTTGCCCACATGCAAGAGAACCTGGCCGCTGCACCGCTGCGCCTGGAACCGGCGGCCCTCGCCCGGCTGAACGCCCTGCTGACGCCGGAGCAGGTGGCAGGCGCACGCTACAGCGAAGCGCTGCAGGCCGAGATCGACACAGAGGAATTTGGCAACTAAGGGCGGGTGACACAGCGAAAGTGGCGCCCGCCATCAACCCGTCCGGGCATCAACCCGTTGGCGCCACCTTCGCCTCGGCATCCAGCCGCTGGGCGGTCTGGTCCACCCGGCGCAGCCAGATCAGCAGCAGCGCTCCCAGGGCAACGAAGCCACCCGCCAGCCCCAGGCCGGTATCGTAATGACCGGTGGCTTCGGCAAGCATGCCGGTAAGCGCCGGGGCGATGATCTGGGCGGCACCATAGGCCAGCGTCATGCGCCCCATCATGCGCGCCGGGCTCTGCGGATAGAGCCGGCCGGCCATGGTCAGCACCAGGCTCACGCAGCCCAGGAAGGTACCGCCGTAGAGCACCGCGCTTGCCAGCACGCCCGCCAGGCTGTCGGTGACCGCCGGCAGCACGATTCCCACCACCTGCAGGCCCATCGCGGCGATCAACGCACCGAGGTAGCCGATCCAGCGCGCGACCAGGTCCCACAGCATCACCGCGGGCGCCGCCGCCAGCCCCACCAGGGCGAAGGTCCAGTTACCGGCACCCGCCAGCAGCGGCTCGCGCTCGACGATGGCGACGATAAAGGTGGCGCTGATCACATAGCCGTAACCGGCACAGAAATAGGCGGCCAGCATCAGCCGCATGAAGGTACGGCTGGGCGGCTCGGCTTGGCGGGCCCCACCACCGCTGCCCGCGACCGGCTCGGCAGGCCGCGGCAGCCAGCCCCAGGCGGGCACCAGCAGCAGCACGGCCAGGGCGGCAAAGCCCCACCACTGCGCCTGCCAGTCGAGCGAAGCGCGCAGCATCAGCTCCACCGCCAGGGCTGCCAGCAGCATGCCCAGGCCCACCCCGGCGAAGTGGATGCCGAGTTCGCCCCGCTGCCGATGGCTGATCAGCCAGTGGAGGATTAGCCCGGAGGCAAGCAGCATGCCGCCGCTGCTGGAGAAGCCGGCCACGAAGCGCATGGCTGCCCACAGCCAGAAACTGTCGGCCAGCGCCATGCCTGCCGTGGAGAGCAGCGCCAGCACCAGGGTGAGGCGGTACAGGGTGTCCTTCAGCCGGATACTGTGGATCGAGGCCGCGGCCAGCGCGCCGAGCATGTAGCCGGCATAGTTGAGGGCAGCCAGCCAGCCGCCCTGGGCATCGCTCAGCCAGGTTTGCTGCTGCATCAGCGGCAGCAGCGGGGTGTAGGCGAAACGCGCCACACCAATGCATAGGATCTGACTGAACACCCCGGCCAACAACACCCGGTAGCGAGGGGAAAGGTAGAACGACATGACCATGCCAGATCTCCGCCAGCAGCAGCGATACTCTCGGCTTGCACTATAACGTTTAGCGCCCTAACTTCCGACCCAGACCAAGGGGTGGGGTGGAGAAGCAAGTGGCCAGCCAAACTAAGCCTGCTCGTTTCATCCCCGCGGGCGCGGGGAACACTTGACGAAGAACAGGCGGCAGCTGTCGTCGGTCGTTTCATCCCCGAGGGCGCGGGGAACACTCCAGCGCTTCCCGCGCCAGCTCCAGGTACGCCGGTTCATCCCCGCGGGCGCGGGGAACACCGCATGTGCTCGAGCCACACGCGGGCGCCGTACGGTTCATCCCCGCGGGCGAGGGGAACACTTCTTGCGCATGGCCTCGACCAGCGGGTGCAGCGGTTCATCCCCGCGGGCGCGGGGAACACCTGGAGGCAGCCATGATCTACCTCGCCCTGGGCGGTTCATCCCCGCGGGCGCGGGGAACACAGCATGCGCTTGTAGTGCTTCCGACATAGAGACGGTTCATCCCCGCGGGCGCGGGGAACACTCACCCTCGATGAACGGGACCTGCGGCAGTTCCGGTTCATCCCCGCGGGCGCGGGGAACACTTCTTGGCCGGAAGCACACCCTCCCGGCACCACGGTTCATCCCCGCGGGCGCGGGGAACACAGCGAGAGCTGGCTGTGGCTCATGCTCATGCGCGGTTCATCTCCGCGGGCGCGGGGAACACAATCTCTACGCCTAGATGGCGTGCCACGACGCCGGTTCATCCCCGCGGGCGCGGGGAACACGCGATTCAGTACGCCGCGGGGCAGTCGGGGATCGGTTCATCCCCGCGGGCGCGGGGAACACGGTGCGGCAACTATCGCAAAATCGGTCCTCATCGGTTCATCCCCGCGGGCGCGGGGAACACGTCACGTCCTTGACCTGGCGCCGCGGGCCAGCCGGTTCATCCCCGCGGGCGCGGGGAACACTCATACGTTGTCGCCTCGGCGGCTTTCAGCTCCGGTTCATCCCCGCGGGCGCGGGGAACACGGCACGACGCGGATAGTCACGACGGACGACGCCGGTTCATCCCCGCGGGCGCGGGGAACACATCAGGCCGTCACGGTCGATGAGTTGGACGACCGGTTCATCCCCGCGGGCGCGGGGAACACCAAGAAGTGGCGGCAGACCTATTTCTCGACGCCGGTTCATCCCCGCGGGCGCGGGGAACACCAGGACATGACCGGCATCCTGGAGCTCAACGTCGGTTCATCCCCGCGGGCGCGGGGAACACCTCACCTAATGCACACATTTGCACCCATTTTCCGGTTCATCCCCGCGGGCGCGGGGAACACGCAAACGCCTGACCGGTGGAGCGACTGGCAATCGGTTCATCCCCGCGGGCGCGGGGAACACGAAGCGAACAGCAGCGGGAGCGAGTGGTTTGGCGGTTCATCCCCGCGGGCGCGGGGAACACTGGCTAATGGGGTGGCCGCAAGGGTGGACCGACGGTTCATCCCCGCGGGCGCGGGGAACACTCATACTGTCAGAAATAAAATCCCTAGATTAGCGGTTCATCCCCGCGGGCGCGGGGAACACGCCCTTGCGTCGGAAAAAGTCGGCCAGCGCGGCGGTTCATCCCCGCGGGCGCGGGGAACACCAGGATCTTGTTGCCGCTGTCCCGCGTGCCGGCGGTTCATCCCCGCGGGCGCGGGGAACACTGCTGGGCGGCGTTCGTCGCCGCGCCCCAGTGCGGTTCATCCCCGCGGGCGCGGGGAACACGCGGGCGATGGTGTCGTTGACGTCGGTCAGCACGGTTCATCCCCGCGGGCGCGGGGAACACCTGCCGAGCAGCGCCTTGGCCGCTTCGGCCACCGGTTCATCCCCGCGGGCGCGGGGAACACAAGGGCGAGGGCCAGGCCGAGGCGCTGGAGGCCGGTTCATCCCCGCGGGCGCGGGGAACACCGGAAGCGGGCGACGGCCTCGGCTTTCATCGTCGGTTCATCCCCGCGGGCGCGGGGAACACTTGGTCAGCATGCGCTCCACCAGGGCCACGGGCGGTTCATCCCCGCGGGCGCGGGGAACACTCCAGGAAGTGCCGGGCGAATCCACGTAACTGCGGTTCATCCCCGCGGGCGCGGGGAACACTGGTTGCCCGTGATGTTGATGACATGGACGTGCGGTTCATCCCCGCGGGCGCGGGGAACACGAGCGAGAATATTGCGCCCGCTCGTTGGCCAACTGGTTCATCCCCGCGGGCGCGGGGAACACGGCGAGTTGATCGGCGAAGCCACGCTCCACCGCGGTTCATCCCCGCGGGCGCGGGGAACACTACGGCTGGGACGGCGGTACCGCGGTGCTCGCCGGTTCATCCCCGCGGGCGCGGGGAACACCGATACGGTCGGCAATCACCGCCGCTCGCTGACGGTTCATCCCCGCGGGCGCGGGGAACACAGCGATACCGAGCTTGCCCAGCAGGAGCTTGGCGGTTCATCCCCGCGGGCGCGGGGAACACCTCTTGTTGAGATGCGCAGCCAGGTGAGTGGCCGGTTCATCCCCGCGGGCGCGGGGAACACGCAACCTACGGATGGACAGCCAAGCCGAGCGACGGTTCATCCCCGCGGGCGCGGGGAACACTCGGGCAAATCTAAAGATTCGGGCTTAAATTCCGGTTCATCCCCGCGGGCGCGGGGAACACGTAATCGGATTCAGGCGGCATGTTCAGGTCGCCGGTTCATCCCCGCGGGCGCGGGGAACACCGGAAGATACGGGCCGCCTCACGGGATCAGCACGGTTCATCCCCGCGGGCGCGGGGAACACTGGTTGAAGTGCTCCTGCGCGAGGATCAGCACCGGTTCATCCCCGCGGGCGCGGGGAACACATGGGCAGGGTCTGGGTAGCCAGGGGCGTGACCGGTTCATCCCCGCGGGCGCGGGGAACACTAGGGTCGGCCCCAGTCGGTGTTGATGACCGTCGGTTCATCCCCGCGGGCGCGGGGAACACGCCGCCGCCGTTGGCGGTCGCAGGGAACGCAGCGGTTCATCCCCGCGGGCGCGGGGAACACGGAAACCCTCAGCGCCCCGCGAGTTCACCATCCGGTTCATCCCCGCGGGCGCGGGGAACACGACGTAGGGGAGCGTCGAAATGAGCGGATGCCCGGTTCATCCCCGCGGGCGCGGGGAACACGCCAGCACGGCCAGGGCTGCCTCTTGCTGGCGCGGTTCATCCCCGCGGGCGCGGGGAACACTTTGCCAAGTTCGACCGAGTTAACGTTAGACACGGTTCATCCCCGCGGGCGCGGGGAACACTTGGCCAGCGCATCCATGTAGCGGTACATCACCGGTTCATCCCCGCGGGCGCGGGGAACACGCCGGGTTGTCGCCGGGGTTGAAGGCGGTGGCCGGTTCATCCCCGCGGGCGCGGGGAACACGACACCCCCGAGAACCGGGAGCGAGCCCAGGCCGGTTCATCCCCGCGGGCGCGGGGAACACGGCTTGCGCACGTTGACGCTAGCGATGGTCTGCGGTTCATCCCCGCGGGCGCGGGGAACACTGAGCATCGCCGAGTTCAGCCGCATCCATGGGCGGTTCATCCCCGCGGGCGCGGGGAACACGCGTGGTCGATGCCTGCTTCGTCGTAGAGATCCGGTTCATCCCCGCGGGCGCGGGGAACACCGGACCTGCAGGGCGGTGGCCACGACCTGGCGCGGTTCATCCCCGCGGGCGCGGGGAACACCGAGGTGCAGCAACAGGTGTACTGCCTGCTGGCGGTTCATCCCCGCGGGCGCGGGGAACACGATATGCGGCAGCAGCTGGCCCTGGGCGAGGACGGTTCATCCCCGCGGGCGCGGGGAACACAGGGCTTCCTCGTTGACGCCCTTGCTGTCGGGCGGTTCATCCCCGCGGGCGCGGGGAACACAACATCGCCAATACCGCGAATGTTCGTGTGAACGGTTCATCCCCGCGGGCGCGGGGAACACCCGGTTAAAACATTAAAGGTCGATAAAAATGTCGGTTCATCCCCGCGGGCGCGGGGAACACGTTTGGCCGGGCTCGCTCCGCTCGCGGTACCGCGGTTCATCCCCGCGGGCGCGGGGAACACATCCCTGACGCCTGCATGCCCTGGGCAAACACCGGTTCATCCCCGCGGGCGCGGGGAACACGATCGAGCTGACCAAGGACAGCCTGGGGCGCTAGGTTCATCCCCGCGGGCGCGGGGAACACGCCGAGCAGATGGATGCGCTTTCCCTGGCTGCCGGTTCATCCCCGCGGGCGCGGGGAACACTCCGGCCAAATTCCATTTGCCTCGTACTCTTTCGGTTCATCCCCGCGGGCGCGGGGAACACTGCACCGAGAGGGGGCGCAGACCGACCCACACCGGTTCATCCCCGCGGGCGCGGGGAACACATGATCAGCGCCTCGACCGACATGCTCGACTGCGGTTCATCCCCGCGGGCGCGGGGAACACAGGAGCTTCTTGGCCAGGAAGCCGTAAGACTTCGGTTCATCCCCGCGGGCGCGGGGAACACCGCTGCTGCTCGGAGCCGGTGACGTTCTGGGTCGGTTCATCCCCGCGGGCGCGGGGAACACGATCGGCATTCGCAGCATGGGCCTCGGCAAGGCGGTTCATCCCCGCGGGCGCGGGGAACACCTGGCAGCGAATTCCTCCACATACCCTCCCGACGGTTCATCCCCGCGGGCGCGGGGAACACCTGATGGCAGATGGGCGCCTTCAGTTGCAAGGCGGTTCATCCCCGCGGGCGCGGGGAACACCCTGCCATGCGTCACCAGTGGTTGACCCAAGTCGGTTCATCCCCGCGGGCGCGGGGAACACCTGGCGCTTGCGCTGCTGCAGCACTGCCGCCACGGTTCATCCCCGCGGGCGCGGGGAACACAAGAACCTTTCCGCCATGCTCGACGTCGAGCGCGGTTCATCCCCGCGGGCGCGGGGAACACAGCGGTGGACACTGTCCGAATCGGGCGAGTGCCGGTTCATCCCCGCGGGCGCGGGGAACACGCCCGCGTGCGACTCGAGGGGCAGCAGCGCGCCGGTTCATCCCCGCGGGCGCGGGGAACACGGCCGCGCGCTCGGCGGTGAGCCGGTGACTGTCGGTTCATCCCCGCGGGCGCGGGGAACACGCGGCGGTCGCGGTCAACGACGACGGCGCTGCCGGTTCATCCCCGCGGGCGCGGGGAACACACTTAACGCAACCAATTGTTCCATAAAAGGAAAATAGGCTGCCAAAATCCCACCAATTTTATTATTAAAGATCTGAGGGTGTCGATGGGTGAAAAACGACTAAGTGCAGGCCATCAAATTCGATGGGTAAGCGTCTATTTGCCCCTAGAGTCTGGAACTCGTAGCCAGACTCATGGTTGCTCGCCCAGGCCATGACCACATTACCGTCTTCATAGCCTTCGGCCAGCTGCTGCCAGATCATTTCACGCGTGCGCCTGGATACATCGCCGATATAGACGCCGGCGCGCACCTCCAGCAGCCAGATGGCCATGCGACCACGCAGCCGTGGCGGGACGTTTTCCGTGACAACGACGATGAAACTCATCACTGCGACCTGTGTCCGGCTTCACCGATGCTTTTAGCGTTGGGAATGGCAGGCGGGACAGACTCTGGTGGCGCCTCGGGTGGCGAGATACCGCCAGCCGCCAGCACCTCCTCAATAGTCGGGATGATTTTGCTTAGCAGCTTGCTGGTACGGAAGATGTCCCGGCAGGCCAGGCGTACCTCGCGCTCTGGCTGGTGTGGTGACTTGGCGGCGATACGGAAGGCGACCGGCACCACGGTGTCGAACTTGAACAGGTCGGCTACGTCGTAGACGAATGACAGCGGCTTTCCGGTATGAATAAAGCCCACTGCCGGTGCGTAACCCGCCGCCAATACGGCCGCTTCGGTGATGCCATACAGGCAACTGGTAGCCGACGACAAGCAGCGGTTGGGAATATCTGCAGCATCCCACTGTTTGCGGTCGTAATTGCGCGCCCGCCAGTCGACACCGTACTGCTTGGCCAACAGTTTGTAGGTTTCCCGCACCCGGGCGCCTTCGATGCCGCGCAGTTGCTCCACGCTACGCCGCTCCGGAGCCTTTTCCTGAAAGCGCAGCTCGTACATCTTGCGCACCACCTTCAGGCGTAAATCACTATCCAGCGCCAGCTTGGCCTGGTAGAGCAGACGATCCGCCCGAGCACCTCCGGGCTGGCCGCTGGCATACAGTCGTACGCCAGCTTCACCCACCCAGACCAGCAGGGTGCCCACCGTCGAGGCCAGATGCACGGCTGCATGCGACACCCTCGTGCCCGGTTCAAGCATGATGCAAGCTACCGAGCCAACCGGGATGTGCATGCGCACGCCGTTCTGGTCGATCACCACAAAGGCACCATCCAGCACGTCGATCTGACCGTACTGAACGAAGACCATCGACACCCGATCCTTCATCGGCAGCGGCTTGAGAGGCGGCAGCATCAGCAGCGCGCCATGCTGAGCAGCCCGCAACCAAATGCCTTAGCCGGGCCGATGCCGTTGACCAACGCCAAGCGCACGTCATCGGCCCTGGAAACCTGCAACAATCCCTCGAAACATGCTCTCTGCAGCATGATCGACGCGCGCCCCTTGCGTTGGCTGTCCAGCATGTCGCTGGCAGTGACCAAGGCGGACTTCACCTCGAAGCCATGTCGGTCACCCTGGCGCTGCAACCAGGCAAGCTGCTCGGCCTCGCCAGGTAGGCCATAGCGCTTGCCCGCCCGGGTCACCGTGGGATTGGCCAGCAGGCGGAAACGGTATTGCTGCCGTGGCTGGACCAGCTCGTCCAGATCCAGGCACTTGCTCTCACCCGGTCGCTGCAGGTAGCCCGGCAGCGCCTGCAAGGCGTCCCAATTGCCAGTTTCCTGGGACTGGACTAGCACTACCGGGCTGGTCCAGGGGTTTGCTCCTGGCTCAAGACGCCAGAGAAAACGCGCCGGCGCGTCCTGCTCGTCCACCACAAAAGCCCGCACCAGAGTACGATGCATATCGTAGGCATCGGCTAGATCGCGACGCGCCTGCGTACTGCGGGGGTCAAGCATCAATCGAGTCAGGTACATGCATCACTTCCTGTTTCACGAAACGCGGCCCGAAACGCCGTTCGGCGAAGGGGCCGACCGGCTGATCCAGTCGCACCGAGCCTTCCTGCAGATCCTCCAGCGCCAGCCGCAAGAACGCGCCAGGCACCAAGGGCACAAGTGCCGGCCAGGATTGCAAAGCCTCCAATAGCCCCACCGGCTGCAGCCCCTCCGGCAGAACCACCGGCATGCTGGGTATGAAGCTCTTGCGGCCCAGCGCCAGCGGCCAGACCGGCGCATGCAGAGCCGTCTGAATCCGCTCCAGCAAATCGGTATTGCTACCTTCCAGCCCGACCAGAAACACCGCATCGGAGAGGTAGTAGCGCGGGCTGATAACCGTACGATCCAGCTTGACCTTGCCCTCGGCGTTCATCACACCGGTAGCCGTCTGGTAATCGCGCATCGGTACGCCTTCGCGGTCGACCCGAACACCCATGCGCAGGCAAGCCAGGTCGTCCAGCGGTTCGCTGCGATCGCGCCCTAGGGCTGCACAGATCAGGCCCAGTACGCCGGACTTGGACGGTTCGAGCTGGGTGTCGCGCTCGTCGAAACGGCTGGTCGTGCCCCAGGACTGCATCGGCCCCTGCAAGCGCAGTAGCAAGGTGGCCATGCTCAAACCTCCAGTTCGGCGGCGACCTGTTCTTTCACCCAACTGGCTAGAGCACCCAGATTGGGCAGTGCCACGCCCTTGCCTTCCGGCCAGGCAGCGCTCAGGTCCAGATAGGCCCAGCGGTCGCTGGAGTCGGCATAGACACCGGCCAGTTGCGCTTCATGCCGCGCCATTTCGGCCACCGAGAGACTGCTGAGGGCCTGATCACGCCCGGGCGCCACCGGTTTTTCGAAGGCATTGGCGAGGTTGAGCGGCCCGGCATGGCGCAGGCAAACGCCGACAAACGCCGGCAGGTTGTGCGCTGCAAAGGTGTTCTGCTTGCCGGTAGGAATGGAGCGCACCTTGGCCTGGGTGAAGGCTTCAAGCGCCGCCAGCATCAGTTCACGGTCGCCTTGGAGGTTGTTCAGCAACTTGTTGGCGTCGACCACCGCGTAGCGGTAGAAGGTGGCCGAGTTGAACTCGACCTGGCCGATCATACCGGCGCCGGTTTCTTCGGGGCCGCCCTTGTCGTCCACCGCAGTGAAATAATCAAACTCGCGTTCAACCCGGTGGGTACTGATGGCATGGGCCACTTGGCAGGCGGCGTCCCGGTTCACCTCCGGCAGATCGGCGAGCATGCGGCCGAACAGCGCCACGTCCACTGCCTTGCCACCATTGAGTAGAGCCTTGGCTTTCTTCACCACCTCGGTGGGCGCGCTGGCCTTGGCCTCCTTCTTGTTTTTCTTTTCGCTGCCGACCGGTGCCGCAGCCAGCTCGTCCCAGTACTGCTCGATCAGATCGGCGAAACCGGTGATTTCGCCCTCGCCGAGGAATAGTAGATATTCGGTCTTGCCATCGTCCTTCAGCTTGAGGCCGGCAGCGGCCAGTGCCAATTCGATCTTACCCTTGGCCTCTTCCGGATCACGGCCCGCCAGCGCCAGCTTTTCCTGCAGCAGGGCCAGCAGCTTCTTGGTCCGCACGCCGCGGTACTCCGAGGGCACCAGTTCATGTTCCTGTGCCGCTAGGCGAATCGACCGCTTGAAGCACTGGCTACTCACCCGCGCCCGGCGATGGCCACCAAACAGGGCATCCTTGGGCGCGCCGGTGTCGTCGCGGTTGAGGTTGGACGGGGCGAAGTTCTGGATCAGGTGAAACTCGACGAACAGAGTCATGATATCTCTCTCAATTTTGGGTAACGGTTGGCAACTTGGAGTCGAGAGCCAAGGCGCGATAGAAGTCCCGCGCCCAGCGCTGACGGATGCGGTCGCGTACGTCCGGGGCCAGGTGCGGGTTTAGCCAGAAGCGCAGATCCTTGAGCAGTGCCGCGTAGTCAAGGCCGATATCGTCCGCCGCCAGCAGGCTGACTACTTGGCGTAGGTAATCGGCGAGGTTTTCGGCGTCAGCACCGAGCAGGGCGACGAAGCGCTTTTCGATGCTGGCGCTGTCGCGTTGGCGCATCAGTTCACCGAAGCTGGAAGCCAGGCTGGCGGATGCCGTCTGCGGGTGTTGGGCGAACAGCCCGGCGACCACGTAAAGCGCCAGGCGGGTTGAGTCTTCGGCATGGCTGTCAGGCGCAACAAAGCGCTCGACATAGGGGTAGGCCGGCGGATAGGCCCCAGGCGCGAAACTCAGGCTGCGCCGCAGCTCCGCCAATGCCGCTGCCTTGCCTTCGCGCAGACGGATCAGATGCGCAACGAAGTCCTGCGCGAAATCGCTCATGCTTGAGCCTCCTTGGATGGTTGCAGATTCGGAGTGGCCAACTGCAGCTCACGCAATAGGGCACGGAAGCGTGGCCAGGTACGCGCTTCGGCACGCAGCGCCAGGGGCGATTGCCCCAGATGGCGGTGCAGGATCTCCCAGCACGCTTCAGCTGCCTGCAGCAGGCTGGCCGACCAGTCACGACTGGCGCCATCGCCGTCGCCCACGCCGATGCGCTGCATCAATGCCGGCAGCGACCGCTCGGCGGTGGCGAAGAAGGTGGCGGCCGCAGCGCTGGCATCCAATACGGCCCGCGCCCTGGCGCGGGTGTCCTTGCTGCGCGGATCGGGCATGGTGTCGGCCAGCATGCTGGTCGCCAGAATACGAATTTGCTCGTATAGCGCTTCGGCACGGCGCACCTCGCTGCGCAGGAAACCCGCCGGCTGTGGGTCGGCCAACAAGGCCACCGGCAAGGCGATCTGCTCGCAGCGCCAGCGCAGAAGCTTGGCTTGATCGCTGGCCAGGCCGGCGATCAGCAGCGGTTGCTCGATCTGCAAGGCACCGAGATAGGGATGCAGGTTGGCCGCCCAGCCGAGCACCGACGCCGGCTGGCAAGCCTTGCCTTCGGCGTCGGGTACTAGAGCCGGCAGGTCGCGCCAGAACGCCCTCCCTTCGGTAAAGGTCACGCGCACGAGCATGTCCTTTCCCGCGCGATAGCTAGCCATCGGATCGGGGGCATTGGGATCGTCGCCCAGGGCAAGGCCGGCGGCCATCTGCACCGCCTCGACCTCTCCGCTAGCAGAAGGCAGCAACAACACGGAGCGGCTCATCCGGCTGTAACGATCGTTCGGCCCGCTTGCCAACGTAGGCGCAGCCTGCAGCTGGGCAATGGTAGCCGGCGCGCGTTCCCAACTGGGGAGGTCGTCCGCGGCTGCCGCGGTGCTAGGGTGCAAAGCCAGACACAGGGTTTCCCGCAATGAGCTGCCGAGCGGGAGCACGGCAGCAGTGTTTACCAAGGGGCCTGCCTTGTCGGAGCTTTTCAACTTCTTTCCCGGAAAGAAGCCGCCCGGTACGAATTGGAAAAATCCCAGTAGATCGCGCAACACCACAGCCGGTTGACGCGGACTTTTGGCAAAGACGCCGTGATCGAACATGGCGTTGCCATAGAGTTGGTCGATCGTCACGGTAGAACAGTCGAATCTCAACTCGGCCGTTTCGGCTGCCGTCGCCAGCGCCGCCACCTGCATGAACGGCTGCTCGGCGTGGAACAGCCAAAAACGCTCGCGCCAGTGCTGCAGATAATCCCGCAACGCATCCTGCGGCAGGCCCTCGCGATACCAGCGGGCGCGGTCCTTGTCCTTCCAGGAGCCGTGCGCCCAGCTCAGCGCCCGATGGGTAATGGCCAGCAGCAGGCGGTATTCGGCGATCAGGCTCGGCGGTGCGGTTTCCGCCAGGGCGCCGATTTCCCCGGAGCGCTCGAACAGCTCGAGCAGGCCGACATCGCGTACCCGGCCATCAACAAATTGCACCGGCAGCCAGGGTTCATCGAGCAAATTGAAACGTGGTGTCATTCCTAGTCCTCGGGAAGGGTGGCAAGCTCGGCAGATTCGTAGACCAGACCTTGGCGCTCATCCAGGCGCAGCGACAGCTTGCCGACGATGCAGCTGTCGCCTTGCAGCTCCAGCGGCTTGAGATGGCGCAGCAGGGGGTGCTCGGCAAAGGCCGGTGGCGCCCCGACTGCGGCAAAGTGGGCCACCACCGCCTTGCGGCTGAGCTTGAGCTGGCGGCCGTAGAGTTGTCTGGCCAGGGCATCCGGCAACGACTGCTGCGGGTCGAAAGCTTCTCCGCCGGGCTGCACGCTCCAGCCGCCGGCCACCCAGTAGACGGGCACCAAAGTAACCGCGTCATCGCCCAGGCGGGTGCGGTTGGTCAGCCCCAGGCCCTCGCCCTCCTCGTTGCCACGCGGCTTCTGCAGGTAGGCGTACTGCGGCTCATCTTCGGGAGTTAGGGCGATGTTCAGCGATTGCTGACGTTCGGTGTTCAGACGAGCACGGTGCATGCCGTAGGCCTCGCCCTCGATGTAAGCCAGGGCTTCGGCCTGCAAATCCTCGGGCAGGGGCGCATCGCCGTACACCGCCTGCACCAGGCGATCGATGTCATGAGGCAACTGCAGGGTCTGCTCGCGGGACAGTAGCGCCCAGGTTCGGCCGAGGATGTAGGGCTCGTAGACGAACTCCCAGGCGGTATCCTTCAACTCGGGCAGCTCCTGCGGATGCAGGCCGGCAACGAATAGCCGGGCCTCGGCATGAACCTCGGGGCGGACCCGACGATGGCGGTGCAAACGGCCAGCACGTTGCAGGACCAGATCGACCGGCGCCAGGTCGGTGATCAGGAAGTCGAAGTCGATATCCAGGGACTGCTCAGCCACCTGAGTGGCGATCAGCAGCGCCCGACCAGGACGCAGGCTCTCTGTGCCAGTATTGCCGAACACCTCAAGCACTTGCCGCTCCCGCTCACCGCGCTCGTCGGCAGGGAAGCGGGCATGGAAGAGGATCAGCTGCACACCCTCGTCCTGCAGCGACTCCAGTTTGCGATAGAGTTCCTGGGCACGGTTCACCGTGTTGACGATCAGCGCACCGTAGCCGCCGGCGTCGAGCTGCTGGCGAGCGCAGGTGGCCAGATCGGCGATATCTTCGCCTATGGCTCGCAGGCTGATCGGCGGCAGAGCACGGGAGTCGAAGGTTGCGCCGCGCAATCCTCGACTGTCCGCCAGCAGCAGGCGCGGATAAGGCAGCTCGGGCACTTCGCCCACGGGAACGCCCCAGGCTTGCAATAGCGCGTTGCGGCGCTGCTCCGGAAGGGTCGCGCTCATCAGCACCACCGACGAACCCAGCGCCTTGAGCCAGCGCAGCAGGGACTCGATCAGGCCACTGGTATAGGTGTCGTAGGCATGCACCTCGTCCAACACCACCACCCGATTGGCCAGCCCCCACAGGCGGACGAAGTGGTGCTTGACGTTCAGGGTGGCGAACAACGCCTGATCGACGGTGCCGACGCCGTAGGGCGACAGCAGCGGCCGACGACGCTGGGAAAACCATGCTGCCGAACCGACGCTGTCGTCTTTCTGGTCATGGATGCCGCGCAGGCGCTGCACCCGCTCGTCCAGCATGGCGCCGCCGTGCACCAGTTGGATATCCAGCCGGCGCTGGTCGCCGAAGGCGTTGAGGAAGGTCAGCGCCCGGTCGAACAGGGCATTGCCGGTCGCCTGGGTCGGCAGCGCGACATACAGTCCGCGATGCTGGTTGGCCGCCTGCAGACGCAGATGGGCCAGAAATGCCAGCTCGGTCTTGCCCTCGCCCATCGGCGCCTCGACCAGCAGCAAGGTCGGCCCCTGCGCCTCCACCAGCAGCCGATCGCCCTCGGCCTGCAACGGCCGGGCAGCGAGTCCCGGGCGATTGACAATGCGACAGATCAGTGCATCGGTGGACGACTCCTCCGGCAACAGGGCGTGATAGTCGCTCCAGCCGATCTCCTGCAATGCCTGGGTGGCCAGCCGCCTGGCCTGGCCGAAGTGTTCGGCCAGCGAGTCGGCGCGCTCACCCAAGGGGAACCAGTCGGGATTGGAACCGATCCAGTCGGCCACGCTGGTCAGCCCGGCCAGCCACTCCACCGCAGCCAGCGGCAACTCATCGGCGTTGGACACCCCTGCCGGCGCCAGCATTTGCCAGTAACTATCGAACAGTGCCTTGCGGGCCTGCGACCACTCAGCCCCCTCGAAGGGTGGAATGGCAGCGTTGATTTCTTGACGGTGGAAATTGTAGCCATGGTGGGCGCTGATCGCCTGAAGCACACCCAGAACCCAGCTCGGCTCGGCACCGACTACAGAAAGATGGTTCCAGAGCAGGGCAGCGCTGGCACAGGCATGGTCACTCACTCTCAACGAAGCCGGGCCAAAACTCAGGCCGGCCCCCTCATCTTCCTGCTGCCCCTGCAGCCACTTGGCCTGAAAACCGGGAATTGCCTTGCCGAAATCGTGCAACCCTGCCAAGGCGGCCACGAAGCGAATGAAGGTTGTCTCGGACAATCCGAACAAATTGGCGTAATACTCGATGGTGCTCGGTGGCTCATGTTCCAGGAGGGCCTCCGCTACGGCGGCAACATCCAGCATATGTGCTAGCAGCCCATGGCCGACGGGGTCACCGCTCTTGGCCCAAATCACTCGAGCGTGAAGGGGAAGCTCTGAAAAGGCCTGGGCCATGAAAAATCCCTTACGGTTGTTATTTTCCTCCCGTCAATGTAATCATTTGTTATGGCGCGTGACTATTGATGTATATCAAACCAGCGTACTAGTCAGCCCGGATAGACCAGCATCCGCCTGAGTACACGGAGCTTATGGAGGCAGCATGGATACGACTTCACTGCCTTGGGATATGCAAGCCCGCTATCGGTTAATCGAAGTGCTGGCACTTTGGGAAGGAAAAGTCGCAGCTTCTCAGGTGGGGACAGTGTTTGGCATCGGTAGGCAGCAATCCCAAAAAATTCTTAGGCAATACAGAGATCTAGCTCCGAAAAACCTCGTCTACGACGTATCAAAAAAAGGGTTCATACCGACGGAAGACTTCATCCCACTTTTCACTTTGGGCCGGGTTGAAGAATACCTACATCTTCAAGGAACAAACCAGGAACTGGAGTCGCCATTCGCCGGGCTGAGTCTGGGAGCAGCGAATACCGAATCTCTACCTATGCCCAATCGGGAGGTTGCCCCTAAAGTAGTAAGAGAAATTGTCAAAGCTGCACGCCAAGGAACGAGACTTGAGGTGAACTATGCCTCGTTTTCGAACCCGAAGGGAGAAGACCGTGTACTTGTGCCGCATACCCTTGTGTTTGCTGCCGGGCGCTGGCATGTCCGAGCGTTTTGTGAAAAACATCAGCAGTACCGGGACTTCGTTCTGAGTCGATTTCGTGCTGCGCCGGAGCCCTGCGGCAGCATGCTAGGAAAGCACGATGGCCAATATGATGCCGACTGGCATACACATGTGGAGGTTCGACTGATTCCTGACCGTCGCCTGCCTGAAGTCGAGCGTTCACTGATTGGCCACGACTACGGAATGAAAAACGGAGAATTGGTACTGACTTGCCGCGGCCCGCTCGTGCTGTATGCCTTAAGGGAGCTGGGGCTGAATCCTCAGCACAGCGAGGTCAATCCGCGGGCACAGCAAGTTGAAATTGCCAACCGTGAGGAGCTGACCCGCTGGATACGCTGGGATTGAGCGTTTTACGCCGGCAGCAAGGCCCTCAAATCACCTCCGCCACTTCGTCAAACGCCAGCCTTTCCCCTCTGGGGCGTTCACTACTAGGGTCGCCCACGCCCAGGTTCACCAGAAAGTTGCTCTTGTAACGGCCGTCGGGGAAGAACTCGTCATCCACCATGGCGTTGTCGAAGCCGCTCATGGGGCCTACGTCGAGCCCCAGCATGCGCGCAGCCACGATCAGGTAGGCGCCCTGCAGGGTGGCGTTGCGCCAGGCGGTGTCACTGGCCTTGTCGGGATTCTCGGCAAAGCGCTCACGGGCGTTGGGCGAACTGGGAAACAGCCTAGGCATGTGTTCGTAGAAGCGGCTATCCACGGCCACGATGACGATGGCACCTGCCTGGTGGGCCTTGTCGCGGTTGCCTGCGGAAAGCGCCGGCAGCAGGCGCGACTTACCCTCCTCGCTCACCACGAAGACGTAGCGCGCCGGCTGGCTGTTCATGGAAGTGGGGCCCCATTTCAGCAAGTCATAGAGCCGGCGCAGGATGGCCTCATCGAGGGGCTGCGCGTGAAAGCCATAGTGGGTACGCGCTTCGCGGAACACGGTATCCAGCGCGGTGTCGTCGAGGGGCGAACGCATGGGGAGCTCCAGGGCAGGCGATGTATGCACTTTACGCGCTCGTTATCGGCCGGTCACCGTCGGTGCTACTCTCCTTGACGAGCCCTTTGGTGCTGTGCCCCTGCCCTCCCCCCTGCCTTGGAGATCGCCATGTCGAGGATTCGTCCGGTTGCCATTCTTGCCGCACTGTTGCTGGGCCTTGCCCTGGCCGTTCCGGCGCTGGCCCAGCCCCCCTCTGCGGAGTACCAGGCCTATGAAGACGCGCTGGCCCGTGGCGAGCGCCATGCCAACGCATGGCAGTACGGCTGGGCAGGGGTGTATGCCACGACGCTGGCCGTGAACGTCTACCAGGCCAGTGAGTCGGATAACCGTGACACCCGCTACGATGCCCGGGTAGGCGCAGTGAAGTCGGCGCTGGCCCTGGCCGGAACGCTGATGGACCGCCAGCCGCACCCGGCGGCCTACCGCGAGCTGCGCACGGGTGATGGCAATATCGAAAGCGCCCGCCGGCTGCTACATGCGGTGGCCGAGGAAGAGCGCCAGCGCCGCAGCCTGCAGGCGCGGCTAGGGTCGCTGGCAGTGAACACCGCCTCGGGCTTGCTGATCGGCGTAGGCGACGGCCGCGGCCGCGACGGGGCGATCCATTTCGCCACGGGCATGCTGGTCAGCGAGCTGCAGCTGCAGACCCAGCCGCGCCAAGCCACGGTGGCGATCAACCGCTTCCAGCCGGCCCGGCTCTCGCTGGGGGATGTACATCTGGAAGGCGAGTACGCGCTGCTGGTAGCGCCCAATCAGCTGGGGGTGGCGCTGCGGTATTGAGTTGGCCACGCGCCATCCCGGCGCAGGGGCGGCAGGGTGGTAAATTGCCAAAGGCGGTTTCCTTTTGCGCTGTAATCCGCATACTGTGCCGCCCGAGGAATGCCGTAAGGGAGTTCTTGCAGGCCGTGAGACTCCCATTCATTCGGTCAATTTGTTATGTTATATCTTAATTGGTTTTGCGAGGGCCAACCGATGGCACACCGCACGCACCGGCATCGGCCCGAGGGGCCCTGCCACTTTTCCTTGATGTCGCTTTCCGCCAAGCGCCGCTTGCTGCTCGCGGCCATACCGCTGGGCATGCTCTGGCTAGCCGTTTCCTGGGCGGCAGGATGGTGGGGCTGATGCCGATACCCATCGTTTCCCGCCTGGTGCTCGAAGATCTGCAGCTCGCCCAGGCCAACCGCACCGTGCTCGAACATGTTAGCGGGCGTTTCCGCGATGGCGCCATCACCGCCCTGGTGGGCGCCAACGGCGCCGGCAAGAGCACCTTGATCCAGGGCATTATGGGCATGCTGCGCCCGGTGGCGGGTCGGGTGCTTTGCTCGGTGCCCAAGGAGCGCCGCGCCTGGCTGCCGCAGCAGCTGGCACTTGACCTCACCTTCCCCATGAGCGTGGAAGAGCTGGTGATGACCGGCAGCTGGCCGAGCCACGGCGCGCTGAAGGGCTACTGTGCCCGCCACTATCGGCGCGGGCGCGAAGTGATGGCACGGCTGGGCATTTCGCACCTGGCACACCGCCCGCTGGGCGAGCTCTCCGGCGGCCAGCGCCAGCGTGCGCTGATCGGCCGCACCCTGATGCAGGAAGCGGAACTGCTGCTGCTCGATGAGCCGTTCGCCAACGTGGATATCGAAACCGTCGAGGTGCTGATGAACGTGCTGCGTGAAATGGCTGCTGCCGGTACCACCATCATCGTGGTGCTGCACGATATGGAGCAGCTTGCACGCCTGGCCGAAGAGGTGGTGGTGTTGAGCCACGGCCACGCGCAATGGACCACGGCTCAGGCGGTGCTGCACAGCCGGCCGACTGCCGCGGAATCGGCGCGCCTTGCCCTGGGCTTGCCGGGGGTGGGGGCATGCTAGATCTGCTGCATGAATGGCTGATCGCGCCCTTCGACTACGGTTTCATGCGCCGCGCGGCGGTGGCCGGCCTGGCCCTGTCGCTGGCGGCACCGCCAATGGGCGTGTTCCTGATGCTGCGTGGCATGAGCCTGATCGGCGACGCCATGGCCCACGCCATCCTGCCCGGCGTGGCGCTGGGCTTCCTGCTGGCCGGCTTCTCGCTGCCGGCCATGAGCCTGGGCGGCGTGCTATCAGGGCTGCTGGTAGCGATGCTGGCGGGCAGTGTGTCGCAGATGACCGGCCACCGCGAAGACTCGGCCATGGCCAGCTTCTTCCTGATCTCGCTGGCGGCCGGGGTCATGCTGGTCTCGCTGGGCGGCAGCAGCGTCGACCTCACCCATGTACTGTTCGGCTCGATCCTGGCGGTGAACACCACCGCGCTGCTGCTGATCGCCGCCATCAGCAGCGTGATCGTGATCACCCTGGCGCTGATCTTCCGCGCCCTGGTGGTGGAGTGCCTCGACCCGCTGTTCCTGCGCGGCCAGGGCATGCAGGGCGGGCTGGTACACGGCATCTTTCTCGGCCTGGTGGTGCTCAACCTCACCGCCGGTTTTCAGACCCTGGGCACGCTGATGGCGGTGGGCCTGATGATGCTACCGGCCACCACCGCACGGTTCTGGAGCAAGCGCCTGGAAGGCCTGATCGGCATTGCCGTGGTGCTGGGCATGTTGGCCAGCCTGGGAGGCCTGCTGCTGTCGTATCACCTCAGTATCCCCTCCGGCCCGGCCATCATCCTGTTGGCGGGGGTGGGCTACATGCTGTCGGCGCTGTTCGGCCGCCACCACAGCCTGATGGCGAGGCTGCAACGGCGCGCCGTGCCGCTCGGAGCGCCCGAGCCCCATTGAGCAAACGGAAAACCACCCAATCAAGGAGCCCCCATGCGACACCTGACCCCCGCACTGATCATCGGCACTTCCGCCATGCTGGCCCTGCCCGCCGCCATTGCTGCCGAACGCATCCAGGTCGTCACCAGCTTCAGCATCCTGGCCGACATGGTGCAGAACGTCGGCGGCGAGCATGTCGAGGTCACCTCGCTGGTCGGCCCCGACAGCGATGCCCATGTGTTCTCGCCCACCCCCCGCGACGCACGTGCCCTGGCCGACGCCGACCTGGTGGTGTTCAACGGCCTGCTGTTCGAAGGCTGGATGGAGCGGCTGATCGACTCCAGTGACTATCGCGGCCCCTTGGTGACCACCACCGACGGCATCGACCGGTTGGACTACCACGGCCATGACCATGGCCACGCGCACGGCCACGATGACCATGATCACGGCCATGACCATGACGACCATGATCATGACGACCACGACCACGGCCACGGCCACGACCACGACCACGACGACCACGATCACGATCACGATCACGATCACGATCACGATCACGATCACGATCACGATCACGATCACGATCACGATCATGGCCATGACGACCACGGCCATGACCACAACGATCACGATCATGGCCATGACGACCACGACCATGACCACAACGATCACGATCATGGCCATGACGACCACGACGACTACGGCCATGACGACCACGACCACGATCATGGCGACTACGATCCCCATGCCTGGCAGGACCTGGCCATGGGCAAGGTCTACGTCGGTAATATCCTGGAAGGACTGATCGAAGCGGATCCGGACAACGAAGCCGCCTATCGCGAGAATGCCGAGCGCTACATCAATGAGCTGGAAGCCACCGACCGCGAGATCCGCGAGCTGCTGGGCGAAATTCCCGCCTCCACCAGCGTGATCACCGGGCACGACTCCTTCGGCTACTTCGCCAACGCCTACGGCCTGCGCTTCCTCTCGCCGGTCGGCCTCTCCACCGAGGCCGACCCCAGCGCCGCCGACATGGCACGCCTGATCGACGTGATTCGCGAGCAGAACGTGCGCGCCCTGTTCCACGAGAACATGACCAGCCCGGCGGTGATCAACCAGCTCGCCGAGGAAACCGGCCTGCCCATTGCCGGCACGCTCTACGCCGATGCGCTGTCCGCGGAAGGCGAAGCCAGCACCTACCTTGGCATGATGCGCCACAACGCCCAGGTGCTGCACGATGCGCTGGCCGAGCCGGGTCATGACGACCATGACCATGACGACCATGGGCATGACGACCATGGGCATGACGACCACGGGCATGACGACCATAGCCATGACCATGGCCACGGGCATCGCCATTGAGGCGAGACCATGCCGGCTGGAAAGGGGCGCCCTGGCGCCCCTTTTTGCTGCGCGCAACTTCGCCGCCACCACCAGGCGACACCACGAAACGTGGCACGATTTGCCCACCCCCTTCCTTACCGCCGTTGAGCCCACTGCCCAATTGATTCGTATACCGCTGATTTTTCACCAATAAATCAAAGGCGAACGCTATCGCCTTGTAGGTCGGCGTATTGGACGAAAGTCTAGGCGGAGAAATTCAGCATCGGGATGGCACGAATTGCAAAAAGAGTGGCGCGATGCGTAAACCTGCCAGGCCGCTTTCCTCCTACCATGAACGAGCACTCCAAGGGCAGCCGAGCGAAGTTCTTCGGCGCCCACAGCGTATGCACAGCGGTTCTCCGGCTTGTTCACAGGCTTATCCACAGCCGC
Organism: Halomonas sp. E14; assembly: GCF_052568415.1. NCBI lineage: Bacteria > Pseudomonadati > Pseudomonadota > Gammaproteobacteria > Oceanospirillales > Halomonadaceae > Halomonas > Halomonas sp. E14. The sequence goes on along the minus strand of NZ_CP199423.1, from coordinate 292,003 downwards.
TGAACAGGGGTCGCCGCTACATCACAACAACAAGCCAAGGCCATACGATGACAATGACACGCCGCTTTACCCTAGGTGCGCTCGCCGCCTCCATCATGCTTACCGGCCAGGCCGTGCAGGCCGAGATTACCGACAACGAGATCCGCATCGGCTACCTGGCCGACATGTCGGGCCCCTATCGCGACCCCATCGGCCCCATGGGACTGGATGCCATCCAGATGGCCATCGACGACATGGGCGGCCGCGCGGCGGGGGCCAATGTCGTGGTATTCAGCGCCGACGACCGCAACAGCCCCGACGTAGGCTCGAGCATCGTTCGCGGCTGGATCGACGAGCGCAATATCGACATGGTCACCGGCCTGGTGGCCTCTTCCGTGACGCTGGCGGCCGTGCGGCTGCTGGAAGAGGAGAACCGCCTGGGGCTGGTCAACGGCGCCGTCTCCTCGGGCGTGACCAACGAGAGCTGTTCGCCCAACCATATCCACTGGGTCTACGACACCTGGGCCATGTCCAACGGCACCGCCAAGGCGATCACCCAGGAGGGCCACAAGAACTGGTACCTGCTGAGCGCCGACTACTCCTTCGGCCACGCTCTGGAGAGCGACGTCGAGCGCGTGGTGGTCGAGAACGGCGGCACCATTGTGGGCAAGGCGCGCCATCCCTTCCCCAGCAACGACTTCTCGTCGTTCCTGCTGCAGGCGCAGGCATCGGGCGCCGACGTGATCGCCCTTAACAACGCCGGCTCCGACACCATCAACGCCATCACCACGGCGGGCGAATTCGGCATCACCCAGGCGGGCCAGGTGCTGGCCGGCATGGTGCTGTTCAGCACCGACGTGCGCAGCATCGGCCTGGAGGCGGCCCAGGGGCTGCAGTTCACCAAAGCCTGGTATTACGACCTCAACGACGAGACACGCGCCTGGGCCGAGCGCTTCCGCGAGCGTACCGGCAGCATGCCGACCATGGTCCATGCCGGGCTCTACTCCAGCACCCTGCACTACCTGCAAGCCGTTGATGCCATCGGCACCGACGAAGCCCAGGCCGTGCGCCGGCAGATGGCCGAGACGCCGATCAACGATATCTTCGCCACCAACGGCTACATCCGCGAGGACGGGCGTATGGTGCATGACATGTACCTGGTCGAGGTGAAGAGCCCGGAAGAGTCCGAAAACGCGAACGACCTGTTCCGCGTGGTGCGCACCATTCCCGCCGAAGAGGCCTTCCGCCCGCTGTCGGAGAGCCAGTGCCACTTGGTCAACGGCGCCTGATCGCTCACGCCGCCCTTTCGCAGCCCATACAATGACAAGAGGAACGCCATGAGCCACTCGCACAGAATCCAGCAGAACACCATCGGCGCCGCGCTCAGCCGCAGCGCGCGCAAGCACGGCGACAAGCTGGCGCTGGTCTTCGAGGGCCGGCGCTGGAGTTACGCCGAGCTGAACCGGGCGGCGAACCGGGTCGCCAACCGCCTGCTGGCATTGGGCCTGGCCCCGGGCGACCGCCTGGCCGCCTACGGCAAGAACTCCGATGCCTACGTGATCGCCTGGCTGGCAGCCACCCGCGCCGGCCTGGTGCACGTGCCGATCAACTTCGCGCTGAGCGCCGACGAGCTGCGCTACATCCTCGAGCAGTCCGGCGCTCGCGGCCTGCTCAGCGATCTGAGCCTGGCCGACAACGTAGCCAAGGCCAGTGAAGGGCTCAGCCTGGCACTTTCCGGCACCCTGCATGCCGAAAGCCCGGCGAACTTCGACGTGCTGCACGCCGCCCTCGATCAGGAGAGCGGCGATGCCGGGGAGCCGGAGGTGGAGGTCGACAGCGCCAGCCTGGCTCAACTGCTCTACACCTCGGGCACCACGGCGGCCCCCAAGGCGGCGATGATGACCCACCAGGCGCTGCTCGCCGAGTACATGGCCTGCATGGTGGAGCTCGACATCAAGGGCGATGAGCCGATGCTGGCCGCCCTGCCGCTCTACCACTCGGCGCAGATGCATGTCTTCCTGATGCCGGGCTTGTTGCTGGGTGCTCCGGTGCACCTGCGCATGGCGCCGCTGCCCGACGACTGCCTGACGCAGATCGCCGGCGAAGGCATCGCGTCGTTCTTCGCCCCGCCCACGGTGTGGATCAGCCTGCTGCGCCACCCCGACTTCGACACCTTCGACCTCTCCACGCTGAAGAAGGCCTACTACGGCGCCTCGATCATGCCGGTGCCGGTATTGGAGGAACTGCAGCAGCGCCTGCCCGGCGTGGGGCTCTACAACTGTTACGGCCAGAGCGAGATCGCTCCGCTGGCCACCGTACTGCGCCCCGAGGAGCACGCCGAGCGCCCGGCATCCGCGGGCCGCCCCATCCTCACCGTGGAGACCCGCGTGGTCGACCTGGAGATGAACGACGTGCCGCCGGGCGAGCACGGCGAGATCGTGCACCGCTCGCCGCAGCTGCTGACCGGCTACTGGGACAAGCCCGAGATGAGCGAGGAAGCCTTCGCCGGCGGCTGGTTCCACTCCGGCGACGTGGGCTACTTCGACGAGGCGGGCTATCTCTACGTGGTCGATCGCATCAAGGACGTGATCAACACCGGCGGCGTGGTGGTGGCCAGCCGCGAGGTAGAGGAGGGCCTGTTCAAGCACCCTGCCGTCTCCGAGGTCGCCGTGATCGGCCTGCCCGACGCGAAGTGGATCGAGGCGATCACCGCCGTGGTGGTCACCAAGGAAGGAGCCGAAGTGAGTGAAGAGGCGCTGATCGCCCACGCCAAGGCCCACATGGCGCCCTACAAGGTGCCCAAGCGCATCCTGTTCGCCGACGCCCTGCCCAAGAGCACCGCCGGCAAGATTCTCAAGCGCCACCTGCGCAAGGAGCTGGGCTGACCCATGACCGCACCGCAAGACGACCTGACGCCGCTGTTCCACGACACCATCCGCCGCTTCCTCGAACAGGAAGTGGCGCCCCACTACGAGGCGTGGGAGGCCGCCGGCGAGATGCCGCGCTCGCTGTGGCACAAGCTCGGCGAGGCCGGCCTGCTGGGCATCGACCTGCCCGAGGCGCTGGGCGGCAGCGCCGCCGACTTCGCCATCGTTCAGCTGGCGCTGGAGGAGATATCGCGCCAGGGCTTCGGCGGCCTGGCCAGCGCCTACAACATTCACGCCAACATCGTCATGCCCTACCTGCTGCATATCGCCACGCCGGCCCAGCGCGAACGCTGGCTGCCGGCCATGGCCAGCGGCGAGGTGATCGGCGCCATCGCCATGACCGAGCCCGGCGCAGGCAGCGACCTGGCGGCGATGAAGACCCGTGCCAGCCGTACCGACGACGGCTGGCGGCTCGACGGCAGCAAGATCTTCATCACCAACGGCCAGGTGGCCGACCTGGTGATCGTCTGCGCCAAGACCGACCCTGCCGCCGGTGCCCGCGGCGTGTCGCTGTTCCTGGTCGACACCACGCTTGCCGGCTTCTCCCGCGGCCAGCCGATCAAGAAGATCGGCCAGCACGCCAGCGACACCGCCGAGCTGTTCTTCGACGACCTGCGCCTGCCCGAAGAGGCCCTGCTTGGCGAGGAAGGGGCCGGCTTCGCCTACCTGATGCAGGAGCTGCCCCGCGAGCGCCTCGGCGTGGCGGCCCAGGCGCTGGGCGCCATGGAGGGGGCGCTGGCGCTGACCCTCGACTACGTGCGCGAGCGCCGCGCCTTCGGCCGCGCCGTGGGCGACTTTCAGAACACCCGCTTCGCCCTGGCCGAGGTGCGCGCCCAGATCGACATGGGCCGCGCCTACTTCGAGCAGTGCGTAACGAAGCACCGCCAGGGCGAGATGAGCCCCACCGACGCCGCCATCTTGAAGCTGCAGCTCAGCGAGATGCAGTGCCGCACCATCGACGCCTGCCTGCAGCTGTTCGGCGGCTATGGTTATACCCGCGAATACCCGATTTCACGTTTCTACCTGGATGCCCGCGTGCAGACCCTCTACGCCGGCACCTCGGAAATCATGAAGGAAGTGATCGCCCGCTCGCTGCTCGGCAAGAGCGACGCCGCCTGATCGCTTGCTTACGGCAATTCAAGAAGCTAATTCAGGAAGAGAGGAGAACACCATGCGGCTCGATTCCGTCGTCATTCTCGGCAGCGCGCGCACCGCCATCGGCAGCTTCGGCGGCAGTCTGGCCGGGCTCGCCCCCCATGAACTGGGCACCGTTACCGCCCGCGAGGCGCTGGCCCGTGCCGGCGTCGAGGCCGGCGATATCGACCACGCCGTCTACGGCCATATCATTACCACCGGCCCGCAGGACGCCTACCTGGCCCGCCACATTGCCCTGGAGGCCGGCGTGCCCGAGGGCGCAGCGGCGTTCAACGTCAACCGCCTGTGCGGCTCCGGCGTGCAGGCGATCCTCTCGGCGGCGCAGCAGATCGTGCTCGGCGACAGCCGCCTGGCGTTGGCCGGCGGCGCCGAGTCGATGAGCCGCGGCGCCTACCTGCTGCCGCCCCAGGCGCGCAACGGCCTGCGCATGGGCCACGCCAGCGTCACCGACCTGACGCTCGGTATCCTCAGCGACCCCTTCGGCAGCGGCCACATGGGCGTCACCGCCGAGAACATCGCTAAGCGCTGCGGGCTCGAGCGCGAGGCCATCGACCGCTTCGCCCTGGAGAGCCACCAGAAGGCCGCTCGCGCCATCGCCGAGGGCCGCTTCGACGGGCAGATCGTGCCGGTCACGGTGCGCGAGGGTAAGAACGAGCGCCAGTTCGCGCGCGACGAGCACGTGCGCGACGGCGTCACGCTTGAAGATCTCGCCCGGCTCAAGCCCGCCTTCGCCAAGGAGGGGGTGGTCACCGCCGGCAACGCCTCAGGCATCAACGACGGCGCCGCCAGCCTGGTGCTGGCCCATGCCGACGAGGCCGCCCGCCGCGGGCTGACGCCCCGTGCCAGGCTGATCTGCGGCAGCACTGCGGGGGTCGAGCCGAGCGTGATGGGCCTGGGGCCGATTCCCGCCGTGCGCCGCTGCCTCGACGAGGCAGGGCTCAGCATTGCCGATATCGACGTGATCGAATCCAACGAGGCCTTCGCCGCCCAGGCCATGGCGGTGGCGCAGGAACTCGACTTCCCCGCCGAGCGGCTCAACCCCAACGGCGGTGCCGTGGGGCTGGGGCACCCGGTCGGCGCCACCGGCGCCATTCTGACCATCAAGGCGCTGGCCGAACTGGAGCGTACCGGCGGTCGCTACGGGCTGATCACGCTGTGCATCGGCGGCGGCCAGGGCATCGCGCTGCTCATCGAACGCTGCGCCTGATCGAGGCACGACCTGCCGCAGAGTGAAAACAAATACAAGGAACCGCCCATGAACCACGTCACGCCGAAGATCCTGCCCGCCACGCCCTCCGCCACCAATCCGCCGCTGCTGATCGGCGAGCTGCTCGACTCGGGCGTGCGCATGGCGGGCGACAACCAGATCGTCTACCGCGACCTGAGCCGCCACGACTACCGCCGCTTCCGCGAGCGGGTGCACCAGCTCGCCCATGCGCTCACGGCCCAGGGCGTCAAGGCCGGCAACGTGGTGGCGGTGCTCGACTGGGACAGCCACCGCTACCTGGAGGCGTTCTTCGCCATCCCCATGCTCGGCGCGGTGCTGCATACGGTGAACGTGCGGCTGTCGCCGGAGCAGATCCACTACACCATGGAGCACGCCGAGGACGACTTCGTGCTGGTGCACGAGGACTTCGTGCCGTTGCTCGAGCCCTTGGCAACGCGCCTGCCGCGCATCCGCGGCTACCTGCTGTGCCAAGACGCCCCTGCCGAGGTGCAGAGCTCGCTGCCCCTGGTCGGCGAATACGAGGCGCTGCTGTCCGGGCAGCCCAGCCGCTACGACTTCCCCACCTTCGACGAGAACGCGGTGGCCACGCTGTTCTACACCACCGGCACCACCGGCAACCCCAAGGGCGTGTTCTTCACCCACCGCCAGCTGGTCCTGCACACCCTGGGCGAGGCCAACGCCTTCCAGACGCCGGGCTTCGAGCTGCTCAACCGCGACAAGGTGTACATGCCGATCACGCCGATGTTCCACGTGCATGCGTGGGGCGTGCCCTACACCGCCACATTGATGGGGGCCACCCAGGTCTACCCCGGGCGCTACGAGCCGGAGATGCTGGTCAAGCTGCTGGTGGGCGAGAAGGTCGACTTCTCCCACTGCGTGCCGACCCTGCTCAACATGGTGGTCGGCGCCGAGGCGATTGCGTCGGGCAAGGTCGACCTCTCCGGCTGGAAGGTGCTGGTGGGCGGCAGCGCCCTGACCCAGCCGCTGGCGCAGAAGGCCTGGGCGCTGGGCATCGACACCCGCAGCGCCTACGGCATGTCCGAGACCTGCCCGCTGCTCACCGCCGACATCCTGCCGCGGGACATCAACGAGGCCGACTTCGCCACCCAGCTGCCGTGGCGCTGCAAGGCGGGTGTCGCGGTACCGCTGGTACATCTGGAGGTGGTCGACGAAAGCGGCAACCCGCTGCCCCACGACGGCGAAAGCGTGGGTGAGGTACGCGTGCGTGCACCCTGGCTCACCCAGGGCTACTACAAGGAGGAGGCCCGCAGCGAGGAGCTGTGGCGCGACGGCTGGCTGCACACCGGCGACGTGGCGGTGATCGACGCGCGCGGCTTTTTGCAGATCCGCGACCGCATCAAGGACGTGATCAAGACCGGGGGGGAATGGATCTCCTCACTGGAGCTGGAGAACCTGATCGGCCAGTTCCCCGGCGTCGCGGAGGTGGCGGTGATCGGCGTGGCCGACGACAAGTGGGGCGAGCGCCCGGCGGCGCTGGTGGTGTCCAGCGACCTCAACCACCCGCCGCAGGCCGAGGAGATAAAGGCCTTCCTCGAACGCTTCGTCGACGAAGGCCGCATCAACCGCTGGGCGATTCCCTCCTTCGTACGCTGCGTCGACGAGATCCCCAAGACCAGCGTGGGCAAGCTCGACAAGAAGCGCATTCGCCAGGAAGTGTGAGCCGGGCAGCGGCGCCAGTGCGCGAGGCAGCCCACCGCAACCCAGGCGCCGCTGTTTCAACGCTAGAGTTGGTTATGGTGAGGGAAAACGTCCGCGCCAAGGCGCCGGGAGGGAACCCCGGCCGTGCGCGGCCAGGCCCTTCACCCGAGGCCCACCATGTCCATTGCCGATAATTACGATAACAAACCCTGGATGCGCCATTACTCCGCCGCCCTTTCCGCAGCACATGCAACCGGCGCCAGCCTGCCTACTCACCACGCCAGCCTGCCCTCCCTGCTCCAGGCCGCGGGCGAGCGTTACCGTCAGCAAACTGCCTTCACCACCTGCATGCCCAACGGCATGAACGGCCGCCTGAGCTATGCCGAGGTCGAGGAAATGTCGGACGCCTTCGCCATCTATCTGCGCGAGTGCCTCAAGCTCGCGCCCGGTACCCGGGTGGCTGTGCAGATGCCCAACTGCCTGACGGTGCCGGTGGTGGCCTTCGGCATCCTCAAGGCCGGCTGCATCCTGGTCAACGTCAACCCGCTCTACACCCAGCGGGAGATGGCGCACCAGTTCAACGACAGCGGGGCGCAGGCGCTGGTCATCGCCGACCTTTACGTCGACAAGCTGGAGGCGATCATCGGTCAAACGGAGATCAAGCAGGTGGTGGTGACCTCGCTGGCCCAGTGGTTTCCCCCGATGGTAAGGGGGATCCTGCAACTGGTGCTCAAGTACTGGAACCGGATGATTCCACGCTGCCGACTGAAGGTCGATGGCATCGACCAGGCGCTGGCCAGGGGGCGCGAAGCGAAAGCCGCCGGCATCGATGTTCGTGAGTATTGGCAGCATCTGACCCGCGCGGATACCGCCCTGCTGCAGTACACCGGAGGCACCACCGGGGTGAGCAAGGGCGCCGAGCTGACCCACGGCAACCTGATCAGCAACCTGGAGCAGGTCGACGCGGTGGCCGGCGGCCATATCGAGCCGGGCAAGGAGTGCATCCTGACCGCGCTGCCGATCTATCACATCTTCGCCTTCACCGTGAACCTGCTGGCCTTCTACCACAAGGGCGCGCACAACGTGCTGGTGCCCAGCCCACGGCCGATCCAGAACTGCCAGCGCGCCTTCGACAACTACCCTATTTCCTGGATTTCAGGCGTCAACACCCTCTACAACGCCCTGCTCAACGAAGAGTGGTTCACCGTCTATCCGCCCCCTTCCATGAAGGTGGCGCTGGCCGGCGGCACCGCGCTGCACAGGTCGGTGGCCGAGCGCTGGCGAGCCACCGTGGGCAGCCCCATCGTGGAAGGCTATGGCCTGACCGAAACCTCGCCGGTGGTCTGCTTCAACCCCATTGGCCAGGAGCGCCCCGACTGCATCGGCATTCCGGCGCCGGAAACCGACGTGCGCCTGGTCGACGAGCAGGGCGAGCCGGTGGCCGTCGGCGAGCCGGGGGAGATCATCGTGCGCGGGCCGCAGGTGATGAAGGGCTACTGGAACCGGCCAGAGGAGACCGCCGAGGCGATCAAGGAGAGTTGGTTCTACACCGGTGATATCGGCGTGATGAGCGAAGACGGCCACTTCCGCATCGTCGACCGCAAGAAGGACATGATCCTGGTCAGCGGCTTCAACGTGTACCCCAACGAGGTCGAGGAGTGCATCGCCCGCATCCCGCAGGTGCAGGAGTCGGCGGTGATCGGCGTGGCCGACAGCCAAAGCGGCGAGGCCGTACATGCCTACGTAGTGCTGCGCGAAGAAGGCATCAGCGAGAAGGAGGTCATCGCCCACTGCAAGCAGGAGCTGGCCGGCTACAAGGTGCCAAGGAAGGTGGTGTTCTGGCAAGAGCTGCCCAAGACGCCGGTGGGCAAGGTGCTGCGCAAGGAAGTGCGCGCCAGGGTGACCGGCAGCTGACCCTCGCGGGTCGTTCATCGATTGACCAACCACAAGGCGGGAGCACAACCATGCTGAGCCCTTTGGAAGAGAGTTTATTGTCCATCATGATGGTGATCATCATGTTCGGCATGGGGTCGTCGCTGACCTTCAAGGATTTCCGCCTGGCCCTGCGCCACCCGCAGGCCGTGGGGGTGGGTTTCACCTCGCAGTACCTGCTGATGCCGCTGATCGCCTTCAGCCTGTCGCGCCTGCTGAACCTGACCCCGGAGCAGACGGTGGGCCTGGTGCTGGTGGGCTGCATGCCCGGCGGCACCACCTCCAACATCTTTGCCTACTTCTCGAAAAGCCTGCTCAGCCTGAGCATCATGATGACCATCTGCTCCACCCTGGCCGGCTTCGTCATGGTGCCGCTGCTGATGGAGTTCTATACCCAGGGCATCGACGACGCCTTCCGCATCCCGCCGGACCAGATCGCCCGGCTGCTCTTCGTGCTGCTGATTCCCACCCTCATCGGCATGTGGCTGCGGCGCCGGAACGCCAACGTCGGCGCCGTCATCGAACTGATGGGCGGCATCCTCGGCGCCATCGTCATTCTCTTCCTGGTGCTCACCTGGGCACCGCGGAACTGGCGGCTGCTGGTCGAGACCGGCTGGGAGGTCTATGCCGCGGTGATCCTGATCGGCGTCATCGGCTTCGCCTTCGGCTACCTGTTCTCGCGCGCGCTGCGGCTCAATCCGCAGAAGGCCAGGACGGTGTCGCTGGAAACCGGCATTCAGAACGGCCCGCTGGCGGCGCTGATCGTGATCATGACCTTCGCCGACGAGACCCAGCAGCTGATCCTGCTGATGCCGGTGATGTATTCACTGTTCATCGTCATCAATTCCACCATCGCCACCCTGTTCTATCGCCGCTGGACAAGGCGCGAGGAGCTGGCGCGCGACCAGGCCAAGGTCGAACCCGCCTGAGCGCCGAGGCCGTCAGCCGGGCCGAAGCAGAGAGGCGCTGGCCCGCCGATAGGCGGCGGGCGAGTTGCCCGTCCACGCCTTGAAGGCGCGGCTGAAGCAGGCCATGTCGCGAAAGCCCAGCTCGTCGGCAATCGCTAGCAGCGGCCGCTCGGAGCGGGTCAGCGCCTGGATGGCGAAGTCGCGCCGGAACTCGTCCTTCACCGCCTGGAAGTGAGTGCCCTCGGCGGCCAGCCGCCGCGACAGGGTGCGTACCGACATGTGCAGCGCCCGGGCCACGTCATGCACCGAGCCCGAGGTGGCCAGATGACGCGCCAGGTGCTCCCGCACCCGATGCGACACCACGCGGTCCTCGAAGGAGACGTAGAACCAGTCGGCCGGCGCCCGGCGCAGGAAGGCACCCAGGTGCTTCTTGGTCTGGCGGATCGGCTGTTCGAGCAGGGCGGCATCGAAGTACATGGCGGTCACCGGGCGGTCGAACAGCACCTTGCCGGGGTAGAGGTAGAGATAGTCGGCGCTGTGGGCCGGCTGGGCATAGGCGCACTCCATCATCACCGGCGGGATCTTGCGCGCAATCATCCAGGAACTGATGCCGTGGAACAGCTTGAGCATCAGCTCGTGCACCAGGATACGGCTGCCCGCCGGGGGCCGATGCTCCACCAGCGCCACCCGCGCCAGCCCCTCTTCGATGCCGTACTCGTAGCCCAGGTCGTCCAGCACGATGCGAAAGAACAGCGTATAGCGGTGCAGCGCCACCTTCAGCGTCGGCGCCTCCAGCACGCTCAGGCACAGCAGCTTGAGGGTGCCGCCGCGCAGCGGTCGGGCGAAGAAGCCCGGCGTCTCGTCGTCGCAGGCGTTGACCAGCAGCCGGTAGAGCGTGGCGAACTGCTCCACCGTCACCCGCCCATGCGGCGCCGCGAGCAGGAACGGCGATATCCCCGCGCGGGCGAGATAGCCCTCGCGGGCCGCCTCGCTCTCGGGCACGCCGCGAAACAGCTCGTTGACGAAATGCATGGACACCGTGACGGTCACTCTCGCCTCCCTCCGGCTTAGCCTGGCGACATCGCGCCGCGCGCTCATGGTAAGTTACTCGCTGCCTTGGTGGGATACTCTGCAACCCTGGCATCATCGCCGCAACGTCGACGGGAGCCGCCATGCTCGAATTTCGCCAGGTTCACAAGACCTACGCCACGCCCCAGGGGCCGCTTGCGGTGCTGGAGGGCGTCGACCTCGAACTGCGCGGCGGCGAGAGTCTGGCACTGATGGGCGAGTCCGGCAGCGGCAAGTCAACCCTGCTGCACCTGGCAGCGGGTCTCGATCTGCCGGACAGCGGCGAGGTGCTGCTTGCCGGACGTTCGATCTCCGCGCTGGACGAGCCGGCTCGCGCGCGCCTGCGCCGCGACACCCTGGGCCTGGTGTTCCAGCAGTTCCATCTGGTGCCGAGCCTGAACGTACTCGACAACCTGCGCCTGCAGGCGCGGCTGGCCGGGTGCGACAATACCGAGTGGTCGGCGCACTTGTTGCAGCGACTGGGCCTTGCCGGCCTGGAACGGCGCTACCCTGAACAGCTATCCGGCGGCCAGCAGCAGCGCCTGGCCATCGGCCGGGCGCTGGCGCCCCGCCCCGCCCTGCTGCTGGCCGACGAGCCCACCGGCAACCTCGACGAGACTACCGCCGGCGAGGTGCTGGCCCTGCTGCTGGAACTGGTACGCGAGGCCGGCAGCGCCCTGCTGATGGTGACCCACAGCGCCCAGGTGGCGGCACCGCTCGACCGCTGCCTGCGTCTCACCCACGGGCGGCTGGGCTGACGGACTTCTCAACCGAGCACGGCTAGCAGCAAGAAAGCTCCCAACAGGCTGACCAGCAGCATCGGTATCGACCAGGCATGGAAGGCCACCCAGAGCCCCCGCTGGCGGCTGAGTCGCAGGGCGATCAGATTGGCAAGCGAGCCGACGGCAAGACCGAAGCCGCCGACGTTGACGCCCCAGGCCAGCCAGTACCACTGCTCGGAGAAGGGAGCCAGGAAGATGGCCGCCGGCACGTTGGAGATCAGCTGCGAGAGCAGCGCCGCCCCGGTGACCTCGCCGCCGGGCAGAGCGATCAGGCCATCGGCCACCTTCGTCATGAAGGGCAACTGGGCGAGCAGGCCCAGGTCGATGAACATCAGGATGAAGATGGCCAGGATCAGCCAGTCCACTCCCAGCAGCACCCGCCGCCAGCAAAGCAGGAACAGTACCAGCACCCCGGCAAGCGCCAACAGCGTCAGCCCGAACTCCACCAGCAACAGGAACAGCGGGTAGCACAGCAGCGAGACGCGAAACAGCCGGGAGTGAACGGGGGTGCGCGTCATGTCCAGGTTCACGTCCACTCGACGGCCGGGAAAGGCGACGGCGGTCAGCAGCAGCAGGACCCCGAGCATCCAGCCGGCGATGGGCAGCATGGCCACGAGAAAGGTAATGAAGCTGTCGCCCGACAGCTGCCACAGGAAGAGATTCTGCGGATTGCCGATGGGGCTGACCGCCGAGCCGGCGTTTACCGCCAGCGCTTCGAAGATGATCAGGCGACCGATAGGCAGCCGCGCCATGTTGCCGAGGCTGACGGTCAACGGCACGACGATGAAGAGCGCCACGTCGTTGGTAATCACGGCGGACAGCAGCGCGGCGAAGAGCACCATGGCCAGGGCCAGCCGGCGTTCGCTGTGCATGTTTACCAGCAGCCAACGCCCTGCCTGCGCCAGTGCGCCGCTCTCTTCAAGCCCGCGACTCAGCACCATCAGGCCAGCCAGGATGGCGATGGTAGGCCATTCGACCAGTTGGGGCAGCAGGCGCCACTTCTCCGGCATCATGGCAATCAAGGCCAGGAACGCCAGCACCAGCGCCAGCAGCATCAGGTCTTCGGAGAGTCGGGAGTAGACGTAGCGCAGCAGTCTCAAGGTTCAGCCCAACCCATTTTATCGACCATCAGACTAGAGGCCAGCGCGAGGATGCAGCCAGCCCTGCGACCCGTCATGATGGTCCTGGTAGAAGCGCTCGATAGAATAGGCGGGGCGTGGGCTGGCCATGGATGAACCCGGATGATAAAGCCTGTGATATTAGTTTTCACTCCATTGCGGGGCCGGCCGCGTTACATGCACGTGTCTGGAAGGAAAAGGGCACTTGCATGCTGACCGCCTTCGCCACCCTGCTCTCCCACTACAAGCGCCACCCAGGCCAGCTCGCCATGCTGCTGCTGGGGCTGTGGGTGGCCAGCGCCCTGTGGAGCGGCGTGCAGGCGATCAACGCCTCGGCCCGCGACAGCTACGCCCGCGCCGAGGCGCTGTTCACCACCGGGCTCGACCGCCTGGAGCGCCGCGACGGCGAGCCGCTGACCCGTGACGACTACCTGCGCCTGCGCCGCGCCGGCCTGCCCGTCTCGCCGCTGCTGGAAGGCAGCATCGAAGCCCCCGACGGCACCCGACTGACGGTGATCGGCATCGAGCCCTTCACCCTGCCCGGCGACAACGCCTTCGCCGCGGCGGGCAGCGCCGGTGAACTCACCGATTTCCTCACGCCACCGTGGCAGACCCGTGTCGCCCCGGATACCCTGCCGGCCCTGGGCGTGAGCCACCGCGAGGCCCCCGGCGCCGAGCCGCGCCTGGCTGAGGCTCGGCTGCCGCCGCTGATCCTGGCCCCCAGGCTGCCCCCCGACACCCTGGTGATGGACATCGCCGCTGCCGCAGCGCTGCTGGGCAGCGGCGAGCGCATCACCCGCCTGGTCACCGCCCCCGAGGCGCTCGAACAGGCGCCGGCAGGGCTGGTGCTGACCCGGGCGGCCACGCTGGTATCGCCCGGCCAGCTCACCGAGAGCTTCCATCTCAACCTCACCGCCATGGCGCTGCTGGCGCTGGTCGTGGGGCTGTTCATCGTACAGGCGGCGCTGGGCTTGGCCCTGGAGCAGCGCCTGGGGCTCTTGCGTACGCTACGCGCCCTGGGGGTGTCGGGGCGCGGGCTGGTCGGGCTGCTCGCCCTGGAGCTATTGCTGCTGGGTGTCGTCGGTGCCCTGGCCGGCATCGTCAGCGGCGTGTGGCTGGCCCGGGTGCTGCAGCCCGACGTGGCGGCCACCCTGGGTAGCCTCTACGGCGCCGAGGTGGCGGTCACGCTCAACCTGCCCTGGCACTACTGGCTCGGCGGGCTCACCGTGACGCTGGGCGGGCTGCTGCTGGCCGGCAGCGGCGTGCTGTGGCGGGCGGCCCGCTTGAGCGTACTGGGGCTGGGCCAGGCCCAGGCCTGGCGCAGCGGCTTTCAGCGTCAGCTCAAGCTGATGAGCGCGGCGGGCGGCGCCGTGGCCCTGGGCGGTCTGGCCCTATGGCTGTGGCTCGCCTGGCAGCCGCCGGGCGAGGGACTGCTGGCCGGCTTCGGCCTGGTCGCCGCGCTGCTGCTGGCCAGCGCCCTATGGCTGCCGCCGCTGATCGCCCTGCTGCTGGCCGGGCTCGGTCGACTGCTGCAGCGCCGCCCCCTGGCCCAATGGGCCCTGGCCGACCTGCAGCTGCAGCTGCCGCGACTGGCGCTGGCGATGATGGCGCTGCTGATCGCGCTCTCCGCCAACCTGGGCGTGAGCAGCATGGTCGGCGGCTTTCGCCTGACCTTTCTCGACTGGCTCGACCAGCGCCTGGTGGCGGACTTCTACCTGCGCCCGCCCGCCGAGCAGCACGACGACATCCACGCCTGGCTGGCCGAGCACAGCGAGGTCGCCGAGCTGCTGCCCACCCGCCGCAGCGAAGGCACCTTGGTTACCGTGGAGCACGACGCTGACACGCGCGAACTGGCCCTGCCGGTAGGCCTCTACGGCATCACCCCCGGTGCGGCGCTGTTGCCGAGCTGGCCGCTGCTGGCGACCCGGGCCGGCCGCGACGACGCCTGGCAGGCCTTCGCCGCGGGTGAGGCGGCCTTCGTCAACGAGCAGCTCGCCATCGCCGAGGGGCTCGCTCCGGGCGACCGCATCGGCCTGACGGCGCCGGGCGGGGAAGCGGTTCTGCCGGTCGCCGCCGTCTACCCCGACTACGGCAACACCCGCGGCGAAGTGCTGCTGGCCACGCCGGAGCTCGCCAGCCGCTTCGCCGCCCCGCCGGGCTCCATCGGCATCGTGCTGGCGCCGGGCGGCGACGGGGCCGCGCTGAGAGCTGGCTTGCGCCGGCACTTCGCCATCGGCGGCGACGAGCTGGTGGATCAGCGCGAGGTGAAGCGTATCGCCACCGGCATCTTCGAGCGCACCTTCACCATCACCCGGGCACTCTCCACGCTGACCCTGGCAGTGGCCGCCCTGGCGCTGCTGGCGAGCCTGCTGGCCCAGGCCCGGGAGCGCCGCCTTCAGCTAGCGCCGCTGTGGGCGCTGGGGGTACCGCGCCAGCGGCTGGTGACGGTGCAACTAGCCCAGCTCGGCGGCGCGGCCTTCGTGGTCGGCGCCCTGGCGCTGCCGCTGGGCACGCTGCTGGCGCTGGGGCTGGTGGCGGTGATCAACGTGGCGGCCTTCGGCTGGCGCCTGCCGTTGCATGTCTTCCCCGGTGAGATGGCCCTCACGCTGGCCACGGCGGTAGGCGTGGCGCTGGCTGCCGCCGCGCTGCCGGCAACGAAGCTGTGGCGCGCGCCGCCCCGCGCCCTGCTGGCGGAGGAGGCCGCATGAGGCGTATCGCCATCTTGGCCGCGCTGCTGGCGGCGCTCTGGCTGGCGGGCTGCAGCGAGGAAGCGCCGCCCGGCAAGACCGCCGGCTTCGCCGGGCTGGGTCAGGAGGCCGGCGACTTCGCCCAGGCCTACGAGAGCATCCGCCTGAGTTTCCCCGAGGACCACGCCGCCCACCCGGACTACCGCATCGAGTGGTGGTACCTCACCGCCAACCTCGAGGACGAACGCGGCGAGCCGCTGGGCCTGCAGTGGACCCTGTTCCGCCAGGCGCTCACTCCTCCGGACGAACGCCCCGAACCCGCTCCCTGGGCCGCCGACCAGCTGTGGATGGCGCACATGGCGGTCTCCCGCGGCGACACCCACCGCGTGGCGGAGCGCTTCGCCCGCAGCCATTCCGGGCAGGACGACGGCCAGGCGGGCGCGGTGGCCGAGCCCTTCCGCGCCTGGATCGACCACTGGCAGCTGGCCACTCGCGTCGATACCTCAGACGCGCCGGGCGACACCTTCGCCGAGCTACAGCTGACGGCCCACCAGGACGACGCCCACGGCGGCTTCGGCTACGACCTGACCCTCGTCGCCGAGGGGCCGCTGGTGCTCCACGGCGTGGCGGGCTTCAGCCAGAAATCCGCCGACGGCCAGGGCTCGATGTACTACAGCCAGCCGTTCTGGCGCGTGGCAGGCGAGGTTACTGTCGACGGCGAAAGCCGCGCCGTGAGCGGGCGCGGCTGGCTCGACCGCGAGTGGAGCAGCCAGCTGCTGGGCCCCGAGCAGCAGGGCTGGGACTGGTTCTCGCTGCACCTGGCGAGTGGCCACAAGCTGATGGCCTTCCAGCTGCGCGGGGGCGGCGCCGACGGCGGCGACTACCGCTCCGGCACCTGGATCGACCCCGAGGGCGAGCCCACCGCGCTGGCCCCGGACGAGATCGGCATGACGCCGCTGGCCACCCGGCCCGCGGCCGGGCGCGAGGTGCCGACCCGCTGGCGCCTGGAGATTCCCCGCGCCGGGCTGGATATGATCGTCGAGGCGCCCCACGCCGAGCGCTGGATGGACACCAGCGTGGCCTACTGGGAGGGCGAGGTGATCGCCCGCGACGCCGAGAGCGGCGACCATCTGGGCATCGGCTATCTGGAAATGACCGGCTATTGACGAGTACGAGGCCGCCCAGCTGCTTCACAAAGCACCGGCAAAGAGCCAGGCCTTCTCCCACAGGGGGCGGTCAGTCGCCCAACTGGGCCAGGCGGTCGGCCTGGACTACCTCGATCCAGTAGCCGTCCGCATCCTTGACGAACACCACATCTTTCATCTTGCCCTGGTCCGAGCGCTTGATGAATTCCACCTCATTGGCATCGAACCACGCCTCGGCGGCATCGAGATCCGGCACCGAGAAGCAGATATGGCCGAAGCCCTGAGGCTGGGCGTTGCCATCGTGGTAGGCGAAGTCCTCCTCGCTCTCGGTGCCCCAATTGTGGGTCAGCTCGAGCAGCCCCTGCTGGCGGAAGGTCCACACCGTGCGCTCGCCCGGGTTCTCGGGTGCCGCCTCGCCCTCCTCCAGCTTGGCCAGGAAGTAGAGCGAGAAGCCCAGCTCTTCGAAGTCGAGGCGGCGCAGCACCTGCATGCCGAACACGCGGGTATAGAAGGCCAGCGCCCGCTCCGGGTCCTTCACCCGCAGCATGGTGTGGTTGAGGCGAAAACCCTGTGAATCCGCGGTGGGCGCCTGCACGCCTGGATGCTGCTCTCCGTTAAAGCTCATGCCTGCCTCCTCGTGTCGTCCTGTGAGGCTTCGATGATGGCGAGCTCCCTGCGTTTTTTCCAGCAGGGAAGCGTTCTGGCCATGCCCAAAAAGTTCTACATTAGCCTTCCCATCTGTAAAATTATTCATGGAAACCGGGGGGGAAATCGCTGGACACGGCCACTGAATACTCTACTTTTCTTGTACAAAGACAAGATGGAGAGTTCCCCCATGTTTACCTCAGAACCCGCCCTGGGCAGCCGCATCACCCATCACCAGCTCGCCAGGGCCGTCGCCCATGGCTTGACGCCCATCGTGGAAGTCGAGTCCCAGGACGGCATCTATACGGTGCGCCTTCACCACGCCAGTGGCGTGACCGCACTGGCCGATGCCGAGGGCCACACCCTGACGTTCCGGGGCACCGGCCAGCTTCGCGACCTGCTGCGCGAGTGCGGTCTGACCCACGGCATCCTGACCTGGGCTGACCAGTGTGGCGATGAGATGATAGGGGTTCCGGGCCGGGCCATGACCCCCGACGAGATGCTCACCCACGGCACCCGAATCGCCTTCAACTGATGGCGAAGCGCCGCCGCTTCAGGCTACATTAGTCTTCTGTACTCCTGTGGAGCAGAGGGCGATGCGAGAGACCTGCTGGCGACCCCTGAGCCGAATGCCGCGACTGGCGGTAAAGGATGGGGTGAGCGGTGTACTGAAGGGTGTTGTGATGGTCATGATGCTGGCCCTGTTGGCCGGCTGCGCCGGGCGCGAACTGGCCACCCATGATCCACGCCCCGGGGGCGACGGCCTTTCCATCGAGCGGGCGCTGATCCTGTCGGCCGCGCAGGGCGCACTGGGCACCCCCTACCGTTTCGGCGGCAACACGCCGGAGGGGCTCGACTGCTCGGGGCTGGTGGAAATGGCCTACCGCTCGGCGGGCATCCCGGTGCCGCGCACCGCCGACGAGCAGTTCCGCGCCCTGCCGGCCGTCAGCCGCGCCCAGCCCGGCGACCTGCTGTTCTTCGGCGACCGGCGCAAGGCCACCCATGTGGGTATCTATCGCGGCAATGGGCAGATGATTCACGCCCCCGGCAGCGGCCGCAAGGTGACCAGCGTACCACTGGATATCGCCTACTGGCAGGAGCGCTTCCTGGGCGCCGCCGGCCCCGCCCCCTGACGCCGTCACGGCGGCAAGGTAACATGAGGCACTGCCAACCTACCCCGGTGATGCCATGCCCCTCGATCTCTCTCTCTATCTGGTCACCGACCCCCAGCTATGCGCCCGGCAGGGTCTCGTCGAGACGGTGGTAGCCGCGGTGCGCGGCGGTGTCACCATCGTTCAGCTGCGTGACAAGCACGCCTCCGACGGCGAGCTGATCGAGCAGGCCCGGCGGCTCAAGGCGGCGCTGGACGGCAGCGGCGTGCCGCTGATCATCAACGACCGCCTGGCGGTAGCGGTGGAGAGCGGCGCCGACGGCCTGCATCTCGGCCAGGGCGACGGCAACCTGGCCGCCGCTCGGGACGCACTGGGTGAAAGTGCCATCCTTGGCCTTTCCGTACAGAATCACGAGCAGCTTTCCCACCTCGACCCGTCTGCGCTCGACTACCTCGGCCTCGGCCCGGTGTTCGCCACCTCGACCAAGCGCGATCACGCCGCTCCACTGGGCTTCGCGGGCCTAGCCGCGCTGGTGGCGGCCAGTCCGCTGCCGGCGGTGGCTATCGGTGGGCTCAAGGCGGAACATGCCGGCCAGGTGAGGGCAGCCGGCGCTCAGGGCCCGGCCGTGGTGTCGGCGATCTGCGGCCAGCCGGACCCGGAGGCGGCGGCGCGGGCCTTTGCGGTGTCGAGATGACGGGGTAAAGGCACGAGGTGACGGGTGCAATAGGAATAGGTAGCGGCAGGACGCCTGCCGGCTCAGGTACCGTGGCGCTCCCGCTCGCGTGAGAAGCGCTGCATGATGTCGAGAGTCTCCTGGCTGACATGGTGCTCCATGCCCTCGGCGTCGATGCGTGCGGTTCGGTCGCTGACACCGAGGTCGCGCAGGAACTGCAAAACGATGGCATGACGCTGATGCGACATGGCCGCCATCGCCTCGCCCTTCTCGGTCAGAAACAGCGAACGGTAGGGCTTGCTGGAAACCAATCCCAGACTCTTGAGCCGCGCCACCGTCTTCGACACCGTGGCCTGGCTAACCCCCATGCGCACGGCGATGTCGGTCGAGCGCGCCTCCCCCTGGTGCTGCAGCAGGTCGGCGATCAGCTCCACGTAATCCTCGAGCAATTCGGTTTCATGGGCATTGCGCACGGCAGCGTACTGCTGTGCGTGCTGGTCGCTGGGCGGCAGGGCATCCGCCTTGCAGAGGCGATAAGTGCCTGCGTTGTCTGGGGTATCGGTCATCGAGCCAATATAGCCAATCTCGTCATAGCGCAGCAACCGCCCTCCCGATAGACATTTCCTACTACGCAACAACTTAACCTTGGCTAAACTATTAGCCATGAAGCTAACTCGCTGAGAACGTTCGGCGCGTCATACCGTTTGCCAAGGAGTCATCGATGCCGGTGCCAAAAGGATTGCTGCTGGGTGTCCTTGCCGTGACCTGGTCCACCCTGAGCCAGGCCGAAGCCCCTCCGCTCAAGGTAGCGGTGACCTTTTCGGTGCTCGGCGACCTGGTGCGGGAAGTCGCCGGCGACGATGCCCAGGTGGAGGTGCTGACTCCGGTGGGGGCGGAAGTGCACGAATGGGAGCTGATCCCCAGCAACTTCTTCGCCCTCGAAGAGGCCGAGGTGGTGTTCTACAACGGCTACGGCCTGGAGCAGTGGATCGGCCAGGTCAACGCCACCGTGGGTGAGGACGTGCCGGTGGTGGCGCTCGCCGAGCAGAGCGGCTTCGTCACCCAGCCGATCGCCACCGGCGAATACGCCGGCGAGGTCGACCCGCACATGTGGATGGACCCACGCGCCGCGGCGGCATACGTGGGCGTGATCGCCGACACGCTTGCCGAGGCAAGGCCCGACGCCGCCGAGGGCTACCAGGCACGCGCCGAAGCGCTCAGCGAAACGCTGCTGGCCCTGCATGAAGAGCTGACCGAAGCCCTCGCGGTACTCCCCGAATCGCAGCGCCTGCTGATCACCAGCGAAGCGGCCTTCGTCTACTTCGCCGACGCCTTCGGCTTCGAGCACGACGGCATCTGGGGCACCAACGCCGAGGAGGAGGGTTCGCCGCGGCAGATCATGCGCATCGTCGACACGATCAGGGCCCGCCAGCCGGCCGCCATCTTCTGGGAAAGCACCATTTCCGACCGCCACGTGCGCAGCGTGGCCACCGAGACCGAGGTGGCCATTGCCGGCCCGCTCTACGTCGACTCCCTCAGCGAGCCGGGCGGTGCCGCCGCCAGCTACGCCGACCTGCTGCGCCATAACGTGCAACTGTTGATCGACCACCTGGGAGGCGACAATGGATGACGCCACGCCGGCCCTGCAAGCTCGGCAGCTCTATGCGGCCTACCACCAGCAGCCCGTGCTGGAGAACCTGACCCTGACGCTGCCCCAGCGCCAGTGGACCGCCATCATCGGCCCCAACGGCGCGGGCAAATCGAGTCTGCTCAACCTGGTGATCGGCAGCCTTGCACCGCTGCGCGGCGAGCTCGAGGTGCTGGGCCAAAGCGCACCTTCGCAGCGCCGCGCCGGCAACATCGCGTATATGGCCCAGCAGGAGCGCATGGAGTGGGACTTCCCCATTTCGGTTCGCGACACCGTGCTGACCGGCCGCTACGGCCTGATGCGGCATGACCCGCTATGGCAGCGCCTGCTGCCGCAGCGCTGGGCCAGCGCCCGCCACTACCAGGCGGCGGAGGCCGCGCTCGACGCGGTCGACATGGCCGACCTGGCCGCGCGCCCCATCGGCGAGCTCTCCGGCGGCCAGAAGAAGCGCGTGCTGCTGGCCCGCGCCTTGGCCCAGCAGGCGCGGATCCTGCTGCTCGACGAGCCCCTAGCCGGCGTCGACCCACCCAGCGAGGCGCTGATCCTGGCCACGCTCGAGCGCGAGCGCAACGCCGGGCGCACCATCATCATGGTCACCCACGACCTGCCCAGCGCCCGCTGCCATGCCGACAACGTGCTGCTGATCAACCGCCGCCTGGTCGGCATGGGCCCACCGGAGGCGATGCTCAGCGATGCCATGCTGGCCCGCCTGGCGGTGGGAAGCTCCCCCGGCTTTCAGCAAGGAGGCGTGAGTGTCGCCGCTTGAGACCTTCGGCCTGGGCGTGATCGACGCCCTGACGGGACTGCTGATGCTGGGTATCCAGCTGCTGCCCGAGAGCCTCGCCGCTCCCTTCGACTACCGCTTCATGCAGCGCGCGCTGCTCACCTCGGTGCTGGTGGGGGCGATCTGCGGGCTGCTCTCTTGCTATGTCGTGCTCAAGCGCTGGTCGTTGCTGGGCGACGCCATCTCCCATGCGGTGCTGCCCGGGGTGGCCATCGCCTACCTGCTGGGCTGGCCGTTCTTCATCGGCGCCTTCATCACCGGCGCGCTGACCTCGCTGGGCATCGGCGCGCTGGAGCGCCACACGCGGATCAAGGCCGACGCCGCCATAGGCCTGATGTTCACCGCCGCGTTCGCGCTGGGCATCGTGATCATCAGCAAGATCGCCACCAGCACCCACCTGATGCACATCCTGTTCGGCAACGTGCTGGGGGTGCAGACCTCCGCGCTGCTGCTGACCCTGGTGGCCAGCCTGGTGGCGCTGCTGGCGATCTGGTTCGCCTACCGCCCGCTGCTGCTCTATACCTTCGACCCGCAGCAGGCCCAGGCGCTGGGCTTCAACACCGGCGTCATCCACTACGGGCTGATCCTGCTGCTGACGCTGACCATCGTCGCCAGCCTCGAGACCGTGGGCATCATCCTGGTGGTGGCGATGCTGATCACGCCGGGCGCCACGGCCCACCTGCTCACCGACCGCTTCCCCGTCATGCTGGCGATCTCGGCCGGGGTCGGGGTGTTCTCCGCCGTGGCGGGCCTGATGCTCTCGGTGTCGCTCGACGTCGCCTCGGGCGGCGCCATCGTACTGGTGGCGTCGGGCATGTTCCTCGCCGCCCTGCTCGCCGCGCCCAAGCATGGCCTGGTGGTGCGCCACTGGCGGCGCCGGCGGCTGAATCGCACCCAGGCCTGATCAGGACGTCGGGCGGCGCTTCAGCGTCGTCCGGCGGTCGTGGTAGGCGATCGCCAGACCGCTGCCGATGATCAGGACGCTGCCGATAAACACCCAGGCATCGGGAATCTCGCCCCAGAACCACCAGCCCAGCAGCACCGCCCACAGCATGGCGGAATAGTCAAAGGGTGCGGCAATGGCCGCCGGGGCGAAGCGAAAGGCCAGGGTGATGCAGGCCGTGGCGCCCACGCCGAAGGCCCCCGACGCCAGGAAGCCGGGCCAGTGCCAGGGGTGCGGGGTCTGCCAGACAAAGGGCAGCGCCACGGCCGCCAGCACCAGCGGCACCAGGGTCATGTAGAAGACCATCGCCCACAGGTGCTCGGTGGCGCCGTAGCGCCTGGCGGTGATCATCATCAAGGCGTAGAACACCGCCGCCCCGATCAGCACCAGCGAGCCGAACTGGAAGGCGTCGCCCCCCGGGCGCACCACGATCAGCACCCCCACGAAGCCGAGCAGCGATGCCGCCAGCACCGGCGGATCGATCCGCTCCCCCAGCAGCGGCACCGACAGCAGGGTGACGAACAGCGGCGCCACGAAGGCGATGGCCGTGGCCTCGGCCAGCGGCAGCAGGGTCAGGCCGAGCACGAAGCAGAACATGGTGCCGGTGTAGATCAGCCCGCGCATCAGGTGCACGCCGGGGCGACGGGTGCGCAGCGTGCGCAGGCCGCCGCCGTAGTGGGCCAGCAGCGCGATCAGCGGCAGCGAGACCAGGGTGCGGAAGAAGATGATCTGCAGCGGCGAATGCACCTCGCCCAACCACTTGGCGATGGCATCACCGATGGCCAGGCAGAGCACCCCGGCACACATGAACAGAATGCCCTTCAGTGACGGCGACATGACCCCTCCCGTGCGGCCAAAAAAGACCACCCCGCCGACCAGGATGGGCGGCGGGGCTTGGTGATTACCAACCTAACGGGTGCGGTGCATGGCGGCAAGTGCCATGCCCCAGAATGGCGCATCGAACACAGGAAAGGTCGAGAACAGAATGCCCGGGGCGCCAGCACGTCATCGCCAAGGCCAGAATGCTATGTTATAACAAAACGATTGCGACCTGGAGGCCCCACTGCGACCCTGCGCATCGGCCTTGAGAGGACGTTTTTCCAAGTCGAATGATATGTTATAGAGTTTCATCAAGGAGGTGCCGTGCTGACCCATCCAAGCCGCGACATATCGCAACATTGGGCGTTCGGACAGGATATCGAGGTGCTTCCCCGCATCTTCGAGGATGACATCACCCTGGCCGTGATGGAGCGCCGCCTGGACCCGGCCCTGGCGCTGGCCGTGCGTGCGCAGCTGGCAGGGCCACGCAGCCTGGAATGGTACTGGCGTGGCGCCCCCGGCCAGGCCATGCAGTCCGATCTCGCCCGGCGCCTGCCGGCTCCCGACGCCGGCGCAGCCCTGCTCGACGACGTCGCCACCATCGCCGAAGCGATGGCCTTCCTGTTCGACACCGAGACCATCGGCATTCGCCTGCGCACCCTGGAAGGCGCCATGTGCCCCCGATTCCACGTCGACAACCTGGCGGTACGCCTGGTGACCACCTATGCCGGCCCAGCCAGCGAATGGCTGCCTGAGCACGCCGTCAACCGCGCCGGGCTGGGCGCTCCCCATCCCGACAAGCCCGAGATCGTCGCCGATCCCGATGCCATTCGACAGCTCGCCGTGGGCGATCTGGCCCTGCTCAAGGGCTGTGGCTGGGTCGGTAACGAGGAGCGCGGCCTGGTCCACCGCAGCCCGCAGCCGGCTGCGGGCGAACGCCGCCTGCTCCTCGCGCTGGACCCGGGCTGACGCACCCGGCCGAATCGTCCTACACCTGCCCCTGGCGTTTCCTTTCAAGGAAGACTGACATGACCCTGCGCTTTCGCTCACTCCTGCTCGGCCTGGCCCTGCTGCCCTTCGCGGCATCTGCCGACCGCCCCCTGGCCGTCGTCGCGCCCTGGGAAATCACCGGCCTCGACCCCTCGACCGCCGGCTATGTGTTCTCGCGCATGCGCGTCGCCGAGACCCTGGTCGATACCGATGCGGACGGCCAACCCGCGCCGGGGCTGGCCAGCGGCTGGCAGGCCTCCGACGACGGCCTGGCCTGGCGCTTCTCCCTGCGCGAGGGTGTGACCTTCCACGACGCCAGCCCGCTGACGGCCGAGGCGGTAGCCACCAGCCTGCGACATGCCCTGGCCAAGCCGGGCATCCTCGACTCGGCGCCCATCGTCGCCATCGAAGCCGAAGACGCCGACGTCGTGGTACATCTCGACAGCCCCTTCGCTCCGCTGCCGGCCCTGCTGGCCCACTCCACCACGCTGATCCTGGCAGTGGACGCCTTCGACGACGAGGGGCGGGCCACCCAGATGATCGGCACCGGCCCCTATCGTGTCGCATCGGTCGCACCTCCCCAGCGCCTGACGGTGGAGCGCTTCGATGGCTATTGGGGCGAGACCCCCGCCATCGGCAGCGCCAGCTATCTGGCGGTGGGGCGCGGCGAAACCCGCGCGCTGATGGCCGAGAGCGGCGACGCCGACGTGGTGTTCACCCTGGACCCGGCCAGCCGCGCACGGCTGGCACGCCATGATCGTCTGGCGCTGCATGCCGAGCCGCTGCCGCGCACCATCGTGTTCAAACTCAATGCCGAACACCCCTTCCTCGAGGACGAGCGCGCCCGCCAGGCACTGAGCCTGGCCGTCGACCGGGTCGGCATAGCCGCCGGTCTGCTGCGCCATCCCGAAGCCGCCGCGGCCGAACTGTTCCCGGCCAGTCTCGGCCCCTGGCATCTGGGCCTCGCTGCGGACGAAGCCCAGGACGTGGAGCGGGCCCGCGAGCTGCTGACCGAACTGGGCTGGGAAGCCAACGGTCGCGGCATGCTGGAGCGCGACGGCCAGCCCTTCCAG
Organism: Halomonas sp. E14; assembly: GCF_052568415.1. Classification (NCBI taxonomy): domain Bacteria; kingdom Pseudomonadati; phylum Pseudomonadota; class Gammaproteobacteria; order Oceanospirillales; family Halomonadaceae; genus Halomonas; species Halomonas sp. E14. The sequence continues at coordinate 266,728 of NZ_CP199423.1, read as the reverse complement.
CTGACCCTGCGCACCTTCTCCGACCGCCCCGAGCTGCCGCTGGTGGCGACGGCGCTGCAGGATCAGTGGCGCGACATCGGCGTGGCACTGGAGGTGGCCGTGGGCAACGCCAGCGAGATCCCCTCCGGGCACCGCGACGGCAGCCTGGAGCTGGGCCTGATGGCGCGCAACTACGGCCTGGTGCCCGACCCGCTCGGCACCCTGCTCGACGACTTCGGCACCGACCCGGAAACGATGGGCGGCGACTGGGGCGCCATGGGCTGGCGCGACGCGGACGTGGCGGCCTGGCTCGACACCCTGCGCCAGGAGGCCGACATGGATGCTCGCGCCGAGCTGGCCGGGCAGGTGGCACGCCGGCTTAACGAGGCGATGCCGGTCGTGCCCGTGGCCTGGTATCAGCAAACGGCCGCGGTGAACGCCGAGCTGGAGGGCTTCTCCATCGATCCGTTGGAGCGCAGCTATCGCATCGACGAACTGAGGTGGGGAGAATGAGCGAAAACCAGGCTGCGCGCGCGACGCCGCGCTGGGCTTCTAGCTGGACCTCTCACCGGACGACAGGCCTTGGTGGCCTGCTGCTGCAGCGCCTGTTCCAGGCCGGGCTGGTGGCATGGATGGTCGGCACCCTGACCTTCGTACTGACCCGTTCGCTGCCCGGCGACATGGCCTACCGCATCGCCGCCGGACGTTACGGGCACGACATGGTCAACACCAGTGCCGCCGAGGCGGTGCGTGCCGAGCTGGCACTGGACCAGCCGGCGCTCGGCGCCTACGTCGGCTGGCTGTGGGATCTGATTCAACTCGACCTGGGCCGCTCGCTGGTCAGCGGCGAGCCGGTGGTGGCCGAGCTGTGGCATCAGCTCGGCCACTCGCTCGGCCTGGCCGCCCTGGCCGTTCTGCTCTCGCTGCTGCTGGGTCCACCGCTGGGCCTGCTCGCCGGGCTCAAGCCCAACGGCATGCTCGATCGCGTAAGCGAAGTAGCGGCCAGCCTACTGCGGGCACTGCCGCCCTTCGCCGTGGGGCTGGTGCTGATCCTGATCTTCTCGGTCAGCCTGGGCTGGCTGCCCGCCGCCGGCCACGGGCGCATGGCGCATGGCGTGCTGCCAGCACTGACCCTCGCCCTGGCGCTGGCCGCGATCTCCAGCCGGGTGGCGCGCAACGCCATGGCCGACGTTTCGCACTCCGCCTACTACGCCTTTTCGCGTACCAAGGGTCTCGGCGAGCGCCTCAGCTTCCTGCGTCATGGCCTTCGCAACGCCGCCGTGCCGGTGATCGCCTATCTCGGCGTGCAGTTCGTCTATCTGATCGAGGGCGTGGTGGTGGTCGAGACGCTGTTCGCCTGGCCCGGCATCGGCCATGCGCTGGTACACGCCATCGTCGCCCGCGACGTGCCCATGATCCAGGGCACCGCGCTGGTCATGGGGCTGATGTTCGTTGCCCTCAATACCCTGGTGGACCTGCTCTGCCACTGGCTCGACCCCAGGAGGCGCAGCGCATGAACACACTGACCCTGTCATTTTCGCGCCGCTGGCTGCCTGCCCTGAGCGGCCGCCAGCGCCTCGGGGCCACTCTGCTCGCTGCGCTGCTGGCCTTCGCCTGGCTGGTGCCCTGGCTGTTCGATGCCGACCCCGCACGCCAGCAGCTGACCCGCATCCTGCAGCTGCCGTCGCTAGCCGAACCGCTGGGTACCGACCACCTCGGGCGCAGCATGCTGGCGCGGCTGGCAGCGGCGGTACAGCTCTCGTTCGCCATGGCGCTGCTCAGTGTGGCCAGCGCCGCCGTGCCGGGCGTGATTCTCGGCGTGGTCGCCGGCTGGCGCGGCGGCTGGCTCGACCGCGTGCTGGGCAGCCTGGCCGATGCCTGCCTAGCCCTGCCCGGCCTGCTGCTGGTGCTGCTGCTGGTAGCCATCGCCCCGGGCAACTTCTGGGCGCTCTATGTCGGTATCTCGCTGGTGCTGTGGATCGAGTACTTCCGCGTGGTGCGGGCCCGCACCCGAGTGCTGGTCACCTCGCCCCAGCTCGAGGCAAGCCGCCTGCTCGGCTTCGGCCCGTTCTACCTGTTCCATCGCCACCTGTGGCCCGAGCTGGCGCCGCAGGTGCTGACCCTGGCCGCCTTCGGCGCCGCCAGTGCCATCCTCGCCATGGCCGCGCTGGGTTTCGTCAGCGTCGGGCTGCGCCCGCCCACCGCCGAGCTGGGGCTGATGATGATCGAGCTGCTGCCCTACTACCACGAGGCGCCCTGGGCCATGGCCCAGCCGATCCTGGTGCTGTTCGTGCTGGTGCTGAGCCTCAACCTGCTGGCGGGAGGGGATCCACGATGAGTGCGTACTTACTTCAGGCGGAAGACGTCACGATCCAGGGCGAGGGCGTCACCATCGCGCCCTTCTCCTGTGCGCTCGAAGCCGGTAGCCGGCTGACCCTGCTCGGCGAGACCGGCTCGGGCAAGAGTCTGCTCGCTCAGGCCATCATGGGCACGCTGCCCCGCGGCCTGAGCGCGCGGGGGCGACTCGTCATCGACGGCGAGACCTTCGATGCCGCCGATGACAAGTCGCGCCGCGCCCTGTGGGGCCGACGCCTGGCGCTGCTGCCCCAGGAGCCTTGGCACGCGCTGGACCCAACCATGCGTGCCGTATCGCAGGTGGCCGAAAGCCACCGCCACGTGGCCGGGCGTGATCGACGCCATGCCCAACAAGCGGCCTGGGCCGATCTGGCCGAGCTGGGCCTGGCCGAGGCCGGCGGCAAGCTGCCCGGCGAACTCTCCGGCGGCATGGCGCAGCGCGTCGCCTTCGCCGCCGCCAGTGCCGGCGGTGCGCCCATCGTCATCGCCGACGAGCCGACCAAGGGGCTCGATGCGCCGCGCCGCGATGCCGTGGTCGAGCTGCTGGCGCGTACGCCCGCGGGCGGCGGCGTGCTGCTCACCATCACCCACGACATCGACGTGGCCCGCCGCCTGGGCGGCGAAGTGGTGATTCTGCGCCTGGGACAGGTGGTCGAGCGCGGACCGGCCCAGCAAGTGCTCACTCACCCCCAAAGCGAGTACGGCCAGGAGTTGCTGAACGCCGAGCCCAGCCGCTGGCCACGCCCGGCACCGCTCGGCGAAACGACCCAGGCGCCGGTGGTGACCGCCACCGATCTGGCCAAGACCCGCGGCGGGCGCGAGCTGTTTCGCGAACTCTCGCTCACGGTGCGCCCCGGTGAGATCGTCGGCGTGGTCGGTCCTTCCGGCTGCGGCAAGAGTACGCTGGGCGACATGCTGCTCGGCGTGACACGCGCCGACGGCGGCAGGATCCTGCGCGCACCCGGGCATCCACTCGGTTTCCAGAAGCTCTATCAGGACCCACCGGCGGCCTTCTCCCCCCACTGGCGGCTCGCACGCCTGCTCGACGACCTGGTGCGCCGCCACCGCCTGGATCGCAGCGCCATCCCCCCGCTGATGGCGCGCCTTGGGCTCGACGAGCATCTGCTGGAGCGCCGCCCCGGCGAGATCTCCGGCGGCGAGCTGCAGCGCTTCGCCATCCTGCGGGTGCTGCTGCTGGCGCCGTGCTTCCTGTTCGCCGACGAGCCGACCTCGCGCCTCGACCCCATCACCCAACGCCGAACCCTGGCGCTGCTGGTGGAGCTGGCCCGCGAACGCCGCTGCGGCGTAATGCTGGTGAGCCACGACCCGGCGTTGATCGAGCGTATCTGCGACCGGCGCATCGTCCTCGGTGACGAGCAGGTGAGCGCGGCCGGGCAGGCACTCTACCCGGCCCCGGTCCTTGTCTGAACGGGTTACCCAACGACATCGCCCCGCATGAGCGGGGCGATGTGGGGACGGCAATGTGGGAACGGAGGTGCAGGGAGCGGGGTGGCAGGCGTCAGTAGTACGCCACCACCATGCAGTCCATACCCGAGGCGCGCAGGCTGCGGCAGGCGGAGTGGGCATCGTGCTCCTGCAGATCGACCAGCCGGGCGCGGAAGATGCGCTGCTCGCCTTCCGCCTCGGCCACCGAGACGCGCACCTGCTGCAGCAGGCTGGCGAGCTGGTCGGCCGCACGGGTGGCCAGGTGCCGGGCCTGGTCGGGGTTGTTGAACGCCCCGACCTGCACCGCCCAGTTGCCCCCGCCCGGCTGCACGGCGTCGGCGCGGGCGATCAGGGCGCGGATCGGGTCATCGGCAGAGCCCATCTCGACGCCCATTTCCAACTGGAAGCTGAGGCTGCGGCCCGCGGCGTCGACCTCGGGGGTGTCGATGGAAGCCGGAGCGGCAGCCAGCTGCGCCGCCGAGGCCGGCGGGGTTTCCGGCAGCGCCATGCGGTCGCCCAGCACGTCGGCCTCGGCGATCCAGTCGCCCCGCTGCAGCATGGAGAGCCTGGCGAAGCCGCGATCGAGCAGGTCGGCCATGTGGGTATCGCGCGAGGCCGCCGTAAAGCCGCCCATCACCACCGAGACAATGCGGCGATTGTCACGGATCGCCGACGTCGCGACGTTGAAGCCGGAGGCGCGGATGAAGCCGGTCTTGAGGCCGTCGGCACCGGCATAGTTGCGCACCAGCCGGTTGTGGCTGGTATGGGTGGTGCCGCGGTGGGTGAAGCTCTGGGTGGAGAAGTAGTGATAGTACTGCGGGAAGTCCTGCATGACCCGGATCGATAGCGTGGCCATGTCGCGCGCCGTGGTGACCTGCGCGTTGTCGGGCAGCCCCGAGGCGTTGCGGAACACGGTGCTGGGCATGCCGATCTCGCGGGCGCGCTGGGTCATCTGGCGTGCGAAGCCAGCCTCGGTGCCACCCAGCGCCTCGGCCACGACCACGGCCACGTCGTTGGCGGAGCGCACGACCAGCGCCTTGATCGCATCCTCGACCTTGATCGAGCTGCCGGCCGATAGCCACAGCTTGGAGGCCGGCATCGAGGCCGCATGGGGCGACACCAGCAGCGGCTGGTCGAGCCGCACGCTGCCGCTCTCGAGCGCCTCGAACAGCATGTAGAGCGTCATCATCTTGGTCAGCGAGGCGGGATAGCGCGTCGCATCGGCATTGGCCGCGTGAAGCACATCGCCACTTTCGACATCGATCACGATGGCCGCATAGCGGGGATTGGCCTGTGCGCTACCCAGTAACAACAACTGCAAACAAAACAAAACGAAGAAAGCCACACCGAAGGAGGATCGGTAGGAGGAGCGCATGACGACCACCTCTAGGGTTCCCTGAATGATTCCCTGCGGCCCGATTCTCGAGCGGGCCTCGTTCCAGTATGGCGGGTAAACGAGGCGCTTCACAGCCGGAACAGCGAGAATTTTAGTCGATATATCACAAGTTGTTCATCACGCTTCGTTGATATTCCAGGGGGATCTACGACCTGCCGCTACCCCGCCTGGCGGCAGTGCGCGGCTCGCCTCACGTTGGCCAGCAGCGGCGTGCCGGTGGCGGGGTCGTGGATCAGCGTGCAGTCGATATCGTAGAGCTGGCGCACCAGCTCGGCGGTGACCACCTGCCGCGGCGGCCCTGCCGCCACCAGCCGGCCGCTGCGCAGCGCCAGCAGGTGATCGGCGTAGCGGCAGGCGCTGACCAGGTCGTGCAGCACCAGCACCACGGTGCGTCCATCGGCGGCCAGCCTTCGCACCAGCTCGAAGACCTCGATCTGGTGGCCCAGGTCGAGCGCCGAAGTGGGTTCGTCGAGCAGCAGCAGCGGCGTCTGCTGGGCGATGGCCATGGCGATCCAGGCGCGCTGGCGCTGCCCGCCCGACAGGGTGTCGAGCGGGCGGTCGGCCAGCGTTTCCACGTCGGCCGCGACCAGCGCTTCATGCACCACTCGCTGGTCCTCCGCCGACCACTGGCGCAGCCAGCCCTGGTGCGGCTGGCGTCCGAAGCGCACCAGCTCGGCCACGCTCAGCCCTTCCGGGGCAATGGCCTCCTGGGGCAGCAGCGCCAGGCGCCGGGCCAGCTCGCGCGCGGGCAGCTGCTGGATGTCGCTGCCGTCGAGCAGCACCGCGCCCTGGCTCGGGGCGTGCAGCCGCGACAGCCCGGCCAGCAGGGTCGACTTGCCGCAGCCGTTGGGCCCGACGATGGCCGTGACCTTCCCGGCCGGCAGGGTCAGGGCCAGGCCATCGATGATGGTGGTACGACCATGGCGCAGCACCAGGTCGCGGGTGGCGAGTTCATGTCGGGTCATGCCAGGGTCCTCGAAGCCGGTCGCAGCAGTATCCACAGCAGCCAGGGGCCGCCGACCACGGCGGTGACGATGCCCACCGGGATCTCGATGGGCGAGAGCAGCACCCTGCCGGCCAGGTCGGCCAGCACCATCACCAGCGCCCCGGCCAGCGCCGAGGCGACGATCGGCACCCCGCGCGGCGAGGAGAGCGAACGGGCGATCTCGGGCCCGATCAGCCCGACCAGCCCCACCGGCCCGGCCACGGCCACCGCCAGTCCGGTGAGCAGCACCGAGACGGCCAGCACCTGCCAGCGCCGCTGGCCTACCCGCAGGCCAAGGCCCGACGCCACGCTGTCCGAGAAGCGCATCAGGCTCAGCGCACGCCCCAGCCCCAGGGCCGCGCCCAGGCCCAGCGGCAGCCCCACGGCCAGCAGCGTGACGGCCCCCGCCGGGCGCGCGTTGAGGGAGCCCACCGTCCAGGGGTAGGCGGCGCTGGCGGTGTCGATGTGCACCTTGGCCAGCAGCAGCTGGGTAATGGCGCCGAATACCGCGCCGACGCCGATCCCGGCGATGATGAAGCGGTAGCCGCGGGTGCCGCCGCCCGCGGCCAGGCCGAAGGTGAGGGCGGCCGCCGTGGTTGCCCCTACCAGGGCCATGGCCGGTGGCGCCAGCGAAACGCCCAGGCCGATTACCGAGGCCACGGCGAAGGCGGTGGCGCCGTTGTCGATGCCGATGATGCCGGGGGTGGCCAGGCGGTTGCGGGCCAGGGTCTGCATCAGGCAGCCCGCCACGCCGAAGGCGGCCCCGGTCAGGCAGGCGGCGGCCAGGCGCGGCAGGCGCAGCTCCTGCACCAGGAACACCGCCATCAGGTCGCCTTGCCCCACCAGCGCCGGCAGCACCGCCCGCAGCGGCAAGGCGCTGCTGCCCATGGCCAGGTAGGCCAGCGACGCCGCCAGCAGCGCGCCGCACAGCAGCAGCGCCGCGCCGACGGCGCGCCGGTCGAGCAGCACGCTGCAGGCCGTGCCGCCCAGCCGCCAGGCCAGGTGCCAGTGCCCGGCCGGGGCCGCGACACCGGCCGGGCGGCGGCGCGCGGCGGCGCCGAATGGCTCGCGTTCCATGGTTGCCTTGCAGCGCATGACTCTCCCCTGCCGTGATTCCATTTCGTCCTGCCCGGTTGAGGCCCGTCCGCTACAGGGTCGGCATACGCCGAGCGCGTACCACGGCGACCAGCACCGGCGCACCGCACAGCGCCGTGAGCACGCCCAGCGGGAGCTCCGACGGCGCAACCAGCAGGCGCGCCAGGATGTCGGCGGTAATCACCATCAGCGGCCCCAGCGGCAGGCACAGCCACAGCGTGCGGCGGATGTCGGGCCCGGCCAGGGCGCGGGCAGCGAACGGCACCACCAGGCCGATGAAGGCGATGGGGCCCGCCGTGGCGGTGGCGGCCCCAACCAGCAGCGCCACGGCGACGATCACCAGCAGCCGGATCAGCCCCGGGCGATGGCCCAATCCGCTAGCGACCCGCTCGCCCAGCGCCAGCGCCGCCAGAGGGCGCGCCACGGCGAGCACGATAACCCCGGCCAGCAGCAGGCTGGGTAGCAGCGCGGCCAGATGATCGAGCTGGCGGCCGGCCAGGCTGCCGACGATCCAGAAGCGGATCTCGTCGGCGGCGCGCTGGTCGAACAGCAGCAGCAGCGAGGTGAGCGACAGCAGCAGCCCGGTCAGGGCGGCGCCGGCCAGCACCAGCCTTACCGGATCGTTGGCGGCCCCGCTCACCCGGGCCACGCCGAGCACGCAGAGGCAGCCCGCCATGGCGCCGAGCTGCGCCACCCCGACCCGCATCGTGGTGGCGGTGGCGCCCAGCACCAGCGCCACGGCCACGGCGAAGGAAGCACCGGCGCTGACCCCGAGCAGCCCGGGCTCGGCCAGCGGGTTGCGCGTCACCGCCTGCAGCAGCGCTCCCGCCACACCCAGCGACAGCCCCACCACCAGGCCGACCAGCGTGCGCGGCAGGCGCAGCGAGCCAAGCACGAACCGGGCCTCCGCATCGCCACGGCCCATCAGCACGGCCCAGGCGCGGGCCGGGCCAACATCGCCGGCGCCCAGCAGCAGGCTGGCCAGGCAGGCCAGCGCCAGCAGTGCCAGCAGCCCCGCCTGCATCGCATGGCGCCGGCGAGCCAGGGCATGGTCCATGCAGCCAGCGGCAAGCATCAGGGCGACAGCGCGGCGTCGAGCTCGTCGAGGATGGCCAGCGCCGCCAGCGGGCCGGTGGCGCTGCTCCACAGCTGGCCGTCGACCGCCACCACCTGGTCACGGGCCACCACGTCGAGGCGCGCGAAGGCCGGCGAGGCCTTGGCCGCCTCGAGGGCGTCGCGCCCCTCTTCGTTGAGCGTGGCCAGGAACAGCCAGTCGGCTTCGAGGCGCGCCAGGTTCTCGAGGCTCAGGGGGTCGCTGTGCGAGACCCCTGCACGGACCAGGCCGGCATCGTGGATCGCCACGCCGGCGGCACGCAGCAGCCCGGCGGTAAACAGCTGCGCGGACATCACCATGGGGCCCTGCGGCATCCAGCGCACCAGCACGGCGCTGGGCGCCTCGTCGGCGGCGATGCGCCCGGCCAGCACCGCGGCCCTGGCATCCACCTGCTCGAGCATCGCCTCGATTTCCGCCTCGCGCCCCATGGCCTGGGCGAACAGGCGCGCCTCGTCGCGCCATGCTTCGGGCTGCAGCCCTTCCGTCGGCGGCACCACCGTTGGCGCGATGCGCGAGAGCAGCCGGTACTGGGCCTCGGGCAGCTGCGGCGGAGCGAGGATCAGGTCCGGCTGCAGCGCCAGCACGGCTTCCAGGTTGATCTCGCGCACTACGCCGACGATGGCCGGGCGCTGCTCGTCCAGGTGCGCCTCGATGTAGCGCGCCACGCCGTCGCCGCCCCGGGTGGTGACCGCACCCAGCGGCACGACGCCGGCCGCCAGGGCCGTGTCCAGGGCGCCTTCGTAGAGCGTGACGACGCGTGCCGGAGCCTCGGGAAGCGTGACTTCGCCAAAGGCGGTATCCACGCCGTGTTCGGCCCAGGCTGCCAGCGGCAGCAGCAGGCCAAGCATGGCCGCCGCCAGCCCGGGCAGGCGTACCGTTCGCTTGCCGAATGCCGTGTGCATGTCTTGTCTCCGAGCATGAAACATAATGATAACAATTATCACACGCATCATGATCCTCTGCCACGCAACGTCGCGTTGCGGGCGGCGCAACGTTACGGACAACGAAACACAACGCGAATCGTTTTCATTAATCAGAAAGACCCGTACACTTCCCTTTCGCGCAACGTCATCATCATGCCAAGGGACTGCCATGTACGATCTCGATGACATCCTCGCCTTCGACCATGTCATGCGCTCCGGCAGCCTGACGCGCAGTGCCGCTGCCCTGGGGCTGGCCAAATCGACCCTGAGCCGGCGTATCACCCAGCTCGAGCGCCACGTTGGCCAGCCGCTGCTGCGTCGCCAGTCCAACCGATTGCTGCCGACCGAAGCCGGCCAGGTGTTCCACGGCTTTTGCGCGAAGATGCTGACGCTTGCCGAGCAGGGCCAGCAGGCGCTCGAGGAGCTGAGCCAGGACATCAGCGGCGAGCTGCAGGTAGCCACGCACGGCGCCCTGGCGCGCAGCTGGCTGGCTCCTCGCCTGGCGCAGTTCATGGCGCACCACCCCGACGTGCGCTTGACGCTGCAGACCTGCACGGCCCCACCCCTGGCGGCGACGAGCCAGGCGGTGACGCTCTGGCTGGGCGAGGTCAATGGCAGTGAACTGCGCCAGGAGGTGGTGGGCTGGCTGAGCCGAAGCCTGTACGGCCACCCGGACTACCTCACCCGGCACGGCCATCCACAGCACCCCCGCGAACTGACCCAGCACGCCTGGATCGACCTGCTCGGCGAGACCGAGCAGGGGTTGACACTGCATCACCCGGAGAAGGGTGAGTTTGGCTTCCAGCCTCCCGAGTCGCGCTTTCGCGTCGACCAGCAGGCGCTGCATGGCGACGCCATCGCGTGCGGCCACGGGCTTGGCATCATGCCCGACTGGATGGCCAAGGCACGCGAGCGGGCCCACCCCGGCACGCTCGAACGCTGCCTGGCGGAGTGGAGCGCCCCGCCCCTGCCGGTAGTGCTGCTTTACCCCTACGGCCCTCGCCCGCGGCGCTTGAGCGCCCTGCTAGCCTTCCTGCGCCAGGCAATACCGGACGAATGGCAGCCCGCCAGCGCGCCCGGCGTTTCCGCCGCACAGGGCAAGCCGACTACCCGTTGCGCATGACGCAACGCAACGTTGCCCGCCCCGTCCCTCATCAATGGGAACTTTTCGCATTAGAATCACCTGCGCTTGATAATCAATATCATTCATAGCTACACATTCAGCAGGTGATTCCATGCTCCACTCACGCCGCACCGCCCTGACGCTGGCCATCGCCAGCGCCTCGCTCGCCCTCACCGCCCAGGCCCAGGAGAGTGCCCGCCTCGACAATATCGTGGTGACCGCCGCCGGCTTCGAGCAGGCGCTGCAGGACGCACCGGCCAGCATCTCCGTGGTCACCCGCGAGGAGCTGGAGCGCAAGCGCTACTCGAACATTGCCGAAGCGATCGCCGAGGTGCCCGGTGTCGATGTTCGTTCCGGCGTGGGCAAGACCGGCGGCCTGAACGTCAGCATCCGCGGCATGCCGAGCCACTACACCCTGATCCTGATCGACGGCCGGCGCCAGAACGCCTCGGGCGACGTCACGCCCAACGGTTTCGGCGAAACGTCTACCAGCTTCATGCCGCCGCTGTCGGCCATCGAGCGCATCGAGGTCATCCGCGGCCCCATGTCGACCCTGTACGGCTCCGATGCCATGGGCGGCGTGATCAACATCATCACCCGCCCCGTCAGCGCCACCTGGACGGGCAGCGTCACCCTGGACACCACCTTCCAGCAGGACCGGGATGCCGGCAACGCCCAGGGCATCAACCTCTACACCTCCGGCCCGCTGGTGGACGACGTGCTCGGCCTGCAGCTGCGTGGCCGCCTGTTCGATCGCGACGCCTCCGAACGGATGATTGCGGATAGCGCGGCACGCGACCCAAGGCCCACCGAGGCGCGCCTCTATTCGCTGGGCGGGCGCCTGACCCTGCGTGCCGATGAGGCCAACTCGGTGTGGCTGGACGCCGAACGGGCGCGCCAGACCTACGCCAACGACGACTGCCGCCTGGGTACGCTGGACGGCACCAACCGTGCGACCTGCGCCCCCCAGCCAGGCCAGTTCTGGGGCTACGAGGACGAGCTGCGCTTCAACCGCGACCAGCTTGCCGTCGGCCATACCGGGCGCTTCGACCTCGGCACGCTGGAGAGCAGCCTCACGCACAATACGACCGAGACGCTTGGCCGCACGCTGCCGGCCGGGAGTGCGCCGGAATACGGCTACTTCGCCCAGGGCGGCGAACCGCGCCTGCTCGAGAACCGCGATATCATCTTCGATACCAAGTTCACCCTGCCGACCGATAGCCACATGGTGACGGTGGGCGGGCAATACATCGATGCGCGCCTGGAGGATGGCGCCGCGGGTAACCAGGCCTTCGAGCAGCAGAGCTGGGCGCTGTTCGCCGAGGACGAATGGTGGCTGCGCGACGACCTAGCGCTCACCCTGGGCGGGCGCTACGAGCACCACGATGCCTTCGGCGGCCACTTCAGCCCACGCGGCTACCTGGTCTGGAACACCACCGACCATTGGACGCTGAAGGGCGGCGTCAGCCGTGGCTACAAGACCCCCACGCTCAACCAGCTGCACGACGGCATCACCGGCTTCGGCAACCAGGGCCAGACGGTCACCATCGGCTCGCCGGACCTGGAGCCGGAAAAGAGCACCAACTATGAGCTAGGCGCCATCTACGACAACCTGGCGGGCGTGACGGTCAGCGGCACGGCTTTCTACAACCGCTTCTCCGATCGCATTGCCGAAGGCGCGGAGATCCCCAACTGCCTGCATCCGGCCGGCAACGTGCCTGGCTGCCTCACGGTGGGCAACTTCTCCAGCCAGACCGGGTTCGCGCGGCTGGTCAACATCGACGCAGCCGAAACCCGTGGCGTCGAGCTGGAAGCGCGCTACCGTTTCGCACCCGCCTGGGAGGTACGCGGCGGCTATACCTTCACCGACACCGAGATCACCTCCGGCGAACAGGAAGGCATGCTGCTGACCAACACGCCCAAGCACAAGCTCACCGCCAGCCTGGGCTGGGACGTGACCGACAGGCTCAATACCACCCTGGAAGGCGAGTACTACTCATCGCGCGAGCGTTTCACCGACGGCGTTCCGACGACCGGCCAGAACCTGGCGATGTATCAGCAGGTGGGCAACACGCTGGATGGCTACGAGCTGTTCCACCTGCGCACCACCTATCGCTTCAGCGATCAGGTACGCCTGACCGGCTCGATCTACAACCTGTTCGACAAGGACTTCGGCAAGGCCGACAGCTACGAGTGGCAGGGCGACACTTACCAGGCCTACCGTTACACCCAGACCGGCCGCTCCACCGACGGTGTGGCGCTGGATGGCCGCAGCTTCTGGCTCTCGGCGACCTACGATTTCTGACCGGCACCTGCCTGCCGTTTCGCATCGTTACCTTCGCCCCGGTTCTGCCGGGGCTTTTTCGTGGCCCCTTTACCCACCTTCGCTCAACAGCCGCTCCACGCCCAGCCAGATCAGGCGCAGCGCCAGCAGGGTCAGGGTCCACTTGAAGAGAAAGTCGAAGCGATGGTCGGTTACCCGGTTCAGCAGGCGCAGGCCCAGCCAGGTGCCGACGAAGCCCGCCACGATCATGACCAGCATCAGCCCCAGCCAGTCGCGGAAGACGAAGCCGGCAAAGCCGAAGATGAACGCCTTGGTGGCGTGTTGCAGGGTCATGCAGGTGGCAAAGGTGGCCACCCGCGGCAGCCGCTCGCTCATGCCGAGCTTGATGAACGAGGCGACCATGGGGCCGCTGGCCCCGACGAAACTGGAGAGCAGCGTAGTGAGCGCGCCGGCAATCACGGTGCCGGTGCGCCCCACCGCCCGCTGGGGCAGCCCCGGCCCCCAGCAGGAGTAGAGCACGAAGGCGGCGATGCACAGCTCCAGCACGCCGTAGGGCAGGCGAATCAGCAGCCACGCCGCCACCACGGCGCCAAGGATGACGCCGGGCAGGAAGGCGGCAACGATGTCACGACGCACGTGGCGCCAGGTCATCGCCGCCCGGCCGCCGTTGGAGCCGAGCTGCACCATACCGTGCACCGGGATCAGCGCCGTGGCCGGCATCACCTGGGCCATGGCGATGATCAACAGCGTGCCCCCGCCTATGCCGGCCGCTGCCGACAGCGCCGAGGTCACTACCGAGAGCAGCACCAGCACCAGGTTGACCCCGGCCGACAGCGGCGAGAGCAGCTCCAGCATCAGGCCGGACGCTTCACGGCAGCCTGCCCTCCTCGACGCCGTGACACGCCACCTCGCTGCCGTCGCTGCGGGCGATCAGCCGCGGCACCTCGGCCTTGCAGCGCTCGTTGGCGTGGGGGCAGCGCGGATGGAAGGCGCAGCCCGTGGGCGGATGCACCGGGTTGGGCACCTCACCCTGGATCACGGTGCGCTCCTTGCCCACGCCCTCCAGCGACGGCACCGCGGCCAGCAGCATCTTCGAGTAGGGGTGGTGGGGGGTCTCGAAGAGCTGGTCGGCCGGGGCGATCTCGGCGATACGCCCCAGGTACATCACCGCGATGCGGTCCGACATGTGCTTGACCACCGCCATGTCGTGGCTGATGAACAGGTACGTCAGCCCGTACTCGTCCTGCAGGTCGCGCATCAGGTTGAGGATCTGCGCCTGTACCGAGACGTCCAGCGCCGAGGTCGGCTCGTCGCAGATCATGAACTCCGGCTCGTTGGCCAGCGCCCGGGCAATCGAGATGCGCTGGCGCTGGCCGCCGGAGAACTCATGCGGATAGCGATTGGCGTCCATGGCCGACAGGCCCACCTGCTCGAGCAGCTCGCCCACCCGCCGCCGCCGGTCGGCGCTGCTCATCTCCGGGCGGAAGAAGCGCAGCGGCTCGCCGATGATGGTGCCCACCCGCCACAGCGGGTTGAGGCTGGCGTAGGGGTCCTGGAAGATCATCTGGAAGCGCTTGCGCACGCTGGCGGCCTGCCGCCCGGTGCGGCTCGCCAGGTTGCTGATGTCCTCGCCGTCGAACACCAGCTTGCCGCGAGTGAGGCCATAGAGCCCCACCACCAGCCGCGCCACGGTGGACTTGCCGCAGCCCGACTCGCCCACCAGCGAGAGGGTCTCGCCGCGGCGGATGGAGAAGCCCACGCCGTCCACCGCCTTGAGCGTGAGCTTTTCGCTGCGCTCGATGACCCGGTTGAGCCAGGGCTTGGAGACGTCGAAATAGCGCGCCAGGTCGTGGGCTTCGAGCAGGATCTCGCCCTGCGCCGCCGGGGGCGTCTTCACTGCCGTATCAGCGCACATGGCTCACCTCCTCTCCCTCTGCGTCCTGCCGGGGCGGCAGCGGATCGACCGGGTCGTGCAGCCAGCAGGCCGCCCGGCTGCCCCCGGCCGGCATCAGGTCCGGCCGCTCGTCGCGGCAGCGCTGCTGGGCGTGGGGGCAGCGCGGGTTGAAGGCGCAGCCCGGGGGAATCGCCGCCAGCCGCGGCATGGCGCCCTCGATCTGGTAAAGCCGCTCGAGGCGCTTGGCGATCCCGGGGATCGAGGCCATCAGGCCCTTGGTGTAGGGATGCTGCGGGTTGCGGATCACTTCTTCCACCGGGCCGATCTCGATCAGCCGCCCGGCGTACATCACCGCCACCCGGTCGGCGGTCTCGGCGATCACCCCCATGTCGTGGGTGACCAGCATCACCGCCGTACCGTGATCGGCGCACAGCCGCTTGAGCAGGGCCAGGATCTGCGCCTGCACCGAGACGTCGAGCGCCGTGGTGGGCTCGTCGGCGATGATGAACTCGGGCCGGGCGGCGAGGGCCAGGGCGATCACCACGCGCTGGCGCATGCCGCCGGAGAACTGGTGCGGGTAGCTGTCGATGCGATTCTCGGGGGCGGGAATGCCCACCTCGCGCAGCAGCCGCAGCGCTTCCTCGCGGGCCTGGCGCTCGTTCATCGGCAGGTGGGCGCGGATCGTCTCGATCAGCTGGTCGCCCACCGAGAACAGCGGGTTGAGGCTGGTCAGCGGGTCCTGGAAGATCATGCCGATATGGCGTCCGCGCAGCGGCACGAAGCGCTCCTCGGGCAGATCGTCGATGCGCTGGCCCGAAAGCAGCACCTCGCCGGCGGCGATATGGCCGGGCGGCTCGAGCAGCCGGATCACGGCGTTGCCGGTCATCGACTTGCCGGCGCCGGACTCGCCCACCACGCCCAGCACTTCGCCGGGAGCGATGTCGAAGGAGACGTCGTCGAGCGCCACCAGGGTGCCGTGGCGGGTGGGGAATTCCACCCGCAGGTGGCGCACGGAAAGGACCGGCTGCTGCCCCGCGGCGCCAGGCGCGTGGCCTGCCTCTACAGCGGCGTCGTTAGCGGAGCTTGGGGTTGAGGACATCACGCAACCAGTCTCCCAGCAGATTGACGGAGAGCGCCAGCATCAGCAGCGCCACCCCGGGGAAGAGCAGGATCCACCACTCTCCCGAGAACATGTAATCCTGGCCCACCCGGATAAGGGTGCCCAGGCTCGGCTGGGTGGCGGGCATGCCCACCCCCAGAAACGACAGCGTGGCCTCGGCGATGATCGCCAGCGCCAGGCCGATGGTGCCGATCACCAGCACCGGCCGCATCACGTTGGGCAGGATGTGCTGGAACAGGATCTTACGCGCCGGCAGGCCGATCACGCGCGCCGCCTGCACGTACTCCTTGCTCTTCTCCACCATGGTGGCGCCGCGTACCGCCCGGGCGTACTGCACCCAGTCGGAGAGGCCGATGGCGATGATCAGCACGATGATGGCCACCTCGGCGTGCATCGAGCGCGGCAGAAAGCCGCGGATCACACCGAAGATCAAAAGCGCCATCAAAATCGACGGGAAGGTGAGCTGCACGTCGGCGATGCGCATGATCAGCGCGTCGCGCCAGCCGCCGCGAAAGCCCGCCAGCAGGCCCAGGGCGGTGCCCATCACCAAGGCGAAGATCACCGCGGCAAAGCCCACCAGCAGCGAGATGCGCGAGCCGTAGAGAATCGCCGAGAAGACGTCGCGGCCCTGGCTGTCGCTGCCCAGCAGGTAGAAGTTGCCGGTGAAGTCCGAGGTGGTCAGCGGCGGCGTGAAGGCGTCGATCAGCTCCAGCTGGCGCGGATCGAACGGATTCTGCGGCGCGATCCACGGCGCGAACAGCGCCGCGGCGAACATGACCAGCGTCACCAGGGTGGCAATGATCACCACCGGCTGGCGCTTCCACGAGTAGACGATGTCGCTGTCGAGGAAGGTGCGCCACTTGCTCGGCTTGGGGGGCACCACGGGCGCCGTGTTCCCCCGGGTCTCGATCTGCTGGCTCATTTGCCACCTCCCTGGGCGCGCAGCCGCGGGTCGACGGCGTAGTAGAGCAGGTCCACCACCAGATTGATCACCACGAACACCAGCGCAATCATCATCAGGTAGGCGGCCATCACCGGCACGTCGACGAAGCGCACGGCGGTGATGAACAGCGCGCCCACGCCGGGCCACTGGAACACCGTCTCGGTGATGATGGCGAAGGCGATGATGGTGCCGAGCTGCAGACCGATGATGGTGATGACCGGGATCATGGTGTTCTTCAGCGCATGGCGCAGGTGCACCACCCGCTTCGACAGCCCCCGCGCGCGGGCGAACTTGATGTAGTCGGTGCTCAGCACCTCGAGCATCTCGGCCCGCACCAGGCGCATGATCAGGGTCAGTTGGAACAGCCCCAGGGTGATGGCCGGCAGGATCAGCGAGCGCAGCCCGCTGGTGGTGAGCAGCCCGGTGGTCCACCAGTCGCCGAGGCGCACCGTCTCGCCCCGCCCGAAGGCCGGCAGCATGCCGAGCTCCACGGCGAAGATGTAGATCAGCAGCACGCCGATCAGGAAGGTAGGCAGCGACACGCCGATCAGCGAGGCGGTCATGATGAAGTGGGCCAGCCAGCTGCGCCGGCGCAGGGCGGTATAGATGCCCAGCAGGATGCCCATGACCACGGCGAAGATAGCCGAGATGATGGCCAGCTCCAGGGTGGCGGGCAGCCGCTCGAGAATCAGGTCGGTCACCGGCCGGGCCGAACGATAGGAGATGCCGAACTCGAACTGGGCGGCATTGACGACGAAATTCCAGAACTGCACCACCACCGGCTGGTCGAGACCGAGCTGGGCCCGCAGCGCGGCGCGGTCGGCCTCGGTGGCCTCCTGCCCGAGCATGTTGAGCACCGGGTCGCCGACGTAGTGAAACAGCGAGAACGAGATAAGCGCGACCACGAACATCACGAAGATGGCCTGCAGTACGCGCTGGATCAGAAACGCTAGCATGGGATCACCAAATAACGACGATACCCCCGGTCGCTTGTGGCAACCGGGGGTAGAGTCTCGAAACGCTTAGTTGTTGAAACGCAGATACTTGAAGTGCGGTGTATTCTCGCTCTGCACCTTGAAGTCGATGTCGTCGCGCATCGACCAGGTCAGCATCTGGTGGTGGATCGGGACGTAGATGATCTCGTCGTGCACGATCTGCCACGCCTCACTGATCATCTCGTTGCGCGCCTCCTCGTCGACCTCCTGGCCCATGGCCACGGTCAGCTCGTCCACCCGCTCGTCGGAGTAGCCGGTGAAGTTCCAGGTCCCCCGGTCGTCCTCCTTGGTGTGGTAGAGGTAGTTGAAGACGTACTCGGAGTCCATGGTGGGCACGCCCCAGCCCAGCAGGTAAAAGTCATACTCGCCGCGGGCCAGCTCGGCGAAGTGCAGCGAGCGGGTCTGGGCCACCAGGTCCACGGTGATGCCGATGCGCGCCAGCATGCTGACCACCGCCTGGCAGATCTGCTCGTCGTTGACGTAGCGGTCGTTGGGGCAGTGCAGGGTGACGCGGAAGCCATCGCCGTAACCGGCCTCTTCCATCAGTTCCTGAGCGCGGGCGGTATCCGCCTCGAGAACCTCGTCCATCTCCTCGGTGTAGCCGTTGACGAACGGCGGCGCAATCATGCCGGCCGGCTGGGAGTTGCCGCGCATGACCGCACGCTGGATGGTGGTGGCGTCCACCGCCAGGTTGATCGCCTCGCGCACGCGGCGGTCGGCGAAGGGGTTGCCCTCGGCGTTGCCCGCGCGCAGCTCGGCCGAGCCCATGTCCATGCCGAGGAAGATGGTGCGGTTCTCGGCGCCCTGCTCATTCTTGATGCCATCGGCATTGGCCAGGCGCTCGATGTCCTGCACCGGGGTCTCCTGCAGGAAGTCGACCTCGCCGGAGAGCAGCGCCGCCACGCGGGTGGAGGCCGACTCGATGGGCGTGAACACCAGGCGGGTGATCTCCATCGGATAGTGGTCAATACCCCAGTAATCGTCGTTGCGCACGAACACGGTGCGCACGTCGGGCTCGCGGCTCTCGACGCGGAACGGGCCGGTGCCGTTGGCGTTGCGCACCGCGAAGGTCTCCTCGCCCGCCGCGTAGTTCTGCGGCTCCTCGACGCCGTGCTCCTCGGCCCACTCGCGGCTCATGATGAACAGGTTGGTGAAGTTGTTGGGCAGCAGCGGGTTGGGCTCGGTGGTCTCGACCTCGACGGTGTAGTCATCCACGGCGCGCACCTCGGAGATCGAGGTGAGCAGGCCGCGCATGTCGGAGTGCTCGTGGCGGGCGCGATTGATCGAGAAGACCACGTCCTCGGCGGTCAGCGACTGGCCTTCGTGGAAGGTCACGCCCTCGCGGATCTTGAACACCCAGACGGTGGGCTCGTCTTCCTTCACGTGCCACTCGGTGGCCAGGCCGGGCTGATACTCGACGTCCATGTCCTGGTAGACGAGGGTGTCGAAGATCTGATGGTTGACCGAGTGGGTCGGTCCCTCGTTCTGCGAGTGCGGGTCCATGGTCAGGCTGTCCGCGGAGCGGGTCCAGCGCAGGGTCTCGGCATTCGCGGCGGTGGCCAGCATGGCGCCGATCACGGCGGTGGCCAGTAGGGTCTTCTTGGGTAGCATCTTGTTATTTCCTCAATCAAGCGTTCGATGGGCATAGCCCTGCTGGAGGTTCTCCCATACCTTAGCCGAGAAAGCCAGAATTACCTCGGGACGCTTTTTCAGCGCTGCTTCGACTGTGGGCAGTTGCATTTTCGGCCTGCTCACCATTTCCTGGCAAAACCGCTCGGGAGCTGGCCCGAGCGGCATCACTAGCCGTGCGGCGCGTCAGTGCGCCGCCCCTGTCCCCAACGGCTGCTCAAGGAAGGTAAATGCCAGCGCCTGCATATGGGCGCGCTGACGGTTGTCGGCCGGGTGCCTGGATGCCTATCCACGGAACGAATGGCATCGGCGAAACTGGATTGTCTGGAGGGAGCGGTCAGCGAGGCTGGTAGCCTCATCGACCCGGTGGACAGTGGCATGATCGCTGTAAGGGAGTGGCGGCAAGGAGAGATTGCCGCCGGTTACAGGCTCAAGGCTATCTTTCGAAGATGATCGTACGGCTGGCGTGGAGGAAGACCCGACGTTCCACGTGCAGGGCCACCGCCCGGGCCAGGGTCAGGCACTCGATGTCACGCCCCTTGGCCACCAGGTCCTCCGGATAGTCGGCATGACTGACCGACTCGACCCCCTGGGTGATGATCGGCCCCTCGTCGAGGTCGTCGTTGATGTAGTGAGCGGTGGCACCGACCAGCTTTACGCCCTTGTCGTAGGCCTGATGATAGGGCTTGGCACCCTTGAAGCCCGGCAGCAGCGAGTGGTGAATATTGATGGCGCGACCGCTGAGCTTCTCGCACAGGTCGCTCGACAGCACCTGCATGTAGCGAGCGAGGATCACCAGCTCGGCGCCGGTCTCCTCGACCACCGCCCACACTTTCGCCTCCTGCTCGGGCTTGGTGTCGGCCGTGATCGGGAAGTGGTGATAGGGAATGCCATGCCACTCCGCCAGGGGCGCCAGGTCCGGGTGGTTGGAAACGATGGCACGTATGTCGATCGGCAGCTGGCCGATGCGGTAGCGATAGAGCAGGTCGTTGAGGCAGTGATCGGCCTTTGACACCATGATCACCACCGGCATCCGCGTCCCCGGGGCGGTCAGTTCGAAGTGCATCGCGAACTCGGCGGCGCGCTCGGCGAAGCCGGTCTCGAAGGCCGCCTGATCGAACCCTTCCGCCTCGGGACGGAACTCGGTGCGGATGAAGAAGCCGCCGCTCAGTCGGTCATCGAAGGAGTGCTGCTCGGTGATGTAGCATCGGCTCTCCTTGAGGAAGCGGGTCACCACATCCACGGTGCCGAGTCGGCTCGGACATTGAGCCACCAGAATCCAGTTGCTTTCCTTGGGCCCCATCATCCTCTCTCCTCTGTGGGTCGCGCCGAGCGTCTGGCTCGGCGCGACGCTGGCTCAGGCAAACACGAAATACTTGCGCACGGTCTCGACGACTTCCCAAGTGCCCTTGAAGCCAGGCTCGACGATGAAGATGTCGCCGGCCTTGAGGTGAATCGGCTCGCCACCCTCCGGGGTGAGCACGCAGTAACCTTCGCGGAAATCGCAGTACTCCCACTTGGTATAGTTGACCGCCCACCTGCCCGGCGTGCAGATCCAGGTACCCATCGTTTTAGTGCCGTCTTCGGACGCATAGGCATTGAGGTTGACGGTGTGGGGGTCACCGGAAAGCTTTTCCCAGGAACTGGCGTCCAGCAGCACGTCCGGCTGGGCGTCACGCAGCAATTTGATCTTGTTGGTCATCATCTTTCCTCTCTCAGCGTTCGACGCCGATGGCGTATTCATTTCCGGCATCCAGCAGCCAGCGATAGCAGTAGTCGGCGAAGCTGCGGCGCAGCACCAGTTCCCAGCGGGTTTCCGTGGGGCGGCGCAGGATCAGGTTGGACTTGGCGAATACCGCGGTCACGCCCTTGCCCACCGGGAAGGCCTCGGGGTGCACGTCGCTGGGCGTCGACTTCATCAGCAGCTCACGCGCCTTCTCGCCCGACAGCTCAATCAGCGTCTGGCCGCCGCTGACGTTGACGATGGCGTAGTGGGCATCGCCCAGGGCGTTGCGCAGCTCGCCCTCCAGCTCGAACTCCTCGCCACCGGGCACGATCAGCAGCCATTCGTCGGGCGAGAGCCACTGGATCGACCGCGCGCCATCCTCGCTGTGGCTGAGGGTGTTGGGCCGAGCCGGCAGGCCGAAGCCCAGCACCGCGCGCACCGCTTCGTCGAGCACGATGGCGCCGCCGCGCAGGATCAGATGACCGAGCATGGCCCGCTCGCGCAGCACCACGCGGCTCTTGGCGCTGGGGGCCGGAGCCCCCGAACGCTGGTAGGAGTAGGCCAGCGGCGATTCCACCGGGATGTTGGCTTCGGTGCGGGTATCGAAGGTACGGGCCTTGGCAACGACAGGGTTAGACATTCTGGCGCTCTCCCTTGGGGTCGACGAAGATCGGGCTGACAATTTCGGCCTCATGGACCTGGCCGTCGGCCATGGGCAGGTAGACGGTCTCACCCATCTTCTGCTGACCGCCCTTGACCACGGCCAGGGCGAAGCCTGAGTCCAGGGTCGGGCTGTAGTAGCTCGAGGTCACGTGGCCCGCCATCGGCATGGGAATGGCGTGCTTCGGGTCGAAGACGATCTGCGCGCCCTCCTCCAGCACCACCTTCGGGTCCTTGGGCTTGAGGCCGACCAGCTGCTTGCGGTCCGTGCGGCGGGTGTCGCTGCGCGTCAGCGCGCGCTTGCCGATCCACGAGTACGGCTTGTCGTAGCCCACGCACCACTGCATGCCCAGGTCTTCCGGCGTCACCGAGCCGTCGGTGTCCTGGCCGACGATGATGAAGCCCTTCTCCGCGCGCAGCACGTGCATGGTCTCGGTGCCGTAGGGGGTCAGGCCGTACTTCCCGCCGTGCTTGAACAGCGTCTTCCACACGTGCATGGCATAGTTGGCCTGGACGTTGATCTCGTAGGTCAGCTCGCCGGTGAAGGAGATGCGGAACACTCGCGCCGGTACCCCGGCGACCTTGCCTTCGCGCCAGTCCATGAACTTGAACGTGTCGCGGTCGAGATCGATGTCGGTGATCTCGGCCAGCAGGTTGCGCGCCTCGGGTCCGGTGATCGTCATGGTCGCCCAGTGATCGGTCACCGAGGTGAAGGTCACGTTGAGCTCGGGCCATTCGGTCTGGTGCCACAGTTCCAGCCACTCCAGCACCGCGGCGGCGCCGCCGGTGGTGGTGGTCATCAGGAAGTGGTTGTCGGCCAGGCAGCTGGTCACACCGTCGTCGGTGACCATGCCGTCGTCCTTGCACATCAGCCCGTAGCGGCACTTGCCGACGGCCAGCTTCTCCCACTTGTTGGTGTAGACGCGACCCAGGAACTCGCGCGCGTCGGGGCCCTGGATGTCGATCTTGCCCAGGGTCGAGGCGTCGAGGATGCCGACCTTCTCGCGCACCGCGCGGCACTCGCGGGCTACTGCCTCGTGCATGGTCTCCTGCTTGCCGTTGCGTACCTGTGGAAAGTACCAGGGGCGCTTCCACTGGCCGACGTCCTCGAACTCGGCGCCATTCTCCACGTGCCACTGGTGCAGTGCGGTGTAGCGCTCGGGGTCGAACAGGTCGCGGCAGTGGCGGCCGGCGATGGCGCCGAAGGTGACCGGGGTGTAGTTGGGGCGGAACACCGTGGTGCCCACCTCGGGAATCGTCTTGCCCAGACAGCGCGCGGCGATGGCCATGCCGTTGATGTTGCCGAGCTTGCCCTGGTCGGTACCGAAGCCCATGGCGGTGTAGCGCTTGACGTGCTCGATGGACTCGAAGCCTTCGCGCGTCGCCAGTTCGATGCCCCCGGCTGTGACGTCGTTCTGCAGGTCGACGAACTGCTTGGGTGCACGCAGGGTCGGCTTCTCGTGCGGCACCTGGTAGAGCGCACAGGCCGGCCCTTCGCGGCGGGCGTCGACCTGCGGCAGCTCGATCGCCCTGGCCGACTGCCCCAGTGCTTCCAGCGCCTGGGCGGCCATGGCCACGCCATCGGCCAGGCCCGCAGCCAAATCGTGGACGCCACGGGCGCTGCCGGCAGCGTGCACGCCTTTCACCAGGCTGGGCACGAAGCCGAGGATCTCCTCGTTCCAGGTCGGCCGCGCACCGGTGTGCGAGGCCAGGTGGATCACCGGGCTGTAGCCGCCGGAGCTGGCGATGGTGTCGCAGGCCAGGGTCTCGGCCTGGCCGGTGACCTTGAAGGCGTCGAGGTCGATCTTGGCCACGCGGGCCGCGCTGACGCGCTTCTCGCCCTTGGCCTCGATCACCGCGCTGCCGGTGATGATCCGAATGCCCTTGGCCTTGGCGGCGTCGATCCAGTCGCCCTGCGGATTGGCACGGGCGTCGACGATGGCCACCACCTCACGCCCCGCTTCGACCCAGTCGAGCGCGGCGCGATAGGCGTGATCGTTGCTGGTGGAGAGCACCAGCTTGTGGCCCGGCACCACGCCGTAGCGGCGGATGTAGGTGGATACCGCGCCGGCCAGCAGGTTGCCCGGCACGTCGTTGTTGGCGTAGACCAGCGGACGCTCGTGGGCGCCGGTGGCCAGCAGCACCTGACCGGCACGCACGCGGTGCATGCGCGAACGCACGCCGCGATGGCCGTCGACTAGCGGTGCCGTCTCACCCAGGTGCTCCGTGCGTCGCTCGTGCAGCGTGACGAAATGGTGGTCGTGGTAGCCGTTGGCGGTGGTGCGGGGCAGCAGCGTGACGTTGTCCAGCCCGGCGAGTTCTGCCAGCACGCGCTCCGCCCACTTGGCGGCCGGCTGGCTGTCGAGCAGCTCGCGGCTGTCGAGCAGCGAACCGCCCATCTCTTCCTGCTCATCGGCCAGGATCACCCGCGCGCCGCTGCGGGCCGCGGTCAGCGCCGCCGTCAGGCCGGCGGGGCCGGCGCCGATCACCAGCAGGTCGCAGTGCTGGTTGAGGTGGTCGTAGCTGTCCGGATCGGCTTCCATGGGGCTGCGGCCCAGGCCGGCACCCTTGCGGATGTATTTCTCATAGGTCATCCACATGGAGGCCGGCGCCATGAAGGTCTTGTAATAGAAGCCCGGCGGCATGAAGCGCCCGCCCAGCTTGCCCACCAGGCTCATGACATCGCGCTGCACGTTCGGCCAGCCATTGGTGCTGCGCGCCACGAGGCCGTCGAACAGCGCCTGCTGGGTGGCACGCACGTTGGGCACCTGGGCGGCTTCGGTGCTGCCCAGCTGGACCAGCGCGTTGGGCTCCTCGGCGCCGGCGGCGACGATGCCGCGCGGGCGCGAGTACTTGAAGCTGCGGTTGACGATATCCACGCCGTTGGCCAGCAGCGCCGAGGCCAGGGTGTCGCCGGCATGGCCCTGGTAGTGCTGGCCGTTGAAGGTGAAGCCGAGCTTGCGCGAGCGATCGATACGCCCGCCCTGGCTGAGACGATTCGGCTGTGTCACGGACTTGCTCATGCCTGCTCCCCCTTGACCGTTTCTACCGCAGCGCGGCTGGCGCCCACGGTCTGTTGTCCGCCGCTGGCCACCTGCACGTTGCCCTGGATGTCGCCCCTCGCCAGGCTCTCGGCGGTGATGCGGGGCCGTTCGCCCATCTTGTAGGTTTCGAGAATCTCGTAGGTCACGGTATTGCGCGTGACGTTGAAGAACTTGCGACAGCCGACGCCGTGCACCCACAGCTCGTGATGGATGCCGCGCGGGTTGTCACGGAAGAACAGGTAGTCGCCCCACGCCTCGTCGCTGCAGGCCTCGGGGTCCTTGGGGCGAGCGATGTGCGCCTGGCCCTTGGGACGGAACTCCTCTTCCTCGCGATGCTCCTCGCAGTAGGGGCAGTAGATAAGAAACATGGTGGTTCTCCCTTGGAGAGACTTTCACGATCCGGCATCCGATGAGCTTCTCCGGCGACAAGCCTGCGCGAGGGCGCTGTGAACCCATCCCTGGGCGCTACTTTTGCCATCCATGGCAAAAGACCCTCGCTACGCCTTGCCCCCGGCGCTCATCTCGGAGCGCCTGTCCTCACGTTGTTGTCAATGGGCCACGCCGGCCGCACCGTGCTCGTCGACGAGAGCACCGGTATGGAAACGGTCGATGGAGAACGGGGCCGCCAGCGGGTGAGCCTGGTTCTTGGCCAGGGTCCAGGCGAACACATGACCCGAGCCCGGCGTGGCCTTGAAGCCACCGGTGCCCCAGCCACAGTTGAAGAACAGACCCTTCACCGGCGTGGCCGAGAGAATCGGGCAGGCGTCCGGGCAGGTGTCGACGATGCCGCCCCACTGGCGGTTCATGCGCACCCGCGAGAAGATCGGGAACATCTCGACGATGGCCTGCAGGGTGTGCTCGATGGTGGGGTAGCTGCCGCGCTGGCCGTAACCGTTGTAGCCGTCGATGCCCGCGCCGATGACCAGGTCGCCCTTGTCGGTCTGGCTGATGTAGCCGTGCACGTGATTGGACATCACCACGGTGTCGAGCACCGGCTTGAGCGGCTCGGAAACCAGCGCCTGCAGCGGATGCGACTCCAGCGGCAGGCGGAAGCCGGCCATCTTGGCCAGCACGCCGGAGTTGCCCGCCGCCACGCAGCCGACGGTCTTGGCTTCGATGTCGCCGCGGTTGGTGTGCACGCCGTAGACCCGGCCATCACGAATCTTGAAGCCGGTGACCTCGGTGTTCTGCAGCAGGTCGACGCCCAGCGCGTCGGCGGCACGGGCGAAGCCCCAGGCCACGGCATCGTGACGCGCCACGCCGGCGCGCGGCTGCCAAGAGGCACCGAGGATCGGATAGCGGGCGTTCTTCGAGCAGTCCATGATCGGCACGATCTCCTGGATCTGCTCGGGAGTGAGCACTTCACCGTCGATGCCGTTGAGGCGGTTGGCGTTGACCCGGCGCTGGATATCGCGCATGTCCTGCAGGGTGTGGCCCAGGTTCATGACCCCACGCTGGGAGAACATCACGTTGTAGTTGAGGTCCTGGGAGAGCCCCTCCCACAGCTTCATGGCGTGCTCGTAGAGCGCCGCGGCTTCGTCCCACAGGTAGTTGGAGCGCACGATGGTGGTGTTGCGCGCGGTGTTGCCGCCGCCCAGCCAGCCCTTCTCGACCACCGCCACGTTCTTGATGCCGTGTTCCTTGGCCAGGTAGTAGGCGGTGGCCAGGCCGTGGCCGCCGCCGCCGACGATGATCACGTCGTACTGCTTCTTGGGGGTGGGGTTGCGCCACTGGCGCTCCCAGTTCTCGTGGTGACTGAGGGCGTGCTTGGCCAGCCCGAATCCTGAATAGCGTTGCATCTCGTCTCTCCTCGACCGGCCCCGCCGAGGGGGCCGATTTCATTCAGGCGGTGGCGGTTTCTTCTACCGCGGCCGGAGCGGCGCCGTAGACCGGGTGGCGCTCGCACAGCTCGGCGACCTTGGTGCGTACCTCGGCCTCCACGGCAGCGGTGTTGCCCTGCTCGGCCAGCACGTCGAGGATGTCGCAGATCCAGCCGGCCAGGGCCTCGCAGTCGGCCACGTCGAAGCCGCGCGAGGTGACCGCCGGAGTGCCGATACGCAGGCCGGACGTCACGAACGGGCTCTGCGGGTCGTTGGGCACGGCATTCTTGTTGACGGTGATGTGGGCCCGGCCCAGCGCCGCATCGGCGTCCTTGCCGGTCACGCCCTGGCGGATCAGCGACACCAGGAAGAGGTGGTCGTCGGTACCGCCGGAGACCACGTCGTAGCCGCGCTCGACGAAGACCTTGGCCATGGCCTGGGCGTTGTCGATCACGCGCTGCTGGTACTGCACGAAGGCCTGGCTCATGGCCTCCTTGAAGGCCACCGCCTTGGCCGCGATCACGTGCATCAGCGGACCGCCCTGCTGGCCGGGGAACACCGCGCCGTTGAGCTTCTTGTACAGTTCCGCATCGCCATGGGCGGAGAGGATCAGGCCGCCGCGCGGGCCGCGCAGGGTCTTG
Source organism: Halomonas sp. E14 (assembly GCF_052568415.1). Classification (NCBI taxonomy): domain Bacteria; kingdom Pseudomonadati; phylum Pseudomonadota; class Gammaproteobacteria; order Oceanospirillales; family Halomonadaceae; genus Halomonas; species Halomonas sp. E14. Next base: position 239,556 of record NZ_CP199423.1, on the reverse strand, counting down.
TGGGTGGTGGTGGTGACCACGTGGGCATGGGGCACCGGGCTCGGGTAGAGGCCGGCGGCAACCAGGCCCGCCACATGCGCCATGTCCACCATCAGCCAGGCACCGACCTCATCGGCGATGTTGCGAAAACGCCGCCAGTCGACCACCCGGGAATAGGCAGAGAAGCCGGCAATGATCAGCTTGGGCTTGTGGCTGCGCGCCAGCCGCTCGACCTCCTCGTAGTCGATCTCGCCGGTCTCGGGGTTCAGGCCGTACTGCACCGCGTGGTAGTGCTTGCCGGAGAAGTTGGGCGCCGCACCGTGGGTCAGGTGACCGCCGTGGGCCAGGCTCATGCCGAGCACCGTGTCGCCCGGCTTGACCAGGGCCATGAAGGCCGCAGCGTTGGCCTGGGCGCCGGAGTGGGGCTGGACGTTGGCGTAGTCGGCGCCGAACAGGTCGCAGGCGCGGTCGATCGCCAGCTGCTCGACCACGTCGACGTGCTCGCAGCCGCCGTAGTAGCGCTTGCCCGGGTAGCCCTCAGCGTACTTGTTGGTCAGCTGGGTGCCCTGGGCCTCCATCACGGCCCGGCTGGCGTAGTTCTCCGAAGCGATCAGCTCGACGTGCGCCTCCTGGCGCAAAACTTCGCTGTGAATAGCGGCGGCTACCTGGGTATCGAAAACGGAAAGTGAGGCGTGATTCATGGAGAACTCCTGTTGTTTTACGCAAGCGGCTGGTTGAGTACTCGAACCTATCAGCGGCCCGCCCGAGTCGTAGTCACATCTGGTGCGCAGATAACGGCTTTTCAGCGCATCGGCTGATAGGAGAATTAAAGGGAACGATGACAGGAATGAATTGAATGGATGCGACAGACTTCCTGAACGTCCACTGCAGTGACGCCGAAACGCTTGCGCATGCTTACACCGCGTCGTGTTGCTCTAAGGCGAAATGTGGCAATGGCCAAAAGCCGCATGTCGGCCATCGCCTACGGCTTCATTAGGACATTTTCAGCTGCGCCAACTTCGCCCTGGGCTATCCGCTCAACGAAGCGGTGCGATAAGGAGAGTCACGACTGTCGCGCTAACGGCACCCAAGACGACCTCTGGATGTCAAATTGCGACAGGACCGTCTTGAATAACTGCCTACCAGTGTCGCAATTACCAATTTTGAGCTGCACTGACGCCAAGGGGTAATTATCCTAGCGAAGACATGTCCAATAACGACATGGAGCAGCGCCTATGCGCCGACCTCATACATAACGACAACATTGCATCCCCAGACCAACCATGCTGGAGTCACCCATGACCCACTCTCCCCACAGCGCCCACCCCAATACAACGCCTCAAACCTTGGGGTTTCTACTGCTGGATGCCTTCACCCTGATTTCACTGGCCTCGGCCATCGAGCCGCTGCGCATGGCCAACCAGCTGGCCGGCCGTGAGCTCTACCGCTGGTACACCCTGAGTCTTGATGGGAAGCCCGTACGTGCTAGCGATGGCTTGCAAGTAACCCCGGATGCCGCCACCGGTATCCCACTGGCTCTGGATATGGTGATCGTTTGCGGTGGAGTCGGGCCTAGCAGGAGCGTTGAACGCGAACACATACAATGGCTGCAGGCCCAGGCGCGCCAATCGCGGCGGCTCGGCTCGGTATGCACCGGCAGTTGGGCGCTCGCCCGAGCCGGGCTGCTCGACGGCTACGAGACCAGCATCCACTGGGAATGCCTGGCGGCCATGCAGGAAGCGTTTCCAAAAGTGGTTCTGACTACCCAGCTGTTCTCGATCGACCGTGACCGAGCAACTGCTTCCGGCGGCACCGCTCCACTTGACATGATGCTCAACCTGATCGGGCGCGACCACGGCCGCGAGCTCTCTGCCGGCATTTCGGAGATGTTCATCTACGACCGGGTGCGCGGCGAACAGGACCAGCAGCGGGTGCCGCTCAAGCACGTGCTGGGCACCACCCAGACCAAGCTGCTGGAGATCGTAGCCCTGATGGAAGCCAACCTCGAGGAGCCCATTGGCCTCGACGAGCTGGCACAGTATGTCGATGTCTCACGCCGCCAGCTGGAGCGGCTGTTCCAGAAGCACCTGCACTGCTCGCCTTCGCGCTACTATCTCAAGCTGCGTCTAACCCGAGCCCGCCAGCTTCTCAAGCAGACGCCAATGTCGATCATCGAGGTAGCCTCGGCATGCGGCTTTGTCTCCACGCCACATTTTTCCAAGTGTTATCGCGAGTATTTCAATATGCCCCCTAGGGATGAGCGACTGGGGATTTCACGTCCGAAACAGCGCTCCGAGGCGACAGTGTCGTTGCCGATGACGGCCAGGGAGCTTTCCCAGGAACCGATTTCGAGCGCAGTGCTGGCACTGGCTCAGGCGCGCGGCGAACCCACCTACGCCAGTGTGCCAATCTAGTCCTTAGTTTCCCGCTCAGGCTCTTCCTCCTCGTGTTGCATGAGCGCGTTCCCTTCTTCTGGAACCTAGGGGCGTTTCCCCTTGGCACCTAGGAGGGCACGCGCGCCATGTACGGCGTCCCGTCGCCAGTGCAAACAGAAGTGGCGTATGGAGTTTGTCGAGATCGCGACAACCATGACGCTTTTGAGATTTCCCCTGTCGTTTCCAAGCGTCGCCCTTGTCGAGGGCGGCGCTATGCTGCCGTCAAATCAACAGTATTGCCGGAGCAACGACCATGTCACCGTCCGACCTGCATAACGACGCCATCGTCATCGACGGCCTGATCATCGCCAAGTGGAACCGCGAACTGTTCGAGGACATGCGTCGCGGCGGGCTCACTGCCGCCAACTGCACCGTCTCGGTGTGGGAGGGCTTCCAGGCCACCGTCGACAACATCGTCAAGTCGAACCAGCTGATGGCCGAGTGCAGCGACCTGGTGCGCCCGGTGCGCACCACCGCCGACATCACCCGGGCCAAGGAAGAGGGCAAGACCGGCATCATCTACGGTTTCCAGAACGCCCACGCCTTCGAGGACCAGATCGGCTACGTCGAGGTCTTCAAGCAGCTCGGCGTCGGCATCGTGCAGATGTGCTACAACACCCAGAACCTGGTCGGCACCGGCTGCTACGAGCGCGACGGCGGGCTCTCCGGCTTCGGTCGCGAGATCGTCGCCGAGATGAACCGCGTCGGCATCATGTGCGACCTCTCCCACGTCGGTTCGAAGACCTCCGAAGAGGTGATTCTCGAATCGAAGAAGCCGGTCTGCTACTCCCACTGCCTGCCGTCCGGACTCAAGGAGCACCCGCGCAACAAGTCCGACGAGGAGCTGCGCTTCATCGCCGAGCACGGCGGCTTCGTCGGCGTGACCATGTTCACCCCTTTCCTGCGCGCCGGGGTCGACGCCACCGTCGACGACTACGTCGAGGCCATCGAGTACGTGATGAACATCGTCGGCGAGGATGCCATCGGCATCGGCACCGACTTCACCCAAGGCCACGGCAAGGACTTCTTCGAGTGGCTGACCCACGACAAGGGCTACGCTCGCCGCCTGACCAGCTTCGGCAAGATCATCAATCCCGAGGGCATCCGCACCATCGGTGAGTTCCCCAACCTGACCGAGGCGCTGCTGCGCCGCGGCTTCAGCGAGACCCAGGTTCGCAAGATCATGGGCGAAAACTGGGTGCGCATATTGAAGGATGTTTGGGGCGCCTGACGATAGCGGCTGAGGCGACTCCTCGGCGAGGAGCGCCGGCCCGAAGACGCGGCTCAACCGGCGATAGGTCTATGAGGGGGCGCTGTGAATCCATCCCTGGACGCTACTTTTGCCATCCATGGCAAAAGACCCCCTCTACGACCTATCCCCGGCGCCGCTCACCTTGCAAAACAATTATTCGAGGATCAAGACCGTGACCAAGATGGCCCCTGAGCTTCCCATCGAGGTGGATAGCGAAACCGGCGTGTGGACCACCGACGCCCTGCCGATGCTTTACGTGCCGCGGCACTTCTTTATCAACAACCACACGGCCGTTGCCGAAGCGCTGGGTGTGGATAAGTATGCCGAGATTCTCTACCGCGCCGGCTACAAGAGCGCCTGGCACTGGTGCGAGAAGGAGGCCGAGTTGCACGGCCTGGAAGGCGTCGACGTGTTCGAGCATTACATGCAGCGCCTCTCGCAGCGCGGCTGGGGCAAGTTCGTCACCGAGGCCATCGACCTCGACGCCGGGACCGCCCGCGTGCGCCTGGAGCACAGCGCCTTCGTCTATCAGCTCGGCAAGACGGGGCACAAGGAGGAGTACATGTTCACCGGCTGGTTTGCCGGCGCCATGGACCAGATCCTCGCCGCCCGCGGCAGTGCCCTGCGCACCGTCGCCGAACAGACCCAGAGCGCCGCCGAGCCCGGCTGCGAGGTAGGCATCTTCACCGTTCAGCCGTTGGCCGACGCCCAGGGTTGAGGAGGTTTCCATGGCATTCGACGCGATCTTCGAGCCGATCCAGATCGGCAAGCTGACCATCCGCAACCGCGTGGTCAGCACCGCCCACGCCGAGGTGCATGCCACCGACGGCGGCATGACCACCGCACGCTACGTCAAGTACTACGAGGAGAAGGCCAAGGGCGGCTGCGGCCTGTGCATCTGCGGCGGCTCCTCCGTCGTCTCCATCGACAGCCCCCAGGGCTGGTGGAGCTCGGTGAACCTCGCCACCGACCGCATCATCCCGCACTTCCAGAACCTCGCCGATGCCGTGCACCAGCACGGCGGCAAGATCATGATCCAGATCACCCACATGGGGCGGCGCTCGCGCTGGGACGGCTTCGACTGGCCGGCCCTGGTGTCGCCCTCGGGAATCCGCGAACCGGTGCATCGCTCCACCTGCAAGACCATCGAGGAGGAGGAGATCTGGCGCATCATCGGCGACTTCGCCCAGGCCGCGCGGCGGGCCAAGGAGGGCGGTCTCGACGGCGTCGAACTCTCCGCGGTGCACCAGCACCTGATCGACCAGTTCTGGAGCCCGCGGGTCAACAAGCGTACCGACCAGTGGGGCGGCAGCTTCGAGAACCGCATGCGCTTCGGCATGGAGGTGCTCAAGGCGGTGCGCGCCGAGGTGGGCGACGACTTCGTCGTCGGCATGCGCATCTGCGGCGACGAGTTCCATCCGGACGGCCTGTCCCACGAGGACATGAAGCAGATCGCCGCCTACTACGACGCTACCGGCCAGATCGACTTCTTCGGTGTGATCGGCTCCGGCTGCGACACCCACAACACCCTGGCCAACGTCATTCCCAACATGTCCTTCCCGCCGGAGCCCTTCCTGCACCTGGCGGCGGGCATCAAGGAAGTGGTCAAGGTGCCGGTGATCCACGCCCAGAACATCAAGGATCCCAACCAGGCCCAGCGGATCCTCGAAGGGGGCTACGTCGACCTGGTAGGCATGACCCGGGCGCACATCGCCGACCCGCACCTGATCGCCAAGATCAAGATGGGCCAGATCGACCAGATCAAGCAGTGCGTGGGCGCCAACTACTGCATCGACCGCCAGTACCAGGGCCTCGACGTGCTGTGCATCCAGAACGCCGCGACCTCGCGGGAGTACATGGGCCTGCCGCACATCATCGAGAAGTCCGAGGGGCCGAAGCGCAAGGTGGTGGTGGTGGGCGGCGGCCCCGGCGGCATGGAGGCGGCGCGTGTCGCCGCCGAGCGCGGCCACGACGTGACCCTGTTCGAAGCCGCGGATCAGCTCGGCGGTCAGATCACCATCGCCGCTCAGGCGCCGCAGCGCGACCAGATCGCCGGTATCACCCGCTGGTATCAGCTGGAGCTGGCACGCCTCAAGGTGGACCTGCGCCTCGGCACCCGCGCCGACGAGGCCACCCTCGAGGACCTGCGCCCGGACGTCGTGGTACTGGCCACCGGCGGCCAGCCTTTCCTCAGCCAGTACCCGGAGTGGGGCTACTCGGAGAAGGCCGAGGAGAGCCTGGTGGTCAGCACCTGGGACGTGCTCTCCGGCAAGGTGGCGCCGGGCAAGAACGTGCTGATCTTTGATGCCATCTGCGAGTTCTCCGGCGTCTCGGCGGCGGATTATCTGGCCGACAAGGGCGCCAAGGTCGAGATCGTCACCGACGACATCAAGCCCGGCGCGGCGGTGGGCGGCACCACCTTCCCCACCTACTACCGCAGCCTCTACGAGAAGGAGGTGATCATGACCTCCGACCTGATGCTGCACAAGGTCTACCGCGAGGGCGACGCCCTGGTGGCGGTGCTCGAGAACGAGTACACCGGCGCCCTGGAGGAGCGGGTGGTCGACCAGGTGGTGGTGGAGAACGGCGTACGCCCCGACGAGGCGCTCTACTACGCGCTGAAGGAGCGCTCGCGCAACCGCGGCCAGGTAGATCTCGAGGCGCTCTACGCCGCCAAGGCGCAGCCCTGCTTGAGCGAGCAGGGCGAGGGGTACCTGCTGTTCCGCCTGGGCGACTGCACCGCGCCGCGCAACACGCATGCGGCAATCTACGACGCCCTGCGGCTGTGCAAGGACCTGTAGTCGCAAGTGGCCTGGTGCAGGACGAGGGCATGCACAAGCAGCGCCTTCAGCAATTCGCCCGAGTCGAGGCGTCGCAACGCGGTTATGCCGAAGGGATTCGGCAGAGGCGTGGGGGCCAGGGATGGCCCTTCCACGCCGTGACCGCAAGTTGCCAGTCGAGACTCGGCACAGCGAATGCGTGGCGCGCTTGGGATGGCCCTCGGACGGCAAAACCGGCGCAAGCGCTGGCGGGCCGTCGCGACGGAACTCCTTCATGGCAATACCACTATCGATGAGGTGAGCACCATGCTCGACACCCTCCTGCCGATACTGATCTTCTCCGCCCTGGCGCTGGCCGTGATCGGCGCCGTGCGGCGCATTGGCCTGTGGCGCCAAGGGCGGACTGCCCGGGTCGATCTGCTGCGCGGGCTCGCCGCAATGCCGCGGCGCTACCTGGTCGATCTGCACCACGTGGTGGCACGTGACAAGGTCATGTCCAACACCCACGTGGCCACCGCCGGCGGTTTCGTCGCGGCGGCCGTGCTGATGATCCTGGTACATGGCCTGGGGCTCGGCGCTTCAGAAAGAATGGGGCCAATCCTCGGCGGGCTGCTGCTGCTGGCCAGCGCTGCCATGTTCGTCGGCAGCCTGTTCGTCGCCAAACGGCGGCGCAATCCGCCGGCGCGGCTCTCCAAGGGACCCTGGATGCGCCTGACGAAGAGCCTGATGGCGTTCTCGGTGAGCGTGTTCCTGCTCACCCTGCCGACGCTGGGCATCCTGCCTGCCGGAACGGGCAGCGTGATCCTCGCCCTGGCGCTGGCCGCGGTGCTGGTGTGGGGCCTGGGCGAGATGTTCTTCGGCATGACCTGGGGCGGGCCGATGAAGCACGCCTTCGCCGGCGCCCTGCACCTGGCCTTCCATCGCCGCCCTGAGCGTTTCGGTGAAGGTAACCGCTCCACCGGCCTCAAGGCGCTGAACCTGGACGACTCCAAGGCGCCCCTGGGTGTCGAGACGCCCAGCGACTTCACCTGGAACCAGCTGCTCGGCTTCGATGCCTGCGTGCAGTGCGGGCGCTGCGAGGCGGCCTGCCCGGCCTTCGCCGCCGGTCAGCCGCTCAATCCCAAGAAGCTGATTCAGGACATGGTCGTCGGCATGGCCGGCGGCAGCGATGCCCACTATGCCGGTAGTCCCTATCCGGGCAAGCCGGTGGGCGAGCATGCCGGCACTCCCCATGGTCCTATCGTGGCCCGCGAAGGCACCGCCCTGGTCGATGCCGAGACGCTGTGGTCGTGCACCACCTGCCGCGCCTGCGTCGAGGAGTGTCCGATGATGATCGAGCACGTCGATGCCATCGTCGACATGCGTCGCTTCCTGACCCTGGAGCATGGCAATACCCCGGGCAAGGGCGCCGAGGTGCTCGACAACCTGATCGCCACCGACAATCCCGGCGGCTTCGATCCCGGCTCGCGCATGCACTGGGCGGCGGACCTCAACCTGCCGCTGATGCGCGACCTGGGGCAGGTCGATGTGCTGCTGTGGCTGGGCGACGGGGTCTTCGACATGCGCAATCAGCGCACGCTCAGGGCGCTGGTGAAGGTACTGCGTGCGGCCGGCGTCGATTTTGCCGTGCTCGGTAACGAGGAGCGTGACAGCGGCGACGTGGCGCGCCGCCTGGGCGACGAGGCGACCTTCCAGTCGCTGGCCAGGCGCAACATCGCGACGCTGTCGCAGTACCGCTTCCAGTGCATCGTCACCTGCGACCCGCACAGTTTCCACGTGCTCGGCAACGAGTACGGCGAGCTGGGCGGTGTGTATGAAGTGCGCCACCACAGTACCTACATCGCCGAGCTGTTCGAGGCGGGTCGGCTGCACGTCGCGCCGTGGAAGAGCGGTACGGTCACCTATCATGACCCCTGCTACCTGGGCCGCTACAACGGCGAGTTCGAGGCGCCGCGCAACGTGCTCAGGGCCCTCGGCATCGAGGTCAAGGAGATGGAGCGCTCCGGGTTCCGCTCACGCTGCTGCGGCGGTGGCGGCGGTGCGCCGATCACCGATATCCCCGGCAAGCAGCGGATTCCCGACATGCGCATGAACGACGTCAAGGAGACTGGCGCCGAGCTGGTGGCGGTAGGCTGCCCACAGTGCACCGCCATGCTCGAGGGGGTGGTCGATGCCACCGCCGAGGTGCGCGACATCGCCGAGCTGGTGGCCGATGCCCTGGTGACGCAGAGCGAGCCGCGGCGAGACGCGAAGCGCAAAGCCCCGACCGTCGCCGAAGCCCGCCCCGTGATGAAGGAGGTCTCACCATGAACGAGATCGTGCGTCGCGATCCGCGCCGCGAGTGGATCGCCCGCAACCGCCTGCATCCCGAGCACCTGAGCGTGCTGGCGGCGCTTGGCGAGGGATCGTCCGCAGCGACGGAGTGGATGGGCCCCAACGGCGTGATCCGCAAGAATCCCCATGCGGTCGGCTTCATCGGGCCCAACGGCATCAAGCGCATCGACCGCAGCGGTGTCCAGCAGGCTGCCGTGGTGGGACATGGCGCCAGTACCGGCAGCAAGGCCGCCGATGATCGGCGGCAGGTCATCATCGAGGCCCCGGACTTCCTGGTCGCGGTGGTACCGGACCTGCCCGGCGGGCGCCTCTCCAGCCACGACCGCGACCTGCTGGGCCTGGCCCGGCAGCTGGCCGACGCCGATGGCGAACGGCCGGGGGCCGTGGTGGCGGTGCTCTTCGGCTCTGCGGACCATGCAGGTTTTGATGAAGCCGGCATTGATCGGCTGATCGTACTGGAAGGCGATGATGTCGACGGCTACGCGCCGGAGGCGCGCCTGGAGGCACTCACCGCCGTCGACGGCGAGTTCGCCCCGCGTCACTGGCTGCTGCCCGACTCCAAGCTGGGCGGCGCCGACCTGGGGCGGCGCCTGGCGGCGCGCCTGGGCGAGCGGCCTGCCGCCGGCGTCTGGCAGGTCGAACGGGACGCTGCCTGCGCGCTGGGCTGGCGCTGTACCGGGCGCGGTGCTGCCGGCAGCAGCGATATCCAGCGTGCCCTGCCGCGTGTGGTGCTGGCGCTGGCCGAATGCGCCGAGCCCGTTTCCGAGACCCGCCATGCGGCCCGTCCGCTGGCCTTGTCGCAGCCGCTGCCGCCCCTGCTCGGGCGCATCGAGGACCTGGGCCCGGTGGCCGTCGACCCGGCCGGCGTGGCGCTGGCCGAGGCTGAGTTCATTCTTTCCGCCGGCAACGGCGTCAAGGACTGGGAGGGCTTTCACCAGGCCGCCGAGGTGTTGGGAGCGACCGAAGGTGCCTCGCGGGTGGCGGTGGACGATGGCTACATGCCGCGCCACCGCCAGGTGGGCGCCACCGGAACCTGGGTCACCGCTCGGGTCTACGTGGCGGTGGGCATCAGCGGCGCCATTCAGCACCTGCAGGGTATCCAGAGCTGCGACAAGGTGGTGGCCATCAACCTCGATCCGGGGTGCGACATGATCAAGCGCGCCGACCTGGCGGTGATCGGCGACTCGGCGAGCATACTCGCGGCACTGGTTGAGATGGTGCAGCGGCAACGTGAGGAGAAGCGCGATGCGGCCTGAAGCGCAGAAAGAGGCGGGACTCGACGTAGCGGTGCTGGTTTCCGTGGGCCGCCACCCCGTGACCGGTCGTGCCCGGCGCGCCGACCAGGACGCCCGCGGCGTGGAGCTGGCCCTGTCCCTCGCTGGGGCGCGCATCTCCCTGCTGCACGCCGGCGCGTTCGACGAACAGAGCGAAAGTGCCCTGCGCGGCTATCTGGGCATGGGCTTCCCCGCCTTGACCCTGGTCGAGCAGCCCCAGGGCGCCGATGTGATCCCCGCCCTGGCGGATAAGCTGAATGCAGCACGGCCGCAGCTGGTGATCGCCGGCGAGCGCGCCGAGCAGGGCGAAGGCTCCGGCATGCTGCCCTACCTGCTGGCCGAGCGTCTTGGCTGGCCGCTGGTCGGTGGCCTGGCCGCCGTGGAAAAGGTCGAGAATGGCGTGGCCACCCTGCTCCAGGCTCTGCCTCGCGGCCAGCGCCGCCGGCTGCAGGTGCGGCTGCCGGCCATCGTCACCGTCGACGCTGCCGCCGCCGCGGCCCGCCAGAGCGCCTTCGGCCCGGCCCAGCGCGGTGAGATCGAGGCCGAGTCGGCAGCGGTCGAGTGGGACGAGGCGCAGCCGGAGTGGAGCGTAACACCGGCCCGCAAGCGCCCCAAGCGGCTCAAGATCGTCAAGGCGGCCTCGGCGCGGGATCGCTTCAAGGCCGCCGCGGCCAAGGCCGAAGGCGGCAGTGGCCAGGTGCTGACCGACGTGACCCCGGAGCAGGGCGCCGAGGCGATCTTCAAGCTCCTCAACGAGGAGGGCATGCTGAAATAGTTGTTTGCCATTCTGCTACTCCCTGCTCACCCCCCAGCAACCCCGGCCCTGGCCGGGGTTTCATGTCTGGTGAGTCGAATTGAACTGGCGCCCTCTGCCCGTCTCGACGAGCAAACTGACTTCGATATCTGGAAGCGAGCAACCTGAGAAGGCGACGACGCCTCCGCGGGACTACCCCGCAGAGGCGTGCCACTTGTAGAGAAGAGCCGCTCCGCTTAGCGGATAAAGCCCAGCTGGCGCGGCAGGAACAGCGAGAGTTCCGGCACAAAGGTGGTGATCAGCATTACCGGAATGCCCACCAAGGCAATCAACATCAGCGCCGGCGAAAAGGTCTTGTGGATGGAAACCTGGCCGATACGGCAGGCCATATAGAGAATCGGGGCCACCGGCGGGCTATTGGCGCCAATCACCACCGAGCAGGCGACGATGGAGGCGTAGTGCACTGGATGCACGCCGGTCTCCACCATCAGTGGCAAAAATAGCGGGGCGATGACCACCGTCACCGAGACATCGTCGAGCATGGCCCCGGCCAGGATCAGGAAGACGTTGACTGCGATCAGGATCAGAAGCGGGTCGCTGATCAGCATTGTGATCAGCTCGGTGAGTTCCTGGGGTACCCGCTCGGCGGCCAGTATCCGCCCGATCATGAAGGAAAAGAGCAGTATCAGAATGATCGAGCCGGTGGTCTCCGAGGCGGCGATCACGCTTCGGTAGAACCCCTTGAGGGTCTGGTCGCGGTAGATTAAAAAGCCAATCACAATGGCCGCAAACGCCGCCACTGCTGCCGCCTCGGTGGGAGTGAAGACCCCGCCGTAGATACCCCCAAGGATAATCACCGGAAGGCAGAGCGCCGGGAAGGCGTTGAGGCTCGCCCGGGTGCGAGTCAGCGGTCTTCCCCCGACGTCTGCCCCCTGCCCCGACACCTCTTGGAAGAGGCGCCCGCAGGCGAAGCGATTGACCAGAATCAAGCCAATAATCAGCAGCAGAGCCGGTCCCACTGTGGCAGCGAAGAGCGCGGCCACCGACTGGCGCGTCACAACAGCGAACAGGATCATGGTGATCGAAGGCGGGATCAGGATGCCCAGCAGCGAGGAGATGCCCAGCAGCGCCGAGGAGTAACCGCGCGGGTAACCGCGCTGCTCCAGGGGGCCGATCATGATGGTCCCGATGGAGGCTACCGCCGCCGTGGCGGTGCCGGCGATCGCACCGAAGATCCCTGAGGCAAGCACCATGGAGGCCCCCATGCCGCCGCGCCGTCGCCCTACCAGGGTCTCGATGAAGACCACCAGGCGAGCGGCTATCCCGCCACTCTGCATCAGGTAGCCGGTCAGTACGAAGAGCGGCAGGGCAATCAGAATCACCGAATCCACCGAGCGAAAGCCCTGCATCATCAAGGAGTTTAAGTTGGCATCATAGACCAGCGCCAGATACGCCAGCACCCCGGCGAAGGACCAGGCAATCGGCACCCCTAGCCCCATCAGAACCACCAGCAGCAGGATTGCGTACAGGCCGGCCATCAGCGCTCTCCTTCTCTGGCCATGGGCGCTGTGGCCCCGGCCGAGGCGAGCTGCCGCAGTCCGCCGATAATGTCGCGCAGGGCATAGCAGAAGCAGCCGATGCTCGCGACCATGATCGAGGCCTGTGAGATCCACAGCGGAATGCCCAGCTCAGGGGTGCGCTGCGGACGCACCATGCCCCAGGCCAGCATTCGGTAGGCCCAGTAGACAAAACAGGCGCAGATCACCGCCACGATGCAGGCGACCAGCGTCCTGTGCAGCGCACGGATCCTCGAATCACGGATCTGCAGCTCAAGGAAATCTACCACTAGATGTTCGTTGCGCCGACTGGCGATCAGGGCTCCACTCATGTAAAGCCACATGCCCGCGAGCATGACCAGCTCGAGGGTGCCGACCAGTGACCAGCCGAACACATAGCGCGCCAGGATCAGGAAGATCATCAGCCCGACCACCAGCAGGCTGGCGGTGAAGGCAACGAGGTCGAGCACCCCGCCGATCAGCCGATCCAGCTTCGACCAAAACCCGTTCATTGCTCCCCCTTGGTATCCCCGTGATGCCTTGCCCGGTCACCCGGGACAGAACGTCGCGTCCCGACAGGCCACCCCCATCAGGGCCTGTCGGGACAGCGGCGACGCGGAACGGTTACAGCGGCGAGGCGTTGGCGCGAATCACCTCGACGATCTCCTCGCCGAGCTCGCGCGCCATGAGCGGCCAGACCTCTTCCCGGGCCCGCTTGGCAAACTCGTGCAACTGCTCGTCTGAGAGTTCGAAGTACTGCATGCCGTCGGCCTGGGCCTTGGCGATGTAGTACTCGTCCTGCTCCTGGGCGGCCACGAACTGCTGGTTCATGATCTCCTCGGCCGCCTCAGCCACTACCTGCCGATGCGCCTCGGGAAGCGACTCGTAGACATCCAGGTTCATGGTCAGGATGCCGGTCATGAAGAAGTGCTTGGTGTGGACGTAATAGTCGAGGATGTCGCGGAAGTACTCATAAGGCCAATAGATGACATTGCCAGCCTCGCCGTCTACCACCCCAGTCTGCAAGGCGGTATAGACCTCGCCCCAGTCGATGGCAGCAGTGCGATAGCCCAGCGCCTGCATGGTCTGCGGGGCCGGGAAGACGGTCATGGTGCGCACCATCAGGTCGCCGGCATCCTCCATGGTGAGGGCGTACTTGCCCCGCGAGGCGACTCCGTTGAAGCCTTCCGGCCAGGGCCCGAAGAACTTCAGGCCGATATCGGCGTAAATGTTGCCGAGGAGTTCATTGACCCAGCCACCGGGGCTGTAGGCTTCAAAGGCCTCGTCCCAGGAGAGGGTCATGTAGGGGGTATAGATCACCCCGATGCGGCGATCATAAGATGTCATCGGCCAGTTGAGCATCATATGAACGTCACCGGAAACCAGCAGGTCGAAAACCTCCTGCTGCCCACCCAACTCGTTCTGGAAAAAAACGTTGACCTTGATTTCGCCGTCGGACTTCTCCTCGATCATCTGTGCCCAGCGCTCAAGGGCATCACCGGCGGGCGAGCCCTTGGTGCCGGAGTCAGTGGCCATGCGCAGGGTAGTGGCGCTAGCAGAGAAGGAGGCCCCCAGCAGCAGGGCGGCTGACAGGGCGATGACGACGGGGAGCGTGGCTCCCTTGCGGCGCTCGAATGTCATGTCTGGCTAACTCTATTGTTGTGGTTGGTTTGCTCTGTTTATCCCCCGGCGCCGGTAGCGGTCAAATGCCATGCCTATAGCAAAAAAAAGGACGAAACAACCATAAAACCAATTTTAATTGGCAACATAATGTGAATTAACCCGGCAATAAAGAACAAATAATTATTTTTAACCACCGGGCTAGCGCGCGCCCTGTTCGCGCTGAATTCGAGGATGTCGCCCATGCCTTTCTGAAGGTCGCATCGAGATAGGGTCCTCGCCTGGCTTATCGTCTTCCCCAACAAGAAGACCCCGGCCAAGGCCGGGGTCGCGTGGTTGTTTCTTGCGTGAGGTCGATGGTGTATCAGGCCGGCCTGACGACCGCCAACCCGCGTTGCTCTTCCCTCAGCCCCTTGACCAGGCAGTAGGCCATGGCCAGCAGCACCAGGGTGAAGGGCAATCCGGTGGCTACGGCACCCGCCTGGATCGCCCCCAACGCCGTACTACCGCCGCCGTAGAGAAGAATGCCCGCGATCACCCCTTCGAGGCAGGCCCAGAATACGCGCTGGCCGCGGGGAGCGTCGGTCTTGCCACCCGCGGTGATGTTGTCGATCACCAGCGAGCCGGAGTCCGACGAGGTGACGAAGAAGATCAGCACCAGCACGATCGCCAGGCTCGAAGTCAGGAGGGTCAGCGGCAGGTGCTCGAGCATCTGGAACATGGCCAGTGATACATCGCTGATGCCATCGGCTAGTGCGCCAACGCCGGCAACTGACTGGTCAAGGGCAGTGCCACCGAAGGCGCTCATCCACACCAGGGTGACCAGGGTTGGCACCAGCAGCACGGCAATCAGGAACTCGCGCACCGTGCGCCCACGGGAGACCCGTGCGATGAACATGCCGACGAAGGGCGACCAGGAGATCCACCAGGCCCAGTAGAACACGGTCCAGCCGTGGTACCAGACGGTGTCATCACGACCAACCCAGTTGGCGAGCGGTACGATATGGCTGGCGTAGGACAGGGTGGTGTGCCAAAGGTTGTTGACGAACAGTAGCACGCCGCCGGTGAGCACCACGAAGGTGAGCAGGCCCAGGGCAAGCATCATGTTGATCTTTGAGAACAGCTTCATGCCGCCGTCGATACCACGCCACACCGAGAACAGTGCCACGGCGGTGACCACGACGATGATGGCGAGCTGGGTGCCGATGGTGTTGGGTACGCCCCACAGGTAGTTGAGCCCACCCGCCGCCTGGGAGGCGCCAAAGCCCAGCGAGGTGGCCAGGCCGAAGATGGTGGCCAGCACCGCGACGATGTCGATGATGTGGCCGTACCAGCCGCGCACCCGCTCGCCGAGAATCGGCGTGAAGGCCGAGCGCAGGGTCAGCGGCAGGCCGCGATTGTAGGCGAAGAAGGCCAGCGACAGCCCCACCACGCCGTAGATCGCCCAGGGGTGCAGTCCCCAGTGAAACATGGTGGCGCCGATCGCCGCGCTGGCGCCGGCCGGGGTGTGCGCCTCGGCGTTGAGCGGGGTGCCGTACCAGTCGGTGTAGTAGGCCACCGGCTCGGCCACGCTCCAGAACATCAGGCCGATGCCCATGCCCGCGGCGAACAGCATGGCGAACCAGGAGGTGGTCGAGTACTCCGGCCGGGCCTGGCTGCCGCCCAGGCGAATGCGCCCCACCGGCATCACGATCAGCGCCAGGCACAGCAGCACGAAGAGGTTGCCGGCGATCATGAACAGCCAGTCGAAGTGCTCGATGGAGAAACCGCGGGCCGCAGTGAGATGGCCGTTGGCGGCATCGGGATAGATCAGGGCGTAGAGAATGAAGGCCAGGATGGCTAGGGCCGAGAGGGGAAAGACGGGATGATGAAAGTCCATCCCCAGAACCTGGGCATTGTCCTGCCCAGGTTCGAGGATGGGTGCGTCGTCATGCTTCATGGGGACTCCTCGCGTGTTGTTATTGGCACCGCAAGCGCCAGGCGCTCCCGGGCGAACCATTGTTGGGCCAGGTTGGCGAGGGGAATGTCGTGAGAGCGACCTCCAGCTGTCCGCTGGCTCACCGCGGTCGCGTCATGTCTCGGGCAGGCATGCGGAGGTCTCTGTGGGGCAAGTGCCACCTGATGGAGGGCATAGGCTGAAGCGGCGGTATGTGCCGCCCCATGACAACAATGAGTGGAGCCAGCCATGAGCCAAGCCAACCGAGGCGTCGTCTACCAGGGTCCGGGTAAGGTCAACGTCGAAGCCATTCCCTATCCGGAACTCGCCCTTGGCAATCGCAAGTGCGACCACGGCGTGATCCTGAAGGTCGTCACCACCAACATCTGCGGCAGCGACCAGCACATGGTGCGCGGTCGTACCACCGCACCCGCCGGGCTGGTGCTGGGCCACGAGATCACCGGGCTGGTGGTGGAGTGCGGACGCGACGTCGAATTCATCAAGCCGGGCGACCTGGTGTCGGTGCCCTTCAACATTGCCTGCGGACGCTGTCGCAACTGCAAGGAAGGCCGTACCGGGATCTGTCTCAACGTCAACCCGGCGCGCCCCGGTGCCGCCTACGGCTACGTCGACATGGGCGGCTGGGTCGGCGGCCAGACCGAATACGTCATGGTGCCCTACGCCGACTTCAACCTGCTGAAGTTCCCCGACAGCGACCAGGCCATGGAGAAGATCCGCGACCTGACCCTGCTCTCCGACATCTTCCCCACCGGCTTCCACGGCTGCGTGACGGCCGGCGTGGGACCGGGCAGCACCGTCTATATCGCCGGGGCCGGCCCGGTGGGGCTGGCGGCGGCGGCGTCGGCCCAGCTGCTGGGTGCGGCCTGCGTGATCGTCGGCGACATGATCGAGGAGCGCCTGGCCCAGGCGCGCAGCTTCGGCTGCGAGACCATCGACCTGACCCAGGAAGGCGACATGGCCGACAAGCTGGAGGCGATCCTCGGCGAGCGCGAGGTCGACTGTTTCGTCGACTGCGTCGGCTTCGAGGCCCATGCCTGCGGCTGCAACCACGGCCAGGAGGCGCCGGCCACCGTGCTCAACTCGGCGATGCAGATGACCCGCGCCGGCGGCCAGATCGGCATCCCCGGCCTCTACGTGACTGAAGACCCCGGCGCCGTGGACGATGCCGCCAAGCAGGGCGCGCTGAGCATGCGCTTCGGTCTCGGCTGGGCCAAGTCCCACTCGTTTCACACCGGCCAGTGCCCGGTGATGAAGTACCACCGCCCGCTGATGCAGGCGATCCTGTTCAACAAGATCAAGATTGCCGATGCGGTCAACGTGCAGGTGATCTCGCTGGATCAGGCGCCGCAAGGCTATGCCGATTTCGATGGCGGTGCGGCCAAGAAATTCGTTATCGACCCCCATGGCAGCGTGGCCGCCTGAGGAGTGCCTGAACCGGCTGACGGCGAGCGCCGAAAGGCGGTGCCGCCAGCCATGTCGTGGTTTGCCCGTGCGGCAGCGTGGCCGCCTGACGGCTGAGCGGCTAAGGTAGCGACGTGATGACGACCAACGACAGCAGGAGGTACGCAAGATGATGATCGCCGACCTGATCGACACTCAGGATTTCCGTGAACGCCTGCTGGCGCTGGGCATCGAGCTGCCTGCCGATGCCGACCCCGATACCTGCGCCCGGCTGACCGCCCAGCGCCAGGCCGAGGCGCGGGTGCCCGGCTTGGCGGCGCTGGTCGCCGAACTGGAGGCCCAGGCCGGGGTCATGCTGCCGGAGGTGCGCGAGGCGCTGGAACGCCACCTGCGGCCGGCCGTCGGCTAGCCGCACCGCCCGATCGCATCCGAGTGAAACGCATCGCCCCCGGCCATGGCCGGGGGCGATGCGCTTACGCCGGGTGAGCGAGAGGCCTAGCCGCGCACCACCTTAAGGTGGGGCGCACTGTGACCCAGGTTCTCCTGCATGCGCTCGCTGTACCAGTCGATGAAGTCGATCACGCCGAACTCGTAGGTCTCGGAGTAGGGACCCGGCTGGTAGGCCTGAGAGTTGATGCCGCGCTGGTTCTCCTCGGCCAGGCGCTTGTCCTGGGCGTTGGTGGCGTCCCATACCCGGCGCATCTCCTCGGGCTGGTAGTCGACGCCCTCCACGGCATCCTTGTGCACCAGCCACTTGGTGGTCACCAGGGTCTCCTGGGGACCCAGCGGCAGCACGCGGAACACGATGGCGTGGTCGCCCATGAAGTGATTCCAGGAGTTGGGCAGGTGCAGGATGCGCAGCGAGCCCATGTCGGGGCTGGTCAGGCGGCCCATCAGCTTGCTGCAGGCCGGCTTGCCGTCCATGGTCATCGAGACCACGCCATCCAGCAGCGGGGTGCGGGTCAGCCGGTTGCGCTTGCCGAAGCGCTTGAGCTGCCAGGGAATCTGCTGCTCGTCCCAGTCGGACTGCTTCTTCGCCACCAGCGCCCTGTAGGCGGGCGTGGCGCGGGGGTCGTCGGTGTCGTCGAACTCCTGCAGCGAGTTGAGCAGCTCGGGGTGGGAGCCGTTGCAGTGGTAGCACTCGCGGTTATTCTCGATGACCAGCTTCCAGTTGGCCTGCTCGACGATGTTCGACTCCACCGCGACCTTGAGGTTGCCCATCTCGTAAGGCTCGAGATAGTGCTCCAGGGTGATCAGGAAGTCGTCGATGACGGGCGGCTGCTCGGCCAGGCTGATGAAGATGAAACCGCCGCCGGTGCGCACGTGCACTGGCTTCAGGCCATAACTGCCCAAGTCGAAGTTCTCGCCCATGTCGCTGCCGGCGAACAGCAGGCGGCCGTCGAGCTCATACGTCCACTGATGGTAGGGGCAGACCAGCTTGGCCACCTTGCCCTTGTCGCTGACGCATAGCCGCGAGCCGCGGTGACGGCAGACATTGTGGAACGCATGGATCGTACCGCCCTCGCCGCGTACCAGGATCACCGGGTTGTCGCCGACCTGCAGGGTCATGTAGTTGCCCTTGGCGGGAATCTCGCAGGTCATGCCGGCGAACAGCCACTCCTTGCCGAAGATCTCCTGCATGTCCAGCGCGAACAGCCGGGCGTCGTTGTAGAACGGCTGGGGCAACGAGAAATTACGCGCGCGCTGGGCGAGCATCGCGGCAACGGCTTCGCGCGCCGGGTCCAGGGGGTCGTCCAGCGGCTTCTGGGAGATCGGATCCATGAAAACACTTCCTCTTGCTGGCCGCGTTGGCGGCATGTGGCGGATTGTTACTGTCGTCAGAGGTTTACGTCGTGTTAGCCACGCGGTGGATGGAAACACGGCGAGTGTGGATCAGCCTCCGTTCGGCCAGTTGCCTGCCGACGACAAGGAGGAAGTCAGACGCGACGAACACAGGAGAAAAAGCGCGATGAGTGGAAGCCAGAAGTACGCTCATGTCGCCGTCAGGCAAGTCGTGGGCTTGCCTGCTGACGCAGAATTCGATCAACGGCAGGCGGTGTTCCGCAGTCGGAGCCTTCCACGCTGATCAATGCCAGGCGACTCGACATGACCATGAACTTTCTCAATCCCGTCACGACCCAGACCTGGACCAACGGCCGCCACCTGGTGCGCTGCGTCAAGGTGATCCAGGAGACCTGGGACGTTCGCACCTTCTGCTTCATGGCCGAGCAGCCGGTGCTGTTCTTCTTCAAGCCGGGGCAGTTCGTGACCCTGGAACTTGAGATCGACGGCGAGCCGATCATGCGCTCCTATACGATCTCCAGCTCACCGTCGATTCCCTACAGCTTCTCGATCACCGTCAAGCGGGTGCCGGGCGGCAAGGTGTCGAACTGGCTGCACGACAATCTGAAGGTCGGCGACGAACTGGCGGTGCATGGCCCGGTGGGCAACTTCAATTCGATCGATTTTCCCGCCGACAAGGTGCTGTTCCTCTCCGGTGGCGTGGGTATCACACCGCTGATGTCGATGACACGCTGGTTCTTCGACACCAACGCCAACGTCGACGTCGAGTTCATCCACAGTGCACGTGCCCCCCGCGATGTCATCTACCATCGCGAGCTGGTGCACATGTTCTCGCGGATTCCCGAATTCAAGCTGCATATCGTCTGCGAGAAAAAGGACGACATCGGCGAGGCTTGGGCCGGCTATCGCGGGTATTTGACCCAGCCGATGCTCGAGCTGATGGTGCCCGACTATCTCGAGCGGGAGATCTTCTGTTGCGGCCCCACGCCGTACATGAACGCGATCAAGCACATCCTGCGCGAAAACGGCTTCGACATGAGCCGCTACCACGAGGAATCCTTCGGCGCCACGCCGCTTGACGTGCGCGAGGAGGTGCTGGAGCTGGCCGAGCAAGCCGAGGCCGAGGCGGAGGAGATCGATTACGCCGACATGCTCAGCGTCGAGTTCGTCGGCTCGGGCAAGAGCGTACGCATTCAGCCGGGCGAGACGGTTCACTCGGCTGCCGCCAAGCTCGGCTTGCACATCCCCAAGGCCTGCGGCATGGGGATCTGCGGCACCTGCCGGGTAGGGCTCAAGTCCGGGCAAGTGGACATGGAGCACAACGGCGGCATCACCGACGAGGACGTGGCGGAGGGCTATATCCTCTCCTGCTGCAGCAAGCCCCTGGGCGACGTGGTGGTCGACTACTGACGACGGCACCGGCGAGGCTCAGCCGTGGCGTGACTAATCGAACAGCTCGTCGACGCTGCACACCTCGCCACAACGGTCCAGCGAATAGCCGGGCAGCTCGCGCACGGCCTGCTGGAACGGCGCGCTGCGGATCATCTCGAGCAGACGTACGACGCTGGGGTCGGCCAGGCTGCTGCGCTGACACAGCAGCAGATAGTGCTCGCTGGCCAGCGGCAGGAAGTCCAGGCCGAACTGGCGCGCGGCGGCCTCGACGCCGAAGCCGACGTCGGCCATGCCGGCGGCGATGTAGGCGGCCACCGCGGAGTGGGTGTACTCCTCCAGCTCGAAGCCACGGATGCGCTGCGCCGAGAGGCCCACTTCCCGTAGCAGGATATCGAGCAACGCCCGGGTGCCGGAAGCCTGCTGGCGGTTGATGAAGCGCACGTCGCCACGCACGAGATCGGCCAGGCCGGCCACACCCCTGGGATTGCCCGGTGCGAGCATCAGCCCCTGACAGCGGGTGATGAAGCGAATGATGCAATGGCTGCGCGGTCGCAGCTGACGGCGGTAGCCCTGCATCAGCGGACCCCGGGTCGCCGAGGTCGGCATGTGGTAGCCGGCCACGTCGCAGGCGCCGCGATTGAGCGCGGCCAGGGCCTCTGCCGGGCTGCAGTACTGCAGATCGAGCTGAAAGTCGCTGGCGAACCTGGGCAGCAGCGCCACTGCATAGCCGTGACTGGCGTGCATGCGCAGCACCGGTTCGACGCCCTCGAACAGCTGCTGCAGCTCGAGATTGAGCTCCGAGCCCAGGCTCTCCAGCTGCGGACCGAGCCGGGCGGCCACCCGCTGGCGTGCCCACAGCAACTTGTCGCCCAGTGGGGTGAGCCGTGCGCCGCGCCCCTTTTGCATTTCCACCAGCGTAACGCCGAAGAAGTCCGCCCACTTGTTGAGCAGGTTCCAGGCATGGCGGTAAGAGATACCGGCTTCGGCCGCGGCTTCGGTCAGCTTGCCGCTGCGATGGATGCCCTGCAGCAGCCCGAACAGCTGCGGGTCCAGGCGGTTGCCGGCCTCGTCGGTAAAGGACCAGGCTGGCTCGATCTTAATACGCTTCATATGCTGTGTTTTTCATATTTTGTAAGAAATGAAGTGCTGCTACCTTCACACACATGCACCGCGCAAGCTACTACGGGCACGGCATTCAATATATGCACTGTAGTACATAACTAGACCGTAACCAGCAGCTTCGAACGTACTGACGCACATGCAAGCTGCGCTCCTTACGTTCGCTTCGAGGCCAGGCCATGCTCAACAGCTCACCCCCTTCATGGACGCCCCAGCAGATTCAGGATGAGATCGATGCCCTGAAGCACAAGCCCGGCGCCCTACTCCCCATCCTGCATGCGGTTCAGGACCGCTGCGGCTACGTCCCGCGGGAGGCGGTTCCGCTGATTGCCGAATCGCTGCAGCTCACCCGAGCCGAGGTGCACGGCGTGATCAGCTTCTACCACCACTTCCGCACCACGCCGCCGGGGCGCCACGTGGTGCAGATCTGCCGTGCGGAAGCCTGCCAGGCGCGGGGCTCCCGAGCGCTGGAGAAGTATGCGCGGGACACCCTGGGGATCGACTACCACCAGACCACCGCCGACCGCGAGATCACCCTGGAGCCGGTCTACTGCCTGGGCAACTGCGCCTGCGGCCCCGCCGTGCGGGTGGGCGATCGGGTGCTGGGGCGAGTCACCCCCGAGCGCTTCGACACCTTGGTCGACGAGCTTCAGACTCGCCCCCTGGAGGTGATCGCATGAGCCTACGTGTCTTCGTGCCCCGAGATACCACTGCCCTCTCCTTGGGCGCCGATGAAGTGGCCGCCCGCCTGGAGCGGGAGGCACGCGCCCGGGGCCTGGCCTTCACCCTGGTACGCAACGGCTCGCGTGGTGCCGCCTGGCTGGAGCCCCTGCTGGAGGTGGAAACGTCCAACGGCCGCCTGGCCTTCGGGCCGGTTGTTGCCGAGGACGTTCCCGGCTTGCTCGACGCCGGTCTGCTCGATCCTGCCAGGCTCGAGGCGGGCCTGGCAGACAAAAGCGGTCATCCGCTGGCCCTGGGCGCCACCGAGGCACTGCCCTGGTTCGCCCACCAGCAGCGCTTCACCTTCGCCCGCGCCGGGATCACCGATCCGCTCTCCATCGCTGATTACCTGGCCCACGATGGCTTCCGCGGCCTCGAAATCGCCTTGCAGCAGACTCCCCAGGCGCTGGTCGAGGAGGTCAAGGCTTCGGGGCTGCGAGGCCGCGGCGGCGCCGCCTTCCCCACCGGCATCAAGTGGCAAACCGTGCTCGACACCGCGGCGGACCAGAAGTACATCGTCTGCAATGCCGACGAGGGCGACTCCGGTACCTTCGCCGATCGCCTGGTCATGGAGAGCGATCCTTTCATGCTGATCGAAGGCATGATCATTGCCGGTCTCGCCGTTGAAGCCACCCAAGGCTATATCTACCTGCGCTCCGAGTACCCCTTGGCCAAGGCGATTCTCGACACGGCCATCGCCCGCGCCGAGGCCACCGGCTACCTGGGCGACGACATCCGCGGCAGCGGCCGCGCCTTCCACCTGGAGGTGCGCCTGGGCGCTGGCGCCTATATCTGCGGCGAGGAGACCTCGCTGCTCGAGAGCCTGGAGGGCAAGCGCGGCCTGGTACGCTTCAAGCCACCGCTGCCGGCCATCGAAGGCCTCTTCGGTCGCCCCACGGTCGTCAACAACGTGCTGTCGCTGGCGGCGGTGCCCTTCATCCTGGCCGAAGGAGCCGAGGCCTATGCCGAGGTTGGCATGGGCCGCTCACGGGGCACCCTGGCGCTGCAACTGGCCGGCAACGTCCAGCGCGGCGGACTGGTGGAGCTGGCCTTCGGCACCACCCTGCGCCAGCTGATGGAGGAATTCGGCGGCGGCACCGCTAGCGGGCGTCCGCTACGCGCCGTACAGGTAGGCGGCCCGCTGGGCGCCTATCTGCCCGCCAGCCAGTGGGACCTGCCGCTCGACTACGAGGCCTTTGCCGAGGTCGGTGCGGTGCTCGGCCACGGCGGCGTGGTGATGTTCGATGACAGCGTCGACATGGCCGAACAAGCACGCTTCTCGATGGAATTCTGCAAGGTGGAATCCTGCGGCAAATGCACCCCCTGTCGCATCGGCTCGACCCGCGGCGTCGAGGTGCTCGACCGTATTCGCGGAAATCACGACCGCGAGGCCAACCTCGCCCTACTTCATGACCTCTGCGACACCATGGAGGACGGCTCATTGTGCGCCATGGGCGGCATGACCCCCTTCCCGGTGCGCAGCGCCCTGACCTATTTCCCCGACGACTTCCGGCGCCCGGCGGAAGGAGGCTGACCATGATCGAGCATTTCGACCCCCGACAGCAGGCCCAGGCTTTTTCCAAAGACCTCGGCACGCCCGATCCGACCCTAGCCGCAGGCGCTTCCCCTGCCGCCGATGCCGCTCCGGTGAGCCTTGAGATCGACGGCGTGACGATCAGCGTCCCTGCGGGCACCTCGGTGCTGCGCGCCGCGGCCCTGGCCGATATCAATATTCCCAAGCTCTGCGCCACCGACAGCCTGGAGGCCTTCGGCTCGTGCCGGCTGTGTGCCGTGCAGGTGGAAGGGCGGCGTGGCACCCCCGCGGCTTGCACCACCCCGGTGGCCGATGGCATGCGGGTCACCACCCAGAACGCGCGACTGGCGCGGCTGCGCCGCAACATCATGGAGCTCTACATCTCCGACCACCCGCTGGACTGCCTGACCTGCCCGGCCAACGGCGACTGCGAGCTGCAGGACATGGCCGGTGCGGTGGGGCTGCGCGAGGTGCGCTACGGCTTCGAGGGTGAGAACCATCTGCAGGCGGAGAAGGACGAGTCCAACCCCTACTTCACCTTCGACCCCAGTAAATGCATCGTCTGCTCGCGCTGCGTGCGCGCCTGCGAAGAGGTCCAGGGCACCTTCGCGCTGACCCTCGACGGCCGCGGCTTCGACTC
Organism: Halomonas sp. E14; assembly: GCF_052568415.1. NCBI lineage: Bacteria > Pseudomonadati > Pseudomonadota > Gammaproteobacteria > Oceanospirillales > Halomonadaceae > Halomonas > Halomonas sp. E14. The sequence continues at coordinate 215,006 of NZ_CP199423.1, read as the reverse complement.
CAAGGTCACCGCGGGCCAGGGCGAGGCCTTCATGGACTCCGAGTGCGTCTCCTGCGGCGCCTGCGTCCAGGCCTGCCCCACCGCCACGCTGATGGAGAAGAGCGTCATCGATGCCGGCCAGCCAGAGCACAGTGTGGTGACCACCTGCGCCTACTGCGGCGTTGGCTGCTCCTTCGAGGCCCAGATGAAGGGCGACCAGCTGGTACGCATGGTGCCGTACAAGGGTGGTGACGCCAACCACGGCCACTCCTGCGTCAAGGGGCGCTTCGCCTTCGGCTACGCCACTCATCCCGACCGCATCACTACGCCGCTTGTTCGCGAGTCGATCGATCAGCCCTGGCGTGAGGTAGGCTGGGAAGAGGCGATTGCCTTTGCCGCCGAACGGCTCAAGACAATCCAGGCAAAGTACGGCCGCGAGAGTGTCGGTGGCATCACATCATCGCGCTGCACCAACGAGGAGACCTATCTGGTGCAGAAGCTGGTGCGCGCCGCCTTCGGCAACAACAATACCGACACCTGCGCGCGGGTCTGCCACTCACCCACCGGCTACGGCCTTAAGACCACCCTGGGTGAGTCCGCCGGCACTCAGACGTTCGACTCGGTGATGCAGGCCGACGCCATCCTGGTGATCGGCGCCAACCCCACCGACGCCCACCCGGTGTTCGGTTCGCTGATGCGCAAGCGGCTGCGCCAGGGTGCCAGGCTGATCGTCGCCGACCCGCGGCGCATCGATCTGCTCAAGACTCCCCACCTGGCGGATGCCCAGCACCTGCCGCTACGCCCGGGCACCAATGTGGCGCTGATCAATGCCTTGGCCCATGTGGTGGTGGCCGAGGGCCTGGAGGACCACGACTTTATCGCCGCCCGCTGCGACACCGCCGCCTACCGGGCCTGGCGCGATTTCATCGGTGAGGAGCGCCACTCCCCCGAGGCGACGGAGTCGATCACCGGGGTGCCCGCCGCCGCGGTGCGCCGCGCCGCGCGCACCTACGCCAGCGCCGGCAACGGCGCCATCTACTACGGCCTGGGGGTCACCGAACACAGCCAGGGCTCCACCATGGTGATGGGGATCGCCAACCTGGCCATGGCCACCGGCAACCTCGGCCGCGAGGGCGTAGGAGTGAACCCGCTGCGCGGCCAGAACAATGTCCAGGGCTCCTGCGACATGGGCTCCTTCCCCCACGAGCTGCCCGGCTACCAGCACGTGGCCGACCCCGTGGCCCGCGGGCGCTTCGAGGCCGCCTGGGGCGTGACCCTGGACGATGAGCCGGGGCTACGCATTCCCAACATGTTCGATGCCGCCATCGAGGGCAGCTTCAAGGCGCTCTACGTGCAGGGCGAGGACATCGCCCAGTCAGACCCCAACACCCAGCACGTGGAGGCTGCGCTCTCCGCCCTAGAGTGCTTGATCGTTCAGGACATCTTCCTCAACGAGACCGCCAAGTACGCCCACGTGCTGCTGCCGGGGTCGAGCTTCCTGGAGAAGGACGGCACCTTCACCAACGCCGAGCGGCGCATCAACCGGGTGCGCCGGGTGATGCCACCGCTGGCCGGCAAGGCCGACTGGGAGGTGACCCAGGAGCTGGCTCGCGCGCTGGGTTATCCCATGAACTATGGCCACCCATCAGAGATCATGGATGAGATCGCCCGCCTCACGCCGAGCTTCGCCGGGGTCAGCTATGCGCGACTCGAAACCCATGGCAGCCTGCAGTGGCCGTGCAACGACGCCCACCCCACCGGCAGCCCGACCTTGCACGCAGAGACCTTCCCCATCGGCCGCGGGCGCTTCGCCATCACCGAATACGTGGCCACCGAGGAGCGCACCAACCGCCGCTACCCCCTGCTGCTGACCACCGGGCGGATCCTCTCCCAGTACAACGTCGGTGCCCAGACCCGACGCACCGACAACCAGATGTGGCACGACGAGGACGTGCTGGAGCTACACCCCGCCGACGCCGAGCTGCGCGGCATCCGCGACGGCGATTGGCTAGGCATCACCAGCCGCTCAGGCCAGACGGTGCTGCGCGCCCGACTCAGCGAGCGCATGCAGCCAGGCGTGGTCTATACCACCTTCCACCACCCGGGCAGCGGTGCCAACGTCATCACCACCGATAACTCCGACTGGGCCACCAACTGCCCGGAGTACAAGGTAACAGCGGTGCAGGTGGAGAAAGTCAGCCAGCCCTCCGCCTGGCAGCGCCGCTTCGCCGACTTTGATCGGGCCCAGCGCGGCCACCTGGCCGAAGCGGCACCGCGTGGGGCAGCGCCATGAGCACGGTGTGCCGTCCGATGACAACACCCGGCGGGGCGTCCCGGCCGCAAGCCGCCCTGGCCCGCTATTCGGTGGAGGTTCGCCGCGGCACCAGCGGCGGGTACGGCGACGCCCAGGAGGATACCCTGGCCCTGGAGGTCCCGGTGGCCCTGGTCTACAACGGCGTCTCTCATGCGGTAATGATGACCACGCCCGCCGATCTGGAGGAGTTCGCCCTGGGCTTCAGCCTCTCCGAGGGGATCATCGACCACCCCCGCGAGTGCTATGACCTGGAGGTCGGCGAGGAGACGCATGGCCTGGCGGTGCAGCTGACCATCAGCAGCCAGCGGCTGGCGGCCCTCAAGGCCCGGCGCCGCAGCCTGGCCGGGCGCACCGGCTGCGGCCTGTGCGGCACCGAGGCCCTGGCGCAGGCGATTCGCCCGATCCCGCGGGTCACGGCACCGGCCCTCGGCGACGCCGCCATCCAGCGCGCGCTGGCGCAGCTGGCCGAGCACCAACCGCTGCAAGCCCTTACCGGCGCGACCCATGGCGCCGCCTGGTGCGACGCAAGCGGGCAGATCCAACTGGTGCGCGAAGACGTGGGGCGCCACAACGCCCTGGACAAGCTGATCGGCGCCCTGGCCCGCCGCGGCGGGCCCACTGCAGAAGGTTTCGCCCTGATCTCCAGCCGCGCCAGCTACGAGATGGTGCACAAGAGCGCCAGCGTCGGCATCGGTGCCCTGGTGGCGGTCTCGGCCGCCACGGCGCTGGCGGTGGAGCAGGCCCGGGCGGCCGACCTGCTGCTGGTGGGCTTCGCCCGACCGGGCCGCCACCTGATCTATCACCGCCCCGCCGCCCCCGCGGCGATCCGGGCTCATGGCTGAGGAATCGAGAATGTCACTGCACCACGACACGCACCTGGTACGCATGGCCAACCAGATCGCCGCCAATTTGAGTGGCGGCCGGGACGAGGAGGAGGCCGTGGCGAGCATCTGTAACCACCTGGAGAAGTTCTGGGCCCGGCCCATGAAGCGGCGCCTGATCGCCAGCCTGGCAGAGGAGAACACCCAGCTCGAGCCCTTGGCCCGGCGCGCCGCTCAGCGGCTGGCGGATCGCCTTGAAACGGCGCCTACCGCCGCCAAGCCCACCGCATAAGCCTTACAGCCCCGGGCGGCTCTCGACATGCAGGAAGAAGGGGTCGACCCGGTCGCTGCCGGGCTCACCGGCGCGCTTGCGCATTTCCGAAGGCGTCATGCTGAAGGCGGTGCGGAAATGGCGTGAGAAGTGGGCGGTGTCGGCGAAGCCGCAGCGCTCGCCGATCTCGGTGATGCTCTTGCCGGTATAGTGGAGCAGCCACACGCCATAGCGAAGGCGAAGGTCGCGGGCGAACTTCTGAGGGCCCACGCCCAGCGTCTCGCGAAAGCGACGCTCCAGGTTGCGGCGCGAGGTACCCACCCGCTCGGCCAGCGCCTCCATCGAAATCGCCTCGCCCAGATGCTGCTCGAGCACGGCGATGGCGCGGCGCACCAGGCGATCCTCGATCTTGCCGAACACCACCGGCTGGGGCTGGGGGTGGGTACCTTTGCGGCCCTCATCGAGCAGCATGATGTTCAGGCTCTTCATCGCCCAGGCCTTGCCTAGATGACGCTCGACCAGATAGGCGGCCAGGTCGGCCGCCGCCGCCCCGCCCGCACAGGTGAGCCGGTCGCCGTCATCGACGAACAGCCGGTCGGCTACCGGCTGGATGGTGGGAAAGCGCTGCACCAAGTCGCGGTGATGGTACCAGCTGACGCAGCAGCGACGCTCTTTCATCACCCCCGCCTGGATCAAGGCAAAGACACCCGTGCACAACCCCACCAGCGGCACCCCGGCGCTCGCCGCCTGGCGCAGGTAGGCCAGCGCGACGGTGTCAGGCCGATCCCGCTCGTCCTGCACGCCGCCGATCACCACGATATAGTCGAACCCGGTGGGGTTCCGAAAGGTCTCGCAGGGCGAGATGGTAGCGCCACAGCTGGAGTGAGCCTCCTGCCCCTGGCTGGTCATGAAGGTCCAGTGGCAGCGCAGCTGGCGGCTGCGATCCCCCTCGTCGGCGGCCAGGCGCAGGCAGTCGACGAAGGCCGCGAAGGGCAGCAGCGTGAAGCGGTGCAGCAGCACGAAACCCACGGAGAGGGGCCTCACCTCGGTAGGGCGCGACAGGTACACACCGTCATCAGCAAGCCTGACTGCCGCACTGGGGGATGGGCCACTCGCAGACTCGGTGCAACGTCTCATCATCGATCTCGTACTCCCGATAGGCAGCTAATAGCTTATCTTCCGGCACCACCTGTATTCGACCGACCCGTGCCACTCCTTGTACGTCGATCACTCCCACCATAGGGCTCCAGCGCAGGGTCCGCTCTCTGACTGTTGTACACCACCTAGGCTCGCCTATTGTAAATAATCGCCTTGCATAGCGGTGGCTATCTCAGTTGCATTTCTTACTACCCAGGTGGGTGGCCATTGCAACCTCGCTGCCCCGTCATGCCGGGCGCAAGACCAGAAACCGAATTCGGCTGTCGTCGGGGCGACGTGCTGGGTTGTACTGCTCGGCCTGGTTCAGAATACTGGCCGAAAGCGGATGGCCTGGAGGAAGGTAACTGATGGTGATACTGAGCACCTGCGTCGCCCCGGCCTGGGTCGACTACAACGGCCATATGAATGACGCCGAGTACGCCCGAGTCTTCTCCCTGGCGGTGGACACCCTGATGGTGCGGGTCGGTCTGGACGCGGCGGGCCGCGAGCGCCTTGGCTACACGCTCTTCACCCTCGAGACCCATCTCTGCTACCGCCGTGAAGCCCACGAGGGCCAGCCACTCGAGGTGACGGTGACCCTGCTCGACCGCGATGCCAAACGCTTGCATCTCTTCTTTGCCATGCACGACGAAGCCGGTGAAACGCTAGCCACCAGCGAACAGATGCTGATGGGCATCGATACGCAGAGTCACCGCCCCGCGCCCTTCCCACCCGATGTCGCTGCCGCGCTCGATGGCCTGCCCTGTACCGAGGCCGGCAGCTGGCCGGAAGCCGCCGGGCGGCGTGTCGGTATACCGCGGCGCTGAGGGGCATGACAGCTTGCCCTCCCATTCCGGCACAGTTATGTACGGTGCGTTCGGCGCAGCTGGGCGCTGCAGTCGGAAGAAGTCCCCAGGGAGATCGGCAAGGCCGACGAGGTGCTGCAGGAGATAACCACCGCGCAAGCAACCCAGAGGGAAGAACGCAAAAGCAGCGCAACAGTCACGACGGCTCAGGCGAGCCTTCTGCCAGCGTCTGGCAGAGAAAGGTAAAGGCCAGCGCCTGCATATGGGCGCGCTGGCGGTTGTCAGCCGCGCCGCCGTGGCCGCCTTCAATGTTTTCGTAATAGAGCACCCGATGCCCCTGCTCGCTCATGCGCGCCATCATCTTGCGCGCGTGGCCGGGGTGGACGCGGTCGTCGCGGGTGCTGGTCATCAGCAGCATGGGCGGGTAGTGGGCCGCGGGATCGAGGTTGTGGTAGGGCGAGACATCGTGCAGGAACTGCCAGTCGTCGCTCTCGGGGTCGCCGTACTCGGCCATCCACGAGGCGCCGGCCAGCAGCAAGTGATAGCGGCGCATGTCGAGCAGCGGCACCTGGCACACCACGGCGCCGAACAGCCGCGGGTAGCGGGTGAGCATGTTGCCCACCAGCAGGCCGCCGTTGGAACCGCCCTGGACGCCCAGCCGCCGCGCTGAAGTGACGCCGCGTTCGATGAGATCCTCTGCCACCGCGGCGAAGTCCTCGAACGCCTTGTGGCGCTTCTCGCGCAGCGCCGCCTGGTGCCAGCGCGGGCCGTACTCGCCGCCGCCGCGGATGTTGGCCACCACGTAGACGCCGCCCTGGCTGAGCCAGGCGCGCCCCACCCCGGGGCTGTAGCCGGGCAGCAGCGGCACCTCGAAGCCGCCGTAGCCGTAGAGCAGAGTCGGATGCGCGCCGCTGGGCTCGAGGTCGCGTCGCGCCACCTGGAAGTAGGGAATCGGCGTGCCGTCGCGGCTGGTGGCGAAGTGCTGGGTCACCTCGAGCCCCTCGGCGTCGAACAGCGCCGGGGCCTGCTTGAGCGTTTCCAGCGCCCCGCCGACCCGGCCGTGCAGCAGCGTGGTCGGCGTGAGGTAGTCGCTGACGATGACGAACACCTCGTCGCTCTCCTCGTCGTCCACCGCGCTCACGCTGATGCTGCCCAGCGTCGGCACGCCCGCCAGCGGCTCGGGTTGCCACCGGCCTTCGCTCGGGGTGAGCACGGTGAGCCGGTGCTTGACGTCGTCGAGCACGTTGAGGATCAGGTGGCGGCGGGTCCAGGTGACGTCGGAGAGCGAGGTGCGTTCGGTGGGGGTGAACAGTACGCGCAGCTCGCGTTCGCCGCCCATGAAGGCGTCGAAGTCGGCGATCAGCAGCGCGCCGGCGGGATGGGTGGTGCCCGCCACCTCCCAGGGCTCGCGCAGCTCGACCATCAGCCACTCGCGGTGCACCTGCTTATGGGCCGAATTGGGCACCTCGATGCGGGTGAGGCGGCCGTCGGCCTGGCGCAGGTAGAGCTCGTTGTCGTAGAAGGCCCGGGCGCGGCTGACGAAGTCGCGCTGGAAGCCGGGGGTGGCGTCGTGCGCGGCGCCCACGGCCATGTCGTCGGGCTCGGCCTCGAACACCGTCTCGGCGTCGGCCATCGGCGTGCCGCGCCGCCACTGCTTGACGATGCGCGGGTAGCCGGAGCGGGTCATCGAGCCTGCGCCGAAGTCGGTCTGGACATAGACCGTGTCATGGTCAATCCAGCCCAAACTGCCCTTGGCCTCGGGGCGGTAGAAGCCCGCTTCGACCCAGCGCTTCTCGACCAGGTCGAACTCGCGGGTGACGTCGGCGTCAGCACCGCCACGGGAGAGCGACACCAGGCAGTGGCGCCAGGGCGCCTCGGGCGATTCGGGGCGCAGGCAGTGGGCGCCGTGCCACACCCAGTTCTCGCCCTCCTCGGCGTTGAGCGCGTCGAGGTCGATCAGCACCTCCCACTCGGGCCGCGCCTTGCGGTACTCCTCGAGCGTGGTGCGCCGCCACAGCCCGCGGGGATGGTCGCGATCCTGCCAGAAGTTATAGAAGTGCTCGCCGCGCTTGACCACGAAGGGGATGCGGTCGTCGGCCTCGAGGATCGCCTGCAGGTCGTCGCGCAGCGCGGTGAAGCCCGGCGCATCGGCGAGCCTGGCCTGGCTCTCGGCATTGCGCTGCTCGACCCAGGCCAGGGCGCGTTGGCCCTCGACCTCTTCCAGCCACAGGTACGGGTCGTGCTCGTCGAAGGGGGCAGCCATGCGGGTCTCCTGGTGGGCAGTCGTTTTGCCCACCAAGCTAGCCCGCACCGGGCGCATCTTACAAGAACGAGCGTGCGAGGGTCGGCGCCTAGCCCCCCGTCATGTTCATGAAGCGCACCACCTGCACGTCGCCGTCGGTGGTGAAGTGATGGCGCTCGGGCTTCTTCTGCATGGCGGCGACAATGGCGGCCTTGAGCCGTTCGAGATCCCCCGGATGACGGCGCATCACCGCACGCAGGTCGACGGAGTGCTCGTTGCCCAGGCACAGCAGCAGGCGGCCCTCGGCGGTCACGCGTACGCGGTTGCAGGCGGCGCAGAAGTTGTGGCTGTGGGGCGAGATGAAGCCGATACGCGAGTCGCTGTCGGTCATGCGGTAGTAGCGCGACGGGCCCAGGGTGGACTCGGTGGTGGGCAGCAGCGCATGGCGTGTCTCGATGGCGGCACGCACGTCGTCGCTCGAGCAGAAGGTCTCGCCGCGGTCGTGGCTCATGTTCTGGCCCAGCGGCATCTCTTCGATGAAGCTGATGTCGACGCCTTCGGCGCGAGCGAATTCCACCAGGTCGAGCACTTCGTCGTCGTTGCGGCCTTTGAGGATCACCGCGTTGAGCTTGATGCGCATAAAGCCGGCTTCCCGGGCGGCGCGGATGCCGTCGATCACCCTGGCGAGATCGCCGGTGCGGGTCAGGGCGCGAAAGCGCTCGGGATCGAGCGAGTCGAGGCTGACGTTGAGCCGCTTGAGCCCGCCCCGGTACAGGGCGCGGGCGTGCTTGACCAGCCCGGCGCCGTTGGTGGTCATGCCGAAGTCGCGCAGTCCGGGCAGCGCGCCGAGCTCGGCCACCAGCTCTTCGATCCCGCGGCGCACCAGCGGCTCGCCGCCGGTCAGGCGGATCTTCTCCACGCCGAGTTCGACGAAGGCCCGCGACAGGGTGGCGATCTCCTCCAGGGTCAACAGCCGGGCGCGGGGCAGGAAGGTCATCTCCTCGGCCATGCAGTAGACGCAGCGGAAGTCGCAGCGGTCGGTGACCGACAGGCGAACGTAGCGAACGGCGCGGCCGAAGCCATCGATCAGCGACATGGGGACTCCTCGGCTGTTGTCTCGGCTGTTGGCGCGGCGACCGCGCCATCCATGGGCAGCCGGGCGATCAGCTTGCCCACCTGCGTCACCACCTCGTCGACGGTATCGGCGTCATAGGTCTTGCCGCGCCGCTTGCGAAAGCCCTGCTCGTAGAGCTTGACGTGCTCGGTGGCGGTCACGCCGGCATTGGCCAGGCAGTGGGTGACGCAGTGCATCTGGCAGCCGTCGATGGCGACGATGGGCCGCCCGGAGCGGGCGGTGCGTACCAGCCCCGGCACGCCGCCCCCAACCCCGGAAATGCACGACATCTCGGCGATGCCGGCATGGTCGAGCTTCACGGCCACGGCGTTGGCCAGCTGCGCCACGTCGGAGCAGCCGGAGCAGGAGTAGACCAGGGTACGGGGCTTGTTGGCGGTTCGGGGCATGCAGCCTCCCTTGGACAGCAGAATCTGTGCACCCATGCCGCTGGGCGAGGCCTAGTCGTTCGCCAGCATGGCATCGCGCAGCTTCTGCTCGTCAAGCACCAGCAGGCGCTGACGATCGATGCTGATGGCGCCACTGTCGCGCAGCTTGGCCAGCAGCCGCGACAGGGTTTCCGGCGTCATCGCCAACTGCGCGGCCAGCCAGCGCTTGGGGATCGACAGACGCACCACGCGCGGCATCCGGGTACGGTTGGCCGGGAACTGGCGCAGGATGTAGCTGACCAGCCGCGACATGGCGTCGGCCTGGGTCAGCAGCGCCAGGTCTTCGAGGCGCTCGGTCAGCTCCAGCGCCAGGCGGCTCATGAACTCGGCGCGACAGGCCGGCTGACGGTCCATGATCTCGCGACAGCGCGAGGCGGGCAGCGCCAGCACGTGGGTGCGACGCAGCGCCTCGGCGGAGTAGAGGTAGACCCCGGCGCTCGACACCATGCTCAGCTCGCCCAGGGTGCCGCCGCGCTCGACGCAGCGGATGGTAGCCAGGCGACCGTCGCAGGTGCTGCGCGCCAGGCGCACCGCTCCGTTGATGACGATATAGAGCCAGTGAGCCGGCGTATCCTGGCGAAACAGCCATTCGCGGCTCTTCAGCGTCATCAGCGACGACGCTTCCAGCAGCGAGGTGATCTCGCCATCGTCAGGCTCACCGAGCCAGGACACACCATGAATCAATTCGCGCAGCTGCTTGGGCTTGAACAGCAGGTCAATCGACGAACTGTCCGGCGGGCAGATAGGGGTATTCATGTCCTTCCTCCACGTCGGTATCGGCAGCCATCATCAGATAGCCGTGTGCCTCACTGGCTGAGCGCAGCATATGGGAGCCCTGACCGCCGGCCAGGAAGGCGACCGGGTGGCCATTCTGCCAGTCAAGCACGACGCGCAGCAGTTCACGCCGCCCAGGGCTGCCCCGCCGCGAGAAGCCGGCGCGGACTTTGTATTGTTGTAGTGGCCCGACGGTACGCCCCTGGCAGCCCTGCACGAAAGGTCGGGCCAGCAGGTGCCACCCTACCAGCGAGGCCACGGGATTGCCCGGCAGGCCGATCAAGGGCACCCCTTCCGGCGACCCGTCGTCCAGGTAGCCAAAGGCAAAGGGCTTGCCGGGCTTGATCGCCACGCCGTGGAAGACCAGCCCGCCGAGCCCGTCGAGCACAGGGCGCACGTGGTCTTCCTCACCCACCGACACGCCGCCGGTGCAGACCACCAGGTCGGCGCTGTCGCGGGCGCACACGAAGGCCGCGTGGAGCGCCTCGGGGGTGTCGGCCACGATTCCCATATCGATCACGCGGCAGCCCTGCTGTTCGAGCAGCGCCTGCAGCATGACCCGGTTACTGTTGTAGACATTGCCGGGCGCATAGGGTGCACCCGGTTCGATCAATTCATCGCCGGTGGAGAGCAGCGCCACGGTGAGTCGCGGCAGCACCTCGACCTCGGCAATCCCCTGGCTGGCCAGCATGGCCAGCGCCGCGGCGTTCAGGGTCGCGCCGGCCGGCAGCAGCGCCTGCCCGGCGCGGTACTCCTCGCCGCGCCGGCGGATGTTGGCGCCTAGCTTGGCCTCGCCGATCACGTGGACGCGGCCCGCTTCGTCGAACCGCACCCGCTCCTGGGGAATCACGCAGTCGGCCCCTTCGGGTACCGGCGCGCCAGTGAAGATGCGCGCGCAACCGCCTTCCGGCAACACCTTGACGCCGGTCCCTGCAGGTATGCGCTGCACTACCGGCAGGCCCGCCTCGCCCAGCTCCGCCACACGCAGGGCGTAGCCGTCCATCGCGCTGTTGTCGATACCGGGCATGTCCAGGTGCGCCACGATATCACATGCCAGCACGCGGCCGACCGCCTGCTCGATGGCGATGCGCTCCTCGCCGCGCACCGGCTCGGCAGCGGCGATCATCCTTGCCCGCGCTACGTCCAGATCGAGCAGACCCTTGGCAAGGCTGGCACAGCTCATGCGCGTACTCCTTGACCGTGGTCAGGCGCACCGTTGCGGCTGGCGCAGGCCTGCTGTTCGGGCATGACCATGGCGACGAAATTGCACGGCCGGGTGCGGGCATTGAGCTGAGCGGCGAGGATGCCGTCCCAGGCGGTGGCGCACGCCTTGGGCGAGCCGGGCATGGAGAACACCAGGGTGGCGTTGGCCACCCCCGCCACGGCACGCGACTGAATCGTGGAGGTGCCGATGGTCTCGTAGGAAAGCTGGCGGAACAGCTCGCCGTAGCCGTCCACGGCCCGGTCGAACAGCGGCGACAGCGCCTCGGGGGTGGTGTCCCGCTTGGTGAAGCCGGTGCCGCCGTTGACCAGCACCACCTGGATGTCGTCGCGCACGATCCACTTCGACACTACCGCACGGATGCGATAGATATCGTCGGGCACGATGCGCCGGTCGACCAGGACATGCCCTGCCTCGGTAAGACGCTCGCTGAGCAGGTCGCCGCTGCCGTCGCGGTCGAAGCCGCGCGTATCGGATACGGTCAGCACGGCGATACCGAGCGGCACGAAGGGAGTATCGGCATGGACATGGGACATGGGCGTTCTCCTGTTGCGTCAGAGGGCTATTGCATCAGACTGCCGGCGGCATCGTCGTCCAGCTCGATCCCCTCGACGCCGATTTCCGCTTCCAGGGCCAACAGGTAGTGGCGCAGGGCGCGGCGGGTGGCCTGTTCGCGCAGGGTGTGGCGGACGCGCTCGGCCACCTGCTCGAAGGGCAGGCGACGGCCTTCGTCGCGCTGGTCGACGATCACCACATGCCAGCCGTAGCGCGAGGCCAGCGGGCGGTCGTGGAGCCCTTCCGGCAGGTGCTGCAGGGCGCGATCGAGTTCGGCCACGGTCTGTCCCGGGGCCAGCCAGCCCAGCTCCCCGCCCTCGCTCTTGGAGGGGCAGTCGGAGTGGCGCATGGCGAATTCGGTGAAACGTTCAGGGATGGCGGTCAATTCTTCGATCAGCGTCTGACCCTGGCGATACAGGGCATCGCGCCGTTCGGCGTCGTCCGGGGCAGCGGCCAACAAAATATGGCGAACGGCGATGCGGGTCGGCTCGCTGAAGCGCTCGGGGTCGGCGTCGAAGAAGCGGCGGCAGGCCTCTTCCTCGGGCTCCGGCACCTCCAGTTCACGCTCGAGCAGCATCGCGATGGCGGCATCGTGGTCGCTTTCGCCAGTTGCGTCGGCCGAGAGCAGATCGAGCTCGACGGCGCGCTGGCGCAGCAGCTCGCGAACCACCAAGGCGCGGGCAGCCGAGAGCTGCGCCTCGTCTGCGGTCGCCGCGGGGTGGTACTGCATCTCGCGGGCGATGCTCTCCTCGTCGATCGGCTTGCCCCCGACCTTGACGGGCGGCGGTGAGTAGCGGCCCGGCAGCTGTGCGATCTCGATCATTTGCATGTCATTCACCTCAATAAAACTTGCCAGGGCAGGCCGGGGGATCCCGGGGGCCAGGTCAACGCCTCGTTCACCTGTCCCCCGGCACCCGCGGTGTGCCATTGCTCATCAAGCGGAGCGGGCGCAGCCAGCCTTACCGATCAGATCCCGCCGGCCCGGCGGCGAACGATCTGGTAGCGCCGCCCTACGTAGCCCATCGGCACGCTCCACACGTGAACCAGACGGGTGAAGGGGAAGACCAGGATGATGGTCAGGCCTACCAGAATGTGCAGCTTGAAGATCCAGCTCACGCCTTCCAGGTGAGCGGCGGCACCGCCCTGGAAGTAGACGATGGACTGCGCCCAGCCGGAGAACTGCAGCATCTTGCTGCCGTCCAGGTGGCCCAGGGTCGGCAGGATGGTGAGCAGGCCGAGTGCGACCTGGGCCACCAGCAGACCGATGATCACGGTGTCCATGGGGCTGGACGAGGCGCGAACCCGTGGGTTGGTCAGACGACGATGGAACAGCATGGCGCCGCCCACCAGACACATCACGCCGGCGATGCCGCCGACCACCACCGCCATGACCTGCTTGGTGCCGGCGCTGATGAAGGGGCTGTAGAGCCAGTGCGGCGTGAGCAGGCCGGCCAGGTGACCGAAGAAGATCACGATGATACCGACGTGGAACAGGTTGCTGGCCAGGCGCATGTTCTTGCTGGTCAGCATCTGGCTTGAGCCGGTCTTCCAGGTGTACTGGCCATGATCGTAGCGCATCAGGCTGCCGATCAGGAACACGGCGCCGGCCAGGTAGGGGTAAAGCCCGAACAGCAGGTTATCGAGAAAAGTCATGACCGGTCTCCTTCAAGCCTCACGGGGGCAGCGGCGGGATCCAGTACCCGGACTGCCTCGCTGTGCGTCACTTTTTTGCGTTCTGCCAGGCGGCGGCCTTCGGCGGACTGCAGCGCGCAGTCCTCGTCGGATTTGGCGGAGAAGCGTACCGCCTCCTCTTCCCATACCGCGTCCAGCGCCTCGGGTGTGTCGTCGCGTGCCTCACCCTTCACCGCTTCACGGCTGGCTTCCACGTCGTCCTCGGCGCCGACCAGCGCCAGCAGTGCGCGTGGCACCAGCGCGTAGTCGACTCCGCGATCCTCCAGGCGCGCGGTGAGCAGCGCCAGGATGTGGCGGATCTCGCCCAGCCAGCGGCCGATCTCGTCGTCGCTGCGGGTGGAGAGGTACTCCAGGAACAGCGGCAGGTAGTCGGGCAGCTCGCGGGCGTCGAGCTCGAAGCCGGCGGCCTTGTATTCGTCGATCAGGTCGACCATGGCCTGGCCGCGGTCGCGCGATTCGCCGTGCACGTGTTCGAACAGCAGCAGCGAGTGGGCGCGGCCCTTGTCGAACAGCGCCACGTACTCGGACTGCAGCTCGAGCAGGTCGCCGTCGGCGATGCGCTGGCACCAGCTCATCAGGTCGCCGCGCAGCGCCGCCGGCAGGCGGCGCTCCTGGTCGAGGACTTCGACGAGCTCACCGACGGCCCCCTGGAGGGCCTCGGTGGGGTAGTCCAGCAGGCGAGCCAGCACGCGCAGGCTAAGCATGCCGAACTCGGGCTGGGGCATCTTGAGGGCTGCATCAGCCATGGTGAGTCTCCTTGGCACCGGTCTTCGGATCGAAGACGTCTACCGGCTTGACCAGCGCGCTGGTCTGCTTGCGGCCGTTGAACAGGCTCGGCTTGCTCTCGCCGTGGCAGCCGTCGCCGAAGCTGAAGCCGCAGCCGCCGCGCTCGGGGAACGCTTCGGTGGCCATCTCGCGGTGGCTGGTCGGGATCACGAAGCGATCCTCGTAGTTGGCGATGGCCAGGTAGCGATACATCTCTTCCACCTGGGCTTCGCTAAGGTTCACGGCGTCGAGCACGCTGGTGTCGATCTTGCCTTCGACGTGCTTGTTGCGCATGTAGACGCGCATCGCCATCAGCCGCTTGAGCGCCAGCACCACGGGCTCTTCCTCACCGGCGGTGAGCATGTTGGCCAGGTAGCGTACCGGGATGCGCAGCGACTCGATCTTGGGCAGCACACCGTCGTACTCGATCTTGCCGGCCTCGGCGGCGGACTGGATCGGCGAGAGCGGCGGCACGTACCAGACCATCGGCAGCGTGCGGTACTCGGGGTGCAGCGGCAGCGCCAGCCCCCAGTCCATGGCCATCTTGTAGACCGGACTCTCTTGGGCGGCCTTGATCACGTTGTCGGTGATGCCGTCGCGCTTGGCCTGCTCGATCACCTTCGGGTCGTGCGGATCGAGGAAGATCTCGCACTGGCGGTGATAGAGGTCGCGCACGTCCGGCGAGCTCGCCACTTCCTCGATGCGGTCGGCATCGTACAGCAGCACGCCGAGGTAGCGGATGCGGCCCACGCAGGTCTCGGAGCATACGGTCGGCATGCCCGCCTCGATGCGCGGGTAGCAGAAGATGCACTTCTCGGACTTGCCGGTCTTCCAGTTGTAGTAGATCTTCTTGTACGGGCAGCCGGAGATGCACATCCGCCAGCCGCGGCACTTGTCCTGGTCGATCAGGACGATACCGTCCTCTTCCCGCTTGTAGATCGCGCCGGACGGGCACGAGGCCACGCACGCCGGGTTCAAGCAGTGCTCGCACAGACGCGGCAGGTACATCATGAAGGTGTTTTCGAACTGGCCGTAGATGTCGGCCTGCACCTTCTCGAAGTTCATGTCCTTGCGGCGCTTGGCGAACTCGGTACCGAGGATCTCCTCCCAGTTCGGGCCCCACTCGATCTTCTTCATGCGCTCGCCGGAGACCAGCGACCGCGGGCGCGCGACCGGCTGATGGTCACCCTGCTTGGCGGTGTGCAGGTGCTGGTAGTCGAAGTCGAACGGCTCGTAGTAGTCGTCGATCACCGGCAGGTCGGGGTTGGCGAAGATGTTCGCCAGCACCCGCCACTTGCCACCAATGCGCGGCTCGATCTTACCGTCGCGGCGGCGCATCCAGCCACCCTTCCACTTCTCCTGGTTCTCCCACTCCTTGGGATAGCCGATACCGGGCTTGGTCTCGACGTTGTTGAACCAGGCATACTCCATGCCTTCACGGCTGGTCCAGACGTTCTTGCAGGTGACCGAGCAGGTATGACACCCGATGCACTTGTCGAGGTTGAGGACCATGCCTACCTGGGAACGAATCTTCATTTCACGGTCTCCTGAACGCTGTCGTTGCCTTCGCCATCCAGCCAGTCGACGTTCTTCATCTTGCGGATGAGGACGAATTCATCGCGGTTGGAGCCAACGGTGCCGTAGTAGTTGAAGCTGTAGGAAAGCTGCGCGTAGCCGCCGATCATGTGGGTCGGCTTCGGGCACACCCGGGTCACGGAGTTATGCATGCCGCCACGGGTCTTGGTGACCTCGGAGCCCGGCACGTTCACCTGGCGCTCCTGGGCGTGGTACATCATCACCATGCCGTCCTTGACCCGCTGACTGACGATGGCACGAGCGGTGATGGCGCCGTTGGCGTTGAACAGCTCGATCCAGTCGTTGTCCTCGATGCCGATCTCCTGGGCGTCATTCTCCGACATCCACACCACCGGGCCGCCGCGGTTCAGGGTCAGCATCAGCAGGTTGTCGCTGTAAGTGGAGTGGATGCCCCACTTCTGGTGCGGCGTGATCCAGTTCAGCGCCTTGGTCGGGTTGCCGTTGTCCTCCGGCATCGCAAAGCCGGTGATCGTCTTGGTGTTGATCGGCGGACGATAGGTCAGCAGGCTCTCGCCGAAGGCGCGCATCCAGGGGTGATCCTGGTAGAACTGCTGACGGCCGCTCACGGTGCGCCACGGAATCAGCTCGTGCACGTTGGTGTAGCCGGCGTTGTAGGAGACGTGCTCGTCTTCCAGGCCGGACCAGGTCGGGCTCGAGATGATCTTGCGCGGCTGGGCGACGATGTCGCGGAAGCGGATCTTCTCCTCTTCCTTGTTCACCGCCAGGTGGGTGTGGTCGCGTCCGGTGATCTTGGACAGCGCACCCCACGCCTTGACCGCCACGTGGCCGTTGGTTTCCGGCGCCAGGGTCAGGATCATCTCCGCGGCGTCGATCGCGGTCTCGATCTTCGGCCGGCCCTTGTGCGGCCCTTCGGTCTTGCGATAGTTCAGCTTGCCGAGCAGCTCGACCTCGGACTCGGTGTTCCAGGCGATGCCCTTGCCGCCGTTGCCGATGGTCTCGAGCAGCGGCCCGATGGAAGTGAAGCGCTCGTAGGTCTCGGGGTAGTTGCGCTTGACCTCGATCAGCGCCGGCATGGTCTTGCCGGGGATCGGCTCGCACTCGCCCTTCTTCCAGTCCTTGACCTCAGGCTGGGCCAGCTCGGCCGGGGAGTCGTGCTGGTGCGGCAGGGTGACCAGGTCGGTCTCCTCGCCCAGGTGACCCACGCACACCTCAGAGAACGCCTTGGCGATGCCCTTGTAGATATCCCAGTCGCTGCGCGACTCCCACGCCGGGTCGGTGGCCGCGGTCAGCGGGTGGATGAACGGGTGCATGTCCGAGGTGTTGAGGTCGTTCTTCTCGTACCAGGTGGCCGTCGGCAGCACCACGTCGGAGTAGAGACAGGTGGAGGACATGCGGAAGTCGAGCGTGACCACCAGGTCGAGCTTGCCTTCCGGCGCCTCGTCGTGCCACTTGACCTCTTCCGGTTTCTGGCCACCGATTTCGCCCAGGTCCTTGCCCTGGATACCGTGACGGGTGCCCAGCAGGTACTTGAGCATGTACTCGTGGCCCTTGCCCGAGCTGCCCAGCAGGTTGGAGCGCCACACGAACAGGTTGCGCGGGAAGTTCTGCTCGTTATCCGGATCCTCGGCGGCAAACGCCAGCTCACCGCTCTTGAGCTGGGCGACGGCGTAGTCCTTGGTGGACATGCCGGCAGCCTCGGCGGCCTTGGCCAGGCGCAGCGGGTTGGTGCCGAGCTGCGGCGCCGAGGGCAGCCAGCCCATGCGCTCGGAGCGCACGTTGAAGTCGATCAGGCTGCCGGTGTACTGACTGGCATCGGCCAGCGGCGACAGGATCTCCTTGACCTCGAGCTTCTCGTAGCGCCACTGGGAGGAGTGGTTGTAGAAGAAGGAGGTGGAGTTCATGTGACGCGGCGGACGCTGCCAGTCGAGGCCGAAGGCCAGCGGGGTCCAGCCGGTCTGCGGGCGCAGCTTCTCCTGACCCACGTAGTGGGCCCAGCCGCCGCCGCTCTGGCCGATACAGCCGCACATGACCAGCATGTTGATCAGGCCGCGGTAGTTCATGTCCATGTGGTACCAGTGGTTCATCGCGGCACCCACGATGACCATGCTGCGACCACGGGTCTTGTCGGCGTTGTCGGCGAACTCACGGGCGATGCGGGCGACCTGCTCGGCGGGCACGCCGGTGATCTTCTCCTGCCAGGCCGGGGTGTAGGGGCGCACCTGGTCGTAGGAGGTGGCGCCGTCGTCCTCACCGAAGCCGCGGTCGATGCCGTAGTTGGCGCACATCAGGTCGAACACGGTGACGGCCAGGATCTCGGTGCCGTCGGCCTTCTTCAGGCGCTTGGCGGGCAGGCTGTGGAACAGCAGCTCGTTGCCGGCCACGTGGTCGAAATGCTCGTGGGCGATGCCACCGAAGTAGGGGAAGGCGACCTTGGCCACGTCGTCATGGCTCTCGGCCAGGGTCAGCAGCGGCTTGATCTCTTCACCGTCGGCATCGCGCGGCTCGAGGTTCCACTTGCCCTCTTCGCCCCAGCGGAAACCGATGGAACCGCGCGGCACGACCAGCTGGTCGCGGGTCTCGTCCCACGCCACGGTCTTCCACTCGGGGTTGTTGTCCTGGCCCATGTTGTCGGCGAAGTCGGCCGCACGCAGCTGCTTGCCGGGCACGAAGCTGCCGTCCTCACGCGCTTCCAGTTCGACCAGGAAGGGCATGTCGGAGTAGTTGCGCACGTACTCGGTGAAGTAGGCGCTGGGCTTCTCGAGGTGGAACTCCTTGAGGATGACGTGGCCCATGGCCATGCCGAGCGCGGCGTCGGTGCCCTGCTTGACCGACAGCCACTCGTCGGTGAGCTTGGAGACTTCGGCGTAGTCCGGGGTGATGGAGACGGTCTTGGTGCCCTTGTAGCGCACTTCGGTAAAGAAGTGGGCGTCCGGGGTCCGGGTCTGGGGCACGTTGGACCCCCAGGCGATGATGTAGCCGGAGTTGTACCAGTCGGCCGATTCCGGCACGTCGGTCTGCTCGCCCCAGGTCTGGGGGCTGGCCGGCGGCAGGTCGCAGTACCAGTCGTAGAAGCTCATGCAGACGCCGCCGATCAGCGACAGGTAGCGGCTGCCCGCGGCGTAGCTGACCATCGACATGGCAGGGATCGGCGAGAAGCCGATGATGCGGTCGGGGCCGAACTGCTTGGCGGTGTAGACGTTGGAGGCGGCGATCAGCTCGTTGAGCTCATCCCAGTTGGCGCGCACGAAGCCGCCCATGCCGCGGGCACGCTTGTACTGCTTGGTCTTGGCCGGATCGGAGACGATGGAGGCCCAGGCGTCGACCGGATCGCCGTGCTGCTGCTTGGCTTCGCGCCACAGCTTGAGCAGCGGCTTGCGGATCAGCGGGTACTTGAGGCGGTTGGCGCTGTACATGTACCAGGAGTAGCTGGCGCCACGCGGGCAGCCACGCGGCTCGTGGTTGGGCAGGTCCGGGCGGGTGCGCGGGTAGTCGGTCTGCTGGGTTTCCCAGGTCACCAGGCCGTTCTTGACGTAGATCTTCCAGCTGCAGGAGCCGGTGCAGTTCACGCCATGGGTGGAACGCACGACCTTGTCGTGCTGCCAGCGCTGCCGGTAGCCGTCTTCCCAGCCACGCGACTCCTCACGCGTCTCGCCGTGACCGTTGGCGAAGGGCTCGCGGGCTTTGCGGAAAAAATTCAGCCGATCTAAGAAGTGACTCATGGTCGATCTCCAGGCTCCTTGAAGTGATGCGTGGCCACCCGGGCCACCCCGCCTGCCGTGCCGCGCTGTGTGTCTTACACGACCGCCAGGGCAGGTTCTTGGAGAGGATTCTGGGGGATCGAAGCGAGGATTACTGCCAGGTTACCTCCATATACACCCTGTCTACCCCCAAGGTGATAGGTGGGCCGCCGAAGGGGGTTAGCTCCCCCGGGCAGGAGGCGGCAGGCGGGCGGGCGCATGCGAACCGGGATCCCACAGCATCACCAGCATGCACACGGCCAGCGCCGCGTAGAGGAACATGAAGCCGGCGGTGCGCACGCCGATCCACTCGTTGCCGAGCACGAACATCATCGGCAGCAGCGCGGCGAACAGTCCGCCCAGGGCCAGCGCCAGGCCGCCCGAGCGCACCATGTCGTCGCCGTACTCGCGGTGCAGCAGGCACATCAGGCTACCCTTGCCGATCCCCATGGCCAGCCCCATGATCGCCAGCAGCAGGGCGAAGCCGACCAGCGGCATGGAGAAGCGCAGCGCAATATCGCCATGCACGCCATGGATCTGCATGGTGAAGTCGGGGTAGGAGAGCAGGAATAGACACACCATCACGCAGGCGCTGACCCACCAGCGCAGGTCGCGGAAATCGCGCCGATCGGCCAGCCAGCCGCCGACAATCTGCCCGATCCCGCCGGGCAGGGTGAAGGCCAGCGCCCACAGCGCCGCCACCTTGAGCGGAAGCTGGTACTGGGCCGCCAGATAGCCCGGCAGCCACAGCGCCAGCGCCACGAAGGCGCCGAAGAAGAAACTGTAGTAGAGCGCCAGCCGCCACACCGCGGCTGGCGGCAGCCGCCGTGCCACCGCCCGAACAGCGCCTTCAGCTGCCTCGTCCTCGTCAAGCTCGTCCTGCGGCGCAAGGCGCACGGCGCGCGGCGCATCCTCGGCAAATACCCACAGCAGCAGCGCTACCAGCAGCACCGGCAGCAGGTAGAGCTTGGGCGCCATGGGCCAGCCGTAGGCCTGGCTGATCAGCGGCAGCATGAAGTAGGTGAGTCCGGCCCCCAGCATGCCGGCGCCGTAGAGGCCCAGGGCGAGCCCCGCATGGCGGCGCGGGCACAGCGAGGCGACGTAGATCAGCCCGGCGGCCAACGAACCCGCCCCCAGGCCCAGGCCCGTGCCGGCCAGCAGGAAGTTCCAGTAGCTCTGGGAATAGGCAATGCCCCACAGGAAGGGGCAGATCAGCAGCAGGCAGCCGATCATCACCCGCCGCCCGCCCACGCGCCGCGCCAGCGCCGCCATGGGCAGCGCCGCCAGGCCGCCGGTCAGCATAGGCACGGCCAGCAGTAAGGCGAACTGCACCTCGCCGAAGTGCAGCAGCCGTTTCAGCTCGATACCGAGCACGGCGAAGATGGTCCAGCTGGCGAAGACCAGGGCGAAGGCCAGCGGCGACAATAGCACCACCACCAGCGCACGATAGTCACCCTGCAGGTCCGCCGTGGCGCCCTTTCCGACAGACGTCATGAACGGTGGTCTCTTGAGAGGGTCGAAGAGATTCTCGTTCCCCCTCGCCTATAGCGTCAAAAGGGCATGGGAGGTACCCCTTTGGGGTAACGCAAAGCGCCTATCCGACGGCGTACAGCGGCTACCCTCTGAGGTATAGTGGCCCTTCCCCTCGACCGGAGACGACACGCTGCGATGAAACTGCTGCAACGCTCCCTGGTGGCTCGCATCGTCGCTTCACTGCTGGCGATCAGCGCCATGGCCCTGATCAGCATCGTGGTGACCATGGCGGTGGCCGGCGGCAGCCGCGGCGACGCCGCAGCGCTCAACGTGGCCGGCTCGCTGCGCATGAACACCTACCAGATCGTGGCTGCCCTGCAGCGCTACGAGCGCACCCCCTCGTGGGAACAGCAGGCCGAGATTCGCGTGCTCATGCAGCGCTTCGAGGAACGCCTGGAGAAACCCGAGCTGATCGCTGCCATTCCCATTTCCGAAGCGCATGAGCTGCGCAAGCAGTACCGCTTGGTACTGATGCGCTGGCACAACGAGCTCGCCCCCGAGGTGGCCCAGACCCTGACCAGCCAGTACGTGCGGGTCGACCAGCTCAATCGCGCCCTGGATGGCCTGGTCAACGACATCGACAGGATGGTCAATCAGCTCGAGCAGAACACCGAGGCCAAGATCCGCCTGCTCAGCGCGCTGCAGATCCTATTCCTCGGCCTGACCGCCGTGATCGTGGCCATCGCCCTGTACGACATCCGCCACAACCTGGTGGCACCGCTGCGCCATCTGATGGTGCTGGCGCGCGAGGCCGCCAGGCGCAACTTCACCCACCGCACCCGGCTCGACGGCAGCGACGAGCTGGCCATGCTCGGCCGCACCTTCGACACCATGGCCGAGGAGCTGGGCGCCAGCTATGCCGAGCTCGAGGCGCGGGTGAAGCGCAAGACCCAGGAACTGGAGCGCAACAGCCAGGTGATGCAGGTGCTGCACGACGAAAGCCGCTCGCTCTACGGCGGCGGCAACGACCTGTGCGCCAGCGCCGCGCCGATGCTGCGCCAGGTCGAAAAACTGCTCGAGATCGGCCCCATCCGGCTGTCGCTCAACGACCCCCATGGCGATCGCCAGATTCCGATTCTCGCCACCCATGCGGCGCGGCGCCCCGACTACTGCCGCGACCACGACTGCCACGCCTGCCTGATCGACAACCGTCCCATTCACCTACGCGAGACCGAGGGCGGCGAATGCCTGCTGCTGCCGGTCAGCGTCGGCGAAGTGCTCCTCGGCACCCT
The DNA here is from genome assembly GCF_052568415.1 of Halomonas sp. E14. Lineage (NCBI taxonomy): Bacteria > Pseudomonadati > Pseudomonadota > Gammaproteobacteria > Oceanospirillales > Halomonadaceae > Halomonas > Halomonas sp. E14. The sequence continues at coordinate 192,809 of NZ_CP199423.1, read as the reverse complement.
GGAAGTGTGGTACCCCAAGGAGCAACCGCTCTCCGACAGCGTGCGCCGGCTGCTCAATGCCCTGGCCGACCAGCTGGCCACCGCCGTGTACCTGCAGCGGCGTATCGAGGAGGAGCAGCAGGTCTCGCTGATGAACGAGCGCACCATCATCGCCCGCGAACTGCACGACTCGCTGGCGCAGTCGCTCTCCTACCTAAAGATGCAGGTAGCCAGGCTCGAACGCATGCAGGCCAAGGATGCCCCCAAGGAGATGCAGGCGGCAGTGTTCGACGAACTGCGCACCGGACTCAACAGCGCCTACCGCCAGCTGCGCGAGCTGCTCACCACCTTCCGTCTCAAGCTCGAGGGGCCCGGACTGCAGTCGGCGCTGCAGCAGACCACGGCCGAGTTCTCCGAGCGCATGGGCGCCCCGGTGGAGCTGCGCTACGATGTGCCGCCCCACCTGCTCAACCCCAACGAAGAGATTCACGTGCTGCAGATCGCCCGCGAGTCGCTGAGCAACATCCATAAGCACGCCGAGGCGCACTGGGCCGCCGTAACGGTCGCCTTCCTCAACGCCCGCATCGTGCTGCGCATCGAAGACGACGGCATCGGCCTGGCACACGACGACTCACCGCCCATGCACTATGGGTTGATCATCATGCGCGACCGTGCCCACACCCTGGGCGGCGAGCTGCGCCTGACCAACCGTGCGCAGGGGGGCACCTGCGTGGAAGTGATCTTCACCCCCCAGACCGCACGCCTGATCGCACGGCAGCATGCCGTGGCCACTCCCCTACACGAGCAAGGAAACTGAGAAACCATGGGCCAGTCAGCCAACGAGACCCCCGCCAGTATCCTGATCATCGACGACCACCCGCTGCTGCGCCGCGGCGTGTCCCAGCTGCTGGAGCTGGAGGACGACCTCGAGCTGATCGGCGACACCGGCGAGCCGCAGCAGGGCGTCCACCTGGCCGCCGAGCTCGACCCGGACATGATCCTGCTCGACCTCAACATGCCGGGCATGGACGGCATCCAGACCCTGAAAGCCCTGCGCGAGTCGGGCTTCGCCGGGCGCATTGTGATGTTTACCGTATCGGATCACGAGGAGGATCTGGTGGCCGCCCTGCGCGGCGGCGCCGACGGCTACCTGCTCAAGGACATGGAGCCCGAAGAGATGGTGCGCCAGCTGCGCCAGGCGGCACTGGGCCGCATGGTGGTGAGCGAGAGCCTCACTGCCCTACTCGCCGAGGCGCTGCGCAACCAGCGCACGGCGCCGGCCTCGCCGGACATCCACAGCCTCACCCAGCGCGAACGCGAGATCCTGCGCGAGCTGGCTGCCGGGCTCTCCAACAAGCTGATCGCCCGCAAGCTCGATATCACCGAAGGCACGGTGAAGGTGCACGTCAAGCACCTGTTGAAGAAGCTCAACCTGCGTTCACGGGTGGAAGCCGCGGTGTGGGCCGTGCAGGAAGGCATCGACCGCTAGCCGGGAAAGGGCCGGCCTGGCAAGGCCGGCTCTGTGTGGATACCTCCAAAGACTTTCAGGCGCCGGCAGGGCGCCTTTTTCTTTTCTTACGCCCCGAACGAGACGATAGATAACAATAAGTTACGCGCCTACCCCCGCTACCCCTCAAGAGGTATTCCGCTGTTTTTTCTGCCATTTAGGGCGGTTTCGCCGCTTCTTTACGCGGCGTATCTTTGCCTCAACCAACCTGAATTGATCCCGGTCAGGCCGGCCGCCGCAACTCGGGATCAGCGGAACCACGAGGGGAAACGTCATGGCTAAATCGAGTGCCGATCTCGGCAACTTCGATACCGGCAAGAAAGGCAGAAACGCCGATATCGAACACTGGGACATTGAAAACGAACAGTTCTGGGAGAGCGAGGGCAAGAAGATCGCCTCGCGCAACCTGTGGATCTCCATCCCCAGCCTGCTGATGGGCTTCGCGGTATGGATGATGTGGGGCATGATCACCACCCAGATGCAGAACCTGGGCTTCCCCTTCGCCGTCGACCAGCTGTTCATGCTGACCGCGATCGCCGGCCTGGCCGGTGCCACCCTGCGCATTCCCGCCTCGTTCATGATCCGCATTGCCGGCGGGCGCAACACCGTGTTCCTGACCACCTCGCTGCTGATGATCCCTGCCTTCGGCACCGGGGTCGCGCTGATGAACCCCGACACGCCGTTCTGGGTGTTCCAGGCCCTGGCGCTGCTCTCCGGCATCGGCGGCGGCAACTTCGCCGCCTCGATGAGCAACATCTCGACCTTCTTCCCCAAGAAGCAGCAGGGCTATGCGTTGGGCATGAACGCCGGCCTGGGTAACTTCGGCGTCACCTCCATGCAAATCCTGATTCCGCTGGTGATGACCATCGGCATCTTCGGCGCACTGGCCGGCGGCCCCATGGTACTGCAGAGCTCCAGCGGCACGCTGATCGGCCGTATCGAAGCCGGTACCGAGACCTGGATTCAGAACGCCGGCTTCATCTGGCTGCTGTTCCTGGTGCCGTTGGCCTTCCTCGGCTGGTTCGGCATGAACAACCTGCGCCCCATCACGCCCAACCCGGGCACGCCGATGCAGGCCTTCGGCAAGATCCTCGGCCTCTACGGCGTGGGCATCGTGGCCACCATCGTCGGTATCGTCACCCTGCAGTGGCTGGGCATGTGGGTCGCCCTGCCGATCACCATCCTGCTGACCCTGGTGCTGATGCGCCTGATTCCCGGTGACATCAAGCCCAACATCCAGAAGCAGTTCGCGATCTTCTCGAACAAGCACACCTGGTCGATGACCGTGCTGTACATCCTGACCTTCGGCTCGTTCATCGGCTTCTCCGCCGCCCTGCCGCTGTCGATCAACGTCATCTTCGGCAACATGATGGAAGTGGCCGCCGACGGCAGCGTGACTCGCGTGGTCAATCCCAACGGCCCCAGCGCCCTGACCTGGGCCTGGATCGGGCCTTTCGTCGGCGCGCTGATCCGCCCCTTCGGCGGCTGGATCTCCGACAAGGTGGGCGGCTCCATCGTCACCCAGGTGATCTCGGTAATCATGGTGGTGGCCTCGGCGGTGACCGGCTATGTGATGATGCTGGCCTACAACTCCACCGATCCCAACAGCTACTTCGCCCTGTTCATGCTGCTGTTCGTGATTCTGTTCGCCGCCAGCGGCATCGGTAACGGCTCCACCTTCCGCAGCATCGGCGTGATCTTCGACGCCCAGCAGAAGGGCCCGGTGCTGGGCTGGACCTCCGCCGTGGCCGCCTACGGCGCCTTCATCGCCCCGGTGGTGATGGGTGGCCAGATCCGTGCCGGCACTCCCGAGCTCGCCATGTACGGCTTCGCGATCTTCTACGCGGTGTGTCTGGTAATCAACTGGTGGTTCTACCTGCGCGCCAACGCCTACGTCAAAAATCCCTGATGCCGTCGACCGTGCTCCGGAGCCGCTCCGGAGCACACCCCCTTACCTTGCCTCCTGCGGAGGGATGTCATGAAAGTCATGATCGCCTATGACGGCTCACGCAACGCCAAGCTGGCCCTGGCACAGACCGTCAGCCTGTTTCGCTGCAACGCCCCCATGCTGATCCTGGTCGGTGTTGCCGAGAATCCCGGCGACGCCACCGACGCCAACGAGGCGCTGTTTCAGCAGGGCTACGAAGAGATGAAGGCGGCCCTCAAGGAGGGTGCCGATTTCGCTCATCAGGAAGGCTTCGACGTGGACTGGATCCTGGCCGAGGGCGACGCCCGCAAGATGCTGCTGCAGGCCACCCAGAAGCACGCGCCGGACATGCTGGTCATCGCGCGCCACAGCAGCAAGCCCGACGGCGGCATCATCGCCCAGTCGCTGAGCTACTTCGTCGACGAGCTCGACTACATGACCTTCGGCAAGGTCAGCTCATTCCTGGCCCGGCGCGTCGAGTGTCCGCTGCTGATCCTGCCGAGCCCCTGACGGCGATCCCGTCATACGTGGCCAATTTCGCTTTCACTTCAGGATGATACAACCATGAAAGTGTCCGCCATCTTCCAGTTCCGCAGTCCGGAAATCAGGGCGCTGCACCTGACCTGGATCGCATTCTTCATCACCTTCTACGTCTGGTTCAACATGGCGCCCTTGGCATCGAGCATGCTCAAGAGCGTCGACTGGCTGACCCGCGACGACATCCGCCTGTTTGCCATCGTCAACGTGGCGCTGACCATCCCGGCGCGCATCATCGTCGGCATGGCGCTCGACCGCTTCGGCCCGCGCCGGGTGTTCTCGGTGCTGATGGTCTCCATGGCCATACCGGCACTGGTGTTCGCCTTCGGCAACACCATGTCGCAGCTGCTGATCTCGCGCCTAATACTCAGCTCCATCGGCGCCAGCTTCGTGGTCGGCATCCACATGACCGCGCTGTGGTTCAAGCCCAAGGATATCGGTTTCGCCGAGGGCTTCTACGCCGGCTGGGGCAACTTCGGCTCGGCCGTGGCCGCCATGACCCTGCCCACCATCGCCCTGACCATGTTCGGCGGCGACGACGGCTGGCGCTACGCCATCGGCATCAGCGCCATCGTGATGGCCGCCTACGGCGTGTACTACTGGTTCGCCATCACCGATGGCCCCGACGCCCGCGCCCACCGCAAGTCACGCAAGGCGCTGGCCATGGAAGTAAGCTCCTGGCGTGACATGATCATGCTGATCCTGTGGACCATTCCGCTGGTGGGCTGTCTGGCCATCCTGGTATGGCGCATCGAGGGCATGGGCTACCTCTCCTCCACCGGCGCACTGATCTGCTATGCGATCATTGCCGCCGTGGTGATCTACCAGATCGTACAGATCCTGCGGGTCAACGTTCCGATCCTCAAGAAAGGCGTGCCGGAGGACGACAAGTACTCCTTCAGCAGCGTGGCCGCGCTCAACAGCACCTACTTCGCCAACTTCGGCGCCGAGCTGGCGGTGGTGTCCATGCTGCCGATGTTCTTCGAGGAGACCTGGGGGCTGACCGCCGCCGCCGCCGGCATGATCGCCGCCTCGTTCGCCTTCGTTAACCTGGTGGCGCGCCCCATGGGCGGCCTGGTCTCCGACCGCATGGGCAACCGCCGCTTCGTGATGCTCAGCTACATGTTCGGCATCGGCATCGGCTTCGTGCTGATGGGGCTGCTCAACTCCAACTGGCCGCTGATCATCGCCATCGCCATCACCATCTTCACCTCCTTCTTCGTGCAGGGGGCTGAGGGCGCCACCTTCGGCATCATTCCCTCGATCAAGCGCCGCATCACCGGCCAGATCTCGGGCATGGCCGGCGCCTACGGCAACGTCGGCGCGGTGGTCTACCTGACCATCTTCACCTTCGTCACTCCCACTCAGTTCTTCTACATCATTGCCGGCGGCGCCTTCGTCAGCTGGCTGATCTGCCTGATCTGGCTGAAGGAGCCGGAAGGCGCGTTCGACGAGGAGTACTACGTCTCCTCGGTGGACCGCATGATCGAAGAGCAGGAGCTGGCCAAGGCCCAGGTCAAACCGCAGCAGGGTTGATCGCGGCACACCGGCAGCAGTCGCCTAGGCGACTGCTGCTTTTTTGGGTTTCTGCAAGGCCCTTCGCTTGGTACCGCGCACCCCGCCTGCCCCTGAGACGAGCGCCCTTGGCAAGGCAAGAGAGTTTGATCCATGGCAAGGACGATAGCGCCCCCCGAAGACTATAGTGGTATCTCAGATACCTGTTTAACCATGCCCCTCACTGGGAGGTGACGATGTCCTCCACCGCATACTCGCAGCAAGAGCCCGACTGCCCGCCGCTGGAAGCGCTGGACCGCCGCGGCAAGGTCCTGGCCGCGGTTGTCTACGTGCTTTACTTGGGCAGCATCATGGCCGTGATCACTGCCCCGATTGGCGTGCTGCTGGCGCATCTGCGCCGCAGCAGCGCGGCGCCGCTGGCCGCCAGCCACCTGCTGTTTCAGATCCGCACCTTCTGGCTGGGGGCGCTGGCCGGCGCCGCCGTGCTGGCCGCCTGGTATCTGCTCGGGCTGATCGGCGCGCCTTCCTGGGCCTCCTGGGTGCTGGGCTATGGCTTCTTCACCGCCTGCCTAATCTGGACCATCGGCCGCAGCGGCGTCGGCATCAACCGCCTGCTGAACGACCGCGCCATCGATGACCCGCATAGCCTGCTGTTCGGCGGCGCCAAGGTCTCGCTGGACGATTGATCGTCGCTGGAAAACGTCAGAAAGGAGCCCCCATGACCACCGCGATTTCACTCACTCCGGCTGTGCCGGCTCGCTCGGCTGCCGTTACCGGCCTCGCCTGGGTCTTCATCGGTTTCTCCGGGCTGATCATGTCACTAGTGACCCTGCCCCTGCTGCCCGGCGAGGCGCTGGTCGCCTCGCTTGGGGTGGAAACCGGCAGCGGCGGGCTCACCGGCGGCGTGGCCTGGCTGATCGAAAGCAGCCGCACCCTGGCCAGCCTGCTGCTGCTGGGCGCCGCCATTACCCTGGCTCTCTCCGTGGCCCTGCTGCAGCGACGCCGCTGGGCCAGGCGCGCCTTCGTCACGCTGATGGCGGCCGGCTTCGTCGGTGTGCTGGGTGGTGCCGCCCTGACGCCTTTGACCTTCGGCTTCATGGCCGAGGCCGCCGACTCCATGGCCGGCCTCGAGGATCCGGTGGCCGGCCTGATCGGCGCGCTGGCCGTGTTGATCCTGTTCGCCACGGTCTCGGTGGTACTGTTCGCCTGGGCCATCTGGAAGCTGACCACGCCGGACGTTCGCGCCGAGTTCGACAGAACCCCTGTCGCCGCGGAGGCCTGAATGACGGATCGGCCATCGGCAACGCTGCCCAACCCCGGCTGGGGGCCGCTGTCGGCCCTGCCTGGCAACCCGCTGATGTGGGTGCTGATCCTCAGCGAGATCGTGGTGTTCGCCGCCTTCTTCGGCCTGTTCGCCTGGCTGCGCGCAGGCGAACGCGAGCTCTTCGACGCTTCACAGCAGCTGCTCGACCCGGTGGCCGGCGGCATCAATACCATGGTGCTGCTGACCAGCGGGCTGTTTGCCGCCTTGGCCGTTCAGGCCATCAAGGCCGGTCAGGTACGCCGCTGTCGCCAGTGGCTGGCGGCGGCGTTCGCCCTGGGCGTGGTGTTCTGCGTGGTCAAGTTGGTGGAGTACGCCGACAAGCTCGGCCAGGGACTCATGCCCGAGACCAACACCTTCTTCACCTTCTACTACCTGCTGACCGGGTTTCACTTCGCCCACGTGCTGTTCGGCCTGGGCCTGATCGCCCTGGTGGCCTGGCGCATCTCTCATGCCAACGTCGAGACCGCCGCGGCCTTCTGGCACATGGTCGATCTGATCTGGATCCTGCTCTACCCGATCATCTACCTGCTGAGGTGAGCCCATGCGCGCCCTGACCCACGCTCTGCAAGATGCTGCCACGCGCCGCCTGCTGATCACCTGGGCGGTGCTGATGGGGCTGACGCTGCTCGCCATGCTCTCCGCCCAGCTCGGCGGCGATGCCCGCCAGGCAGCGCTGCCGCTGTGGTCGGCGGGGCTGCTGCTGGCCACCACCCTGTTCAAGGCGCACCGGGTGCTGATGGTCTACCTGGGGCTCGACGAGGCTTCATCGGCCTGGCGCGGCGCCTTCATCGGCCTGATTCTCGCCACGCTGCTGCTGGTCGCCGCCGGCTATCTCATCGCCAGGCTGAGCTGAACGAAGCCGGTGGCAGTCGGGCTGGCTCGCCCAAAGGAGAATTGGCCGACTCATCGATAGGCTGCTAGCGTTGCCCCTTCACGCGGTGGCGCCCGTCGCCACCGATCCTGAGCGCCGCGCCGGCAAGCATTGCACGCCTAGTCCAGGCATCGTGCGCGGCGGCCCGTCTGGGAACAGAATCACATGCCGTCAGTCCGTACATCGCAGGCCTGGGTGCCGTTCGCGCAAGGGCGACTGTTCGCCAAGCACTGGCGGCCCGCCGAGGCTGCCGATTCCCGAGCCCCCATCGTACTGCTGCATGACTCGCTGGGCTGCGTCGCGCTGTGGCGCGACTTCCCCAAGCAGCTGGCGCAGGCCACCCGGCGCGAGGTCATCGCCTACGATCGACAAGGATTCGGACAGTCCGACCCCTACCCCGGCCGGCTCGACCACCACTTCATCGAAGCCGAAGCGCAGGGCGCCTTTGCCGCGCTATGCGAGCAGCTGGCGCTGCCGCGCGTCATCGTCTTCGGCCACAGCGTGGGCGGGGCCATGGCCGCCGGCTGTGCGGCGGCCCACCCGGAGCGGTGCCTGGCGGTGGTCACCGAGTCGGCCCAGGCCTTCGTCGAGGCGCGTACGTTGGAGGGGGTAGGCGCGGCGAAGCAGGCCTTCTCCGAGGCGGGACAGCTCGAACGGCTGCAGAGATACCATGGTGACAAGGCGGCATGGGTCCTCAGCGCCTGGGTAGATACCTGGCTCGACGAAGGCTTTCGCGACTGGAACCTGAATGCGAGCCTGGCACGCGTGCGCTGCCCGCTGCTGGCCCTGCACGGCGATGAGGACGAGTTCGGCTCGCCCCGGCAGCCGGAGCGCTACGCCACCCTAACGGCGGGCCCCGCGCTCATGCGACTGCTGCCCGGCTGCGGGCACGTGCCGCATCGCGAACGGCCCGAGGCCGTGCTCGATGCGGTGGTGCCGTTTCTGGCCGAGCTGGCCGACTGAACGACGGCGCCACCGCTAGTAGGTTGGCGGCGGCCCCACGCCGGCCCACTCGGCCAGCCGCCGGGCCAGGCGGATCAGGCCGTAGACGGCGAACGGGGCGACGAACATCATCAGGATGCCCCAGTCCTGGGTGTTGATCACCCAGGCCAGCGGGGTGATGACCAGGAGGGCGGCCAGCAGGCCGAGACACAGGGCGATGGCGGGGCGGCGTGACGTCATGTGGCCTCCTCAGCTGCCAATGATCTGGCGGTAGATACCGGGCAGCGCGAGCGACAGGTGCTCGGGCCGGTTGACGATGGCGTAGCTGCCGCGGCCGAACAGGTGCGACACGTACTGGTGCGCCTCGCTGTCGATGGTCACGCCGAATACCCGCACCTCATGCTGACGCGCCTCGAGCACCGCCCGGCGGGTGTCCTCGATGCCATAGCGGCCCTCGTAGTAGTCGGTATCGTTGGGCTTGCCGTCGGTGAGCAGCAGCAGCAGCCGATGCCGGTTGGGCCGCTCGGAGAGCTCCTTGGTGACGTGGCGGATCGCTGGACCCATGCGGGTGTAATGGCCGGGCTTGAGCGCCGAGATACGCCGCGCCACCCGATCGTTCATGGTCTCGTCGAAGGTCTTGAGCGTGTTGACCCAAACCTTGTGCCGCCGATGCGAGGTGAAGCAGTGAATGCTGTAATCGTCGCCGCAGCCGGCCAGGCCATGGCCCAGCACCAGCAGCGCCTCCTTGGCCACGTCGAGCACGCGACGATCCTCGAGCCAGGCATCGGTGGAGAGCGAGACGTCGATCAGGATCGAGACGGCCAGGTCGCGCGCCTGCTGGCGGGTAGCCTGGTAGAGGCGGTCGCTGGACTCGCCGGTGGCGGCCAGGTCACAGCGCGAGCGGATCACCGCGTCCATGTCGAGCTCGCTGCCGTCGTACTGACCGCGCAGGGTCTCGCGACGCGGGCGCAGTGCCTCGAACTCGCGACGCACCCGGCGAATGCGCCGGTGGGTGGCCGCGTCGGGCTGCCATGACTCGCCTTCCTCGCTGGCCAGCTCAGTGTGCACCTGGCAGTGGTCGGGCAGGTAGATCTGCTTGCGGTAGTTCCACTCGGGATAGGTGTGCTTGCCGCGCAGGCGCTCGCCCAGCGCCTCGTCGGGCGGCAGGTCGAGGTCGACCTTGATGCGTGTCGCCGCACGCTGCTTGTGCGGGCTGAGGATGATCTCCTCCATCTGCTCGGCGGCGCGCTTGGCTTCCTCGTCCTCGTTGTCCTCGACCAGCCGATTGAGGTTCACCATCTCGGTCCAGGAGAGCATCTTCTCGAAGCGGTTGGCCACCAGCGGGTCGTCGCGCTCGGTCTGGTCCTGGCGCTTGCGTTCGGCCTTGCGCTTGCCATCGCCGACGGTCTGGGCGCTGTTGGTCTCACCCTCCTGCGGGTCCTCCTGGCTTTCGTCGCGGCCCGCCCCGGTACCTAGCGCCACTACCTGGCCCCATAGCGGCACCGGCAGCGGCGGGCGATAGCCGCGCGGCGCGGCGATCACATCGAGCGGAAGCTCAGGCTCCACGATGGCGCGATGCATCGACGCCGCCCAGCCTTCCAGCTCGAGCTCCTCGCCGAGCAGCACGCGCAGGGTCTGCTCCAGCGCCAGCTCCATGGGCGGCAGGCGCTTGCGTGCAGGGCGCACCACCAGCAGCCCCAGACACAGCCGACGGTAGCGCTCAGCCAGGCCGGGAAAGCGTGCCAAGGCGGCATCGCGGGCACGCACGGCTTCACGCAGGCGGGCCAGGTCGTCGCGCAAGGGGTCGCGCTGGGGCTCGGGCTTGCGCGCCACCGCCAGGTAGGCCACCAGCCAGAAGTAGAGGTCGCGGTTCAACTCCGGATCGGGAAACAGATCGATGCGCGGCGGCAGCAGCAGGTTCTCCTCGTCGCGCCGTGCCTGGTCGATGGCTTCGTCGTCGAAGCCGAGCTTCTGGCGCAGCGACAGGCGGTGGTTCGAGCTGCGTGCGACGATGGATGCCACTTCCACGCCTGCCTCACCGCCGCTGGCGCGAAAGAACACGCCGAGCACGTGACGCATCTGCTCCATGGAGACGGCCGCATCCGGATAGCGCTTGTAGCTGGCCGCGCTGGAGGCCCAGCGGTGCCAGTGGCGACCGACGAACTCTTCGAGCTCGAGAAACTGCATGGCCTTTCCTCCCGAAGACGCGCTGTCGAGCGCGGCCAATAAACGTCAGATGCTCAGCCGAAGGTGGCGCGAATCGATTCGAGCAGGCCTTCCTGCACGTCCAGATCGTCCGACAGCGGCTCGACCAGGGTGGCGCGAGCGGCTTCGAGGATCGGCATACCGGCATTGATCAGGGTGGCACAGTAGACCAGCAGACGGGTGGAGACACCCTCTTCCAGGTCCTGTCCCTTGAGTTCGCGCAGGCGCCCGGCCAAGTTGACCAGCGCGGCGCAGCGCTCGTGGGCAAGGCCGCTCTCGCGGGCGACGATCTCGCACTCCACCTTGGGCGGCGGGAAGTCGAACGACATCGCCACGAAGCGCTGGCGGGTGCTCGGCTTGAGCGACTTGAGAATGTGCTGGTAGCCGGGGTTGTAGGAGACCACCAGCATGAAATCCTTCGGTGCCTCGAGCAGCTCGCCGGTACGCTCCAGCGGCAGCAGGCGGCGGTCATCGGTCAGCGGGTGCATCACCACGGTGACGTCCTTGCGCGCTTCCACCACCTCGTCGAGGTAGCAGATGCCGCCCTCGCGCACGGCGCGGGTCAGCGGGCCGTCCACCCAGCGGGTCTCGCCGCCCTGCAGCAGGTAGCGTCCGGTGAGGTCGGCGGCGGTGAGGTCGTCATGGCACGACACGGTGAACAGCGGACGGCCCAGCTTGGCCGCCATGTGGGTGACGAAGCGAGTCTTGCCGCACCCGGTCGGTCCCTTGAGCAGCAGCGGCAGGCGCTGCTGGTACGCCTGTTCGAACAGCGCGCACTCGTTGCCAACCGGTTCATAGTAAGGCAGGTCCCGCGCGAAGGCGGAAGCGGCATTGGTGACGGTAGCGGTATGAGACATGGGACACTCCAAGGGAAGGTGGTGGGAAGGCCGACATTGCGGTGCGGGTCAGCCTTCCCGAACGGGGCGCATGGCGCCCCGTCTCAGGCTCACTCGGCGGCGACGATGGACGGCTGCTTGACGCTGGCAGACGCCTGCTCACGTGCCGGTGCGAACACCGAGTAGATGAACATGGCGGCGGCGATGGCGACGAAGATGCCGGTGCCGAAGCGCATCACGTAGAACAGGTCGAGCTGCGCCTGCACCTGCATGAAGTTCATGCCGAGCACCCGCTGCAGGTGGGTCTGGACGACGCCTGCGAAGGTCAGGGTGAAGGTCATGAACCACATGGCCGAGGTCATGATCCAGAACGCCCACATGTTGAGCACCTGGTTGTACGGCTGCACGCGACGGATCTGCGGCATAGCGTAGGTGATGATGCCCATCACCAGCATCACATAGGCACCGTAGAAGGCCAGGTGGCCGTGGGCCGCGGTGATCTGGGTGCCGTGGGTGTAGTAGTTGATCCACGACAGGGTGTGCATGAAGCCCCACACGCCGGCGCCGAAGAAGGCGACCGCGGCACAGCCCAGGGTCCACAGCATGGCGGCCTTGTTCGGATGGTTACGGCTGCCCTTCCAGAACATGTAGAAGGCGAACACCACCATGGCGAAGAACGGGATCACCTCCAGGGTGGAGAAGATGCTGCCGATCGGCTGCCAGTAGCCGGGGGTGCCGATCCAGTAGTAGTGGTGGCCGGTACCCAGCAGGCCGGAGAACAGCGCCAGACCGACGATGACGTAGAGCCACTTTTCGATGATCTCACGGTCGACGCCGGTCATCTTGATCAGCAGGTAGCCGAGCAGCGAGGCCATGATCAGCTCCCACACGCCTTCGACCCAGATGTGCACGATCCACCACCACCACAGCTTGTCCAGCGCCAGGTTGTCGGGGTTGTAGAAGGCGAACAGCCAGAACACCGCGGCCAGCCACAGGCCCAGCATCAGCACCATGTTGATGGCGGTCTTGCGGCCCTTGAGCATGGTCATGCTGGTGTTGAACAAGAACATCAGGAACGAGATGGTGATCAACAGCTTCGACCACAGCGGCTGCTCGAGGTAGTGACGCCCCTCGTGGATGCCGAACTGGTAGCTGATCAGCGCGCCGGCGCCGGCGATGGCGAACAGCAACAGCTGGAAGTAGGCCAGCTTGGGGCTGTAGATCTCGTTTTCGGCTTCTTCCGGCATCAGGTAGTAGGTACTACCCATGAAGCCGATCAGCAGCCACACGATCAACAGGTTGGTATGACTGGTACGGGTGATGTTGAACGGCATCGCCTCGGACATGAAGTGCGGCCACACGTAGGCTGCCGCCGCGGCCAGTCCGAAGACGATCTGTAGAGCGAATAGGGCCATGGCCAGCATGAAGAAAGGCAAGGCCACCTTCTGCGTTTCGTATTTCATCGGTTCGACTCCTTGGTACCTGGAAGAGGATCAGCCGGCCGGATGCGGCGGCCAGCCCTGGGTGTTGATGGAATCGGTCCACTCCAGGAAATCGATCAGCGCCTGCATCTCTTCGTCGTTGATGTCGTGAGCCGGCATCTGGCGGCGGCCAGGCGCCCCGGTGGGCTGGGCATTCATCCACGCTTCCAGGGCCATGCGGGCCCCTTCCGGGTTGGTGCGACCCCCGAAGCGGGTCCAGACATTGCCGATTTCAGGCGCAAAGTAGGAACCTTCACCGAGAATGGTGTGGCAGTTGATGCAGTTGTGCTCTTCCCAGACATGCTTGCCCAGGCGGACGGTATCCGTCAGGGGCTGCGTCGAGGTGTTGACGATGTAGAAGTGACTGTGTGCCGTCAATGCGGCAAACACGAGGAAAAAGAATAGCGAGCCGCCGTAGAAAATATTTCGGGCCGCCGCCTTGGTGAGGCCTTCGGTCATGGGCCTGTCCCCCCTTGCTGTGTGGCACTTTCGGGACCTGCGACCGAAGTCGACCAGCCCCACCCCTTATAACAAGCATTTGTGATACTTCTTTAGATTACCGCCAGACCCGGGAACGGACATTGACCTTCGTCAAAGGGGAGGAAAAGAAGCGCGGCGGGGGCATCGCCGGGGGGCATGACGGGCCCTGGCGGGCCCGCTCGACTCAGGCGTCGGTGATGTCCTCGATCCAGGTCAGCGCCGCCACCCCGGCCGGCAGGCCCAGGGTAGGAATCGCCAGCAGGGCCACCTGCTTGAGCGCTTCTGGCTCGATGCCCTCTTCGACGGCACGGCGCATATGCGAATGCACGGCTCCCTCGGAGCCGCCGCCCACCGCCAGTGCCAGCTTGACCAGGCGCCGCGTACGGGCGTCCAGCGGGCCGGCTTCGGCGCAGGCCTTGCCCAGCGCGGCGAAGGCTTGCCACACCTCAGGATGCGCATCGGCTACCTTGCCGGCGCCGGAAGGCAGATTGTGATTGGCCATCGTGTTTCCTCTTGCTCGTGAATGTCGCGGCTTCAGGCTGACAGTATAGAAGCGCGGCACGGTGAGCAAAACCACGCTAGCCGGGCAACAGGAACAGCGGATCCTTGGTCACCGCCGTTCCCAGCATGTAGCCGAACGCCACCACCGCCGCGAGGCCGGCCACCCCCCGCGCCGCGGGGCTGCGCCCACGCTTGATCGCCAGCGTGCCAAGCAGGATGTAAGCCAGCAGCGCCAGCAGCTTGGCGGCCAGCCAGGGGTGATGGTGCGGCCACATCGACAGCATCACCATCAGCGTGACACCCAGCAGCAGCAGCAGGGTGTCGTTGACGTGGGGCACCACCTTCACCCACCGCCGCTGCAGGATCGGTGCCTCACGCACCGACCACCAGGCGCGCACCATAAAGAAGGCGAGGCTCAGCAGCGCCGTGGTCATGTGCAGGTGCTTAATCAGGAAGTAGTGCTCTAGCATCAGCGGGCTCCGGTCAGCCGTCCTTGCCATCCACCCTGGCGGTCAGCAGCGGCAGGGTGTAGTGGAACAGGAAGATCAGGTAGGCAATACACCAGAACAGGATACTCAGGTTGTAAGTCCAGTGCGTGATCTGGGGGAACAGCGCCAGCACCGGCGAACGCAGCAGCGCCCCGGTGAACATCAGCCCCAGGCCCACGCCGATGCCCGGCAGAGTGCGGATCTCGCGACCGGTATGACCGAGTGCCACGCGCGCCATCATGGCCAGCATCATCGCGGCGATGCCGCCAATGGCCAGGGCATGCACGGCCAGCTCGACGCGGAAGGCGCCCAGCAGCGCCATGGCCCACATCGCCAGGCCCAGCGCCACGAAAGCGTAGCTCAGGTGCAGGCCCCACAGCAGCGGCTCGCGCCAGGTCAGGTGCCCTTCCCAGCGCAGCAGCCGTACGGTGTTGCTTGCCGCTGCCACCAGCATGACGACGGCCAGCACGGCCTTGGGCACCACCAGCCCCAGCAGCACCAGCAGCTGTAGCAGGACCACCGCCACCATCGACGCCAGCACGAGCCGCTCGAGGCGCGGCCAGGCGGCCAGCTGCGGACGCCCCAGCCGACGCGAGGTGAAGAAAGGAATCACCCGCCCGCCCAGCAGCACCATCAACATGGCGATCAGCAGCACGCCCAGGTAGCTGCCTTCACGGATCAGGGCCAGCTTGCCCTGGATCACGCCCAGGTGCATGGCCAGGTTGGCGCCGGCCAGCAGCAGCAGCACCGGCACGAACATCAGGTTGCGCCACAGCCGGGCAGCGACCACCAGCCGGCCCATGGCCAGCGCCGCCAGCGGCAGGAACGCCACGTCGAGGCTGATCAGCAGCCACGCCGGCAGACCCACCGGATACGCCAGCAGTACGCGTGCGGCCAGCCACAGCAGCACCAGCCCGAACAGCGAGGCGCCATGCAGGCTGCGCTGCCCCGTCCAGTTCTGCACCGCGGTCAGTAGGAAGCCCACCACCACCGCGGCGCCGAAACCAAAGATCATCTCGTGCTGGTGCCACCACATCAGCCCGCCGTGGGGGCGCAGCAGGATGTCGCCGTGCCAGAAGGCGAACCACACCACCATGGCCAGCACGCTGAACAGCGCGGCGAGCAGGAAGAATGGCCGAAACGCCAGACGCATCACGGGCAGCTGCGTCAGGCCTTGGGCGAAAGGGGAGGTCGTGGATTTCATGCGGGTTACCCGACTTGAACGCTAGGATTTAGCCATTGTCCGCGCCACGCTCGTGCGCCGCCATGACAGGCATCAACAAGTCGAGCAGTTAACCCCGGGAAACGACAGCCAGGGGCATGCGAGCCGGGGCAAGGGCGAAAAAAGGCAACACGGCGTCAGGCCTCGTCCGACGTCGTGGACTGGCGAGGTATCCCAGCGGGCAGATGGTAGTGCGCCCACGCCCTGGCCTGGTCCCGCGTGCGTACCTTGAGCTTGCGATAAATGTTGTAGAGGTGCGTCTTGACGGTGTGCTCGCTGATGACCAGCTGCCTAGCAATCTCGGGGTTAGACGCCCCCACGCCGAGCTGACCGATGATCTCGAGCTCGCGGCGCGACAGCCCGTTGATCGCCCGCTGTCCGCCCAGGTGTTGCCGCCGGTAGAGTGCAATGAGTCGCGTCATCAGGGTGCGCGACATCCACAGCTCGCCGCCGAGCAGCACCTCGATGCCCTTGTCGACCAGCGCCGGTGCGTCGTGACGATAGAAGACACCCTGCAGCGGCAGCGTGGCCAGCAGCTCGATGGCGTGGTCCTCGCTGCCCAGGTGGAAGGCCGCCAGCGTTAGCGTCGGCTCCTCCGTGACCCGCTGGTGCCACGCCTGCAGGCTGGCCAGGTCGATGTGGTCGGCATCGAGCAGCACCAGCGCACGGCGTGTGATGGCCGCCTCGACCGGGGCCCCGGGCGCGACCAGTTGCAGCGGGCAGGCATCCCGCTGCGCCAGCTGGGTAACCAGCGGCTGCACAGGGGCTGAGGGAGTGACGACGAGAATCCTTTCGACCGCTGACTGGTTCATGACCCTATGCTGTCCGTGGTGTGAGAGTACCGCCAGGCTTGCCTCCGTCGGCGGCCGGCTGGAGGGGGCCGGAACGGCATCGCCCCCGCGCAGCGGGCTATTGTGCTGCGCGGGAGCGATCTTGGCATTGACGTACATCAAAGCGGGCGGGGAATGCCGCAGCATCCCGCCCGGCGCACCTCAGTGGCTGGTGCCCTCTTCATACTGAGTCTTGTTCCAGACGTTGTACTTACCCGAAGGGCGCTTCATTGGCATGCGGCCGAGTTCCTCCAGGGTGTTGGCGTCGAGCCACAGCAGGTAGCCGTCGTCATCCCAGATGCTCAGCAGCAGGGTCTCGCCGCGGCGGTCGAACTCCACGTGGGCGGCAGTCTTGCCCGGCTCGGGAATCAGCGTTTCGACGATCTCCAGGCTCTGCTTGTCGATCACGTGAATGCGATCGTGGTTGGGACCGAAGAAGACGTCGACCCAGGCGTAGGGCGAGTTCTCGTGGCTGCGCATGAAGAAGCCAGGGCCGTCGGTCTCGATGCGGGTGACCAGCGACCAGTCGGTCATGTCGAACACCGAGACCTGGCCCTTGTCGATATGCGGGATCGCCATGACGCGGCGGCCGTCGAGCTCCCAGGTAATGCCGGCGCCCAGATGCGGCATGCCCTCCAGCGGCAGGTCGGCGACCTTGATCTCCTCGTCCATGTCGAACACCTGCCCGCCCTTGCCGCCGCGGGCCGCACCCACCAAGTAGCGATATTCCATGTCGAAGAAGAAGTCGTCGAGGTAGTCCGGCGCCTCCATGCGGTGCAGGGCGAAGTCGCCGACCAGCGCCTCGTCACCGGCGGCACGCTCCTCGGGCCAGCGGATCTCCCACACCTCAGGGATGTCGCGCAGGGCAGCGACGAAGCTATTGCGCGGCGGCGCGGTATAGACCGCGCTAACCCGCGAGGTTTCGCCGTTGAGCCCTTCTACCGGGATGGACGCAATCAGCTCGAGGTTGCGCGCATCCAGCAGCACCAGGGTATGCGGCAGGTAGTTGCCGGCCAGCACGTAGTTGCCGTCGGCGGATACGGCGATGTTGCGCATGTTGATGCCGGCGCGCACCTCGGCGGTGACCTCGAGGTTGTAGATGTCATACTTGGTCACCCAGCCGTCGCGGGAACCGAAGAACACGTAGCGACCATCCGGCGTGTACTTGGGTCCGCCGTGCAGCGCATAGCGGCTGGGAAAGCGGGCGATGCGTTCGAACTTGTCACCGTCGAGCAGGCTGACGTGGTGGTCGCCGATTTCTACCACGATGAACAGGTTCTTGAGGTCCTCGACCTCGAACACCGGCGCGTCGGGCAGGCTGCCGTAGGCGTGGTTGACCACGTGGCTGGCCAGGATGTCCGCGTCGGTCCAGCTCGGCTCGACCTCGGGCGGCTCGAAGATCCATTCGGCGAGTGCGGCAATCTCGGCCTCGCCGAGCAGCGCGCTGTAGCCCGGCATCTGGGTGGCGGGGCGACCGTCGCGGATCACCTCGACGGCCTCGTTGCGCTTCAGCCGCGACAGGTTGTCGGGCAGCAGCGCCGGGCCGATGCCCCCCAGGCGGCTGACGCCATGGCAGATCGCACAGTGGTGGTTGTAGAGCACGTTGGCGTCGGGCTCGTCGGCCAGCACCGGCGCGGCGGGAAGCGCGAGGCCCAGCAGGGCCCCGGCAAGCAGCGTGACAGGCTTCACAGCGCCACCCTCCCCATCGCCAGCGCCTCGTCGCTGGCGCTCGCCGCCCGCGCCATGGCGGGTGACAGGGTCTCGGCCAGGCGCACCACCTCGCCCACTACGATCAGCGTCGGCGGCTGCAGCTGTTCACGCTCGATGGCCCGGGTCAGCTCGCCCAGGCTGGTCAGCACGTGGCGCTGCGCGGGCGTGGTGCCGCGCTCCACCAGAGCCACCGGGTGGTCGGAAGGCAGGCCGTGGCGCTGCAGCTCGGTGCTGATCAGCTCGGCGTTGGCCAGGCCCATGTAGAACACGGCGGTGTGATGCGGTACCGCCAGCGCGGCCCAGTTGAGGTCGAGTTCGCCGTCGGCCTTGGCATGGCCGGTGACGAAGGTCACGCTCTGGGCATGATCACGGTGGGTCAGCGGGAAGCCGGAGTAGGTGGAGCAGCCCGAGGCCGAAGTGATGCCGGGCACCACGCGAAAGCCCACGCCGTGCTCGATCAGGTATTCGACCTCCTCGCCGCCGCGACCGAAGATGTAGGGGTCGCCGCCCTTCAGACGCACCACCCGCTCGCCGTCGCGGGCCAGCTCAACCAGCAGGGCGTTGGTCTCCTCTTGAGGCAGCGCGTGGTGGCTCGAGGCCTTGCCCACGTAGTAGCGCTTCGCCTCGGGGCGGGCCAGCAACAGCACCTCCTGGGACACCAGGCGGTCGAACACCAGGCAGTCGGCCTGCTGCAGCAGCGACAGGGCGCGCAGGGTCAGCAGGCCAGGGTCGCCGGGGCCGGCGCCGACGATGGCGACTTCACCAGGCGCCAGCGGCGCCTCGGCGAGGTCGAAGGTCAAATTTCGCAATTGGCGATGCGTAGTCATGGTCGGCCTCTCCCCGAAGCGTCAACGCTCTACTAGCTATGTAACGGTAAGTACGGTCTACAGCTCGACGCTCTGGATGGCATCGTAGGGCGCCGCCACGCGACGCTGGCGATGCTCTTCGACGCCGATCTCCTCATTGCTGAGGTAGCAGCCGGGATCCTCCTCCCAGGGGTCGCCGGTCACCTTCCAGGCCCGCACCCGCGTGTTGCCGTTGCAGATGGCAAGGTAACGGCACTCTGCGCAGCGGCCCTTGAGCGGCCGCGGGCGCTGGCGAAACCCTGCCATCAGCGGGTCCTGGGTGTTGCGCCAGATCTCGGAGAAGGGCGTGTTGCGCACGTTGCCCAGGTCGTGGTCCCACCAGAAGGTGTCTGGATGCACGGTGCCCAGGTTGTCGATGTTGGCGATATGCTCGCCCGAGGCGTTGCCGCCCCAGTTGATCAGCCGCCGCTCCAACGCCTCGGCCTGGTCGGGAAAGTGCTCGCGGGCCCACATCAGCAGGAAGGGGCCGTCGGCGTCGTTGTTACCGGTGACGTATTCGCGCTCGATGCCACGCTCCAGCTCCGCTCGGCAGTGGTCGAACAGCCGGGTCATGGCGTCGCGGGTCATCTGGTACCAGGCGTCCTGCTTGCGGTGGCGGTGGCCGCGCCCGCCGTAGTTGAGGTGCGACAGGTAGAATTTGTCGACATCGTGCTCCTCGATCAGCGCCAGCAGGTCGTCGAGCTGCTCGTAGTTCTGCTGGGTCAGGGTGAAGCGCAGGCCCACCTTGATACCGTGCTGCTTGCACAGCTTGACCGCATGCATCGATTCGCGGAACGCACCCTGGCGCTGGCGGAAATCATCATGCGTTGCTTCCAGCCCATCGATGCTGATGCCGACGTAGTCGTAGCCGCAGGCGGCGATGCGCTCGATGTTGCTCTCGTTGATCAGGGTGCCGTTGGTGGACAGGCCGGTGTAGATGCCGAGCTCGCGGGCGCGCTGGGAGATCTCGAAGATATCCGGGCGCATCAGCGGCTCGCCGCCGGAGAGGATCAGCGCCGGCACGCGGAAGCGCTTGAGGTCATCGAGCACGGTGAAGACTTCCGCGGTGGAGAGCTCCCCCTTGAAGTCGATGTCGGCCGACACCGTGTAGCAGTGCTTGCAGGTCAGGTTGCAGCGCCGGATCAGGTTCCAGATCACCACCGGGCCGGGAGGCTTGTGGGCCGGCGGCACCGGAGTGGGCTCGAGCAGCGACTTGACGTAACGGGTGACACGGAACATGGAAACCTCCTCTGGCGCGGCGCGAGCCTCAGCGCGGCGGACCGGGCCGGCGTGCAAGCCGCAGGCCGGTCTTCTTGAGAATGCGTGAGCTGTACAGGATGCGATGGTCGCGGCAGGCATCACCGAGCAGGGCACGCAGTGCCTCGGCCTGGCGCTCGACCTCGTCGTGGCTGCGCCCATGCAGCATCACGAACAGGTTGTAGGACCACGCCGGCAGGTGGCGCGGACGCCGGTAGCAGTGGCTCACGCCCGGGATCGAGGCCACGGCGCGTCCGAGCCGCTCGATATGAGCATCGTCCACGTCCCACACGGTCATGCCGTTGGCCTGGTAGCCCAGTCGGTAGTGGTTGGGCACCGCGGCCACGCGGCGCACCATGCCGCTTTCCTGCATGCGCTGCATGCGCAGGCGCACTTCCTCGCCGTCGAGGCCAAGCGGCTTGCCTACCGCCGCCCAGGGGTCCGGTACCAGCGGCAGGCCGGCTTGGGTGGCCAGCACGATGGCGCGATCGATGGCATCCAGGCCGCCCTCGGCGGCGGCTGCCAGCGGCTCAGACGGGCAGGTGGAGACGGACATGGAATTCCTCCTGCTTGGGCATGTTGAACACCGCAAGGCCGGTGGCGGCCTCGATCTCAGCAATCACTTCGCCGATGCGCTCGGGCGTCTCGGTAGCCAGCACGAACCACATGTTGAGCCGGTGCTCGCGGCGGTAGTTGTGCGCCACTTCGGAAAAGGCGTTGACCAGCGCGGTGACGCGCTCGAAGTCGGCTTCCGGTACCTCCAGTGCCGCCAGGGTCAGCCCACCGCCCAGCCGCTCGGCGTGGTACATGGGGCCGAAGCGGCTCAGCACGCCGTCTTCCAGCAGTCGTTCGAGGCGATAGAGCAGCTCCCCTTCGGAGAGCGCGAGTTCTGCCGCCACCGCGGCATAGGGCGCGGCCACCAGCGGCAGGCCGTCCTGGAGGCGATTGATGATGCGCCGGTCGGCGGCATCAAGCTCGGCCGGCTCAGGCCGCTGGGCGCGTTCGGCGCTCATGGGGAATCCTCGCGGGTGTAGCGCCCGCCGCACTGCTTGTAGGCCTTGAGGCTGAACAGCACGCGGTGGGGCGTTTGCTGCAGACCGTGCCGTGCGACGATGGCGTCGAGCGCGGCCAGCACCCGGTCGCGCCGGGTGCCGTGAATCATGCAGAATAGGTTGTAGGGCCATGCCGGCAGCCGCCGCGGGCGCTGGTAGCACAGCGTGACGGCCGGCTCGGCGGCCAGGCGCCGGCCCACCTCGGCCACGCTGGTGTCGGGCAGGTCCCACACCACCATGGCGTTGGCATGGATACCGAGGGCGCGATGCCTGACCACCAGCCCCATGCGCTTGATCAGGCCTTCCTGCTGCCAGCGCCGTACCCAGGCCATGACCTCGCCTTCCGTCATGCCGCACTGCTCGGCCAGCACCTGCCAGGGGCGCTCGGTCAACGGCAGGCCGCGTTCGAGCAGGGCGCGCAGCCGCTGAGCGTCGCCGGGTGCGGTACGGCTCACGGGCAGGGGAGCAAGGGTCGTCATTCTGCCTCCAGCTCATCCCAGGGAATCGGAAAGCCCAGGTCGATGTGGTAGCCCTCGACCATCGGCAGGCGCAGCAGCGGCGTGCCCAGCTCCACCTCCAGCGCATCGAGGCGTGCGTCGAGCTGCGCCTCGTCGGCCGCCGTCATCACGAACCAGAGATTGAAATCGTGCTCACGAGCGTAGTTGTGATTGACCCCCGGCGAGCGGTTGATCACCGTCGCCACCGCGTCACGCTCGGCCTCGGGCACGGCGACCGCCGCCAGCAGGCTGGCCCCGGCGCGGGCATGATCGAACACCGGCCCCACGCGGCTGAGCACCTGGGTCTGCTGCAGGGCCTGCAGCCGTTCGCATACCTGCGCCTCGCTGGCGCCCAGCCGTTCGGCCATGGCGGCGTAGGGCCGCTCGCAGATCGGCAGGTCGCGCTGAAAGGCATCGATGAGGCGTCGGTCGAGCTCGTCGAGTGCAGCCATGAAGGGGTACCAGGCGGGTCGATGGGAAACATGATCTTAAGCGGTATCTTACATCCACCATCAAGTCATAAAGCGGCCATCCGCCGTGCCGTTGACGCAAGTCAAAAGAGGTATTGCGAATGGCCCTTTTTGTCCCGACCCACCCTGTTACTCGCCACGCCATTGACGTTCGTCAAAGCATTGCCGGTTTGGCGGCGCAACACTGCGTCAACGGCCCGCTCTGGGCCCCGAGATTGGCTCACGTTCGTCACATCGCGAGGCACCCCATGCAACTGCCGGTTCTGCCCCTCCTGTTTCTCGGCCTGCTGTCGTCCGCGGCCGTCTTGGCGGACCCCCGCCAGGATGCGCCGGACCTGCAGCGCCAGGCCGAGCTGGAAACCCTGCTCTACCAGGACTGCGGTTCCTGCCATGGCATGACCCTGCGCGGCGGACTCGGTCCGGCGCTGCCGCGTGACCGCATGGAAGGCTTCAGCCCCGAGGCCCTCACACACATCATCCAGCACGGCATACCCGGCAGCGCCATGCCGGGCTGGTCGGCGCTGCTCAGCGATGCGGAGGCCCGCTGGATCGCCGAGCACCTGCGCACCGACAACCGCCTGGAAACGCTGCAACACGATTGATTCTGGAGATGCCCATGCCCGTCCCGACCCCGCTGAAGTCCCTCTTCGCCGCCGGCGTTCTGGCCCTGCTTACCACCGGCCAGGCGCTGGCCGAGGTCCCCGCCTTGAACGGGGAGCTGCGTGGCACCGGCGATCTCGGCGTCGTCATCGAACGCGCCACCGGCAGCGTGGCGCTGGTCAACACTTCCCAGCGCGAGGTGCTGCGCCATGTCGAGGGCTTCGGCGATCTCTCCCACGCCTCGGTGAAGTTCACCCGCGACGCCCGCTACGCCTTCGTGTTCGGACGCGACGGTGGGCTGACCCGGCTCGACCTGCTCAGCGGCGAGATCGATGGGCGCATCATCCAGGGCGGCAACAGCATCGGCGGCGCCATCTCCCAGGACGGCCGTTTCGTGGCGGTGGGCAACTATGAGCCGGGCGGCGTGAAGGTGTTCGACACCGAGACCATGGAGCTGGTGATCGACGTACCGGCCACCTACGAGCGCCCCGACGGCAGCTCGGCCCAGGCCAAGGTGGTGGGCGTGGTCGACGTGCCGGGCAATCTCTTCGTCTTCAGCCTGTTCGAGGCCGGCGAAATCTGGACCCTCGACATGTCCACGCAGGAGCCGGAGCTGACCAAGTACCGCGACGTAGGCAGCATGCCCTACGACGCCCTGATCACGCCCAACGGCCGCTACTATATCGCCGGCCTGTTCGGCGAGGACGGCATGGCGCTGCTCGACTTGTGGTACCCGGAGCACGGCGTCAAACGCATCCTGCCCGACTATGGCCAGGGCGAGCAGCGCCTGCCGGTCTACAAGATGCCGCACCTGGAGGGCTGGGCCATGGCCGGCGACCAGGCCTTCTTCCCCGCCGTGGGCCGCAACGAAGTGCTGGTGGCCGACACCAAGGACTGGTCGCTGACCCATCGCATCGAAGTGCACGGCCAGCCGATCTTCGTCATGAGCCGCCCCGACGAGCGCCAGGTATGGGTCACCTTCGCCCACCCGCTCAACGACAAGGTGCAGGTCATCGATACCCAGACCCTGGAGGTGATCGCGACCCTGGAGCCCGGCGAGTCGATCCTGCACAAGGAGTTCACCCCGCGCGGCGAGCACATCTGGATCTCGGCCCGCGACAGCAACCAGGTGGTGGTCTACGACACCCGCACCTTCGAAGAGCTGGCACGGCTGCCCGCCGAATCGCCGAGCGGCATTTTCTTCACCCATCGCGCGCATCGCATCGGGCTCTGAGACCCACCCGCAGCCGGCCTTGATGGCCGGCTGCCGTTTTTCGATCTCCCGCCCTGTCGCTTTCTGCCCACTCCCCTTTCGGAACACCTGCTGCCCTTGCCGCCCGCGCTCCGCGGGCGTCTGCGCTGGTCTTTTGGCTGCAAGCTCTATAACATGCATTTTACATACTCATTATAAACTCACCCCCCCCGACAGTGGAGACCGCCATGCTCAATGCACAGCAAGAACAACTCATCGAAGCCACCGCCCCGGTGGTGGCCGAGCACCTCGACGCCATCACCCAGCGCTTCTATCCGCTGATGTTCGAGCGCTACCCCAGCGTGGCCTCGTTGTTCAACGCCGCCCATCAGCACAGCGGTGCCCAGCAGCGCGCCCTGGCCGGCGCCGTGTTGGCCTACGTGCAGCTGCGCCAGGACCCCGCCAGGGCACGGGACGTGCTTGGCATCGTGGTCGAGAAGCACGTCTCGCTGGGCATCCAGCCCGACCAGTACCCCATCGTTGGCGAATGCCTGATGGCCGCCATCGGCGAGGTGCTGGGCGATGCCCTGACGCCGGAAATCGCCGACGCCTGGGGCGCGCTCTACCAGGAACTGGCCGACCTGCTGATCGACCTCGAGCGCCAGCGCTACGATGCCTTCGCCCAGCAGCCCGGCGGCTGGTACGGCCTGCGCCGCTTCCGCATCGCCGCCACGCGCCAGGAAAGCGCAGTGATCCGGTCCTTCGTGCTCGAGCCGGAGGATGGCGGCGCGGTGGCGGAGCATGCGCCCGGCCAGTACATCGGCATACGCTTCATGATCGACGGCGAGCCGGTCTATCGGCACTACAGCCTGTCGGATATCCCTAACGGACGCGGTTACCGCATTTCCGTGAAGCGCGAGGCCGAAGGCCGCGCCAGCCGCCACCTGCACGACGCGCTGGCGGTCGGCGACACCCTCGACCTGCTGCCGCCGGCCGGCGAACTGACCCTAAAGGAAGGCAGCGAACCGCTGCTGCTGGTCAGTGGCGGCGTGGGGCAGACGCCGATGCTGCCGCTGGCGCGCCAGGCCTTGGCCCAGGGGCGGAAGGTGGTCTACCTGCACGCGGCGCTGGATGCCCGGCACCATGCCTTCCGCGAGGAGGTCGAGGCGCTGCGCAAGGCCCACCCCTCGCGGCTCGAGGCCGTCGCCATCCATGAGCAGGGCGATGCGGCCGACCATACCGGGCGCATCGACCGCGAGCTGCTGCGGCGCTACCTGCCGGAAGACAAGCCGCGCTGCTACTTCGTCGGCCCGCAGGGCTTCATGAGCGCGATCGACAAGGCGCTGGCGGAGCTCGGCATCGACGAGAGCCGCCGCCACTACGAGCACTTCGGTCCGTCGCGCCCGCTTGATGTTGCCTAACACTCACCAAAGCTAAAACGCTACTCGGCCCCGAAATGACAACCGTCATCACGGGGCCGATAGCGCTTCATCCAGGTACTGGCTGAGGGGATAGCCTCAGTAAATGTCGAGCCGCGCAAGTCACGCGCCTGCAGGCGTACTTCGGCATCCTGCTGTTCGGCCAGGCGTCCAAAGAGCTCGGTTTCCTGAGGAGGGGGGGCCCGCTTGGCACGCAGCCGGTACATGTCCTGAGCGTCTGGCGCCGTCAAGACCCTGGCATCCCGCACCAATCACATCTGCGTGGCCCCTGTTTGACTGGAGCAAATCGATCTCGCCAGTGGTCGTTGGCGGCTGCCACCGTCTTGCCACCACGGCTTTGGGAAAGCGTCACTGCCAGCTCGAAGCCCTGCCCCTCTCCTACACACCCTGAGAGTCAAGGCAACGACCTTGGCTACCACCTCATAAAGAGACCGTCTCCCGCGATCAAGGTGAAATCGCAGGGGACTAAAAGGTAATTTTTACTCATTAGAGGTATTTTTTACCATTATAGACAGGGTGATTTTTACCAAAAATGATTTAAGTTTCTGTTATAAAAAATATTTTTCTACTGGCACGTCTCTTGCTTTATGAGAATGACACTCATAGCACAAGAGCGATTCCATGAACTTACTAAAGCAGGTCGCCGGTATGCCCCTGATACGCCGCCGCAAGCAACAGCAAACCGATACCGAGACCGCACTGCATGCGGAACGAAGCCGCCTTCAGGCCCGCATCGACACGCTGGAAGCAGACCAGCGACTGCACCAGCAGCTTTTCACCAATCTCACCGGATTCGGCCATTCGCTGGTGGCGCTGCGCGAATCCTTCTCGGACCTCTCGGGGCTGCTGATAGGTAATCGTCAAGCCACGGACTTAACCACCAGCGAGTCCCAGCGCAGCCAGGAAGCCCTAAACGCCATGGTGGGAGAGCTGCGCGCCCTCAACCAGCGCATTGCCAACGCCGCCGAGCAGGTCACCTCGCTGCGCGACAATGCAAGCCACATCGACGGCTTCGTCAAGGTCATCGACGAGATATCGATGCAGACGACGCTGCTGGCCTTCAATGCCAGCATCGAAGCGGCCCGCGCCGGCGATGCCGGGCGAGGCTTCGCCGTGGTGGCCACCGAAGTTCGCCAACTTGCCTCGCGGACCAGTGGCGCCACCGAAGAGATTAGTGGGCTCAACGGTAGCATTCTGAGTCAGGCCAACCATGTCGATAGCGTGATGGAGGACAACGCACGCAAGGCCGAGCGTTTGAGCGCCGAGGCCAGCCGGGTGATGGAGCGCACGGAACAGCTGCTGGGGTTGACCGGCGAGAGCAGTCAGGCGCTGGCCTTCTCGGCCATGCTAAGCGAAGTCGAGTTGGCCAACCTTGAGGAGCTGGAGATCAAGCTTGAGGTCTATCGCATTTTCATGGGGCTATCGGCCAAAGGGGTCACCGACCTTCCCGATGAAACCCAGTGTGCCCTGGGGCGCTGGTACTACGAGGGCACTGGCAGCCAGCAGTTCTACAGCGACCAGGACTTCCAGGCCTTGGAAATGCCCCACCGCCAGGTCCACCGCTGCGCCATCGAGGCCGTAACCCACTTCCGAGCCGGTCAGATGGACGAGGCCATGGACGCACTCTCACGCATGGAGTCGGCCAACCTGGATGTGATGAAGCGGCTGCGCTATATCATGCGCAAGTATCGTCCCGAGACACGACAGGCCACGCTGCCCATCGAAGGCCGGCGCTCCGTCGATGACCGCGTTCCCATCACCGAAGGACACTAACAAGGAGCTTTCCTTCACTGCCGCCGATACGCCGAAGCAGTCGATATCGACACCATCGATATCGACGATCTCCACCCGGCCATATGCGGCTCCAGGTACAAGGAGGTCGAGTATCACTGTGGGCAGGGACGACAATTCCGCCTCGCCATGACCCGCATCAAAAGCCCTGCACGGGTAGTCGACTAGCATGGTCGGGTTTATCCAGACTGCGAGGAGAGCGACATGGAGCTCGTCTGCCCGGCCGGCAACCTGCCGGCCCTGAAGCGGGCGGTGGATGAAGGCGCCGATGCCGTCTATTTCGGCTTCCAGAATGCCACCAACGCCCGTCAGTTTTCCGGGCTGAACTTCACCGACAAGCGCGCCCGCGAAGGGATCGACTACGCCCATGCTCGCGGCAAGCGGGTGTTTTGCGCCATCAATACCTACCCGCAGCCCGACGGCTGGCACCAGTGGACCCGCGCCGTGGACCAGGCCGCCGAGCTCGGCGTCGATGCCCTGATCATGGCCGACATGGGCCTGCTCGACTATGCCGCCCGGCGCTATCCGGAGCTCCCCCGCCACCTCTCGGTGCAGGGCTCCGCCACCAGCCACGAGGCGCTGCGCTTCTACCACGACCAGTTCGGCATCAAGCGCGCCGTGCTGCCGCGGGTGCTCTCCATCACCCAGGTGCGCGACCTCGCCAAGCAGAGCCCGGTGGAGCTCGAGGTGTTCGCCTTCGGCAGCCTGTGCATCATGGCCGAGGGCCGCTGCTACCTGTCGTCCTATCTCACCGGCGAATCGCCCAACACCCGCGGCGTCTGCTCGCCGGCGGCCCACGTGCGCTGGGAGGAAACCCCGCAAGGCCTGGAGTCGCGCCTCAACGGCGTGCTGATCGACCGCTACGGCGAGGGCGAGCGGGCCGGCTACCCCACCCTGTGCAAGGGGCGCTTCGAAGTGGGCGGCGAGACCTACCACGCCATCGAGGAGCCCACCAGCCTCAACACCCTGGAGCTGCTGCCGGAGCTGCGCGAGCTGGGCATCAGCGCGGTGAAGATCGAGGGCCGCCAGCGCAGCCCCGCCTACGTGTCGAAGGTCGCCGGCATCTGGCGCCAGGCGCTGGACCGCCTGGAGCGCGCGCCGGAGCGCTTCCACCCCGACCCCGCCTGGATGGCCGGCCTCGGCGAGGTCTCCGAGGGCGCCACCACCACCCTGGGCGCCTACGAACGCCGCTGGAAATAGGAGGTTTCATGTCATCCGATTCCCTGCAGCTCGCCCTGGGCCCGGTGCTGTTCTACTGGACCCGCGAGCGCTACGCCGACTTCTACCGCGAGGCCGCCGACTGGCCGGTGGAGATCGTCACCCTGGGCGAATCCGTCTGCTCGCGCCGCCGCGACATGAAGCTCGACGACTGGCTCGGCATCGGCCGCGAGCTGGCCCAGAGCGGCAAGCAGGTGGTGCTGGCGAGCCAGACCCTGATCGAGTCCGAGGCCGACCTGCGCGACCTGCGCAAGCTGTGCGACAACGGCGAGTTCACGGTCGAGGCCAACGACCAGAGCGCCCTGCAACGCCTAGCCGCCGCCGGCCTGCCCTTCGTTGCCGGGGCGGCGCTGAACCTCTACAACCCGGCTTCCATCGGCGTGATGGCGCGGGCCGGCATGCAGCGCTGGCAGGCGCCGGTGGAGATGTCGCGTGACGATCTCGCCCGGCTGCTGGCCGACTGCACCGCCGAGGGGCTCGATGCGCCCTGCGAGGTGTTCGCCTACGGTCACCTGCCGCTGGCCTGGTCGTCGCGCTGCTTCACCGCACGGCGCCACCAGAAGCCCAAGGACCGCTGCATGTTCGTGTGCCAGAAGTACCCCGAGGGCCTGGCACTGCGCTCCCAGGAATCCAAGGAAGTGTTCACCCTGAACGGTATCCAGACCCTCTCCGGCGCCTGCCAGGACCTGCGCCACGAGGTCAGCGACATGGTCGCCATGGGCGTAGGCGTGGCGCGCCTGAGCCCCCGTGCCGAGGGCATGGCCGAGGTGGTCGCCGCCTTCGACGCCGCCCGCCGCGGCGAGCTGCCCGCCGCCGACCCGCTGGCCCTGGTCGAGGCCGAGGTGTGCGACGGCTACTGGCACGGCCGCCCGGGCATGGACAATACACGCCTGCCCGCCGGCTGACGCTATTTTTACCCCCCTCGCCCAACTCCGTTGCAAGCCGCCTTGCAAACCCCGCCACCCGGCGGGGTTTGTCGTTGGTCGAGCGCCATCTGGCCTTTTCCTGATCCAGGTCATTCCCTCTGGACCTGACACCCTCTAGCCTTCACCACCATATGTTGTGTTTGGAAAATAAAACGGCAGCACATATAGGGAGATTACGGTGAACGCCCCCACAAGCCAGGCCGGCCCGCGCCGCATCGACGTCGCCTCGACCGTCAACGAGTACCTCGAACGCGCCGACTGGCGCGTGCACGCCAACGCCAACCAGGGCTACTCCCTGGGCGGGCTGATCCTCAACGTCTCGGGCAAGCTAATCGCCAACTACTGGCTCGACGAGGTCTACCCGGCCGAGGTCGGCGCCGCCCACCGCGAGGGCGACCTGCACATCCACGATCTCGACATGCTGTGCGGCTACTGCGCCGGCTGGTCGCTGCGCCAGCTGCTGATCGAGGGCTTCAACGGCGTGCCCGGGCGCGCCGAGAGCGGCCCGCCGCGCCACCTCTCCAGCGCGCTGGGGCAGATGGTCAACTTCCTCGGCACGCTGCAGAACGAGTGGGCCGGCGCCCAGGCCTTCAGCTCCTTCGATACCTATCTCGCCCCCTACGTGCGCAAGGACGGCCTCGACTTTGCCGCGGTGAAGCAGGCGATCCAGGAGTTCATCTACAACCTCAACGTGCCGTCGCGCTGGGGCAGCCAGACGCCCTTCACCAACCTCACCTTCGACTGGGTGTGCCCGGTGGACCTGCGCGACCAGGTGCCGATCGTCGGCGGCGAGGAGCAGCCCTTCACCTACGGCGAGCTGCAGGCGGAGATGGACCTGCTCAACCGCGCCTACCTGGAGGTGATGGAGGCCGGCGACCGCCAGGGCCGGGTGTTCACCTTCCCCATCCCCACCTACAACATCACCCCCGATTTCGACTGGGAAAGCGACAACGCCGAGCGGCTGTTCGCACTGACCGCCAAGTACGGCCTGCCCTACTTCCAGAACTTCCTCAACTCCGACCTGGAGCCGCACATGGTGCGCTCCATGTGCTGCCGCCTGCAGCTCGACCTCTCCGAGCTGCTCAAGCGCGGCAACGGCCTGTTCGGCAGCGCCGAGCAGACCGGCTCGCTGGGCGTGGTGACGCTCAACTGCGCACGGCTCGGCTACCGCTTCGCCGGCGATCGGGCGGGTCTGTTTCACGAACTTGACCGCCTGCTGGCGCTGGGCCGCGACAGCCTGGAGCTCAAGCGCGAGCGCATCCAGCAGTGGATGGACGAAGGGCTCTACCCCTTCACCCAGAGGTATCTCGGCACCCTGCGCAACCACTTCTCCACCCTGGGCGTGAACGGACTCAACGAGATGGTGCGCAACTTCTGCGACGACCGCTACGACATCACCGTCCCCGAAGGACGCCAGCTCGCCCTGGAGGTGCTCGACCACGTGCGCGCCAGGATGCAAGAGTTCCAGGCCGAGACCGGCCACCTCTACAACCTGGAAGCGACCCCGGCGGAGGGCACCACCTATCGCTTCGCCCGCGCCGACGCCGAGCGCTACCCGGGCATTCTGCAGGCGGGCACGCCGGAGGCGCCCTATTACACCAACTCGAGCCAGCTGCCGGTGGGGCATACCGACGACCCCTTCGAGGCGCTGATCCACCAGGACCCGCTGCAGACCCGCTACACCGGCGGCACCGTGCTGCACCTCTACATGCGCGAGCGGCTCTCCAGCGCCACCGCCTGCCGCAAGCTGGTGCACACCGCGCTGTCGCGCTTCCGCCTGCCCTACATCACCGTGACGCCGACCTTCTCGATCTGCCCGGTGCACGGCTACCTGGCCGGCGAACACGAGTTCTGCCCCAAGTGCGACGAGGCACTGCTGGCAAGACGCGCCGCAGCCATGCCGGCCTGAAGTGCTCCACTCACCCACCCTGAAGGAATCATGCGATGACGAACCGCGACACCCTGCCCACCGAACACCGCCAGCGCTGCGAGGTCTGGACCCGCGTGATGGGCTACCATCGCCCGGTCAGCCAGTTCAACGTCGGCAAGCGCGCCGAACACCGCGAGCGCCGCCACTTCAGCGAGCGCGCCGCCGCCCTGACCTCCTGACAAGCTTTCGACCGACCTGAGCTGCCGGGCCCTGCGCCCGGCACTGGAGCGCATGATGATCGCCACCGACCTCGACCCGCCCGCCCTCGCGCCGCTCGACGGCATTCGCCTGCCGGTGGCCGGGCTGACCCAGCTGACCACGCTGGACTATCCCGACCACCTGGCCTGCGTGGTGTTTCTGCAGGGCTGTCCGCTGCGCTGCGGCTACTGCCACAACGGCCACATGATGGCGCCGCGCCGGGGCGACGAGAGCGAGTGGCAGGCGGTGCGGGAGTTCCTGGAGAGCCGCCGCGGGCTACTCGAGGCGGTGGTATTCAGCGGCGGCGAGCCGACGCTGCACAACGCCCTGCCGGCGGCGGTGCGCGAGGTGAAGGCGATGGGCTTCAAGGTCGGCTTGCACACCGCCGGCCCCTACCCGGCGCGGCTGACCCGACTGCTGCCACGGCTCGATTGGGTGGGGCTCGACGTGAAGGGGCGCGGCAGCGACTTCGACCGTATCTGCGGGCGACCCGGCATCTGGCAACGCAACAGCCAGAGCCTGATGGCGCTGCTCGACAGCGGCGTGCCCTTCGAATGCCGTACCACCGTGCACTGGCGCGACTTCAACCTGGCCGAGGTAGAGCGGCTGGCACTGACCCTGGCCGACTGCGGCGTACGTCACTATGCGGTGCAGGTTGCGCGTACCCGCCAGTGCCTCGACCCGGCCTACTGCCAGCCGGTGGAGAACGCCCCGCCACGGGCGATGCTCGCCGGGCTGGTCAAGCGCCTGGCACCGCACTTCGCGCGCATCGAACTGCGCGAGTGACAGAACCGGAGTGTCACGATGTATCTGAACCTGGCGGATATCCTGCTGCTGACCAGCATCCTGCAATCGCTCGCGCTGGCGGTCTTCCTGCTGATACCGGCCAACTTCCGTCTGATCAGCAACCGCCTGCTGCTCGCCACGGTGCTGGCCTTCGCGGCAGGACTCGCCGAGGTCTTTCTCTATAGCACCGGGTTAGCCCAGCGCTTCCTCAAGCTAGCCTACCTGGGCACCCTGGTTGGCCTGCTGCAGGCTGGCCTGCTCTATCTCTACGCCCAATCGCTGATGTTCCAGGAGTTCAAGCTGCGCAGACAGCATCTGGCCCATACGCTGCTTTTCTGGGTCGTTGGGGCCATCTTTGTCGTTGAGTATTATTTGCAACCCGACGAGCTGAAGCGCCAGATCCTGCTGGAAAGGGATCACCCCGGCGTGCTGACCTCGCCACTCATGGCTGCCGCCATTCACCTGGTCTTTCTCGGCTATCTGGTCGCGACCATCGGTGCGATCAAGACGTTCGGCGTGAATGTGCGGCAAATCTTCTCCAATATCGACTACAAGCAGCTGAATTGGCTACGCGCCCTGCTGCTGGGCTATGCCGTGGTATGGAGCGTGAGCCTCGTCTACTGCCTGACGGCCCATGTATGGAAAAGCGATGCCAGCGTTCAATGGGTGTCGGCAGCCGGGGGTGTGACGGGCTTTTTGTTCATCAATTACCTGTTGATCCATGCGCTCCGTCAGCCCATCGTGTTTTCCGGGCTCAGCGCGGAGGAATCCCGCCTGCTTGCCAGTCGCGAGGAAGCGTCTATGGAGGCTCCGGCCGATGCCGAGCTGCTGGCACGGTTGGAGTGCCATATGCAGCAGGCCAAGCCCCACCTCGACGCCAACCTGACCGTCAGCCAGCTCGCCCGCCAGCTAGGCATACCGGCGCGGGAGCTTTCACGGGCAATCAATCAGGGACGCGGCAAGAATTTCTTCGAGTTCATCAGCGCCTACCGTATCGCTGAAGCGCGCAGGCGGCTCCTTGCCGATACCGATCAGACCATCCTGCAGGTGATGTACGACTCAGGCTTCAATTCGAAATCCGTGTTCAATACGGCCTTCAAGCGTACGACGGGCATGACGCCGAGCGAGTTTCGTGCCCGGCCGCCGCAGGCAGTGGCTGAGGCTGTCGAGCCTTCGAAGGCTTCGAAGGCTTCGAAGGCTTCGAAGGCTTCGTGAGGTTAGACTCTGGGCTTTCGCTCAAACGAACCATTAACTCATTGTTAAAAAATCATTTTTTGAAACGTTCAAGTGCCGAAGAACGAACGAGGCAGGCCCCGGCAAGCCTGTAGCATGTCACCACAGCCAACGTACAAGACCGGCTGCCCACATGACCACAGGAGCTTGCCTCATGATTATCCGCCGCCTTCCCTTGCGCAAGGAGCTTGCCATTACCACCACGGCGCTGGCTCTGTCGTTTTCCGGTACTGCCATGGCCCATTGCGATGCCCTCGACGGGCCCGTCATCAACGAAGCACGAACTGCATTGAACTCTGGGGATATCACCCCGGTGCTCAAGTGGGTTCCCGCCGAGGATGAGGCAGAACTCGAGGCCATGTTCGCCAAGACCCTAGACGTGCGTGCGCTCGGTGATAACGCTCAGGAACTGGCCGATCAGCAGTTCTTTGCCACGCTGGTCGAAATCCACCGCGCCTATGAAGGGGCGCCTTTTACCGGCATCAAGCCGGCCGGAGAGATCGACCCGGCGGTTCAGCTGGCTGACAAGGCCCTGGAAGAAGGCGAAATCGATGCGTTCCTGGCGCGCATCGTGGAAAAATTCGAACGGAATGCCCGCGCCGCCTTCGAGGCCACGCTGGCCGCCAAACAACAAGCGGGCGACGATCCCGAGCGGGGCCGGGAGTTCGTCGAACACTATGTCCATTACGTGCACTACCTGGAGGACGTGCATAACGTCATTGCCGGTAACAGCAGTGGCCACGCGCACTGACCAACAGCCTTTCGATTGCCCGGCAGCCCGCCTGAAAACCAAGAGGCCGCTATGCTTCGCATAGCGGCCTCTCCCTAGCAGGCGCCCGTCGACGTCAGCGACTCAGCCGCACTTCGACCAGCCGCAGCCGGCGTAGCAGGTCGGGCAGCCATCCATCATGATCAGCTCGCCGCGACACTCCGGGCAGTGGCCCACCACGGTAGGGCCGTCACCCTTTTCTACACCCTGGACAGGCGGTGCCGTACGGGATTCTTCCTCGGGGCTAGGCGGCTGCCAGGGGTGGCCGTGGGTGAGGCGGTGGGCGTAGCGGCGCACCAGCTCCTCCACCGGCACCTGGTTGCCGTCCTGGTCGAGGAAGCCGCGACGGTAGAGGATCTGCTGGATCGACCAGGCGATGGCGGCCACTTCGGAGTCGTGGAACATCGGCTTGCCCCAGCGGTTCATGCCGCAGCGTACCAGGCCCTTGTCCCAGGCCACCTTGCGCAGGTCGGCCACCGCCTGGGTGACGTACCCGCCGCGGGCGGCCAGCGACAGGCTGCGCATGGTGGCAGTGATCCACTGGTGCTCGCTGGAGAGCTGGCCGGAGGGGAAGAAGAACTCCACCGGGCGCTCGATCACTACCCGCTTGCCGTCGAGCACGCCTTCCACCGGCATGAAGGAGACCAGCAGGTAGACCTTCTTGCGGCCTTCGGCGCCGACGTAGGAGATCTTCTCGGAGACGGCCTCCAGCGTTCCTTCCGGGCGCGAGGGAATGCGTACCGTGAGCGGATTCTCGTCGGCCAGCGGCGCCTCTTGCACCGCCTTCTTGACGCTGTAGGAAACGATCTTGGACTTAATTTCGACGGCCATCACGGGGCTCCTGCGGAAAGTTGTGCGTTGACGCTTGGGTAACGGCCGCTCACGACCGTCACGAGCGAACCCTCTCTACCACTTGCCATAGGTGCCTTCCTTCAGCGCGTCGTACAGGTTCGCTGCGTTGTGCTCCTCGCCGTCGTAAACCACCTTCTCGTCGCCGGAAAGCTCGATGGTCTCGCCGTTCTCCAGCTCGAACACGTAGGTGGTGTTCTTGAGGTCGTCCTCGCGCACCAGCACACCCTGGAACGCTTCCGGGTTGAAGCGGAAGGTGGTGCAGCCCTTGAGCTTGCTCTGGTAGGCGTCCAGGTAGAGATCCTTGAACTGCTCGAAGGGGAACTCGGTGGGCACGTTGACCGTCTTGGAGATCGC
Organism: Halomonas sp. E14; assembly: GCF_052568415.1. Classification (NCBI taxonomy): domain Bacteria; kingdom Pseudomonadati; phylum Pseudomonadota; class Gammaproteobacteria; order Oceanospirillales; family Halomonadaceae; genus Halomonas; species Halomonas sp. E14. The sequence continues at coordinate 157,045 of NZ_CP199423.1, read as the reverse complement.
CGAGTCGACCCACGCCTGGGCCGCCGCCTGCACCGCCACGTGCTGCGGCGGGGTCACCGCGTCGGCGGTAATGAAATAGTCGGGCAGGTCGCTCTCCACTGCGTCGCTGGCGATGAAGTGGCGGTAGGCCGCCAGCTCGAAGGAGACCACCTCCACCTGCTCCTTGGTCTTCTTGCCCGACTGGATGACGTTGCGGAAGTAGCGGTGCGAGAACGACGGCTCGATGCCGTTGGAGGCGTTGTTGCCCAGCGACAGCGAAATGGTGCCGGTCGGCGCGATGGAGCTGTGGTGGGTGAAGCGCGCACCGTGCTCGGCCAGCGCTGCAACCAGCTCCGGCTCCACCTCGGCGACCTTCTGCATGTAGCGGCTGTAGCGCGCGTGCAGGATGCGCCCCGGCACCTTGTCGCCGATCTCGTAGCCGTCCTGCGCCAGCTCCGGACGCTCGCGCATCATCTTCGGCGTGATCTCGAAGTCCTCGGCGAGTATCGGCGCCATGCCCTTCTCGCGGGAGAGTTCCAGCGCCTGCTTCCAGCCCTCGATGGCCAGGTTGCGGCTCACCTCTTCGGTGAAGGCCAGCGATTCGGCCGAGCCGTAGGGGATCTTGAGCATGGTCAGGGTCGAGCCGAGGCCGAGGAAGCCCATGCCGTGACGGCGCTTGGCCTCGATCTCGCGGCGCTGGCCGGGCAGCGGCAGGCCGCTGATCTCGACCACGTTATCGAGCATGCGGGTGAAGATCGCCACCACCTGGCGGTAGCGCTCCCAGTCGAAGCGTGGCTTCTTGCCGAAGGGGTCGATGACGAAGCGGGTCAGGTTGACCGAGCCCAGCAGGCAGGCGCCTTCCGGCGGCAGCGGCTGCTCGCCACAGGGGTTGGTGGCGCGGATCTCCTCGCAGAACCAGTTGTTGTTCATGCGGTTGACCTGGTCGATCAGGATGAAGCCCGGCTCGGCGAAGTCGTAGGTGGAGCGCATGATGGTGTCCCACAGCTCGCGGGCCTTGATCACCTCGACGATGCGGCAGGCCACGCGGCCTTCGGCGTCCACCGTGTAGCCCTCCTCGACCACCGGCCAGTCGCGGTAGATCAGGTCCTCGGGCTTGACGTCATCCTTCTCGCCGGCGTGCAGCGGGAAGGCCAGCGGCCAGTCGGCGTCGTTCTTCACCGCCTCCATGAACTCGTCGGTGATCAGCAGCGAGAGATTGAACTGGCGCAGCCGACCGGCTTCGCGCTTGGCCTCGATGAAGGCGCGCACGTCGGGGTGGCCGACGTCGAAGGTGCCCATCTGGGCGCCGCGGCGACCGCCCGCCGAGGCCACCGTGAAGCACATCTTGTCGTAGATATCCATGAACGCCAGCGGGCCGTTGGTGCCGGCACCGGCGCCGAACACGAAGGCGCCCTTGTGGCGCAGGGTGGAGAATTCGTAGCCGATGCCGCAGCCCGCCTTGAGGGTCATGCCGGCATCCACCACCGAGGAGAGGATATCGTGCATGGAGTCGCGGATGGTGCGCGAGACGGTGCAGTTGATCAGGCTGACGGCGGGCTTGTAGTCCTCGGCGCCGGCGTTGGACATGATCCGCCCGGCCGGAATAGCGCCGTTCTCCAGCGCCCAGCGGAACTTGGGCAGCCACTCGGCGGCCTTGTCGCCTTCCACCGTCGCCAGGGCCCGCGCCACGCGCTCCCAGGTCGCCGCCACGTCCTTGTCGACGGGCCGCCCGTGACGGTCCTTAAGGCGATACTTGGCATCCCAGATATCGCGGGAAGGCGTTTGCATCGGCACCTCTAGGGACGTCTTGACGGCCTTGGTGGAAGCACTCATTTCAGGGGATCTCCAGAAGGGTCAAAAAGTTTCAGTAGTCAGCGATCCTGACGCGCCATGCGCTCGAAGCGCACCAGCCATTCACCCAGCCATCCCTGAGCCAGCCCCTCTTCGCGGCTGTCCAACAGGTTCTTGACCGTCAGGCCGAGCTCGGTATCGCCCTCGATCACCAACCGGCGCTGGAAGAACAGGGCGTCGGGGTCCTCGCGCCGGGTCGCCAGGCATAGGAACTCGCGCCAGCCGCCACGAATAGTCGCTTCGCCCGCCTCGCGGGTCAGCGCAAAGCGCTGGTCCACCAGCGTCAGCGTCAGCACGACCCCCAGGTCTTCGACATGGAGGCTGATGCGGCGGTCTTCGAGGGCGTCGAACTCCCCTTCGAGCAGGGGCTCGGCAAAGGTGCGGTTGAGCAGCGGCTCGATCACCTGGCGCTTCAGCGTGAGCGGCACGCGGGGGTCGATGGCGCGGATCAGGCGAGTCGGGGCAGGCGGGCGCGGCAAGCGAGACAGGGACAACGGAAACATCGCAACTCTCCGAGGGGTCGAACCGATGGAATCGATGGCGGCCTGTGCGGCCGGCGGACCGATCATCCTAAGCTCGACGCGGCCTGTCTGCACTGATATGCGTCAAGCTCCTGCTAACGCCCCTGCCGGGGTCTGCGTACCATATATAGTTCAACCAGGACGATCAAGCGACCATATCTGGATTTTTTTACGTCCAAGGGGTTGCAATTCGATAACTATTTGATCCCCAAGCGACGTGCCAGTTTGTGCAGGTTACTGGGGTCGACGGCAAGTCGTCGGGCGGCGTTCGCCCAGTGGCCATCGCACGCCGCCAGGGCCTCGCGGATGGCCTGGCGCTGGGCCGTATCGACCTGCTGGCGCAGGCTGGCCTGGGCGGTGGTATGCGGGTCAAGGCGACCTGCTTCCGCCTGGACTCGGGGATACATCAGCTGGGGCAGATCGAGCCACGCCGGCTGCAGGGTCACGATGTCGTCGCGCTGCGAACCATGGCCCAGGGCCTTGATCGCCGCACGGCTGATGACGTGCTCGAGTTCACGCACGTTGCCGGGCCAGGAATAGGCCAGCAGCGCCGCTTCGGCGGCAGGCGCAAGGCGCAGGCTGCGCACGCCAAGCCGCGCGCGGTTGATCTCGAGGAAGTGCCCGGCCAGCACCAGCACATCGCTGTCGCGCTCGCGCAGCGGCGGGATCGCCACCGGGTAGACCGACAGCCGGTGGTAGAGGTCGGCGCGGAAATGGCCGTCGCGCACGCCGTCGGCCAGGTGGCGGTTGGTGGCCGCCACGATGCGTACGTCGACCCGCCGCGGAGTGTCCTCGCCCAGCCGCTGTACCTCGCCGTTCTGCAGCGCACGCAAGAGCTTGGCCTGGATCGCCAACGGCAGCTCGCCCACCTCGTCGAGGAACAGGGTGCCACCGTCGGCGGCCTCGAAGCGCCCGGCCCGATCCGCCGTGGCGCCGGAGAAGGCGCCCTTCACGTGGCCGAACAGTTCGCTCTCGGCCAGGGTGTCCGGCAGCGCCGCGCAGTTGACCTGCACCAGCGGCTGGTCGCGACGCGGCGAGCGCTGGTGCAGGCGCCGCGCAAACAGCTCCTTGCCCACCCCGGTCTCGCCCAACAACAGCACCGGCAGATCGGCCTCGGCCACCACGTCGAGCTCGCGCAGCAGGCGCTGCAGCACGGCGCTATGGCCGAGGATCTCGCCGCTCTCGCCGCGCACCACCTGGGCAACGCTGTCATGGCGGGCCATGCGCAGCGCACGGATATCCTGCTCAAGCCGGGTCACCCGCACCGCCGCTTCCACCAGCAGCGCATAGCGCTCCAGTGCCCGTCGCGCCGCCTCGTCGAAGGTGCCCGCCACCAGCGCATCCAGGGTCAGCACGCCCCAGGGTTCGCCCTCCACATGCAGGCTGATGCCCATGCAGTCGTGCACGTGCAGCGGCTCCCCCGGATGCTGCTCGATCAAGCCGTCGTAGGGGTCGGGCAGCGCCGAATCGGGGGGGAACAGGGTCGAGCGACGGCTGGTGAGGATCGCGGCCAGACGCGGATGACGGGCCACCTCGAAGCGCCGTCCCAGCGCCTCGCGCACCAGCCCTTCGACGGCCACCGGCGCCAGCACGTCCTCCTGCAGCCGCAGCAGGCACACCGCACCGCAGGAAAAGCCCTCACGCAGGGTGCGCACCAGGCGCTGCAGACGTACCGCACTGGGCAGGTCCGCCGTGAGATCGGCGATCAGAGAGTCATCCAACATGGTGAAAATTACCTTGCAAGGTTTATTCGACCCTAGCTGCACTGGGTGAAAAAAACCATAAAAATACGACTCATTGATTTATTTGCAAAAAATTCTTGGCATGGGCCTTGCTACAAGAAAGATGACTTAGACCGCTACCCAGGAGTTCTCATGACCCTTCTCGAGCAAACCGTCGGCCGCATCGCCCTTTCCCTGCCTGGCGCCACCCGCGTGTTCCACGCCTACAACATCGATTTCTGCTGCGGGGGTCGCATCAGCCTGCGCGAGGCCGCCGAGCGCGCCGGCCTGCTGGCCGACAAGCTGGTCTCCGAGCTCGAGGCGCTGCCGGCCGGCAGCGTCTCCGAGCGCGACTGGCGTGAAGCCAGCAACGACGAGCTGATCGACTATATCCTGACGCGCTACCACGACGTGCACCGCCAGCAGCTGCCCGAACTGATCCGCATGGCGCGCCGGGTCGAGCTGGTCCACGGCGATCGCGAGAGCTGCCCCAACGGGCTGGCCGACCTGCTCACCGGGATCTACCAGGAGATGGAGAGCCACATGCAGAAGGAGGAGCAGATCCTGTTCCCCATGCTGCGGGCCGGCATGGGCGCCCAGGCCCAGGGGCCGATCGCGGTGATGCGCCACGAGCACGACGACCATGGCGAAAACCTGGAACATGTGATGGCGCTGACCAACGACATCACCCCGCCCAAGGGCGCCTGCACCACCTGGCGTGCCCTGTACACCGGGCTGCGCGAGTTCCGCGAAGACCTGATGGAGCACATCCATCTGGAGAACAACCTGCTGTTCGAACGCGCCATGTAACGCGCTTCGATGCTAAAACGGCGCCCCGCGGGGCGCCGTTTTACCTTCCGAGAAACCGTTACACCGTGCGCGAGAAGCGTCCCTCGTTGGGCTTCAGATAGGCATCGAAGGCCATCGCCATGTTGCGCATCATCAGGCGCCCGGCGGGCAGCACTTCAATGGCCTCGTCGCCAATGGCCAGCAAGCCGTCGGCCTGCATCTCCCCGAGCTGTGCCAGCGCATCGGCAAAGTAGTCGCGAAAGGCGATGTCATGGCGCGCCTCGATGGCGGCGAAGTCAATCCGCCCGTGGCACATCAGGGCGTTGATCACGTCGCGGCGCAGGCGGTCGTCGTCGTTGAGCCGGTAGCCGCGCATCACCGGCAGCCGCCCCGCCTCGAGCCGTGCCTGGTACTGGGCAGTCTCCTTGACGTTCTGGCTGTAGCTGTCGCCGACCTTGCCGATGGAGGTGATGCCCAAGCCGATCATGTCGCAGTCGGCGTGGGTGGAGTAACCCTGGAAGTTGCGCTGCAGGGTGCCGTTCTCCTTGGCCAGGGAGAGCTCGTCGTCGGGCAGGGCGAAGTGGTCCATGCCGATGTAGACGTAGCCGGCCGCGGTGAGGCGGCGAATGGTCAGCTCCAGCAGCTCCAGCTTGCGCTCCGGCGGCGGCATGTCCTCGGGGCGGATCAGGCGCTGGGCCTTGAACAGCTCGGGCAGGTGGGCGTAGCTGTAGCTGGCGATGCGGTCGGGGCGCAGGGCGATGATCTTATCGAGGGTGGCATCGAAGCTCGCCACCGTCTGCAGCGGCAGGCCGTAGATCAGGTCGACGCTGACCGACTGGAAGCCGGCCTTGCGGGCGGCGGCCACCAGCTCGACCACCTGCTCCTCGCTCTGCACGCGGTTGACCGCCTTCTGCACGTCCGCGTCGAAATCCTGCACGCCGAAGCTCAGGCGGTTGAAGCCGAGCGCGTGCAGCTCGTGGATCTGCTCGGGGGTGACCGTGCGCGGATCGACCTCGAGAGAGAATTCGCGCCGCTCGGCCGGGGCGAAGTGGAAGGCCTCGTCGAGCGCGGCCATCAGCTCGCCGAGCTGGGCGTTGCTCAGGTAGGTGGGCGTGCCGCCGCCCAGGTGCAGCTGGGTCATGCGCCGCGTCTCGTCGAACAGCGCGCCCTGCACGCCGATCTCCTGCTTCAGCCAGTCCAGATACTCCGCCGCCCGCTCGGTGTTGTGGGTGATGATCTTGTTGCAGGCGCAGTAGTAGCAGAGGCTCTTGCAGAACGGGATGTGCACGTAGACCGACAGCGGCTTGGGCGCGGCCACACGATTGCTGCGCTCGGCGGCGGCGCGGTAATCATCCTCGGCGAACGCGGCATGGAACTGCGGTGCGGTCGGATAGGAGGTGTAGCGCGGCCCCGGGCGGTCGTATTTTTCCACCAGGGGGCGGTTGAACAGCAGATCGTCTTGCATGATCGGGAACAGCCTCTTGATAGGGGGGCATGGCGCACGCCATCGCCGCATGCTGCCCAGTATGACATTGCCGCCAGCCGCCGTCTCGACAGCGCGCGGCTCTATTGCCCGGGGTCAAGTTTGCCCGGCTCGCGCCGCGGCAGGCGGCGTATCCAGACACACAGCCGCCAGCACACCAGGCACCAGGCCAGCGACCAGCACAGCGCCGAGCTCCACAGCACCACCTGCCAGTAGTCGCCCATGTCGAGCGCCCACAGCCGCAGCAGCGCGGCCGTGGCAAACAGCCCGGCCAGCGGCAGCAGCAGCGGCTCGCTTTCCGGCCGCTGCTTGGCGCGCAGGATGACGTGGCGCACCATGATCGTGCTGGAAAGCGTGCCAAGGGCAGCGATAGTGAAGATATGCAGCGTGGCGCTGGCATGTGCCGGCAGCCACCAGTAGCGGGCCAGCAGCAGCAGTCCGATGCCCAGCCAGGCGTAGCCCAGCATCAGCACCTGCAGGTCGGGGCGCCCGGCGCAGCGCAGCGGCTCCCAGCGAGTTATGCGCAGCAGCACCAGCACACCGGCCGCCGCCACCATCAGAGCCGCCAGGGGCCGAAAGGCAGGCCATAGCATCACGAAGGGCGCCAGCCCGAGCAGCACGATAAGCGCAGCTTCGAGACGTGGCTGCACGCCGGCACCGGCCCGGCGGTAGCGGTGCAGGAAGTGACCGTTCACGGCGGGAGCCACGATGCGCCCGCCCATGAACACCATCAGCAGCACCAGCCACAGCACGCTCTGGTGCATCAGCGGGGTGGTGGTCGGCATGCCGTCGAGATAGCGCCAGGTCAGAGTGACCACCGCCAGCAGGCAGATCAGCCCCAGCAGCGGCGCCAGCACCCGATTGCGCCATTTCTTGGCGGCAATGAAGCGAGGCACCAGCAGCGCCGCCACCCCCAGGGCGAACGCGGCATCCGCCAGGCTGGCCAGGGCGCTGCCCGGCAGCTCGAACACTCCCAGCCGGCCCACCAGCCACAGCCCCACGAGCCAGACGAGCCGGCGCTGCGGCTGCGGCCCGAGCAGATAGCCGGCGATCACCGCCAGGGCGAAGCCGAACAGCATTTCCCGCGCATGCGCCGCCGGCGAGCCCAGGTGGCCGACCAGCCGCCCACCGTGATAGAGCGCCAGCAGCGACAGCGGAACCATCACCGCCGCGTGCAGCGTTGCCAGGGGGAACAGCCAGCGCCAGGCCGGCAGCCGCCGAGAGGGCGAGTCCGCGGCCGCAGGGCCGGGGCGGCGCGAAGCCTTTGCATCGAGATTAAACATGTATATAAAATACTACTTAGTATGCTGACTGCCAATCCGCGGGGTATGCCGGGATGCCACGACTGTCACCGCTATCGCTCGCCCGCCTGGCCTGGTGCTCGCTGGCCTACACCTGCATCGGCCTGGGCACCGCCGGGCTGGTCGTGCCGCTGCTGCCCACTACGCCGTTCCTGCTGGTGGCGGCCTGGGCGGCCCCCAAGGGCTCGCCCCGCCTGGCGCGGTGGCTGGAGCGACACCCGCGCATCGGCCCGACCCTGCACGCCTGGCAGCGTCAACGCGCCATACCGCGCCCGGCCAAACGCCTGGCGCTGGGGCTGCTGGCGCTGAGCTGGGCGGTGCTGTGGGCCGGAGGCGCCCCCGGGTGGGTGCTGGGCATGACGGCCGCCCTGTTCACCTGCGTGGCCACCTTCATCCTGACCCGCCCCGACGCCACCCCAGCCAGCCCACGACAGGTGTTAGAATAGACTGATTTTTCGACGAATCTTGCCTGGTGCTGCCAGGCCGCCACTGCCCGAGGCTCGCATGCATCTGACCCGCTACACCGACTATGCGCTGCGCGTTCTGATCTATCTCGCCGTCAAGGGCGAAGAGCGCGCCACGATCCACGAGATCGCAGAGAGCTTCGGCGTCTCCCGCAACCATTTGATGAAGGTGGTGCAAGACCTCAGCCATCGCGGCTACATCACCACCATCCGCGGCAAGAATGGCGGCATCCTGCTCAATCGCGAGCCCGAGAGCATCACCATGGGTGGCCTGGTGCGCGACACCGAACACGAGCTGGGGCTGGTTGAATGCTTCCGCGACCACAACGAATGCATCATCACCCCCGCGTGCCGGCTCAAGCCGATTCTCAACGAAGCCATGGCGGCCTTCCTGGCGGTACTGGACCGCTACACCCTGGCCGATATGCTGGGCCCGCGGCAGTCTCAGCTGGCCCGCTTGCTGCAAATCCCGTCCGAGGTGACCTAGCACACTGTTCGCTCGGGGTCCGTTCTGCCAAACTCGATTTTGGCTTACCATCGAGGTCAGTCTTGCGCGTAACAACGACAGCGACTGGCTTCACCGTGACGCACTACAGGAGAGAACCATGAAGAAACTGTCTATGGCTGTGCTGGCTGGCGCCGCTGCACTGGCCTTCACGGCAACCGCCCAGGCCGAGCCCGACGGCGAAGCGATCTACAACCGGGCCTGCATGGCCTGCCACATGACTGGTGCCGCCGGCGCCCCGATCATGGGCGATGCCGCTGCCTGGGCCCCGCGCCTCGAGCAGGACATGGAGACCCTCTACGATCACTCCATCAACGGCTTCCAGGCCATGCCCCCCAAGGGTGGCCACATGAACCTGACCGACGAGGAAGTGAAGGCCGCCGTGGACTACATGCTCGAACCGGTGCTCTAAGCAAGCAACATTGCCTTGTCAGACGAAGCGCCCCGGCAGCCTGGCTGCCGGGGCGCTTTTGTGGAGAGCTGGGCCTCGCTACAGGGTACGGCGGATATGGGCCCGCGCCAGGTCGTTGATCACCGCCACGTCGATCTCGTCATAAGCGAGCAACTGGCCCTGGTGCTCGACCATGAAGGCCCTGGCCTCGGCCTCGCTGCCGAAGGTGGCCAGCGTCGGCCCCATGGCGCCCATGACCGGATGGTCGGTGACGTAGAAGGCCAGCTCGGCCTCCATGAAGGCATCGTCGGACGGAGAATCCCAGTCGGTGATGCCCATGTCGTGCACGTAGGCCTTGAGCCGCTGGGGCGCGGAGTCCGGCTGCAGCAGCCAGACGAACAGGTCCGAGGTGGAGCAGAACTTCAGCACCTGGCCGCTGCGCGTGCACACCTGCGCCTTGGGCCCGGGGTACTCGCGGATGAACATGCCGCACACGGCGCACTCGTCGCCGGGCTCGATGGGCTGCGGCGTGCAGACGAGCGCCTGCGGCGCCTCTTGCCCGCAGCCGGCCAGGCCGGCGAGGGTTACGCCTCCCATCACGATGATGAATTTTCTGCGGGTCAGCATAGAATGCCTCCTCTGAGCCGAGCGGTGGATTCAGACCTCACGATGGCGGAAGCGCCACAGCGCCAGCCCCAACGGCGCCGCCACCCAGGCCAGCAGCGCTGCCAGCAGCAGGGCCGGGGGGAAGGCGGCATCGGCACCGATGGAGGCCAACCCCGACTGGGTGCGGGCCGCTTCGAAGAAGGTCAGGTTGACGATGCGGAAGATATCGGTGGGGTTGAGCAACAGCAGGTAGTGAAACAGGCTCTCGCTCACCTGCCCCCCGGTGCCCACCAGCAGCGCCAGCAGCCCCAGGTCGTAGACAATCACGAACAGGAACCACACGATCAGCGCCACCCCTGCCGCCCGCGACTTCTCGGTCACGCTGACGCTGACCAGATAGGCCAGGCCAATGAACGCCCAGCCCAGCAGCATCGCCGAAACGATGAACAGACCCAGGGCGGCGAGCGTCTCGCCAAGGTTCTCGCTGTGCCCCAGCAGGGTGATGACCAGCCCGGCCAGGCCGAAGCCCACCAGGGTGGCGGCCCCCAGGGTCGCCGCGTGGCCGACAAACTTGCCGGCCAGCAGCTCGACCCGGCTCATCGGATAGGTCAGCAGCAGCAGCAGCGTGCCGGCTTCGTCCTCGCCGACGATGCTGTCGTAGGCCAGCATCAGCGCGATCAGCGGAATCAGGAACACCGCCAGGCTCGACAGGCTGACAATGGTGGTGGAGACGCGGGTGAAGCCGACCTGGCCCGAAGCCGCCGCGCCGAAGTAGGCCAGGCCCACCGCCAGCACGCCGAACACCAGGGTGATGGCCAGCACCCAACGGTTGCGCAGGCCGTCGCGGAACTCCTTGCCGGCCACGATCAGGACGTTGTTCATGCGGCGTCTCCCTGCAGGCGCATGGCGCCATCAAAGTGAACGTAAAGCGACTCCAGGGTCGGCGGCTCCAGCTCCAGTTCGTCGAGCGCGCCCTGGGCGGCCAGCAGATGCAGCACGCCCGCCTTGGCGCGGGCCGGCAGCGATATCTCGAGGCGCCCATCCGCCAGCGGGGTGGCGTCGCTGCCCAGCCCGCTCAGGCGTTCGACCAGCACCGCGGTATCCCCCCGCGAGCGCAGCCGCATGACCAGCGGCAGCGCGGCCGACTCGCGCAGCTCGTCGATGCTGCCGGCGGCCAGCATCCGGCCCCGCCCGAAGATCACCGCCCGGTCGATGTGACGCTCCACGCCGGGCAGCACGTGCGAACACAGGATGACGCTGACGCCGCGCCGGCTCAGCTCGTCGACCATCCCGTAGAAGTCCTTGGTGGCCATGGGATCGAGGCCGGTGGTGGGCTCGTCGAGCAGCAGCAGGCGCGGCTCACCGAGCAGCGCCTGGGCCAGGCCGAGGCGCTGGCGCATGCCCTTGGAGTAGGTCTTGACCCGGCGATCCATGGCATGGGCCAGCCCCACCCGCTCGAGCAGCTCGCCGACCTGCCCACTCGCCACCCGCTTGAGCCGGGCGAAATAGTCGAGCACCTCGCGGCCGCTGAGCTGCTCGTAGAACTGCACGTTCTCGGGCAGGTAGCCCAGGCGGCGGCGCAGCTCGTTGGCCACCACCCCGCCGGGGTCGTGGCCGAATACCGCAAGCGACCCCCGGGTCGGGCGTATCAGCCCCAGGATCAGCTTCATGGTGGTCGACTTGCCGGCGCCGTTGTGCCCCATCAGGCCCAGCACCTCGCCCTCCTGCAGGGTCAGACTGATATCGTCCAGGGCGGTCAGCGGGCCGTAGCACTTGCCGACCGAGCGCATCTCGATCACGGGCTGAGTCATTGCACTATCTCCGCCATCCATTCCGGTAGGGACATCAAGGGGTGACTGTCGCGCACCCCGGGGGGACGCAGGATCGGGAACTCCCGCTGCACCCAGCGCAGCACCAGCACGGCGGGGCTGTTGAGCAGGATCTTGGCCATCGGGTAGGTCCAGATCAGCCGGTCCATCGAATCGTTGGGCTCGTAGGGGGTGTCGCCGATGCCGTCATTGCCGAGATCCCAGCCCAGGTAGTCGCTCCAGTAGTTGCCGCGCCCCGCGTGGGACCACTCCTGCTGGCGTATGGCCACGTACTTCACCTGGGTCTGGTTGCCGACGAAGGCGTTGCCGTGGAAGCGGTTGTCCTCGGAGCCAGCGGTCATGTGGATGCCGATCTCGGTGCGGGCGAAGAGGTTGTCGCGGATGTCGTTGAACAGCGAGTTGTAGATGAACAGCGCCTTGCCTTCGGCCCCGGAGATGGCGTGGCCGTCGGGCACGCCCGGCTGCTCGCCGCGCTGGGTGTCCAGGGCGACGTTCTCGGCCAGCTCCGAATCGACGATGAAATTGAGCAAAAAGCCATAGTTCTGGTCCTCCACGGAGCGGTTGCCCACCACCGTGAGATAGCGCGACTGCATCAGCGCATAGCCCAACCGGTTGTCGCGGGTCAGGTTGCCGCGCACTTCGTTGTGCTGGGAGAACATGTAGTGGATGCCATAGCGCTGGCCATGCAGGTAGTTGTCGATCAGCCGATTGTGGTTGCTGATGTCGATGTAGATGCCGTCGCGGGTCTCCCACACTTCGTTGCCGATGATCTCGGAGCCCGTAACGTCATAGAGATGCAGGCCGTTGCCACGGTCCTGGGAACGCAGCGAGGTGTCGCCGCTGATGCGGTTGCCGGCCACCCGCAGGTCGGCCACGCTGTCCATCCAGATGCCGAAGCCGCGGGCCTCGATGCGGTTGTTCTCGATCACGCTGCCGGTCGCCTTGCGGTCGACGAAGAGCGCCGCATCCATGGCGGTCATGTCGGCACCGTCGTTGCGCAGGTGCAGGTCGCGCACCTCGATGCGCGGGGCCGCCAGGGTCAGCACCCGGCCATGGCCTTGGCCGTCGAGTACGGCGTCCGGCTCGCCCACCAGCACGATGGAGCGCCTGACCACGAAATTGCCGGCGTGCTCGCCGCTGACTCGTACCAGATCCCCGTCGGCAGCGGCATCGAGCACCGCCTGCAGCGGCTGCTCGCCAGGCACCACGCGCCATTCGACGGCCCAGGCCAGCCCCGGCAGGCTCAGCAGCGCCGCCAGGAGCGTCACTGTCAAACGCATACGCATGTCCTCAGAGCGAAAGGGGGAGCCGGCGCAGCGCACCGGCTCCAATGGCATCAGGCGGGTTCGACCAGCATGCGCCCGGCCATCTCCATGTGCAGCGCATGGCAGAACCAAGTACAGAAGAACCAGTAGACGCCTGCTCGATCGGCGGTGAAGGTCACCGACGAGGTCTGCTGCGGGTTGACCTCCATCGACACGCCGTAGTTGATGATGGCGAAGCCGTGGGACAGATCCTCGATCCGGTCGAGGTTGGTCACGATCACGGTCACCTCGTCGCCCTGCTTGACGCGGAACTCGTTCAGGCCGTACTGCGGGGCCACCGCCGTCAGGTAGACGCGCACCTTGTTGCCGTTGCGCACCACCTTGCTGTCGGTCTCGAGGTTGACGCCGTCTTCCTCGGCCCACTGTCGCGCCTGGGCCCAGAACGGGTCGTCGCGGTTGAAGATCGCCGTGGGCCGTACCTGGTCGGGGCGGCACATGATGCAGTCGTGGGGCTCGGCGAAGGCCGGGCCGTCGTGCACCAGCTTCATCTCGTCACCAGAGATGTCGATCAGCTGATCGTTCTCGGGGTGCAGCGGGCCCACCGGCAGGAAGCGGTCCTTGGAGAACTTGCTCAGCACCACCAGCCACTGCCCGTCCGCCTCGGCGGTTTCAGCCAGGGTGGCGTTGAGGTGGCCCGGCTGGTAGTGCACGTCGAGCTTCTGGCGGATGTAGCTCACCTCTTCGCCGGCGTAGTGGCGAATGGCATCCTCGATGTTCCACTTCACCACCTGGCTGTCGATGAACAGCGTGGTATAGGCGTTGCCGCGCCCGTCATAGGTGGTGTGCAGCGGCCCCAGGCCCAGCTCCGGCTCGGCGACCACGGTGTCGCGCAGCTCGATCTTGTTGTCGAACAGGTCGGGCAGCCTGTGGGTGTCGATCACGGTGCAGGTCGGCGACAGCTTGCCGTTGGCGATCAGGTACTTGCCGTCCGGCGTCGCGTTGATGCCGTGGGGGTTCTTGGGTACCGGGATATAGCGGGTGAACGGGTTGTTGTCACCGCGACCGTCCACCACCGGGACTTCGCAGCCCTCGATGTTGAGGAAGTCACCGTTGGCCACCGCGCGCTCGATGGCATGGATGTCGAACACCACCACCCAGTCGCGCTCGAAGCGCATCTTGTCCTGCAGGGTCACGCCGCGCTCGGCGTTGTAGCAGGTCGCCGCGGCGAAGCGGCCCGAGTAGTCGGCGTTGCAGTTGTCGAGGTTGCCGTCGACCCACACCTGCCACTTGATCTCCATGCTCTCGCCGTCGATGCCGGTGAACACCGACCAGTACTGGTCGGGATCGTCCAGGTGGCGGCCGTCGTTGGGCATCGGCACGATCATCTCGCCGTTGGCGAAGACGTAGCCGGTCTTGGGCGCCTTCTGCACGCGCAGGCCGTGGATGGAGTGCGCGTTGGGCACGGTGACGATCTTGTCGCAGCGCATGATATCCAGGCGGATACGCGCGACGCGGGTGTTCAGCTTGTCGTTGGCATACAGGTAGCGGCCGTCGTACTTGCCGTCGGTGCAGCTCATGTGCACGTGGTGCAGGTCGCCGTTCTGGAAGCGGGCGCTGTCGCCCAGCACCGCCAGGCTCTCGTTGGTCTGCCCCCAGCCGGTGGCCGAACAGCGGTTGAACACCGGGATGCGCGCCAGTTCGCGCATCGAGGGCACGCCCAGCACGCGCACCTCGCCGCTCTGGCCGCTGCTCCAGAAGCCGTAGTAGCTGTCCAGCTCGCCCGGATTGACGTGAATGTTGGCCGCATCGCCGGCCGCCGCCTGCGCCGCCGGGCTACGCGTCAGGGCACCGACGCCGGCCACCCCGGCGGCCCCGGCCATGCCCGCCGCACCCAGCATGGCGCTGCCGGCGAGGAAGCGGCGCCGCCCCTCATCCACCGGCGCCAGCAACGGGGTATTGGCCAGGTCCTGATCATCCCTCTGATTCCCGCTCATGACACTTCCTCCGTTCCGTTCGTTTCGTTCGTTTTTTTTCTGATAGGGCTCAGCGCCGCAGCTGCCTTGGCGCTCCTGCTGCTCCGGCGAGGTCGTGCCGCGGGGCACGGCCTCGCCCTTGCTCGTGGGCCGGCGCCGGAAGGCGCGGCCCGCTCATGCCTCGCTGCCGACCTCCATGGCGGGAATACGCCGGGTGTCCTCCCCCTTGCGGCTCAGCTGCGTCGCCTTCTCGAAGCGCTTGCGCCGCTTGACCATCGGCGGACAGCGCTGGTCGTCGTGGTAGGTCAGCTGGCAGTCCAGGCAGTAGTGGCATTCGTTGACATTGATGCGGCCGTCCGGATGGATGGCGGCCACGTGACATTCGTTGGCGCAGATCTGGCAGGGCGTACCGCAGCTGCCGCGGTGACGCTTGAGCCAGTCGAACAGGCGCAGGCGGGCGGGAATGGCGAGTCCGGCGCCCAGCGGGCAGACGTAGCGGCAGTAGAACTTCTGATTGAAGGCGCTGATGGCCAGCAGCAGCACGGCATAGAGCACGAAGCCCCACTCGCGCTGGAACTTGAGCAGCACGGCGGTCTTGAACGGCTCGACCTCGGCGAAGACCTCGGCCTGCCCCACCGACTGCAGGGACAGCGCGAACAGGCCCAGCAGGATGAGGTACTTCAGTGCCCACAGCCGCTCGTGCACGGCGAAGGGCAGCTCGAACTGGGGTACGCGCAGCTTGCGCGCCGCGGTGTTGATCAGCTCCTGCATGGCACCGAAGGGGCACAGCCAGCCGCAGTAGACGCCGCGGCCCCACAGCAGCAGGGTCACCGCGACGAACGACCAGAGGAGGAACATCATCGGGTCCATCAGGAAGGTGGACCAGCGGAAGTCGGTGAACAGGGCGTTGGTGAAGGTCAGGATATTGACCACCGAGAGCTGGGCCAGCGCGTACCAGCCGATGAACACCACGGTGTAGAGCAGGAAGCCGGTACGCAGCACGTGGGTGAGCCGCGGGCGCCGCACCAGCCAGTCCTGGAACAGCAGGATGAGGGTCAGCACGGCCAGGCCCAGGCCCAGCACCACGATATGCATGACCCGGTCTTCCCACACCGAGACCCACAGTGGGCGCGAGGCGGCCTCGTCCTCGAGCATGCCGAGGCTCGGTTCGGGCAGCGCGAGGAACCGTTCGGGTACCTGCACTTCCACCGAGAACCCGGCAAACTCGGTGTCCAGCGCGCCCACCTGGCGCCGCACCAGCAGCTCCAGCTCCCAAGCGAGGCCGGGGTTGAAGCCGGCCTCCTCGCGCAGGATGAAAATGTCGCGCTCAGGCAGCCGCGGGGCGCCGTCGATCTGCAGGTTCCACAGCCTGAGGTAGTCAGTGTCGCGGAACTGGTCGGAGCGCCCGCCGTGGTGGATCAGGATGCGGTCGAAGATGCCGCCGCGCACGAAGCCCGAGCCTTTGAACGAGTAGCGCCCGTCGGCCATGATCGCCAGCGCGTGCTCGCCCTCCGCCAGCGTCTCCATCAGCTGGGCGTACTGCGCCTCGCCGAGCAGGTTGCGGCCGATGGTAGGCACATTGAGATAGGCGACGTAGAGGTCGATGAAGGTCTCGTCCTCGCGCCCGGCCGGGGCGGCGTCGATGCCCTCGGCGGCGGTGCCGACGAAGGCGGCATCGACCTGGCCGCGACTCAGGCGCAGGTGGCCGATCGCCCCATCCTCGCGCAGCGCTTCCCAGCCGGTCTCCTCATAATGATCTTGGCGCACCCGGGCGAGCCCGCTACCACCGCCGCCTTCGAGGATGCCAAGCTCACGCGCCACCTGCCGCGCCGAGCGCATGATGCCTTCCCCCATCACCACCACGGTGACGGTGGCGCCGGACACCGCATCGACCAGCTCATAGCCTTCGCGCCGCTGGCTCGACAGCCCGACCCGCACCTTCTGGCGCACCGACTTGCCGACGTACTGCTCGACGAAGTCATCCAGCACCGTCTCGGGGATGCCCACCAGCATGATCGGCTCCGAGTGATCGAGCACCTCGACCCCGGTGATCCGGCCCTGCAGATCCATCCCGACGCGCATGTTGACCGGATGCCCCGAGTAGGCCGGGATCGGCGCGATGTCGTTGGTCTCGAAGGCGTAGCCGACGAGCTCGCCATCACGCAGCAGCGCCGTCACCGGCGGCGCGACATGGGTCTCGCCCAGGGCGTCGGCCTCGGGAAAGAGCGTCGCCAGCCAGTCGTCGGCCTGTGCCGCCACCGGCAGCAGCCCAAGTCCCATTGCAACAAGCAGCAGCCAGGTTCGTAGGAACCGCATGGATAAGTCTCCGCATCATGTGTCTTCGCACTGGGCCACTTCGCACAGCGCGGCAGGAATCGGCGCGACCCCGCCGGCCGCCGGTAAAAAACAGGCACGGGCCAGCAGCGGCGCGAAGGCGCCACGGGTCACTTTTCTTCAAGGGAAAACAAGCTTGTTACATTCCTGTTCGGCCCAAGCTTAGAGCCGAAAAAAATGCGGAGTCTGACCTCGATCAAGAAATTCCGGGTCTCGACCGGCACTGCGACAACCTGCCTCAGGCCGCGCCACGACGGGCTTCGTGGCCTGCGACATGGTGTCCTGCGGCGAAAAGCCACAGAGGTCATGACCCATGTCAATTCGACTGCCAAGGGCTTCCGGCATCATGCGTTTAGCCGCCTGGCCAGATGTGCCGGGCGTCTTTAAAGGCCAAAAGATTCATTTCAGATACCTGTTGTGACGTTCCCGCCTCGAACTCGACGCACGCCAGGTAAAAATAAGGACCGCCCATGTCCATCCGGCGCAACGCATTCATCCCCTTGGCATACTTCTGGCTGACAGCGCTGCTTCTGTGTCTCGCGCCCGCCGTGGCAGCCATCGAACTGGAGCAGGTGCGCCCCGGCTTCCCCGACGCCACCCGCCTGGCCCAGGCCGAAGGCGACTATCCCGCCCAGGCGGTCTACGCCGGCGACACCCTGCTGGGCTACGTCTTCGAGACGGACGACGTCGCACCGATCCCGGCCTACTCTGGCAAGCCGATCAGCATGCTGGTGGGCATCGACCTGCAGGCGCAGCTCACCCAGGCCACCATCCTCGGCCACGAGGAGCCGATCATGCTGGTGGGCATCCCAGAGCAGCGGCTGACCGACTACGCCGACGCCCACGTGCCGCACCATGTCAACGAGAAGCTGCGCGTCGGCGAGAACCTCGACGCCATCTCCGGCGCTACCGTCACCGTGATCGTGCTCACCGAGACGATCATGCGCTCGGCGCGGCGCGTCGCCGCCGAGCGCGGGCTGATTCCCGACCCGCTGGCCACCCCACCGGCCGAGGTACGCCACGACGTGTTCGAGCCGGCCGACTGGGAAACCCTGGTGGGCGACGGCACCATTCGCCGCCTGCACCTGACCCACGGCGAGATCGACGCCGCCTTCGTCGGCACCCTGGCCGAGGGCTACGCCAGCGGCGCAGCGGCCGACAGCACCTTCATCGACCTCTACGTCACCTACCTCAACGCCCCCACCGCCGGGCGCAACCTGCTGGGCGACATCGTCTACGAGCAGCTGATGGAGCGCCTGGAAGAGGGCGAGCACGCCATCGGCGTGATGGCCAGCGGCGACTACTCGTTCAAGGGCTCCGGCTATGTGCGCGGCGGCATCTTCGACCGCGTCGAGGCGGCCCAGGGCACCACCAACATCGCCTTCCAGGACCGCGACCACCGCCGTATCGTTCGCCTGGCCATCGACGGCGCCCCGCGGCTCACCGAGCGCGATATCTTCATCATCCGCAACGAGGCCGAATTCGACCCGGGCGAGCCCTGGGAGCTGGGTCTGTTGGTGCGCCGCGCCGCCGGGCCGTTGGAAACCGAGTTCGTGCGCTTCAACGCCCACTACAGCATTCCCGAGCGCTTCATCGAGCGCGCGGAGCCCCCGGTGGAGGAGGCGCTGTGGGTCCAGGTGTGGCGCGACAAGACCTTCCAGATCGTGGTGCTGGGCGCAGGGCTCGCCGTACTCACCGCGGTCATGCTGTTCCAGGACGTACTGGTGCGCTATCCGCGTGTCTTCGCCCCGCTGCGCACCGGCTTTCTGGTCTACACCGTGGTATTCATCGGCTGGTACGCCCTGGCCCAGCTCTCGGTGGTCAACATCCTCACCTTCGTGCATTCGCTGATGGGCGGCTTCAGCTGGGCCTCGTTCCTGATCGACCCGATGATGTTCATCCTCTGGTCGTTCGTCGCGGTGACCTTGCTGCTATGGGGCCGCGGCGTGTTCTGCGGCTGGCTGTGCCCCTTCGGCGCCATGCAGGAGCTGATCAACAAGGCCGCGCGCAAGCTGCGCGTGCCGCAGTTCGAGCTGCCGTTCGCCGTGCACGAACGGCTGTGGGCGCTGAAATACATCATCCTGCTGGCGCTGTTCGCCGTGTCGCTGCACTCGCTGGGGCAGGCCGAGCGCTACGCCGAGGTCGAGCCGTTCAAGACCGCCGTGACCATGCGCTTCCAGCGCGAGTGGGGCTTCCTGCTCTACGCACTCGGCCTGCTCGCCATCTCGGCGTTCACCCACAAGGCCTACTGCCGCTATATCTGCCCGCTGGGCGCGGGGCTCGCGATTCCCGCCCGCCTGCGCCTGTTCGACTGGCTCAAGCGCCACCGCGGCAACTGCGGTACGCCCTGCCAGATCTGCGCCAACGAGTGCGAGGTCGCCGCCATCCATCCGGACGGCCGCATCAACGCCAACGAGTGCCACTACTGCCTGGATTGCCAGGTGACCTATCACGACGACCGCCGCTGCCCGCCGATGGTCAAGCGCCGCAAGCGCTACGAGAAGGCCGCCCGCGCCTCCTCTTCGGGCGGTGCCGTGGGTACCTTCCCGGCCGACGCTGCGCAGGGCAGCCAGGCCAAACTGCAGCGCATTCCCACTCTTCAGGAGGAGTGAACCATGAGCGACAAGAACGACCACATCAAGGACCTCAGCCGCCGGAATTTCCTGCGCAACAGCGCAGTGACCGGCGTGGCCGGGGCCAGCCTGGCGGGCGGTTTCGGCGCCGGCGCCCTGGTCCGCAGCCGCCCCGCCGAGGCCGCTGCCGGCAACGGTCACGAGGTCGCCCCGGGCGAGCTCGACGAATACTACGGCTTCTGGAGCGGCGGTCACTCCGGTGAGGTGCGCATCCTCGGCGTGCCCTCCATGCGCGAACTGCTGCGCATTCCGGTATTCAACGTCGACAGCGCCACCGGCTGGGGCATCACCAACGAGTCCAAGCGCGTGCTGGGGCCGAATGCGCCGCTCAACGGCGACACCCACCACCCCAAGGTGAGCTACACCGACGCCCGCTACGACGGCCGCTGGTGCTTCATCAACGACAAGCTGAACACCCGCGTCGCACGTATCCGCCTGGACATCATGCGCGCCGACAAGATCGTCACCATTCCCAACGTGCAGGCCATCCACGGCCTGACCCTGCAGCGCGTGCCGGAGACGCGTGACGTCTTCGCCGTGGGCGAGATGATCATCCCGCTGCCCAACAACGGCCAGCACCTGGACGACCCGAGCCAGTACTGGACCATGATCACCAAGCTCGACGCCGCCACCATGGAGATCAAGTGGCAGGCGATCGTCGACGGCAACCTCGACAACTGCGACACCGACTACACCGGCCGCTTCGTCGCCGCCTCCTGCTACAACTCCAGCCGCGGCATGACCCTGCCGGAAATGATGGGCCCCGAGCGCGACTGGACGGTGATCTTCGACGTGCCGGCCATCGACAAGGCCGTTGCCGAAGGCCGCCACACCACCATCGGCGACTCCGCCGTGCCGGTGGTCGACGCCCGCGAGCAGGCCCACGAAGGCCGCAACCCCTTCGCGCTCTATATCCCGACCCCGCGCAGCCCGCACGGCGTCAACACCGCGCCGCCGGAAGGCAAGTACTGCGTGGTCAGCGGCAAGCTGTCGCCGACCTGTACCGTGATCGAGTGGGCGCGCGTCGGCGAGTGGTTCGACGGCGGCCTGTCCGACCCGCGCGACACCGTGGTGGCCGAGCCGGAAGTGGGCCTGGGGCCGCTGCACACCACCTTCGACAACCGCGGCAACGCCTACACCTCGCTGTTCCTCGACAGCCAGGTGGTGAAGTGGAACATCGAGGATGCCATCCGCGCCTACAACGGCGAGGAAGTGAACTACATCCGCGACCGCATCGACGTGCACTACAACATCGGCCACCTCAAGGCCTCGCTGGCCTGTAGCCGTGACGTCGACGGCAAGTACCTCACCGCACTGTGCAAGTTCTCCAAGGACCGCTTCCTGCCGGTCGGCCCGATGCACGCCGAGAACGATCAGCTGATCGACATCACCGGCGAGCAGATGAAGCTGATCCACGACGGCCCGACCTACGCCGAGCCGCACGACGCGCTGATGATCCGCGCCGACCAGCTCAACCCGGCGCAGGTCTATACCCGCGACGACCCCTACTTCGCCGAGACCGTGGCCATGGCCCGTGCCGATGGCGTCACGCTGGAGACCGACAACAAGGTCATCCGCGACGGCAACAAGGTGCGCGTCTACATGACCTCCGTGGCACCGAACTTCGGCACCACCGAGTTCCGCGTGAAGAAGGGCGACGAAGTCACCATCGTGGTCACCAACATGGATACCATCGAGGACGTCAGCCACGGCTTCGCCCTGGTCAACCATGGCATCAACTTCGAGATCCACCCGCAGCAGACCTCTTCCGTGACCTTCGTCGCCGACAAGCCCGGCGTCCACTGGTACTACTGCAGCTGGTTCTGCCACGCGCTGCACATGGAAATGTCTGGCAGAATGCTGGTAGAAGCCTGATGTAACCTGGCCGGCCCTGCGGGGCCGGCCACCGTAATGCCCCGAGGTGACCGTGGTGACACGTACTGTTCTTTCTCTCCTGGGTGGCTGCAGCCTGCTGTTGACGGCGACCTTCGCCTTTGCCGAGCTGCGCATCGCCCCCAACGACGGTCCTCTCCAGTCTCATATCGATGCCGCCTCGCCCGGCAGCGAGCTGATCCTCGCCGAAGGCACGCACACCGGCGGCATCCTGATCGACAAGTCCTTGACCCTGCGCGGCGAACCCGGTGCCATCCTCGACGCCGAGGGCCATGGCGACGTGATCCGGGTAACCGCTGCGGACGTGCGCATCGAAGGCCTGACTCTGCGCAACTCCGGCTTCAACCTGACCGACATGAATGCCGGCGTCCATGCCGAACGCGGCGCACATCGCCTGCACCTCGAAGCCACCCGCATGGAAAACGTCGCCTTCGGCGTCTGGGCGTGGCATCTCGACGAACCGACGCTGATCGGCAACCAGTTCTCCGGCAACACCGCCGTGCGCTCGCAGGACCGCGGCGACGCCATCCGCCTGTACAACATCAGCGGCGGCCTGGTGGCCGACAACGACGTACGCGACGCCCGCGACGCCATCTACGTCGATACCAGCCGCGACCTGGTGTTTCGCAATAACCGCCTGCGCGACTCGCGCTTCGGCATCCACTACATGTTCACCCACGGCGGCAAGATCGTGGGCAATCACACCAGCGGCACACGCGCCGGCTATGCCCTGATGATGTCGCGCGACCTCGAGGTGGTGGGCAACCGCTCCGAGAACGACATGAACTACGGCATCCTGATGAACTACGTGAACTACAGCACCATCGCCGGCAACCACATCAGCGGCATCACCGCCTGGCACGGCCCCGCGGGCAGCGAGCACGGCGTGACGCTGGGCGCCGACGGCAAGGCGCTGTTCATCTACAACTCGCAGAGCAACGAGATCGTCGGCAACCGCCTGGCCGACAGCGAGCTCGGCATCCACCTGACCGCCGGCTCCGAACACAACCGCCTCTACGGCAACGCCTTCATCAACAACCGCCAGCAGGTCATGTACGTGGCCACGCGCACCCAGGAGTGGTCCCACGCGGGGCGCGGCAACTACTGGAGCGACTACCTCGGCTGGGATCTCGACGGCGACGGCGTCGGCGACACTCCCTACGAGCCCAACGACGCCGTGGACCGGCTGCTGTGGCGCTTCCCCGAAGCCAAGCTGCTGATGCACAGCCCCGCGGTGGTCGCACTGCGCTGGGTGCAGCGCCAGTTCCCCATCTTCCGTGCCCAGGGCGTGCAGGACAGCGCCCCCCTGATGCGCACCCCCGACCTTGCAGAGGCCCACTCATGAAGCCGGTCATCGAATGCCATGGGCTGACCAAGCGCCATGGCGAGCTCACCCGCCTCGACGCCCTCGACCTGACCGTACAGGAGGGCGAGGTGTTGGCCCTGCTGGGCCACAACGGCGCCGGCAAGACCACCACCATGAAGCTGATCCTGGGCCTGATCTCACCCAGCGCAGGCACGCTCTCGGTGCTCGGCGGCGCCCCCGACGGCCCCCATGCCGAGACCCTGCGCCGCCACCTGGGGTACCTGCCCGAGAACGTCAGCTTCTACGAGCAGCTCAGCGGGCGCGAGGTGCTCGCCTACTTCGCCCGCCTGAAGCGGGTCGACCGGCAACAGGTCGACACCCTGCTCGAACGGGTCGGCCTGGGCCACGCCGCCAAGCGCCGGGTCAAGACCTACTCCAAGGGCATGCGCCAGCGCCTCGGCCTGGCCCAGGCGCTGCTCGGCGAGCCGCGCCTGCTGCTGCTCGACGAGCCCACCACCGGCCTCGATCCCGCCGCCACCCGCGACTTCTACGAGACCGTGCGCGAGCTGCGCGAGCGCGGCTGCACCGTGCTGCTCTCCTCCCACGTGCTGCCCGGGGTGGAGCCCTACATCGACCGCGCGCTGATCCTCGGCGCCGGCCGCCGCCTGGCGCTCGGCAGCCTCGACGAGCTGCGCCGCGAGGCGGCGCTGCCGCTGACCATCCGTGCCAAGGGGCAGTGGCAGGGCATCGACTGGACCCGGGGCTGGGACGACGACAGCCACATCGCACCGCGCCACCTCAACGGCTGCGCGCTGGAGCTCGGCGTGCATCCGTCGGCGAAGATGAGCGCCCTGCGCCGGCTGACCGGCACTCCCGGCGTCGAGGACATCGACGTGCTGCCACCGACCCTGGAGCATCTCTACGCTCACTTCTCGGCGCCCGTGGCCGCCGCCTCCACCTCTGAGACGCGAGACCGCTCATGAACGCTACCCTGATCGTCGCCCGCAAGGAGTTCCAGGACGGCCTGCGCAACCGCTGGGTGCTGGCCATCGCGCTGGTGCTGGCCGCCCTCGCGGTGGGCATCGCCTGGTTCGGCGCCGCCGCCAGCGGCGGCATGGGCTTCACCTCGCTGGCCACCACGGTGGTCAGCCTGTCGACCCTGGCGGTGTTCCTGATTCCGCTGATCGCCCTGCTGCTGGCCTACGACGCGGTGGTCGGCGAACAGGAGGCAGGCACCCTGCTGCTGCTGCTCACCTACCCGCTCAGCCGCACCGCGCTGCTGCTGGGCAAGTTCCTCGGCCACGGCCTGATCCTCGGCGCCGCCACGGCGCTCGGCTTCGGCATCGCCGGGGTGGTGATCGCCTTCGCCGCCGATGGCGTGGTAATCGGCGACCTGGTCGCCAGCCTCGGCTTGCTGATCCTCAGCAGCGTGCTGCTGGGCTGGGTGTTCATCGCCTTCGCCTACCTGATCAGCGTGTGGGTCAGCGAAAAGGCGCGCGCCGCCGGGCTGGCGCTGGGCGTATGGTTCCTGTTCGTGATCGTCTTCGACCTCGGCCTGCTGGCGCTACTGGTCAGCGTGCAGAGCGGCGGCGACTGGCTGCCGTGGCTGCTGCTGCTCAACCCCGCCGACGGTTTCCGCCTGATCAACATGGTCGGCTTCGAGTCCGCCCAGGCCTACACCGGCGTGACCGCCATCGCCAGCAACGCCTCTTTCCACGCCGGCTGGCTGATGCTGGTGCTGGTCGGCTGGATCGTCGCCCCGCTGGGGCTGGCCGTGCTGCGCTTCCGCCATCATTCGGCCTGATCGGGCTCGCCAACCGGAGATTCACGATGATTCGCACGCCTCCTGCCCGCCCGCTTGCCTTCGCCCTGGCCCTGCTGCTGGCCGGCTGCGGCGACGGCGACGCGGACCGCCCGCTGGCGCCGGCCCAGCCGATCACCGACGGCGACAGCTGCCACGTATGCGGCATGCTGATCGCGGACCTGCCCGGCCCCAAGGGCCAGGTCTACCTGACCCGCGACGAGGCGGTGCGCAAGTTCTGCTCCACCACCGACATGTTTGCCTTCCTGCTGCAGCCGGAGAACGAGAATCGCCTGAGCCACGCCTGGGTGCATGACGTCGCCGTCACGCCCTGGAGCCGCCCGGCCGACGACGCCTATATCCTGGCCAGCGAGGCCTGGTACGTGGTGGGCCACGACCAGCGCGGCGCCATGGGCCACACCCTGGCCTCGTTCCGCGAGCGCCACCATGCGGACGCCTTCCGCGACACCCATGGCGGCGAGGTGCTGGCCTTTGGCGACATCGACCTGGCCCTGCTGACCGACCTGGCCCGCGCCGACGCCAGCATGCAGCCCGGCACCGGCAACGGCATGCACGGCGGCGGCATGCACGGCCACTGACCCAGCGACACAGGAGGCTGCCATGCCCACGCCCTTCATCCTGACCTTCGTCCTGCTGCTGAGCCTGACGGGCCATGCGGCCCACGCCGAGGCAACCGGGTCCAACACCGCAGCGTCGCCCGCGGCGCTGCGCGGCGACCCCCAGCAAGGCGAGGCCATGGCCAAGCTGTGCACCAGCTGCCACGGCCACCAGGGGCGCAGCGTGACCTCGCGCTACCCCTCCATCGCCGGGCTCGATGAAGCGCATATCGTAGAGCGTCTCAAGGCCTTCCAGGCCGGCGAGAGTGGCCACCTGATGGCGAGCATGACCCGCGGGCTGAGCGATCAGGATATCGCTCATCTTGCCGCTTACTATGCCGGCCTGTCGCCACGCGGCTGGCCGTCGACGAACCCCGCCCCCGCGGCAAACGACTGACCGTCGCGGCGGGGTCGGCGCCGGGCGATACGGGTGCTACCATCCGTAGCCTGTCGACCAGGAAACCGGCCATGACCCACCCCCTTCCGCCTTCCCGCCCGCTGTGCGGCGCCGTCCGCCGCAGCGTCGCCGCAGGGCTGCTGACAGCCCTGCTGGCGGCCAGCCCCGCGCAGGCCACCAACTACAACATCAGCGAAGTCGAAGCCCATGGGCGCTGGCATTCGCTGGTCCTGTCGCTCGGCGACGAACGCCACTTCCGCGCCCTTGAGCAGCACAGCTACAGCGACTCCATCCTCAGCCTCAACTACACCGCGGGCGTGTGCGACCTGCCGTGGCTTGAGGTGCGCGTCGAGCTGGCCGAGCACCAGCCCGAGAGCCGCGTGGCCAACCTGGTGCCGGGGGACCTGCGCGTCGACTACGCCACCATCCACAGCGGCGCGGCCGAGTTCATCACCCAGCGCGGCGACAACGGCTTCTACGTCAACTTCTACCTCGACACCCAGCCCCTGCTGATTGACGAGATGCGCAACGGCGAGACCCTGCGACTGCGCTTCGATCGCGGCGATGAGGACTACTGGTTCATGAGCTTCGACCTGGCGGGCGCCGGTGCGGCCATCGCCCGCGCCGAGCGGCTGTGCGAGGCGGCGCGCTGATGGCGGTGCTGCTGTTCCGGCTGACCCAGGTCTCGGAGGAGGAGGCCTGGGAGGTGCGCCGGCTGCTCGACGAGCACGGCTTCGACACCTACGAGACCCACGCCGGCTTCTGGCGCCTGGGGGTGGATGCCATCTGGCTGCGCGACGCCTCGCAGCAGGAGGCGGCCCGCGCGGTGCTCGACCGCTACCAGGCCGAGCGGCGCGAACGCATCCAGCGCGAGCACGCCGGCCGGGTCGAGCGCGGCGAGGCACCCACGCTGTGGCGGCGGCTGCGCCACCACCCGATCCAACTGCTGCTGGTGGCGCTGGCGGTGCTCGCCGTCCTGGCGCTGACCCTGCTGCCCTTCCTTGGGCTGATCGAGGGCTTTAGCGGCCCGTCCTGATAGCCTCACCTTCGCCGGGGCGGGCCACGCCTGCCCCGGCGAGGCGGCTCAGAAGCGGGTGGTGAGGTTGGCCCAGACCATGCGGCCTGGCTCGTTGACGCGCTCGGTGGCCAGCATCTCCGTGGTGCCGCGCTGGATATGCTCGGCATAGGTGCGATCGAACAGGTTGTCGACGCCCAGGGTCAGGGTGGTGGTGCCGAACAGCTGGCGCCCCGCGTAGGCCGAGGCGGTGGCGAACCCGGGCGTTTCCCCGATATCCAGGCTGTAGATGGTGCCCTGCCCCTCGGCGATGCGGTCCTGACGCATCACACCGCGCAGCAGCACCCCGCTGAAATAGGCGTTCTGCGCATAGTCGAGCCCCAGGGTCGCCTCCAGCGGCGGCGTCTGTGCCAGCGGCCGGGCGTCGGTGTCGTTGTCGCTGCGCACCCAGGCCAGGCTGGAAGTGAGGTGCCAGCTATCGTTCAGGCGCAGGCGCATGTCGGCTTCCATGCCATAGGTGGTGGCGTCCACGTTGCGCACCCTGCCCTGCCCCGGCCTTTCGTCGATCAGGATGTAATCGTCGTACCAGCCGTAGAACAGCGAGAGGTTGGCGCTCAGCCGCTCGCCGTTCCAGCTGGCCCCGCTGTCGAGCTGGGTCAGGGTCTCGGGGTCGATGTCGAAGACCCAGCGCCGCTCCCAGTGATCGCCCGCCCGCTCAGCGCGCCCGACCCCGGCGAACAGGCTGAGCGGCTGCGGTTCCAGCGCATGCTCGTAGCGGGCGAAGCCGCTCCACAGGGTGGCGCGCGACCGCTCTCCAAGGCCGGCATCGGCGTAGAACCCAGGGGCGGCGTCGGTTCCCGTCAGCGACTCGACCTCGGCCCGGTCGACGCGCAGGCCAACGGTAACCCAGCTGCGCTCGGTCAGCTCCTGTTCCACCTCGGTGAAGACTCCCAGATCGGTGAATTCGGCGTTGCGGCTGCGCTCCCGCTCGCGGTAGTCGACGCCGCCGCGGTTGCTGTGGCGGTTCTCGGCGTAGTCCATGCCCACCGCCACCTGGGTGGTCGGCGCCAGCTCAAGCTCGGCGGCCAGGCGCCCGCCCAAGGTTCGGCGGTCCGGGTTGCCCAGCCGCAGCAGCGGCTGCCCCTGGGGATTGGTCGGCGGCGCCTTGAGAGTGAAGTTGTCCATCACGTGATCGATATAGCTATAGAAGAGCTGCGCCTCCACCTCGCTCAGCCACGGGGTGAGGTGGCGGCGGCTGGCGCTCAGGGTGTAGCCGGTGCGGTCGAACCGGGTACCGTCGAGCGGACGCCCGTCGTCGTAGGCCGCCTCGGCGTCGCTGCGGTCGTAGGCCAGCTCGATGCGGGTGTCCGCATCAGGAGTCCAGCCGGCGATGGCGGTGCCGCTCCAGCGGTGGTACTCGGAGCGCACCGTGCTGCCGTCGCCGTCGCGGTAGTCGTCCTGGTCGGAGAGGGTGCCGATCAGGCGTACATAGCCCGCCTGGCTGCCGGCGGTCAGGTCGGTGACCAGGTCGAAGCGGTCGTGGCTGCCCAGCGTGGTGCTGGCGAACCCCGCCACGCCGGGCTCGGTGAGGCTCGGCTTGTCGCGCTCGAAGCGCACCACCCCGGCCGGAGCCGCACCGTAGCGCACGCTCTGCGGGCCCTTGACGATCTCCACACGGTCGTAGGCCTGGGGGAAGATATAGGCCGTGGGCGGGTCCATGCGCCCGCCGCAGCCGCCCAGCACCTGGCTGCCATCCGCCTGGATGCCCAGCCGCGAGCCGCCCAGGCCGCGCAGCTCGGGGTCGCCGCTGGTGCCGCCCTTGCGGCTTACGGTAAAACCGGGAATCGACTTGAGGAAGGCGCCGCCGTCCTGGGCCGGCAGCGGCAGCCGCGGCGTGCGGGAATCGGTAGTGACGGTATAGGGGTCGCTCATGGCCGGCGCGGTGATTACCATGGTCGACAGGGCCGGCGAGGCGAGCGGCGCCGAGGTTTCCGCCAGCGCCACCGGCGCGGCGGCCAGCGAGGCGGCAACGGCCAGGCCGGTGCGGCAAAACGAAACGCGATGAGTCATTGTGCTTGGTTCCCAGTTGTCATGATCCGGGGAGGTTCCCCGCACCGACAAAGCAAGAACGAGGCCAGCAGCGCACCTGGGGCCGCCTTGCGTCCGGCAAGCCACGGCGGGGGCGGGCTGCCCGCCCTTCACCCGCCGCAGCAGACCGTCGCCGACCCTAGCCGACCACCGCCGCCTGGGGGATCCCACACAGCCGGTGCGGCATTTGCCACAGTGCCAGGCGCGGCCCGGGCGCGGCGGAACGCGGCTCGGCAGGCGCAGCGAAGGCGCGACCAAAAAGAAGAGGCCCGGCAGGGCCTCGAAGGAACGCAACGGTTACCTTTGCTTGCAGCTTGCGTGCCAGCCGGGCAAGGCCCGGGAATCCTGAGCCAAGCCCTTGATCCAGCTCATGGCTGCGTCGCTATGCCGCCCCCCGGGCGGCTCCGTGCGCGGCGGTTCACGTTACACTTCCACACTCAGCGCACGGGGCCGGCCGGCCCCGTGCCGATACGCTTGCGAGGGAGAGATCGGGCCGATGCCGGCGGAATGGACCGTTGCCTTCCTGCTTGGGCTCTTGAGCAGCACCCACTGCCTGGGTATGTGCGGCGGGATCGCCGGTGCGCTGACCTTCGGCCTGAGCACGAAGATCCGCCAGCGCGCGCCACGCCTGATGGCCTACAACCTGGCCTACAACAGCGGTCGCATCACCAGCTACGCCGTGGCCGGCGCGCTGGTGGCAGCCGGCACCGGCTGGCTGGGGGGCTGGGTGGGCACGCCCAACCGGCTGGTGATGAGCACGCTGGGGGCGCTGTTCCTGGTCGCGGTGGGGCTGCATATCGCCGGCTGGTTCCCACGCTTCTCACGCATCGAGTCGCTCGGCCGCCCGCTGTGGCGGCGGCTGGAGCCGCACGGACGGCGGCTGCTGCCGGTGCAGCGCCTGCCCCAGGCCTGGCTGTTCGGCCTGATCTGGGGCTGGCTGCCCTGCGGGCTGGTCTACTCCGCGCTGCTCTACTCGCTGACCACCGAGTCGGCCTGGCGCGGCGGGCTGTTCATGCTGTTCTTCGGCCTCGGCACCCTGCCCATGCTGTTCACCGTCGGGGTGATGGCCAGCCGCGTAGCCGCCGCGCTGCGCCGCCCCTATGTGCGGCGGGCGGCCGGGCTGATGATCGTTGCCCTGGCCCCGGTGCCGGTTTGGATCACTCAGGGAGGTGTGGCATGAGGCAAGCCGACGCGACCGCCGACGCCGACGCCATGGTCGGCGAGGCCGCAGCCTTCCAGGCGACGCTGCGCGCGGCACGGCTGGTGGCCGCGACCGACGCCACCGTGCTGATACTGGGCGAGAGCGGTACCGGCAAGGAGCTGCTGGCTCGCCTGGTGCACCGCCACAGCCGCCGGGCGGCGCGCCCTTGGGTCACGCTCAACTGCGCTGCCATCCCGCTCGACCTGGTGGAGTCCGAACTGTTCGGGCACCGCCGCGGCGCCTTCACCGGCGCCCATGCCGACAAGCGCGGCCGCATCCAGCAGGCCGACGGCGGCACCCTGTTCCTCGACGAGGTCGCCGAGCTGCCGCTGGCGGCACAGGCCAAGCTGCTGCGCTTTCTGGAGAATGGCGAGTGCCAGGCGCTGGGCGCCGACCGGGTAGAGCAGGTCGACGTGCGCGTGCTGGCGGCCACCCACCGCGACCTGCACGCCCAGGTCGAGGCCGGCGCCTTTCGCGCCGATCTGTTCTACCGCCTGCACGTGATTCCGCTGGAGCTGCCGCCGCTGCGCGAGCGACGCGAGGACGTGGCCGCGCTGGTCGAGCGCTTCCGCCACGAGCTCGCCGCCCGCCACGGCGTGCCGGCTCCCGATTTCACCGCGCCGCTGCTGCGCCAGCTCGGCGAATACGCCTGGCCGGGCAATGTCCGCGAACTGCGCAACCTTGTCGAGCGCTGCGTGGTGCTGCTGCACGGGCAGCGGCTGGCGCCGGGCGACCTGCCCGCCGGCTGGCTCGGCCAGGCCTCGCCTGCGCAGCTGCGTGCGCGGGCCGCCTGGCAGCTGCCCGCAGAAGGGGTGTGCCTAGAGACGCTGGAGGGACAGCTGATTCGCCAGGCGCTGGCCCAGACCGAGGGCAACCGCAGCCGAGCGGCGCGGCTGCTCGGCCTAACCCGCGATACCCTGCTCTATCGCATGAAGAAGCATGCCATTCACTAGTCCTGCCATGCGTTGACCTGTCATGCGTTGACCTGTCACTCGCTGACACCTGTCAGGAAACACCGCCGCCAGGCGGTAGCCGGCGTCTTTCGGCGGGCCCAAGCGAGGGTGGGTGACGTTGGCTATGACGGGTGCGCTCGGCCCGCCGCATCGGGCGGCGGGACCGTCAGCAGGGGTTGGCTCAGTGGCCAATGGCCTCGCGCAGCTGGGGCGGGAGGTCGAGCTCGACGTCGGCGTCGAGCGGCGCCAGCTCGCGGGCGTACCACACGCGCCCGGCCTCGATGCGGCTGAACATCTGGAAGGCAACCTTGTCGCCCGGCGCGAAGGTGGGAGCGGGCTCACCCTCGGGCAGGCGCAGGTGCATGCGCATGGCCATCATCACCTCGGGAATCGCCTCGTGGGCGATGGTGACACGCTCGTGGTCCGGCTCGTAGCCGAGGAAGATACCGCGCACCGGGTGCGGGCCTGTGCCCTCGTTCGCCATGGCGGCATGACCATGCGCCTGATCGTGTCCATGGCCGTGGCCGTGGGCCGAGTGCGACGGCTCGCCATGCGCGGCCAGGCTCAGCAGCGAGGCCGCCAGCAGCACCGTGACTGCCTTGATCTTCATAGTGTCTCCTCACAAGAAAGGCCGCCCTCGTGAAAGGGCGGCCGGACAACGTCATTGCGATGCTCAGCGCAGCAGCTGAGTATCGAGATACTCCACCGAGAGGTAGTCCTCGAACGCCCACAGCCGCACGAAACGACCGCGCTGCTGCAGTTCACTGCCTTCACCGCCCCACATGGTGAGGCTGAGCGGGGGCTGCGGCATGTCCTCCTTGAGCTGCTCGAACCACCAGTCGGCCATCTCCGTCTCCCACGGCTGGCCGTAGCGGGCCTCGAGCTGCGCCTTCACTCGGTCGAAATCCTCGACCTCGGGGTAGAAGGCCACGACCAGCGCCAGGCGATCCCGCCCTGACGGGAACACGTAGCGCAGGTCGGTCTCCGGTTCGTCGGCGGCCTGCAGCTCGCCGTCGATGATAAGGTCGCCTTCATCGGTTTCCACCACCGAGACGTTGACCACACCGTCCTCCTCGAGGCGGGCCATGACCGCCTCGGAGGTCATGCCGAAATCGGCGCTGCGATAGCCGGTCATGGTTTCCGCCGCCGCCGCGGGACCGGCCACAGCCAGCGCCAGCGCCGTCAGCAGCCCGCCAAACAGCGCTGCGGGTTGAAAGGTCATCGCCATGCGTACTCCTCTTGGGCCACTCGGGCCCAGGCTTTCAGTTGTCTTCCTCAGCACCCACGACACGGATCACGCCCACCATCCCGCGGTTCTGATGGGGCTGACAGTAGTAGTCGAAAGTGCCCTCCTCATCGAAGGTACGCTCCCAGCTCTCCTCGGGGAAGAGTCGCCCGGATGCGATCTCCTCGTCGGGGAAATAGATGTCGTGGTTGGAGCGACGCTCGGCGTTGACCCAGCGCACCGTGGTGCCGACGGGCACCTCCAGCTCGTCGGGCTGGAAGCGGTTGTTGACCATCTCGATCTCGACCACCTTGCCCTCTGTCGCCGCCTTGTCCTGGTCGTTCTCGCTGCCGGCCTGGGCCACCCCGCTCAGCAGCAGGGTGGCCAGCAGGCTGGTACCAAGGGTAGTCAGAAGCCGTCTATGCGTTTGCATCTCTTCTTACTCCTCTGGTGCCTGGCGCGTCACCGAGTGACGCGCGTGGCATTGATTTCCACTCGATCCTCATCGAAGTCGCCGGGCAGGGTCGCATCGAAGGCGAGGCCGAACTGCCAGGAGACATGATGGAAGCGAGAGTCGGCGTGGTCGTCGTGCAGCGCCACGTTGAAGCTGTACTTGCTGTCGGTGGAGAGCGGCTTGTCACCTTCCTGGCCGGTGCGCAGTGCACGGGTCAGGTAGGCGGTCCACACCCCGTCGACTTCCTCGGCGCTGAACACGATCGCCTGGCTGTCGGCGAAGTGACGCTCGTCGAGAATATAGCCGGACTCGGTGGAGCCATCGCCACTGTTGAAGCGAGCCACGTCCAGGTAGACGCCGGCGCCCAGCAGCTCGGCGATCTCCGCCTCGTCCTTCAGCTTGTCCCAGCCGCCGCGGGCGGCGCCGCGGCGTCCGCGAATCTCGATCTCGCTGCGGCTTTCGCTCAGGTACTTGGTCACCCCGTTGCTGCTCATGAAGTCGAGTCGCGCGGCCAGTTCACTGGCAGCCAGCGCTTCCGCGTCGGGCGCATCCGGCATGTAGGCGGAGTCGTGGTGACAGCTGGCCCAGCAGCCGCCACGGTCGGCCATGTCGACGCGCTCGTCGGCGAAGCTGACGGTGAGCTTCATGGGGTTGTTGGGGTCCATCACCCCGCCTTCGATGAAGGGCAGCGGTGCGTGCTCGCCGGCCTCCCACTGGAAGCGCATGAACAGGTAGTCGTCGTCGAACGAGGCCTGCACGGTCATTGGCACATGGCCACGCTTGTTGCCCAGGTCATAGGTCTCGATCTTTTCGGCGCTGGTGGCCAGCGCGCCGATCTGCGCTTCCTCGCCCTGGTGACACCAGACACAGCGATCGCCGGCGCTGAAGGCGCGGCCGCCGCCGTGGGCGCTGCCGTCCTGGATCCACTCGATGGAGGCCTGGCCGGGCAGGAACAGGGTGATGTCGAGGACCGGCACGTCGGACCAGTCGAGCGACGAGGCGATATCGCCCTCGGCGGTAACGGCCTCGCCCAGCTCCTCTGCTTCGAGGGGCATCTCGGGCTCGCTGCGTCCGGCCACTTCCTCGGTCTCGTCTTCCGCGAAGCGCGAGGCCCATACCGGCGACTCGTCCCAATCCTCGGGCAGCTTGTGGGCGATGCCCTGGTGACACTCGATACAGGTGCGGCCCTGCTCGAAGGCGCGGGCATGTTCGCGCGATGCGCGCGGCGCCTGCTGCTCGAGGTCCATGGCCGACCAGTCGTGGCAGTTGCGGCACTCACGCGAATCGGTACGCAGCATCGAACGCCACACGTTCTCGGCCAGTTGGAGACGCTTGCCCTCGAACTTCTCCTCGGTGTTGATGGTCCCCAGCATCCAGTGCCATACCTCGCGGCTGGCCTCGATCTTGCGGATCATCTTCGGCCCCCAGGCATCGGGCACGTGGCAGTCGGAGCAGGTCGCGCCAACGCCGGTGGAATTCTTGTAGTGGGGCCGGTCCAGGTACTCCTCGTGCACCCAGCTCATCTCGTGACAGGCCGTGCTGCAGAACTTGAAGCTGTTGGTGGCCTCCATCACGGTGTTGAAACCGCCCCAGAACAGAATGCCGGCAACGAAAAAGACCACGGCGGCACCTAGCGAGGCCCCCATGATCGTTAACTTGCGCCAGTTACGTAGACGCTCCCCCATGATGTCAATCTCCCCAAAATGTCATGACACGAGCCTTGTGCTAATCCGAGATGTCGCCTTGGCTATGGTTGTGCTGTGGCCCCTTGCCCAGCCGCTCCAGGCCCCGTCTGACCAGGCGTGGAGCGGCTGGAGAAGGGGCCGAGGCCCTGCGAACAGGGCCTCGGCGGTGCGACCGAAAATCAGCCGATGTGCTTCTTGCGGTTGAACACGTTGAACTTGCCGGTCGGCGTGTTCAGGTTCTCGATGACGGCCTTCACTTCGAGGGTCTTGTCGTCGTAGACCACGATGGCGCCATCGTCCTGGTGGCCGCGGCCACGAGCCCAGATGGAAACCCACACCTCGGTACCGGTCTGGTCGTATTCCATGTGCACGGCCACTGCATCATGCTCGACGGGACGGTCGGCAACATGAATCGGAGTCAGCTCGCGGGTCTCCTTGTTCATGACCATGACCCACTGGTTGACGTCGGCCTCCGGGTGCATGGCCTGGTCGATCCAGACGTGCGGGGAATCCGGATGGCTGCGCACGAACAGGCCAGGACCGTCGGTCTCGACGCTGCCGCAGATCTCCCACGCCTGGTCCGGATGACCTTCGGGGTCGTTGCCCCAGAATGTCATGCGGCCTTCGCCCAGGTGAGTGGTACCGGCGACGGGGCCACACTCGGGGTCGATCCAGTTGGCGCCCGGGCCCGGGTGCGGGATCTGCCCGGTGTTGAGCATGCCGACGCGCTTGCGGGTTTCGGTATCGACGAACACCATCAGGTTGCTGAAGTTGGCAGCAATCTGGAAGTAGCGGCCGGTCGGATCGAAGAAGCCGTCGTGCAGGAACTCGGCGGTCTCCATCTGCTCGATGCGCAGGTTGTCGATGTCGCTGTAGTCGACCTGCCAGACCTGACCGGTCTCCTTGACGTTGACCAGGAAGCTCGGCGCGTTGGGCGTGTTGTACAGCGCCGCCACGCGAGCCTCGTGGACGTAGTTGCCTTCGGTGTCGTAGCCGCGGGTGGAGACGACTTTCAGCGGCTCCATGGTCTCGGCATCGGCGATCACGAAGTGCGGCGGCCAGTAGGCGCCACCGATGACGTACTTGTCCTTCCACTCGCCGTAGTGGGACACCGCCACGTCGCGGGCGTCGATGCCGATGAACACTTCGGCGGTGACCTGCGGCGGATCCATCCACAGGTCGATCTTGGACAGACGGCCGTCACGGCCCTGGACGTACCAGAAGCGGCCGTCGGAGCTCTCCTTGGCCACGTGCACGGCATAGCCGGTCTCGGCCTCGGTGACGAGCTCCTTGGTGTCGCCGTCGATGATGCCCATGGCGCCACGGTCACGCAGGATGGTGACCATGAAGTTTTCCCAGTTGCGATCGTGCTGGGGCTCGGTCGGCCACTCTTCCTGCGGCACCACGATGCGCCAGGTCTCGCGGATGTCGGACAGCGACATCTCGGGCGGCTCTTGCGGGGTCTGCTGGATGTAACGGGCGATCAGCTCGATCTCCTCGGGATCGAGGATACCGTCGAAGTTGTTCATGCCGCCTTCGGTACCCAGCGAGATGATGCTCTCCAGGCGACGCTGGCCCAGCTCCTGGGTGGTCTGGGGCAGCAGGTTGGGGCCGGTGGCGCCCTTGCGCAGGGTACCGTGGCAGCCCGCACAGCGGGAGAAGTAGATCTGTCCGGCGCGCTCCAGCTCCTCCGCGGACATTTCGGGTGCCGCGGCGTGGGCGGTACCCATCATGGCGGCCAGCGGGAAGCTGAGGGCGAAGATCCCCTTGGTCAATGCTCTCTTATACATAACGTGCCTCGCTTGGTTTCCCCTTCGGGTAATGGCTGGCGGGTGCCTCTGCATGATCTTTTTTCTGCGCTGCCAAGGGACCATGGCCAGCCACCCCCCACCTGGGGCTAGTAGAGCACCTTTGCCGCGGCTCTCACTTGACCACTGTCAATAGAAGTATTCTGGAGTTGACTTATGTCACAAGAGGGTTCGAGAAAAGTTGGCGGAGCGTAGATAGCATTTAGAAGCGCTCGGCCCGGCCTGGGGCCGGGCGGATATGGAGGCGCGGAGAGGCAGCGACGGCCTTACCGGCAGGGGCTGAACATCCCGACCCCGGCGGGGCTGGCCATGCCGTTGAGCGGGGTAGGCAGCGGCCCGGGGTCGCCGCCGGCATTGGCGAAGCGCCGCAGCGCCGAAACGTCGTCGACCTGAACGCAGTTGCGCTCGCAGCTGACACCCAC
Organism: Halomonas sp. E14; assembly: GCF_052568415.1. Lineage (NCBI taxonomy): Bacteria > Pseudomonadati > Pseudomonadota > Gammaproteobacteria > Oceanospirillales > Halomonadaceae > Halomonas > Halomonas sp. E14. The sequence continues at coordinate 120,535 of NZ_CP199423.1, read as the reverse complement.
CTCCTTGAGGCGTGCCATGGCCCGCGAAAAGCTCTCCGGCTTCATGCCCAGGCGTCCGGCGATCAGCAGCTTGTCGCAGGGCAGGCAGACCAGGGCCTGGTCGGCGTCGCAGGGGCACAGCGAGACGATAAAAGCGGCCAGACGCTGATAGGTGGGCTGATTGATCAGCTGATCGAGCTGGCAGACCAGGTAGCGCAGCATGCCGGAGAGGTTGGCCAGCAGGTTGAGCGCCAGGCCGTGATTCTGTTCCAGCGTGGTGAGGAAGTGGTCGGCGGTGAAGATCAGCAGCCGGGCGTCTTCTGCCACCGCCGCGTTCACCGGAAACCCCAGCCGGTCGAACATGGCGGCCTCGGCGAAGGATTCGCCGCGGGTGAACAGCCCCACCATGCATTCGTTGCCGTCGGGGCTCTCGCGGAACAGCTTGATCCAACCGCCCAGCACCACGTAGAAGCGATCCGCCGGCTCGCCCTCGGAGAACAGCAGGGTGCCGCGTCGATAGCTGCGCTCCAGCGCCCCGCTGGTCAGTAGCGCCAGGGTGTCGTCTTCCAGCCCGGCAAACAGGGGGACCTGTCGAACGGCCTGCAGGGCTTCACGACTCAACGGCGATTTCATATCCGCCTCCTCACCTTCAGGTCATATATAGGGTCATCCGTCACGATCCACGCCCACCTGCAGCAGGTTGTTGCGGATCACATCGGCTTCGGGAGAATCTTGCGGCAGCTGGAGCAGCAGGCGCTCCCAGTGCGCTCGGGCGCCGGCGAAGTCGGCCTGGGCATAGGCCAGTGACCCGGCCAGCCACAGCCCCTGGACATGCTCGGGATCGATGGCCAGCGCCTGCTCGATCAGCATCTGGGGCTCGCCGACCAGGGTGCCGAGGCGCTCGGCCATGACATCGGCGTAGCGGGTCAGCAGGTCGGGGTCGCGGTCACCGCCATGCAGCATGGCCTCCTGGTAAGCCCGCTCGGCAGCTTCCAGGTCATCGAGGAAGACCAGCGTGCGACCCAGCAGCACCCAGCTGTCGAGATCGTCGGGCTGCTGCGCCAGGCGCCCCTGCAGCTGCTGCGAGAGGCGCTCGAACTCCCGCTGGAGCTGGGCCTCGGTGGCTGCCGGCGGCTGGGCGGCCGCCGCCATGTCGCCCGGCGGCAGCTGGGTGGCGAAGACCTCCTTGGCATGCCCCACCGAGAGGTAGATCCCCAGCGCCATGAACGGCAGCACGGCCAGGCTGACGAAGGCGGCGGCGCCGGCGACACGCCTGGCGCCGGTGCTCTCGAGGCGCGGCTGATCGGGGGCGATGGCGCCGCTGTCGAGCAGCTCGCGTTCGAGGTCGGCCAGGGCGATCTCGTACTGGGCCTGGGTCAAGGTGCCCGTGGCCAGATCCTGAGACAGCTCGCGCACGCGGTCACGGTGCACCCGCAGGTTGACCTCGCGGCGCGATTCACCCTCGTCGCGCTGCGGCTCGCGCAGCAGCGGGTAGAGCACGAAGCCAAGCGCGGCCAGGCACAGCAGCAGCGCGGCAAGGAGAAACAGTCCGTTCATCACGACCTCCAGGTCAGCCGTCTTGGCGGAGCCGCTCCAGCATGGCGCGCTCCTGGGCGGTGAATTCGGGGCGCTGGGCCATGCCGCGCCGGCCGATGACGATGCGCCACCAGGCCAGGCCGCCTACCAGCAGCAGCAGGAAGGGGCTGGCCCACAGCAGGTAGGTATTGGCCTGCAGCGGCGGCCGGTAGCGCACGTAGTCGCCATAGCGCTGGACCATGAAGTCGACGATGGCGTCGGCGCTGTGGCCAGCGAGGGTCATGTCGTAGACGCGGCGGCGCATGTCGGCGGCCAGCTCGGCGTTGGACTCGTGGATGGTCTCGCTCTGGCACACCGTGCAGCGCAGCTCTCTCACCAGGGTGTCGTACTGGCGCTTCTGGGCGTCGCTGGCGAATTCGAGCGGCTGGCCGATGGCCACCGCCATGGCCAGCCCCGCCGGCAGCAGCATCAGCAGTAGCGCGAACAGCAGGCCAGCGCGTCTCACTGGGATAGGTGTCATGACTGGGCCATCCTCTTCTCCTCGCGCTGCCGCTGCTCGGCACGCAGCTTTTCCACCAGCGGCAGCACTTCATCGAGCAATAGCTGACGGCTGAGCGGACCGATGCGCTTGTAGCGAATCACCCCGTCGGCATCCAGCACGTAGGTTTCCGGGGTGGCATAGACGCCCCAGTCGATGCCAGCATCGCCGCGCGGGTCATAGGCAATGGTGCGGTAGGGGTTGCCGCTGACGCCGAGATAGCGCAGCGCCGCGTCGCGCTCGTCGCGGTAGTTGAAGGCGTGAATGGGAATGCCGCCGGCAGCCAGCTCCATCAGCAGCGGCTTCTCGGAGCGGCAGGTGCTGCACCAGGTGGCCCAGACGTTGACCAGCGATACCTCGCCGATGAAGTCCTGTTCGGTGATCAGGCGCTCGGCGTCTTCCAGCGCTTCGAGAGCGAAGGCCGGCGCCGGTTTGCCCACCAGCGGCGACGGCAGGTCGCGGGAGTTCATGCCAAGCCCAATGAACAGCAGCCCGAGCAGCGCCACCGTGGCGGCGAGGGGAAGCAGCAGGCGCAGTTTCATCACACGGCCTCCGGCGCGGGGCCGGCCATGCGGCCGGGCTCAGGCTGGGTGCGGGTGGCGCGCCGGTCGGCCAGGCGATAGCGCTTGTCGGCGGCCGCCAGCAGCCCGCCCAGGGCCAGCAGGATGGCACCCGTCCACATCCAGAACATGTAGGGCTTGTAGTAGAGGCGGAAGCTCCAGGCATCGCCCACCAGCCGTTCGCCCAGCGAGACATAGACGTCGCGGGTCGCGGCGCGGTGCAGCGAGGCCTGGTTCATGGGCATATGAGCATGGGTCTCGTAATAGCGGCGCTGCGGCGTCAGCAGGGCCACCGGCCGGCCGTCGCGGGTGACCTCGACCACCGCCTGGTCGGCCTCCCAGTTGGGGCCCTGGACGGTTTCCATGCGCAGCAGGGTGAAGTCGAAGCCGGCCGCGGAGGCGGTCTGGCCCGGCTCCATGCGCACGTCGCGCTCGACCTCGTAGGTGTTGACCATGGCGATGGCCACCACGATCAGCGCCAGCCCCACATGGGCCAGGTGCATGCCGAGGAAGCTCGGCCGCATGACCTTACGCAGCCGCGCGGCCAGAGGTTGGCGCGCCGAGCCCATGCGCTTGTGCATGTCCAGCAGCGCGGTGAGGATGATCCAGGCCGCCAGCATCAGCGACAGCGCGGTCATGGGTCGCCAGGCGCCCAGGGTCAGCGGCCACAGCCCGCCGGCCACGACGCTAACCGCCAGCACCCAGCGCAGCTGGCGGAAGGTCTGCGCGGGGTTGGCCTGCTTCCACATCACCGACGGCCCGAGGCCGATCAGCAGCAGCAGCGGCAGCATCAGCGGGGCGAACACCGCGTCGAAGTAGGGCGGGCCCACCGAGATCTTGCCCAGGCCGAAGGCATCCAGCGCCAGCGGATAGAGGGTGCCGATGAACACCGCGGTGCAGGCCACCGCCAGCAGCACGTTATTGGCCAGCAGCAGCGACTCGCGCGAATACCAGGCAAAGGCGCCGCCGAGCCCAACCCGCGGCGCGCGCCAGGCGTAGACGGTCAGCGAGCCGAGAAGGGTGAGGGTGAGCATGCCGAGAATGAATACGCCGCGCTCCGGGTCGGTGGCGAAGGCGTGCACCGAGGTGATGACCCCCGAGCGCACGATGAAGGCGCCAAGCACGGTCAGGGCGAAGGTGATGATCGCCAGCATCAGGGTCCATACCTTGAAGCCGCCGCGCTTCTCGCTCACCGCCAGGGAGTGCATCAGCGCGGTGGCAGTGAGCCAGGGAAGGAAGGAGGCGTTTTCGACCGGGTCCCAGAACCACCAGCCACCCCAGCCCAGCTCGTAGTAGGCCCACCAGGAGCCCACCGCGATGCCCAGCGTGAGGAACACCCAGGCCACCGTGGTCCAGGGGCGCGACCAGCGCGCCCAGGCGGCGTCGAGCCGCCCGCCGAGCAATGCCGCCATGGCGAAGGCGAAGACCACCGCGGTGCCCACGTAGCCCATGTAGAGCAGCGGCGGATGCAGGATCATGCCCGGGTCCTGCAGCAGCGGGTTCATGCCGCGGCCATCCACGGGGCCCGGCACGATGCGCTCGAAGGGGTTGGAGGTGAACACGGTGAAGGCAATGAATCCCACGCCGACCATGCCCAGCACGGCCAGCACCCGGGCCAGCATCTCGCGCGGCAGCGACTGGCTGAAATAGGCCACAGCGGCGCCCCACGCTCCCAGGGTGAAGACCCACAGCAGCAGCGAGCCCTCGTGCCCGCCCCACACCGCGGTGACCTTGTAGATCATCGGCTGACCGAGGCTGGAGTGACTGGCCACGTAGCGAACGGTGAAGTCGCTGACCACGAAGGCCCAGGTCAGGGCCGCCAGCGAGAGCGCCAGAAAGACGCACTGCCCGGTGGCCAGGAAACGTGCCGTTCGCATCAGGCGAAGGTTGCCCTGCTGCGCCCCCACCAGGGGCAAGACGCTCTGTGCCAGCGCCAGGCATAGCGCCAGGATCAGCGCAAAGTTACCGAGTTCCGCCACCATGGGCTGCCACCTCCTGCCTTCCCCGGCGCGGATCAAGTACCAGGCGCCGGTCGCGAGTCGTTCATGACCGAGGTGCTTGGCTACGTTGGAGGGTAGGGAGAAGCTGCCTCAGCCGACATGTCTGCATGGTCCGGCGAATGCGCTATAAAAGCCATACTCAGTACTTCTTTTCACCGGGGGGTTGTGACCCATGTCAAACAAAAAAGCGCCAAGCCCCGCCACGCCCCGGTGAAGGGCGTTTACGACTGACAGCGGCAGCGTCTGGACGTAAGCTAGAAGCCTCGTCCCGTGCACAACAGGAGCTCTCCGTGCTGAAGCGAACCCTACTGACGCTGCTCGTCGCCGGCAGCCTGCCGCTCACCGCCACGGCCGACACCGACCAGGCCGACGTGCTGCTGCACACCAGCCACGGCGTCATCGCCATCGAGCTGTTCCAGGAGCAGGCCCCCGAGAGCGTCAACAACTTCCTGACCTACGTGCAGGAAGGCCACTACGACGGCACGATCTTCCACCGCGTGATCGACAACTTCATGATTCAGGGCGGCGGCTTCGACGAGGACTTCCGCCAGAAGCCGACCCGCGCGCCGATCACCAACGAGGCCGACAACCGGCTGAAGAACGAGCGTGGCACCCTGGCCATGGCACGCACCGGCGATCCCCACTCGGCCACCGCCCAGTTCTTCATCAACGTGTCCGACAACGCGTTCCTCGACCATCAGGGCACCCATTCGGGCCAGGCCTGGGGCTACGCAGTGTTCGGCCGCGTGGTGGACGGCATGGATGTCGTCGACGCCATCAAGCGAGTGCCTACCGGCAACCGCGGCCCGTTCCAGGACGTGCCCCGCGAGCCCGTGGTCATCGAGCGCGCCGAGCTGAAGTGACACGCCCACACGCAGCGAGGCCCCGCCAGTCATGGCGGGGCCTCGTCGTCTCGGCGCGGGGCATCAGCCTCGTCGCGTTCGCGGCAGCAGGAAGCGGCGCACCAGGTACAGCACCAGCACGGCGGTTGCCGCCCCCAGGCTATTGGCCAGGATATCGGCCCAGTCGCCGCCGTGGCGGTCCGGCACCGGGATCTGCAGGTATTCGATGAAGATGCTGAACAGCACCACGGCGATGAAGGTGCGCCGCAAAGGCAACCCAGCCAGGCCGACCAGGCCCGCCAGGCCGGCATAGCCGACGAAGTGGTTGAACTTGTCCCAGGGCAGGTTGTTGGGCATCTCGCTGCCCGGGGTCAGGCTTCCCACCGCAATGAATACGGCAGCCAGAACGGCCAGCACCGCCCACAGGCGGTGCCGGTCGTGCCAGCGCTGGAGCCAGCCAATGTCAGGCATTGTGGTGCTGGATGGCACGGTGATAGCGCGGGCTCAGCTCGTGAAGCGCCTCCATGAAGGCGGTGACGTTGTCGGGATCGGTGAACTGGCTGATGCCGTGGCCCAGGTTGAACACATGGCCCGGGCCATTGCCGTAGCTGTCGAGGATCCGGCCCACTTCGGCACGAATGGCCGCCGGACGGGCAAACAGCACGTTGGGGTCGAGGTTGCCCTGCAGCGCCACCTTGTGGCCCACCCGCGCGCGCGCGTCGGAGAGCTCGGTGGTCCAGTCGATGCCCAGCGCATCCGGCCCGGCCAGAGCGATGTCCTCGAGCCACTGGCCACCGTTCTTGGTGAACAGGATCACCGGCACGCGCCTGCCGTCGTGCTCGCGGATCAGGCCGGCAACGATCTGCTCCATGTAGCGCAGCGAGAACTCCAGGTAGGCCGGGGTGGAGAGCGTGCCGCCCCAGGTGTCGAAGATCTGCACCGCCTGGGCGCCGGCACGGATCTGGGCGTTCAGGTAGTCGGTGACCGCGCTGGCCAGGGTGTCGAGCAGGTCGTGCATCACGCTGGGCGTGTCGTAGAGCATGGTCTTCACATGGCGGAAGTCCTTGCTCGAACTGCCCTCGACCATGTAGGTAGCCAGCGTCCAGGGGCTGCCGGAGAAACCGATCAGCGGCACCCGACCGTTGAGCTCGCGGCGAATGGTCGACACCGCCCGCATCACGTAGTCCAGGTCGCGCTCGGCGTCAGGCACCGAGAGCGCCGCCACGTCGGCAGCGGTACGCACCGGCTTCTTGAACTTGGGCCCCTCGCCGGTCTCGAAGTAGAGCCCCAGCCCCATGGCATCGGGGATGGTGAGGATATCGGAGAACAGGATGGCGGCATCCAGCGGATAGCGCTCGAGCGGCTGCAGCGTGACCTCGCAGGCGAGGTCGTGGTTGCGGCATAGGTCCATGAAGTCGCCGGCCTCGGCGCGCGTGGCGCGATACTCCGGCAGATAGCGGCCAGCCTGGCGCATCATCCACACCGGGGTGCGATCCACCGGTTGACGCATCAGGGCACGCAGAAAACGATCGTTCTTGAGATCCATGCAGGCGGTCATCCCCAGGAAATGTCGCCACATTGTAGCGCATCATTTTCCGCGAGGCTTGACCGAGGCCAAGGTCACGCCACCCTTCGACCGTGAGCCAGGCCGGGGATCCTGCTAGAATGTCGGATTCCCTTCGGCATCGCCGTGGTCTTTACCGAGGTACCCCGTGACCATTCGATTTATCGCCGCCTCTCGTCTGCCCACCCCCTGGGCCACCTTCACCATGCATGGCTTCGAGGACGAAGCCACCGGGAAGGATCACATCGCCCTCACGCTCGGCGACGTAGCCAGCGCTGAGCCGGTGCTCGGCCGGGTGCATTCGGAGTGCCTGACCGGCGATGCACTGTTCTCCATGCGCTGCGACTGCGGCTATCAGCTGCAGGAAGCGCTCAAGCGCATCGCCGACGAAGGGCGCGGCGTGCTGCTCTACCTGCGCCAGGAAGGGCGCGGCATCGGCCTGCTCAACAAGATCCGCGCCTATCACCTGCAGGATCAGGGCGCCGACACGGTGGAAGCCAACGAGCAGCTCGGCTTCGGCGCCGACCTGCGCCGCTACGATCTGTGCGTGCCGATGCTCGACCACCTGGGAGTGCGCAGCCTGCGCCTGATGACCAACAACCCGCGCAAGGTCGACGCCCTGACCCGCGCCGGCGTCACCGTGGCCGAGCGGGTGCCGCTCACCACCGGCCTCAATCCGCACAACGAGCATTACCTCTCGACCAAGGCCGGCAAGCTTGGCCACATGATGGCCCTGGGCGATTTCACCCAGGCCGGCGACGTGGACATTGAACGCAAGCCCTGAGCCAGACCCCGCCAGGGCGGCCCCGGTCGCCCTGCACTCACGCCGGGCGGGCAATGGCATACCTCTTGTGTGGTAGATCTCTTACACGACTTTCTAACCTAGGTTAATTCACGCGCCGGCCCGACGTGGCACCATACATTCATCGGGCAACGGAGAGCCCAGCAAGGAAGACCGAGCGAAGGAACGCTGCAACCCAAGGAAGCTTGAGCAGGATGCTCAAGGTTGGTGAGATACGGAAGCGTCGATGAAAAGCCCGGCCCCAGCGGCCGGGCTTTTTTGCGTCACGGCGTTTGTCCAGGCTTGTACTTCACTGCATAGGCCCAGGCAGCCAAGAGGCCTTGCGCCGAGGACGACGGTTGCGGTGAGGACGCAAAGGCGCGGATTATCCTCCCGAATGACGGCAGTTCGCTGCTTTGCCGCCGCCCGGGTGAGCTATTCTCTTGCGAGAGATGCTTGTGTGTTGCGTTCACTGTGGGTAGGGCTAGTGTGAGTTCGGCTCTAGGTTCGCCAGAATATCGCGTCTCATCGCACCTGCCCCGGCACATGCCGGGGCTTTTCTTTGCTCAGCAGTGATTTCCGGTGGGCACCCTCACCCTTGCTGGCAGACAGCCTTGCCCAACGATGGGGCACTATGCCAACGCCAGCCTGGCGCGAATCGCCGCTTCGATACCGGCAGCATCGAGACCACACTCGGTCAGCAGTTCGGCCGGCTTGCCGTGCTCGACGAAGGTGTCGGGCAGGCCCAGGTGAAGCAGTGCCGCCTGCACGCCCTCGCTGGTCAGCAGCTCGCCTACGCCGCTGCCGGCGCCTCCAGCCACCACGTTCTCCTCCAGGGTGACCAGCAGGTCGTGCTCAGCCGCCGCGGCCAGGATCGCCTCGCGATCCAGCGGTTTCACCGAGCGCATGTTGAGATGGGTGGCGTCGAGCGCTTCGGCAACGGCACCAGCCGGGCCGTTGAGGCTGCCGAACGCGAGCAGCGCCACCCGCTTGCCGGGCTCGGCGCCGCTCTTGCGGCGCCGCTCGGCCTGGCCGATTGCCAGCGGCTCGAGGTGCGCGGGTATCGCCACACCGGGGCCACTGCCGCGCGGATAGCGCACCGCGGCGGGGCCGGGGTGGTGGTAGGCGGCGCTGAGCATGGCGCGGCATTCGGCCTCGTCGGCCGGCGCCAGGATCACCATGCCGGGGACGCAGCGCAGGAAGGAGAGGTCCATGCTGCCGTGGTGAGTGGGGCCGTCCTCGCCCACCAGGCCGGCGCGGTCGATGGCGAAGGTGACATCGAGGTCCTGCACCGCCACGTCGTGGATCAGCTGGTCGTAGCCGCGCTGCAGGAAGGTGGAGTAGATCGCCACCACCGGCTTCATGCCTTCGCAGGCCATCCCGGCGGCCAGCGTCACCGCATGCTGCTCGGCGATGGCGACGTCGTAGTAGCGCTCGGGATACGCCTTGGAGAAACGGATCAGGTCGGAGCCCTCGCGCATCGCCGGGGTGATGCCGAGCAGGCGCTGGTCCACCGCCGCCATGTCGCACAGCCACTCGCCGAAGACGTTGCAGTACTTGGGTTTCTTGCTTGCCGCCACCGCCGGTGCGCGGCTGGGCGCATCGCCATTCTTTTCCAGCTTGGTGATGGCATGGTAGCCGATGGGATCGGCCTCGGCGGGCAGAAAGCCGCGCCCCTTGCGGGTCTTCACGTGCAGGAACTGCGGGCCGTCCAGGTCGCGGATGTTGCGCAGGGTCTGGATCAGGCCCGGCAGGTCGTGACCGTCAAGGGGCCCGATGTAGTTGAAGCCCATCTCCTCGAACAGCGTGGCCGGGCTGACCATGCCCTTCATGTGCTCTTCGGTACGCCGCGCCAGCTCCAGCGCCCCCGGCAGGTGCGACAGCACCCGCTTGCCCTCCTCGCGGAAGGCGAGGTACGGCTTGCTGGCAAGGATGCTGGCCAGGTAGCTGGCAATGCCGCCGACGTTCTCGGAGATCGACATCTCGTTGTCGTTGAGCACCACCAGCAGGTTGGCATCCAGGTGACCGGCATGGGCCAGCGCTTCGAAGGCCATGCCGGCGGTCAGCGCGCCGTCGCCGATCACCGCGCACACACGGCGTTTCTCGCCGCGGGCGGCGGCGGCCAGGGCCATGCCCAGCGCGGCGGAGATCGAGGTGCTGGAGTGCCCCACGCCGAAGGTGTCGTAGGCCGATTCGGCGCGGCGCGGGAAGGCGGCCAGGCCGCCATACTGGCGAATGGTGGGCATGGTCTCGCGCCGCCCGGTGAGGATCTTGTGCGGGTAGGCCTGGTGGCCCACGTCCCACACCAGCCGGTCATGCGGGGTTTCCAGCGCATGGTGCAGCGCCACGGTGAGTTCCACCACGCCCAGGCCGGCGCCGAAATGACCGCCGCTGCGCCCCACGCTGTAGAGCAGGTAGGCGCGCAGTTCATCGGCCACCTGCCGCAGCTGGGCGGTGGTCATGGCGCGCAGCGCTGCCGGGGTATCGAGCGTATCGAGCAGCGGCGTCACCGGGCGTTGGCCGGGGATTTCGTCATAAAGCTTCATGTGCGATTCGGTCGTCCAGGCTGTGTGCCATGTGGCTAGTGGTCACGCTCGATCATGTAGCGGGCCAGCGCGGCCAGCGGCGACCCCGCCTCTCCCAGCGGCGCCAGCGCCGCCAGCGCTTCGTCGGTCAGCTCGTGGGCCCGCGCCATCGCACCATCCAGTCCCAGCAGCGCGGGGTAGGTAGGCTTGTCGCGGGCGGCGTCGGCGCCGGAGGCCTTGCCAAGGGTATGGGTGTCGCCGATCACGTCGAGCACGTCGTCATGGATCTGGAAGGCCAGGCCCAGCGCCCGGGCATAGGTGTCCAGCGCCGCGACGCGGGGGTCGTGCTCCTCCACGGCCGTCAACGCCCCCAAGCGCACGGCCGCGCGAATCAGCGCGCCGGTCTTGTGGGCATGCATGTTGGCCAGGGCCTCGACGTCCGGATGGCCGCCGACGGCGGCCAGGTCCAGCGCCTGGCCCCCCACCATGCCCTCGCGCCCGGCCGCCTGGGCCAGGGTCAGCATCAGGGCCGGCAGGCGCGGGTGCGAGGCACGTGCCAGCACCTCGAAGGCGAGCGTCTGCAGCGCATCACCGGCGAGGATCGCGGTGGCTTCGTCATAGGCGCGGTGCACGGTGGGCTGGCCGCGGCGCAGGTCGTCGTCGTCCATGGCCGGCAGGTCGTCGTGCACCAGCGAGTAGGCGTGGATCAGCTCGATGGCCGCCGCCGGGGCATCGAGCGCTTCGGCGCGAGCACCCAGGGCACGCCCGGCGAGGTAGACCAGCACCGGGCGCAACCGCTTGCCGCCGACCAGCAGGGCATGGCGCATGGCCGCCTCGAGCCGGGGCACGGGCGCCTGCGAGGCATCGAACAGCCGCGCCAGGAAGGCGTCGACGCGCGCACGATCGGCGGCCAGTCCGGCCGCATAGGCGTCACTGCTCACTGTCACCCTCCGCTGTGGGTGGTGCGAAAGGCGCGAAATCGCCCTGGCCGTCGGTGCGCTCGACCAGCGTACGCACGCGTAGCTCGGCTTCGTCCAGGCGACGCTGGGCCTGGCGCGTCAGCCGCACGCCCTGCTCGAAGGCATCGAGCGAGCCTTCCAGCGTCAGCTCGCCGGACTCCAGCTGCTCCACCAGCCGCTCCAGCCGCTCGACGGTGGCGGCAAAATCGCCCTCAGTCTCCTCCCCGGCTGGGGATGCCGCCAACGCTTGCTTGTCACGCTTTACCATCCGACCTCAGCTCATCGCGCTCGTGAATGAATGGGAGGCACAGTATACACGCTCTGCCTGGCGGGGCGTCTGCCCCGGCGGTGAGCAACGTGCATCGCGCTCATCTTCGCGGCGCAGCAATTTCATCTTCGTGGGCGGCGGCTGTGGTACCCTATGCGCCCTGTTCCCGCCGGGATAGGGGAAGGAATCGGCGCCGAGCGAGGCCCGTTTCCCAATGACAGCCTGCGGCGTACCACAAGGGGTTGATTCGACCATGGCCAAAACGTCCCTGGACAAGAGCAAGATCAAGATCCTGCTGCTCGAGGGCGTCCACCAGAGCGCGGTGGACAATTTTCTGAATGCCGGTTACACCAACATCGAGCACCTGCCCACCTCGCTCGACGAGGCGTCGCTGATCGAGACGATCCGCGACGCGCACTTCATCGGCATTCGCTCCCGCACCCAGCTCACCGAGCGGGTGTTCGCCGCCGCCGAGAAACTCAACGCCGTAGGCTGCTTCTGTATCGGCACCAACCAGGTCGACCTCAAGGCGGCGCTCAGCCGCGGCATCCCGGTGTTCAACGCCCCCTACTCCAACACCCGCTCGGTGGCGGAACTGGTGCTGGCCGAGGCGATCATGCTGCTGCGCGGCATCCCCGAGAAGAACGCCCGCGCCCACCAGGGCGGCTGGATGAAGAGCGCCAAGAACTCCCATGAGGCGCGCGGCAAGACGCTGGGCATCGTCGGCTACGGCAATATCGGCGCGCAGCTCTCGGTGCTGGCCGAGTCGCTCGGCTTCAACGTCATCTTCTACGACGTGGTAACCAAGCTCGGCATGGGCAATGCCAGCCAAGTGGCCAGCCTCGAGGAACTGCTGGCGCGTGCCGACGTGGTCAGCCTGCACGTGCCGGAGCTGCCTTCCACCAAGTGGATGATCGGCAAGGAGCAGCTGGCGCTGATGAAGTCCAGCGGCATCCTGATCAACGCCTCGCGCGGTAGCGTGGTAGTGATCGAGGCGCTGGCCGAGGCGCTCCAGGCCGGCCGCCTCTACGGCGCCGCCATCGACGTTTTCCCGGTGGAGCCCAAGGGCAACGACGAGGAGTTCGTCAGCCCGCTGCGCGGCATCCCCAACGTCATCCTCACGCCCCACGTCGGCGGTTCCACCCTGGAGGCCCAGGAGAACATCGGCATCGAGGTGTCCGAGAAGCTGATCACCTACTCCGACAACGGCACCACCGTGACGGCGGTGAACTTCCCCGAGGTGGCGCTGCCGGCGCACCCCGACAAGCATCGCGTGCTGCACATCCACGACAACGTGCCGGGCGTGCTGTCGGAGATCAACCGGGTGCTCTCGGAGAGCAACATCAACATCTCCGGCCAGTACCTGCAGACCAACGACAAGGTCGGCTACGTGGTCATCGACGTGGACAAGGCCTACGGCGCCCAGGCGCTCGAGGCGCTGCGCAAGGTCGAGCACACCCTGCGCGTACGAGTGCTCTACTCCGAGACCAATTTCGAGGAGTAAGCGTCTTCTGACGCCGACGAACGCCGCGCTCCTTAAGCGCGGCGTTCCTATTTTCGGCCCCCGGACTCAGAGGCTCTTGATGTCGATCACATGCCCGATGATCGGATAGCCGGCCTTCTTGGCCGCCTTCTCGGCCTCGAGCTGCGCCTCGAGCTTGGATATGCTGGTCGAGCGGTGCTCGAAGACGGTGTCGGTCTCGAGCTTGCGGGTCCTCACCGCAAGCCGGACCAGATGGCCCGTGCGGTAGGCGTCGGCGGAGGTCTCGCCGGGACCGCGCGCCTTGACCGGCGCCTCGCGCTTGCCGGTACCGGCCGGCGCCGTCGGCAGCGGCGTCGCGGCCTTGCCAGGCTTCATGAAGGCGTCGATCTCACGCCTGACGCTGCGTTCGAACTCACTCAACTCGTCGTTCATCCATCCTCCGCTGTACACCGGGTAACCGCCCTCACGGACACTATCAGATTCGTTTCACTGGCTCACGTAACTCAGGTTAATAACGCCGGCGAGGCGCACCCGCACACCCGGCCTAGAAGCAGGTGTGCATCACCTCCATGACCTCGAGCCGCGCATCGACCAGGCAGAGCCGCCGCCACTTATCGAAGGTGAGGCAGGGGTGGGAGGCGCCGAAGGCGACGATGTCGCCCACCCGCACCCGGCCGCCGCCCATGGCCTCATCGCCCGCGGGCAGGCGCACGAAGGCGTGCTGGTCCATCAGCTTGGTCACACGCCAGCCTTCTACCGACAGCGGGCGGGCGCGCTCGTCGCCTTCACGGTAGCGCCGCAGCGGCTCCGGCAGCTGGTCGTGGGCGATGTCGCGCTTGCCCATGCCGACGATGGCAAGCCCCGGCTCGGGCAGCGAGAGCACCTGGGCGAACACCTCGAGCGCCGGCTTGAGGCCGCGCTGCAACGCCGGCTGACGGGCGAGTACTTCCCGCTGCGCCTGGCGGTAGATGCCGTGGTCGTGCACCACGTAGCAGCCGGGGCGCAGCACCGGTACGAACTGCTGGCCCAGGCGCGCCTCACGGAACACCCCGGCGATCAGGTCGTACCAGGCCGAGCCGGATGCAGTGAGCAGCGGCGCGGGATGTTCGAACAGCGCGTCGCGCTCCAGCCCCTGGGCGACCTCGACCAGCTGCCAGGCGTAGGCGCGCACCGAGCGCTCGGGGTCGTCGCCGTGCACCACGCCCTCGTAGCCTTCCAGCCCCGCCAGCACCAGCGCCTGCTCGCTGTCGATGCGCTCGGCAAGGGCCATCACCTCGTCGGTGTCGCGGCAGCCGCAGCGACCGCCCGGCATGCCGAGCTCGATCAGCACCTGAAGGCGCAGGCCGCGAGCGGAGAAATAGCGGGCCAGCTGGTCGACGTTCTCGACGCTGTCGACCACGCAGTAGAAGTCGGCGCCGGCCTCGATCAGTTCGGCGGCGATGGCCATGTTGGCCTGGCCGACCAGCTGGTTGGCCATCAGCAGCCGGCGCACGCCATGCTGGAAGGCGGCGCGGCACTGGGGCGCCGTAGCCAGGGTGATGCCCCAGGCCCCGGCGTCGAGCTGGCGGCGGAACAGCTCGGGGCACAGGGTGGTCTTGCCGTGTGGCGCCAGGCGCGCCCCCTGGGCCTCGCAAAACGCCTGCATCCAGGCCAGGTTGTGGGCCAGGGCGGGCTCGTGGATCACCGCCGCCGGCAGACTGACATCGGCCAGCAGCTGGCGGCCAGTCTGCGGCATTCCCTTGTGCAGGGCCTCGTGGTCGCTTGGTTCAGGGAATCTCTCGTACATGCGTCGCTCTCTGGGCAGGATCGGCGCCAGGCTGCGCATCGCCTTTGGTCGCAGGCGTGACGAAAAGCGGGCGCAACAGGCTAGGCTGGGGGCGGGCTCGGTTACTACAGGATACGACAATGACGACAACCGTCGATGAACGCCCGGTGATTCGTCGCGACCGGCACGGCGTGGCCACCCTGACGCTGAACCGCCCGCGCCAGTTCAATGCGCTGTCGGAAGAGGTGCTCAAGGCGCTGGGCAGCGAGCTGTCGCTGCTGGCCAACGACGACTCGGTGCGCTGCGTGGTCATCGCCGCCGAGGGACGCGCCTTCTGCGCCGGGCACGACCTCAAGGAGATGCGCGCCACCCCCGACAAGGCCTACTACCAGGCGCTATTCGCTCAGTGCGGCGAGGTGATGCAGCGCATCGTCAACCTGCCGGTGCCGGTGATCGCCCGGGTCCACGGCCTGGCCACCGCGGCCGGCTGCCAGCTGGTGGCCAGCTGCGACCTGGCGGTGGCGGCACGCTCGGCGCGCTTCGCCGTCTCGGGGATCAACGTAGGCCTGTTCTGCTCGACCCCGGCGGTGGCGCTGTCGCGCAGCATCGGCCGCAAGCAGGCCATGGAGATGCTGTTCACCGGCGAGTTCATCGATGCCGAGCAGGCGCTGGCGTGGGGCCTGGTCAACCGCGTGGCCGACGACGAGGCGCTGGACGAGACGCTGCACGCACTGACCGCCAGCCTGTGCGCCAAGAGCGCCGTGGCGCTGCGCACCGGCAAGGCGCTGTTCCAGCGCCAGCTGCAGATGCCGCTGCGCGAGGCCTACGCCCTGGCCGGCGAGACCATGGCCTGCAACATGATGGCCGAGGACGTGGCCGAGGGCATCGACGCCTTCATCGAGAAGCGCACACCCCACTGGCGCCACCGCTGACGGCCGGGCGCCGCAGCAAGCGAAATGCCGCGGGAAGCGGGGCGCTTCGGAAGGGATGGAAGGCATTTCCGTAATCGAGACAAGTCGCCGCCGAGCGGGTATCCTGTGGCAGGCCTTCCGCGGAGGGTCAGCCAGGTCAACCCAGAAGGATTACCCAGGTGAGTGAAGTCAAGCGCAGAACGGCGGGGCGCCCGCCCGGTCCCGGCAAGAGCGCCAGCGGCCACAGTCAATCGCTGGTACGCGGGCTCACGCTGCTCGAGCGTCTGGCGGCCACCCCGGGCGGCCTGGCCCTGTCGGAGCTGGCCGAGATGGTCGACCTCGCCCCTTCGACCACCCACCGGCTGCTGCAGGCGCTGCAGGGTCAGGGCTTCATCACCCAGGATGCCGAGCTTGGCGTATGGAAGGTCGACGTCAAGACCTTCCGCATCGGCAACAGCTTCCTCGAGGCGCGCGACTTCGTCGCCACCAGCCGCCCCTTCCTGCGTCGCCTGACCGCCCAGACCGGCGAGACCGCCAACCTGGGCATCCGCGACGGCGGCACCGCCGTATTCCTCGCCCAGAGCGAGTCGTCGCAGATGATGCGCATGATCACCCGGCTCGGCTCGCGGGCCCCGCTGCACGCCTCGGGCGTGGGCAAGGCGCTGATGGCCTGGCTGCCCGACGACGAATTCGATCGCGTGGTGGCCGAGCGTGGCCTGGCACGCGTCACCCGCAACACCCTGCACAGCGCCGAATCGCTGCGCCTCAACCTGGCTGAAGTGCGCCGCCAGGGCTTCGCCTGCGACCGCGAGGAGCACGCCATTGGCCTGCACTGCGTCGCCGCCTGCCTGCACGACGAACACGGCACACCGCTGGCGGCGATCTCGGTCTCCGGCCCGGTGGCGCGGATTCCCGAGGCGCGGCTGCTGGAGCTGGGCGAACTGGTGCGCGAAACCGCCGTCGAGATCACCGCCCGCCTCGGCGGCCATATGCCCGCGGCCGAGACACGCCGCACCTCGGCATGACGCCCTGGCAGCGCGGCCTGGCCGCGGCGCTGCTGCTCGCCAGCGGAGGCAGCCTGGCCGAGCCGCCGGCCCGTGCCTTTGCGCCGTCGCCGCAGGCCACGGTAACCGATGCCCAGCGCGGCCTGGTGTGGATGCGCTGCAGCCTTGGCCAGCACCTTGAACAGGAGCGCTGCCTGGGCGAGGCCGAGCGCGTCGACTGGCAGGCAGCCCAGCAGCACGCCAAGCACCAGGCCAGCCGCGACTGCCCGTGGCGGCTGCCTTATTTTCATGAGCTGCGCAGCCTCATGACGCCCCAGCCCGACGCCGACATCGCCATCGACGCCACCGCCTTTCCCGACACCCCGGCCGGCTGGTTCTGGACCCATACCAGCGCGGGCGGCCACTCCCAGCAGGACTGCTTCGTCGACTTCGCCGGCCAGGGGCGCATCCGCTGCAACATGGGCGGGCAGTTCCACCTGCGGCTGGTGCTGCCGGTCGAGCAGGCCGAGCGCTGCCTGGGCCGCGATTAGCGATACGCAACGCCGCCCAAGGCAACGCTCAGCCGTAGCAGGAAGCACGCTTCTTCCCTCGGCAGGAGGCTCCATTCTCCTAGGTTGTGGTACGCTATTTGCTGTTTTTACCCATCACCGTATCAGAATCTGAGAAACCGGCTCTGCCATGTCCTCCGCTCACGATTGCGTTGTCTCGCTTGTCGACCACTTCCAGCAGCATCACCCCATCCGCGCCGGCTCATTGATCATCACGATCTATGGCGATGCGATCGTGCCCCGCGGCGGGACGGTCTGGCTTGGCAGCCTGTCGAAGCTGGTGGAGCCGATCGGCATCAACGAGCGCCTGGTACGCACCTCCGTCTACCGGCTGACCCAGGAGAGCTGGCTGCATGGCGAGAAGGTGGGGCGACGCAGCTACTACAGCCTCAGCGGCCCGGGGCGGCGGCGCTTCGAACAAGCCTTCAAGCGGGTCTACCACGGCGCCCAACCCTCCTGGAACGGGCAGTGGACGCTGGTGCTGCTCTCGCAGCTGGATGCCGCTCGCCGCCAGAAGGTGCGCGAGGAGCTCGAATGGCTGGGCTTCGGCTATTTCGCCCAGGGGCTGCTGGCCCACCCCATCCTCAACCGCAGCGAAGCGATGGCAGCCCTGCAGGAGATGGAGGCGGCCGATGACACCATTATCATGCAGACCGAAGCCCTGGAGCCTCTCGCCAGCAAGCCGCTGCGCCGGCAGGTGAAAGAGAGCTGGAACCTGGAGAGCCTGGCCGAGAACTACCAGAGCTTCCTGGCCCAGTTCCGTCCCCTATGGAAGGCGCTGGATGAAGACAACCACCTGGGCGACGAAGCCTGCTTCATTGCCCGCACGCTGCTGATTCACGAATACCGCAAGGTCCAGCTGCGCGACCCCCAGCTGCCCGACGAGCTGCTGCCGACCGCCTGGGAAGGGCGCAACGCCTATCAGCTATGCCGCAACATCTATCGCACCATCTACCGGCGCGCGGAGCGCTGGCTCGACCAGCACCTGGAGACGGCCGAAGGCCCCCTGCCGGCACCGGGCCCCAGCTTCTACCAGCGCTTCGGTGGCCTGGAGTAAGGCTCGGTGTACCAGGCGAAGACGCCCCCGGCAACGAGCCGAGGGCGTTATAAGCGTCACGCGATTCGTGCGGTTCTCCACCGGGCCGCGGGCGGCGGCCCGCATCTCCCGCGTTGAGCGTCACGCCTTGTCGAGGGTCTGCTGCTTGGGCTGGGTATCGCCGGCGTTCAGCCGCGGGCGGTCGGCGTCCAGCTCGGCCAGCGGCTCGCAGGGCTCCAGGCCGTCGCGGCAGCGTTCGGTCAGGCGCTGGTACTCGCGGGTACCCTGCTGCTTCCAGGCCACCTCCTGGTCGCTCAGCTCGCGCTTGACCACAGCCGGCGCCCCCATCACCAGCGACTGGGGCGGACACGCGAAACCACTTTTGACGAAGGCTGCCGCCGCGACGATGGAACGTGCGCCGATCACAGCGTTGTCCATCACCACGGCATTCATGCCCACCATGGCGTCCCGGCCCACCACGCAGCCGTGCAGCACGGCGCCGTGGCCCACATGGCCATCCTTCTCCACCCGGGTCACACAGCCGGGAAAGCCGTGCATCACGCAGGTGTCCTGAAGGTTGGCGCCCTCTTCCAGCACCAGCTGTCCGAAGTCGCCGCGCATTACCGCGCCGGGCCCCACATAGCAGCCCGGGCCAACGATGACATCGCCGATCAGCACCGCGGTGGGATGCACATAGGCGGTGGGATGTACCACCGGAGTCACTCCCTCGAGTCGATAACAGGGCATACAGGCGTCTCTCCTTAATCCAGGGGCCATGACGGTGGCGCTGCACCACCACGCAGCGACGGGCCAGCAAAGCCTGGCCGCACAGCAAGGGGCGGATCGCCGGCTCCAGGGTGTCACGCTGTCGCTCCGGCATCCGTCGGGCTTGCTGGGACATGCGTGGCACCTGTCGCGAGCGCCATTAACCGATACGATATACAAGAAGATAATATGTATAGCGTAACGCTATATCAAACCACCTACGCTAATTTGGCTCTCATGCTGCGCTGCGCCTTCGCCACATAACGCTTCTTTATCAACCTTTTATCAATGATTCATCGCCTGCCGCGCCTTTTCTTCGACCATCGTCTAGTCCGGTCGCGCCAGGCCGCGCCAGGTTTTCGCCAAGCCCTTGGCAGACAAGATAAAAACCCCCGTCGCAGACCAATAGCGATACACTAAATACCATTAATGCAATTTGATGCGTATCAAAAAAAACCTATACTCCTCCCATGCTCACCCGAGGCAGGCAGCGGACCCGCACCGCGCCACTCTCGTGTCACGCTGAGGGCGCCACGTCGATCCCGCGGTTCATCGAGGGGCCGCCGCGAGGCGCGCCTTCACGCTGCTGATTGCACCCAGGATCGCGAAGAGGGCATCCGCGCCTTCCAGGAAAAACGCCCCGCCACCTTCAACGGGCAATGACATAGGAATAACAAGATGAGTGAAGCGCCCCTGCTGTATACCGTGGAAGACGGCGTCGCCCGCCTCACGCTGAACCGGCCCGACAGCCTCAACAGCTTCAATGCCGAACTGCACGCCGAGATGCGTCAGGCGCTCAAGGCCGTGCGCCAGGATGGCAGCGTGCGCGCCCTGTTGCTGACCGGCAGCGGACGCGGCTTCTGCGCCGGCCAGGACCTCTCCGACCGCAACGTGGCCCCCGGCGCCGAGGCGCCCGACCTGGGCGAGTCGCTGGAGAAGCGCTACAACCCGATGCTGCGCGCCCTGCGCGACCTGCCCTTCCCCACCGTCTGCGCGGTGAACGGCGTCGCCGCCGGCGCTGGCGCCAACATCGCCCTGGCCTGCGACATCGTGCTGGCGGCCCGCTCGGCCAGCTTCATTCAGGCGTTCTGCCGGATCGGCCTGCTGCCCGATTCCGGCGGCACCTGGACCCTGCCGCGACTGGTGGGCATGGCCCGCGCCAAGGGACTGGCGATGCTGGGCGACAGGCTCAGCGCCGAACAGGCCGAGCAGTGGGGCATGATCTGGAAGGTGGTGGAAGATGAGGCTCTGCAGGATGAAGCGCTGACCCTGGCGCGTCACCTGGCCACCCAGCCGACCCGCGGCCTGGCGCTGATCAAGCGGGCCCTGCATGCCAGCGCCGACAACAGCTTCGATGCCCAGCTCGACCTGGAGCGCGACCTGCAGCGCCTGGCCGGCCGCACCGAGGACTATCGCGAAGGCGTGACCGCCTTCATGGAAAAGCGCCAGCCCAACTTCAAGGGGGAGTGACCATGCTCGTCCTGACGACGGCTTACACGTGGGGTGTCTGGATGGAAAAGCGCTTTTTACACACCAGCTTCAAGGGGTAATGAGATGTCAGCCCTCGCACCCCGCGACAGCATCGCCGTGATCGGCGCCGGCGCCATGGGCGCTGGCATCGCCCAGGTGGCGGCCCAGGCCGGCCATCCGGTACGCCTGTACGACAACCGCGCCGGCGCGGCAGAGGCCGGCATCGACGGCGTGCGCCGCCAGCTCGAGAAGCGTGTGGCCAAGGGCAAGATGGCCCAAGCCGAGGTCGACGCCATCGTCGCCCGCATGAGCCCGGCCGCCACCCTGGCCGAGCTGGCCGACAGCCGCCTGGTGGTGGAGGCCATCGTCGAGAACCTGGCGGTCAAGCGCCAGCTGTTCGCCGAGCTGGAGGCCCTGTGCGGCCCCGACACCCTGCTGGCCAGCAACACCTCGTCGCTGTCGATCACCTCCATCGCCGCCGGCCTCGAGCGCCCCGAGCGCGTTGCCGGCCTGCACTTCTTCAATCCCGCGCCGGTGATGACGCTGGTCGAGGTAATCTCGGGCCTGGCCACGGCTGCCGAGGTGGCCGAAACCCTCTATGCTACCGCCGCCGCCTGGGGCAAGGTGCCGGTCCATGCCAGCTCCACGCCGGGCTTTATCGTCAACCGGGTGGCGAGACCTTTCTATGCCGAGGGGCTGCGCCTGCTGCAGGAAGGCGCCGCCGCCCCCGCCACCCTGGATGCCCTGCTGCGCCAGGCCGGCGGCTTCCGCATGGGCCCCTTCGAGCTGATGGACCTGATCGGCCACGACGTCAACTATGCGGTGACCCGCTCGGTGTTCGACGCCTACTACGGCGACACCCGCTTCGAACCCTCGCTGGTGCAGCTCGCGCTGGTGGAGGCCGGGCACCTGGGCCGCAAGAGCGGCCAGGGCTTCTATGACTATCGAGACGGTGCCACCTCCGTCGCCCCCGACTTCGCCCCCAGGGCCGAGGCGGCGCTGCCGACCCTGGTGGCCGAAGGCCAGCTCGGCGTCATCGCGCCCTTGGTAGCCCGAGCCGAGGCCGCCGGCCTGGCGGTGGTGCACCGCGAGAGCCTCTCGGGCCAGGCGCGCCTGCGCCTGGGCGATCTCACCCTGGCGCTGAGCGACGGCCGCTGCGCCGCCGAGCGTGCCCGCGACGAGGGCCTCGAGGCGCTGGTGCTGTTCGATCTCTGCCTCGACTACGGCGAGGCCAGCGCCATCGCCCTGGCGGCAAGCCCCGGCGCCGGCGCCGAGGCTCGCGAGCTGGCTGCGGCACTCTTCCAGCGCCTGGGCCTGGCGGTCGCCTGGCTCACCGACACCCCCGGGCTGGCGGTGCTGCGCACCGTGGCCATGCTCGCCAACGAGGCCGCCGACGCCGTGCTCCAGGGCGTGTGCAGCGCCCGCGACGGTGACCTGGCCATGCAGGCCGGCGTCAACTATCCCCGCGGGCCGCTGGCCTGGGCCGACGCACTCGGCCTGGCCTTCGTCCACCGCACCCTGACCCACCTGCAGCAGAGCTACGGCGAGGAGCGCTATCGTCCCTCCTTCCTGCTGCGCCGCAAGGCCCTGGCCGAGGAGTCCTTTCATGTCTGAGTTCGAGCTGAGCCCCCAGCAGCTGGCCGAGGCCTGCGCCGACGCCATGTATTCCCGCGACAACGCCAGCCAGGGGCTGGGCATGCGCATCGAGAGCGTGGCACCGGGGCGTGCCGTGCTCAGCATGAGCGTGCGCGAGGACATGGTGCAGGGCCACGGCAACTGTCACGGCGGTTTCATCTTCGCCCTGGCCGACTCCGCCTTCGCCTTCGCCTGCAACAGCTACGACGAAGCCACCGTGGCCGCGGGCTGCAGCATCGATTATCTCGGTCCAGGCCAGCTCGGCGACGTGCTCACCGCTACCGCCGAGGAGCGCAGCCGCCGCGGCCGCACCGGCATCTATGACATCACCGTGCGCAACCAGCACGGTCACGAGGTCGCCCTGTTCCGCGGCCGTTCCTACAAAATCCGCGGCAGCGTTCGCCGCCTGGAAGCGACCGCCGCAGAGGGGCAAGCATGAAAGACGCCTACATCATCGACGCCATCCGCACGCCCATCGGCCGCTACGGCGGCGCCCTCGCCTCGGTGCGCCCGGACGACCTGGGCGCCGTGCCCCTGCGCGCGCTGATGGAGCGCCATCCCTCGGTGGATTGGCGCCAGGTGGACGACATCTTCTACGGCTGCGCCAACCAGGCCGGCGAGGACAACCGCAACGTGGCGCGCATGTCGGCCTTGCTCGCCGGCCTGCCGGTGGAGGTGCCCGGCACCACGATCAACCGCCTGTGCGGCTCCGGCATGGACGCCGTCGGCAACGCCGCGCGTGCCATCAAGGCCGGCGAGGCGGGGCTGATGATCGCCGGCGGCGTCGAATCCATGTCGCGCGCGCCCTTCGTGATGGGCAAGGCCGAGCAGGCCTTCTCGCGCAGTGCCGAGCTCTTCGATACCACCATCGGCTGGCGCTTCGTCAACCGCCAGCTCAAGGCCCGGTTCGGCATCGACTCCATGCCGGAGACCGCCGAGAACGTCGCCGAGCAGTTCAATATCTCCCGCGAGGATCAGGACGCCTTCGCGCTGCGCAGCCAGCAGCGCACCGCTGCCGCCATGGAGGCGGGCCGCCTGGCCGAGGAGATCGTGCCCGTCGAGGTGCCGCGCCACAAGCAGGCGCCGCTGATCGTCGCAACCGACGAGCACCCTCGTACCACTACCCTGGAGCAGCTGGCCAGGCTGCCCACGCCGTTCCGCGAAGGCGGCAGCGTCACCGCCGGCAACGCCTCCGGGGTCAACGACGGCGCCTGCGCCCTGCTGCTGGCTTCACCCGAACAGGCCGAACGCTACGGCCTCAGGCCGCGCGCCCGGGTGATCGGCATGGCCACCGCCGGCGTCGAGCCGCGCATCATGGGCTTCGGCCCGGCTCCCGCCAGCCGCAAGGTGCTCGAGCAGACCGGCCTGACTCTCGCCCAGATGGACGTGATCGAGCTCAACGAGGCCTTCGCCGCCCAGGCGCTGGCCGTGACGCGCGATCTCGGCCTCGCCGACGACGCCGAACACGTCAATCCCAACGGCGGCGCCATTGCCCTGGGCCACCCGCTGGGCATGAGCGGCGCCCGCCTGGTGACCACCGCCCTGCATGAGCTGGAGCGCCACCAGGGACGCTACGCGCTGTGCACCATGTGCATCGGCGTAGGACAGGGCATTGCCCTGATCATCGAACGTCTCTGATACCGTGAAGCGACGATAACAACACCTCCGACCGGAGCAGCCCGATGACACAGACCGTCGAACGCCTCAACAACTCGGCTCTCGATCAGATGGAACTCGCCAGCCTCGATGAACTGCGCGCCACCCAGCTCAAGCGGCTCAAGTGGAGCCTCAAGCACGCCTATGACAACGTGCCCTTCTATCGGCACGCCTTCGACCGGGCCGGCGTGCATCCCGAGGACATCCAGAGCCTTGCCGACCTTGGCAAGCTGCCCTTCACCACCAAGGCCGACCTGCGCGACAACTACCCGTTCGGCATGTTCGCCACGCCAATGAGCGAGATCGTGCGGGTACACGCTTCCAGCGGCACCACCGGACAGCCCACCGTGGTGGGCTATACCCAGCGCGACATCGACACCTGGGCCGACGTGGTGGCCCGCTCGATCCGTGCCGCCGGCGGCACGCGCAAGGACAAGGTGCATGTCGCCTACGGCTACGGCCTGTTCACCGGCGGCCTCGGCGCCCACTACGGCGCCGAACGCCTGGGCTGCACCGTGATCCCGATGTCGGGCGGCCAGACCGAAAAGCAGGTCCAGCTGATCCGCGACTTCGAGCCGGACATCATCATGGTGACCCCCTCCTACATGCTCAACATTGCCGACGAGATGGAGCGCCAGGGCATCGACCCGCACCGGCTGCCGCTGCGCGCCGGCATCTTCGGCGCCGAGCCCTGGACCAACGACATGCGCACCGCCCTGGAGCGGCGCCTGGGCATCGACGCGCTCGACATCTACGGCCTCTCCGAGGTGATGGGGCCGGGCGTCGGCATGGAGTGCCTGGAGACCAAGGATGGCCCGACCATCTGGGAAGACCACTTCTATCCCGAGATCATCGACCCGGTGACCGGCGAGGTGCTGCCGGACGGCGAGTACGGCGAGCTGGTGTTCACCACCCTGACCAAGGAGGCGCTGCCGGTGATCCGCTACCGCACCCGCGACCTCACCCGCCTGCTGCCGGGCACCGCACGCCCCATGCGCCGCATCGACAAGATCACCGGCCGCAGCGATGACATGCTGATCATCCGCGGCGTCAACGTCTTCCCGACCCAGATCGAGGAGCAGCTGCTCAAGATCGACCGGCTCTCCCCTCATTACGAGATCGAGGTCTCACGCCAGGGCAATCTGGACATGGTCTGCGTACGCGTCGAAGCGTGCAGCAACGACGTCGCCCGCGATCCGGTGGCCTGCGAGGAGCTGGCCGGTCGACTGCAACATGCCATCAAGACCTATGTAGGGATCAGCACAAGCGTGGAGGTGTGTGGCGTCGAGGAGGTCATGCGCTCGGTGGGCAAGGCCAGGCGCGTTAAGGACCTGCGATGACACGCAACTCAAGAAAGACAGAATAAAGGCGCATCAAACCTAGCGCATGAATCTCATTCAAAAAGACTCCCTCCGGGAGTCTTTTGCATTTTTGGCGGGATGAAGTGGTAGGCAATTCGCTCCCCTATTTTTTATTTTCAATATCTTACCCGATAACCTCTCGATCCTATCCGTCTCTGTCGTATGGCCTTAACCAGCCACCGATATACGACACAAGAAAATGATCGTTGATAAATTTTTATGTGTCACTATACTCTTCAAATATCCAGGGGGGAATCCCCATAGACTGACCGACGCCGCGGAGGCCCCATGTACGCACAGCTCGTCGAAACTGGCGTCAAGCGCCTGAAGACCTTGGAGGAGATGTCTGACAAGGAGCGGGAGTTCCAGCTCAAGGTCGATGCCGACATCAAGATCGAAGCCAAGAACTGGATGCCCGAGGGGTATCGCAAGACCCTGGTTCGCCAGATTTCCCAACATGCCCATTCCGAAGTGGTCGGCATGCTGCCGGAAGGCAACTGGGTCACTCGCGCCCCCACCCTCAAGCGCAAGCTGCAGCTGATGGCCAAGATCCAGGACGAGGCGGGCCACGGCCTCTACCTCTACAGCGCCATGGAGACCCTGGGCGCCGACCGCGACGAGGAGATCGACAAGCTTCACGCCGGCAAGGCGAAGTACTCCTCCATCTTCAACTATCCGACCCTGAGCTGGGCCGACATGGGCACCATCGGCTGGCTGGTGGACGGCGCGGCAATCGTCAACCAGGTCGTCCTGCAGCGCACCTCCTACGGCCCCTATTCGCGCGCCATGATCCGGATCTGCAAGGAAGAGAGCTTCCACCAGCGCCAGGGCTACCAGATCCTGCTGGACATGATGCGCGAGGGCACCGAGGCGCAGAAGCAGATGGTGCAGGACTCGATCAACCGCTTCTGGTGGCCGGCGCTGATGATGTTCGGCCCCTCCGACGACCAGTCGCCCAACTCCCAGCAGTCCATGGCCTGGAAGATCAAGCGCAAGAGCAACGACGAGCTGCGCCAGATGTTCATCGACCAGACCGTGCCCCAGCTCGAATTCCTGGGCTGCACCGCCCCGGACCCGGACCTGAAGTGGAACGAGGAACGCGGCCATTACGATTTCGGAGAGATCGACTGGCAGGAGTTCTTCGAGGTGCTCAAGGGCAACGGCCCCTGCAACAAGGAGCGCATCGAAACCCGCAGGAACGCCATCGACGGCGGCCGCTGGGTGCGCGAGGCTGCCAAGGCCTACGCCGAGAAACAGCAACAAAAACAGCACGTAGCCTGAGAGGAGATGAGCATGGCTGACTGGCCGCTTTATGAAGTCTTCGTTCGTAGCAAGCATGGCCTCAACCACAAGCATGTCGGCAGCGTTCACGCCACCGATGCGGAAATGGCCATGGAGAATGCCCGCGACCTCTACACGCGCCGCAGCGAAGGCGTGTCCATCTGGGTCGTGCCGTCGGTCGCCATCACCGCCTCCTCGCCGGACGAGAAGGAGGTGCTGTTCGACCCCTCCGACGACAAGGTCTACCGCCACGCTTCCTTCTACAAGCTGCCCGACGAAGTCGGCCACATGTGAGGGGCGAGGACATGAGCGAAACCGTGACACCGACCGAGGCGCTGCAGGAGTCCCTGCTGCGCCTGGCAGACTCCGACATGATCCTGGGCCAGCGACTCTGCGAGCTGTGCGGCAAGGCGCCGGCGCTGGAAGAGGAGATGGCGCTGATGAACGTGGCCCTCGACCTCGTGGGCCAGGCCCGCCACTGGTACGAGTACGCCGCCGAACTGGTCGGCGACGGCCGCACGGCAGACGACCTGGCCTTCAAGCGCGATGCGCACCACTTCCGCAACGCACTGCTGGTGGAGCAGCCGAACAAGGACTATGCCGTCACCCTGGCCCGCCAGTTCTTCTTCGACGCCTGGCACTACCTCACGCTTCAGGCGCTGGCCAAGGCGCCAGACGCGCGTATCGCCGGCATCGCCGCCAAGGCCATCAAGGAGGTGCAGTACCACCTGCGCCGCTCCTCCGAGTGGGTCAAGCGGCTGGGTGACGGCACCCAGGAGAGCCATGCGCGCATGCAGGCGGCCGTCGACGACCTGTGGCGGTTCACCGGCGAGATGATCGAGGCCGATGCCGTCGATCGGCAGATGTTCGACGCGGGCATCGGCCCCGACCCTGACCAGCTGGCAGCCGACTGGAAGGGCCTGGTGCACGCCGTGCTGACCGAAGCGACCCTGACCCCGCCGCCGGAAGGCGCCTGGATGCAGCGGGGGGCCAAGGTGGGAAAACACACGGAACACCTGGGCTTCATCCTTGCCGAGATGCAGTTCCTGCCGAGGGCCTATCCGGATGCCAAGACCTGGTAAACCCGAGCCGCGATCGCTGCTGGACGACCAGCCGGTGATCGCCAGCGACCGCATTCCCCACCGGGATCGCACCCAGCCGATCACGGAGGCAGAGCTCTGGGCGCTGCTGGATGAGGTCAAGGACCCGGAGGTTCCCGCGGTCAGCGTCGTCGAGCTGGGCATCGTGCGACGCATCGCCCGGGAAGGCCACGGCTGGGTGGTGGATGTCACGCCCACCTACTCCGGCTGTCCGGCGACGGAGATGATCGAGCAGTCCATCGAGGAAGCCCTGCGGCTGGCCGGCGTTCGCCACGGCCGCATCCGCCGGGTGCTCTCACCCGCCTGGACCACCGACTGGATCACCGACACGGGTCGCACCAGGCTGCGGGAGTTCGGCATCGCCCCGCCCCAGGGCAGCGCCAGCAAGCTGAGCCTCACGGGCAAGGACGAGGCCATCGCCTGCCCTCAATGTGGCAGCTCCCATACCGAACGGGTCAGCGAATTTGGCTCCACCGCCTGCAAGGCCCTGTATCGGTGCCTCGATTGCCGCGAGCCCTTTGATTACTTCAAATGCATCTAGAGCGGACCATCATGAACAACTTCTACCCTCTTTCCATTCGTGAAGTCCGGGCGGAAACCCGGGATGCCGTGTCCCTGTGCTTCGATCTGCCGGAAGCCCTGCAGGAGCGCTTTCGCTACCAGCAGGGCCAGCACCTGGTGCTGCGCACCGCCATCGACGGCGAGGAAGTCCGCCGCTCCTACTCTATCTGCACCGGCGTTGCGGACAGGGAGCTGCGCATCGCCATCAAGAAGGTGCCGGGAGGCCGCTTCTCCACCTTTGCCAACGAACAGCTCAAGCCCGGCCAGACGCTTGACGTGATGCCGCCCCAGGGGCACTTCTCCATCGAGCTCGACCCGCAGCGCGAGGGCGACTACCTGATGGTGGCGGCCGGCAGCGGCATCACCCCGATCCTGTCGATCATCAAGACGACGCTGGCAACCGAACCCAGGAGCCAGGTCACCCTGTTCTACGGCAACCGGGCCACCGCCTCGACGATGTTCCGCGAACAGCTCGAGGATCTGAAAAATCGCTACATGAGCCGCTTCAATCTGGTCTTCGTGTTCAGCCGTGAAGAGCAGGATATCGACCTGTACAACGGCCGCATCGACAGCGGCAAATGCGACGCCCTGTTCGATCGCTGGGTGGATGCCAAGAACCTGACCGCCGCCTTCATCTGCGGCCCCCAGATCATGACCGAAACGGTCAGGGACTCCCTGCAGCGCCATGGCCTGGACAAGTCGAAGGTTCACTACGAGCTGTTTGCCCCGCTCGGCGGCGCCCCGACGGCGCGCCAGGACCGCACCGACCACCGAGTCGACCCGCAGGCGGTCAGCGAAGTTACGGTGCGCGCCGATGGCCGCGCCCTGACCTTCGACCTGACCCGCAATACCAGGAGCATCCTCGATGCCGGCAACGCCATGGGGGCCGACCTGCCCTACTCCTGCAAGGCCGGCGTCTGCTCCACCTGCAAGGCCAAGGTGATCGAGGGCGAAGTGGAGATGGATGCCAACTACGCCCTGGAAGACTACGAGGTGGAGGCCGGCTACGTGCTGACCTGCCAGTGCTACCCCGTCAGCGAAAAAGTCGTGCTCGACTACGACGAGCTCTGATGACCATCAAGCGCAAGCATCCATGAAGCCGGTCCGGTGGACCGGCTTTATTTATCCACACCCTTTTGCCGTGAAGTTTCGGGAGAACGTGACATGTCAGTGCTCAAGAGCTACGTAGCGGGTCAATGGTTCGGTCATACGGCAGCAACGGCGCTGCCCAGCGCCATCAATGGCGAAATCGTCGCCCACACCCATGAAGAGAGCGTCGATTTCGCCGAAGTGGTCAGCCACGCCCGCGGCCAGGGCATCAAGAACCTGCTGGCGCTCGATTTCCAGCAGCGCGCCGCCATCCTCAAGGCGCTGGCGATCTACATCCAGGAGCGCAAGGAAGCGCTGTACGACATCTCCCATCACACCGGCTGCACCCGGTCCGACTCCTGGATCGATATCGAAGGCGGCTTCGGCACCCTATTCACCTACGCCTCCACCGGCCGCAAGCAGCTGCCTTCCGGCAACGTGGCCCATGAAGGGCCGGTGATCCAATTGGGCCAGCACAACCACTTCAGCGGCACCCATATTCTGGTGCCCCGCCGCGGCGTGTGCGTGCATATCAACGCCTTCAACTTCCCGATCTGGGGCATGCTGGAAAAGTTCGCCCCGGCGTTTCTGGCCGGCATGCCGTGCATCGTGAAGCCGGCCACCGCCACCAGCTATGTCGCCGAAGCCGCGGTTCGGATGATCCATGAATCCGGCCTGCTGCCCGAGGGCGCGCTGCAGCTGATCATCGGCAGCACCGGCGACCTGCTCGATCGCCTGGAAGAGCAGGATTTCGTTACCTTCACGGGTTCCGCCAGCACCGCGCTGAAGCTGAAGGCCCACCCCAACCTCCTGGCGCGCAGCATTCCGTTCAACGCCGAGGCGGACTCCCTCAACAGCGCCATCCTGGCGCCGGACGTGACGCCGCAGGACGAGGAGTTCGGCATCTTCGCCAAGGAGGTGGTCAAGGAGATGACCGCCAAGGCGGGCCAGAAGTGTACCGCCATCCGCCGGGTGCTGGTGCCGGCCGAGCACCTGGACGCCTTGGCCGACAGGATCAAGGAGCGGCTGGCGACGATCGTCGTCGGCGACCCCAAGGAGGAAGGCGTGCGCATGGGTGCGCTGGCGTCCGCCGACCAGCTGCGTGACGTGCGCGAGGCCATCGGCCAGCTGCTGGAAACCAGCGAATGCGTGTTCGGCAAGGGCGAGAGCTTCACGCCGGTGGGCAAGGGCGTGGAAAACGGCGCCTTCATCGCCCCGCATCTGTTGATCAACTACCAGCCGCTGCAAGACGGCGGCGCGCATGACATCGAAGCCTTCGGCCCCGTCACCACGCTGATGCCCTACCACGGCATCGACGAGGCCCTGACCCTGGCCGCCAAGGGCAAGGGCAGCCTGGTGACCACTCTGACCACCAGGGACCCCGCCATTGCCGCGCAAATGATCCCGGTGCTGGCCGCCCAGCACGGCCGCCTGCAGATCCTCGATGCGCAGGCCGCCAAGGAGTCGACCGGCCACGGCTCGCCGCTGCCCATGCTCAAGCACGGCGGTCCGGGGCGCGCCGGCGGCGGCGAGGAGCTGGGGGGCATCCGCGCGGTCCACCACTACCTGCAGCGCACCGCCATCCAGGGGTCGCCGACCATGGTGGCCGCGGTGACCCGGGAATACGTCCGCGGCGCCAAGGTGATCGAGAATGACGTCCACCCCTTCCGCCGCCATTTCGACGACCTGCAGGTGGGCGAATCCCTGCTGACCCACCGCCGCACCGTCACCGAAGCCGATATCGTCAACTTCGGCTGCCTCTCCGGCGATCACTTCTACATGCACTTCGACGACATCGCCGCGCGCAAGACCCAGTTCGGCCAGCGCATCGCCCACGGCTACTTCGTGCTGTCGGCCGCCGCCGGCCTGTTCGTCTATCCAGGCGAGGGGCCCGTGCTGGCCAACTACGGCCTGGACACGCTGCGCTTCATCACCCCGGTCGCCCCGGGCGATACCATCCGCGCCCGACTGACCTGCAAGCGCAAGATCGACCAAGGCCGGACCTCACCGGACGGCCATCCCCAGGGCGTGGTGATGTGGGACGTGGAAGTCACCAACCAGCATGACGAGCTGGTCGCCAGCTACGACATCCTGACCCTGGTGGCGAAGCGGCAGTAACCCCCGCACGAGAAAGAAACGGATCAGGGGGCGCGCTCCGCCCCCTGATGGCCCTTCCAGGCGCGACGCCCCTACTCGCCGCGCTGCTCGATGAAGGCCTCGGCGTTAGGGCAGAAGTCGCGGCACACTTCGGCATCGGCGTGGCTGCGCATCGCCTGCCAGCAGCGGCCGACGGCTTGGCAGCGGTTGCAGCTCGCCTCCAGCTCGGCCAGCGCCTGCTCGCCGAAGGCGGCCGGGCCCACCGCAAAGGTCGCCATCATCGGCGGCATCAGCACCTCCGCAGAGCGGAAATCGGGCACCCGGCTGTCATCCAGGCAGCGCGCCACGGCCCGCTCCAGCGGCGGATTCAGCGGCTGCGCCAGGTCACGGGCCAGTTCCTCGAGTGCCTCTGGGGCGTGGTGGCGAAGTTCGCGCACCACGCGCTCACCCTGAATATAGTCGGACAACCTTTCCATCTCGCTTCTCCCCATTCGGTATCACTAGTGACGTATTTTCAGGATAGCGCAATGGAAAAACCCCAAGTTGACCGGAGTCAAATTGGGGTTGATAAAAGATACAAAATTAATTTTACATTAATTTATTTTGTGTCGCTTTATGCAACCTAATAGAGCAGCTGAGGCAGGAACAGCACGATACCGGGGAACACCAGCACCAGCAACGCACGGGCCGTGCCCGCCACCCAGAACGGCGTTACGCCGCGGAAGATCGTGCCCGTGGACACATCCGGCAGCACCGCCCGCAGCACGAACACGTTCATGCCCACCGGCGGGGTGATCAGGCTGATCTCAATCACGATCACCACCAGGATGCCGAACCACACCAGGTCGAAGCCCAGCCCCGCCACCACCGGGAAGAACACCGGCACAGTGAGCAGCATCATCGACATGCTCTCGAACACGCAGCCCAGCACCACGTAGATGGCGATGATCGTAAGGATCACCACGAAGGGCGCCACGTTGAGCCCGTTGACCAGCGCCAGCAGGTCGCCCGGCAGCCCCGCCCGGTTGATGAAGTTGGCGAAGATCAGCGCGGTGAGCACCACGGCGAACAGCATGGCGGTGGTGCGCACGGTGTCCATCAGCACGTTCATCAGCACCTGCGGGGTGAGCGCACGCCGCAGCAGGGCGATCACGAAGGCGCCCATGGCGCCGATGCCCGCCGCCTCGGTGGGGGTAAATACGCCGAGATAGATGCCGCCGATCACCAGCACGAACAGCGCCAGGGTGCTGCCCACGCTCTTCAACGCCGCCAGGCGCTCGGGCCAGGCCACCCGCTCGCCGGCAGGCCCGGCCGCGGGGTCGCGCCACAGCACCCACTTCACCGCCAGCAGGTAGAGCACAATGCCCAGCATGCCGGGGATGAAGCCGGCGGCGAACAGCTCGCGAATGCTGGTCTCGGTGAGGATGCCGTAGATCACCAGCATCACGCTGGGCGGAATCAGGATGCCCAGGGTGCCGCCGGCGGCGATGGAGGCCGAGGCCAGCGAATCCTTGTAGCCGTACTTGCGCATCTGCGGCATCGCCACCCGTCCCATGGTGGCGCAGGTGGCCAGACTCGAGCCGCAGATGGCGCTGAAGCCGCCGCAGGCGACGATGGTGGCCATGGCCTGGCCGCCCTTGCGGTGACCGAGGAAGCCGTTGGAGGCGCGGAACAGCGCATCCGACAGCCCGGCATGGGAGACCAGGTTGCCCATCAGGATGAACAGCGGGATCACCGACAGACCGTAGTCCATGGCGGTGTCCACCACGCGCCGTGCGGCCATGGCCTCGGCGGCGTTCCAGTTGCCGGTCAGGAAATAGAAGCCGGCGAAGCCGACGATGCCCATGGCAAACGCCAGCGGCACCCGCAGGAACGCCAGCAGCAGCAGGGCGGCGAAACCGTAAAGCGCTTCAGTCATCGTCACTCCCCTTGCTCAGCGGGCCACCGCGCTTGACCCTACCGACGCCTTCCAGCAGGTAGAGCAACGCCCGGGCCAGGGTCAACAGCGCAGCAAGTGCCAGCATGGCGGCGACCAGGCCGATCAGGTAGCCGCGCGGGATACGCAGGAACTCGGTGACGTCGCCCCACTCGAAGGCACGCTCGGCCAGCGCCCAGACGCGCCGGGCCATGACCCACAGCGCCATCGTGACCAGCAGGTTGACGATCACCTCACGCACCCACACCAGCCGTGCGGGAAAGATG
Source organism: Halomonas sp. E14 (assembly GCF_052568415.1). NCBI lineage: Bacteria > Pseudomonadati > Pseudomonadota > Gammaproteobacteria > Oceanospirillales > Halomonadaceae > Halomonas > Halomonas sp. E14. Next base: position 87,019 of record NZ_CP199423.1, on the reverse strand, counting down.
GCGTCTAGCAGGTCGACGCTGACGTGCTCCTGGCGCCAGCACACCACCGGCAGCGACAGGAACACCAGCGCCGCCAGCATCAGCTGGGTCAGCTCGACGGTGCCGAGAATCGGCGAGTTGAAGAAGTAGCGCCCGGTCACGTCCGCCGTGGTCAGCAGCATCATGGCGAAGAGGGTGGCGCCCGCCACCCCCTCCAGCGTCAGCTGCATGACACGACCGAAGCGCGCCGTCACGCCCTGCAAGCTCGCCCCTCGTATCGCCAGCGCCGCCTTACTTGAATTCATCGGGCACCCGATCGCTCACGCCCTCTTCCTCGGCGGCAGCCGTGAGCTGTTCGCGGAAGTACTGGATCGCCGCCATGGCATCGACGCCGCGGCTGCTGGTGGCCGTCTCGGCCCAGGCCTCGATCATGTCGTCGCTCATGCCGCGCAGCGTCTCGAGGTCCGCTTCGCCGAGCTCGGTGAAGGTGTGACCCTGCTGCTCGGCAAAAGCGACGCCGCGAACGTCCATGGTATCCATCATGTAGCCGAACAGGCGCGACAGCCGCTCCCCGGAGACCTCCAGGATGGCCTCACGATCCTCGGCGGAGACCTGATCCCAGAACATCGGGTTCATGACGATGGTGAAGCTGCCGCGGTAGAAGCCGCCGTCGACCTTGAGGGTGTACGGGAAGATCTCGGCCACGCGGAAGCTGCGCAGCCCCTCGGGCACCAGCATGGCGCCGTCGATGACCCCCTGGGAACCCGCCTCGTAGACGCCGGTGGGCGGAAGCGCAACGCCGGTCAGCTCCAGCGCGTTGGAGAGATCCCCCATGACGCCTCCACCGACGCGGATGCGCTTGCCCTTCATATCGTCAAGGGTTTCGAATTGCTCACGGCTGAAGATCCAGCCCGGGCCATGCACGCCCGCTGCCACCACATCCACGCCGCGATGCTCGCCGGCCTGCGCCAGGTATTCCTGGTGGGTCCGCCAGTAGGCCGCCGAAGCGTGCTCGGAAGAGAACTCCTCGAAGGTGGGGAACTCCGGCAGCTTGGTCAGCACGAAACGGCCCGTGTTGTAGCCATGGAACACCCAGGTGGCGTCGGCGATACCATCGGCGATCATTTCCATCTGAGAGGCCGGCGGCCCCATGTCATGAACGATATCGACGGTCACGCGCCCTTCGGTGGCCTCTTCGATCCAGGCCTTCCAGGTAGGCCACACCATCGTATTGATGCCATGGTTGGGGCCTGCCCAGGTGCTGACCGTGATCGTGGTCTGGGCCCAGGCAGCAGTGCTCATGACGGCGGCGGTCAGGGTGCCGAGGATAAGACCGGTCTTCTTGTACATTGTTGTGTTCCTCCGTGGTCACAGGCTCTGGCGCTTGCGGATGGCTGGAAACACTCCAAAGCGATACATCAAACGCCCTCAATGACATCTTATTGGAAACATGTTTTTCCATGCAACGCCATTTTTCTCACGCTTCACCAACATCGACGCGACCCGTCACGATAAGGAAAAAACGGTTAAAACGGAATTAATATCAATTAAAATAAACACTTATAGGTTAAAAAACGACCTCACCCATCAGCAGCTCAATTTCTTTAGCCCATTGGCGCCATCCGAATTTTTCGTTACCCGTTTAATGATCGAATAAAAAAAACCGGCAACATGAAGTGCCGGCAGGAAGCTAGCTGGGGTAGGCGGGTATCAGCCAATCCGCTCGAGCTGGCGCTCGAGCTTGCGCATCACATTGAGCAGGTCGCGGTATTCGCCGGCGGTGAGGGTGGCCACCAGCTCGGCCTCCCAGGCCTGGGCCTCGGGGATCAGCGTGGCCAGCAAGGTCTGGCCGGCGGCGGTGAGGTGAAGGTCCTGCTGGCGCTGGTCCTCCGGCGAAGGGGTGCGGCCGATCAGGCCGCGCTCCTCCAGCGCCTGGATCGCCCGCGACACGCGGGCCTTGTCCATGTTGGTGTAGGTGCAGATCTTCTTGGCCGTCAGCTCGTCGCAGTGGCTGAGCCAGGCCAGCACCCGCCACTGGGCGATGTTGAGCTGGTAGCGCGACTCGTAGAGCTCGGCCAGCGCCTGGCTGATGCGGTCGGCCAGGCTGTTGAGCCGATAGGGCAGGAACTGGTTGAGATCCAGCTCCGGCTTGGTAGACGGTTCCGCCAGGCTTGCGTCCTTGTCCATCTCGATTGACCTCACCCTGCGCTTGCAGTCATCAGTAGAGCAGTTGCGGAAGGAACAGCACGATACCGGGGAACACCAGCACCAGCAACGCACGGGCCGTGCCCGCCACCCAGAACGGCGTCACGCCGCGGAAGATCGTGCCCGTGGACACATCCGGCAGCACCGCCCGCAGCACGAACACGTTCATGCCCACCGGCGGGGTGATCAGGCTGATCTCAATCACGATCACCACCAGGATGCCGAACCACACCAGGTCGAAGCCCAGCCCCGCCACCACCGGGAAGAACACCGGCACGGTGAGCAGCATCATCGACATGCTCTCGAACACGCAGCCCAGCACCACGTAGATGGCGATGATCGTAAGGATCACCACGAAGGGCGCCACGTTGAGCCCGTTGACCAGCGCCAGCAGGTCGCCCGGCAGCCCCGCCCGGTTGATGAAGTTGGCGAAGATCAGCGCCGTCAGCACCACGGCGAACAGCATGGCGGTGGTGCGCACGGTGTCCATCAGCACGTTCATCAGCACCTGCGGGGTGAGCGCACGGCGCAGCAGGGCGATCACAAAGGCGCCCATGGCGCCGATGCCCGCCGCCTCGGTGGGGGTGAATACGCCAAGATAGATGCCGCCGATCACCAGCACGAACAGCGCCAGCGTGCTGCCCACGCTCTTCAACGCCGCCAGGCGCTCGGGCCAGGCCACCCGCTCGCCGGCAGGCCCGGCCGCGGGGTCGCGCCACAGCACCCACTTCACCGCCAGCAGGTAGAGCACAATGCCCAGCATGCCGGGGATGAAGCCGGCGGCGAACAGCTCGCGAATGCTGGTCTCGGTGAGGATGCCGTAGATCACCAGCATCACGCTGGGCGGAATCAGGATGCCCAGGGTGCCGCCGGCGGCGATGGAGGCCGAGGCCAGCGAATCCTTGTAGCCGTACTTGCGCATCTGCGGCATCGCCACCCGTCCCATGGTGGCGCAGGTGGCCAGACTCGAGCCGCAGATGGCGCTGAAGCCGCCGCAGGCGACGATGGTGGCCATGGCCTGGCCGCCCTTGCGGTGACCGAGGAAGCCGTTGGAGGCGCGGAACAGCGCATCCGACAGCCCGGCATGGGAGACCAGGTTGCCCATCAGGATGAACAGCGGGATCACCGACAGACCGTAGTCCATGGCGGTGTCCACCACGCGCCGTGCGGCCATGGCCTCGGCGGCGTTCCAGTTGCCGGTCAGGAAATAGAAGCCGGCGAAGCCGACGATGCCCATGGCAAACGCCAGCGGTACCCGCAGGAACGCCAGCAGCAGCAGGGCGGCGAAACCGTAAAGCGCTTCAGTCATGGTTGCCTCCCTGTCCTGCAGCCGGGCTGAGCGGACCACCGCGCGCCAGCACGCCCACCCCTTCCAGCAGGTAGCCCACCGCACGCAGCAGGGTCAGCGCGGCTGACAGCGCCAGCATGATCGCAATGAGATAGATGAGATAGCCGTTGGGGATGCGCAGAAACTCGGTCACATCGCCCCACTCCATGGCCCGTTCGCCCAGCGCCCAGACGCGCCGCGCCATGATCCAGAGCGCTCCGCTGACGATCAGGTTGACCAGCACCTGGCGGATCCAGATCAGCCGCGAAGGGAACACGCTGTCGAGCAGGTCGACGCTGACGTGCTCCTCGCGCCAGCACACCACCGGCAGCGACAGGAACACCAGTGCCGCCAGCATCAGCTGGGTCAGCTCGACGGTGCCGAGAATCGGCGAGTTGAAGAAGTAGCGCCCGGTCACGTCCGCCGTGGTCAGCAGCATCATGGCGAAGAGGGTGGCGCCTGCCACCCCCTCCAGGGTGAGCTGCATGACACGGCCGACCCGCAGCCAGCGCGTGGACGAGGTCGGCATGGTCAAGCCTCCAGGCAGGTGGGGTTACTGGCGCACGACGCGATCGGCGATTCTGTCGCCTTCAGCCGCTGCAGCCAGCTGCTCGCGGAAGTGCGCCAGGGCCGCCTCGGCGTCGACGCCGCGATTCCCCACTGCCGTCGACCAGTCGGCGATCAGCGTGTCGGTCACCCCACGCAGGGTCTCGATATCCGCCTCGGGCACCTGGGTGAAGGTGGCGCCGCGCTCCTGGCCGAACTCGACGCCGCTCTCGTCGGAGACGTCCATCATGTAGCCGAACAGCCGCGACAGGTGCTCACCGGACACGGCCTCGATCGCCTCGCGGTCCTCGGCGGTAACCTGATCCCAGAACATCGGGTTGACCACGATGGCAAAGCTGCCACGGTAGAAGCCGCCGTCGACGGTCAGGGTGTGCGGGGCCACCTCGGCCACGCGGAAGCTGCGCAGGCTCTCCAGGGTCAGCATGGCGCCGTCGACCACGCCCTGGGAGGCCGCTTCATAGACACCGGTGGGCGGGATCGCCACGCCGGTCACGCGCATGGCGTCGGCCAGCCCGCTCATCACGCCGCCGCCGACCCGCAGGCGCTTGCCGGCAAGCTCGTCGATGGAAGCGACCTGGTCGCGGGTGAAGATCTGCCCCGGGCCGTGCACGCCCATGGCCACGACATCGACGCCGCGGTGCTCGCCCGCCTGCGCCAGGTATTCCTGGTGGGTGTGCCAGTAGGCCGCGGCGGCATCCTCGGAGGAGAACTCCTCGAAGGTGGGAAACTCCGGCAGCTGGGTGGCCAGGAAGCGGCCAGCCATATGCGCATGGAAGATCCAGCTGGCATCGGCGATGCCATCGGCGACGATCTCCATCTGCGCCGCTGGCGGCCCCATGTCGTGCACCACCTCGACCGTGACGCGCCCTTCGGTGGCCTCCTCGATCCACGCCTTCCAGGTCGGCCAGACGATGGTGTTGACGCCGTGGTTGGGGCCGCCCCAGGTGCTCACGGTCAGGGTGGTCTGGGCCAGCGCAGGCGTACCGAGGCTGAGGCCGAGCGCCGCTAGGGCGCCAATCATGAGGCGATTTGTCGTTTTCATTGCGTGCTCCTGGTCGTCACGGGAGGCGAGCTTGCGCCACGTTGCGTCGTCACATTGTTATTTGCAGCATTGTTGTCTGGCGGCCGAACGCTCGCTGTCGGCGAGCGCCAAGCGCAGCAGCTGCTTGCGCTTTTCCGCGCCTTCACCTTGCCGACAGATAATCTCCCGTGCAACTAATTTGGCAGCCAAAGCCCTTAGACTTAGGTCGCAAAAAACGTCGAAACCTTTGATCTAAGGCAAAAACACACCATTCGCCTTACGCTTGCTTTGACATCTGGTCCGTGATTTGCTGGACATATAGTTTCAAAAGTAACTATGCTGCTGGCATTCCACGACACCATGGCCGGATACGGCCAGCGCCTCGCCCCGCGCGATGCCCGACCACCCCTGGAGGAACCATGAGCAAGAAGTTCGCCTCGCACGCCGACACCGAAGAGAAGCAGGTCAGCTTCACCCAGCTGGCCGAGGGCCTCTATGCCTATACCGCCGAGGGCGACCCCAACACCGGCATCGTGATCGGCGACGACAGCGTGATGGTGATCGACACCCAGGCCACGCCGATCATGGCCCAGGACGTGATCCGCCGGATTCGCGAGGTCACCGACCTGCCGATCAAGCACGTGGTGCTGACCCACTACCACGCCGTGCGCGTGCTCGGCGCCTCGGCCTATCACGCCGAGAACATCTACGCCAGCCAGCACACCTACGACCTGATCGTCGAGCGCGGCCAGCAGGACTACGAGTCCGAGGTCGGCCGCTTCCCGCGCCTGTTCAAGGGGGTGGACTCGGTGCCCGGTCTGACCTGGCCCAACATCGTGTTCCAGCAGGAGCTGACGGTATACATGGGCAAGCGCGAGGTACGCATCATCCACCTCGGCCGCGGCCACACCAAGGGCGACACCATCGTCTGGCTGCCCGAGGAGAAGGTGATGTTCTCGGGCGACCTGGTCGAGTACGGCGCCACCCCCTACACCGGTGACGCCTACCACGAATACTGGCCCGCCACCCTCGACCGTCTGCAGGCCATGCAGCCGCAGAAGCTGGTGCCGGGCCGCGGCGAGGCGCTCACCACCCCCGAGCAGTGCCAGGAAGCGATCCAGGGCACCCGCGACTTCCTTAACGACATGTACGAAAGCGTCAAGGCGGGCAAGGCCGCCGGCAAGTCGCTCTCCGAGTGCTACGCCGAGACCTACGCCCTGCTCAAGCCCAAGTACGGCCACTGGGTGATCTTCGACCACTGCGTGCCGTTCGACATCACCCGCTGCTACGACGAAGCGGGCGGCGAATATCCCGATCCGCGCATCTGGACCGCCGAGCGCGATACCGCCATGTGGCATTCGCTGCAGGAAGTCGTCGAGAACCAGTAACGCTCTGCCTTTCCAACGTTAAAGACGCACGGCGCCGGGGCAGGCCGGAAGAGGGTTCGATTCCCGAAAGGAATCGCTAGCGCCCAGGGAGGGGTTGCAGCGCCCTCGCTCAGGCCTGTTGCCGGAATACGCCGCGGTCGGAGGAAGCATGCCCACTACCTACAATAATCCCGTCTACCCGTACCGGCGCGCCCCGGAGCTCGACCGCGACGGCATTCGCCACTGCCCGGTGGTGATCGTCGGTGCCGGCCCCACCGGCCTGGCCATGGCCATCGACCTGGCCCAGCAGGGCATCGAAAGCGTGGTGCTCGACGACAACAACACCGTCAGCGTCGGCTCGCGGGCGATCTGCTTCGCCAAGCGCACCCTGGAGATCCTCGACCGCCTGGGCTGCGCCCAGCCGATGGTCGACAAGGGCGTGACCTGGCAGCGCGGCCGGGTGTTCTTCCAAGCGCGTGAGGTCTACGACTTCGACCTGCTGCCGGAAGCGGGCCACCGCATGCCCGCCTTCATCAACCTGCAGCAGTACTACTTCGAGGAGTATCTGGTCGATCGTGCCAATGAGCTTAACGAGCTGATCGACCTGCGCTGGCTGCACAAGGTCACCGCAGTGGACAGCCAGGCCGAGCGCAGCGAGGTGCTGGTCAGCACCGAGGACGGCGACTACCGCCTCGCCTGCGACTACCTGCTGGTGGCCGACGGCGCCAACAGCAGGATTCGCGACCTGCTGGGCCTGGAGAGCCGTGGCCAGGTGTTCCAGGACCGCTTCCTGATCGCCGACGTGATCATGAAGGCCGACTTCCCCACCGAACGCTGGTTCTGGTTCGACCCGCCCTTCCACCCCAACCAGTCGGTGCTGCTGCACCGTCAGCCGGACAACGTCTGGCGCATCGACTTCCAGCTCGGCTGGGATGCCGATCCGGAAGAGGAGAAGAAGGAGGAGAACATCCGCCCCCGCGTGCAGGCGATGCTCGGCGCGGACGTGGAGTTCGAGCTGGAGTGGGCCAGCGTCTACACCTTCCGCTGCCGCAAGATGGACAGCTACATCCACCGGCGGGTGTTCTTCATGGGCGACGCCGCCCACCAGGTCTCGCCCTTCGGCGCCCGCGGCGCCAACGGCGCGCTGCAGAGCACCGAGAACCTGGCCTGGAAGCTGGCCCGGGTGCTCAAGGGCCAGGCCCCCGCGGCGCTGCTCGCCACCTACGACGACGAGCGCCAGCAGGGTGCGGCCGAGAACATCTTGAACTCGACGCGGGCCACCGACTTCATCACCCCCAAGAGTCGCGTGAGCCGCCTGTTCCGCGACAGCGTGCTGGAGCTGGCCGAGCACTACCCCTTCGCCCGCCGTCTGGTCAACAGCGGTCGCCTCTCCCTGCCGTGCCGCTATGACGGCTCGCCGCTCAACGGCCATGAGGCGGAAGGCCTGCCGCTGGAGCTGCGCCCCGGCAGCCCGGCCAAGGACGCGCCGATCGGCCTGGCCGGCCGCCGCGCCTGGCTGCTCAACCAGCTCGGCGAGCGCTTCGTGCTGCTGCTCGACGGTCGTGTCGACAGCGCCCGGGCCGAAGCCCTCAGGGCCGAACTCGCCCCGCTGCTCGAGGAGCGGGCCGACCTCGACCTGCTGGTCGTCGGCCCCGCGCCCCACGCCCTGACCGAGCTGCCGCGCAGCCGCCAGGTCGAGGACGTGGAGAACCTGATCGGAGAACGCTACGGCCTCGGCGCCGGCATCGCCTACCTGATCCGCCCCGACCAGCACGTCACCGCCCGCTGGCACACCGTCACGGCGGCCGCGGTCGGCGAGGCGATGGACCGCGCCCTGGGCGCCTATCTCGCTCCTTCCACCGTTCAGGGAGGCACCCATGCCACGGCTTGAGCTCAACCCCAACTTCACCGACCCGGACGCCTTCTATGCCGCGCTGACCGAGCTGCATCGCGAGCGCAGCGAAGCCGAGAGCGAGCGCATCAATGCCCGGCTGATCCTGCTGCTGGCCAACCATATCGGCGACCAGCAGGTGCTCGAGGAGGCGCTGGCCATCGCCGGCCAGGCCACGACACAGCCAAGCGAACGGCTTGAGTCAGCAAAAGATTCGACAGGACGTTGAAACAGAGGACCCCCGACATGACCACCCAAGCGCTCGAGTACCAGAGCGGTTTTCGCAACCACTTCGCCAGCGAGGCGCTGCCCGGCGCGCTGCCGGCCGGGCAGAACTCGCCGCAGAAGTGCGCCTACGGCCTCTACGCCGAGCAGCTCACCGGCTCGGCCTTCACCGCGCCGCGCCACGCCAACCTGCGCAGTTGGCTCTACCGCATCCGCCCCTCGGTGGTGCAGAGCGCCTATACGTCGCTGGAGAACGGCCGGGTAGCCACCTCGCCGCTGGCCAGGCCCGCCGCCGATCCCAACCAGATGCGCTGGGACCCGCTGCCGATTCCCGCCGCGCCCACCGACTTCGTCGACGGCCTGCTGACGATTGCCGTCAACGGCGATGCCGGCACCCAGGCCGGCTGCGGCGTGCACGTCTATGCCTTCAACCGCGACATGACCGAGCGCTTCTTCTACAACGCCGACGGCGAGCTGTTGATCGTGCCGCAGCAGGGCACCTTGCGCCTGCGCACGGAGCTCGGCGAGCTCGAGGTCAAGGGTGGCGAGATCGCGGTGATTCCCCGCGGCATGAAGTTCCAGGTGCGCCTGGCCCAGGGCAGCGACGCCGCCCGCGGCTACCTCTGCGAGAACTACGGCAGCCCCCTGGAGCTGCCCGGCCTCGGCCCCATCGGCGCCAACGGCCTGGCCAACCCGCGCGACTTCGAGAGCCCGGTGGCCGCCTTCGAGGACATCGAGGGCGACTTCGAGCTGGTGGCCAAGTTCTCCGGCCGCTTCTGGGTGACCAAGCTCGGCCATTCGCCGCTCGACGTGGTGGCCTGGCACGGCAACTACGCGCCCTACAAGTACGACCTGGCTAAGTTCAACACCATCAACACGGTGAGCTTCGATCACCCCGACCCCTCGATCTTCACCGTGCTGACCTCACCCTCCGACACCCCGGGCATGGCCAACATCGATTTCGTGATCTTCCCGCCGCGCTGGATGGTGGCCGAGAACACCTTCCGCCCACCCTACTTCCATCGCAACCTGATGAGCGAGTTCATGGGCCTGATCCACGGCGAGTACGACGCCAAGGCCGAGGGCTTCCTGCCCGGCGGCGCCAGCCTGCACAACTGCATGTCGCCCCACGGCCCCGATGCCGAGACCTTCGAGAAGGCCTCCAACGCCGAGCTGACACCGCAGCGCCTGGATGCGACCCTGGCCTTCATGTTCGAGAGCCGCTACGTCTACCACCCGACCGAAGCGGCACTGAACGCGGACATCCGCCAGCGCGACTACGTCGACGTGTGGTCGACGCTGCGCTCGCACTTCGATCCCAAGCAGCCCTGACAGCCTTGAGCGAGACAGAACAGCCCGAGAGACGAAACGCTGAACCGGACGGAGCCGACGAGCTCCGCCCCTGACGAAAGGATTGAGCCAAGATGAAACTCGCCACTTTGAAAAACGGCCGCGACGGCGAACTGCTGGTGGTCTCCCGCGACCTCACCCGCGCGGTTTCCGCCACCGACATCGCCGCCACCCTGCAACAGGCGCTCGAGAACTGGGACGCCGTCAGCCCCAGGCTGGAGGCGCGCTACGCCGAGCTCAACGACGACAGCGCCGAGGGCGCCTTCAGCCTGGATCAGGGCCAGCTGCACTCGCCGCTGCCGCGCAGCTATCACTGGGCCGACGGCTCCGCCTATCTCAACCACGTCAAGCTGGTGCGCCAGGCCCGCGGCGCCGAGCTGCCGGAGAGCTTCTGGAACGACCCGCTGATGTACCAGGGCGGCGGCGACAAGTTTCTCGCCCCCACCGAGGAGATCGAGGCGGTCAGCGAGGAGCACGGCATCGACTTCGAGGGCGAGATCGCGGTGATCACCGACGACGTGCCCATGGGCGTCACCCCGGAGCAGGCCGCCGGCCACATCAAGCTGATCATGCTGGTCAACGACGTCAGCCTGCGCGGCCTGATTCCCGGCGAGCTGGCCAAGGGCTTCGGCTTCTTCCAGGCCAAGCCGGCCTCGAGCTTCTCGCCGATCTGCGTCACTCCCGACGAGCTGGGCGACGCCTGGCAGGGTGGCAAGGTCCATCTGCCGCTGACCGTGCATCTCAACGGCGAGAAGTTCGGCGAGCCGGAGGCCGGCCCCGACATGATCTTCGGTTTCCCCGAGCTGGTCGCCCATGCCGCCCGCACCCGCTACCTGGGCGCCGGCGCCATCATCGGCTCCGGCACCGTCTCCAACCCCGACCCCGACGGCGGCCCCGGCAAGCCGATCGTCGACGGCGGCGTGGGCTACAGCTGCCTGGCCGAGGTGCGCATGGTGGAGCAGATCCTGCACGGCTCGGCCAAGACGCCCTTCCTGCGCTTCGGCGACCGGGTGCGTATCGAGATGTTCGACCGTGCCGGCAACAGCATCTTCGGCGCCATCGACCAGCAGGTGGTCAAGTACCAGCCGAAGTGACGCGACACAAGGAGCCACGCATGACCACGCTATATGGCTATTTCCGCTCCTCGGCGGCGTATCGGGTGCGTATCGCGCTCAATCTCAAGGGGCTGGCGTACGAGCAGGTGGCGGTCAATCTGGTCAAGGGCGAGCAGCGGGCTGAGGAGAACCTGGCCCGCAACCCCCAGGGACTGGTGCCGGTGCTCGAGACCGACGACGGCACCCGGCTGACCCAGTCGCTGGCGATCTGCGAGTACCTGGAAGAGCGCCACCCCGAGCCGGCACTGCTGCCGGCGGACCCCGCGAGCCGCGCCCGGGTGCGCTCGCTGGCCCAGCTGGTGGCCTGCGAGATCCACCCGCTCAACAACCTCAAGGTGCTCAAGTACCTGGTGCACGAGCTGAAGCTGGACGAAGCGGCCAAGCTGGCCTGGTACCGCCACTGGATCGCCGAGGGTTTCACCGCCCTGGAAGCGAGGCTTGCGGGCGAGGCCGCCACCGGCGCGTTCTGCCACGGCGACAGCCCGAGCCTGGCGGATGTCTGCCTGGTGCCGCAGGTGTTCAATGCCGAGCGCTTCGAGTGTGACCTCTCGGCGTATCCGACGATCCGCCGCATCGCCGAACGCTGCCGCGCGATGGAAGCCTTCGCCAAGGCCGCTCCGGGCGAGCAGCCGGACGCGGGGTAACGCCGCCGCTGACGAACGCGGGCACGCTGCGCTCAAGGCAGCGTGCCCGTGCTTTTTCAGGCGTGGTCACCGCTGACGCTCAGCGGCTTACCCGCCAGTAGAACATCCCCGACCGTTTGCCGAGAACCGTGGCCGAGACGTGGGTCTCGCTGGGCTGGCCCGCCAGGCCGTAGCACACGTGCAGGGGCAGCAGATGCTCCTCCCGGGGGTGGCAGAACCGGGCATGAGGAGCGCGCTCCCAGTGCACCAGGCGCTCCGCGCGCTGCGCTTCCGTGATGCCAGTATCGGCGCAGGTCTCTTCGAGCCAGGCTTCGAAAGCCTCATTGCGGGCCTCGATCTCCGGAGTGCTGGGCGCAAAGAACGCCTGCATGTTGTGGAAGGAGAACCCCGACCCGATCACCAGCAGGTTGGCGGTATCCAGCGCCCGCAGCGCCTTGCCAATGGCCAGGTGCGTCGCGGCATCCAGGCTGTCGACCAGCGACAGCTGCACGCAGGGAATGTCCGCCTCCGGGTACATCAGCTTGAGCGGCACGAACAGCCCATGATCGAAGCCACGCCGGTCGTCCAGCCGTGCCGGTATGCCGGCCTGCTCCAGCGCCTGGTGGACCCGCCGTGCCAGCGCCGGTTCACCGGGGCAGGGATACTCGATCTCGTAGGACTCGGGCGGAAAGCCGTAGTAGTCATAGATGAGCGCCGGGTTGGCCCCCGAGGTGATGGTCGGCGCTGCTGCTTCCCAGTGGGCGCTGATGACCAGAATGGCCGAGGGCCTGCGCAGCTGGCCGGCAATTTCGGTGAGTTTCTCCACCAATTCACGGTGACCCGGGTCTCCCAGCAGCGGCATCGGGCCGCCACCATGGGAAATAAACAGTACCTCGGTCGTAGTGCTCAAGATGACACTCCTTCTGATCATTCATGGTCGCTGCGTATCAACTCTGATCAGAGCTTGCCGGGCCCCGCCGGCACGATTCCACCGGGATTCAGTGCCTTGATCGAATAATAGCCCGCCTTGATATGGTCGAGGTTCACGGTGGCGGCGATTCCGTCGAGGGCCAGCACCCGATGCATATAGGCATGCAGGCTCGGCATGTCGCGCAGCGTGTTGCGATTGCACTTGAACAACCCATGATAGGCGGCATCGAAGCGCACCAGGGTCACGAACAGGCGCAGATCGGTTTCCGTCAGACGCTCGCCGAACAGATAGAGACGCCCGTCGGCGAGTCGGGATTCCAGTTCATCCAGCGCGGCGAAGACCTTGCCATAGGCCTCCTCATAGGCCTGCTGGCTGGAGGCGAAGCCGGCCTGATACACGCCATTGTTCAGGTTCGCGTACAGAGAGGCGTTCAGGGCCTCGATCTCGGCGGCCAGATCGTCCGGGTAGAGATTCGGCCCCTGATCCACGATGGCGCTGAAGGCGCTGTTCAGCATCCGCACGATATCGGCGGACTCGTTGTTGACGATGGTCCCGGTCTGCTTGTCCCACAGCACCGGCACGGTGGCACGCCCGGAAACCTGCGGATCGGCACGGGTGTACAGCTCATGCAGGTAGCGCACGCCGTTGAGCGTGTCCTCGTCCGCTCCGGGGTAGCCGCCAAACTGCCAGCCCTGGTCGGTCAGCCGAGGATTCACCACCGTGACCTCAATGACCTCCTGCAGTCCTTTCAGCGTCCGGGCCATCAGTGCGCGTGACGCCCAGGGGCAAATGTAGGCGACATAGAGCCGATAGCGCCCCTTCTCGGCCTTGAATCCCCCCGCCCCGGTGGGACCAGGCGCCCCATCCGGAGTGATCCAGTGGCGAAACGACGAGGCCTGGCGGATGAAGCGCCCCTGTTCATCCTTCGCCTGTACCGGTTGCCAATTCTCCTGCCAGACACCGTTGACCAGCATGCTCTTTCTCCTGTGACGCGCCCCTTCCTCTCAGGGGAGGAAGGGGGTGGATGGGCCGGGACAGTCGCGTTGCGATCAGCCTCTCACCGCCCGGTGACTAAGCGCCGTCCGGCCTGGGCATCTGCGAAACGCTGCGCCAGCAGGTTATCCAGTGCGAAGCGTCCGCCGCCCTGAATCGCCAGGCCCAGGGTGACGACGAACAGGGTCAGGGCGTATTCGTAGCCGTTGTTGGACATGAACAGACCATTGCCGATATGCACGGCGAAGATTGCTACCAGCATGGTAAAGGCCGACACCAGCGCCGCCGGGCGGGTCAGCAGCCCCAGCACCAGCGCCAGCCCGCCGAAGAACTCGGCCCCCCCGGCCAGCAGTGCCATCAGGTAGCCCGGCGCCAGGCCGATGCTCGCCATCCACTGGCCGGTGCCTTCCAGGCCGTAGCCACCGAACCAGCCGAACAGCTTCTGCGCGCCATGGGCGGCCAGGATCAGCCCCACCGGGACCCGCAGGATCAGGGCGGCCACGCCGCTGCGGGAATGGAACAGGGCTTGTGCGAAAGGCGTATTCATGAGCGTCACCTCGTATCGATTGCGGCGGTTGTGCCGTTGTGTCCCAGGGCTTGTCCCTGAGCGATGAGGCCACTCTACTATCAGCAATCATAGAGACTAAGAGAGCAAACATTGGCTTATTAGCAACGAAATGTTGATAATTAGCGGAAGCGTTTTTCCTGGAAGAGCCGATGGACCGAATCGATGCCATGCGCGCCTTCGTCACGGTGGTCAGCGAAGGCAGCTTCACCCGCGCCGCCGAGCGGCTGGAACTCTCCCCCCAACTGATCAGCAAATACGTCTCCCAGCTTGAGCATCGCCTGGGAGTGCGCCTGCTCAATCGCACCACCCGCAAGAGCCACCTGACCGAAGCCGGCGCGCGCTACTACCCGCGCGCCCAGCAGCTGCTCAGCGACCTGGACGACATGGATCACCAGTTGGTTGACCTGCAGACCCAGGCCCGGGGGCGGCTGCGGATCAGTGCCCCGGTCTCCTTCGCCATTCGCCATCTGGCCCCGCTGCTGAGCGACTTTCAGCGCGCCCATCCCGCGGTAGGCATCGACCTGCAGCTGAATGACCGCAAGGTGGATATCGTCGAAGAGGGCTTCGATATCGCCCTGCGCATCGGTCACTTGAAGAGCTCCTCGTTGATCGCCAGGCGAGTCGCGCCGATCCGTCTGGTGCTGTGTGCTTCTCCCGAGTACCTGAAGCGGCACGGTACGCCGCAAAGCCTGGAAGATCTCAAGGCGCACCGTTACTTGCGCTACAGCTACCTGGAGCAGGAGGCCGGCGCGTCGCTGTTGCGCTGGCTGCCGGGCCACGAAACGCAGCTTGACGCCGTGGTCGAAAACGATTTCATGAGCAGCGATTTCGCCAGCAACAATGGCGATGTGCTGGTCGAAGCCGCCATCGCCGGCGCCGGCCTCGCCCTGCAGCCCACCTTCATTTCGAGCACTGCGATCAAGGCCGGGCAACTGCAGATCGTCCTGGCGGAGCATGAGCCCGAGCCGATGTCGCTCTATGCGGTGTACGCCCACCGTCAGCTGCTGGCGAGCAAGGTACGCAGCTTCGTCGACTTCCTTGACGGCTACTTCGGCGATCCTCCTTATTGGGACCGCTTCGACTAGGGGCCAGGCGAAGCAGCGCATCATGTCGCTCGTTTATCATTTCAAATAAAAAAACGCTCTATTTGTGTACCGGCGTACCATCTTGGATTTATTAAGCAAACTTTACTTAACCTTTATTTGAGGCCGGACGCACCTTGATTTAACTCACGCCCAATTAGCATTTTAATGTTTTTATTCTTAAAACAAGCAAACACAAAATAGAACTTATAACACCCTCTTTATTACAAAGATCGCAGCTAGCTTGACAGTGACATGTCCAGCTTTATCTCTCGACAAGCGGCATGAAAAAACGTCAATACTCTTAATTAAACAACATCTAAAGGAGTTAGTGATGTTTAAAAAGCTGCTAATAACATCGGCAATATCGGCCGCCCTCGCTACCGCTTCAACTGGCTCTGTGCTGGCCCAGCAAGGGCAGCAGTGGCAGGACGATCAGCGGTTCCAGCAACAACAGGGCCAGGATCAACGTTGGCGCGACCAGGACCGTGGCCAGTTCCACCAGGGCCGCCAGGACGACCGCTGGGATGACCGCGACCGCGGCCAGTTCCACCAGGGCCGCCAGGACGACCGCTGGCAGGGCCAGGACCGCGGCCAGTTCAACCAGGGCCGCCAGGACGACCGCTGGCAGGGCCAGGACCGCGGCCAGTTCAACCAGGGCCGCCAGGACGACCGCTGGCAGGGCCAGGACCGCGGCCAGTTCCACCAGGGCCGTCAGGACGACCGCTGGGATGACCGCGACCGCGGCCAGTTCCACCAGGGCCGCCAGGACGACCGCTGGGATGACCGCGACCGCGGCCAGTTCAACCAGGGCCGCCAGGACGACCGCTGGGATGACCGCGACCGCGGCCAGTTCAACCAGGGCCGCCAGGACGACCGCTGGGATGACCGCGACCGCGGCCAGTTCAACCAGGGCCGCCAGGACGACCGCTGGGATGACCGCGACCGCGGCCAGTTCAACCAGGGCCGTCAGGACGACCGCTGGGATGACCGCGACCGTGGCCAGTTCAACCAGGGCCGCCAGGACAATCGCTGGGGCGATCAAGAGGACGACTGGCGCGGGCGAAATCGCTAACGGGCTCATCCTTAACGCCAAGGAAAGCGCAGCACGGCATGTCTTAATCGCTTGACTGTGCTGCGCGTCGAATGACGGACGACTCGAGTTTCATCGGAGGAAGCATGTTTAAACGGATTCTTATTTCAACAGCGGTTTCCGCCGCTCTCGCGACCAACATGGCTTGGGCGCAATCCTACGATAACCGCGCCGGCTTTGAAGATGAAAGACGGCAAGGCGGTCAAAGCGCCCAGCAGTGGAACGACCGCAGTGGCCAGCAGTGGGACCGGGACAATCCGCAAAGACGGGATGACTTCGACAGGCAAAGAGGCCAAGGCGGCCAGGCCTGGGAGGATCGAGACCGCCAGCAGGGGCAGCGCGATTGGCAGCGGGGCCAGATGCACGACGATCGAGGCCGCCAGGGTGACTGGCGCGGCCAGGAACAAGGACAGGATCGCGGCCAGGGCGGCCAATGGGACGGTCGCGACCGCCCGCAACAGGGCAGCCGCTTCGGCGATGATCGCGGCCGGCAAGACTCATGGGGCGACCAGCAGCGCGGCATGGGCGAGCGCGATCATCAGGGCGGGCCCACTCGCCAAAGCATCTTCGTCCAGGGGTATATGGAGGGCCGCGAGGAAGGCCTGCAGGAAGGCGCCATCAGAGGCTACCGCCAGGGCTTTGTGGACGGCCTGCAGGAGGCGGAGCGTAACCGTAACGATGACGACGAGCGCCGCCAAGGGCGCAGCCAGTCCGGAGCCACGGGCCAGGGCCAGCCCGGCACGCCAGGTCCGGCGGCCAGGCTACGCGGGGAGCAGGACGCCGATGAGTCCGACGATGATAACGAAACCGAGATGAACGTCACCACCGGCGAGGGGCAGGAAGAGGAGAACGAAACGAACTGACAGGCCGGCGACAGAGGAAAACCACGAGCGAGAGCCCCCCTTCAGCGGCGCTTCCGCTACGCCCTGCGCCGAGCATAGTATGTCCTTTCCGTGCGGCTTCCCCAGCCGCACTTTTTGTTCTTGACGGTGGGCAATCCCGGCGCCAGGCGATTACAATAAGCAAGCTAATTAGTTGCGCATCTCTGCCTCACGCGGCAGGCCGCCCTACTGCTGGAGACAACAATGTGCTGAGGCTGAAGTCCCCCGCCACGGTGATCACCCTGGCGGCCCTGACCGCGCTGGGCCCGCTGGCCACCGACATGTATCTGCCGGCCATGCCGGCCATGGCCGCAGCGCTGGATACCGGCCCCGACCAGGTGCAGCTGACCCTGAGCCTGTACATGGCCGGCTTCGCCGCCGCCCAGCTGTTCTGCGGCCCCTTCTCCGACCGCTTCGGGCGCAAGCCGGTGATGATCTTCGGCTTCAGCCTGTTCCTGGTGGCGAGCCTGCTGTGCGCCTTCGCCCCCAGCATCGAATGGCTGCTGGCCGGGCGCTTCCTGCAGGCGCTGGGCGGCGCCACCGGGCCGGTGCTGGGGCGCGCCGCGGTGCGCGACATCTATGGCCCCGTCGAGGCCGGGCGCATCCTCTCCTACATGGCCAGCACCATGTCGCTGGCACCGGCAGTGGCCCCCATCGTCGGCGCCGGGCTGCTGCTGGTGTGGGGCTGGGAGTCGGTGTTCGTGCTGCTGGCCCTCTACGCCGCGGCCATGCTGCCATTGCTGATCCTGGCGCTGCCGGAGCCGCTGCCGCCGGAGCGGCGCCAGTCGATCCACCCCAAGGCTATCCTGGCCAACTTCCGCATGCTGCTCGGCCAGCGTACCTTCATGGGCTATACCCTGACCAACGCGGCGGCCTTCTCGGGGCTGTTCGCCTACCTCTCGGGCTCGTCATTCGTGCTGATCGAGTTCCTCGGCGTCTCGCCGTTCCAGTACGGTCTGTTCTTCACCCTGATCGTGGCGGGCTTCTTCATCGGCACCCTGCTCAGCGGCCGCTTCAGCCATCGGTTGGGGCGCGAGCGGCTGGTCGGTCGGGCCACGCTGGTCTGCGCGCTGGGCGGCAGCCTGATGGCGCTGCTGGCCCTGGCCGGGGTCTATAGCGCCTGGGCCGTGGTCGGCCCCCATGTGCTGTTCATGGTCGGTGTCGGCATCCTGATGCCGCAGACCATGTCCGGCGCGCTGGCCCCCAATCCCCACTGCGCCGGCGCCGCCTCGTCGCTGTTCGGTTTCCTGCAGATGACCATCGCCGCCATGGTCGGCGGCGGAGTGGCCCAGCTGCATGACGGCACCTCGCGCACCATGGCGATCGTGGTGGCCCTCGGCGGGCTGCTGGCGGTGGTGAGCTTCCTGGGGCTGGTACGCCCCGCCGAGCGGGCCATGGCCGCACAGCAGGCACAGGAGGCGAAACCTTGAGCCATGCCTCTCCCCCCTCTCGGCGGGTGATCCTGCTGCTGGCCCTGGCGGGCTTTGCCAGCATGGCCTCGATGCGGGTCACCGACGCCATGCTGCCGGCGCTGTCTCAGGCCTTCTCCCGGCCGGTGGCCGACGTGGCGCAGAACATCACCCTGTTCGCCATCGCCTACGGCCTCATGCAGCTCGCCTACGGCCCGCTGGGCGACCGCCACGGCACTCTGCGGGTGATCGGCCTGGCCACCCTGGCCTGCGCCGTGGGTGCGCTGGGCTCGGCGCTCTCCGAGTCGCTGTCGATGCTGCTGCTGTTCCGCACCCTGAACGGCGCCACCGCCGCCGCCATCATCCCGCTTTCCATGGCCTGGGTGGGCGACAACGTGCCCTACGAGCAGCGCCAGGTGACCCTGGCGCACATGCTTTCTGGGGCGGTGATGGGGCTGATCTCGGGGCAGGTGGCGGGCGGCTTCCTGGCCGATACGCTGGGCTGGCAGGCGGCGTTTGCACTGCTCACGCTGCTGTTCCTCACTGCCGGCGGGCTGCTGCTCGGTGCCCTGCACCGCCAGCCTGGGCTCTCGCCGCCCAAGGCCGAGCAGGGCCGCATCGCCTTTTTCTCGCGCATCCGCGAAGTGCTGCTGATTTCCCGCGCCCGGCGCATCCTGGCGCTGGTATTCCTCGAGGGCATTGCCGCCTTCGGTGCGCTGGCTTTCGTCGCCAGCCATCTCTATGCCCGGCTCAGCGTCTCGCTGACCCAGGCCGGGCTAATGGTGGCGCTGTTCGGCGTGGGCGGGCTGATCTTCGCCGCCCTGGCCAGGCCGCTGATCGCCCGCCTGGGCGAGCCGGGCCTGGCGGCGGGCGGCGGCGTGCTGATGGGGCTCGGCTTCACCGGGCTGGCGTTGGCGCCGCTGCCGGCCCTGGCCACCGCCAGCGCCTTCTCGGCCGGGCTGGGCTTCTACATGATGCACAGCACGCTGCAGATCAACGCCACCCAGATGGCGCCCGCCATGCGCGGCACCGCCATGGCGGTGTTCGCCGGCTGCCTGTTCCTCGGCCAGTCGGTGGGCGTCAGCCTCGGCGGGCTGGTGCTGCGCCTGGCCGACAGTCAGTGGCTGCTGGCCGGCGCCGGGCTGTGGCTGCTGGCACTGGGGCTGGTGTTTGGCTGGCTGCTGCGCCAGTGGCACGGCGAGCGCACCGCTGCCACTGCGACCTCCTAGCCCGCCGCGCTACAGGGCGCGCCTGAAGCCGGCCGCCCAGCGCATGGCTTCTTCGAGTTCGCCGTGGTGGAACACGCGCATCTCGACCTGGGGCACCAGCTTGCCGGCAAGCTGGGTGGTGGTTTCGATCCAGCGCTTGTCGGCAACCACCGCGGCACGCTTGAAGCGGTGGTAATCGCCGAGCTTGCTCACGGCATAGGCCAGGTCGCGCCATAGCGCACCGGCCGTCATGTGGTCGAAGTCGCTCATGTCGGCCACCACGCCGATGTGCTCGTTGTGCTCGAGCTTCGCCTCGATGGCCGGGATCAGGATGTCGTAGTCTTCACGGCGCAGCGTGCCGGCGATGCGGAACGCCGCCACGTACTCGGGGGCGGGCAGTGTCTCGATCATGGCGGGCTCCTCCTTGAAGCCGTCCCGGGACCTCTCCCTATGGCAACGCACTAACGCTCCGGTTCCCACTTCTCCCCGCTTCTTGCCCCGCCCCGGGCTCAGCCGCCGGCCGTGCCCTGCCGCGCCTCCTCGATCGCCGCCATGACGTGCTTCACGTCGCCGACGCGATGCGCCAGCGCCAGCGCGAGCTGGGCCAGGAACAGCCGCTCCTGCGCTTCGGGCAGCGCGTCCAGGGTCTCGGCCAGCGTTTCGTAGACCCGCTCCAGGTCGGCGAAGGGCAGTGTGGTAGCGGTCATCTCATCTTCCTCCCAAGGCTGTGATCAGGGCGGCTTCCAGCGCGGCGGGGTCGAGGCGCTGCCAGCGCGCCGCCACGTGGCGGTCGGGGCGCACCAGGTAGGCGCTGCCGGGGATGGCCCCATAGGCGGCAAGGTGCTCGCCCTCGGCGTCGACCCGCGCTTCCCGGGCGCCGGCCGAGCGCGCCAGGTGCAGCACGTCGAGCGCGACGCCGCGCGCCCGCAGCGTCGCCAGCCGATCCTCAAGCGCCGCCGGCAGCTCTCCCGCCTCGCTGAAATAGAGCAGGGTGAAGCCGTGGCCCAGGTGGTCGAGCAGGTAGTCGCCTTCTGCCAGGCGGCGATTGATCAACGGCGCGCCTGGCACTGGGCCGGCCTCGAAGGCCGGGTCGTCGCCCAGCGTCAGCGGGCTCTCGGCGTAGGTGTAGGGCGTGACCTGGCGCGGGTCGGCGAAGCCGCTGGCGTAGTCGTTGGCGAGCGCCAGCGTCAGGGCGGCGTCGCGCATCAGCCGGTAGCCGCGGCTCGGCGGCGTCATGAAGCGGGTGCTCTTGCCGGCATTGGCGAAGACGTCCAGGGTGGCGCCGCGGCGCTCCGGGCTGTAGCTGTCGAGCAGCCCTTCGGGCGCCCGCCCCTGGAGCACCCAGGCCAGCTTCCAGCCGGCGTTGGCGGCGTCGGCCAGGCCGTTGTTGAGGCCGCGCACGCCGAAGATCGGCACCAGGTGGGCGCTGTCGCCGATGAACAGCACGCGGCCATGACGGTAGTCGTCCAGCGCCAGGGTGTAGGCCTTGTAGAGGCTCCACCACTCAAGCTCCCAGGCGTCGCCCTCGCCCAGCACCTCGCGCACGATCAGGCTCACCCGATCGCGGATGCTGGCCTCCTCCACCGCTTGGTCCGGATCTTCCTCGGGGCCGAGCTGGTAGTCGATGCGCCAGATGTCGTCGGGCTGCCTGTGCACCAGGAGGGTGGTATCGGGCAGGGCGTGGGAGTGGAAGAAGGCGCGCCGCTCGGTGGGAAAGTCGGAGCGCAGGCGAATGTCGGCGATCACGTAGCGGCCCTCGTAGGCCTCGCCGTGCAGCGCCAGGCCGAACGCCTTGCGCACCACACTGCGGGCGCCGTCGGCGGCCAGCAGGTAGTCGCAGGCGAGGCGATAGTCGCCCTCGGGGGTGGTCACCTTCAGGCTCACGCCGCTCGCATCCTGGCTTACGCCGGTCACCGCGCTCTGCCAGCGCAGCTCGACGAGCTCGCTCTCGGCGGCCTTGTCGATCAGGAACTTCTCGATGTACTGCTGCTGCAGGTTGATCATCGGCAGGAAGCGCTCCTGCTCGGAGTGGGGCATCTCGAAGCGGAAGATTTCGCGGTCGCGAAAGTAGGTGCGGCCCCGGGTCCAGCCCAGGCCCTTGGCCACGAAGGGGGCCTCGACGCCGAGCTGCTGCAGGATCTCCAGGCTGTGGCGGGAGAGGCAGATCGCCCGCGAGCCGTCGTTGACGGTGGCCTTGTCGTCGAGCACTACCGACGCGATGCCGTGGCGCGCCAGCTCCAGCGCGGCGGTGACCCCCACCGGACCGGCACCGACGATGGCCACCCGATGACGCACCGCCCGGCCGTCGAGCTCGGGGGGACGAACGAAGGGAAAGTGGGGATAATCGAAATAGAGCGAGTCGGTCTCGGCGCGTCCGGCGGGTCGCATGGGCGGCTCCTGTTGGCGTTGTATCTAGCGACAGACTACCCCGGGAGCGACCCGACCGGTGTCCCGCAAAAGCCGGGACAGCACGCGGCGAGAGGCAGCGACGAATGGAAACCAGCAACGCGCAAACCACCGACTGGCCGGGGCTGATGCCGGCCATGGCCGAGTGCGTGGCGCGGCTGGGCGAGACGGGCTTCGACGAGGCGCTGCTGGCCCTGCTGCGCCAGGCGGTGGGCATCGAGCAGTGCATGGTGTTCGCCTTCGACGAGAGCGACGAGGTCGACTGCCTGCTGGCGAACAACCAGCGCGCGCCGCGCATGGCCGGTCGCCTGGCGGAGCTCTACACCGGCGGCCTGTTCCGCCAGGACCCCAACTACCAGCGCCTGCGCCAGCTGATGGCCGAGGAGGGCGAGCAGAGCGACACCGAAATCACGCCGATGCAGGCCGAGGCCATGCCGGAAGCCTATCGCAGCCACCTGTTCGCCTTCCCCGACCTGGTCGACAAGGTGTCGCTGACCCTGCCCGGCGCGCAAAGCGTCTACTACCTCAACCTCTATCGCGGCCGCGAGGCCGGCCTCTTCAGGCCGCACGACCTGACCCGACTGGACGCCCTGGCACCGCTGCTGGCCAGCCTGATGCGTCACCACTACGCCCAGGCCAGGCCGCTGTCGCAGCGCCCCAGCGTGGAGGAAGCCGCCGTGCTGGCGCCCCTTTCCGAGCGCGAGCGCCAGCTGTGCCTCTACCTGCTGCGCGGCCACACCCTCAAGAGCGCCGCCGCCGAACTCGATATCGCCCTCTCCACCGCCGAGACCTACCGCAAGCGCGCCTACGCCAAGCTCGGCGTGCCCTCCAAGGCGCGGCTGGTGGCGCTGTGCCGGCGGCGCTGAGGGCATGCCAGCGGCCCGGCGTGCCGACTGCTCCAGAGCGGGACACCCGCGTGCCAAACTGAGACAGTCGGAACGTCCGCCTCCCTCCCGCTTACGCTGGATGCGGCAACGTAAAACCATATCACTATGTTTTTATTGGATAATTAATGTAATGGCTCGTTGCTTGCTGAAGTTCAAGCACAACTCCCTATAAAAATAACCGAGGAGAAGGCACCCCGATGAAGCCCCTACTGACCACCGGCCTGTATGGCCTGGCCCTGCTGCCGGCGCTGGCCCTGGCCTCCCCCGGCACAGAGGCGATCGAGCAGCACTGCACCGCCTGTCACCAGGCACAAGAGGGCGGCCAAGGCTGGGGCCGCATCAGCCAGCAGCGCAAGACGCCCGAAGGCTGGGACATGACGGTGGCGCGCATGCAGATCATGCATGGCCTGGAGCTGCCCGCCGACGCCCGCCACACCATCGTCAAGCACCTGGCCGACACCCAGGGACTCGCCCCCGAGGAGAGCGCCCCCCAGCGCATGCTGATCGAGCGCCGCCTCAACCGCATCGAGTCCTCCGAGCATCCCGAGATGCAGGCGATGTGCGGGCGCTGCCACACCGTGGGCCGAAGCGAGCTTCAGCGCCGCCCCCTGGCCGAGTGGGAGCACCTGGTGCACTTCCACGTGGGCCAGTTCCAGACCATCGAGTACCAGGCCATGGCGCGCGACCGCGACTGGTTCGAGATCGCCCTGACCGAGATCGCCCCCTGGCTGGCCGAGACCCAAGGCCTGGAGAGCGAGGCCTGGGAGGCCTGGCAGCAGGCCGAGGCCCTCTCCCCCGCAGGCGAATGGCAGCTGTGGGGTCACTGGCCGGGTGAAGGCGACTTCTTCGCCGACGTGACCATCGCCGGCGCCGACGGCGAGGACGCCTATGCCCTGCGCCTCGAGGGTGCCTTCGCCAACGGCCGCCCGCTGGCCGGCGAGGGCCGGGCCGTCGTCTATACCGGCTACGAATGGCGCGCCAGCCTCGCGCTCAACGGGCGCGACTTCAAGCAGGTGCTGGACCTCTCCGGCGAGCGGCCCAGCGGGCGAATCTTCGACGACCATGACGAGGCGTTCGGCATGCAGGTGGAGATGGCCCCGCGCGACGGCGCCGAGCCCGGCCTCGTCGCCAGCCTGCCGGCGTCGCTCAAGGCCGGCGAGCGCCGCCGCCTGGTACTGCTGGGCCAGGGGCTCGGCGAGGGGGAGATCGACCTGGGCGAGGCCGTCAGCGTGCGCGACGTGGTGGAACGCAGCGAACATCGCCTGGTGCTGGATGTCGAGGCGCACGCCGACCTCGTGCCCGGCTGGCTGGCTGTAAGCGTCGGCAACCAACGCCACGACCGGCTGCTGGCCGGCTACCGGAGCGTCGACCGGCTCGAGGTGAGCCCGGCCCTCGGCGTGGCACGCATCGGCAACGACAAGACCCCGCCGGTCAGCGGCGTCTTCTCGGCCATCGGCTACCTGGAAGGCGACGAGGAAATCCCCCTGGGCCAGGTGCCGGTGCGCTGGAGCGTCACCCCCTGGGACGAGATCGCCGAGCGCGACGAGGACGCCAAGTTTGCCGGCGTACTGGACGCCGCCAGCGGGATCTTCTCGCCGGCCGGGGCCGGGCCCAACCCCTTGCGCCAGTTCAACGCCAACAGCGTGGGCAACCTGCGCGTTTCCGCCAGCGTGGTGGGCCAGGAGGAGATGCAGGACGAGGCCCAGCTGATCGTCACCGTACAGCGCTGGAACAATCCGCCGCTTCGCTAACCCCACGACCAGGAGATCCTCATGGGAATCTTGCAAGCGATCCCCCAGAATCTGCACCGGGTGGAGGTGGAAGGCCAGCCGCTGTGGTTCCATGTGCCCACCACCAGCCTGTTCGCCCCGGACCGCATCAGCGAGGCACTGCTGGCGCTGGCCGGCCGCGAGGAGGGCCTGGACCCCCTTGCCCTGGGCACGCTGGGCGACGAGGTAGCGCCGGCGGACCTCCAGGCACGCCTGGAGCAGCTCAAGGCGCTGAAGCTGATCACCGACGGTGCCGTGCAGGCCTATAACCCGAGCGTTCAGGTGGAGCAGTTCCCGCTCTCCACCGTGGTGCTCAACGTCAACACCGGCTGCAACCTGAGCTGCAGCTACTGCTATAAGGAAGACCTGGACAACCCCCGCGACGGCAAGAAGATGGAGCTGGCCACCGCCCAGGCGGCCATCGAGATGATGCTGCGCGAGGCCCCTCAGCGGGAGCGCTACAACGTCGTCTTCTTCGGCGGCGAGCCGCTCAGCAACATGCCGCTGATCCGTGCGGTGGTGGCCTGGGCCGAGCAGCGCATCCACGGGCTCGGCAAGGCGGTGGACTTCACCCTGACCACCAACGCCACCCTGCTCAACGAGGAGAAGATCGCCTTCTTCGACGCCCACCGCTTCGGCCTGACGGTCAGCATGGACGGCCCCAAGGCGGTCCACGACAAGAACCGCATCGCCGTCAACGGCCAGGGCACCTACGACCTGGTCACGCGGCGCATCGCGCCGCTGCTGGCCAGCTACCGCTCGCGGCCGGTGGGGGCCCGGGTCACCCTGACCCGCGGCATCACCGATGTGATCGGCATCCACCATCACCTGGTCAACGAGCTGGGCTTCGCCGAGGCGGGCTTCGCGCCGGTCACCTCCGGCGACATGGCGGCCTACAACCTCACCGGCGAGGAGCTCAAGCAGGTCTTCGATGGCATGGTCGAGCTCGGCGAGCGTGCGGTCGCGGCCGCCATCGAGGGCCGCGACATCGGCTTCGGCAACTTCAACCAGCTGCTCACCGACATCTGGGAGGGGCGCAGCAAGGCGGTGCCCTGCGGCGCCGGGCTCGGCCTGGTGGCGGTGGACCACGGCGGCGACGTGCACCTCTGCCACCGCTTCACCGGCTCCGAGCTGCCGACCTTCGGCAGCGTCCGCGAAGGGCTCGACCACGCCGGCCTCAAGCAGTTCATCGAGACCAGGAGCGATCGCAGCGAGCGCGGCTGCAGCGACTGCCGCATCCGCAACCTCTGCTCCGGCGGCTGCTACCACGAGAGCTATGCCCGCTTCGGCGACCCCATGACGCCCACCTACCACTACTGCGACCTGATGCGCGAGTGGGTCGACTTCGGCATCCAGGCCTACGCCCGCATCCTGCGACACAACCCCGACTTTCTCGACGGCCCCCTGGCCGGGAGGCAGAGCGCATGACACACAACAACAAAAACTTCACCGAGCTGGGGCTCGTTCCCCTCAATCGCAAGGCCCGCGAGATGGAGCGCGCGGCCACGCCCGAGGCGCTGGAAGAGGTCCAGGCCATGCAGACCATCGCCGGCTGCACCTCGAGCTTCGACCCGGGCTGGGAGGTGGACCCCTTCGGCGGCGTGGCCTCGCTGTGCCAGCCCATGGAGGCGGACCTCTACGGCTGTGCCGACCCCTGCTGGTGGCCCGCGCAGGTGCCCGACACCATGAACACCTACCCCCACTGGGGCGATGGGGCCGACCGCGCCGAGGATGACTGGCGCAAGCTCGACAGCGTCTACCCGGGAGGCGACAAGTGATGACGCGCACCATGAAACGACTCAACCTGACCCTGGCCGGCCTGCTGGCCTGCACCGCCCAGCCGCTGCTGGCGGCACCGTCCGACGAGCCTGGCGCCGACGAGCCCCGCGAATACCTGGTGACCATGGCCCGGCCCAACCAGCTCTACGTGATCGACCCCGAGGCCCAGGAGGTGGTCCGCACCTGCGACGTGGAGGGCGCCTTCGGCTCCGGCACCCTGCAGCTCGGGCCCGACGAACGCATCGCCTACGTGCTGCACAACCGCTGGGAAGACGTGGTGGGCATCGACCTCACCAGCTGCGAGGAGGTCTTCCGCGCCCGCCAGTCCAACGGCGACATCCGCGCCAAGTCGATCGCCTCGCTGGCCGTGAGCCCCGACGGCAGCCGCCTCTACACGGTGCAGGACCGGGTGCGCCTGCACCGCGACCGCTACGAGGTGCTGGAACCGCAGCTGGCGGTCTTCGACGCCGCGGCGGGGCTCGAGGCCCAGCCCATCGCCACCTTCCCCGCGCCGCGTCAGGTCACCACCATGGCGGCCGCCGAGGATGGCTACCTCTACCTGGCGGGGGCCGACATCTACCGCATGGACCCGGACACGGGCGAGATCGAAATCGCCATCGCCAACCGCCACTGGGACCGCCCCGGCTTCAGCCCGCCCGACTCGCTGGCCATGTGGAGCATGGGCGAGGTGACCCGCGAATTCGTGCGCCCCTACACCGTGGCGGAGCATCCCGGCGAGGAGAACGAGGCCTGGCACTGGGGCATCAGCCGGGTCGATCTCGCCACCGGCGAGACCGAGAACAAGGAGGTCGCGCCGTTCGAGTTCATCATCTTCTCCATGGTGACGGACCCGCGCGAGCGTGACGTCTTCTACGGCGTCTACACCCAGCTCAGCAAGCTCGATGCCAGGACCCGGGAGATCGTGCAGGTGATCGACCTCGACCACACCTACTACAGCATCAACACCTCCTATGACGGCTCGCGGCTCTACCTGGGCGGCGCCTCCAGCGACATCGCCATCTACGATGACGAGTTCAACGACCTGGGCCGCATTCGCCTGCCCGGCGACATGAGCACCGCGACGCTGAAGGTGGCACGCTTCTAGCTTGCGCTTGTATGGTCCTCTTGGTCGGGGCTCCTTGGGGGAGCCCCGGCCCTTCTTGTGGTGAGCCCGCTCCGCTGGGCAAAGGAGAGTGTCGATGGCTACGCCCGATCCCGCCCCGCAGCCGGCGCCGCTGCCCTGGGGCTGGCTCTACCGCCCCCTCAGGGCGCGGCGGCTGGCGCTGGCGCGGCTGCTCTCGCTCAGCCTGGTGGGCACCCTGCTGGCGCTGCTGCCGCCGCTGCTGACCCAGCGGCTGATCGACCACGGCCTGATGCAGGGCGACGTCGCCACGCTGCTGGCCTACGTCGGCGGCCTGGTGGCGGTGGGGCTCGCCGCGCTGGGCCTGCAGGGGCTGACGCGGCTGCAGCATGTGGCGCTCTCCGCGCGCCTGCTGCTGTCGCTGCGCCGCTCGCTGCTGCGCCACCTGCTGCGCCTGGCCCCCGCCCGCTGGCAGGCCCGCGGGCGAGGCGACCTGATGAGCCGCCTCGACGGCGACCTGTCGATCCTCCAGGGCTTCGCCCTGGACGGCCTGCTCAGCGGGCTCTCCAACCTGCTCGGCCTGGTCGGCGCCCTGGCCATGATCGGCCTGTTCAGCCCCGCGCTGATGCTGCTGGTGGCGCTGCTGGTGCCCCTCCAGTGGCTGTGGCTGCGCGCCTGGCGCCCGGCGCTGACCCAGCGCCAGCAGGCCCTGCGCGAGCAGAGCGGCGAGATCTCCGGCTTCTGGCAGGACACCCTGGCGTTCGGCCCCTGGTTGCAGGGCCAGGCGCTGGAGGCCGCGCGGCTCAACCAGCTCCAGGGGCTCGGCCATGCGCAGCTGCGTCGCCTGCTGGCGGTGCGCCGGGTGGGCTTTTTCAGCGACATGGGGCCCCAGCTGATCCTGTCGCTGGCCCGGGCCGGCCTGCTGCTGCTGGGCGGCTACCTGGTGATCCAGGGACGGCTGCAGCTCGGCGAGCTGATCGCCCTGTTGGCCTATCTCGGCATGGTGATGGCCCCCATCGGCGGCCTGCTGGGGCTCTACGGCGGCTGGCAGCGGGCGCGGGTCAGCGCCACGCGCCTTGCCGAACTCTTCGCCGAGCCCGCCTTGAGCGACCCCTACCGGGGCGAGCGCCCCCGGGGCCCCGGCGAGCTTGCCCTCGCCGGGGTGCGCTTTCGCCATCCCGACCAGACGCACTGGCTGCTGGACGGCGTCGACCTCAGCCTTCCGCCGGGCAGCAAGGTGCTGATCGACGGCCCCTCGGGCGCCGGCAAGAGCAGCCTGGTCCGCCTGCTGCTGGGGCTGGAAGCACCGCAGGCGGGCGAGATCCGCGTGGATGGCGTGCCGCTGGCCGCGCTCTCGCGACGCCACTGGTTGAAACAGGTGGCCTGGGTGGAGCAGCACCCCAGCCTGCTGCGCGGCAGCCTGGCCGAGGCGCTGCGCGCCCTGGCCCCCGAGGCCAGCGATGCCGAGCTGGTCACGGCGCTGGCGCGGGTGGGCCTCGGCGGCTGGCTGGCCGCCCTGCCGCAGGGGCTGGCGACCGAGCTCGGCGACCTGGGCGGCAAGGTGTCCGGCGGCCAGCGTGCGCGCCTGGCCCTGGCCCGGGCACTGCTCAAGAAGCCCCGCCTGGTGCTGCTCGACGAGCCCACCGCGGCCCTCGACCCCGAGGGCGCCCGCGCCTTCGACCGCCTGCTCGACGCGCTGCTCGGCGACGCCACCCGGCTGATCATCAGCCACCAGGCGAGCCACTTCGGCCATCTCGATGCCTGCTACCGGCTCGAGGGCGGCAGGCTGACCGCCCTGGAGGCCACGCCATGCCCTTGATGCCGCGCCCCCTGTCCGTGGGCCTGATCGACAGCGGGCTCGGCCCGTGCGCGGCACCGCCGAGCTGGCTCGCTCGCTGCCATGCCCCGGCCGGCCTGGAGGATCGCCTCGGCCATGGCCGGGCCATCCTCGCCACCCTGGGCCACCATGTGCCGCTCCCGCGCCTGGAGGTCGCCTTCTACAAGCTGTTCGAGGCGCGCCTGACCTGCGACGCCGAGCGCCTGGCAACGGCGCTGGAGTGGCAGGCAGCGGCGCCGCCGGCCTGGCTGCTGTGCAGCCTGGGCCTGCCCCGGCCGGACCCGCGGCTGCGGGCGGCGGTAGAGCGCCTGCAGGCCGCCGGCACGCGCATCGTCGCCGCCAGCCCACGCTTCGGTGCGCCGGTGTATCCGGCGGCCTGGCCCGGGGTGGAAGCGGTCAGCGGCGCCGCGGGGCTGGAACCGGGCCCGCCAAGGCAGGGGCCTGACGGACGCTGGTACGCCTGCGTCTGGGCCGCTGAAGAGACGCGGCCGGAAGGCGCCGCCTGGCAAGCCTGGATGCCGGGGCCGCCAGCCTGCGGCACGCCCCCGCCCCTGGGCGGGGCCAGCTTCGCCGCGGCGCATGCCCTAGGCTACTGGCTGGCAGAAGCCGCCGGCGAAACGGCAAAGGCGGCGGCGGTGGGAGAGTCAGAGGCATGAGAAGCGCCGGTAACGGGACCGGGCAGCGCCGGCCAGTCCGGGTGAGCGTGCCACCACTGGCGCAGCGCCCCGGCGGAAGCGCCGGCGCCTGCCAGCAGCGCCCTTGCCTCGCCAAGATCGCCGCCCTGCATGGCCTGCACCAGCGGCGCCAGCGCCACGTTCGCCACCGCCTGGATGCCCAGCGGCTGGTCGGGGGTCAGCACCAGCTCCCGTTCGGCCAGCCGGGTGCCGACGATGGCCAGCCCCGGTGCCACCCGCACCTGCGCCCAGGGCTCCGCCAGGTGCAGGGGCTGCAGGTCGGGCCAGCGGCAGCGCGCCGCCCAGTAGGCACCGGGGCCGGCCGCCATGGCCTGGCGGTAGAAGTCGCGCCCGGCGCGGGCGAAGCGCCAGAACAGGGTATCCTGGCGGCGCTGGTAGAAGCGCTGCAGCGGCGCCAGCGACTCACCCGCCAGCAGGCCGTCGAGCACCGGCAGCAGGCCATGGGCCGAGGAGAGCGCGTTGAAGATGCCCTGACCGGAGAGCGGGTCGATGGCCATGGCCGCATCGCCCAGGCGCCAGATTCGCCCCGCCCTGACCCCGGTGCGCCCTAGCAGGCTGGGGCGGCAGTAGTGGTGGTCAACGGCGGTGTCGCCCCACAGAGCGGCCAGCGCCGGCTGCGCGGCCAGCCAGGCATCGGGGTCGCGGCGCGCCAGGCGCAGCGTTGCGTCCGGCAGCGCCAGCTGCAGGTACTGCTGGCCATGCAGGCGCGACCACCAGGCCCAGCCGCCACCCGGCAGCGACAGCGCGGCACTCCCCGGGGACGCTGGCGCGGAAGCACCGCGCAGGATCCAGGCGGGGGTCGACCAGGGTGCGGCGTCGCGGAAATGGCGCCGCGCCGCCGCCCGGCCGCGTGCTTCCACCCCCCAGGCGGCGGCTAACCTGCGGCCGTCCGCCAGCAGGCAGTGCACCTGCTCGCCGCGACTCACGAGGCGGCGGATCCGCGCCTCGACCACGCGGATGCCCGCGGCGCGCAGGTCGTCGAGCAGGGCCGCGTCGAAGTCGGGCCGGGGCAGCAGCCACTCGGCGTTGGGCGCCCGCGCCTCGCCTCCCCAGGTCACCCGGCGCGGCAAGGGCCCCACCGCGCAGGCGGCAGCGCGGGCCAAGCCCAGGCCCTGCAAGGCCTGCAGGCTGCGCCGGGCAATCCCCTCGATGGCCCGGTAGTCGCGACACCGGCTCACCAGGGTGACCCGGCGCCCGGCGCGATGCAGCAGCATCGCCAGGGCGGCCCCGGCGGGGCCGCCTCCGGCGATCAGCACCTCGCTGGCCGCGTCATCGTTCATCAGAAGAAGACCCCCACCAGCAGCTGGGCATAGAAAGCAGTATCGTCGTCGCCGAGCTGCGTGCCACCCTGCTCCGCGCTCTTGTCGGGCGCGTACCAGCCCAGCAGCGGCGAGACATAGAGCCAGTCGGTCGGCAGCCACTCGAGGTACAGATTGACCTCGCGCCCGCCCATGTCGGGTTGATCGACCCGGTCGCGGCTGGAGAAGTCGTAGGCCAGCAGCCCTAGGTTCAGGCCCTCGCCGAGCGAGCCCTCGAGGCCCAGCCGCCATACCTCGGCATTGCTGTTGAACGGACCGGCGTAGTTGCCCGCCACCTCGCCCTGGAACCAGGTGCCGTAGCCGCGCGTAAAGCCGAAGAAGAGCGGATCCCAGGCTTCGGAGAAGCGGCTGTAGCGCAGCGACAGCGTGGGCTGGCCGGGCAGCGCGTCGAAGGTCCAGGCGGGCTCCACCGCCCAGGCGTTCTCGCGGCTGTCCTTGCGCTGGTGGGCGATCTCGCCGCGCAGGCTCAACGCCTCGTCCAGCAGGCGCTGCTCGAAGCGCAACCCATAGACATCCATGCCGTCGCGCTGGGCCAGGAAGTCGTCGGCCTCGGCCTCGTCGACGCCCAGACCGCGCAAATAGGTCGCCTCCACCAGGCCGCTGCCGTGGTCGTGGGCCAGGGTCAGCGCCGCCATCTCGGTGCTGGCCTGGGCCGGGTTGTCCGACTCGAACCAGGCGACCTGCCCCTGCCAGCCCGCATGGCCCAAGGCCACCACGGCGGTGCGGTCGAAGGCCTGGCGCCCGGCCAGGTAGTAGGCGCCGCCGCGATCCAGCTCATCGCCTAGGGCGTCGCCGAGGCTGGTGCCATCGCCGGCCACCAGGAAGCCGTCGCCCAGGGTGATCGGCTGGCGTCCGGCGGAGACGTCCAGGCGCCAGGGCGAGCCCGAGTCGCCGAGCGACTCGCTGCGGTAGCCGAGGAAGGCGTCCTCCAGCTCCAGCTTGCGTTCGCTGCCCGATGTAAAGCCGGCGGCGTCACCGTCGCCCCAGGTGGCGGTGCCCACGCTGCTGACCCGGCCATAAAGGCCGCCCTGCTTGGGGTTGAGTTCGGCGCCCAGGGTCAGCACCCCCTCCTGCCAGCGGTAGCGACGCGCTTCGGCGGCCCCGGTGGCATAGCCCCGGTCGCTGTGGAAGGCCCCCATCAAGGCCTGCAGGTCGATATCCACCGTGGCATGGCCCAGGTCGGCCATTTCATAGCCCTGGGCAGGCAGGGCGGCGGCCAGCAGCAGGCCACCCAGTGCCCCGCACAGGCGCGGCGACGTCTTGTTATTGTTCATCCTGATGTTCCCCTTGAATGAAGGGCCCCGGGACAGGAGCCCGGTTGCCTCACACGATCATGACGACAGATTTTTGTTCGGTGTAGTGCTCGATCAGCGAGTCGCTGAGCTCGCGGCCGATGCCCGACTGCTTGAAGCCGCCGAAGGGCATGCAGGCATCCAGTAGGTTGTGGCCGTTGACCCAGACGCTGCCGGCGTCGATCTCCGGCACTAGGCGGTTGACCGCCGCGAGATCGTTGGACCAGATGCTGGCCGCCAGGCCGTAGGGCGAGTCGTTGGCCAGGGTCACCAGCTCATCCAGTTCGCGGAAGGTTTGCACCACCACCACCGGGCCGAAGATCTCCTCCTGCACGCAGCGGCTGCCCTGGGCCAGGCCGGTGATCACCGTGGGCTCGACGAAGTAGCCGGTGTCGCGCCCCGTGCCGCCGCCGGTCACGATGGTGCCGCCATCGCTGCGGGCCTGGTCGATGTAGGCGAGCACGCGGCTCTGCTGCTTGGCGGAAACCAGTGGCCCGAGCGTGGTGGAGGGCTCCAGGCCCGGTGCCAGGGTCAAGCCCCGGGCCTGTTCGGCAAGCTTGGCGACGAAGGCGTCGTGGATCGACTCGTGCACGTAGATCCGCGAGCCGGCGGTACACACCTGCCCCTGGTTGAAGAAGATCGCCTGCGCGGCACCGGCCGCGGCGGCTTCCACATCGGCATCGGCCAGCACCATCACCGGCGACTTGCCGCCCAGCTCCAGGGTAGTGCGGGTCAGGTTCTCCATGGCGGCATGGCCGATCTGCTTGCCTACCGGGGTGGAGCCGGTGAACGCCACCTTGTTGATGCCGGGATGCGCGGCCAGGGCCGCGCCCGCCTCGTGACCCAGGCCGGTGACCACGTTCAGGGTGCCGGCGGGGAAGCCCACCTGCTCGACCAGTTCCGCCAGCAGCAGGGCGGTGAGCGGGGTGTCCTCGGCGGGCTTGAGCACGATGCTGCAGCCGGCGGCCAGCGCCGGGGCCACCTTCCAGGCCGCCATCAGCAGCGGGAAGTTCCAGGGAATGATCGCCCCCACCACGCCGATGGGCTCGCGCCGGGTATAGGCGACGATCTGCTTGTCGTCGGGCACGAAGGGCATCGAGGGCGTCATGCTGCGCCCCTCGATCTTGGTGGCCCAGCCGGCGGTGTAGCGAATGAAGTCGATGGCCAGGTTGACGTCCATGTGGCGGGAGAAGGTCACCGGCTTGCCGTTGTCCAGCGTCTCGAGCAGGGCGAAGTCGTCGGCGCGCGCTTCCAGGGCATCGGCCAGGTCCAGCAACAGCTTCTCGCGCCGGGCCGGGCGCGATTTACGCCAGTGGCGGAACGCCTCCCGGGCGGCGCCGACGGCGGCGTCAATATCCGCCGCATCACCCGCCGGGACGCGGCTGATCACTTCCGCGGTGGCGGGGTTGTAGACGTCCAGGGTGTGTCCGCTGGCGGCAGGCAGCCACTTCCCCCCGATGAAGTGGGCATGGCTCTTGTCCAGCCAGGACTGAATGGCGCTGGAGAGCTGCGTCATGGTTGTGCTCCTATGAAGCTGTTTTATGATTGTGAGAGAGTCGTGTCTGGCGTC
This sequence comes from Halomonas sp. E14, assembly GCF_052568415.1. Taxonomy (NCBI): domain Bacteria; kingdom Pseudomonadati; phylum Pseudomonadota; class Gammaproteobacteria; order Oceanospirillales; family Halomonadaceae; genus Halomonas; species Halomonas sp. E14. The sequence goes on along the minus strand of NZ_CP199423.1, from coordinate 52,549 downwards.
CTACGACCCTATGACGCTTGTAGCAAGCCCCGTGCCAGCTGAAGCACACAAAATAACCACAATATAATCAGCGAGTTGACCACCTCCCCAGTTTAGGCATCCGCACTGTCGCGTCGCTGGACACGACGCCTGTCGCAACTTGGGACGGTCATTCCTACCTCGCTGGGAGAGGCCCATGATCACCAGAGCCGCCCTGAGAACTCCCGACGTGATCCGCCAGGCCCGCGAGCACCTCAGCCGCGGCCGGGTCTCGATGGATCTGCTCGATGCCAGCATCGGTCGCTCCTGGCAGCGCTGCCTGGAGCACGGTCTTCGCCCCGGCACGCGGCTGCTGGAGCTGCCGAAGCTCGACAGCAGCGAGCTGCGTCTCCGGCGTGAAACCCATCGCCGCCTGATCGAGCTGGCCGACCCCCTCATCAAGCAAGTCGCCGAGGACCTGCGCGGCTGCCAGCTGCTGCTCGCGACGCCGGACGCCACGGTGCTGAAGAGCTATGGCCGGAACTTCATCCTCGCCGACCGGTTTCGCATCGGCGCGGGCATCAACCTGGACGAGCGTCGGTTCGGGACCAATGCGCCAGCGCTCGCGCTCATCGAACGTGCCCCGGTACTCGTCAAGTCCTGCGAGCATATGCTGTTTCCCGAGAATCCGGTGTCCTGTGTCGCGGCGCCGCTGTTCGATCTCGACGGCGACTGCCTGGGGCTGATCGATCTCACCTTCGAAGCCGATCACCCGCGGCCCGAAATCTTCCTGCGCCGGGTGCAGCAGCTCACCGGCGCACTGGAACAGCGCCTGTTCATGCGCCACTACCAGCAGCGCTGGGTACTGCAAGTGCATGCTTCGCTGGCGGAGCTGGATGGAGTGAGCTGCGGCCTGGTGGCGATCAGCGACACCGGCTTCATCCTGGCCATGGATGCGCAAGCCGTCCGCTGGCTGGGACAGGACGCGGCCAACCTGGTCGGGCAGCCCGTCGAGGCCCTCTTCGGCAACCCCTGGCCGACGTTACAGCGTCAGTGCGAACGACAGTCGGCGCTGCTGGGCCTGGAACTGGCCGATGGCCGCCTGTTTGGGCGCCTCAATCCCCCGGAACTCTGGCAACCCGCCGAAACGGCGCCTGTTGCCATCCCGCCGCCGGCCAAGCTTCCTCCCGATCGTCACCTGGACGACATGGTGGCCGGCTGGCCCTCGCCCCTGGCCCGCGAGGCACGCCGCGCCGCAAGGGCGCTTGCCTCGGGGCTGCCGGTGCTGCTGCAAGGCGAAACCGGCACCGGCAAGGAGCAGTTGGCCCGTGCGCTGCACGCCAGCCTGGGGGAGCGACGGCCGTTCGTGGCTCTCAACTGTGCCGCGCTGCCCGAGAGCCTCATCGAAGCGGAGCTGTTCGGCTATGGCGACGGCGCCTTTACCGGCGCCCGCAAGGGCGGCTATGGCGGGCGCCTGGTGCAGGCCAACGGCGGCACCCTGCTGCTCGACGAGATCGGCGACATGCCGCTGTCGCTGCAGGCCCGGCTGCTGCGCGTGCTGCAGGAACGGGTGGTGACACCCCTCGGTGAGCATCGCGAAGTGCCCATCGACTGTCGCGTGATCGCCGCCAGCCACCGCGACCTGGAAGCCCGGGTCACGACCGGCGAGTTCCGCGAGGACCTCTTCTACCGCCTGGCCGGCGTCGTGGTGGAGCTGCCGGCGTTGAGCGAGCAGCAGCAGCTGGCGGAGACGATTCGCCGCCGCTGGGCAGCCCTGTGCCGACAGCATCGGCGGGAGCTGGCCCTGGATGACGCGCTCTGCGAGCGGCTGGCGGCCTACGACTGGCCTGGCAACTGGCGGGAACTGGAGCACTGCCTGGAGGTGGCCCTGGTGGGCGCGGAGCCGGAGCTGACGTGCCTCACCCTGGAGGGCCTCTCGCCGCGTTGGCAGCGCAAGCTGAACGCAGGCGAAAACGCCGCTGCCAGCGGCGGGGAGCCTGCCGCGCCGGCGCCTGCCGATGCCTCCCAGGCGCTACGCGAGCTGGAGCAGCTTCATATGCAGCGCACGCTCGACGCCCACGGCGGCAACATGACCGCCGCCGCCCGCTCTCTCGGAATCAGCCGTTCGACGCTCTATCGGCGGCTGGGGTAGGCCGCTCTCGAGCGTCGAGAGCGGCGGCGGTAACCCGGCTCGCCAACACGCTGTCATCTCGAACGGGTAAGATGGGTGGCTTGGCTTCACGAACCTGATGGGAGACACCATGCCACCCCCCCTGCCCCACGACGTTCCCTTCCGCGAGGCCGTTCACGTCTGGCTGCGCATCGCCCTGCTCAGCTTCGGCGGCCCGGCCGGGCAGATTGCGGTGATGCATCGCATCCTGGTGGAGGAGAAGCGCTGGATTGGCGAGAACCGTTTCCTGCATGCGCTCAACTACTGCATGCTGCTGCCGGGGCCGGAGGCACAGCAGCTGGCGATCTACATCGGCTGGCTGATGCATCGCACCAAGGGCGGGCTGCTGGCCGGCACGCTGTTCGTACTGCCCGGCTTCCTGGCCATCCTGGCGCTCAGCTACCTGTATGCCGCGCTGGGCAACGTGGGCATGGTGGAAGGGCTGTTCTTCGGCCTGAAGGCCGCGGTGCTGGCCATCGTCATCAACGCGGTGGTGCGCATCGGCAAACGCGCCCTGCGCAACAACGTCATGCTGGGCATTGCCGCCGCGGCCTTCATCGCGATCTTCTTTTTCGACATCGCCTTTCCGCTGATCATCCTGGGCGCGGCGCTGATCGGCTTTGTCGGCGGCAAGGCCGGCTCGCCGCTGTTTCGCGTCGGCGGCGGTCACGGTGCGGAGGGGGCGAGCGGCCTGGCCGACCGCGACTCCTTGCTGGGCGCCGAATTGCCCGATCACGCGCGGCCCAACCGCGCCTGGTCGCTGAAGATCTCGGCGATCTGCCTGACGCTGTGGCTCACGCCGGTGGCCCTGCTGCTGCTCACGCTGGGGCCGGACAACGTGTTCAGCCAGATCGCCACCTTCTTCAGCCAGATGGCGGTGGTGACCTTCGGCGGCGCCTATGCGGTGCTGAGCTACGTGGCCCAGGCGGCGGTGCAGAGCTATGGCTGGCTGGCGCCGGGCGAGATGCTCGACGGCCTGGGCATGGCCGAGACCACGCCCGGCCCGCTGATCCAGGTGGTGCAGTTCGTCGGCTTCATGGGTGCCTTTCGCGACGCCGCCCCCCTCGACCCCTGGCTGGCCGCCACCCTGGCGGCGGTGCTCGTCACCTGGGTCACCTTCGTGCCCTGCTTCCTGTGGATCTTTCTCGGCGCACCCTACGTGGAGCGCCTGCGCGACAACGCCGCGCTGAGCGGCGCCATGACCGCGATCACCGCCGCGGTGGTGGGGGTGGTGCTGAACCTGGCGGTGTGGTTCGGCCTGCACGTCATGTTCGCCGAGGTCGACGAATGGCGCGGCGCAGGGCTGCGCCTGCTGATTCCTGACCTGGCCAGCCTCGACGTGGCCGCCCTGCTGCTGTCGCTGGCCGCCATGCTGGCGATCTTTCGCTTCGGCGTGGGCATGCTCAAGGTGCTGGGCGCCTGCGCCCTGGCCGGTGTGCTGCTCTCGCTGCTGTGAGCCCGCTCGGGAATCAGGCGGACTCGGCCAGGCGCTCGAAGGCTGCAGCGTTGGGGCAGAAGGCGCGGCACTCGTCGACGCCCGCCTCGCGGCGCATGGCGCCCCAGCAGTAGCCGGCCACCGGGCAGGCGTTGCAGTTGCCGCGCAGGCTGGGGTAGCTGACGTGGGCCTCGACGCTGGCCCGCTCGATGCCGAAGCGCTGCAGCATGGCCGGCATCAGGGTATCGGCCGGGACGAAGGCGCGGTAGCCGCCGCGGTCGAGGTGCCGGGCCACTTCGCGCTCAAACGCCGGCTCCATCGGGGTCTTGAGATCCTTGAGCATCTCGCCATAGGCCTTGGGCGACTCCGCCTCCATCTCGCGGACCAGCCGCGGCGTGGTGGCGCGGTAGGCGCCTTCACAGAGACGGTCCCACCATGACTTGCCGGTTGCCTGATTCATGTCGCCTCTCCTGTCCGGTGCATTTTCGACAGTATCGACGCTGTACCGCTTGGCGGCTTTGATCCGGGTCAAAATAGTTTCAAATGAAACTTAAATCACCCTCATGACGCTGCGAGCACGGCCAGGGCCGTGCTCAGGGCAGACAGGCTGGCGACCTAGGCTTCGGGGTCGATCACCTCGTCGGCGGAGAGCCCCTCTACTCCCTGAGCGGCGTCGAGCTGCTCGAAGAAGAAGGCGTGGGCGGCCTCACCGTCGACGCCCTTGGCGCCGGCGGCCTGCTTCCAGGCGCCTGGCAAGTCGGCAGCCAGCTGCTGGAAGCGTTCGATCTCCTCGGCGGGTAGCTCGACGAAGGTGTTGCCGCGCTGCTCGGCAAACTCGATGCCGCGCACGTCCACCACGTCCATCATGTAGCCGAACAGGCGTGAGAGCTTCTCGCCGGAGACGCTTTCGATCGCCTCGCGGTCCTCGTCGGAGAGCGAGGCCCAGGTGTCGGGATTCATCACCAGCGAGAAGCTACCCCGATAGAAACCGCCCGGCATCTGCACCGTGTAGGGCAGCACCTCGGCGAGGCGGAAGCTCCTGAGGCCTTCGAGCGTGAGCATGGCGCCGTCGATCACGCCCTGGGTCGCCGCCTCGTAGGTGCTGGCCGGCGGCAGCGCCACGCCGGTCAGCGCCAGGGCGCTGGAGATGTCGGACATCACCCCGCCGCCGATACGCACCCGCTTGCCGCGCAGGTCGTCGAGACTGTCGATGGACTGGCTGAGGAACAGCGAGCCGGGGCCATGCACGCCCACCGCAATCACCTCGACGCCGCGATGCTCACCGGCATCGGCGAAGTACTCGTTGTGGGTGCGCCAGTAGGCCACCGACGCAGCTTCCGAGGAGAATTCCTCGAAGGTGGGCAGCTCGGGCAGCTTGGTCAGCTCGAAGCGCCCCGGCATCAGGCCGTGAAACAGCCAGGTGACATCGGCCACGCCGTCGGCGATCAGCTCCATCTGGGCGTTGGGCGAGCCCATGTCATGGACCACATTGACCGTGACCCGCCCTTCGGTGGCCTCCTCCACCCAGCTGGCCCAGGTCGGCCAGACGATGGTGTTGACGCCGTGGTTGGGGCCCGCCCAGGTGCTCACCGTGAGTTCGGTGGCCATGCTGGCCTGGAAGACTCCCAGGGAGAGCGCGGTGAGCGTGGTCAGTGTCGCGAGTTTATGCATTTTCATTGTTGTTCCTCGTGAGTTCCGGTTGTCAGGGTTGGCGTAGGTCTTGCGTGTTGTGGTTGTGTTGGGGATTAGAGGGCCAGCACCAGTTTCTTGCCCATGGCACGTGAGCAGCAGCTCATCAGCCGATCCTGGCCGGCGCGCTCGGCGGCGGTGAGCACCTTATCGCGATGGTCGATCTCGCCCTCGATCACTTCGACCTGGCAGGCGCCACACAGCCCCTCTTCGCAGTCGCTGGGCACGTCGACACCCGCACCCCGCAGCGCCTGCAGCAGGGTGCGGTCCGCCGCCACCTCGATCACCAGCTCGGAGTCGGCGAGCTCGACCTCGAAGGCATGCTCCTTGTCCGGATCCAGCAGCGCGCCTTCGGCGGTGAAATGCTCCACGTGCAGGCTGCCTTGCGGCCAGTGGGCGGTGCCGGCCTCCAGCGCGGCGAGCAGGCGCTCGGGGCCGCAGGCGTAGAGCAGCGTGCCTGCATCAGGCTCGGCAAGCAGCGAGGCGAGGTCGAGCCGTGCGCCCTCATCCTTGGGATAGAGCCGCAGCGCCTCGCCGTGGTCGCGCTCGAGCCGCTCGACGAAGGCCATGCTGGCACGAGAACGGCCGGCGTAGTGCAGCTCATAGGACTTGCCCAGCCGCTTGAGGCGATCGGCCATGGCGATGATCGGGGTGATACCGATCCCCCCCGCGATCAGCACATAGTGCGCGGCAGTCTCGGCGAGGCGGAAGTGGTTCTTGGGCCCGCGCACGCGCAGCTCGACTCCGTCGCGCACCGCCTCATGCATCCAGCGTGAGCCGCCGCGGCCGGCTTCCTCGCGCAGCACGGCGATCTGCCAGTCGCCCGACGCCGCCGGGCCGCACAGCGAGTACTTGCGCGCCTCGCCGCCGGGCAGCACCACATCGAGGTGCGAGCCCGGCGTCCAGGCGGGCAGGTCGCGCCCGGCGCGGTCGGCCAGGGTCACGCCGAGCACGCCCTCAGCCTCGGGCTCGGCGCGGGTCACGCGGACGCGGCGCACGATGGTGCGTGCCTCCGGGGCGCCGACGGGAAAGTCGCGCTGGGAGCTGCGTACCGCCGGGTCGCGGCGCTCGGGGTTCTGCGCCGGGTCCCAGCGCACCCACAGCGCCTCGGGGCCGCGAAACGAGGTGTTGGGCAGGAAGGTAAACGCCTGCTCCTCGAGCTCGAGGTGCGGCAGGCGCCGGGTGAACTCCTCGAGGAAGATGCGCATCTCCATGCGCCCCAGGTTCTTGCCCATGCACTGGTGGCTGCCGTAGCCGAAGGTGAGGTGGTCGACGGCATTGTCGCGGTAGATGTCGAGCGCGTCGGGGTTCTCGAAGTGGGCCGGGTCGTGGTTGGCCGAGGCGGTGACCATCAGGATCTTGCCGCCTGCGGGAATGGTCACGCCGCCCACTTCCACCTCGCGGGTGGCGATGCGCCGCCAGGCCACCACCGAGCCGGAGTGGCGCAGGCACTCCTCGGCTGCGGCGGGAATCAGCTCGGGGTTGTCGCACAGCTCGGCCCATACGGAAGGCCGTGAAAGCAGCTGGCGGAAAGCATTGGCGGTGGCCAGGGCGGTGGTCTCGTGGGCAGCGACGATGATCGCCATCATCATCGAGTGCAGGTAGTTGTCGGTGACGACATCCGGCTTCTGCCGGTTCTTCTCGATCATGTCGTACATCCAGCCGTGGCCATGCGGCTGCTCCTGCATCTTCTTGAGTACCTGCCCGGAGTACTGCCAGAACTTGCCGACCCCCTCGGCCACCTCGACCTGCTGCTCCGGCGAGGGGCGGCCCCAGGTGTTGAGCGTGTGGGCCACCGAGAAGCGGCGCAGCTGCTCCATGTCCTCCTCGGGCACGCCGAGGAAGTGCAGCGCCACGGTGAGCGGTACCTCCCAGAACATCTCGGCCACCAGGTCGGCGCGGCCGCGCTCGACGATGGCGTCGAGCTTCTCGCGCACCAGGCGACGCACCATCGGCGCATGGGCCTCCAGCGCCTCGGGCGAGAACGCCTCCAGCAGCTCGCGGCGCCGGGCCATGTGCGCCGGTTCGTCCTCGTTCACCAGGGTGCGATTCATGCCGTAGTCGTAGCGCTCGAGCACCGCCTGGGCCTCGCGGCTGGCCGGGGTGATCTTCTCCAGGGCGATCGACGGCGAAAAGGTGAGGTTGTCGCGAAAGATCGCCTTGATGTCGGCGTAGCGGCTCACCACCCAATAGCCGAGTTTGGGGCTGTAGAACACCGGCTCCTGCTCGCGGGACCAGCGCAGCGCCTCGGCGGGGTCGAGCTGGTAGGGAGCATCGAAGGGATCGAAGGCCGCCGCCTGCGCTGACACGGGACAGCCGTTAGGCGCCATGGGCCGCGCCCCGGCGCCATCGAAGGGACAGCCGCTTGCGGCAGGGTGAGCTGTTGACGTCATGGGGCCTCCCGCTGGCGCTCGCCAGGCAATGTCGCCCTGGGGTAGCGATCCTGGCCGCCAGCCTTGCTTTACTTTTATCGCACAATAAGTATCGTTTAACGATACACGTGAGCAACATAGGCAGTTTGCCCGGGGACGTCAATCCCCGCCGGCTGCGCTACCATTCACCGCCACCACCGATACGAGGAAGCCGTTCGATGGCCACTACCCTGCAAACCCTGGATCGCGGCCTGCGCGCACTCGAGATCGTCGCCGAACACGCCGAGGGCATCAGCGTCGCCGAGCTGGCCGAGCGGCTCGACGTGCATCGCGCCATCGCCTACCGCCTCGTCACTACCCTAGAACAGCACGGGCTGGTGGCACGCTCCACCGAGGGTTCGCTGCGCCTAGGGGCGGGTATTTCGCTGCTCGCCGCGCGCTTCGAGCCGCAGCTGCGTGCGGTGGCCCAGCCGCTGCTGCAGGCGCTGGCCAAGGCCACCCGGGCCACCGCCTTCGTCTCGGTGGCCCAGGGGGAGGAGTGCGTGGTGATCCTGGTGGCGGAGCCCGACGAGGGGCTGCTGCGGGTGGGCTACCGGGTCGGCAGCCGCCATCCGCTGACGCTTGGCGCCGCGGGTATCGCCATCCTGGCCGGGCGCCCGCCGCAGCCGAACGACAGCGAAGCGGTTCGCCAGGCCCGTGTCGACGGCTACAGCCTGACCCGCGGCCAGCTTCAGCGCGGTGCGGTGGGGGTGGCCAGTCCGGTAACCACGCCGCAGCTCCGTCCCGGAGTGGAGGCCTGCGTGGGGGTGGTGGCGATGGACGATCTCGACACCGAGCGGGCCATACGCGAAGTGAAGGCTTACGCACGCCGGTTGGCGGACTTGGTGGGTCGCTGAACGATCGGCCGTTGCGGTCCGTGAAGCCCGGCCCCGGTGGCGTTACACTACGGGCCACCCTCCCTTCGCTGCCACCTTCGAGGCCTTCGATGAGTCGCCACCTGCTCTCCGTCGATTCCCTGACCCGCGATAGCGTCAACCACCTGATGCACGTCGCCGCCCGCATGGAACCCATCGCCCAACGCCGCCAGGTCACCCGGGTGCTGGAGGGTGCCGTGCTCGGCAACCTGTTCTTCGAGGCCAGCACCCGTACCCGGGTCAGCTTCCACGCCGCTTTCTGCCGCCTGGGCGGCAGCGTGTGCGACACCACCGGCTTCACCTTCTCCTCCATGGCCAAGGGCGAATCGCTCTACGACACCAGCCGGGTGATGAGCGGCTACTGCGACGCCATCGTCATGCGCCACCCCGACCAGGGCTCGGTGGCGGAGTTCGCCGCCGCCACCCACGTGCCGGTGATCAACGGCGGCGACGGCCCCGGCGAGCACCCCAGCCAGGCCCTGCTCGACTTCTACACCATCGACAAGGAGTTCGCCCGGCTGGGCAGGAAGCTGGCCGGCGCCCACGTGCTGCTCACCGGCGACCTCAAGTACGGCCGCACTGTGCATTCGCTGATCAAGCTGCTGTCGCTCTACGATCCCATGCGCATCACGCTGGTGGCGCCGCCGGGACTGGAGATGCCCGATTACCTCATCGACCTGGTCGCCTCGCGCGGCCACCGTGTCGAGCAGCGCGCCAGCCTGGCCGACGACTATCGCGACGTCGACGTGGTCTACACCACGCGCATCCAGAAGGAGCGCTTCACCGCCGAGATGAGCGAGGGCTTCAGCCTGTCGCGGGACTTCACCGTCGACCGCGCCTTCATGGACAAGCGCTGCGGCCGCGACACCATCGTGATGCATCCGCTGCCCCGCGACAGCCGCGCGGACGCCAACGACCTCGACGTCGACCTCAACGGCGACCCACGCCTGGCGATCTTCCGCCAGACCGACAACGGCATTCCGGTGCGCATGGCGATCTTCGCCACCCTGCTGCAGGTGGACGAGCTGATCGAGAAGGACCTGCGTCCGGTGCGCTGGTTCGTGCCTGAGCGGGTCGGCGTGGATGACGCCGCGCTGTAGCGGGGCGGCAGCCCGGTGCGGCGTGGGGCGCATTCGTCATGCACGCGGTGCGATGCCTCGCTATGCTGAAGGAGCCACAGGGCAGCCTCGCGGCTGCCCTGTCGTGCGGCTCGGCAACGCCGAGCGCTGACATCACCCATAACAAGCGCGTTGTCTCTCAGCCAATGCGACAACAATAGGAGATGTGCCTCCATGACCCTGCATCGAGCGTACATGCTGCTGGCGGGCTTCTACAGCCTGCTGGTCCTGATAGGTCTGATAGCCCTGCTGGCGGGAGGCGGCCCGGTCTGGGGCGCGGCGCTACTCATCGTAGGGGCACTGGTCGCCTGCGGCCTGTGGGGCCGCACCTTGGGCCGCCCGATAATGAATCCGCGCATGTGGCGCCCATTGGCAGGCCTGCTGGTGGTGGGCTGCGTGCTGCAGCTGGTCGCGGTGTTCTCGCTGTCGCTGTCGGGGGCGGAGATCACCTGGCTGCTGACCGGGGCGATCTTCTCCGTGCTGCCGGCCATCCTGCTGTTCCAGTATGGCAAGCGCGATCAGGAGGTGTGGGCCACCGCGGAGGAGCGCGAAGGCGGCAAGATGCTCGACGAGATCCTCGCCCGCCGACGTGAGCTGGTGCTGGAAAAGCAGGCCCATGACAGCCTGGCCAAGGTCAAGCTGACCCGAGCGGGCCAGACCTACCGCGCCAGCGTCACGCGCGGCCGGGGCGACCGGGTGGAGCAGTTCGAGGAGAGCTTCACTTGCCCGGCCACGCTGGCGTTCTTCATCATCAAGTACACCTGCATTTCGGTGAACGACATCGCCGCCCATTACGCCGAGGAGCGCGTGCTGACCACCTGAGCCGGGCTGCGGTCAGGGCGGCGGCAGCCCCGCCTGGCGGGCGAACCAGCCCTCCAGGATCAACACGGCCGCAATGCCGTCGACCCCGTCGTCGCGATAGCTCTTGCGCGGGTTGCGCAGGCTGCCCGACTCGCGGGCAATGGCCTTGGCCTCACGGGTGGAGCCGCGTTCGTCGACCATCTCGCAGGGCTTGCCGTAGCGGCCATAGAGCCGCTTGCCGAACTTGCGTGCCCGCGTGCTCATCTCCGACTCGCTGCCGTCCCTGTTAAGCGGCAGCCCCACCACGAACAGGTCAGGCTGCCACTCCTCGACCAGCCGCGTGACGACATTCCAGTCGGGAATGCCGTCACGCGCCGGCAGCGGCTCGAGCTGGCGGGCGCTGGCAAGCAGCTCGTTGCCCACCGCCACGCCGATGCGGCGGGTGCCGAAATCGAAGGCCAGGATCAGACGCTGGCCAGGGCTCACGAATGGCCGGCCTCGCGCGTCATCAGGTTGAGGTCGACGCCGAGGATGCCGGCGGCGGCGCCCAGGCGCTGCTCCGGAGCCACCTTGAACAGGATGTCGGCCTGCGCCTCGACCGTGAGCCAGGCGTTGTCCTTCAACTCCTGCTCGAGCTGGCCCGCTTCCCAGCCGGCACAGCCCAGGCACACCAAGAACTCCTCGGGACCGCGCCCGGCGGCCAGTGCCACCAGGATGTCCATGGAGGTGGTCAGGGCGACCTCGTCGCTGACCTGGAGGCTTGAATCCCACGGGACGCTGGAGCCGCGGTGCAGGATGAAGCCGCGATCCTTGTGGGTCGGGCCGCCGAAGTAGACCGGCGCGTTGCGGTGCGGGCTCTCCTCGCCGTCGAGCTCGAGCTGCTCGAACAGCGCGTCCAGGGTGATCTCCAGCGGGCGATTGACGATCACCCCCATGGTGCCGTTTTCATCGTGGTCGCAGAGGTAGCTCAGGCTGCCGGCGAAGTTGGAATCTTCCAGGTGCGGCATGGCCAGCAGAAAGTGGTCTCTCAAGCCTAGAGTATGCACGGATTGCATGGGACTCCCGATGGCGGGTAGCAAGCCCTACCGAACGCCGAAATGATTGCCTTGGCCGAACCGCCAGATGCGAGTGATGGAGAGGCTGTCCAGCTCCCCCATACCGCTGTCGAAGGGCCGATAGGGCCCGGCGCCGTGCACGGTGGCGAGCGCCGCCTGGTCGAGTTCGGGATGTCCCGAGGATTGTACCACTTCCGCCTGGCGGAGCTGACCATCGCGCCCGATCACCACGCGAATGCGCAGCTGGCCGTGCAGGTGCGGCGGAGCGGGATGCACCCGGTTGCCGTAGTCCTCGACCCGTCGCGTCCAGTCGTCGATGTAGCGCGCCTCGGCGGCAAGCTGGGCGGCTGGGCGGGGCTGGTCGTCGGCCGGCCCCGCCAGGCCTGCGTCGAAGCCCTGCTGGCGTACGCTGCGGGTGGCCTCGGCCAGCAGGTCGCGGCCCGACAGCGACGGCGCGGCGGGCGGAGCCGGCTCGCTTGCGGGCGCAGGCACGGGCACAGGTGCGGCGGGCTCGGGGGCGCTGGCGGCGGGTTCGGGCCGATCATCTGGGGGTTCGGACACCTCGACGGGGGGCTCGGGCGCCTCGGCCAGCGGCTCGGCCGCGGGCGGCATCACCGTACTGTCGGCAGCCTCGCTGGCCGGCTGCCCTTCCAGCGGTGCCGCACGGCGCTCGGCGGGTGCCGCCTCGCTCTGCTCGCCAGCGGCCTGCTGGTCCGCCTCGGCGATGGCATCGGCCTGCACCGGCGCCTCGGCCGGGCGGGTCACCAGCACCACGTCCAGGCTGGTGCGCTCGGCCGGCGGCGGGGCGAACTGCCAGCTCGCCACCACGCCGATCAGCAGCAGGTGCAGCAACAGCGCCGCCGACAGCGCCAGCCAGCGGCGGTAGGGCCGCGTGACCGGGGCGTAGTGGATCGGGTCGCTGATCGGGACCACCATGGCGGGTGCGCTGCCTCCTCGCACGGCGTGTGGCTCAGCCGCGCGACGCCAGACGCCGCGCGATGGCATCCATCAGCAGGCCGGCGATGTCGGTGCCGCGCTGGTCGTCGATCTCGCGCACGCAGGTGGGGCTGGTCACGTTGATCTCGGTGATGTAGTCGCCGATGACATCGAGGCCGACGAACATCAGCCCCTTCTCGCGGATCATCGGCTGCACCTGGGCGATCAGCCAGTGGTCGCGTTCGGTCAGCTCGCGGCTGATGCCGGTGCCCCCGGCGGCCAGGTTGCCGCGGGTCTCGCCGGCCATCGGCACTCGGGCCAGGCCGAAAGGCACCGGCTCACCGTCCACCAGCAGGATGCGGGTGTCACCGTCCTTGATCTCGGGGATGTAGCGCTGGGCCATGATCTGGCGCCGGCCACGTTCGGTGAGCATCTCGATGATCGCGCCCAGGTTGCGCCCCTCGGGCCGCACATGAAAGATGCCGCTGCCGCCCATGCCATCGAGCGGCTTGAAGATCACGTCCTGGTGCTCGGCGTGGAAGGCGCGCAGCACCGCTTCGTTGCACGATACCACCGTCGGCGTGCAGCACTGCGGAAACTGCTGGGCGAACAGCTTCTCGTTGCACTCCAGCAGCGCCCGGGTGGGATTGACCACCAGCACCCCCTCGCGCTCCGCGAAGCCCAGCAGGTGCACCGCGTTCAGGAAGTGGGCGTCGACCGGCGGGTCCTTGCGCATCAGGATCACGTCGAGCTCGGCCAGCGGGCGCGACTCCGGCGCGCCCAGCGCGTACCAGTCGTCGGGGTTGCGGAAGGCGGTCAGGTCGCGCATGCGGGCATGGGCCCGGCCGTCGCGCAGGTAGAGATCCTCCTGCTCCATGTAGTGCAGCGACCAGCCGCGCGCCTGGGCCGCCCACAGCATGGCCAGGGTGGTGTCCTTCTTATAGGTGAGATGGGCGATGGAATCCATCACTACGCCCACGCGCACGGGGCGTTCGCTCGTCTGTTGGCTCATTCGGCACCATTTCCTGGGGGTACGGGAAATGAGCGCAGTATGACCCAGGGCGCAGAGCAACACCAAGGCGGCTTGACAGGGGCGGCTCGGCGCCTCTATTTTAGTTTCAAATGAAACTATTCATTTCACAAGAACGGCCCTGCCGCCCCCCGCCGCATCACAAGAGACCCGCCATGATCCAGATCCAGCAGATCCACCACGTCGCCTACCGCTGCCGCGACGCCAAGGAAACCGTCGAGTGGTACCAGGACAAGCTCAACATGGACTTCCTGGTCGCCATCGCCGAGGACCGCGTGCCCTCGACCAAGGCCCCCGACCCCTACATGCACCTGTTCCTCGATGCCGGCAACGGCAACATCCTGGCCTTCTTCGAGCTGCCCAACTCGCCGGAGATGGGGCGCGACCCCAATACGCCGGAATGGGTGCAGCACATCGCCTTCCAGGTCGCCGACGAGGCGGCGCTGCTGTCGGCCAAGGCGCAGTTGGAGAGCAAGGGGGTGGCGGTGGTCGGCCCCACCGAGCACGGCATCATCCGCTCGATCTACTTCTTCGACCCCAACGGCCACCGCCTGGAGCTGACCTACGTGAAGGGCACACCGCAGCAGATGAAGCAGCTCAAGGAAGTGGCGCCGGCGATGATCGAGGAGTGGTCGAAGACCAAGCGCGCGCCCAAGCACGCCGCCTGGCTGCACGAGGAGGAGTTCAAGGCGCTGAGCTGAGCCGCTGGCCCAGCCCGGCGGCAGGATCAGGTGCGGTCGGAAGTCGCGCCGGGCACCAGGCGCACGCCGTTCGCCTCGATCACGATCAGGCGGCGCTTGTAGAGCCGCCCGATGGCCTGCTTGAAGGCGTTCTTGCTGACGCCCAGCCGCGCCTTGATCGCGGCGGCGTCGCTGTTGTCGGAGAGCGGCAGGTAGCCGCCGCTGGCTCGCAGCGCCTGCAGAATCTGCTCGCCGACCACATCGAGGCGCGCCGGCCCCGGCGGCAGCAGCGAGAGGTCGAGCCGGCCATCGTCGCGCACCCGCTTCACGAAGCCTCGCGTGCACTGGCCGCGGCGCAGCGGCCGGGTCACGTCGTCGCGGTAGAGCAGCCCCCAGAAGCGGTGGTTGACCACCGCCTTGTAGCCGAGGTCGGTGGCATCGGCGACGATCACCTCGACCTCGTCACCCGGCGCCAGCCCCGTGGCCTCGTCCTGGACGAAGCGGTCGAGCTTCTGTGACGCCACCGGCCTGCCCTGCTGGTCCTCGTAGATGCGCACCAGCACCCGCTTGCCTGGGGTGGGGCGGAAGCGCTGCTCGCCGAACGGCAGCAGCAGGTCGCGCGGGTGGCCCCAGTCGAGGAAGGCGCCGGTCTCGTTGACCGTCACCACTTCCAGGTAGGCCACCTCGCCGAGCTGGGCCTTGGGCACCCGCGAGCTGCGTTCGCGCGGGCCGGGCACGCCAGGCCGAGAGGAAGACGGGCGACCCTGGCGGTGGTCGTGGGGGGAAGAGGCCATGGCAAACTCCGCGTCGGTTAGCGGTCATTATGGCGCTTGCCGGTACATGGGCAAGCGAAGGGTCAAAGGTCGCCGAAGCGATGCTGCAGCAGGGAAAGTGCCACCACCGGGGCGGTCTCGGTACGCAGGATGCGCGGACCGAGAGTGAGCGGCTGGAAGCCGGCGGCCATGGCTACCTCGACCTCGGCCTCGGCCAGCCCGCCCTCCGGGCCGATCAGCAGCGCCGCGCTGGCGGGCGCGTCGCAGCGCTCGAGCACGCCCGGCGTGCCGGGGTGCAGCACCAGCCGCAGCGCCTCGTCGCGCCGCGCCAGCCACTCGGTCATGGGCTGCGGCTCGTGTACCACGGGCACCACCGCTCGCCCGCACTGTTCGCAGGCGCTGACGGCTACCGCCTGCCAGTGGGCGTGCTTCTTCGCCTCGCGCTCGCCCTTGAGGCGCACGTCGCCGTGCTCGGTATAGAGCGGCGTGATGGCGGCTACCCCCAGCTCGACGGCCTTCTGAATGGCGTAGTCCATGCGGTCGCCCTTGGAGATCGCCTGACCCAGGTGCACCGCCAGCGGCGACTCGCCAAGACCCGCCTCGACGGCCTCCACGCGGGCCATCACGCGCTTGCGCCCGGCCTCGACCAGCACCGCCCGGGCCTCGCGGCCGGCGCCGTCGAACAGCCGCAGCGGGGCCCCTTCAGCGAGGCGCAGCACGCGCACCAGGTGATGAGCAGGGCCTTCGGGCACAACGACGTCGCCGCCGACGGCATAGTCGGCGGCGACGTGGATACGCGGAGTAGAGGCCAAGGCGCGGGCCCGCTTACTGTGCGGTCTGCTCGCCCTGCTGCTGGGCCTGCTCGGCCTCGCGCTTCTTCTTCTGGGCGTAGATCGCCTCGAAGTTGACCGGCGCCAGCATCAGGGGCGGGAAGCCGCCGCGATTGACCAGGTTGTCGACGCACTCGCGGGCGTAGGGAAACAGCACGTTGGGGCAGAAGGCGCCCAGGGTGTGCTCGAGCTGCACGCCCTCGATGCCGCCGATGCGGAACAGGCCCGCCTGCTCGATCTCGGCCAGGAAGGAGGTGGTGTCATCCTCGCTGTGGCGGACCTGAGCGGTCACCTTGATCACCACTTCGTAAAGCTCCTCGCCGACCTGACGGCTCGAGGTGTTCAGGTCCAGGCTGACCTTGGGCTTGAACGGCTGCTGGAACACGGCAGGCGAGTTCGGTGCCTCGAAGGAGATGTCCTTCACATAAATGCGCTGGACGGCAAACTGGAGTTGCTTCTGCTGGCTTGCCGCGGCCTGGTTGCCAGCAGCGGCGTTCTGACTGTTCTCTTCGGCCATGGAATCGGTCCCTTTGATGTCTTGGATGAGGCTACTTCTTGACCACCGGCAGCCCGTCGGCCTGCCACTGCATCATGCCGCCCCGCAGCTTGAACACGCGGGTAAAGCCAGCCTTGGCCAGCTTGGCCACGGTGATGCCGGACGACTGGCCGCTCTTGCAGACCACGATGATCGGCTTGTCCTTTATCTTCTCGAGTTCGCTGATGCGGTCGTCGACGCGGCTCTGGGGAATGTTGCGTGCCCCGGCGATGTGCCCGGCCTTGAAGTCGCCGGCCTCGCGGGTGTCCACCACCACCGCATCCTCACGGTTGATCAGCTGGGTCGCCTGGCTGGACGTGACGCCGCTGGCGGCACTGTTACGGACCTCATAAGCGATCCAGGCGGTGAGTACCAGCAGGAAGGCGCCTACCAGTAGCGGATGATTCTGCACGAATTCGAACAGCTGATCGATCATGGGGCCGGAACACTCTTGACGGAATACGTGATGGGTCAGTCCAGAAGGCGGTGAGTATACACCAAGCCAGGCCGTCGGGCGGCATGCTCCCGCGCATAACGCTTGACCATGACGCTCGACCGTGCCGTGCGTTATGATGCCGCATGCCGAAACAAGTCGCGACCCCCCTCGCCCAGGAGCCTGTCCCCGCCGCCGCTCCGCCAGGACAGCCGCCGCGAAAGGCTCCCGGACGGAGCGTGAGCGCGTCAACAATGCACACGAGGCCCCCATGACGACCCCGAACATCCCCCGTCCCGTCGCCCTGATTATTCTCGACGGCTACGGCCACAACCCCGAGCCCACCCACAATGCCGTGGCCGCGGCGCGCACGCCGAACATGGATCGCCTGTGGCAGACGCACCCCCACGCCCTGCTGCACACCGACGGCAAGTACGTCGGCCTGCCTGAAGGGCAGATGGGCAACTCCGAGGTGGGGCACATGAACCTGGGGGCAGGCCGGGTCGTGTACCAGGAGCTCACGCGCATCTCCAAGGCGATCGAGGACGGCGATCTCGACATCAACCCCGTGCTGACCGACGCCATCGATGCCGCCGTGGCGGCCGGCAAGGCGGTGCACCTGCTCGGGCTGCTGTCACCCGGCGGCGTGCACAGCCACGAGGACCACATCCTGGCCATGGCCGAACTGGCCGCCCGTCGCGGCGCCCAGCGCATCTACGTGCACGGCTTCCTCGACGGCCGCGACATGCCGCCGCGCAGCGCCCTGCCCTCCATCGAGC
The DNA here is from genome assembly GCF_052568415.1 of Halomonas sp. E14. Taxonomy (NCBI): domain Bacteria; kingdom Pseudomonadati; phylum Pseudomonadota; class Gammaproteobacteria; order Oceanospirillales; family Halomonadaceae; genus Halomonas; species Halomonas sp. E14. The sequence continues at coordinate 35,041 of NZ_CP199423.1, read as the reverse complement.
GCACCAACGCCCGGCTCTCCGAGCTGGTCGGCGCCGATAACGGCTTCGTCGCCTCGATCATCGGCCGCTATTTCGCCATGGACCGCGACAACCGCTGGGATCGCGTCGAGAAGGCCTACCGCCTGCTCACCGAAGGGGTCGGCGACTTCGACGCCACCAGCGCCGAAGAGGGGCTGCGTGCCGCCTATGAACGCGGCGAGAACGACGAGTTCGTCGCCGCCACCGCGATTCAGGCCGAGGCGGGGCCGGTGGCCATCGCCGACGGCGACGCCGCACTGTTCATGAACTTCCGCGCCGACCGCGCCCGCGAGCTGAGTCGCGCCTTCGTCGACGACGGCTTCGATGGCTTTGAGCGTCGCGTCCGTCCGGCGCTGGCCGGCGGCAGCCTGGTCACCCTGACCCAATACGCCGCCGACATTCCCGCCCCGGCGGCCTTTCCGCCGGCCGACCTGCACAACACCCTGGGCGAAGTGATGGAAAGCCGCGGCCTGACCCAGCTGCGCATCGCCGAGACCGAGAAGTACGCCCACGTCACCTTTTTCTTCTCCGGCGGGCGCGAGGCCGAATATCAGGGCGAGACGCGCATCCTGGTGCCCTCGCCGCAGGACGTGAAGACCTACGACGAAAAACCGGAGATGAGCGCTCACGAGGTGACCGACCGGCTGGTGGAGGCGATCGACTCAGGCCACTACGACCTGATCATCTGCAACTACGCCAACGGCGACATGGTCGGCCACACCGGCGTGTTCGACGCCGCGGTACAGGCCATCGAGGCTGTCGACACCTGCGTCGGGCGCGTGGTGGAGGCGATCGAGCGCGCCGGCGGCGCCTGCCTGATCACCGCCGATCACGGCAATGCCGAGCAGATGGTCGACCCCGCCACCGGCGTGACCCAGACCGCCCACACCACCTTCGAAGTGCCGCTGATCTACGTTGGCCCTGGCGAGGTACGGCTGCTCGACGATGGCCGCCTGTGCGACATCGCCCCGACGCTGCTGACCATGATGCAGCAGCCGATTCCGGAGGAGATGACCGGACGGGTGCTGATCGAGAACGCATGATCCCGCACACGCCCCGCTCGCCATGACGCGCCCTCGGACGCTTCTCCCGTCTCGACGCGGTTCCCTGCGGGTCGTGCTGCTGGGGCTGCTCGTGGCGGTAGCGGCTCCGCTGGCGGCGCAGCCCAGCGAACGCGAGGCCCGCGCCCGGCTGGACGCCATCGGCAGCGAAATCCAGGCCGCCACCCGGCGGCTGGGCACCACCCGCGAGGCCCAGGACGAGGCCACCCGCGAGCTGCGCCAGGTGGAGACGGCGCTGGGCGAGACGCACCAGCGACTCGATGCGATCCAGCAGGAGCGCCAGCAGCTCAATGCCGAGGTAGCGCAGCTGGAGGCGGTGCGCACGGCCCTCGAGGCCGAGCGCGCCGACCAGGTCGAGGCACTCAACGTCCAGTTGGACGCCCTCTACCGGCTGGGGCTCTCGCCCCAGCTCAAGCTGCTGCTCAACCAGGACGATCCGGCACGGCTCGACCGCCTGCAGACCTACCTCAACTACCTGGCCCGGGCCCGCAATGAACGCCTCGACGAGCTTGCCAGGCTGGATGCCGAGCTGGCCGACAACCGCCGCCAGCTGCACCAGCGCGGCGAACGGCTCGACCAGCTGGCCGACGACCTGGCACAGCGCAGCAGCGAGCTGGCCGCGCGGCTGGCCGAGCGCGAGCGCATCCTGGCCGAGCTTGGCCGACGCTACAGCGACGAGCAGGCGCGCCTGGCCGGCCTGAACCGCGACCGTGACGAAGCCGAACGCCTGCTGAAGCGGGTTCAGGAAGAGCTTGCCCGGATGCAGCGTCCGCCGCCGTCCACCGCCATCGAACAGACCCGCGGCGACCTGCCGTGGCCGGTACAGGGCAGCGTGGCCTCCACGTTCCGGCGCGGCGACGGTGTGCATCGCAACGGCATCCTGATCCAGGCCGGCGCCGGCACGCCGGTGACGGCAGTGCACGCCGGGCGGGTGGTCTTCGCCGACTGGATGCGCGGCTTCGGCAACCTGCTGATTCTCGACCACGGCGACAACGTGATGACGCTGCACGCCCACCTGCAGCAGTTCAGCACGCAGGTCGGCCAGGCGGTCACCCGCGGCCAGGTGATCGGCACGGTCGGCAACAGCGGCGGCCACACGACCCCCGCCCTTTACTTCGAGGTCCGGCGCAACGGCGATCCCATCGATCCCCAGGGCTGGATCGCGCGCCGCTGATACCAGACATTCACAAGCCTGCAGCCAGGGGCTATGCTGGTCAGCCTCGCCTCGTCATCGGGAGTTCGCATGTCTTCTCGCCCCGCCAGCCCTTTTCTCGCCCCCCGACGCCTGCTGGCGGCGCTTGTGCCGGCCGCCATGCTTAGCCTGTCGCTTGCCGCACCGCCGGCCCTGGCCACGCCGGTAGCCGATGAGCTGCCGCTGGAGGACATCCAGACCTTCGCCGAGGTGTTCGAGCGCATCAAGCGCGCCTATGTGAACGACGTGGACGATCGCACCCTGCTGCGCAACGCCATGCGCGGCATGCTCAGCGAGCTCGATCCCCACTCGGCCTACCTCGACCGCGACGAATTCCGCAGCCTGCGCGAGACCACCGACGGCGCCTTCGGCGGCATCGGCATCGAGGTGGGGCTGGAGAACGGCCAGCTGACGATCATCACCCCCATCGACGACACCCCGGCCTCGCGTGCCGGGCTGCAGGCGCGCGACACCATCCTGAGCATCGACGACACCTCCACCGAGCGGCTCTCGCTGCAGGAGGCGGTGACCCTGATGCGCGGCGAGCCGGGCAGCACGATCCGCATGACGATCCAGCGCCGCGGCGAGGATGCCCCGCGCACCCTCAACCTGGTGCGCGAGGTGATTCGCACCGAAAGCGTACGCAGCGAGCTGTTGGAAACCGGCTACGGCTACCTGCGCATCAGCCAGTTCCAGAACCGCACCGGCGACCAGGTCACCAATGCCATTCGCCGCCTGGAGCGCGAAGGCCCGCTGCGCGGCCTGGTGCTCGACCTGCGCAACAACCCGGGCGGCGTGCTGCAGGCCGCCGTGGCCGTGGCCGACGCCTTCCTCGAAGGCGGGCTGGTGGTCTACACCGAAGGGCGGCTGCCCGACACCCAAATGCGCTTCTCGGCCAGTCGCGAGACCGCCGCCCCCGACGTCCCGCTGGTGGTGCTGATCAACGGCGGCAGCGCTTCGGCGGCGGAAATCGTCGCCGGCGCGCTGCAGGACCAGCGGCGTGCGGTGATCATGGGTACGGAAAGCTTCGGCAAGGGCTCGGTGCAGCAGGTGATGCCGCTGGGCAACGGCGAGGGGCTCAAGCTGACCACCGCGCTCTATTTCACCCCCAACGGGCGCTCGATCCAGGCGCTCGGCATCGAGCCGGATGTGGCCGTGGTGCATGGTCGGGTCGAGGTGACGGAAACCGGGCGCCAGCTGCGCGAGGCCGACCTGGAAGGCCACCTGCGCTCGCGCGACGAGCCGCGCCTGCGCCGCGAGATGGCCGAGCGCCTGCGCGAGGACTACCAGCTCAGCGAGGCGCTCAACCTGCTCAAGGCGCTCAACGTGGTCGGCCAGCGCACGCGCTGAGCGCCCCGTTCCGCGACCTGCCTGCCGCCCGCGCGTTCACAGCACGCCTTTCCCGGCACGTCTTTACACAGCAGTTTCCGCTCAGCGACACGAGGCCGGCAGCCGGCCTCGCTCGCCGATGGCCTGGCGCATCAGCAGCCGCTTGATCGGCACCAGCCGATCGACGCCGGACAGGCCGAGATTGCGCACCAGAGTCACGGCCGGATGACGGGTGCCGAACAGCAGCCTGAAGCCGTCCATCAGCGCCAGCATGGCGGCGTTGTCACCGCGACGGCGACGCATGTAGCGCTCCAGCATGCGTACCTCGCCGAGCGCAATACCGCGCCGCCGCGCATTCAGCAGCTCCTCGGCCAGCACCGCCACGTCCATCAGCCCGAGATTCACCCCCTGGCCCGCCAGCGGGTGGATGCTGTGCGCCGCATCGCCCACCAGGGCGAAGCCCGGCAGCACGTAGCGCGCCGCATGGCGCTGGGTCAGCGGTACGCAGAGGGTGCGATCCTTTACCTCGACGTCGCCCAGCCGCGCCTCGAAGGCCTGCGCCAGCGCCATGCCCAGCGCCTGGGGCGTCAGCTTCTGTAGGCGGGCGGCCTCCTCGGGTGCAGTCGACCACACGATCGAGCAGTAGTGGTCATCGCCGGCAACGGTCAGCGGCAGGAACGCCAGCGGCCCGCGCGGCAGGAAGACCTGGCGTGCCACGCCCCCATGTGGTCGCGCCGTGCGTACCGTGGTGACTAGCGCCGTATGGCCGGTGTCGCGCGCCGTGACCTCGATTTCCGCCATCTCACGCAGCGGCGACAGCGCACCGTCGGCCGCCACCACCAGCTCGCCCGTCAGCCGCCGTCCATCCTCCAGCATCACCTCGCGCCCCGCCGGGGCGGCGCCAAGCCCGTTCACTCGGGCGCCGAACAGCAGCTGTACGCTCGGCAGCTCGGCCAGGCGCCGCTCCAGCGCCGCCAGCAGTACGTCGTTCTCGACGATGTGCCCAAGCACCGCCACGCCGGCCTGCTCTGCGGAGAAGGCCACCTCACCGCTGCCCTCGGCATCCCACACCTGCATGCCGCGGTAGGGAGTCACGCGCCGCGCCTGCATCCAGGGCCACACGCCGAGCCCTTCAAGCAAGCGCTGGGACACCGGCGTCAGCGCACTGACCCGCGGTGCCGGCAGCCCCTGGCCTACCTGGTCGGCATCCAGCGGCGCCGGGCGCGCATCGACCAGCGCCACCTGCACGCCGGCCTGACCCAGCAGGCAGGCCAGCGCCGCGCCCACCATGCCGCCACCGACCACGATCACCTCGAAACGTAGCTGTGTCATGCCTTGCATTACCTCTTCCATTTACGGCGTTCACGGCGTGGCGACCGCTCCCGATCAGCGTTCCAGCCCCATGGCACGCCGCGCCAGGCCCCGCCGCAGCGGACCGAACAGGTTGAGCCCGACCAGGCCCGCTGCCCGGGCGTGGGAAAGCAGCGCGTTGTCGATGCCGAACAGGCGCACCAGGCCGTCGCTGAAGCGAATCACCTGGTGGCGGTCGACGATACGGCGCGCCTCGAAATCGCGCAGCGTCAGCATGCCGCCCAGCGGCTCGCCATGGCCGAGGGCCTGCTCCAGCGCGGCCACCAGGTCGGTGACCCCGCGCAGCGCCAGGTTGAAGCCCTGGCCAGCCACCGGGTGCAGCGAGTGGGCGGCATTGCCCAGCACCGCCAGCCCCGGGCGAATGGTTTCCTTCGCCGTGACCAGGGTCAGCGGGTAGGCGTGGCGCTCGCTGACCCGGCGAAAACGCCCGGCGCGCTCGCCAAAGGCGTGCTGCAGGGCGCTGAGGAAGTCGCCATCGCCAAGCGCCAGCCTGGCGCGCTCGCGCCCCTGGGCGTGGGTCCAGATCAGCGCCATCTGCTGGCCCTTGAGCGGCAGCAGGGCGATGGGCCCTTCGCGAGTGAAGCGCTCGTAGGCGATGCCCTCGTGGGGCCGGCTCACCTCTACGTTGGCGATCACGGCGACCTGGTCGTAGGGGGTTTCGTCGCTGGCGATGCCCAGCTGCTCCTTGAGCGAGGAGCGCCCCCCGTCGGCCAGCACGGTCAACCCCGCCTGCAGCGTACAGCCGTCGGAGAGGGCGAGTCGATACCCGGCCGCCACCGGCTCGATGCGCTGCACCCTGGCCGGGCAGTGCCAGGCCACCGGCAGCGTCTGCAGTCGCTGGTGGAGCACCCGCCCCATCCAGGCGTTGGGAATCACGTAGCCCAGCGCCGGCTGGTCGAGCTCTTCCGCCGTCAGCCGCGTCACGCCAAGCCGGCCTTTCTCGCTGACATGGATCAACCGAATGGGCGCGGCCTGGGGTTCCAGCGCCGACCACAGCCCCATGTCGCGGAAGCGCTGGGCGGACCCCTGGGCGATGGCGCTGGAGCGAGCATCGAAGCTGGGCTGCCAGGGCGCCTTGGCCGCGTCGAGCATGGGGGCGGCCTCGACCACCGCCACGCTCAGCCCGTGCCGCTCCAAGGCAGGTGCCAGCGCACAGGCCAGGCTCGCACCCACCAGGCCACCACCGACAATCGCAATATCGACGCTTCGCTGCGTGGCGGTCATGGGCGCCCACCCGTATTACGGATAATTTTACGTAAAATACATAACATATCTTGCCTCACTTGCCCTGAAGTGATCATTAATCCGCCATTAGTGCCTCGATATCCTCGATCCGCTTGGGCACGCCGGCCGTCAGCACCTCGCCACCCTGCGCCGTGACCGCCACGTCATCCTCGATTCGGATACCGATGCCGCGAAATGCCTCGGGGATATCCTCGGCGTCGGGCAGGTAGAGCCCGGGCTCGATGGTCAGCACCATGCCAGGCTCCAGCGGCCTAGGGTTGCCCTCGCGGCGGTAGTCGCCGACGTCGTGGACGTCGAGCCCCAACCAGTGCGAGGTGGAGTGCAGGTAGAAGCGCTTGTAGCTTTCGTCCTCGATGCGTGCCTGCACGTCGCCTTCGAGAAGCCCCAGGCGAATCAGGCCTGCGGTCAGGTCGTGCACCACACCGTCGTGGATTTCGCTCAGGGTGACGCCGGGGCGCACGGCATCGACGGCGTGCTCCTGGGCTTCCAGCACCAGCGCGTAGAGGCTGCGCTGGGCGTCGCTGAAGCGCCCGTTGACGGGGAAGGTGCGGGTGATGTCGCCAGCGTAGAGGTCGAATTCGGCACCGGCATCAACCAGCACCAGCTCACCGTCACGTAACGGCTTGTCATTCTCGATGTAGTGCAGCACACAGGCATTGGCGCCGCCACCCACGATGGAGGCATAGGCCGGGCCGCTGCCGCCGTGCCAGCGAAACTCATGCTCCAGTTCCGCCTGCAGGTGATATTCCGCAAGGCCGGGGCGGGCGGTGCGCATGGCGCGCACATGGGCGCGGGCCGAAATCTCGGCGGCATGCCGCATCAGGGCGAGCTCCCGCTCGCTCTTGATCAGCCGCTGCTCGTGCAGCAGCGGGGCCAGGTCGGCGAAGCTGCGCGGCGGCCGGGCCCCGCGGCGCTGCCGCGCCGCCAGCCGGGCACGCACCTCCTCGGCCAGGGCCAGGGCGGCTTCGTCGTCGAGCAGCAGATAGAGCGTGGTGCGGCCATCGAGCAGCGCCTCGAGCCGCGCGTCCCGCTCGGCGTTCTCGAAGGCCTGGTCCACGCCATGTTCCCGCACGGCACCTTCCGCCCCCAGGCGGATGCCGGTCCAGGCCTCCAGGGCCGGGTCGCGGTCCTGGCAGAACAGCACGCTTTCACCTTCGCTGCGCCCCGGCAGCAGCAGCAGCAGCGCATCGGGCTCGGGAAAGCCGCTCAGATAGTGCAGGTCGCTGTGCTGGCGAAAGGGGTAGTCGCTGTCACGCGAGCGAGTGGCAAGGTTGGCACCCAGCAGTAACACCGCGCTGTCGGCCGGCAGCCGCGCCATCAGCGCGGCGCGGCGGGCACGGTACTCGTCGGGTGGGATCGGGGCGGGGCGGGGCAGAGGGTCGGGCAGCATGGCGCCTCCTGGCGTGTTTGGGCGTGGCGGGATCAGTGACGAGTCGGTTCGCCGGGCTCCACCTGGGGCTGGCCCGGGTGCTGTTCGGTGTAGAGCAGCATGGCGGCCATGCGCACATGCTCGGTCAGGGCAAACAGGTCGTCCTCGTTTTCGGGGCTCTCCTCGAGATCGGTCTCCATGGCGGCGAGGCCGGCCAGGTCGTCGATAGCCTCGCGCAGCGCGGGCGACCAGCCCTGGCGCGGCGTGTCGCCGGCATCTTCGAGCACCTCGAGAAACCCCAGCGTCCACTCCTGCAGACCGCGGGCCCGCTCGGCCAGCGAGAAGAGGTCGTCGGGCAGCAGCGGCTCGTAGTTGAGCGTGCTGTCGGCCAGGGCATCGAGCGTCCCTCGGCGCCAGGTTAGCAGCGTCTCGGCGCTCTCCCGGCTGCGCGGCTGTTCGATCCCAAGCCCAAGGCAGACCGTTTCCAGCCAGGCGTCGGCGGGCAGGTCGTGCAGGGCCAGCTCGGCGCACAGCCGGCCGTCGAGGAAGGCCGGCGACTGCATGCTGCCGTGAAGCAGGAAGAGGTCGGCGAGGGTGGAAAAATCGGGGCGTTCGGTGTTCGCTGACATGGGGCTTCCTATGTCGGTGGGGAGGCACCCGGCCGGGCCTGAGCGCGTTGACCGCCTGCAAAAGCCTCTCGTATAGTGAATGGCCAGATGAACCGTCTTGCGGATCCAAGGATGTTAACGCATCGGGCCGCCACGCCGACACCGGAGCCCTTCATGAGCGACAACACCGCCCGGCCCACCGCCGAGGTGACCCTGCTGGGGCGCCAGTACCTGTTCGCCTGCAGCCCGGGCCAGGAGCGCAAGCTCGATCGCGCCGCTCGCTATCTCGACCGCGCCATGCAAGGCATCCACTCCCAGAACAGCCTGCTCGGTACCGAGCGCGTGGCCCTCATGGCCGCGCTGAACATCGCCCATGAGCTGCTCGAGGTGCTCGAAGAGCGCCGCAGCCAGGAGCAGGACCTCAGTCGGCTGAGCGAAAAGTTGGAGCGCGCCTTGAGCTCCGCCGCCGGTCCCGCCCATCTTCCTGCCGAATGAGATTGGACGCACCGACCAGCTTTGATAGGATGAAAGTGTTCCCTGGGGTGTTGGCCAGTCGTTTAAAGTCCCTCGAGCCTATGAGCAATACCCAGGGCGGCCATTCGCTAGCCGGACCCGTGTGCATGTCCGTGCGTCGGAAAGCCTGACGGTTCGGCTGCGGCCACCCACCTTGAACCAAGGGTTCAAGGGCCAGAATGACAGCGGCACTCTGGGGAACTCTACCGCTATGAACGACCCGCACGATTCCGATAGCCTTCCGCTCGACAGCACGGCTCCTGAGCCCGCCTCCTTCTCCACACCGATGCCCGTTTCACCCGCTGAGCGCCAAGCGCTGCGCCAGACGCTGCGCCGCCGCCGCCGTGCGCTGAGCGCGCGCCAGCAGCGCGACGCCGCGCGCCGGCTGTGTCGCCAACTGCGCCAGCTCCCCGAGGTGCAGCGCGCCCGCCGAGTGGCCCTCTACCTGCCCAACGATGGCGAGATCGACCCCCGCCCGCTGATCGACTGGCTGAACCGCCGCCAGGCTCGCATCTACCTGCCGGTGCTCAAGCCGCTGTCGGTGAATACGCTCTGGTTCGTGCACTACCATGCCGGCACGCCCATGCGGCGCAACCGCTTCGGCATACCCGAACCGCAGACCCGGCATGGCGCCCACCGCGCCCGGCGCCTGCCGGCCTGGGCACTCGACCTGATCCTGCTGCCGCTGGTGGGATTCGACGAACGCGGCCAGCGCATGGGCATGGGCGGCGGCTTCTATGATCGCAGCCTGGCCTTCACCCGGCGCCCCGGCCCTCGTCCGACGCTGATCGGGCTGGCCCACGAGTGCCAGCGCGTGCCGCGCCTGCCGGACGCCCCTTGGGACGTGCCGCTGGACATCATCGCCAGCGATGCTCGGGTGCTGCGGCCCAGCTAACCGACGGGGCACAGCGAGAGAGGCACCGGCATAAAAAAACCGGCCGATGCGAAGGCATCGGCCGGTTTTGTCTATCTGGCCATGGCACTGCTTGCCGGTCAGCTTCCCGTTACCGCTTGGGCGTAGCCGGTTACCACCACGCCGACGACGAAGGCCAGCACCAGTGCCATGATCAGATCGGGCTTTCGTTTCATACCTGCTCCCAGACGTCCGCAGTAAGTAAATAGCCGCGGAGGTACCACGACAGCGCAGACTATAGGGCCTCCGCCAGTAGGCTGACAACCGTTACAGCGGAGGATTACAAGATGAAACCTAAGCCATTTCTTCCTTTTGACGTAAGCCAATGTAACTAGACGTTTCAGTCTCTCGGATCAGGCCATGAACAGCCGGTAGGCGTCGTTGTCCGACTCCTTCCAGTAACGGTAGCCGATCTCGTCGAAGTACTCCTCGACGTGGCTACGGTCCCCGTTGGGCACCTGCATGCCAACCAGCACGCGACCGAAGGCGGCGCCATGGTTACGGTAGTGAAACAGCGAGATATTCCAGTCCTGGGGCAGGTGGGTGAGGAAATTCATCAGCGCACCGGGGCGCTCGGGAAACTCGAAGCGGTAGACCTCTTCGTCGAAGTGCTCCTTGGGGCGCCCGCCGCCGAGGTGGCGGATATGCAGCTTGGCCAGCTCGTTGTCGGTGAGGTCGACCACCGGGTAGCCCGCCTCGCGCAGTTTTTCAATCATCAGCTGGCGGTCCTCGCCGTCCGGCTTGACCTGCACGCCGACGAAAATGTGCGCGGCCTCCGGGTCGGCGTAGCGGTAGTTGAACTCGGTCACCATGCGCTTGCCGATGGTGCGGCAGAACTTCTTGAAGCTGCCGGGGCGCTCGGGGATGGTCACCGCCAGAATCGCCTCGCGCTGCTCGCCCAGCTCGGTGCGCTCGGCGATGTGCTGCAGGCGGTCGAAGTTGGTGTTGGCCCCCGAATTGATGCACAGCAGCGTCTGCCCTTCGACCCCGGTCTGCTGGATGTATTTCTTTAGCCCGGCCAGCGACAGCGCGCCGGACGTCTCCGACACTGCCCGGGTGTCGTCGAAGATGTCCTTGACCGCCGCGCACATCTCGTCGGCGTTGACGGTGATCACCTCATCGACCAGCCCGCGCAGGATCTTGAACGGCACCTTGCCGATCTGGGCCACCGCCACGCCTTCGGCGAACACACCGACCTGGTCGAGGGTGACGCGCTTGCCGGCGGCCAGCGCCGCCTTGAGGCAGGCGCTGTCCTCGGCTTCCACGCCGATGACCTTGATGTCCGGGCGCAGGTACTTGACGTAAGCCGCTACCCCGGCGATCAGCCCGCCGCCGCCCACCGGCACGAAGATGGCATCGAGCGGGCCGCTGTGCTGATGCAGGATCTCCATCGCCACGGTGCCCTGGCCGGCGATGACGTCGATGTCGTCGAAGGGGGGAATGTAGGTGTAGCCATGCTCGGCGATCAGCTCCTGGGCGTGCTCGGCCGCCGCATCGAAGGCGTCGCCCTTGAGCACCACCTTGGCACCCCGGGCGCGCACCGCCTGGACCTTGATTTCCGGCGTGATGCGCGGCATGACGATCACCGCCTTGACGCCCATCTGCTTGGCCGCCATGGCCAGCCCCTGGGCGTGGTTGCCGGCTGAAGCGGCAATTACGCCCTTGGCCTTCTGCGCTTCGCTGAGCTGAGCCATCTTGTTGTAGGCGCCGCGAATCTTGAACGAGTAGACCGGCTGCAGGTCCTCGCGCTTGATCAGGATCTGATTGTTGAAGCGCCGTGACAGGAAGGGGGCTGGAGAGATGGGCGTTTCGCAGGCGGCTTCGTAGACGCGGGCCTGAAGGATCTTCTTGACGGTGGCTTCGAGCATCCTGGTCTTCCAAGGGGGGTGGCGCGGGAGGGGGCAGCCTCTGCTGAACTGCGGCAAACCCCTATTGGTAGCATTTCGGCGCCGCCGCCGTCCAGCCGCCGCGTCGGCAACGCGGCCGGGCTGACCTATAATGGGCGCCTTCGCCCCCACTGACAGCGAGCATGACAATGACCCAGGATGAACTGAAGGACGCCGTGGCCGCCGCCGCCATTGCAGAAATCGAACCATGGCTCGAGCGTGGCACCGTGCTCGGCATCGGCACCGGCTCCACCGCCAATCGGTTCATCGACCAGCTGGCCCGGCTGCGCGACGACTTCAAAGGCGCCGTGGCCAGCTCCGAGGCCAGCGCCGAGCGTCTGCGGGGCCATGGCATCGAGGTTTTCGAGCTCAACCATGTGGGTACGGTGCCTTACTATATCGACGGCGCCGACGAAGTGAACGCTCACTTGCATATGATCAAGGGCGGCGGCGCAGCACTCACCCGCGAGAAGATCGTGGCCGCCTGTGCCGAGCGTTTCATCTGCATCGCCGACGGTTCCAAGCGGGTCGAGCGGCTCGGCGCCTTCCCGCTGCCGGTGGAGGTAATCCCCATGGCGCGCTCCTACGTGGCGCGCGAGCTAGTCAAGCTGGGTGCGGACCCGGTCTACCGTGAAGGCGTGGTGACCGACAACGGCAACCAGATCCTCGACTGCTACGACTTCATGATCGCCGATCCGGTGGCGATGGAGGCTCGGATCAACGCCATCGTCGGCGTGGTGACCAACGGCCTGTTCGCCGCCCGCGGCGCCGACATCCTGCTGCTAGGCACCGAGCAGGGCGTGGAACGGCTGACCCCGGCCTGAGACGTTAGCGGGCGCTTACTTACCCGGTAGCAGCCGCGACAGGCCGCTCAGGGTGCGCTCTAGGGCACCGCGGTTGGCCGCCACCACGGCCAGCCCGGCGTCAGCCAGGCGATGCCGTTCGGCCTCGTCGATGAACAGAGTGATCAGGGTGTCGGCCAGTGCCTCGCTGTCCGCCACCTCAATCAAGGCGCCGCCCTGGCGCAGCGTCTCGGCCACGTCGGCGAAATTGGCCAGCTCCGGCCCGCTCAGTACCGGCACGCCCATGGCGGCCGGCTCCAGCAGGTTGTGCCCCCCCACCGGCACCAGGCTGCCGCCGACGAAGGCCAGGTCGGCGGCGCCGTAGAGCACCATCAGTTCGCCCATGGTGTCGCCCAGGTAGACCGCGGTGCGCGCATCGGGCCACTCCTGGCGCGAGCGCCGCGCCAATCCCATGTCGCGCTGCTGGCACAGGGCGGCCACCGCGTCGAAGCGCTGCGGGTGGCGCGGCACCAATATCAGCAGCGCAGTGGGGTAGTGCTGGCGCAGGCGCGCATGGGCCTGCAGCAGCTGCTCGTCCTCGCCGGGGTGGGTGGAGCCCGCCACCCACACTGGGCTCGCGCCCAGCCGGGTGCATAGCCGCTGGCTCGCCGCCACGCTCTCGGCATCGACGCGAAGGTCGTACTTGAGCGAACCGACCACCTCGGTGCGGTCGGCGGCCATGCCCAGCGCCAGGAAGCGCTTGGCGTCCTCACGCGACTTGGCCGCCAGCCAGTCGAGCCGGCCCAGCACCTGCGACATCAGCGGGCGCAGGCGCCGGTAGCCATGGAACGCCCGGGGCGAAAGCCGCCCGTTGACCACCGCCGTAGGCACCCCCCGGCGGCGGCAGGCCGCCAGCAGGTTGGGCCACAGCTCGGTCTCGAAGAAGATCGCAAGTTCCGGGCGCAGGCGGGCGACGAAGCGCCGGGCGGCGCCGGGAAAGTCGAGGGGCAGGAAGAAATGCTGCAGCCGCTGGGGGTCGCCGACCTGGCGCTGCGCCTCGATCAGCGCATGCGCCCGCGCCGCACCGGTGGCGGTCATGGTGGTTACCACCAGCCGGTGCCGCGGATAGCGCTCGAGCAGCGCTTCGATCAGCGAACGGGCGGCCAGCACCTCGCCCACCGAGGCGCAGTGCAGCCACAGCCGGGGCCGGTCATCGGCCGGCGGGGGAATCAGGCCGAGCCGCTCGCGGCGGCGGTTAGTAAGCGCATGCTCACGCCACACCCGCCACCACACCAAGGGGGCGAGTGCATAGAGCGCCGCCGAATAGAGCCAGCGGGGCCAGCGCGGCGGCGCCCCGGCCATCAGCTCTCGCGGTCGAGGATGGTGGCGATCATGGCGGTGGTGGAGACGCCGTCCTCGAAGCCCAGCACCTTCACCTCGCCGCCGGCGGCGCGCACCGCCTCACCCCCGGCGATCTCCTCGACGCGATAGTCGCCGCCCTTGACCAGCACATCGGGCAGCACCGCCTCGATCAGGCGCTGCGGGGTATCCTCGCTGAACGGCACCACCCAGTCCACCGCGCCGAGCCCGGCCAGCACCTGCATGCGCCGCGCCAGCGGGTTGATCGGCCGCTTGGGGCCCTTCAGCCGGGCGATGGAGGCATCGTCGTTGACCGCCACGATCAGCCGATCGCCGAGCCGGCGAGCATGCTCCAGGTAGGCCACGTGGCCGGCGTGCAGGATGTCGAAGCAGCCGTTGGTCATCACCACCCGTTCACCGCGCAGCTGGGCGGCGCGCACCGCCTCGACCAGCGGCGCTTCCTCGATGACACCGAACTCGGCCAGCTTGTCGCCATGCACGGCGGTGTAGAGCTCGGCGATGGAAAGCGTGGCGGTACCCGGCTTGGCCACCACCAGCCCGGCCGCCAGGTTGGCCAGGGTCATGGCCTCGGGGAAGCCGTGGCCGGCGGCCAATGCCAGCCCCAGCACGCCGATCACGGTGTCGCCGGCCCCGGTGACATCGAACACCTCCCGCGCCCGGGTCGGCAGGTGCAGCGGCTCGTGGCCGGTGCGGATCAGCGTCATGCCCTTCTCGCTGCGGGTGATCAGCAGCGCCTCGAGCTCGAGCTCGGCGCACAGCGCCGCGCCCTTGGCGGCCAGCTCGGCGTCGTCGCGGCAGCGGCCCACCACGGCCTCGAATTCGGCCAGGTTGGGGGTGATCACGCTGGCACCGCGGTACTTGGCGAAGTCGTTGCCCTTGGGGTCGATCAGCACGCGCTTGCCGGCGCCGCGCACCAGCGCGATCAGCTCCTCGACCCGATTGAGGGTGCCCTTGCCGTAGTCGGACAGGATCACCAGATGGCAGCTCGGCAGCCCCTGTGCGACCCGTGCCAGCAGCCCCCTCGTATCGAGCTCGTCGAGGCCGTCCTCGAAGTCGAGCCGGATCAGCTGCTGGTTGCGGCTCATCACGCGCAGCTTGGTGATGGTGGGAATGCCCGGGCTGCTCTCGAAATAGGTATCGACGCCGGCCGCCTCCAGGCGGCTGGCCAGCCGGCGGGCGTTGTCATCGTCGCCCACCATGCCGCTCAGGCCCGCATGCGCACCCAGTGAGGCGATGTTGAGCGCCACGTTGGCCGCTCCGCCGGGGCGGTCCTCGCACTCCTCCACCCGCACCACCGGCACCGGCGCTTCCGGCGAGATACGCGAGGTGGCGCCGTGCCAGTAGCGGTCGAGCATGACGTCGCCCACCACCAGGACACAGGCCTGCTCCAGGGCGGTCAGGTCAAGCTTCATCGGATTCTTCCTCTTCCTTGCGGGGGGCGGGGCGCGCCAGCAGCGCGTCGAGCCGTTGTACGACATCGTCGATGCGAATCAAGGACATGGCGTCGGCGTGGCGAACGCGCTGGCCCCAGGGGATGGCATCGGGCTCATGGTGCAGGTAATGGCGCACCGCATCGGGGTAACGATTGACCACGTAATCCCGCCACAGATAGGGTGCCGCGCGATCGGGGTTGGTGGTGGCGTAGAGCCCGACGACCGGCGTGCCCATGGCGTTGGCCATATGCACGGGGCCCGAGTC
Source organism: Halomonas sp. E14 (assembly GCF_052568415.1). NCBI lineage: Bacteria > Pseudomonadati > Pseudomonadota > Gammaproteobacteria > Oceanospirillales > Halomonadaceae > Halomonas > Halomonas sp. E14. The sequence continues at coordinate 19,676 of NZ_CP199423.1, read as the reverse complement.
GGGGGCGATCACCGCCCGGGCACCGGCGATCAGCGCCAGCAGCCCCTTGAGCGAGGTGGCGCCGATCGCATCGATCACCGTGCCCGGGCTCGTGAGCGCAGCGATGCGCTCGCCCATCTCGCGCTCCTGGGTGCTGCCGCCGCCGGTCAACACCGTCTTCAACCCGTACTGGGTCCAGGCGTGTTCGATCACCGCGGCGTAGCCTTCGGCCGACCAGTTGCGGAAATTGCGCAGCCGCGGGTTGGCGCAGGGGCTCGTCAGCAGGTAGGCCGAGTCGCCGGTCAGCGCGACGGCTTCCTCGCGGGCCGCCTCGGGTATCGGCAGGTTCCACTCCAGCGAGAGGTCCTCCACGCCCAGCAGGCGGGCAAAGTCGAGGAACGACTCCAGCACGTGGGCGCGCGGGTGCGGCGCCAGCTGATGCTGGGTGAACCAGTGCTGGGCATCCTTGGCCCGTGCCTTGTCGTAGCCCACCCGCACCTTGGCCTTGAGCCCCAGCGAGAGCACGCTGGCACGCAGCGCCTGCTGCATGTGCAGCAGCACGTCGAAGCGAACGTCGGCCAGCTCGCGCCACAGCCGGCGCATCCCGGCAACCCCCGAGGCCTTGTCGTAGACCACGAACTCGACCCCCGAGAGACCGGCCAGTAGACTGTGTTCCGCCTTGCCGATGATCCAGGTGATGCGTGCCTCGGGCCACTGGCGCTGCAAGGCGCGCACAGTGGGCACCAGGTTGCAGACGTCGCCGAGGGCAGAGAGTCGCAGCACGGCGATATGGCGCGGTTGGGCGGGCAGAGGATGCTTCATGCACTTGGCAACATGTCAGACGGGTAAGACGTACATTCTATATGATGCGGACAGTGTATGTGACGCCGAGCCGGCGCCACAAATCGCCCCGTTGCTGTTCGACCCCGCCCACTGGCACCAGGCCGGGCGTGTGGTCGGCGAAGCCCCCGGGCGCGGCAGCAGCCTGTTTCTCGATGCTGGGCGCGAGCAATGGGTGCTGCGCCCCTACCGCCGCGGCGGCCTGGTGGCGAGGCTGAACGAGGCCGGCTACCTGTGGACCGGCCTCGAGCGCACCCGCGCCTTCCGTGAGTTCCGGCTTACCGCGCATCTCCACGAGCTCGGGCTCCCGGTACCGCGGCCTGTCGCCGCCGGTGTCACTCGCGGTGGCCTGGGTTACACGGCGACCTTGATCACGGTGCGCATTCGCGCCGCCCGGGCGCTGGCGGAACGCCTGGCCGACGTCGAGCCGGCGCTGCTCGAACGGGTCGGCGCCACCCTCCGGCGCTTCCATGCTGCCGGGCTCGACCATGTCGACCTCAATGCACGCAATATTCTCGTCGACGCAGAGGGCCAGGTCTGGCTGATCGACCTCGACCGCTGCCGGCTGCGTTCCCCCGGCACCTGGCGCGAGGCCAACCTGGCGCGCCTCGAGCGCTCGCTGGCCAAGTTCGGCGCGGCCGAGCACATGGCGGCGATCCGGCGTGGCTATGATTCGCCGCCTTCCGGCCGGCGCGCCGCGCCGCGCTCGGAATAGCACCGCAGCAGCAAATCTTCGAGGCCGTGGAGGATCTCGGCCTTGCCCGGCATCGAGCCGTCGCGATGGAAGACGGCCTCGTGGCAGTTCTCGTAGCGTGGCCAATAGCGGTAGGGCAGCGTGCGAAAGAAGATGCCCAGGGTCGGCGTGTGGGTGGCGAGCGCCAGGTTGCGCACGCCGGTATCGCCACACACCAGCACCGAAACGTGGGTCATCCACTCGGCCAGGCGGTCCAGCGCCATGCGCGGCTGGATGGCGACATTGGCGTGCTGCGCCACCACCTCGGCCAGGAACGCCCCGTTCTCTTCCGGCTTATGGCCTTCCAGCAGGACGTGCCGGTAGCCGGGAAGCTCATGCGCCGCCGCTGCGATCAGCCCACGCCAGGCGTCCAGGGAGAGCGACTTGTCCATGGCCGAGGCGAAGGGGAAATAGGCGATGGTCGGCTCGGCCTCGGCCCCAAGGTGGACAGGCAGGGCGAAATCCAGCGGATAGCGGGGCTTGTGCCCCATCACCTTGAGGAAGTCGAGCAGTATCTCGGCCTCGTAGTGGTAGTTCGAGCGCCGCAGGCCAACATCGTAGAGCAGGCGATTCGACAAGGAGCGATAGGGAAAGCCGAACTTGATCGAGGCCGTGGCCATGAAGGTCAGCAGGCGCGAGCGAGCCGTATCGGCCAGGTCGAAGAGCACGTCGTAGCCCGGCAGGGCGCGCAGCGAGCGCCACTGCTCGCCAAGGCTGCCCTGGGTATCCTGGACGAAGAGTTCGTCGATGAGGTCTTCCGGCACGGCGTAGCGGTAGGTGCTGACCGTGGCCAGGGTGATGTGTGCCTGGGGGAACAGGCGGCGCAGCTCGACGAGGAAGGGCCGCGTGGCCATGTAGTCGCCAAAGGCGCACTGGCGTATCACCAGGATGCGCCCGACCTCGCTCGACGACGCGCTTTCCAGCCACTGTCGCCCGCGCCGATTCAGGTAGGCGCATTTATCCGTCCAAGCCTTCATGTGTCCGCCCCAGCGTTCGTTGTCCCATCCTCGCGCCCCGCATCGTGCCGCCCGGCATATTCCTCGACCAGGGCCTGCACATGGCCGGCGATGCCGAAGCTCGCCTCGGCGCGCTGCCTGGCGGCCTGGCCGAGGCGCTCGCGCAGGGCCGCGTCCTGGCCGAGTTCCGCCATGGCCTGGGCCCAGTCCTGCGGTGACTGCGGCGCGGCAAGCCGCCCGCAGCCGGCATCGAGCAGCTCGGGTATCGCCCCGCTGTCGGCGCCCACAACCGCCTTGCCGGCGGCCATGGCCTCGACCACGGTGAGGCCGAAGGCTTCGTTGCGCGAGGGCACGCAGACGATGTCCAGGGCCTCGAACAGGCGCGGCAGGTCGGAGCGAAACCCGGCGAAGGTGACGCGATCTTCCAGCCCCAGCGCCGTTACCCGCTGGCGCAGCCGCGCCACGTAGGCTTCGTCGCTGCCCTCGCGGGCCGTCAGGCCGCCGATCAGCACGCCATGCCAGGCGAGCGCCGGGGCCAGCTCGCCCAGCCTGGCCAGCCCTTCCAGCCACACCTCGTGGCCCTTGCCGTCGGTCAGCCGCCCGGGCAGGCCGATCGCCACCTCGCCGGGCGCCGTGCCGAGCGCACGGCGCAGCACGCCCCGCGCCGCGTCATCGAGCCGTGGGGCATAGGGGGCAAGGTCGATGCCCAGGTAGAGGCGGCGGATGCGCTCGGGCGGCAGGGGGAAGGCCGCCAGGTTGCGCGCCCGCGTGGCGTCGCTGATCGAGAAGAGCCGCGTGACGCGGCCGTAGGCCCAGCGATGGTAGAGGTCCTTCTTTGGCCGGGTCACGCCCATGTGGTCGGTAAAGAACAGCTTGAGGCTCGGCCGCAGGGTCGCCAGCAGCGCCCCCAGGCGCAGGTCGCTGGATTTGTGGCAGTGCAGCACGCCGATGCCATGGCGCTTGAGGTAAGCCAGCACCTGGCCCGCCTGCAAGAGCGCGCGCGCCCGCGAAGGCAGCGTCAGCGGTTCGATACCGGCCGACGCCAGGCTCTCCGCCACCCGGGAACCGGCCAGCGCCAGGCCGTGGGGCTCCCACCCCTGGCGCCGTAGCTCGGGTATAATCCGCGCTGGATACATTTCGAGTCCGCCCCAGCCGTCCGAGAGGCAGAGGTGCATGACCTTGTTCGCCAAGGCTGTCTCCTTCGTCGGTCAACCGGGGCTCGGGAGCCCAGATGACATCATCTTCCCCCGTGGCCGCTGGCCACGCCGTGGATTCGCCGCTGCGCATCCTGGTGGTACGCAACGACAAGCTCGGCGACTTCATGCTCGCCTGGCCGGCCCTGGCCTGCCTCAAGGCCGCCCTGCCCGAAGCACGGCTCAGCGTGCTGGTGCCGAGCTATACGGCGCCGCTGGCCCGCTGCTGCCCGTGGATCGACGAGGTCATCCTCGACCCCGGCCCCGACGCCGGCAGGCGCGCCCAGCGCGAGCTGCTCGCCGAGCTGCGCAGCGCACGCTTCACGGCCATGCTGACGCTCTTCTCCACGCCGCGCATCGGCTGGCTGGGCTGGCGTGCCGGCATCCGCCATCGACTGGCGCCCGCCACCAAGTGGGCGCAGCTATTCTACAACCATCGCATCGTGCAGCGCAGGTCACGCTCCGCGCAGCCGGAATACCTTTACAACATCGAGCTGGCCGAGGCCCTGGTCGCCGTCCTGGGGGGAACGCCAGCCCCGCGCCCGGCGCCGCCCTTCTGGCCGCTGCCGCCCGGTACCCGGGCGGCCAGGCGCGAGGCGCTTGCCGCCGAGCTGGGCATTGCGGCGTCGCGTCCCTGGCTGTTCCTCCACGCCGGCAGCGGCGGCTCGGCGGTCAATCTTGCGCCCGACCGCTATGCCGCGCTGGCCGTCGCCGTGGAGCAGGGCCTGGCACCCGACGCGCCACGCCCCCACTGGCTGCTGACCGCCGGCCCCGGCGAGGCCCCGGCCGCGCAGCAGTTGTGCGCCATGCTGTGCGCCGAAGGCCTGCAGGCGCAGGTGCTGCCGCCACGCCCAGGCCTGGCCGACTTCGCCCTGACCCTGGCCTGCGCCGACCTGTTCATCGCCGGCTCCACCGGACCGCTGCATGTCGCCGCCTGCCTGAACCGCCCCACAGCAGGGTTCTACCCGGCCCGCCGCTCGGCCACGGCGCTGCGCTGGCAGACCTGCAACGAGGCCTCGCGCCGCCTTGCCTTCAGCCCGCCCGACGGCGCCGCCGACAGCGACATGGCGGCGATCGATCTCGACGCCGCGGCGGCGGCGATCGTCACGCTGCTGAGTCATCGGGCGGCGGAGACGTCCGCGTCCTGATCCACAGGTCGGCATACTTGGCGAAGGTGGAGTGGGCCGATAGCAGGGCCAGCAGCAGCCCCTGGCGGCCATCGAGGAAGCCGGCGCGCAGCAGGTACATGCGCAGGAAGCAGCCAAGCCCGTGCACGACCCCGGCCGACAGGCTGCCACGCTTGCCGCGCGCAGCGCGCTGCTCGGCCCAGGCCTGGGCATAATGGGCCGATTTCTCGAGGTAATGGCGCAGGTCGCGATAGGTGTAGTGCAGCAGGTCGCCCTGCAGCAGCTTGACCGGCAGCCCCGCGGGGTTCTGCAGCTTCTCGTGGACCAGGGCGGCATCGTAGCCCGCCTTGCCCCGGGGGTAGAGCCTGGCGACCCGATCGGGGTACCAGCCGGAGTGGCGAATGAAGTCGCCGAAACACCACGAGAGGCGCGCCAGGGTATGGATGGCCGGCTCGCCTGCCATCGCCGCCCGAATGCTGTCGCGCAGTTCAGGGGTGACCCGCTCGTCGGCATCGACCATCAGGATCCAGTCGCTCTCGACCAGGGCTTCGGCACGCTGGCGCTGCACGCCGAAGCCCTGCCAATCGGCGTTCACCGCCACCTTGTCGGTGTATTCACGGGCGATCTCGCAGCTGGCGTCCTCGCTGCCGGCATCCAGCACCACGATCTCGTCTGCCCAGCGCAGCGTCTCCAGGCAGGCACGCAGGTTGGCTTCTTCGTTCTTGACGATCAGAACCGCGGCCACGCTCATGGGACGTCCTTCCTTCCAGCAGGGCGCCTCAGTGTACTGTCGCCGCCCCGATGGCGGCAAACCGCCCCGCGGCCACCCGCCAGGCATGGCGGTGAGGCAAAACCTGCCCAGCTTGTTAAGCTGATGGCTGAACTCATGCCAGTGCCAGGACCATGTCGATCTCGTTACCCTTTGATACCTTGAAACACCCGCGCTGGTGGGCGCTGACCGTTATCGGGCTATGCCTGGGCTATGCCCTTGCCGTGCTGACCCGGCTGCCCCAGTGGGGCCTGCTGCCGGTAGCCGCCGCCTGGGTGGCGCTGGGCGCCTGGCTGAAGTGGGGCGCAAGTGCCACCGACCGGCCCGCCGTGACCCGCCGTCGCTGGCCCTTCTCGGTGCTGCCCGTCGCGCTGTGGGGGCTCTACGTCTACCTGGCCGAGAGTTTCGGCATCGTCGATCTCGGGGCGGTGTTTTTCCACCTGCAGGCCGGCATGACCGATCACGGCGGCATCAGCCGCATCGGCGCCGCCGTGCTCTACACCTGCGCCATGCTCGGGCTGCTGTCCGGCATCACCTGGCTGATCCGCCATGACGTGCGCTGGCGCAGGATCGAGCCGTTCCTCGCCCTGCTGCTGCTGGTCAGCAACCCGCTGCTCTACGGTGTCACCCAGCGCGGGGCGGCTATCGTCACCGATGACGGCGCCTGGCTCAGCCGCCAGTACGTCACGCCGATCATTCTCGACGCACCGGAGACACCACCGAACCTGCTGCTGATGTACCTGGAAAGCATCGAGCGCACCTACGCCGACCGCGATCGCTTTGGCGACGCCTATGCCGACCTGGACGCCATCGGCGAGCAGGGCCTGGTCTTCGAAGGGGTCCGGCAGATCGACAACACCGGCTGGACCATGGCCGGCATGATTGCCAGCCAGTGCGGCACGCCGCTGATGCCGGCCGGGCTGCTGCACGACCGCCAGTTCACGCCGCTGGACAAGGTGGTGCCCGGCGTCGACTGCCTGGGCGACCTGCTCTCGGCACAGGGCTACCGGCTCAGCTACCTGGGCGGCGCCAGCACCGCCTTTGCCGGCAAGGGGCTGTTCTACGAGGGGCACGGCTTCGACACCGTGCTCGGCCGCGAGGAGCTCCTGCCGCGGCTGGAGGATCCCAGCTACGTCAACAATTGGGGCCTCTACGATGATTCGCTTTACGACTTCAGCCTCGAGGAGCTGCGCCGCCTCAACGCCGAGGAAGGCCCTTGGGGGCTGGTCAACCTGACCATCGCGGGCCACGCGCCCCGCGGTTACCCGGCCCAGGCCTGCGTCGATCGCCAGGGGGAGTCCGATGGCATCGATATCCTCTACTCCGTGGAGTGCTCGGCCTGGCTGGCGCGTGATTTCCTGGCACGGGCCGAGGCCGAGGGGCTGCTCGACAACACCGTCGTGGTGGTGGCCAGCGATCACCTGACCATGCGCGTCTCGGCCTGGGAGCAGCTGATTCAGGGCGAGCGCGACAACACCTTCATGCTGCTGGGGCCGGGGATTCCCGTGGGACGCGAGAGCCGCGAAGCCTCAATGGTGGATGTCTTTCCCACCGTGCTCGAGGCCATGGGCTTCACCATCGACTGGCACCGGGCCGGGCTTGGGGTCTCGCTGCTCTCCGGCGAGCCGACGCTGCTGGAGGCCTATAGCAAGACCGAGATCAACGTGCGTATGCGCGAGGAGACCGCCCTGCAAGAGCGCCTCTGGGAAGGCCTCGCCCCGCAGCCTCAGCCCGTCACCGAGGAGCACGCTCAGGTGGTGGAAACGCCCACCGACGCCACCGGAGAGCGCCCCGCCAACGTCCAGTGAACAACCGTCAGCCGCGTGCGATCACCGCCTCACCGGCACCGAGCAGCGCGGCCAGCACGCGCTGGGGCGAGAGCTGCACCAGGCAGTTGGTGTGCCCCAGCGGGCAGGTGCGTTCGAAACAGGGCGAGCAGCCAAGGCCCAGGTAGTGAATCTCGGCCTTGTCGGTCAGCGGCGGCGTATAGGCTGGTGATGACGAGCCGTAAAGCGCGTGAACGCGGGTGCCTACCGCCGCGGCCACGTGCATCAGTCCAGAGTCGTTGGTTACCACCTGCCGGCAATCAGCGAGTAGATCGACCGCATCGGCCAGGCGCGTCTGCCCGCACAGGTTGTGCACCTGCGCCTGCCCCTCGGCGATGGCGGCACCAGCCTCGACGTCCTTGGGCCCACCCAGCACACGTACCTCGAAGCCCTCCGCGGTGAGGCGCCCGGCCAGCTCACGAAAGTGCGGCAGCGGCCACTGCTTGGCCGGGCCGTATTCGGCGCCCGGCATCATGCCGATGGCGGGGCGTGAGGACAGCCCCAGCCGCACGCGCAGCGCAGCGAGGTTGTCGGCATCGACCCGCAGGTGCGGCCGGGGAATGGCGACGTCGCCGCGCTGCGCCTCGCCAGCGTCGAGCCCCAGCGCCACGAAGCGCTTGACGGTCTGGTCGAGCACCGTCTTGTCGAGCTCGCGGCGATCATTGAGCAGCCCATAGCGCTGCTCGCCGGTGAAGCCGATTCGCCGAGGGATGCGAGCAAGCAGCGGCACCAGCGCCGATTTCCACGAGCGCGGCAGCACGATGGCGGTATCGAAGCGGCCACGCAGCGACCGCGCCAGGGTACGGCGACTGCCCCAGCCGAATTCACCGTGGCCGACGTCCAGCGTAGCCACCTCGTCGACCTCGTTCATGCGCTCAAGAATCGGCTGCGACCAGCCCGGCGCGACCACGCCGATACGGCACCCCGGCCAGCGTTGCTTCAAGGTGATGAATAGGCTCTGGGCCATGACCATGTCGCCAACCCAGGAGGGGCCAACGACAAGAAAACGGGGCGCCGGCGCAGAGGCCTGACTCATCCCCGCGTCCCGTTCAGCCACGCGAGGTAGGCGCGCACCCCTTCGGCTACGGTGCGGAACTCACGGTCGTAGCCCGCCTCGCGCAGGCGCGAGATATCGGCCCGGGTATAGCTCTGGTAGCGCCCCTTGAGCTCGTCGGGGAAGTCGATGTATTCGATGCGCCCGCGGCCGTGGAAGTCGATCACCGCCTCGCCGATGGCCTTGAACGGCTCGGCGCGACCGGTACCGAGGTTAAAGATGCCCGACCTGTCGGGATGGTCGAGGAACCACAGGTTGACGTCGACCACGTCGCCGACATAGACGAAGTCGCGGCTCTGCATCCCTGCTTCGTAGCCGTCCCAGGCACCGAACAGCTTGAGGTCCTGCCCCGCCGAGACCTGGGTATGGTTGTGATAGGCCACGCTGGCCATCTTGCCCTTATGCTGCTCGCGCGGGCCGTAGACGTTGAAGTAGCGGAACCCCACCACTTGGCTGGTCAGCTGATCCCAGCGCTGGCGCACGTACTGGTCGAACAGCAGCTTGGAGTAGCCGTAGACATTGAGCGGTTTCTCGTACTCGGGCTCCTCGCAGAACACCTCGCTGCCGCCGTAGGTCGCCGCCGACGAGGCGTAGAGCAACGGAATGCCCTGCTGCTGGCAGAAATGTAGCAGCACCTTCGAGTACTCGAAGTTGTTGTCGAGCATGAAGCGCCCGTTCCACTCAGTGGTATCCGAACAGGCGCCCTCATGGAAGATCGCCTCGATCGGCGGCAGACGCGAAGGTTCGCCGCGCAGCACCGCCTCGACGCGAGCGCGGAAGTCGTCCTTGTCGAGATAATCGCCCAGGGTGCAATCCGCCAGGTTGACGAACTTGGTGCCGTCGCGCAGGTCGTCGACGACCAGCACGTCGTGCCGCCCACGTTCGTTGAGGGCCTTGACCAGATTCGCGCCGACGAAGCCGGCACCGCCTGTCACTACGATCATTGTGAACCTCACTGGGGGCGCAGCGCTGCGCCTATAACCGATGTGCCTGTGATTGTATACTTGACGCCCTGTGAATTCATGGCCAACGGTGCATCGCAATGACTCTCTCGTCAAACCCGTCGCAGACGCTCTCGACACCCACGTCGACCTCCTCCGGGTCGACGACAGACGTGTCCACCTTCCAGGGCCTGATTCTCGCCCTGCAGCAATACTGGGCCGAGCAAGGCTGCGTGGTGCTTCAGCCCCTCGACATGGAGGTCGGTGCCGGCACCTTCCACCCCGCTACCTTCCTGCGTGCCATCGGGCCTGAGAGCTGGAACGCCGCCTACGTGCAGCCGTCACGTCGCCCCACCGACGGCCGCTACGGTGAGAACCCCAACCGCCTGCAGCACTACTATCAGTTCCAGGTGGTGATGAAGCCCTCCCCCGCCGACCTGCAGGCGCTCTACCTGGGCTCGCTCGAACACCTCGGCATCGACCCGCTGGTGCATGACATTCGCTTCGTCGAAGACAACTGGGAATCTCCCACCCTGGGTGCCTGGGGCCTGGGCTGGGAAATCTGGCTCAACGGCATGGAGGTGACCCAGTTCACCTATTTCCAGCAGGCCGGCGGCCTGGAGTGCTACCCCGTCACCGGTGAGCTCACCTATGGCCTCGAGCGCATCGCCATGTACCTGCAGAACGTCGACAGCGTCTATGACCTGGTCTGGGCCATCGCACCGGACGGCTCGAAGGTCACCTACGGCGACGTCTACCTGCAGAATGAGCGCGAGCAGTCGGCCTACAATTTTGAACATGCCGCTGTGCCGGAGCTGTTCAACGCCTTCGACCATCAGGAGCGTGAGTGCAACAAGCTCCTCGAGGCGGGCCTGCCGCTGCCGGCCTATGAGCAGGTGCTCAAGGCCTCACATACCTTCAACCTGCTGGATGCCCGGCACGCCATCTCGGTGACCGAACGGCAGCGCTTCATCTTGCGCGTACGCACCCTGGCCCGCGACGTGGCCCATGCCTATTACGCCTCGCGCAAGGCCGCGGGCTTCCCGCTGGCCCCCGAGACCCTGCGCCAGGAACTGCTGGCCAAAGAGACCGCCACCGAACAGGGAGACACCTGATGGCTGCCAATACCCTCTTGATCGAGCTAGGCGTCGAGGAGCTGCCGCCGGGTGCCATCGACGCCCTGGCCGATGCCTTGGCCGAGGGCATTCGCCGCGGCCTGACCGAGGCCGAGATCGCCTTTGGTGCCGTGCGCGCCTATGCCACGCCGCGCCGCCTGGCGGTTCAGGTAGCCGAACTGGCCGACAAGCAGCCCGACCGTGAAATCGAACGCCGCGGCCCGGCGCTTGCCGCCGCCTACAAGGACGGCCAGCCAACCAAGGCCGCCGAGGGCTTCGCCCGCTCGTGCGGCGTGGAGGTGAACGACCTGATCCACCTGGAGACCGACAAGGGCACCTGGCTCGGCTACCGCGAGCAGCAGCAGGGAGAGGCCACCACCCGCCTGCTGCCGGCCATCGTCGACAAGGCCATCGCCGCCCTGCCGGTACCGAAGAACATGCGCTGGGGCGCCTCACGCATCGAATTCTCCCGCCCCGTGCATTGGCTGGTGATGCTCTATGGCAACGAGGTGGTCCCGGCTAAGGTGCTGGGGCTCGAGGCGGGCCGTGCCACACGCGGCCACCGCTTCCACGCCCCGCAGCCCTTCGATCTGGCCCATGCCGACGATTACCTGGCCGCACTGGAGCAAGCCTGGGTATTGGCTGATCGCCAGCGCCGCCGTGAGCGCATCCGCGAGCAGGTGCTGGCCGAGGCCGAGGTCCAGGAGGCCCAGGCGGTGATCGACGAGGCGCTGCTCAGCGAGGTGAGCGGCTTGGTGGAATGGCCGGTGGCGCTGTCGGGCACCTTCGACGAGCGCTTCCTCGAGGTACCTGCGGAGTGCCTGATCTCGTCGATGAAGGCCAACCAGAAGTATTTTCACCTGATCGACGAACAGGGCCGGCTGAAGCCTCAGTTCATCACCATCGCCAATATCGACAGCCAGGATCCGCAGCAGGTCATCGAAGGCAACGAGAAGGTCATTCGCCCCCGCCTGGCCGACGCCGCCTTCTTCTACGACACCGACCGCAAGCAGCCGCTGGCGGCACGCATCCCCGGCCTGGCCAACGTGGTGTTCCAGCAGCAGCTTGGCACCCTGGCCGACAAGGCCCACCGCAGCGCCGCCGTGGCCGCCTTCATCGCCGGCCGCATCGGCGGCGACGTGGCCCAGGCACGGCGTGCCGCCGAGCTGGCCAAGTGTGACCTGGTCACCGAGATGGTGCTCGAGTTCCCCGAGCTGCAGGGCATCATGGGCCGCTACTATGCCACCCATGACGGCGAGCCCAGCGAGGTGGCCCAAGCGCTGGAGGAGCAGTACCTGCCCCGCTTCGCCAGCGACCAGATCCCCGCCTCGCACACCGGCCAAGCGCTGGCGCTGGCCGACCGCCTCGACACCCTGACCGGCATCTTCGGCCTCGGTCAGCGGCCCACCGGCACCAAGGACCCCTTCGCCCTGCGTCGTGCCGCCATCGGCGTGCTCAACATCATGATCAAGGGCGAGCTGGACCTCGACCTGCGCGAGCTGCTCGAACTGGCAGCGGCGCAGCACCAGGAGCTGCCCTACGCCGAGGACCTGGTGCAGGAAGTGCTGGCCTACATGCTCGACCGCTTCCGTGCCTGGGCGGCCGACGAAGGCATTCCGGCCGAGGTCTACCTGGCGGTACGGGCGCGCCCCGTGACCCGCCCGCTCGACTTTGCCCGCCGTCTTCGTGCCGTACATGCCTTCACCCAGCGCGAGGAAGCCGCGGCCTTGGCGGCTGCCAACAAGCGGGTCTCCAACATCCTGACCAAGCAGGCCGACGAGGTGGCAAGTCAGGTCGACACCGCCCACCTGCATGAACCGGCCGAGCAGGCCCTGTTCGATGCCATCGAAGCCAGCCGTGGCCAGGTGATGCCGCTATTCGCTGAAGGGCGCTATCGCGAGGCGCTGGACGTATTGGCCGGGCTGCGCTCGCCGGTGGACACCTTCTTCGATGACGTCATGGTCATGGCCGAGGACGCAGCCACCCGTCGCAACCGCCTGGCGCTGCTGGCCGGGCTTCAGGCCCTGTTCCTGGAAGTGGCCGATATCGCGCTGCTTCAACAGTAGGCCTTGCTCCTGAGCTAAAGCCGGCCGAGGCAACTCGGCCGGCTTTTCCTTTTCCCATGTTTCACGTGAAACCATGTCACCGGCCTTGGCACCTCATGTTTCACGTGAAACACTTCATGCATACTTCACTAGTTGGTGTGCCGATGCCCGCTGCCTCTCGTCTCGTCATCCTCGATCGCGACGGCGTGATCAATCACGATTCCGACGCCTACATCAAGACCCTCGGGGAGTGGGTGCCCTACCCCACCGCCATCCAAGCCATCGCCAGGCTGTCACAAGCCGGCTGGACCGTCGCCGTGGCAACGAATCAATCAGGCATCTCCCGGGGCTACTACGACGAAGCCACGCTGGCCGAAATGCACGGTGAGCTTCATCGGCTCGTCAGCGAGGCGGGGGGGTGCATCGCGCACATCGCCTACTGCCCGCACGGCCCCGACGACGGATGCGACTGTCGCAAGCCGCTGCCGGGCCTGCTGGAACAGGTCAGGGAAGCACTGCGGCTCGACACGCTGTCAGGCAGTTGGATGGTCGGGGACAGCCTGCGGGACCTGCAGGCGGGCGAGCGCATGGGCTGCCGTTCGGTGCTGGTACGCACCGGCAAGGGCAGCCGCACGGAAGCCAAGGGCATCGGCCTGGAGCATGCCTTGGTTTTCGACGACCTGGCCGCCTTCGTCGACTGGCTGCTGCACCAGACACAGGCTTGAGCGCCTAGCACCATCCGAACGGACCAACCCAGGCTTGGCACCCGCCATTAGAAAAAAGCCGACCCCTTTCGGGGTCGGCCGTGTCTTGCCAGGCAGCGATGTTTCACGTGAAACAAACCGATCAAACGTCCAGGTTGGCCACCAGCGCATTGCTCTCGATGAACGCTCGGCGCGGCTCCACCTCGTCGCCCATCAGGGTGTTGAACATCATGTCGGCGGCCACGGCGTCTTCGATGGTCACCCGCAGCAGGCGGCGAGTTTCCGGGTCCATGGTGGTCTCCCATAGCTGATCGGGATTCATCTCGCCCAGACCCTTGTAGCGCTGCACGGACAGGCCGCGCTGAGCCTCACCCATCAGCCATTCAAGCGCCTGGTAGAACGTTGCCACCGGTTTCTTGCGTTCGCCGCGGGCCACGTAGGCCCCCTCTTCAAGTAGGCCTTCAAGCGTCTGGCCCAGCGCGGCCATGGCGCGGTAGTCAGCGCTGGTGAAGAAGTCGATGCCCCAAACGTAGTCGGTGCTCACGCCATGCGCCGTCAGCGTCACCGCCGGCAGGAACAGCTCGCGCTCGCGGTCCTCTTCCAGGCGGAAGGTATAGCGTGGACCGCCCTCATAGGCGACAAGGGAGTCCATTTCCTGCTGCAGGTAAGCAAGCCAGTTCTGCATGGTGAGACGATCCTTCAGGCTCGCCTCTCCTTCCAGGCGCGCGGCATGCACCACCTTGCGCAACACCTCGATGGGATAGACTCGCGACAGACGGTCGATGCGCTTCATCACGTCGCGATACTGCCCGACCAGCGCCTCGAGCTGGGTGCCGGTCACCGGCGGCGCGTCCGGATTGACGTAGAGCCTGGCGCCATCCATCGCCGTGGTCGTCAGGTAATCGACCAGCGCCTGCTCGTCCTTGAGGTAGGTTTCCTGCTTGCCACGCTTGATCTTGTACAGCGGCGGTTGGGCAATGAAGACATGTCCGCGCTCAATCAGCTGCGACATCTGGCGGAAGAAGAAGGTCAGCAGCAGCGTACGGATGTGCGAACCGTCGACGTCGGCGTCGGTCATGATGATTATCGAGTGATAACGCAGCTTGTCGGGGTTGAACTCCTCGCGCCCGATGCCACACCCCAGCGCAGTGATCAGGGTGCCCACCTCGGCGGACGAAAGCATCTTGTCGAAGCGTGCTTTTTCGACGTTGAGAATCTTGCCCTTGAGCGGAAGGATCGCCTGCGTACGACGGTCGCGCCCCTGCTTGGCGCTGCCACCTGCCGAGTCACCCTCGACGAGGAACAGCTCGGAGAGGCTGGGGTCCTTCTCCTGGCAGTCGGCCAGCTTGCCCGGCAGCCCGGCGATATCCAGCGCCCCCTTGCGGCGTGTCATGTCACGCGCCTTGCGCGCTGCTTCGCGCGCCCGCGCCGCATCCAGCATCTTGTTGACGATGGATTTGGCATCGTTGGGATTTTCGATCAGGTAGTCCGAGAACAGGCGGCCCATCTCCTGCTCGACGGCTGTCTTCACCTCGGAGGAGACCAGCTTGTCCTTGGTCTGGGAAGAAAACTTCGGATCAGGCACCTTCACCGAGATGATCGCCGTGAGCCCTTCACGAGCGTCGTCACCCGAGGTGGCCACCTTGGACTTCTTGAGCAGCCCTTCTGACTCGATGTACCCGTTAAGGGTACGCGTCAGCGCGGCACGGAAGCCGGCCAGGTGCGTGCCCCCGTCGCGCTGCGGTATGTTGTTGGTATAACAGAAAATATTCTCGGCAAAGGAGTCGCTCCACTGCATCGCCACCTCGACCACGACGCCGTCTTCACGCTCGGCCTCGAAGTGAAAGACCGGGTTGAGCACGGTCTTGTTGCTATTGAGGTGGTTGACGAAGGCCTTGAGGCCGCCTTCGTAGTGGAACAGCTCTTCCTTGCCGCTGCGTTCATCAACCAACCGAATCGCCACGCCAGAATTGAGGAACGAAAGTTCACGCAGGCGTTTGGCCAGGATGTCATAGTGGAATTCGATATTGGCAAAGGTCTCGGGCGAAGGCCGGAAATGCACCCGGGTACCTGTCTTCTCCGACTTGCCGACCACGCCGAGCGGCGCATCGGGCACACCGTGCCGATAGATCTGCTCGTAGACTTGGCCTGCCCGCCAAATGGTCAGCCTGAGCTCTTCGGATAGCGCGTTGACGACCGAAACGCCGACGCCGTGCAGCCCACCCGAGACCTTGTAGGAGTTATCATCAAATTTGCCCCCGGCGTGCAGCACCGTCATGATGACTTCGGCGGCCGACACCCCCTCCTCTTCATGAATATCGGTGGGGATGCCGCGGCCATTGTCACTGACGGTGATTGACTCGTCCGGATGAATGACCACCCGGATCTCGCTGCAGTAACCGGCCAGCGCCTCATCGATGGAGTTGTCCACCAACTCGAACACCATGTGGTGAAGCCCCGTGCCGTCGTCGGTGTCGCCGATGTACATGCCAGGACGCTTGCGTACGGCATCCAGTCCCTTGAGAACCTTGATGCTCGATGAGTCGTAAGCCTGTTCGCTCATTGACTACTCCGTGATGAAGTCTAACGGTGCCTGCGGCACTAGCTGCCCCAGGCCTTGGCTGTCCTGTTTCACGTGAAACATGGCGACGGAGGTACTGGGTAGCCATGCGCCGGACAGGGCTTCGTGTTCGACACTGGTAATGAATGCCTGGCACTGCATCGCTTCCAGCAGGCGGCAGAAGGCGAGGCGGTGAGCGGGATCCAGCTCGGCCGGAAGGTCGTCCACCAGATAGAGGCAGGAGCGACCCGTCTTCTGCTCCAGCAGCTTACCCTGGGCCAGCTTCAGGGCACTAACCACCAGCTTCTGCTGGCCCCGTGAGAGCACTTCTACCGCCGGCACGCCGCCGACACGCAGCCGCAAATCGCAGCGCTGCGGCCCAACCTGGGTGAATCCCATCTGCTTGTCGGTGAGGCGCGACTGTTCGAGCACTTCGCCCAGCGTGCGCCGACTGTCCCAGCCCCGCGAGTAGCGCAAGCTGAGCGAAGGCAGCACCACGAGCTGATTCAAGGTTTCCTCGAACACGGGGGCAAAATCGGCCACCCACGCCTGCCGCATGCGATCCACCACCTCGCCCCAGTGCGCCAGCTCGCGCTCCCAGGCAGCCAGCGATTTGGCGTCCATTCTATCATGCCTGAGCAGGGCGTTCCGATGTTTGAGGGCCAGCCGCGTGCGCCGCCAGGCTTCGTAGAAGTCGTGTTTCACGTGAAACACACCCCAGTCCAGAAACTCACGCCGCCCCGCTGGCGGCCCCTCCAACAAGCGAAAGGCATCGGGGTTGACGACCTGAAGCGGCAAGGCCTCGATCAGGCGGGCCAGGCGGTCGATACGCTCGCCGTTCATGCGGATTTCGAGTTCGGCGGCATCCCGAGTGCGTCGCAGGCCGATCGTGGCAGGGGGGTCGACGCCGAGCCGGGCAAAGAGCGTCAGGTAAGAGGCATGGTGAGCGATCGCGTGCTTGAGCTGGCGAGTGCGAAAGGAGCGCCCCATGCCGAGCAGATGGATGGCTTCGAGAAGACTCGTCTTGCCGCTGCCGTTGGCGCCGACAATGAGATTGACACCAGGCGATGGCTCGACAGCCACCGCCCCGAGATTTCTCAAACCATTGATTTTTAATTGCTTAATCAACATTCATCGGGCCATGAGCAAGCGCCGTGGAGCCAGGGTCGCCCCGTCAGCGCCGCCCAAGAGGCTAGAGGCGCATGGGCATGACCACATACAGCGCATCACCCCCGCCCGGCTCTTCCAACAGCGCACTGCTGTTGGAATCGGCGAGCGTCATCTGCACGCGATCTTCATCCAGCACGTTAAGCACATCGATGAGATAGCCAACGTTGAAACCTATCTCCAACGCATCACCACCATATTCGACCGTTACGTTCTCCTCGGCTTCTTCCTGCTCCGGATTGTTGGCCATCACCTGAAGGTTGCCCTCCTTCAGGTGCAGCCTAACACCGCGGTACTTCTCGTTGGAGAGAATGGAGGTACGCGAGAGCACCTGGCGCAGTTCAGCGCGCTCGGCGATGAATACCTTGTCGCCGCCTCGCGGTATCACGCGCTCGTAGTCGGGGAACTTGCCATCGACCAGCTTCGAGGTGAAGGTGAAATCGCCGGTATGCGCTCGCACATGGCTGGCGCTCAGGGTCAGAGTGACCGGCTCGTCACTGTCGTCAAGCAGGCGCACCAGCTCAAGCACGCCCTTGCGCGGCACGATCAGTTTGCGTGCCGGCTCCACCTGGATCTCGGCCGGGCGGGAACAGACCGCCAGCCGATGGCCATCGGTGGCCACGGTGCGCACCAGGTTGGTCCGGAGCTCGAGCAGCATGCCGTTGAGGTAGTAGCGTACGTCCTGCTGCGCCATGGCGAAGGAGGTCGCATCGATCAGGTGCTTGAGGGTCCCGCGCGGCAGGCTGAGTTCCACATCGCCGGGGCTGTCCTCGATATTGGGAAACTCGGCTACCGGCAGCGTCGACAGGGTGAAACGGGAGCGGCCGCTGCGCAGCACGGCACGCCCGTCCTCCAGGCTGAACTGCAGCTCCGCCTGATCGGGCAACGACTTGCAGATATCCATCAGCTTGCGTGCCGGCACCGTCACGGCCCCGGGAACGTCTACCTGCGAGGCGGCCGTCCTGCCGACCAGCTCCACCTCGAGGTCCGTACCGGTCAGCGCCACCTGCTCGTGATCCACCTGGATCAGCACGTTGGACAGCACTGGTAGGGTCTGGCGACGCTCCACCACGCCGGCTACCAGGGTCAGCGGCTTGAGCAGGGCCTCGCGGGTTATGGAAAATCTCATCTCGGCTCCACGTCTAGTCCTGTAGAAAGGGGTCGGGCGTTGGCGTCATGGGCGGCGAACCCCTCCGCTCAGCTGGTCAGCAGCCGGAGCAGGTTCTTGTAGTCCTCGCGGATGTCCGCGCTCTCTTCCTGCAAGGCCTGCACCTTACGACAGGCATGCAGCACTGTAGTATGGTCGCGGCCGCCGAAGGCGTCACCAATCTCGGGCAGGCTGTGGTTGGTCAGCTCCTTGGCCAGCGCCATGGCCACCTGTCGCGGTCGCGCCACCGAGCGTGAGCGACGCTTCGAAAGCAGGTCCGACAGCTTGATCTTGTAGTACTCGGCCACGGTGCGCTGAATGTTGTCGACTCCCACCTGCTTGTCTTGCAGCGCTAGCAAATCCTTGAGCGATTCGCGAATGAAGTCCTGGGTGATCGGCTTGCCCATGAAGTGCGAGTCAGCGATGACCTTCTTCAGCGCTCCCTCCAGCTCACGCACGTTGGAACGAATCTTCTGCGCGATGAAGAAGGCCGCATCATGGGGGAGATCCACCTTCGCCTGGTCGGCCTTCTTCATCAGGATGGCCACGCGGGTCTCGAGCTCTGGCGGCTCGATGGCCACCGTCAGCCCCCAGCCGAAGCGCGACTTGAGCCGCTCCTCCACGCCGCTGATCTCCTTCGGATAGCGGTCGGAGGTCAGAATCATTTGCTGCCCACCCTCGAGCAGAGCATTGAAGGTATGGAAGAACTCCTCCTGGGAGCGCTCCTTGCCGGCGAAGAACTGGATGTCGTCGATCAGCAGCGCATCGACGCTGCGATAGAAGCGCTTGAAGTCGTTGATCGCATTGAGCTGCAGCGCCTTGACCATGTCGGCCACGAAGCGCTCGGAGTGCAGGTAGACCACACGGGCGTTCTCGCGCCGCCCGGCCAGCGCATTGCCGACTGCGTGCATCAGGTGGGTCTTGCCCAACCCAACGCCGCCGTACAGAAACAGCGGGTTGTAGGCGCCGCCCGGGTTCTCGGAGACCTGACGGGAAGCCGCACGGGCCAGCTGATTCGACTTGCCCTCGACGAAGGTTTCGAAGGTGAAGGCGGGATTGAGGCCACTGCTGTGCTTCAGGCTGCCTTCGACCTGCACTTCCCGCTCACCGCCGCCCCGGCGACCACCGGCTTCCTCACGCAGCTGATCGATCTCGCGCTCGTCGCCGATATCCCCGCGGGGCGGCACCTGAACCGCGGGCGCCAGCGGCGAGCGGGGGCTGGCGGAGACCGGCGCACCGAGCTCGCGCGGCTGAGGCTTGGGCGCCACGGCGCGGCGGCTGCCAACGGAAAGGATCACGCGGGGAGGTTTAGCCGGCGCCAATTCGCGCAGCAGCTCGTTGATTCTCTTGACATACTTGTCCCCTACCCAGTCCCGTACGAAGCGGTTGGGGGCCAGCAGATGCAGTTCGTTGGCCTCGCCCTCTTCCGCCTGCAGCGGTCGAATCCAGGTGTTGAACTGCTGTGCATTCAGCTCGTCCTGCAGATAGTCCAGGCACTGTTGCCAGAGAGCAAGCGACAC